>NZ_LT732554.1:0-2532500 GCF_900155625.1 Virgibacillus dakarensis
TCACCCGTCCGCCGCTCGTTCCACTAGCGTCCTCCCGAAGGATTCCGCTTGCTTCCCGCGCTCGACTTGCATGTATTAGGCACGCCGCCAGCGTTCGTCCTGAGCCAAGATCAAACTCTCCAAAAAAGTTTGTATAAGATTAACACCAATTAATCTTATGAAATGTCTTAGCTTCAAAAATTGATTTCAGTGTCAAAAGCACTTCATCGGAATCTGACCTCCGGCTTCTGACCTCTGACATCCGTTCACATACTGGTTGTTTTGTTCAGTTTTCAAAGAGCAAATTTAGCTGTGCGTTTAACAGCAACTTTATAAGTATATCAGACCCTTTAATTAAAGTCAATACTTTTTTTTGCTTTTTTAAGCAAATGGGCCTGAGTGGACTCGAACCACCGACCTCACGCTTATCAGGCGTGCGCTCTAACCAGCTGAGCTACAGGCCCAACATAAATTATGGAGCGGGTGAAGGGAATCGAACCCTCATCATCAGCTTGGAAGGCTGAGGTTTTACCACTAAACTACACCCGCACAGAAATGTGTTTTCATTTTACACTTACACTGGTCGGGAAGACAGGATTCGAACCTGCGACCCCATGGTCCCAAACCATGTGCTCTACCAAGCTGAGCTACTTCCCGTAAAATATGGCGCGCCCGAGAGGAGTCGAACCCCTAACCTTTTGATCCGTAGTCAAACGCTCTATCCAATTGAGCTACGGGCGCTTTTTAAGCGAACTTTTTAATTTTAGCATACACGGTTAAAAATTTCAAATGTTTATTGATGCGGCCGAGAGGACTTGAACCTCCACGGGTTATTCACCCACTAGGCCCTCAACCTAGCGCGTCTGCCATTCCGCCACGACCGCATTTTAACAGAAAAAATAAACTGCTGTGTATCATCACAGCAATTTCATTCAGTGCGGGTGAAGGGATTTGAACCCCCACGTCCACAAAGGACACTAGACCCTGAATCTAGCGCGTCTGCCGTTCCGCCACACCCGCGAAAGATAAGAAAGATGAGCCATGGAGGATTCGAACCTCCGACCCTCTGATTAAAAGTCAGATGCTCTACCGACTGAGCTAATGGCTCATGTTTAAAAAAAGTTAATGTTTTCATCAAAACAATACAACTGCTTACTACAAAATAAAATATAACTGGGCTACCAGGATTCGAACCTGGGAATGACGGGATCAAAACCCGCTGCCTTACCGCTTGGCTATAGCCCAAAGATGGCGGTCCGGACGGGACTCGAACCCGCGACCTCCTGCGTGACAGGCAGGCATTCTAACCAGCTGAACTACCGGACCGAACCAAGTTAAAATATTCTATTCATGCAAGATGACCCGTACGGGATTCGAACCCGTGTTACCGCCGTGAAAGGGCGGTGTCTTAACCACTTGACCAACGGGCCATAAAAAATGGCGGAGAAGGAGGGATTTGAACCCTCGCGCCGCTTACACGACCTACACCCTTAGCAGGGGCGCCTCTTCAGCCACTTGAGTACTTCTCCATATGGCTCCACAGGTAGGATTCGAACCTACGACCGATCGGTTAACAGCCGATTGCTCTACCACTGAGCTACTGTGGAATAATCAGATAACATTCGTATTATAAACAAATTAAACTTATCGCAATTCATTTTTTCACATTCCAATATGCGTTTTTAATTCATCATAAAACCACATATCAAGACTCACAAATAAGGCGATGAAGTCTAACTGGGTATGTATATCATAGCAGTTAATCAATCATCCATTATTAATGTCTCTTTTTAGTCGGCAAACATGCGACGAAGAACATAATATAACATTTTCATTTATTTGTCAATCATTTTTACTCTAATCTGTAAAGAAAAAAGTAATATTTATTCAAGGCTTATTTAATTTAACACGGCAGGCATATTTCGTCAAGGTTTGCATAGCTTTTTTGACAAAAATGTATGCTTAAGCAGCTCATATTACGTGTTCAAAAAGCCGCCTAATCAGGTCCTGAAGGTCGAGGTCGACTCCCAAGTACCAGGCTTGCCGGTAAAGCGTGCCGGTTTTAGTCGTCCTTCCAAACCGAGCACTTTCGCTTTTGTTCTCGTCTAGGAAATTATAAAATTTTGCGGCTGTGGATAACTTAATAACCGGATAAGCCACGTCCGGCTCCAGCGCCCAGCGGCTAGTGTGCTTCCTTCACCTCCGTACGATAAGTCAACATCGACTCCCTCCGGTCGTCGTGTTTCCTTTATCTCCTACGGCTCAGTCCAGCACATACGCCGCTAACCGGGCGCTTCCGCCTTTGTTCCTCAGGACGTGCTGACCTCTGTTGTTGACTATTGTCGTAGGGGGTCTTAACAGAAAAACCCTTACTACTAACTCTATCATTTTGTGACTTTTTGAACATCCTATTTTAGTTTCTCTTCCAAAAGTTTTCCCCTGCATTTTCCACACCTGTATTTATTCACATCCATTTTGCGTAACCGCCGATAAACATGTCCACATTCCTGACATTCATAAAGATATTTAAATGCTCGCTTTGACGACGGCAGCGGGTTGCAATGCCTTGGGGATCCGGTCTCTTTTAATAACCTTTTGAATGATTCATCCCCATGCTTATATCCTTTTCCTTCTATATGAAGATGATAATGACATAGTTCGTGCTTAATAATCCCAATAAATTCATCCATATCCAGCTCAATCAAGTACTTCGGATTTAATTCAATCGTTTTCTTCACAGGTATATATCTTCCGCCAGTTGTTCTCAATCTGCTGTTAAATTGAACATGATCGGTAAATGGTTTATGAAAAAACTCAATAGACAGGTTATTAACCAAGTTGTAAAGTTCCTTTTTATTTAACACGTTCATTTTCTTACATCCTTATTCATTAATTTCTTCATTTTATCATATATAACTAAGGATGTAAGCTTAGCCAAAGAGTCAGTTATTTAAAATAAATATAATTAAACATTGATTTTTATTAGATTTATATTATAATTATTTATAGACTAATCAAAGGAGAGGTGTTTTATGAGTGAAAAGCGTAATACATTAACTACTGGAGCTGGAATTCCTGTAGGCGACAACCAAAACTCCATTACTGCCGGGCATAATGGACCTACACTAATTCAGGATTATCATCTGTTGGAAAAGCTAGCACATTTTGATAGAGAGCGGATTCCTGAGCGTGTTGTACATGCAAAAGGCGCAGGTGCTTTTGGCTATTTTGAAGTTACAAACGATGAGATTTCCAAATATACAAAAGCCGACTTTCTAAGTGAGAAAGGGAAGCGTACAGAAATGTTTGCCCGGTTCTCAACTGTTGCAGGCGAACTGGGATCATCTGATACCGTTCGCGACCCGCGCGGCTTTGCATTAAAGTTCTATACAGAAGAAGGAAACTATGATTTAGTTGGTAATAATACACCGATCTTCTTCATTCGCGATGCGATTAAATTTCCTGATTTCATCCATACACAAAAACGCAACCCACGTACGGGATTAAAAGATCCGAATATGGTTTGGGATTTCTGGTCATTATCACCGGAATCATTGCATCAAATTACTTATTTACATGGAGACCGGGGTATCCCGGCAACATTACGTCATATGAATGGATATGGCAGTCATACGTATAAATGGGTGAATGACCAAGGGGAAGCTTTCTGGGTAAAATATCATTTCATCAGTGACCAAGGTGTTAAAGGTATGGATGTTAATGTAGCAGACAAGCTTGCTGGGGAAAATCCTGATTATCATAGAGAAGATCTTTACAATGCAATTGAGAATAATGATTTCCCTTCATGGACATTATACGTACAAATCATTCCGTACGAAGATTATAAAACGTACAAATGGGATCTGTTTGATGTAACGAAAACCGTTTCCCAGAAGGATTATCCACGGATTGAAGTAGGAAAAATGGTATTAAACCGTAATCCGGAAAATCATTTTGCAGATGTTGAGCAGGCTGCATTCACACCAGGTAATTTCGTCCCTGGAATTGAAGCATCACCAGATAAAATGCTGCAAGGACGGATTTTCAGTTATGCTGATACACAACGCTATCGTCTTGGTGTTAACCATCAGCAAATTCCAGTGAACCGTTCGAAAGCGGATGTTAACAACTACCAACGTGACGGTTACATGCGTGTAGACGGTAACGGTGGCAGTACTCCAAACTATGAACCAAACAGCTTAAATGGACCGAAAGAGGATCCGGCAACGAAAATCAGTCCTTTTGAAATGCAGGGTGTCGCGGATAGTGTTGCCTATGATTCAGAAGATCACTACACACAACCTGGTGATCTGTATCGATTAATGAGCGCCGATGAAAAAACACGTCTTATTGAAAATTTCGTTGAACACATGAAGCCTGTTGAGAAAGACGAAATCAAATTACGTCAAATTGAACATTTCTATAAAGCAGATCCAGATTGGGGAGAAAGAATCGCGGCCGGTTTAGGATTATCTGTTCCTGAAGGCGTAAAGTAGCGCGACACGAGAATTCGCGCGATACTTTTAGAAATGAGAAAAAGGGTCGCTCCATATATGGGGAACGGCCCTTTTTTCTATAAAAAATTATCGGCAGCAAAATAAGTATTTAAATCAAGTACTATTTTTTATTTTCCACCATCGATAATGCGATTCTGCCCTTTTTCGTATCAACTTGCTCCACCCAAACGGTTACAACATCCCCAACTGCAGCAATATCCATCGGGTGTTTTACAAACTGATTGGACATTTTCGAAATATGGACAAGCCCGTCTTGTTTTACACCAATATCAACGAAAACACCGAAGTCAACAACATTTCGCACTGTCCCCTGCATTTCCATTCCTGGCTGCAAGTCTTCCATTGACAATACGTTTTGTTTCAATAAAGGTTTCGGTAAGTCATCACGCGGGTCACGTTCAGGACGGCTTAATGCACGCATGATATCAATTAGCGTTGGTTCGCCAATACCAAGTTTTTCTGCGATTTCTCTTTTATTTAGTGATTTTAATTTATCCTGTAAGGTGCCTGAACCAATATCTGTTAATTGGCAGTCAAGCATGTTTAATAGCCCCGTTACTTGTGGATATGTTTCCGGATGGATTGGGGTCCGGTCCAACGGATTATCTCCATCAATAATTCTCAGAAATCCGATCGCCTGTTCATACGTTTTCGCGCCTAACCGCGGTATCTTTTGCAGCTGCTTTCGATTTGTAAATTTCCCCTCATCATTACGTTTTTTCACAATGTTGTTTGCCACTGTTTTACTCAAACCTGAGACATATTGCAATAATGAAGTAGATGCTGTATTTACATTTACCCCAACTTGGTTAACTGCTGTTTCTACAACGAATGTCAGCGATTCGTTCAATGATTTTTGACTAACATCGTGCTGATATTGTCCAACGCCGATTGACTTTGGATCAATTTTGACAAGTTCGGCAAGCGGATCCTGCACTCGCCTGGCAATGGAAGCCGCACTTCTTTCCTCTACTTGTAAATCGGGAAATTCCTCACGTGCCAGTTTCGAAGCAGAATATACACTAGCCCCAGCCTCATTTACGATGATATACGGAACATCGAGTTTATGTTTTCCAATTATGTCAGCAATAAATTGTTCCGTTTCACGAGATGCAGTACCATTTCCAATGGCAATCAGCTCAACGTTATATGTTTTAATTAATTCCATCACAATTTTCTCTGCACCCACTATGTCATGCTTGGGAGCAGTTGGATACATCACACCAACGGAATGAACCTTTCCAGTCTCATCAACTACCGCAAGTTTACAACCGGTCCTGAAAGCCGGGTCAACACCAAGCACAGTTTTTCCTTTTAAAGGAGGCTGTAACAGTAAGTTCTTCAGGTTTTTCGAAAAAACATCGATTGCTTGCTCTTCCGCCTTTTCCGTTAGGCTATTTCTAATGTCTCGTTCAATCGATGGTTGAATTAAGCGTTTATAGCCGTCATCGATCGCTGCTTGTAAAATGTCTGAAACAGTCTGATTATCCGAGGATTTGACAACTTTTTTTCGTAAAAATTCAACAATCCGCTCGATCGGTGGCTCGATAGTTACTTTTAACACGCCTTCTTTCTCCCCGCGATTCAAGGCAAGAATTCGGTGGGAAACGAGAGAGCGAACGGCTTCGTTAAATTCGTAATACATTTCATAAACACCTTTTTCATCCAGCTCGGCTGCTTTCACCTCTGAACGAATGGCACCCTTTTTGTATGTTTCATCACGGATATAATCACGGAATTCAGGGTCGTCCGAAATCCATTCAGCAATAATATCATTGATGCCGCTTAATACATCTTCTACTGTATGTAATTCATGTTCTTCCGAAAAATATTTTTCCGCTTCTGCCTGTATATTAATATTTTCCTGCTTCCATACTAATTTGGCTAATGGCTCTAGTCCCTTTTCTTTAGCGATGGTCGCTTTTGTGCGGCGTTTTTGTTTGTATGGCCGGTATAAATCTTCTACTCGCTGTAATTGGGTTGCATCAGTTATATCGCGCTTAAGCTCTTCCGTTAATTTTCCCTGTTCATCAATTAAACGGATGACTTCTTGTTTTCGTTCAGCCAGGTTTACGGCATAATGCCATTTGTCCTGGATTAATTTAATTTGTACCTCGTCAAGTCCGCCAGTTACTTCTTTACGGTAACGCGCAATAAATGGTACCGTATTTCCTTCATCCATTAAAGCTATAACTTTATTAACAGTACTTGTTTTGACCTGGGCCTCTTTTGCCACCCAGCTGCTAAGATTTTGTTCTAATTCAACGGCCACTGCGTTTCCTCCTTTTCGTACACCTTTATTTTACCAAAATATATTTCGTATTCCTAATCCAAGTTGTCTCCTTACCATTGTTTCTGCTTGAGGTTTTGTCTTCTCATTGAGGTCCCTATCTCACGGATACACCCACGTTTAATCTGCCAAAAAAATATGGCCGTCAGTTTTTCCTGACCGCCGTCGTTATCCATCCAGCACAACATTACAAAAAAGCACCCTTTTTCACCCTTCATAGCGTATTGCAATTAATGTTGTATCATCGTTTTGTGATTCACTGTGCAGATGGGCATATGTGTTTGTTATATCGTTCACATCCCTGTTCAGGATAAACTTTTGTGACAGATCTGCATCGGTTACACCGTCAGAGAACATGAGGAAAATCATATGTGGCTCCAGTTTATCCGTGATCACTTTAAATGTTCTGTGGTAGCCTGCCAAGTAACCGGAATTGGGGATATTACGCTTCCTTTTTCCATCTCTCGTTATCGTCAAGACACCAATATTTCCGATGGAAGAAAAAGAATACTGCCCCGATAAAAAAGTCAACTTTAATATCCCTAAAACAACCCCACGTTTACGAAATAGCTGTTCATTGCACTGTTTAACGATGTGTTCCACCGTTGCATGAATATTGTTTTTAATAATATCGATCACAATTTGCGAGGACTCTTTTGCAAATTCTCCACTGCCTAATCCATCAGCTATTGCACAAACAAATTCATTCTCGGTCTCGATATAATAATAGCTGTCACCGCAATGGAAATTTCCCTTTTTTGCTCTTTGATAGACCGCTACCTCTACCCTGTTTTCTTTTGTGCTCAATCCAATACCTCCGTACTATCGGATTGGATAGCTTCCCGGAGTTTGCGTAAAGCGCGTCGTTGTAATCTGGAAACGTGCATTTGCGAGATTCCCAGCAGCTCACCGGTTTCCTTTTGGCTTCTGTTCTCAAAATAGGTGTACTGCAAAATTTGCTGTTCCCGTTCCGATAGGATAGGCAGAACTTTTTCCAAAAGCATACGCTGGTCAGCACCTTCGTATGCCTTGTCATCGTTTCCCACCAAGTCCAGAATAGCAACTTTACTGCCATCCGAATCTGCTTCAATTTCACGGTCTACCGATAAGGCTTTGTAACTTTTACCCATTTCCATCGTTTCCAGCACATCTTCTTCTGCCACATTCAGGTAATTGGCAATTTGTGTCACTGTTGGTGATTTCTGGTTTGATGTTGTCAACTCGTCTACCGCTTTCTTTATCTTGGGGCCAAGCTCTTTGATTCGTCTCGGTACATGAACACTCCATGTTTTATCACGAATGAATCGTTTAATCTCCCCGATAATTGTTGGGATTGCAAAAGATTCAAAGGATTTACCAAATGTTGCATCATATCGCTTGACTGCAGCTAACAGTCCAATCATACCGACCTGGACCAAATCCTCATGAATACCACTATTTTTGGAATACTTTCGGGCAATGGATTCCACAAGATCTTTGTAGGTTAGCACTATTTTCTCTTGTATCGCTTCATCAGCTGGCTCGTCCTGCAAGTGTTTGATCCATTGGTAAACCTCGTCTCTCCCTTTATTGTGTGGTTGAGATTTGGTCGTCATCAAAACCCACCTCTGTTTCTTGAAGGTACTTTGTCATCAAAACAATTACACCATAGTCATTGTTTATCTCAACCTTATCCATTAATGCTTCAATTAAGAAAAGGCCAAATCCACCTTCCCGTAAGGTTTCTACTGACTCTGTCTGTTTATAGGGTCCGATTGATCCTTTAATTTCATTCAAATCAAAACTTCCGCCATGATCAGCTACCATTATTTCCAGGCGATTGGGGTAAACACCGAAACCAATTGTAACCTCCCCTTCATCTTCTGCTTCATAGGCATGCGTAACGGCATTCGTAATTGCTTCTGATATCGCAACCTTTAAATCCTCAATATCCTCATAAGAAAAACCCATTCGATTGGCAATCCCGGAAATACTTAACCGAATAACACCAACATATTCCGCTTTTGCGGGTATCTTCATTTCAATAAAATCAAATGTTTCCATTATTCACTTCCACCTCGAATCGCAGCCTTAATATCCATTATGTCAATTAATCCTGTTATTTTAAATAACCGAAACACTCTCGTCTGTAAATCCACTAATTTTAACTGACTGCCATTCTCTTTCGTTGACTTCAGCGCACTAATAAAAACACCCAAACCAGTACTATCCATATAATTTACATGTTCTAAATTCACTTCAACTATTTGCCCTTCTGTTTTTGTTAGAGGTAATAGTGTTTCCTTTAGCTGTGGTGCTGTATAAGCATCAATTTCTCCCGATAAAATAACGTTGGATTGATTACTTGCTTCCTTAACATTAATTTCCAGATTCATATTTCAATCCCCCTTCATGTACTTAAACAAACTTTATAATGTTTAGGTACCCGACAATAAAAAAGGTTAAACGTTTCTTCGCAAAATAATCAGTGTAAAATCATCCCGAAGCTCAAAATGCTGCATCCGTTCGAAATATTTATATACGTGACCAACCATTTCCTGTGCTGATAAGCGGGAATAGCTTCTGATAACATCCAGTACTTCCTCTGTTTCGATAAAACGATGCCCTTGTCTGCACTCTGTTACACCGTCCGTTAGCAGGATAACCATGTCCCCTTTTTCAATCCTGCGTTCATACCGATTATACACAGCGTCTGCCGATACACCCAACACTAAGCCCTTTGTTTCTATTTCCTCAAAACAATCCCTATCCTTATGATAAAAAAAGCCGGGCTCGTGTCCTGCAGATGAATAGCGAAGTATATTTTCTTCCGGGAGATATTGAGCGTAAAACATTGTTATAAACATACTAGGATCGACATTTCGCTCCACAACACGATTTAAATTTTCCAGTATTGCCTTTGGTTGCATGAATTCTTCAGGAAGAATGTCCATCGAATATTTAATCATTGACATGCATAATGCGGCCGGGACGCCTTTCCCGACAACATCTGCCACTGCTACCCCGAGTGATCCGTCTTTCCCCTTAATAAAGTGATGGTAATCCCCATTCATTTGATGGGCGGGAACACTTACTACCCCAATATCCAGTCCTTCGATAACCGGCTTGGTTGTGGCTAAAAGTGTTCGCTGCATCCCGGCAGCTACGCCAATTTCAGATTTCAATTCAAGCTGTTTCTCCCTTAACGTTTGGAACTCTTGATGTGTGAGGCCGTAAGCTATCATGGATTCCAGGAGAAAATTCATGGAAATCTGCAGTTCCTCTGATAAATCCGGGTACAGTTCCCTTAATGCCTGAATATGCAAATTAATGATTTCCTCGGGAGGTATTTTACGTTTAATAAACGATTTGCTGATTTGCTCAGCACCATATAAAGATTGCTCGTCCCGGGTTTCAATATAATGCTTTAAAAGATTTTTGTAGTTTTCTGTATCTGATTTTATTGCATCCATAAGTCTATATCCCCCTGTGATCGGAGTTATCCAACTGCTTTTTCTAATAGGTAAGAAAGTATAAGAATCCGGGCTCAATTCTGCTCATGTCAGGGCAGGCCACGCCCGGCTCCAGCGCCTTTGTCCCTCACTAATGAGGAATGACTTCCCGCCCGCGAAGCCATTCCTCATGCTGGGTTTAACGCAGCCATTTTATTGCTTTTATTTCCGTGCCTTTCCCTTTTTCCGATTTTATATCAAAAACGTCCATCAAGCGTTTTACACCTGGCAGGCCTGCGCCAAGCCCCCCCGAAGTTGTAAAGCCATCTTCCATCGCCTGACTGATGTCATCAATCCCGGGTCCTTTATCAACCGCTATCATGCATATCCCTTTTTGATTTATGTTATCTATTACTTCAAAGTAAATTTGGCCTG
Source organism: Virgibacillus dakarensis (assembly GCF_900155625.1). Lineage (NCBI taxonomy): Bacteria > Bacillati > Bacillota > Bacilli > Caryophanales > Bacillaceae > Virgibacillus > Virgibacillus dakarensis. The sequence continues at coordinate 10,653 of NZ_LT732554.1, forward strand.
AACTGGCATATAAATATATGTTGCGGGCAAGTTCTGATATCGCGGTAGCAATTCGTGCCTGGTCAACGGTTCCAAAGCCTGTTTTCTTGGCTATATCACGGCCAACCTGGCGTGCACCAACAATATCCCACTCTTTTTGTATGTTAACGCGGGATTGGAGACTCATCATTAATCCCCCAATTCCTGATGTAATTTAATCAGTCCTTGTTCTAAATCCAAAGCGGTGGGAACGTTCTTCATATGAATCCCCAGATCGATTAGTGTCATTGCGACAGCTGGCTGAATACCAGTTAATACTACTTTCGCCCCCATTAGGTCTGACATGGTTACAACATCACCTAATACTTTGGCAATAAATGAATCGATTATTTCTACAGAAGTTAAATCAATAACAACTCCTGTTGCCCCGCTTTTATGAATTTTACTTAGCAGATCCTCCTGAAATTGTATTGCTGTATTGTCATCGATTTCTGTCTGAATCGAAATTAATAAATAATTATGCAGTTTAAGAATCGGTATTCGCACAAAATCACTCCCCGTTCAATGATTTCAGCATATTTTTAATCTCTTCTTTGGAACTAATAGTTTCAACTTTACGGTTAGTAATTTCAAGCGCCTTTTGGAAGCCTTTCTTCAATGAACTTTTCGTCGGGAATTTGCCTAAATCAATCCCCAAGTTAACAATGGTCTGAGCGATTTCCGGACGAATTCCTACCAAAATGCATGTTGCCCCAACCAGACGAACTGCCTCCGCCGCTTGTATAATATGATGAGCCACCATTGTATCGACAACAGGTACTCCTGTAATATCCATTAACACAACCTCGGAATTATGTTTAATCACACCTTCAAGTACATTTTCCATAATCAGCTTTGCGCGTTCTGTATCAATGGTACCGATTAACGGCATGATGGTAATGTTGTCCATCACCGGGATAAGCGGAGCTGATAATTCCTGCAAGGCTAATCGTTGCAAGGAAACGATGTTCTCCCAGCTTCCCGAATATTCATTGACCAGTTGACGAATAATTGGTTCAACCCACGCATCAACGCTTTGTAATACATTTGATATAAAAGCGGAATCCACTTGCTCTGATTGACTGAGAATATAATCAATCGTGACCCTTCTGAATATATGCAGCCCGTCCGTAATGTAACTTAATGGCCAGCCGAGATTAACCAGTTTTTCCGAAAAGTCTTCCAGTATTTTAGACGATCCCTGGTTTTTAATACTAGTAAAAATCACATTGACAAATTCTCTGTTTGTACTTTCAAATAATTCATCAGAAATTGTTGTTGTATAATTGTCATCCTTTGAAATATCAACCTCTTCCATCCACATCTGTACGATGGAATCACTATTTTCCAATGCTATCCTCTTAAACTTATCATCCATTTCACATGCCCCCAAACCATCTTTAACTATTATTAAGAATATTGTAAAGTATTTTTTGATATTCGTGCAAATTTTCCATACAATAACATATTCCGACAACATCAATTTTTATTTATTGTAACATACATTAACCGAGGGCATAACAAAAACCCTTTTTAAGTTTACCTTTTTTCGCCGCATAAAACGGAATTATTTCACCTTAAGAGTCCTTTAGAAGGTTTTTTTTCGTTTTTATTGAAGGAAGCAAATTTTTAACCAGCACAAATAGACATACTTATCAGTATGTTTTTTCTTACTATTCAATTAATAAATTCAGAGTTGTAATGTTAGCTGCCGTGAACTTACTGGTTTCTCTATGTATTTAAAATGCCGAATGCCATGTTTGTCTTTTATCAATATGGCTTCCATCCCCGCTGAAAAACGATATAGAAACATCTTAATTTTATCCTTTGCTTTAATCCCTTTTGCCCGTTCAATCACGTCATGGAAAAATCCATTCTGCTTTTCTACTTTCAGCGTCATAAACGTTATCATAATGGAAACGAGTAAAAACATTCTTTTCAGTCTTGGCAATGTACGAACCCGAACATTTTCTAAGTCAAATTCCTGCTTTTGAACGCGAAACATTTCTTCGATACGCCATCTAGTAATATAAGCTTTCAAAATAGACAGGACCTCTTCCTTTTTTTGAACCCGTTTATTTGTAAGCAGCACCATCGGCTCTTTTCCGTATCCATACACCACAACCATAGTGAATTTTTGACCCTTTAGCGAAGGAATTTCCACAGTAAGATGAGAGACTTTCAAATCATATACGGTTCCCTTTATTTCAGAACGAAAATTGATTTTCCCTTTCCTTCTGATCGCTAAGTTGTGTACAGGGAATTTTTTATTCTGGTACAATAAATTCCGATTTTTCTTCAAACGAATGATAAAGTTATTTTTCTGCTTGAGGATCTTTTTCATGACTTCTATATTGTCATACCCACGATCCATCACAAAGGTTGCCTTCTTTGCCTCTACAAGTTGATTCACGTAATCCAAGCCCTTGTATGTTTCTTCATTTTCGCTGACAAATCCCTTTTCGGCGGCGGAGTACAGATGGGAATAAATTGAAATCGGGTGCTTTGTTTTCGGAGCCACGGCAATCATGTTGGTTGTCCAATATCCATTGCCTATCTTTCCTGTTGAACCATCTCTCACTTGTCCAAGTGCTTCCATTTTACTGGCAGTAGATTTCACAATCTCGGAATTATCGACTAAAACCAGATTATCTTCCTCTTGTAGAAAAGGTTTTACCATTTCCTCATAGTTCTCCAACAGCTCGGATGTTTCGTGAAATTCGTCCATGCGATTGGACAGTCGCTTGACGGTTTGTATCGCTTCAATGGGTTCTTCCAGAGCGCGTGCAATTTTAGTAAGCAAAACAGATCTGCCTTTTGCTAGTCCAAATAACATGTCCAGGATAAAGTTTTTGTTGGGTTTTTGCAGCCCTTGGGTTAATTTGGACGCAAAATGAAAAATGGAACGTTTTGTGGTATAAATTGATTGGTTAAATGTGTTATGATTAGACATAAAGAGTCTCCTTTTTGTGTTCATATATTTTGTTTTAACCCAATAAAATTTTAACACATTTAGGGAGGCTTTTTATTTTTCTTTTTCAATAAATGACGTACATTTTAAGCAAAAAACGTTAAAATAGGCATCAAAAAGTTCATTTATCACTAGAACTTTTCGATGCCTATTTTTTGTTGGAAGTCAATCATTATTTTTAGGTAAACTTAAAAAACCCTTGCTGCTGAATCTGACAAGGGTTTTTGTTAATGGCCATACATTTCTTTTAGTCCCAGACTTATTTCCAATGCATGGTTTATTTTCTCCATCATTTCTTTATCTAATTTCGTTATTTTGTCTGTTAACCGCTGTTTGTCCAGCGTTCTGATCTGTTCGAGCAGAATAACAGAATTACGGTCAAACCCATATCGCTTTGCGTTAATCTCCACATGGGTCGGGAGCTTTGCCTTTTGAATTTGTGCTGTAATGGCTGCTACAATAACGGTTGGGCTGAACCGGTTTCCGATATCATTTTGCAAGATCAATACTGGGCGGATGCCTCCCTGTTCTGATCCAACAACAGGAGATAAGTCGGCAAAATAAACTTCGCCTCTTTGTACGATCAAATTGTTACACCCCGATCACAGAGCGCTCTAAGGTGTTTTTTTCTGCTTCCTCTTCGGCTTGAAAAGCTTCCGAAGCAATTGTTAGATTAATTCTGGCCATTTCTGTATACCCTTTTATCATGGAATCACGAAATTGCTGGATATGCTCTTCTTTCTTGGATTCTAAATAGTTTCTTGTCGCTTCACAAATGAAATCACTTAAGTCGCTATTCTCATACTTCATTAATCCATCCACCTCATTTAACAGTTTTTTTGGTAATCGTACCAAAATTTCTTGTAAGCTCTCTGACAAAATGATGCACCTCCGCCAACTGTTGAACGACCGAAATTATATTCTTTTCTAATAATATCATTGTCTACTTTGCTTTGCAAAGACATTTAAAGTTTTTTTAATATAAAATTAGGTTTATGAAATAATTGGCTGTGGTATATGTTTATTTTAGTATATCAATATTATGCCACATTATCAGCAATTAAAAAATTAGCGGTTACAGTTATGATTCCGATACCTTGTAAACCCTCGGAACCCGGCTCGTGATTATACAGGGGATTTCATAGTTTATCGTGTCCAAGTATGCAGCCACTTCATCCATTGTTATTTCCTCATTTCCCTGCTTTCCAATTAATGTTACCTTGCTACCAACTGGATATGCTTTATCCAAACGCAGCATTGTTTGATCCATACAGATTCTGCCGACAATAGGCATACGCTTCCCGTTCACCAGCACTTCCATTCCTTGAAGCTTGCGAATCCACCCGTCCGCATATCCAATTGGAATTGTTCCAATCCATTCATCCTCTTTCGCCGTATATGTTGTACCATAACTGATTGATTCGCCGGCTTGTATTTTTTTCACATGAATAAGGCGGCTATAGAGCGAAAATGCTTGCTTCAGGTTGATTTTCCTTTCTTGTTTCACCGTTTTAGACGGGTACAGTCCATACATGGCGATACCAAGCCGGGTGAACTGAAACATGTCCTCGGGAAACCGAATCGAGGCAGCACTATTTCCAATGTGGATTGCAACAGGATGTCTCCATCGCTTGCGAAATGTCTGCAATAAGGTTTGAAACCTTTTTTGCTGTTCATCATAATAGGTTAAATCAGCTGCATCGGCTGTTGCAAAATGGGTATAAATCCCGGTTAGACGAGTGTTTGGACTTTCCGCTAATTCATCTAACAACTGCTTCAGTTCCTTTTCCGTGCGGATACCAAGCCTTCCCATGCCGGTATCCCATTTCATGTGCAATTTAAGCGGCCGCTGGAAGGTACGGTCTTTTACTTCCTGCAGCCATTCCATTTGAAAAAATGTCAGGGTAAGATTGTAGTCGGCAGCAAGCGGGGTATCCTGCGGCGAAACCCAGCCAAAGACCAGAATTGGCACGGAGATACCTGCATGTCGCAATACTATTGCTTCTTCCAGCAGTGCAACCGCTATGGCACTGGCGCCGGTCTTAACAGCCTTTTTAGCAACCTCTATAGCGCCATGACCATATCCATCTGCTTTCACAACTGCAATAATTCTTGTTTCTGCTGGCAGCTTTTGTTTCATTTGCGTTATATTATAACCAATTGCTTCAAGATTTACTTCAGCCCATGTATTCCGATAAAATGTATCCTGCACAACACCTTGCCCCTTCCATTTGTAAAACATTTTCCTTCATTATTTCGCTTTCCTAATGCACTGTCAAGAATGGAGGCATTCTCCAGGCAATAAAAAGCAGACCCCCTCTCCGTTAGAGTCTGCTTACATCTATTCATGCTATTTCACTGCTTTGCCCTGGACAGATTTAGCTATTTCAATTAGTTCTTCTTTTGTCAAATCTTCACTTGCCAGATAAAAGTTTACACCATTACTGCTCCACTCGATTGCATTTTCTGAAAGTGCACCAATCGAATGCCCAAGATTTACAATGTCACCTTTTACTTCTTGCGGAGAGGATAATGTTGAGACTGCATCCTTTTTTTCCTCAATTAATGTGAAATTCTTTTCACCAGTATACGTCATAATAACTCGTTTCCCGTTATCGGTTTCTACCTCTTTTTGTTCCGCAAGCTCAGCTCCTGCCATATATAACGGAAATACGACAGTAAGTGGATCGGCATTTTCATTTTTTGCAGCAGATGCTTCAGCATGCCCACTTGTCATATTTTTTTCCATTGCAAAATCATCATCTTTAAAACTTGGTTTCATATCAAACTTCGAGAAGTTCACTTCAACAAGCGCATTTTTATCTTTGTCAAGTACCTTTACCAAAACCGGGCTATAGGTTTTTTTATCAAAATATATTTCCTGATACGGCAGATTATTGTTGCTTTGATAATTTGTTTTGGTTTGGAAAATATAGTGTGAATCACTTACTTTAAATTCGGCATCCTTGTCTTGTTTAATGTCATGGACAAGCGATTGAAAAAGATATGGCTGGCTGCTGTTATCAGGCCAGTTTGTTTGGAACTTAAAGCTTTTATTTAAAGCAGGGGTCAGCACAAACACACCATCTTTATTCTTCAGGATAATTTGGCTTCCTTTTTCATCCTGATCATTTTTCAGTGAGACACGATAATACTCTTTTTTCTTATGCCAAATATCAATCTTGTATTTCTGACTATCCTGTCCGGTATTCATTTTCATTTCCGCTTTGGCCTTGTAACCATTCATGGAATCTACTTTATCTTCCAGTTTTTTCAGAACATCCTCCTGTGACTTTTCACCGCAAGCAGTAAGTAACAAGATCAGGCCAAAGACGATCAATAACCAGATACTAAACATCTTCTTCATGGACATATCTCCCTTGTCTTGTTTCAAAACAAGAGCGCAAAACGATTACGCCCAAGTTTCCCCAGGACAAAGAGAACGTGTCACCTGCACTAAAGAAATGTACGATATACTGCTGGAATACCTTCTATAACATCGGTTGCAAGCAAATCATAATAGGAATGGTTATCCCTAATAAGCAAATCCGCGGCAGCCCCATGGACGAAGCATGCATTGCATAATGCCTGGAAAATATTTTTATGCTGCATCACCATTGCCAGGATAATCCCGGACAGCACGTCCCCACTCCCGCCTTTCGCAAGCCCCTGATTTCCGGTCTGATTAACGGCTTGCTTTCCATCTGGTACTGTGATAATTGTATGTTTTCCTTTTAACACAACATACACCTGATGGATAGCGGCAAACGCTCTGGAGTAATGAAACGGTTTTTCCAAAAGCTCGGCAATAGGCACCTCTAACAGCATGGCCATTTCTCCAGGATGTGGTGTCACAATTATCGGATCTGAACGCTTCGATAAGATGGAAGGATCAGCCTTCACATGAAACAGTCCGTCGGCATCGACAATAACCGGACAATTCGCTTCGTTCAAAACATGCATAACTAGCCGTTCCGCTTCTTTATCCCGCCCCATTCCCATCCCCATTACGATACAATCAAACCGTTCAAACGGAATTGCTGCAGCCTTCCCGCCATGTTCATTATGATCATCAACCATTAGGTAGGTCGCCTCAATACAAGTTTGGGCAATGGATGAAATAACGTTTTTCGCTGTTCCGACAGTGAGTAAGCCAGCACCAGCTCTTAAGGCTGCTTTAGCAGTCATCGCTATGGAACCTGGCATCTCGACTGATCCGCCAATAGCAAGTCCTTTCCCGTGCGTTCCTTTATGAGCATACGGATCCCGTTTCGGTAATGTATTTCGGAAGTGATGCTCCCCCCACGTATACTTTTTAGGGACATCGTCCATTGTATTAATTGAAATACCGATAGGAACAACTTCCCATTTTCCATAATAAGGTGCAGTATGCTCCAAGAAAAGACTCATTTTTGCTGCCTCAATCACAAATGTCCAGTCAGCATGAATCGCCGAAAAACCTGTTATTCCTTCATCTGCCGGAAGCCCTGTCGGTATGTCTACGGATATAACAAAATCAGCCTTTTGATTGATAATGGAGACAATTGTATAAACCGGTTCTCTTAATTCGTCATGAACCCCGATTCCGATCATAGCATCAATGATAACGTCTGAGCTGGTAACGAATTTATCCACCTCCGTTGCATCGCTGCTTACATGAACGGAACCATTACAATTTAAATATAGCGTTTTATGGTAGAGTGCCTCCCCGGTTATTCTTTCATCTGGAACAATTTGCAGAACAGTCACATTATAGTTTTGCGTATGCAATGTCCGTGCGATAACAAAACCATCCCCGCCATTATTTCCGGAACCAACAAATATACAGATTTGGTTCTGTTTCGATATAATTCCGGTTATTTTACTGCTTACCGCCCGACCTGCATTTTCCATCAGCAGTCTTTCATCCAAACCGATCTCCTGTATGGTATGACGATCCATTTCGTACATTTCTTTTGCGGTGACAATATACACTTTCGTTCCCTCCTACCCGCACTAAAATATATGAGACAACCTTACCGATTATGCTATTTATCTTCTATTACAACCTGAGCAGCTGCATATGCTTTACTATGAGTGATAGATATAAATATGGTGACATCTTCATACCCGCTGGCAGTCAATTCAGGTGCCCCAGAACCATTTGGCAGCACTTCAATATGTTGAAAGCTCAATTTTCCGATACCACGCCCGCAAGCTTTCGCAAATGCCTCTTTAGCTGCAAATCTTCCGGCCAGAAATTCTGTTTTTCGCTGTACACTTTCCAAACTAAAAAAAAGCTGATGTTCATTTTTCGTTAAAATTCGTTCACTTAGACGCGTATTTCGCTCCATGCTTTTTTTAATACGTGCTAATTCAATTAAATCCATCCCGATCCCCTTTATCAAACCATCCACCTCTTTCCTGTCATAAATGGTTTTTCATTGCATTCTGCTACATGATTTTAGTAATCTAAAAATGGTCATACTATTGTATAATGTCGCTTACAATAATAATACCCGATCGTAACGGTTTGCACAAAGGCGTAAGCGCCCGTTTAGTGACGTATGGACTGGACTGAGCCGCAGGAGATAAAGGAAACACGGTGAGCTGGAAGCGAACCGATGTTGACTTATCGTACGGAGGCGAGGGAAGTCCACTAGTCACTGGGCTCTGGAGCCGGACGTGGCTTACCCTGCTGAGGGTAGAATAGTGCCTAAATTTATATACCTTCTTAATCTTTAAAAAATTTTTGCCGAGGAGTTTATCAATGTTCATTCGCACGGAAAAAAGCATAAAGGAATTCATCCAATTTTATCCTGTTGTAGCAACTCTGGTAATCATTCATCTGGCGTTATGGCTGATCATTGACTTTTTACATTTACCAATTGGGATTCGATTCTACCAGTGGGGTGCAGGCAATAATTTATATATCCATGAAGGGGAGTATTGGCGTTTACTGTCATCGATCTTGCTTCATCACGGGTTTATGCACGCCATTTTTAATTCATTTGCACTTGTTTTGTTTGGACCCGCATTAGAACAAATACTGGGAAAAGGTAAATTCATCCTCGCCTATTTCGTTGCCGGATTTGCAGGCAATATCGCCACATACCTGATAGATCCAACTGCTTTCTACTCCTATGTCGGTGCATCCGGTGCCATATACGGATTATTTGGGATTTATGTCTATATGATCGTATTTCGAAAGGACCTAATCGACCAAGCCAGCTCGCAAGTTGTTCTAATTATTTTTGTAATTGGTTTAATTATGACATTCCTTCGTCCCAATATTAATATTTACGCACATATCTTTGGCTTCATCGGCGGATTTGCTATTGCCAGATTACTGCTAACCAACAACGTATACCCGTTTTCCCCAACTCGGAACAGAAGGCGAACGGGAACAGTACAATTTGATCCCAATCGCTGGAATAAGCGACGGCGCTTACCAAGGGGGCTCGGAACAAAAGTATTCTGGATCATTTTCGGTATTCTGGTTATACTTGGGCTATTAAGCCGAATATTGTAAGGGAGCCGGCACCTTTGTCAGTTCCCTGATTTTATCGATAAGAGTACCATTTCACTATACCATTAAAGACTAAAAGAAAAAGCTCCCGTTTTACGAGAGCTTTTGTCTTGATGCTATTAACCACGATTTTTTTGCTTTTGGTAATTTCCTTTGCGATTACGTCCGCTATATTGATTACGCCCACCTTGGCCTCGTCCGCCCTGGTTTCGTTTTCCATAATAATTGCGTTTATTTCCACGTTTATTATTGTCTTTACCTCTTTGTGCTTTTTTAACACTGATCGGTTGGATGGAAGAAATTCGTACCGGTGTGTTTCTCCGTTCTTTTGTCAGCATTTTTAATGCAGCTGCAATTACCGTTATGGAATCATGATCCTGCAGTAATTCATTAGCTGTCTCATGATACGCTTTTAGATCTTTTTGTTCAATTGTTTTCAGCAGCTTTTCCACAGCGACTTGCTGCTGGCCTCGCAAGGCATCTTGACTTGATGGCGGCATGATCCGTTTCATTTTACTTTTCGTCGTCTTTTCAATTAAATGCAAATGTGCCATTTCTCGTGGTGTAATAAACGAGATGGCTTCACCAGTGCGTCCTGCACGGCCAGTACGGCCAATCCGGTGTACATAGCTTTCCGGATCCTGCGGAATATCAAAGTTATAGACGTGCGTAACACCGGAAATATCGAGTCCTCGTGCTGCTACATCAGTTGCAACTAATACTTCAACACGGCCGTTTTTAAACTTATTCAATACCGACATCCGTTTGCCTTGTGTTAAATCTCCATGAATCCCTTCAGCACGGAATCCCCGAGCCTGCAACCCTTCTGTAATCTCGTCAACACGCTTTTTTGTCCGGCTAAAGACAATCGCTAAATCGGGGCCATTTATGTCAAGATGGTTAGTTAGCGTATCGAATTTATATTTTTCTGGAACCTCAACAAAATACTGGTCAATATTTTCAACCGTCATTTCTTTTGCCTTGACTTTAATTTCTTCTGGGTTCTTCATGAGATGTGTTGCAATATCACGAATTTCCTTTGGCATCGTTGCGGAAAATAGCAATGTTTGCCGATCTTCTGGAATTCCCTTTAAAATATCGCGAATATCATCAATGAAACCCATATTGAGCATTTCATCTGCTTCATCCAATACAGCAGTTTGCACTTGGTCGATCCGAATGGTTTTCCTGCGCATGTGATCCAGCAGCCGTCCAGGAGTTGCCACCACAATATGCGGACCATCCTTTAATGCCCGGATTTGCCGCTCCATATGCTGTCCGCCGTAGACAGGCAATGTCCGGATTCCTTTAAACTTGCCCAGTCGGTTTATTTCCTCGGCAACCTGAATGGCCAGCTCTCTTGTTGGGGCTACCACAAGTCCTTGAATTTTGTGGATGGATTTATTGATTTTTTCGATCATCGGAATGCCAAACGCGGCGGTTTTCCCTGTACCTGTTTGTGCTTGTCCAATAACATCTTTTCCTTGCATTGCAAGCGGGATTGTCTCTGCCTGAATTGGTGTCGCTTCCTCGAAACCCATTTTCTCCAATGCTTTGATAATAGGCTGCGACACTTCTAAATCATTAAATGTTGTCACCTTAATAGTCTACTCCTTTTTTCCTTGAAATTTGCATGAACAAAAGCGTAAGTGCTGTACTGCTGTCCCTAAAAAGCTCCATATTGATAGTAAGATACGAGCGTGTTCAAAGAGTTGCCGAATGCGAAGATTGACTTAGAACGCCATGTCCTATGCAGCGCAACAAGGACTGGGCAGCGCAGGGAGTCATCAAAGAAAGCGGAAAGCTTCTCTTCTCCATGCATCGCACAACGGAACAGCCGTAATATCCGCCACTGCAGGATTGCTCAAGAACCTGACTGTGCTAGCGATTTTTATGAGCGGTTTGAGCTGAAGAACTTTATCGCCAACCTTGGAGTTTGCTGCTTATTCATTGGATGTCGCTTCGAACACGCACTACAAGGAACACAATTAAGGAAGTCGACTAAGCTCTTTCACTTTCTTTATCTTTATCATAAAAAAAGGCATCCTCCAGATTGGAAAGGGGCCTCACTTGAAAATTCATGCTTAAAATAACAGTCATTTAATCATAACATATTTACCATAATGATATCTACTACTTCGTGATTTTTTATCTTTAGCATGATAAAATATATTAGATTACGTTTCAACATGATTAACAAGGAGACTTATCCACATGCGTATACCGCCATTTAACCCATATATTGCGGTTGTAATTGGTGTAATAGCCGTATCAACCTCCGCAGTTCTAGTTAAATTAGCAGATGGTACACCAGCTGCTATTATTGCAAATTATCGTTTGCTATTTGCCGTTATTCTTATGGCACCATATGTTTTTCTTAAACACCGTCATGAATTTCGGCTGATTGAAAAGAAAGACTGGATTCTTTCCATCGTCGCAGGAATATTTCTTGCATTTCATTTTATTCTTTGGTTTGAATCCCTGAATTATACATCCGTTGCAAGCTCTGTTGTCCTAGTAACGCTTCAGCCGATATTCGCCTTTATTGGTACCTATTTCTTTTTTAATGAACGATTTTCACAAGGTGCTGTCATAAGCATGATCATTGCTTTGTTAGGCAGTATTATTATCAGCTGGGGCGACTTTCGCATAAGTGGAATAGCCTTGTTTGGGGATATGCTTGCCCTTCTTGGCGCAATTGCTGTTACCGTCTACTTCTTGCTTGGGCAAAATGCTAGAAGACGGTTATCGCTGATGCCATACACATTTGTCGTATATGGCATCAGTTCCCTTACCTTAATTATTTATAATTTACTGTTGGCTAATCCGTTCTTTGGATACCCGTTAGAAAATTGGTGGATTTTCTTTGCCTTAGCGATTATTCCGACATTTTTTGGTCATACGTTGTTTAATTGGGCATTACGATGGCTTAGTACCGCAACCATTTCGATGGGAATTGTCTTTGAACCGATCGGAGCTTCCCTGCTTGCATATCTGATTCTGGATGAAAAAGTGACGCCATCCCAATGGCTGGGAGGAACCATTGTAATATTCGGGCTGTTTTTGTTCATCATGAGTACCTCCCGAAAGCGAAACGTAACGATTTCTCAGAAAAAGTAAAAACTGGTCGGGGTATTTATAAAATTTTTAAAAAATTGTCATATAAATGTTTAGACAAACCTGTTATAATAGAACCATCCTTGATAAAGCAGGTGATGCTATGCACATCCAACTAATGACTGACGGTGGTGCAGATGTTCCAAAAAAATTGTCCAAAAGCTTGCATTTAATTTCTGTACCACTTTATTTACACTTTCAGGATGAACAATACAAAAGTGGGGTTAATATAGATTTACACCGTTTTTATAAAAAAATAAAAGAAGCAAATGCGCTTCCTCGTTCATCTGCACCGAGCCCGAATGATTTTTACGAAGCATATAAACAGGTTGATCCGGCAAAGCCGATTATCATGTTCAGTTTATCAAAAGGACTGAGCAGCACATTTGAAAATGCGGTAACGGGGAAAAACATGCTGCTTGACGAACAGCCCGATCGCAAAATTGAAGTAATCAATACGAAAACAGCCTCCTGCGGGTTGGCATTGTTACTCCATGAAGCAAGTATCAAAGTGAAAGAAAACTATTCGTTTGAAAAATTGGTTGACCATCTTCATGAACGTGTGGAACAAACGACAACATTATTTGTGTTAAAAACGCTCGAAAATTTAATTCTTGGCGGCCGTTTGGACAGAGTGAAAGGCACCATTGCCAAAACCCTTAATATCAAATTATTAATGCGCGGAAATGAAAATGGTACGATCGAAGTAACCGAAAAAGTTCGGGGAGATAAAAAATCAATCAGACGATTCATCGAGCAAATTGGAGAATATACGAAAAACGCAGAAGACAAAGTAATTGCAATGACGCATTGCAATGCGGAAGAACGTGCCAAAACAGTACTTGCGGAAATCCGCAATAAATACCCATTTAAAGATGCTTTTTTATCTGAAATGGGGCCGCTGATTTCCACCTATGCGGGAGAAGGCGGGTTGGTCATATCATTTTTCAAGGACAAATAAACGGCACATACCCGCCGTTTATTTATCTTTTATCAGAAAGGAATACACCATGGAATTCAATGTATCTTTATCATTTCCCAAACAAATCAAATGCCTTGACCGTTCAAAAAATACAATTTCTTTTTGCTTGGACGTGATTTCTTTTTCTAAATAATACGCTGTCTTATATGGAACCATCCCATCCTGCTGACCCTGTGCAATCAGTACAGGAGTGTCGACTTTTTTTAAATATGGTTTTGTGTACTTGACCAGTTTTAAAAACTCTAAATTAGCCTTAAAAGGAACCGCACCAAGTTTTCGTTTATAATGCAGATACAATTTGTTCTTGTTCAAGGTTCCTCGCAAACCGTCCGCAACAACTCCTCCAATGTCACGACATATTTGTGTGAATGACAAATATTTACCAGCAGGGGCAAGTAACACGAGTTTCGTCACATTATATTTTGCTGCCAAGTAAGAAGCAATCATTCCTCCCATGGAAAATCCAATCAAGTAAATTTCATCATATTTCTCAAGCATTTGTTCGAGGGTATTTTCAGCAGCCTGGATCCAGCGTTTGTGGGAAATATCCTTGAGTGTCAATTTCTTCCCATGCCCTGGCAGGGTCGGAACTGTAATATGCCAATTTGTGTTTTCCGTCAAAAAGGAAGCTAACGGATCAACTTCATAAGGGCCACCCGTATAGCCATGAATAATTAAACAACCAATCATAAAAATTCTCCTTTAATCATTCTTTCGTTATCATACATAACCCTTCATTCATAAGGGTCTGCTCCGCCACAAATAAAGGATGTTCTGTTTTATTACCCTAACTATTATATCCCGTCACTCAATTTCTAACGCCACCGAGGTTGACCGTAAGTGTATATGTAAATAAGCTGATAAAATGATCAGCTTATTTTGTTCACAGATAATAAAGTATAAAAATTTAGGCTCAATTCTGCTCATGCCAGCGTAGGCCATGTCCGGCTAATTACAAATTTAGTAATAATGTAACAGATAAGTGAAAACGAACCACGTTCAGTTTCATTATTTAAAGTTCTTTATCATCGATCCAAATTGTTTTACGACTGGGGAAATTTGCTGGATAGTATTTGCAAATTGACCAACTGTCGAAAACATTTTATCGAGATCTACTTGCCCATCTTTATCCTGAAAATAAGCGAAAAGTCCATTCGGTTTATGTTGTGGAGATGGAGCATTCGTATGCATTAAATCAAACCAATTATCCGGTTGCTTCGGTTTTGAAAAATAGTGAAATGGTGTCTGAAAATATGCTGGATTCGGTTGTGGAAATTGCTGTTGCTGCCATTCCTTGTTGTTATAAGGATTAACATGATAAAACTTTGCGTAATCGTCATATGCCTGATATGGCTGATTATAATAGTAAGGCCTTTCAACCATTCCATACACCTCTTCTTTAGTTTATCATGTTACTAATTTATGCGGTTTCTTACCAAGTGTGAGATCAAGCGTATTTTCTTCAGTTAAAGCGATTTTCCAGTCCAAGCGCATGTTTCATTTTGTCTTTTTGAAAACCCAATATCGGATTTCCGTCAATAAACGTTACAGGGGTTCCATATATCCCTTTGTCTTGCAATTCCCTTAAATACTGTTGATTTTCTGCAACATTTCTCGTTTCGTAATTTATATTCCATTTGTCCAACTGGTCCAACAGATTTGACCGGTGTTTGTAATTATTATTAATATATACCAAAACCTGTTTCTTGTTCATGACAGCGTTCCTCCCGGAAGTTTCTTATTTTCTTAATACCCAACATACAGGAAATAAAACATAACTATTACATTTATGTTTCAATAATTAGTACTTAAGACACAAAAATGCTGAACCTGTTACAGCGTCAATACCCCCTTTCTTTTTTAGAGTTATCCGTAAAAGAAAAAAGCAAAACCATCATCCTGTCCGGAAGTGGTCTTGCTTTCGAAAAGTGGAGTACAAGCATACGTCCTAGCTTGCACTAATTATGATAATAGAGCAGAGACATCCCACGCCTCATTATTATGATATCGCTTTTTTCATACGTCTGCTATGACATAGATCACATCCGGAGTAATTTTTTTAAGATGAGTCTAGTACCCAACCCTTTAATATGTTCCTCTTCCGCCTACCATTTTTATATGACGCGGCAAAAGCCTTATTTCTGCTGGGGTAGTACCGTTTATTTCTCCGTCCATATCAATTTCCTTACCAGTGTCAGTGTTAATCGTAAGCTCATTCGTTTGGAAATGGGTAAAAGCGGTTAATTGCTCATTATCATAATTTGAATTATTCATCATTAATAATTCCCGAAAGGCTGCTATTGCCGACTTTTTTACAATCAATACATCAAGCTTTCCATCGGCAGGATCAATTGTGGAAACCGGCAGCTGTCTAGTGCCAATAAATTTACCATTTAGCACTAGAAGCATAACAGCATCACCAGTATATTGTTCATCACCCGTTTTAATTTGATAGGAAAAAGTTTCAGCTTGATTAACCGTTTTTAGCGTACTTATAAAATAACTGAGGACACCAAAGCTTTTCTTCTGATTTTCATCAATGTTTTGCGATGTCTCAGAAACAAGCCCAATCCCCCAGAAATTCAAAAAATATCTGCCCATTGATTCGCCAACATCGATTTCAACCATCTCACCATTCACAATTGCTTCTGCCGCCTGCCGCAAATTTTGCGGAATGTTTAGCATGCGGCTGAAATCATTACACGTTCCACCTGGCAAAATGGCAATCGCCGGCCGGTGCTCTTTAACAGCAATACGATTCATACATTCATGAACCGTTCCATCGCCGCCAAGGATAATGATTAAATCAACTTTATCAGCAACATTCGTACAGCAGGATTTTGCTTCTTCGATTGTCTTCGTTTGGACAACGGTTAATTCTTTAACGCTCTGTGTCAAAATGGGCAGGGTTGCCGAAAGCTTTTGTTCAATATCATCGCTCCCGGCATTCCCGTTGTATAGAAATAGTGCTTTTTTAAAGACATTCATATGTTTTCACCTCATTTCGATATTCTCCTTTTAACTATAACCGTCTCTGGTTTTATTGAATCGTTAAAAACAAAAAACTGTCAGCATAAGTGCCAACAGTCTCCGGAAAAGAAAGCTATATACCGATTTCTTTTACCTTTTTCAGCATAGTCAAAAACAACATCGAAATTGTTACTATCAATCATCATTATCAATCGACAACACGATAATTTCACCGGTATAGGCATCTATTTCGATTTCTGCTTCACTCTCCCCTGCTTCCATTTCAATTTCATAAATAAGCCGACCATCGTCTTCATCTAATTCAAAATCCGTTATCGTGCCGTTAAATTCATTCTTTGCAATCTCTCTTGCTTTTTTCGAACTGATTGCTGGGGTCTGTTTCGTATTTTGCTTCCTGATTTCTTTATGTTGATCTGTTTCCTGATCTTTATCTTCGTTTACGGCAATATTTTGCTTCTGATGGTTCGTTTCTGTTTTTTTATTTTCATTGGCTTTATCTTTAGCCTTTTCCGTATCTCCTGGATCACTTGCATTTAATTTCATTTTTTCCTTTAAGTCAAGAATTTCACCCGTTTTGCCATCGAGGTGCAGTTCATATTCTTTACTGTCTCCATTAATTTCGACTTCGTATATCGCTTTGCTGGCGTGCTCTTCCAATTCAATATCAGTGATTGTTCCCGGATATTGCCCCGATACAATTTCTTTTATTTGAGCTATTGATAATTCCGGTGCCAATTCAGAAGCACTTGAATGATATATCCCAAGTCCCAATGCCGCAGCACCCGTAACAGCCCCAATCATAATACCTATTTTATTTAACAACAGCATTTCCTCCCTTTTATTCGTTTCTTACTACAGTATATCGGGCAAGAATGAAGATACCCTGTGATAAAAATTAGAAATTGATGAGAAAAATAACTATTCTTCAATTGGCAATTTCACGGTAAATATCGACCCTTCACCGTATGCACTCGAAACTGAAATCGTCCCTTCGTGCGCCTCAACAATCGTCTTGGCAATCGACAGGCCTAAACCGGTTCCACCCGTTTCCCTGCTCCTTGCTTTGTCGACACGATAAAAACGTTCAAAAACCTTCGCCTGGTCATCCGGCCGAATTCCTTGGCCAAAGTCTTCAATTTCTAAAATTGCCTGATGGCCATCTTGGCCAACACTTACCCTAATCTCATCATCACTGTATTTCAAAGCATTGCTGATCAATATATAAACAACTTGTCTGATTTGCTCCTCATTTGCATAAATCATGACATTTTCCTGCTCGTTAATCAATGTAATTGCTCTATCATAGGCACCTGTAAAAGTACTGATACTTTTTCTGCATAAATTTACCAGGTTGATTGTCGTATGATCCTCTTCACTTTGATTTTTTGCCAGCAAAAGCATTTGCTCTACTAATTTTTGCATCCGGTCTGCTTCCGAGTCAATTGCCCCTACGGCTTCATGGAAAACCTCCGGGCGTTCCAGACCTCTTCTTTCCAATAGCTGGGCATAGCTTTTGACAATTGCAATTGGCGTTTTTAATTCATGTGAGGCATTAGAAACGAACTGCTCCTGTTTTTGGAAGTTATCTTTTAGATGATCAATCATTTCATTAAACGTAGCTTCCATTTGATATAATTCATCTTTAGAACGTCCATCTAATTCTGTCTTTTTCCAATTGCCTAGCGTCTTGTTTTCCTTCATTGTCTGAATCAGCTTATTAATTGGCTTCAATAGAAATACACTTAAAACACTGCCAGCTATAACGGTTGGAATAAGTATAATTATCGAAGCAATAATAACGGCGTAAAGCAGTACCCGCATCGTTTTTTGTAATTCTAACAAATGGTTTGATACTTGAATCGTTACAATATTACCGTCCTGCCAAATAATTGGTTGTGTGATAACAGCAATGTCCTCTCCTGTTTCCGATTTGATTACTTCCTGCTTCCCTTTTGCGGAAAATTCACCCGGGAGACTTCGATACTTATTACGTCTCGTTAATTCATTGAGTGGCTCACCATCCTTATCAATAAACCGAATCATTCCTTCAGCAGGTACATAGGCATCAAGCAGATCCTTTACGGGAATTTCCGGGTGTTCATTTAACGTACTGACAATTGTAGCCGTTCTCTCCTGCAACTGCTCCACTTCACCATTAACGGATACTTTATAAAATAAAAGATAAATCGATGTATTAACCAGGATTATCAGAATCAGTATAAAGATACTGGAAAACAATTGAATTTTTGTCCGTAATTTCATTGGCGTCTATCCTTGATCACATATCCAACACCACGAACGGTTTGGATATAGTTTTCTGTAAAGCCTTTATCGACTTTCTGCCTGAGATAGCGAATATAGACATCTACGACATTCGTATCCCCCACATAATCGTATCCCCACACATTTTCAATTAATTGATCACGCGTTAATACGATGTTTTTATTTTTTAGTAAATAAACAAGTAAATCATATTCTCGTGGTGTCAGGTCAATTTCTACTGATTTTCGTTTAACCATCCTCGTATTTAAATCAACATGCAGCTCACCTGTCTCCAAGGATTCTGTTTCCTGGTTTGTCTTCCGCTGACTGCGCAGGTGGACGCGAATACGTGCGAGCAGCTCTTCAATTTGGAATGGCTTGGTGACGTAATCATTCGCACCCAAATCCAATCCGCTCACCTTATCATGAACCTGATCTCTTGCGGTTAATAATATGATTGGTGTATGCTGATCTTTCCGGCGCACCCGGCGCAGTATTTCCAACCCGCTAAGCTCCGGAAGCATAATATCCAGTAAAACTAAATCCCATTCTTTTTCTTCCAATAACTGAAGGGCATCTTTTCCGTTAGCAGCAATTTTCGTTTCGTAATTTTCATACGTTAGTTCTAATTCTAATACGCGGCTTAGCTTTTTTTCATCTTCAACGATCAAAATAGCTGGTTGATTCATTTTTTCCACTCACTTTATCCGTTTTCTTTTAATGTACTACACTAAATGACGTTAGGAAAGTGACAAACTGAAATTTGGAATGGTCGGAATTGACATTGTGACACAGCGTCATTTATAATGATGACATTCTCAAAATAAATGACGCCGTGTCATATATTATAAATTGGAGTAATGAAAATGCCAAAAATGACCTTTTATAATTTGCCGGAAGAAAAAAAGCAGATTCTTATTCAAGCAGCGAAGAAAGAATTTTCACGAGTTTCTTTGCACGAAGCATCCATTTCTAATATCGTCAAAACCGCAGAAATCCCAAGAGGAAGTTTTTATCAATATTTTAGCGACAAGGATGATGCGTTTTTCTATATTTTGGATTTATACGGGAAGCTAGGAATAAGGGAGTTCGTTTCTTCCCTTAAAGAATCCAACGGTGACATTTTCACTACTGCTGTTACCATGTACCAATCTACACTAAGAAATTGTCAAAGCAAGGAAAATCGGGACTTCTTTAAAAATGCATTTTTAAATATGAATTATAAAATCGAGCGAACGTTTACGGATAATTTCAGTCAAGATAAATTAACACAGTTGGCGGAAATCAGACATTTGATTAATACTAAAAGATTAAATATTGCCGATGAAAGTGACTTGCTTCATATCGTGCAAATTATTATCGCCGTTGCATTTCACAATCTTGTCATTAGCTTTGCCAGAGAGTTATCGTATGATGATGCAAAAAAATGCTTTTTGAAGGAAATAAACTTGCTTAAACAAGGGCTTTATAAGGAATGACACCTACCTAAGATGACTAGGACACTATTTGTAAACATATATATTGCAAAGCAGCAAAAGGAACCGGATAATATGGAAAATGATTTCGTCACAATAATGTTTAACAATCCATGACAGATAGAAACAATTAAAAATGGGGAGTGATATGTCATGTTAGCACTGGATCATATCGTTATCGCAGGAAATAATGCAGAAAAGGCAAGCGCACAATATGGAAATAAATTTACAATAAAAGCGATAAAAGGCGGCGAGCATATAGATTGGGGCACGTACAACTACTTGTCCTACTTTTCAAATGACAGCTATTTAGAATGGCTTGGTATCACAGATCTCACAAAAGCAAAAAATGCCGAGAACCCTCTGATCCAGCATTTGGTATATACAATGGAAAATGACTTGCTAGGTCCATTCCAATTTGCACTCCGAACAAACCAGATGGATGATTATATTGCCCATTTCAAGGCGGAAGGTATCCCTTATAAAGGGCCATTTTCCGGTGAACGAGCAAAACCGGATGGAACGGTTTTGAAATGGCGGATGCTCTTCCCGGAATATGATCATACCAAAGAATTGCTCCCATTTTTAATTGAGTGGGAAAACCCGCGGGATGCCTATCCGGATACAAGCCTGCTTAACATTCAAACCATTACCAAAATCAATTACAGCGGAATGGATCGGGACAAATTCGCACACATTTATCAGTTGAAACCAAAAAAGCTAAACAAAAATCTGTTGACATTGCAAAATTGCAGGATACAGTTTACGGATCATAAAAAATTACATTTTGATTTAGTGTGATGGAAAGGGATGGGGAACATCCTTTTCTTGTCGTCTAGGAAATTATAAAATTTTGCGGCTGTGGATAACTTAATAACCGGATAAGCCACGTCCGGCTCCAGCGCCCAGCGGCTAGTGCGCTTTCCTCCCTACTGCACAAACTGTATCATTTGGTTTTGTTGGTTTGATAAAAATGGCAATTTCGCTAAATCCGGCTTTAACAAGCATACTTTTTAGCTGACCGCCGATCAGATTGGTCGTTTCATCTGTAGCACCCTTTTCATGCGGTCTTAACGTTAAGGCGATTCTCCCGCCATGGTTCATTTGCTTATAGATTTTTGTCAACGTTACAACTGGCTTGTGCCAGAATGAAACATTATTAATAGCCAGTACGTTGTCAATTTTTCGTGACAGCTTTGGAAAATCATCAGCATACCGTTCAAAAAACTGGATCTGTCCGTTGATCAAATGTTTGTTTAACCTCCTTAACGCTTGATATACCATGACCTCCGACGGATCGATACCTGTAATGTACAAATGTTTTCCTGACCCCAGGATTTCCTCCATCGCCTGTCCAGATCCGAATCCAATTTCCACAATATGATCGTGATCTTTTATATCCAAAAAGTCGATTGTCCAGCGGTTAATTTGTTTATTTTCTTTTGCCATTAGCAAGCCAAAGATTTTTCCTGTCGCCCCGGTTGGCTTGGCAAATTGCGAGAATAGTTTCTTCATCTCCGTCACCCCTTTCCCTAAGCAGTTCCCTTTGGAGCCTGGTGTTGAATCAGCCTTTTTCTGCTCATTCACACTCTACTTTGATTTCATTGCGCCTGTCGCGATACCAGGAAATAAATTGACGTGACGCATCAACGGGAATATCTTTCAGTTGCTCAAGATGAACGGGCTTTGTCCGGTTGATTGTACTGATACTGGCTAGACCAAATCGTTTTTGGAGGATGGATCGTTCTACCTCTACCTCGATCACCTTTCTCCGGTTTGTCAGGAATAATGCAGACCACAAACCACCTGTTTTAAATTGAATGAATTCACCGTTTATGACATAACGTGTATTTCGATAATCGAAAATACGACCCATGTACGTAAGCACAAATAAAATTGGCGATACATACCACAAATTGGGTTTCAGCCAGAAGATTAAAACAGTGACGGTGATACAAACCCACGGCATTCGTAACATTCGCATCAAAAGTGCTGTTTGTGGCAGCTTGTTCATATTCTCCTGAATCTTAAATGTCGGCAATAATTCCGCAATAAGCCGATTTGCCTTATCTGTCGGCAGAAACGGATAAAGTGAATTGATCTCCTCTGAGTCCTCATCATCACTTCCAGCACTAACAAGCCTTATCTCCATTAACCCGACTACCTTTTTTAATGGCGTCTGGGTCATCTGAATCGCTTGAACGTTTTCCTTACGTATGGAAAATGCCTTTTCACTTAATATGCCACTGCTAATATAAATCCGTTCCTCATCGGATGCTATTTCATATTTCCCGTATTTCAAAAATGTCCGGATCATACCAAAGGCAATCGCAATAATGACAAACAAGACGATAGCCACCCCCATGACAAGCCATGAGTTCATCAATAATGCCAAAAACCCCTTTGCTTGCTCATCCAGATTTATAACATCATCAATTTCATGATAAATGGTGGCAAGTATAGGAATAAGTCCCAGGAAGCTTAATGAGAGAAAAGATGCTCTTATTAAATCACTTCGGGTTGGATTAAAATGCACCGTCCTCCTATCACCTGTATTCTCCATACGCTCCATAACCTCAGAGGACTGCAACAATTCAGGTTCCTTAGTTTCATCCTCATGTTCCACCACTATTTGTTCATGCTCAAAGTTCCCTTCCCAATAACTGTCTAATTGCTGTTCAATCCTTTTTGCTTCTTCCTTTTTAATCGCTTCAAACTTTACCGAAGCTTCTTTATCTGTTGCACTCGTTTGTAAAGACAAAACAGTCAGGTTAAAGATTCGGTAGTAGAATGGCGTAGACAATTGCACATTTTGTATCCGGTCCAATGGCACGCGATTGTCAGTTTTCGTAAACCATCCGCTATAAATGTGAATAGAACCATTTTTAATTTCATACGTTGTTTTCCACCATTCAATGATAAGTGAAACTAACCTGTATACAAGGAAGGCCAAAAATACAATTCGCCCTAGTTTAATAAAGGTTGATACATCCCGAAAGTGAATAACGAATAAATAAATAATAAATACAAAGCTGTTCTTTAGCGTGTTGATAAAGGAAAAGATAATTTTCATCGGATGCATTCGTTTTGGCTGCATATTCAATCCACCTCCTTAAGCTTTGCTTTGTGGGCGATTTCATCACGCAGCATCAAGGCTTCGTGTTCAGGGAGCGCAGGGATCGAATGTGAAGACTGCATTGTACCAATGGATAACGTATACAACTTGTACTTTCTTAGCAGTGGACCCTGTTTCGCCTCTACATATTGTACCTTTGTCATTGGAATGATAATATGTTCCTCATTAAGAATTCCATGCTTCAATTGAACAAATTCTTCATTGATTCCATAACGCCAATATTTTTGTAGAAGTAATGGTTCCATAAAGACTGACCAGATGGCTGAAATCGGTGTCAGTACAATAAGAACCCATAATACAATGATGATCCAGTGATACCAGTCAAAGTAATACCCCGCCCAAAGAAGCCCGGCCAGAACAATAAGGGCAATGCCTTCTCCAATACTATTACTTATCCGCCAGACCGTGACGGCATCTTGTGAAATATGATTATCCGGTTCGTTTATTATGTTCAACGCTGCCTCACTCCTCAGTTGCAATTCTTACAATGAATAAGTGGTTGTCTAATGGTATGTTTTTATTTCTATTACGAATTTTTGACGATAAAAGTTTCGTATTCTAGTAAAAAATGGGGGTGCCGGATTATTTTATGGATTGATCCTTGGAAATTTCAACCCTTGGAGGAGAACATCAACCCGTGCGCGCAAAACTTCAACACATAGATGAGAGCATCAAACCGAGCTCGGAAACTTCAACCCTTGGAGCTTCAACCCGAGCGCAGAAGCTTCAACACATGGACGAGAACATCAACCCATAAAAAAAGCCAACCAAGATTCTTAATAGAACCCAGTTGGCTTAATAGAACCAGCTATCATCCAAGCTGTTCGTGTAAAAATTCCGTTACAGATTCAGGTGTCTTCGTATAGGCACTGTGCTGATGCGCAAGTTTTTCACCGTTTTGGAAAATCAAAATGCTTGGTATGCCCATTACTTCAAATTTTTCAGCGATACCTTTTACTTCATCACTATTTATTTCATACCAGTCGTAATTGCTAAATTCATCGATCACATCGCCAATGAACATATCCATTCGCTTGCAATCCGGACACCAATCAGCAAAGAACTTTACAATGACAGGCTTTTCACTTTCAATAACCTCATTAAATTGTTTTTCCGTGTTTATATGTTTCATTTTCTTAACACTCCTTATCAACATCTGCCTTTATTGTATCGATTATCAGCCTGATTGTCTTACAGTTTGCTCTAATCTTTATATTCCACCCGACCGAGAATATAGGCGACAAGTAGTCCTGCCGCAAACGCTGCAACACTTAACAGTACGATTGAATTGGCTGTTGGCCACCCAGGAAATACAACAGCAATAGATCCGATGACTAATCCGATGATCAATGCAAACGTGCCAATTCGATAATTCCGTAAAAAGAAATTAATAATTTTACTCATCAGAACAATACCCAACACGATACCTACCCCTGTTACTGCTAAAATATCAAAGTGCAAATTACTCACAGCACCAATAATGGTCGGATATACGCCAACTACGAGAAGCATGAATGATCCACTAATCCCAGGCAAAATCATCGCACTACTGGCAAGGATTCCAGAAAAGAATAATAGAACATAAGTTGACGTTGTTATATCTTTTATAACGGAAGGTTCACCGGCTTGCAAGAATGCCAATGATCCTACTAATAAGGCGCCAATGATCAGCAACAGAAAGTGATTCATCCGGAACGTATTTTTAGCATCAGCCTGATGAAATAGATAAGGCAATATCCCAATGATCAGACCTAGAAAGAAAAATTGTGTCGGCATCGCATGATGCTCGAACAACCATTCAATTAGCCTGCTTAATAATAAAATTGCTGCTCCAACTCCAATTGCAAGCGGGATTAAAAAACCGAGTTGTTTTTTCCAATCTTTACTGAAGATCCCATTTATAGCTGCTATTAATCGATCATAGATGCCGAGCAGAACAGCGATCGTTCCCCCACTAACCCCGGGGATGACATCACTTGCACCCATCAGCATGCCGCGATAAATATTTTTCCATTCCATGTAGTAAACTCCTCATCACAAATATTCGTCTCACACATAAATTTATCATATCAAAAATCACTTGCAATTTATATATGAAAATGTATAATTAAGTTAGGCTATCTTGTAAGGCAAGGTAGCCAATTCATTCCTTAGTATCTTGTATGACAAGGTAGGTGCATCAATTTGACATTACGAAGCCAGTTACTCAAAGGTATTCTTGAAGGCTGCATTCTTTCCATTATCGGACAGCAGCCAACTTACGGATATGAGCTATCCGTTCGACTGCAGGGGTTCGGTTTAGCCGATGTCAGTGAGGGTTCAATCTATCCGATTCTACTCCGGCTGCAAAAAGAAAAACTAATCGAAGGGGTTATGCAAAAATCGGAATCAGGACCCAAGCGGAAATATTATCATTTAACACCCGAGGGGGAACAAGCTTTAGCAGAATTTATCCATCACTGGGAGACGATTAAACAACCCGTTGACCGGATTATCGAAAAAGGGGGAGATATGTCGTGAATGCAAAGGAACTTATTGCATTAAATAATGAGAAACGAGAGCAATTAAATAAAGAAAACCTTGCTTATTATGAGGAGATGCTTGTTTTTATCAGGCTTAGCTTTAACAAGTCGGAGCAGCAGACGGAAGAATTGTTATTAGAGTTATTGGAGCATTTATTGCAAGCACAAGCGGAAGGGAGATCAGCTGAAGAGGTATTTGGTGCTGACCCAAAAGCATATTGTCAGGAATTAATTGGGGAGATACCGAAAGAACAGACAAAGCAGCAAATTCCTTTTATAGCTCATGTTGTCTTGCAATTTTTAGCGTTCATTAGTCTTGTAACCGGGATCGTACAGCTGGGGCTGTTTTATTTCTTTGGTATAGGTTTAAATACAGTTTCGATTTCACTTGGAGCCGGTCTGGTAACTATATTGATTTTTTTGGCGTTGCTTTATAGTTTTATTTTCATTATATTTAAATGGATTAAACGCTCATCCTTTAAAAATAAGCAATTGAAAAAGTGGGTCGAATTCATCCAGCTTTGGTTAATTTGCACAATCCATATTGGTCTATTAGCCTTCGTCCCCAGGTTGATTCCTGATTTCGGACCCGTCATAACATTGCATGCTATTTGGTTTGCAGTAGTAGGTGTCGTACTTTATCTTGTATCTTATTTGGTTAAGAGAAGTTGGTAGCTTAAACCAGGAGTAAAAGGTAAGACAATAAAAAAGTTGATTTTTTTGATTTATTCGCATATAATTAAAGTAGAAGATAATAATAAAAAAGGAGCCGTAAGCTGTAACTTACGACTCTGGACAGTTACCACAGAGTGTGGCGACTAGGTTTTAATTAGGGCTAAAAGTAATCACCCGCTTATTCCAGTCAACAGGGTGATTACTTTTTTTCATGGCTGCTCACAATCAAGACAGCAAGAGTTGCGAATAGTATCATCAACTCTAGTGTTTTCTCAATTGGTATCACAGGCATCCACCCCCTTTCTTTCCTGGGGATGAACCGCCACACCTCCCGTCTGTTATGGGATGTGCGCCACACCCTGCTTCACTGTCCATCTCCATTATACAACAAAAATAGCAGAAAGGAACAATATATTTTGTAATTTCAATAAATTTAATCCAACAGTATCATCACACTCTATGAGAATATTCCTGAACCTTTTCCTTCAGTAAAGTTTTTTTCATTTCAACCCACTTTATCTTTCCAAAGGTAGCAAACGACAAGACGCTAATAATTATATATGACAAATACGGTGGTTCCTTCATAGATTGTTTAATAATTTCCAAAGGTATTTAACTCCTCCTGATATAGATTAATACACTCAGTAATCCAACTTTTTAAACAAATACACACTCCTTCATTTTATTATACCTCAAGGCTCATTCCAGAAAAAAGTTGTTACTATAAAAGGAATAATAATTGTTATGAACACTATAGCTCCATTTCCGATTAAACCAGTTTTTCTTACCACACCTTTTTCCGCAAAGAATGCCAAAAGAAAACCGATCGCTGATACTACAACACCACCAAACCAAAAACTATCATTTCCCAATAAAGCCAATATATATGCTGCTAAACCAAATAAGAAGAAGACAGTGGAGAGAGTACCCACTATTTTTTTCATTTTCCGCATCAACCCCTAAGCTTGCTTTTACTTAACCAAAACACTGAGTATGGTACCGACAATAATGCCAAGGTAAATTGAAACTGTAAAGGCTCCTAACCCCATACCTGCCCAGCCGCCTACTCCGAATATGCTATATAAAAAGGTAAAAATGCAGATTAGACTGAGCACACTTGTTATGACATAAAATACTGTTTTGGTAATGAATCTTTATCACAATCGCCGCACCAGCACCGGCAAAGATAATTGGCAGCCAATCCTTAAAAACTGGCAAATCCATGAAAAACAATTCATTTATATAATATTCTTCAACCAAATCATTAATCGTACAAACTCTAGAGGCTTGAATACTATTATGAGCAGCAAGATAATGAAGAATAATGCAATGCTAATGACATTTGCTCTGCCTTTTTCGCCACGAAATAGAGCAACAAATCCCAATACCACGCTAACCAATAAGAACAAATATCCGATGAATGCAATTGATTCAGAATAGTTCAGAAACCCCCAATTGATTCCAAGCAACAATAGCCCTAATAATATAAAGGTTAATGCCCCAATGCTATACCTTCTCAATCATAAATCCCCCTTAAAACCTATTTCATATCATCTACTTCCGGTATATTAATGCTCAAATGTTTCCGCTGATCCCCATCCATGCTAACCCGCCAGTAAGAGTATTCAGAACGAGCTTCGCCAAATTTTTCATCAACCGTTACGATAAGACTGTTACTATGATGAAAAAACACCGGGTTTGTAACATGTTTGTGAAAAGATGTAATTTGCTTTGCTTGTTGCGTGTCAACATCCATTTTAAAAGCTTCATAAATGAACAAACCATCTTTACCCTTAGTTGCAACATCAGAGAATGTAACCCGTTTCCCATCTGATGATAACGAAGGTGACGAAATAATCGGGGCACCAGAGGCAAACTCTCCACTTGGTATTACAACTGTTTCCCCATCATCTGCAAGGGAGTGAAATACTAACTGATCACCATTCCCGTAACTCCGGTACATCAACTGCTTTCCATCCGGTGTTACAGCTAAACCAGACATTTCATATGCCTTTTTATGTGTAATTTGATCGATTGCTTTTGTTTCTAAATCCATGCGAAATATATCAAATTCATGTGGCCGCTTGGAAGCAATTTCAGAATAATTTTTGTATACCGATGCCTTTAGGAAATATAGTGTTTTCCCATCCGGAGAAAAAACTGCTTCCGTAATTAGGTTATTCGTATCCGTCAGCTGTTCCATTTTCCCGTTCGTCTGGTCAATTATCATTAATTCTCCAAAAGTACGTTCTTGTTCTTCAACTTCCCACTGTTTGATAAAAGCCACTTTATCTCCATTTGGGGAAAACGTCGGATTAATAAAAGAATTTCCCTCAATCGGTTTTGCTAATAGCTTTGCCGTTCCACCACTTGCTGGCACAGTATATAACGAAGCGTTACCATCCTGGAAATAAGAGAAAACCAATGTTTCATCATCGGGTGATAGGTCTGTGGTTTCACCAAATCCTGAAAAACCCTTTGAAGGCTCAGCGAATAGACTTATCCCCCACATAAAAAAGAACAGGAAGACCATGCCAATTAGGAAAGTTATATTCTTCATTTTTAACGACATCTTGTCATCCTCCCACAGAAAAATTATGTAAATACGAGAATCCCAAAAGGCAAGGCAATAGCAACACCGGAAAACAGGAAACCTGTCGCAAGCGATAACAACGGTTTTTTTGCAATGTATGTCATTTGGAATTTATAAAAGGTTAGCCATAAAAAAATAGGAATTGATGGCACAAATGCAATTGCACGCATGCCGATAAAGACAAGGAATCCCCACATAAAGAACAATCCAAGGGAAATAATAATAACCCCGAATAACAGATTCATAATATAGCTGAATTTCACCAGCCCAGGTTTTCTCTGTTCATTTTCCGTCTGGCTAGTAGAATAATAGGAATTTCTGAAAACAAAAATTAGACTAACAATGATCAAGATAGTTAGATATAAACTAAATAAGAATGCCTGTCCCCCGGGTGCCGTTTCTACCATCATCAGATCGATCCCACTCCAAGTGGCGGAGACGAGTATTAACAAATTGACCAAATAGAAATACCGGCCAACAATTGATATATTAATTGCAGCCAAAATGACAGCCGTTCCTATAAGCAGTTGAATACCAAACCACACAATTATCCGCTCATGAAGCAAAAAAACAGCATTCAAATAGAAAATGACTCCGAATATAATTGTCGCGATGCCGATTACGTATAATAAACCACGCTGAAATGGATAAATGGACTCCTGTAGTTCACGCCCGATTCTGCTTGGATTCCCAAAATCAGCAAGTGCATATTTCTCCGCTTGTTTTTCAGAATACCCTTCGTAGAGGTAACGCTTCTTTGCTTCTTCCAGATGCATGAGAAGTTCTTCACGCATTTCTTCCCGTTCAGCTTTTGGACTTTGCATTTGCTCAAGGACGCGACGGATATATTTTTCCGTCCGGTTCATGATAAGTTCCCCGATGTTTTTGTGATTAGGTTATGAATGCTGTTCCATTCCTTCAGTTTTTTTTCCAATATTGCACTTCCGTCATCGGTTAATTTATAATACTTTCTTCTCCCATTTTCGGTTTCCGACCAATATGAACAGACCCAATTCTTTTTTTCCATTCTTTTCAAAGCTGGATAAAGCGTCCCTTCACTCATACTGTAAAGCTGTTCGCTTTTGTCTTTTAACACTTTTACCATTTCATAACCGTACATATCTTTTTCGGATAATAAATTAAGCAATAAAATGTCAATGCTGCCCTTCATAATTTCTCGGTCCATTCGTCTTCACTCCTTTTTAACATTGTAATACGATGTGCATCGTTTTACAAGGTATAAGAGAAGATTAATTTTACTGAAGACTAAATTCTCAAAGGTTGTATTTTTAATTGATATTGCATATAATAAAAATAGAAGATAATAATAAAAACGAGCCGTAAGCTGCTACTTACGACTCTAAACAGTTACCACAGGATGTGGCGACTTTTATTGGGTGAAAAAGTAATTACCCCTTGATTAGAGTCTACAGGGTGATTACTTTTTTCATGGCTGCTCACAATCAAGACAGCAAGAGTTGCGAATAAAATCATCAACTCCCGTGTTTTCTCAATTGATATCACAGGCATCCACCCCCTTTCTTTCCTGGGGATGTACTGCCAGCACCTCCCATCTGTTAAGGGATGTGCGCCTCACCCTGCTTCACTGTCTGCCTCTACTATACAATAGTTTATTTTAGAAAACTTGGCATTCGCCAAGCCTTTGGGCGAATGCCTTGGTTGCACTTATGCAAGATAAGAAAGTCTATACTTTCTTATCTGCCAAGAAAACACTGAAAAATCTATCTTTTAATGAATAATCAACCGTTTCGAATATCAACCTACTTCGTAAACACGTGCCTCTTTTTCATTCGTACACTATAATACCGCATTCTTTTACCTATCCTTCTATTTAAAGTTTTTCGGTTTCTCTGCATAACTCTCCACTATAAATCCGCAATTCGTACAAATCGTATGTAAAATATTCGAACCCAAATTGAAACGGTCAGAGTTCATTTTGGCATAACCAGCCTGTTTACCTGTTCCAAATTCCCTTCCGACACATTTTGTACATTCCTTATCATCATTCATTAAAAATCTCTCCCTTCCCCATTATATGCCAATCCATTAATCATCTTGATCTGACCTTTTCTCAACCATGAGCAATATTAATGTAGCAACCGGTCCAAGCAACAAAGAGACAAGAAACCAGTTTAATCCACTTCTATTCTTTCCCTGGGCGATACCTGCATTAATCAAAGATAACGTACCCCAGCCAACAAAGTATTCTTCGTTCATTACTTCAGCTCCCTCTTCTTAGCTATATGATTGTTTTTCAGGTGAAGGAAGATACTTTGTATAATAAGCTCCTAGCATTAAAAGGGCGATTGTAATCCCCAACTGACGATTCCTGAAAAGTTCAGCCAATATGCCAAAAGGTTCGTTATTGCAACCAGGAAAAGGCAAATAGATGATAATGCACTTTTTATGCCTGTTATACCTTTCCGCTTTCTTTTCTGGGCTAGTACAAATGTAGAAACGATTAGACCAACGACTGTTAATATGGTAAAAATTATTGGAATCATCACTTTTCCTCTCCCCCAAAATATATCCCTTCTCACTCTTCTACAAACTCAAGCCCTGGCATCCACTGTGACATGTGCTCCCGTATCTCCTGATAATGTTTATCCGCATCCTTCAATTCCCCATTGGTAAGTTGATACATAGGGACTACCCTGTAATCTGTTTCATCGTGAAATGTTACAAATGTCGGCATGAATTTCGGAGCGACTACCTCTATTTCCTTTTTCCCATCCTCTTTAGTGGTCTGTTTAATTGTGAATTTCAAAATCCCGCCGATTCGATTGTAAAATTCATCCTGCCCTGATAAAAAATTTCCTAGTGAATACGCGACAAGAGTTTTATTTCCCTTTTTTCCTTTAACCCATTGCAGCGGCTGCAGGACATGCGGATGGTGCCCCAAGACAACATCGACACCGTTATCGGCGGCAAATTGTGCAAGATCCTTTTGAGTATCATTCGGCATGCGCTCATATTCGTCGCCGAAATGAAGGCTTAGTACCGTCACGTCTGCTTTCTTCTTCGCCTCTTTAATTGCACCAGCCATGACTTCTTTTTCAATTAAATTTACCAAATAATCCTTCCCGTCCGGAACAGGAATCCCGTTTGTCCCGTACGTATAAGCTAGAAAAGCGACCGATATCCCCGCATCGGTTTGATAGATTCGGATATTTTCACTATCTCTCTTATCTTTATATGCTCCCGTGTACATCATATCAATTGTTTCCCAGTTCTTAATCGCCTGCTGGATTGCTTTTTCGCCACGATCCAACGTATGGTTATTAGCGATTGAGACAACATCGACTCCAGCATCTTTTAATGCATAGCCAACCTCAACTGGACTATTAAACGCGGGATACGAGGATAACCCAATCTCTTCCCCACCGATCATCGTTTCCTGATTCGCGATCGTAATGGTTGTATCACTTAAAAAAGGGTTGACCTTCCTAAGCATTGGCAGGAAATCGTACCCATCCTCCACCGCTGCATCATTATATACTCTATCATGAATCAATATGTCACCAATCGCCGAAAGTGTAATTTGCTTCACCGTTTCCTTTGGTTCTACAGGTTTTGTTACTTCCTTATCACGTTGCTTTTCCGTCGTTATATCTACTTTTTTATCATTAGCACAAGCAGCTAGCAAAAAAATAATAACCAGTACAAAGACGGTGGCTAATTTTCCTCTTTTCATCCAAACTTTCTCCTTAGGGCTTTTTCTTCATCATAACATATGAATGACAAAAGACGACATCAACTTGAAATCCTATTATTCACCGTAGCACGATCTGAATTTACGGTAAATTGATTGCAAATGCTGTCGATCCAATTCCGATAGTGTATCCCATTCAATTACATCAACAATATAATAATGAAATCGCCATATCTTTTGTTTAATTTTTTTGTTACTGACGAATGCAATTTTATATAACACTTCAATCAAACCGTACAGCACAGAAACATCGTCTTTCCCGTAGTGGCGGATTTGATAAAAGCTTTTATATAAATAATCCTCATATTTCTTCGGTTCATTAATCACACGCAAATTCCCCGCTTTATCTGCCAAATAATAAATTTCCTTATAATTGGTACTGACCTCACTCAACAAGGCTCCTATCCGGTTAATACAGTTAATCGCTGTGTGTGGATCATTTATGGCCGGGGAAATAGCCCGTAATGCGATTTCCACCAATTTTTGCAGTGAAAACTCAACATCTTGAAGATCGGTTCGTTCATTGCAAATAATTAAGTATCGCTGAATGTCGTCCAATTTTTTCCACTGGTCTAAATTGATTCCACTGATAACGGGCGAATCCATTAAGACAAAATCCCCAATTTGCACATGTAAATGGACAATACAATTCTCATGCTTTGCCCAATTAACCAGCCCTTTCCAATCAATTTCCTGTACATACCCCGATTTAGAAGCACAGACGTGCCGTTTAGTCTGTGTCTGCAAATACCGAACTTCCCCTTCATTCCATTCTTCATATTCCAAATAATCCTGCTGCTGATAAGCATGCTTAATCACATTTGAACCATCGATCCGAATTTTTGAAATCAAATTATTCACTTGAATCCATCTCGCGGAATGATGAATAAAGTAAACAAAAAAACCCAGAACCATAATTGCAATAATTCCCATCAATATTGGCCCTATCACAATGCTGCCTTTTCCAACGAGAAGCAGATGCAGCAAGGCAAAGACGAATCCGAAGCAATACATTCCGAGCACATGCTGGGTTGTGCTGCTTCGCATAAAATCCTGCAGTGTCCGGGGCGAAAACTGTGTTGTATAGGTGGTTAACACAACCATAATCACCGAAAAACTGATCGTTGTCATCGTTAAAATGGCAGTGACCAGTGAAGCATATAGTTCCTTTGCCACGTCACTGCTGGTTAATGCTATATTGGGAAGTTGTTCCTTTAAGTGCGACATAATCCATGAATCTGCACTGTTCACAACAAACACTAAAACAATTGACATAACTCCGTAAATGGCAGGTAAAAACCAAAAACTGTCTCGGACATTAATCCATATTTTTTCCTTTCTCACCGAGCAAACCCCCATCAAAAATATTCTATACCGTTCTATACCCCTTGCTGCCTATACTCAAGCAAAGGCGAGTTTCACTAAAAAATGGGAACTTACGATATTTTACATTGCAGGATCCACACTGGAACGAACGTAAAGTTTTAGCTTGGCAAAATCGGGAATACAATTAATTGAACACTATAATTTAAGAGAAAGGATAGTTAACAATGCGAAATACACAGTATCAGCCGACGAAAAATAAACAGCTTTCCGATGCACAGGAAGTACATTATACAAAGGATTTTAAGCAAGCTGATATTGCCGGTGGCTACCGGAAGCCCAGAGTGAAAGAAGCGAAACGGGAAAACCCTAAATTAATGAAATAGAAGGAACTTTTTACCCCTTGCTTTTCCCACGAAAAGCAAGGTTTTTTTACATGGAATTGCAGACGAATGAAACCTTTTCAGCCAATTTTCGTATAAACAAGGAAAGAAAAGATATGGAGGTATGAAGAAATGTCAGAACCAGCAATGCAGTTGCTTGATGTTAACAAAACAATCAGCAACAAACAAATTATCAAAGACTTATCGTTCTCCATCAATCCTGGAGAAGTGTTTGGCTTTATCGGTCCCAACGGTGCTGGTAAAACAACAACGATCCGAATGATGGTTGGGTTAATGAACATTACCAGCGGGGATATCCGGATTTTGGGGAAGAGCATTAAAAGCGACTATAAACAAGCCGCTCGAGAAATCGGGGCGATTGTCGAAAACCCGGAAATGTATCCGTTTATGAGCGGGATGCAGAATCTGCGGCATTATGCTCGTATGGTTCCGGGTGTTACCAAGGAAAGAATCAATGAAGTCATCACGCTTGTCGGACTGGAAAAAGCAATCAACTATAAGGTCGGCAAGTATTCATTAGGGATGCGTCAGCGTTTGGGGATTGCCCAAGCATTATTGCATAAACCATCGATACTAATACTTGATGAACCTACAAATGGATTGGATCCAGCCGGTATCAGGGAGATTCGTACATATATTAGAAGCCTTGCAGAACAGGAGAATGTTGCGGTTATCATTTCCAGCCACCTTTTGTCAGAAGTTGAACTAATGTGTGACCGCATCGGTATTATTAAAAATGGTGAATTAATTTCCACCCAGAATTTGCATGACACACCTTCCGAGAAGCAGGCTTTACAAGTACAAATGGAGGTAACACCATTAGAAAAGGCCAAAGAGCTCTTACGTACAGAACACAATGTGAGTGCAGCAATCAAGGATGGGGTACTATTGTTACATAGCGAAAAAGAGGACATTCCAAAGCTGATCCAAACACTGGCAAAACATGATATATCTATCTATCAAGTTGGTGCTGCAAAGGCATCGCTGGAAGATAAATTTTTTGATTTGATTGGAGAGAATACGATTGAGTAGCTTTATGAAACTTTTATATAATGAGCAAATAAAAATTTATATCCGTAAATCTACATGGGTTATGTACCTATTAATGGCTGCGATTATTGTTGGATTAGCTGTTCTGGCAAATTCATTTGGCGATCTGAATGAGGATTATCAAGGTGATGACTGGCGTGAAGTACTCCAGGAAGAAAATGCCTCACTAACGGAAGAAATGGAAAAAGAAGAAGGAATGGAAGGGTTCAATTCTGATCAGATTGCAAAGAACAACTATTATCTGGAACATGATATCCAGCCTGTAAAATACGATGCATGGCAATTTGTCGCAGAAAATCAAATGCTGTTGTCATTGGTAACCTTATTTACAATTATCGTGGCTGCAGGAATTATTGCCAATGAATTTAAATGGGGAACAATCAAATTACTGCTTATCAGACCGATATCACGCACGAAGATATTACTTTCTAAATATGTTTCAACCTTGTTGTTTGCCCTCTTTAGCCTTTTGGCGGTATTACTGTTTTCCTGGATTGTTGGCGCCATTTTCTTCGGCGTAAACGGATTCGACCAGCAAATTGTACAATATCAGATGGACGGTAGCTTTGGTCATAGTACGCCTATGAAACAAATTGTAGAAGGCTATGGCTATCAGCTCGTTACATTGTTAATGATGGCGACATTCGCATTTATGATTTCGTCAATATTCCGCCAAAGTTCCCTTGCCATTGGTCTGGCGATCTTCCTTATGTTTGCCGGAAGTTCCATTGTTAGCTATTTTTCAGATAAGGCCTTTGCAAAATATATTTTATTTGCTAACACGGATCTAAGGCAATATGCATATGGTGAACCATTGATAGAGGGTATGACATTAGGTTTTTCGATTACTGTTTTAGCCGTTTATTATGTAATTTTTCTCGCTGTATCATGGCTATTCTTCACAAAACGGGATGTTGCCGGCCAATAGGATAATCTCATTGTAAAAGCGAAAAGCCTATGTTATAACTATAAATATTATCCTAGTTTCACCCTTTAATTTTTGTACCGATTGAGGGCTTTTCAAACCGAGGTGTTACAAATGAAACGGTACTTATCTACCATGTTTCTTATTCTTAGTGCATTAATTCTAATTATTGGTCTGCGATTTGACTATCAATGGAGCGGGATTGCCTCATGGGGGTTATCGCTCGTCTGTCTGATTTTCGCAGCCTATTTCACAAAGTACATTCCGAATGAGAAAAGAGAAAAGAACCAAAATTAAGCACAAAAGCTGTTTGCATCTAACGCAAACAGCTTTTCTTCCATTCAAGGTGGTTCAGTGAATTTTTGGCTTGGTTCAGCACTTTTAAAAAATCCTCAGCTTTTTTTAGCTCCAGTTCAGCAACATCCAGCTGAACTTCAGCACATTTTCCAAAACCCCAGTATTCTCCAAAAAATCAAGTACAAGAGTGGAAGCACAAGTTTAGCGGCTAGAATAATCCGATTCTAACATTTCGTGTGGCTCCGTTTTATTTACCGGGAACAATGCGATGTAGATTATCGTTCGGATCGGGAATTGCACACTACCGATGGGACGTGGTCTATCTTGGTGATAGCTGAATGAAGCTAGAATTTTGTACTGTCCTAACCTATAAATAAAAGCCGAAAAAGACGGTAACCCACGCCTTTTTCGGCTTATCTCATCCTAATTTGGTTCTTTTTGCTGCTTTTTCCCGTTCATTTTTGTTTAATATTTTTTTGCGTAAGCGAACGGACTCTGGTGTTACTTCACAATATTCATCGTCGTTTAGGTATTCAATTGCTTCCTCAAGTGACATGCTTCTTGTTTTTCGGATAGTTGCCGTTTGGTCTTTCGTTGCTGAGCGAACATTCGTCAGATGCTTTTCTTTCGTGATATTAACCGTTAAGTCATTCTCGCGGTTATGTTCACCAACAATCATGCCAGCATAAATCTCTGTTCCAGGTTCGACAAATATTACACCACGGTCTTCAAGCTGCATGATCCCGTATGTGGTCGCTTTTCCATTTTCCATTCCGACGAGAACACCTTCACGCCGTCCTCCAACATGACCTTTATAGAGTGGCTCGTACGAATCAAATGTATGGTTTAAAATGCCATACCCGTGCGTTTGCGACATGAATTCTGTCGTATAGCCAAGCAACCCGCGTGATGGTACTTTAAATTCGATTCGAACTTGGCCATTACCATGATTGACCATATCAAGCATTTCACCTTTACGGGCACCTAATGATTCCATTACACCGCCTGTATATTCTTCCGGAATGTCCACTTGAACACGTTCGACAGGTTCACACTTCACCCCATCAATTTCCTTGATAATCACTTTCGGTTTGGAAAGCTGCAATTCATAGCCTTCGCGCCGCATATTTTCAATTAGAATCGACAAGTGTAATTCCCCACGTCCAGAGACAACCCATGCGTCAGGTGACTCGGTTGGATCCACTCGAAGACTTACATCAGTTTCCAATTGCTTCATTAACCGCTCTTCAATTCGTCTTGACGTTATATATTTCCCTTCTTTTCCGGCAAATGGACTATTGTTTACGAGAAAGGTCATTTGCAAAGTTGGTTCATCGATCCGGAGCGTTGGCAATGCTTCTGGATGGTCTTGCGGGCAAATCGTTTCTCCGACATTAATATCTTCCATGCCAGCAACTGCGATGATATCTCCAGCCTTTGCTTCTTGTATCTCCATCCGTTTAAGGCCAATAAAGCCAAACAGTTTGCTAATACGGAACGATTTGGTCGTGCCGTCTTTTTTCAGTACGACGACTTGTTGTCCGACCTTGATTTTCCCACGAAATATCCGGCCAATTCCAATTCGGCCAACATAGTCGTTATAATCAAGCAATGTTACTTGAAATTGTAAAGGTTCGTCAGCATTATCCACCGGTGCTGGAATATGTTGCAAAATAGTCTTAAAAACAGGATCCATTGTTTCCTGCTGAT
Organism: Virgibacillus dakarensis; assembly: GCF_900155625.1. Lineage (NCBI taxonomy): Bacteria > Bacillati > Bacillota > Bacilli > Caryophanales > Bacillaceae > Virgibacillus > Virgibacillus dakarensis. Next base: position 49,345 of record NZ_LT732554.1, read on the forward strand.
TATCCGGCTCTTCTCCAGATGTACCATTTAAAGCTGATGCATATACGACTGGGAATTCCAATTGTTCATCATCGGCACCAAGCTCAATAAATAGATCCAACACCTCATCAATCACTTCATCTGGACGGGCATTCGGACGGTCAATTTTATTTAAAACAACGACTGGTGTCAGTTTTTGTTCCAATGCTTTTTTCAGCACGAATCTGGTCTGCGGCATGCAGCCTTCATAGGCATCTACGACCAGCAAGACACCATCAACCATTTTCATAATCCGTTCAACTTCTCCACCAAAGTCCGCGTGACCAGGTGTGTCTAAAATATTAATTGCTGTATCTTTATATTTAATCGCCGTGTTCTTCGCCAGAATCGTAATTCCGCGCTCACGCTCAATATCATTTGAATCCATTGCACGTTCATCAACATGCTCATTTTCACGAAAAGTGCCCGAGTATTTTAACAGCTGATCTACAAGTGTTGTTTTGCCATGGTCAACATGGGCAATAATCGCGATGTTCCGTATATCTTCTCTTAATTGCATAAAAGTACGCTCCTCTTTCGTTACGGGTAAAGTGAAACTTCATTCATTGAGGGGTTCTTCCCCACTAATTATTAGTTGGGGCCCACACAATGTGGTTTACAAAGACGTTGTCACAGGAAGTGACGTTCTTCGTCTTTGTTCCTATGATCGTGCCTTTACGGACGGTTGATCCTCGCTTTTTCCCTCTAGTTTAAAACAGGGATTTTACTTTCCATAAAAACGGGATGAATCAAACCATACAATTATACCATAAAATGCCCAAATATAAAAATTTATTTTTCTTTTGAGCGTTATGATTCAAATAGCAGAACAAATTTAGCTCCACCCAAATCCGACTTTTCTACCTTAATACTTCCGCCCGATTGTTCAACAATTGCGCGGGCGATAGCAAGTCCTAAACCCGTTTCCCCATTCTTACCTTTGACAAACCGGTGGAAAATATGTGGAATTAAATTTTCTGGTATACCTGCACCATCATCCCTAACGGAAATAATCGTTTTGCCTGCTTCTTTTTTGGCATCAATAGCTACTCGGGATGTTGCATGACGAACCCCGTTAAACGTAATATTTAATAGTGCCCGGAGCAGTTTTTCCTGATCGGCGTAAATGGTAGCTCCGGCTTCTACATTATGCTGAATCGTGATCCCCTTTTCATTTACTAGTGGTAACGCGCGATCGAGAACCTGATCAATTAATTCTGTAACAGCGAGCTCTTCCGGTTGGTACACTTCCTGTTCACTATCCAATTTAGCTAATAAAATCATTTCATTAATAATTTTCTTCAGCCGCTTTACCTCGTTCACCATCACTTCCAAGCCTTTTTCCTCATCTTGTTCAGCAAAAATACGATCCCGAATCCCTTCAGCATAACCTTGTATCGTCATCAGCGGGGTTTTTAGTTCGTGGCTGGCATTTTGAAAGAACGCTTGCTGTGATTTCATATACCGTTGTAATTCGTCTGCCATCTCAAATACACTTTCTTCCACCTCTTTTATTTCCCCTGTAGCTTGAATGCGCTCTAACGAATCGAATTGCCGCTTTTCAATTTTCTTCAGCTGCCATTTTAATTTGGTTAATGGCGTTACGAGTTTGTTCGTTAGAAAATAACTTAAGACAATAACGGCAATCCCGCCAATTACAAACACCAGCAGCAGCCGTTGAAAGTAATTATGCTGTACTGCCTGCAAATCTTTGAGTGGCGTTAATAATATAAGCTCAAGTCCTGTACTTTGCGGGTAAAATAAAATTCTTGACGTTACATATTTATCATTGCCATATTCCCATAGCTGTTTCGAATCATCGGCAAAATTATTATTCGAAAAAAGTCCAGCTGTAATCCTGTTTGACAATGTGGAGTCCAGGACCCGATTCGATTTGCGGTCATAGAGAAATAATTGCAAATCCTTATCCTGTAAAAAGTCACTGAATTGTTGAACATTTTGCTGTGCCCCGTACTCCTCATTTAGAATACTGACCAGGATCTCCCCTTTTTGCTTCAATTGCCGTTGCTCATCCTGTACCAATAGATCAAGTATTAAGGAATAAATAACAAATCCGGTTACGGTCAGAATCACCAGTAGCAATGTCGTAAAGGCTGCATTTAGCTGATGTTGAAGTTTCATAGCTATTCCTCTTCAGAACGGAGACGATACCCGTAGCCCCACACCGTCTCCAATTGGATATCATCCAGTTTTTTTCGAATTCGTTTCACTAAATCATCAACAGCCCGATCACTGCCAAAATAATCGTCTCCCCATACCTTCACCAATAGTTCTTCCCGGGAAAAAGCCCGGTTCACATTCTCTGCAAACAAAAGGAGCATATCAAATTCCTTCGTTGTTACGTCTTGTTCCTTACCATTCCAAAAAACACGCCGATCCCCTTTATAAATTAATAACTGATCAACCTTTACCTTTTCCTGCGCAGGATCATTTGCATCTATCGTTAAATTGGTCCGTTTTAACAACCGTTTAACACGCGCTACTAATTCACGTGGGCTAAAAGGTTTTGTTAAATAATCGTCACCGCCAAGCTCAATTCCTAATATTTTATCAACCTCTTCATCTTTGGCAGAGATAATAATGATTGGCACTTCACTTTCCTGTCGAATTCGCTTGCAAAAGTCATACCCATCCATTCCCGGAAGCATAATATCCAAAATCCACATATCCGGGGGTTGTGTCTCCCATAACTCCAAAGCATTTTCCGCAGTATCGTGAATCGTTACAGTAAAGCCCTCTTTTTTCAAATAAGCGGAAACAATATTTTGGATATTAGCATCATCTTCTACTACACCAATATAATAACTCAACTACAGTACCCCCTTAATGTTTGGTTTATACACTTTTATTTTTGCACAAAATGGGGAATATGAACAATGAAAAGGGAATTACATACTTTTTCTACAATTATCCTGAATTCCTTCCAAAGGAAATTTATACAATAAAATCGAAATAATATTGAAGAAGGTGATGTAAATGGAATATAATGATGAACATCATGACCAACGGCATAATCAGCAACCGGCAAATGGAATGGAAAATAGCAACCAATCTGAAACGGAACAAGGCCAATTTCACCTTGACCAGGCTGGTAAAGGCCCTGGCCTAACAAAACCGCCAGCACAAGGTTCATCCAAAAAACAGAAGTCACCGTCACACCCACTACTAAGCGGAATAATCGGTGGTGTCATTTCAGCAGTGGTTGTCGCATCCTTATTTTTGACAAACATAATTCCACTGAATTCCACCGGAAACACGGATAACAGCGGATCAGCTGGCACAGATAATCAACAAGCAGAACCAGCGATATCCAATACAATCGCTTCCGATGATGCTGATGTTGCTGCCGACATGAATGAAGTTTCGAAAACTGTTGTCGGTGTCGTTAACAAACAACAGCAAAGCCTATGGGCGCCTAGTCAGGAAGTTGGATCCGGTTCGGGGATTATTTATAAAAAAGAAAATGGGAAAGCCTATGTTGTTACAAACAATCATGTTGTCAATGGCGCCAAAGAGGTTGACGTTGTTCTGAATAATGAGGATCACATCAAAGCGAAAGTATTGGGAACGGACGAATTAACCGATTTGGCAGTATTGCAAATTGATGGCAGTAAAATTGATACGGTAGCAAAATTAGGCTCCTCCAAAGATTTGGAAATCGGTGAAACCGTAATCGCCATTGGAAATCCACTTGGCATGGAATTTTCCGGATCGATTACAAAGGGAATTATCAGCGGGTTGCAACGTAACGTTAAGGTAGATACAAACGGGGATAAACAGCCTGATTGGGTAACGGAGGTCATTCAAACAGATGCAGCGATCAACCCCGGAAACAGTGGCGGGGCATTAGTCAATGCTGACGGGGAAGTTATTGGTATTAATTCGATGAAAGTCGCCCAAGAAGCTGTCGAAGGAATCGGGTTTGCCATTCCAATCGATTCAGCTTCATCAATTATGAAGCAGCTGGAAACCGATGGCGAGATTGCCCGGCCATTTATTGGAATCAGCACCGCTTCGCTAGAACAAGTACCACCGCAATACCAGCAAAACATTCAGTTGCCGGAGAAAGTTGACCACGGCATGGTAATTGCGAACGTCGAAGCCGGCTCACCTGCAGATAAAGCGGGATTACAGCAATTTGATGTTATAACAAAAATAAATGATGAAGAAATAGCTTCTATTCTTGACTTACGTAAATACATGTACTCAGAAACGAAAATCGGGGAAACCATTCAACTGGAAATTTACCGGAACGGCAAACCGCAAACAGTTAAACTAACGTTAACAGAACGAGAAGAGCAGTCCAATTCCGGAAGCGATCTTCCCAAATAATATATTGATAAGTTATATGATTAATTTTAAAAGAAGGGAAGTTTCCCCCTTCTTTTTTTATGTTCAGCCGATATAATTTATAATGTGTACTTTCGCCCATAGCAGTCCGACTATCCATATCAAGCCATTTATTACTCAATAAAACAAAATCCTTATAGAAAAAGGATTTCCAAAAAATTTGTCGAAAGTATACTTAATATAGGACGGATATCATATTCATAGACCATTATCCGTTAATATGAAGAAGGAAGTGATGTTATGCATTGTCCGAATTGTGGTCAAGAAACAGAGGGGGGAAAGTTTTGTACGAGTTGCGGAGCGCAACTGCCTAATGACGAATATTCAGCAGCTGCAGACCCAACGATCAATACACCACCACAGGTGCAGCCAACCATTCAGCATGAGCAAACGGAACAAACCCGGCAGTCAAACGAATCGGTTGAAAAATTAAAAACTGCAGGCTCAAACTTTGGTCATTTCTTTGTTACACTGCTTAAAAGCCCAAGCAAAGCAAAAAAAGCAAACAGTAATGATTTAATCTCAAGTATTGCAACAATGGTCATATTCTCTTTATTAATTGCGTTAGGACTTCATTTATTTATGAGCTCGTTTAGCAGCTTGGTTAGCGAATCTATTCCAAGCGGGTTTTTCGGAGGAGTATCAGAACCATCGATCTCATTTTTTGACAGTTTTGTTTTACCATTAATTGAGTTTATCATTCTGTTCCTGGTTGTTGCGGCATTGACATTTGCTGGTGTGAAGTTTTCTGCTCAAGCATTGACTTTTACAGATGTTCTTAGCAAGTACGGTGCTTATCAAGTTCCTTTTTTACTATTGTATGCTGCAGGATTTTTGTTCGCTTTAATCGGACTTACTTCTTTGTCAATATTCCTGATTATGATCAGCATGTTTGGTTTAATATTCATTATCCCGACGATTATTTTACACGAGCAGCCAGCCAAGGGATTTGACCGTATTTATGTTTTACTGGGAATTTACTTTATTAACCTTTTACTATTTTCATTCTTTATCCAATCATTCGCGAAAACCTTCCTTTCCGTTGTAATTGATGGAATGGGCGGAATGTTTGGTGGATTTTAAAGAAAAAGGCTTTTACCGCTTAAATGTGGTAAAAGCCTTTTTTATATGATCAGCCAAAGAAAAAGTCAAAAACATTACTCCCCACAGAGCTGCGTTTGTTGTAAAATTCCGAGTACCCGCAATTTTTACAGTATACGACAATGAACTGATTGTTTTGCACATCGAACATTTTCGATAACCCGGTTCCGGTCATTGCTACCTCCTTTTTATCAGCATCTGTGCTGCCACATTTGATACATCCTTTATCTTCTTCCATTTCTAGTCACTCCCTTTTTTCCTTCTATACGATCACGGATTATAATTGTTTCATTTTATTTTTGTTTGTTCTCAAAAATGTCAAAGAAAAAGAGCTTTGTAATATCTTCTGTTAACGGGAGAAAAAAGATGGTAACATCATCATTTTGCATATAAAAAAGAATTGCTTCGTTGGATATTTCTGGATCAGTTCGCCCAGCATTATTAGTTCCACCATGGAAGGTAATACTTTTTTTCTTGTAAGTACAGAAAGTATAAAAATTTAGGATCTATTCTGCTTACGTCAGAGTTGGCCATGTCCAGCTCCAGCTAAAGCCTAGCAAACTTCACACTCCTTCACTACGATAAGTCAACATCGGTTCGGGGAAGGAGGAAGGCCGACTAAAAACGGCCTTTAACGGCCAACGTCGGCATACCCCTTTTGCAGGGGCATGTTTCCTTTATCTCATTGCGGAGTGCTCCAGTTTGTACGTTGCTAAACGGGCGCTTGCGCTTTCCTTAGTAGATCTATCGCTGAAATTCGACCATGTTCTTCACTCGGTTTTATTCCAATCGAATTTTTACATTGAACTACCCACCGCTTAACAAAGATCGTTTGAAGCGGGGGATTCTGAAATAATCAGACGTACGTCTCTGTACGACCGCTTTCCGTTCAACTAGAAAGCGGCTTTTCTGCTTTTTAATTTCGACAAACGTTTTTGTTCCAGAGCAAAGGATGTTCAGCTAAGAGCGCCACGTCCTATGGCAACGCTGAACTAACCCGCGTCCAGTGGGCCAAGAGCACCTGAAACAAAGAATTCACCTGTTTTGTGAAACCTGTCTACATCAAAAAGCTCTGCAAGATAGAATGCATGTGTATGCACTTTCTTCAGGTGGTTGGAAACGTACCTCCACTGCACCCAGTGATGCGCACCTATTATCTTCTCCGGTAATAGTGCACGCAACACTGGTGGAAGTTTTTCACGAAATCCCATTGCTCTTCTGGCAATTACATAGCTTGCCGCCTGGTGAATGGATATCCCGAATCGTTTCATGTATTTCATTTTGCCAATTTGGCTGGTGTAGGCTGGATTAGTCTCATACACAGCCACTCCCATTTTTTCTGCTCTGGATTTAATGGCGGTTATCATTTTCTTATAAGCAAACATGGCCATGTTCCGGTTTGCTTTTTTATTGCCATATGGATTCGATACTTTGGAAGTGGTTGTATTGATTCTTTCCAAAGCAATTGGCTTGTTCGCTTTCAGGGCAATATCTACAACTCCAATCGCTTCAGCTTCGATGATCTTGGTAATTTGCCCTGACGTTTTGCCTTCCAGCTTAAATGGTAATGTGCAGGATGAAAGTAACTGACCTTTTGCATTGATGTTGGCAATGGCGAAATGATCGACATTACAATCTACGCCAATGACTCCATCGGATTTCGAATAGTTTGTTTGCGAATTGGTTTCAACATCCATCATACATTTGACTATATAGTAATCACCATGATCTTCAAGGGACCAGGCAATCGGTTTCCCATACTTTTTCTTATTTTTACAGTTCTGTTGGGTTTGGATGGCAGATGCCACTTTTTCCTGGCCATATGGGAAATGAACTTGTTCCATGTTAATGAAAACCCCACTTGGTGTTTTGAAATGGAGCTGTTTATTTTCTGTATCGTAGTTAAATACAAAATTCCCGTTTGCGGCATCTTTCCGTCCGGATAGAATCATTTTTTGGTTGCGAGATTGTTGCCATTCCTCCAGCCAAGCGTCATGATTGTCTATGTAGAAATCCTTCGTATGTTGCGATTTGAATCGCTTTTTTGAACCGAAAACAACACTTGGAATATTGGCCCGTAACTGTTTTAATTCCTCTTCTTTCCGGTTCAGCCTTGACGTCAGAAAGCCAATTCTTGTTTTACGTTGTTGTATCGTTGGATCAAGATACGTATGTTCAAATTGATACGCATGATAATAGATGTCCGTTTTCTTTTTATAGCTTATGACAAAGTAATTGCCTTGTTTTTGTTCTCTTGCATGCTTGGGAAATTTAGGTTTGTCTTTGATGATGGATGTTTTGATTTTTCTTAAGGTGGTTAATCTGGAGCGTTCCTGTTTTAATTTCCGTTTGATGGAACGGATTTGTGCTGATTTATTTTCGATATAGATTTTTTTCAGTTCGTCCAGACTTTTTAATTGGGCGTTGGCAGCTTGAACAGCACTGTTGGCATAATAATCGTCCAATTGATATTTTTCCTTGACGTGTAAATGGATCGATTTTTCCCGCCTATTCTGGCCCGAACGTTTTTCCTTGACCAAGGTATTCAATACCAACTGTTTTGCACGGTTGAAGCGGGATAAGCTATCGCGAATAGCTTCAACAACTGAATTGGAAAGCGTATTTTTATAGATTCGATTAGAGAAATATGCTTTTGTGCTCATCCCTTAAAGGCCCCTTTTCTTTCCATCTATGCCTATTATCACACGAATGCACGTTCTTGTCAACCTTCAAAAAGTCTCCCTTGGAGAGGCGATTCATCCCCTACCTACTCATTTGGTTTTACCCTATACATTCCTTGAGGAAGGGGTCTTCTCGCCAAAGGAAGATAAACAAGTGAATTATTACATAAAACCGCCTATCGAGTAATGGAAAACAAAAAAACACAAGCCTCCTCCCTGTACCTGTGTTTTGCAAATCAGTCGAGTTCATCTTCATATTTATTATGGTTTGGTGTCACGCCATCATAATTGCCTTCGATATCTGCTGAAACAAATCCTTCCACATCCTCAACAGATCCGATGTTTTCATCACTGTTCGGAAATACATCCTCATAATGATCCTGATCATCATAAATGTCCGATGGGGTGTCGGAGTTACCATAGCGGCTTACATCCTGCCAAGCATCCTCAGCGTCGTATCCGGTTTCCACCTCATCACCTGGATCGTTTGGATTTATATTTGGACTAAAAACCTGTTCTTCGATTGGACGATTATGCTTGAATGTGTCATTCGCGGCATGGTCAATGCAAACGTCGGTTGTCGGAATTGCTTCCAGGCGTTCAAATGGGATATCCTTGCCACATTTGCTGCAAATTCCGTACGTACCATCTTCAATCGCGTGCAGTGCTTCATTTATTTCTTCCAGTTCCTCTTCTGCATGTTCATTTAAGGCTACATCTTTTCCTCGTTCAAAAAGTTCTGTCCCATGATCTGCCGGATGATTATCATAGTTCGACAACTCCCCAATCGATTCCTGAGCAAATTCAAAATTTAATCCAAAATGATCTTGTACCTGTTTAATTAGCTCATTCTGCCGTTCGATTAAGGCAGTTTTACATTTATTTAATTGCGCTTGTGTAATCATGTCAATTAGCCTCCAGTCAAAACCTTGTTCAAAATGGATTGCTAATTATACTATGTGTAGAAGCGGCAAGTTGATTCTTCATTTTCCTTCCCAAATCATGTCAATATGTGGTAGGATTAACATGTATTATTTCGATTCATTTTGGTATAATACTCATGAATTTATTGATTAATTTAAATCAAAACATTACTTGTTTTCATCGTTTTTAATCCTTGCTGTGATTTTTTTGTGATTTTTAATGCACCACCAATCGCACTCATTTCAGCCGATTTTGAACTAAAAAACAGCTCTATTGTGTAATGATAATAAAGTTGTTTAACTTCTTGTGCAATTACTGAATATAAACTTATGGAAGTAACAATAAAGTCGTTTAAAAAACAAATCTTTATGCCACAATCGCGCCCTTTTATTGAATACTTCCAAAAAAACTTTAGGTGTACGGTAATATGTAATTGGCACGATATACAGCCATATCAATCGATAATTTGAAATTCAGCTCCCAGTATCTTTGAGTCAATTTTTTTGACAATACGATATCTTCCTTCGGTCAAACGATAATCCAACAAATCCATTGGAACTTGATCTTTGTATATTTCTTCGGGTTTCAACAATTGGGCAATCATAATAAATCCGACATTCGATTTATAGGGGATAACATACCAATTGCCCTTTATATATTTTTCCACAAGGTATTCCATCCCAAATGTTACCGTTGTGGACCCCAGATTTTTAACTTTAAAGGGGATTGTTTCAACCGAATCAGGAAACTCTGATTGAGGCAGATACAACTTGACATACATGTTCTGTTCATGAACCTCATTTGACAATACTCCATATTCCGAGTCTTTTTTTAACTTCTGTTTTTGTTCATCCAATCCGCAACTGGACGCCAAGAAGAGAACTATGACAAGAGACAAACTAATTTTCACAAATTTATCCATAGTATCCCCCTTGACTTTGTTAGGAACTGGTTCACCAAACCATCTCCCTGATTTTTCACAACCAGTCGTCTCCATATAATTATGCCAAATTTCTGTCAACTATACAATATTTTATTCAAGAAAATGCCACATGCAAATGATAGGGCGCCACGTTATTCCGTTTTTGCGGCCATTAACGGAAGATTTGTCCTCAATTATCAATCTGGTTAAATTCGCCCTTTAATACACCCATTATAATTGAGTCGTGATATTCCCCATCATAAAAAAGTTCATCCCTGATTATTCCTTCTTGTTTAAAGCCAAGTTTTTCATAGGATTTAATGCCTCTTTTATTGAATGAGTAGACATCTAACCCGATCCTATGTAAATTTAATATTTCAAATCCATATTTTAAAAGCAAGGACATTGCTTCAGTACCATATCCATTTCCCCAAAATTCATGATCGAATATTGATATCCGCACAACAGAATTTCGATTTTGATGGTCGATATCCAACATGGCAATATCCCCAATAGGTTGATTACTTTCTTGCAAACATATGAAGAGGTCAATCCTGCTATTATCTGATGAAATATTCTCAAACCAATTTTGAACCCCTGATCGATTAAATACTGTCTGGGTTCCTGTTAATCTTCTTCCTTCCTTATCCCAAAGTGCTTTAGTATAGAAAAAATCTAAATCCTCATTCTCCATTGGCCTTAAATAAACCCTTTTGCCATCAAGGAATTTAATTGGCTCATATTGTCCTGTGCTCTGCATGTTTATCCCCTTTTCTTTGTTCAATTAAATGGCCCGTTAATGGAATAAGCGAATCAAAGTTTTTAAACAACTTTATTGTAACTTAAACGACTTTATTTGTAATTAAAGAACTATATTTGTTACTCAACATCTATCCCGGGGCTTTATTTAGCATTTAAATAAAGTTTGATCATTTCTCTGCTTGTGTTGTTCCACAAACGTTTGCACAGGATAGTTTACAAACTTGGCTTACGTGATTGTAAAAGCCATAAAAACTTCCCTTTTGTATATGTATATACTGCTGGCTTGGAAGTATTTTCTGTTGCTACTTCATCTTCCAACTGTATATGATTTACATTTACCTTTCTAATGACAAACATGTTACCTTCGTACTCACCTTGATGAAAGTTATCCAATGCAACAAAATTATAAATTAAGTGGAATGTTTCAGTATCCATTATTTCACTTTCAATAAAACTATCAAATATATCTGGTAAAATAAAATCATCATTACTCATCAATTCACCCACTTTACTTACTCAACAACTGCACCTCGATAGATGATTAAAAACGCACGTTGACTAATCATCTAAATGGTACTCATAAAACGGATTTATACATTTTAGGACAGATACAATTGCATTATTGTATCCCGACAATTTTTCTATTTCTTTTTTATCTTTAAATTCCTCTTTTTCAAATTGTCTAGAAAGGTCATCTGTTCTCCGTAGGTACTTACTCACAAATTCATTTCTTTGACATCTGCCAACAGTTCATTGTAAGCCAACAGTTCACCTTCATCAATCACAAAATCAACTCATTCCAAAAAAATTCTGTTATATTATTGTACAACACAAAATATATTACATAAAATGCCTCTTCGCTATTTAGTATGGAGTCTAAAAAAGCGGGATTGGATGCTTATGATATTGAAACTGGTAAAAAGATAGATACACTGGAAGTAAAAGGGTTAAGCAAAATATTGGGTAATACTGTCAATATATACGGGTATGATCTAATCAAATTAAACTAACAAAAAGACATTCAACGATACCATTGAATAAGGCTGTAAAAAGTTGAGCCCCAAAATGTTAGTTTTTTATTCTAACCTTTTGGGGAAATAACAAATAGAGCGGACGTATAACTAATAAATTAAGGCTAATTTAATTATTTTTTGATTTTCTTTTTTTTCTGGACAGTAAAAAGTTCTAATAGCTAAGAAGCTAGTGAATCGTCCTCAACATCACGTATTTCCTGCTTGGAATGAATTATTTGTGTTATGGATAGATGTGGATTTCGGGCAAACAGGTAAATAATAGAACGCTGCAAATAAGCCTTCACCGTAGCTTCGGAGACAACCGCTTTGGATGGTGTCCGCAAGTAGCGAAAGAATAAGCCTGGGACACGATGGGAGTAGCGTACCGAAATCAGTTGTAATAGCCCCATGGCGATACAGCTGCACATCATGTACCCTTCGATAGCTTTGATGGTCAGTCGGATATTTTCTTGATCTTTTGCTTCCGTAATCTTTTCTAACGGATGTGTTTCTCTCTTTTTTAAATAGCGATTCAGCTTTGGCATCGACTTACTCCAGAAATGATAACCGAATCCATCTATGACCTGCTTCATTTCCCGGAAAGTCGATTCGATTTTGAAGCGGTGTCCGTATAACTGGATGATATCTGTGGCTGTGAGGGATTTGTCCGTACTAACTAAGATGGATGACCGCTCTCCATATTGAACGAGAACAAAACGCAGTTCCTGATATAATCCCTGTCCCCACATCAAATCAAGACAGAGATATTGGACGGTTTCTTCCTTACCATAAATCGTGACCTCAGCAGATTGAAACTAATCTGCATGGGTGGAAAACAGCGTCATTAGTTTGATAGCTTTCCCTTTTTTTCGTGGGCGCCCCCGTCCCTTCTTTTTCGCAGGAGGATGCTCATACGCCACGGCACTCTTCTTGGCTTTGGTAACAAGGTGCATTTGGGTTTCTTCGGACTGATGAAGCTCGTTTAACCGCTTTAAGGCAGGAATAGACAAGAAATAGCGATCCAGCAGCAACAGGGTGTTGCCAAATGTTTTAGCCGTGGCAAATCCCTGGTCAATCATCTGCACCACATGGGATTCCTGCCGAGATGCGTCCTCCTTCTTATTCCAGCGGAAAATCGCCTTGACACCGTCCTGTAGGTTGATGAACAGGGGCAAACAAAACCATTTCTGCGATGTTCCCATCAAAATGCCGACAGCACCAAATAGATGCCCAAAAATATACGCCGCTTTGGAGTTGTTTTCGGATTCCTGATGAAGTTTTTTGACTGCAGGCATCCGCCGGGCTTCTTTGGACTGTTTCACACCATCACCTACAAGCACCACCTTCCCGTTATAGCGAATAAGGGGGGCGACATGTCTGACCACTTGAACCCACGCCAGACGGATGAATTCTAAAGACCATGCATCGGAACGAAAAAAGTGATTACATTTTTCATAGCAACGTGCAGGAAGCGAAAGGGCACGCATCACTGAAGTGGTGGCACCCAAGTGATCTGAACGCACCATCAAACCTAAAATAATGATAACAAACCAATGGAAGGAAGCCTCTCTGGAAAAGCAGGAACGAAATTTACGTAAGGTAGAATCGATATATTTTAACATGGGTATGGTCAATCGCCTGAAAATAGGGTAAACTATTTTATATAACCCTTTCAGCGATCTGATCTCCTTTCCGGTATGGGAACCTTAGGTTATCAGTATTATTCGACTGAAAGGGTTATTTTTCCTGCAAAAATATAGAACTTTTCACTGTCCAGTTTTTTTTATAAAGAAAACGATAAGGACTGTAATAATGAACGCAGGGATTGCATATACTTGCCCTACAAAGAGTTTCCATCCTATGTCATTGTATCCTTCCGAAACGGGTATCAGAACTGCAATTACACAAATAACAATATAAACTAGTAATGCTATAATAAATCCTTTCATATATCCCCATCCCTATTCAAGCGACAATAATATAAATATAAAAAACAATGCCCTATTTCCAAAAGAAAATACAATAATTGGTTAGTTAACAAGTATGGAAAGAAATGTGTCTTCTAAACTCGGTCTTACTTTCAAACCTTCCCTTTTGAAAAAGAGGCCTTGCAATTGCAAAAATAACTAAAGTGGACCCCATTGTCAAGACACAAATTTTATAAAAATAAGGTGAGACCATTATTTTATCTTTATCCCATCTTAATGACCGGAGATTTCTTGTGCCAGAGTCTATCAAGGGCGTTCTTTCCCTTGACACGCTCTAGTACAGGAAGATAATCGCTCAAGATGGGATAATGGGTATTTAAGGAAGGTAAATAGAAGCTGGTGTCTGGTAATCCAATGTTTGGTGTGGACGTTTATAGGGTCCACGAAATAAAAAACAATATCTTCTGTCAAATGAATAGGTTCTCTCTCTTTACATTGTAGTAGTAATCCTTCAGGAAATACATTTGTTTTCACCATTGCAGTGTTGAAATGAAATTTGTTTACCAATTCTGCTAATTATTTATTTTTAGTATGGCTAACTAGACTGGCTATATTTATCCATTTTGCTAAATAATCATCAAATAAACTCTCGAAAGCTCCTAAAAGCATAACTTTATTGTTAAGAGCATTAATCAACTCTCTCCCATCTTTTATGTCTCTTCTCTGTACTAAAAACCTGGATTTTAAAAATAATACGATAAGCATTACCAAAACATTGGCCGGGCAAAAAGAAAGTATGAAAAAATATAAACTAGGCTCGCCCAAAACAGAAAAATCGGAACGTGAGATTGAAATGGAACAACCAATTATGGATATGTTAAGGGAATCGGTGCGGAAGAACGATGAACACAAAATGCGATATCGTACAATAATAGACGATTTTCATGACGCTTATTTTGTATTCGCCAGGGAAAACGGATATCCCTACTTTAGGGGTGATGTAAACAAAAGAATTAAGAGGATTTTGCGAAAGGCGAAAATAGAAGGAAATGTATCCACACACATTTTTCGGCACACAGATATAAGCATGTTAACAGAAGCTGGTGTAGATCTTCCGACAATTATGCAACGGGTTGGTCACGGTGATTCAAAAACAACACTGGAGATTTATACTCATGTCACTAAAAAAATGCCTCCGAAAAAATTAGAGGCGAATTTGGTGATATGCTACAAAAAATAGCAAATGAAAAACAAATGTGACTTTCTTGTGACCTTTTTAATTAAAAATCGAAATTTGTCGCCTATAAATTTCTATCATATCAACGTTTATAGGCATCATCGCCCCAAATCATGTCAATATGCGGAATGTCATCCTCCAGATAAACTTCAGAAACCTGCTTGAATCCAAACGATGCATAAAATTTATGTAAATAGGTTTGTGCTTGAATTTTGATTGTCGTTTCCTGCCATTCCTCGCTGATAAAATCGATTGCTTTTTGCATTACCGCTTTAGCATAACCCTTTCCACGGTATTTTTGCGTAACCAATACTCTGCCAATGGATACTTCCGGAAATTTTATACCCTTTGGAAGGATACGAACATAAGCAGCAATTTCATTATTTATTTTTAAGAAGTAATGAATCGCCTTCTGATCACAATTATCCAATTCTTCGTATGGACAATTCTGTTCCACTACAAAAACATCAACTCTTGCTTTGATTATCTGATACAATTCGATTGCCGGAAATTCTTGAAAAGCCTTTTTATACCAATACACTGCTATCACACCTTATTTTTTTCCTAATATAACATAATGGAAAGGAAATTGGTGAGGGTTTGTCGAAAGTGTAACTTAAATCACACAAAAGGAGCATCGAAAATATGGACACAACAATTGGATTTATCGGTACCGGTGTAATGGGAAAGAGTATGGCAGAAAACTTAATGAATGCAGGATACACTCTTTCTGTTTACACCCGAACAAAAGAAAAGGCTAAACTTTTACTTGACAATGGTGCTGCGTGGAAAAATACAGTTGCTGAACTAGCAAAGGGAGCTGATGTTATTATTTCCATGGTCGGATACCCGCAGGATGTAGAAGCTGTTTATTTTGGTGAAAATGGGATTTTAGAAAATGCCAGAGAAGGCACTGTTGTTATCGATATGACGACATCAAAGCCTGCTTTGGCAAAGAAAATTTATCAAGCAGCTGCTGAAAAAAATATTCACGCACTGGACGCCCCGGTTTCCGGTGGTGATGTGGGCGCAAAAAATGGGACACTGGCAATTATGGCTGGTGGAGATCAGGAAATATTTGACCAGGTGCTACCTATATTTAACGTCATCGGCAGTGAAATCATTTTACAAGGCGAGGCCGGAGCAGGACAGCATACGAAGCTTTGCAATCAAATTACGATTGCCTCCAATATGATCGGTGTTTCTGAAGCAATTGTATATGCCAAAAAAGCAGGGCTTGATCCAACTCGTGTTCTGGACAGCATTACGACTGGGGCTGCCGGGAGCTGGTCACTTTCCAACCTGGCACCACGAATGATTCAAGGTGATTACGCCCCCGGGTTTTACGTCAAGCATTTTATTAAGGATATGACAATCGCACTTGAGTCCGCTGAAGAGATGGGTATGTCTACACCTGGCTTATCCCTCTCATTAAAGCTTTACAAAGAACTTGCCGAAAAAGGGGAGGCAGACAGCGGGACACAAGCCTTAATAAAGCTATTTTACAACTAAATTAGTGAACTGGCTTATCCCACTCGCTTGTCGATTACTTGCTGAATGATAAATGCTAAATCATCATTACCGAACAGCTGAAGTATCTGCAACACAGTCTGATCAGGAATTTCTGCTGACTCCGCTTTTGGAACTGTCAATGCAAGTGCTTCGACAATGCATGGTTTTCTCCTTGAGCGGGATAAGCCCTTTTGTACATTTCTTTTGGATCCAGATCATGATTGATACACCACTGGGCAAAAATAAGAATCATCATTTTTTCATCGTTTTGATAGTTTTCAATCACTTGTTGCTCCATGTCTTGTTTACCCATTATCCTCACCAGTCTTTCGCAGCATGAACACCCACATAAAGGACAATGCTTGTTTTAATTCTATAGGCAGTCCTTCATGATGCTTCCCTTTTACATCTTCCTTATAAACGCCAAAGCCATCGACATATTCCAAATTGTATTCAGATGCAAGCTGCAGAAACTCCCACGGCATCATTGTGTTGCAAATCGCATCTTTGCCATAAACACGCGGATAACTATTTGTGCGCGGACCGGCAGTTGGACCAAGAAGCCCGATGCAAAGTAATCCATCCATTTTTACTACCCTTTTCAATTCTGAAAGTGCCTTTGCCGGAATCTCCGTCCATTCGAGAATATTTATTGCCATAACACCATCAAAGTGTTGATCTTTAAAAGGCAAATTCATAACATTCCCCTGCAAGAAATTAATTTCATTAGCAGGAACACGTACCTTAGCACGTTGAATCATTTCACTGGAAAGATCCATACCTGTAACGTTATATCCCGACTGTAACAGCTTATATGAACCGTAACCGTCTCCACAGCCAATGTCCAATATGCTGCTCATTTCGTTAAGGTGTTTTTGGATAAACGGAATGATGTTTTTTCGGCTTCCGCTATCCCACATGCCGGTACTGTGTTTATTCCAAAAATGTGCTCGGTCATCCCATTGTGTTTCCGCTTCCTTTTCCCAATTAAATGCTGGCATCCCTATCTACCCTCCCAGTCGAACTTTCTTTTTATCATAGAGCAAAATTGGTGATAAGAAAACTGCTTTCAAGTAATTACATGTGGTATATACGCGAGGAAATGAAGGCTGAAGATTTTACGAATGTCGATTTCAGATCCAATTCATCTCATGTTTAACTTTCAAAAGAAAACACAAAAAAGAGCTTACCCTAAAAGATAAGCTCTTTTATTTATTATAGACGAACTACGTTAGCTGCTTGTGGTCCGCGATTACCTTCAACGATTTCAAATTCAACATCTTGACCTTCTTCAAGGGTTTTGAATCCTTCAGCTTGGATAGCTGAGAAATGTACGAATACATCGTCACCGTCTTCACGTTCGATGAAACCGAAGCCTTTTTCAGCGTTAAACCATTTTACTTTACCAGTCATTGAAATGACCTCCTTATCGAAATAGCTTGCAAAGTAATTGAATCATAAATACTTTTACACCGCTTTGATAAAGAGATCGTAAAGTATTATTCAAACTTCAATTTCCTTTTGCTACCTTTTACTTTACTATTTAAGGACAAAAAATGCAAGCATTTAGCGGGTTTTTCATCAAAATTAATTTTTTAGAATCGCTGTGCGGAAAGAAGATTTATATACCTGATCATATGTTATTAATTCCTTACTTCCAGTTGAAAATTTCGCCAAACATTGATAAAATGTTCTCTTGCAAGATTATAAAAGAATAGGCACTACCGACATTTCGTATCTTGCAAATATGAATGGATAGGTGGTAAACAAATGGAAAACAATGCGTATCAGGTTTTATTGTATTACAAATTTGTACCAATGGAGGATCCGGAAACATTTGCGGCAGAACATCTGCAATTTTGTAAAGACCTTGGTCTCAAGGGGCGGATTTTAGTAGCAAAAGAAGGAATCAACGGAACAGTATCTGGTACAGTTGAGCAAACAGAAGAATACATGAGCTTCATGCACCGTGACCCACGTTTTCGTGACATGACGTTCAAAATCGATAAACATGACGGACATGCATTCAAAAAAATGCACGTCAGACACCGTCAAGAACTTGTAACACTTCGTTTGGACGATGCAGTGAGCCCGATGGAAAAAACAGGTACATTTCTTTCGCCAAAAGAATTCTACGAAGCGATGCAATCCGATGATACAGTTATATTGGATACACGAAACGATTATGAATACGAACTTGGACATTTCCGGGGAGCCGTTAACCCTGATATCGAATCTTTCCGGGACTTGCCTGAATGGATTCGGAGAAATAAAGAGCAATTAAAGGGAAAAAAGGTTTTGACCTACTGTACTGGCGGCATTCGCTGCGAAAAATTTACTGGATGGCTCATGGATGAAGGTATTGAAGATGTGAATCAGCTTCACGGTGGCATCGTGACCTACGGGAAAGATCCTGACGTACAGGGTGAACTGTGGGACGGTCAATGCTACGTCTTTGATGAACGAATTTCGATTCCTATTAACCGTAAAGAACATGTTGTAGTTGGCGTTGATTACTTTGACGGCAAACCATGTGAGCGTTACGTCAACTGTGCAAATCCCGAATGTAATAAACAAATACTCTGCTCTGAGGAAAACGAGCATAAATATATGCGAGGATGTACACATGAATGCCGTGTAAGTCCGCAAAACTTATATGTGAAGGAACACAACTTATCAAAAGAAGAAGTTCAGGAAAGATTGGAACTACTTGAGAAAGAAAATTTAAAGCAAGAGGCATAACGTTAAAGGCGGCCGTAATCCGGCCGCCTTTTTCACCCTAAAAATAACATAATCAATCCAAATACGAAAAGGCGGGTAAGAAGATCAATTCTTCTTATCCGCCTTTTCCTTTTTAAGCAGTCTGCCTTTTATTCTTATCTCCTGCTTTACCTCCAAAAAACTGTATTGCAAAAATAGCTCCGAAGATTACCAATCCTACAAGTGAGAATTTTAAGTCTGGATAAACCAGCAGTAAACCGGCGCCAAACATGATTATTCGCTCCAGCCAATTAACGGAGCTGACAAAATAGCCGATCATCGAAGCACTGATACTTGCCATTCCAAGCATAGCTGTGATGACTGCAATCGATACGTTTAGAACATTCGCATCCCCTTGTAATAAAAGGATCGGCTGGGTGACAAACATATACGGAATGATAAATGCCGCAATCGCCAGTTTCACGGCAGTTACCCCAGCCTTCATTGGATTCGCCCCGGCTATTCCTGCACCAGCGTAGGCTGCCAAACATACCGGCGGGGTAATATCCGCTACAATTCCAAAGTAAAACACAAACATGTGAACTGCAATTACCGGTACATCAAATGCAAGTAATGCGGGTGCTGCCATTGTTGCTGTAACAACATAGTTTGCGGTAGTAGGCAATCCCATTCCTAAAATGATACAAGCTACCATGGTAAAGAACATGACAAGGAAGAATTGACCTTGGGCAAGCTCAATTATGCCGCCAGCAATTTTCGGGCCTAAGCCGGTTGTCGTTACGGTACCAGCAATAATACCCGCAGTAGCACAGGCTGCAATTACCGGAAGCGCAGTTCTCGCTCCCTCTTCCAGCAGCTTAATAATTTCCTTAAATGACATTCGTGTATCTTTCCGAAAAAAGCTGATCACAAATGCTGTGACGATTGCAAAGAGCGCAGCATATGTCGGTGTCTTCCCGGCTAAAAGAAAACCAATAATAATGACTAACGGCAAGAATAAATCCAATCGCTTTACCAGATTTTTCAACTTTGGCAATTGGTCTTTAGCAAGTCCCATTATCCCTTGTTTTCTAGCTTCAAAGTGTGTACCCATAAATACACCGGAAAAATAGAGTATCGCAGGAATAATCGCGATAATAATGATTTCATTGTAAGGTATCCCTGTATACGATGCCATAATAAATGCGGCTGCTCCCATAATCGGCGGCATGATCTGTCCACCGGTTGAAGCTGATGCTTCTGTAGCTGCGGCAAAGTGAGGCTTAAATCCAGAGTTTTTCATCATTGGAATAGTGAATGAACCAGAACCTACCGTATTCGCAACCGAACTTCCACTAACCATTCCTTGAAGTCCACTAGCTGCTACTGCGGCTTTCGCTGTACCTCCTGTGTACCTGCCCGTTAATCGTAATGCAATATCATTAAAAAATTGTCCAATATTTGTTTTAACCAGAATTACACCAAAGAATAAGAATAAATATATATAGGTGGATGAAATCTGAATTGGGGTACCAAATATGGAGCTTGAACTATAAAACATTTCCGTTGCAAGCGAAGGCCAATCATAACCAGCGTGTCCAATAACCGGGATATATTGGCCAAAAAGACCATATAGTAAAGCTACGATTGCTATGATAACAATTGGAAGTCCAACAACCCGTCTTGTTGCCTCTAACAATAGAATTACCCCTGCAGTTGCCACGATTTGATCAAATGCCGTAAAGCCAAAAATAATCGCATCTTTAACTAACCGTTCATAATTAAAGAGAATATAAAAGTTTACAAACAGAGCAGCTATGGCTAATAAAGCATCATACCACGGAACTCCCCTTCGTTTAGTCATAGATGTTTTTAACGGGTACAGCAAATAAACTAAACTTAACCCTGCTCCAAGATGGATTGCTCCTTGAATCAATGACACTTTAGCACCGTAAAATGCCGTATAGAGCTGGAAAATGGTCAATGCCCCACCGATGATTAACGTTACCCAGCCCCACGGTCCCAAATTAGTCCGAAAATTACTTTCTTTATCATACTTTGCCATCAATTCACGCTTATCGATTTCTTTTATATCTTGTGTCTCGCTCACTCGTATTCCCTCCATTCACTTCCCTTTTTGAGGTTAAAGAACCGGACAGGCTTTGTCCGGTTCTTAATTTATTCAATACCAGCTTCATCAAAATATTTTTGTGCCCCTGGATGAATTGGCAGGTTGCCCACTCCAGTTAAAATATTGTCTTTTGTAATTAACTTTGCCTGTGCGATCGACATGTCACCTGATTTTTCAACTAGTGTTTTCGTAATATCATAGGCCAGGTCCTCACTTATTTGTGATTTTGAGCCAACCAGTAGTGCCATCGCTGTTACAGTTTGTACGGGTTCGTCTAGCCATTCATATGTTCCAGGTTCAACTGTATAAGCTTCATATTCACTATTGTCGACTACCTCTTGTAATGCATCTCCTTCAATATTAAGGAGCTTTACTTCTTTTGTGGAGGCCTGCAGTTCATCGGTTGAAGAAGACGGAACACCTACAACCTCAATCGAAGCATCGATTGTACCGTTTTGCAGTTTGCCTTTTGCATCGCCAAAGCCTTCTTCATAGGCCTCATAGTCACCATCTTCAATACCATACGCCTTCAAGACTAGCTCGGCTGCTTCACGGGTTGCGCCGCCTGGAGGTCCGACTGCAATTTTCTTTCCTTTTAAATCAGCAATTGATTCGATACCGGTTGACTCCGTAGTAGCAACTTGTACCGCTTCAGGATAAAGTGAGGCAAGAACAACTACATCATCCATCTCTTTTCCCTCGAAATCACCTGTTTGATTAACAGCACTGATTAACGTAGTATTTTGCGCAATACCAAGCTGATAATCTCCCGCTTGAATCTTAGCAATGTTATCCACAGAGCCGCCAGCTTCTACTGAACTAACGTCGAAACCATCGACATCAATGTTATTCTTCCAAAGTGTTGCCATTTCGCCACCGAGTGGATAGTACACACCACCAACACTACCAGTTCCCAGTGTCAGATTGGTTTTAGCTTCTTTTTTGCTGCCACCATCAGAACTGGATCCACCAGAACCTTTGCCGCTCTCACCGCACGCAGTTAGGACCATGCCTACTGCGAGAACAATGATAAATAGGAATAGCGTTCTCTTTTTCAAAATGTTTCCCCCTTGTAAGTATTTTCTAAAGCCCATAACAATGCGCTTTAAAATAAAACAAGTTTTCAATCGAAACTGAAAACGTTTTATTATATATTTTACCCTTTTTTAGGCTGGTATTCAAGTTTTAAGAATATTCAATCTATAATGACAGCGCTTTAATTGACGCTTTTTCAGATAATTGTTATTCTCTTCTCAAAGGGGAGCTGATAACAATTAGTGTATATGATTATTCTGTCAAAACGATTACTGGTGAAGAAAAGTCGCTGGCGGATTATCGAGGAAATGTACTGCTGATCGTAAATACGGCAAGCGAATGCGGGTTCACTCCACAGTTCGCCGGCCTGCAAAAACTTTATGAAACGTATCGTGAACAGGGGCTGGAAATACTCGGTTTCCCGTGTAATCAATTTCACAACCAGGACCCGGGGAATGATGAAGAAATTTCTAACTTCTGTCAACAAAATTATGGCGTAACGTTCCAGATGTTCAGCAAAATTGATGTTAAAGGCGATGATGCCCACCCATTATTTACCTACCTGGTAAAGGAAGCACCTGGAATGGTGACGAAGCAAATCAAGTGGAACTTCACCAAATTTTTGGTTAACCGAGATGGTAAAGTCGTTGATCGTTTTGCACCACAAACCAAGCCGGAAAATGTGAAAAAGGATATTGAGAAAGTATTAAACGAATAACAGGTTGGATCGCCCAGCCTGTTTTGATCTCTCCCTACAATATCTTCGCCAGAAAGTCCTTTGCCCGGTCTGTCTTTGGCTGGCTAAAAAAGGTCCCCGGATCCCCTTCTTCCATCAGTTTTCCATCATCTAAGAATAGAATCCGATCTGCAACCTCCCTAGCAAAGTTCATTTCATGTGTCACGATAACCATTGTCATTCCTGTATCCACCAGATCCTTCATGACGTCCAGCACTTCTTTCACCATCTCCGGATCAAGGGCTGATGTCGGTTCATCAAATAACATGATTTCGGGCTCCATTGCCAGCGCTCTCGCTATCGCCACCCGCTGTTTTTGCCCGCCGGATAAACGACTTGGATAGGTGTTCATTTTATCTGAAAGACCCACCTTTGCGATTAACCCCTTGGCCTTTGCCTCTGCATCGATACTTTTCATTTTTTTCACTTTTTTTGGAGCGTACGTTACATTTTCCAATACGGTCATGTGCGGAAATAAATGAAAGTGCTGAAATACCATACCAATTTGCTTGCGAACCTCCAATTTATTCGTTTTACGGTCAGTAATCGCTTGATCATTTATCCATATTTCACCTGATGTCGGCTGCTCCAACAAATTCAGACACCGTAAAAAGGTTGATTTTCCGGAACCAGATGGGCCGATAACCGCAACAACTTCCCCTCGATTGATCGTAGTTGAGACATTTTTTAATACACTGTTTTTGCCAAAGTTTTTTGTAATACCTGCTGCCTTAATCACTATGACGTAGCCTCCGTTCTATTAATCTGCCAATTTGCGTTAAGATAAAAACCATGACCCAATAAATCAATCCGGCGAATAATAGTGGTTCAAAATTCCGGTACAGCTCTGACCCAACAATCTGCGCTCGTCGCATTAAGTCCATATAACTGATAACCGATACAATTGCGGATTCCTTTGTTAACGTAATAAATTCATTCATTAATGCCGGTAAAATATTTTTTAACGCTTGCGGCAATATGATATTTATCATCATTTGCTTATACGGGACACCTAAAGCTTCAGCCGCTTCGGTTTGTCCACGATCAACTGCCAAAATACCGGCACGAATAATTTCTGACACATAGGCTGCTGAATTTAACCCAAAGGCTAGTACCGCGGATAAAAATGCCGAAATATCGTATCCTGTTAATTGCGGAATGGCAAAATAAATAATCATTAATTGCAAAATAAGCGGCGTGCCCCGAAACATTGACGTATAGGCATCAGCAAAGCCTTTTAACAGGGGCAGCTTCGTTATTTTGCACAATGCCAATAATGTACCTAATATAAATCCGATAATTATGGATATACCTGCAAGTTTTAATGTAGCCCATATTCCTTCCAAAATAAAAGGAATATAAGGCACGAGCTGGCTAAAATCCAAGTTCATGCCTCACACCTCACCCTCTAGCTGTCTATTTCCTGATAGTCCGATAACCATTTTTCTTTTAATTCCTGCAGTTTCCCATTTTCCTCAAGCTTTTCCAATACTTTATTGACGTCATCAACTAAATCACTATCTTTTGGAAAAGCAATTCCCATGCCTGGTGAGCTTGTTGTCGGATCATCAAAACCAGCTAAACCTTGGGCTTCGATATATCCGACAGCTACCGTTTTATCCATATAGGCAACATCAATACGATTTGAATTTAATTCCTGGATCAAAATTTTCGAGTCATCCACTTTTTTAACCTCAAATCCATATTCCTCGCTTAATTTCTTAGCACCTTCCTCTTGAATGGTGCCAAGCTGAACACCAACCGTTTTCCCTTTTAAACTTGCTAAATCGTCTATTTTGTTATCTGGTTGGCTGATAAACATTTCACCGGAACGATTATATGCATTGGAAAAAGCAACATTTTTGCGTCTATCTTTCGTTGCGCTCATTCCCGCCATTACCATATCAACCCGGTCTGCCTGCAGGGAACCAATTAATCCCTCAAACTTCATGTCTTCAATTTTTAATTTGTATCCTAACTCATCAGCAATTAAATTGGCCAAGTCAATATCGAACCCTTCAAATTCACCATTCGGGTTACGAGATTCGAATGGCGGAAAGTCTGCTGATGTGGCCATTTTTAACACCTTTTTGTCTGAACCATCTTTTGCAGCTGCGTCTGTTTTCCCTTGTTCACTAGTTCCACAAGCGGCTAGCAAACTTATTAACAATACAAAAACAAGTAATTTACGAATGGATAATTTCATCGGTTTCTCTCCTTGTAATATAAATAATTTGGTATTTTTATGCATTTAATTGCATAAAAATTGGTTTTGTTTGAATTCATCTTTTACTTTTTGCAGCAGTTCCGAATTTGTCAGCAGGTCATAGCCTGTAGAAGCAAGTGCCAAAGTGCCTTTTGATAAAGCTGATTTCCCATCTCCTGTGATTGTTTTATCAGCGAACTCCTTCGTATGCGCGATCAATCCAGGTTCATTTAGTCCAATATACGGATGGATCGCCGGAACAACCTGACTTACATTGCCCATATCGATGGATCCGTAGTCTTGCTTAGCTGGATGTATGATCTCAACGCCGGCTTCCTCTAAATTCTTGGTAAAAATTTCCGACAGTGTATGATTGGTAATCATATTATCATAGCTTAATTCATAGTTTGTGATTTCAAGCTTGGCACCCGTCATTAGGGCTGCACCTTTTGCAATGTTTTTCACCTTTTCTACAACTTTATTTAAGTATGCTCGTTCTTTTGCGCGAATATAAAATTGAGCAACAGCTTTATCTGGTACAACATTCGCTGCCTGTCCGCCATTGGCAATGATTCCGTGAATACGGACATCCGATGGTAAATGTTCCCGAAGCGCGTTAATGCCATTGAATAATTGGATAACACTATCAAGGGCATTGATTCCTTTTTCCGGTGATGCAGCTGCATGTGCTGATTTTCCGGAATAGCTGTACTGGATCGCATCCATCGCCAGAGATTCTCCGCTCGCATAGGATTGATCAGCAGGATGTAAAATCATTGCCGTATCAATACCATCAAAGGTTCCCGACTCGCTCATTGGTACCTTTGCGCCATTTGTTTCCTCGGCTGGTGTGCCAAATACAGTAACACTTCCGCCCGTTTCGGAAAGCAGTTTGCTGAGGATGATACCTGCACCGGTACTCATTGTGCCTATCAAGTTATGACCGCAGCCATGACCTACTTCCGGCAGTGCATCGTATTCTGCCAAATATGCAATGGCGGGGCCGGGCTTGCTACTTTTATATTCCGCCTTGAATGCAGTAGGGCGGTTTACAATCCCTATTTCGATGTTAAATTGATGTTTTGCTAAATAATCTGTAAACAACTCCATCGATTGAAATTCCTGATCTCCCAGCTCTGGATTACGGTATAACTGATTACTCATCGCCCATAGTTCTTGTTCGATTACTTTAAGTTCCTCTTTTAATCTATTTTTCATGATGATCCCCCCATCTGATGTTAATGTATATTTATAAGTTAATATGTATATTTATAACATAATGTTTATGGGCATGCAATACTTTTTTTCGTCTCCGGTTGATGTTTTTGTGCTCCGGTTGATGTTTTTGTGCTCCGGTTGATGTTTTTGTGCTCCGGTTGATGTTTTTGTGCTCCGGTTGATGTTTTTGTGCTCCGGTTGATGTTTTTGTGCTCCGGTTGATGTTTTTGTGCTCCGGTTGATGTTTTTGTGCTCCGGTTGATGTTTTTGTGCTCCGGTTGATGTTTTTGTGCTCCGGTTGATGTTTTTGTGCTCCGGTTGATGTAAAAAACCGAGCGGCTTGGCAGCGCTCGGTTACACTAAATTAATATGCTTTTGCCCAATAAACAAGTTCTTTGGCTTCTTTGCCGCAGCAGACGCATGTATCGGCAACGGTTTCTTGTTCAAATGGAATACAGCGTGATGTTGCTGTTGTTTCTTCCTTAATTTTTTCTTCACAGGCTGTATCGCCACACCACATTGCTTTAATAAAACCAGGTGTTTGTTCAAGCGTTTGTTTAAATTCCTCCATGTTCGTTGCGACCGACGTTTTCTCAGTACGGTGTGCTAATGCTTTATCATATAATCCTTGCTGAATTTCCTCCAGCAGTACGGATAACCGGCTTTCTACTTCATGTAAAGCAACGAATTCTTTTTCACCGGTATCCCGGCGAACGAGAACAACCTGATCCTTTTCGATATCCTTTGGTCCCATTTCAATTCGAACAGGAATTCCTTTCATCTCGGATTCATTAAATTTCCACCCCGGCGTTTTATCACTTGCATCAATAGCAACTCGTGCTATATTTTTCAGCTGATCCAGCAAATCGTATGCTTTATCCAATACCCCCTCTTTATGCTGGGCGATTGGTACGATCAAAGCTTGTGTCGGCGCAATCCGTGGCGGGATTACTAATCCGCGGTTATCCCCATGAACCATGATTAATGCACCCATAATCCGTGTAGATAAGCCCCATGATGTTTGATGGACAGGCTGCTGCTTCCCTTCTTTATCCAAATAACGAATATCAAATGCCTCGGCAAAGCCAGTTCCCAAATAGTGGGATGTTCCGGATTGTAATGCTTTTCCATCGTGCATAAGGCTTTCAATTGTTAAGGTATAATCAGCTCCAGCAAACTTCTCTTTTTCCGTTTTCCGCCCGCTGATTACTGGAATAGCCAAATAGTTTTCGCAGACATCCGTATAGATACCGAGCATCCTCGCCGTTTCTTCCTGTGCATCTTCCATTGTTGCATGGCATGTATGACCTTCTTGCCATAAAAATTCCGACGTACGCAGGAACGGCCGGGTTGTTTTCTCCCAGCGGACAACATTGCTCCATTGATTGTAAAGCATTGGCAGATCCCGGTAGGAGTGAATATTTTTCGCATAATAGTCGCCAAACAATACCTCTGAGGTTGGGCGTACACAAATACGCTCTGCTAATTCTTCCTCCCCACCATGTGTTACCCAAGCAACTTCCGGAGCAAACCCTTCAATATGATCCTTTTCCTTTTGCAGCATGCTTTCTGGAATAAATAATGGAAAATAAACGTTCGAATGTCCTGTTTCTTTAAACTTCCGGTCCAGTTCATCACGGATATTTTCCCAAATAGCAAAACCATATGGCTTGATAATCATCGTTCCTCTGACTGTTCCGTAATCAACAAGCTCAGCCTGTTTAACCACATCGGTATACCACTGGGCGAAATCATCCTCCATCGCCGTTACCTTTTCAACAAATTGCTTATTTTTACCCAATCCTAACACCTCTTTAAAAATTTTATATACAAAAAACCTCGCATCCCAAATAAGGGACCGAGGTTTGGTGGTACCACCCTTGTTGCAATCAAAAGCACTTCTCCGACCTCTGACATCCGGTATCTTGCCTCTGTCTTGCCACTTTACTTGATAACGGTTATGAACCGCGCGCATCTATTTGGGATAAACCATCAGAATTACGAACTTAAAGGCAGGTTCCAATCGTGTCTTTGGGAATTCACACCACCCATTCCCTCTCTTGCAAAAGACGCTCCGATCGTACTAATCCTTGTCAATGTTTCATCTATGTATTTTTAAATATATATCGATCGAAAAATAAAGTCAAGCCTTTCTGCTCAAAGGTTTTTCGTACCTGGAAAACTTGTCATCCCCTGCACCAATATATCCGACAAAAGTGAACCCTGCTCGTTGATAATAGTCGTTTAAAACCGAATTCGCCGCCACACAGTCCAACCGTAAATAGCCATCATCGATTAATAGGTAGTCATCAATCCAGCGCAAAAGCCGTTTACCGATTTGCTGATTGCGGCAGCCCCGGTCCACCGCGAGCCTGTGCAAATAGTAGCCCTTATCATCTCGCTTGCCCCACATTTCCATGTCCCAGTCATTTTGCTTTGGAGAGAGATTGAAGGTTGCTACAATATTTGCTTGGACATCTTCTACAACATAGGTCGTTCCAGCCAAAATATCCTGTTTAATTTCCTCATCTTCACCTCCACTGCCTAGATAACCCCATTGCGGAATTTCCTTTGCTTTTAACCAATTTGCCGCATCTTTCAATAGTTGCAGTACATTCGCAGTATCCTTTTCACTTGCCAATCTCACGGAAAAGTCATCAAAGCAATTTTGTGTAAAAAATCTTCCCATTGCCAATCCCCTCTCTACTATTTGAAATTAATTTTACCGTAGTTTAATTACATTGGACAACAAGGAAAATCAGACTCTGGTATGAGTTAAATTCATACTAGCAGACGTTAATCAAAACCACCCTGCTCCTTATACTAAAGACAGCAGGAAAAGAAATCGCAAAAATATCTTTACTTTCTAACAACTAGTGTGTATTGTTAAATTAATTTGACCGTACAATTTATTTTAACAATTAGGAGTGAGCGTTTTATGAAACAAATGATGACACTTACAACACGCAATCAATTAAAAGTGATGGGAGAACCACTGCGTGCGGAGATAATGATGCATCTCATTGAAAGGCCTTATACCGGACAACAACTAGCTGAAGCAATGAATATTCCCCGTGGTAAAATGCATTATCATTTAAAAGAACTTGAAAAAAATGACTTGATTGAAATGGTCAAAACCGAAGAAAAGAATGGTATCCTACAAAAGTTTTATCAAGCGGTTGCGGCCGGATTTACCATCTCAGAAAAATTGCTTCCACATCGAAGCGAAATTAACCAGACGACACGCCAGGTGATAAATAGCATTTTGGATCGTGCCAAGCATCGGGTTCAAAATGCACCAGGCTATGCATTCGAGGATAAAAACCAAAGTGAAAATCCTGAAGATTGGGGCTATATCACCACAAATGGTGAATTTAAGGCAACTGAGGAACAATTTATCGAATGGAAGAAAAAGTATTATGCCTTGATGCGGGAACTGCAAAACTTCGAAGAGGAAACATCGGAAGAAACCAATACCTATTATTTTTTGCATCTTGGTTTTCAAATTGAGGAAGAAGCGTTCCAAATTCCAATTGACAAGGGGACCAGTGACGATGAGGATTTTAAAAAATAAAAATTTCTTATTTTTATTGTTAGGAAGAATTGTGTCGAATATGGGTGACAGTATTTATTACGTGGCAGCGATGTGGCTTGTATATACATTAGGCGGAAATGCCTTCTATTCCGGACTTGCCGGGTTTTTAACATTACTTCCACAATCACTGCAATTTATCACCGGTCCATTCGTTGACCGCTGGCCGGTAAGGCGAACATTAATCATTACACAACTTCTCCAGGCAATCTTGATTCTAATCATTCCAATTGCCTACTATTTTGGCGTATTAACCGTACAAATCGTATTAATTGTCATGCCGATCGTTGCTTTTATTGAACAATTTGCTTATCCATCGCAATCAAAAGCATTGCCGTTAATTCTGTCAAAAGAGGAATTGGTGAAAGGTAATTCCTATTTCTCCTTTGCCTATCAAGGAATTGATCTCGTATTTAATGCATTATCAGGTGTTCTGGTTGCATTCGTTGGTGCAGTAACATTATATCTGGTGGATTCCGTAACGTTTGCCGTGGCGGCTATTCTTTTTACCATATTAAAAATCCCATCATCTGCTGAACAAACAGTCTCAAATGAGAAGGGGATTGTTCAGGGGATAAAGAAATATTTTTCTGATTTAAAAGAAGGCTTTTCCATTGTATTCCGTTCCTTAATGGCCACTTTTCTAATTGGCTCCATCGTCGCGAATTTTGCCATTGGCGGGGCGCTTGCCATCTTGCCTGCGTTTGCCGATGAACGGGGCGGCTCAGAAATATACGGATTCTACCTTGCAGCGATGTCGACCGGCGGATTAATTGGTGCCCTGTTCGCAGCATGGATGGGAAAATTTAGAGTAGGAGTGTTTTCCATCATCGCCTTTTTATTTGGTGCTGTTTGTTGGATTTTGTCCGCTACCATACCCTGGACTTATATCGCTATTGTTTTATATGGTATTGCCTGGATTCCTGTTGGCGGAACAAATGTTATCTTCGCTGCTACTGTACAATCTGTTGTACCAAACCGGCTATTGGGCAGAGTAGGTTCCGTATCTGCAAGTATGGGGACCATTGCCATGCCGCTCGGTTCATTAGCTGGCGGTTATTTTGCAACAATTACCAGCAGTACGTTAATTTTTGCTTTAACCGGCTTAGGACTGGCATTTGTGTCAATTGTTTGGATCCTCCATCCAAAATTAAGGGGGCTCCCCAAAGCGGATGAACTGTCACCAGAGAGGTTCGGATTGGATTTTACGGAGGAGCGAGTTAGGAATATGGTAGATTAAATTACCTGTAAGCTTGGAAAAAAATGAAGGGACTTTACAATGAATTTCCGCCACGAAATTCTGGTTGATCTTGACAATGAAGAACAGCCCACCTTCCAACGTGAGCTGTTCTTCGTTTACGTGGTCCCTCTTGTTCACAAATCCACAGCAGTCGCATGGTAAATATCCGTAAGCTCTTGCAGCTGATCCAATTCATGCTGTTCCAATTGTTTATCAATTACGAGCATCATGATGGCATCACCACCTATTTCCGTACGACCGACCTGCATGGTGGCAATGTTGACATCGTTTTTCGCTAGCAGGCTGCCAACCCGGCCAATTGCACCTGGCTGATCCTTGTGATGGATGAGAACCATATGCCCCTCTGGAACAACGTCCATACTGTAATGGTCGACCTTGACAATTCGGGCGCCAAGTCCATTCAGCAATGTTCCTGCCACTTTGCGTTTTCCGGATTTTGATTTTGTTTCTACCGTTAACAGGTTAGTAAAGCCTTTCGTTGAAGAAGTTTTTTGCTCGTGAATGGTGATCCCCTTTTTTTCAGCCAAAAACGCGGCATTTACGGTATTGACATGGTCACCAAGGTGTCGTTTTAATAACCCTTTTACAGTATTTCGTGTTAAAGGAGTAACCTCCATTTCCGCTAGATCCCCTGCATAATAGATCCAAATTTCCTCTACTACTTCATTTCCCAGACGGGCAAGGAACGCTCCCAGCTTTTCTGACAAATAAAAATATGGCTCAATTTTCTTCATAACCTCTTGTGGAACAGACGGTATGTTTACTGGACTCTGTGCCAAACCGCCCCGTAATATCGTAATAACATCATGACTTACATCAATCGCAACATTTTTTTGCGCTTCAATCGTGCTAGCTCCTAAATGTGGGGTTGCAATCACCTCAGGAAGTTCCAGCAATTTATGATGGTGGATTGGTTCCTGCTCAAATACATCTAATGCTGCTCCAGCTACTTTCTTCTCGACAATGGCATTATATAGCGCATCTTCGTCAATAATCCCGCCCCGCGCACAATTGATAATTTGTACACCGTCCTTCATCATGGCAAAGGCTTCCTTGTTAATAATGTGTTTTGTTTCCTTTAACAGCGGGGTATGGACAGTAATAAAATCTGCTTCCTGAAGCACTTCTGCAAACGTGCCATAACCAATCCCCATGTTTTCAGCCTTTTCCTCGGTCAAAAATGGGTCATAAGCAATCACGTTCATCCGCTGTCCCTTTGCCCGTGCAGCGACTTCCGCACCAATCCTGCCAAGCCCGATAATCCCTAATGTTTTGCCTTTCAGCTCCACACCTACATATTTTTTCCGGTCCCAGCGGTTTTGCTTCAATGCATAAAAAGCTTGTGGTATTTTTCGTGCCAAAGATGTTAACATTGCCATCGTATGTTCCGCAGCAGAATTTGTATTCCCATCGGGGGCGTTAACGACGATGACACCATTCTCAGTAGCCGCTTCCAGATCAATATTATCCACTCCGACACCTGCTCGGCCAATTACCTTTAAATTTGCAGCCTGCTCAATAACCTCTCTCGTTACTTGAGTTTGGCTCCTTACTAATAACGCGTCAAAATCGGGTATCCGCTCCAGCAATAATTCCTTTGAAAGATCGGTTTCCAAAACGATCTCAACATCACCCGCTTCCCGTAATGGAAAAATACCGTCTTCGCTTAGCGGATCGCTAATTAACACCTTATATGTCATGGTTTGCTTCTCTCCTTGCATCTAAATAAATTTCCTGTGCGGCTATTACACCTTGCCCTAAAGCTATTCGTTTCCCAAGTCGCTGTATACCTAGCTCTAGCAAACTAATAATCTGCAATACATCCTGTGGTGCGCAGTAGCCCATGTGTCCAATACGAATGATTTTCCCTTTTAAGTGCTGCTGTCCACCCGCTATAGCCAGACCAAATTCCTGTTTCACTTGTTTTCTTAATTGTTCCGGGTCAAAATTTTCCGGATGAATTGCTGTAACAGTAGGGGAAGCTGCTTCCGTTTTTGTAAGTAAAGGAATCCCCAATGCTGTTATTGCACCACGCAACATTGCCATCATTGTCATATGTCTCTCGTAAACCTTTTGCAACCCTTCCTGCTCCATTAGCGCCAAAGCCTGTTCCAGTCCAAATAACAACGACAAAGCAGGAGTGAAAGGTGTGGAATTATCCGCTAAATTATCCCGATACTTTCTTAAATCTAGATAAAATCTTGGCTGCTGATTTGCCTCTATCACTTGCCAGGCTTGCTTACTAGCTGCTACAAAGGCTAATCCGGCAGGCAGCATCATCGCCTTTTGCGAACCGGTAACAAGCATATCAATCTCCCATTCATCCATCTTTGCTTCGACCCCGCCAACACATGAAACACCATCCACAACAACTAGAGCATCGGAGTTTTCATGGACTGCTTTACTAATTGCTGCTACCGGGTTTAACACGCCCGTTGATGTTTCGCAAAATGTAGCAAAAACAACCTTTATCTGCGGATTTTTTTGTAAAAACTCCCTGACTTGTTCCGGATCAACCGCTTCTCCCCATGTTACCTCAAGACGATGGACAACTAATTGATACGCTTCACAAATCTTTGCAAAGCGATCCCCAAAGGAACCTGTCACAATCACCAGCACTTCATCCCTGGCTTTCGTTGTATTCACAACAGCCGTTTCCAAACCAGAAGTACCGCTTCCGGTCATAATCAATACATCCTGTTCTGTACCAAAAACCGGCTTTAATTTCGGTTTAATTCGCCCTAAAAGTTCCTTTGTTTCGATACCTCGATGGCCGATCATTGGCTGGTCCATTGCACGTTGGACGCTTGGCGGTATTGGTGTTGGACCAGGTATTCGAAGTAAACTTGTGTCTTGTAGCATGACTATGTCTCCTCTCCTATTTCCGTTTACTGATTATGGTTTAATCCAAAGAACAAAGGCGCAAGCGCCCGGTTAGCGGCGTATGTGCTGGACTGAGCTGTAGGAGATAAAGGAAACATGCCCCTGCAAAAGGGGTATGCCGACGTTGGGCGCAAAGCCCGCTTTTAGTCGGCCTTCCTTCCTACCCGAACCGATGTTGACTTATCGTACGGAGGCGGGTGTTGCACACTAGCCGCTGGGCGCTGGAGCCGGACGTGGCCAACTCTGATGTAAGCAGAATAGAGCCTAAATTTATATACTTATCATTTAAAAAAACTCCCCACCCCCTAGTAGCTAAGCTAAGGGGCGAAGAGTTTGATCTCACGCGGTACCACCCTTTTTCACTGCATGACATGGCAAGCAGTCTTCATTGGTCCGATGCATAACGGGCATCTGCCGAACAGGTCTACTCACATTTCAACCTGCCTATTCCGAAGTGCTGTCCATTGCCTGATCCACTGGTTTACACCACCCACCAGCTCTCTTAAGAACCCGATTCAATGCACCTGTCTTCTTCACTATATTTACGCAACTGTGAAAACTTGATTTTTCTAATCATAGCAAATTTAATTAGATTGTCAATAGCAATTTTGACAATTTTGAATTGATGATTTTATTGTAAGCGTTTAACCGTAGAAAGGACCTGCTTAAATTTTTTTTAAAAAAAGGGCTTATAAAAATTCCTTTTTTATAAGCCTCACCTCGAATTTTTTAAATCACCTTTGCACCAAGTGTATTAGCAAAATGCCCCAATGCCCATTCATGCCCAGCTGCATTAAAACTGGCAACCGCATCCTGATAAACCACTATTTTAAATCCTTTATTGTACGCATCTACAGCAGTATGTAACACACAAATGTCCGTACATACCCCAACGAGATGTACCTCGTCAATTCCGCGTTCGCGTAATTTGCTTTCCAAATCCGTTCCTGCGAATGCACTATAACGGGTTTTATCAAAATAATAGACATGTTTAGCATCTCGATTTGCTTCGTAGACCGCAGCTAGTTCGCCATAAAGATCCCGGCCTTTTGTTCCAATCACATTGTGGGCGGGAAATAGTGCTGACTCCGGATGATATTGATCCCTCTCTTCATGTGCATCAATTGCGAATACAACATAATCTCCCGCTTCAATAAATTCTTGCGTCAGTTCCACAATTTTGCCCTCAATTGCCTGACCAGGTGCACCACTTGTGAGCTTTCCATCTTCAGCCACAAAATCGTACGTGTAGTCAATATTAATTAGTGCTCGTTTCCCCATTGTTAGCCCTCCATTTGTTAGTTTATTTCAGCGAGTGGATCAAACCCGTCACCAACCATTTTGAACGAAGCTTTTCCCTCATTTAATTCATTAACAAACACATCCCAGTTAGCCGCATTAACGGCAACCAAAAACAATCGATCCAGTACATCGAGATCGTCAATAGCCATTATTTGTTCGACAATAGCCTTTGGCACATTGCCAAAACGCATATGGATTAATCCTAACAAATCCTCTTTTTCCGTTATATTTACTGGCGCATCATGATCATGTTCCATTCCATATACCTCCACATGTAGCCTAATTTTGGATTGCCCTGCCATCCCCCAACAACAAGGCATCTACTGTAACTATAGCAAATTTCCGAAGCAAAAAGGGTGGAACAATCAAACAAATTATTGAACAATTATTTGGTGTGACTCGCCTTTAACCCGCAATGCGGCATGATAGGTTGGTCCCACTTTATCCGTATACGAAAATCCGTACGCAATTGCAGTAGTAACAAATCTTTTCGCAAGCTCTACCGCTTCAGCCATCGTCTTCCCTTTAGCCAACTGTGCGGTAATCGCAGCTGAATACGTGCAGCCGGCCCCACTTGTATGGACGGTATCAATTCGTGGTGCCTCATATGTAATGAACGATTTCCCGTCGTATAAAACATCAATAGCGGGCCCCTTTAAGCGTCCGCCTTTTACTAAAACATATTTCGGTCCGAGCTTGTGCAGATCAATAGCAGCCTGTTTTAGATCATCAACGTTATTTAACTTGCGGTCATCCAGCAAAAAGGATGCTTCAGGCATATTCGGTGTAATAATCGATGCCAATGGAAACAGTTCGGATTTCATTGCTTCAATTGCATCATCCTCAAGCAATTTGGAGTCCAGCTTCCCTACCATCACCGGATCAATCACAATATGGTCGGTCACGGAACTTTCTATGATTTTACTTGTTTTCAAAATTACTTCCTTGGAAAACAGCATCCCTGTCTTCAAGGCATCAATCCCAACCTGTTTAACTGCCGTCGCATATTGTGCTTCAATTGCCTCCATTGTTTGCGGATGAACATTTTTATTTGTTTCCGGATGACGGGCAACGATCGCCGTAATCACACTCATTCCGTATACGTCAAGCTCCTGAAATGTTTTCAGATCCGCCTGAATTCCTGCACTTCCACCCGCAGCTGATCCGGCGATTGTTAAAACGCGAGGTGGCTTATTCATATCATCATTCCTTTCTTGATTATGTAGTGCCGTTTGTTGATATTGTTGTTTACTATTGATGTTACGTGTTTCACTGTCAATGTTACAACTTTTACTATTGATATCCGGTCTTTCACTGTCGATGTTGCAACTTTTACTGTTGATGTCCGAACTTTCTCTGTTGAAGTTACAACTTCTACTATCGATGTCCGAACTTTCTCTGTTGATGCTAAACGTTTTAGTGTATCCGGCACTACATCTTTTTTTCGACTGCCCTTGAATCGCTTTCCTACACCACCACAATTATAAACCACACAATCATAATTAGCTGAATAATGACTTTTGCCACTGCCCCGCCTAAAAATCCGATTAACGAACCGAATGATGCACGAATCGCTTCATTGGCGGTTCGTTGCTGCATCATTTCAATGACAAATACAACGATAAATGGCAAAACAATAATGCCAAATGGCGGGATCACAAACGATCCGATTATTACGGCAATTGCTGCCCCCCGCTCCCCCCATTTACTGCCTCCGTACTTTTTGACAAAATAACTGTTTGCAATGATGTCAGATCCGATGAGAACAATTGTCAAAATAGCCATTGCCAGCCAAAAGGTTGTCGTTAGCTCACTTGCGTCAATTACGAAATGATATAACAAAAACCCAACCCAAATCACTAGTGGTGATGGAATAATCGGAAAAATAATCCCGGCAAAGCTCAAGATAAATAGTGCAATGATAACGATCCATATTAGAATATCAATCATGTATCCCTCCAGTTAGTCTGTGTTTTTTTGGAAAAAACTAGATATCCTCGCTTCTTCCCTCGCTAAAATACGTTTGTAATTCTCTAAGTGCTTCATAATCGATAATACCGATAACAATACAACAACCATTGTCGGCTCAATACCGAAGAAATAATACGTCGTTACTAAAAATGATAAATACATAAACAATACCCCGATAACCAAATAATCCGTCGCAAATGTTAAAATCAGCAATATACCAATCCCTATACAAGCAATTTTCCAATCAATTGCCAGTAGCACTCCTACGAGTGAAGCTGTCCCTTTTCCGCCACTAAAGTTCATTGTAACAGGATAAACATGGCCAGTAATGATAAATAGTGCATTAATATAAATCATTAGTGTTTGTGCTTCACCTGTAATTCCATTTTCGTTTAAAATATATAGCAGTAAGATAATCGATAATGTCGCTTTAAAAATATCAATAAGTGCAACCAAAATTCCGTATTTCCAGCCAAGTAAAAGAGTTGTATTTGATGCACCGGCATTTTTTACTCCGGCGTTTTTTATATCGACCTTTTTATATTTGCCAACAATTTGCGAGCCATGCACACAGCCAAATGCATAGCCAATCAGGCAACTTAAAAAATAAAGCATTGTCTCCCCCCTTTTAGGATTATTATATATATACGTCGACACCGCAAGCCAGTCAGGGTACATTATAGTACGAATTATGCTTGGAAAAGTTTCAAAAGTGATGCCTCTTAAATGGTGCTGATGTACGATTATTTATTAAAGGAGAACTAGCGGATTGAAAAAAATAAACAAAGATCTTCTGACATGGATTATCATCATCCTGTTTTTTACAGCAGTAATCGTTCTTTATAATAAAATAAATAACAATCAATATATTGACCAGGGCGAAAATACTCCGCTCCCAAACGAATTGCACCCAACGGTTGAGAAAAAGAAAAATACACTCCTGAAAAAAGCAACTGCTATTGGTATTGATGTTGTCATTACGGAAGAAGTACGCACGGTCGAGGAACAAAATGATTTGTATGCGCAAGGCAGATCAAAAAAAGGGGAAATTATTACCCATTCCAAAGGCGGTGAATCGTATCACAATTATGGACTTGCCTTTGATTATGCATTACAGAACGGGGATGGGGAAATTATTTGGGACTTGCATTACGATGGCAACCAAAATGGGGAATCTGATTGGTTCGAAGTCGCGGATATCGCAAAAAGTCTCGGATTCACCTGGGGCGGCGACTGGAAACACTTCACAGACTACCCACATCTGCAAATGGATTTCGGCTTAAGTATTAACCAGCTGCAAAAAGGGCTGCGGCCGGAAGTAAAAGATGATGAACAATTGAAATAAATTGTAGCGAGGGGAGGACTACACTCAATCAGGAAACAATCAACTGATTTCCGGGATCGTTCATTTATAAAAAAAGCATGCAATTTTCTTTGTTTCCCATAAAAAATTGCATGCTCCCTTTTTTTCACTCATTAACGATCTGATTTCTATTATCAAGATCCTCTTCCGGCAATGGATCAATTGTATGTTTATACGCATACCCTTTTGAAATTGAAACCAATGTCAGTACGAGGATAATCAGGATAATCGCAATTCCTACCAAAATATAAAACAGCATCTAATTTTCTCCCTCTAAATATTTTATATAAACCTGGTTCTTCTGTTTCCAGCCGTTACGCTTAAAGAAATCATGTACAGCCAAATTCGTTGTTGATATGGTTGCCGTTATTTGTACAGCATCCTTCTTTAACGCCAATCGCTCCAGCTTTTGATATAGATGCTCATCAAGACCTTTTCCCGCATACCCGCTCTTAATAGAAAGCTTATCAATATGGAATTCGCCCGCAGTCTGATCCATACGAAACAAAATGAACGCCACTATTACACCTGACTTTTCCACAACAAGCAATCGTACATTGTCCTGCTTCAGGCAATCAACAAAAAATTCCTTCACCAGTTTACCCGGTTCAGCGGCTAAATGGATATTTTCACACGTATCATTTAGTTTAGCCAGCTCGGCAAAATCCCCCAGCCTTGCTTCTCTAATCTTATACATCCATTACCTCCTTAGGCATTATCAAACGGTTTTATCAGTCCGTAAACCGTTTCCGTATACGGCATTTCAACTCCAGCAGCTTTCGCTAAACGCAGTGCTCCACCCTGCAAGTGGTCCACCTCTAATGGTAAACCTTTACGGCGATCCTGATGCATGGAGGAGGTTGCATCTTCCGGTAAATGCAATAATTTGGCTTTGGCCATTTCCACGTCAACACCTGGTATTTCCACATTATAGGCCTTCGCTAGCGTTCGCATTTCCTGCAAGATCATTTCAGCAATCCGAAATGTGCTGTCGTGATCCCGAATCTCGCCAATTGGCAGATTTGCTGCAGTTGTAATGCCGGAAAATGCCGTGATAAACGTATACTTTTTCCAGAGTTCAAGTAAAATGGTATCACTATTAATACCGTTTACATTTGCTTTATGACAAAGATTCTCCAGTTGATTGCAAATCGTTGTTTGCGTTGGCTCCAGCTGCCCGAAAACCAAATCATGAAAATCGCTTGAATGAATAACATGGCCATTTTCATCTAATGTTGCAATGATAAAAGAAAGGCCACCAATGACTGCATCTTTGCCAAGCTGATCCTGCAAATAGCTGATATGCTCGATCCCATTTAAAACAGGCAAAACATGAGCACCTTTTTTGGTTAATGTCTTCAAATCTGCTAACGTACCTGGTAAGTGATAACCCTTGACACTTACCAATACAAGATCTGCCGTCTCAATTTCCGCTGCATCAGTTGCTATTTTTGGGTTTGTAACCGTGTAATCCCCTGATGGGCTATTGAGCTTTATGTGGTTTTTTTCAATCTGTTTCGCACGCCTTTCCCGAACTAAAAAAGTGACGTTTGCTCCACCTTCCAAAAAACGGGCTCCAAAATAAGACCCTAGTGCACCTGCACCGATTACAACGATATCCATTCTGTCCCCTCCATATAAATCAACCTGATGTTATCGTACCGTGATTCTTATACTTTGTCTATATCCAACGCTTCAGAAAGTTTCCACACGGTAATTTCAGCAGTTTTTGAGTATACACGAGCATTATGCCATATATACAAGCATATGTTGATATAAAACAGCTTGATGGAGCTTACCATTTTATATGCCATTTAAATCGCAATTATCTAAATATACTGCGTTTGAGAAACTGCAAGAATGTCTTTACTATTAAAGAGTGTCCGCTAAAAGCAACTTCAGCCCAATTTTCTCCGAAAAACAAATAGTATTTTTCACCTAAATCACAGGTAGTTCAATAGTGTTACTCATACTCCTGATACTAATCACGATCATTCAGGTTTTTTAAATCGGAATCTATAACCGATTTAAATTTTTTATTGTCAAACCAATTATCGAAACATTGATTGGAAAAATGTTTTTTCGGTTAATGTTTTAAAATAAAAGGGGAGGTCTTCTTAAAAAATGAAGAAAACTTTACTTATATCTGTATGTTGCCTTGTGCTCATTATGCTGGCGGCATGCGGATCAGATGACGCAAGTGGAGATGGCGGAAAAAGTGGTAATCTGCTGGATGAACTAAAAGAAAAAGGTACCGTAACTGTCGGTTTTGCCAATGAAGAGCCATATGCGTATCAGACCGATGATGGCGAACTTAAAGGTGCTGCAGTGGACATTGCAACAGCCGTTTTTAAAGAACTTGGTGTTGATAACGTAAAAGGTCAGCTTGCCGATTTCAAACAATTAATCCCAGGCCTTAATGCCGGGAAATTCGATGTCGTGACAGCCGGAATGGCGATTACCCCTGACCGCTGTGAAAACGCCGATTTTGGTGAACCGGAAATGATGTATGGGGAAGGGTTAATTGTCCAGAAAGGAAACCCGCTTGACTTGCACAGCTATAAGGATCTAGCTGAAAAGAATGCTACTGTGTCAATCATGTCCTCAGCAACGGAAAATGAATTTGTTAAAAAGGAAGGGGTTAGCGAAGAGCAAATTCAATCTGCACCAGACATTCCGGCAACATTTTCAGCTGTCGAGTCAGGACGTGCTGATGCAACAACAGGAACTGAAATGACGGTAAAAATGGCTTTGGAATCTTCCGGGAATGACAAGTTGGAATTTGTTGAGGATTTTGAGCAGCCGGAAGATATTGAAGGAGTTCCAAGTTATGGGGCAGCTGCTTTTCACAAAGACAACGATAAATTGCGTGAAGCATATAATGAAAAATTGGCTGAATTAAAAGAGAGCGGCAAAATTGCTGAACTATTGGAAGCTAACGGATTTAATGGGGAAACAAACAGTGTCCCTGATGGTATTACAGCCGAAAGCGTTTGTAGCGGCGAAAACTATTAGAGGTTGTTCATAAAATCACCAAATGACAGGAACATCGGCTGGAGAGCAAAAACATCGGCTGGAGAGCGAGTACATCCGCCGGAGAGCGAGTACATCGGCTGGAGAGCGAGTACATCCGCCGGAGAGTGAGAACATCGGCCGGAGAACGAGTACATCGGCTGGAGAGTGAGAATATCGGCCGGAGAGCGAGTACATCCGCCGGAGAGCGAGTACATCGGCTGGAGAGCAAAAACATCGACCGGAGAGCGAGTACATCCGCCGGAGAGCGAGTACATCGGCTGGAGAGCAAAAACATCGACCGGAGAGCGAGTACATCGGCTGGAGAGCATATTTTCATAGAATACCAATTATCCGAAACGAACTCCATAGGGTCAGACTCCCTTACCCAGGGGGGCTGACCCTATACTTTATAGAGGATGTTCAAAAAGTCACCAAACGATAAGCGGCGACTTTTATATACACACTTATTGCATATTCATCATGTAAAACGAAGGAGTGATTACTATTAATGCGATAGCAGACATTTTCCCTGTCCTGATGAAGGGTGTCGAGATAACTGTTACTGTTCTTTTGGCCTCGATTGTATTAGGATATTTCATTGCTTTTATCGCTGGGTTTGGTCGTCTTTCCAATAACGTTATCCTTCGCAAGTTCACCGGCTTTTATGTGGAAGTTTTTCGCGGGACATCGTTGATTGTTCAATTATTCTGGTTTTATTATGCATTACCAATTCTCTTTGGTATCGAGATCGGCAGTGACTTTTGGGCAGGAGTCTTGGCAATATCGTTAAACTATGGGGCCTATATGTCGGAAATTGTACGCGGTTCAATCCAATCAGTTGCCAAAGGACAGAGCGAAGCAGCGACGGCATTAAATATGTCTCGTTTCCAGCGGATGAGGCTGGTTATTTTCCCCCAGGCAGTTCGGATGATGTTGCCAGAGTTCGGTAACTATCTTATCTTAATGTTAAAATCTACATCACTTGTATCACTAATTGGTATGACAGATATTTTATACTATGGTGATATTTTACGGAGTTCCAACCTATCACAGGCACCAACGGTTTATCTGCTGGTACTTGTATTCTACTTCATTCTTGCGCTTCCATTAATTTGGTTAACGAAGAAGATGGAGAGCATATCCAAGAAAGGAGTGGCT
Organism: Virgibacillus dakarensis; assembly: GCF_900155625.1. Lineage (NCBI taxonomy): Bacteria > Bacillati > Bacillota > Bacilli > Caryophanales > Bacillaceae > Virgibacillus > Virgibacillus dakarensis. The sequence goes on from NZ_LT732554.1 coordinate 92,385, forward strand.
AGTCAATGAATAACAATTGGAGCTGGGATATATTCTTTGATGCCTTCCCTAAGGTGCTGGAAGGGCTTGGTATTACATTAGGTTTAACCATTGCATGCTATTTATTTGCGCTTATCTTTGGTTTTATCTGGACATTTGTCAAACGAATTCCCATAACGCCCATCAGATGGGTATTATTATGGATTATGGAATTCATTCGCTCTACACCACCACTTGTCCAGCTATTTTTCCTCTATTATGCATGGCCGATGGTGCCTTATATTGGTGTTACCTTAGATCCATTCACAAGTGCCGTACTTGGGCTGGGGATTCATTATAGCACGTATATCGGCGAAGTGTATCGATCAGGGATTGACAGTGTTGACAGAGGGCAATGGGAAGCAGCCAGAGCATTAAACTTCTCCACTGGACAAAAGTGGGCCAAAGTCATCCTGCCACAAGCTATACCACCAACCATTCCGATGCTGGGAAACTATTTGATTATTATGTTCAAGGAAGTCCCGCTTGCATCAACTGTTGGGGTATCTGGTATTCTATTTATGGCTGATGAATTTGGTTCTCAGCATTGGAAATACTTGGAGCCAATCACGATTGTAGCCATTCTTTTCCTTGTACTAAGTTATCCATCTGCTATTCTGATTAATAAACTGGAGAAAAAAATGAACCGCCGTTTTGATAAAAAAACAACAAGCAAGCAAATTCAGGAAAATAAAGGAGCTGTATCATAATGACAGAACCAATCGTTATGTACAAAGATGTTCATAAATCCTTTGGTAATGTGAAAGTTTTAAGGGGTGTCGATTTAGACATTAAACCAGCAGAAAAGGTAGCAGTAATCGGCCCGAGTGGTTCTGGCAAAACAACGATTATCCGCATGCTCATGACATTGGAGGAGCCTACCTCTGGAGATATCATCGTTGATGGCAAAAACCTGTGGCACATGGAAAAAGGCGGCAAGCTTGTTCCTGCTAACGAAAAACATTTGCGCGAAGTTCGTGGTGATATTGGGATGGTGTTTCAGCATTTCAACCTTTTCCCGCATATGACGATTTTAGAAAACTGTATGACTGCACCTGTCAACGTTCAGAAGGAAAATAAAGCCTCTGCTAAAGAACGTTCGATTGAAATGCTTGAGAAGGTTGGGTTAGGCGACAAGCTTGATAACTACCCAAGCCAGCTTTCCGGCGGGCAAAAGCAACGTGTTGCGATGGCTCGTGCACTTGTCATGCGACCAAAGATTATGTTGTTTGATGAGGTTACGTCAGCACTTGACCCTGAGCTTGTCGGTGAGGTGCTTGAGGTCATTCGCGATATCGCCAAAGAAGGCGAAATGGCGATGGTACTTGTTACCCACGAAATGGAATTTGCCCGCGATGTCGCCGACCGAATTGTATTTTTGGATAATGGTGTCATTGCCGAACAGGGCCCGCCAGCAGAAGTACTGGAGAATTCAACAAATGAACGGTTGCAGAGCTTTTTGCACCGGTTTAGAAGATAAAATAGCCTAATTATCCTTTCTTCATAGTTGTGCAGTTTTACCAAAAAATTAAAATGAAAAATTTATAAGAGCCTGTTCTGGTCTATCATATGTCAAGGCAGGCTCTTAAAAATCACCGATGTATCAATTTCTATATAAGAACCGCCACCATTTTACGTCCAAAAATTTATGATTTAACTTCATTAACTTAGTACCCATTTCTATTTATGATATCCGATACCTTTAACACTATTTTTGAGAAAACATCGTGACTTGATTAATTAAAAGGAAGGGACTTACCACCAACTGCCTGATAAGCCCCTTTTCACTATCCCGTTTCACTTAAATTCAGCCGGGATCTCCAATAAATCGATTCCCCATACAACTGGCAAATAGAAGTATACTGCTACTACGATTAGGGAAAGGGAAATGATATTTAACCAAAATCCGTTTTTAACCATTTCTGTTATTTTCAATTTCCCTGTACCATAAATAATCGCGTTTGGTGGCGTACCTACTGGCAGCATAAATGCACAGTTTGCTGCCATTGCACATGGCACCATCAGCGCAAACGGATGGACATTCAATGCTAGCCCAAGCGTAGCAACTACTGGTATAATCATGGTTCCTGTTGCCGTGTTTGAGGTGATTTCGGTCAAAAATAGAATTACACCAGTAGCAACAAGCATAATAATAAAAATGTTCATTCCTTCAAGTCCTGCCAGCTGATTGCCAATCCAGTCAGAAAGACCTGTTTCTGTAAACCCTGCAGCGATGGCAAGTCCACCTCCGAACAGAATTAGAATACCCCATGGAATATCCTTAGAATCCTTCCATTCCATTATCTTGCTTCCATCTTCCTGCTTTGAAGGGATCAGGAAAAGCAGAATGGTTGCTGCCATCGCGATAATACCGTCACTAATACCAGGAACGTGTACAATATTTTCCCAAATAAATGTACGAGTAATCCACATAAAAGCAGCGAAAGTAAAGACAGCTGCAACAGCCTTTTCTTCATAAGAGATTCCCCCCAGCGATCTTCTTTCCTTATTGATCTGTTCCTTCCCGCCTGGAAGCTCACGGAAGTTTACCTTATAGACAATCTTGGTAAGGTATAGCCATAAGATAGGAATTAACAAGATCGCAACCGGTACACCGACCTTCATCCAGTCTGCAAACGATATTTCAGTATCAAACATTTTCCCTACTGTTGCTGCAAGAATACTAAGTGGAGGGGTTCCAATCAATGTTCCCAGACCACCAATGGTTGCAGCATATCCTATTCCGAAAATAACTGCTTTTTCAAATTTCGGTATTTCCTTTGCATATTCACCTTTTTCCAACGAACTTGTTGCCTGATTGATAATCGCCAGTCCCATTGGTATCAACATCATCGTAGCTGCTGTATTGGAAACCCACATTGACAGAAAAGCAGTAGCAACCATGAACCCTAATACAATTCGCTGGGGGCTTGTGCCGATGACAGAGATAATTGATAAGGCAATCCGTTTATGCAAATTCCACTTTTCCATCGCAGTTGCAATAAAAAAACCACCTAAAAACAAGAAAATAATATCGTTTCCATAGGACGAAACAACCGTATCCCCATCCATCGCCCCGGTAATCGGTAGCAAGATAATCGGGAAGAGTGAAGTTACCGCAATCGGAATCGGCTCAGTTATCCACCAAGTAGCGACCCATAACGTTACGGCAAGGACAGCCCTTGCCTCAGGGCTTAAACCTTCCGGCTGAAACAGTAATAGGGTTAATAAAAATAGCAACGGTCCCAGGATTAGACCTACCTTTTGAGCAGGTTTATAAGCTGGTTTTTTATTATCATTAGTTCCGCCTTCTGAAGAATTAGAGCTGCTTTCTTTACCGCTTTCAGAAGCATCTGAGTCCCTTTCTTTTATAACCCGTGAAAAGGTAAATCGTTCATTTGTTTCGCCATAAGGCTGCCGGATCCCCCATAAAACTGCTTTAAATCCTTGCCCCATATTTCCATCCACCTTTCAAAATCATATGTTAGCGCTTACAAATATTTTAGGGGATTACTTTCCGGCTGTGTACCTTTTGAAACTATTTCAACCCTTTTGTAACTAAAAAAAATAATAGAAAATATTTATTTTATTTCTCCTATGAGCGAATGAAGCATGTTGATACGCTCCGGTTGCAACAAATAACGATGCAAAGGGCGCCCTGTCTCCTGATATATCACCTCCACTTTGAGCACGTCCTGCCCTGTTAAGTACTTTAAATACTTGCTTATCGATACACGGGATATTCCGGTTTTATCGGCTATTTCGGCTGTGGAAAAAGGGCGGTTTTCCCATTCTGCTATCTGCCTTGCAATTCGGGCAAATGTTGGTACGGTAAGCCCTTTCGGAAGGTCGATTGGATTTATATTATGGATGGATTTTTTCAATAGAAAGGCGTCCAAATCTTTCTGTTGTACATCCTGTCCCTCTTTCATCCGTTCAAACTTTTCCCGATATTTGAGTAATGCATCCTTCAATCGTTCGAAATCAAATGGTTTAATTAAATAATCAAACGCTCCATTCCGTAACGCCCTTTGTATTGATGAGCGATCATTTGCAGCCGTTATAACAATAACGTCAACATTTATATCAGCATTCCTTATCTCTACAAGTAAATCAAGTCCATTGTTATTAGCCATATAAATATCCAGCAGGACAAGGTTCACATCATTGTTATTTAAAAAAAGCTGCCCTGCGGAAATATCATGAACCACACCGATTACAGTAAATCCCGTTACTTTTTCAAGGTATATACGATTGAATTTCGCAACCATTGGGTCATCTTCTACAATTAACACGTTAATCATACATTACCACCTTCATATGGAATAATTACATCAAAAACAGTTCCTTCCCCTTTTTCAGAAGATACCTCAAGTGTACCATCCAGTACTTTTAGAGCTTGCATTGTCAGAAATAATCCGTAACCTCGGGTTTTCCCTTTTGTGGAACGTCCCTTTTCAAAAATGGCTTCCTTTTCGGATGGTGTTAAACCGGGTCCATTATCCTGAATCGTAAAATGAAATTGTCCGTTTATATAATTTATTGTAATAAGAACACGTCGATCCGCTTGTTGAGCTACTGCTTCATTCGCATTATCACTCAAATTCCCGATCATTGTTATGATCGCTTCCATCTTTTTTGTATTTTTTAATAACGGTAATTGCCGGTCCCCGTTGAGTTCTACAACTACTCCGTTTTCCCTGAATTGACTCAGCTTATTATGTAAGTATCCTGCCAATACTGGATCCTTCACAAGACGTGAAACCGCACCAATTTCCTTATGATAATTATCGGAAATGTAGCCAATATACTCCTCCAATTCCTTGTAAGATTCCGTGTGGACCATTGCTGACATAACATGCAGCTTATTCATAAATTCATGGGTTTGTGCCCGCAAGGTGTCGGCATAAGTTCTTGTATCTGTTAGCTGTTTTACTAAAGAGGTAAGTTCCGATCTGTCCCGAAACGTGGCAATTATACCTGCTATATGATCATTGACTATAACTGGCTTCGTATTTACAATGATATCAATCCCATTGAGTTTTTGCTCCTGATCGAATTCGATATTTTGATCCAGTAATACTTGTGTTAAATCAGAGGGAGGTAAATAGGCATCCACTTGCTTGCCGATAGGATTTTCCGCAAGGCCTGCCCGGCGGAACAGATCCATAGCGGCATGATTAGCCACGACAATCTCAGCATGTTTATTAATGGCAATAATACCTTCTCTTACTGACGCGAGCATGGCATCCCTTTCCTGTAACAATTGTACAATATCACTTGGTTCAAGCCCATGTAGTATACGTTTTACACGCCTTGCCAAAAGGACAGCTCCAATTGCTCCGGCAACCAGCCCAGCAGCAATCCCAATATAGACGATAATTTGACTGGCAAAAACCGTGTCCTCTACGTTGTTAAGTAATATTCCAACCGCTACCACACCGATTTGTTCACCCTCGTTCCACACTGGGGTAAATGCACGCATGGATTTACCAAGCGTTCCTTCTGCCACAGACGTGTAGCGTTCTCCTTGGAAAGCCCGATCTTCATCATTTCCAACAAAGTATTGTCCGATTCTTTCCTCAACAGGATGCGATCGGCGAATATGTTGATTATCCATAACGACAATGTAATCAACATCCGTATCTTCCTGTACAGCTTTTGTATAGGACTGTATTTCTCCTGAACTATCCAGGTTCACTAACCCGTCGATAACAGACTGGGTCTGACTAACCGCACTAGCAATATTCATCGCCTTTTCTCTCTGGCTTTCCCTGGTTTTCTGTGCTGTTTCATTGCCAATAAGAAAGCCTGTTATCGTTAATGCAATAATTAACACCGAAACTATTAGCAGCATAATCCATGTTTGCAGCCGAATTGGTTTTCGATTCCGAAAAAACTTTCTCATTATTTGATCTCCTCTAAACCGTAAAATCAGGACCCAAATTTCATTTACTTTTACTACTAAGAAGGACTGTGAACAATTACTTTTGCTCACAGTCCTCTGTTATTCCACTAAATCTTCCCCAATAATTTTAACCTCACGTTCCAGTTTCACACCAAATTTCTCTTTTACTGTCTTCTGGATGAAATGGATCAGATCGATATATTGTTTGGCTGATGCATGATCCTTGTTGACAATGAAACCAGCATGCTTCAAGGATACTTGCGCCCCACCAATTTGTTTTCCTTGCAGGTTACTGTCCTGGATGAGTTTGCCGGCGAAGTATCCCGACGGCCTTTTGAATACACTGCCACATGATGGATATTCCAACGGTTGTTTTGATTCGCGTTTAAACGTTAAATCATCCATGACTGCTTTGATTTCGTCATAATTTCCGTTCTGCAACGAAAAGGTTGCTTCCAAAACGATGTAGCCATTGTCAGGAATATTACTTGACCTGTATTCCAAGTCCAATTGATTGGCAGCCAATGTGAGAAGATCTCCATCTCTATTGACAACTACCGCACTTTCCAACACATCTTTGATTTCGCCGCCATATGCCCCGGCGTTCATAAATAAAGCACCACCGACCGATCCAGGGATCCCGCAGGCAAATTCAAGTCCGGTAAGTTTTTTCGCTAAGGCATGGCGAGAAACATCAATGATTCGGGCGCCACTTTGGGCAATGACGGTTGTTCCATCAGAAGTAATTGATGCCAACTTTTGTAAATTTAGTACGATACCACGAATTCCTCCGTCTTTTACAATTAAATTAGATCCGTTTCCGAGCATTGTAAAGGGGATATTATCTTTATTTGCAAGCTTGACGATTTGCTGTACTTGTTCATATGTTTCCGGTGTCACGTAAAAATCAGCTTTCCCGCCTAAACGGGTATACGTATGATTTTTTAAGTGTTCATCAACCATCACATTCTTCATTGTTGTAATTTTCGTCAATTTTTCGTACGTATGATGATCATTCACCACTTAAATCATTCCTTTTTACATTAATCTATAGACCGCGTCCAGCTCCAGCGCCCAGCGGCTAGTGGACTTCCCTCACCTCTGTACGATAAGTCAACATCGGTTCGCTTCCAGCTCACCGTGTTTCCTTTATCTCCTACGGCTCAGTCCAGTCCATACGCCGCTAAACGGGGGCTTCCGCTTTTGTTATATTGTAAGTTATTCCTTTCGTTCTTGCCACAAAAACGAATGGATCAACTTGTCAACCTGTCTATTTTCGTGCAGTTCACTGTGCCCCAAATTGTCATTTTCGATCATGATTTCGGTTAATTGATTCGCTGGGACAATTTCTTTTAATGTATGCACACTTTTCGGCACTGCCACCATATCCCCTGTACTGCCAATGCTAAGCACAGCTAAATGATCCGGAATCGCTTGTCGGTTTGCTCTTAACAGCTGCAATGCAGGGGAATCGGGTTTCAAGTCTGTTGCTGCAGGGTCACGATTAATTTGAAAATAATACTGGCTATAGATCCCATCAAATGGGCTGCCAATCGTAATTAACTTATTGGTCGCAGGATATTCGGCTGGATCCTGATACTCTTCAATATATTTCAAGGAAACCAAACCACCCATCGAATGGCCGATAAGGTTTACCGAATCAATGTGATATGTATTTTTCAAATGACGCATGACCTCGGATAACCATGTGGCACTGTCATCAAAACTTGCCCGGTTATTTTCAAAAATGACCTGGATGAATATTGGTTCCCTACTCCCTTTGTTTAAAGGATACATTTTTACATCCCCATGGCGGGTAACATAATAAATTAGTGCCTTATTTCCCCAATTGTTTCGTTCAAACCGATTCAACATGCCACCGAAGGAATTGGTCGTTCCTTTATACCCATGGACAAAAACGTTTATCGGTGTAATAGAATGCTGTGAACTTGCATGCCTTGGCATATATGTAATGATTGTGGCTGTCACGATAAGAATACCAATTGCTGTAAGCTGCAAAATACGTTTCTTCTTCAATTGTCTTGCCTCTCCTGCCTAAAAAACAGCTTTCACACCCGGAAATTCCCCGCTGACAGGTACATTCACATGTTGCCAACCGAGTGCTTCTGCTTTTTTAATGTTTTTTGCTTTAAAATAAACCAAGTAAAATACGCGGCTATTAGTAGTAATAATACTTTAATCGCGAATAATGGAATTACAAAAATAACGGTGTACCCCATGGAAATCCATAGCAGTGAGACACCGATTACTTTTGCCCTTAATGGAATGCCTTTTCCCGCCCGGTAATTTTCAATATACGGCCCAAAATATTTATTGTTTAAAAGCCATTGATATAATTTTCTTGAGCTGCGGACATAGCAAGCTGCCGCCAGCAAAAGAAATGGCGTTGTTGGTAAAAGCGGCAAAACAATCCCCAATAGTCCGAGTACGAGAGAAATTGTCCCGCAAATGATCAGGAGTCCCTTCTTTACCTGCTCCATAATTAACATCAGCTATAAGAGGTTGTTCAAAAAGTCATCAAATGATTAAGTAGCGAATTTTGAACACACACTACAATTATTCTTTCCCTTATTCTTTATTGTATCATCTTGCCTTGTTTTTTTCCGTACTGTATGGCGAACTTTTTATGACAATTTTAATGGGGATAGTCCCTCGATTGGATGCTGCTTTGCTTTTCCTTTTTCAAATGTTGTAATATAACGAAATCCAAGTGTTTGAAGCAGTGCCAACGCATCGTTAAATTGAAAAGCAATTGTCCTTGAAGTGTGTGAGTCGGATCCAAGTGTGATGATTTCGCCGCCAAGCTCCTTATACACTTTTAAAATATCGGCACTCGGCATACCGCTCTCTAACCCATACCGAACGCCAGATGTATTCAACTCAATCCCTTTACCTTCTGGAATAATGACCTTAAAAATTTCCGCTATTACCTCCCTGAAGCCTTTCGTTGCCCTTTCCCTTGTATACCGTTTTACCAAATCAAGGTGTCCCAAAACCTGGTACTGTTTATAATGCTTTACACAATAAAGCAGCTCATTGTAATAGGCAGTGTACGCTTCATCAACTGACTTATCGGTAAAAAATTCACCAGAATGCAGATCCTGTTTATTGGTGGTGTGCATCGAGCAGATAACAAAGTCAAATGTTTCACTTGCCGTTAATTGGGAATACCGGCTCAGGAGATGTGGCTGGACACCAATTTCAACTCCCTTTTTAATCGTTATTTGCTTAGCATACTTCTCTTGTAATTTGGTTAGCTTACGATTATATTGCGCCAAATCTAAATCAAATATAATGGAACGATCTGGATAGTCATAATCAATGTGATCGGTAAAACAAATTTCTTTAAGTCCTATTTCGATTGCCTTTTTGATGCTCTCTTCCATTGGTGTATCACAGTCTGCCGAAAATGTACTGTGAACGTGATAGTCAAACATCGGAAAATTCCTCCCTTTTGCTATTGGTAAAGATAGTATAAAAATTGGGCGTTATTTTTTCCATTTTCAGCGCCAGCCACGTCCAGCTCCAGCGCCCAGCGGCTAGTGTGCAACACCCGCCTCCGTACGATAAGTCAACATCGGCTCGCTTCCAGCTCACCGTGTTTCCTTTATCTCCTACGGTTCAGTCCAGCACATACGCCGCTGAACGGGCGCTTCCACTTTTGTACTTGACTTTCATACTATTAATTATTAGAATACTATATAACTTTAATTAAATAAAGCAATAGAGTGATAAAGTTATAGAATAGGAGATCTTTTATGCTGCAGGACGTTTTTCACACTAGCAATACACTTAGTCTTGATGATTACCAGAAAAAAGAATATCTCTTGGCAAAAATGAAGGATCGCTTTGCTACTTATGGCTACAGGCAAATTCAAACACCGGCATTTGAGCCATACGACTTGTACCAAACCAATACTGGCATGATTCATCCAGAAAAGATGGTAAAGGTCATTGATCCAGCCGGGAAAGTATTCGTGCTCAGGCCGGACGTCACGATACCAATTACAAGAAGGGCTGCGGCAGGAAACCAATTGGATTGGGATGATGAGCGACTCTTTTACATCTCTACCGTCTTTCGCAACGCAAGTTTTGATCAGGGCGAACAGATGCAGGCTGGCATAGAAAATTTCGGGTTAAAAACTGACGAATTAGACGCAGAAGTGATTGCTTTAGCGATTCATACATTACAGGATCTGGGCTTTGAACAGTTTAAGCTTGAGATTGGTCATGCCGGATTTTTTAAGGAACTGTTAAAGCAAATAGAACTTTCCAAGCAAGAAATTGAACAGCTTCAGGCAATTATTCAGGCCAAGAATGTCTCCGAAATAGAAGCATTCCTGGAAAACCTGCCGATTCAACCGGAAAGTAAAAAATCCTTACTGCAAATTCCATTATTGTATGGGGATCCAGAAAAGGTTATCAAACATGCGGAATCCGTTGCGCTAAACAACCAGATGCAAGAGAAAGTTACAGATCTTCACAGCTTGCTGGAAGGGCTAAAATTATACGATGCGGAACAATTTATTTCTTTTGATTTAGGGTTGATTAACCACATGAATTATTATTCCGACATTATATTCCAAGGGTTTGTTGAAAATTACGGAAAGCCCGTATTGATGGGAGGCAGATACGATCAATTAGCCGAACAGTTCGAGAGGGCCCTTCCTGCGATTGGGTTTGCCTTTGATATTGCTGCGGTATTACAGGTGATGAGCCAGCAATCCCTCTTTCCGGTTATGGATCCGGCGGTGGATATTCAAATCCTTTATACAGAGTCAAAGCGAAGGGAAGCACTATCTAGCGGGCAAGTACTGCGGAATCAAGGTGTGCGTGTACGTATCGATCCAATTGGTGGAGAAGCAAACAATCAAACTGCTGCCAATGTTATCTATTACAAGGAATCACAAAATCTTATCGCTAACGAAAAGACTTCTCGTGCTTTTTTCAGTCAAGCAGAATTATTAGACCTGTTTAAGGAGGGATTTTGACTTGAGTTATCTTACGTTGGCCATGGCAAAGGGACGAACCGCTGACCAAACAATCAAGCTCCTGGAGACAGCGGAAATTCACTTTCCTGCCTTTAACAAGAAATCCAGGAAACTAATTTTTTATGATGAAACAGATAGTTTTAAATTAGTATATGTGAAAGCAATCGACGTGCCGACATATGTTGAAAAAGGTGCTGCCGATATCGGGATTGTCGGCAAAGATAATATTGCCGAAGCGCAGGCTGATGTATACGAAATGATGGATCTCCGGTTTGGAACGTGTCAATTTGTCCTTGCTGGTTTGCCTAATACCGCAGTAGACAGCGGGAAAAAGCTTACAGTTGCTTCCAAATATCCAGCCGTTACAAAGGCATATTTTCAAAAAAAAGGCATCCCGATGGAAACAATTAAATTAAATGGTTCCGTTGAATTGGCACCACTCATCGGGCTCTCCGACGTCATTGTTGATATTGTAGAAACCGGAACAACTTTAAGGGAAAACGGATTAAAGGTAATCGATACGATAGAAGCAATCAGTACAAGATTAATCGTTAATAAGGCCAGTTTTGCCACGAAATCAGAGCGTATCCACTTGTTTTTGGAGAAACTGAATCGAGTATTGGAGGTACGTATGTAAATGCAAATACTAACTCAAGCGAGCTACCTCACTGCGCTGGAAAATCGGTCGGGAGTTTTTCAAGACGCAACACTTGATCAAAATGTACTGGAGATTATTTCTCAAGTTAGAAATCAAGGTGATAAGGCACTTTTCCGCTATACCGAGCAATTTGATCAAGTAAAACTGGATAGCCTTGTCGTAACGGAAGCCGAAATAAATGAGGCACGACAACAAGTGAGCAATGGATTTATCCAGGCACTAAAACAAGCAAAGGAAAATATCAGCAGGTTCCATAAAGCCCAAGTTGAACAGTCCTGGTTCATCAACGACGAGAACGGAAATATGCTGGGACAGAAGATCACACCACTTGAAAAGGTTGGCGTTTATGTTCCTGGCGGTAAAGCGGCATATCCCTCAACGGTCTTAATGAATGTACTTCCGGCAAAATTGGCAGGGGTTAGCTCCATCGCGGTCGTAACGCCACCACAATCCGATGGAACGGTGAACCCGTATGTTTTAGCTGCGGCATATGAGGCAGGGGTTGATCATATTTACAAAGTTGGTGGTGCCCAAGCAATTGCTGCCCTTGCATATGGTACATCCACAATTGAAAAGGTAGCGAAAATCGTTGGCCCCGGAAATGCCTATGTCGCCCGAGCGAAAAAATGGGTGTTTGGCGATGTCGCGATTGATATGATCGCTGGACCTAGTGAAATTTGTATTATTGCTGATGAAACGGCTAACCCACGTTACGCTGCAGCAGATTTGTTATCCCAGGCTGAGCACGATGAGCGGGCAAAAGCGGTTTGTATAACGACAAGTAAACAACTCGCTGAAGCTATCCAGGTGGAAATCGAGAAACAGCTAGCTTCACTTGAGCGAAACACAATAATCAAAAAATCATTAAGCGATCATGGAAAAATCATTATAGCAGATAGTTTAGAGGAAGCATTTGCCCTGGCAAATACAATCGCTCCGGAGCATTTACAGCTTATGGTTAAAAACCCGGCAGAAAACGTGCATTTTGTCAAGAATGCTGGTGCAATTTTTCTTGGGCCATATTCACCTGAGCCTTTAGGAGATTATTTTGCCGGACCGAATCACACGCTCCCAACAAACGGATCAGCAATTTTTTCATCTCCACTCGGTGTTTATGACTTTGTTAAAAAATCGAGCATTATTCATTATACAAAATCCTCCCTGCTGCAAGCTTCCGAACAAATTGTGACGTTGGCTGAAGCAGAAGGATTAACGGCACACGCAAATGCAATTAACGTAAGAAAGGATGCTAACGATGCGTAACAGTACGATTCAGCGGATGACAGCAGAAACAGCGATTAACATGGACTTTACCATTGACGGAACTGGAACCGCCAAGATCCAATCAGGCGTAGGATTTCTTGATCATATGCTGATATTGACGACGAAGCATGGATTATTCGATATGGAACTTACATGTACAGGTGATTTAGAAGTTGACCAGCATCATACGGTTGAAGATATTGGAATCGTACTTGGGCAGGCATTTGAGGAAGCAATTGGGAAGAAGCAAGGAATTAACCGCTATGCGACAGTCACCATCCCAATGGATGAGGCATTATCAACACTCGCGCTGGATATTAGTGGCCGTCCCCATCTCGTTTATCGAGTTAATGGGCTAAAGGATAAAATTGGGGATTTTGATACAGAGCTTGTCGAGGAATTTTTCCAAGGGTTCGTCAACCATGCAAAAGTAACATTGCATATTAATCTTGCATATGGCAGCAATAGCCATCATATCGTCGAATCCATTTTCAAAGGATTTGGACGTGTACTTGATGAAGCAACGAGGGAGAATCCGCGTATTAAAGGCGTTCCTTCGACTAAGGGATCGTTGTAATCCGGAGGTCAGATATCAGAGGCCAGAGGTCAGAATTGATCGGCCCCCACTTGAGAGGAAGATAGAGAAATGATTGCGATTATCGATTATGGTGCGGGGAATATTAAGAGCCTTCAATCTGCATTAACAAAACTGGATATAGCGTCTTGTTTAACTACTGATGAGCAAACGATCAGAGCGAGTAAAGCTATTATTCTGCCAGGGGTTGGGGCATTTAAAGATGCGATGGATGCACTTGATGAGCTTGGATTAGCAGCGCTATTACGGAAGGAAGCAGCTGTCGGAAAACCAATCCTTGGCATCTGTCTGGGCATGCAGTTACTGTATGACGAGAGTTTTGAAGATGGTGACTGGGAAGGGTTAGGGATTCTAAAAGGATCGGTAAACCGAATTACGGGTAATGTGAAGGTGCCGCATATGGGCTGGAACACTTTATCACACCACCGCACCCATCCAATCTTAATGGATATTGCTGAACAGTCATACGTTTATTTCGTTCACTCCTACTATATTGATGGAAACCTTGCGGATGAACTATTAAGCAGCTGTGACTATGGCGTAAAAATCCCGGCGATTGTACAAAAAGACAACATATACGGGATACAGTTCCATCCGGAAAGAAGCGGTGCAACAGGACTTAACCTACTAAAAAACTTCGGGGAGTTGATCACGTGATACTGTTTCCAGCAATTGATATACGGAACGGAAAATGTGTACGTTTAGTGCAAGGTGACTATAGCAAAGAAAATGTATATAGTGATTCCCCGGTGGATATCGCCATTCAGTGGGAAAAGCAGGGTGCCGAATACCTGCATATTGTCGATCTTGACGGTGCAAAAACAGGCGATTCCCCTAATAAAGAAATGATCCAAACCATTGCCGAGAATAGCCCCATTCCCGTTCAAGTTGGCGGCGGGATCCGTTCACTGGCGAACATCGAAGCATATATTTCGGCTGGTGCCCGTCGGGTGATCATTGGAACTGCAGCCATCACCGATAAAGAATTTTTACAAAAAGCGGTCGATCAGTATGGAGATCAAATCGCGGTTTCCATTGATGCCAGAGGCGGATTGGTAGCAACAAACGGATGGATGGAAACAAGTAACGTAAAAGCAATGGAGCTTGCGGGAGACCTGGAGCAAATTGGTGTGAAAACAATTATTTATACCGACATTATAAAAGACGGCATGCTTGGGGGACCAAACTTCGCTGAACTGCAAGCAATAAATGAAGCAACCTCCATTAAGGTTATTGCGTCAGGTGGAATAGCAAGCATTCAGGATATTGATAAATTGGCGGCATTAGATCTTTATGGAGCGATTATTGGCAAGGCATTATACGACGGTACCTTATCTTTGCCATCATTAATGGAGGCTAGTAACGATGCTCGCTAAACGAATTATTCCGTGTCTGGATGTTGATAAAGGCAGAGTCGTCAAAGGGAAGAAATTTAAGCAAATTCGTGATGTAGCAGATCCAGTTGAACTTGCTAAACACTATAGTTCTGATGGTGCCGATGAACTTGTTTTTTATGATATTACAGCATCAAATGAGGACCGGAATATTTTTGTAGCTATTGTCGAACGGGTTGCGACAGAAATTAATATTCCGTTTACCGTTGGCGGGGGACTAAGATCGGTTGCTGATATTAATCGTGTTCTTCGGGCAGGTGCTGATAAAGTATCCCTAAACAGTGCGGCGCTCAAAAACCCATCGCTTATAACAGAGGCGGCAGCTAAGTTTGGCAGTCAATGCATTGTTTTATCGATCGATGCGAAACGTACATCATCTGGCTGGTCCGTTTTTATGAACGGCGGCAGAGTCGACATGCAAATCGATGCAATCGCATGGGCAAAACGTGGCGCAGAGCTTGGGGCTGGTGAAATCGTTGTAAATGCGATGGATGTCGATGGTGTCAAAAACGGGTTTAACGTGGCATTAACAAAGCAGGTAGCCGATGCGGTAACGATTCCAGTTGTCGCAAGTGGTGGTGCCGGTGAAAAAGCACACTTTGCGGAAATCTTAAACGAGGGGCAAGCTGATGCTGCACTCGCCGCCTCTGTCTTTCATTACAGTGAAATATCGATACCTGATTTGAAAAATTATTTAGCTGCGAACGGCATAACAATGAGGAGGGAACCATCGTGGACGAAATAATGGAACGAGTAACATTTGATGAATCTGGTCTAGTTCCCGCGATCATTCAGGATATTGACACGGGAAAGGTCCTTACGCTTGCATATATGAATGAAACAGCTTTACAAAAAACGATTGAGACAAGAGAGACTTGGCTTTTCAGCCGCAGCAGACAAGAACTTTGGAATAAAGGGGAAACATCCGGAAACAAACAAATGGTTAAACGTTTGTCCTATGATTGCGACGGGGACGCTATATTAGTACAAGTACAGCCGCTTGGACCAGCCTGTCATACGGGAAGTGAGTCCTGTTTTTACAAGCAGCTGTACCAAGAAGATAATGGTGCAGATTTTACTATACTTAATCAGCTTGTCAACACAATAAAATCAAGGCGTGATAACCCCGTTGATGGATCTTACACAACCTATTTATTTAACGAAGGGATTGATAAAGTACTTAAAAAGGTTGGGGAAGAAACAAGTGAAGTCATTATTGGGGCGAAAAATGCTGATAATGCGGAACTGATCTGGGAAATTTCCGACCTCATTTATCACACGCTCATATTAATGCAAATCCGCAATGTGACGCTTTCGGACATTAGAAAGGAACTTTATCAACGTCATATGCAAAAAGAAGGGATCCGTAGTGAGTGAACTCTGGAGCAAAATGGCATTAAGAGCTGACCCGTATGTACCGGGTGAACAAATGGATGGGAAAGGGATTATAAAATTGAATACGAACGAAAATCCCTATCCTCCTTCACCACATGTAGCGGAGGCCATTACCCAGGAATTGGACCGGAAACTAAATCTATATCCCTCCCCTACTGCAGATTCATTACGGGAAACAATTGCTGCCCATCATCAGCTGGTTTCAGAAAATATATTTGTCGGCAATGGTTCTGACGAGGTACTGGCATTCGCTTTTATGGCTTTTTTTGATCCAGGAAAAGCCATACGCTTTCCCGCGATTACGTACAGTTTTTACCCTGTGTATGCCCGGTTATTCGATATTCCTTATGAAACAGTTCCACTGGACCGGGATTTTTCCATTACAACAAGTTCCTTCTTTCAATCAGATGGAGGTGTCATTTTTCCTAATCCAAATGCACCTACAGGCATTTATTTAGAGCTTGAGCATGTAGCGGATATTGCTAAGAATAACGCAGGCAGGGTTGCGATCATTGATGAAGCTTATATTGATTTTGCCGGGGAATCCGCGGTCTCGCTTATCAATACGTATGACAATTTACTCGTTGTGCAAACCATGTCCAAATCACGATCCCTTGCTGGGCTTAGAATCGGCTATGCATTAGGGAACGCAAAACTTATCGAGGCATTAACACGGATTAAAAATTCCTTTAATTCGTACACATTGGATCGTTTGGCGATTGTTGGTGCAGAGGCAGCAATCAGAGATCAGCAGTATTTTGTACAACAGGTGGAGCGAATCGTCCAAACTCGTGAATGGGTTACAAAACGGCTGAAGCAAAATGGGTTTACCGTCCTCCCTTCCCAGGCTAATTTTATCTTTGCCAGCCACTATAAACTGTCGGCAAAACTACTGTATGAAAAACTAAAGCGGAATGGTGTGCTTGTTCGTTACTTTGACAAACCGGAAATTGACAATTATTTGCGCATTACAATTGGAACAGATACAGCTATGACTGTCTTTTTTGAAAAACTGGGGGCAGTGATAGCGGAACTTGTGAAGGATGGCGTACACGCCCGAGTCTGATGACACGGACTGGCTGCTCTCGCGTTGATATTCCGGCTCCGGGGTTGATGTCTCAGCTTTCAGGTGGATATTTATAAACAATTTACCCCCTCCAAATCTGGAGAGGGCTTCCATTTAAATCATATTCTTAATTTCAGCGTCTTTTTTGAGTTCATTTATTTTTGCTTGCAGTTTTTCATTTTCTTTTTGTTTCGTCAGCTCATCTTTAATTTGTTCCTTAACTTTTTTCAATTCCGGGATATCTTTACTTTGTTCTTTTAGCTCATCATAATAAGACTTGATTTCCTTATCTGTAACATCGGTTCCGGTGATCTCCTTGTTAATATACTCATCTACAGTCAGTTCGAACGCTAGCTGATCCTTGTAAGCTTGTTCGCTAAGCTGATATTGTTCGAGTACCGCCGCAAACTGATCCTCATTTTCTGCTTTGATTTTTTCAAATTCACTTTGTACCTTTTCGCCTGAAATGTCTATTCCTTGCTTTTTAGCATCCTGTTTTAACAATTCCTGCTGAACAAGTACATTAATTGCTTGTTCTTTTAACTTGTCTTTGTCACTAACATCCTCGCCGAATTGATTCATTGCCACTTTGGTTTGGGCATAAATATTATTGTATTGATCACCTTTTATTTTGGTATCATTCACTTGCACGACAACATCATCTTTATTAACCTTTTCATCGTCGGAAATCTTAACATCCTTGTCTTGAGCCTGCTTTGCCTGTTGTTCCGTTTTATTTTGATCGCCACTTTTCTTTCCTGCATCGGAACTGGAACCAGAGTCAGAATTATTTCCACAGGCGGCCAACATCGTTACTATACTTAGTGCTACTACTAGCATGACTAATTTTTTCATCGGACTCTTCCCTCATTTCATTTATTGTCTTCCCATTCAAACATATATGCCATACAAATAGCAAGTCAAGCTTTTGTAGCTACCCCTCGGGAAGACGATCATGGCAGGCATTGACGTGTTAACTTAACAATTTCATGACACACCAGCCTATTTTTTGCCACAATTATGGGGACAGTCCCCCATCGCAACAACACGTTAGCGTGGCGGGGACTGTCCCCAAAAATTAATCTAAACTATCTTGAACTTCTTTAATCATTTCTTGTACGGATACAAGTCCGCCACCGGAGAGATACCAGAATTCTGGGTTGAGATACGTAATATCGTCATTTTTATAGGCTTTGGTATCCTTCATCAGTTTATTTTCTACAATTTTCTTCGCGGCCGGTTCATCACCTATAGCAGCACTTCGGTCCACGACATATAATAAATCCGGGTCCTGTTCTTTTACATACTCAAAGGAAACGTTCTGTCCGTGTGTAGAAGCTTCAATGTCTTCATCAGATGCTGGAACACCGAACACATCATGAATGAGACCGAATCTCGAATCTGGACCATAGGCACTTATTTTATCATCATTTGCTAAAATGATCAGCCCTTTTTTATCCACTTCTTCCGCTTTTTTCTTTAACGAAGCAATGGAATCATCAATTTTGGTAAGTTCTTGGTCAACTTCATCTTTTTTATCAAATATTTTACCGACTGTTTCCATGTTCTCTTTGAACGAATCCATATAACGGGTGGTATCTACACCAAGATAAATCGTCGGTGCTATTTCCTGCAATTGATCATACACATCGGATTGGCGTCCAGAGATAATTATTAAATCCGGATCAACTTCAGCAATTTTTTCAAAGTCCGGTTCTTTTAAACTACCTACATTTTCATAATCATCACTATCATATTTCTCCAAATAGGATGGGATGCTCCCTTGTGGAACCGCGGCAACCTGAATACCAAGTTCATCTAATGTGTCTAAGATGCCATAGTCAAACACAACTACTTTCTTCGGATTTTTCTCTACTTTTGTTTCACCAAGTTCATGCTTAACCGTGATGGTAGAATCTTTGCTATCTCCAGACTTATCTTCTGTTTTGTCTGCTGAATCTTTTGAGCCGCAAGCTGTAATCATGACAGCTAGAAAACCAACTATTAAAATTAGTGCAAATTTCTTCATATGAATAAACTCCTTTTTTATATTTTTTATTTTACATAGCTAACGCTGCATGAAGTGAAAGAAATATATAGTAATATGTTCTGCGTATTGAGCGCTCAATACGCAAATTTCATTCAAATGTATTGCAATAAAGCATATTCATTTACCAAATGAAGAAAACAAGGTAAGATGAATGGTAGTCGGGTTCCTTTATATTGGTTTGGGGCATGGCCGTACCGCTTCCATATAAGGGGACTTTTTTTACTTCCATTCTCCATGCAGCACTAGCCACTAAAAATAAACACAAATGCGCTGGTTATCAATTTCTTTAATATCAATGTCCATATCGTAAATGTCTTTTAATACACACTTGTCAATGACATCACAAGTTGGACCTTGTTTGACAATCTTTCCGTCTTTTAGTGCCACAATATTATCGGAATAGCAAGAAGCAAAATTGATGTCATGAATCACAATCATAATGGTCTTGCCCATTTCATTGACAAGTCGGCGTAATGTTTTCATGATCGATACAGAATGACGCATATCCAGATTATTTAGTGGTTCGTCAAGCAAAATGTATTCCGTATCCTGCGCAATAACCATGGCAATATGTGCACGTTGACGCTGCCCACCACTGAGCTCATCTAAAAATTTATCCTGCATATCACGGAGTTCCATATAATCGATGGCTTCCTCGACTTTTTCCCAATCCTCTTTATTCAATTTACCTTGCGAATAAGGGAAGCGGCCAAAGGACACTAATTCCTTTACCGTTAGCTTCAGATTGATAGCATTCGACTGCTTCAGAATGGAAATCTTCTTCGCCAATTCTTTATTTTTTGCTTGCAAGATATCTTGCCCATCAATCGTTATTTCACCATCATCTTTTGCGATCAGACGACTAATCATTGAAATCAACGTACTTTTCCCAGCACCATTGGGGCCAATAAATGATGTAATGGTTCCCTTTTCGATTTTGAGAGACACATCATCTACTACCTTTTTTTGGTTATACTTTTTAAATACATGTTTGATATCTACCATGATTTATTCTCCTTTAACAAAAGATATATGAAATACACACCGCCAACAAAATTGATAACGACACTGACGGTTGTTTGAAATGCAAAAACCTTCTCTATCATAAATTGCCCGCCAATTAAGGCAATGATACTAATTAGCATCGATCCGATAATGATATAAAAGTGCCGGAACGTTTTTAAAAACTCATACGCCAGGTTGACAACAAGCAATCCTAAGAATGTAATCGGTCCGACTAATGCGGTTGAAATCGAGATTAACACGGCGACAATGATCAATAAGCGTTTGACCACGTAATCATAAGGAACACCTAGATTAATTGCATCATCTTTCCCTAGTGCCAGTACGTCCAAATACTTATAAAAACGCATGAAATACAATGTAATTAACACTATCATTCCAATCGACAGATAAACAAGATCGGTATTGACATTATTAATACTGGCAAACATTTTATCCTGCGCAACCATGAATTCATTCGGATCGATTAGCACCTGCATAAATGAGGTAAAACTGCCAAAAAAGGTACCTAAAATCATACCAACCAGTAACAGGAAGTAAACATTATTCTTTTCTCCCCGAAACAACAGGCGGTAAAGAACTAAAGCAAACAGAACCATAATACCGAGCGAGAATACGTAATTTAGTTTACTGCTCATCATCACTAATGACCGTGAACCAAATAGAAAGATCATAACCGTTTGGATCAATAAATAAAGAGAATCCAGTCCAAGGACACTTGGTGTCAGAATCCGATTATTGGTAATGGTCATAAAGATCGTTGTGGAGTATGCAATCGCCCCTCCTGTCAGGATAATAGCAACAACCTTGATGATTCTTCTCGGCAGGATGTACCCAATATTGCCACTTAGGTCGTAGAACACAAATAAGAGTGTAAGTAACGTTGCGATAACGGCTAGAATAATTGTCTTTTTTTTATAATCCATATTTCTTTCTCCTTAATAATAGATAGATAAATATTCCGCTACCTATCACCCCAACGGTTAAGCTAATTGGAATTTCATAAGGATAAATAATAATTCTGCCGATGATATCGCACATTAATACGAATATAGCACCTAACAATGCGGTATGTAACAAACTTTTCTTCAAGTGGTCCCCCTGATAAATGGTAACGATATTAGGGATGATTAAGCCCAAGAACGGGATCATGCCAACCGATAACACAACGGATGCCGTTATCAGGGCCACAATGATTAGTCCAAGGTTCACCACCTGCCGATAATTTAAACCCAAGTTTTTGGAAAAGTCCTCCCCCATTCCTGCAATGGTAAATTTATTGGCATAAAAAGCTGCTAACAACAGAATAGGAATACTTACAAACATCAATTCGTAATTCCCACTCATGATCATCGAAAAATCGCCTTGCATCCAGGATGACATGTTTTGAATCAGATCATTTTGATAAGCGAAAAAGGTAGATACTGAGCTAATAATATTTCCAAACATTAAACCAATTAATGGAATGAATATGGCATCTTTAAACTTAACCTTTTCTAAAATCTTCATGAAAATAAGTGTGCCAAGCAGCGCAAAGGCAAACGATACAAGCATCTTCTCCAAAGGACTTGCGGATGTAAACACCATCATAGAAACCAGAATTCCTAATCTTGCGGAATCAAGGGTACCTGCAGTGGAAGGTGATACAAACTTATTTTTACTTAGCTGCTGCATAATCAGACCACATATACTCATACTCATCCCTGCAATTAAGATACTTAATAGCCGGGGAATCCTGCTGACGAACAAAATCTTTTTCTGATCTTCTGTTAAGCTGAACAAGTCAAGTGGAGAAACGTCGGAAACCCCAACAAAAACAGAAGTAACAGAAAGAATAATGACTGCTATAACTAAATACCGTATCTTCATATAATGACCTCGACTCGAAAAACTCATGCCAACCACAAACATGGCTATTTAGAATAATTATTACCTTCTAATCAATCTAATTAAGAATGATATTCATTATCAATTAGATTCTACAAAAGATTATAGCAGATTAAATAACTTGGTTCAATGGTTTTTATGTAATAAATATCACATTTTTGTGTCGGTTTTGAGAACTGTTTTTCCTAAGAATAAAAAACTAACCCTGTTAGAGTTAGTTTTTAAGACATCCAGTTAATCCTCAATTTCACAGCAGCCATCATCTGTACAATACGTTGTCTTAGATTTTTTCGGAGTTAGTGACTGTAAGGCAGGCTTTTCACTTTCCTCTTCCCAGACCTTAGCCAATACCTCGGTAAAAACCTCTGTCGGCTGAGCACCGGACACAGCATATTTTTCATTAAAAACAAAAAACGGAACACCTTGAACGCCAATTTGCTTTGCTTCTTCCTCATCTGCACGTACCTTTGCTAAATAATTATCTGATTGAAGCAATGTATGGATAGCATCAGGATCCAACTCAACATCACCGGCAAGTTCTATTAATGTTTGCGGATCGCCGATATGCTTAGAGTCCGTAAAATATGCCTTTAGCAAACGTTCCGTCATCTCATTTCCTTTATCTTTTTCCTCAGCGTATTTAGCGACCCGATGAGCATCAAGCGTGTTCGTGTGCTGCATCGTATCAAAATTATATACAAGCCCAAGTTCAGCTGCTTGCTTTGCCATATTATCATTCATGCTTTTTGCTTTTTCTACCGTTGAGCCAAATTTTTTAGCCATTAATTCATGGATTGTTTTACCGGGGTTTTTTTCCGCATTTGGATCGAGTTCGTAGCTTTTATATTCAATCGTTACAGCATCTTTGTGCGAAAATTTTTCTAAAGCTTTTTCCAACCTGCGCTTCCCCATATAGCAAAAAGGGCACACAAAATCGGACCATATTTCGATTTTCATGTTGAAACACCTCATTTCACTAGTTATTGTAGCACAGGAAAACTTTTTTTGAATACTGTTGTGCTTACAAATAACCAGAGAAATACCATTTAATGCAAATTCCCATCCGTATAGCGGCCATAATCCGGAACGGCAATCTGTTCAAAATTTTCTACAAGGTTTTGCAAGCCTTTTGTTAGAGATTCACCTTCCATATAATGTCCATGACCTGTAACCGCCAATTCCGGTTTTAGATCAGCAAGTTTTTTTACCGATTCCCATGCGGCATACCAATCGGTTGTCAAATATCTTGGCGGTCCATTAACCTCCTCCGTCTGCATTAACACCTTATAAAATGAATCCTGTCTTACCGTAATGAAAGCATCTCCAGCTAGGAGTGTCCGATCGCTTTCTCTGAAAAAGGAGACATGGCCTGGTGCGTGTCCTGGTGTATGGATCCATTTCCAATCCGTTAATCCAGGTACAGAATGATCGTTCGGCAAGGCTTTTACAGCATCTCCCAGATTAATCGGTTCATTTGGATAAATCGGTGATATTTTAGCCAAAAACCCTCCTTCAACTGTCGCGTCTGGTTCCGGATAGCTTTTTTCACCGGTTAGATAAGGAAGCTCAAGCTTGTGCGCATAAACAGGGACTTCCCATTCCTGCATCAAATCAACCAATCCGCCAACATGATCAAAATGTCCATGAGTCAAGATTATTGCTGCTGGTTTACTGTCTTTGCCGAACCGCTCACGTACAACAGCACGAATTTCCGTTGCAGCTCTTGGTAAACCTGCGTCAACAAGAACCCACTCCTCTTCTTCCGGCAAGCCAATAAAACTGATATTGACAATTTGATCGGTATAATAGTAAACATCGTTACGGACTTCTTCGCCAACTCCGCTCGTTATTGATGTCATCGGGATAAATTTGTCATCCTCACTTTTACGTTTCTCGTTATCCATTTTACCACCTCCATTTTCTGCTAGTATTTGAACTAAAATTGGAAAATATACGCAGCACTGATTAAAGTTTGCACCTTATCGTCCAGGCTGGAGGCGGAAAAAAGACAGACAAAACCTGAATGTACAAATCCTATCTGCCTGCCTTCTAACTATTTAATAGGAATAGGTTGCTTGTACAGAGCCGTCCTGCTTGTGCACAATCAGTGCTGTTCCTTTATTTTGGGCGATTTCTCTCGCACGGTTTACTGCTTCATCTTTTGTTGCAAAAACAGCACTTGGTTTTTTGGCTTTACTGGATGTAACCGCCCAACCGTCTTCATGAGCAACAACATGCTCCCCTTCATTTAAACGTTCCGGATTATTTTCGTAACGTTTTCCTTCTTTAGATCTTTCCGTCGGCTTCCCCGTTTTTTCATAAGCTTTTATTTCTTCTTTATCCGCATTTTGATACCATTCTTTTGCCTGCTGTGTGGCAATGGGAATTGCCCGTCCCTCTTCATACCCTTCATCAACCATTGAATTCGCTATATCAATAGCTTTTTTACGGACAACCTTATCGAGATTTTTCATTGATGAAGGATAGTCATTTAATGTCCAGGGCATATTATCCCCTCCTTTGTTTTCTGGTACAATTCCCTTTCTGAAAGGTATAAAACTATATTCATTAAAAAAAGCTAAAACCGAAATAGGCTTTAGCTTTCCTCATCAAGCAATGACCGTCCCATAATACTTACCCGATTTGTATTTTTCAATTCGGTAATTGATTTCACACCAATCCCGAACATTACCATTTTCATTTCAAATTCAATTTGTTCCATCGCTTGCATGACTTTTTCTGCGGACTCTGTTGCCGCTTGTAGTAATTGTCTGGCAAACCCGATCATATCTGCGCCAATTGTCATTGCTTTGGCAGCATCAACACCTGTTTTCATTCCGCCGCTGGCAACGATCGGCACCTCCGGCAGTTTACTCTTTATCGAAACGATACAATCTTTAGTAGGGTTACCCCAGCTGTTAAACGCCTCCGCGGCGGCTTTTCGCAATGAATCCTTGGAACGAAGCTTTTCCACTTGACTCCATGATGTTCCGCCAGCACCAGCAACATCTATGTAAGAGACCCCTGCCTCATACAATTTCTCTGCTACTGTCCCATCAATACCAAAACCAACCTCCTTAACACCTACAGGAACGGGTAAGGCTTTACATACTTCTTTTATTTTCGGCAAAAGATCTTTAAAATTCAGATCTCCCTCATCTTGAACAACTTCCTGCAAGCTATTCAAATGTAAATAAAGCGAATCCGCTTCCGTCAAGTCAACCAATCGCTGGCATTCTTTTGCACCGTACCCATAATTCAGTTGCACCGCACCTATATTTGCAATTAGCGGAACGGATCGTGCATGCTGGCGAATTAAAAAGGATTCTTTATGTGCATCACTCTCAAGCAGTGCCCTTGTAGAACCGAGCCCGATCGCCCAGCCTCTTTCCTCGGCAGCAATGGCTAAATTCGTATTAATTTTTTCCGCAAGCTCCGAGCCACCAGTCATGGAGCTCACTAGAAACGGTGCTTTTACCGCTTTATTTAAAAAAGTGGAATCCAGCTTAATATCGGCAAAGTTAATTTCCGGCAATGCATTATGTATAAACGAAATTCCTTCTAATCCCGTCGTTTTATTAACACCTTCCACGTTTTCCGTTAAGCATAGGCGAATGTGTTCAGTTTTCCGTTTGTTAATTCCTGTATCCATGATAGCTTAGGCCTCCAATATTACTTCTACCCTAAGTTTACTTGTTTCCATGCTGTTTTGAAAGGGAAATGAACCTTGCGTGTTTATGCCTTTTCCGGGAATACCACAAAATCAATGACCAAAACAAACGTCCATAGCTTGATTGTTTACAATAATGGCCGGTTCGTGCATAATTCTCGATAAATAGAATAAAAGTTCTGGCAAACCCGCTCCACGTTAGGCAACGTGAATGATGGCTAAAGTCAAACCATTCAGAAAGTAATTCGTCATCTCGTGAAGCTAGTTATAGAAGGATAAAGAAACTCGCAGCTTGCCAAAGATCATTTCAATAAGGAACTTAAATTGAAAGGCTTTCGGGTTGTACTTTATACTCTCCTGCACCCCAGTATAAAAAATGCAGGATACAACAAAAATATCTTTGGAATCTTCGTGTAAAGGATAGTTAGTAAGAAACAAAAAAGATAAAGGAGGAACCCTTTTGAAGCAACGGGCAAAGGCGTTTGCTGAGAAGGCACATTATGGGCAAACAAGAAAGAGTTCTAATGTCCCTTACATTACTCACCCAATCCGTGTTGCCGAGCGTTTGGAGCTGGCAGGCTTTTCCGAAGCCTTGGTTTGTGCCGGCTATCTGCATGATGTGGTTGAAGACACACTATATGAGATTGAGGATATAGAAGAAACGTTTGGGGCTAAAGTTGCACAGCTTGTCGCGGCGCATACAGAGGACAAATCAAAACCGTGGCAGGAACGAAAACAGCATACTATTGATACGGTCCGAGATGCTTGTAAAGAGGTAAAATATCTAATTGTAGCCGACAAATTGGACAATTTGCTTGGACTGGAACAGGATCTCGCGCGACTAGGCGATGCGGTATGGCAGCATTTCAATGCAGGCTTTGACAAACAAAAGTGGTATAACCAGTCGATAGCAGCGAATATGTATGTTGGGCTAAAAGCTAATGAAATTCCGAATTACTTCAGTGAATTTGAGGAAGCCGTGGCACGCGTTTTCGGCTGATATTCCTGTTTTCTTTTCGGGTTAATGTTCTCGTTCTCGCGTTGATGTAAAACACCTTCCCCAGCAGGCGGGGAAGGTGTTTACTACCTAAATTTATACTTATTTTTCAATTCCTTAGATACTTGCTTCCATTTATTCTTTTCCTCTAACCGTGCTTTTTGATCCTGTTTTCTTTTTTCATAAGCAAGTTCCCTTTGCAGCTTCAAATAACTTTGAAATCGCTCCACAGTTAATTCACCTGATGCTAATGCTTCCTGGACACGGCACCCAGGCTCTGTATCGTGCTGACAATCGGTGAATCGGCATTCCAGCACCAATGCCTCAATATCCTGAAACGTTGTATCAATAGCCGAATCCCCATCCCACAATTGCAGCTCGCGCATTCCAGGGGTATCGATTAATAATGCACCGTTTGGCATGATAAACATTTCACGATGAGTTGTTGTATGACGTCCTTTACTGTCTGCCTCACGGATATCCTTGGTTTCCTGTACTTCCTCACCAAGTAATTTATTCACTAAGGTAGATTTACCAACACCTGATGATCCAAGTAATGCAACTGTTTTCTGTGCTGGCAAATATTTCAGAAGTTCCTCCATGCCCTCTCCCGTTATGCTGCTGATTGCGACAATTGGTACTCCGATCGCCACTTCTTCCACTTGAGCAATGATCCGCATAACATCTTCTGGCGTAGATTCATCCAGTTTCGTAAGCACGACAACTGGAGAAGCACCACTTTCATACGTTGCCAAAATATAACGTTCCATTCTGCGGACGTTTAAATCATGATTAAGCGAATTCACAATAAAAACCAGATCCATATTTGCAGCAACAATTTGTCCTTCCGTTTTTAATCCAGCAGCTTGCCTGATAAACTGACTTTTCCGAGGCAAAACACGATGAATTACCGCTTTTTGTTCGTCCGCTAATTTCTGTACCTCTGCCCAATCGCCCACAGCAGGGAAATCAAGTGCAGTGGTCGCCTGATTCAAAAATTTCCCACTTAAATGGGCAAAATATTCTACTTCTCCGTCAGAAATTCGATAGCTATTTTTTTGCACAGTAATAACCCGTGCCAATTTGTCATTTTCTGCATCCCGAATGGAATCGTCCCATCCGAGTTTTTCTAATGCTTTGTTCAACTACATTTTCCTCCTCGAATGTTGGAGGAAAAGCCTGTTAAAATACCGACCGTTCCTCCACTTTGTTACGTGTGTTTTGGTTTATAAAAAAATGATTATATACAGTCATAAAACACCACTCCTTTCAAAATGGATAAACAAGATAGTATAAGTTTACTATATCCTGTTACGGTTTGCCATCCCTATTATATGAATTTTTCCAAACTTTTGTATAACCGTATGCTCTATCTTACCAAGACTAAACGTAAATTTTACCTCCCTAAAACAACACCTATATGTTAGAATATTTAGCAATACACGAGGCGTAGAACTAATGAAGGTTAATCAAAAGACGTTATCTATAAAAAAAGATACGGAGGTAGAACATGATAAAATATCCGTTTTTAGAAAATGGGGCAACGATTGGAGTCACTGCACCTTCTTCTGGTGTACCTGCCGAGCTGCATGGATTGTTGAAAACTGCATGTGAACGCATGAAAATGAACGGCTTTCATGTCATATGTGGAGATACTGTTTGGAATCAAGACAAGGCGAGATCTGCATCCGCCGAAAAGCGTGCTGAAGAGTTTAATGCAATGATGCTTGACGATAATATTCATATCATCATTCCTCCTTGGGGTGGAGAACTGCTGATTGAAATGCTTGAGTATCTTGACTTTGATAACATACAAAACAAATGGATATTAGGCTACTCAGATACTAGCCTATTGCTGCTGGCTACAACATTAAAAACAGGAATCGCAACTGCTCATGGAACGAATTTAATAGATTTAAGAGGGGAGTATTCGGATGACACGACTAAGATGTGGCAATCCGTTTTATCAACAAAAAAGGGTGAATCGATCCTTCAACAATCGTCATTCAAATATCAAAAAGAATGGGAATTTGATAAACCTACTCCATGTATTTTCAATTTGACAGAAGAAACCGAGTGGAAATCAACATCAAATAGTAAAGTTGCGATAAAAGGGCGGTTACTTGGAGGATGTATTGATACGATAAGACATTTGATTGGTACCCCATTTGGTGAGATCCAGAACTTTAAAGAAAATTATATTAAAGGTGAATCCATAATATGGTTTTTCGAAAATTGCGGGTTATCTACAACTGATTTGCGCAGGTCTCTCGTGCAAATGAAATTAGCTGGTTGGTTTGAAAGATGTTCAGGTATTGTGTTTGGCAGAAGCCCAGCTAATTACCCTGTTAGCAATTATACAGCTGAAGATGTTTATAAAGAGCTTTCCGAAGAACTTCAAATGCCTATTATATATGACATTGATTGTGGTCACGTTCCACCGCAAATAACCTTAATTAACGGAGCGTATGCTGAGGTAGAATCAAATAGTGGTAAAGGAAAAATTTTACAAAAATTTATATAAGCTATTTTGTATATCCTATATTTTGACCAGTTTGCTTATTAAAAAACGCTTGGGTTTGAATTATAAAACCCAGGCGTTTTAATACGTTAAAAACATTTTATCTTATACAGGCTATCGGTTATGGAACTATTCAATTCCATGCACATCTTTCTACCGATTATTCATTTCACTCGGGACCGCATTATGGCGAAGATTTCGATCCAAACCAGCAATCTTCTCCATATCTGCTTCACTTAATTCAAAGTCAAATACGTTGAAATTCTCTTCCATACGAGAAGGTGTTACTGTTTTCGGAATAACAACGACATCTGACTGAAGATGCCAGCGGAGAATAACTTGGGCAGGTGTTTTGCCATATTGATCAGCAATTTCCTTGATCACACCGTCTTGTAAAACATCTGTCCCATTCATTAACGGGCTGTATGCTTCTACTCGGATACCGTGCTTCCTGCAGAACTCCTTTAATTCCTTTTGTTGTAAATACGGATGGCATTCTACCTGGTTAACGGCTGGGACTACATCACATTCGTCCATTATCCGCTGCAGGTGCCCGATATCAAAATTACAAACGCCGATTGCTTTTGTACGCCCATCTTTATACAACTTTTCTAATGCCTTATATGTTTCTACATATTCATCATACTTTGGTGTTGGCCAATGAATTAAATATAGGTCCACAAAATCGAGGCCAAGTTTCTCCAAACTTTCATCAAATGCTTTTAGCGTATTATCATAGCCTTGATCACTATTCCACACTTTTGTTGTAATAAATAAATCTTCCCGTGAAACGGTACTATTTGCCAGTGCTTGTCCGACACCACGTTCATTTCCATATATTTTCGCAGTGTCAATCAAACGGTAGCCTGCTTCTAACGCATTTTCAACTGCAGATGCTGCTTCTTCATTTGGAACCTTCCACACACCATAGCCTAGTTGTGGCATACGGAGATCGTTGTTTAGGGTAATGTATTGCATGGACTCACTTCCTTTTTTTTGGTATTGATTTTAGTTTATCATAAGATGTCAATATATTTTAATGAAGCGATTTTCTATTTTATATTTCATTCTAATTGTAAAATCGAAATCAACCCACTCCGCATTTAAAAAGGATTTATTTTAAAATAATCATACGGTAAAATCCCCAAACACTGCATTGGTCATTCTTTGTAGATCATTCGGTGCCAATTCCACTTGCATTCCCCTTTTTCCGGCAGAAACGATCATGGTATCCATTGATTCAGCCTGCGTTGCCACGTAGGTTGGAAAGTGCTTTTTCATCCCAATGGGCGAGCAGCCACCGCGAATGTAGCCAGTAATATTCTCCATATCCTTCATCGGCAGCATTTCCACTTTTTTATTGCCACTGACCTTGGCCAGTGCTTTCAAATCCAGTTCTTTTTTAGATGGAATACAAGCTACAGTGATACCTGTTTTATCCCCTGTTGTGACCAATGTTTTAAAAATTTTCTCGTGTGGCTCCCCCGTTTTGTCCGCGGCTGTTATCGCATCTAAATGCTCCTCATCCCAAACGTATTCATGTACATCATAAGTAACTTTTTCTTTATCCAATAGGCGCATTACGTTTGTTTTTTGGACTTTTTTCTTTTTCATTTTTAATTTGTTCCTTCCTTTATGCCTTTTATCCAGATCCTAAATTTGCCTATACATCTAATCATATAGTAAAATACGTATAATTAAACAAACTTTCCTCATTATTATATAAGGAGATGTATCCATGTCAAAAAGAAAGGCAATGCAGAGTTTGGTTAACTTGGAAAAGGCACTTGATAGACTTGAAGATGCACTACGTGTGGACGAAATGAATAGCCTTTATATTGATGGTACGATCCAACGTTTTGAATTTTCGTTAGAGTTATATTGGAAGACGCTGAAAAGACTGCTTGCTGAGGAAGGTATTGAAACAAAAACACCCAGAGAGGCATTAAAGCAAGCCTACAAAGTTTTAGTGGATTGACAATGAGCATATCTGGTTACAGATGCTGCGTGACAGAAATGAAACGTCTCATGTGTATGATGAAGAAAAGGCAAGGAACATTTATAAAAATATTGTTGATTATTTTCCGGAGATGAAGAAAACATGTTTGCGCTTAAAGACCAGATTCCATGAAAACAGGAGTGAACCCGCTGATGATTGACCAACGACTCATCGAACAATTACATACAATTGGCCAAAGCAGAAATGAAATTAACAAAATTATTTTGTTTGGTTCAAGAGCGATCGGAGATAACACGGAAAGATCTGATATTGATTTAGCCGTCGTTGCTCCCAACATGTCCAATAAGGATTGGATAGAATTTACTTTTGAACTGGAAGATACATTAGAAACGTTGCTTTCATTGGATTTAATCAGATTTGAAGACGCCTCTGATGAGTTGAAAAATGAAATTATTAAATACGGGCAAGAACTTTATTCATCTACTTCAAGCTTCAAAAGAAAAACTCCATAACTATTCTTAAAATCCTCCTATTTCGGTATACTTACTATTGTGCTTTAAGAGTTAAAACCAGGCTTGAAATTCGTACCGCCCCTGGTTTGTCCCTTCTTATCGTACATTCATCTCACTAGGCTTAGGCCTTTACCCTGATTACGGTCAAGCTCAGCCTCCTTCTTCACATCCTCATACCTAAATTCAAAATCGACACATCAAAGTTTTCCTCAATAAAAGACGTCAAACCAATTTTAGAATTACGATGTTGTTTATACACTATTTTAGCAAAAGCAATCCTTAATCACCTGTTTCTCTATACCTTGACATGAGCAGAAAAAGTTCACCTGTTTAAAACAAAAAAATAGATTGCTATATTTCAGAAAATGGTTGATAATATTCTTACAAATATAAGAATCTGGTCCAGATGTCAAAAAAGAGGATTTGGCTGTGGATCAGTTTAGGGATAGTAATACTTTTACTTGCCGGAGGTACTCGACTATTTTTGCTACATCTTGAAAAAGATATCAAAATAAATGCATCGCTAAATAAATGACAAACGTTACAGTAATACTACTTAGAAGCGTAGAATAGAGCACCACCTGGGCATGTAACTCGGGTTCTACCTGGTATTCAAGCGCAAGCGTTGCTGTATTTCTTGACGTCGGAAACGAGCTTGCAATAAATAGCGATTGAGCCATGACGCCATCAATACCCAGCAGAAAAATAAACAGAAGCGCAAACGTTGGCCCTACAATCAACCTTCCTATCATGCTCCAGCCAATCACCCGGTGAAATGAATTAAATCGGATATTGGCAAGCTGTGCACCAAGCAGCAAGAGAGCTAAGGAGGCAAACCCATTTGCTAGCTGTTCAAGTGGAATTAAAGCAAAATTTGGAAGTGGAATGTGTAAAATTTGAAAGACAATTCCTAAAAGTAACGCATGGACAACTGGTAAACGCAAGAGTGATTTCAGTATATCTATTGCTGATTTTGAAGCAGAAATTAAATTATAAAGTCCATAAGTGTATGTAAGCAGATTTTGAAAGACAAGAATGATAATTTGCATAGATACGCCTAATGGATTTGTACTGAAAATAAGCTGACTAACAGGCAAACCATAATTCCCTGAATTCATAAGGGAAATGCTGTTTTTTAGAACTGTAACCTCCTTTTTCTCAAGCTTTAAAACCTTGGATAGAATCGTGCTAAGCAAAACTAGACTTGAAGAAAACAAGAGTAAATAAAAAAACAGTTGACCCATTAATTGATAATCAAAATCAGCTTGATAAATATTTAAAAAAACAGCTGCTGGCATAAAACAGTAGGTAATAAGATTGGCGATGGGTCTTAACTGAAAACAGAATTTCCTCTGCATCAGTGCACCAACCGCCATTAATATTAAAATCGGCAGTACTACATCCAGAAAGACAATGCTGATAAAACTCATATGAAGACTCCGTTCCAAAAATGGTTTGCATGACAATTGAGTCCCCTGACAAAGCGGTCACCAGGAGGGAGGCGCATCCATAAAAAAAGTTTGATTAAAAACGCTTCCATAGCAAACCAATTCATTGTTTACTACAATTTTAAGATAAAAATTTATATTATTCAAATTAATAATTATTATCAAGATCAATAAGTAATACTTATAATAAATATATGGTTTTTTCCCTTTAAACCAGACGATTTTATTTAAATATAAAAAACAGACGCAGATTCATTCCACGTCCATTTCCTCCGTTTACCTTACATTCATCTCACTAGGCTCCGGTCCTTTACGCTGATTACGGTCAAGCTCGGCCATCTTCTTCATATCTTCATTACTTAATTCAAAGTCGAACACATCAAAGTTTTCCTCAATACGAGACGGTGTGACCGATTTTGGAATTACGATGTTGTTATATTGCAAATGCCAGCGGATAATAACCTGTGCCGGTGTTTTACCGTATTGATCAGCAATTACCTTTACCTCTTCACTAGTTAAAACATCGCCACCACTCATTAGGGGACTCCATGCTTCCAGGTAAATATTATGCTTTTCGCAGAATTCCTTAAGTTCTTTTTGTTGCAGGAATGGGTGACATTCAACCTGGTTTACAGCCGGTACCACTTCACATTCATCTAATAAACGTTGTAAGTGATCAATATTAAAATTGCATATACCGATTGCTTTAACGCGTCCATCTTTATATAATTTCTCCAATGCCTTATAGGTCTCCACGTATTCATCATACTCCGGTGTCGGCCAGTGAATTAAATAGAGGTCCACATAATCGAGACCTAATCTTTCCAAGCTTGCATCAAATGCTTTTAGTGTATTCTCATAGCCGTGATCTGTATTCCAAACCTTTGTTGTAATGAAAAGATCCTCGCGTGGCACATCACTCTTTGCTAATGCTCGTCCAACTCCGTGTTCGTTTTCATATACTTTTGCTGTATCAATGGACCGATATCCTGCTTCTAGCGCTTTCGTTACAGCGGGCGTTGCCTCTTCATCTGGCACTTGCCACACGCCAAAACCCAACTGTGGCATTTTCAAGCCATTGTTTAGTGTTACATATTGCATTTCATCGACTTCCTTTCTTGCCTTAGTGAAGTTAGTTTATCACAACCCATCTGGAGAACCAAGCATCCGGTTCCACCGGCAGAGCTAATTGCTAGCCATTGCAATGCCAAACTTTTCGTTTAAACCCTTTTCACCCAAGGAAGTAATTTTCAGTGCACGGGAATTTGGTGTTTTTTGTATCCAATTTAACTCTAACAGGCGATCAAGCATTGCCTTTCCTACCGCCCCGGCCATGTGATGACGTCTTTCACTCCAGTCCAAACATTTATGGCAAAATTTACGACGGTTTTTCTTCAATTGGCTTATTTCAATTTGCATTTCGCTAAAAAATGCCTCCCCTTCGGTTGTTACATGAAATTCCTTTTGCCCTTCACGTAAAAACTGATTTTCCAATAAAGCATTTGTAAGTTTAACGCCCAGGCTGCCGGCAATGTGGTCGTAGCACGTTCTGGCACGCCTTAATGCTTCTTCCTCAAATGATTGTCTCAGTGACCTGACCTCAACCGGTGGCGCTATTTGTAAAAACGATTCCATTACTTGGGCAATTTCCTGATTACGGATCCCGTAGTACCGATGTCTGCCATGTGTTTCAACATCAATTACATCGGCCTCCACCATTTTTGCAAGATGATAGCTTGCTGTCTGTGGTTTGATACCAACCATATAAGCCAAATCACTGACCGGGTGAAAACGCCCATCCAATAAAATGGTCAAGATGGCAGCACGGGAAGACTCTGATACAAGTGTCGCAACTTTTGCTACATTGGCATTAGCCTTCACTTATCACACCTCCAATTTTACATCAATATGTAATCCATATTTCGATGATAATCGATCTATTAATGATTTACAATGAATGCATCACGAAACAAGGAGTGGAAAAATGCAACTATTGGAAACAAAAGTAATCAAACCAAAAATATTATATTACGGAACACCAGTTATCCTTTTGACGACACTTAATGAAGATCATACCATCAATATAAGCCCACTATCCTCATCGTGGGGATTGGGAAAATATATCATATTGGGCGTGAGTGTAGAAGGAAAGGCTCTTGAAAACCTGCAAAGACATCCGGAATGTGTGATTAACGTTCCACACCAGTCATTATGGAAAAACGTTGAAAAACTTGCCTCATTTACCGGTAAATATCCTGTACCCGCACAGAAACATGCAGCAGGATTTACATTTTGTAAGGATAAATACAAAAAAGGTGATCTGACACCTGGGGCATCAAACGTAGTCAAGCCAACAAGAATAATCGAATGTCCCATTCAGATTGAAGCTGAGGTTAAAAACATCCATATCCCGGAATATGACACTGTATTTGCCATTGTTGAAACAGAAATGCTGCAATTTCATGCCCATGAAACAATCATCAAAGGTGAAAACCACATTGATCCAATCAAATGGAATCCGTTAATCTATAATTTTCGGCATTATTTTGGTATTGGCAACGAATTAGGTAAAACATTCCGATCCGAAACATGACAAAACGCACGTTAGCGGCATAATTCGCTAACGTGCGTTTATTTTAGCTGTCACGTTTGCTTCTTGCAAAAGTATAACTACCTTCGTATCTTGTCAGCTTCCCTTCAGCAAGCCAATAGGTTATTGGAAACAATCGATCCAAAAAATAA
This sequence comes from Virgibacillus dakarensis, assembly GCF_900155625.1. Taxonomy (NCBI): domain Bacteria; kingdom Bacillati; phylum Bacillota; class Bacilli; order Caryophanales; family Bacillaceae; genus Virgibacillus; species Virgibacillus dakarensis. Next base: position 128,504 of record NZ_LT732554.1, read on the forward strand.
CGGTCATGGGAAACAGCAATGATGGTTCCATCAAACTGCTCCAATGCCTCCTCCAGCACTTCTTTTGACTCAATATCCAAATGGTTGGTCGGTTCGTCCAAGATAAGCAGATTGTGATTCTGATGGACCAGCTGTGCAAGCCTTAGCCGCATCTGTTCCCCGCCGCTTAAGTTCTTTACTTTTTGAAAAACGGTCTTCCCATAAAAAAGGAACTTTGCTAATATGCCGCGGGCTTCCCCTTCTGTGACATGAACCTGATCCCGAAATTCATCCAATATTGTCCGTTCACCATTCAGTTCAAGCATATGCTGGGAAAGAAAGCCAATCGATAGATTACTCCCCGACTCTACTACTCCTCCATCAGCTTCCTCGGTTCCTAAAATTATTTTCAATATGGTGGATTTGCCACTTCCGTTCTCCCCCACAATCGCGATCCGTTCTTGAAAACGGATATGCATACTAACATCAGAGAACAGCTCCCGCTTATCGAACCCTTTGGTGACACTTTCCATAACGAACACATCTTTACCACTGCGTTTATTCATTTGAAAGTCAAGATCAATCTTTTTCTGTTCCAGGATAGGCCTTTTCATGACTTCCATACGGGCAAGTGCTTTTTCCATACTTTTCGCACGACGATGCAGTCCATCATTAGGTGGATTTGCCCGATTAGCCCATTCCTTCAATTTTTTAATCGTTTCTCTCATCTTTTTTATTTTCTTTTGCTGGTCCTGATATTGCTGAAATTCCCGTAATAATCGTGCCTCGCGTTCCTTAACATAATCCGTGTAGTTGGTCGAATAACGAATAAGCTCTCCTTGATCCATTTCGAATATGGACGTTACGGTTTCATCTAAAAAATAGCGATCATGTGATACGATCATAACGGTCCCTGCGTATTGCCTTATGAAATCGGTCAGCCATTCAATTGCAGATAAATCCAAATGATTGGTTGGCTCATCAAGCAGTAGCAAATCAGGCTCAGTCAACAATAACTTAGCCAGCCCTACCTTTGTGCGCTCACCACCACTCAATTGTCCCCAATCCTTCTCAGCTAAATCTGCTAATTTCAATCCGCTCATAATCCGTCGAATCCGTGAATCAATCTCATACCCGCCATCTTCCTGGAATTTCTCCTGCAGAGCTCCATATTTTTCAATGATGCGTGTTAGTTTAGCTTGATTTGTTTCGAATGCCATGGATTGTTCTAAATCCGTCATTTTCCTTTTTACTTCATTAACAGATGAAAATACATCATACAGGATTGTCTCCACTTTCTGCCCGTGATCTATCTCTGGCGATTGTTCTAAAAGTCCGACCGTTAACCCCTTTTTCCAAGTAACAGTCCCTGCTGCTGGTTCTGTCTTCCGTGCCAGTAAATCGAGTAATGTTGTTTTACCTTCCCCATTTCTTCCAATTAGACCGATCCGATCCCCATCGTTTATTTCACAAGTTAGGTCACTAAAAATAGTATTCGCACCAAAAGTTTGAGCTACGTGTTGTAAACTTGCAATAATCATCTTCTCTTCCTCCATATTGAAGAGACTCTGACCCTTTTAAACACAAAAAAGACGACAGAGAGTAAACACACTCCACCGTCTTTCTAACAATTCCGTTCGTGGATAGATGTCTCTTACTGGTATTTTTTCCATATATTCCTATTCAAAAAGTACATACGTACCCCTTGTACAGAAATATTGGAAAAAATCGCATAACGCATCCAAAGGTACTCTTTGAACTTGGTTATGCCACTACCAGTATGAATCATCCTATCCACCTCCTTTTTTGACTAGTATTTAGTTTATTGGAAAAATGGTTGGAAGTCAACTTTAGTATTACGACTTTTGTTCAATACCTGGTTGAAAAGGATTGGTGTAAAACGATTTCCGAAAAATATCATAGAGATTACGGAACTGAGCGAGGAAAAATTGATAAATTAGCGATTGAACTACCCACCGCTTAACAAAGATCGTTTAAAGCGGGGGATTCTGAAATAATCAGACGTACGTCTCTGTACGACCGCCTCCCATTCAACTAGGAAGCGGCTTTTCTGCTTTTTGATTTCGACAAACGTTTTTGTTCCAGAGCAAAGGATGTTCAGCTAAGAGCGCCACGTCCTGCGGCAACGCTGAACTAACCTGCGTCCTGCAGGCCAAGAGCACCTGGAACAAAGAACTCACCTGTATCGTGAAACCTGTCTACATCAAAAAGCTCTGAAAGATAGAATGCATGTGTACGCACTTCTTTCAGGTGGTTGGAAACGTACCTCCACTGCACCCAGTGATGCGCACCTATCATCTTCTCCGGTAATAGTGCACGCAACACTGGTGGAAGTTTTTCACGAAATCCCATTGCTCTTCTGGCGATTACATAACTTGCCGCCTGATGAATGGATATCCCGAATCGTTTCATGTATTTCATTTTGCCAATTTGGCTGGTGTAGGCTGGATTAGTCTCATACACAGCCACTCCCATTTTTTCTGCTCTGGATTTAATGGCGGTTATCATTTTCTTATAAGCAAACATGGCCATGTTCCGGTTTGCTTTTTTATTGCCATATGGATTCGATACTTTGGAAGTGGTTGTATTGATTCTTTCCAAAGCAATTGGCTTGTTCGCTTTCAGGGCAATATCTACAACTCCAATCGCTTCAGCTTCGATGATCTTGGTAATTTGCCCTGACGTTTTGCCTTCCAGCTTAAATGGTAATGTGCAGGATGAAAGTAACTGACCTTTTGCATTGATGTTGGCAATGGCGAAATGATCGACATTACAATCTACGCCAATGACCCCATCGGATTTCGAATAGTTTGTTTGCGAATTGGTTTCAACATCCATCATACATTTGACTATATAGTAATCACCATGATCTTCAAGGGACCAGGCAATCGGTTTCCCATACTTTTTCTTATTTTTACAGTTCTGTTGGGTTTGGATGGCAGATGCCACTTTTTCCTGGCCATATGGGAAATGAACTTGTTCCATGTTAATGAAAACCCCACTTGGTGTTTTGAAATGGAGCTGTTTATTTTCTGTATCGTAGTTAAATACAAAATTCCCGTTTGCGGCATCTTTCCGTCCGGATAGAATCATTTTTTGGTTGCGAGATTGTTGCCATTCCTCCAGCCAAGCGTCATGATTGTCTATGTAGAAATCCTTCGTATGTTGCGATTTGAATCGCTTTTTTGAACCGAAAACAACACTTGGAATATTGGTCCGTAACTGTTTTAATTCCTCTTCTTTCCGGTTCAGCCTTGACGTCAGAAAGCCAATTCTTGTTTTGTGTTGTTGTATCGCTGGATCAAGATATGTATGTTCAAATTGATACGCATGATAATAGATGTCCGTTTTCTTTTTATAGCTTATGACAAAGTAATTGCCTTGTTTTTGTTCTCTTGCATGCTTGGGAAATTTAGGTTTGTCTTTGATGATGGATGTTTTGATTTTTCTTAAGGTGGTTAATCTGGAGCGTTCCTGTTTTAATTTCCGTTTGATGGAACGGATTTGTGCTGATTTATTTTCGATATAGATTTTTTTCAGTTCGTCCAGACTTTTTAATTGGGCGTTGGCAGCTTGAACAGCACTGTTGGCATAATAATCGTCCAATTGATATTTTTCCTTGACGTGTAAATGGATCGATTTTTCCCGCCTATTCTGGCCCGAACGTTTTTCCTTGACCAAGGTATTCAATACCAACTGTTTTGCACGGTTGAAGCGGGATAAGCTATCGCGAATAGCTTCAACAACTGAATTGGAAAGTGTATTTTTATAGATTCGATTAGAGAAATATGCTTTTGTGCTCATCCCTTAAAAGCCCCTTTTTCTTTCCATCTATATGTATTATCACACGAATACACGTTCTTGTCAAATTCAAAAAGTCTCCCTTGGAGAGGCGATTCATCCCCTACCTACTCATTTGGTTTTACCCTATACATTCCTTGAGGAAGGGGTCTTCTCGCCAAAGGAAGATAAAACCCGCTAATTTTGTCATAAAACATTTTTGACCATATTGAATCAGGGCTCCCTATCCTATGCAAAACTGATGAAATATTAAAAAGGAGTGGCCTCGTTCACAGCCTGCCACTCCTTCACCCATCATTCCAAACAATCACACCACATTGTTCATCATGGTCAATTTTCACATCAAAATCATGCTTGCCGTAAAAATGTTTTAGCCGGTTAACATGATCAAAATCACGTTCCACAATGTCACCAGTTATATATTGAACATTTTCATCACGGGCAACTTCTTTCAGATGTTTCATAAGAACAGATCCGTATCCTTTATTTTTCTCCCCTTTTATATCCGCAATAAACAGGGTATCCTCCCCTTTAAATTCCGCTTGAATTGCAGAATGCCATTTACCACGATACGGTGACTCGCAATCATGCAGCATTAGTTGGAGAGTGTCTTCCTTTTTATCCGCATAAACTACTACCAATTGCTCATCTCCAGCCCGATCAATACTAATCACTGCTGATTTTTTAGCGATTTGTTTAATATTATTTTGCATTCTCGCCAATTGTATTTCCAAGGCGTCCAATTCTTCTTTTAGTTCCGCTTTACCTTTTTCTTGTTGCAAAAAGGCTGAATAAAGCATCGTTACACCCCCTTCTCTTTCCTCCGTTCAACATACACAATTTGCTATTTTACAAGAAAGACAACCTTGATTTCAAGTGTTAGAAAATTCTTTTTCCCAAAACAAGAATAGTACTTAATACTTAGACGAATGATGCCGATATAATAGAAAAACGCGTTTCAATTAAATGGGGGATATAAATGAAGAAAGGAAAATCGGCTAAGCCAAAAACAAAGAAGCAAACGATGAAAAATCGGCGGTGGCACAATATAAAGATTGGTCAAAAATACCTAACTGTATTTATGATCACAGTAGTTTTATTTATTGTTGCTGGCGCGGTTGTCTATTTTCAACTGTATAAGAGCCAACAGGATATTGATGCAATTGATCAAAGAAGCGATCGGGCCAATGATATAGCAAAAATGGCCGAATTAATCCAGACCAAGGATGTGCAAATTGCCGATTTTATCGTTACTGGCAATGAAATGTATATTGCTGAATTTGTTGAATACCAAAAACAATTTAATGCTTTGGAAGAAAAAATAGAGCCGAAAATGGATACTGCCAAGCAAAAGAAAATATTTGCTGAGGTTAAAAAAGCGGATGAAAAAGTAAACGATATGTTTTTAAACGATATTGCAGCGGCTGTACACACGGAACAGGCTTATATGTCCCAATCACTGAGAGACCAATCGAGCACACTACGGATGAAAAATACAGAACGCATGGGTGAGCTAATGGAAATTGTTGATCATACCCAAAAACAAGCTGTAGAAAATGCAAAGGCCGGCATAAACTACAGTATCATATCACTGGCGATTGCAATCATTGTTGCGATTGGGATTGGCGTTTTATTGATGTTTGTCATCAGTAGAAGAATCACCGCTAATTTGCAGAAGGTTGTTACCGTTACCACCGAGGTAGCAAATGGAAATTTACTGACTGAATCCGTCCATTATCAAGGGAAGGATGAGGTTGGGCAGCTATCCGCTGCTGTTAACCAAATGAAAGAAAACATTCGTACTATTTTATTTAAAGTTGCCGAGGCTTCTGAATCTGTATCCTCCAGAAGTAAAGAACTAACGCAATCGGCAAACGAAGTAAAAGAAGGAAATGAACAAATCGCAACAACGATGGAGGAAATTTCAGCAGGTGCGGAAACGCAGGCCAACAGTGCTTCTGATTTATCAGAGAACATGAATGATTTTGTCCAAAAAGTGCAGCACTCGGAACAAAATGGTAAGGAAATCGCTAAAAAATCTGATGATGTACTGGGGCTGACCTATGAAGGTACAAACCTGATGCAAAGGTCCGTGACACAGATGAAGCAGATCGATGCAATCGTCACAGAAGCAGTTGATAAAGTTCAAGGATTGGATAAACAGTCGGATCAGGTTTCCAAATTGGTTCTTGTGATTAAGGATATTGCAGATCAAACCAATTTATTGGCACTAAACGCTGCAATTGAGGCTGCACGTGCTGGTGAACATGGAAAGGGTTTTGCCGTTGTAGCAGATGAAGTTAAGAAACTCGCGGAACAGGTCACTGCATCTGTAAAGGAAATCACAAAGATTGTAACGAATATACAAAATGAAACGGATCAGGTAGTCGAGTCCCTGAATTCCGGATACAATGAGGTTAAAGAAGGTACGAAACAAATTCAGACTACAGGCAAAAACTTTCAATCGATAAATAATGCCGTCTTAGATATGGTTGAAAAAATCTCAGAGATATCCTCTAACTTAATGGATATAGCTGATAACAGTAATGATATGAATAACTTAATCGAGGAAATTGCTTCTGTTTCCGAAGAGTCAGCGGCTGGCGTCGAACAAGCGGCAGCATCCGCACAGCAAACCTCAAGCTCAATGGAAGAGGTTTCCAATAGTGCAGATGAACTGGCAAAACTTGCAGAGCAGCTTAATGAGGAATTGAAGGTGTTTAAACTATGACTTTTGGAAAACAGCTACTTCAAGTGAAGCAGCTGTTTTTATTATTTGTTATTCCCGTGATACAAAAAGCAATCCTGCGTATGATCATTCACCATGCCAGTTGCCTGCATAAACGCATAACAAATGGTTGGTCCAACAAATGTAAACCCGCGCTTTTTTAAATCCTTGCTCATTAGCTCTGATTGCTTAGTCGAAGCGGGAACCTCAGTATGTGTTGCCCAGTCATTTAATATAGGTTTCCCGTCAACAAACTGCCAGATATAGGAGTCAAATGAGCTGAACTCCCTTTGCACATTCAAAAAAGCTTGTGCATTCGTAATAGCCGAATGGATCTTTCGTTTATTCCGGATAATTCCTTCATCTTGCAGGAGCTCATTTATTTTATGTTCATCATAAGCACTTATCAGCTCCGGTGCAAAATTATCAAACGCGGCACGATAATTTTCCCGTCTTTTTAATATCGTAATCCAGCTTAAACCTGCCTGTGCCCCTTCCAAACAAAGCATTTCAAACAATTTCTGATCATCATGGGTTGGTTTTCCCCATTCGTAATCATGATAATCAATGTAAATTTGCTCTGAGGTTGCCCATTCACAGCGTGTCTTCATTTGCTAACTTCCCCATTCTTTATATTACTCAGCATCCGTCTCCACTTCATTCTCCTCATAGGAGATCCAGTCACTGAAACTTCCCGGATATAGCTTCACATTTTCATAGCCTGCCATTTTTAATGCCAGCACGTTTGGACAGGCTGACACACCCGATCCGCAAGAGACAATGATCTCATCGTCTTTGGATAGTGCCTTAAAATGAGAAGCTAGTTCCTTGTCATTTTTCCACAACCCATTTTCATCAAGAACATCTTTCCAAAAATAGTTTTTAGCTCCTGGAATGTGCCCAGCTTTCGCATATAATGGTTCCGTTTTACCCAAGTACCGATCTTTTGCACGCGAATCCAGCAATACAGCTGATCCGTTTTTCAACCTCTCTTTTACGCCATCAATGTGAACAACTTTATTGGCGCGTACCGATGGCTTAAATTGCTTCACCTCTGGAACCGGGATTTTATTAGTCGTTACATGGCCTTGTCGCATCCAACTTGCTAAACCTCCATCTAAAATGTAGACATGCCCATGGCCAGCATAGTGCAGCAACCACCATAACCTTGCAGAGAACATATCATTATCCTGATCGTAAATGACAACTGTCGTTTCGTTGTCAATACCGATCTCACCCATTTTTTCGGCAAAGTTATTGATATCTGGTAATGGATGGTTTCCACCATGCGTTTGAACAGGGCCTGATAAATCTTTGTTCAAATCCAAATAGACCGCACCGGGGATATGCGATTTTTCATATGCCGTTCTCCCTGCTTCCGGATCGGCTAAGGAAAACCGGACATCGATGATTGCTGTGTTTTCCGGCTGATCCTTCAAGCGTCTAGCTAACCATTCTGACGATACTAAAACAGACATCCAAATCCCTCCATTTCTTATTTCCATCATAACAATTTCGCCATGCAATATTCATCCACAAAGGCTCCGTCAATGAACAGAGAATGTTTTTTTACACCCTCCATCTCAAACCCTGCTTTTTTATATAAGCCAATTGCCGCTTCGTTTTTCGCAACAACTGTTAGCTCCAAACGGTGCACCCTCTGCTTCCGTGCCCATTGCTCTGCCGCTCGAAAGAATGCTTTTCCAATTCCTTTCCCACGAAAAGCCGGCAAAATACCGATAACTATATAGGCACTATGTCTTGTCCGATTCACTTTTCCCCCAACTGCTAAAAAATAGCCGACCAATGTTCCTGCTTCCTCCGCAACGAAAATGACCGAGTTCGGTTCAGCTGTAAATGCTGCTATCATTTTCTTTATCGATTCTAAAGTCGTTTTTCTTTCATTCGCATCATGGAGCATATAAGCACTTTCATTATCCACTTGTTTGAGCAACTGTAATAATGCCTCTGTGTCGTTTTCAGTAACTTGTCTGATCATGTTTTCACCTTCATTGAATATTCCTTCTACAATAATTCGACAAATACGCTACTGATACCTTTTCATTACGAAAAATAATTCGCCTTGTGATATGCTTATGTAAATATAAAGTGTTCAAAAAACACCAAATTAGCAGTAATTAAGTCGAGGCACCGTAGTGTGAGCACAATGGAGAACTTACCAAAGTATGTATCGGCACAGAAAAAAAGTAATATTTGCCAAAAAGCGAAGAAACTAGTAAGGGATTATCATTTGGTGGCTTTTTGAACATCCTTATCAGAAAAAAGGAGATGGATTCGTATGAAAGACGAACTTATCAAACGGTTCACTACATATGCCAAAGTGGATACACAGTCAAATGAAGACAGTGAAACAACACCATCAACCCAAGGACAATGGGATCTTTTGAACATGCTTGTCGATGAATTACGGCAAATCGGCATGACCGATGTCACAATCGACGACAACGGATATGTAATGGCAACACTACCCGCCAATTCGGAAAAGGAAATTCCAACGATTGGGTTTCTTGCCCATGTGGATACCGCAACAGACTTTACCGGGAAAAATGTTAATCCACAAATCGTTGAGAATTTTGATGGAAATGACATTGCGCTTAACAAAGATGTTGTTTTGTCAGCCAAGGATTTTCCGGAATTGCCAAGCTACAAAGGTCATACATTAATTACAACTGATGGAACAACATTGCTCGGAGCTGATGATAAAGCCGGTATCACTGAAATTATGACGGCAATGGCGTATCTAATTGAACATCCGGAAATAAAGCATGGAAAAATCCGTGTCGCATTTACACCTGACGAGGAAATTGGTCGAGGTCCACATAAATTTGATGTCGATCGATTCAATGCAACATTCGCCTATACAATGGATGGTGGCCCGCTTGGTGAACTGCAATACGAAAGCTTTAACGCGGCCGCTGCAAAAATTACCTTTAAAGGAAACAGTGTTCACCCAGGTACAGCAAAAAATAAAATGGTTAATGCAGGACAAATGGCAGCTGAATTTATTAATAAATTCCCAGCGGATGAAACACCGGAGCAAACAGAAAAATATCAAGGATTTTACCATTTAATTTCCGTAAAGGGAGATGTGGAAAGCACCCAGGTTTACTATATTATTCGTGATTTTGACAAAGAAAACTTTGCCAAACGAAAAGAAACGGTAGAAGCGAATGTCCAAGCAATGAAAGAAAAGTATGGTAAAAGCCGTGTCGAATTAACCATGAAGGATCAATACTATAATATGGGTGAGAAAATTAAACCGGTAAAAGAAATTGTTAATATCGCCTATCAAGCAATGGAAAATTTGAATATCAAGCCAATCGTTCAGCCGATTCGCGGTGGCACGGATGGATCCCAGCTCTCATACATGGGACTGCCAACCCCTAACATTTTCACTGGCGGCGAAAACTTCCACGGTAAATTTGAATATATCTCTGTTGATAATATGGAAAAAGCAACAAATGTGATTGTGGAGATTTGCAGGTTGTTTGAGGAACGGGGCAAGGGAAACAGCTGAGGATTTGCCTCTTATAACATATAAAACACACAGAATGTCAAAATGAACTTCTGTGTGTTTTGGTTTATTTCGCATTAACGGGCTGTAATACAGTTTACTGCAAAAACCTGGGACCCGCATGTTTATGAATATATCTATAATTTAATACTGCCTCCCCTATCCTCATACCTTACCCATAGATTGAACTTTATCCATATGAAAAAATTTCTCATAACGTTGTGCCCCATCCTCGTGCTATAATAGTAAATGGCAAATTCAACATGAAAAAGGGAGATTTAATTAAGATGGTTAAAAAGTCGCTGCCCGTCATCATCACGATGATCATGGGTATTTTCATTCTGACAGCATGTACGAATCAGCAATCAGATCAGAGCGGAAAGAAAAATAATGAAAGCGGAGAAACGGATAATACAAAACTAGTACTGCCAGATCCCGAACTTAAAGAAGGTTCCAAGAGTGATGATGTAAAGCAATTGAAAAACATACTTACTAAACTTGGCTACACGGTCTCGAATAACAGCACATTTGATTCTGATACAAAATTGGCGATCAAGGATTTTCAATCGCAACAGGTTAAGCTCGCAGCAACCGGTATTTACGATCAAGATACGAAAACGTGGCTAAAGAAAGCATTGGATGGGGACTTTAAAATAGACCCTGGTAAAGGTTTTTCACAGGAGGATGTGACAGCAAGTAAAACAGAATCGATTACAGTCACCAATCCGAAAGATATGCTAGTCTTAGTTAATAAACGCCATGCCTTACCAGCCGATTTTGAGCCGAACGACCTGGTAATTCCAAAAGTCCGTTTTCCGTTTACAGAGGATATACCAAAGAAATATATGCGAAAGGAAGCAGCTGATGCACTTGAAAAAATGTTTGCCGCCGGAGATAAGGAAGGACTGGATTTATTTGCACAATCCGGCTATCGCCCCTATGACAGGCAGCAAACCTTGTTTGATGCTTATGCAGAGAAGGACGGCAAGGAAGCCGCAAATAAATATAGTGCACGACCTGGGGAAAGCGAACATCAATCCGGGTTAGTAATGGATATTACAAGTCCTGATATAGACTATCAGCTGAACATTGAATTTGGCGAAACGGACGAAGGTAAATGGGTCAAAGAAAACGCGCATAAATTCGGGTTTATTATTCGTTATCCAAAAGGAAAAGAGGATATAACGGAGTACCAATATGAGCCGTGGCATTTACGATATGTAGGGAAAGACGCCGCAACGGTTATCTATGAAAAACAGCTCACGCTTGAGGAATATTTAGGTGCCGTGTAAATCAAGAAGCATATGTAAATCCTGTATCCCATTATGGTGCAGGATTTTTCTTGTTAATTTTAATTCAATTGCAAATGGATAGGACGAGGAGTTAACTTTGAAAATAAAGATTACCATTTGTATGCCATCCGTGTTATCTGGGTGTAATACGATCCTATTTGGTGTCGCTCGACCGACTTTATCCGTGGCTCGAACGAATTTCGGTGTCGCTCGATCGATTGCCGGTACCTGGATCGATTTTGCCCTTCTTTCGATCAACTTTATATGATTTGATTATTCTGCTCCCCACTTCTATTACCAATCCGCAAATCTAACATGCGAATCCGCTCCAAAGCTTCTGTATCATCAATTTCCCGGTAATGGTGCTTGCCTCCTAATTCCTCATCCGCCTCATCTGCCAGTGCTACAACGTACTGTAATGGTTTTAATTTCAAATTCCCTTCTGGCAAATAGGAATCGGTATGAAGCAGTATCGCTACCGCAATTTCCTTTGCAGCATGCCGATCCTCACCAATTCGAATTAACAATTTATGCGCACGGCTAGCCCCTTTGATCGCATGAATATCATTCTCACGGTATAATTCATAATCCCATTCACCGTCGCGATACCAGGTATAGTGCCCCACGTCATGAAGCAGTGCCGCTTTTGTCGCAAGATCCGGATCAACATGATATCTTTGGGCAAATCTATAGGCATGCTCCGCCACCGCGACAGCATGAGCAACACCCGAACGCCCCAAATATTTTTGGGTGATTGGATGGATGAAAATCTGTTCTAATGTAATTCTTGCCATTTCAAATCTGCTCCTTTCTAAAAATATATTGTTATATACAATAGCATGCTATACCTTCTATTGCAATACGTTTTAACCGAAACTCCATTCTATGAAACTTCTTCTTCCAAAAAAGACTGTTTATGAATTAATTTGATTGTTTTTGGTTGATTTGTGTAATCGCTTCCCTTATACTAAAGGTATTAAAGGAAAAGGGTGCTGTAGAAATGCTCACGACAGAACGACATGATATCATTTTACAATTACTGCGTGAAAAACAAACGATAACGCTTCAAGACATAATTAGTGCTACGTCTGCTTCCGAGTCAACTATCAGACGCGATCTGACAGAACTTGAAAAACGCCATGAATTGGAGCGTATTCATGGTGGGGCAACACTGACAGAACGTAAACTGCAGGAATTCAGCATTTCCGAAAAATCAGCCAAAAACCTTCAGGAGAAAATAGCGATTGCCAAATATGCCGCTTCGCTCGTTCAAGAAGGAGATTGTATTTTTCTTGATGCTGGAACAACAACATTACAAGTTATCCCTTTTCTGCAAAACAAAGACGCTGTTATCGTAACCAATGGGCTAACTCACTTGGATTCACTAGTTGAACATGGGATTACAACCTATTTAACCGGTGGATTAATCAAGGCAAAAACCAGCGCACTGATCGGCCAGCAGGCAGTACAATCACTGCAAAATTATCGGTTTGACAAATGCTTTCTCGGTGTAAATGGTTTCCATTCAACATATGGGTATACTACACCTGATCCCGAGGAAGCACATATAAAACAAAGTGCAGGTTCCCTAGCCAAGGAAATTTATGTGCTAGCTGACTACACAAAACTCAATAAAGTAAGTTTTGCCAAAATCTTTGATTTAAATGTTGCTCAGTTGATCACAAATAAACTTGACCAACAGATTTTGGCGGCAATATCACAAGAAACAGAGGTGGTCACAACATGATCTATACATGCACGATAACACCATCAATTGATTACACCGTTTATCTGCCAGAATTTCATGCTGGCGAATTAAATCGCAGCAAGGAAGTGTATTATTACCCGGGCGGCAAGGGGATTAACGTTTCACGGGTACTGAAAGGACTTGGCGAAAGCAGTATCGCCCTGGGGTTTGCCGGTGGTTTTACCGGCAAATATATTACCGACTTTTTAGAACAGGAAGGAATTCGAACTGATTTTATTCATACTCCAGAAATCACACGTATTAATGTCAAAATTAAAGCAAACGAGGAGTCAGAATTAAACGGTCCGGGGCCGGTGATTACTCCGGAACAACAAGAAGCTTTGCTAGTAAAAATGAAGACATTTGCTGAAGGAGACTGGTTTATTTTAGCGGGTAGTTTGCCAAGTTCTATCAATCGTTCTTTTTATTTGGAAATAGCGAACGTATGTAAACAAAATAATGTCCATTTTGTCCTTGATACATCTGGCCCTGCACTCAAAAATTTAATACCTGCAAAACCATTTTTAATCAAGCCTAATCAACAAGAACTTGGTGAATTATTTGATACAGAGGTCACAAGTATTGCCGATGCAGTCCAGCTTGCAAACCAACTTGTGGAAGAAGGTGTTAAACATGTGATTGTCTCGATGGGTGGTGAAGGGGCCATTCTAGCTACAAAGGATCATGCCTTCATTGCAAAAGCCCCGAAAGGTACTGTTGTTAACACGGTAGGTTCTGGTGACTCACTGGTTTCCGGTTTTATCGCTTCATATATAAACAATGGGGATCCAGTTCAAGCGTTCCGATATGGTGTTGCAAGTGGCAGTGCAACAGCATTTCAAGCAGATTTATGTAAAAAAGAAGACGTAATGAAACTTTTTACAAGCGTGCAAATTATTCCATTCCAAGAATAGGATGTGATCAACATGAAAATCACGGATTTGTTAAAAGAAGATACCATTAAATTGGATTTACAAGCAGCCTCCAAAACCGATGTCTTAAACGAATTGGCCGACCAGCTGTACAATGCTGGCAGATTAAACGATAAAGACGCGTTTATTAACAATATTTTTGAGCGTGAGGAGCAAAGCACGACTGGTGTTGGCGAAGGGATTGCCATTCCCCATGCCAAGTCGGCAGCGGTAAAAACCCCAGCAATCGCATTCGGCCGTTCGCAAGCTGGTATTGACTATGATTCGCTGGATGGCCAGCCAGCCCATCTATTCTTTATGATCGCTGCGAGTGAAGGTGCAAATAATGCCCATTTGGAAGCATTATCGCGATTGTCAACATTTTTAATGGATCCGAAGTTTCAAGAAAAAATGTACCAGGCAACTACTAAAGCGCAAATTTTGGAAGCGGTAAATGCCAAAGAAATGGAATTGGATGGCCCTGAGAAGGAAACCGACCAAATTACTAGTAAGATTCTGGCGGTAACGGCTTGTCCAACCGGCATTGCCCATACCTATATGGCCGCGGAAAAGTTGGCGGAAACCGCAAAGGAAATGGGAATTACCATTAAAGTGGAGACAAACGGATCGAGTGGTGTAAAAAATCGCTTAACAGATGAAGAAATTGCTGAGGCAGATGCGATCATTGTCGCGGCTGATACCAAGGTGGAAATGGATCGATTTAGTGGAAAGCCTGTCATTGAAACAGGTGTTGGTAAAGCAATCCATGAAGCGAAGGACTTGCTAAATCGAGCTGTAAATCAGGATGCTCCTATTTATAAAGGAGAAGGATCAAAAAAGAAATCCGATGATAAACAACAGCGAAGCGGCTTTTATAAGCATTTAATGAATGGTGTTTCCAACATGCTGCCATTTGTTGTTGGTGGCGGGATATTAATTGCCATATCTTTTTTCTGGGGAATTAACTCAAGCGACCCGGACAGTCCTGAGTATAATGCGTTTGCTTATATGCTTAACACTATCGGCAGCGGGAAGGCATTCTTCCTGATGGTGCCAGTGCTTGCCGGCTTTATCGCTTCCAGTATCGCTGATCGCCCAGGTTTTGCACCGGGTATGATTGGCGGATTAATTGCAGTCACGGTCACTGGTGTAGAGGGTGCTGCAGGTGGATCCGGTTTTCTAGGCGGACTGATTGCTGGTTTCCTTGCTGGTTATGTTACAGTGCTTATTAAAAAGGCGTTCGAGAAATTACCCGATTCATTGGAAGGCTTAAAACCGGTTTTGTTTTACCCTTTATTTAGTATTGCTATTACTGGATTAATCATGATGCTGATCAATCCACCGTTAACGACCATTTATACAGGTCTAACATCATTTTTGGAAAGTATGAGTGGAACAAACCAAGTACTGGTCGGAATTATTTTAGGTGCAATGATGGCACTTGATTTGGGGGGACCGGTCAATAAGGCTGCCTACACATTCGGGATTGCCATGCTGGATGCACAGAACTATACCTTTATTGCAACAGTAATGGCAGCAGGTATGGTACCGCCACTTGGTATGGCGCTGGCAACAACATTATTTAAACGCCGCTTTACCAAACAAGAACGTGAGGCAGGAAAAACAGCATATGCACTTGGTGCGTGTTTTATCACAGAGGGTGTTATTCCATTTGCCGCAGCCGATCCAGCCCGAGTAATTCCGTCTGCAATGGTGGGAGCTGCTGTTACGGGTGGACTATCGATGTTATTTGATATCGGGTTGCGTGCACCACACGGCGGGATCTTTGTCATTGGATTGGTAGAAGGTGGCATTGGTAAAATACTGCTTTATTTACTGGCAATTATTATTGGAGCGATTGTCACAGCTTTGCTAGCCGGTTTATTGAAAAAGAATATCGAAAAAACAGCATAACAAAACGGGCTTCGTCATATGATGAAGCCCGTTTAACTTATTAAAACGGTTTAGTGATCATTAACGCAATGACTATTAAAAAAATCACATTTTCAATCCGTTCATAAAAGAATAGCCTTTTTGCTAATGCGTAGTACTCATCCGGAATATCATCGCCTGCATGACTTTTTAATAATGCTTTGATCGGCTTTGATCTCGGCGACAAAACAATTGGTCCAAAACCGAGTGCTATCAGGAAAAGAATCAGACTTGTTACATACCACCCAGCATGGAATAAATACGGATTCAGTGCTCCCATCCATAACCCGGTTATTAGCAATAACGTTCCCCCTACCATCACAAAAATATGCAGTCGATTTCGTATCACATAAGCGTGACGTAATTCTGTCATCGTCGTTGCTTTCGTTACAACATAAATCATTATAAATCCAGGTCCCATTCCTACTATTGCGGAAAAAACATGAATAAAGACAAGAAACTTATAGAATGTCACAGGCTACTTACCTCCAACTAACAAAATCTCCCTTTGTTATTTTAGTATACCTAACCGAGATATATGACGCTGTGACATTCGCCACGTTCCATGGAACTTTTGTAGTTGAATTTGAGTCTGATCTGCAAATTTTGTGTCCGTTGTTGGCGGCTTTCGTTTCTATCGGCGGGTTTTATAGTTTAATCGGCGCTTTTTTCTCTTCTATCGGCGGGTTTTGTTGTTTTATCAGCGCTTTTTTTCATTTAATCGGCGAATTCCTATGTTTTATCGGCGGGTTTGCACCTTAACAACACCCGCCTCCTTTTACGGTAATTTCGGTCAAATCTACTGTTTCAATTCATCAAGCTTTCCTCTTATTCGCCTTATTTCTTCCATTGCCCGCCTATGCTCCTCTTCATCCACAGCGCCCATTGTCATTAACTGTGTTAGTTTTAATTCCAGTTCCCGAATTTTATTTTCCTTGTGAACATCTTCCTTCCTCATCGCTTTATGCGCTAAAAACGCATCATAATCACCATGGTAATCAACAATTTCGCGACCGCCCAGTTCAATAAAGCGGTTTGCCACCTTTTTGACTAAATATCTGTCATGCGAAACAAGCATGATCGCACCCGGATAGGCAACAAGAACGTCTTCAATAATTTCCTTCGTATCCACATCCAGAAAATTCGTCGGTTCATCCAGGACAAGCAGATTCGCGTTACTAAAATACAAATGAAGAAACGCGACACGGCATTTTTCCCCCATGCTAAGATGGTTGATTTTTTTAAAGACCGTTTCTCTTGAAAATAAAAAACAGCCAAGAATGGTTCGTGCCTCGGATTGGGTCATATTCGGCAATTCCAGCATACTATCAAGAATGGTTTTCTCTCCATCTAAATTATCAAGCTCTTGCGCAAAATAACCAATTTTCGTTTGTGGGTTGAACGTAACCATTCCCGATGAAGGCTGAAGTTTGCCAATAGCCAGCTTTAGCAGTGTTGATTTGCCGGAACCATTTGGGCCAACAACAGCAAGGCGATCCCCTCTGTTTATGGATGTCGTAAAATCTGAAAAGAGCGCATCTTTGTCCCGATAAGAAAAGGCGATATTTTCCATATGCAAAAGCCGTCTCCCGGAAAATTCGCTTCCATCCAAGTTTAATTGCAACTGTTTATCTGATTGCGGTTTCTCTACTCGATTTGCTTCTAGCCGCTCCAATTCTTTTTCCTTAGCCTTAAATCGGGACACATTCTTTTTCGCCTTTGACCGTGCAAAATCATTTTGCCCAGCCGCTTTATGAGCCTGTTGAAACCATTGCTGATACTGCTGGATGGTTTGCAGCAGTTCACCCCGCTTTTGCTCCTGTTTCCGATAAAGCGTGGCCTGGGTGCGCTGCTCCAGCTCTTTTTGTCTGCGATAATCTGTATATCCGCCAGCATATTTTTTACACGTATCCGGGTTCAGCTCATAAATGTGATGTGCTGTTTTGTCCAAAAAGTACCGATCATGCGAGACATATAGCACTGCGCCGGAAAAATTTTGCAGCCACTCTTCCAACCATTCAATGGTCTCCTTATCTAAATGATTTGTCGGTTCATCCATTAAAATACAGGATGGATTCTGCATCATTAGACGAGCTAACTGAACCCGTGTCTTTTGCCCACCGCTTAACTGCTGAAAGGAATTCTCCCAGGCTAACTCATCCAGTTTTACATCGTGCAAACATTTTTCCGCATCCGCCTCAAGCTGGTAGCCATCAACTGCTAGAAACCGGTTATAAATATCATTGTATTTATCCAATAACGCTGTATCGGCACTATCTAATTGCACTTGAATTTTTTCCAGTTGCTGTTTTAAAAGGTAACGTGTTTCAGCAGCTGATTGTACATAATCCATTACCGTAATGGACGGATCAACGCTTGGGTTCTGCTCAAGCAATCCCCATTGCTGCAAGGGAACAAACCTTGTTATTGTACCATCATCGAAGGCTATCCGGCCTAGCAGCCCATTTAATAATGTCGTTTTACCAGATCCATTCCGACCAAATAATGCAACATGTTCTCCTTTTTTCAGTTCCAGATCAATATGGTCAAATAGTGTTTTTCCGTTCCATTCTTTACGAAGTCCTTTTGCTTTAAAAATAAACATATCTATACCCCCACTCATTTTCTTCATTAAAAAACACAGGATTCTGTCCCGTGAATGAATGCAATGGAGATATGGATATGCCTAATAAAAGAAGCCAGATACCAAAGCCCAGAGCTCAAAACACACCTAGGCTGGCAACCTTCCGGAAAGTCGGCTATCCTGCAAAAGCACACACGTATCCCATTCGTTTCATTCAGACAGAAACGTTTGCCTTGACACTATTCTCAAGACGAATTGGAATAAACGTGGGTTTACTTCATTGCAGGATAGAACCTCCTTCATGTATTGTTATTTTTATCATACCGATGAGAATCTCTGTTGTCAACTGGTTCAGGATTTTCTCCCTATCGCTTGCACCCATGCCGGGCACAGCAACTAAAAAACGACCCTTTAATGGAGTCGTTATGATTAAGGTTCAAAGTCGTTTTCCAACTTGGACTCATTGGCTTTAAATGAATGAATTCTTTTCCTTTCTTTTTCTATTTTCTTTTCCGCATACTCCCTGAACCCTTCGACATCTTGTGTTGACAAGAAAAAGATATACCTTTCCTTCTCTTCCTTCTCAATAATTAAAGGAGCTAAATCATTCTTTAGCAATAAATAATTCATCATTAATCTTCCAGTTCGACCATTCCCATCTGCAAATGGATGGATGCGTTCAAACGAAATATGACTTTCACAGACCAGTTGGACGATTTCTTCCTTTGAGGTTGTTAAATTCACTCGGTAATTAATATTATCCAACCATTGTTTCATGGCTAAAGGGGTTTCATTTGGTTTCGTTGTTTCGAAATCCGTTCCTTTAATATAGTTCACTTCTGTTTTAAACTTTCCTCTTTCATGATGTAGACGGTTCATCAATAAAGAGTGTGTTTCCAATAAAACATCCATTGTAAAATCCTTTTGTAATGTATCGGGATCAAATAAATACTCCATTGCGTATCGGTGATTATCAATTTCATATAATTCCCGTAAAGAAACCTTATTCGGTACGGTATGATGGAGAATAATCGACACGGTTTCAGGTAAACTAATTGTGTTGTTTTCTATTGCACTGGAATGGTGAGTCATTCGAACAAGTAAATCATCCATATATTCTCTTGGCAGCTCCATATTGCAACCTCCCCACTTTTTCCATAATATCTTATGGAACAGTATACCACTCTACTTATGGCTTTATCACACAATTTGTTATTGAAAAATATAATTCTTCAGAGATAAATTATAAAAACATTGATTTAACGTATTCTGTAGTGAAAACTAAAACTTCTGGCTGCCTAAGACTGTTTTACGATTTGTCCTATACAATAAACAATAACTTAATTAGCAATCCATCATAAAAGGCCTGTCAAATCGACAGGCCTACCGTTCCACTATCTACAGTCAATGTACGTTCTGAATATTATCCAGTGCAGTCCCTGCTGTTTAAGATCGTTCCTTCCAAATCTTCATCGGATCTTCTTGTCCCTCATTTAGCTGCATTTGTTCCAATTTTATCGATCGTTCTTCTTTTGACCTTTGCAAATCCTCGTAAATTGCCTTTGATTTACCCAATCCCGCTTCAACTGCATCCTCAACCGAATTACAATAATACACTTGATCAATTCCGGCAAAACTCATGGCGGTTAAGCACATTGGGCATGGTTCACCGCTTGCATACATGGTATAACCTTCTAAAACGGTCGTATGCATCTTCTTTTGCGCACGTCTTATTGCTAGCATTTCCGCATGGGCACTCACATCAAAGCGCTTATGTAGTTCGTTTACCCCTTCTGCTACAAGATGACCGTTTTTGACTAACACCGCACCAAACGGCTGACCACCTTCGTGAACATTTTCTACAGCCAATTCGATAGCACGTTCCATGAATTTATCCATTACAGTACCTCCTCATAAACCTGCTTTTCCTGCATTATACCATTTCAATCAGCTTCACTGCCATAATTCGAAAATGGCCCAAATCAAGTTGGCCCGTTTCCCTTCCAGCTTAACATCAAACATTTTTTCACCTCCACCAATATCACTAACATTTCATTACAAGTATCGAAACATCACTTAACGCTTTCAACGCATGCCTTTCCCTTGGTTCCATATGCAAAATCGTCTCGGCATTAATAGGGTGCGGTTCATTATTTACTGTAAATTCCACACTACCGCTTTTTACAAAAATGAACACATGCTTTGGTGAGTCATGTTCTCTTATTTCCTCACCTTCCATAAGCCTGATATGCATAATTTCCCGTTCGTCATCGCGAAAAATCCTTTTTGCATCAATTGGTTTTGTTAATTCATGCGATACGTTGAAAAGTTCCATTTATGACACAGCCCTTCTTTTGTTACGTTTAACTCCTCACAGTATATCGAAACTATTCGTAAAATAACGTGATGACCATCACACTTCCTATTGATTTCCATTCCCTTTTCCGGTACACTTTAATTGATAATAATTATCAGTTATACATTGGGATTACAAAGGAGAGGATTTCAGTGGAAGAAACAAAAGAGCAAACTGCGATAACAAAGATTATCCGTGAACGTCGTGCCGTAAAAAAAGGCTATAATGATAAACCTGTAACAAAAGAAGTTGTATTTGGACTGTTAGAAGATGCAATTTGGGCCCCAACCCATGGAATGCGGCAGCCATGGCGCTTTATTTTTATCGGTCCTGAGCAAAAACAAAGCTTTGCCAAACAGGTTGCTGCGACCTACCCGGAAGAGAGACAGGAAAACCGTGAAGCATACCTTAACGAACCAAATGCCTTCCTCGCTGTCATCATGCAAGTCCCAGAAACCGAGAAGCAATACGATGAAAACTTCGGTGCAACCGCATGCATGATCCAAAACTTTTGGCTGCTGGCATGGGAAAAGAAACTCGGTGTTGTATGGAAAACAAACCCGCATATCTATCACCCGAAATTGAAGGAAATTTTAAACGTTGGTGAAGACGAAAAAATTGTCGGTCTCCTGCATCTTGGTTATTTTGATGAAGAGCCGGTAAGGAAAGACAGAATACCTGTAGTTGAGAAGTTTTCAGTGTTTGAAGGGTAATGATTAAAGAAAAGAAATGTTTAGGGTTGCCGCCTGAGCAACCCTAAACATTCTTTAATAGATTATCTTCTCATTCTTCAATTTTAGCTACCCATACTATGTTTTTATTCCTCATCTAGTCATTCTCATACCTAACCTCAACCTCTTTATATTTGTTACTCGAAATATCAAATACATAATGGATTTTTAGCAAATTCGGTTCAACCCACTTAAGTTGATACTTATTGTTCGAGAATACCCTAAATCCATCGTCAGAACGGATATTTACTAAATGCGTTTTAAACATACCTGAATTGGATATTTGGTAAATCTCACTATGCATAGTCTCTTCCACAACGAAGCTTTCTTTTTTATCGGGCGATGTAAAATAAATATACCGGGCATCACTATATAGGAATAGACATTTCACTATACTAACTATCAGAACAAAAGAAAAAACTGCGATTAGTACTTCTCTAATCACGTTATCTTTTACCTTAAACATAAATACCATAATACCAGAAAACGCTGCAACAACAGTTAGGAGCATATCTATCTGATGTTGTTTCTGTAAGTAAATATCATTTGAATTTAATATCCCTATTGTAACTTTTAAACAAACAATACAAATAAAAATAATGAGAGTTATACCAAAGGGGGTTTTTAGATTCTTAATTCGCCACATCTTCTACTCCTTTTTACTTGTTATATCTAATTAAAGGAAGCAAACCATAAGAGTCTGCTTCCTTTCTCCATTTCTTAGCTGCATGTATAAAATTTTATTCTAATTGTATCATCTACAATCCGTATCCTATTCCTCACCCCAAACAGCGCTTTTCAGCATGCTATCATTTTCATGACGCTCTATTGCCAATTCAATTAACCTATCAATCAATTCTGGATAAGAAATACCGCTCACTTCCCACAGCTTTGGATACATACTGATTCTGGTGAAGCCTGGTAATGTGTTCACTTCATTGACGTAAATGTCACCCGTCTCTGTTAAGAAAAAGTCAACACGGGCAAGTCCTTCACATTGAAGTGCTGTAAATGCATCTACCGCAACTTGTTGTACCTTTTTCACCATTTCCCCGGGCAACTCAGCCGGTATCGCCAATTCTGCTCCTTTTTCATCAATATATTTCGATTCATAGGAATAAAATTCCGTATTTGGCAAGATTTCACCTGGTAAAGATGCGATAGGCTCGTCATTGCCAAGAACCGAGCATTCAATTTCGCGGCCAACAACACTTTCTTCAATGATTACTTTATGATCATACTGAAATGCAGCTGCAATTCCCGCTTCAAACTCCTCTTTAGTCGAAACCTTGCTAACACCAACTGACGATCCTTGATTTGCTGGTTTAATAAACATTGGTGTTCCTAAATGCGCGACAATATCTTCATAAACAATTCGGTCTTTCTTGGCTCTTGTAAAAGCAAATCCTTTGGCAACCTTAATTCCCGATGCTTCCAAAAGACGTTTGGCAATTTCCTTATCCATGCAGATCGAGGAGCTCAGGACGCTTGGTCCGACAAACGGGAGATTTGCGATACGCAGCATTCCCTGCAAACTTCCATCTTCGCCAAGTGTCCCGTGAACAATCGGAAATACCACATCAAGCTGTTCGAGATTTTGAGCACTTGCCTTATTAATTAACTGGTGGTCGTTTTCGCCAGGAACAATTGCCACATTTTCATTTGATTTATTCAATTGAATTAGTTTCGGATTTTCCGCATTTAATAAATAGGAGGATTGATCATTTAAATGCCATTTCCCCTGTTTATCGATGCCAATTAACATAACATCATATTTATCTTTATCAATTGCTTCTACAATGTTTTTTGCCGACTGGAGGGATACTTCATGCTCCGCGGATTTTCCGCCAAAAATAATTCCCACTTTTTTCTTTGTCATTAAAAGAACTCCCTTTTTGTAAAAAATTCATATGTATTTAAAATAGCACAAAATAGCTTGTTTGCGACAGTAGAAACTTGAAATTATCGGGAACGTATAGATACGAGAAATTATTATTTTTTAAAAAATACCCCTTGACATTTAAAACAGATTCCCCTATCATTAATCTCAATAATTAAATTTTGCAAACAGTGATGACGAAGAATAGTACTCTATCCGGATACTTTTAGAGAGCTGGTGGTTGGTGGAAACCAGTGGTATTGGTTAGATGAATGGGCTTCTGAACTTCCAAACCGAACCATATTTGCAGTAGGCTTTGGCGAACGTCTCATCGTTACAAGAGACAAATATTAAGTCTTGATATGTGTTCAAAAGGAGGATTTACCGGACTTTTTGAACATCCCCTTACTTGATATTGCCAAAGCGAGCTGTTTTCAGCTAATAAAGGTGGTACCACGGGTTCCTCGTCCTTTTGGATGGAGGAGCCCTTTTTGCGTTTCTTAAAATTAAATATAAAAAATCGCTGAGTAAGAAGAGTAAGCTTTACCTGAAGCGTTACAGAGAGCCGGTGGTGGTGTAATTCCGGTACGTGGATAAAAGCTGAATGGCCTTACGAGAGGTTTCCTGAACATAAAATAGGGAAACACGGGATTCCGCCGTTATACGGATAGGATATCGGAGCATACCCTTATTGATCCCGTATCTGAACAAGATGAAAGCTGGCTGGCATTAAACAGTTTTCAACAGAGGTGGCACCGCGGTCGCAATCGTCCTCTATAAGCACATTAACATGTGTTTATAGAGGATTTTTTTATTTCAACTGAAACGAAAGGGGTTTTAACAAATGACAACACTCCCATATAAAGTAATCAAGCAAAATGCTGATACCCTAACACCGATAACGATCTTTAGCCGATTAACCGGAAAGAAAAAATTCCTGCTGGAAAGTTCATTTCAGCATGAACAGAAAGGAAAATTTTCCTTTATCGGGGCAAATCCATATCAAGAAATTATTGGTGAAAGGGGCGCTACAAAGGTGCTGCAACCTGATGGCAGCGAGCATAAAGATTTCTCAGAGGAGCCACTACAGTACGTCCAAAACCATTTACCAAAAATAGAAACGAATCTCCCCTTCCCCTTCTACGGCGGGGCAATTGGGTATATCGGCTATGATGCGATTCGCCAATTTGAGGATATTGGTGTGGTCTTACCGGATGAACGGAACATGCCTGACGTCCATCTGATGCTGTATCAAGATGTCATTGTATTTGAGCATAGAACCGAAACCGTCTATCTTATTGCTATGAATCTTGACAGACAACCGGAAAAAATACTTGATGAGCGTCTGGAACATTTACAGTATTTACTAAACAATAATCCGGAATCGCTCACTACCGAAGATATTGCGCCTGTTCATTTTGAACCGGAAATCACGGAAGAAGCGTTTAAAGAAAAGGTTAAAACTGCCAAGGAGCGGATTCAACAAGGCGACATTTTTCAGGTCGTATTATCCCAACGGATGAAAGCAAAATTTGCTGGCAATCCCTTTACCTTTTACCGGAAGCTCAGGAAGGCAAATGCATCCCCTTATATGTTTTATATCGATTTTGATGAATATCTCGTATTAGGTGCATCACCAGAAAGTTTAATTCAAACGTCCGGTAATAAAATTATTACCAATCCAATCGCAGGAACGCGAGCCCGCGGACAGACAGAGGCAGAAGAAGCCATGCTGGAAAAAGAACTTCTTGCAGATGAAAAAGAACTTGCAGAACATCGGATGCTGGTCGATTTAAGCAGAAATGATCTTGGCCGCGTTTGTGAGGTGGGCAGCATTTCGATTCCAACCTATATGAAAATTGAAAAATACCAACATGTGATGCACATTGTCTCGGAAGTTCATGGAAATTTGAAGGCTGGGATGTCAAGTATAGAAGCACTAAGCGCCTGCCTACCAGCAGGTACCGTGTCTGGGGCACCAAAAATTCGCGCGATGCAAATCATTAATGAATTAGAAGAAGCCAAACGCGGCGTGTATGCAGGTGGGGTCGGCTATATTAATTTCAATCACGATCTAAACATCGCACTTGCCATTCGTTCCCTTGTCATTAAAGAGAAAATCGCCTATCTGCAAGTTGGTGCCGGAATTGTGCATGACTCGGATCCGGAAAGGGAATTTCAAGAAACATTACACAAAGCAAAATCATTAATGGAGGTGGCCCAATATGATCTTACTCATTGATAATTATGATTCATTCACCTATAACCTTTATCAATATTTCTCCGAGGAAAACGAACAGGTAACAGTTGCTCGCAACGATGAAATCAGTTTGTCCGAAATCGATGCCCTGAATCCTGAAGCAATCGTTATTTCGCCTGGCCCTGGATTACCAGATCAAGCAGGCATTTGTATCGAAATTGTCAATTCCTTTTATAAAAAAACACCCATTTTAGGCGTTTGTTTAGGTCATCAAGTTATTGCCGCTGCTCTCGGGGCAACCATTAAACAGGCGGAAATAATCAAACATGGGAAGACGTCACGGATTACGCATAATGGTTCAGGTGTATTCAGTTACATGTCACAGCCACTCGAAGTGATGCGTTACCATTCACAAATCGTTGATCCAAGGTCGATCCCTGCGGAGCTTACAATCACAGCGACATCGTTGGATGACAATGAAATCATGGCAATCAAACACCGACGGTACCCGGTGTATGGGGTACAATTTCATCCCGAATCAATCGGAACAAATACTGGAAAGAAAATGATTAGAAATTTTTTAGCAGAGATGAGAGAGGAGACTAGGTATGAAAAGTTATCTTGAAAAGTTGGCGAATCAGCAAAATTTATCTTTTCACGAGGTAAAAGAAGCGGCTTCCCAATGCTTTACGGACCAGATTTCTGATAGCGAAATTGGCGCATTTCTCATTGCTTTACGGGCTAAAGGGGAAACAGCTGAAGAAATAGCAGGACTTGTACAGATTATCCGTGAGCATTCATTACAAACAACAAACAGCATCCCAAACGCCATGGATAACTGCGGAACTGGCGGTGATGGCTCCAATAGCTTCAATATCAGTACTACCGCTGCATTTGTCATCGCGGGCGCTGGTGTTACCGTTGCAAAGCATGGCAACCGCAGTATTTCCAGTAAAACCGGCAGTGCGGATGTTCTGGAGCAGTTAGGTATTTCGTTAGCTTTATCGAAGGAGCAGGTAGAAGAAATTTTAACCGAAAACCAAATCGCCTTTCTGTTTGCACCAAATGTCCATCCGAAAATTAAGCGATTTATGAAGGTTAGAATGGATTTGCGAATTCCGACGATCTTCAATTTGATAGGACCATTAACAAATCCTGTTGAACTGAATACGCAATTACTCGGAGTGAATCGGCGTGATGTCCTGCCAATGATGGCGGAAACATTAAATAAACTTGGGCGTAAGCGCGCGATCGTTATTAATGGCGCGGGATACATGGATGAAGCATCACTCGCAGGTGATAACTACATTACATTGCTTGACAAAGGAACCATTACATCCTTTACCCTTCACCCAACTGAGGTGGGTCTGCCTGTTTATGACAACGGTCAAATCCGGGGTGGGGACGCGAAGCAAAACGCTGAAATTTTATTGAGTGTTTTAAAAGGAAACCACGGTCCTCATCTGGACACAGTACTATTAAACGCTGGACTTGGTTTATATGCAAATGGTGCCGCAGCAACGATCCGTGAAGGTGTTACCATGGCTAAAGAAAGCATCATGTCGGGGGCCGCAATGGAGAAGCTGCAAAAACTAATCCAGTATAGTAAGAAGATACCTAGTGAGGCGATATAAATGACGATTTTAGATGAGATTTTGGAACAGAAGCAAAGGGAAATCGCACAATTAAAAGCATACGGAGGCGGGTTTCCCAGTACATCCGAACAAACAATACCTTCGATCAGACAGACGTTTGCGGAATCAAAGAACATGAATATAATTGCTGAGATTAAACGGGCATCGCCATCTAAAGGTGCGATACAAATGGAGGTAGATCCAGTCAAACAGGCGAAGCGGTATGCACAATTAGGCGCTGGTGCCATTTCCATTTTGACCGATGAGACATTTTTTAAAGGATCAATGGATGACCTGCGAGCGGTACGGGCAGCAGTTGACATCCCATTACTATGCAAGGATTTTATAATTGACCCTATCCAGATTGAACAGGCGAAAGCAGCTGGCGCGAATATTATTTTGCTTATCGTTGCCGCGTTGGATAAAGATCAACTAAGAAGCCTTTACAACTATGCGAAAAGCTTACAATTAGATGTACTTTGTGAAGTGCATAACGAGAAGGAAATGCAGATCGCCGTGGAGCTTGATGCCGACATCATTGGGATCAACAACCGAAATTTGAAAACCTTTGAAGTTGACCTGCATGTTACGAAAAAACTTGCACCAATGGTTGAAAATTCAGCTGCATTACTAATTGGCGAAAGCGGGGTCAAGTCTCGCACCGATGTGGAGCGATTGGAGGCCGCTGGTGTAAAAGGAATATTAGTTGGAGAAACGCTAATGTGTTCTAATAACCTGACGGAAACATTCCAGGATTTACGGATTTCACTCACGAAAGGGCGATTGCCAAATGCTCGTTAAAATATGCGGAATTACAACGCAGGAAGCAGCGAATACAGCAGTTCAGGCGGGGGCAGATTTTATTGGTTTTGTTTTTGCTCCAAGCAAACGGCGGATAACACCGGCTAAAGCTGCCACCATAGCGGCGACACTTCCTTCGACAGTTAAAAAGGTTGGCGTTTTTGTCAATGAATCGTTGGAAGAAGTAAAAAAAATTGTTGAACAGGTTGGCCTTGATTATATTCAGTTACATGGAGATGAAACACCGGAGTATGCGAAAATCCTCGATATCCCGATTATAAAAGCATTTTCCGTGAATCCGGAAAATTTGGCGGCAATAAAGACATACCCATGTGATTACTATTTACTGGACAGCCCAAAAGGTGCAAATCGCGGTGGAAACGGCACAACTTTTGACTGGGATTTGCTTGCAAAGGTAAATCTGGAACCAGAAAAAATTATCCTTGCTGGCGGGCTCCATCCAGATAATGTACAGGATGCAATTGCAGCTGCCCGCCCTGCCGGTGTTGACGTTTCAAGTGGAGTGGAAACAGATGGCCAGAAAGACTTAGCTAAAATCAAACAATTTATCACAAATGTAAAACGAAAGGATGAGCACATTGACCACATACGCAATGCCTGACAAACAAGGACGTTACGGAAAATTTGGCGGCAGGTTTGTTCCGGAACTATTAATGCCTGCTTTGTTAGAATTAGAGGAAGCCTATGAAAAGGCAATGAAGGATCCTGACTTTACGGAGGAACTAGACTATTATTTAAAGCAGTATGTTGGACGGGAAACGCCATTGTATTATGCAGAAAACATCAGCAAACAGCTTGGCGGACCAAAAATCTATTTGAAACGGGAAGACTTAAACCATACTGGCGCACACAAAATTAACAATACAGTTGGTCAGGCATTACTAACCAAACGAATGGGAAAACGAAAAGTTGTAGCAGAAACGGGTGCCGGTCAGCATGGCGTCGCTACTGCTACGGTTTGTGCATTGCTCGGCTTGGAATGTGTCGTATTTATGGGCGAGGAAGATATTCGCCGGCAAAAGCTGAATGTTTTCCGAATGGAATTGCTTGGCGCTAAGGTCGAAAGTGTTTCACAAGGCAGCGGCACATTAAAAGACGCTGTCAATGAAGCACTGCGCTACTGGGTCAGTCATGTAGAAGATACACATTATATTTTAGGATCCGTTGTTGGTCCGCACCCTTTTCCAAAAATCGTCCGTGATCTGCAATCCGTCATTGGCGCCGAAACGAGAAAACAAATGCTGGAACAGACTGAAAAACTGCCAGATGCGGTTGTCGCATGTGTCGGCGGCGGCAGTAACGCGATGGGCATGTTTTATCCGTTTATCCAGGATGAAACCGTAAAGCTGTATGGCGTTGAGGCAGGCGGTGCCGGAATTACAACCAATAAGCATGCAGCAACGTTAACTGCGGGAAATCTTGGTGTTTTACATGGGACGATGACACATTTATTGCAGGATATGCACGGACAAATCCAAGAAGCCTTCTCCATTTCGGCAGGCCTGGATTATCCGGGGGTTGGACCGGAACATAGTCATCTGCACGATACTTCACGCGTAACCTATACGTCCATTACCGATAAAGAAGCGTTAGAGGCATTCCAGTATTTATCTAAAATAGAAGGTATTATTCCGGCCTTGGAAAGTGCCCATGCTGTTGCGTATACAATGAAACTGGCAAAAGAAATGGAGCCGGACCAATCACTAGCCATTTGTCTATCAGGTCGTGGCGATAAAGATGTTGAACAAGTAAAAGCTGCATTGGAGGGAAACAAAAATGGGTAAGCAACGTATTGAAGAAGTTTTTCAGGATAAATTAGCCGCTGGACAAAAATTGTTTGTTCCCTATATTATGGCTGGTGACGGTGGACTGGATATTTTAGAGGAACGTTTGCTGTTTTTGGAGGAATGCGGTGCTTCTGCGGTAGAGCTTGGTATCCCCTTTTCTGATCCAGTAGCAGACGGTCCAACCATTCAAGATGCAGGAATCCGGGCGTTACGTAACGGGACAACGCTCACTTCTGTTTTCGAGACACTAGAAGGCTTTAGGAACAAGCTTAGCATGCCAATTATATTTATGGCCTATTTAAATCCAATCTATAAATATGGTATTGAAAAGTTTGCGGCAGATTGTGAAAAAGCAGGCGTCGATGGGTTGATTATTCCTGATTTGCCGCTTGAAGAAGAAGCACTTGTGGTTGACTATTTACAGGAAAAGTCGATCGCATTGATTCGTTTGGCCGCTTTAACCAGTCCGGAAGAACGCCTTCGGGAAATAGCCAAACGGACAGAAGGCTTTTTATACGCTGTTTCGGTTACAGGTACGACCGGAGCAAGAGCCGCTCATCAGGCGAATGTAATAAACTATTTACGGGATCTGAAAGAAATAACCGATGTTCCTGTTTTGGCGGGATTTGGCGTGTCAAACCCGGAACAGGGAAGGGAATTGGGATCAGCTTGTGATGGGGTTATTGTTGGAAGTAAAATCGTGGAATTGTTATATCAAGATAAGATCGATGAGGTTAAACGGTTAATCCGGGAAAGTATCTATAATACGAGTATAAGTAGTTCCGGTACACGCTAAAGAAAAAAGTGAAACATTTCCCCCGCCTATTATATTTTTAGAAGCAACGTTTAAATTACCTGGAAATAGGCAAAATAGTAATAACAATGATACATTGGAGGAGTTAGGATTGAAACGCTTCATTCAGATTATTTTTACACTATCAATTGCATTATTATTAGCTGCATGCGCCAGCCAGCAAAATGATAATGGCGGGGCCTCTGATAACGACAATGCCGCTTCCAACAATCAAGCCCAAAATAGTAATCCGAAACAACCAGATAATACGATGAATAACAACGATAGCAACACAGATATGTCCGAAAAAATGGGGCAACTGGATTATACTGATATCGAATTGGAAGTTGGCTATGGCAAGAATCAAGAATATGAGGCAGAAATTGAACGGGAGCACAACTCTGAGTTCATTGATGCAAAAATAGAGGATTCGGTGAATGATGTTTATGAAAAGGGTGAAGAGGCCTTTAATGACCTATATCCAAAAGTCAAAAAACTTTCCATTACTCAAGACACGAAAAAAGACGATGCAATTAGTCAGGTCTTAAAAGCGTTTGACCTGCCAGATGATTACACCAAATTCGAAGTCGAAATTACCTTTAAAGATAATACGAAACTTGAATTTGAGGACAGAAAGTAGTAAAAAGGTCTTCCTTGACGGAGACCTTTTTTGCTTTTGATTCCGCAATTAAAGCGTCATCCACGCCCGATCGTTACTCCAGTCAATTTGGACAGGCAAATCAAAAAAACGTGATAAATGTCCGCCGGTTAACATTTCTTCCCTTTTCCCTTTCGCATAAACTGTTCCCTGCTTTAATAATAGGGTGTGCGTGAAAACAGGTAATATTTCTTCTATATGATGGGTTACAAACAGGATCGTTGGTGCATTCTCCTGTACAGCTAATTGATTAACGGAAGACATTAGCTCCTCACGGGAAATAAAATCAAGACCGTTCGTCGGCTCATCTAATATCAATAACTCTGGTGATCCCATTAAACCACGTGCGATAAGAATCTTTTGCTTCTCCCCCTGCGAACAGGTTTGATAGGTTCTTCCTAGCAAATGACTGCATTGAAGCTGCTCCATAAGCTTGCAGGCTTTTACAACATCAGCTTCTGTTGGATTTTCGTACAACCCGATGGAAGCAAATTTCCCGCTAACGATTATATCTTCGACGGTCTCTAGCCCCTTCATTCTTTCTTGAAGGGAGGAACTGACCCAGCCAATTGATTTCCGTAATTCCCGAATATCAGTTTGTCCAAACGGTTTCCCCAATACACTAACCTTTCCCGTCGTCGGCCAAATGTAGCCGTTTATCATATTTAATAATGTCGTTTTTCCAGAACCATTCAGTCCAAGAATTGCCCAGTGTTCCCCTCTTGAGACCCCCCAACTGATATCCGATATAATCGTTTCCCCGTGCCTTTTCCATGAAATATTCTGTATATCTACTATTTTGTCCAATGCTGTCCTTCCCCTCTCTAGCCGCCCATTCTTCTAATCTAGCATATGATGAATTTCTTATATACTACATTTGGTTTGGGAGAAAAACAAATTATTCGAATTATTGCATGGATTTGAGAAGACAATTATCAGATTCATTATTGGCTGAGATAAAACTGCGATATATAGCAGACATTCAGACTTTCGTTTGAGTGTCTGCTATTAATAAACATCACTTCTTCACAATTGGAATCCAAATTTCACAACAATGATCCTCAGCCGTTACATCGCCATTTGGCGGGTAAGCTTCTATTTCCGGTGCATCAACATGCTCATACCCGGTTGAGGGAAACCATTCGGAAAAAATACGATCCCATATCTTTTCAATCGCATGCGGCACCGGACCGATCGCCTGGAAAACCGCCCACGTTGATGCCGGAATCTCCTTTTCCTCCCAATCGGAAGGAACCGCTTGATTACTCCGTTCAGCACAAATAAAATAAGTTAATTCTTCTTGCTGTTTATCAAATTCCATACATACACCAAGTAATCCCATTGAACCACAATCGTTTACGAGCTTCTCCGTAAATCCGTTCCTGTTCGATTCATCCCAAAAAGCTGGAATATCACGATGGTTTTGACCATCAATTGTTGCCGTACGTATTCCTTTTCCAACAACCCGAAACGCTTCCTTCTCAACAATTCTGTAATTCATTTCTTCATCACCCTTTAATTGAATTTGAAAAGAGAGACGAGGGAATGCCTTCAACGATTGATTGTAACGGCGTGCGGCTGATGGACTTAAACCATGCAGTTTACGAAACGCCTTGGAAAATGACTCCGGAGTCTCGTAGCCATACTTATACGCAATCTCAATTACTTTGCTTTTCGAATGCGTTAATTCCTGAGCAGCCAAGGTTAATCTTCGGCGTCTGATATAATCAGCAACGGTTACACCCGTCAACATATGAAACATTCGCTGAAAATGAAATCTAGACATACATGCAACCATTGCCACATGTTCAATAGGGAGGTCAGCGTCTAAATTTTTCTCAATGTAATCAATGCTGGCAATCATTCGCTGCAACCCTTCCATAATCGTTCTCTCCTTTCTTAATGCAACTTTATCAGGTGACAATTCTTCTTTCCTGTTCATCTGTGCTTTTTAAAGACATGTCTTTGATCAAAGGTTGTTAATCCTGGAATCGTTAACTTTTATTATACCGTAAGAAGGTAATCCAAACAGCTAAAATTTCCAATTTGCTTTACAATCTGTATGAATCCCTTTACCATATAAATAGTTTAAAAAATATCAACAAATTCACTAGGGGAGCTTTCAAGAGCTGAGAAGAACATTTTCGTTCTGACCCTTTGCACCCGATCTAGGTAATACCAGCGTGGGGAAGTGTAGCTGTATGTAACATGGAACTAATTGTACATACAACCAAAGCTGCATTCCACTGGGGAGCGGTTTTTGTTTTTTTATCACCCTTCCACGTATTTCAGGACATAACATAACAAAACGAGGAGGCGATACATGTGCGTGATGAATGGGGATTTATCGATACTGGGATACACGATGCCATAGTGAATATGGCGTTGGATGAGTTGTTGCTTCATTGGCATAGTGAGGGGAAAACACCTCCAATTTTACGTTTCTATCAATGGTCTGCACCAAGCCTGTCCGTTGGCTATTTTCAGAATGTTGATAAAGCAATTGATTTACCAGCATTAGATCGTTATCAGGTTCCACTCGTTCGACGGTTGACTGGAGGAAGCGCTGTTTTGCATGATGATGAGCTAACTTACAGCATCATTATTGCGGAAGATAAGCCCTATATCCCGGCTTCAGTTGGAGAAGCTTATTACATACTATCGAAGGGGATTTTTGCAGGGTATGAAAAGCTCGGGATTACAGTAAATTATGCGGAAACAACGAAATCAAACAAGAGCCGTTCTGCCGTATGCTTTGAAAAACCTGCATTATATGAATTAATGGTGAATGGAAAGAAAATATCTGGAAATGCACAAACTCGTCAAAAAGGAGTACTGCTGCAGCACGGGTCGATACCACGATCGATTGATAAAATCATGCTTTTCGATCTGTTCCGTTTTCCGAGCGAAGAACTACGGGAAAGAAACAGAAGGGCATTTGATAAGAAAGCAACAACGATCAGTCAAGAGTCTAATGTACCTATTTCAATTGACACCATGAAAGACGCGTTTAAAACAGGATTTGAAACAGGAGTAGACATAGAACTATTTCCATTTGCATTAACCAATGAGCAATGGGATGAAGTATACCAGCTTGCTGAGAAGAAATACAACACAAACGAATGGAACTTCAAACATCAATTAAGGAGCGTGTAAAATGGCTAAACAAGAAGAATACATACGAAAACCGGAATGGCTGAAAACAAAAATCAATACAAACCAATCCTATCGAGGCCTTAAAAAGTTAATGCGCGATAAAAAGTTAAACACCGTTTGCGAAGAAGCCCGCTGCCCGAATATCCACGAATGCTGGAGTGAGCGTAAAACGGCAACATTTATGATTTTAGGGGATACGTGTACACGCGGCTGCCGCTTTTGTGCAGTAAAAACCGGGTTACCTAATGAGCTTGATTGGGGGGAACCTGCACGGGTCGCTGAATCCGTGGCTATTATGGGATTAAAGCATGTGGTAGTTACAGCAGTAGCGCGGGATGATTTGAATGATGGTGGGGCAGCCGTATTTGCTGAAACGGTTCGAGCCATTCGCCGGGAGAACCCTGGCTGTACCATTGAAATCCTTCCATCCGATATGAAGGGTGATTATGATAGCCTTCATACATTAATGGATAGTAAGCCGGATATTTTTAACCATAACATTGAAACCGTACGCCGATTAACGAAGCGTGTCCGCGCACGGGCGATGTATGATCGTTCCCTGCAATTGCTGCAGCGTGTTAAAGAGATTGCCCCAAACACACCAACGAAATCAAGTATTATGGTGGGGCTTGGAGAAGAAAAAGAAGAAATTATTCAGGCTATGGATGATCTCTTGGCACACGATGTGGACATTATGACAATCGGGCAATACTTACAGCCAACGAAAAAACACTTGAAGGTAGAGCGCTATTACCACCCGGATGAGTTTGCCGAGCTAAAGGAAATTGCTTTGGAGAAAGGCTTCCGTCACTGTGAGTCAGGCCCACTTGTCCGCTCGTCCTATCATGCAGATGAACAAGTATCGCAAGCATCCGCCCAACGCAGAATTGATTATATGAAAGGCTATGAGAAGCAAGAAAATAAAAAAGTGGATTTTCAAGTAGAGATGTTTCAAAAATAAGTATTGTACTCGATTGATTTGAGCTTCACTTGATGGAATTTGGCTTGTGCTCGATCGTTTTTTAACGGCACTCGATCGACTCTGGCTTGCGCCCGGTCAATTCTGAACGGCACTCAATCGATGTTGGATTGTACCCATCGATTTTGAACGGCACTCGATCGATTCTACGTTGCGCTGCCTTAATAGATTGTGCGCTCATATATAGTGGAGGCTGTCATGCAAAAGGTACTTCGATAACATGACAGCCACTACATTTATGCCTTAGCTAATTTTCCGTTAATAGGCCAGATCCGTTTCTTATTCCTTTTCCCAAATCGTACAAGTCGTATAGCGTTCAGGATGACAATTAATACGCTCAATTCATGAATTAGCATGCCGGATGCTAGGAATACTTTGCCAAAGAGCACCCCCGCCAATAGTAACCCGACCGTACCGACTGCAAAGAACATGTTTTGCTTCAAGTTCCGGACAGTTGCTTTTGCCAAACGATAGGTGTATGGAATTTTGGCAAGGTTGTCGCCCATTAAAACAACATCTGCCGTTTCCATTGCTGCGTCAGTTCCGACCGCCCCCATTGCAATCCCCACATCGGCTAGTGCAATTGCTGGTGCATCATTGATTCCGTCCCCAACCATCGCTACCCGTTTTCCTTCCGCTTTTAATTGTTTAATCTGGGCAACTTTATCTTCCGGCAGCATTTCAGCAAACACGCGATCAATTCCCAGTTGATCCGCCACTTTTTTTGCGGAATGTTTGTTGTCACCTGTTAACATAATTGTTTGTTTTATTCCCAATGCCCGCAAGTGTTCGATCGTTTCACGGGCCTCGCGGCGGATCTGGTCTGCTATCGAAATAATCCCTGCCAGCTGGTTATTAACACCCACAAAAATGACCGTATTCCCATATTTTTCTTCCTGTATTGCAAATGAGTAGGCATCATTATTAACCCTGGTACCATTATTTTCCAATAATTTTCTATTTCCAATGACTACATGCTTCTTATCAAGCGTTGCGGTTATACCTTGACCTTTTTTTACTGCAAAATTGAATGGCTGATTCGTGAGTGCCATATCTCTATTTTTGGCTTCTTTTACAATCGTTCGTCCTAAATGGTGTTCCGAACGTGCCTCTACCTCAGCTGCCAGCTTTATTAGCTGATCTTCCTTCATTCCGAAGCCCTTCACACCTGTAACTTCGGGCTTTCCTTTTGTTAATGTTCCCGTTTTATCAAATACAACAACATCCATTTTCGCCAGGTTCTCCATCACTTCCCCGCCTTTGACCAAGGTTCCCGCCTTTGCGCCATTTCCAATACCCGCCACAAGGGATACTGGAGCCGAAATGACAAGGGCACCAGGACAAGCAATTACCAGAAATGTTAAAGTTAGTTCTATATTTTGCGTGAACAGAAATACGATTACCGATAAAACTAGA
Source organism: Virgibacillus dakarensis (assembly GCF_900155625.1). Taxonomy (NCBI): domain Bacteria; kingdom Bacillati; phylum Bacillota; class Bacilli; order Caryophanales; family Bacillaceae; genus Virgibacillus; species Virgibacillus dakarensis. The sequence continues at coordinate 165,445 of NZ_LT732554.1, forward strand.
ATTCCTGGTGTATAAACATTGGCAAATCGTTCAAGAAACCTTTGCGTTTTTGCTTTTGCTTCCTGGGCCTCCTCCACCAATTCGATAATTTTGGCAAATGCTGTATCATCACCCACCTTTTCCGCTTCAACCTCTAGATAGCCATTATCAAGGATTGTTCCACCAAATACAGTATCTCCCCTTTTTTTATTAGCTGGTACCGATTCACCGGTTATCGTTGCTTGATTTATAAATCCCTGCCCCTCTACTACCTTTCCATCAACCGCAATTTTTTCACCTGATTGAATCAGAATTCGATCTCCCTTTACGATATTTTCAATAGGCAATATTACCTTCCGTCCCCCCTGCAATACGGTTGCTTCAAGTGGTACCATATCCATCAATGTTTTTAACGAGTTCCGTGTCTTTTCTAACGTACGAGTTTCCAAATACGCCCCGAACAAAAATAGGAAAGTTACTGCCGCGGACTCTACATATTCTCCAATAATCAAAGCACCCACTACCGCTATTATTACAAGCAGTTCAATGCTAAATGCACGCATTCGTACCGCTTGAACGGCCTTTTTTACAATTGGATACCCTGCCACAACCGTTGCCAAAATTAATGCAGCATCTCTCCAGAGCAATAGTTTTAGCAAATAAAATAAAAATGCAATACCTAGAAGCATTCCCGAAACCATTACAATGTGGGATTTCTTTATCTTTTCCATTCGTATCATCCCTTTCTATGATCGGACTGCTGAATAGAGCCTTCCGAACTGCTATGCGATCTTTTCTGATAAAACCGGGTATCCCAGTTTTTCAATAATTGTTCGTAATGTTTCCACTTCAACATGTGTTTCATCAAACGTCACTTTAACCTTACTGGAATGAAACAGTACCTTCGCTTCTTGAACACCTGTCTGTTTACCAAGCGCCCCTTCTATTTTCTTAATACATGTCGGGCATGTTAACGGTTCTAATTGAAATTTAACTGTTTTCATGTAGTATCTCTCCTTTGTTTTACTGTATCTTTAGCATAATCGAGAACTACAATGGATTCCTTGACACAGGTCAAAATTTCGCAAAAAGCCCGCGAACCATTAAATGTGATAGCACGGGCTAAAAAATTACAGCAAATTTTAAGTTTACCTAAAAATAATGATTGACTTCCAACAAAAAATAGGCATCGAAAAGTTCTAGTGATAAATGAACTTTTTGATGCCTATTTTAACGTTTTTTGCTTAAAATGTACGTCATTTATTGAAAAAGAAAAATAAAAAGCCTCCCTAAATGTGTTAAAATTTTATTGGGTTAAAACAAAATATATGAACACAAAAAGGAGACTCTTTATGTCTAATCATAACACATTTAACCAATCAATTTATACCACAAAACGTTCCATTTTTCATTTTGCGTCCAAATTAACCCAAGGGCTGCAAAAACCCAACAAAAACTTTATCCTGGACATGTTATTTGGACTAGCAAAAGGCAGATCTGTTTTGCTTACTAAAATTGCACGCGCTCTGGAAGAACCCATTGAAGCGATACAAACCGTCAAGCGACTGTCCAATCGCATGGACGAATTTCACGAAACATCCGAGCTGTTGGAGAACTATGAGGAAATGGTAAAACCTTTTCTACAAGAGGAAGATAATCTGGTTTTAGTCGATAATTCCGAGATTGTGAAATCTACTGCCAGTAAAATGGAAGCACTTGGACAAGTGAGAGATGGTTCAACAGGAAAGATAGGCAATGGATATTGGACAACCAACATGATTGCCGTGGCTCCGAAAACAAAGCACCCGATTTCAATTTATTCCCATCTGTACTCCGCCGCCGAAAAGGGATTTGTCAGCGAAAATGAAGAAACATACAAGGGCTTGGATTACGTGAATCAACTTGTAGAGGCAAAGAAGGCAACCTTTGTGATGGATCGTGGGTATGACAATATAGAAGTCATGAAAAAGATCCTCAAGCAGAAAAATAACTTTATCATTCGTTTGAAGAAAAATCGGAATTTATTGTACCAGAATAAAAAATTCCCTGTACACAACTTAGCGATCAGAAGGAAAGGGAAAATCAATTTTCGTTCTGAAATAAAGGGAACCGTATATGATTTGAAAGTCTCTCATCTTACTGTGGAAATTCCTTCGCTAAAGGGTCAAAAATTCACTATGGTTGTGGTGTATGGATACGGAAAAGAGCCGATGGTGCTGCTTACAAATAAACGGGTTCAAAAAAAGGAAGAGGTCCTGTCTATTTTGAAAGCTTATATTACTAGATGGCGTATCGAAGAAATGTTTCGCGTTCAAAAGCAGGAATTTGACTTAGAAAATGTTCGGGTTCGTACATTGCCAAGACTGAAAAGAATGTTTTTACTCGTTTCCATTATGATAACGTTTATGACGCTGAAAGTAGAAAAGCAGAATGGATTTTTCCATGACGTGATTGAACGGGCAAAAGGGATTAAAGCAAAGGATAAAATTAAGATGTTTCTATATCGTTTTTCAGCGGGGATGGAAGCCATATTGATAAAAGACAAACATGGCATTCGGCATTTTAAATACATAGAGAAACCAGTAAGTTCACGGCAGCTAACATTACAACTCTGAATTTATTAATTGAATAGTAAGAAAAAACATACTGATAAGTATGTCTATTTGTGCTGGTTAAAAATTTGCTTCCTTCAATAAAAACGAAAAAAAACCTTCTAAAGGACTCTTAAGGTGAAATAATTCCGTTTTATGCGGCGAAAAAAGGTAAACTTAAAAGCAAATCTATTGAAGAAATACGAAAAATGTATTATTATACTCTATGTGACTTTAAGGAATGTTCAAAAACCCATCAAATGATAAGCGGAAGATTTTTAAACACGCCTTTAAGATACATTTAAACGCTGGTGTAGCACAGCTGGCAGTGCACTTCACTCGTAATGAAGGGGTCGGAGGTTCGAATCCTCTCACCAGCATCATTTCTTTTCCGGAGAAGTACCCAAGCCCGGCTGAAGGGGACGCACTCGAAATGCGTTAGGGCGCTCTGCGTCGCGTGGGTTCGAATCCCACCTTCTCCGCCATTACATTACTTACAACGGAAAAAGTATTTCCTCCCTAAAACATTTAAACAAACGTTTGATCTAACTTCTACTTATAAAACCCGATTGAATGAAGAAAAAGACACCAACTATCGAGAAGATAAATCCGGTAATTAAGATTAAAATAGGCGTTTTAAAATTCTTTGTATCTTCAAACCATGCAATAATGGCCACCCCAAGAATTAATAACATACTCAAAAGCACTGCCACAAACGGATTAGTCGGTGTTATCCAATCATACCAATGAACTACATTCACGAACAACACTCCCTTTCGATTGCTTATTTATTATTCTATCTGATCCTTATAATGATAATAACCCTCAGATTGCACGCACGTCATATTTATCTTTCGGCGATTCCATTATGAACGGGCTTTTATTTCCATCTGTCATTAGAACCAGTTCATGCATTGCTCTTGTGCAAGCAGTATAAAAAAGCGTCCGATCTGACTCCAAGTGGTATGAAACGAAGGATGCATCCGGAATAATCACCGCATCAAATTCAATTCCTTTGGCAAGGTAAACTGGCAGAACCAGGATTCCTTTTTGGAAAGAACGGGATTCTTCATTAATTTGCACTATTGACAGATCTTCTTTTAACATATCATAGATCGTATCACTTTTCTCCTGTGTTTTCGTGATAATCGCTATTGTTTCATGTCCGGCAGCCTTTAATTCATTTATTTTTCTATTCAGTTGTCCCTTTATACCAGCCTGATCACCCAGTTCGATAAGCTCTGGCTTATTTCCTTCCCGATTAAACGGTTCAATCATCTCTCCACCTGGAGCAAAATGTTTTGTAAACTCCACAATCTGTTTGGTCGAGCGGTAACTTTTCGTAAGGGTAATTTTTTCTACCCCTTCTTCCAAATTCGATGGAATCAGCGGGCTTCCTTGCATCGTATGCGTAAATATTGCCTGATTCACATCTCCCAGTAAAGTCATGCTCGCATATGGAAAGATATGCCGGATATACGCAAACTGAAACGGAGTGTAATCCTGAGCCTCGTCGATGAATAAATGACGAACCGATCTGTCTGAATGCTCACCTATCAATCTTTCCTTCACATACAGGTATGGCGCGGCATCTTCCCATGTGATATACTTTCGTGACAGATCCGCTGCCGTTTGTGCGCATATCTTCTCCCACTGATCGGGTGCGTTCTTCGGGTCCCACATTTTAAAAAAAGCTCTATATGTGGCTAATACGTTAACAAAATCCAATCGCTTAACCCGTTTTTTAATACCTGCAAATGCCCTTGCTGTCACTTTCCTTCTCAGATATTCTTCTTCCCTCCCGGAATCATCGATATGCTCCTGTTTTTGCAGTTCCTTGTATACGTGTAAGAAATCCTCTTTACTTAATAATTCGATTTCATCCATAACCCAATCTTTTTCCCTCTCTTTTCGCTCGGTTTTGCGGATCTTGGCTAGCAGCCACTTTGCCACAAGCTCCATTTTATTTGGGATGGAGATGGAATTATCCAATGAGTAAAAGTAATCACGTATTTCCTCTTTTGCAATAATCACTTGTTTTCGGAAAATCACATACCACCTGTTCAACAGGTGGTTTGACTTAGCCCTATAAGGGCATGTTACTTGCAACGCCTTAAGGGCGTGGTTTCGCAAGCCGACTACATTTATTTATTTAGCTTATCTTCTATCATATCTGCATCGGTTTGGTTTTTTATATACTTCTTGATAACCTCTTCATTTCGACCGACGGTATCTACATAATACCCTCTTGCCCAAAAGTGTCTATTTCCTTTACTTTTGTATTCAGGATGTCGGTCGAATATCATCAATGCACTTTTTCCTTTTAAATATCCCATGAATGTTGATACGCTAAGCTTCGGTGGTATCTTCACACATAGGTGAACATGGTCAACAGAAACACTTCCCTTTACTATCTCAATTCCCTTATACTCGCAAAGTTTTCTGATGATCTCACGTATATCTTCCCTAAGTTTTCCATACATTGTTCTTCGTCTATATTTGGGAATAAACACAATATGGTACATGCAATTCCACTTCGTATGTGATAAACTTGATTTATCCAATTTTGGATTTCCTCCTCTAACTGACATCGGCTTCCGAAACCTTTGTCATTATACCAGAGGGGGATTTTTTTATCATACGTAAAGGTACTTCCACTTTTGTTCTCCCACGCATAGCGTGGGGCTTAATCTGGAGTTATATTTCGGAATAACAATCCTTCATTCTGCAGCTGGGAAATGAATTCATCCAAGTCCGACTTAAATGTTAAACTCGATTTATAATCAATACTTTTTCTTCTTACTGTGCAAGCTTCATCATTTTCCTCTGTTAAGCTATATTCCATTTGTTGAAATGGTGATTCTACAACAAGTTTATCCGTCATTTTTGCTTCCAGATATTCTTGGAAGGTAATTTGCCTAATATTTGCTTCGCCTAATTCTGGAAGTACATTGGAAACATAACTGCTAAATAATGGGTTTGGAGAAAGCAAGACAATATTTTCTGCATGTAGCGTCTCGCGATATCGATACATCAAATAAGCTACGCGCTGTAAGGCGGCAGACGTTTTTCCGCTTCCAGCTACTCCCTGAACAATGAGGCACTTACTTTTTTCATCCCGAATAATCTTATTTTGTTCCCTTTGAATGGTTGCAACAATGCTTTTCATGGAGGTACTGGCATTATTCCCGAGCGCTTGCTGCAATAATTGATCCCCGATCGTAATACCTGTATCAAACATACCTTTTAGCAAACCATTACGAATAATAAATTGTCTTTTTAACGTCATTTCGCCGGCGATCGTTCCCTCTATTGTTTCGTACTTCGCCTTACCTGGAGAAAAATCATAGTAAAGACTCGAGATCGGTGCCCGCCAATCATAAACTAAAAAGTTCTCATCATGTTTATCCATTAATGAGGCAACACCAATATAGATCGGTTCGCTTTCTGTTTGACCAGCTTCCAGAAAATCGATCCGTCCAAAATACGGGGAGTTTTCCAATCTTTTTAATGTCTTTAATTCCCCACCAATTTTCCCGTGGAATCTTTCCCTTTCCGATAATAACTCCGCCTGCTGTTTAATACTTGCCTGGGTTTCAATGACATCGTCAGGCTCATCTAAATTAACGGTTACGTCTTCCCAAAAGTTTTTTCGGAGATTGATCACACTTTCCTTTAGCCCCGATGCCTTGGTATGAAGCTCCTCTTCCTTCGCCTTAATTTCAAGGATCACCGTATCCACACGTTGCTGCTCTGCTTCACGACTCTGATTTTTTACACCCATTTGATCGCCTCCGTTATTTTCACAAAACTTATCTGTTGACTTACCATAATAAACATGGTAAAATTGATATAGGATATTTATTGACTATTTTATAAAAATAGCAATAATACGTTTATTATACTACTTTAACGTTTGGCATGCAATGTAAATTTTATTATTAGTTGGAGGTTTTGCTATGCGGGAATTTAAACAATTGACCTCAATAGCGATGGTAAAAAATTTCGTGCAAAGCCACTCCCTCACCTTCTTATTCATTTCCCGCCCCGACTGCAGTGTTTGTCATGGATTATTCCCACAAGTACAAGCATTAATGAGTCACTATCCAGAAATTAAACTAGGTCATATTAGTGCGGATCAGGTGACGGAAATTGCTGGTGAATTTTCGATTTTTACCGTTCCTGTTCTATTGCTTTTTGTCGAAGGAAAAGAATATTTACGCGAGGCACGAATTGTGCATCTCCAATTGCTGGATGAGAAGGTTGACAAAATTTATAAACATGTGGCTGGTTAATGACCCAGCCACATTTTTTCTTGTTTTCTGATATAAGTGAGATCAAGCCCTAATGTAAGTTGTTCTTTATCATAAAATCGTGAACGATGCGAATACACTATGTTAGACTGTGAAATACAGGACATGTGATATGATATAACGGAAAGGAAAAGAGGTTTAAAAACATGAAAATATTACTTATTGGTGCAAGCGGTACAATTGGCAAAGAAGTTAAAACAGCATTGGAGGCTGATCACGAGATTATTTGCGCTGGGAGGAATGGATTTGACGTAAAGGTTGATATTACCTCCACAGAAAGTATTCAAGAAATGTACGAGAGAGTTGGCAGCATCGATGCGGTCGTAAATGCCTCGGGCGGTGCCAATTTTGCCCCTATTACAGAATTAACACCGGAAATAAATGAAAAAGGCATTGAAAGTAAATTAAAAGGGCAAATTAACTTGGTGTTACTAGGATTAAACCATATTACAGATCATGGCAGCTTCACATTAACAACTGGTATCATGATGGATGACCCAATCCGGCAAGGCGCCTCCGCTGCCATGGCAAATGGCGGTGTAAAAGCATTTGTAAAATCAGCTGCAGTCGAAATGCCTAGAGGGATTCGCATCAATAGTGTTAGTCCAAATGCCGTTCAGGAATCATGGGAAAGGCTAGAAAGTTTCTTTCAAGGTTTTGAGCCTGTTCCCGCACATCGTGTGGCATTGGCTTATAAAAAAAGTGTTCTGGGAGCACAAACCGGACAAAATTATGAGGTGTATTAGAGACTTAGTCTACTAAAAGTGCTTGGAAAAAACCTTGCTGAGAGAATCCTCTTAAACAAGGTTTTTTCAATAGGTAAGCAAGTATAAGAATCCGGGTTATATTCCACTTATGTCAGGATAGGCCATGTCCGGATCCAGCTGCTAGCATGCTTCCTTTCTTTACATAGCGTTTCTAATTTTCTTCTTAACAATTTCAGAATCAGTATCCTCTTTCAAACTATCCCTACGTCCAAATGATTTTCCACCTTTACTAATCAGCTTTGTAATCTGAAGCATGATGGAAGCCAATGAATAATTTTTCCGATAGGCTAAATATTTCCCCGACCATTCTGGATGATATTTATTTTTAAAGTTTCTTAGCCCGCTAAACTTATACATATAACGGATATTGTTAAACACCGCTTCCGCAATTCGTTCACGTAAAAAGGAATGTTTTGTACATCCTACGTTCGATAATGGCGCCATCCCAATATTGAATTTGGTGTAGCCCTTTTCTTTAGCCCATTGAAATAGATGGATAAACATTACATCTGTTGCTCCGCCCGGCGCGTCCGGAAGATAGCGCATTAAGTCAACAGAAACTACACCCTCCTGATAAGTAGGCATAATATTCATAAAAGCTATCATCGTACCTTCCTTATCGCGTAACACAGCAATCGGTGTCCGAGCTAAATAATCCTTATCAAAATACCCTAACGAGAACTGTTTTTCCCGTTTTTTGCCAAGCCATTCATCCGAGACATATTTCATTTCCTGTAAAAAGCCATCCGATAATGGCAGGTCGTTAACAGAAAATGTATACCCATTTTTCTCAAAACGATTAAAGGTTGATCGCAGTCCTGCTTTCTTCTTTCCGGATATGGTAAATGAATCAAGGTCTACTACCGCTTCTTCGCCAAGCTTGAAAAAGAGAAATCCAAGATCATGGTACAATGGCAATAGTTCTTCACTTATCTGATAAAAGATGCAGCGGTAACCAAAATAATCGGTTGCCTCATTTAGTTTGATTAACACATTTTCAAAGGACTTTTTATCGCCTTGCGGATCTCCCAAAACGATAATATTTTTCCCTGTAACTGCAAATTGGAGCATCGCTTTCCGGTCATCACTAAAAAACATCCGCTTGTCCCCCAAAAAACCTAAGTGGCTTAAGGAATGACCGCCATATTTTTGTAAAAACCCGGTTAACTTTTCATCACTATATGCTTCGCCAATCACTATTTGATGACTTTTTTCATAAATGATAATACTTAGCAATACATATAGGAAGGCAAGCAGACATCCGGAAAATCCGATGCTAAATACACCATATAAAGGTTTATTATAATCAACGAACAGTAAGCTTTCCCGAACTAAAACAACGAACAGAATGAAGCAGATGCCACACAAATAAACTAACCACCGAATACTTGCTGAGGTGAATGGCAAACTTTGCCGGTTAAACTGTTTCCGTAATAAAACAAGAACAATCAAATGAGCCGCCGCCATTAGACCGATAATAATATTTTCCGATTGAAAAAGTAATAGAATAGTAGATATGATCAATGTTACGGTCAGAATATGCAAAGATCGCTTTGTCCGATAATATTGTTCCTTCATAAAATACCAGAGTGTAATACCACAGACAAACAAAGCCAAATTGTAAGAATCAAGTGTTAACAACGAAAGCTTTGATTTTCCCAGTCCGTGGATGGTAATAATATCAGCGACTGGAACAACAATAAGAAAATAGCCAGTGATAAAAGCTAAAAGTGATAACGACCAATTTCCCAATTTATTAAACACGCGACGCTGTAATGCCCACAGTACGCCTGATATTTCCACAATCGAAGTAATCATATAGTTGTCTTCGGACTTTTTCATGACAGATGAAGTTACTTCTACCGCTGATAAAATCAAGCCTATTACGAATGGTACCAAATAATAAGCAAAGCGATACAGTAAAAGTGCTGTTAGCAGCATTTCCGAATTTATGCCGTATACTTCTCCACTCAATAAAACAACCAAATCAAACGATCCGAACCCGCCAGGAACCATACTGATAAATCCTGTTACAGCGGCAACGACGAAAATGCCAAATACTTGTAAAAACGTTAACTTTATATCAACAAAAACAAAGCTTAAATAAAGGACAACGCCCGCACCGAGCCATTCAATAATCGAAACGATAGAATACTGGATCGTGATTAAAGGAGAAAAATAGGTTGACTTTCGATATCTTGATAAACCAATATAAATAGGTGTAAGTAACGATGTCCCTAATAGTACAAGAACTAACCAGCTTTTTTCAGCAAGCATTTCCTTGATAGGGAATATCCCGACCAAAGCCAAAAACGAGAAAAAAGAGAGTCCCATGGCAGCGGCCGGAGCCATCCAGGCAATGCCTTTTGCCAGGTCACCGCTGTTTTTTGTATACTCTCGATATAACATACCACGAATACCGGCACCAACCAGTCCACCAAACCCAAATATACCGTTAAAAGAATTCGCTATCCAGGATACACCGAATATCTTCGTCTTTTTTACCTTTAGGTGCTGTGATCGAATAAAGAAATAATCATAAAAAAACATGGTTCCAACTGAAATCAATGCAACAATTATTATGATAACTACGTGTATAATAGAAATTTGATTTACGATTTTCAGTGCTTCTTTTAAAGAAATATTTTGCAGTTCTTTCTTCCCCTGAAAAAATATAATGGCCATAACACCAATCAGGAATGCAATTTTGCCGAATCTAGTCCATTGTTCTTTATTTTTAATCATAAACATCCCTCCCCCAGCAAAAACATCCCCCGTAATTACAAAAATAGAATCTATAATACTAACTTATTTCGATGTTTGTAATACGCCTTATTCGTAAAAAGGTTCCAGTTTTCTCAATTCCAATTACTAATTTTTCCATTTAACGATAAAACCTAGCATGCAATTTTTATTTTACAAACAAAAACAGAATCCATCCTATTGAATCTCCTTACAAAACCTTACGTAATTGTAAGAAAAAGAATGGAAGCGCCCTGATGGCGTTCCCAAGTATATCAAATTATACCTCTCGTCGCATTGCTTTTAATACATCAATTTTGGTTGCACGCTTAGCTGGGCGCATTCCTGATAGAATGGTAACGAGTAAACAGATCCCGACCGCTATTAAAACAAGTGTTGCTGGGATTGACGAGAACTTCAAACCTTCTGGAAGTTCTTCATCAAAAGCCATTTCCAATATTAGTGGCAGCCCGCTATTAACCAATAGACTCACACCATAAGCAACGATTGTCCCAATAATGGCTCCAATAATCCCAATATAACTGCTCTCCAGTAGAAATATTTGTTTGATTGTTTTTGGATTGGCACCAATTGCTTTCATAATCCCGATATCGGGTGCACGCTCCGTTACCGCCATTGTCATCGTATTATAGATGCCAATCGACGCGATTACAATGGCGATTGTTCCAACCAGGATCAAGCCGGCTTTTGCAATTGTAAAGAGTACGTTAATCTGCTTCATTTCACTAACAACAGAGTACGTTGCATAGTTTGCATCATCCAGTTGGTTTGAGATGGCCTCTACACCTTCGAGATTTTTAGCATAGACCTTTACATCATCAAATGTATTTGAATCCCCCTCTGCCTCATAATCTGAATCTGGGATAACCCCTTTTGCAGTACCTGTGAAGGCCTCCACCTCCGCCAGAACTTGTTGAGAAATGTATACTTTCGCATCCTCCATCCATTCCCTTGTCGGCTTTTCTGTAATACCCACAATTTTTAATGGAATCGTTTGTGTTTGCTCCTTGCCAGCTTCCTCCCCTTTGCTGACTGTCATTTTTATTGTCTTACCAATCAGCTTCCCGTTGTATTGATATTCTTTTTTTAACTTTCCTTCCTCATCATATATGGCCTCGCCGTCGGATTCGGAATGAAGATAATTGGCAAAATCATAGCCGACAACAATTTCATTATCCTTCTTTGGAAGCCGCCCTTCATGCAGTTCCAAACCGGATTTTAATTCAGATGGAAAATCAGCTACCACTGCTTCTGCCTCTATCTGGTAATCTTCTATCTGGTAAACCGGCATTTGCTGCAGGTTTTTCTTTCTGGTAACAGCTTTTACTCCTTCAATCGATTCCATATATTCAATGTCACTCACCGTTAATGGCTGATAGTTACCATCTTTACCCTCATGACCATGAACGTCGATTTGGGTAACAATCTGCTGCTCCATCGTGTCATCAACAATTGTTTGCTGCAATCCATAGCCAATGGAAGCCAGCACAATGAGAAATGCGCAGCCCATTGCCGTAGCTAAAATGGTCATAAAGGTTCTGACCTTGTTCTTTTTAATATTTTGTCTGACAAATGAAAACCGATCTTTTAATCTCATAAGCTATCACCATCTTCCAAAAGTCTGCCATCCGCTATGGTAAGACTGCGGTTGCCGATTCCTGCAACTGCATCATCATGTGTAATAATTAGAAAGGTGGTCCCCAATTCACGATTCAACTGCTGGATAAACTGTAATAAATCCGCTTCTGTTTCACTGTCCAAGCTGCCGGTCGGTTCATCAGCAAGAATTAATGGCGGATTTAATACTAACGCCCTTGCAATACTAACTCGCTGCTGCTGTCCCCCGGATAATTCACTTGGATAATGATCCTGAAAATCAATTAACCCAACCTTGTCCAGCATTTCCTTCGTTAATTCTTTTCTTTTTGCAGCATCCATCCCTTGAAACGTTAATGGCAGTTCAATGTTTTGAAAGGCTGTCATACTTGGAATCAGCTGGAAGCTTTGAAAAATAAACCCCAGATGCTCTAACCGAAAATCAGCAAATTGTGCCTCTGTGAATCCAGTTACCCGCTGATCGTTAATCCAGATTTCTCCTTCACTTGGCTGGATAAAACCACTAATCAAATTGAGCAATGTCGATTTCCCGGATCCACTTTTACCGACAATGGCAACTATCTCTCCCTTTTCCACATGAAAGGATATATCCTTCAGTACTGGCAAAATAGTCTTTTGCCCTTTTTTTCCTACTTTAAAGTGATGACTAAGCTGTTTTACGGTTATCAATGTTTATCCTCCGATTCTTAAATTCAATAAAAGATTTATCTATGAGTCGCTTTTACTTTTCAGTTCAGCTTAAAAAGCAGGATTTGCTTTTTATAACTCAAAGCAAACCCCCTATACTACGTTCCATTATTCGATTTCCATATCAGTTAAATCCAATGAATAGTAATCAAATTCAGCAGGTGGTTTAGCTTTGACTATTTCCCCTTGATAAAGTGATTTTCCCGTTTCCAAGCTCACGATAGTTAAAGTTGCTGTGTTGTCCTCATCTGTGCCATGAGCAAGCACGTATAATTTCCCGTCTTTAATTGCTTTAAAAGATTCTGCATCTTTATCAATTTGCGGCTGCTTAATCGTAAATTTAGCTTGAACCGCTTTATCTTCTATATTATAGGGGGTAACAACAATCCCGTTTTCGTCCGTTTTCATACTATAGATCATTGAACCATTAAACACTTTCTCTTGCCCTTGAAGATCCTTTGGCAATTTCACAGCCTCTTTTTCTCTCGTCCCCAAATTATAAACATATAGCTCATTATCTATTTCTTTAGAATTAGATGAACCATCATTCAGTTGCACCTCTTCCCTGATAACCTTGTTAAGAAAAATATACTTAGACACCTCATTACTGGCTGTGCCATTTAACATGGAGATATCTGCATAACGATTTTCCTTCTGTTCCTGTGCTGCTGACATAATCGGTGATTCTCCGATAAAGCTGTTTGTTTTCATGTTAAAGCTGTATAGTTTGATTTCCATCTTGTTTTCACCATAACTTTGTGTAATTAACTGAAGTTCATCCCCAACAATTTGTACATCTATTACGTCTATATAACCTAGATATTTACCATTTGGTGCATCCATATCAAAATCGGTGGTTTTATCATTTTTCTTATTTAATATCGATACTGTAAACTCGAAACCCCCAGGGTTCATAGTAATGGGTTTATATTCGATAGCTCCATATACAAGATAGTCTTTATTTTCAACAAAGGATGCTGGATCGGGATATTTTCCTCGCATAAAGTTCCTATATTCCGTTTGATATTGTTTCATTTGTTTCCCTGGATTGCCTTTTAACCTGTCAAAAAACGAACGCTCGCTTGCATAATGTGAACCATCCTTTGTTATCTCTATTGGTTCATTTATCGACCTATTGTAATAAGTACCGTTCAGTACAATGTTATTTATTTCATTTTCGTTGCCTTGAATTGTTTTAATGACAAACTCCGGATACGGGCTCGCTGCAATAACGGAGTTTATATAGAACATTCCAATAGCGAGCACAGAAACCAGCGCAATCGCAATTAGCTTCCAATATTTTTTCATCATCATTACCTCCTTACACTCTGATCCGTTTATTTAATAAAAATTGGCTCGTCAAAATTGATCCAGCAATTACAAATAGACCCATTATTGTTTCTAAAGCGATTATTTCCAGCGGATAGAAATAGTCTATTAGTAACAGTTCTTCTACAAGAATAGGGCTTAAAAAGATGATGATAGCAACAGCACCATAAATAGCCCCGAATAGAATTCCTTTAAGACGATAACTGCGTTCAAATAGGATTGCCGTAAACAAAATGGCAACACCCATGAATCCAGTACCATAATATAGAATAAATTCGGTAAAACTTTGCGGCATAATGATGGCCAGTTCAGGCATATTACCAATTATTTCCTCAGGACTTAAATCCAGGCGAAACTCTTTTGGCACCATCCACTTTAAAATGGTACTTTCAACTGGCAACAGGATTAATTGTAGTGCAACAAATCCAAATGTCGACAATAAAACAGTTGTGATCTTGGCAAGGAATACATTTAGCCTGGCGGTTGGAAGCATTAATAGCCGGTAAATAAATGTATTTTTGCCAAACCAATCCCGGTACCAAATAAAAAAGATGTAAAACGCAACAGCAGCTATACATAATGCAATTGGTCCGAGAAACCAGACACTACTTATAATATCAATCATGCTCATTGGCCCTGTTTCCATTAGAAATTGCGCTTTCGGTATCATGTCTTCATTGATTGCTTTGGTTGCCGTATTTAAATAGTTTTTTGACACCACAATCACACCAGCAATCTGAACAATTATCGTGATAGCTAATAAAACCGCATACAGCTTCGCAAAACGATTGAATTCAAAATTAACCAGCTTCAAATACCGTTTCATGGCTGATACACCTCTCTCATCACATCAATAACAGACTTTCCTTCAGTTTCTCGAACCTCTTCCGTATTGAATTCCTTTAATACAATTCCATTATCCAGCAACACAACTTTATCGATTAAATGCTCAATATCGTTTATTTCATGAGTTGTTATGATCACACCACGGTCCTCAATCAAATGACTGGTAAATACATCCGCAATCTGTTCTCGGCTAAACATATCAATGCCGGAAAATGGTTCATCCATTAAAATAAATTCAACATCCATTGCCAAACCAAGTAAAAGATTAACTTTTGCTGTATTTCCTTTTGATAGCTCTGCTATTCGGTCCGTTTCTTTCAGCTTAAAGAAGCCGAGTAATTCCGTTGCACGTTCCGGATTCCAGCAATCATAAAAATCGTTCATAAACTCCATTGCATCAGCTATACGCATTTGCGGCAGCATCGTTATGGCATCCGGGATGAAGGTGATTTTTTCAAAGCTGGTTTTCGTGATTCTTTCCCCATTCATTAAAATCTGTCCACCGTTTATCGGCGTAAGTGCCATAATCGCGTTGAGAATCGTTGTTTTTCCTACGCCATTTATCCCAATCAAACAAGTAATCTCACCTTTATTCGCAGTAAATGACACCCCGTTAAGCACTTGTTTACGGCCAAACTTTTTCTTGATATCCTTTACTTCAATCATGGTTGTCTCCCTCCCGTTCCTTGCCTTCCTCTGCATACTTTTCTTTAACCAGATTCAGCACCTCATCAACCGGAACATTAATGGAACGGACGGCGTGGACAAAGGAACTTACCGCCTGCATAATAAGCTCCTCACGAACGGTTTTTAAAATTTGTTCATCTTTCGTAATCCTGCTAGGTAAATTGCGCTCTGTATAAATCAATCCTTCCTCCTCCATTTCCTTATATGCTCGTTGTGCCGTGTTTGGATTTATTTTTAATTTGTTCGCTAATTCCCGTCGTGACGGAATTTCCTGTCCAGGTTCGAGTAATCCAGTTGCAATCTCTTCTTTAAAATGACGAATGACTTGGACATATACAGGATCCCGATTATTAAACTTTGCGTTTTTCATAGACACAGCTCCCATATTTCTCAGATGTGTAGCTTTATTGAATGGTGTATTAAGGGGGCAATACACCATTCGCATAAAAAACCATGTATTAAGATATTAATACACCCTTGTGATGTATTATACGGTTAATACACTTTGACGTCAATAAGGTTTTTTAAATAATTGTGATAAAAAATTCTTTTATTAGCCAAAAAATATATTGTTGTTTTCATCATCCTGACAATCTTTATGTCGGTCATAGGTCGTATCATAATCCCCTTCAAGAACGATTGTATTTGCAATTAAGTCATGAATGGAACAATGATCGTTTCGAATGCAGATTATGAAAATGGATAAGATAGGCAACCCATAGATAATTACCATAAATAAGACAAAAGCGAAAACCGGGATATTCCAGTCATTATGAAATCCTGTAAAAATGAATGTATGGGCCATTTGCCACGGCAGTAGTTTAATGATATTTTTCAGTATTACCTGCGTTAATGTTAGTGGTAAATTACCAATCGAATCGATATGGATATGCATCATTCGTTTTCCAAAGGTAGCTCTGGCTTTTCCATACTCAGTTATCACAAAATATAAGAAAACAGGAGAAAGTAATGTTGAAAAAGCGATCAGTTCTTCTCCCAAACGCCCCATTGCAGGTGGCCCATCAAGAAATATATGGTACAATAACTGTGTGACCCCAAGTAAACCGATTACATATACGATAATCAAAAGAATATCTACTAGTAAGGCTAGCAGTCTCTTTTTTAAGCTGGCAGCACTTTTTGACATACGTTCACCCCTGAATTTTATTCCGATTCTAAAGTTAGCAATCATTGTTTGGCATGGTGAGGGTAATAACTCCCCTAAAATCTGTTCTTAATGGAAATAACGAGAAAGTAATTTGAAGGCTGTTCCTCCCCAAAAGAGATGGAACAGCCTGATTATCTACTGCCCTTCCATTTCATGCTCAGCAAGTGTTGTTGCAATAGCATCTTCTATTACCGTAATCTTTCCGCTTGAAACAAGGTAATTATTAATCAAAATGGAAAAGACCAGATCCTCTCCATCCTTTGACGTAACATAGCCGGAAAGGGTGGAGACACCAGTTAAAGAGCCCGTTTTTGCAGTAACATTCCCTTTAGCTGGGCCTGAAGTCATTCGATTACGCAATGTACCGCCGACTAATCGATCCGGTTCGCCTGCAATTGGCAGTGATTTTTTGAAAGCCGGGAACCAGCTTTTATTCTGTGCTTCCACTAATAACTGGGTGAGATCGTTGGCTGGAATCATTGTTTTATGAGACATCCCTGAACCGTCACGCAATTGGATTGTGTCCGGATTAACTCCAAGGTCCTTAGCCACGTCCTTGATCACCTTGAGGCCCTCATCCCAGCTTCCTTCCTTACCTACAACCTTTCCCATTTCTTTCGTTAACATTTCCCCGTGCCCATTGTTACTCAATTTCATAAAGGGAATCAGTAATTCCTTCAGGGGCATTGATTCCTTAAAGGTAAGTATCCGTGCTCCGTCAGGGGTTGCATTATATTTTTCTTTGGATTTCCCAATAAAATCAATCCCTTGTTCCTTTAAAGAGGCTTTAAAAACACTTAACACATAGCCAGCAGGTTCCCATACAGATGACCAGGCGCGTGAGGTCGAACCATCTTCGGGCATTGTCCCTTCAACTATTATTTTATTTGATCCATGCTCCCGCTCAATAGAAATGTCCTTCTCTCCATCCGCCGCTACCATTTTTGTCTTGTTCACGATTGTAACGTAGTTTGTTTCTGGTGTAACCGTGACTTCGGCTCGTCTAGCGGGATTTTGGGAAGGGTTCACTTCCACGATAACTGTCCCTGCATCATAATCCTCATTAGGAGATAATGTTAATGCGGACACTTGAGCACCGGTGTAAAAAGGTTCATCTGACCAATTTAGATCCTGTGAGAGGCGAACATCATCATACCATGTATCGTCACCGACCAGATCGCCTTTAATTTTGTTGATGCCAAATTCTTTTAATTTCTTCGCAAACTGGTCAAGATCTTCTTTCAGTAAGGTAGGGTCTCCTTTTCCTTTGAGATAAAGGTTCCCATGCAATACCTTTCCTTTCTTATTGCCATCGGTTAAAACCTCTGTACGAAAGCGGTAATCCTTTCCGAGTGTTTCCAATGCGGCAGCTGCAGTAAGTAATTTCATGTTGGATGCCGGGTGCAAGCGAATATCCCCAAGCTGTTCGAAAAGCAATTCACCGGTTTCTGCTTTCTTGATACTGACACCGGTTGTCGTCCCATCCAGGTGCTCATTATCCAGAATAGCCTCCAGCTTTTCGTCCAGTGTGGCATTTTCGTCAAACACTGCTTCTGTATTTTCATCGGATGCCTTTACCAATAAACCTTCTTCCCGATCCATAAAAGGGACAATAGCAAGAAATGCAAGCAAAACAAGTAATAAACTGTTTCTTGTACAGGTTCTCCAATCCATGGGCATGTCCACATCCTTTTATAATTTGAATATTTTAATTATATAGTAAAGGAATAGAGAGGAATAGAGTGCTTGTTAAAAACACAACTAATGAACTATAGAAAATGTTTACAATTTAATCAAAGGGTCACTACCCGTGGGGTTACGATATTCAATTGTCCCTTATCATTATGGTTGCCATTGCGATCATTCACCGGTTTTTATTGCTATTGCTAACCACCCAGGATTTCGATCGGGATTTTCTCTCACTTGATCGGCATCTTTCCCGTTTCGATCGGTTTTCTCATGCTCAATCGGCCTGTTTCCCGTTCCGATCGGGATTTTCTCTCACTCGATCGGCATCTTTCCCGTTCCGATCGGGTTTTCTCATGCTCAATCGGCCTGTTTCCCGTTCCGATCGGGATTTTCACACTCGATCGGCATCTTTCCCAATGGTTTCCGATTAGCACCCTATTGTAAGCTATAAAGGACAATAATGATTTACTATCTTCATAAGACGTTCCGATTCTTCCGCTGAAACACCTTCAGATAATCTTGCCCCGGCTATAACTGGAGCCCATTGAAAAACTTCATCTTTGGACAAACCGCTTTTTTGACAATAAAGACGCAAATAAACATCGGCTAATGCTATTGAAAACCGTGAATACAAAAGATACGTGCGATATATGTCGGCACGTATATCTCCTGCACTGGAATCAACCCAATCTATAATTGTCACTTTGTCCTCTGACATAATCAAATTAAACAAATGATAATCTCCATGACAAAGCCTTTCCTCAAATGTCACCGCTTTCAATTTTTGCATTAGAGCAAACTTATGTCTTTTATCCAAATTAGGGGCTGATTTAATTTGACGGCTTAATTTTTCAGACATTGGCTCAAGAGAGTTAGCGATAATCATATGAATTTTTTGTTGTATATCAAGGGTTCTTATATTCAATCAACCAGCAATCTCGATATTTTCCTTCATGAAATTCATGTTCAGGGAGAATTCTAACCTTATTAAATCCACATTTTTCATAACACTTTAATGCTCTTTCATTTTGTACTTGAGGGTCCATAACTACTCTATCTGCTTGTTTCTGTTCAATCAAATACTCTACCATTGATTTCACAAGCAACGTTCCAATTCCTCTATTCCAGTAATCGGGTTCACCAATAAATTGGTCAATACCGTAAATTATTTCCTTTTCACTATAATCATCTATCTTGCTTGTCATTTCATCAAATCGATAATATTGTATGTAACCTAGGTCTTTCCCTTCAAACTCAATAATACATCTGCTGACATCATCATTACAATTGTAAAACTTATCATCCACCTTCTCTAAATCAAAGGAATTATCCCTTCCCTCATAATATTCAAGTACAACCGGGTTAGAAAGCCAATTTACTAATAATAATTTATCCCGTTGTAGTAACTCCCTTACTCTTAAACCTTCTTTTTCAAACAGCAAAAATATCAACTACCTTTAATTATTGAATTTTTTAATGGCGCGAATCGCAATATTATCTCGAACATATAATTTTTGGGACGACATCAAAATTTACCATTACCAAAACCAAAAATAAAAAAATTAGTATATACTCATAATAAGATTTGAGCTTGATCTTTTCGAAGGCTTACGTGCCACGTAGGCTATTAATGTAGAAAAAGTGGGGCTCACTTTTTGTTTTTACTAGTGTATTGTTTGTTAATTTGTTTAACAGTTAATTCTAGCATACCTTATCCAAGACAAGGTTTCATCCTTTTTCTTTCTTTACTTATAAGCTAGTACAGTGGAATCCAATTCTTTCTATTTTACAAGTACTTCTGTAGAACAGACCATCCCATTAGTACTTCTATGACTTGTTCCAGACCTTGATTATGTTAAAATTAATTTATTCATTATATATCGCCATGTTTAATGGAAGGATGATAATAAAATGGAAAAAACAAATACAATAAGACTTACAACCCTTTCATCAAAAGGAGGGTGTGGCTGTAAAATTGGACCTGCTGATTTATCACAGGTATTGCGCGCTTTGCCCCCGACTGTAAAAAATCCTAATTTACTTGTTGGGCTGGATACGAGCGATGATGCTGGTGTGTATAAATTAAACGATGATACAGCTTTAGTTCAGACGGTTGACTTTTTTACGCCTATCGTTGATGACCCATATGCTTTTGGCCAGGTTGCTGCAGCAAATGCGATCAGTGATGTATATGCAATGGGCGGAAAGCCGATAACTGCACTTAATATCGTTGCATTTCCCATTTCATCATTAGACAAAGGTATTCTTGCTGAAATATTACGAGGTGCCGGTGATAAACTGGCGGAAGCAGGCGTCTCTCTGGTCGGGGGTCACTCAATCGATGACAAGGAACCAAAATTTGGTCTTGCTGTTACCGGTATTGTCCATCCTGATAAAGTAAGGACCAATACGGGGGCAAGATTTGGTGACAAATTGATTTTAACGAAGCCTATCGGTGTCGGCATTTACTCAACATCCATTAAAAAGGATTTGCTTTCTAAGGAGGAAATCAGCCAGGTTACTGAAGTTATGACAACTCTGAACAAAACAGCCGCAGAAACAATGGAAAGCTACGATGTGCATGCATGTACAGATGTTACGGGGTTTGGACTGCTTGGTCATGCTTCGGAAATGGCTAAAGGCAGCAATGTTGAAATTCGCATTATAAAAGACCAAGTACCTGTTTTACCACGCATAAAAGAACTCGCCGATTCTGGCGCAGTACCAGGTGGAACGAAAAATAATTTTGATCATGTAAAAGATATTGTATCCTTCCCTGAATCATTGGATCAAACGGATAAATGGATTCTATGTGATGCGGTAACATCCGGCGGACTATTAATTTCTGCAGCCGATGATGATGCGAATGCACTTCTTGCTGCACTACAAGATAAGGGTGTAGAAGCGCAAATAATCGGGGAAGTCACCGAAGGCAAAAATGGACAAATAACTGTTTTGTAGTTTTTGAATTGAGGAAGTGACGTAATTTATGTTTCACGATATAGCACTAGATGACCTATTTGCCTTACAAAAAAATGAAGCACATACATTAATTGATGTACGTTCACCAAAAGAATTTAACGAGGCCACTATCCCTGGCAGTGTTAACATCCCAGTCTTCACAACCGAAGAACGAGCTGAGGTTGGTACCATTTACAAACAGGTCGGCCCTGAAGCAGCAAAAGAACGGGGGCTTGCGATTTTTTCCGCAAAGCTCCCGGACTTTATCGATGAATTCCGAAAAGTAGATACGCCTAAAACAGTTTTCTGCTGGCGCGGCGGTATGCGCAGTAAAACAGCAGCAACCGTCCTTGATCTGATGGGAATCAAGGCCAATCGTTTAAGTGGTGGCTTTCGAACCTACCGCCAATGGGTTGTTAGTGAATTGTCCAAACATGAGTTTAAACCTGATCTGTATGTGTTAAACGGCTTTACAGGAACTGGAAAAACCGCAATCTTGCAACAGCTTGAGCAAAAAGGATATCCGGTAATTGATCTAGAAGGAATGGCCAATCACCGCGGTTCGATTTTCGGACAAATCGGGCTTCAACCAAGCAATCAAAAAAAGTTTGAGGCACTGCTTGTGGAAAAATTATTACAATACAAGGATGCCCCGTTTGTATTTGTAGAAGGGGAAAGCAAACGGATCGGCAAAGTGACACTCCCGGACTTCCTTTATGAAAAAAAGGAAAAAGGTATGCAATTAATTATTGATTTACCAATAGAGGAGCGAATCCGCAATATTTTAGATGATTACCAGCCTTGGAATTCCCCACAAGACTTTGTAGAGGCATTTCAAATTATTAAAAAGCGAATCCACACCCCGGTTGCAAAGGAAATAGATGAAGGATTGCGGAATGATAATTATACCGAAGCGATTCAGTTGTTGCTTGAATATTACTATGATCCAAGATATAAGTATGCGGCAAAACAATATCCGGATGATAAAAAAATCCATATCCGTGCCAAAAACATGGAGGAAGCATTACACGGTATCGAAAAAGTATTAAACCAAAAAGCTATGAATTAATAGTACTGTTTGTTTACAACTTGTTTCGCTATCTTGATTGCACAAATTCAGGTAACCACATGTTGCTGGTTACCCTTTTGTATTTACATAACTGGCAGGAACTCTATAATGCCGTTTCCATAATCTTGTTCAACTGCCTTATGTTAATGGATTCCGTTTGCCTATTGCTAATATCATACTTCCTTTTAAGGTGTATGATCCGACTGACACTTTCATTAATTCTTTCCTCTGTTAGCTCACCATTATGGACAGCATCCTCTAAAGCCTTGATAACAGTTATGACGTTATGATAGCCATGAGCTACCAAAATCATATCATTCCCTGCCTTAACACTCTCAACTGCTGCCTGTCCGATATCAAAATTATCCGTGATTGCCTTCATTGTCATATCATCCGTCATTACGACACCAGAAAACGCAAACTGATTTCGGAGAATCCCATCTATTATTTTGGGTGACATGGATGATGGGAACTCCGGATCAATCTTTGGCAGCAAAATATGGGCCACCATGACGACATCTGCTCCATTTTGAATCGCACGCTCAAATGGAATGAGTTCAAGTCTATGCAGTTCCTTAAGACTTTTGTTCACTCTAGGGAGTTCCAAATGTGAATCAACAGACGTATCTCCATGTCCGGGAAAATGTTTAATAACGGATATAATTCCTTCTGACTGAATGCCCTTCATCGTTTGGATACCTAGATCACTGACGATTTCGGGATTGTTGCCAAATGACCGATCACCAATAACCGGATTGTCCGGGTTACTGTTCACATCCAAAACCGGGGCAAAATCCAGATTGAACCCAAAAGCAGTTAATTGTTTCCCCAACATTGATCCTATTGTATAGGAGTATCCGCCATTCCCCTGCTCACCAATATGTTTATTTGAAGGAAGGTTGATTAAATCCCCTGGCAATCTGGAGACCTCTCCACCCTCTTGATCAACCCCCAATAATAGCGGCAGACGGTTCCTGACATTTTTTGTTTTTATTTCATTTAATAAGTCAATCGTCTGGTTCGGACTTTCCAGATTGTTCGCGTACAATATGATACCTCCAACCTTATATTTGCTTATCAAATTTAGGTTATCCCCATTTAAAGAAGTTCCACTAACCCCAGCAATCATCATTTGACCGATTTTTTCATCTAAACTCATATTTGCTATAATTGCTGCATTATCGGATTTATCGTTTAACTCTGGAGCCTGTTTCTGTTCTAATGATTTTTTTGCCATTTCAGAAGACTTGGCAATAACGAATCCGTCATTTTGCTGATTACCTTTTCCAATTATGGTAATTCCGATGATTATAAGCATGATCGTGGCTATCATATACGCTGCTATCTTCCCCATTTTCTATTCCTCCGGCTACAATTTCTTTCTTTTCTATTTCTATGAATAGTATTGGTAGGTTATACTAAATAAAAATAATGGAGGTATCCGAAATGAAAAAACTTATTCCACATATCAGAATCGAAAATTGCAAAGTAGCTGTTGAATATTATCAAAGGGCATTTGGCGGTGAAATTAAAAACACGCAGTTGGCGGATGGAATAGAAATGTTCAAGGGACACGAAGGGAAATATATTCACGCAGAATTACATATTAATGAAAATTGTATTATTTATTTTGCCGATGTGTTTGGTGAAAAACCTGCAAATGGAAGTAACATCCTGCTCGGACCTGATCTTGATAGTGAGGAAGAGATTAATCAGGTCTACAGTTTTTTAGCAACAGATGGAGAGGTTAAAATGGAGCTGCAGGATACATTTTGGGGAGCCAAGCATGCAATTGTAAAAGACAAGTATGGCATTTCATGGGAACTTAATTATGAAACAAAGGCGTAACGCCCGGTTAGCGGCTAGAGGACTCTCGCCCTGCCATTTAGTGTGGTTCGGTGTTGCTGTCGGGAGCAGCGGTCTTAACCGAACAAACAACCGCAGGAGATAAAGGAAACACGGTGAGCTGGGGGGCTGCAGGATGCAGGTCAGTTCGGTGTGGCGATTGTCGTCGCGGTTTTAACCGAACTTCCCCTCTCACCGATGTTGACTAATCGTATGGAGGTGAGGGAAATCCACTGGGCGCTGGAGCCGGACGTGGCCTTACTCTGATGCAAGCTGAATAGAGCTTGAATTTTATATCTCCTTGGCCTGCAAAATGATAATAGCTAATTAGTGACAGGCACTTTTCTTTAAGCTGGGAAACGCATTTTTTCGGCTAATTGCTGCATGGACGGAAGCATGTTAATATCCATGTTCCCGCCACTGACAATCACACCACAATGTCTGGATCTAATTTGCTCATGATATTTGAACAATGCGGCTAATGATGCCGCACCGGCACCTTCAATTAATGTTTTGTTCCGCTCTAGCATATATAAAATAGCTGCAGCAATTTCTTCATCTGTTACGGTTACAATATCATCCACATATTCCCGTATTAGTGGTAATGTACGTTTACCAGGCTGTTTGACTGCTATACCCTCTGCAATGGTCGAAACAGATTTCAAATTTTTTACCCGTTTCGTATGGTAGCTTTCATACATGGCTGAAGCTCCACAGGCTTGAACCCCAATAACCTTGATATTACGATTTACATGTTTGGCCGCAACCGAGATACCACTAATCAAGCCACCGCCACCAATGGGCACCATAATCGTATCCATCCGGTCTTCCTGCCTGAGCATTTCCATGGCAATGGTGCCTTGACCAGCCATCACGTCATAATCATCAAATGGATGAATATAAACAGCACCGGTTTGCATTTGCCTTTTTAGTGATGCTTCATATGCTTCCTGAAATGTTTCACCAGTAAGCACTACTTCAGCTCCATAGTTCCGGGTCGCATTCACCTTGGCATGTGGCGTCTTCTCTGCCATGAATATCGTTGCCCGTGCCCCTAATTTTGCCGCAGCATGCGCAACACCTTGGGCATGGTTACCTGCTGATGCAGTGATAACACCTTTATTTAATTGCTCTTTTGATAGCTGCATTAGTTTAAAGCTTGCACCTCTAAACTTGAATGCACCTGTTTTTTGCTGGTTTTCCATTTTAAAATAAACATGTTTTCCAATTAAATTATCTGTAGTCGCTGATGTAAGTAATGGTGTACGGTGAACGATGGGGGTTAAACGTTCCATCGCAGTATGCACTTTTTCACCTGTTAAGCAATTCCCAATTGTTTCACACTCCTAGGTTGAAAGTTTTAACTATTCTTTTGATTAAGCTCAGGAGAGGAAGCACCTCCCCCGGAAACGTTACCGACAAAATTTGGGAAGTGACAAATACCTTATGACACTTATTCGGAACCCATCGCCACTTTCTTTTGCCCGGCACTCTCAAATGCGGTAATTTTGTCCTCATGTTGTAATGTTAGTGCAATTTCGTCCCAGCCGTTTAGCAGCTTTTCCTTATGATAAGCCGGGATGTCGAAATGCACTTCACGCTGCCCATCCGTTATTTGCTGATTTTCCAGGTCAACAGCTAATACTAAATCAGCCTTGTTCGCTTGATCCAGCCATTGATTTACTTGAGTCTTATCCAATTTAATTGGAATAATCCCGTTTTTTAACGCATTATTATAGAAAATATCGGCAAAGCTTGGTGCGATAATGACGCGGAATCCATAATCAAGCAAGGCCCATGGTGCATGTTCCCTGGACGATCCGCAGCCGAAATTCTCTCCTGCTACTAATATCGATGCCTCTTGGTATTCCGGATTATTCAGGCTAAAGTCGACTCGGCTTTTGCCATCGTCGTCAAACCGCCAATGATAAAAGAGAAATTCACCAAATCCGGTTCGTTCAATTCGTTTAAGAAATTGCTTCGGGATAATTTGATCAGTATCAACATTCGTCCGATTTAACGGATAAACTAATCCCTGATGCTGTTGAATAGCCTCCACGACGTAATCACCTCCTAACTTGGCACTCCAGTAAACGTACGAACATCGACAAAATGGCCTTCAATCGCGGCCGCTGCCGCCATTTCCGGACTTACCAAATGCGTTCTGGAACCATTTCCTTGTCTTCCTTCAAAGTTTCGGTTGGATGTTGATGCACACCTTGACCCTGGTGGTACAACATCATCATTCATCGCCAAACACATACTGCATCCAGCTTCACGCCACTCAAAGCCTGCCTGTTTGAAAATTGTATCGATCCCTTCTTTTTCTGCTTGCGTTTTAATAGTGAAGGAACCTGGCACAACTATTGCCCTGACTCCTGGTTTAACCTGTTTGCCTTTTACAATTTCTGCAGCCTTTTGCAAATCGGCGAGCCGCGAGTTGGTACAAGATCCAATAAATACATGATCAATTTCAATCGACGTAATTGGCTGATTTTCCTCAAGTCCCATATATGCTAGTGCCCGTTCTACATCTTCCCGGTACTCAACATCGTTTAAATCAGGAGTCGATCCACTAACAGGGACACACATACCAGGATTTGTTCCCCAAGATACTTGTGGCTCAATTTCCTCAGCATTAATGGTTACGGTTTTGTCGTAAACAGCACCTTGATCCGTTGCCAGGTCAAGCCAGCTGGCCGCTAATTCGGTAAATTCCTCGCCATCAGGGACGTATTCCTTTCCTTGCAAAAATTCAACCGTTTTTTCATCTGGGCTAATCAGACCGGCTCTTGCTCCCGCTTCAATCGACATGTTGCATACGGTCATACGTCCTTCCATCGATAAATTGCGAATCGCATTACCTGTATATTCGATTACATAGCCTGTTCCAAACCGGACACCGAATTTGGCGATAATCGCAAGAATCAGATCCTTTGCCGTCACCCCGGCACCCAGTTCGCCCTCAACCTGCACATTTAATGTCTTCGGTCGTTCCTGCCAAATGGTCTGTGTTGCCAAAACATGTTCGACTTCACTTGTGCCGATCCCAAAAGCGAGTGCACCAAATGCGCCATGTGTAGATGTATGGCTGTCACCGCATACGATAGTCTTCCCTGGCTGTGTTAAACCAAGCTGCGGACCAATCACATGGACAATTCCCTGATCCGGATGATACATATCAGCTAGCTTAATTCCATTTGCCTCACAATTCTTTTTCAATGTCTCCATTTGTTTCTTAGCTATTTGGTCTTTGACAACATCCCGATTTTGTGTCGGGACATTGTGGTCCATTGTTGCATACGTTAAATCCGGCCGCCGTACTTTACGATTGTTCAGACGCAGCCCCTCAAACGCTTGTGGAGAGGTTACTTCATGAACTAGATGCAGATCAATATACAGTAAATCAGGTTTTCCCTCTTCCTGATGTACGACGTGTTTATTCCAGATTTTCTCGATGATTGTCTTGGGCTTCCCCACTTTATCATTCCCTCCCTCGGTTAGACGTACATACTGCAAATACTATTTGAAACACCTTTTGTCGTTAGATTTTCCACTACGATTTCCGTTATTTCCTTCGTACTCACTTGCTTACCGCCGGCAATTTTTAAATCAGCGGTATGATATCCTTGTTCAAGGCATTGCTGTACAGCTTCCTCAATTTCTGCAGCCTCCACTTCCATCTGGAAAGAATGTTTAAGCATTAATGCTGCTGAGAGAATCATCCCTAAAGGATTGGCGATTCCTTTTCCGGCGATATCCGGTGCTGAACCATGGACAGGTTCATAAAGCCCAACCCCATCCGTTCTAATGCTGGCAGAAGGCAGCATTCCCAGCGACCCTGTTAAAACCGATGCCTCATCACTTAAAATATCCCCGAATAAATTCTCTGTAACGATAACATCAAATTGGGTTGGCTGTGTGATCAGTTTCATTGCTGCCGCATCGACAAGCAGATGCTCAACTGTTACATCCGGATAATCCTGTTGCTTTTCATTGACAATTTCCCGCCAAAGCCGGCTGGATTCCAGCACATTGGCCTTATCAACCGATGTTAGATGGTTGCTCCTTAGTCTGGCAGTTTGAAAAGCTTTGTCAATAATCCGTTCCATTTCGCTTCGTTGATAGGAAAGTGTATCAACAACCGCATTGCCGTTATCTCGCCGTTCACTCGGCTTGCCAAAATAAAGGCCGCCTGTCAGTTCACGGATAATCATAATGTCGCTGCCTTTTACCACCTCTTCCTTCAATGGCGATGCATGGAGCAGCGGGGCAAACCCCTTGATCGGACGCAGATTTGCAAAAAGGCCGAGTGATTTCCGGATCCCAAGCAGTCCTTTTTCCGGCCTCAGATGTGCAGGAAGGGAGTCCCATTTACTTCCTCCAACAGCGCCTAATAAAACGGCATCTGCATTATGGCATGCCTTTATGGTATCTTCCGGCAAAGGTGTTCCATATTGATCAATTGCGTCACCACCGATCGCATGCTGATGAAAAGTAAACCGGTGACCAAACTCGCTGGCAACCGTGTTTAGAACAACTTTCGCCGCTTCCATAATTTCTTTCCCAACACCATCACCCGGAAGCAGAATTATTTGTTTATTCATAAGCTCCCCTCCTTAATAAGTTTATTTTACAGCTTGCTTCTTATTACTCGTCTGCTGATATACAATATATCGGTTTACCGCATTAAGAAACGCATTTGCCGATGCTTCTATTACATCTTGGGCTGAACCTCTGCCATTCATTGGGTCGCCATTTATCACGAGTTGAACATGTGATTCAGCAAGTGCATCTTTGCCGCGTCCAACTGAATTAAGCTGATAATCAACGAGATGCAAGTCTTCTTTGATTAACGAATCTAACGTTTTATATAGTGCCTCGACACTGCCCTGTCCCGTACAAGCCGCTTGCAAGGTCTCTCCAGCAGGGGATTTTAACTTGACGGTAGCAGTTGGAATATTTGTCGTACCATACTGCACCTGGAACATTTCCAGTTGATATTTATCGACCTTTGAAGTATCCGTCTGAATTTCTGTCAAAATGGTAAAAAGATCATCATCCGTTACTTCTTTTTTGCGATCCGTTAAAAGTTTAAACAAGTTAAATGCTTCTTGCAGTTTTTCATCAGATAATTCATATCCTAGCTCTTGAACCTTATCTTTAAACGCATGGCGTCCGGAATGTTTACCTAAAAATAGTGTATTTGAGCTAACACCGACCATTTCAGGTGTGATAATCTCATAGGTTGACGCGTGCTTCAGAACACCATCCTGATGAATGCCTGACTCATGAGCAAACGCATTCCGGCCGATGACTGCTTTATTCGCTTGCACATACATGCCAGTTAATTTTGCAACAAGATCACTGGTCCGTTTCGTCTCATTCAGTTTCAAGTTGGTTGTATACGGATAATGATCGGAGCGAATCTTCAACGCAACAGCAACTTCCTCAAGTGCCACATTACCTGCGCGCTCCCCAATTCCATTAACGGTTCCTTCTACTTGGGTAGCCCCGTTTTCCACTGCAGCAATTGAATTCGCTACGGCCAAGCCCAAATCATTATGGCAATGACAAGAAAGCCTGACTCGGTCAATATTTGGCACCGTTTCTGTAATATAGCGAAACATGTTGCCATATTCAGCCGGTGTCGCATAACCGACCGTATCTGGCAAATTGATCACCGTTGCACCCGCGTCAATCACTTGTTCAATGATTTGGGCAAGAAATTCCAAATCAGAACGGGAGGCATCTTCTGCCGACCACTCCACCTGTGGGAACTTTTGTCTCGCGTATGAAACCATATCTACCGCTGTGTTAATCACTTGCTCTGGTGATTTTTTCAATTTATAGGTCATATGAATCGGCGATGTCGCCAGAAATACGTGTAAACATGGCTCCGGTGCACCTTTTAATGCCTCCCAGCAGGCGTCAATATCTGATTTAACAGCTCTTGCCAGCCCTGTCACCGAAGTGTCCCTAATCGTTTCAGCAATTGTTTTCACCGCATTAAAGTCACCTTTGGAGGAAGCAGGGAACCCTGCCTCCATCCGGTCAATACCAAACCGTTCCAGTTGTTTGGCAATTTCCAGCTTCTCCAGCTGATTCAGATTGACTCCTGGAGATTGCTCGCCGTCGCGTAATGTTGTATCAAAAATTTTAATTTCTGACATGTTCTTTCACATCCTTTTGCTTATTTTGTAATGGCTGCTTCACAAAAGGCATTAAATCCCGTAACTCCCTTCCTACTTTTTCGATTAAGAGTTGATTTTCTTTTTTATTGGTTGCATTGAATTTAGGGCGGTTTGCCTGATTTTCAAGAATCCAGCCTTTGGCAAATTCACCTGATTGCACATCTGCAAGTATTTCTTTCATCCGTGCCTTCGTTTCATCATTTACCACTCTTGGACCTGAGGTAAAATCACCCCATTGTGCCGTATCAGAGATGGAGTAGCGCATATTTTCCAGCCCGCCTTCATAGATCAAATCAACAATTAGCTTCATCTCATGCAAACATTCAAAATAGGCAACTTCAGGCTGATACCCCGCTTCAACCAATGTTTCAAATCCTGCTTTAATTAAATGGGTCAGACCGCCACACAACACCGCCTGTTCTCCAAACAAGTCTGTTTCGGTTTCTTCTTGGAAAGATGTTTCCAGAATGCCTGCTCTTGCAGCACCGATTCCGTCTGCATATGCAAGGGAAAGCTGTTTTGCATTTCCAGTCACATCTTGAAACACGCCGTATAATGCCGGGACACCAGCACCTTCTTCGTATGTCCGGCGTACCAAATGACCAGGCCCTTTTGGAGCTACCAGGAATACATCCACATTTGCCGGAGGTACGACTTGCGTAAAATGAATATTAAATCCGTGGGCGAACGCGATTGCACTTCCCGGTTTCAGGTTATCTTTAATACTTTCATGATAGACTGCAGGCTGCAATTCGTCCGGAAGAAGTACCATTACAACATCAGCCTGGTTAACTGCCTCCCCTACGGAATAAACAGTAAAGCCATCTTCTTCTGCTTTTGCTTGGGATTTTCCTGGTCTAAGACCAATAACTACATCATAACCGCTGTCACGCAGATTTAATGCATGTGCATGCCCCTGTGATCCATAACCTACTACAGCTATTTTCTTTCCTTGTAATACCTCTTTTTGAATATCCTTTTCGTAAAGTACTTTTGCCATTTTAATTCCTCCCCATAGTGTTTAATTCATCTATTTTTAATAAGATAAGTTATATAAATTTAGGATCTATTCTGCTCTTAGCAAAGTAAGCCACGTCCGGCTCCAGCGCCCAGCGGCTAGTATGCTTCCTTCACCTTCGTACGATAAGTCAACATCGACTCCCTTTGGTCGTCGTATTTCCTTTATCTCCTACGTAGGAATGTTCGGTTAAAACCGCCGCTTTGCGCGGCAACACCGAACCACCCTGCTTGGCAGGGCGCAGCATATACGCCGCTAAACGGGGGGCTTGCGCCTTTGTTCGTTAAATGGATAAATAATTTATTTCTGTAACCGACTTCTGCTGTCCTCTCAGAAATGCTGTCATCCCTGTTTTGGTTAATTCTTTTATTCCATAAGGTTTAAGCAATGTGATCAGGGCATCTACCTTATCCGGTTTACCAGTGACCTGGATCGTCAGACTATCTTTGCTAACATCAATTACAGATGCACGAAAGGGAGCGATAACTCCTTGAATTTCTGCTCTCGTTTGCCCGCTTCCAACTACTTTTATCAAGGCTAGTTCCCTGGCAACCATTGCCTTGTCTGTAATATCCGACACTTTAATGACATCAATTTGCTTGTTTAACTGTTTTGTCAACTGCTCTGACTTTTGATCATCACTTACATCAACAACGAGTGTCATCTTGGATATGCCCTCCGTTTCCGAACTGCCAACGGAAATACTCTCGATATTAAATTGGCGTTTGGAAAGCATCCCTGTAATCCGATTAAGCACCCCGCTGCGATTCTGAACGGTTGCTGTTATAATCCGTTTCATTTCGTCACCCCAATCATTTCGTGGTTTCCCTTTCCTGTAGGAACCATTGGGAAGACACATTCCATTTTGACTACGCGGCAATCGACAACAACAGGTTCGTCACTTGCAAAAATAGCATCAAGCATTTCTGGGACCTCTTCCTCTTTTTCAACTTTCAGTCCACGAACACCGTAACTCTCTGCTAATTTTACGAAGTCCGGACTTGAAATGATGGACTCTGCGTAACGTTCTTCGTAAAATTTCTCCTGCCACTGTCTAACCATTCCTAGTGAGCCATTATTAACAATGAGAACCTTTACTGGCAGCTGATAATCCTTCAGCATGGAAAGTTCCTGAAGTGTCATTTGGAAGCCACCATCACCAACAATTGCAACAACAACTTCATCCGGTGCACCTAATTGTGCTCCGATTGCTGCCGGAAAGCCAAACCCCATCGTTCCAAGGCCACCCGACGTTACCCATTTGTCCGGTTTATCAAAATGATAAAATTGAGCCGCCCACATTTGGTGCTGACCAACATCTGTTGTGACAATCGCTTCTCCATTTGACTTGCGATACACTTGTTCTATGAGCCATTGCGGTGATACTGACTCTTCTGACCTTTCGTACCATAACGGGAAGTTCGCTTTATTAGCTTGCAATTTTTCTTTCCAGGCTTGATTATCGGGTACTTCGATTGAACTATTTAACAATGCTAGTAATCCTTCTCTGGAATCGGCAACAACTGGAATTTCAGTCGGAATGTTCTTGCCAATTTCCGCTGGATCAATATCAATATGGGCAATTTTAGCGTTTGGCGCGAAGTGTTCCAAACTTCCAGTTAAGCGGTCATCGAATCGCGCTCCAATATTAATCAACAAATCACATTCATAAATTGCCATATTCGCTGCATACGTTCCATGCATACCGGCCATCCCTAAAAACAGCGGGTTAGTTCCTGGAAAACTCCCTAAACCAAGTAAGGTAGTTGTGATTGGAAGTTGATATTTCTCGACAAACATCTTTAGTTCGTGAGAGGCTTTACCAAATAATACACCCGCTCCGGCAAGTACCATAGGTTTTTTGGATTTGGATATCGCATCAGCAAGCTTTACAATTTGTAACGGATTCGGCTTTATTGTCGGTTGATATCCCGGCAAATGAACATCACTGTTAAATTTTTCAGCCGAAGCTTGAGTCGAGATGTTCTTCGGTATATCAATAACAACTGGCCCCGGTCTTCCTGTAGTTGCAATATGAAAAGCTTCTTTTACAACCCTTGGCAATTCGGACAATTGTTTTATTTGGTAATTGTATTTTGTAATAGGCGTTGTAACCCCCATAACATCTGTTTCCTGAAATGCATCTGTCCCGATCACATTGCTTCCTACCTGACCGGTAAAGATCACAAGTGGAAGCGAGTCCATCATGGCATCCGCTATTCCAGTTACCAAATTTGTTGCGCCCGGTCCTGATGTTGCTAATACTACACCAGGTTTCCCAGTAACACGGGCATATCCTTCCGCAGCATGAATGGATCCCTGTTCATGTCTTCCAAGAATGTGCTTAAAAGACGTCTTACTGCGATACAATGCATCGTAAATCGGTAAGACAGCACCACCCGGATAACCAAACAGTGTGTCTACTCCTGCTTCTTCTAATGTTTCAATGAGCAGTTCAGCACCCGTTATTGATTTTTTTGCACTATCCAATTCACCTTCAACCTCCACTTTCACTTTGTTCATACCTCCTTGTATATAAAAATTAATAAAGACCCTTCTCACCCCAAAATCTGCGTATCATCAGAATTTATTGGGATGAAAAGGGTCTTTCTTTTCACGGTACCACCCAGGTTTACAGCATTCTCGCGAATACTGCCTCATGGACTAAAATCCAGCCCACTTTGATAACAGGTGCATCGAAGCACCTGGCTAAGCCTAATTAGTTCTTCATCTGTTCAGCCCAGCACTCAGGGAAGATGTCGGAGTAAGATGTATTTCTAGGCTTCCAGCAACCCTAGATCTCTGTAAATACATTTCGCTTATCCTTTATTCCCGTCATCGAGTTAATCGCCATATGGAAACTTTATTAATGATATTGCGAATTATCATACAACGTTTTTCCAAAAGGGTCAACAGGCATTTTTCATTTTTTTGATACTTTCGATAAATCAGAACTAAATGTTTGCGCTTACATTACCCGCGAATTAAGGGTTTTCTCAGAATAAAAAAAATTAATTTTTTATATATGAAAAAGCGATTTATTCCGTTCATGGAATGTATCGCTTTTTTCATACTCCACGTTTAAGCACTTAACCTTCGCAAGCACTTTTTTACCTATTTCGTTTCTGATAATAATCAATTAAACCAAGTGCGCTAACCTGCATGTCAACGTTAATTAATATATATACCCCATGATCATCTTCAACCAGTAATGTCCGCAAATATTCTTTTACATGCTGCAGCATTCGTCCCGCAAGTTCATTATATCCCTTTCCTTCCTTGAAAACTTGCTCGCCTTCCTGCTCGAAAACAGTAAGCCATTCAGATACTTGCTTCAGCGCTTCATCCACCTTTTCCGTCATCCCAAAGTGGCCAAAAAAGATCCGATCCACATTCATGCTGCGTATTCGTTCAATCGCAGAACGCATTGCTTCCGGATCAAATTGATTAGGGGATGTAGAAGGTAAAAATAAATCAACGCCATCACGTACTAACTGCTCATAACGAATTCCAACCGTATCTCCAGTAAAAATACCGTTACTAACCGGATCGAAAATACAAAAATGGTGTTTGGCATGACCCGGTGTATCAAAAAATGCAAGCGTACATGCCGAACTAATTTGTAATGTATCTCCTTCCCCTTTAATAAGTAACCTTTCCTCGGATACCGGAATAATCGGGTCGAATAATTCCGCAAAACTGTCGCCATAAACTGCTCGTGCCCCAGCCACTAGCCGCTTCGGATTTGCAAGATGCCGCGCCCCTTTGGGATGAACAATAATTTGCGCGTTTGGACACGATTGGATAAATAAGCCGGCACCCCCTGCATGATCTAAATGAATATGTGTGACGATAATATACTTTACCTGTTCCAATGAAAAACCAAGCGATTCTAATCCCTGCTTAATATACTTAACCGACGGGCTGGGGCCTGTTTCAATCAATGTCAAGTCCTCTTCATCAATCACGTATGTACCTGTTCGTCCCGGAACACCAAGATCATAACCGTCAATCAGGTAAATCCGTTCATCAATTTGTATCGGTTTCTTTGCTTTCATTTTGATCCTTCCTTCTGTACTTTTATTCATAATTTTCACTAAAATGGGCGTCTTTTATCATTATACAGGATTTCAAAACGTTGTTACAAAAAAATTATCAAAGAACCTTTTAAATATCCAAAACCCCTGCATAAAAGTTTCAAAAAGTTAGATACTAAAACAAAATATCCCAACCAAGGACAAAGTTGGTGAAACAAGGAGGAATTATTTTGAAAAAACTTCTTTATGGTTTAGTTGTAATTTTAGCATTGGTCGTGATTGCATATGGAGCAAATCGTAATATGCCTTCAGCCGAAATTGGTACTGGAGATTCTATCCAGCTCAATCATAGTATGGCAGAAGAGATTTCAAGCGGAATCGAAACTGTTTTAATCGCTTTAAAAGAATTTAAAGCAGTAACGGAGCAATCCCCCGATGATACGACAGCAATCCAAACAAGCGGCAAAGATGTGGAAGCCAATTGGGATAAAATCGAAAAGCGGGTAGAAAAGATGGATCCCGTCGCATACGAAGACATTGAACGAAGCTTATATCCGCTGATTGCCGAAGCAGGAAAAGATCAGCCAAACGTCGTAATGGTTCAGCAGCTTATTGATGAAACGATGGAAAAATTAACTGAATTCAAGGAAGAGATGGGAGCATAGTAGTTACAATTAACTTCTGTCATCCGGTTAACAAGTGTGTATGAATACTTTTTTTGAAACAGGATAAAATAACGCTGACAAATTTGAAGGAGGTAATGTAGGTGCAAAATCAAAATCAGCAGCAAAATTTGCAAGGATCACCACAAATGCCATCACAGCAAGACTTTGGTGGACATGACATGTTTGATGCTCATGAAGCCTTATCAACATTAACAGGTGGACTGGAGCAATATTTATTATATGAACAGCACATTCAAGACCAGGAATTAATGGGAATTGCCCAGCGTCATCGCGCATTTTGTACACAGCTTTACAACACAATATGTGAAACTTTTAAATCGGGACAGGATCCGACGGTAAAAACACAATCCTACGAGATGGAGCAAAACAATAATGTTATTTACGGCATGAAGCCATCTTCTCCAAAAACTCCTAGTCAATCGGTAAATGAATTAAACGATCAGTGTATATCCGGCTTTATGCTTGGTCAGTTAAAATCTACTGCTTCCGCATTTACCATGACCGCATTGGAGATGACCAACCCTGTCTTAAGACGCATTTTTGCAGACAGTATTCCGAATGTGATCGAAATGGCCTATGAGGTATTTTTGTATCAAAACAAACATCAATATTATCAAGTTCCACAATTAAATCAGCAGGACATGCAAGCATTTCAAAATAGTTATGCACCCGTTCAGGGTACAATGCCTCACTAAGCTCCACTAGCCGCTGGGCGACCTGTGCTGAAAGCGGTTAAACTGCCTGTCACCAAATGGTGACAGGCAGTTATTTAGACCTATTCACCCCGAATATTCACCTTATTGGTAACTTTTGTATAGCCCTTGCATTTATTTATATTTTGGTTTAGAATACGATGATTGAGGTTACTATTATAAAAACCAAAATAGTTGAGGTGAAAAACAATGAAGAATATACCTTCATCCAAAATGGGGTTCTTTTTTGTTGCAGTTGTTTTACTCTGGATAAAAACGTATATGATATATGTATTTGAATTTAATTTGGATATCGATAATGGTCTACAACAATTTCTATTATTTATTAACCCGTTAAGCGCAATATTGGTTTTTCTGGGTATTGCCTTATTTGCTAAAGGAAGAAAAGCAGGATCATGGATTATCATTATTGATTTTCTGATGAGCTTTCTTGTGTACGCCAATGTTGTATACTATCGTTTCAACAATGATTATATAACATTGCCAACACTGACACAAACTAGTAATTTTGGCAGCCTTGGCGGAAGTATTGCTAGTTTAGCAGAGTGGTATGATGTCTTTTATTTTGCAGATATTGTTATCCTGATTGTTTTATTTATGTGGAGTAAAGCCAACTGGTCTGTTAGCCGTTTACAGGTCAGAAAGCCATTAATCATCATGGCTGTAGGTGTTATTGCCTTTACGGTAAACCTGGGATTGGCTGAGATTGATCGTCCGCAATTGCTGAAAAGGACATTTGATCGTAACTACATTGTGAAATATTTGGGATCGTATAATTTTGCGCTGTACGATGCGTTACAGAGCATCCATTCATCATCCCAACGTGTATTGGCAGATAGCAGTGACGTTACAGAGGTAGAAAATTATACGAAAAATAAATATGCGGAACCAAATTCCAAATTATTCGGTGTTGCCAAAGAAAAAAATATTATTAAGATCCATTTGGAATCTTTCCAGTCATTTTTAATCGACTATAAATTACACGGGGAAGAAGTAACACCGTTCTTAAACTCGCTGGTTCACGACCAAAGTAAAAATTTTACGTATTTCGATAATTTCTTTCACCAAACAGAACAAGGAAAAACGGCAGATGCTGAATTAATCCTTGATAACTCGATATACGGGTTGCCACAGGGTGCAGCGTTTGTAACAAAAGGCAAGAACACGTATCAGGCATTGCCGGCAATTCTGGATCAGCAGCAAGGTTACACGTCAGCAGTTTTACACGGTGATAAAAGATCATTCTGGAATCGTGATGAAATTTATAAGCAATTTGGTATTGACAAATTTTTCGATTCTAGTTACTACGACATGAGTGAAGACCAAGTAATTAATTACGGTTTGAAGGACAAACCTTTCTTTAAAGAGTCCATTCCACTGCTTGAGTCAATGGAACAACCTTTTTATTCGCATTTAATTACACTGACGAATCATCATCCGTATTTAATTGATGAAGAAGATGCAACCATTGAGCCTGCTGAAACGGGTGATCCTTCTGTCGATCGCTATTTCCAGACAGCTCGATATTTGGACGAATCATTAGAGCAATTCTTTAATGACTTAAAAGAGGCCGGATTATATGATGACTCCGTTATTATGATTTACGGTGACCATTATGGTATTTCGGAAAATCATAATAATGCAATGGAACAGCTTTTGGGTGAGGAGATTACTCCATTCAAAAATGCTCAACTTCAGCGTGTACCATTTATGATTAAAATACCTGGAGTTGAAGGACAGGGTATTAACCATGAATATTCCGGAGAAATTGATGTAATGCCGACATTACTTCACCTGATGGGAATTGACGCGCAGAATTATATCCAATTTGGAACAGACATGTTCTCTAAAGACCACAAAGACTTTGTAATATTCCGTAATGGAGACTTTGTTACACCAAAATATACAAGTTTAGGTGGAACCTATTATGACAATAGTACTGGTGAAGAAATAGAAGAAACGGAACAAATGAAGGAACTGAAAGAAACGGTGCGCCACGAGCTGGAACTTTCCGATAAACTCCTTTTTGGTGATTTATTACGTTTCTATACGCCAACCGATGATTGGAAACCGGTGGATGCTTCGGACTATATGTATGGAAAAGATGCAACCGAAACAGAAGATCCTCAAAATGTAAATGAAGAATAAACTTAAAAAGAAGTAATCGATAGTATCTCTGTTGATTACTTCTTTTATTGTGCTTAAAAACGCAGGAAATAGCTATACCCACTTATCCGTGCCTATTAATCCAGAAGCCGGTTATTCTCGTCTACTGACATGACCCTTGCCTCTCTGGATTCACCCTCCTGAGGAAGTACTCCGCTACCATTACAAACACTGCAGTTGTATTGCCATCCTTCATCATCTGCAAGCATACCTGTACCTTCACAAGCTCTGCATGTCTTTTCTCGATCAATCATTTTTGAGTTCCCTCCCTTCTATGCTAATTGCTGGCGGTCTTTTACCCAATTAATGATCCCGCCTTTCAGCATGATTTCAACTTGACGTTCCGATAAAGCATGTTTTACACCTATTTGCTGGTTTTTTCCTTTTACATTAATGGTAAACTCATTACCCTGTTTTATTTTATTTTTTAGTCCGGAAATTTCCAGAACATCTCCCTGATTTAGGGTGTCATAATCTTCCTCATTTGCGAAAGTCAGCGGCAGTACACCAAAGTTAACAAGGTTTTGCCAATGAATGCGGGCAAAGTCTTTGACTAAAGCGACACGTAGGCCAAGATACCTTGGTGCTAATGCGGCATGTTCCCTGCTTGATCCCTGCCCATAATTGAAACCGCCCACGATGGCATGACCACCTTTTTCAACAGTTTCCTTGCCACGTTTGTAATATGTGTCATCAATAATCTCAAACGTAAATTTACTGATTTCCGGAAGATTACTCCGATACGGTAAAACACGTGCACCACCGGCAAGTATTTCATCAGTTGATATATTATTGCCCATTTTTAAAAGAATAGGTAATTCCAGATGATCAGGAAGGGCATCCATTTGCGGTATAGATGCAATATTCGGCCCTTTTTGTAATTCGACCTTTTTTGCTTCCTCAAATGGCAATGGCTCATCCAATAGATTTACATCTATAGTTGGTTTATTTGGATCTTTGACTTTTGGATAAGCAAAATCAAGTGTCCTTGGATCCGTAATTTTCCCTGTTAATGCAGATGCTGCGGCCGTTTCTGGACTACAAAGAAATACACTGTCCTCAGTGGTTCCCGATCGACCTGGAAAATTACGTGGCGTTGTACGTAAGCTATTTCGCCCTGTAGCTGGTGCCTGACCCATTCCGATACATCCATTACAACCAGCTTGATGCAAGCGAGCACCGGATTGCAGCAGACTGGCAATATGACTTTCTTTCACTAAATCGGTCAGCATTTGTCTTGATGTCGGATTAATGTCAAAGGAAATTCCATCCGCGATATGCCTGCCATTTACCATTTCTGCCGCAACTGCAAAGTCACGGAACCCCGGATTTGCCGATGATCCTATATAGGATTGATATATCGGGGTTCCTGCAATTTCGGAAACAGGGACAACATTTCCGGGACTTGATGGTTTGGCAATCAGCGGTTCAATTTCCGATAAGTCAATCTCCTCATGAATATCATACGTTGCTCCCTTATCTGCCACTAATTCCATCCAGTCATTTTCCCGATCCTGGTCTTTTAAAAATCGTTTAATTTCTCTATCAGACGGAAAAACAGTTCCTGTGGCTCCAAGTTCAGCTCCCATGTTGGCAATAACATGGCGGTCCATAGCATTTAATGTTTCCACCCCGGGTCCGTAATACTCAATTACCCGTCCGACGCCTCCCTTCACATCATGGCGACGAAGCATTTCCAAAATCACATCTTTTGCGCTTACCCAATCAGGCAATTTTCCTGTAAGCTTTACACCCCACACTTTTGGCATTTTCACATAAAATGGCTCCCCGGCAATTGCTAATGCAACATCAATCCCACCTGCACCCATTGCAAGCATTCCCATACACCCATTCGCACATGTGTGACTATCTGAACCAAGCAGCGTCTTCCCTGGCTTGGCCAATCGCTGCATGTGAACCGGATGACTCACACCATTTCCCGGACGGCTGAAATGGATGCCAAAACGTCTCGTCGCACTTTGTAAAAATAGATGATCGTCCGGGTTCTTGCTGTCTACCTGAATAAGATTATGATCGACATATTGGGCTGACGCTTCCGTTTTAGCCCGATCAAGTTCCATCGCCTCCAGTTCAAGCATTACAAGCGTCCCAGTGGCATCCTGTGTTAATGTTTGATCAATTTTAAGACCTATCTCTGCTCCGGGTATCATTTCCCCTGAAACGAGGTGATCCTTTATTAATTTTTGCGTAATATTTAATGGCATTACGTGACCTCCTATAAAGAATAATCATCCGTTCTATTAGTTTATAATTTATAAAAAAATATATACATAATGGTGGTGATTTTGAATATGTTATTGAGATAGATGAAAGTACTGTTGAATGATGTATGTGCTATCAGGATGTTGTTTGCGAGCTTGGGTTGATACCGAACCCCCGAGTCGATGTTCCCGCCCTCCGGTTGAAACTGATGTGTCAATGTTCGGTTTAAAAAAATAAGGTAGCAACGGCTGCAACCGTTGTTACCTCACAATCAAAGTTTTTGACCATAGTATTTGTCCAGGGAAAAGCCGCGGCCGAGAATTTCTGAAGCATTGATAAAAACGACGAAAGCGGTAGGCTCTTCCTGCTGTAGAATACGTTTTAAATGAACGGCCTCTGTTTGTTCGGCTACACAGAGAATCATCGTTTTACTGTTATTTGAATACCCGCCAACTGACCGAATTTTTGTTAATCCCCGATCAATCTCGTTGCGGATAATCGATTGGATCTTTTCTTCATTCTCCGTAATAATTAAAATTAGTTTGTTTGACGATGTTTGCAATTGCACCATGTCAATTACCTTACTTGTTACATAAATACACATTAGCGCGAATAATGTCAGCTCTAAATTAAAAACAATAATGGACGATATAACAACGAATCCATCAACGATAAGCTGCGAATATCCGCTTGATAATCCGGTAAACTTCTTCACAATTTGAGCGATTGCAGCAGTCCCACCTGTTGAACCGTTGCCTTTATAAACAATCCCAAGCCCAATACCAAGTACAATTCCGCCATAGATCGTGGCAAGCAATGGATTTGTAATGGTATACGGAAAGTCGGAACTTAGATAAATGATAAAAGGAACCCAAAATGTTCCAACAAGTGTTTTTCCGCTAAAATCTTTCCCGAGTGCAAGCCAGCCAATAATAAAAATTGGAATATTGATTAAAAACTGGGTATATGCGGGACTCAGATCATACAATTCGTATAAAATGGTGCTTACCCCGGAAATACCGCCTGCAGCAAGCTTTGCCGGTAATAAAAATATGTTATAAGCTAGTGCGACAAGTGTTGCACCAAGAATAACTTTTATATAATCATATAGCTGTTGTTTCGTACCTTGCTGTTTATTCATTATGCCCTAATCCTCTCCAGTATCAGTAAAACTTGGCATTAACCTCAGCCTATTAGCGAATGACAAAGTTTTTTCTTATACTTTAATCCTGTAAAACCGTCTCCAAAACCCCGAAAAGTCCATCCTAATTGTAAAATTGTTGGGGATGCCTGTCAATTTTAGTAAACCCGAAGTATGTGTCAAGTTTTTCTCGACGTTGCTTTCATACCAATATTTCAGGCGCTCCCATTTTGTACACCTTGTTCGGCTACCGCGCTGTCGCTTGCTGGCCTCATTTTTGACAGAACGGTCTTAAAAACCAAAGACCGTTCCATCAAAAACGAGGTTTATTGTAATATTTTAAATAAGTTACCTATGGCTGTTGAATGAGCCGCATATAAAGCGACAGAACCTTGTTTTACACCAATAGATGGTTGTGTTGGCTGACGTAATAATTGGGCCACTCTGACAGCTTTTTTTACATCCCGTTGTTTCCTGGTACTCCGTTCATTGCATTTCAGATAAGCGTTACGCAATGTATTATTCAACATGCCTTGTTTGATTTTCACCATTGCCTCCGCACCATCATTACTCCAATGCATTCCACGCTTTTTCATACGAAAAGACACATGCCGCTGGTTGGATTCCATAGCACCGAGTTTCCTGGCATCTCTAGGGCTGTCTGTTACAATATCCCGCCAGTCGTAAATGCGTTCCCAATTGTTGAGAATGTAACTGCGAAAGACGTTGATTTTCTCCATCTGCTTATCGTCTTCCAATGTGCTTTCGTATGTATCTAATTGAAGCTTGAATGCTTCTAAATCATGTTCCTTCAGTGCCTTTCTTCCTGCATCTTTATAGGCATTTCCTGCACTGCCAAATGCACGGTTAAATCCTTGTGAGATATGATAGTCATCCAGTTGGTTTAAAATCGGTTTATTCGATTGGGAAAAAGCAGCTTGAAACCTTTCAACTGTATAACCCGGGCCACCGTCACTGTTAGTAACAACCTGTGCGTCTTCCAGTGTATATCGGCTGGATGCCATCGCCTGCGTTTCATCCCAAAATGCATCTGTAGATTGCGTTGTCATAATTACTGTCGGTTCCTTAAGGGATACACGTTTCCCGTTTTTCTCCCATCCTTCATACATGATCGCATGGTGCACTTCCATACTCTGTTTTTTTTGGAGTCCGCGGACAAAAACACCATCTGCCTCGGCATAAAAGAAATCAACCTTTTTTCCTTCTGGCAGGGACGCTGCTTCATCCAACTCTTTCACCATCTCTTGATCCATCTCTGCCTGGGCTTTACCCACAGTCTTTACCATATTTCCTACTGTTTGGTGACTTAAACTTACAGGTGTCCATTCCTTGAGAGTACGGGCCACTTGCCGGTATGTACTTTCACTCGCCATTTCAGCTACTTTCAGTTCCACCAATGGACTGTATCGCTGCCTATCCCGCAGACCAATCCACTCATCCAATGGATAGACTGCTTTTCCCTTTTTATCCCACATCAACGTATGATCAAAGGTAACCGTCCCAAACATAAATTGTACACTTCTTGAATCTGTGGTTTCCACTTTCCAGTCATCTGCACGTCTTTGTGCCACAATGACTTGATTTAATTCACTGAACATACGCCCCACCAAAGAGGAAAAGAAGTTATACATTAAAATTTGAGCTCTCTCTTCAAACTCCACTAGATTCGTGGTATTCTTTATTAATTCATACAGCTTTGATATAATATGATCCATGAGAAGGCTTCTTTCTAAAATGTATTATGCCGTGCAAAGCATACATTTTAATGATAGAGCGCCTTCTCTTTTTTGGCTATCAAAAAGTACCGCAATTACTACCGAGTATAATTTTACACATACAAACCCGAAATATCCACATGAATTGAAATAAACGTGCACATACT
This sequence comes from Virgibacillus dakarensis, assembly GCF_900155625.1. Classification (NCBI taxonomy): domain Bacteria; kingdom Bacillati; phylum Bacillota; class Bacilli; order Caryophanales; family Bacillaceae; genus Virgibacillus; species Virgibacillus dakarensis. The sequence goes on from NZ_LT732554.1 coordinate 209,837, forward strand.
ATACCTGTAAGTTCTATTGATTATAAGGTGGTGGATAATGTGGGACGAGATGAGCACAACAAATCAAGAGGTAGAAACTACCTTGCACAAACACCAAAGAACCTCAAATCAGATGGAATTGATGTAGAATTTGCTGAAGAATTAGCCGACCAAGATGATAAAGAAGCCCAAACAAGAAGTAAAGCAGCAGACAAACGGGTTAAAAGAAGCTAAGGAACCGGGGGGTGCCTGTCACTCCCCGAATTTTGTCAACAATTATGTGGAGGTGTTTTTGATGGGACATGCTTATCGGTGCCCGAACTGCAAGACAAATCGTTCGCGGTTTAATTTAATTGAGCAGGTTGCTACACCGGTAAAATTAGATGCGCAAACCGGTGATGTGATAAATGATTATGCAACTGAGGAACCAGAAGTTTTTCATATTACATACAGTGGTCCGGCGTTCAGGATTCAATGCGGTGTTTGCGGGTTAATCGAAGACGAAAACACGTTTATCAAATTTGCTCAGTATGCTAAATAAAGTAAAACTTCATTCAGCAGGAAATTATAACCCGTTAATGCGTAACAAATTAACACAGATTTATTTATAAGCAACGGCAATTTTTTATATTACGAAAGATTATTTGCCTGGACATTCGCTAATTGTGTACAATATAGTAAAGGACAATAGGACTAGGATGATAAAAAATGAAAAAGGTAGAGGATTACCTTAACGAAGGGATATATGGTGTCCGCAAACCGAAACAGGCTGAACGATTAAAGTACTTAGGGACACTGCGGGAGCGTATTGTGGTGGCACTCTCAAAGGGTCAGGTGATGGCAGATAAAGGATTGAATGGCCTGGAGGATGCCATGCAAAAGCACCCTGATAGCAAACTTTTACTAAACGGTCATATCCCGTCCCGTTTTTTTGAAGAGGAAAGGAAATTAGCTAAAATTTACAATATACCTTATACAAGTATAACGAACGAAGATTATGATTCCGAAATCGGGGCGGTCTTAACCTACGATTTTGCCATAGATAAGGAAACTATTTTTGTCGATGACGATGACGATAGTGTGACGGAAAGAAAGCAGGATGAACCAAAATCCCTTTTAGATAAAATCAGGCACTGGTTTTTTCCACCAGTTTGAGTAGTAATAGCTGGAAGCCATTCAAAACCATCATCACTGTCTACCGTCCAGCATAAAGAAATTTGCTCTTAATTAAAATTGCTACCGGCTTTCCCCTATAGAAAAAGAGATATGTGCATGAGGATCGACAATGCAACCTCTTTACACATGGAAAGCGGTTTCTTATAATAGTAGTAGTCATTATTCAGGAGCATAGGGGGAGTTGGATGGCTACAATTAAAGAGGGAACATTACTTTGGCAGCCCGATGAGAACCGAAAACTAGAAGCAAATATTTATCAATACATGACATGGTTAGAACAGCATAAACACGTGAATTTCACAGCTTACCATTCGTTATGGAAGTGGTCTGTAGAGGAGCTGGAATTATTCTGGGAATCGATCTGGGAGTATTTTGATATCCAAGCGGATCAACCATACAAAGCCGTCTTATCGTCACATGATATGCCTGGTGCAAAATGGTTTCCAGGAGCGACAGTTAATTACACCGAACATATTTTCAGAAATCGTGACGAGCAAAAACCAGCTATTATCCATTCCTCAGAGATAAGGAAAACCTCTGAAATCACGTGGAAACTGCTCTATAAAGAAACGGCAGCACTACAGCAAACATTGAAAAACCTTGGTGTCCATAAAGGGGATCGCGTCGTTGCATATGTTTCCAATATCTATGAATCTGTTGTTGCATTTCTGGCAACCGCAAGCCTTGGCGCCATCTGGTCGAGTGCTTCACCTGAATTTGGTACGCAAAGTGTAATTGATCGTTTCAAGCAGATCGAACCGAAAGTAATGGTGACTGTCGATGGCTATCGTTTTGGTGGAAAAAGCTTTGATCGTTTGGCAACTGTTGAAAATATTCAAGCCGAGCTTCCAACGCTGGAGGCAACGATTGTCATACCTTATTTGCAGAAAAATCCGGATTGCACTCGATTGAAAAATACGACGATGTGGGACGAGGCAGCGCGTACGAATGTGCAAGCGGAACTTGCCTATGAGCATGTCGGATTCAATGACCCGCTTTGGGTATTATTTTCTTCTGGTACTACCGGTAAACCAAAACCAATTGTACAAAGTCAAGGTGGTATTTTACTCGAACACTTAAAGGCATTAACCTTCCATGCTGATCTTGATGAGAATAGTCGTTTCTTTTGGTTTACAACAACAGGCTGGATGATGTGGAATTTTCTTGTCGGCGGCCTTTTAACAGGCAGCACAATCATTTTATACGACGGTAGTCCCGGTTATCCGGATAAGAATATGCTTTGGAAATATGCTGAACGAACCAAAATGACTGTCTTCGGTACAAGTGCAAGCTTTATCACCGGATGTATGAAAGATGAAATCACCCCAGGTAAAGACTTTGATTTAAGCCATTTGCAAAACATTAGTTCAACCGGATCACCACTACCGCCAGAGGGATTCCAGTGGTGTTATGACAATGTTAAAGAGGATTTGTGGATTGCTTCAGCAAGCGGTGGAACCGATGTATGTACAGCATTTATTCTTGGTGTACCGATTTTGCCGGTTTATGCCGGGGAACTGCAATGCCGCGGACTTGGTGCAAAAATTGAAAGCTTTAATGATATGGCCGAAGCGCAAATAGATGAAGTTGGTGAGCTCGTATTAACCGAACCATTTCCGTCTATGCCAATATATTTTTGGAATGATCACGATGGCAGCCGTTTACGCGATAGCTATTTTGACGAATTCCCTGGAACATGGCGACATGGAGACTATCTGAAGGTTACAAACCGGCATACATGTGTTATCTATGGACGCTCTGATGCAACGATCAACCGTGGAGGGGTACGGATTGGTACAAGTGAAATCTATCGAGCTGTCGATCAGGTGAAGGAAGTCGCTGATAGTTTAATAGTTGATATTCCGGATAAGAACGGTGATTCATTTGTTCCATTATTTGTTGTAATGAAGGATGACTACGAACTGACAGATGACATGAAACAATCAATCAGGAAACAAATTAAAGAACAATGTTCACCTAGACATGTCCCGACAGCTATGTACAAGGTTTCAGATATTCCTAAAACATTGAATGGGAAAAAGCTCGAAATTCCGATTAAGAAGATACTGATGGGGAAAACGGTTGACAAGGTAGTAAACAAAGGCTCGTTGGCTAATCCAAAGTCACTGGATTATTTTGTGAAATTTGCTGATGAGCGACTTGAAACGAAAATAAAATAGCGCTAAACAAAAGCGGCACTTAACGCTGAAACTGGACGTGGCTCATCTTATAACGAACTAAATAGCCTAACCGACACTTTTCTTACCTGTTAAAAATAATGTGCTCAATTATGTCATTGTCATAAGCAAAGGGATGTCCTTTGCTTATGAACAATGCTTATTTTTTATCTTTTACCATTATGAAACGTGGTCAGCATCTTATTATTGCGCAATAAACCAAGAAAGACCTCTAAAGCTTTCGTTTGAAACGGGGATTTCGTTACAATTGAAAACTTTCTTGAAAACGGCAGTCCTTTGATGTTGATTATGTTTAGATCCCCATTCCGCAATTCTTTTTGGATTGCCCACCGTGATAATAAGCTAATCCCCAGTCCAGCCTCAACCGCCTCTTTAATCGGCTGCGTGCTGCCAAAATTCATTAATTTAGCGGGAGAAAGTTTAAAGCGATGAAACACTTTTTCTGTTGCTTCCCTTGTACCAGATCCTTTTTCCCGGACGATCCACGTCACCTTTTCTAAATCCAGGATTTCAACACCTCTCTTTTTTGCCAAGATATGATTAGGAGAAGCAACAACAACCATGTAGTCCTCAGCAAATTCCTCTACCCTTAACTGCTGATCTTTAAAATGACCCTCGACGATTCCGACATCCAATTGATGGGTGGCCACTAAATCGGCGATCTCTGTTGTATTGCCAATCGTAACAGTAGGATGAATATCCGGATATGTTTCCAGCAAATTAGCAATAATACGTGGCAACAGATATTCCCCAAACGTGTAGCTGGCGCCAATCGACAATGGCCCTTTTGCTTTATTCACCAAATCATCAACAAGATGCTGCATGTTGGTATACAAGCCAAGAATTTCCTTTGCATGGTGATAAACAATTTCGCCCGCTTTGTTTAGACGAACATATTTATTCGTTCGTTCAAGCAAACGTGTCCCAATATTCTCCTCAAATGTACGGATATATTGACTTACGGATGGCTGTGTCATATGAAGTTCTTCCGCTGCCCGGGAAAAGTTTTTCTTTTCTGCTACTGTTACAAATACTTGTAAATGTTGATCCATTTTTCATCACCACCAAATTTATATTTATAAATTCCATTATACGATTTTACTTATCATAACTATTATAATGATTTATTTTCCTTATGGAAATAAATATCCTATGCTAGTAACTAGGAGGTGCTCAAATGGCGTTACAAAATTCAATTCAAGCCCCAAAACAGGAAAGTCCGTCTGTACTCGTCAAATGGTTTGGCGGTGTTGCATTTACTTTTTTCATTGCATTATTAGGTTATCTTTTAGCATTGGTCCCTGGATTTGACCATGTCGGACAATTGGCATGTGCAATTATTATTGCCGTCGTTTTCCGGCAAATTTTTGGATATCCGGAAGTAATTCGTTCAGGTATTGCTTTTTCATCCAAGCGATTACTTCGGGCAGCCATCATTTTATATGGACTTAAGCTAAATATTGATACAGTACTACATGATGGATTGGGACTACTTGTTCGTGATGCAGGGGTTATTATTTTTGCCATCTTTGCAACGATCTGGATAGCAAAAGTATTGAAAGCTGATAAAATGATTTCCCTATTATTGGGTATTGGAACCGGAGTTTGTGGGGCAGCCGCGATCGCAGCTGTAGCACCGATTGTTAAATCAAGGGATGAGGATACCGCAATCGGTGTCGGCATTATTGCCCTCATGGGAACGATCTTTGCGATTGGCTACACCATTCTACGGCCATTTTTACCATTGGATGCAATCGATTATGGTATCTGGTCGGGTTCCAGTTTACATGAAGTTGCCCATGTAGCACTTGCAGCTGAACCTGCTGGTGAACAGGCAACAGCAATTGCTTTACTTGCAAAATTGGGCCGTGTATTTTTACTCGTACCACTCTGCTTTATCTTTATTTATATCATGAAGCGGAAAAACAAAGACTCTGAACAACCCGATGCCAAAATTGAATTTCCATGGTTTTTGGTGGGCTTCATTATTTTAAGTGTTCTAGGAAGCTATGTGTTTGGCCATTCGATTCCAGTATCAGATGGCGTCATGAATGCTGTTTTCAATATCACCACATGGTTACTAACTGCCACCATGGTCGGACTTGGTCTAAATGTTAGCCTTCGTGATTTACGGACAAAGGCATTGAAGCCACTGATCGCAATGACAATTACATCGGTTTGTCTTACGGTTATCGTTTATTTTATTGTATAGGATGAAATTTTCAGAAAAGGGGATTGCCAAATGAAAACATTTCTATTTGCTACAGATGGCTCAGCATATTCCGAGCATGCCGCACAGCTGACTGCTGAATATTTAGAAGCTTGGCCGGAAGCAAAACTCATTGTGTTATACGTAACAGCAAAAGAAAATTACGCTTATGACCTTGTTCCCGAATCTGTAGACAATTATGAGGAACAACTAACAAAGCAAATTAAGGAGGATGTAAAAAATCGTTTATTCAGTAATTGGAAGGATCGTGTTCAATTCATTCATCAGACAGGGCACCCAAGTATAACGATTTGTAACGTTGCAAAAGAAAAGCATGCTAATTTAATTATCGTTGGCAGTCACGGACGCGGCTTAGTCGACAGAGCATTATTGGGGAGTGTTGCACACGGTGTACTTCATCGGACACATATTCCAGTCCTTGTCGTTCGAAAATAAAGCCGTTATGATTTTTCGCACGACTTGGGATTGCGCGGCCGTCTCACTTTACCGCATGCCTAACGCTCAGATTGTGCATAAAGCTGCCTTGCCACGGTGCAGGCGTCTCTAGATTTCACGGCCGCGTCCCTTTTATATGAATCCCTTTCCCCCTATTCTCTCCCAGGCATCGTTTTTGCGTTACCAAGCTAACACCTACATACGCAACAAATGACAGGATAACTGGCAGTACTACCGAATGAAGTCCGAACGGTTTTGGATAAAATTGATCAGACAGGACATATAATACTATGCCAACAACCATCGAAGCGAGCACACCATATTTGTTTCCCTTTTTCCAATATAATCCCATAATAACCGGCCAAATAAATGCTGCTTCCAGTCCGCCAAAAGCAAACAGGTTTAACCAAATAATCAAATCAGGCGGGTCTAAAGCCATGATAAACACGAGGACGCCCAATAGTCCCGTAACCCCCATACTCAGGCGTTTAACTTTTGTATGGGATGCTTTTGGCTGTATATAATTCAAATACAAATCTTTTACAACTGCTGAGCTGACCAAGAGCAGCAAAGAATCTACTGTTGACATGATTGCCGCCATCGGAGCCGCTAAGACGATACCGGCAAGCCAATTTGGCAGTACTTCAAGCGCGATAAGCGGCATTACTTTATCGCCAACTTCGATACCGGGTAAAATTGGCCGTGCAAACACACCAATCAGATGCATGTTCAGCATGATAAATCCAACCACAATAGTGCCAATAATTAATGCCCGGTGCATCGACCTCGCGTTTTTGTATGACATTGCTCGAACAGCAATCTGCGGAAGGGCAACTACACCAACACCAACGAGAATCCAAAACGACGACACATATGCTGGTGTTAATGTACCATCCGCTCCGAATGGTGTAATTAAATTTGGATTCTCCGTACTTAAATCCGTTATTATATTGGAAATACCGCCTCCAGCAATAATCGTGGCAATCAGCAAAATAAGCGTCCCAACAAACATAATAATGCCTTGTACCGCATCCGTTAATGCGACAGCCCGAAAGCCACCAATCGTCACGTAAATTAATACAGATAATGCAAAAATAAACAATGCACCCGTATACGGTATACCTAACAATGATTCAATTAATCTCGCCCCGCCGATCCACTGGGCCGCCATTGCGGAGAATAAAAAGATAATAATGCTAAATGCTGATAATAATACAACCCACTTCGACCGGTACCGTTCCTTTAAAAAGTCAACCATTGTCACTGCATGATATTTCCGGGTCACAATCGCAAATTTTTTACCGAGTACCATTAGCACAAAATAGCCAGTTGCAACCTGGGTCATTGCTAATAATACCCAGCCAAGTCCCTCGGTATAGGCAGTACCTGGCCCACCGATAAAACTGCTGGCACTGCCATATGTAGCTGTCATCGTCATTGCTAAAACAAAACCGCCAAGATTGCGATTGCCCAAAAAATATTCCTGAATAAATGAATTCGATGTTCTCACCGCTTTACTGGCCCACAAGCCAACAACAAAAATAACTATTAATAACCCGATTAATGGAACTACTGCTTGCCAATTCATTCGCTTTCCTTCTCCTCATCAAACGGTATGTCCACAAACCATTTTTTAACGGCAATCGTTACCAATATGACCATGACAATAAATCCAAGGACACAGCTATAAAAAAACCATGCCGGCAAGCCCATAACATAGGAATAGTCGGATGGATCCTTTCCTCCTAGTCCATAGGCAAACACGAACCACCAAATAAAGTTGAAAATAACTAGACCAACACCAATAAGTGCTTCTCGATTGGCAATTTTATAGCGGTAATCTTTATCCTGCTTCTCAATATCTTTCATTTCTGCTGTTCTCCTTTAAAAACTATCAAGTCCTACTACCAATTACTATAACGGAAAAAATATCGCGTTTCAAATATTCAAAATATAATTAACACGGTCCCATTTGCTGGTACTTTTGTGAATCAATTGTACCATCACTGTTGAAGGACACCCCTTCACTTTCTAATGAAAGCTTTTGGATAGCCCCTAGTTCTTCATTTTTAATACTTATTTCTCCTTGTGCATTAATGACACGGTGCCAAGGAAGATGGTATTTCCTGCTCATGGAATGAAGAATACGTGATACCTGTCTCGCTCCTCTGGGGCTTCCGGCAAGTTTAGCAATTTGACCATACGTCATGACTTTACCCTCCGGAATACGTTGAATGATTTCGATTACGTTAGCCGTAAAGCGCTCCATATGTAATCCTCCATACCAATTGGAATATGTTATATTTTATCACAGTAAATACTGCTATGGATAAATTACATACTAATATACTGCCAGCTAAGTTTCACCAACTTTTTTGGTTGAAAATAAAAGGGAAGTTCAAGATCGTCACATCTGAAGTTTCCTCTCATTTAACCTAGTTTAAAACAATGTAATCTTCCCCCATTATTTCATTAAAACCGACCTTTAACACATTATCCGGAAAATCCCGCATTATAAATTCCACCGTTTCTTCACGATTCGCTTCACGCCCATCGGAATAAAAATAAGTCAAACCTATTCTTTTCTTAAATCAAGCCTTTATACCAAAGGGGAACCGGCTCCTTCACCGATTCCCCTTTTCAAACCTGCTTATTGTAAATTCACCCACACCATTTTTATTTCCGTGTAATTATCCAAAGCATAATTACCCATTTCGCGTCCGATACCTGATTGCTTATAGCCACCAAACGCAGCAGCAGGATTTTCCTGGTTGTAGTCGTTGATCCAGACGGTTCCTGCTTTCAAGCGATGGGCAACTTGGTGACCAGTCTTGATATTTTCCGTCCAGACCCCGGCAGCCAAGCCATAAATGCTGTCATTTGCTCGTCGCACAACCTCTTCCGTTGTATCGAATGGATGGACCGTTACAACCGGGCCAAAAATTTCTTCTCTGGCAATGGTCATATCATCGTTGACATCAGCAAAAACGGTTGGTTTAACAAAATATCCTTTATCAAACACTTTTTCGCCACCAGCGACAAGCCGCGCTCCTTCTTCCTTCCCAATTTTAATGTAGTTAAGAACACGGTCAAACTGTTCCTTAGATACGAGTGGTCCCATGTCTGTTTCCGAATCTAATCCATTACCAAGCTTCACTGCTTCTGCCCGCTTTGCTAATTCTTCTACAACGTAGTCATAATGTTTCCGGTGAACGTATACCCGTGATCCAGCACTACAGTTTTGCCCGTGGTTATACATAATCCCCTCAAACGCACCCTCAATCGCTTTTTCCACATCAGCATCCTCCAAAATAATATTCGGAGACTTTCCACCGAGCTCAAGGGTAACGTGTTTAACCGAGTCAGCGGCCTTACGCATAATTGATTTACCAACAGCGGTGGATCCAGTGAATGCCAGTTTGTCGATGTCTTCGTGGTCAACAATTGCTGCACCAGCGGTTTCCCCAAAACCAGGTACGAGATTAACAACGCCATCCGGGAAGCCTGCTTCTTTAAACAGCTTTGCCGCATAAAGCAGGGAAAGTGGTGTTTGCTCGGCTGGCTTTAAGACGACCGTACAGCCGGTAGCAAGTGCCGCACCCAATTTCCAGGAGGCCATCGATAATGGAAAGTTCCAAGGTATGATCTGGCCGACTACACCTACTGGCTCATGCCGGGTATAATTTAAATAGTCCGGAGAAATTGGTACGGTCTGTCCAAGAACCTTTGTTGCCCAGCCTGCATAATAGCGAAAATGCTCAGCTGTTCCATCAATATCATCTTCCAGAGCTACCGCAAACGGTTTTCCGTTATCCAATGCCTCTAATTGAGCAAGCTCTTCTCTGTTTTGTTCAATTAAATCAGCGAACTTGTAGATAAGATGTGCACGCTCGGCTGCAGTAAGCTTCGGCCATTCGCCTTCTTCAAATGCCGTTCGTGCTGCTTTTACCGCTTTATCAACGTCCGCTTTATCTGCCTCGCTTACTTGAGCAAGGACTTCTTCGGTTGCCGGATTAAACACTTCAAATTTCTTCCCACTAATTGCCGGAACAAATTCACCGTTGATATAAAGCTCCTTATCTCCTTCTAAAAATTCTTTTACCTTTGGCTTTAACTCAGCTTGTGACGTAATCATTATAATTCCTCCCTTAACAAAGTTAAAAAGTGTTTATTTTTCAGTAACAAGCAAACTGTCCAAAATTTCCTTCAGTTGAGCGTCTTCTTCATCGGTCAATGGAAGTCTTGGCTTACGTGACGGACCACCTGCTAACCCTTGCAAATCCATGGCCCGTTTAACGATTTGTACATATTTTCCTGATCCCTCAATATAGTTGCAAAGTGGAAGCAGTTTGTCATACAATTCCCATGCCCGGCCAATGTTTCCTTCTTGAACACAATTAAATAGATCAGTAGCTAGTCGTGGTGCGATATTTCCCGCGACAGAAATCCACCCAGTTGCCCCTACTAAAAACGACTCAAGTGCCAGATCATCCGATCCACAGAATGTTTTGATAAAACCATTTCCTTGTCTTGTGATGTCACGAACTTTGCGAATTTCCCCGCTCGATTCTTTAATATGCGTGATATTATCAACATCGCGACCAACCTTTAAGATCGTTTCCGTGTCAATATCGACGCCCGATGTGAACGGATTGTTGTAAATCATGATTGGTAGACTGACAGATTCTGCAACTGTTTTAAAATGCTCATAAATTTCATGATTTTTTGGATGGGCATAATAGGAATTAATCAGCAATGCTGCATCAGCACCAGCGGCCTCGGCGTGCTTCGTGTATTCTACCGCATCTTTTGTTGTTTCAGCAGCAGTACCGACGATCAGTGGAATGCGTTCGTTAACTTGTTCAACTGCCGCCTCAGCTGCCTTAAATTTTTCTTCCTTCGTTAAACTAACAAATTCTCCAGTACTTCCGTTAACAACAATGCCTGCGACACCTTCGTTAATGAAGTGTTCAATATTTTGCTTTAATCCACCATAATTCACTTCTCCATCCTGATGCATTGGTGTGATAAGAACTGGAAATGCTCCTTCTAGTTTTTTCATTTTGAAATTCCTCCCTGATTGATTTTATGCGTTTACCGCTTTTTCATCCTTATTGTTTTCTTCTTGATTTGTATACCAAATAAATTTATTGGTAAATCCATAAATAAGCGATATGACAATAACTAAAAAGTTAAACCATAAAAATGGCAAATACGTTATCGTTGATACACCGAGCGTTGCCGCCATAAAGACACCTCCATCTGACCATGGAACCATTGGTGTGGTTACAGTGCCACCTGCCTCGGTATTTCGTGAAAGCACTCGTCGATCAATGTTTAAACGATCATAGTTTTCTTCGGTAATTTTACTTGCTGTTATGATAGACACATAGGCTGCTCCACCGAAGAAGTTACCAAAGAATCCGGAAAGCAGGGTTGTTAATGTCGTTTTTCCCGCGTTGTCTGCCCATGCTAGCATAGTATTGCATATCACCCGCAGGATCCCGATTTTCTCCATCAATCCGCCTACCCCAAGGGCAAATAGAATGAGTACGATTACACCAAGCATGAATTCAATTCCGCCGCGATTTAATAGATTGTCAATAAAATCAACGCCAGATTCGATGTTGTTGCCAGAGTATAAGCTATTAATAGCATCTAACAATGCAACATCCTGAAAAAGATACGCCCATACAGAACCTAACAGCGCACCTAACAGGATGACCGGTATGGATGGTTTTTTAAGTGCCAGCATCAAGATGACAACAGCAGCAGGAATTAACATGTACCATGCAATGTTAAAATACTCGCTTAACGATGTCATCGTTGATTGTGCCTGACTTAGATCCCCATTACTGCCGTGGAAAAAAAATCCGGTGCCAAGGAATAATAAAGCTGTAATGATAAATGCTGGTGTACTGACAAACAACATCGATTTAATGTGCTCAATCAAGTTGACTTTTGACAATGATGCCGTCATGACCGTTGTATCGGACAATGGCGAAAGTTTATCCCCCACATAACACCCGGAAATAACTGCACCGGCGACAAGTGCGATTGGAAAACCAAAGCTTACACCAATCCCCATCATAGCAATACCGGCAGTACCAGCTGATCCAAACGATGTGCCAGTCGCTAATGAGGTTATCGCACAAATAATAAAAGCCGCCATCAAAAATATACTTGGATCAATGATCGATAGCCCGTAATAAATGATACTAGGTACGACACCACCTGCTATCCAAGTACCAATTAGTGCACCTACTGAAATCAGTACCAATACAGCCTCAAGTCCGTCGTAAATTCCTTTCAAAATTCCGTCCTGCATCTCTGAATAGGTGTACCCGATTCGGAGCCCTACTAGCATGATCATAAACCAGGTCGTTAAAAGTGCCAGTTGAATCGGTATTCCCAGCTGTACGACAAACAAAAACATAATGACTATGAAGGCTATCAGTACAAATAGCACCTCTCCAAACGTCGGCAATCGCTTTTCTGCGCTCATTATCCACTCTCCCTATTTAATCGTTTTCATAGTAAGCGCTTCTCTTGATGTTAACAAACCCCCCTTTTGGATTATTTCAACAAAAATCCATGTTCTAATGGATCTTCCTGGTCGTAAATAAATTGATGCACTCCCGTGATAAACGCCTGTGTCTCAATGGAAAATTGACAACTTGCTCCTTCAATTAATCTAGCCGTCAACGTACTGTCAAAAATACTTTGATTGGTCAGCTGTGTTAATGTATCAGACTGATCCAGCAAAGCTGCGAATATACTAAATGTGCTGTCCATCCCTGGAGATCGCAATATGCTTCCATCTCTTTCGAAAGTAACGGATCGAACGTTACTTCCATGAGAATCAGCGGAATCAATCATGATGATGCCGGCAAATGAAACACCATTTTTACCCAGTGATTCTGTGGTTTGTTTTCCCCACTTTTGAATCGGGGCTAAATATTCCATTTCGATCCCCAGTATCGATTCTGGTTTTTCGTAAATCAAGTAGTTACGGGCATGATCTACTTCTACCAAACTATATTCCTCCGTTGTTTCGATAATCCGGCAGGCATCACTCTCCACCAGGACCGTTTGTACCTCTTGATTCTCGAAACTAGCATAAACAGACTGGACACCACCTGCTGTTTCGATCTGATAAACGTTATTGTCATGTTTTGCCAGATTACCTGTTTCCAATAATGCAGTAACGGTAGCCACTAATCCGCCATACATAAATTGCACGTCACGCTCGTGATGAACAAAAACACACGCAAAATCTGCCTTGTTAGATGGTAAGACGATACATCCATTCATACCACGATGCCCACGCGGTTCATTTAGCAGCAATGCTTTTTCACGCGCATATTTTTCCTCAATTAATGCCTGATTCAATTCTATACTTTGTTCGTTTAGCATAATCGGCGAATGAACAATAATACGGATGGCCTCACCCGCAACATGGGTATCAATTGTGGTAAACATTTTATTAACGTTCACGTGAACACCTCCCTCTTTAATGGCCTTCCATCGGCGGGATTAACAAAAAGCCTTCTTTTAATGGATCGTTTTCATTATAAAAGAACCGATGCATTCCCATCACCCAGGCTGAACCGGTAACTTCCGGAATAACGGCTTTATGATCTTTGATCGCTGTCACGTCCAAAATCTGTGCTTTAAACAGCGTACCAACGATGCTTTCGTAAACAAACCGCTCATTCTTGCCGATCTCATGTTTTTCGTACATTGTCGCAAGTTTGGCCGATGTTCCCGTGCCACATGGGGACCGATCAATTCCACCGGGAGGGACCACAACTGTGTTTTTTAAATCTGCTTCTGGATGAACGGCGTTCGTATAAAACTCAATATGTGTTAGACCGTTGATAAACGGATGTTCGGGATGAACTACTTGTTCTCCCCAATTAATGGCATTGCGGATAGTAATCGCCTTGTCAATGATGGTTGACGCATTGTCCGTCGTTAAATCAAGTCCCAGCTTGCGTGCGTCAATAATCCCGTAAAAGTTGCCACCATAGGCAATATCACATTCAATATGCCCAACATCCACTACATCAATTTCAATCGATTTCAATAAAAATGATGGCACATTGGCGAACGTTACTTCTTTTGCTTTTCCGTACTCCACCAAAATTTTTACTTTGACCAAACCAGCCGGTGTATCCAGATTAAGATGTGTATATGGTTCGGTTATCTCAATCAATCCCGCTTCCACTAGTGCCGTGCAAAATCCAATCGTATCATGACCGCACATGGGCAAGTAGCCACCTGTCTCAATATAAATGACACCAACATCCGCTTCAGGATGACACGGGTCGACCATGAGTGCTCCTGACATGACGTCATGGCCTCTTGGTTCGTTCATCAAAAACTTACGGATCCAGTCATAATGCTCCTTCATATATAGCATTTTTTCTGACATGGTCTCGCCTTGTAACTTAGGCAATCCGCTTAGCACTGTCCTTGTCGGATTTCCACCTGTATGAGTATCGATTGTAGTAAACAAACGTTGAAACTTCATTTAATTCATCACCTTCTCTTCAAAGCGGTCATAGCGCAGTGGCTCGATGGGAATTGACGTTTCGCTTCCAGAGATCATTTCTTGCATTACTTTTCCAGTTATCGCTGCCAAACTAATGCCATCACCTTCATGACCAGCAGCAATATAAAATCCAGGAACTTCATCTACATGCGAGATGATTGGCAGATGATCTTCGGTCCATGGCCGGAGACCAGCATACGTCCGGATCACCGTCATATCAGCCATCTTTGGATAGAATCGAACTGCCCGTTTCGCAATATATTTGGTAACATCGTGGTTCACTTTTATATCGAACCCGTTGAACTCCCTACTGCTGCCGATTAAAAAATTTTGACTTTCCGTTGGTTCGAACACCAAGGCAACCCCGTATTTTTCGGTTATCGGATCCACCACCCGTTCCCCACCAAACTTGGAAATGAGGTAGCCAAACTCCATTACTTTGCGAAGTCCGACAGGTTGCTGTCTTGAAGCAACAATTAATTGTCCTTTTCGCGGTTTAATGGGAACGTCAACGTCCAGCATTTGTCCGATGAATGGTGCCCATACACCACATGCATTGATCACTTTGTTAGCGGTAAACGTTACTTTATCGGTTTCAATTACGAACTGTCCTGATGCATCCTTGGTTACATTTTTAACTTCCGTATGCGTATGTATTTTTGCTCCACTTTTTTCAGCGCTGTAAAACATGGAGTACGTAAGCATGTATGGATTAACTGTCGAATCTGTTTTACACTCCAACCCACCGTAAAGATCATCAGCGAAAAATTTCGATTCATTTCGTAAATCTTCCCGATCCAGCATCTTAAAGTCGAGTCCTGCCTCCTGCTGTTGGGTTACCCACTTTTGAGCTGCTTCTAGTTCATTGTCATTTTCACAGACAAGAATACTGCCGGGGTTGCGGTATTCAAAGGAGATTTCAAGTTCTTTATCCAGTTCATGGACTAATTGCTGGCTTTTTAGAGACATTTGACTATCAAAGCCTGGATCCTTGTCAATCGCCAGAATATTACCATCACATCGGGAAGACGTTCCACTAGCCAATTCCTTTTTTTCGAGTACCGTAATATCCAGCCCTGCTTTTGAACAGTAATAGGCAATTGCTGCTCCCATAATGCCGCCACCGATGATGATGACATTCCTATGTATCGTGTTGTTCATAAAATCCCCCCTCTCTAAAAACAATCCATCATTAGTTATGCAAGTTATATGCCAACCTCCAAAATAAGAATATATTCAAAATAGTGTTGATTTCGATGATTATCTGTGTAAAAATGTTTATAAAGTGTAAATAATTCTATACACGGGGGTATACATATTATGGTTGCAAAATTTCTAGATTTCGAAAGTTTTATCAATCCCAACTACCTTCTATTAGATAAAGAAAATATGACTGAAGAAGAACTGGCATCCATTGTAAAAACGGAATATCCCAAAAAAGTGTTTCATATAAAAGATGGCGAAATTCGCTTTATCAAGCTGACAGAGCAGCAAGAACCGTTACGCTATCTGCTTTGTGACGTTATTGCAACTGACGAGGAAATTGAAGATGTTATTGAAAAACTAAAGCAGCATGAATACCTGATCGCTACGGATCATGATGGAGTGATTGTTGGCTATGTCACTTCCTATGAGCTAAACAAAAAGCTGCTCGCGGCATACCAGCATGTACAGGCATATATATCGACTATTCTCGACACAATCGACGAATCGTGTACTGTTATCGACAATGATAAACGGGTACTTGCATGGACCAAGGGCGCGGAACAAATTTTCTCTGTCAAACAGGATGAAATCATCGGCAAGCCAATCACCGACTTTTTTAAACCTGACCGATTGGAAATCTTAAATGCTCTAAACGACGGAACATCAGTACATCATAGCCAACATCATGCACGTGAAAATCAGGTCGTCTTGATTAACTCAAACCCAGTTTATTTTGACGAAAAAATTATTGGTGCCGTTGTATCGGAAACCGACATCACCAGCCAAATCAAGTTAAATAAAGAGCTATACGATGCCTCCGAACGACTGTTTCATTTAGAAAAAGAAGTAAACAAATTAACCTCCACCGACGATCCGTTCATCCATATCAGAGGAAACAGTCCTGCACTAAAACAAGCCATCAACAAAATAAAAAAGGCCGCAACAACGGATACCAATATATTGATCTATGGCGAGAGTGGTGTCGGAAAGGAATTGTTCGCAAAAGCAGTTCATACGATCCGCGAAGGAAAAAATGCTCCGTTTATCGCGATCAATTGCGGTGCCATTCCCTCTTCCCTATTCGAGAGTGAAATTTTCGGATATGAAAAAGGAGCTTTTTCCGGGGCAGATCAGAAAGGGAAAAAGGGGAAAGTCGAGCTTGCCAAGGGTGGCACATTGTTTTTAGATGAAATCGGCGAAATGCCATTGGAAATGCAAGTAAAAATTCTCCGTTTGCTTCAGGAAAAGGTGTTTTATCCAGTCGGTGGAACAAGGGAAATAGAGGTAGATTTCCGCGTGGTAGCAGCAACAAATCGCAATCTAAACGAACTTGTCAAAGAGGGGAAGTTCAGAGAGGACCTTTACTATCGGTTAAACGTTGTAGGTATAGAAATCCCGCCACTCCGAAAGCGACCGGAAGATATTATTGAATTAACCCATTATTTCCTGCACGATATTTCTATAAAATATAACCGTCCGATTCATGGAATATCACAGTCCGTTATGCAGGCACTCCTGCAACACAAATGGCCAGGCAATATTAGGGAGCTGAAAAATGTTGTGGAACGTCTCGTCGTTTTTTCCGAAGATGGCGAAATGAAACTGGAAGATCTACCTTTTGAAAAAGACCTACCAAACGCTCACAATGGAAATCTTCCATTATTTATTGAACATGATAATCGATCATTGCAAGAACGGCTGCAAGAGTTAGAAAAAGATATTATCCTGAAAGAATTAAAAAAAGTGGATGGCAACAAATTATTATGCGCCAAAAATCTTCGGGTTACCCGGGCAACACTTTACAATCGATTGAATAAATTGGGCTTAAAAGTTTGATGTTGGCATTATTCTTGCATGGAACTAACGTACAGACGCAAAAGTAGGGGTGATCCAATTGACAGAAAAAGACATGATTGTTTGCCGATGCGAAGAAATCACATACCAAGACCTAGTTGAAACCGCTGCTAACTATAATTGCTCCGCACGGGAATTGAAGCTTCGTACGAGAGCGGGCATGGGATATTGCGGTGGCAGAACATGCCGCTGTATGGTAGACAAGATTGCAGCAACACTTGAAAGCCAAAAACAAACACAAATAACGTTAAAATATCAACCACCAGTACGTCCGATCAGCTTCGGTAATCTAGGGGGACAAGAAAAATGAGTCAACGAATCCTTGAACATCCTGTACTTGGCAAAATAGAAGAGAAAAATTCCGTAACGTTTACCTTTAATAATGAAACATATCAAGGCTTAGAAAATGAATCAATCGCCGCTGCCCTCTTAGCGAACGGGATCCGTACACTACGACATCATGAAGAAAGTGGTGCTCCCCGCGGAATATATTGTAATATTGGACATTGTTTTGAATGCAGAGTAACCGTAAATGGGCAGCAAGGTGTTCGGGCATGCTTGACACCGCTAAAAGAAGGGATGGTTGTAGAAAGTGGCGGACAACTGCCGACGACTGTACGAGATTGGAGGAACAACCATGCATGACGTAATCATAATCGGAGCGGGACCCGCGGGTTTATCAGCGGCTATTACATGTGCTAAAAATGGATTATCTGTATTTGTAATGGATGAGTACTTGAAGCCCGGTGGAAGACTTTTAGGGCAGCTTTACGAACAACCCGATGGATCATGGTGGAACGGTGTAAACGAGTCTAGTAGATTATACGATCAAGCGCTAGACTTAGGCGTTCACGTTCAATTGCACACTCCTGTAAATAATATTGAAAAAACGGATACAGAATGGGTCATTTATACTGAAGGGGAAACGTATTATACAAAACACCTGTTGCTGGCAACGGGGGCCGCTGAATCCCCTGTCCCTGTACCAGGCTGGACATTGCCAGGCGTTATGTCTGTAGGTGCAGCTCAAGTCATGACTAACGTTCACCGGGTCAAGCCAGGTGAACGCGGTGTTATTATCGGTGTTAACGCCCTCTCGTCCGCGATCGCTATGGAATTAAAACTTGCAGGTATTGACGTCGCTTGCATGACATTACCGAAGCTAAGCCAAGTAACGGACCATGCTGCACAACCCAAAACAGTGCTCGATTCCTTGCTCCATGTATCCCATATGGCGCCATCACAGTTCGTCCGGCTTGGAAGTAAACTAATGAAGAATGATTTCATGAAAAAATTAGGTGTTACATTTTACCCGAAAAATGGTGTAAAAATGTGGGATATTCCAATCCAGCTCAGAAAAGCTGTCGTTGAAATATACGGCGACGGGCAAGTTGAAGGCATAACATTGGCAAACGTAGACACAAACGGTGAGGTAGTTCCTGGAAGTGAAAAAAAAGTACCGTGTGATTTTGTATGCATCGCTGGGGGACTTTACCCATTAACCGAATTGGCTGCGGTCGCAGGATGTCCATTTTACCTTATCGATGAATTGGGTGGTTATGTCCCGTTGCATAACGAACGGATGGAAACATCACTTGACGGCTTATACGTTGCCGGCAATATTACCGGCATTGAGGGTGCAAAAGTCGCTATCGCCCAAGGGGAAACGGCAGGACTTACGATAGCACAGAATTCTGGTGTTGATGGTTTAGATAGAGAAATTGAGGAATCCATTCAGGCAATTGAACAAACGCGAAATAATGCCTATATTCAGTTTCATCCTCATGTGAAGAAAGGGAAACGATTGCTTCAGGAGCAGTGGGAGGAATATGTGGCTTTATCTGATAAGAATGTACCGAATCAATACGTTTAAAGATGATGTTCAAAAAGTCCGGTGAAAATGACACTTCGGCATAGGGGATCTTCGACTAAGTGCCGACACGTCCTGTGTCGAACGTCGAAGTCACCACATCCTGTGGAAGCTCGTTGGCTTGTTTCTCCGCTGCTCATGTATCTAATTGCATACATTCCGCTGCTCGAAACTACGCCGCCTCGAACTTCTCGGTCCTTTTCATCCTCCTTTTTGAACACACTATTAAAGCCAGTCAAATATAAAAAGATTTTTCTTAATAGGATGATTAATATGTCGATCATAAAAAATAAGAATTTGTTTTACCTTGTTGTTTCAATTCTTATAAGTTTTATTTTGTTTCTTTTATTTACAACAAACTATAGTTTTGTTAACTACCTAAATATCTTATTTTATCAGTTTTTAATCTATTTATCGTTCTGTTTGTCCCTATTCATTATCAAAAATCGTTTCTTTGACGGAATAACATATGGTTTAAGAAGATTTCGACGGTTAATAACTAGAAGTGATGATTCCTTTATTCCCACTAATGAATCAACGGTACCTTCTGAAAAGGTAAGCCAATTGTTTTATCAGTTAGTTATGTTTCAAACGATTGCGCTTTTTATTACAGTCGTTATTTTACATTTAATTTACTTTTTATAAGATGGCACAAAATATAAATCTATCTATGCATAAGCGGTCCCGGCATATACATATAATTAGCCAGACCCGCTTATGTTTTAATTACAGTCTATAAAATAATTAATTCTTTAGGCGCATTGGTTAATACCTCGTATCCATCATCTGTTACTAGAACATCATCCTCAATTCGAACCCCTCCAATCCCAGGTAAATAAATACCCGGCTCCACTGTCATTACCATATTAGTCTTTAACACATCTGTTGACTTGCTAGAAAAGTAGGGATTTTCATGAATTTCAAGTCCAAACGAATGACCAGTACCATGTCCAAATTCATCACCATAGCCCTTATCGGTAATGAAGGCGCGAACCTTATCATCAACAACCTTACAGGATTGTCCTGATTTTATCTCACTAATCCCTAAATGAAGTGCATCTAAAACAATCGTATAAATCTCTTTTAATTCAGGTTTTGGCTCACCCACTGCAATGGTTCTAGTCATATCAGAGCAATAACCCTCATACAATGCGCCAAAATCAAGTGTTAACATATCTCCTTTTTCTACTTTTTTGTTACTAGCAACACCATGTGGTAGTGCTGAACGATACCCCGATGCAATTATCAAGTCAAAGGAAGAGGCGGTTGCACCATTTTTTCTCACTTGATATTCAAGTTCATGATTAATTTCCATTTCGGTAACCCCTGGTCGAATAAAATCAAGAATATGTTTAAATGCCTTATCAGATATACTTGCAGCCGTTTTAATTTTTTCAATTTCATCCTTCGATTTTATTTCCCTTAAATTCTCTATTACACCGGATACTGGGACACATTCTATTTTTAATAACCCAATTAATTCGTTATATTGCTTTAGGTTTAAGTTTTCTTGTTCAATTCCAAGTCTTGTTATTCCCATATCTTCTGCTTGTTTGGCTGCTTCCTGAAACATTGCCCTATTTTCAATAATTTCATAACCCTTAACCTGATCGGATGCCTGCTCCATGTAGCGAAAATCAGTAATAAATTTTGCATCCTTAAATGAAATGATTGCAAGTCCGGTTGTCCCTGTAAATTCGGTTATATAGCGCCGATTATAGCTATCCGTTACTAATAAACCGTCAATGTTGTATTCCCCAAATTGTTTTCTTAATGCACTTAACTTATTCATGATAGAACCTCCAATGTATTATCGTGTTTTGAAAATCACAATCTATTAATCATTATATAAATGGCATGATACCCAATGACCATTATGAACTTCCTTCCAGTTCGGTTTTTCCTCACTACAGATAGCCATAGCTGCAGGACAACGCGTTCTAAATGGGCAACCACTTGGTGGAGAAATTGGGCTGGGTACATCTCCCTTTAGAATAATGCGCTCCCGACCCTTCTCAATATTTGGATCCGTTGACACTCCCACCCGTAAACGGGCAAGCTGGCTAACCCCAGTGGGATTCTTGAATAACTTAGCGTTCGCAGTCCATTTCTGTTTTGAACAGCTTTCAAGATGAGGGTGTGCCATCACCCCTCATAGGGCAGAACATATAGTTCCCTATGCTGATTGACTGTTACCATCAACCACAGGTGCAGAACGAATATTCATAGCACCGACTAGATCACGATGTTTCTCGAATCCGCATTTACACTTGTATTTTCGGTCTTGTACCTTATTCTTTTCAGAACACTTTGGACATATTTGGCTAGTGTATGCAGGATTCACATATTCAACTCTAATACCAGCCAGATTCGCTTTGTATTCCATAAATTGAGCTAGGCGGTAGAATGACCATGTGTGCAAATTCTCTTCGTTTTTACGACTTGTGCGTGTCGTCTGCCTAATATTCGCAAGTTTTTCCAAACGAATGACAGAAATCTTATTCTCTTTAGCAAAATTTATGATTGCACGACTAACCTTATGGTCTTGTTCTTTCATCCAGCGTTGCTCTTTATCTTTTGAACTGCGAATAGCATCCAGCTTTTTCTTTTTGCCTAATGTTTTGCGTTCAGAACGAAATTTACGCCTCTTGTATTTGTTTTGTCTGCCATTACCAAAAAAACGTACCTTTTCATCATCTGTTACAGCAACAGCAGGTACTTTTAAGCCTAAGTCCACTCCCATGACCTTTAATCCTGTTCCTTGAGTAGTAGGGACAGTGACAGAAATTTGAGCAATCCATTTGTTCGATTTCTTTGTGATACGAAGAGTACCTAATTTGTGTTTAAGCAAATCAATACTACGGTTGTCTTTATCAACCAATAAAGCACGAATAGGCGTCTTCTTTACTTTACCATTAACCACGATAGGCATTGAAATATGCGTAAGGTCAAAAGAATAATTTTGATTGTTCCAAATACACATAGGCTTTTTGAGGACTGGAACAACTTCATACTTGCTTTTCTTGACTTTCTTAAATACACTTTTTGCATCCTTTATTGCTTGATTTTTAACTGCGCTTGGTAGAGGAACATCCATATGCTTACTTGATTTCTTGGTGCTTTTCTTTTCTTTCACCATATCAGAAACAAGGTCATTAATGGTTGAAATATATGTTTTGCTCATTTCTGATAAAATGGAAGCCTGTTCTTTTGTAGGGATCAATTTGATTTTTACTGTGATCGTTTGCGACATCATTTCACCCCTTTGTTTTCTGTTGTTCAACATAACGCTTAATAGTTGCACTCGATACATTTCCTGCGGTAGATACAAAACAGGAACATGTCCAAAGACTTGGCAAATGTTGAAGATGAGGAAATTCATCTCTTAGTTTTTTAGAAGTCACTCCCTTGATTTTTGCCATGATAGCAGCAGGACTAAGCGTTGGCAGTGCGTTAAGGTACATGTGTGTATGGTCTTTGTCACACTCTAAAACAACAATGGCAATTTCCGATTATTCCCATATTTCTTGTGCGAACTGTTTAAAGCGTTTTTCTACACCTGCATGAAAATGATAGTTGATTAATGATACGGTTTTGTTTGTTCTTCTGTATTCGTTCATATATTTATTGTATCAGTTTTATCTATATACTAGCACAGATATACAACTAAAAAGAGTAGAATTTTCGGATACTTGAAGCACCAGAAATCTTTTGGTTTTTAGTGGCACTCCGTATCCGACCACTCCCATCCCGCCCCAAAGGAGATGCTATCGCACCCTAGTGGGCTTTCCCGTTCGGAAAATCTGTAATGGGATTGCGGATAGCAGAGCCTTCGTATAGGAGTGTAATGGATCTGTATATAAATTATTGGCAGGGGCTACTTCTACCATATTGCCCAAATACATAACGCCGATACGAGCATTTAGGGACGTTCAAAAAATTAACTAGTTAATTTATGGCAAAGGATACAGATACTAAAATACAGAACTTTTTACAAAATTCAAAGATGTATTGCATGAAGCCGCCAATAAATTAAAAGGTTCAGATAAACGAATGGCCATGGCATTGACGGCTGAAGCCATTGGAAAAGGTGCCCAATCATTCTTTGACCATAAATTTCACGTTAGTCGAGATACTATAAGAAAAGGGAGTCATAAGCTACGAACGGGAATCCCTTGCTAAGACGCTTTTCACGCCAACCATCGACATAAAAGAAACTTTTTCTAAAGAAATATACACCCTATTAAATATTTTCTAATACTTTTGACACTAGTGTATCTAATAGGTTTACAGTTTTCTTTATACCCTGCCTATAATTATATTATCATCTCTTCATCCCTTGATGAAACCGCTTCAATTTACAATACCCTTATAATATAAAATGAAATAATTATGGGATAAATCAGTATGTTGTGGTCATTTTGGCATAGAAATTGCATTTTAAACATCTGGAAAAGTAAGTTTTTAATTTGTGTTGTATATATAACAAGCTCCTCAGTTTCTTTTAAAGGACTACAAGATTATATATCTTAGGAGGTGATTGTTCAAAAATAATAGATGGATTCGAGTATTTTTAGCACATTCATTTTTTATAGGAGGAAATTAATATGACAAGATATCGATTAGCAGCTGATATTGGAGGTACGTTTACCGATGTAGTACTATTTGATAAACAAACCGGCCAATATAATGCTGAAAAGGTACCTACAACAGTTAAAAATTTATCTGATGGTGTTTTAAGTGGTATTAATAGAATGGTACAAGATTTTAATGAAGTTGATTTCTTTGTACACGGAACTACAGTTGGCTTAAATGCTTTCTTAGAAAGAAAAGGTGCCAATATGGCTCTTATAGTTACATCTGGATTTAGAGACCTGTATGAGATCGGACGAGCCAACCGTTCGGAAATCTATAATATCCAATATCGGCAACCCGATCCACTTATTAAACGACGCCATGTATATGAAGTAGAAGAACGGATTTTAGTAGATGGCAAGATTGACATGCCACTAAATTACGAAAGCCTTCAAAATGTAATTAATGAAATTGCTGAAAAAGATTATGACTCAGTATCTGTCTGTTTATTACATTCGTATAAAAATCCTGAACATGAAAGATTGATTAAGCAAAAAATCAAAGAACAACTTCCTGAAATGTCCGTTTCTTTGTCACATGAAGTGGTACGGGAATGGCGCGAATATGAGCGGACCAGCACAACAGTTATCAATGCGTATATTGCACCTATCGTTGAAAATTATTTATCAAAATTCGAATCCGAAATTGACAATCGAGGGTTGGATAGAGATTTATATATTATGCAATCAAATGGAGGCGTAATGACTTCAGAAATTGCGAAGAACAAACCAATTCAAACACTTTTATCTGGGCCAGTAGGCGGGACAATGGGCAGTCTAACATTGGGCCAACAAACTGCCAACGAAAACTTGATTTGTGTTGATATGGGGGGAACTAGCTTTGATGTAAGTATGGTAATTAATGGTGACCCGGACGTAACTTCTGAAGCAAATATTGAAAAGTTTCCTATATTATCTCCGATGGTTAACATGCATACCATTGGTGCTGGAGGGGGCTCAATAGCATGGATTGAAGGCGGTGGTTTACGTGTTGGACCACATAGCGCCGGTGCTACCCCTGGACCTGCGTGTTATGGAAACGGTGGAACAGAAGCAACTGTTACAGACGCTAACCTAATACTTGGTCGAATTGATGCTGATGGCTTCCTAGGCGGTAAAATGAAACTTGATTGGAATGCTGCATATGAAGCAATTGAAAAAATAGCTATAAAGCTTGATTTGAGCGTTGTTGAGACTGCTGAAGGTATTTGTGATATTGCTAATGCAAAAATGGCAGATGCGATTAGAACATTAACTGTTACAAAAGGAATTGACCCTCGTGACTTTTCCTTGGTTGCATTTGGGGGAGCAGGACCAATGCACTCAATGTTAATTGCAGATCATTTAGATATTAATAGAATTTTAATTCCAACTGTTGCTGGCACATTTTCTGCTTGGGGAATGCTTCAAACGGATATTCGTCATGATGACGTACGTAACTATGTATCTTTTTTAGAAAATAGTGATTTTAGTAAAATAGAAGATCTCTATAATGATATGGAACGAGAAGCAGAAATCGTTCTTAATCAACAGAATATTGGTAAGGAAGATATTCAATTCACACGATTAGTTGATTTACGCTATGTAGGGCAGGAGTACACGGTAACTGTTCCTCTAGTAGATGGCAAAATTGAAAGTAATTCCATTAATCGTTTGACAGAACTTTTCAATAATACCCATCAGAATATATATGGTCATAGTAATCCTGAAGGGGCTGTAGAGGTTGTTAACTTACGTATTGTAGGTTTAGGAAAATTAGAGAACGAAGAGAATATTCAAAGTAGTGATAAGGTATTAGGAAGTCCTGAACCAATTCGCAGAAAAGCAGTTGTATGGAATAATAAAGAAATAGAAACCCCAGTTTATTCAACAAATGATCTAGCCTTCGGACATATAGTAAGTGGACCAACAATCATCGAATCTTCCACATCGACTATTGTTGTTCCAGAATATTATACAGTTAATGTAGACAGATTCGGAAATCTCGAGGTAATAAGGAGGAATGAAAAATGAGTGAAACAAAAACACCTATTTTTTTAGAAAATCCAGTTACTACAGAAATTATTCGTAATGCATTAATTTCTGCAGCAGAAGAAATGAACGAAAGTCTAGCACGAAGCTCCTTCTCACCAATAATTTATGAAATGAAGGATTGTAGTGTTGGAATTTATAATGAAAATGCTGAATTACTTGGGCAATCATCCGGTCTACCAATGTTTTTGGGAAATTTGGACGTATGTATTAGGGAAACCACAAATTTCATAGGCGGAAATGATAACTATAAACCCGGAGATATTTATATCATGAATGACTCTTATTTAGCTGGGTCACATTTAAATGACATAACAATAATTTCTCCAATATTTTATGATGATTATTTAGTAGGTTTTTCGGCAACACGCGCTCACTGGCTGGACATTGGCGCAAAAGATCCTGGCTATCCAATGGATGCAATAGAAATTTACCAGGAAGGAGTTAGAATTCCTCCAACTAAAATTTATGATGCTGGTGAACCCCGTAAGGACATTATTCAGCTTATTACTATGAATAGTAGATTGAGTAATGATGCTTTAGGAGATATGAATGCTCAAATAGCTGCATGCCGGACTGGCGAAAAAAGAGTTTACGACATTATTAGAAAACATAGTCTTGATACTTTTAGACGCTCAATTAAGGATATTTTTAAGCAATCCGAAATTATGGATAAAGAGCAGATTTCAAGTATACCTGATGGTGTATATGAAGAAGAAGGTTACTTAGATAATGACGGCGTAACCGATGACCCCGTGCTAGTCAAGGTAAAAGTAACTATAGCCGGTGACCGTTTAACAATTGATCTAACCGGGTCTAGTGAACAAAGACAAGGTATGACAAACTGCGGACTTGCACAAACTGTTTCAGCTTGTCGTGTGGCATTTAAACATCTAATAGGACCTGACTCTCCAGTTACTGGAGGTAATTTTAAAACGATGGATATTATCGTTCCCAAAAGAACGATATTCAGTGCAGAAGAGCCAGCTGCCTGTGGGTGGTATTTTACTTCTCTTGGATTATTAATAGATTTAATTGTAAAGGCTTTATCACCAGTACTTAAGGAACAAAGTGCAGCAGCCCATTATGGGGATTCTATGGTAATTACCGTTGCTGGACATGATAAAAAGTCAAACTCGACATTTCTATACGTTGAACCAACGGCCGGTGGATGGGGAGCATTTTCCGCCAACGATGGCCAATCTGGTTTAATTAATAACTCAAATGGTGATTTTAAAAACTTACCTGTTGAAGTCCTTGAGGGTAAATATCCTCTTAAAATTAACTCTTATTTGTTAAGAGAAAATTCTGGAGGTGCTGGAAAAACTCGAGGTGGGCTAGGTGTTACAAGAGAATACGAACTTAGAACCAATGCTAACTTATCACTGTGGTTCGAACGATCGAAAACCCCAGGTTGGGGATTATTTGGTGGACAATCTGGAAAACCACCAATAGTAACGGTTAAGACATCTAATGGAGAAGAAGACATATTGAAAGTAAATGCAAAACCACTTTCTAAAGGGGATTGCGTTATTGTTAAAACTGGCGGAGGTGGCGGTTTCGGAAATCCACTTGAACGCCCTCTCGAAAATGTTTTAGAAGATATAATTGATGGTTACATCGATGCCGACACAGCGTCTAAAGAGTATGGTGTAACCTACGATTCAAGCACAGTGCAAGTGCATAGAAACTAAAAAACTTTTTACCGGAACGAAATAAAGTGCGACATATAAAAATACGCTTTAGGGGGGAGAAGAATTCACTGCAACCCTACTTGAAGATCAAGCACCTAAAACTTGTGAAGTGGTTTGGAACGCTTTCCCTTTATGAAAGTATTGTCACACAATCAAGGTGGTCCGGAAGAGAAGTAAACCTAGCTTACACTCTGATGATCATCCTATTGGTGAAAATCAAACCATTTATACAAGTATAGTTCAAGTTTGCTATTGGCGCGATTGGAACTGAAAAGTGTCTAACCCCCCTTCTCAGGCCATCGCCATTTACTATGGTGACGAATTGGCTAGAAGACATAGGGGAAATGAGCCAGTGAATGTGCCCAGATTGATTATAAACAGATCCAACCCCTTAAAAATGTGGGGAAACGTATTTGGACAGAAGGTATAGAGAGAATCTATTTTGAACGCAAATAAAATATTTTGAAATATTAGGAGGTTTTGGATATATGGTTATGGATAAAAATACAGATTCACCCCTTTCTGCTGTCCCAGCCTCAGAACGGCAACATTGGATTGTCCCCGCTAGTATTTTTGGTGGTTTGGAATTTGCTGTTCCAGTCATTATGGTTGGAGCAACATTAGCAGGTAGCTTTAGTATATCAAACGTATTTTGGATATTAGTAGTTGGCTTAGTCATAATACAATGGATTGGAAATGCTTTGCAAGGCTACCTAGGAGCTAAAACAGGACGCCCATCATCTGTTATTGCAAGATCTGCCTTTGGTTCAATTCAAGCTCGATTTATTGTTGGATTGGCCCTTGTTGTTTTGAATGTTGGTTGGTTCGGAATAAATACATCCGTAGCAGGAAATGCATTATCGGCAATGTTTGGAATTGATTACACTGAAAATTGGATTATGTGGGCAATAATAACTCTAATTGCTGGATTGTTATTTGCACTTCCAGCTGTATTAGGATACAACTCAATGAAGTGGACAGATTATGTTGCAGTACCCGCTGGAATTCTTCTTATTTCAGGTGGTGTATATTATGCTTTAAGAGGAGAAGGCTGGGATAAAATACTTTCGTGGAACCCAGATCCATCTATAACTTTTTTCGGAGCAATTAGCTTAGTTTTAGGTGCTAATGTCGCACAGTGGTTAATCGCTTCTGATTACACTCGCTACTCAAAACCAACACTTAAAGATCAAACTCTAATTCCTTTAGGTATTGTTGCAATTGGAATGCTCTTTTTCTTAACTGGCGCAGTTATGTCCGTTGGGGTAGGTAATCCCGATATAGTGGCTGTTATGCAAGATCTTGGTTTTCCTTTTTGGGGGTTTTTGATTTTATGGATTGCCCTTTGGACAAGTCAACTTGTTGCAAGCTATTCAATTGGTTTGGCAGCATCAAATATGTTGAATGTTGACACAAGTAAGGGCAGAGCAATTCTAACAGTAGTCGGATCTGTATTAGGTGTAGTTTTATCGATAGCTGGTATTTTAAATTACTTCATGGATTTTCTTATTATCATGGCTGTAATTTATCCATCAATTGCAGCGGTAATGTTTGCTGACTTTTTCTTTATTCGAAAGCAGGAATGGGTAGATAACCAAGGTTGGAATTGGATTGCAACAATTGCGATATTAGCAGGTTCATCTGTCGGATATCTAACTGAGTATGTTGTTAAAATTGGAATTCCAGCTCTACAATCTTTGGTTATTTCTGGTATAGTTTATTTACTTGTTATGAAAATTAAATCTCAAGTCAAACCAGATCACTTCACAAATTCAGGTTACTCAAAACAGGATCTTGTTAGCTAGCTACATTTTCACTAAATAAGTAGCGAATTAATAGTCTAAATAGTCAACATGTTAAGTCGTTAGTTCAAACATAAAAGCCATATCTATCAAGTAGTAAAAATAAAAATCACTATGCTCTAATAAAATTTGAGCATAGTGATTTCCAAAAGTTTCCCCTTTGATTAATTCTCCCCGCGCATATAACGTTGCTACCCTTGCACTTGCCCCTGTACCACATGGCGAACGGTCAATTTGTCGATCGGCAAATATTGTTACATTTTTCAAATCCGCTTTTTCTACTGATGGTTCATCCGAAAAAATGACCCCATATATATCTTTAAATCATTTTGCAGTGAGTGCTTTACATCCAGATTTTCTTCAATATAATATTTAATTTTCATACCCCAGTCCTGTAACTCTGGCAAACTTTCATTATTCACGTGTAAATTTATTTTGACACTGTCAAGAATTGCTCCTTCAAGGGCAATGTCTGCTGTAGACGAATGATCAGCAATTTTCACCGGAAATTCTTTTTTGTACACAAACGATCGACATTTTCAAACCAAACTGACCTTCAGGCATAAGCGTTTACTTCTCCTGCCGGACTATCAATGACAAATTTTCGCTCACCTTGTACTTCATATTTGCCAGTTTCCACAATATGATCTAAATGTTTAATGCAATCCGCTCTTCGCTCCGGTTGCGTGGCCCTCTTAATTTCCGGAAAACCACCCGTTATGATTCTTAGTGGTTCTCCTGCCACGTGTAAATCTCCGTTGACAGCAATCGATTGAAATGCATAAATCCACCTCCCTATTTTTTATATTATCTTATTGTAACTCTTATGCTACATTAGATTTTTTTGACCGCCATTTCTGGTACAAATCTTGCATGAAATGATAAGGTAGAATAAGAAATGGAGGTTATACGATGACTATCGACTACAAAAGTAGATTAAAAACACTGCAAGAGCGTTTAGAAGAAAAAAATATAGAGGTGGCGATGATTACTGCGCCGGCAAATGTATTCTATTATATTGGTTTTAATTCCGATCCTCATGAACGGTTTATGTCGTTAGTTCTGGATAACCGAACGCAAAAATTCACCCTTTTCGTTCCAGCGTTGGATAAGGAAATGGCTGAACAGGCGTCGATCGTGAAAAACATTGTCCCGATTTCCGATGAAGAGGATCCATATACCAAACTCAAACATGAGCTAGGCGATGAAATAAACCGTTTCGGGGTGGAAATGAAATCGGTAAGCATGTTCCAGCATCGACATTTGTCGTCGGCGTTTCCTCAAGCAGTTTATGAAGACATCCAGTCATTTATCAACGAACAACGACTCAAAAAGTCAAGAGACGAACTGATATATGTACAAAAAGCTGTAGATATTATTGAAGAAGTACTTGCCGAGGGAATTAAAAAGGTGAAGCCAGGTATGACAGAATTGGAATTTACAGCCGAATTGGAATATCTCATGACAAAACATGGTGCAGAAGGTCCATCGTTTTCAACAATTGTGTTATCCGGCGAAAAAGCTGCATTACCACACGGAACGCCGGGTGATCGCGTTTTCCAAAGCGGTGACTTCTTATTAATTGATATGGGTGTCTCGATAAAAGAAGGTTACTGTTCTGATATTACGAGAACTTTTATTATTGGCGAAGCAACGGACAAGCAGAAAGAAATCTATGACATTGTCTTGGAATCCAATCAAGCTGGAATAAATTCCGTACAAGGGGGAGTACCGCTTAAAACATTTGATATCACAGCTAGAAACGTTATTCATGAAAAAGGGTACGGTGATTATTTTAACAACCGTGTTGGGCATGGACTTGGTGTCGAAGTTCATGAAGAACCATCTGTCCATGAAAACAATGAACAGATTGCTGAAGCTGGATTGTTGTTTACGATCGAACCAGGGATTTACATACCTAATTATGGTGGGGTACGGATCGAGGATGAAGTCTATATTAACGAAAATGGTGAAGCGGAAGTGCTGACTTCATTTCCTAAGGAGCTGCAAATTTTATAAGACTTACAAAACGTTCAATCAAAAAAGGAGACTCGATCTGAACCTTGTACCTGCAGAGCGAATCTCCTTATCCAAAAATCACCCGTGCAATGACTTTCACGCGGATGGCTTGATTTAATATTCAACTAAAAATCTACTTCGCTTCCACTCCCAAATCTACCGGCAAATCGCCTGACATACCTTCCGTAAAATGATCCGGTGCTACTTTCGCTTTTATTTTCATAGCAACATAATACACGATACCAGAAGCAATCAAGGATTGAACAGCTGGCAGTCCAAACGTCGTGACATATTGCGTAACATATCCTAATACCGTACCAACGACTAAACCAATCGTCGCCATCCAATTCCAGCCACCGTTATCCTTCCAAGTACGTTTTCGAATGAGGAAGAAATCTACCATCATGACACCGGCAATTGCTGGATAAACTAGTGCTGTTAAGTATAAGAAGTCCATAAAGTAGTCAAGGATCCCTGCCAACGCCACGACAATCGCGATGATCGTCCCACCGAAAGTAAGGAGTGCTCGTCCTTTATTCGAATTGACATTGAGCATATTGGCAAGGGCTAAACCCATACTGTAATTGTTTACGAGTTGACTGGTCCATGTCGCAAACCATAAAATCAAAAATCCCCAAACCGGGAAGCCTAAGTTCATCATGACATTTACGATATCGGCGTCACCAACACCAACCGACATGACAGCACCAACGATGAACAACGGAAAACCGACTAGGACAATACCTGTTGGAATTAAGATATTATCTTTAATTGTGGGCTTTGCATAGCGGGTGTAGTCAGAAGCAATAACCCATTGTGACACGTTAGCACCAATAATTAGACTAATTGCCGCCAAAATTCCCATAGTTGGTTCGGGATCCCAGTTAGTAATGGTTTCCCATCCAGTATTTTTTAACGCATAATAAATACCACCAGCGATTAATAATAGACCTGCCGGAACTGCAATATAATCGGTCCATTTCATCGAACTATAACCGATGATTGACGGGATCGCAAAAAGTAATCCTGCTATTACGGTAATTAATGCCCATAGTCCCCATTGGGTAGTATAATCGACACCGAACATGGCAGATATAGCATTGCCGGCAACCGATGTCTGTACCGCCCACCAACCAAGCGAGACAACGAAAATCGTTAAACCAACAATAAATCGCGCCTGTGCTGACCCGAAACTAGTGCGCGCAATAACAGATGAAGAACGGCCTGTTTTCGCACCAATATACCCTTGGAGGGCGTTTCCACTCCATTGGATCACGAACAGCGCAATAATGAGGAAAAGGAGAATCTCACTTAAACCAAAGCTTCCGGCAAGTGTTGCTCCTACCATTAATACGGGAATGGTAAACTCTAGCCCACCAAAAATCATTGCTGGAGTCAACCAGTGTTGGCGCTGGTCGATTGGAACAGCCTGAAGTGCTTCATCTTTTTCCATGCTTTTGACATTTTTCTCGTTCATCTATTTACACCTTCCTTTATCATGTAAGATTGCTTTTTCATCCTTGGTGAGTATTGTTAAGAGGAGCAAATGAGTCCTAATTTTCCACAGAGGTAAAAGATTCAGAAATATTTCAGGAAAATAGTAGTAGAAAAGCCACAACTCTTCTACCACTTAATTTCCATTATTTTTCCTTTACAAGTGCCCAGACAATTTGACATGGTTCATCACCTGCATTAACAGCCCAATGCTCTTCACCGGCAGGGATAAGCGTAGCATTAGATGCCCAAGCTTTATAGGGTTTGCCGCCACTCTCCCCTTCAACTCTTCCTTTCACTATAACGGAGTATTCGTTTTCTTCGTGTTTCGATAGACCTTCCTTTGGTACACGTTCACCCGGCGGAATAGTAACCGTACCAAACTGAACGTCTACATGTTTGTTCTTTTCCCGAAACAACGTTAACAATCCATTTTCATCAAAACCTTGTTCCTTAATTTCCATGTCATATCCCCCTGCACGTTTACTTTATTTTCTAGTGTCTAACTCGTGATATTCGAATGTTTCTGGATCAACGGCAACACCAAATAATGTCTTTGCTTCGTCTACCGTGTAATATTCATTTTTGACGTCTTTTGCAACCTGGTCTGCTGGACGTTTAAGTGGATCGCCATATCCGCCACCTGTTGCAGTCATCAATTTTAGGACATCATCTTTATGTAGTTGGTAACGCGGGTAAACACCATAAGGACCATCAACTTCTCCATCTGCTTTTTCGATATAAAATTCATTGACAGATCCTTCAAGTCCACCACCAGTTCCCCATAGGCGATATTGGTTACGGCCATAGGTGATCGTCGCCTCTTGACCATCTGTCATCGCGCGATACGACCTAATGACACCCTTACCACCGATATATTCACCAGCACCTGTACCATCAATCCGCAAACTATATTCATCAAGCATGACACCATATCGAGTTTCTGCTACCTCTACTGGAACATTGTACGTTTCGCCGTCTAAGACACAGAATTGTCCACTTGCTCCGTCCTGGCCATCGGCTCCGCCCCAGCCACCGACAGAAGGCTCAACGATTAGGAATGGTTCGTTCGTATCTTGATGTGATCCGGATAGGGTAACCGAACAAACAGATAACAAGTGAGCTGCTGCAAGTCTATGTGGAATATGTGGCGCTAACGCTTTCCAGATTAAATCCGTGCACCCGAGCATCGTTTCAAAATAGTTCGATGTTGGTGCAGGTCGTTCCGCCGACATGATTGATCGATCATCAACAATGATTTTCAGTGGTCTAAATACACCATCATTTACATTTTGGTCCGGGTTCGTGATTGCCAAGAATATCGTTCGCACGGCAGACGCAAGGCCGGTAAACGAACAATTGACCGGGCCAGGAACTTGTTGGCTACTGCCCCTGAAGTCACAAACAAATTCGTCATCGGTAATCGTTACTTCTACTTTGATCGGGAACGGGCCATTGCCGATTCCGTCGGTTTCCACGAACCCGTTAGCTGAAAATGTGCCCTTTGGCAACTTTTTCAGTTCCTGCCTAGAAATTGTTTCACCATGATTCAATTGATTATCGATAGCTGTAAGAATGACGTCTTTTCCGTACTTATCACAAATTTCCTTAACGCGTCGTTCCCCTGTTTTAAGCGCTGCAACCTGTGCCCACATATCACCAAGCGACAAGTCAGGGAAACGGACATTTGCCTGGATAATTTCAACGAGTCCTTCGTTCAACTTCCCACCGTCAAAGAGTTTGACGGAAGGGAACTGCAATCCCTCCTGGAAAATATCCCGTGAATCATTCGTAAATGAACCTGGGTCCTTTCCACCTACCTCGGTCCAGTGCGCTTTATTGGCGGAGAAGGCGATCAGTTCACCGTCGTAAAATATCGGCATAACTAAACCAACGTCCGACAAGTGCGATCCCCCGCCACCGTATGGATCATTGATAACAATAATATCGCCAGGTTTGAGCTTGTCGTTTTCACCGTACTTGTTTAATGTTTGTTTAACCATATAGGAAAGCATTCCGATAAATCCTGTTACACCATTACCTTGCGTTAAT
This sequence comes from Virgibacillus dakarensis, assembly GCF_900155625.1. NCBI lineage: Bacteria > Bacillati > Bacillota > Bacilli > Caryophanales > Bacillaceae > Virgibacillus > Virgibacillus dakarensis. Next base: position 245,068 of record NZ_LT732554.1, read on the forward strand.
AATTGACCCTTTGCATCGGTTAGTCCACTTGCATAGTCCAATACTTCATAAATAATCGGACTCATTGATGTTTTTGCTAGTGCAATAAACATCTCATCGCCAGCGGCAAGTAACGAGTCTTTGACAATTTCCAGTGTAAATGGATCAATTTTTGTTTCATTCATCAACATTTATCTCGCCCCCGTTTCGATGATTAAGTTTCCATAATCATCCACTTTTAATGATTGTCCTTCGTAAATAACGGTAACCGCTGCTTTTTCCTCGATAATTGCCGGCCCTTGAATTTCTTCGTTAACAGGTAACAGCTCGCGTTGATAGACATCTGTTGCTACCCAGCCATTTGGATTTTCAAAATAAACGTCTCTTGTTTCGATTTTTGCATCGTCTAGTGTTGTGTTTCGCTCGATTTTCTGAACGATGGGCTTTTGTACTTTTCCAAACGCGGTAACGTGCAAGTTAACGATTTCGGTTCCCGTATCGTCAAGTCTAAATGTATAGTTTTGTTCATGCAGCTGATGGAATTTTTCAACAATGTTTTGCAATTGTTCATCTGTCCACTCACCCGCCGGAACAGGTACTTTCACCGTATGTTCTTGACCAAGGTAACGCATATCGGCAAAACGATTGAATACAACGTCTTCTTGCTTGATACCTTCATTGTCAAATTGCTGGTATGCTTCACTTTCAATCTCGTTCCATTGCGTCGTCATTTCATTTAGGTCTAAATTCTCCAATCGCTTGATATATGTTTTGATATAATCATGTCGCAAATCACTCATCAGCATCCCCCATGCCGAAAATACAGGTGAAGCGATTGGGATGACAACTTTTCCGACACCTAGTTCCTTCGCAAGTGCTGGAGCGTGCATCGAACCACCGCCACCGAACGCTACTAACGTGAAGTCTTGCGGATTATGTCCTTTACGGATGGATATTAATTTTAACGCATTCAACATGTTCGAGTTAGCGATGCGAATAATACCGAGTGCTGCTTCTTCAGCCGTCATGTTAAAGTGATTAGCGATTTTTCCTTGGATAGTATCTCGAACCAAATCTAGATCGACATCGTAGTCGAAGTTCTTGGCTGATAGGCGACCTGTTAGTAGATTCGCATCAGTTGTCGTTGGCTCAGTTCCCCCTTGTCCATACGATACCGGACCAGGGACAGCTCCAGCTGACTGTGGTCCTACTTTTAGTGAACCAGCATCGTCCAGCCATGCAATCGATCCACCGCCATTACCAATTTCGACAATATCAACGACTGGTGCTTTAATTGGATACCCTGCATTACGGTCAGTTCGTTCAATATAATAGTCTGTGGAAACCTTGACCTCGCCTTTTTCAATTAACGAGCATTTGGCCGTAGTACCACCGATATCAAATGCGATGATATTTTCTTCGCCGATCAATTCTCCAAGTACAGCAGCACCATAAATTCCCGCAACTGGACCTGATTCAACCATGTTAATCGGAACTTTCTTAGCTTCTTCAAATGTTGTAGTACCACCATTTGATTGCATAATATAGTTTTGGCTGCTTGTATTAAAATCGGTCAACTTCGTGTGTAATTTGTTTACATATGTAGCCGCTGCTGGCTGTACATACGCGTTCAACGCTACTGTATTTGTTCGTTCGTATTCACGCCATTCTTTTGTTACATCATGAGATGCAGAAACGGCAACCTCTGGCCATAGTTCCTTGATCAGCTTTACCGTCTCCTTTTCATGTTCCGGATTTACGTACGAATGCAAGTAAGCAACAGCAATTGCTTCGACATTTTCATTCTTAAAATATTCGACGATCTCTTTTACTTGTTCTGTATTTAACGGTGATAGTACTTCACCTTTATAATTAAGTCGTTCATCTACTTCTTTTCGTAAATAACGCTCAATAAATGGTTCCGGCTTTTGGTAGCGAATATTAAACAAATCTGGACGGTTACCACGCGCAATTTCTAGTACATCACGAAAACCTTTTGTTGTAATCAATCCTGTTTTGGCACCTTTTCGTTCGGTAAGTGCGTTGATAATCACGGTTGTACCATGAATAAACGTCGAGATTGATTCTTTGTTAATTTCACTCTTGTCCAATACATCCATAACGCCTTGCTCAAAATTCGGCGGGGTCGTATGGCTCTTGGCAACTTCAACTTGCCCACTATCATCAACATATACCAAATCTGTAAATGTTCCTCCAATATCTGTTGCAACTCTCATCTTTATTCCACCCTTCCCTAGGTATTTAAATCAAACAAATTTCTAGAATATAACTGGTGTCAACACGCTTATTAAAACAGATTCTTCATTAGTAGGATTTTTCCACTCGTGCACTTTTTCAGAAGGAAAATGAATCGAATCACCTACATTTAAAACGTATTCTTTCTCTTCAATCTTGAAAATTACAATCCCTTTCAATACATAATAAAACTCTTCACCTGGATGGCTATACTTTTCCGTAAATTGTTTATTTGGTGGAATGGTTACCATCATTGGCTCTATTTTTCGTTCGGGAAACTTTCCGGCTAGCCTTACATGCGTTACATCCGAACCTTCTAATTTAAATCGTTTTTGTTCCTCTTTATGTAATGCATAATTATGATTTTCTATCTCCTCAAAAAAATAGGTAATATTCATATTAAATGCATCCGATATTTTTTTTAAAGAAGTGATAGCTAACGATGATGATCCTCGCTCTATTTGTGATAGAAAACTAACGGAAAGTCCTGTTTGCTCGCTAAGATCTTTTAAAGTCATTTCATTTTCTAATCTCAAATTCTTGATTTTCCTATGAATATTTTCCATTTCTTCTACTATCCTTTTTTCATATGTTTTTTACAGTGAAACCGGAATATTTCCGCCACCACTTTATTTTTTATTATATTACCATAAATTTTATATAATTAAAAGAAAAATATATCTAGTTTTAAATTTCAAAAGCAACTAAATTGCAACTAAATAAACCAATTATTTAAAACTCTAAATCAAGATTGCAACGATTTCACATAATACGGTAAGTCAACAATTGATAATTAGATCGAGGCTAGAATTTCTGGATAAATGTCAGCTGTCTTCGATAAATAACCCACAGAAATAGAAAAGCTGAAGCAGGTACATGAGGCTGAGAAGGAAGAACTCATTAATGAAATTGGATAGCTTACTGTGGACATGAACTGGCTCAGTATTGGATAATTACACCAAGCCAACAACTAACATGTTGGCTTGGTGTAATTCAATTATTATTCACTTATTAAATTAGCCGCATTCAAATAGCCATTTCCTTGCACATTAGGGGGTTGTCCTATATCTTCACATGCATTAACCAGCTTTTCCTTCACTTGATCAGGGCTCAGATTCGATTCCTTTTGGAGAAGCTGGGCAACTACACCAGCACATATTGGTGTTGCCATTGAAGTTCCTGATAAGGAAAAATAGTCGTTCTCCACAACCTCCCCTGAATTTGTCTTATCAAGAAAGGATCCGGGTGAGCGTAAAGAAATAATATTGACGCCTGGTGTTAGAAGATCGGGTTTCACTAGACCATCAATGGTTGGACCGCGACTGGAAAAGTCAGCCACCACATCATCAGATCGATCGACTGTATCATTATCATTGGCAGCACCTACCGTTATTACTTTAGGACTTATTCCAGGACTTGCAATTGTTTGGGCGGATGGTCCTTCATTACCAGCAGCAACACAAACAACTAACCCGCTATTCCATGCTTCCTCAACAGCTCTTACGACAGGATCATCTTCAGCCGGCTGTTGTGCCTCAGATCCGAGGGATAGCGACAGAACGTTGATATTGTATTGTGACTGATTTTCGATACACCAGTCAATACCGGCTATTACTGTTGAAAGGGAACCAGACCCCATTTTATTCAAAACTTTCACCCCAACCAAGTTTGCTTCAGGTGCTGGTCCCTGATACTTCCCTTCAGATGAAGATCCATCACCAGCTGCATCCCCTGCACAGTGGGTGCCATGTCCATTATCATCATAAGGAGCAGTTTTGTTCTTAACAAAGTCTTTAAACGCAACAATACGTCCTTCTAAATCCGCGTGTGGATGGATCCCTGTGTCGATGACCGCAATAGTGACATCTTTTCCTGTTAATCCAGATTGCTTTAATTGATCAGAGTTTATCGATGGCGCTGCAACATCAAGCAGTGTTGTCATTTTTCTATCAAAGTGGATCTTCTTGATATGATGACAATTTTCAAGCAATCTTCCTATTTTACCAATCGATAATTTAGTGGAGCAACCACACATTGAATGAAACTGGTGCCGTAAACGGCGCGTCGTACGCTTCACATCATTTAAACCAAGCTCATAGGATTCTGCATTAAATTCTATGACCACTGGTATTTTTTTCGTCCTTTTTCTTAAAAACTCTAAAGGGCGATGCAAAAAACATGGTACGGAACGAAAAGGATGATAAAACTTTACCAGTTCCCGGCGCATGTTATGATCGAGTTTATGCCCCATACGTCGAGCCAATTGAACAACAGAAAAACCTGACATGAAAAATCATTCCTCCCTTGGAAATTTACCTTGACAAGATATGGTACGAACATTTCAAAGGGAGCGAATAATGAATTGGTTCAAGTTATAGTAAAAAAGGCAAAAAACCAGAGACTTAGTAGACTATTTGTTTATATCCTGCAAAATAGCTCGGTTTTATAATGAAAATCTGCCTGCTCGTAGATTCATTATCCCTTGTGCTTTAATACTAATGTGCAAAATCATTTATGGATTTCTAACTTGAAAAAGGATATAATAGGGCATATAATATGAAGTGTCTGGGGCATTAGCTCAGCTGGGAGAGTGCTTGCATGGCATGCAAGAGGTCGCGGGTTCGAGCCCCGCATGCTCCATCCATTTTTCATTAAAGTATCCATTTTTATAAGCGGTAGAAGATACTTTTCTCATATCAATCATCTTTATCTTTTTTACATTATCTGAAAATTATGATACTATAGCATACAAGGGGTACAGCCAAAGCAGCTCTCTTGTTTGCTAATATTAATCCTCATGGGCCTCATCGTTGTCGTCGTCATCCGTATCGTCATCTTCTGTATCGTCATCTATATCATCATCGTCATCCGTTTCCAGCTCTTTCGTGAACCGTGATACCGAGGTTACTTTTTTTGTTGCTTCTTGGATATAAACATGTACATCTTCTGATTTGTTCTCGATCGTTACCTTGTATACCACTCCATTTTTTGAATTCATTTTCGTTATATCGGAAACATTACCATTACCATCCATTTTCTTTAAAGCAATCGCTTTGATTTGCTTCTCAGTGGTTGTTGTATCTTTATTAGCTGGATTTGATTGTAAATCATCTTTATTCTTTTTTAATTCGATCGTTGATACGAGCTCCCGTTTTTTTAAGTCAAATGTAATACGATATTTTTTCTGCCCCTTTTTGACAAGTGCTTCTGCATGCGCTTTTTTCTTTTTGGATGGGTTTATTTCCAGAACCTTTCCATTAAATTCCTGTTCAATTTTACCTTTCGCCTCTTCTTGGGTTAAAATAGATTGCTTTTTTTTGATCCGCTTTACATTACTTACTTTTTCTTCCTCACCACTAACAGTGAGGCGATAAATTCCTTTTTCATTTTCAATTGTAATAATGTAGTGGTTCTTGTTTTTATCCATTTCTGTTTTTATAATTTCTCCACTGTAAAGGTCCAGAGCAAGCTCCTCCGCTTCCTGTTGTGAAACAGCAGCTGATTTGTCTTTCAATAAGACTTGATATAGTATAAAAAACATACCAAGAAAAATTACACTAAGCAGAAACAGCTTTATTTTCATCTAGCTACACCTCCGATTTTGGCAGCACTACTGTAAAGGTAGAACCAAGCCCTTCCACACTTTTCAGCGTTATGTATCCGCCATGCTGTTCACTGATTCTTTTCGCAATCGATAGACCTAAACCTGTTCCACCCGTTTTCCGACTTCTGTCCTTATCTACCCGGTACATGCGGTCAAAAATATAAGGCTGTGCCTCTAAAGGTATACCAGGTCCTTTATCTTCCACATGAATTTTAAGACTGTCACCTTCTTCTTCTAATCTTACCTTAATAGGCTCAGAGCTGTACTTGTTTGCATTATCCAATAGTACGATTAGTAATTGAATAAAACTTTGTTCATGTACCTCTGCATATAAAACTTCCAGCCTTGTTACGAACTCAACATTGTTCTGATATACTGGCTCAAGCTTTGATATAGTATCCTTGATTACAGAAATGATATCTATATTTTCCTTTTTATAATCAGCCAGTTTTTCTGCTGACGCCAGTTCTAGTAACTGTTCGGTTAAATATTTCATCCGAATGGATTCGGATGAAATGGATTTGATAGCTTCTTCTACCACCTCAGGGCGTGTCGATCCCCATCTTTTTAACAAATTAACATACCCTGCGATCACTGTTAAAGGTGTCTTTAATTCATGTGAGGCGTCTGATACAAATTGTTCCTGCTTCAAATAGCTTGCTTCCAATTTCTTAATCATCGAATTAAACGTCATCCCGAGTTGATTTATCTCATCTCTTTTACTTTTTGTTATAGCAATTTGTTTATATGACTCTTTCTCCTCGATTGTCTTCATAGTCTGAATAAACCGCTGAACCGGACGTGAGATTACACCTCCAAGTACCCAGCCGGCTATGCAAAGCACACTGATAACTAGTACAGACGTAAAAATCAGAATCCCTTTCAATTTATTGATAGTGGAAAAAAGCTCATCTCCATTCTCGATAATCTGTAAACTAAGGATGTCGCCACTTTCATCAATGACCGGCATGGATACAGTTACAAACTTTGAGTCCTTGTAAGTCAAAATGTCTTCGTATTGATCATTTCTGTATGTTCTCTTAATATTAAAGTAGTTGTTATCCGTTGTTGTCTGAGTAATAGGTCTATTTTCCTGATCGACGAGGCTGATCATGCCATCACTAATAAGATAAGCATGTACGACCTGCTCAATTGTACTTTGTTTGTTTATGTGAAGCTCCTTGATGTCCTTGATGATATTGCTAGAGGTATTGACCAGACGGTTTTGCGCCGATTCAATACTCGATCTTTTAAACATCAGGTATATCGATGTATTCGCAATCAGAAGCATGATAATTAACAATACGGTTATCGACAGTTGTATACGGGTTCGCAAACTCATTCTTTCATCATATAGCCGACTCCCCGCACGGTCTGAATCAGCGAATCTCCATTTAAATTCTGCAGTTTTTTTCGTAAATACCGAATGTATACATCGATAAGATTGGTATCACCAAAATAATCATATCCCCAAACCTGATTTAAAATTTGCTCTCGCTCCAATGCTCTATTCTTGTTCTCTGCCAAATATAATAACAGTTCATACTCACGGCGGGTTAATTCAACAAGTTCATTATTCGCGTAAACTTCTCTTGGGCCTGTATGGATCGATAGGTGTTGGATGGAAAGGACATCTGATTCCTTAACCGAACGAAAACGCAAATTTGAGCGAATTCTAGCAAGCAATTCCTCAATCTCAAAAGGTTTGGTCATATAATCATTAGCACCTAAATCTAACCCATTTACCTTATCATAAACCGAATCCCTGGCCGTAAGCATAATGACGATTATTGTATCATCGGTAGATCGTATACGCCTTAACACTTCCATACCATTTAGTTCCGGAATCATTACATCAAGAACGATTAAATCAATCTTTTCCTGTTCCAAAATGTCCAGCCCTTCACGGCCACTATGTGCGATACTCGTTTTGTAACCTTCGTGCTCAAGTTCAAGCTGGATAATACGTGCTATGTTTTTATCGTCTTCTATAATCAAAATACGACTATCCATTTTTACACCCCATTCTTATATAGACAATCCCGTCCATTGCCAATAAGTAAAGTAAAACACAAGTAATACCACAATATAAAGGGTCATTAGTACGAAACTGATCTTTAGCAAATCCGATGCCTGATATGAAATTTCACCTTCTTCGTAAAAGATAAGTAAGGCCTTGGAGCTAACTGGAAATGTTACACAATAATTCATCCCTAGCAAACTGATAAACACAACAGCAACAGGATCTGCACTAATCATCTGTCCAAATAATAACAATGCAGGAATGAAAACAATGGCTCTAGTTGTGTGTGAAGTAATATATAAATGGCTTGTAACGGTTACGATTAAAATTATTAACACGATTACCCATTCAGAAGTGTTCGCAAACAAATGTAATACATTGATCATTTCGTTTTCAATCCATCCCGCCACACCAGAATCAACCAATATTCTGCCCAGTGCTGCAGCTGCAGCAACAAATAAAATTAAATTCCAGGATACAGCGTTAACTCCCTGCTTCCAACTAATCACACCATATTTAGGTAACATAAACAGAACAGCACCAACCATCGTAAGAAACGCTATATCATATTGATGGACGGATTCCATCATCCAGCCGATAATCAAAACAATCATGAATAGCATGGTCTTTTTTTCCTTTTTGGACATTGGCTGTTTTTCTTTCTGTAAAGGGACGAGGGGCGATGTGTCCATTGATCTATCTTTTGGCCACAACATCCATTTAATAATAGACATTGTCAGCACGGAAATAACGATTGCAAACGGAGCCCCCCATATAATCCATTGGACAAACGATATTGATTCGCCCGTAGCCGATTCCAAAAAGCCAACTCCGATTAAATGGGAACCTGCCGCAATTAAACTTGCCGAGGTACTCATCAAAATAATAATTGGTACAAGGACAGCTAGTACGTCTCTTTCCTTTTTCGAAAAATAGGTACCCAACTGCTTTACAATAGGCATCGATAACGCCGCCCTCCCCGAGGTCGACGGAATAAAGAATGCTGATATACACAATACGTACGTAAGCGATCTGATTATAAAATTTTTATCTTTTGCCCGGTTCATGATGGATTGACAGTAGCGGTCAGCGAGACCGGACTCCTTAACCGCTTCGCCAATAATAAAGGCACCTATCATCAGCCATATTACTTCTTCACCAAATGAATGATACAAAAGATCTGGCTTCCCTGCTTTCATGAATACGATAAACAAGATAAGCGAAACAGCAACATAGCCCGCTGGAATTTTTGTACCGACCCACAATGTCATCGCTGAAAGGAACGCGAAAAGAGAAACGGCTGCATCGTAATCCAGATTATCAAGCATTACAATAAATGCAGTAAAAACTACATGAATAGCTGTAATGACTAATAATCTAGCAGAAAGTTTATGAATCAAGTTAACAACTCTATTCTTCTTTACTTTATACCTGTCCAACCTTTTTTCCATAAGCAAAAACCCTTTCTTTTCTATCAGCCATTTTCAGACCAATCGTAACCTGTCGTAAAATACTCTCTACACTGTCCCCGATCCACTTAGAGGCTTTGAACATCGCCTGCTCTAATGTAACCGGCTTCTGAATGATACTTGAAAAAGCATCGATACCTGTTTTATAGTTGAGTTCAGCACCTTTTCCAACCGTACCCGCTATTGCAATTACAGGGATGCTGTATTTTTTTGCAATTCTTGCCACTTCACATGGGATTTTTCCATTAGGTGTCTGAGCATCAAGACTGCCTTCAGCAGTGATAACTAGATCTGCGGATGCTATTTTCTCCTCGATTTGAATGAAATGCATAATTAAATCAAACCGTGGGAATAATTTAGCGTTTGCAAATGCGAGTAACCCTGTTCCTAATCCCCCCGAAGCCCCACTTCCCGGAATATAACGAACATTTATCGACATGGCATCTTCAATTAACGCCGCATAATGTTCCAATGCGTCTGATAACTTCTCCACTTCTTCCGGGGCAGCCCCTTTCTGTGGACCAAATACCCTGGCCACCCCCTTATCACCACATAATACATTTGTCCAATTACAAGCAACTTCAATAGAAATATTCTGCAATCTCTTATCCAGGCATGTTGTATCGATCGAAGCCACTTTTAGCAGATCCTCACCGCCTCTGACTTTTATAATCCGTTGGTTATCATTCAAAAACCGAACTCCAAGCGCTTGTGCCATACCTGCTCCGCCATCCGATGTCCCGGAATCACCACAACCAATCAGTATCTTATCGACCTCCATATCCAACGCAGCCATTATTAATTCTCCGACACCGTATGTTGATGTTTTTAATGGATTCCGTTGGTCACTTGGCACCATCTTTAACCCCGCAACCGCAGCCATTTCGATTACCGCAATACGTTTGTTCCCTTCCGTAAAAATACCGTAGTAACTCAAGACCTTATCACCAACCGGACCAATAACTTCTTTATGAATTAATTCTCCTTTTTTAACCTTCATAATTGCTTTAACAAATCCCTCACCACCATCAACCATCGGGATCACATCCGTTTTCAGAAATGGATCAAAACGCATTGCTCCATTTTTCATTGCATTGGCTACTTCTTCTGCATCCAAACATTCCTTAAAACCTGATGAGACCATTACCACTTTCATTTCATTTTCCTCCCTGTAATGTGTTGTTACGTAGAATGATACGGGTGAGTAATTAAGGAAAACTGAATAGCACATTAAGGTTTGATTAAAAAAGCATAAATTAGGGTTTATCAACTGAAATTGTTTACATTTTAAAAGAAGAAACCAAGCCAATCATTCATGATTGGCTTGGTTCTTAAATCATAATATTAAATTCGTAATCCAAATGAACCTTGGAAGGGATGACTTAGAGCAAGCTTCTTATGTAAGTATCCAGTCGCTCTCCTCTATCATTTTATCGGTTAATCCCGTCGCGCCTAATCCCTCCCAACCCGGATTTACTTTAGTAGGACCAAAAAAGATATCCATTACAGATACCAGATCCCAATACACATCATATGTAAAAGCGCTACCTTGATCCTGCTGATATTCCACTAAAAATCTATCCGTAGTTATAACGTCATACAACAATGCCAGGTTCACCCTGCAATGTCCAACACCAATCCCCGCCGGACCGCGGCAAGCATTTACCCTATCGACAATACCACTGACTTTTCCTTTGTGGTATAAAACATTCGTGGGGTGATAATCCCTGTGAATAAAGCAGGTTTTAGCGGAAGGTTGCGGTCCTTTTACAATTTGATCCGCGGCGTCATCTTCCAAATACCCTGCCAGTATTTGATAAATCTTTTGACGTAACAGATCTTTATTTGAGTATTCAAAGTAAGTTCTTGGGGTCATCAATGCTTAAATTGCGGGCGATTGTTTCAGAGAAGCCGATCTTCATAGAATTCCCTAAAGATGAATTCACCGGTATCAGAGGAAAGCTCACCTCCACCATTTGGCAATTTGATGTTTTTATTGAAATTCAGTCTAATTTGCGGTAAAGTGACCATTATAAGAATCCTTTCTGTTTGTTATTTTTCGCTAATTTAACTTTAACAGAAACGGATTCTTTTTTCATTTATTTGATGCATTTTTAAAATGGCTAAACTACTATACAGATAAGGGTTTATAGGCTGTTAGCATAGTTATTATGAATAATTCAGGTAAAGACATGTTACAGTTCTACTTTTTTAAAAACGATTCTATCCACAAATTTCATAGGTTTAAAATAAAGCTTGATCAAAAATACCTTTTAAACCTACATGTTTCTACAAATAGAAAGAAACCTTTTTAAAACTGAATTGATTCAAATAGTTCCCTTTCAAGCAGATTTCATTTTTTTTATAAAAAGGCTTGATCATTCACTACTTGTATTGTTCCGCAATCGAGTCCGTCTGTAAAACCTTATTTTTAATATGTGGTTCCTGAATCTTTGTTATAGCCCGTTACTTTAAAGGAATTAAGGAGTGATCTTCTCATCCGCGGGCAACCATAAAAATTATTCACCCGTGAAAAACGGAACTGATTTAGTATCAAAAAAACAACACATAACTTCCTGGACCTGTAAATGCGAGTCCGATTGCAATAGCGATAAGATGAAGATTATATTCGTAACCGCCTTTTTGTAGATACCCATTTTTACCATGCACTTTAATGATGGCAACCAGCATAGTTATCACCACTAATGCAGCCCCAAGTCTAATCCCTATACCGGTTGCAATTAAAAGTCCAGCGATGATTTCTGCCAACGCTACAAAAATTGCGTTCAACATGGGTGGCTTCACATTCATGGATGCTAGCACTTCAGCAAATTTCTTTAAGCCTGTACCCTTAAACCAACCGAACATCTTTTGTAAACCATGTGCAGCAAAGGTTAATCCCATCACTAGACGAATAACCAAAACCCCAAGACTCATCATGCTGCCCATACCTTAACTACTCCTCTCGTTTAAGCTTCCGAAACGTTATAAATAACTTTTGTGATTAATTTTTTAAGTTCGCTAATCTCTTCTTTAGTCATCCCGGCAGTAATAGTTTCACGCATTTTTTGTTGAACTGGCAAGACTAAATGAGCAAGTCGTTTGCCTTCATCCGTTAAATGAACCCTAAAGGTACGTTTATCAGCGGGATTTTCGACCTTTTTGATGTATCCTTTTCCCTCCAAGCTAGTGATCATACGTGCGATACTAGCTTTATCCTTTTTAAGTTGTAATACGAGTTCATTGGATGAAATTCCATCTTTGTTCCAAAGCATCATCATAATTAAATTCTGCTCCGGAGCAAGATTGAAAGGCTTTAAACGTTTTCTTACATAATTTGCAATGGTTAAATCAGCATTATGAATCAAAACACCAATATGATCATCCGAATTCAAAGGGCATCACCTCCTGGAAACTTGTTGACTAAACAACGTTGACATATCAATAATATAACAATTCATCTATACCTTTGTCAATCATCCACTTTTCCTGATTTGATTTGCTGTTTTTGACGATTATTGTTGGATTACTTTAGTAACCATTTGTCAGGACCTACTCTAACAAACTCAAAACATACCTATCCAATTGCTCTTCCATCATCCTATCTGTTAACCCTGTAATACCAAACGCTTCCCATCCCGGATAAACTTGTGGCGGGCCGAAAAGGATATCGATCAACGAAACCAAATCCCAATAGACATCATATATAAAGGCGTAACCTTGATGCTGCTGATATGCCGTTAAAAATCTATCTGCCGTTTCCACATCATATAGCATTGCCAGGTTCAATCTGCAATGTCCAACATCAATCCCTGCCGGCCCATGGCAAGCATTTACCCAATCAACAATACCACTGACTTTTCCTTTGTGGTATAAAACATTCGTGGGGTGATAATCCCTGTGAATAAAGCAAGTTTTAACGGAAGGTCGCGGTCCTTTTACAATTTCAATTGCCTGTTCCCATGCTTCCGGAACACTGGTCCAAGATGGTGTTTCCAGCGATGGGATATCATTGTAGGTAAAATACTTCCAATTAAAATCATCGGCACATACAGCATGAATTTTTCCAAGAGCCGCTGCTAAACCTTTCAGCCAATTATTCTGATCGTCAGGTTTTAATTCAACACTTCCTTCTAGCATTGTCATCAGAACAGCCGGTACTCCGCAATCTTCACCCTTTTCATCAAATGCGATTATCTCAGGTGTTGCGATATCTGCCTTTGCTGCAAAACTTAGACTTGCAGCTTCATGTAAAGCCAGATCGGGTTCTTCCAACAGCCATTCTTTATTATCAAATAAGCGTAACACGACAAGTTTCATACACTGATTGGTCTGAAGGAAGATTCGAAACAGTGTAGAGGACGTACTACCTTTTAGTTGATGGACATGAACTACTTCAGCATGATGATCTACCGCTTTTACTACCCAATTTAGTATATATTCCGGTAAGCTGCTATTTTTTTTACCCATGTCATTTCACCACCAAATAGAATTTATGCTTTGTTAGCCTTCTTAAACGATATCCAAACATACCCTCCTGCTCCGATAACAATCGCTAACCAATCCACCCATAGTTTTGTGGTCTCCTGTAAAGTAGTAAAGCCCAGTAAAACACCTGGCAAATACATAATAATTGGCAAAATAATCGCCACCCACGTTTTGCTCCAAACGGATATGCCAATCAACGTTAAAATCGCAAGGCTTGCTACTAATGTTGTACTAAATGTGCTAAATTGAATAGTCAGCGTATGATAATACCGATCCAAAAAGATTAATCCGATAAATAAACTGATTGGCATTAACCCTAAAATATAAAGGATTGCAAACTCCTTCAATTTTGACAATTGATTTGCCGCAATGTATTTAAAAGCTATCATACTAAAGCCATGATAAGCAATCCGATAGCCGGATAACCGATTAACTCTAAAATCGAATAGGCAAGTTCCCCTTCAATAACATCATTAACATTTGCCTGCAGGAAATCCCACCGTTTGATAAAAGCGGTCAATTCTTCTTCTCCCTTTTCGGTCAATGAATAATACTTTCGTTTCGGCCCAGCAGTTGACTTTTTTAACGTTGACGTGATCAGTTTTTCTTTTTGCATCCGCAGCAACAATGGGTAGATAGTTCCTTCACTAAAAGAGTCGAAACCATAATCCTCCAATTTTTGTGCTAATTCATATCCATATACTTCTTTTTCCTTGATAATGGCCAACAAACAACCATCCAATATCCCTTTTAACATCTGGGTTGTCGACATCCAAAAAATCACCTCTTTTTAATGCCTTGTTATGCAAGCTATATGTATAGTATAAAGTATAAATTCATTTACCTTGTATTGCAAGATATATCCTAAATAATAATCAAATCACAGCTTGGTCTGGATTGCCTATCCACTTTCAACACTTACATTATCGTTAAACGTTTGGGCAAAATATTTTCGACTTCCTCTACTTTGGCATATGATAAAGGTTGTTCGGAATGATAAAATAGGTGATTGATATGAAAGAAACATTACAAAAACCTTGGCTGCTTGTTTTGACAATTGGCCTTGGTACATTGCTTAATCCATTAAATTCATCAATGATATCTGTAGCATTAACCCGACTGCAGCACGAATTTTCTTTAACATTTGCTGATGCATCATGGCTGATTTCAATATTTTACCTTGCAAGCGCAGCCGCACAGCCTGTTATGGGGAAATTAAGTGATATGTTTGGCCCTAAACGATTATTTTTGACCGGATTAATCCTGGTAGCAGGTGCAGCGATATTGGCACCATTTTCACCGAATTACCCGTTTCTGCTTGGGTGCCGTGCACTTATGGCGATTGGCAGCTCCACTTTATTTCCTAGCGGGATGAGCATGGTCCGGACAAATATTACAGAAGGGCAAGGAAAAGCATTAGCGGCCTTGTCTATTTTCGCATCCACTTCTGCTGCATTTGGACCTTCCATTGGTGGCTTTTTAATTGCCTCATGGGATTGGCAATCGATTTTTATTATTAATTTTCCTTTTATTGTGCTCTCTTTTGTAATGGCAATCTTTATTTTACCAGCGAAAGGGCAAGGAAAAATCGAATTAAATCGCATTGACTTTAGTGGAATTGCCCTTTTTATCGTGGCAATGATCGGTTTAATATTATTCCTACTTTCCCTGGAAAACCAGGTTCATTGGTCGGCATTAATGGTCTTTTTATTGGCTGCAATCGGCTTTTACTTTTGTGAAAAAAATAAACGGGAACCTTTCATTGATCTCGTATCGTTAAAAAGAAATCCGAATGTAACCTTTGTTTATTTACAGTTCACCAGTATTAACCTGATTTATTATTGCTATTTCTTTGGATTTCCAACTTTTTTGCAACAGGTCCGTCATTACAGTGAGGAACATACCGGTTTAATCATGCTTGCCTTGGCAGGTTTTAGTGTAATTGTTGCACCGGTTGCAGGCCGGATGATTGACCGGTATGGTTCGAAATTACCGCTTGTTATCGGGGCTTTTCTGCTTTTGACAGGTACAGCACTGCTGCTCACATTCCAGCAAGACTCAACACTTTTATGGTTTATTGCCATAATGGCGGTGCTTGGCATGAGCAACGGATTCAATAACATATCGATGCAAACAGCCCTTTATGAACAAGTTAAACCGGAAGAAACCGGCTCAGCATCAGGCCTTTTCCAAACAAGCCGCTATCTAGGGTCGATTCTTTCATCCTGTTTGCTTGGCCTGGCATTTAACAGCCATTTGGATATAGAACATCTTCATATCATTGCGGGTGTGAGTCTTGTCTTCTGTATCCTGGTGATTGTGCTTGCACTGAGATTACCCGGACAAAAGCTTTTGCGCAGCCGCTGATGATCAGAATGATGATCTTCCCTGATCAGGTTGGCTGCTTTTGATCGGGTTTCCCTCTCGGTCGATCGGGTTTTTCTCCCTTTTCGATCAGGTAGTCGATTAGCGGCTTTCCGCTTTCGATCGGCGAATTTCCGACTTTGATCAGCGGCTTTCAGACTTCGATCGGCGAATTTCTGCTTTCGATCAGCGAATTTCCACCTTCGATCGGTGACTTCAACTACTCTTCACGTGATCGACACCTTCCCGCCTTCACTCGGATAAAATCCCAACAAAAAGCCAGGCTAACGGGGTCACCCCCAGACAGCCTGGCTTTGTATTAACCTCTTTCTGCAGCGAAATCCGGTTCTTCTTCCTGTGTTGTCCTTCCCCGTTTAATAAAAAAGGAAAGAATCAACGCCAGGACAGCAAATACAGTGGAAACCATAAATGCATCATTAATCCCCTGTACTTGCGCCATATTGGCAGCATGCAGCATTTCTTGTTTATTTGTGGGATCAAACCCGTTGGAAACAATAATGTCCTTTACACTATCTTTTGCCTGGGTGGTCATGACCGTTACCAAAAATGCTGTTCCAATAGCACCCGCTACCGCCCTGACTGTATTGACCATTGCAGTTCCATGCGGATGAAGCCGTTGTGGCAGCTGGTTGAGTCCGGCCGTCATGATCGGCATCATAATCATGGACATCCCAAACATGCGAATCGTGTAAATGATGATTAAATACATATAGCTGGTTGAATCTGTTAAGTCTGTAAACAAATAAGTCGTTACAACCGTGATCGCCAACCCGAAAATCGCCAAAGGACGTGCACCGATTTTATCAAATATTTTTCCCGTAATTGGTGACATAATCCCCATCACGATTGCCCCAGGCATCAGCATTAAGCCTGAATTCATCGGGGTAATATCCAGGATGTTCTGCAAATAAATCGGAATAAGCAACATTGGGGCAAACATTGCTACCGTTAGCATAATGTTAATAACAGTCGTCAATGAGAATATCCCGCTTTTAAACACCCTGAAGTCCAGCATCGGTGTGTCGACGCGTAATTCCCGCCAAACGAACAACAAAAGCCCAACAAAGCCAACAATCAGTCCTGTAATAACCTCAGCACTTCCCCAACCTTTCGTTCCTGCAATACTAAAGCCATATAAAATACCGCCAAAACCGAGTGTTGATAAAACAATAGCCAAAATGTCAATATCCGGAAACGTTTGCTTTGTAACATTCTTCAAAAAAATCACTGCCAGAATAATCGTTAACACAGCTATCGGGAAAATAATGTAAAATAATACTCTCCACGAATAGTTTTGTACAACAAACCCTGATAATGTTGGTCCTACAGCAGGGGCGAAAATTATCGCAATACCAATTATACCCATGGCACCACCGCGTTTTTCAACAGGGAAAAGCGCCAAAACGACTGTAGTCAGAAGCGGCATGATAATCCCGGCACCTATTGCCTGGATAACCCTTCCCGTCATTAAAATCGTAAATCCCGGTGCGACTCCACAGATTAACGTACCGACTGCAAACAGGCTTATCGCGGTAATAAACAATTGCCTTGTTGAAAATTTCTCCATTAAAAAAGCAGTTATCGGGATGAGTACACCGTTAACTAGCATAAAACCGGTTGTTATCCATTGAGCTGTACTTTCACCTATTTCCAAATCTTCCATAATAGAAGGCAGGGCAACATTCATCAACGTTTGATTCAGGAGCGACACAAAGGCTCCTAAAATAATAACAGCCAAAATTGGCCCCTTTTTCACATTCGTTACGGTTGTTGAATCTGTCATTCTTTCATTTCATCTCCTATTCTACAAGTTCACTCTTTCATGTCGTTATTCTCAAAATTGGCTAAAAGTTTAGTAGCCGTGGTCTTGAACATCGCCAATTCCTCTTTGGAAATACCCGCAAAAAGCCTTTCCATAAATGCTTTTCGGGTAACATACAAATTTCTTAATATTTCTTGCCCGTTTTCCGTTATCGTTAAATAGACAACCCTGCGATCCTGATCAGTCCGGTTTCTTTCAATGTATCCTCCATCAACAAGTTTATCGGTAATACCTGTCAATCCACCTGTTGTAATAGAAAGAACCCTGGCCAATTCTGATGCGCGCTGCTGTCCATCACGATGTAATTTGTAAAGCACGAGTACTTCAGATCGTGAAAATCCCAATTTTGTATGTTTCTTCCACTGACCAGGCAATTTTCTTATGATCTTTCTAAAGATATCTTCCAGCTCAAGGAAATCTTCTTCAATCATGCGACTCCACCCCTTGCAACGGGTTAGTTAATTGATAAGTATCTTACTACTAAACATTTTCATAACAGAAACAAATTATACGCGCATACCATATACCTGTCAATACCTTTTTGGGCATTCATCTAAAAATAAAATGAACCTTCATTCAGTAGGGTTTCCCTTCCTCCCCTACTGAATGAAGGTTCACCTTACGAAAATGTATTACTGACTATTCAACTTATTTTCTCCATTTAAACTAATAAATAACTTTTCAAATTTATAAATGCATAGTATAATGATCATGTCATACAAGGAGGCTACAACATGTCATCAAATAATCAAAATATTCAAGACATTCCGCAGAAGGGTTTCTTTGGACATCCAAAGGGATTATCTACGCTATTCTTCACGGAATTTTGGGAACGTTTTTCTTACTATGGGATGCGTGCCATTCTATTATTTTATATGTACTACGAACTGTCAAAAGGCGGTCTCGGGATTGATCAGGGAACTGCCGCTTCGATTATGGCGGTTTACGGATCACTTGTATACATGTCTGGGATTATTGGCGGCTGGATTGCTGACCGGTTATTAGGAAGCGCTCGGACAACCTTTTATGGCGGCGTTTTAATCATGTTCGGTCATATTGTTCTTTCCTTTCCTGGAAGTTTAACAGGATTGTTCGTTTCGATGGGCTTGATTGTTATTGGTACAGGCTTATTGAAACCGAATGTATCCAATATTGTCGGTGATTTATACAGCAAGGAAGACTACCGTCGTGATTCTGGTTTCAGTATTTTTTATATGGGGATTAACTTAGGTGGATTACTGGCTCCATTAATTGTCGGAACCGTCGGACAGGAATATAACTTCCATCTTGGATTTAGCTTGGCGGCCATTGGAATGTTTATCGGTCTCGTCGTTTTCATTTTTACCAAGGGCAAATATTTGGGACCAGCTGGTTCAAACGTTCCAAATCCACTTACGGCAGCAGAACGTAAAAAGGTATTCGGCCGCTTCGGCATTGGTGCTATTATCGTAATTATATTGGGGGCTATCACAATTCCAACCGGGATCTTAACAATAAATGGATTTACCATGATTGTTAGTATTCTTGGAATTATCATTCCTGCCGTTTATTTTATCGTGATGTACCGGAGTCCACGAACAACCGAAGTGGAACGCTCACGTCTCCTGGCTTATATACCAATGTTTGTGGCAGCCATGATGTTCTGGGCGATTCAGGAACAAGGCTCGATTATTTTAGCGCGATATGCAGATCAGCGGACATTGCTGCACTTCGCAGGTATTGAAATTCAATCATCCTGGTTCCAGTCATTGAATCCACTATTTATCGTTTTACTGGCACCTGTATTTGCATGGCTTTGGGTTAAACTGGGGAACAAACAACCATCAACACCGAAAAAATTCTCAGTTGGCTTATTTTTTGCAGGGCTTTCCTTTATTGTTATGATTATCCCTGCGATTGTTAACGGCACAGATACACTCGTTAATCCATTATGGCTCGTGCTTAGCTTCTTCCTGGTTGTTTTAGGTGAACTATGTTTATCACCTGTCGGATTATCCGCAACAACAAAGCTTGCACCTGCTGCCTTTTCAGCACAAACGATGGGTCTATGGTTCCTGTCTAATGCATCGGCACAAGCAATTAATGCGCAAGTCGTAAAATTATATTCGTTTGATACAGAAATTTTGTATTTTGGGGTAATCGGTGGCATTTCTATTTTACTTGGTTTACTTCTATTTTTGTCATCGAAAAAAATTCATCAATTCATGCGAGGTATTGATTAAACAACAATATTTTTTAAAATTAGTAGGTGACAGACTGAGATTCTTTTGTTATGATTACGATAACAAGCAAGTTTCATAGTAATTCCACTACTAGGGGTGCTCAGAAACCGTGAGCTGAGAGGGAAGCCGGATTAGCTTTCCGACTCTTATGGACCTGATCTGGTTAATACCAGCGGAGGGAAGTAGTCTGTGATCATCACACATAAACTTTTCCCTTTAAAAAGCTAGGTCCTTTATCCATGGACCTAGCTTTTTCATATTATAACGGAAAGGAGGAAATAAATGAATCGGACACGTTTATTAACGACGATGGCTGTATTTGTAGCCATAGGAACGATTGGGGCACAAATCCTATGGTTTCCTGCAGGTATTGCAAAAGCCTACCCTGTACAACATACGGTCAACGTCATGGCAGCAGTGATGCTTGGTCCAGCTCCTGCCGTTATAATTGCCTTTATGATTGGGCTACTCCGTAATTTGCTTGGGTTTGGCACAATCCTTGCATTTCCCGGCGGAATGATTGGCGCTTTTTTGGCAGGATATCTGTACAAAAGCTTTGGCAAAAAAATATATGCTGCACTTGGCGAATTCATTGGAACCGGAGTTTTAGGCTCTTTATTCGCTGTACCGTTGGCTAACCTTTTAATGGGAAATTCAGTTGGAGCATTATTTTTCTTCCCATCATTTCTTGCCAGCAGTGGAGCAGGAGCATTAATCGGTTGGCTAATAGTGATACGATTGAAACAACGTAGTTTATTACAAAATATTTAATATATCGGAACTGCTAGGGGCGCCTATATGGCTGAGAAAAGAAAATGATTCTTAGTCCCTTGGAACCTGATCTGGTTAATACCAGCGGAGGGAAGTAGTCGAGGACGTAAATACCTTTCTATGATTCTTCCTTTCTAGCCTCTAGTAGCTTCCTAAAATCCAGGGAGGCATAATCATGACTTTTTCTCAAGATCTCAGGGACGAAAACAGTGATATTTTTCAAGCAATATTTACCCATCCGTTTGTACAGGGAATCGGTAAAGGAAATGTCCCAAAAGAAGCATTGGAACATTACATTAAAGCAGACTTTGAATACCTTAATGCATTTATAAAAATATACGGAATGGCAATTTCCAAATCCAATGATCGGAGGGATATGGCCTTTTTTAACGACCAAATTCAATTTGTTTTGCACAGTGAAGTCCATCCACACCACAACTTTTGCGAATCAATCGGGGTTAACTATGATGAACTTCAAGGATATGCCTTGCCACCTACTGCTGATCATTACGTTAAACATATGATGTATCATGCACAGACGGGTACGCTGGCAGAAATAATTTGTGCACTGCTTCCTTGCCCTTGGACTTATTTGGAAATCGGGAAGGAATTGATGAAAACGTACAAACCAGCAGATAATCATCCCTTTTATAAGTGGATTCGTTTCTATGCGGACGAAAGTGTGGAAAAAATTACGACGACAATGCGTAATCGTTTGGATGAACTAGCCATGGAAGCCTCTATAACGGAACAAACACGTATGAAGGAAGCTTTCCGTAAAAGCTGTCAACTGGAATGGTCTTTTTGGGAAATGGCTTACACCCGTGAAGAATGGCCTGATGCAAAGCTGGTGGGAAGCCGATGAACCAAATACCATGCGCCTTAACCATTGCTGGGACGGATCCAAGTGGCGGTGCTGGCATCCAGGCTGATTTAAAAACGTTTCAGGAATTTACGTGTTATGGAATGTCTATCATTACATCGGTTGTAGCTCAGAACACAACCGGTGTCCAAGACGTTCATCATATCCCGATTAACATGATAGAAAAACAGCTGGATTCTGTTATTTCTGATATACCCTTTCAAGCGTATAAGACAGGGATGATAGCCAATATTGACATGATGGAAGTCATCGTTCAAAAAATCACACCCTTAAACGTGCCATATATCATGGATCCGGTAATGGTCGCGACAAGCGGTGATTCGTTAATTGCTGAAGAAGCCAGAAACTTTTTACGTGAACAGCTTCTGCCGCTCGCTGCACTGGTTACCCCGAATGTTCCGGAAGCAGAATACATCACAGGGGAATCTATTAAGACCGTGAATGATTTACAGCAGGCTGCCGAACAAATTGTAGTTAAGCATGGTGCTGGTGCAGCCCTTGTTAAAGGTGGTCATCTTGATGGTAAGGCAATTGACATTTTATATGACGGAAACAAGATGCACCGTTTTTCCTCAGAACGAATTGATACAAACAACACACACGGAACAGGCTGTACCTATTCCGCAGCCATAACAGCTTTATTAAGCAAAGGAATACCATTGCCTGCAGCAGTAAAACAGGCAAAAGACTATGTAACCGCCGCAATCCGTCATTCCTTTTCCATCGGCAAAGGCAATGGTCCAACAAATCACTGGGCAACACGGCCCGAGGAGGTAAAGCAATGAACAGAAACGTCATTCGGGAAGTCAGGGAAAAGAGCCCACTGATCCACCATTTAACAAACCAGGTTGTTATGAACTTTACCGCTAACGGTTTATTATCCTTTGGCGGTATTCCAGCGATGGCAAATGCTGTAGAAGAAGCATATGACATGGCGATGAATGCAAATGGGTTACTTATTAACATTGGCACCATTACACCGTTGGAAGTAAAGGCTATGATTGCCGCTGGTAAGGCTGCTAATGAAAAAGGAATACCGGTAGTACTTGATCCAGTCGGTGTCGCGTCAACACCATTTCGGGATACTGCTGTAAAACAGGTTCTTCATGAAGTCAAACCAGCTGTCATCAAAGGTAATGCTGGGGAGATGGCTTATCTTGCCGGAATTCCCTGGGAAACGAAAGGCCCGGACTCTGTTGGTGAAGGGAATAGTGCAGAGGTTGCCGAAAAAGTTGCCGCTATCTATGATACAGCAGCGGTTGTAACGGGTAAAGTGGATATGTTTTGTATCGGTAACGATTTGGGCGAAAACACGACTGGACACCCATTTCTCACTAAAATTACGGGGGCTGGATGTTTACTTGGCTCTATTCTGGCAGCGTGCCTGACAACAGACCAGCCGTTGAAACAACAAATAAACACGGCATTGTCATTTTACGGGGCAGCGGCAGAATATGCTGCCTGCTTACCTGATGTAAGCGGGCCTGGAACCTTTTTACCTTGTTTCATTGATGCCTTATCATTAGATGTCGGTAAGTTGGAGGTGCATGAATGAATACCAGGTTTTCAAGCGGGCAGTTAAGAAAATACTTTATCATGGGCAGTCAAAATTGCCATCACGATCCTTTGCAACTCCTTGAGTCAGCTCTCTCTGCCGGAATTACCTCCTTTCAATTTCGTGAAAAAGGAGAAGGATCTTTAACCGGAAATGATAAACTTGTTTTAGGTCGAAAAATGCGAGCGATTTGTGCCCGTTATGGCGTCCCATTTATTGTAAATGATGATATAGAACTAGTTGAACCACTTAAGGCTGACGGAATTCACGTTGGGCAAAATGATGTACCGATTAACGAACTGCGTCAGCTTTTTCCCGATAAAGTAATTGGGCTTTCTGTTTCGAATAAAAATGAGCTTGCAAACAGCCCAATCCAACTGACCGACTATCTTGGTGCAGGCCCGGTTTTCAACACAACAACAAAATCCGATGCGAAACAAGCTGTCGGGATTGAATGGATTAAAGCAATAAGAAACGAATACCCTGATCTCCCCATTGTCGGAATTGGCGGCATCACGATTAATAATGCGGCATCTGTACTAGAGGCCGGTGCCAATGGTGTTGCTGTTATTTCAGCTATTACGAAAGCAAAGGATATAACGGAAGCAGTTCAGTATTTATAATTATGGACAAGAACTGTTTTCGTCGTACTCTTCAAAACTAATATCGCTGGGAATAGTAAAATAGGTGGCATGGTGAAAAAACTTTCGCCTGCCACCTACTTCGTTTCGTATACGATTATCGTAGTGAATAAAGGTTTATTTATTTCGATCAGCATAAACCGCCATCGAATCACGCATGAATACAGCTAAACCTTCGCCAAACTGATCGATATTTTTTGTAAAGCGTTCATCGTCAACATACATTTGTCCAAGCCCTTTAAATGCATCCAGGGAATAATTCCCCATCTTATTGAGGAAGTCATACCATTCCTTCATTCCAGCTTGAGCGGCATCCGATTCTGGTGACGTGTGGCGAATTTCAGCAAGTTTCCGGTAAATGGCATTAAATTCGTCTTCAAAAGCCTTTTTCTCCTCTTTAGACATCTTGTTCATTTTAGCATTTGACTCATCCACGGCTTTATCCCCCCAGCGATCTCGTGCTTCCTGTTCGTATGGGTTATGGCTAAAATCAAAGCCCTCGAACCTCTCTTTTTCTGACATGTTAAGCTCTCCTTTCGTGTGTTGAATCGTTTTATCAATTGTCGCGATCATTTTGTCTAGGCGGTTCCGTTTTTCAAGCAGCATGTTGCGGTGCATCTGCAAAGCCTCAGTCCGGTCAAATGATGGACTATTGATAATTTCCTTTATTTGTTTCAAAGGGAAGCCTAGCTCTCTAAAAAATAATATTTGCTGTAATGTTTCCAGGTTATCACTGGAATAAAGGCGATAACCGGATTCCGTTGTGTTTTTCGGGGTTAACAGCCCAATTTCATCATAATGATGCAGTGTACGCACACTAATACCAACTAGATCCGCAACTTCTTTCACTTTCATTACGGCAACCTCCCTTCATTGATTACTATAAAGTATTACGTAACGTGAGAGTAAACACCTTAAGAGAAAATTATTTTTGAGTTGTATATTGCACGTCAAAAAGGCTTAGAAAACAGCTTCTAATCCCCTGGTAATTCTGAATTCTGATTTATCGTATTGATCACAGCAATAATACCTTTTGCATCGTCAATGTTATTATGGAACAGTTCTGACACACTGCCAAGTGAACGAAATGGATCTTGCTGCAGCACCTTCTTCTCCAAATAACCGTTCTTGACAACATAGTCGATAATCAGTTGCACGAACTTAATTTGATTGGTATTTAAGCGTTCGGAAGATAAAAATTCGGAAAATGCCTGATTGGCAGCGATTTTATCCACCCCGACAATTTGCCTGACCAGCCTCGTGATTGGTGTTTCTCCAAATTCCTTTTCGTAATCCTATCTTGTACCAAGCTCTTTCCAAAGGATACAAGAGAAGGCAAAAATGTTTACCTGCTGTCATCAGGTGTCGGCCTGGCAACTTTCAGACCGCTTGTACTTGATTATTTCAAGCGTGCTGACAACGTTAATCAAATTCATTCCCTAAACATCGAACCATTTCTACTTTAATAAATACTTTGATTGAACATAGGTTTACTTTGGATAAAATTATTGAACAACAGTCAAATTTGACAGGGATAAAGCAAATGCCAAAATTAATAAACGAAAAGCGTAGATCATCTTTTATTATCATTAAGTCCTTAAAGGCAAAATAGCACTAATTACTATTTTACCCCATTAAAATTAACAATCTATACCGCAATCAGGCGCACTTCCTGAATAGAAAGACGCCCTATTTTATTGAGTAAATATAGTTGATTGACGACCAAAGGGAAATTAAATTATGGTATAATTTGTTATTGAAAATACATATATTGAAGGAATTAAACGCATCACTTAACATCAATTAGCTAGAACTTGATAAAAAGGATGTCAGTATTGAAAATATTTTCCTTGGCTAGGTGGACTCTTCCGGTCAGTTAATGGTTGATTTGTATGATGATAAAATTAATGTGCCACAACCATTAAAAAAAGCCGCCGCTTCTTGCCAGCATGAAAAATGTCAGACTGACTTGGAATTATTTGCTCTCGCCACCTAAAACAATCAGGTCAAAAAAATGTATGAACGAAACAGCCAGCGTCTGATAGATGCAATAGTCATGATAGATTTGAAATAACAGTTGGGGCTTCATCTGCATTATACTGGGCCTAGCCTAGTGATTTCTATTTACAAAAAGCACCTTTTAAACGGCGCTAACGATACCTATTGGTGTCCTGGTTTTAATATATCACCTAGATCATCATTATCATTGTTTTCCTGGTTATTTTTATCTTGACCGTTTTGGTCTTGATTGTATTGAATATCCTCATTTTCCGCCGGGTCTTCATTAATATCTGAGCCATTATCGTTGTGATCTTGTTGCTCGGAAGGCTTTTCAGTCGGATCTGGTTCCTGTTCATCATCTAAATTTGGAGCTCCACACCCGAACAATAACCCGGAGGAAAGTATTACAGTAGAAGCACCTATTGTTAATTTCTTTAATTTCACCATATTCACCTCACTATCATTATTATTTCTTTTATTATTTACAACTTCTTTTCACCTATTCAAGGGGAATAGTTGCTTGGGGGGTATTTTTATTAGGCCAAAAATTTGTCATGTAAACATTTATTGCGTAAAGTAGTGATTATACTGGAAAGTCACCGTATTCAGCAATCGGGCGTTTAATTGAAAAATGCTATTAAATTAATGAACAAATTGAAAGGTGGAAATTATGGATTTAACTATCATAAACACTATTAGGACAAATAATTTCAATGATGAACAGGTAATGCAAAAGATTATGGATATGTGGAAAGGTGCATCAGCTAAATTATCCCAACATGAAGGCAATATATACGGTTTGTATTATGAATATGAGTCTGATTATAAAAGCGATTATACATTGAGTGTTGCTATAGAAGGGGAAAGTGAATCATCAATAACAATTCCAGAAAATACAAAATATGAGGTATTTAAAGTTGACACAGATTCAGAGCAAGGTATTTTAGATACTTGGAATGAAATTTGGAATAAGGAAAAAGAGGGACAATTGGATAGGGCTTATACTTATGATTTTGAAAAGTACTATCCAAATGGGAATATAGTTATTTATATTGCTGTTAACTGAGATTAGTTTATTCCAGAAAAGGAGTACGTTTGTTAAACCTCAACGGTAGAAAATGATCAAACTTTATAATAAAAATTGCACAGTATTTCACAAAAAAAGGACCCGTTTTGATCAATCTTTTTTTCAAAACGGGTTCTTTTCATCTACCGTAAAATGTGGGTTTGCATGTTGTTTTTGATCAAACTTTATTCAAATCTACACCTGTTGATCAGATTATGGAAAAAATAGAGCTCCGAAAGCATGATATGGTTGCCGATTTGGGTAATGTATTGTTATTCTTTTTTCAACATTCCAATACTGTTTCTGGCATTTAAATGATGTAGGTTTTGGCAGTATGATTATTAACCTTATTGAATCATTACTCAACGCAAATTTGTATAGATGCTTATATTTATACATAATTGTTAAACATTACTTATTGTAGTAACGAAGCAGGATAGTTGTAGTAGGAAAGAAGGGAAATAAGGTTATTAAATAGAATATCAATATAACAAAAAGGGTTATCACAGCGTTGTATAAATTTTTAAAATTAGGGTATTAATCTGTGTTAAATCGACACAACTATCAAGAAAACCAAACAATCACAATTATTTTGTTTGCAAACCGATTTTTCGTGTTATAATAAACATAGAGACAAGAAAAAGGCATAAACTAATAAAGACCGAAGATACGGCAATATCTCCGGTCAGCAATGAATCGCTCCCCATTCAAGAGGGGTCAGCGCATGTAAGGAATGGACCCACTGGCTGCTAATCCTAGGGAGGTCTATTTTTTATGGTCAATAGTCGCCAAAACAAGTGTTGCAAATGCGATCATTAAAACCAATGTCTCAAAAACAGACAAGGGCAACACCCCCTTCCGTCATAGCGTATCGTGTGACACTACAACCGACGAGAATGCGCCGACCTCCCTTGAGGAAAACACGATTATTGCATGTTTCCATTATATCACTTATCTAAGTTTATAGAAGTATTTTAGTTTTCTCATAATAATTTGTCGCACATAATTAAAGTCACGAATGTTCTCGACTAATTCATAAATAAACAACGGTTACGAAAAGGACAAACATACCACACAAAGATGAAGCCACTGCTGATCTGAGCAGTGGCTTCTCGTATTTTTTTCTATTACTGTCCGTCCTGAGAAAGGTCAGATGGTTCCTTTGGTACAGCACGATAAACAAACAATGCCATGATAAATGCAACGACCGAGATGCCGAATGCAATAAAATAGACAAGTTCCACACCGGAAACAAGCGATTCAGCTATCGTTTTAGGGTCAGTCGGGTTAGCTGCGTTTCCCAAGTACGCTTTCTGTCTAGCGCTCATGATACTGATAAACACGGATACACCAACCGCACCGGCAACAGGCTGCAGAGTTGTCATAACAGCTGTTCCATGTGGATATAGATGCTTAGGCAACTGATTTAAGCCATTTGTTTCTGCTGGCATCATAATCGCTGATACAGATAGCATTAATAATATATAACCAACAATAACCATCCAAAATGGTGTATCAATTCCCAATCTGCTCATCATAAACATGGTCACACATAACACGAATGTAGCCGGTATCATCATTACTTTAGGCCCAAATTTATCAAACAGTGAACCCATAATCGGTGACATAAGTCCATTTAATATACTTCCTGGCAGCAACACTAATCCCGCTGTCGCTGCTGTTAAAGCTAACGGACCTTGCATATACATCGGTAAAATAATCTCGGAAGCAAACATCGCCATGATAATGATTAAAAACATGATAACAGCATGTGTGTACATCGGAAATTTGAATACTTTTAGATCCATTACAGGCTCGTCAAGTCTCAATTGCCGTAATGCAAACAACAGGATGCCAATCACACCTATGATAATCGGGATATACGCATTCGGGTTTAAAAAACCAGATTCATCCTCACCTGCTGAACTGAACCCATACACAAGACAGCCAAACCCAATTGTTGAAAAAACAAGTGATAAAACATCTATTTTTGGTTTGGTAACCTCTGATACGTTCATTAAATATTTATAAGCAAAGGCAATGGAAAATAAGGCAAACGGGATAACCGTTATAAATAAAAAGCGCCAGCCTAAATGTTCGACAATAATGCCGGATAGCGTTGGCCCAATAGCCGGTGCAAACATAATGACCAGACCGACAATACCCATTATCTTACCCCGTCTGTGTGGCGGGTATATTAATAAAAACACATTAAAAATAATCGGCATTAACAACCCGGTGCCAACAGCCTGTATTAGGCGTCCAGCAAGCAAAATTGAAAAAGTCGGAGCAATAGCACATATCGTTGTACCAATTGTAAAAACGGCCATTGTACTCAAAAACAATTGCCTCGTTGTAAACCATTGTAACAGTAAAGCGGAAGCGGGAATAACAATCCCCATTACCAGCATAAACCCGGTCGCCATCCATTGCACTGTAGTGACCGAAACATTAAATTGCTCCATTAATGTTGTTAGCGCAATGTTCAACAGCGTTTCATTCAGGATAGCAAAAAAAGCGCCAATGATTAACGAAACCATAATCGGCATTACTTTTGCGTTTGGATCCTCAGCTAAATATTCATATTTCTTTGTTGTCATTAAACCAGCCCCTTTATCAATTCAATCAATGAAAAACACAAGCTCCGGTTCTCAGCTTGTGTTGGCAGTATTCGGATATCATCATTTTGGATTTGTTGGACAAAAACTTAAAAGAGCACATACCGATTGTACCAATACCAAAAAAGGAAGATACGTACCTCCCCCAGATCTTCTTTACAGTTTTCCAAAAAGGCAGCCCAAATTCCGAATACTCCGCACATGGCGAGAGTCCCTTATGCTATTTAATTAGCCAAGCAAAGCAGTAAATCGGAATGTTGCGAATACCATGTTGGAAAACCTCCGTTCAAAAAATGTAGAACAATCTTAACACGTGGCAA
The DNA here is from genome assembly GCF_900155625.1 of Virgibacillus dakarensis. NCBI lineage: Bacteria > Bacillati > Bacillota > Bacilli > Caryophanales > Bacillaceae > Virgibacillus > Virgibacillus dakarensis. Next base: position 275,171 of record NZ_LT732554.1, read on the forward strand.
CCATTTTATCAAGTGTTTTCTTAATGTACTTGAACAAGAAAAACCCAGCCTTTTTCTTTTAAAATTTTTCCTGTTTTCATAAGTGCCCAGACCAATCTAGACGAATATCCATATAGTGAAGAGAAGGACTTTTCAAGGGAGGAAATGATTTTTATGAATTTTAATCCATACCAGCAGCCATTTACTGAAGGTGATGAAAGACAACAATTTAATTTTCCAGGGTTTTTTGGAGAAGGTGGGCAACAGCGTTTTCCCGGTGGCAACCAGTTTAGTTTCCCCGGATTCCCCGAATTTCCTGGCGGCGGGCAATCCGGCGGCCCTGGTACGGGGCAATCCCAGTTCCCTGGTGGACCGTCAGCTAGTGCACCAACTTCTCCTCCACCATCGTTTACACCGGAACAGCCACAATTCCAAACCTTCGCAGTAGATCCGGGTGCAATTCGCGGCTGTCTTTACCGTTTCACTTATATATGGTTAGACTGGGATTCTTTTTGGTTTTTCCCTGTATTTGTAGGCAGAAATTCAGTTGCAGGATTCAGATGGCGTCGAAACAGGTGGGTATATTTCGGAGTAGACTTAGACAGAGTACAGTCGTTTCAATGCTATTAGATGTGAACTAGCTTAGGCTAAATTTCAGGGTTGTATTGCAAGAAGCATAAATCTGGAAATAACGTTGGGCAAACACAATCCCTCCTTCGTTCATAACGTATAACAAAGGAGGGATTTGTGATGTATCAACTAGCGTTACTCTATCTGGCCTGTGTTTTGGCAGGGTATGGACTAGCCAATATTCCGACCTCTGCACTGATAACCCCCGAAATAGCCAATTTTTTCGCAGCAGTTGGCGGAATTGCTATGGTTGTATTTGCTTTAGCTGTATTATACCTCGGGGTCAAAGCATTGTTCCAGAAAAAGTTTTAGACAGATATGGAGGCTGTTCACATCGCCTCCATTTTGTTTGATAAATTTAGTGAACTTAACCCAAACTTGCTGACCGAATAACGTCATTGTTACGATTTACAAATAGTCAGCGACCGGCCTTATTCACTCTTTATTGTTTCAACAATATTTTCTACCTCAGCGCGTGAGATTTTCTCTCTGCCATCTTTTAATGCCTTTACGGTTCTTTTTGCCAGTGCAAGCGGTATCCGGCAAAACAACAAGATATTCCGGTTTGCAATATCCGTCATATATTCATCAGCCAGAGCCAGGTTTTTTTCGGTATACTCAAATAAGTCAGCCCTTGTCCAGTCATCCGGAACAAAACGGACTCCACGCTCCCCATCCTCGTCCTGATTCCGTAAGATATTAACGGCTTGTAACCCACGCCCATAACCAATCGCTAACTCCCGGTCTGTTGTTGTACCGTCATACCATTGCCAAATGTCGGAAAGCATCACACCAACGAGTCCTGCTACGTAATACGTATAGTCGTCTAAATCTGCTTTGTTTTTAATACGCCAGCCCTTCTCAGCCCAATTCGCCATTCCTTCCGCCATTACGCTTGTTGATTCCTTTATTTTATCAACTATTTCAACTGGACAAACGGAAATCCAGTCACCAAGCCGTAACGTTACCTCAGGCAATTGAGTTTTATAAGGCGACACTAACTGAAGAAATGCACCATTATCGAAATTATTCCCCTGTAAAAGACGGCTTGTCGATCTTAACAAATGTTGTTTTGCAGCAGAATCCAACGCATCATGATCCTCTATTTCATCAACCGCCCGCATACATAAATACGCTGATGCAACCGTTTTCTTCAGCTTTGGTTTTAACAGACTAATTGGTATATAAAATGTTCGGCTTGTCAGCTTTAACATCTGCATTGCTTCTTTTTGTAATCTAGTAACCGTACTCAAGAATTTCGCCCTCCTATAGAAACTAATTATAACAAAAAACAGAAAAGATTGACATGATTTGCAGTACGACAATCGCATGTTATTAATTGGCACTCTCCCCTGTCTGTAAAATTTCTCATGAAACTCTAATCTGATTCACATGTCTATCTCATCCCAATCATGCATGATGTAATGGAAGGGGATGAAGAAATTGGCAATTGAAGTTTTTAGGAGGAAAGAGCAAAAATACGTAATCACGACAGAACAGTACTCCCTATTAGTGGAGCAAATCCTGCCGTATATGCGGCCAGACAAGTATGGAGATAATGGCAGATATACGGTTACCAGTCTGTATTTTGACAGTAACGACCACAAAATTTACTTTGAAACGAAAAACAAATTAAAATTCCGGCAAAAATTAAGATTGCGTATCTATGATGATACCGACTTAAATGGAACAGCTTTTTTTGAGGTAAAACAAAAACACAAGAAAGTTGTTAACAAACGCAGAATGCTTCTGCCATTAAAGGAAGCCTATCGTTATTTGTATGAGAATCAAGAGAACGGTTTGAACAGCTACGAAACATCCAATCCACAGGTATTTCGGGAAATTGACTACTTTCTCCATCTATATGATTTAAGACCGGAAATGGTTGTCAGTTATGATCGACATGCACTTCACTGTATTGAAGATCCTGATTTACGGATAACCTTTGACCTAAATTTGCGCTGCCGGAATGAGGATCTGTTTGTAGAGCATGGTTCAGGTGGTGCGAATTTTATTGACCCGAATCTGGTCGTATTGGAAGTAAAAGTGAATGATAGTGTGCCATTGTGGTTAACCCGAATTCTGCAGACGCTCCACTGCGAGCAGAAAAGTGCATCTAAATATTGCACAAGTATGGAATTACTGAATGGTGAAAAATTGCCTAATGGAATTGAAAAAGAACTTGTATTTGCAGGAGGTAGATAAAATGAATTTTCTAGATCAACTTTTTTCATCACAAGCAAGCTACCAATCTAATATTTATATGATTTTAATTGCGCTGATTGTTGCAACAGTACTCAGTCTAGTCATTACAAAAGTTTATATGATTACGTTTACCGGTGAGCGATATTCACAGGCGTTCGTCCATACCATCATTATGCTAAGTGTCATCGTTTCCGTGGTCATGAATGTTGTAAGTGATAACGCTGGGGTTGCCTTTGGTTTATTTGCCATCTTTTCCTTGATTCGTTTCAGAAGCGCAGTAACAAATGTGAAAGACATCGCCTATATCTTTTTTGGCCTGTGTGTTGGCATGACAAGCGGCCTCTTTCAATTTGATTTAGCGATAATACTGACTTTGTTTGCTAGTTTCGTATTTTACTTGCTTTATAAGTTTGAATATGGGAAAGGAAAAGATACGCAAATTTTAAAAATCACCGTACCAGAAAATTTGAACCACGAAAATCTGCTGAATAATATTTTTGCTGAATATACCGTCAGTCATACACTTCGGCAGGTTGAAACAACCAATCTTGGTACAATGATCCTGTACACGTACGCTATTCGGAGTAAGAATACGACAAAAGACAAAGAATTATTGGATCGGATCCGCGAGAAGAATGCCAATTTGAAAGTTTCGATAACCTATATGGAGAATGAATATTGACCGGAATACGCTGTATGATGAAGAAGGTACTTGCTACTAAACAAAAAGACAAGATTCTACTTCCTGTCTTTTTGTTTATTTTCCTTTTCTGGGGTCTAGTTGATCCTTTAAAATCAAATAAGGGGTCCTTGGATCGGCAGGATATAATTTTCTGACATGATCTTTTCTACAAATTTGTAATTGCTGTGGAAGAGGAATGTTGCAGTAAATTCAAGCCCTTTATCAGAAGCGTTGTAATATCATAATGGTCTCTGCTTATCACCTGAAAGTCGAATCCAATTTTATGTAGTATTTGGCCTGTGGATTTGTCGGTAACCGTTTTGGGATAAAAATATTGAGTATTGATTGTTATATCATTGGATACTACCTTTTGTTTAACTAATACCACCTACCTTCCATTCTTCCTTACATTATGTCCTTAACAAAACAACTGAAACCTTTACAACTTTACATTCGTAAAGATGTTCAGCTATGCTGTTGACACCATACAGCTTGTTATGGAAATTTAGTCCTATATCAGCTATAATACGAATAATAAGGAAGGGGAACTACATGAAAACAATGAGTCGGTTTATGAAATTTATTGGCGGCCGTGATTTATTCTATGGGTTAATCCTATTAATATTGATCGGTATTACCATAGCTATTTATAACAAGATAGCGTTTATCTTTTATCCTTTTATTGTTATTTTTTCGACGATTATACCACCAATTATCCTGGCTTTTGTCGCATTCTATTTATTGAATCCGATTGTGAACCTTCTGGAACGGCTGCATATTAAACGTATTTGGGGTATTATCATCATCATTTTGGGGATTAGCGGGCTATTGACAGGAGTTATCCTGCTTTCCGCTCCAGCCATCGAAGCACAGGTAAAGGATTTAATAAAAAGTTTCCCAGGTTACCTGCAGCAAATGGGAGAAGGAATCAGGTCATGGATGCAGCACTCGTTTTTAGGTCCCTATTATGATGAAGGATATAAGTGGCTGACAGAGAATTTGAATGATCTGCCAAATAAAATTGGTAATTACTTGGGCGGGGCAGTCGAAGGAATCCGTAATGTGGCTAGTACAGTAACGAATGTAGCGATTGCCATTTTTACCTTTCCGTTCGTATTATTTTTCCTGCTTAAGGATGGCAAAAAATTTAAATCGTATAGTCTGAAATTACTGCCTCCAAAATTCAGGGATGATGCAAATCAAATCATTAAAAATATGGATGTTCAAGTAGGTTCGTATATTCAGGGACAAATCATTGTTGCTTCCTGTATTGGTGTTCTGTTGTACGTCGGGTATTTAATCATTGGCCTGGATTATGCTATTACACTTGCCATTATTGCAGCTATAACAAGTGTTGTACCATACCTTGGACCGATTATTGCCATTTCTCCTGCCATCATTATCGCATTAGTCAGTTCCCCATTAATGTTGTTAAAACTGGCAATTGTCTGGGCAGTTGTTCAATTTTTGGAAGGACATTTTATTTCGCCAAATATTATGGGCAGGACAATGAAAATTCACCCGCTTACGATTATCTTTGTTTTGCTTTGTGCGGGAAACTTATTTGGCATTGTTGGCGTTATTCTCGGTATTCCGGGTTACGCCATATTAAAAGTAATTGTTTCGTATTTATTTGACAAATTTAAACAGCGTTATAACCGATATTACGGTGAAGATGACGGTGCATATCAAACGATTGATCAAGCTGACGGTTTAGAAGACAAATAACTTACGGCTGTATCCAAAAACGGATACAGCCGTAGATTTTATCGGGAAATTCGATTTGTAGTATCAAGAAATTTGATTATTCCTTGTACCAGCCCATCAGCAAGTGGAAGGGTTGGATCAGAATAAGTTGCCATATTTCCATCTTTATCGGCAGGCGCCTTCTTTAATATATGATTCATTTTATCAATCAGGAGCAATTTGGCATCTGGTTTAGCCTCAGCTAACATTTCCGCGTCGCGAACTGATAGTTGCAAATCATTTTCACCATTAATGATTAGTGCAGGGATAGTAAGCTGTTTTATTTCCTCTGCCGGATTATAGTCCATCCATGAGATCAAAAATGGCTGGACACTTGGCCTGAATACACTCATTAGCTGGTCACTAATGTTATCCACTGTTTTTCCTTGGCTCAGCTGCACTAAAATCTGCTCGCTTTCTTTATAAAGACTTTCAGGAAGTGTCTTTAATTGTTCACTTAACACCTGATCAATGGATCGTCCCGCACCAGCAATGGATATGAACGCATCAGCCGCTGAATCCTGAGCTGCTATTATTCCTACTAGAGAACCTTGGCTATGACCTATCACGATAATGTCTGTAAAACGTTCATCCTTTTGCAGTTCAGCAATCCACTGATTGGCATCCGTAACAAATTGATCAAACCGCATTTCTTCTTCAGAAATAACTGCCTCCAAGTTTTTACCAGCACCACGCTTATCATAGCGTAAACTTGCAATACCTTTTTCCGCCAATCCTTCTGCAAGCATTTTTAAACTATTATTTTTGCCAGGAATACCGGGGGAGTTTCCGTTGCGATCCGTTGGCCCTGATCCGGGAATGATCAGTGCAACCGGGAATTTCTCCCCTGTTTCCGGGGTAACAATGGAGCTGTATAATTTTCCGGTATTTGTTTCGATTTCCATAAAGTCCTCGTCTTCCGTTTTTTCCTGCTGTACAGTGTCGACCCAATTTTTGACATGAAATGGCATGCTTTGGCCATTTTGTGTAAAGGTGCCTTCTATCTTATCGGATTTCACAGTTCCGGTGAAATTCACTTTTTGACCTGGTAAAGGCATTTCAAATGAAACTTGGTTGTCTGCCAACTTGATTGTTGATAAAGAAAAGTCTTCCACACTTTGAACTGGAATACTGATACTTCCTTCTGTTGAACCACTATCATCCGTAAAAGTTAACTTAATCTTAAGCGGTTGACCTGGGACTTCAATTTCCCCATTCCATGTACCTGGTGAATGACCCCACCTTATCATCCTTTCGGAATGCTTGAAGGTGGGGCTTCCTGTTTCACAGACCATTGCATCTTAGGGGATTCCTAAGACGTCTTACATTGTCTCCACAGGCTTTGTTTAGACTGTTCGGACACAACCTTGCCCTACAGTTTTTCGTGTTCTCATTTAGTCGATGGCCACCATCTGATCCAACTGTTCCATTCCTTTACGCAATATATTCAGACTCGCATTGTGGTCACGATCCAGGATTGTTCCACATCCTTTACAGATATGCGTACGAATAGAAAGAGATTTCTTTACTCGTGTTCCGCATGTAGAACAATCCTGTGACGTGCCCCACCCTGCATCGGAAATGGATTTTGACAAACGTTTATTTTTTACCATATGACGGATGTCAAGATCCTCTACGGCAATGATCGAATAGTCTTTCGCCAAATGGTAGCTTAATTTATGTAAAAAATCTCTTCGCTGGTTTGCTACTTTTTCATGAAGGGAACGGACTTTAATTATTTGTTTCACATAATTTGCCGATCCGCGTTTCATTTTAGAAAGTTTTGCTTGCGCTCTTTTTCGTTTCTTTTCTGTTTTACGAATAAATGTAGGGTTTTCATAGCTTTTTCCATCGGACAGAACTGCGTATTTATTTATCCCTACATCAATGCCAACTGCAAGACCACGATTGATTGGTGCTGGGTATGCTTGTCCTTCGACACTGAAAATAGCATACCAGCGACTGCCTTGTCGCTTGATGAGGAGTTGTTTGATTGTGCCTTCCATTGGTCGATGTAAGTGAATAGGAATTTGCCCGAGCTTGGATAGTTGTAACTTGCCGTTTTCTGTAAAAGATGCTGCATAGCGATGATGTGTGTTCGGTTTGAAGCCAAATTGTGGGAAGGTCATGCTGTTGTAATCCTTGTATTTTTTGAGTTTAGGGTAGTTCGCTTCTTTTCGAAAGAATTTGGTAAATGCATGGTCTAGGCGGCGGAACACTTCTTGTAAGGCTTGTGATGGTATTTCTTTTAGGAATTCCCATTCTTGCTTGTCTTGTTTCAATTGCTTTTGCATGTCAAAACGACTATACGATTCCTTCGATTGTCTGTATTTACGTTGTTTGTCGAGAAGTGCAGAGTTGTATGTTAGCCGACAATAGGAAAGCCAGGTCTCCAGTATTTCTATTTGTTCAGATGAAGGGAAAATTTCATATTTTTGATTCAGTAACATGAATGCACCTCCTAACCCTATTATGGATCATGCGTTTGGGGTTTACAAGCATTTTACGAAAGCAAACCGAAATTCATCACCCCCTTAGCCTTAAGGGATTGCCAGTAACAGGCTTGAAGAGGGAGACTTCTTTCGGAAAGCAGTTAAAACAGTCAACGAATCCACCTCTTTCGGTTTATCTTTATTTTCTTCCATCTTCTCACTACACCTAATCGTTTTTTCATGGAAACATCCTTTTTTCTATTATTCTAACCGCCTAGCAATATCGGCAACCCAGCTGCTATCCCAATTATAACGAGCAAGATAATCCATGATAGCGGATGTGCCCAATTATTGGTCCAGCCAACGCCGAATCGTTTTTCCAAAAATAGTGCCGGATCATTTTTATTAAAATAAAATTGTCCCATCTTCCAATACTTATCATCATCACGATCAATGATACTTCCATTTTCCCCTTTGCTCACTTTCACTCGGCTTCCACCTTGGCCGGTTGTGACAACTAAGACAATGGCTCCTAATACAATACCGAATGAAAAGATAAGCGGCATAATCGTCAATATTTGTTGATTGATTGGATAGATATAGGAAAGCTGTGTTAAAGAGAGCATCAAGGTTAACGCCATGCCAGTAATAATATTAAATGCTGACCATCTTCTTCTGAATATAATATTTTGCTGCATTGACTTTTCAGGGTTATTAGCACTTACCTGTTGTTTGGCCCTGCCGATAATTGTGTTTATTAGTAAGAAGAGCAATGTTAAATATACTTGCATGATTGGCGTAAGAAGTACAGAACGGTAAGACTTATTTGCATAATTCGTAACTTCCCCGGAAAAGTTATACTGCATTGGAATCTTTTCCGGAATCAGTTCATAAGCATTTAGCGTAATGACCATTGTACCAATTGCAATTGCGAATGGCAGTAAAAACCAGAGATTGGAATACGTAAGCTTTTCTTTACGGAACCTTGTATCAATTACAACGAGCTGGGATTTTTCTTCTGACCAGTTTGCTTCTTTTTTACGTGCCTTCATTTTACTATGAAAATGTAAATAAATTAAAAACCCCACGATCATATAGGCAACAATGATGATACTGAACACAATACCAAGCATATCCTCACTTTGTACAAACGCCTCCGACAGTAGCAAAAAGGTACCCATTACAACTGCACTGAGCATGCCCACCGCCCATACATATTGTTTGCGCATTGCCTTTATTTCCGGTGTGTGATAAATATCTTCCGGAATCGATACACCAAAGCTTTCCGTTTTTCTTGTCCAATAGGGAGTAAACATCAGCAATATAAAAACTGGTACCATAATGGCAACGAGCAAGAAAATCCCCATATTCATTTCCCTTCACCCTTTCCTCCGTTAAATTCCTTAAAAAGTTCCTGGCAAAATTGAATAAATTCCAATTCACCGATTCCCCGGCAGACAGATTCGGCAATTAATGGGTGTAATGTCTTTTTAAGATTGGTTCGGTGATCCTCGCCAGCCTGTGGTACACCGTCAGGATTTACTACTACACCCTTTTGCCGGTGAATCTGAATAAACCCCTCCCGTTTTAACTGCTGATATGCCTTGTTTACCGTATGAAGATTAATACCGATATCTGCTGCCATAGCCCGGACAGATGGAAGCCCCTCCCCCGGAACAAGCTCCTTTTTCGCAATTCCGACAATAATCTGATGCTTTAATTGCGTATAGATTGGTTCGTTTGCTTCAAAATCCAAATTTATAAGCATATCGAATCACACCTTTCATGTGATAACTGTTATATTTATAGTATAACAGTTATCACATGTTGTCAACTGAAAATTTGGTGCTCGAAATATTGCTCTTGTTTTTCATCCCATTAAAAATTATGATTGTAATGGTATACAACAGAGAGGAAGCTTGGAAATGGATAAACGTGTTTATTTTTTAATGATCATTTCATTTGTTGTTGGAATGGTTGAGTTAATCATAGGTGGAATATTGGATTTAATTGCAGCAGATTTACATGTCAGCCTTGGGCAGGCAGGGTTTTTAATTACGATATTTTCACTGATTTTTGCCATTGCTGCACCAATTCTATTAATTTTAACCGCCAGAATCGAAAGGAAACGTTTAACTTTAATTTCTTTAGTGATATTTTTGCTGGGCAATATGATCACTGTTTTCAGCCCTTCGTATGGCATACTGTTTACCGGGCGCGTTGTTTCAGCAATTAGTGGAGCGTTATTGATCATCTTATGTTTGACAATGGCTCCGAGTATTGTTGATCCAAAGTATCGCGGACGGGCAATCGGCATTGTTTCTATGGGTGTCAGTGCTTCACTCGTATTAGGCATTCCTATTGGGTTAATGTTAGGTAACCTCTTCAATTGGCGGGCACCCTTTATACTCATCAGCATGTTAACTGCACTATCAATAGCTGCTGTCTATTTCTTTATGGGGAGAGTGGAACCAAGACCGTCGATCCCAATTAAAAAACAACTTGCTACGTTAAAAGACCGAAAGATATTCTTTGCCCAAGCAACAACATTTTTGTTTATGGCGGGGCACACAACCCTTTATGCTTATTTAACCCCCTTCGTAAAAACGGCCATGGGGCTTGAAGGAACCTGGATCAGCATTATTTATCTTATCTTTGGTGTAGCTGCGGTAAGTGGTGGTGGCTTAGGCGGTACATTGGCAGATTTAATGGGAACAAAACGAACGATTTTAGCAGCTATTATTGTATTTGGCTTAGCTATTTTTGCGATTCCTTATACGACATTTTATTTGCCGCTGTTCCTTGTTGTTATGATCATATGGGGTGCTATGAGCTGGGCTATTTCCCCTGCGATGCAAAGCTATCTTATCGAAACCTCCCCGGATACATCTGATATTCAGCAAAGTCTGAATAACTCCGCATTACACCTTGGTATTGCAATCGGATCGTTAATCGGTGGTGTCGTCATTGAGCAAGCATCGGTTGAACGAAATGCGGGAGTCGGTGGATTACTCGTTATTGTCGCACTTGGTACGGCTCTTATTTCGATGCGTGAAGGACTTCCCATCTCTCGTAAATACAAAAAGACACGGGCATGAGCAGGGGAAAATGGTGGGACACAATTAGTAAAAATGGATTTGGGATATTGTCCATAGTTGTACATGAACTAAAGGACCGCATTCTTCGATGAAAAATGTGGTTTCTTCAGGAAATATAACTACAAAATAGTCTTTTTCAACAATCGTGTCCCATTTGTGGTATTTATGTTAAAATAATTACCAAGTAAGATGTAACTGAACTGTTGATTGGGGGTTTATAATTGGATATTGACTTTTTTTGGTTGGCATTAGGATTAGCGGCTTTGGGTTATTTTATTGGAGATGGTCTCAAAAATTTTAAAAACCCATCTTCTACTAATCCCATAGAATCTTTAGATGAATTTGACAAGCATGAACTATTAAAAGAAAATGAAGTACATTGGTTCATGGGTGTATCTAAGGAGGATGCAAAAAAGTTACTGGAAGAACATCCGGATATTCCCCATATTACATTAAATGGTAGAGTTTACTATCCCAAAGCCAAATTGCGTGAATGGTTACTGAACTTGGGAGATTGATCTCATATTCTACGTAGCTATGGTAACCTATTACATATTGGCAGTTTACAGGGAATGGTATGCATATTATCAAATACCATCCCAATTCCCGATCCAAGAATTAAACATCCGACAAAGGCAAGACCACCTACTTCATAATTCAATTTTACCACTGCCATTTCAATATGATTTGTATTATGAAATACGTTCAATAGTTAGCTTGCAGGTTTCCTGTTGATGTTGTGCGTTTTACTGTCGATGTTTCGCGCTTCACTGTTGATGTTGTCCGTTTTACTGTCGATGTTTCGCGCTTTACTGTTGATATTGCCCGTTTTACTGTCGATGTTGTTCACTTCACTGTCGATGTTCCACTCTTTTCCTTTGTTATTCCCGCACAAAAATGCAAACCCTTTCATCAATATTTTTCAAATAATCTTGCAAAAACCCTTGCTATATACTTTTGTGATGTTTACAATGTCTATTAATATATAATTACGATTTTGGACGATGGGGTGAGAAAATGAAGAATAATGTATCGATTGGTTTATTAGGTTTAGGTGTAGTCGGATCGGGTGTTATTAGGCTGATTGAAGATCATCAGGAGGAGTTAGTACACCAGCTTGGCTGTGGCGTTGATGTGAAAGGTGTGTTGGTCCGTAATTTAGAAAAGACACGTGATGTACAAGTAGATCGATCATATCTCACCACTGACCCGAATGATGTTTTACATAACCCGGAAATTGACGTTATCGTCGAAGTTATGGGTGGTATCGACGAAGCACGAAAATATATTTTAGAAGCTTTTGCAACAAGGAAACACGTTGTTACAGCGAATAAAGATTTAATAGCTTTACATGGGCAAGAGTTACAGGAGGCTGCGAGCAGGAATCAATGCGATCTGTTTTATGAGGCAAGTGTGGCCGGTGGAATTCCTATTTTACGCGGGTTAGTTGATGGACTTGTTTCCGACCGGATCCAACAGGTAATGGGGATCGTAAACGGAACGACCAATTACATACTAACGAAAATGAATGAGGAAGGCGTTACCTATGAGGACGCACTGAAAGAAGCACAGGAGCTTGGATTCGCCGAGGCCGACCCTACTGCAGATGTAGAAGGATTAGATGCTGCAAGAAAAATGGCGATCCTTTCGAGGCTGGCTTTTTCTACTGATGTTGAGCTCGAGGATGTAGAGGTAAAGGGAATTGCCAACTTGGAATTAGCTGATTTACAATATGGAAAACAATTGGGCTACACCATGAAATTGATCGGCTACTCTAATTTTCATAACCAGCATGTGGAAGTAAGTGTTCAGCCGACGTTTCTGTCCAATCAGCATCCGCTTGCTGCAGTAAAAAATGAATACAATGCCGTTTATGTCAACGGGGAAGCGGTAGGAGAAACCATGTTTTACGGAGCAGGGGCTGGGAGTTTGCCAACCGCAACGGCCATCATGTCTGATGTTGTTGCTGTTATTACGAATATGCGCCTGGGGGTAAACGGAAGACGCTTTGTTTCACCACGCTTTAAGAAAGAACTAACACCACCAGAAGAGCGGTTTGGGCAATTTTATATTCGCATGCATGTAAAAGATGAAGTGGGAGCTTTTGCGGCAATTTCTCACGTGTTTAATCAAATGGATATCAGTTTTGAACGAATCCTGCAAATACCTCGTAGTAAAACGGAATTAGCGGAGGTTATTCTGATTACACACCGCACCGCCCTAGCAACATTTCAGGAATCAATGAACAAGCTGTACACCCTGGATGTTGTGGCAAGTGTTGAAAGCTCATTCCGTGTTGAAGGAGATGGAAAAAAATGAACTGGCCAGGACTGTTAAAACATTATGCTGAATACTTACCTGTAACGAACGATACTCCTGCACTTACATTAAAGGAAGGTGATACGCCGCTTATTCACTTTCCCCACCTTTCCAAACAATTGGGTATAGAACTGTACGGAAAGGTAGAAGGTGCCAATCCGACCGGTTCGTTTAAAGATCGAGGTATGGTAATGGCTGTCGCTAAAGCTGCCGAAGAAGGCAGTACATCCGTTATTTGCGCTTCTACTGGCAATACATCCGCTTCAGCTGCAGCATACGCGGCAAAAGCAGGCATGCGGGCAATCATTGTAATTCCTAAAGGAAAGGTTGCCCTCGGAAAACTTGCCCAGGCGATGATGTATGGTGCAGAGATTGTGGAAATAGACGGTAATTTTGACGAAGCATTAAAAATGGTTAAACGTGTCAGTGAAAATGCACCTGTTACGCTTGTCAATTCGATTAATCCGTACCGATTGGAAGGACAAAAAACGGCTGCATTTGAGGTTTGTGAACAATTGGGCGCAGCTCCTGATATCCTTGCTATTCCAGTTGGCAACGCCGGTAACATTAGTGCATACTGGAAGGGTTTTAAAGAATTTCATGAAGCGAAACAAACTGGTCTCCCGAAAATGTTTGGTTTCGAGGCAGAGGGCGCATCTGCAATAGTAAAAAACAAAATAATTGAACAACCGGAAACAGTTGCCACAGCTATTCGCATTGGCAATCCCGCCAGCTGGAAACTCGCTGTTAACGCAAGAGAGGAGTCAAATGGAAAAATTGGTTCTGTTACCGATGCGGAAATCCTTAACGCCTTTAAATTGGTAGCACGAAAAGAAGGTATATTTGCCGAACCAGGATCCTGTGCTTCCATTGCAGGGGTTATCCAGCAATGTGAAAATGGATTGATCGAACAGGGAAGCAAGGTTGTGGCTGTCCTTACCGGAAATGGGTTAAAGGATCCGCAAACAGCAATTGATCAGTTACAGGTTGATCCTGTTTCACTGCCTAATGATGAAGATGCAGTAACGGCTTATATTGAAGATGTGGTCATACGATGAATATGTTTAGTCTCTCCGTTCCAGCAAGCTCGGCAAATATTGGTCCAGGATTCGATTCCGTTGGCATGGCATTAAATCGTTATTTAACATTACAAGTCACTAGGCAGGAAAAATGGGAATTTGCACAACATTCCCATTTACTTCCTTCCTTTACTGATTATGAAGACCATTTTATCTATCAGATTGCAAAGCAAACAGCAAACTGGCACCAAAAATCACTGCCAGCATGCAAGGTAAGCATCGACAGTGAGATTCCGTTAGCTCGTGGACTTGGTAGCAGTGCCTCCGCAGTTATTGCTGGAATTGAACTCGCCAATCAGTTGTGTACGTTATCCTTATCATCATTGGACAAGCTCCAATTGGCGACCGAAATTGAGGGGCACCCTGATAATGTGGCTGCTTCATTAGTTGGTGGATTGGTGATTTCTGTTGAAACGGATAACGTGATCGACTATTGTCAAGTACCGGACTTGGATATTGATATCGTAGTATACATTCCGGCTGTAGAACTGAAAACAGAAAAGTCGAGGAAAGCGCTCCCAGCCTATTTTTCACGAAAAGACGCAACAATTGCAAGCGGCATTAGTAATCTTATGATTGCTTCCCTGCTAAAAGGGGACTATGAATTAGCAGGCAAAATGATGGAGCACGATCTATTCCATGAGCCTTATCGCGCAGATCTCATCCCCCATTATCACGACCTTAAGCAGGAAGCAAAACAATTTGGGGCTTATGGAACAGTAATAAGCGGTGCTGGGCCTACAATGATTTCCTTTGTACCTAAAGGGAAAGGCGGTACCATTTCTAAACAAATGAAAACATTTCTGCCCCATTACCAGATTGAACCATTAGATATCGACCATAACGGACTAAGGGTTGAACAGGAAATAATCTAAAGAAAATGTGAACATCTGCTTCCCCTTTACACCCAAGGATTTCATTTTCAAATAGTTTATCTTATAGCCATAACGGCTGCGGTATTTTCCGCAGCCCTTTTCACATTATGGACAAAACTGCATTGAAAACAGTGTGAATGGATAAATCGCTGAAGTTTCAGCAAAAAGTGCTGGGGTTTCCCGAAATTCGCTGAAGTTTCATGGGAAATAGCTGAACCATGATGAAATTAGTAGATAACCAATTTCATAATACCTCTATCCGGTAACCTGGATAATTAAAACCTTTAAGTAATTGCCCTCTGGATAATGTGGGCTTATTTTAAAATCCTCTGGCAAGGTGTATGCTTCCAAAATGTCGTACCTTGTGTTCATTTCCTTAAATGCTTTATCAACAAATTGTCTAAACCGCTTCATCCCGAACGTTGCATTATTCGTTGAAGCTACAATAATGCCGTTTTTTTCCGTAATAGCAACGGTATCTTTTATTAATGCTGGATAATCCTTTGCCGCTCGAAAAGTATGCTTTTTTGAGCGTGCAAAACTTGGCGGATCCAGGATCACTAAATCAAACTTTAAATCTTTCCTCCTTGCATAGTTGAAGTAATCAAAGACATCCATTACAATAATATCCTGCTGTTCAAAATCAATACCATTTACACTGAATTGTTCGATGGTTTTACCCTTGCTGCGTTTTGCCAAGTCCACACTTGTCGTTTTTAACGCCCCGCCAACAGCGGCGGCTATCGAAAATGCACCAGTATAGGAAAATGTGTTCAATACATTTTTTCCTTTTGCATATTTATCCCGAATGACTCTTCTTACTTCACGCTGATCCAGAAAAATACCAACCATCGCCCCGTCATTCAAGTAAACAGCATAATTCATTCCGTTTTCTTTGATAATGATTGGGAATTCACTGCGCTCGCCCTTGACAAAATCATCATCATCGATATATTTCCCATTTGTGTCAAATCGCTTTTTTTGATATATCGCTTTGTATTCTCCTAACGCATCCAAGGCGAGAATAACGCGCTCTTTAAATGAATAAATCCCTTCACTATACCAATTGATTAAATAGTAACCGGAAAAATAATCAATCGTTAGTCCGCCAATCCCGTCCCCTTCTCCATTAAAAACACGAAAGGCGGTTGTATTTGGATCGTTATAAAGCTTTTCCCTTTTTCTACAGGCCTGCTCGATTTTCTGTTTAAAAAATCCAAAATCAATCTTTTCATTTTGCTTGTCTGACAGTACCCAACCAATTCCTTTGTTCTGAATTCCAATGTAGCCCTTTGCAAGAAATTGATGTCGCTTGTCTCTTAAATGGAAGATACTTCCCTCATTTTGGTGTACGTCTGCATTCAATACGTCTTCTCGATGTACTAATGGATAACCTTTTTTATACCTTGCTGCCTGTTTCTGTTTTACAAATAAATCAACTGTTTGCACCATAATCTCATCCCAACAATCCGTTTTTTTCAAAAGTAATGAAAGTATAAAAATATAGGCTCTATTCTGCTTACGTCAGAGTTGGCCATGTCCAGCTCCAGCGCTAAAGCCAAGCAAACTTCACACTCCTTCACTACGATAAGTCTACATCGGTTCGCTTGACAAAGGAGGGCCGACTAAAAGCGGACTTTGCGTCCAACTCACGTCTACCCCTATGAAGGGGCATGTTTCCTTTATCTCATTGCGGTTGTTTGTTCGGTTAAAACCGCTGCTCCCGGCAGCAACACCGAACCACCCGCGTTGCGCGGGCGCAGTTTGTACGTTGCTAAACGGGCGCTTGCGCTTTTCTTATTATTACATGGATTTAGCAAAAAGAAAAAGGATAGACTGTACTTTCGGATAGTATTTCCCTGCAAAACCATTTGGATTACACTATAATAATACTGAGGTGAAAGATATGGCACGTGAACGGAAATTCTCGAAAGATGAGCTATTTCAAACGACAAAGGATATCCTGCTTAGCCACGGATACGAGGGGTTCACATTCAGTATACTAGCGGATCGCCTGCAAGTATCGAGGGGCACTATTTATAAATACTACGAGAATAAAGTTGAATTAATTACGGACTATACACTATTTGAAATGAACCAATTTCTTACAGATTTAAAACAACTTGATCACAATGGTAACTTTGATGCCCAGTTTGAATATCTCTTGACGATTATGTTCACCCACAGCAAAATCCGCCACATTCTTATAACTGCTAACCGGATATTGGGAACCGAGAATGAAAAAGTCAAGGCAAAAAAGGAACAATTGGGAGAGCTTCATTGGGAAATATACCGTCATCTGGAATCCTTTATTGGGCGTGGCAGAGAAGAGAATGTATTAAAGTCACATATCCCTGATGAACTAATTTTAAGCTTTATCTTTCATTCCATTGAAATTCCAAACCAGCTTTCACTTACACAAGAAGAATGGGTGCAATCTGTAAAAGAACTGCTTAGTCACGGAATGTTAAAAGAAAATTATTGACACATCCAGAAAATATCATGATAATAATGGTGACAGATGTGTCATTTTTATTTTCAATAAAGTGACGTATGTGTCACTTTTAAGCCTGAAGGGAGTTAGAAAATGAATGAAGTCAGCCATTCATTATATTACAGACCGTGTAGCAACAAAAAAGGGAATGTGGATTACCCTTGCCATATGGCTCATGATGACCGTATTACTGGCGGGGCTCGCACCAGGAGCTAGAGACTTTCAAGTTTCCGGCATTGATTCTTTACCGGATGATGCACAATCCGTTATTGCGCAAAAAAAGAAAGACAACTATTTTGCAGATAATGATGGAATTCCCGCCTTACTAGTATTTCAATCAGAAGATGGCAAGGTAGAACAAGGTAAACTCGCGAAATTTTTAAACAATGTTGAACAAGAAAACATTAGTGGTTTAAAACGTGTTATTCCCTTAGAAAAATTACCGCCTGAAGCTGCAGAAAGCTTTTTCTCAGAGGATCACGCTACAGCATTAATTCCGTTAACGTTTGATTCATCTTTAGATTCCAAGGAAATCCAACATTCCCTGGAAAAAGTTTATACACTGGCCAAGGAGGCTACTGATTTAACGCTATATATTACCGGGCCAGCCGGGATTTCGGCAGACACACTTGAACTGTTTTCACGGGCTGATATTGTCCTTATCCTGTCAACGGTTGCAATCATTCTTATATTGCTTATTGTCATTTACCGTTCACCATTACTGGCATTAATCCCCCTATTCGCTGCAGCTTTTGTTTATGAAATAACAAATCAAGTACTAGGTTTAATGGGAAAAGCCGGATTAACGCTGGATAATCAATCTTTATCGATCATGTCCATTCTTTTGTTCGCATCCATTACAGACTATTCGTTGTTTGTTCTGGCGCGTTTCAGGGAAGAACTGAAGGAACATAATAGTAAATTTGATGCGATGAAACAGGCAATGCGTGGGTCTGGTGTACCGGTATTTTTCTCTGGTGGAACGGTATTGGCTGCCATGCTTGTATTGTTTTTTGCACAGTTTGGCGATTACCTGAACTTTGCACCGATTTTTGCTACGGCAATGATCGTTGTTATCCTGGCGTCTATAACACTAGTACCTGCTTTGTTCACCTTATTCGGCAGAAAATCATTTTGGCCCAGAATTCCGCATGTTGGCGATCGCCATGTGAAAACAAACTCATTATGGAGTAAGGTAGGTCGTTTTGTATCCCGTAAACCAATTGTTTCTGTTGTGTTAGTCGGTATTATCTTGCTTGTCTCAGCAAGTAATGTGTTAACAATCGATTATGAATTTGACACGATGAAATCCTTCCCTGATGACATGCCTTCTAGAGAGGGGTATGACATTTTAGAGAAAAGTTTTGAACCTGGTGACTTGGCGCCAACCACCGTTTTATTCGAAGCAAAAGATGCAGTACCACAGGAAGAACAACGGGAACTGGCACATACACTATCTGAACAGCCATTAGTTAATAATGTTCAGGTAAACGGAGTAACAGATGATGAGAAAGTCGTCTCATACAGAATGACGTTTGCGACAAATCCATATGCAGTCGAAACAATGGACGCCTTGGAAGGAATACGAGGTAATGCAGCAAAACTTATTGATCAGAGTAAGTTGAATGGCGATCTTTACTTTGCCGGCGAAACTGCAGCATCCGTAGATGACCGTTCGGTTAATAACCGGGATCTAATCGTTATTGTCTCACTTGAAACAATATTAATTTTTTTGCTGTTAATTCTTTTAACACGATCGTTCAAAATGCCAATCTACATGATGGGAACCATTTTAGTATCTTTCGTTGCGGCATTAGGTCTGGGCACGTTTTTAATGGATTTATTCTTTGACATTGATACGATAAGCAATCGGGTGCCGCTATATTCGTTTGTCTTCCTCGTTGCACTCGGCGTAGATTACAATATTATACTCATTTCCAGGTTCATCGAGGAGCGAAAAAAACGAACTGTCAAGCAGGCTGTTGAAGTAGCAGTTGCCAATACAGGTGGCGTTATTTCCTCGGCCGGAATTATTCTTGCCTCTACATTTGCTGTCCTAATGACACAACCAGTTGAATTACTGTTCGTTTTTGGATTTATTGTAGCAGTGGGAATTTTACTGGATACGTTCCTCATTAGAGGGGTGTTGTTGCCGGGACTGTTAGTTTTATTAGAAAAAGATAAAGATAAAGAAAGAGGAGAAGAGGTATAGTTATTCCATGTAGAGTCTGCCCTTTTGGGAACAGGCTCTGCATTTTTTCTACTTTAAATTACATATTGCCCCCAAATTTTGGATTATCGGGGAAATGAAATAAAGTATGTTTACTCTAGTGGACGTTGTGGTAAATTAATTTTTTTGTTCTCAATTTATGTTCAATTTTAGTCGCATCCGAAATAAGGTGGTATTCAGGAAAGTCGGTTTTATTCGTGTTAGCGGCAATTCCTGCTAAACCAAAAACTGTATCTTCATTAACCTCATTCATCATTTTTATTTCCCCTCTTTCTCTTTTATAGTCAACGTTTTTACAGATTCGGTAATCGTATCCTGATTGATTTGAAAATCACATGATACGAGCTCATAATACTTCATCGCTTTTCCGTCATCAGATAGTTCGAGTTCACTCTTCACAATACCTGCCTTTTCCAGCTTTTGCAGGTCATTTGTAATAAAGGACCACTCATTTCTACCTCTCTAGTAAGCTGGCTAAAATCAAACCGCCCTTATTTCACTCTTTGCATTGAAAAATAATATTTATCTTGTGTAAAGGTGGGGTTCAGCATGTATTGAAATTAACAATACGTCTGGGGACCTATTATTAAATATTGCTTAGGGCGCTTATTTCATGCGCAATATCTCATTAATATAAATAGTAAAGCATAATTTGCTTGTTCAAAAAACTTAAGGATTTCTTAAGCTTTTCCGTAACTTTTTCTTATAGAGGATGTTCAAAAAGTCACCAAATGATAAGCGGCGAATCTCTTCGTTGGCTTGCTTTTCCGCTCCTCATGTACCTTTTTGTGTACACTCCGGTGCTCAAAGCTACGCCGCCTCGACCTTCTTGCTTCTCATTCGGCGACTTTTTGAACACGCACTTATATTTTTATTGATAAATTTGTGTTCGAAAAATGTTTTATTGCTTGAGGTGATTAATATGAAAGAAAATAAGGTATACATTCTTTTAACAGATACAGGAACCTTATTTACAAGAGCTATAAAGTTATATACAAAAAAACCGTACAATCATGCATCCATTTCATTTGACCCTGATTTATTAGAAGTTTACAGCTTTGGAAGAAAAAATGTGAAAAATCCCTTTGCCGGCGGGTTTGTTCAAGAAAATATTCAAGACAGGCTATATAACAATGCTACATGCACTATATTTTCGTATAGTGTTACGGAATTGCAAATGCAAAAAATGAAGCACTATATCCACCAGATAGAGAAAGAGAAACACCTTTATCGTTACAATTTCTTAGGATTACTTGCAATTATAGTCAAGAAACCAATAAAAAGAAAAAACGCCTTCTTTTGTTCGCAATTTGTTGCAACTGTATTACAGGAATGCGGTATCTATGATTTCACAAAGCCACTTTCACTTGTGACGCCACATGATTTCCAAGAATCACCTGGATTGCAGTTAGTGTACCAAGGAAACCTTAGCGATTATAATCAAGAAGGAACAGATCAGCAAAATGCGATATAGTAAACGCTTCAACTAGGATAGCTTCCTTTAAAATATAATTCAGAGTGGTGGTTGCTATTTTTTGCTGCCAAGTCATACTTTTTCAAAAGATGAAAGAGCTTATTTAATGTACCCTGGGAATGATCATCATTTAGAAATTCCTGTAATTGTACACTTGGATCAGCTGACAAAAACGCCTTCTGACTTGAAAGCTTTTTAACAACATCCGTTTTAGAATGATCAATATCACATACTCGCATATGATCACCTTTCTTGATTGGCATGATATCTCCACTCTGCCACACAGACATTCAGGAATCCTTGATGCAATCTTTACGTTGACAGCTTTTCATAAATCCACTATAATTACTCTTAATTCAAAATACATGAATTTAAAATAAATATGTGGAAGTGATGAAATGGGTGAAAACTTGTCGCTAAAGACTTTTGTTGTATTAATGAAATCGGCAAAATCGGTTGAGGATCGAATAAAGCAAGACATCAAAAGATATGGTGTTAGCACAACGGAGTTTACCATTTTAGAAGCATTGTACCATAAAGGGAATTTGACGGTACAGCAAATTTGCGATGCTGTTTTGATAAACAGCGGCTCCATCACATATGTTATCGATAAGCTGCAAAAGAAAGGATTATTGAAACGATCCCTTAGCAAAAGTGATCGCAGGGTAGTTCACGTACAGATAACTGATCAAGGAAAGCAATTGATGAACCGGATTTTTCCCAAGCACCAAGCGGTTATTGAGGAAGTGTTTAAAGACGTAAGCCCTGAAGAAAAACAAACTGTTATTGATGTATTGAAAAAAGTTGGTTTGAAGGCCGAGCGTGACTAGAAAGGAGAATCATCCATGAAAAAAACAGCAGGGATCCATCATATATCAGCGATAGTTGGCCACCCGCAGGAAAACGTTGATTTTTACACAGCCGTTTTAGGCTTACGACTGGTTAAAAAAACCGTAAACTTTGATGACCCCGGAACCTATCATCTATATTTTGGTGATGAAACCGGAAAGCCAGGTACCATTATTACCTTTTTCCCATGGGCCAGGGGACGCCAAGGAAAAATCGGTGATGGACAAGTAGGCGTAACCTCTTACGCTGTTCCGATTGGCGCCATGCCGTTTTGGGAAAAGCGCCTTACCAAATTCAACATCGATTTCACGAAGGACGAACGCTTTGGTG
The DNA here is from genome assembly GCF_900155625.1 of Virgibacillus dakarensis. Taxonomy (NCBI): domain Bacteria; kingdom Bacillati; phylum Bacillota; class Bacilli; order Caryophanales; family Bacillaceae; genus Virgibacillus; species Virgibacillus dakarensis. The sequence goes on from NZ_LT732554.1 coordinate 297,593, forward strand.
AAACGTATATAAGTTTCGCTGATCCACATGGGCTGCAATTGGAGATTGTAGAACGCAAAGCAGGAGAACAAAATAGCTGGACGTTTGGCGAGGTAACACCGAACGTTGCAATTAAAGGATTTGGCGGTGCAACATTACTGTCTGCCGAGCCTGTTAAAACCGTTCAATTACTGGAAGAAGGAATGGGCTTAAGAAAAGTTGGTGAAGAAGGCGATATTATCCGCTTGGCCGCATACAGTGACATCGGAAATATTATCGATATCAAAACAACATCAATTGGTCGCGGCACAATGGGAGTAGGCACCGTTCATCATATTGCCTGGCGCGCTGAAGATGATGCCGATCAGTCAGATTGGCAACAATATCTGCAAAAACACGGGTATGGAGTTACACCAGTAAAGGATAGAAACTACTTCCATTCCGTTTACTTTAGAGAGCATGGCGAAATTTTATTTGAAATTGCCACTGACTCTCCTGGTTTTGCAATTGATGAGTCAACAGAATCACTCGGAGAAAATTTGAAACTGCCACCTCAATATGAAGTGCACCGACAAAAACTAGAAAATAGCTTAATTCCAATTGAAGTTCGGGAGTTCGACTGAAGGGACTAGGTGAAAGGGGAAAAAAATGATACATTTATTTCAAAAAGGAACCAACCCATCCAGCCCAACATTCCTTTTACTTCACGGAACTGGGGGAACGGAACAGGATCTGATCCCGCTTGCCAGTGAGATAGATAAAGAAGCAAGTATTCTTAGTGTACGTGGTAATGTCTTGGAAAATGGCATGCCCAGGTTTTTCAAGAGACTTGCTGAAGGTGTATTTGATGAAGAGGACCTAATCTTCCGTACAAAGGAATTATCTGCATTTCTAGATCAAGCTGCAGAAGAACATCATTTTGACCGTAACAATATCATTGCAATTGGCTATTCAAACGGGGCTAACATTGCAGCCAGTTTACTGTTCCATTATCAGGACGCATTACAAGGCGCCATCCTTCATCACCCAATGGTTCCGAGACGAGGAATCGATTTACCGGATCTTACTGGAAGAAATATATTTATTGCAGCTGGCATGAATGATCCGAATTGCTCGTCGGATGAATCAAAAGAACTGTATAAATTACTGGAGCAGGCAAACGCAAATGCCACTATTTATTGGGGAAATAAAGGGCATCAATTAACCAATGAAGAAGTTGAAGCTGCTGCAACATGGTATTGGAATAACAAGTAATGAAAATCGGGAAGCCTGAAACATGGTTGGCTTCCCGATTTTCATTACTCAATACCGACAACCCGGCTCCTTCTCTCTAGAATAGAAACATCCCGCCAAATCCCATTTAGCTTTCCAATCCGCTCTCTTTGTCCAACTAGTTTAAATCCAAATTTCGTATGTAACCGAATGCTATTCGTATTTTCCGGAAAAATCCCTGATTGCAATGTCCAGATACCGTTCGCTTCACTTTCTTCTATTAATGCTTTTAACAATTTGCTCCCTATCCCTTTCCCACAGCTGTTTTGACTTAAATAAATGCTTACTTCTGCAACCCCAGCATAGGCGCATCTACTGGAAACTGGACTTAAAGCGGCCCAGCCAATCACATTTCTTCCTTCCCGTACAACCAATCTGCCGGCTGAGATATGACCCTTATCCCACTCCTCCCACGTGGGAGCCTCCTTTTCAAACGTTGCATTTCCAGTGTCTATGCCTTCTATATAAATGTCACGAACTTGTTGCCAATCTGTTTCTTGCATTTTATCAATTAATACAACTGTATTCTCCATTTATACCACCTATTCTCATCTATCTAGCTTTTATTATCAATCCAAAACCGGCGCTTTACCGTTCCATCGGTATCAGCAAAACTTTCATCCTCGATTCCGCCATTTCTTATAACGACCTTTGCGGAACCGATATTATCCTCATCACACGTTACCAGTACACGATCAATTCCTAATTCCTTGCATTTTTTCAACGCCTCTGCCAGAATCAATGTCGCATAACCTTTTTTTCGTTCGGATGGCCGAGTACTATATCCGATATGGCCGCCAACATTTCGCAAAAATTCATTAAGATCATGACGAATGTCAACCATTGCCACAATCCGCTCGTTGTCATCGATTAAAAAATAATTCGTGCTTGGCAGCCATCGATCAGTCCCACCTTCCCTTATTGCTAACGCTTTTAAATATTCTTCATAAGTCTCATGACCCGCCAAATCAAAGCTGCTTGGCACCAATCTTGATGGTCCCCATTCCCTCACATAGTTTTCGTGTTCCTCTTTCCACTTTAACGCCGGTCTAGCTAACCGCATAATGATCCCCCCACTATAAAAAAATTACGTTATTGAATCATTTTAATCAATAACGTGCATTTTTTAAACAACTATTTTAGTGAGAGCCAGTCATGTTCTTGTAATGATTAGCTCTCGCTTCTTATTTGACCGCAAGCATCCTGCCTAAAACATCTTCTCCTGCTTTCTTATGAATTTATCTAATTTTTCAAGCTCTACCATTAGCTTTACAATACTACTTGCAACAGGGAAAATTTCAATCCACTTTTCGATTTCTGATTGCTGCAACTCGTTGATCAAATCATTGATCGTCAAATTCATAGCGGTAAAACTTTCTTTTTGCAGCTCTTTTTGAACAATCACCTTATCTTCGTAAGTTAGAATGATGTTCTCATGATACTCAACAATCTTCGCAACAAGTTTTTTGACAAGGAATGAGTGGTTCGGTGATATTTCTTCGATGTTGTCTATTTTCAATTTCAGATTTTCAATTAGCTCCGATTCCAGCTCGACCACGTTAAGCATCTGTTTAAAAATGACAATATCACGCATGAAATGGTATCTGTTTCGAATAAACATCCTGCTTTTTTCGTCGATGATAATGTCGAGATAATTGTTTATTTCCTTGATATCCTTTTCCAATTCATCTTTCCTTTTTTTCAACTCCCTTACTTTCATTGTCTTATTGGGAATAACCTGAAGTAAAAAGCTCGTTTTATCCAATGACTTTTTGATCATATCGTAAAGAAGTTTTGGATGATTTGGGGGAAAAATAAACGCGTTAATCAAAAAAGCAGACGAAATACCGATAAAAATCAATGACAACCGCTCGATCAGATTCGTTAAGTGAATACCTTCATCCCCGGAAAGCATGATGATCGAGATTGTTATAATCGTTATGTTAACTGTTTTCACCCAACCCAATTTGATGTTGACCGCAATCGCAAGGATAACGGTTACCCCGATAGCGGCAGGGTGTAAACCAAGGGTGTATGCTCCAGCAAGCGCAAATATGATCCCGATAAGTGTGGAAAGAGCCGTCTCTTTAATATACGTAACAGAGCGCATGATCGAGGGCTGCATTGCAACTACTGCTGTTATAACAGCGACCAAGCCAAACTCAAAATTCAATACCTCTGTTATCACTATCGCCAACGTAACAGCCAAGCCAGTTTTCATCATCCTTGGGCCAATATGAAAGTTCACTTTATATTTCCCCCTAATTAAACCCGAAGAGTCCTCTAATTGATACTGTACTATAATTATCTATCATAGTACCACTTCTTAACCATTTTAGCAGTGCAATTACTTCTGGTTCTTGGAGAACAAATTTTAATCAATAACGTTACATTTCACTCTAATGCCTATACACTTTAAATAATCCACTTAAAGCATCCCAAATTAATCCAATAATGAGAATATATAATATGGATGAAGTCACCCATTCCCAAATGTTACTTATTGTTTCGAATTCCTCACTATGCTCCGTGACAATACCAGATTGCGTTAGTTCCGTCATAAAATCAGGATTCCAAAATTCCGGTCCTGCTATCATAACCAAAACCAGTACAAAGGTTACCACATTGATCAACGTGTTATATACAACAAGTTTAACCGTCCATTTCCCGGAAATAAGCTTGAGACATTCTTTTAAGATTCCTAATCCCAATACTAATATGATAAATGGGAAATAACTTGAAAAAGTCTCCTCATTTAAAAATGGAACGATAGTAAATCCTCCGTCGTGGAATCTAAAAACCCCAATATAGTTACTTGAGAAGGCAAACAATACCATTACTAATACTAAAAAGATTATCCCGCCAATCGGCTCACTTCGCTTAATTTGTCTTTTACGATCCGGAATTTCCGGAAGATTAGATGGTTTCCATTTTGAACCCTTTTTATTTATATCTTCGGATTTTACCCCAGCATGATCAATTATCGCAAATACTATTGTTACCCAGCCAAAACCTTGAGGAATTGCAAGAATAACAGAAACAATGAAATCTACAAAATGATCGAGAATTCCAACCGGTTCAATAATTACTTCAATTGCAAAAGAAATGCTCATTGCTATTCCAATTGATATTAATACGATCATTAACACGGAAATGTATGAATCATAAAACTCTGGACTAATAAGATACCGTTTTGTCCCCCGGTATTTTGCTGCTAAAAACTTCGGATCCCCTAACTCTAGCAATACCGCTTCCACGTCACCGTCAGTAACGTCCTCATCCTGAACGCGTTCATCTAGCATATCTTCAATTAAACCCCGAAGTTCTACTGCAATATCTTCCCGTTGTGCAGGCGGAAGTTTTTGTGTTACCGCATAAATATACCTTTCAACCATCTCCATTTTACATTCCTCCATGTTCATTAATTAAATGATCTAAACTTGAAACAATACTTCTCCATTCAACACAAAGCTGATCATACACTTCTTTTCCTGTTGCACTTAATAAATAATACTTTCGAGGACGAGCTTCATTCGTGTCCCACTTGCTTTCCAACAATCCTTGTTTTTCCAGCCTTCTTAACAGCGGATATAATGTACCAGGCTCAACGTCAATCCCCTTATCCCCTAACTTGGAAACAAGAGAGTATCCATATTGCGGTTCGGATAGCTGGCTAAGGACACCAATCGTAATCGTCCCACGTCGTAATTCCTGCATTAATTTATCAATCTGTTCACTTGCATCGCTCATGTCATCATCTCCTGTTTTCATTATAGTGTATGTCGTACACTATTGTAAAGGGTACATTATTATGTGATAAATTTTAAATTTGATGAGAGGTGCTTGGAAGAACATATTTTGTAAGGGGGGCAGCATGGCTTGATAAAGAGAATAAACCTAAGTAGTAAAAAAACAAACAACTAAATAAGCGTGCAGTTTGGTACGAACAGACTGCACGCTTATTTAAAATATCGTTAATTTTTTTCTAACAATTCATTGTTGATTTAGTCAACGTAATTGGTTATGTTTATATAGAGGGTATGATAAGTGCCCTACCCCTTTATGAAGGGGGGTGAAAAATAGTGGAGATGATTTTACTTCTAACGGCCATAATAGGCCTGGCTGCGTCAGTCGTTGGGCTTGTTACTGAAATTGTAACAACGTACCGTAACCTATATAGCCGAAAAGAAAAGAATCCTTCGCCGTCCCAACCGGAAAAGGATTCTAATAACAACCATTGAGGTCAGGGGGAAACCCCTCTCTGCACCACTATTATATTCATATCATACCCTCAATATAATAAAATTGTCAAGGAGGTTATCTGATGCAAACGGCTACTTTCATCATTTCAATTGCTTCAATCCTCATCAGCTGTACAACCTTAACCATTATTTATAAAACAAAAAGAAGAAGCAACTAAAAAGATAAAAATTGTAATAGAGGTGTGATTTTATGGTAGCTAAAAAACCGGAGCAATACTATGGTCTAAAGGAAATTTCTGATTTTGCCAAAGAAGAGGGGATAGAATACAGTACACGAGAGTTATCTGTCTACAAAAGCCGGAATAAATTACCTGATCCCGTTGTTATGATTGGAAAAAAAGCCGGCTGGACAAAGAAACAAATCGATGACTGGATAGCCCAGATCAAATTAAAAGAAAAACATAAAAATAAAAGTCAAAAATAAGCCGTTATTCAAAGAATTAAGCAAAACACCAAGTACTTAATGCCTAGAGCTTCGACGCAATTTCTGCTATCATTATCAATAACAAACCATACAGGAGAGAACTTAATGAAAGTTTATATCGATGCCGATGCCTGCCCAGTAAAAGAAGCAACCATTTCCATCGCAAAAGCTGAGAATATCCCTGTCGTTCTCGTAAAAAGCTTTGCCCACTTTTCGAATACTCGAGAAGCGCAAGGGGTCGAAACGATCTATGTCGACACTGGCGCTGACGCTGCTGATTACCGGATCATGAAATTGGCACAGAAAAACGACATCATTATCACACAGGATTACGGCCTCGCCTCGCTAGGGTTAGCTAAAGGATGTATTGTTCTGCACCATAAGGGATTTGCCTATACGAACGACAACATTGATCAACTCTTGCAAACACGTTACGAAAGTGCTATGGCCAGAAAAGGCGGAAAACGAACGAAAGGACCCAAAGCATTTACAGCAGAGGACGAAAATAAATTCTGTAAATTGCTCAAGCAAATTATTGAGCGGAATAGAGAATCCTTCCGCTGATTCAGTTATTTCGAATCAGCGTATCTTTGCCCGTTTTTCTCTATTCTCCTTTCTTGATGGCGCTGTACGGTATAATCTTTTTTCTTCCTCTGTTTCAGGATAAACTTTCGGAACCGCAATTGGCTTTCCTTCCTGGTCAACAGCAACCATGGTAAGAAAAGATTCAGTTGTAAGTCTTTCCTCATTTTTAATTAAATCACGTGCTGTAACTTTTACATAAACCTCCATCGAGCTTGTCCCAGTATAGGTAACAAATGCTTCTAACATCAAGGAATCCCCAACCTTGGCCGCAGAAAGAAAATCAACGGAATCAATAGACGCCGTAACCACAGCACTTTTGGCATGTTTCATCGCTGTTAATGCAGCAATTTCATCGATATAAGCCAGTACTTTTCCACCAAACATCGTATCCAAGTGATTGGTATCTGGCGGAAGTACTAAACGGGTTTGAATAGTTTTAGAATCCTGTATAGCTACTTTTTCCACATTTATATCCTCCTTTAAAAATGAAAAACACCTTCCAATAGAAAGATGTTAAAAATGCGCACAAAAAATAAAGATACATAAAATCAGAAAGCGCAACACCCTCCTATTTCCCGTAGGATTGAATGCTCTTCCCCATGGCAGGTCTCCTGGCTTAGAATCGACAAATCTCTTCCCTTCCCGTTTCTCATCTGAAACAGTGGTAATCAAAGGATTCTCCTCATTACAGTGGCGGGACCGCGCTGGAATTTCACCAGCTTCCCTTTTCAACTTGCAACACAAGTCACCATAAGGCAAAAAGTATTCCATTTTCTTGATTATATCACCTTTTTTAGTAAGATAGTGATTTTCACGGAACAATTCCATAACTTGCATTTTTACGTGATGTTTGACAGTTCTCAATCGATGATTTGCACTTTTACGTTGATGTGTTGTCCTTTTTCCATTGATGTTCTGCAGTTCATTACCGAAGTGAGCGGGGAACAAGATGTGCTGAATTTGGGTCTTTGAGCCGCGACCATTAGGATTATCCTTTAATCCGGAAGCTTTCCCGGAATCCATCACCACTTATTCTAATCACTTATTTTCAGAAATTCCACATAAACTATTGTTATATTTATCTAATTAGATTAAAATCTAATTAGATAAATCAACTGGAGGTTTCCTAAATGCAGCTTGATCGAATTGTAAATTTTCATAAAACCATTGGCGACAAAACGCGCATTCAAATTATTGCCTTGTTAAAAGATGGACCACTCCATGGGCAGGCCATTGCTGGTAAACTCGGTTTAACGCCACCAACGATTTCATACCATATTACCAAGCTTCGGGAAATTGATGTCATTTATCAAAGGCGCGACAAAAATACGATCTACTTTCATTTGAATGAAAAGAAATTAGCATTTTTAGCGCAGGCAATTCTTAAGATCGGGGGAGAAAAAGAAATGGAGCCTTTTCAGGTTGATGATAAAGAAAAGTATAATGTCGTCAAAAACTTCTTTGACGATAATGGGAAGTTAAAAACGATTCCCGCCCAGCGCAAGAAAAAACTAATCATTTTGGAACACCTGGTACAAGGCCTGGAAAAAGGCAAAACATACAGTGAAGAGGAAATAAATGTGCACATTAAGCAATTTCATGATGATTATGCAACCATTCGCAGGGAATTTATCATGTGCCAGTTTATGAATAGACAAAATGGCCAGTACGAATTAAACCCTGAAGAAATATGGCTGATTTAGTCAGCTAATTTTTTTACAAAGCTAATTAGATATATATGAAATTAGATGAAATTAAAATAAGGTGATAATAATGAAGAATTGGACCGTATGGAAGCAGGAAAAAAATTATCAAAAACTGTTTTGGTCAGGCTTTATGAATGGGATTGGCAACCGCTTCAGTCAGGTAGCTGTTCTGACGTTACTTTATCAGGTTACCGGTTCGGGAGGGGCAATTGGGCTTCTCTTCGCAATAAGGATGGCCCCATTTTTATTGCTAGCTCCCATCGGCGGGTTTTTGGCCGATCATTTTTCCAAAAGGAAGATACTGATCGTGATGGACATTATCCGAATTCCTTTTGCGATATCGCCAATCCTCGTTCAGGGTGCAGATGATTTATGGATCGTATACACAAGTGCATTTTTCCTTGCCGCTGGAGAAGCAATTTATTCACCAACAAGGATGTCTGCCATCCCTGCGTTAGTAAAACAAGATCGGTTGCTCTATATAAATGCACTGGAACAAATTATGGTCGGCGTTGTTCTTGTTGTTGGTTCCTGCAGTGGCGGGGTTATTTCCTATATTTTTGGTTTAAACCTGGCTTTTCTTTTAGATGGTCTATCCTATCTTTTATCAGCTTTATTTATTGTTAACATGACCATCCCGGCAGCTGTTAAGAATAAAACAGAGAGCTTAAATCCTGCACAATCCAGTTCTATATGGGGGGTTATCAAGGGATCTTCTGTACTTCTAATCTTTATCATTATCGAGATTACGATGCCTATAGCAAACGGGATTGATAATGTTCTGATAAGTGTATATGCACTGGACATTTTCCACATGGGTGACCTTGGCGTTGGGTTTATCTATGCCTCTCTTGGGCTGGGATTTATCATTAGTTCCTTTTTATCCAATCTACTGAAACGGAAGCTAGTTGCACTTATCATTGTATTCATTGCACTTGAGGGCTGTGGACACCTTCTCTTAAGTATCGCCCCTGTCTTTTCATTGGCGCTCATTATCGTTGTGTTTATTACATTTGCCGGTGGAATCAGTAATATTTGCTTAAGCACGCTGATCATGAAGATTGTACCCAAACCGCGGCAAGGATCATTTTTCGGAATTACCCAAATGATGACCAATACAATGCTTGGCATATCAATGGGAGTTGCCGGTTATCTGTTGGAAATCTTTGAACCAAGAATGCTAAGCTTTCTTGTCGGGACAACCTACATTCTATTCACAATTTTTTATGCCGTTATGTTTTCAAGGGTGAATCTGGTGAAGGAGAAAAGAAAGCTTGTTTTTCATGAAAATTAAAGTGAAGTGGTCGCTTCACTTTAATTTTTATAATGGTCATCACAAACTATTTAAATATACTATTTCCCTTCGACAAGCTTGCCGAAGTCTGTCCTATAATCAGGCAACAATGTAATGGTAGAGCATACAGCATTGGTTTCTACAACTTCGACTATGACATCCCCTCTGTTTGTATATGTCTTTTAAAAATATCCTTTGACAATTGATTAAGTCGTTTGTCAATTTGCTGATAAGCCCATGACTGTTTTAGAAGGGGAATTTAAATATTATTCTCAGAATAAATTGATAGAAACCCTGCATATCCATAAAATAGAGACTACTACTTAGACTCCAAAGGCTATTATCAACCTGTTTATGCTTTCCATAGTATAGTAGAGAAAAGGATATGACTATCTTATTCCGGGAATCCAGAAAAATTTATTGCTGATTGGGGTAGCTTTAGGAAAATGCGGATTTACAACGTTAAGTAAATTTCAATTTAAAAAGTCCAACTTCTCTATATTCAAATAAAGAAACTGGACTCTTTTCTTTTGTTACTACATAAAGGCTAAGGTGACTCCGCTATCGATTTTTTGGCTCCTTTGAGAAGCTGTTTTACTTTGAGTCCAAATAAAACACAGCAAGTTATCACGGCACAGAAATCTGCAATCGGCTCCGCGATAATCACGGCATTTGTTTTCGGAGAAATAACCATCGGAAGCAGGTATACCAATGGAATAAGCAAAATAATTTTTCGAAGTACAGCGATAAAAATGGAAACTTGTGCTTGCCCTAAAGCGATAAATACTTGCTGAAATGCTAACTGTACCCCATAAATAGAAGTACCTAAAAAGAATATTTTCATAAGCTTCGTAGTAAGCCTGATTAATTCGGGATCATTAGTGAAAACCATAATCGGAAGCTGTGGTAGAAAAGTAAATACGCTCCATATAGTCAATCCAAACATTCCACAAAAAAGGCTGCAATACTTTATAGTGGACTTCACTCGATCATGGTCACCTGATCCGTAATTATAGCCGATAATTGGTTGTGCCCCCTGTGCAAAACTATTCAACAACAATGTAAATAGTTGCATGAGGACACTCATGATTCCCATTGCAGCAACGTAAAGGTCTCCGCCATATTTACCAATAGAGGTATTGAATACAATTTGAATAAGACTTTCGGTTGATTGCATAATGAACGGTGAAAGCCCTAAAGCTAGTACACCGCCTGCTATTTTAAAATCGATGCGTATGTATTCAAATCGCAGTCGCAAATGTGCTTTTTTTGAGGTAAGAAACCATAAAACCCATACAGCAGAGATTGTTTGGGAAATTACAGTGGATAACGCCGCACCCTTTACTCCCATATTCATTCCGAAAATAAAAATCGGATCAAGAATAATGTTAACTGCTGCGCCTATACATATTGTTATCATAGCAGTTTTAGCAAATCCTTGTGCGGCGATAAATTGATTCAAGCCTAGTGATATAAGTACAGTGACCGAACCAATTAGGTATATGCCCATATAATCATCAGCAAATGGCAATGTATCAGGGCTTGCCCCAAACAGGACTAATAACTGCGATTTGAAGATTAGAAAAGTTATGGTCAATACGGATGAGACAATCAGTAACATTAAAAAACAACTTCCCAATAGCTTTTCAGCTTCTTTATGTTTTCTTTCTCCCATTTTAATAGAATCTAGAGGTGCACCCCCAAAGCCGATTAGAGCTGAAAATGATTGAATCACCATCATAATAGGGAACACTATCCCGATACCAGTCAAGGCAAGTGTGCCCGTCTCGGGTATTCTTCCAATAAACATTCGATCGACCACGTTGTACAGTGCATTTATTAGCTGTGCTACGATTGCTGGAGTAGCAAGCGAAAAAATCAGTTTTGGAATTTTCTCATTAGCAAAACGATCATTCATATTATTGCTCACCTATCTGCCTCCTTGTTTTGAGTATTTAAGCAATTATTGAGTAAGTATTAGAGCATGAGATATTAACAGAAAGTACAAAAAAGGAAACACCAGGTTCTACAAATCATGCTTTTTTACATTTATAATTATAACATAATCCACTTCTAAAATCACTGTATTAATCCACAAATAACACATTATATAAGGCATATATGAGCCGTTTTAAAGGGGTTATAACACATAATTAATGGTATTATACATGATATAAAATAAAAACCCTCAGAATGGATTTATGGAGGTTTTGAGGAAAAGTGTTTTCATTAAATATTTACCTTGCAATGTAAGATAAATTTAAAACCTCAAACAACCTAACCCCGTATTTGGGACGGGTTTAAAATAGTTGTTTAATTTTGGTTATAAAATGCTTTACGTTTTTGATTTACTCACGCCTAGAGATAGGGGTATTATACGTTAATGCGTTATAAATCCTCCTATAACTTCGTGTTCAAAAAGTCGCCGAATGAGAAGGCCAGCTGAACGACTTTTCTTGGGCTGATTGTTCGTGTGATTGACCCTTTCTGCCATAGAATTTTCCAATCACGTCCGTACACTGGCATCCCATCATAATTCAAGGGTAGAAAGGAAATTCCCTACTTTAACTCACTAAATAAGGGGTAAAGTTTATTGGAATTTATTGCAGTTTTAGTTTATTATTATTATTAATAAAATAGATTTTCCTTTTGGATTTTTTATAATGGATAGCTTTCATAACAAATGCTTAATAATTAGGAGGAAACATGCTACAAAAATTCGGTTTTTCGCAATACGAAAGCAAACTTTATGAAGTACTAGTGTCCAGTGAAGAACCAATGGATGCAACTAATATTGTTAACTATTCAGGTGTCCCTAAAGCAAAAGTATACGAAGTCATATCACGCATGGTTAAAAAGGGGATGGTAATGGAGTCGATATCAGAAAAGAAAAAGCTTTATTCAGCGTTGCCTCTGCCACTTGCCATCGAAAAACTATCTGCTGAATTTAAAGATAACATAAATCAATTAAAGAAAAAAACGTATAAAAAATCATTTACTGATGATCGTGTTTGGAGTTTAAAGGTTGACTCGTCTATTCGAGCGCAAAGTATTCAACTTCTTAAAAAAGCAAAAGAATCAATTCGTATTTCTGCTTGGAAAGATGAATTTGTGGAATACATACCGTTTTTAGAAGAGAAGGAACAAAGTGGGATAATTGTTGAAGGGCTTGTTGTTGGTGACCTGACAACTGCCTTATCAAATATACTTACTCTGGTCCCTACACAGGAGCATAAAGCGTTAGAGAGATTTAAATTAATTATCATCGACGATAAAGAAGTAATGTTTGCAGGTGTTGAAGATGACTCATGGCAAGCGATCAAGACGATGTCCAAGCCATTTGTGAAGGTATTTACTGAATTCTTGTATCACGATATCGCATTAGCTAAAATTAATAAAAAATATTACGATTTATTAATGGGCGATGAAGAAATAAAAACTTTTCTTATGAAGTTGAGATATTAAGTGTAAAAAAGGGAAACCTCCGCTCCAAAACGTAACCAATAGCTCTTACACTCTCTGAACAATAGCATCCCTCGACAAAAGCCCCCTTATCAGGGGCTATATTCTCTCCTTATTTCCATTTTTTAGCAGGCCATTAACTTCTTTATCTGTGGGCATACCAGATTGTGCACCAAACTTCGTTACAGATAATGCACCTACTGCGCATGCGTAGTGACATGAATCTTCAAATGATGCACCCTTAGCCAATTGAACAGCCAATCCACCATTAAATGAATCCCCCGCTCCAGTCGTATCTACTACTTCAACTTGATGACCAGGAACATGGATCTCTGTACCTTTCTCATAATAGACTATACCTTCGCCGCCTTTTGTAATGACTAATTTCTCTTTAAGTTTATTTAGATCTCCTGAATAATCTTTTATCAGTTCTTCATATTCATGTTCATTTGGGGTTATCACATCGGCAAAATCGATTAGTTTATCAGGCAGTTTTTGGAAAGGGGCAGGGTTTAAAATAACTCTTACCCCATGTTGATAAGCGATTGCCGCTGCGTTCACAACCGTTGATAAGGGAATTTCCAGTTGCAGCAATACAGCATCACTATTAGCAATTACCTCTTCATTTTGTAAAATCATTCTTTCCGTTACTAGATTATTTGCACCAGGTACCACAACGATACTATTATCTTCTTCCGCTAAAGTGATTGCTGCAATACCGGTTTTTACGCCCGGTACAGATTCCATGTTATCGATTATAATACCTTCTGCTTCTAAATGATCTAAAAGTTCTTTACCAAACGGATCTTCTCCCACACAACCAATCATTGTCACCTTTCCGCCGATACGAGCAGCCGCCACAGCTTGATTGGCTCCCTTTCCCCCAGGAATTGTAGAGAACTGTTTACCAAGAACCGTTTCACCTGCTTCCGGTCTCCTGTTAGCTTCCGTTACTAAGTCCATATTAATACTTCCAATAACTGTAATCTTCGGTTGCATTTGTATAATCTCCTTCCAGCAATATATATAGGTGTTGATCCTCTTAAAAATAGGTGATTATAGTGGAGTCAATTCAACAATTTTCCTAGACCCGGATATTAGTCGAACAAAGATTTATAATACCTGTATCATAAGATTATTCAAGCTACTTATTCATTTTCTTTAACGCGGGCAAACACACTTCAAAAAATGATCCACAAAGTGATTAGCCTCAACCTCAAGACATACTTTAACATTACCATCTTGATTCTCTACACCTACAGATTGCCCCTTTTCTGCACCCTCTGTTTTCACGTTGACTGTCATCGTTTTTGTTTTAACAAAAGATGAATCAATAGCAACACCGACCACTAAAGGATCATGCAGTGCACATCCATTCAATTCCGGCTCAACCTTGGCATAAGCATCCATATAGAAATGACACATATCTGCTAAAGCGCGTGAAAGTAGTGTATCTCTTTCTTTCCATTCATCCAATACCGATCGTCTGAGCAATGTCTTTAGTGTAACATCTAAACCGACGAGTGTTATTGGAATACCAGATTGAAAAATAAATTGTGCTGCTTCAGCATCATGATAAACGTTTGCTTCAGCATAAGGCGTTATATTACCTGGCACTTTTATAGCCCCGCCCATATGGATGACCTCTTGTACCAAATTTACTATTTCTGGATCTTTCTCAATCGCTCTTGCCAAATTCCCTTGATTTGCAGTTGTTAAAATCGTAATATCTTTAGGGTAATTACGAACAGCAGAAATAATAAAATCACGAGCACCCATGTCCTCCGCTTGTTTATCCGTGGAAGGCAGCTGAGCATCACCAATACCGTTCTCACCGTGAATCCAAGTTGCTTTATCAGCAGGCACATGTCCCGCAAAAGTTTCTTCAATACCCTGAAAAACAGGGATCTCTTCGGCATCAAGTACTTGTAAAAGTTGACATGTATTTCTTGTTGCTTCCATAACTGATGTGTTTCCAAAGGTTGTCGTTATACCTAGAATATTTAGTTCCGGTGAATGAACGGCATATGCGATGGCGAGCGCATCATCAACACCAGTGTCTACGTCTAAAATAACATTTTTCATATCTTTAGTCCCCTTCTAATATTCTTAGATGTTAACTATATTATGGTTTAAAGGATTGTAAAATTGGTCTTTACGTAACTCCGTTTTTTGTTGATCACTCTTGTCTTGAAAATCATATAGTGCATTCTCCTACCCCCATACATTGGATTCGGAAAGATAATAAACTTATCACCAAATTCATCGTTGAGATCTTCAACAACTTGATTTCTATCTTTCAAAGATTTTTCCTTAAACCCAGGAAAGTCTGATAAATTATATCCGAAAAACAATACAATATCATGTGTTTTTTCAATACGATCGTCCCGCTCCTTTTTTCCCTTCTTTATATATTGTTGGTGTTTTTTATAAAAAAACACCAATAATTGCAGCTGATAAAATAGAAGCTAATGTAGAGCCTAATAGTAATTTACCTCCAAATCTTGCCACGATATCCCCTTTTTCAGAATTGAGGGCTTTAACACAGCCCGTAATAACACCAATAGAACCAAAGTTGGCAAAGCTCACAAGAAAGACGGAAACAATACCTATCGTTCTAGCAGATAAATCACCCATAATTGCTTTTAAGTCTGTCATAGCAACAAATTCATTGGTTACTAACTTTGTCGCCATTACACTTCCAGCCTGTACAATATCTTGCATGGGTACACCTAAAACAAAGGCAACTGGCGCAAAAATATAACCAATTAATTCTTGGAATGATTTATGGAAAATAAAGGTGAATGCATCGTTAACAAAATATATTAAGGCCATAAATCCAATTAACATGGCTGCAATAGTAATGGCGACCTTAAAGCCATCCATAATACTGTCACTGATCATTTGGAAGAAAGCTGGTTTTTCTCCGTTGTCATCCGTAATCAGTTTGTCCTCTTCTTTATCGAGGTCATAGGGATTAATCAGATTAGCGATGACAAGGGCGGATAAAATATTAATCACAACGGCAACTACAACAAATTTCGGTTGGATAATCTGCATATATGCCCCGACAATTGTCATACTAACTGCACTCATGGAAGAGGTACATAACGTATACAAGCGTTTATCAGAAAGGTGCCCTAATTGTTTTTTCGTTGTTAACCATACTTCGGACTGTCCAATGATAGCGGCTGATATCGCATAGTAATTTTCTAATCTGCCCCACTAGCGTTGCATAAAAAATAAAAGATCTAGTCAACCATTTTGATTTGTAACTTATTTACATTTATCAATTATAAAGAATATTCAGTCTCACCTTCTTCGTGAATCAGAGAAAAAAAGATAATAGGGCTATAAAGGTAGTCCTTCATCCATTTTTTGGAATTCATTAGTTATTTAAACGAGTGGATCGTACGTTAGATCATCTAAATGTAAAACATCTCCTGATTCATATTGTGCTAAGGTTTCTTCAAATATTCGCTGATGCTGCATCTTTCGGCGTCCGTTGGATGTTCGATCCGGTTTTTTGAAAAGTTCTTTTATGAAGCTCGAAAGACTTTTAGACCAAAAATCACTTACCCAATTGAACATTTCCAGTAATGTACCTTTATATCCTAATTTGTTTTTCATTAACAGATTTAAGCAGAATGTAATCATCGCGATGTAAATCTGGTTGAATACGGCATTTTCGCTTTGTCCGTAAAATTTTATCAAGACCAAATGCTGCTTTATCCATTTGAAAAACAATTCGATTTGCCAACGTGTACGGTAGAGGTCACTAATTTCTTGCGCGCTCACTTTTGCATCATTGCATACAATCGAAATGAGGTTGCCTTTACTATCCAATGTTTCTACCAAATGTAAAGGATGTTTCATATTTCCGATTTTCACCATCGCATCACGAATGATTGCAGAGGATGGATCTACAGGTAGTTCCTCTATCACGTGAACGATCGTATTTGCTTTAATTCTGGTGACAAATCGAATTCCGTTTGCACAATAATACTCAAATTTGCCAAAGTCGAAATAGCCGCGGTCGAATACGTGAAGCGCATCTTTACCCAAAATTAATGGGTCTAACTGTGTGACATCTGCTGGCTTTGCAGGAGTAAGAATCACGTCATTTGGATAAGAAACACCATCACAAAAATTGACGGAAGTATGTAGCTTTATTCCAGCTTTTGTCTCTCGGAAAACGGCCCATTCATATTGGCTAAGGCACATCGAGATCGTTGATGAATCGATTAAATGTATCTTTCCAAGTGCCTTATCTGCTTGCTTGGAACCGAGTTCTTGATGCAATTTTTGAACCAGATGATGCAGGATAACCTGAAAAATTTCAGGCGGTATTTCACCCAGCTTTCGTGAAAGCTGAGATTTACTAATACGCTTTATGCCAACAAGTCTTTGTACCATTTTCTTGCGTTTTACATTATCGCTTATCCGCCCAAGACTCTTTAATTCTTTCAGCTGAGCATAAATGAAAGTTCTGATAAACGTGAGTACACCAAGCTTTTTTACATATTTATCGATTTGGGCATGGTCAATCATTTTTTGTATAACTTTTGTATCCAGTGGATGAATGTATTCCTTAAATACATGTTTTATGGTATTATTGTCCATGTTAGCTCCTTATAGTTAGGGATTTGGACTGGACTACCATACCCTAATTATAAGGCTTTTTTTATGACTTTTAAAGGTTAAATTGCCATTATTGCCAAATTTCACATAAAATATATTTCTTGACTTTTATATTTTATTTTCCTGCAACGCTAGTGAATCTGCCCATGCCATTTATTTTACTTAATATTAAGCCGATACACCTAATAATTAAAGGTAGCACTTTGATATAATTCAAGAAACTGATTAATATTGAAATAAAAATAATAGGTAAAAGCACGTTAATAAAGAAAGTTGCACCAGGTTCGTTTTCCAATCCACCAAAAACAAAATCAACACCTTTAACAGCGGTGTTCATAAGCGCATTAAACCAATCAGATATTGCATCTATTAAACCAATACCAACAATTGTGTTTAACAATATCCAAGATAGTATTAACTCTAAGACTATCATTACAATGATCGGTTTTGCTTTAATATTCCTGCGATCACTGCTGAATATAAACCCAATAATGAAAACAAGTAAAAAGCTTAAAATTAAATAGATGATCCTCATACGTTAACCCCCATATAAAATATCTACTTTTTTCCTTACCTCAAACGCAGTTAGGCATGACAAATCTAGTGTAGATCATAAAGAAATTTTGCTAAGACAAAACCGAAATCCTCCTACTGGAAGCGTGACAGGGAGTAACCGGTTACACATTTGTCTAAAATAATCCAAATCCCTTATAAATAAACTTGCAATCAATTCAGACATGCTTTTGTCACTAACATTGTTGTTATCGCTTACCAAAAGTAGAAATTTAAGAACGCCAGCATCTTATTTTAGGTTACCACTGAATAGGTAACTTTTTATAGAATACATCCACCTTTACTATTTGTCAATAAAAATTTAAACTTGCAAAACAGATATTCCGATACCCCACAAAACAAAAGGTCATGAACAGGAAATAATAGAGAAAAATCCTTATTAGGACGATGACAAAAATAAATTAACTATTAAAAAGGAATCTGTAATATCATACAGATTCCTTTTGCAAATGCTCAAATCGTTCCTTTGTTGCTAACAATTCTATCGAAGGTCTGGTAACTGAAAAAATAGCACATAAAAAGGCAACAAGGACAAACAGGCCACCTACCCACGCGTTATTTACAATGGAGTGATTGGCAATTACAACTCCTCCTACTGCTGATCCTAAAGCTATCCCCAACTGCAAAGCAGAAGCATTTAAACTTAGTTGAATATCGGAGGATTCAGGCGCAGTTTTGATAAGATAGTTTTGTTGTGCCGGGGTGATAGCCCAACTTAACATACTCCAAACAACCATTACAACTAAAAATAAATAGAAAGAAAATGTTGATACGGGTATAAGGAAAATGACGATTGCAAATGCAGGAATAATGACTAAAGTACTTTTTACTGAACCCCACCTATCAGCTGACCATCCGCCCAGGCCGCCACCTACAACTGCAGCTATACCAAAAACAAAATAAACGAAGCTTATCCAATTGGCGTTTAAATGTAACACCTCTTGCAGAAATGGAGTGAAGTAGGCATATAATGTTAGATGACCACTTAACACTAACACTGTCGTTAATTGAGCGCTAATGATTTTTGGCTTTTTCAATGTTAATAATTGCTGGCGTAATGGTATTACTTGTTTTGGCGCTATCCTGGGCAGTAAAACAGCAATACCGATCATAATCACATACCACCTGTTCAACAGGTGGTTTGACTTAGCCCTATAAGGGCATGTTACTTGCAACGCCTTAAGGGCGTGGTTTCGCAAGCCGACTACATTTATTTATTTAGCTTATCTTCTATCATATCTGCATCGGTTTGGTTTTTTATATACTTCTTGATAACCTCTTCATTTCGACCGACGGTATCTACATAATACCCTCTTGCCCAAAAGTGTCTATTTCCTTTACTTTTGTATTCAGGATGTCGGTCGAATATCATCAATGCACTTTTTCCTTTTAAATATCCCATGAATGTTGATACGCTAAGCTTCGGTGGTATCTTCACACATAGGTGAACATGGTCAACAGAAACACTTCCCTTTACTATCTCAATTCCCTTATACTCGCAAAGTTTTCTGATGATCTCACGTATATCTTCCCTAAGTTTTCCATACATTGTTCTTCGTCTATATTTGGGAATAAACACAATATGGTACATGCAATTCCACTTCGTATGTGATAAACTTGATTTATCCAATTTTGGATTTCCTCCTCTAACTGACATCGGCTTCCGAAACCTTTGTCATTATACCAGAGGGGGATTTTTTTATCATACGTAAAGGTACTTCCACTTTTGTTCTCCCACGCATAGCGTGGGGCTTAATCTGGAGTTATAAGTGTTAAAACAGATATCAATATAAATGGAGCACGCCATCCATAAGCTTTACCAATTAACAGCCCAAGAGGGATCCCTAATACCAAAGACGCGCTTACCCCCATCGTAATCGTACCTATTGCCCTGGCCTGGTATTTTTCCTTCACGATAGAAGACGCAATCGTGATAGACAATACGATGATCAGAGAGCCGCCTGCAGCAGATATGATCCGGCCGACAACTAATGCTGTATTTGGTACGTAACTGTTTTAATTCCTCTTCTTTCCGGTTCAGCCTTGACGTCAGAAAGCCAATTCTTGTTTTACGTTGTTGTATCGTTGAATCAAGATACGTATGTTCAAATTGATACGCATGATAATAGATGTCTGTCTTCTTTTTATAGCTTACGACAAAGTAATTGCCTTGTTTTTGTTCTCTTGCATGCTTGGGAAATTTAGGTTTGTCTTTGATGAAGGATGTTTTGATTTTTCTTAAGGTGGTTAATCTGGAACGTTCCTGTTTTAATTTCCGTTTGATGGAACGGATTTGTGCTGACTTATTTTCGATATAGATTTTTTTCAGTTCGTCCAGACTTTTTAATTGAGCCTTGGCAGCTTGAACAGCACTATTAGCGTAATAGTCGTCCAATTGATATTTTTCCTTGACGTTTACATGGATCGATTTTTCCCGTCTACTCTGGCCCGAACGCTTTTCCTTGACCAAGGTATTCAAGACGAACTGTTTTGCACGGTTGAAGCAGGATAAGCAATCGCGAATAGCTCCAACAACTGAATTGGAAAGTGTATTTTTATAGATTCGATTAGAGAAATATGCCTTTGTGCTCATCCCTTAAAAGCCCCTTTTCTTCCATCTATGCCTATTATCACTCGAATACAAGTTCTTGTCAACTTCAAAAAGTCTCCCTTGGAGAGGCGATTCATCCCCTACCTACTCATTGAGTTTCACCCTATACATTCCTTGAGGAAGGGGTCTTCTCGCCAATGGAAGATAAAATGATGCTACTAATCCTATATACTTTGGCTATATTTGAAAGCAGCGTACACTTAAGGACCCCTATATCACAGTTATACAGGGGCATTTTGTAAATAATATCATATTTATTACAACTTCCTCACTCTAAAATTATCCCCCAAAACCGCCCAGTTTTGCGGGAATGGGTTTCCTAACACCCAGTAGCTTGCTCCTCTTAGACCATATTCCTTTAACACATCGTATTTTGCTTGAACACTGCGGGCATCTTCAAACCATACTTCATGCTGCTGACCAGTCTCATCAGTATAGCGGAAAAATGGCGACTGGTAGGTTGTATTATACTGAATACTGGCGCCATAGTTTGCTGCCATCTGGACGGCTTCTTTCGGGCTGATCGTTCGAGCGATTGTCCCCTCTTGCCACGGAATTTTCCAATCACGGCCGTATAATGGTATCCCCATCATAATTTTATTGCGGGGAATGACGGTAACAGCAAAATCCAATACTTCACGAACTCTATTAATTGGTGCAATAGCTAATGGTCTGCCACCGGCCCAGCCCCATTCGTATGTCATAATGATAACGAAATCAACAATCTCTCCATGTGCAGCATAATCATGTGCTTCGTACAGTAATCCTGGTTGATCTGCACTGATTTTTGGTGCAACGGCTGTTGAAACAAGCAATCCTTCAGGACGCAGCCTTGTCACTACTCGGCGTAAGAATGCGTTATAATTTTCTCTGTCTTCCGGATAAACGTATTCAAAGTCAAAGTTTACTCCTGCATATCCTTTTGCCCTTATGGTTTCTAAAAGATTTGCAATTATCCTTTCCTGCAGGTCTGGATTTCTTAAAATCGTGGCAGCCAAGTCTGAATCAAAGTTTCCCCCGGAAAAGTTTGTTAAAACAAGGAGTGGGGAAACACCGTGCACTCGGGCTGCCTCCAGCAAGGCGCCTTCCTGCATTTGCGTAATTGTCCCGTCTTCTCTCATACTGTACATAAATGGGGAAAGATAGGTGAAATTTCTCCCTAACGCCAGTACCTCCGCTCTCCCTTGTTCATTTATTTGTGTAATATAAGCATTTATTTCTGTTACCGGCCGATTGCTGTGAGGAATTCGCAATGTTTGGCCTGGGTGTAGCACAGATGTTGGTGTGATATTATTCGCCTGTGTAATTTGATTTACGGTTACACCATACTTCCTGGCAATTGACCAAAGCGTATCACCTGCTTGTATCGTATAGGAAAAATAAGGAAGTACAAGCATTTCACCTACATAGATGAGTGATGGATTTGTAATATTGTTTACCGCGGCAAGCTCTTGGACAGTTACACCACGCCTATCCGCGATTGACCACAATTGATCACCAGGCTGCACCACATATTCACGATAAGGAATCGGAACAACCAGTGTCTGCCCAACGACTAAGACATTTGGATTATCTAACTGATTTACTAATACAATTTGGTAGATATTTGCATCATAGCTTTGTGCTATCCCCCATAACGTTTCCCCCTGCTTAACCACATGAATTTGCATCGTTATTTCCTCCAATTTTCATTTCTATATCCATGCTATTCATGTGACATCCGTCCTGTTAATGACTAGTTGAAGTGTCAAACGAGGGTTGACATTTATGCCAATTTGGGATAAACTAATTTCGAAAGTTGCATTAGGTAAACTATATTTTATTAATCCATATAACTGGTTGGAGGAAAACAATTAGAAGAGAAGGAAAAAATTATGGGAGCAACTGAAAATATTTTTAACGGGAAAACAAGAGGATTCAAGCGGATATTACCCTTTTTAGGGCCTGCCTTTATAGCGTCCGTTGCCTATATTGACCCAGGTAACTTTGCGACAAATATTACTGCCGGATCAAAATATGGTTATATGCTGTTATGGGTTATTGCAGCTTCTAATTTAATGGCGGTATTAATACAAACCCTGTCTGCAAAATTAGGGATTGCAACTGGAAAGAACTTGCCTGAGATAGCACGACAGCGGTTTCCAAAAGGGATTTCCTATTTTTTGTGGGTACAAAGTGAACTAGTGATTATGGCGACGGATTTAGCCGAATTTATAGGTGCTGCATTAGGTCTTTACTTGCTTTTTGGAATACCAATGCTACCCGCTGCACTGATAACGGCGATTGTCTCATTTGCCATACTGGAGTTGCAGCGCCGGGGCTATCGTTCACTTGAAATAGGAATTGCAGCAATGGTTATGATGGTTGTACTTGCTTTTGCATTTCAAACATTTTTAGCAAAACCGGATGCACTTCAAGTTTTAAATGGAATGGTCATACCGCGTTTTGATGGAGTAGAAAGTATCTTGCTCGCAACAGGCATTCTCGGAGCAACGGTAATGCCACACGCGATCTATTTGCATTCATCCCTTATGCAAAACCGGATAGTCGGCAAAAATGATCGGGAGAAAAAACTTATCTTTAAATTTGAATTTACCGATATTGTGGTTGCCATGATAATCGCTGGTGCTATTAACATGGCTATGCTGATTATCGCTGCTGCATTATTTTATAAAGAGGGGTTAGTAGTTGAAGATTTGGATGTAGCGTTTCGTGAGCTAAACCATTTAATCGGGCCATTTGCAGCTGGGGCATTCGGTGCCGGTTTGTTAATCGCTGGGTTGTCCAGTTCTTCAGTTGGTACGTTGTCAGGCGATGTTGTCATGCAAGGGTTTATTAAGAAGCGCATACCCCTATATGTACGACGGTTTGTTACGATGATTCCGCCTTTACTTGTAATTATTTCCGGGGTAAATGCAACATATGCGCTTGTCATAAGCCAGGTGATTCTTTCATTTGGTATTGCATTTGCACTTGTTCCACTAATTATGTTTACAAGTAACCAAACCATTATGGGGGTTCTGGTCAACAAACGTATAACAACTATTGCAGCTTGGATTATCGCTGTTTTAGTTATTTTATTAAACTTGTTTTTGGTGGTTGAGTTAATTTAACTGCAGTACAGGGACAGTCCTAAGACTGTTCCTGTTTTTTACATATTTTCCAGTCGTTCAATTCGACTCTCTATTGGTGGATGAGTAGCCCATAGACTGCCCCGTTTTTTACGCTTATTCCCTAAAGGTCGTGCAATATACATAGATGCTGTTGCCTCTTTCGCGTTTTTAACATCTCGTGGATTCTGGCTGATTTTCGTTAAGGCATTAATCAGCCCCTTAGGATTGCGCGTTATTTCGACTGCAGATGCATCAGCCAAATATTCACGATTTCTGGAAACAGCTAGTTGCACAAATTGAGCCGCAATCGGTGCCAGAATAACAAATACCAGTGCAATAATCATTAGAATAGGGTTGGACTTCTTATTTCCCCCGCCACCCCTTCTGCCACCACTAAAAAATAGCATGCGCGACCCAAAATGGGCAATTAAAACAATAACACCGACTAGTGCTATGCAGAGTGTCATCAGACGAATATCATAATTCCGTATATGTGAAATTTCATGGGCTGCCACACCAGACAACTCTTCACGATTCAACCTGTCCAATAAACCTGTCGTAAATGCAACAGCGCTTTTCTCAGGTTTTATTCCGGTGGCAAATGCATTAGGTGCCGGATCATTCACAATATAAACCTTTGGCACCGGAATCCTGGCAGCCAGTGAGAGTTCCTCCACAACATCGAAAAGTTATGGATTGTCCTCACGCTTTATTTCCTTCGCCCCGGACATACTCAAAACCTGTGATGTTGCGGACATGTAGGTAATCGGTACATAGAATGCTAGAATGATAAGCGTAATGATTAACCCCGACCAGGAGTCATTATTAAACAGATAGCCGATTGCCCAGCCAATTACCAGCACAAGCACACTAAATACGGTGACCAGCAGGATCGTTTTGCGCTTGTTTTGCAATATTTGTTTATAAAGCATAATTTTCCTCCACTAAAAGGTTACATTTGGTACTTCGCGATCCGCTTCGGGAATCGATAATAGCTGTTCCTTATCAAAACGAAACATTCCAGCCAGTATATTAGTAGGAAAGGATTCCCGTTTAATATTGTAATCAGCTACTGTTTTATTGTATAGCTGCCGTGAATAGGCTACTTTATTTTCCGTCGTTGTCAATTCTTCCTGGAGATTAAGAAAATTCTCGTTCGCCTTCAGATCCGGATATGACTCCGATAATGCAAAAATTGACTTTAATGCTCCTTCAATTTGATTATCTGCCTCAATTCGCTCTTGTGGTGTGCCATTTACTAATTGACTACGGGCCTGTACAACTTTTTCCAATGTTTCCTTTTCATGCTTTGCATATCCTTTAACCGTGTTCACCAGATTAGGGATTAAATCATGACGTCTTTTTAACTGTACGTCAATTTGACTCCATGCCTCTTGTACCCAATTACGGTATTTCACCAACCCGTTATAGGACACAATGGAAAAAATTACAATGATAACCACAACTGCAATCACGATAATAGTCGGTACCATTTCTTCCATCCTCTCTCAAGCAGCTATTTTTTTTCACTATAAGTATATGATTGTACAGATATAGTATAACATAGAAAGTAATCTGTTTTTTGCCTAAAAAACGCAAGTCCCGTGACTTATAAAGCATAAAGTCACCGGGACTGACTTCGCCCAATTATTCACCTGTTTTTATACTGATAAATTTCTGCTCCATCATTTCTTCCATTGCATATTTGACTCCCTCTCTGCCGACACCACTGTCCTTCCAGCCACCGTAAGGCATGTTATCGATTCGGTATGTTGGAATATCATTTACAATAACGCCTCCTGTTTCCAAACGTTCAGCCGCATAAAACGCCCGCTCTAGGCTTGGAGTCATTACGCCTGAATTTAATCCATACCGGGAATCATTGGCTTCATTAATCGCATCGTCCAACGTATCGAACGGAGAAATACAGACAATTGGACCAAAAACTTCAAAGCGGGATACCTTGGAATCACGATTTACATTTGTCAGAACAGTTGGCATCATAACGTTTCCCTTTACATTGCCGCCACATTCAATTTTAGCACCTTCCTCCACAGCTTCGGTCAGCCAGCTTTGCAGGCGTTCCAGCGATTTTTTTGAAATAACTGCTGTTATATTGGTTTTCTCATCAAGCGGTGAACCAACGACCAGCTGTTTCGTTCGGGTGACAAACCGTTCTAAAAAGTCGTGATACAATGATTGGTGAACATAGATTCGCTGAACCGAAATACATACCTGACCATTGTAGGAAAAAGCCCCCATTACACTGCGTTCAGTGATTTTATCAATATCTACCCCTTCGTCAATAATAAAAGGAGAATTCGATCCAAGCTCAAGTGTCAGCTTCCGGAAGCCGGCTTGCTGCTGGATCAGATGCCCAACCTCAACGCTACCGGTAAAGGTTACCTTTTTTACGTGTGGATGGGTGGTTAATGCCTCACTTAGCACATCCCCTTTACCCGGAATAATATTCAAGACCCCATCCGGAAGACCAGCCTCCTTAAATACCTCAGCAAGAAACAATGAACTTAACGGGGTTTGTTCTGCGGGTTTTAACACAATGGAATTCCCAGCAGCGATTGCGGGTCCGACTTTATGGGCAACAAGATTAAATGGAAAATTAAACGGTGTTATCGCTGTTACTACACCGATTGGGGTTCGTTTAGTAAAACCAAAACGGTTTTCGCCACCCTCTGCCGCATCCATGGGAATTCGTTCACCGTAATTGCTCTTGGCCGCCTCTGCGGAAAAACGATAGGTTTGTACAGTACGGCTTATTTCCTCCTGAGCATTGCGGATTGATTTAGCACCCTCCAGCGCAATAATTTTGGCACACTCATCACTGCGCTCTTCCATAATCGTTACAACTTTAGCTAAAATTTTCGCGCGTGCATGTGCAGGGTAGGACCGGAATTTTTGAAAAGCAGCGTGCGCCTCCACAATGGCTTCCACAGCATCCTCCGGTTCCGCTTGTCCAATTTGTGCCAGTTCTTCTTCCGTATGCGGGTTATTTAAAGGTTCATATGCCTTGGCTTCCCGCCATTTCCCGCCAATCCACAATTGCCACTTCTTTGTCATCTTGCGTTCCTCCCATTCTTGAGGTGCTGTCACTTCCCGAATAATATTACGGGGTTTGTGCAGCCTCTTAGCATTATAGTTTACAAATATAATCACCAAGTGTTTTGGTTAGCTCGACATTTTCTGAGTAATCTACATCTACATCAACTAATACAATCGTTTCGCTGGCAAGTGCCTCTTCCAAGGCAGGTAATAGTTCATCTGAATGTTTTACCTTAATCCCCTTACAACCAAAGCTCTTAGCGAACGTTAAAAAGTCTGGATCGGTAAAAGCAATCGCATTTGTCCGGTCATATTTATTCAGCTGCTTCCATTCGATCAATCCATATTTTTCATCGTGGAAAATAACGATTACCATAGCTACCCCGAGCCGCTTTGCTGTTGCTAACTCAACACCATTCATTAGAAAAGCGCCATCACCCGTAACAGCAACTACTGGTTTATCCGGATTCGCAAGTTTTGCTGCAATTGCCCCTGGAACAGCAATACCCATGGCTGCCCAGCCATTCGAAATGATCGTATGATTCGGTTTTTCCGGCTGATACAGACGAGCAACCCATAATTTATGTGCTCCGACATCGGAAATAACAATTGCTTCGCCTTTTTCTGCCTTTTTCAGATCAGCAATAATACGTTGTGGTTTCACAGGACTACTTGATACTTCATCAGATGCATGAAGTTTTTCTACAAGCTGTGATTTCAACGCTTTCACTTCTGGCCAAAGTTCTTTTGCTTTCACATGGGGGCTTAATGCTTTTAACGACTCCCCTACATTTCCTACTAACTCTGCCTCAAGTGGATAATAGGCATCAATTTCTGCAGGTAGACTGTCAATATGAACAATTTTATTCATTGCCTCATCATTCCAGTATTTTGGCAGATACTCGACAAAATCATATCCAACTGTGATAATACAATCGGCAAGATCGAAGCCGCACAGCACATAGTCTTTCGACTGCATCCCAACCGTATACAATGTCAGCGGATGATCGGATGGGAGAATGCCCTTTGCCATAAACGTGTTTACAACTGGAATATTTTTAGCTTCAGCAAATTCTCTTAATGCTTTGGCTGCATCATTGCGAAACACACCGTTTCCAGCCAGGATTATTGGCTTTTTTGCTTGATTGATCTTCTCTGCAGCCTTTCTTACCTCATCCTCTGCCGGTTGTGATATTGGCAATGGTGTGACAGGGAGCACCTCCCCATTCGTGTCCGTCATGGCAATATCCTCGGGAAGCTCAATATGAACGGCACCAGGCTTTTCCAAAACAGCAGTCTTAAATGCTTTCCGAATAATTTCCGGAATGGTGTGGGCAACGCGTATTTGCTGATTCCATTTCGTTATTTCTTCAAAAACACCGATAATATCTACATATTGATGTGATTCCTTATGAATACGTTCAAGCCCGGCCTGTCCTGTAATGGCAACAACTGGCGCATGATCAAGATAAGCATCACCAATTCCTGTCAGCAGATTGGTGGCACCTGGCCCAAGTGTAGCTAAACAAACGCCAGGATTCCCGGTAAGTCGGCCGTAGACATCTGCCATAAACGCTGCTGCTTGTTCATGATGAACAACAATAAATTCAATATTAGAACCAATGAGCGAATCAACCAGATCCGTATTTTCCTCACCAGGAATACCAAAAATATATTTTACGCCCTCATTCTCTAAACACCTTACAAATAAATCCGAAGCCTTCAAGTCGTTTAGCCTCCTCGTTGTTTATTTTTTTATAGTGTTCCGTGACAGTAGAAAAATTATGTAGTAACTAGACTTTTCCGGGTTGGAGCGAGGTTTATAGAAGATTTTGTTGCTGGTTGACTTATAGCTAGCTGTTTTATTAACATCTTCGGTACAGCTTGAACGGTACAAACGCAATGAGCTATAATAACTCAAGTATCGGACATGATAAATAAACCTCAACCTATGGTATAAATAGAACAGAGGTGATTTTATATCATGCTGCACCTGGATTAAGTAACGGGTTACGTAAGAATCCAGGTAATTTGTTAAAAAAGCGATCCAGAAATTCATTAATTTGTTCATCCGTTAGAAGACATTCTTCCGCAAGCATGGATCCTAATACTTCCAGTATGGTCATTAATGCTTCGGCAAAGCGAAGATCATCAAGCTCATCACAGCACATATAGAACAGCTGTCCAAGAGTTTTGGGATCTTCTTCCTCACGGGCGCTCAATGACAACATCATGTAACGCAGAAAGACAATCGTTGTATGTGCAGTCATGGAATCGTAGCTTTGACATTGAAACTCCTTGGCCAGTCGCAAATGAGATTTGACCACCTTGAAAAAGCACTCAATTTCCCAGCGCTTTCCATAAATTCGGATGGCATCTTCTTCCGTATGGGCGAGGTTGGTTGTTAAAAGTGCAAGCCACTTTTTGGAACGGTTTCGATCACGTACGAAAACAATCCGCGCCTGAATTTCATTGCCATTTTCGTCATCGTGACCAAGTCCAACTACGATGCTTGCAAGAATTTTGGCGCGACCACGCTTTTTGCGAACCTTTTTGTAAAGTTGGTTCAATGTGTAAGACTCTCCTTCATATGTATAGTGAATCTTTGGAGAACGTTTAATCATACAAACAACATGGAGAGGGTAGTTTTTCACGATTTTCGATATGATTGCCGGATAAGCAAACCAGCTATCAAAAAGAACGGTTTTCGCGCCAAGCTTTTTTGGATGAATGGAGTCCAAAAGATTGAACATTGTTTCGGTGCTCTTTTGTGTTGCCTCTTGGCGTCTATGATAACCGACTGTTCGCTTGTCTATTTTCGAGTCCATCTCTCGATAACGAGAGGCAACATTTTTGGAGCTTAAAAGCGAAAAAGCAAGTGGCATAAACGTAGCTCCATCAGACCAACCGAGTGTAAGCATACGGAAGCCTTTGAAATATCTCCCGGTTGTGTGATCTTTAACACGTGCAAGCAATTCAACGACCTTACTCCGATTGCGACTAAATAGAGAATCATCAAAGATCAGCACACGATCCCGGTCCTTGGACGTTAATGGGAGAATGTACTTTATAACGAGGTATGATCCAACACATGCAAGAAACTTACGCCAGTTATACGTAGGGTTTTTCAAAAGGTCGTATACAGTATCCTTTTGAAAATGCTTTGGAATTCGTTCGGATTCGAGTGCCCGGGAAAAGCCCATGCCATGAAGAACGAGTGCAAAAATGAATTGAACAATAATACGAGCAGAAACTCCCTTTTCCTTATGAATATTGGACTGATGCAGGAAAGTTCCAATTTTTGCTTGGGTGAAAAAACGCAGCATACGTGAATTTGATTTTTCATTTTCATTAGAATTTGGTAAAATAGTAGACAAGGAAAACATCCTTTCTTTGGTTGGTGTCGTTACCTATATTTTACCAAAGAATAGGGTGTTTTTTGTATTTTTTTGATTTGTTTTTGATAGTAAACCCTGATTTGATATGGGTTTGAACGGATTTTTTTACTCCGAAACTTGAGTATAATAATTTAAAATGCGGGGTGGAAAGGGTGGATAAACTTGATTGTGCGGGATCACTCGGATCGTTATATTTTAATCGAACAGGATAACCATGCCCATATATCTGGCAAGCTCGCGGCGAATTGGCAAGAGGCACTTTTTCAGGGAGATAGGGTAAGAAAAGCAGTTGAATTTGCTATTTATCATCATGATCTTGGCTGGAGACTTCTAGACAAACAACCATTCTGGAATGATAAAAGCAACAGGCCATATACATTCTTGGATTTCCCCGAACTTCCGAAAACCGTTTTTTACAAACATGGAATTGATGAGGTTGAACAAAACGATACCTATGCAGGTCTATTATGCAGCCGGCATTACACGCGCTTTTTGGAGAATAGCACACTAGAAGAAGCACGGTTATTTGTTCAGCATGAAAAGAGGCGACAGCAGCGGATCAAACAATCACTACCCGCATTCGACCAAGCAAGCTTCGACTTTCATTACGGGCTGCTGCAATTTTGTGATAATGTATCATTGTATATTTGTTTGAATGAACCTGGAGCTGCCAAAGAACAGGAACACCCTTTTTTTAAGGATGGTATTCCTATCCCCGATTCATTTGCTTTCTTAAAACAGAAAAAGGCAGAAGTCGCTTGGATGAACGATCAGACTATCATGATGGACGTGTTCCCCTTTAACGGTTCTGTAGACGTTATGCTAAAACAAAAAACAGTAACGAAAGAATCTATTTTGGAAAAAGGGGTGATAGAGAGCTATCAAAATGCCCCGTTACAACAAACGACTATTATGATCGAGGCAAAAGAAGGTTACATTACGAATTGACATATTCTCAGAAAAATGGTTAAATAAAAGTAGATTTTCAAAGGGGAGTAGCTTTAACAGTAAAGTCGTCATTACAGAGTGCGTTTTAGACTCTCGGCTTTACCGGCAACTTACGGCGTTGTTAGCAAGACCTTTGCCAATGTGGTAAAGGTCTTGTATTTTTTTTGAGGCCTTTACCATATTAACTGGTAGAAGTCTCTATTTTTTTATTTGGAGAAGGGAGCAGTCGATATGGATTCACTTTGGCTGGAATATGGATGGACATTATTAGTACTAATCGGATTAGAGGGTATATTATCTGCTGACAACGCACTCGTTCTGGCAGTAATTGCTAAACACCTGCCAGATGAACAAAAGAAACGTGCCATAAATTATGGTATTATCGGTGCGTTTATTTTCAGGTTCGCAGCCCTATTTGCGATATCTTTTCTAGTAAATGTGTGGCAGGTCCAAGCAATTGGTGCAGCCTATCTTATTTACTTGGGTTTAAAGCATGTATTTGGAAAGGAAAAGAAGAAAGAAGTATCAACCGGGAATGGTTTTTGGCCTACAGTAGCCAAAATTGGTGTTGCCGATCTTGCCTTTGCAATTGACTCGATTCTTGCAGCTGTTGCACTTGCCGTAGTCCTTCCTGAAACACCGTTACCGACGTTTGGCGGGATGGACGGAGGTCAATTTATAATTGTAGTTATTGCGGGGATTGCTGGTTTAATCTTAATCAAGTTTGCTGCAAACTGGTTTGTTACACTTCTAGACAAGCGCCCCGGGCTGGAAACAACAGCTTATTTAATTGTTGCTTGGGTTGGCGTAAAACTCGCTGTTATTACGCTTGGTCACAAGGATGTAGGCATCCTGGATGAGCACTTTGCCCATAGCACTGGCTGGAAAATTACCTTCTGGGGAATCCTTCTTGCTATAGCAGTCATTGGATGGTTTGTTTCAGGAAAGAGCAGCTCACAGAAAGGTTCCATTGAGGAAGGATCTTCTTAATATAACGATATAACGCCCTGTCGCTTCAGATGGTTTCAAGCGACAGGGCGTTATATTCATCTTGACCCATAAAGTCCCTGTTTCAATTTGTTCAATTCATCATTCAGCTGATGCATCATCGCTTCAGAAGCAACTTTTTTAGGTAGCCCTGTATCTAAAAAGATTGGCTCTCCGAAGATAATACTTGGCTTTTTACGCTTGAACAAATCTTTAAAGTTATTTGGACCGACATAAGCAACAGGTACAATTGGAACCTTTGAATGACTCGCAATGGTTACTGCCCCTCTTTTCAAAGGCACTTCATCACTTGTTCTCGTACCACTTGGAAATATACCGACAACTTCCCCTTCCGCCAGTAATCTACGCGGGATTTTAATGGAGCTCGGACCGGGATTTTCCCGATCCACGGGAAAGGCATTTAACTTTCTCATCAACCAATTTAACAAACCAGCTTGGAATAACTCCTTTTTCGCCATATAATGAATTTTCGTTGGCAATACGGATACTCCTAGCCACAATATATCTACCCAGCCTGTATGTGTGCAAGCTATAACATACCCTCCAGACTGTGGTAAATTTTCCTTATGATAAATTTTTATTCTGCCAAAAATGCTTAATACTATTTTTAAAACATAGGCTGCAAAATAATACATAACGATCCCCCTCTTCTGTAAGAGCTTATCCCTGCTATCACGTACAATATCGACTCAGGAATAACGCTTTTAAACTTATTTTAACACATAGTATTATGATCTGGTACTAATTATTACTATTGCTTTTTTCTTAAAAAGATTTATAATGAAATGGTTTGATAACCGTATCAAACACGTGGTTCGCAACCATCCCACGATAAAAAACTAAGGAGTGACTAAGATGAAATTAAAAACGCTGGTAATAAATGCGGTGATTGCGGCGCTTTATGTTGCGGTCTCATTAGTATTACTAATCTTTCCGCCGCTCGCCTTTTCGAATGTGCAGTTTCGTATCCCGGAGGTGTTCAATCACCTGGTTGTCTTTAATAAAAAGTATTTTGCCGGGATTGTTACAGGTGTCCTGTTAACAAACATCTTTTCCCCGACAGGAGTATTTGATTTGGTGTTTGGTGTGGCCCATTCAGCATTATCATTAGGAATTACCATCTGGCTTGGTAAATTCATTAAAAACCATTTAGCTCTTATGATTGTTAATACACTTGTATTCACATTTAATATGTTTATCATTGCCTTTGAATTGTACGTAGCTTTGGATTTCCCATTCCTGCTCACCTGGCTGACAACTGCTGCAGGAGAAATTGTTGTGATGGCAATCGGAATTCCAATTATGCATGCATTGAATAGGAAAGTACAATTTGGCAAATTGGTTTAATCAACGCAGCCTGCTATCTAAATGAACAGCAGGCTATAATTTTCTTTTTTGTTTGAGATATTTATACTTTTTTATAAGGGGCTGAATACATGAAACGATTTAGCTTAATGGTTATGTTAAGTTTAGTTTTTGTCCTAAACGCATGTGGCAATGATCTAAAAGGGGATGCACAGCTTAATGATGCTGACTTAACCGAATTTGAAAATGGCCTGCTTGATCTGATGAGTGGTGGTGCATTCGCATTTGACCTGGAAGTAAATAACGATGATCTTCAGGAAATACATAGTACAGTTGATTATTATACGAATGGCACATTTAATCGGCACGTACTGGACTTCAATACGGCGATTGATCCATCAAAAGGGCAAGATCCCGTTCGTATCATATTCATTCCACAGCAAATAGACGATCAACATGTACAATGGACTTCCTCGATTATGTCGAATGGGGTAGATACGGCCGAACAATCAACATTTACATCAGAGGCTATTCCTATTGAAACAACGTCTTACGCCTCTGGTCCAACTGGATTACCAGCGCCTCTTGTTATAGACAAGAAGAAAATCGTTGCTTCTACTGTATATTCTGATAAAAATGGAATAACTACCTATCAAAGCATTGAAACTGAGCAAGATATTCAGCAGGCTACCGACTATGAGGATGTTTTTCTGGTTACAATGGAATTGCACTAAAAGGAGGGTTAACCCTCCTTTTAGCTTCGTGACAACAAACTAAAAAAATTTTGCAGAGTAGGAACGATTTCCCCTTTTTGGATCATCTTTTCATATGTATCTTTGCTTACCCATTTAGCATCGATTACTTCGTCAGGTTGAAATTCCAGATCATTAAGCTTAGCGTTGGAGATAAACAGCCAGTTGTCGGAATGGTGATTGCTTCTCACTTCGCTAAAAAGAAGTTGTCCACTTTCTGGATTCAGCTCAATGCCCAGTTCTTCTTTTGTCTCTCTTAAAGCACCTTCCAAGCTGGTTTCCCCGGTCAATACGGAGCCCCCTGTACACTCCCACAGGTTTCCATAATGCTTGTTCGGATGCCGCTTTGATAGCAGGAGTTTCCCCCGATCATTTTGAATCCATACATGAACAACGATATGATAGCATCCTTCAGGCAGTGGCTCACCTCGTGTATGTGTCTTTCCAATCTTATTACGGTCATAATCGTATAGATCCCATTTTTCCAAAAGATCACCTCAGTTTTATTATGCTAATGGATAGGTAGCTTTACCGGTATGATAACAAAGCTTAGTTTATCATGTTTTACCAAAAACCTAAATAAGCATAAAAACTCTGAAAGTATATTTTTTAACCTGCGTTACAGCTACTAAGTCAAACTAATCACAGGCTCCATTACTGTCAACGTATTATTCACCGTATCCAGTTTAACGGTTGCACCAATTGGAATTGCCGCTTTATACGTGCCATGTGCAGTCGTAACATTGGTCATCAATGGTTTACCAAGTGGCACAAGGAAATCATTAATCAGATCTTCATAGGAGGTTCCGTAAGCAACCGGGCATTCCGTACATTCTCCAAGTACAATCCCAATGCAATCCTGAAATTTTCCTGCCAATTTAAGATGGTTAAGATATCTGTAAACCATGTTAATTGGCTCGTGCGTTTCTTCCAGCAGCAGGATTTTCCCTTTCGTATCAATTTCGTAAGGGGTTCCAAGCGTACCTACAAATGATGTGAGGTTGCCTCCAACAATAGATCCGGTCACATTGCCCGGGACTCTGCTTATTTGCGGGATTCCAGGAGGATTTTGTATTTGTCTTTGTGCGCTTAATACTGATGTTGCAGAAAAAAACTGATTATAATTATAAGCTGGCGTGTTCATGGTAAAATCAATCAGCAACAGACTTTGGAATGTAATTAAATTTGCATACTGGGCCAGGACATTTTGTAAAACGGTAATGTCACTGTAGCCGGTTAGAATTTTTGGGTGGTTTTGGATAAAAGTGAAATCAAGATAAGGAAGTATCCCTGCGACACCAACACCACCTCTTGAAGGCAAGATCATTTTCACTTGGTCATCGGCAAACATATTCATCAAGTCAGAAGCACGTTCTTGATCCGTACCTGCAAGAAAGCCATCTTCCGCATAGA
This sequence comes from Virgibacillus dakarensis, assembly GCF_900155625.1. Classification (NCBI taxonomy): domain Bacteria; kingdom Bacillati; phylum Bacillota; class Bacilli; order Caryophanales; family Bacillaceae; genus Virgibacillus; species Virgibacillus dakarensis. Next base: position 333,399 of record NZ_LT732554.1, read on the forward strand.
CATAGTCACCTAACACAACCTGAAACCCAAGGCTCCTCACCGTTTCAATTCTACTGTTTATTACGCTGGCAGGTAACGGGCTTCCGAGCGTAACAATACCGATCGTATCACCACTTTGCAGTATCGGTGGTTTTATCGCCAACAGAGACACCCCCCTTAGTTAAAAACGTATTGTCAAATGTTTCTTAGTAAAAACTATTGTCTTTCCCGATTTCATGCGTTTTTATACAAAAAAACTTGCCACCCCCTTAAATTTAGGGTATTAATGAGGTAACCACACACCCATAAACACCCAAAAAGGAAGTGACAAGTTGTTACCTCAATTTATAGCCTATTTGCTTCAATATATCAAGTACCAAGAAAAGATTATTTTTGGGCTCTTAGGAATTATTTTAGGTAAATCGGTCGCTAAAGCTCAATTTGATGAGCCTGTTAATAAGCCTTACAGAAAATTGGAAGTCGATGAAATGCCTGTCATCGAAACCCTGGAAAAACTCGATTTTCAAGAACTTATCCTGAAATACCAAGCTAAACATGGTAAAGTATTAAAACCTGTCGCTCGCCGTAAAAATAGTGTGGTTAAGGTGCCAGCGACGTTAACATGCCCAAAGTGTTCGGCCCCTGCTTCGTATTTATATGCCAACAACGGTGACAAAGGGCAATACCAATGTAAAGTGTGTGGTTGTCTGTTTAATAAACAGAATCGCTTTTTGAAAGAGGCTATTATCAAATGCCCTCACTGCTTGAAAACACTAGAAAGAATCAAAGAACGTAAGGATTTCTACGTTTTCAAGTGTAAAAACAATAATTGTTCCTTTTACCAAAAGAAGCTGAACCAGATGACCGAAGAAGAAAAAGAACGTTTTAAACAAGATCCACAGGCGTTTAAGGTTCGGTATATCTTTCGTGAATTTTACTTTGATTTCAAACCTTTATCCAAGGAATCACCAGTGAATCCTAAAGTGGATCTTTCACGGATCTATGCTTCACCACATACATTAGGACTTATTTTAACGTATCATGTGAACTATGGTCTCTCTGCCCGAAAAACAGCTGCACTGATGTACGATGTTCATCAAATTAAAATCTCGCACCAGACGATATTGAATTACATGAACAGTGTCGCACTCATCACAAAGCCATATGTTGATCACTATCCGTATGAACTATCTAACAGCTTCTGTGGTGATGAAACCTATATCCGCGTGAAAGGACGTTGGCATTATTTATTCTTTTTCTTTGATGCGGTGAAGAAAATTATCCTGTCTTATCCGGTTTCACCAAATCGTGATACACAATCCGCAATCAAGGCATTGGATGAAGTCCTGCAAAAGTTCAAGACAATTCCTGATGACTTAATGTTTGTCGTTGACGGCAACCCAATCTATATTCTAGCCCAGCATTACTTTGCACAACATGGCATTCACTTCGATATACATAAGGTAATTGGGCTTACCAACGACGACCCTGTTTCCAAGGAATACCGTCCCTTGAAACAAATCATTGAACGGTTGAATCGCTCGTTTAAAGGCAACTACAGGGCTACAACTGGGTTTGGTTCCCAGGAAGGATCTGTTTCCTACGTGACGTTGTTTGTGGCGTATTTTAACTTCTTACGCCCGCACGCATCACTTGAATACAGTGTTCCTGTCATCATCCCGGAACTTGAAAAAATGCCAAATATGCCGGAAAGATGGACAAAGCTAATCTCCATGGCTCAGGACTTCTTGATAGAGCAGCAATCGGCCTAGCTTTTGTTTAGCTGAGCCCGACGAACTAGCCATCGGCGTAGCGAACTCTTGACAAACCGAACTGGACAATGGTTTAAAATGGTAAAAGTCAAGGGCTTATTTGTCATGCCTTCTTTTGTTCCCTTCGCCCTTGACACCTCACATGTAAACCATTGTCGTGTTTGTCAAGAGCGATGGCGGTAGTTTTTCTCCTCTCAAAAATTTGGAAGTTTTATTTTGAGGTTGTTTTCATAGAACTTTTTACACTACCGTTAAAAATAAAGATCAATCTAGAATATTCATAAATAGTTGAACGTGTTCCTTTCTATATGTTTTGGCAACAAGCCGTTTTGCAGTTTATGCATTGATATGCAATGATAGTAGTAAATAAAATGATGGGAAGTGCAATGCGGATGACAAAAAAATATACATTACAACAACCAAAACTCCCCCATGAACTACCTGAAGAAACTTTTTCAATTAGCGACGATCCTTTTTTCAAGGGAATTACCATAAAAGATTGCTCCATTACCGGGGAAGAAATGAATCGCTTGGCCTTTGACCAGGTTATATTTAAAAATGTCTTATTTGAAGAAGTGGTATTTCGGGACATTGAATTAACCGACGTCATTTTTACGCACTGCGACCTTTCTAATGCGGACTTCAGTGGCGGAATTATCCATCGGGTAGAGTTTAGAGAATCAAAAATGCTCGGTATTGATCTTTCTGAAGCGACGTTAGGAAATGTCATGTTTACTACGTGTCACGCCAATTTAAGTTCATTTCGATTTGCCAGATTAAAACAAGTACTATTTCAGGAATGCTCTATGGATGCAAGTGACTTTTACGAATGTGCGTTAAAAAATATTCAATTCCAGCAATGTCATTTAAATGAGGCGACGTTTGCGAATGCCCCATTAAACGGAATTGATTTGAGCACCTGTAAATTTGAACGGTTGAATATCACGATAAATGATTTGGAAGGATGCATAGTATCAGCGGATCAAGCAATTGGATTTGCCAGATTACTGGGATTGAGGATCAAGGAATAAGCAGCTCCTATTGCAAATCCAATAGGAGCTGCAATGTTTTCCTAATAGTCCCGGGGCTTTGTTGCTAAAATTCGCATTCGGTATATATTCATCGCCGTTTCCCCCAATTGGTCGAGAAGATTATAGTTTGCATAGGCTCCTACAATCGCTCCGAATCCCGGGACGAGCTGAAGCATTTTTACCAGATCAATATAATCCCGGTATTCTTGCTGAAATGCTCGCCAATCCATATCGACGAGCTTTTCCTTTTCTATCTCCCAATTTTTCAATATATGAAGCGTTTCTCTTCGTTTCTCGTCATTTGAGAAAGCAAGCTGAAACACGTGCAGGATAAACAAGCGTTCTTCATATTTATTCGCATCAAATCCGTATACAGCAGCGGCATCGAACAAAAACTTCATTTTTATCGATAATAAAAGCGGAAAATCGGCAATCCCAAGAAAAATACCACCAGCACCAGTTCCGGCTCCCTCAACAACAGCGGTCTTTCGATAGGTGGCTAACTTTTCCTGAAGAAGTACATCACGTTCCTGCAAGCCCATCCCTGCTGATTGTCCTTTGTTTTGAATCAGGTTAGAACCAAACAGCGTTGCTTTGACCATGTTTTTGATACTCTCCGTTATCACACGATGAACCTTTTCCGGTATCATCCCATTTAACTTTGTCTGCGCTTTTTTTGACAGCCGGTTAAACAGACCCGATTGCTTTACTATTTTTCTTTCCCAGGCTTGAATCTCTTCATATACCTTTCGTTCATATTCAGTCATTTCATGTCATCCTTTGGTTTCTAATCGGTGATCGTTCCTATTTATCACTCACAACTGTAATACTCCCATTATCAGTAGTCAACTTTATGACGTTATCCCCATTGCCAATTATTGTGCTGCCATCGTATTTATTTAATATATTCACTTTACCATTACCCGTTTTCACAATAAACGTTGCATTTTGAGGAGCTTTTTCCGCCGCAACATTGATCCTCCCATTATTCGATTCTAATTCGAGCGGCTGATTCAGATCATGGATGGAAAGTGAAATACGTCCATTATTTGTTTTACCCACAATTTCACCGTTTACATCGTCCATCGTAATTTTTCCATTATCGGTTTCTGAACGAATAATCGATGCCGCAGCTTGCTTTAATTCCACTGTTCCATTATCGGAGTGGACATCCACTTCTTTAACCTCGAGTCCTGTCAGCTTAATTCGTCCATTACTTGTTTTTGCATTTAGCTTGGAGCCAGTGATTTCGTTAAATTCCAGCCGGCCGTTTGATGTCACAGCATTTATTTCATCGGCATTTACATGATTTACAAAAATTTTCCCGTTATCATTCGACACAATTAGCGAATGATATTGTTTTTCCGGTACATATACCTTTAGCGTTAAGGATGGTGAAAAGAAATCAAAGCTAAAAAGTTCGCGTTGTTCATCAGCTAACTTTATGGAAAGTATATGGTTGGTTACATCAACTGTGAATTTTTCTGTACCGTTTTTAAGCCGTTTTCCCGTCAATTCTGCTCTTGGCTCCGAATCGTCGGTAGCAATGAATTCTACTGTAGAATTGTCTGTTTGGATATCGATCGTCTTAAATTGGTCATCCGCTATCATTTTCTTTTCTGAAATAGATTCCTTTTGAAAAGCGGAATGATAGGTTAGGACGACCCCTATAATTCCAACAGCCAAAAGCAGGACACCAATAATAGATAAACCTTTCATGTTAATCATTAGTTAAACCACCTTTCACGAGGGAGGTATTCAGTTTCAGATAGCGGATAAATCCACGCGTTAGTATGTTTGTCAGATGATACATGCCAATTGTAATCAGTAGCCCTAATCCGCATAGCGCTATCGAGGCAAATAAGTCAAAAAGCACAAATGATCCGGGATAAATAACAACATTTATTAAAACAAGAAGCGGTGATAAACTAAAGGCTAATCCAATCACCCAACCGGCAGCAACAACTGCCAGCAAAGCAATAAAAGGCCCAAGTACGATAATTAGATTGAAAAATCCTAGTCCGATTCCTGCCCAAACCGCGCGAAACATATTTCCGGCGGTTACATTCGTCTCCGCCTTTTCCAAGTGATACATTGCAAGCAGTTCTCTGGCTATTTTATTTGGCGAGCCAAGCGCATCGGCAATTTGCTCTTCCGTTTTCCCCTCTGCTTTGCCAATAGCAAAATGCTCTTGATAATCCTGCAAAATATCTTGCTTTTCTTCTGTTGAAAGCTTTTTTAAAGAAGCATTTAATTGATCCATAAATTGCTTTTCAGTCATTGTTTTGCACACCTTCTTCGATTAATTGATTGACAGCATTGGAAAATTCCTTCCACTCCTGCATTTGTTCATGAAGATAATCCTTTCCTTTATCTGTGAGCTTATAATATTTACGCGATGGCCCCTCAGAAGATTCTTGCAAGTAGGTTGTAAAATAACCTTCTTTTGTTAATCTCCGTAGCAGCGGGTACATGGAACCTTCGGCAATTTCAATTTTATCTGAGATCCTTTGTACCAATTCGTAGCCGTAGCAATCCTGTTTCTCTAATAATACAAGGACACAAATTTCCAAAATACCCTTCTTAAATTGTACATTCACTATTGTCACCTCATCTTAACAATCTTCACTACCTTGCTATGAACAGTATCTGTCAAACGTTAATTTATCATATAGTACTGTTTAATGCAAGGTAGTGTGATAAAAATTTTTAAAACTTGCTGATATCCAATACTTACATGCAAGTTTGCTTTAAGCATTCCCAAATAACACGATTCGCATATTCATTTTTGTTTACTGCCTCGATTGTTTGTTGATGATATTCATTAGCTGGGGTAATTGGATATTCACCACAAATGTCAATACCACAAAACGCCTTTTCCCGAATAATTTCTTTCACCATTCCAATAAGCGGTTGCAGTCTCAATGTCCCGTGATCCCAAGCTGTTACCGCATCTCTTGAGTCAAGAACATCCTTATCAACGCTTATATAAACGGAATCTGTAGGTATTTCATCCATGATAGATTTTAAAATAGTGGATTCGCTGGTATGAAGGGATTGTTCCGAATATACCGCTACTTTTTCCACCATAGCAGACGGTATTTGCTGCTTCCAGTCCTCCTTTACACCAATAAGGATGACCTTCTCAAGCAAGGGGAGTTTTTTTACTGATTCGCGCACCCATGATCCGCATGAAATTAAAGATTCATTCGGACTTGGAAACATGTCCGTATGATGATCGAATAAAACTAATGTAAAAGGCTTTTGTATCACTGATAATAACAGGAAGGAAACATAATGGTAATTTCCGCTTCCCAAAAATGTCATCTGATTTATACCGCTCTGCTTGAGTTTCTGTTCAATCAGAAATAAACCATCTTTTTCACAAAACAAATTAGTACCTGGTATCCCTTCAAGGTCAAGCCACTGACAATTTTCTGTTTGAAGAAATGCCTGCTTACGGTACGTCTGGTCAAAATTTAATACTGTCACATGACTACCCATTTTTCTGATACTCCTATCGAAACATATTTAGGTAAGCTACAATAAATATTATAGCATTTCCATTATCAAAATTGTTGGAATTCATTTTGTCGATTGTTTTCCAAACAAAAACTGATAATATAAAATGGTAGCTATTTTCATAGATTAAGAAAGAAGGGCAACATGTTGAAAATAAAAGAACTAACTGCGTATCCATTTATCCTGACGGGAATCGTGTTTTTGTTATTATTCGGCGTTATTAGCTGGGGTGTGTATGTTGATAGCAGCTGGGTTCATACCTTTGATTTAACTTGGATTGACCATTTCCAATCCTACGTATCTAACGGAAAAACATCCTTTATTATGAAAATAACCGAGTTAGGAAATATCAGGCTTGTCATTGCATTGACCATCATCCTCGTTATTGTACTCTTTTTCAAGCGAAAGTATGCGGAAGGTCTTTGGTTAGGCGGGACAATTCTCGTCTGTGCAGCTATTGCAGTTAAACTTCTTAAACATCTGGTTGATCGGGATCGTCCTGAATATCTGCAGCTTATTACAAAGACAAATGAAAGCTTTCCAAGTGGACATGCGACCGCAACGACTATCTTTTATGGTTTAATCGGTTTGCTGCTGTTCCTTGCCGTGAAAAAAGGATGGACAAAATTTATTATAGCTTTTATAACATTGGCATGGATTTTGTTCATCATGGTAACCCGTATTTACCTTGGGGTTCATTATCCAACAGATGTGCTTGCTGGATTTCTTTTCGGCATGGCCTCCGTATTTATTTCGGTAGGGGTTTATTTAATTGCCCGGGATCCACTCCGTAATCTTCTGGGAAAACTAAAATTAAAGGATAAGAGCGAGTTATTGGAAAGAATGAGAGGGTAAATGAATGATCGCCTGCACGAATATGTGCAGGCGATCATTCATTTTATGACTGTCCCTATGATCCTTCGATATCCCGCTTGTTATATCCAATAAATCCGCCAATCACTAAGGCAACAGCATTAAGGTGGTTAATCTGGAGCGTTCCTGTTTTAGCTTCCGTTTGATAGAACGGATTTGTGCTGACTTATTTTCGATATAGATTTTTTTCAGCTCGTCCAGACTTTTTAATTGGGCCTTGGCAGCTTGAATAGCACTGTTGGCGTAATAATCGTCCAATTGAAATTTTTCCTTGATGTCTAAATGGATCGATTTTTCCCGCCTATTCTGGCCCGAACGTTTTTCCTTGACCAAGGTATTCAAGGCGAACTGTTTTGCGCGGTTGAAGCAGGAAAGGGCGTCGCGAATAGCCTTAAAAAGGAAATCACCCGTCTTTGTATTGACCGACTAACCTCACTATTCAGTTGATATTTCCGTTTGGCTAGTCAAGTCCGCTTGATCAGCGGCTTTTTGTGTTTGATCAGTGATTTTTTCTTTTTAATAAGCGGGAATTCCTCTAATTTCTTGTTGATGTTCCGCTTTTTTACTACATCAGAGCAAAAATAAGAATGATTCACCGCCTTTTGGGTAGTATATGGGTGGATATTAGTATTGGAAAAATAGTAACAGAAAGCGAGATGAACATAATGAAAGATCAGCCAAATCATGATAACCATCAGACGAACATCGAGAACAAAGATACGTTAACGAACAGACAGGGACATCCAGTTACGAACAATCAAAATGTCAGGACGGTTGGCAAACGAGGGCCTGCTACATTAGAGAATTATGATTTCATTGAAAAAATCAGCCATTTCGACAGGGAACCCGTTCCTGAACGAGTTGTCCATGCTCGCGGAGCCGGTGCTCATGGTTATTTCGAAACATATGGAACTGTTGGGGATGAACCAGTTGCAAAATATACACGGGCAAAGGTTTTTCAGGAAAAAGGAAAACAAACTCCTGTCTTCGTACGTTTCTCAACGGTAATACATGGCAGACATTCCCCGGAAACAGTCAGAGACCCACGCGGATTTGCGGTCAAATTTTACACAGAGGATGGGAACTGGGATTTAGTTGGCAACAATTTAAAAATCTTCTTTATTCGTGACGCAATGAAATTCCCTGACATGATTCATGCCTTTAGGCCAGATCCCGTTTCTAATGTTCCAGACAGTGAACAGTTTTTCGATTTCTGCTCGAATTCACCGGAATCCTTTCATATGGTGACATTTGTCTACTCCCCATGGGGTATTCCAGCAAATTACCGAATGATGCAAGGGTCTGGAGTGAATACGTACAAATGGGTAAATAAAGACGGTGAAGCGGTTCTTGTCAAATATCATTGGGAACCGAAGCAAGGCATTAAAAATTTGACGGTGAAAGAAGCAAATGAGATCCAGGCAACTAACTTCAGTCATGCCACACAAGATTTATATGAGGCAATTGAAAAAGGGGACTATCCCGAATGGGAATTGTTTGTGCAGATCATGAGTGATGATGAACACCCGGAACTGGATTTTGACCCGCTTGATGACACCAAACTATGGCCGGCAGATCACTTCCCATGGCTTCCAGTTGGGCGAATGGTGCTAAATAAGAATCCGGAAAATTTTTTCACCGAAGTAGAGCAAGCAGCATTTGGCACAGGGGTTCTTGTTGACGGACTGGATTTCTCTGATGACAAAATGCTGCAAGGCAGAACATTTTCTTATTCTGATACACAACGTTATCGCGTTGGCTCCAACTACTTGCAGCTGCCGATCAACGCTGCCAAAAAACGTGTCGCAACAAACCAGGAAGGCGGCCAAATGCGTTATCAGGCTGAACATCCTAAAGGAAACCCGCACATTAACTACGAGCCTTCGATTTTGGGTGGTTTAAAAGAAGCTGAGCAAATTGGCAAAGAATATACACCAAAAGTAGAAGGAAACCTTGTCCGAGAATCAATTGACCGCCAGAGTAATACGAAACAGGCGGGAGAGACCTATCGCAACTTTGAGGAATGGGAAAGGGACGAACTCATTTCCAATCTGGTAGGTGACCTTTCCCAATGTGACAAGCGAATCCAGGATAAAATGATTGCACTAGCAGAAGAAGCAGATGAAGAATACGGCCGTCGTTTACGTGAAGGTTTAGCAACTGCCGCAAAAGACGGATCAAGCAAAAATCCAATTGGTAATAAAGATAGCGAAAAAGCTCCACAGCAAGCTGTTGAAAAAGGTCATGACGCTGATCCTTATTGATTGAACTAAGGCGCTGGAGCCGGACGTGGCCTACCCCGGGTGCAAGCTGAATAGACCTGGAATTTTATACTTTCCTACCCCCTTAAAAAACAGTCTCTTTGTAAAAACCAGGGATAGCGATCCCTGGTTTTTACTTTGACTATGCCGATAGCATCATCACATCATTTAAAATATGGACATTATCCTAGACCGTGAATAAGATACATCATAACCTTCATAAAAGGAATGATGTGAAATGGCTAATCAGCCTTTACCTGTTTCAATCCGAACAATGCTTTATCAACAACAAGGTACCACCATCCATTACCCACAACTATTTGGTTTACAAAACCCCGAGGTACAGCAACAAATTAACCAGGAAATCGTTCAACAGGTACAAACATTGATTAATCTGCAATACCAGAAGCAAGGTGCGGATTCATTTACTGAGATGATCGGTAATTATGAAATCAAAACGAACGAAAGAAATGTACTTAGCCTCTCCTCCACAAATTATGCAATCGCTTATCATTACGCACACGGGTTAACTATCATGAAGTCACTAACCTTCGATACGCAAACTGGCAAAAACTTTAATCTAAAAGACTTGTTTAAGCCTGGCAGTGATTATGTGGACGTACTGTCAGAGATTGTCCAAAAGCAAATTCAGGAACGGAATCTGGATCTCTTGGATACGTTTAAAGGAATAGAACCTGACCAGGACTATTACATTGCTGACAAAGCCCTTGTTCTTTATTTTCAGCCATACGAAATCACACCGTATTATGTCGGCTTTCCAATGTTTCCAATCTCCGTTTACAGCATCCAGGATATAATCAATGAAAATGGGCCGCTTGGGCAAATGGCAGGCAATCAATGAAGTCCATTCTGCACCCGTCCAAGTTTATGTAAAAAAAGAAGATCAACGCAGTGATCGCATTGATCTTCTTCTAGTCAGGAATTAAGAAACCATTACTTTACAAATGTCGTTCGTAAATTCAACCGGATCGTTAATTGGCATTCCCTCAATCAGTAGTGCTTGGTTAAACAATAGTTTAGTGTATAGATCCAATTTGCCATTATCTGCTGCAAACGCATCTTTTAACGATTGGAACACCTCATGATTTACGTTGATTTCCAGCACCTTATCAGCCTTGATTTGCTGGTTATCCGGCATGGCATTGATTACCTTTTCCATTTCCAGCGATATTTCCCCATCAGCAGCTAGACATACAGGATGTGATTTTAACCGTTTGGATGCCCTTACTTCCTTTACGTTATCGGCTAAAATAGTTTTCATCGCTGCAAATAACTCTTTATTGTCCTTCTCTGCTTTTTCGCTGCTTTCTTCCGTTTCATCCTCATCAATACCTAAATCGCCACTAGATATCGATTTAAATTCTTTTTCTTTATAGTTCATCAACATTTTAATCGCAAATTCATCGACTTCCTCGGTGAAATATAAGATTTCAAAGCCTTTATCTTTTACCATTTCAGTCTGTGGCAGCTTTTCAATCCGTTCATTCGATTCCCCTGCAGCATAATAGATATACTTTTGTTCTTCCGGCATTCTGGAAACGTACTCGTCCAACGTTACCATTTTCTTTTCTTTGGAAGAATAAAACATCAGTAAATCCTGCAATGTTTCTTTGTTTTGGCCAAAGTTATTGTATACACCGAATTTCAGCTGTCTGCCAAAGGATTCATAGAATTTTTCATACTTTTCCCGGTCATCCCTTTGCAAACTTAGCAGCTGATTTTTAACCTTTTTAGTAATATTTTTCGCAATTAATTTCAACTGCCTGTCATGCTGCAGCATTTCCCTCGAGATGTTTAACGATAAATCCTCAGAATCTACCATTCCTTTTACAAAGCTGAAGTGATCCGGGATGAGATCGGCACATTTTTCCATAATTAAAACACCATTAGAGTATAGCTCCAGCCCTTTTTCATAATCCTGTGAATAATAATCGTAAGGTCTATTTTCCGGGATATACAAAATAGCGTTATACCGTACTGTTCCATCAATATTAAGATGAATATGCTTTAACGGTTTATCAAATCCATACCGTTTTTCCTGATAAAAGTTCTCATAATCTTCCTCGGTCAGCTCATTTTTGTTCTTCTTCCAGATTGGAACCATACTATTAATTGTTTGTTCCTCAATATGGTCCTCATATTCGTCTTCACTGCCTTCTTTCAGCTTGCTTTCCGTTACATCCATTTTGATCGGATAACGAATAAAATCGGAATATTTTTTGATAATTGCTTTTAAACGATATTCTTCCAGAAACTCATCATAGTTTTCATCATCGGTATTCTCTTTTATTTTTAAAGTAATCGTTGTACCTAACTGATCCTTTTCAACTGGCGTAATCGTATAGCCGTCGATGCCTTTGGATTCCCATTTATATGCCTCATCACTACCGTATGCCTTACTTTCCACCGTAACAACGTCCGCTACCATAAAGGCGGCATAAAATCCGACACCAAACTGGCCAATAATGTCATAGCCATCCTTTAATTCATTTGCATCTTTAAAAGCCAACGAACCACTCTTGGCAATGGTACCTAAATTATTTTCCAGTTCTTCTTTGGTCATACCAATTCCGGTATCGATAACCTTCAGTGTTCTATTTTCTTTATCTGCTTCCACTCTTATATAGTAATTTTCTTTATTAAAACTTAAATTGTCATCCGTTAATGCTTGATAATAAATTTTATCAATCGCATCACTAGCGTTCGAAATCAGCTCTCGTAAAAATACTTCACGCTGCGAATAAATCGAGTTAATCATCAATTCCAACAGCCGCTTAGATTCTGCTTTAAACTCTTTTTTTACCATGCCGCTTCTCCCTTTCAATTGTTTATATAACCATTTTAGCACTCTGACTATACGAGTGCTAAGCTCTATTATTTTAATATCACATCCTTTTATTGCTGTCAATTAATCGCGTTTCCCAAGCTGCCATTTTCTAAAGGTAGTAGTGTATTCTGATATATTGCATATTCCCATACAATTGTTTTTCATGTATAATATAGGTGGCCCACCTAAAAATTTATTTAATAAGGATGAATTGATATGCCGATACCCTCCGATCTTACCAAACCAGTCCGCAAATCAGCAAAAGAAAATGCCTTCAGCCAGCTTCAACAATGGATTATAGATGGGACACTGCAGCCAGGAGAAAAATTGAACGACACTGAACTTGCCGAAGCACTAGGTGTCAGCAGAACACCAATCCGTGAATCTCTACAGCTGCTTGAAGTAAATGGCTTTGTTAAAATGTACCCGGGAAAGGCAACACAAGTAACAGAAGTCAGAAAAAAATCGATCAATGAGCTTCTTCCACCCTTAGCCGCGTTACAAGCATTATCCGCTGAATTGGCCATTGCTCAGCTAACGGATAAAATTACTGCATTACTTGAAACAACAAATGAGCGTTTTGCCGAAGCTATCCGTTCGGAAAATTATTATTCTGCACTAAAAATTGATGAGGAATTTCATCAAATCATTGTTGATACTGCAAATAACCAGTATATTAGCTCGATCGTTGCATCACTGCAGGCCCATGTCAGGAGACTATTCTTTCACAATTCAATTGTCTTAACGGAGAAATCAATCGATGAACATGCGGCAATTATAAAACTCATGAAAGAACGTGATAGTGAAAAAGCAGCTAAAATTATGAAGGAAAATTGGCTTCGGGCGATTGATGAGTTTTACTTTAAAAATTCTGATTAAATATATAAGCCGACCCTCTATTTATCAAAAAAGAGGACCGGCCATTTTTATCCCGCCTTAACGGGCAGTAAAACCCCCACATCAATTTTCGAATGTAGCAATGAAAAGTAAGTGGGGGATTAACTGCCCATAAAGGTCCGATTCTGTTCAACTAACATTTGGTGGGGGAGGTAAGGAAACCCCCACCAAATGAAGTTTCACTTTATGCATTTGCTGTAGATAATCGTTGGATACGAATCATAGCACCCGTAATCACTATGACTGCCAGAGCTGGAAGCAGCCATCCAAGTCCTTGATTGTACATTGGCAGCGCCCGCTCATAGAAGGAAACAATCGGTGTCATCCATCCAAAATAATCTATCCCGAGTGAATCACAAAGCGATTTCAATCCATCAAAAATACTAATTATAAACGTAACAACTGTTGCAGAAACATAGACAACACGTGAATGATTAAACAGCGGTGACAAAAATGTTAAAAGCATTAGGACGATTGCCAGTGGATAGAGAAACATTAAAACCGGAACCGAATAAGTAATAATGTTGGCAAGTCCAAAGTTTGCGATCACAAATGTTAATGTCGCAAATAATACAACAAACATTTTATAGCTGAATTTTGGAAATAACGTGTGAAAATATTCCGCACAAGCCGTTGTCAGTCCGATGCTCGTTGTCAAACAGGCTAATATAATCACAACTGCCAGCAGAATAGAGCCCAATGTTCCAAAGTAATACGATGCTGCACTGCTTAGAACCGGTCCCCCGGTCGTAAAAATCCCAAAGGCTTCTGTACTCGTAGCTCCTAAATAAGCAATTCCAACATAAATAACACCTAGTAATGCAATTGCAACAAGTCCCGACTTTGCTGTTGCATGAAGTATTCCACGATTTGATGAAATACCCATTGCACGAATCGCGTTGATAACGATGATACCGAATACCAGGGAAGCAAGTGCATCCATCGTATTATATCCTTCCAGGAAGCCTTGTATAAATGCCCCTTCATTGTATGCCTCCTGCGGTGACTGAATAGCCCCCATTGGTCGGGTAATGACCATGAATAACAGAATTCCCAACAGAATAACAATTCCTGGTGCTAATATTTTACCGATATTATCAACCAGTTTTGCGGGATTTAATGAAAACCAAAGGGTAACAGCAAAAAACAATAAGGTAAATAGTAACAAACCGCCTTGCTGAAATCCTTCCCCTACAAATGGCGCAATGCCAACCTCGTAAGCAACCGTACCTGTCCGTGGTGCCGCGAAGAATGGACCTATCGTCAAATAAAGCAGGGAAGTAAAAAAGATTGCGTAGACTGGATTAACCCTGGTTGCCAGCTCCTGCAAATTCCGGCTTCCCGAAAAACCCATTGCTAAAATTCCAAGTAACGGTAGTCCAACCCCAGTAATCAAAAAACCAATTACTGCCGGCCATATATTCGTTCCAGCATTTTGTCCGAGCTGTGCTGGGAAAATAAGGTTTCCCGCACCAAAAAATAATGCAAACAACATGACCCCGACTACGAAATAAGATGAGAATGATAGTTTAGTTTTCAATACAATCTGCCCCTCTAAGTTGTGTTTGTGCTTCTGGATCTACTGCACGTATATGCAATATATTAGTGGTTTATATATTACTAGACTTTACAGAGAAATGCAATATATTGTAATTCAACTTATAAGTTCCCCTCACTATAATACCCGACAAGAACTGTAAACAATAATTCTTTAATTTACAGGGAATTTGTTATATCCTATTTATATTAAATAATAGGGGGGAATTTATATGGCAATGAAAAAAACACTTACACTTGCTGGTTCTGATTCAAGCGGCGGGGCTGGCATTCAAGCAGATTTAAAAACCTTCCAGGAGCTTGGAGTATACGGCATGAACGCCCTTACATCTATTGTAACGATGGATCCGCATAATGGCTGGAGTCATGATGTATACCCAATTGATGTCGATGTCGTAGAAAAACAATTGAACACCATCCTATCTGTAAAAATCGATGCTATGAAAACCGGTATGCTTGGCTCAGTAGAAATCATCGAACTTGGTGCACGGAAAATAGATGAATTCAACTTGGATAAAGTTGTCATTGACCCCGTAATGGTCTGTAAAGGTGAAGACGAAGTACTGCAGCCGGAAAATACCGATGCAATGCGTGAATTACTGCTTCCCCGCGCAACCATCACAACACCAAATTTGTTTGAGGCTGGACAGCTCGCGCAAACGGGGCGAATTAAAACAATTGACGGCATGAAAGATGCTGCAGTAAAAATACATGAACTTGGTGCCAAAACAGTTGTCATCAAAGGTGGAAAAGCACTGGATCATGAAAAAGCTATTGACCTTTTTTATGATGGCAAGGAATTTACTCTGCTTGAAGAGAAGAAAATTTCCACAACCTATAATCATGGGGCAGGTTGTTCGTTTGCCGCTGCCATTACAGCTAATCTCGCCAATGGAAAATCAGTAGAAGAATCCGTTGCCGCTGCCAAAGATTTTGTTGCAGCAGCAATTGCACACGGATGGAAGCTGAACGAGTACGTTGGTCCTGTTATGCATGGGGCGTTTAACAAATTCGGGGGCATTGAATAGGAGATTTGTATAACTACCACCGAATAAAATATTAGCTGACAGCTTAGCCTATGAATTTAACGGCACCTTTCCAATTTCCCGCGGGGCTCGATCGTTTTACGGAACTTCTCCGTCACATACCAAGCACATCTAAAGTCAGGGGAACCGGCCGTTTGCCGATTCCCCTGACTTTGCTTTCCGAAATCTATCTTCTACGATTACTTATATTCCTTCAGCTTAGACTCCATTTCAGTCATAAGTTTTCCGGCTTCCTCCCAATTTCCATCTGATAATGCTTTCTGATAAGCATCAAATAGATCGGCAAACTCCTGCAATTGTTCATCTGCTTTTGTAAGTGGCTGTGCAGGCTCCTCTTGTTTATTGGCATCACTTTTATCATCCTGCTTACCATCTTTTTGGCGCTTAGGATCAATTAAATCCAGCATACTATCAAGTGCTGTTTTAAAGTCTTTTTCCATCACGATCTTGTCACCATAAGCCAAAACAACCCGCTTGACTTCTGGAAGTGACGTGGCATTGGACGATTCAATATAAATCGGCTCCACATACAAGAGCGTATCTTCAATTGGAACTGCAAGCAAATTGCCGCGAATAACATCGGATCCACCCTGCGACCATAAATTCAATTGCTTGGAAATATCACTGTCCTGATTGATCCGATTTTCAATTTGCTGTGGACCGTAAATATTCTTCTGCTTGGGAAAGCGGTAGACAAACAACTCTCCGTAATGGTCACCGTCATTACGAACTCCCATCCAGGCAATCATATTTTGCCGCTTTTTCGGAGTGTATGGCATCATTAAAATAAACTCTTCCTGATCTTCCTCCTGCAGCTTCATTGTCATATAATACGGTTCCATTTCGATATCTTCATTAAAATATTTCTCCGTTGGGAACTGCCAAAAATCCTCCCGATTATAAAATACCTCCAAATTTTTCATATGATAGGTTCCGTACATGGAAGCTTGAACCTTGAATAGCTTCTCAGGGTACCGGAAATGTGCCTGAATGTCTTCTGGTATGTCTGTCGTAAATAACTGCGGGAAGATATTTTGATACGTTTGCATCAATGGATCATCTGGCTGAACGACATAAAATTTCACTTCACCAGTATATGCATCAACACTCACCTTTACCGGGTTTCGTATATAATTCGAATCGCCCTGATAAGGCTCGGCGTATGGATAACGTTCCGCTGTCAAATAAGCATCAACGATCCAGACAAGCGTTCCATCGTCCCGAACGACAATATACGGATCCTTGTCATAGGAGAAGAACGGCGCAATCCGTTTAATGCGATCCATAATATTTCTTGTGTCAAGTAATTGACTTTCATCCGTGATTTGATCCGATACGAACATCCGGAAAGAACCTTCATTCAGCGCAAACAATAGTCGTTTAATGCCCTTCAGCGGAATTCCACTGTCAGCCTCAAACCGGGTTTCCTCATTTTCATCCCCTGAAGGATAATCAAATTCATCAACTTTACTGTTCACAATTACATTTTGATAGGATTCCTCCCCAAAGTAGATTTGTGGACGTTTAATATCCAACACACCCTCCGGGGGGAGATTCTTCATCATATATTCCGGCTGCCCCTGTTCGGTAACCTGGTTCACGTGGCTCATTGCAACTCCATATCCATGCGTATAGCGCAAATAACGGTTCACCCACGTTTTTGCCTGATCCGGAAGATCCTCTGTGCTAAGTTCCCTCGATCCAAGAAAAACCTGTTCATAATCCCCATCTATCTGATAGCGATCAATGTCAACATCATTAAATTTATAGTACGTTCGAAACGTCTGTAATTGGTTATATACTTCCAAAAGCGGTCTCGCATCGTTCATCCGGATGTTATCAATAGTTTGTTTATTCCGGTCAATCATGGCTTCACTAAGCGAATAATTTCCCGGGTGTTCCTTTTCTTTAACCTTATCGAGGTCATATGCAGCCCTCGTTAATGTCAAATTATGTTTCAAATAAGGACCTTCTTTGGCAAATTCATTTGGCGAAACGATAAAATTCTGTACGACAGCGGAAGCTCCCTGGCCTACAAGCAAAAGCGCAATATAGACGGCTGCAGGAGTTACCATCGACCGCAATTTTCCGCGTATTAAAGCGATAATCATCCAAACGGAGCCGGCCACTGCAGCAAATGCAAGCACGTAGGCCTTAGGGATGTTAATAACTTTATCGGTGTAACTTAATCCATGAATTACGCTGTCCTGAAAAAGGTTCACCTTACTAGTTAAAAGGGTCTCATAAGGTGCCAGCAAATGATTCCCGGCTAATAACAATCCAATTACAGCAAGTGTTATCCCAAGGTGCAATTGCGCGAAACGGCTTAATCGGTACATGTGGAATACCGAGTACGCACCGATTTCAATCAACAAGAAAAAGATGGTTAATGACAATAGTAGCGAGACAACAAATTTTAAAAACGGCAATATAAACATGTAAAACGAAACATCCAGATTAAAATATGGATCCGTTTGTTCAAAAGAGGCATAGTGGATTAGCTTCAACGCTCTTTCCCAGCCAAATCCTTGTGTGAGCATACTCCCAAATAAACCAATAAAAATGGAAATACCAAGCATGATAAGCATTATCCATTTTCGCGTCAACAAAATTTTGGGCAATTGATGACGATCAAAATGACGTAAGTATGACTGCAAAATCCAGTACAATGTGATAAAAGTACCAGCCGCAAATAGGACAAATCCAATTGCACCAAGTACTATTTTGCTTCCTAAAGTCGTTGTAAATACTTGCTCAAATCCAAGCGAATCCATCCATATGTAATCCGTCAATATTTTAACGGAGGATAAACCAATCACGGCAAGTAATATAACAATAAGAATGATGTAGCCAATCCAGTTCATTGGTTTTTTCCATTTAATGAACGAATTGCCATGAAACAATTTATTCAGATTCAAAGTAATCCCCCTTCCCTTAAATCTTTCCTTTCCAATAATACTCGAATTATAGTAAGAAGCAAACCATGTTCAACCGGTTTCTCCTTAATAGTACGAATGGGAGGGGGAAAAGTTTCATTAGTAATGGTTATAATAATAAAAGCACTACAGCAAACCTTTTTCTATTTCTTTCATCTTGTAAAAATAGCCTTTTCGTTCAATTAGTTCTGCAAATGTACCAGATTCAATAATCTTTCCTTGCTCCATTACGATAATCTGATCCATTTTTTCCAGACCAGTTAAACGATGGCTCACTAATACGAGTGTATCGTCTTTCGCTTGTTTAAAAAGCCGCTCATAAATGGCTTGCTCGGTCAGAGCATCTATAGACGAGGTGGGCTCATCCAACAGCCAGAGCCGCCCTCCCTTCAGCATTACACGGGCAATCGCCAGCCTTTGTTTTTCACCACCTGACAGATTTTCTCCCTTTTCAAAAATAGGATCAGCTAAGGAAAGATGCTCCAATCGCACGTTGGCTAGTGCATTTTCCATCTGTTCATCAGTCAAGTTATCTTTAGCCAAAAGCAAGTTATCCCGGACGGTACCAAAGAAAAAGTGGTTTTCCTGCAAAACAACTTTAGCTACATTCCAGATGCTCGTTTGATCAATTGTGCCGATGGAAACACCATCGAATAAAATATTTCCCTGATCAGCCTTGTATATTTTTAAAAGCAGCTGTAACAATGTCGATTTCCCCGAGCCACTCGGCCCAACGATAGCTGTCTTGGAACCTGCTGGCAAACGTAAAGATACATCTTGAAAAGCTGTTCTCCATTCATCTGGAAAACGGAAAGTAACATCATTCAATTCAATCGAGGGCGCTTTATGATGCTCCAGCTGTTTCAGATCTTCCTGTATCTCTTCCTCCACTTTTTCCTCACGAACAATAGAGAATAGGCGAGTTGCTGCTCGTTTGCAGTCTTGCAAATAGATAGGAAGAACAGCCATTGGCGATGCATCCTCAAAAACCGTCAATGAAATCATTACAAGCATCGCAAGGAATATCCCTTCCAGCTCGCCTTCCACTACAAAATAGGCACCCAGCGCCAGGATAAACCACGATACTATTAGTGATATAAACGTATTTACAGATTGGCTATACATCATGTTGATGCCTTCCTGTTCTTGCTCTTTAATATACGCCTCAGATGAATGGATTAGTGATCGCTCTTTCTCCTCTAGCTTCTGGTAGATTTTCAAATCACGAAAACCGTGGAGAAATTCAGTAACCTCCGTCGATAGTTCTCCCCTTCCCTCGCGTATTCGACTGGCAATTTTCGCCTGCCTCACTGCAAATAATACAGGGACAACAAAAACTGTTATTATAAGTCCAATAAGTAAGGCGAGCGCTGCATAAATAGAAAAGAAGGATGTGAATAGAATGGTACTCAAAAACACGATCGTCAACACAATCGGTGGATAAAAAATTCGTAAAAAGAAATTCTGTAAACGTTCCACATCGCCAACAATTCGCGCCAGCAGATCCCCGCTTCGGTAATTTTGCAAAATTCCCGGGGCTAATGGTTCCAGTTTTTCAAAGAAAAAAATACGCAAATTACTTAAAATCGTAAATGTCGCCCGGTGGGAAAAATACCGCTCCAGATAACGGCTAATCGCCTTGGTAAAACCGAGCAGCTTCACTGTAGACGTTAAAATAATTAACGCATAAATAGGAGGGGCCAAGGCTGCTTTGGAAATCAAGTATCCACTTGCAGCAAAAAGCCCGACAGCAGCTATACCAGCAACAAAGCCAAACAGAATCGAATAAAAAATATCCTTTTTTTCCGCCATCATTAACTTAACAACAATTGCTAAATCTTTCATTATTCTGCAATCCCTCCCTGTTGAACCGACACCATGTCACGATATGCTGCCACTGTGTTCATCAGCTGATGATGGGTACCAGCTGCAATCAACCGGCCATTTTCCAGGAAAAGAATGCTATCTGAATGCTTAATAGTATGAAGACGGTGGGCAACGGTAATTACTGTAGCATTCTTGGACAATTGCCTCATCGAACGTTGTAACATTCGTTCTGTATAAAGATCAAGCCCGGTGGTTGGTTCATCAAAAAGAATCACCGATGGCTGCTTCAAAAACGCTCTTGCCAGGGCAACCCGCTGTTTTTCACCGCCCGAAAGTCCTCTGCCCGCCTCCCCGATAGCTGTATCATACCCTGCATCAAGTGATTGAATCATCTCCGCAATTCCCGCCTGCTCAGCAGCCTGCTCTACTTCACTACGGGATGCATCATGATTCCCGCCGATGGCAATGTTTTCTGCTATCGTACCGGAGAAAATATACGGATGCTGCGAAATATAACTCAATTGATTAAACCAGTCCTTTTCTTTGTAAACTGATAACGGCTGCCCATTAACAAGAATACTTCCGGTTGACGGCGCAACTAATCCAGCGAGCAAATGTAATAGTGTTGTTTTCCCCGACCCACTCTCGCCGACAATGGCAATTTGCCCGTATGACGGTATCTCTGCGTTTATATTCTTTAAGGCAAACTGTTCTTCTCCATAGCTAAAGCCTGCGTCTTGTAATACAATAGCTGGCGGGGTCAACTCTATTTGCAAGCTTTGATTCTCCCATTGAACGCCAGAGTCTTTTTCAGCTAATTCAGCAAACACCTTATTGGCTGCACCCATACTGCTTTTTCCGTTATGAAAAGCACTTCCCAGTTCCTTTAAAGCATTATAAAACTCGGGTGCAAGCACTAATACGAAGAAACCGATAAAAAAGGAAATGCTTTCATAAATAATTAATTGGATAGATACCTCAAGGGCAATAATCCCGATACTGAGCATTGAAATCAGCTCTAACATGAACGACGAGGTAAAGGCAATCTTTAAGATCTTCATGGTCGCATCACGAAACCCGATACTGCTTTGTTCGATCGCTTGTTTTTGCTGTGTTGCCCGTCCAAATAATTTAAGTGTGACAAGCCCCTGTAAAATATCAAGAAACCGGCCTGAAAATGCCCCAAGCTGCTCCATCTGCTCTTCTGACTTTTTCTTCGTTTGCATACCAATAATGACCATAAAAATTGGAATAAACGGTGCTGTAATAGTCATAATCAGGCCCGTATTGACATGCTGCGTAAAGACCACAATCAGAATGAAAAGCGGAATAAAGGAAGTGCGCATCACTTGTGGAATGTATTGACTAAAATAGCTATCCACTTGATCAACAGCGTCCATCATAACACTCACTTTTTCACCCGATTGCCCACGTAATGAGGCCTGTACAGGGTTACTTGCGTATTTATTTAAAAGGGCCTTGCGAAAATCAGCCTTTGCTATTGCAGCCATCCTTACACCTGTCCGACTACTTACATAAGCAGATATGGTTCTTATCAACAGAACGATCAGCAATCCCACCAAAAATGGCAGGATCGCTTTATAGGATTGCCCTTGTAAAAAAACACCATCAACAATCCGGACAAAAAGATAAGCCTGTCCAATAATAGCCCCACTGGTTATGACAGCTAAAATCAGCAAAAAAACCAGACTGCTTTTCTGTTTAAATGCTACTTCTTTTAAATTACGCACCATTGATCAATTCCCCTATTTTAAAATCGTCAAATGCAGTTACACTATTATCTTTTGCCTTTCACGTAATCCGCATCGAATAAAAACAGCCTCATTAATAAAATCAAGGAGGGAATTAACAAACACAATCCCGCAATAAATGCAACTATCAATGCAAATCCCATTGACTGATGTGTAGCACCCTCTGTAATCGTAATATACGGATCAAGGATATATGGCAAATGTCCCGCTCCATAGCCGAAAAAGGCAAAGAAGAATTGGAACATCACGCTTATAAAAGCAAGTCCATAATGTTTTCCTTGATAAAGCAGGGCCATTGCAATCAGGAAAAATCCGACAGATAAGCCGAACATCCACCATAAATCAAGCATTGCTTCATAATGTCTTTGGTTATGCTGACTTAATGCAATAAATGCCGTAAGACTGGCAATGATCGTTGGAACACTCCAAAATAAAGCGTATTTCCTCACGAGCGTTAATGCCGGCCTGTCATTTGCCCTTGCAGCATAAAACGTTAAAAATGTAGCACTGATAAAAAGCACCGATACGATCGCTAAAAATACCACACTCCATGAATATGGATTGGTAAATAACTCGAAATACTTCAGGGAAACAACCCCATTTTCTTCAACGATAAAGCCACCTTCTGATAATGTTAATGCCATAGACAATGATGCCGGAATCAACAAACCTGTTGCGCCATACAGAAACATGTATACATTGCTCTTTTTTGAGCCATAATTTTCAAATGCATAAAAAGAACCCCGAATCGCCAGCAGTATAATCGCAATACTTCCCGGAACCAGCAGCGCGGTACCGTAATAATGAGCGGTATCTGGAAAGAACCCGACGACACCGACAAAGAAGAATACGAAAAATACGTTCGTCACTTCCCATACCGGTGATAAATATCTGGAAATTAATTGATTCATCACATGATCTTTCTTCGTAATTTTGGCGTAATATGCATAGAATCCCGCGCCAAAGTCTACGGAAGCTACGATCAGATAACCGTAGAGAAAAATCCATAAAACGGTAATTCCAATCATTTCATAACTCATGAATCATCACCCTTTTCTATCGTTGGGTACAATTTTTCCAATTCCTCTTCAGCAGGATTCGAACGAAACATTTTCCGTAAAGTCACAGTACAAAGTGTTCCCAACACGATATACAAACCTAAAAACAACCAGAACATCAGTCCAATATAAGGGGAGGATGTTGCGGCCTCCTCTACCGTCATATAGCCCCGAATAATCCACGGCTGGCGGCCCTCTTCGGCAAGAATCCAGCCAAACTCGATCGCCAAAAATGCTAATGGTCCAGATAGAAAAATTAATATAAGCAGACCTTTATTATGTTCATTCCACTTTTTCACCTTACTGAAGATGAGATAAAGCATTGACACTGCTAAAAGAAAAATGCCAATAGCGGTCATTAAGTCAAACATATAATGGATCCAAAGCGGTGGTCTTACTTCTTCAGGAAATTCCTCCAACCCTGTTACTTCACTATTAAAGTCGCTGTGTGCCAGAAAGCTCAACAATTTAGGGAACCGAAACTCGTACCTCGGTTCGTTCTGCTCGTCAAGCCAGCCAAACATTATCAAGTCTGCCCCTTTTTCTGTTTCAAAGTGCCATTCAGCTGCAGCCAATTTTTCTGATTGGTGTTCAGCAAGAAATTTAGCCGACAGGTCTCCGGCTATAGCGGTTAGGGATGCAAATATGAACGTAACTGTAACGGTAAGCTTTAATGCCTTTTTATGATAGTCAGAAGCTTTTTTTCGTAACATCATAAAGGCAGAAATTGCTGCAAGAATAGCCGCACACGTTACATACGCCGAAGTTAATACATGAAACACTTTAGATGGGGTGGCTGGATTAAACATTGCGGTAATTGGATTGACCGCTGCAAACGCACCATTTGCCATTGTGAATCCTTCCGGTGTGTTCATAAAGGCATTAACAGTAGTAATAAATATCGCGGAAAGCCCGCCGCCTATGACAACCGGTAGCGATAACAACCAGTGGGTGAACGGCTTTTTAAACCGATCCCAAGTGTATAAATACATGCCAAGAAAAATGGCCTCAAAGAAAAACGCAAACACTTCCATAAACAACGGCAGACTAATCACATTGCCAGCAACCTGCATAAATTCCGGCCATACAAGCGATAATTGCAAACCAATAGCGGTTCCGGTTACAACACCAACCGCAACTGTAATCACAAAGCCGCGTGCCCAGCGCCTGGCTAGCATCCTATAGTGCGGGTCCTTTTTCTTGACTCCTATGAATTCTGCAATCGAGATCATTAATGGGATCCCTACTCCAAGCGTTGCGAATATGATATGAAAGCCAAGCGTCATCGTTGTAATCAACCTGCTCATCAAGACCGGATCAACATTCATCACGATAAAACCTCCCTGCTCATTTGCTCACTACTGATCAAAGTCTATTATATCTTTTAACTACTACCCCTAAGTTTCCCCATTATGAGCGGAATTAAGCAATAAGGATAATAGTTGAAATAAACCTATTTACACTTTACAGATAGTATAAACCATTTTGCTGGAAAAGAAAGATCATAGTCATGACAAATAAGTGACATTTAAGAAAGTGCCATTTTTATCCACGCCTGGCAAGTGGAAAAGGAAATGGCCGAAAATACAATTTGCATGTTCAGCCATTTCGTATAAACGTTATGCTGTTATCCAACAGGCGAACCATTGTCAATTGCTTCATCCGGTCTTAGCAGTACTACATCGCCTTCCCCTGGCATACCGCCGAGAACCAGTACCTCCGACTTAAAACCGGCAACACGCATTGGCGGAAAGTTTACTACCGCGGCTACTTGACGACCAACTAGCTGATCAGGCTCATATCGTTTCGTAATTTGCGCCGATGATTGTTTAACACCAATTTCCCCAAAGTCAATTTCTAATTTAATTGCCGGTTTTCGCGCCTCCGGAAATGGCTCAGCCTTTAGTATAGTACCTATACGAATATCCAGCTTCATGAAATCCTCAATTGTTGCCATTACTATAGCCTCCCATTTTAATTTGACCCAATTTTACACCATTTCAGTGCTAAATGGTATTCTGCAAGCCGACAAAAGGTAATGGGAACCCATTTAAAAGACCGCTATACTATTAAATGTACTATGCTATCCTCTATAGTTATTCGATTCAATTCTTCATTTTTCGGTCATTTTATTCATTCGAATTGATAATCCCTGCCATACGATAAACTTCATTGATAAAGTCAACGATGGCAGAAAGGTTCAACTTTAATCAATGCAGTAGGATTCAATCAAATAAAGGAGGGAAAACGCACATGACTTACTTTGGTGAAGTAACTCCAGCTGCAACAAACAGCTCTTCTGTAACCGGAACGAGTAATAGCGGTACCTCAGCTGATGGCGAAACTGATTAACTAGTCATCATCAGGAAAGGGATGCTAGGTGTGTGGATGATCCTGGTCTTAGGGGGTCGTCCACTCCCTGCTAATTCCGATCCTAAATCAGATGACAGCAAGGAGGAGTTTAAACCATGACAACTGACACCGAAGGAAACCAAACTAACGGGCAACTAACCGATAATCCTGCGTTCATTAAGGAGGGGGATTATCTTTTTCCCAGGTATACCGTTATAGAACTCATGCGTCGTGGAAAAGACTGCGACGTCTATCATGTGTGGAGTGAGGATCGTTACTGTAGCTGTATTGGAAAATGCCTGCGACCAGACCGGTTGGAAAAGCGTGCTGCCAAGGAACGGTTGATACGGGAAGGAGAATACTTAAAAAGATTAACCCATCCAAACCTTGTTCGTGCCTATGAGGTTCACAACGATCCTTTCCCGATCATGATACAGGAAACGCTAACCGGTCAAACGCTTCATCACCTGGTCAAGACACAGCAGAACCGTCGTCTGTCCGTGAAGCAATTGGCTCATTTGGGTGCTCAATTATGTTCTGTTATGCATTACCTTCATCAAGAAGGAATATTACATTTAGATTTAAAACCATCCAATATCATTAATCAACCTCCATTGGCTAAAGTAATTGACCTTAGTATTGCAGCTCAACCAGGGGAAATAAAAAAAGGTGCTGGGACACGCCAATTCATGGCGCCCGAACAAGCTCGCGGTGACCAATTGACCACTGCAGCAGACATATGGGGAATCGGTGCAGTACTATTTTTTGCTGCTACCGGGAATGCGCCATTTCAAACCTATGATGGCAATCGATATGATCAATTAGAACGGTGTGCGGAAAAAGTTCAAACCTGTCGCCGCTTACCAGCTAATTTCGCTAACATCATTAACCGCTCGCTTCACCCTAACCCATTGCAACGTCCAAAAATCGAGGAAATAGCATCAACCATGAAGCAGCATTACTAATTGAAAATGCTGCTCCTTCGGTTAATTTAAATTGACTGGTCTGGGCGGGAGTTTATTTTTTAAAAACCTTCTTGAACGTTTACACACCAATTTTTATGCTAACTAATATGGTGTCCTGAAAAACAGGCTGAAAAAAAGTGCCCAACCTAATTTCAGTTTGAGCACGACCTATCGTTAATCCTTCGCAATCATATCCAGCCATTTTATGTCCGCTTCCAAATGAAGCAACGCCCCTTCTACAAGCAGCTTCATTGTTTGATTCCCAGCTTGGTTCATCTGTTTTTTAAATTGCGTAAGGTGCAGGACATCTTTTATAATTGTCTGCTTCTGCACCTGAATCATATTTTGTTTTTCCTGGTAATCTACGTGACTGGCACAGAGGTATTTAAAATAAAACTCGTCTTTGAGCAAAGAACGCTCTACAGGATTTTTTAGCCAGTTCCATAGTTCTTTTTTTCCTTGTTCGGTGATCGTATATAGTTTACGATCCTTCTTATCATGTCCCGGTGATTCAACGAGATTATCCCGCTCCAACCTGTCAAGTGTCGTATATACCTGACCGGCATTGAGCGGCCACATGCTTTGAACAAGTTCATCAAAACCTGTTTTTAACTCATAACCATGGCTCGGTTTCTCATATAGTAATGCGAGTAATGAGTGTTTTACAGACATAAGTATCCCCGCTTATTCATAAGATATCGCTTCCTTAACCGGAACTCGTGATGCCGTGATGCTTGGCAACCATGCTGCAACCATTGTAAATAGTATACCACCTGCAACTGCCAAAAATAAACTTACCCACGGAACCGTAAAACTTAATAGTGCCTGCGCTTGATCAGACTGTGCGTTTAAGTAGGTAGCAAGAATGCCATAAACAACCCCTACAACCACACCGGTAACCCCAATAATTAATCCCTCTGCAATGATCATAAATTTGACTTGCCGTTTTGTAAAACCGATTGCCCGCATCGTACCAATTTCCTTTATCCGCTCAAGTGTATTCATAAATAGTGTATTACTAACCCCTATAGCGGATAGCGCTATAACTAAAAGAAGCAGCCCCTGCATAAGCTCATTCATTCCAGTTAACGCGTTGGTCGATTGTTCTACCCGTTGCGATAAACTCGATATACTTGAAAGTTCCTCCCCATAATTTTCCGATAGCTTCGAATATATGAATGGAATACTTGCTTTTCCGTTTGTAACTATCGCCACGTGAAACAGATGGGACCAATTTAGAACCTCCCCAAGTATTGACTCTTCTACAAATGCTACATAACTTGTATAGTGGGAGGTCTGCACACTCCCTTTTACATAGAAATCCGTCTTTCCAGCGGGAGTATTTAATGTAATATGATCTCCAACTTCGCCACCCCACTCAGCCAATGCGCGTTCTCCGAGATAAAGTTGCGGGAACCCGGCCACTTCCTTGGCTTCATCTGAAATACGAAAGAATGCAGCTTTATCTGGATCACCTGAGTAGCTCATGATGGAAAATTCCCTGTCTTCACCAGCTTTGGTTTGCCACGTAACATTTGGAATGTCTGCAAATCGATAAACATTTGCAGTACCTTCGATTCCTTGAATAACATCTAGATCATCATCCTGCCATGGTGTTTCCTTCATGACATGGATATCGCCACCAAATGTACTGCGAACTTCATCCTCCATTCCATCTGGAAGTGATTCAAGAGCCGCACTCATAAACATTGCCAAACTAACACCAATTGCTAGCATTGCGGATGTATTTGCATTACGATTTTCAAACAGGCTGACTGATCGAACTGCCTGCTTTCCAGCGAACCGAAAAGTGATCTGAAATAAGGGATTGATAATTCTTAGAATTGCTCGCATAAACAATGGGTACAAAAGGACAAGCCCGACAAAGAGCAGTAAAAATGCCCAAGCGTTATCAATCAATCCTATTCCGGTACATATAATACCTGCGATTATCCGGATAATACTTGCTCTTTTGCCGCCCTGCCGTGATACTGTCCGATCAACCATTGCTTCCAAAACTGGTGTTTTACCCGCCCGATAAACAGGGATAGCAGCAGCCAAGAAAGGAAATAGAAGCCCAACTGTTGCCGAAATAGTAAGCGGTGCCGCCAATTCCATATCGTATGTAATATCCTGCGAGGCAATTGCTGACATCAGCATTTCCTGAAAGAAATCACCAAACCAAATACCAAGCGGGAGCCCAACAACAGTTCCTATTAAGGAAAGAAGTCCGATTTCCTGAAGAACCAAACGATAAATACCTTTAGTTGTATAGCCTAAACTTTTCATCACAGCGAATTCTTTTCTTCGTTCAATAATACCCGCATAAATCATGTTAAACGCAATAAACCCGCTGATAAATATAGATAAAATGGCTATTATATCGAACGTATAGTATAGACCTTCCACATCATTATTTTGCCTGTCATCCATAACGACTGGCTGCACGAATAAATCAGATAATGCAAGCTCTGCTTGATAAGCAGCAAGAAGCTCATCCTTTTTTGAACCATCGTTTGTTACAAATCTATAGCTGGTAATCTGCCCTTTTGCTCCAGTCCATTCTTGCAAAATATCAAGCGGAACCATAACTTGTGAAGAACTGACACTCGCCTGTTCCTTTGTCCGGGGACTGCTTAGCATCGAGCCCTCATAAACAATTGCGGTAACGTCCATACTGCCCATATTTTTAAATGTAACCGTATCGCCTATTCCCTTTTTCCAAAGCTTTGCAGCATTCTCCGTAATAATAAGCCCTTCCTCGGAAATATCACCCTCTTTTACAGGAAGTTCAAATAAACCATTATCGAAAGTTGATACACCTGTGAACCGTACAGATGTCTGCGCCGGATTCATTCCATCTATTTCTGCAATTCCTCGTTTAAGTAAAATGGCATTTTCCTTTTTGACTTCATCTCGGGTGAATAACCAGTCTAGTTCCTTCTGTTGAAAAACACGATTATTACTTTGAATCCAAAAATCCGTATCACCCATATACATTTTTTCATATCTTTCAAGTGTACTTGAAGTTGTCTGTTTTGCAATGAGCATTGCTGTCATAACAACCACGCCAAGAATGATGGCAATAAGCGTAAAGAGAAAACGTTTTTTATACCTGGTCAAATTACGCCATGAAACGCGAAAGGAACTCAGCATAATCATCATCCTCCCTTTTTACTTCGGTCTCAATGATCCCATCTTTAAACAGGACAATACGATCCGCATAGCCTGCGGAAAACATGTCATGTGTCACCATAACAATTGTCTGCCCTCTGTCCTGATGAAAGGAGGACAATAACTCTAAAATATCGCTTGAATGCTCCCTATCTAAATTACCAGTTGGTTCATCTGCAAGCAGAATGGCCGGTTTGTTAATTAGTGCACGGGCAATTGCTACGCGCTGTTGCTGTCCCCCACTCAATTCGTGCGGAAATCGTTTGCCATAGCCTTTTAAATCCACAGCATCCAAAAGATCATAAATAGCCTCTGTATCAATCTTTCTGCCACTCGCATGCATTGGAAACGCTATATTTTCATAGACTGTTAATGTTGGAAGGAGCTGATAGTTTTGAAACACAAAACCTATCTTTTGGCGTCTTATAATGGTCCGTTTTTTTTCTGATTTTGTTTCTAATTTTACACCATCCAGTGCAATCGAGCCTTCCGTTGGGATATCCAACCCACCAAGCAGCTGAAGAAGCGTACTTTTCCCTGACCCACTTGGCCCCATAATGGCTACAAACTCACCTTGTTTGACAGAAAAGTCAACACCCTTTAGTATGGGTATCACCTCTCCCCCAGCTTTATACTCTTTTTTAACACCTTTCGTATGAATCATACTAGTCACCCTTTCGAATTAGATGGAAATATTGTATATGACCACGAATAAATAAAATCGGCGATAAAAGCAATCCCCCAAACCATCGAAATACCATAAATCGTCTCATTTGCATATGGTGTTTCCATAACATTTTCTGTACCGATCCAAGATAAATCCTTTATATATTCCAGGGATTGGGCTGCGCCACCGGTTCCGTAAATCCAGAACGCTATTTGAAAACCAACAAATACAATAAGATGTGCAATGGAACTCCAACGGTATTTTTTGGCCATATACTGTGGATCTTTCTGTCTATTCATGATTTCTATGTCCTTAGCTGAAAGAAGTTGGACATTGCGCCATCCTCCAATTACTTTACGCATCCAACGATCTAATTTCATAAAGTCAAAAATTCCAAACGTACACGCATATACTACAAAAACCGTAATAATGATTTGAAATTTTGATATTTCACCTGTCTCCCCATAGATAAACACTGCTAGTATAGCCTCGAGAACCAATAGTGCAACAAAACAAAAAAGGAACAACAGACTAACGTTACGCTTATCAAAAAGGTAACGTACAATCCCGAACAGAAGCAGGGAAGCAAAGGATAACACTTCTATTGCGATGAACAATTCCCATTGATAGGAAAGAATTAGATCCACCATTCGATCACCTACATTCATTATATACTGAGTATCTATTTACTTAGTATATAGATACTCAGTATATAAATCAAGATGAATTTTTATTTGTAATGCAAAAAATTTCAGCAAAAAAAGACTAAACCCGAACGGATCCAGCCTTGAATGAAGGTATTCTATTTTTATTCAAAGGAAGGTAGTAAAATTATTTGTTTGACCCAATCGTGAATCCCCTGTTTAAGAGGAACTTTGCTCCTTTTTAACTGGAATCATCATTACAAATTCTGGTTAGCTGAATATGGATCTTGATTCATCGGATATTTTTCGAAATGGGTTAAGTTATTTACATTGTTTCCCCGGTATTCCTCTTGCTCAATCCATTGATACAAATATTGGTACGACTTCTTAATGTTTTGGTGTTTATCGTGTTTACAGGTTGCGTAGGTTAAGGCAGGAACTGAGATAGTCACAGGATTAATATTTCATAACCGTACAATCTCGACTCCCATCGTTTCAAAATGATAGTCAAACGCAAAGATTTTATGAATTTGTTGTTCTTTGATCATTGCTACACTTAACGCATCACAATAAGAAATTTTGTGGTTTCTATATTGTTCAAGAAGTTGAAGTGTATTATTTCTGATTGTAGTGGTCACACCTGCAATAATAAATGAATATTTCAAAGAGACGGTTACTATATGAATAATTTTCTCACTTAAAATAGTATAAAAAACAGGGTGGTACAAAAGCTATTTGATGAGGTGAAAAAAATGCCAAGTAACCAAAAAAAGAAATTCCCAATCCCGACAAAAGCAAATACTGACGGTAAAATTAGTGTCAGTAGCGGGCTGGGGACAAATAATCCGCTGAATGAAGAGGATAATTTTGCGGGGGATTCGGTTGATGAGCATAAGGAATTGGAAGCGGCTAATGAAGTGATTGCGGAAAAGATTATATCACAGGTAAATAATAATTCTTAATACCCTGCGTTACCTAACTGAAAAAGTGGCATGAATTCATTTTCATACCACTTTTTTGTTATTGTTACATCGGGTTATTTAGCTCACGAAATAGAAAACATTTTATAAAGTTCGGACTTGTAAAAAGGAAATATGGAACCTCACGGCGAATTAACTATACATACAGTATTCTCTTGGGGGTTTTATCATGAATCCAATATTAAAACAAATTGGTGCAATTTTTATGCCCGTTAAAAATATAGAAGAAGCTCGCAAATGGTATTGTGATATATTAGGAATACCAGCAGATGGTAGGATAGTATTTGGACATTTATATATCATAACCATGAGCGGAACAGAGATTGTACTGGATAGCAAGATTTTTTCAAAGGATAATGTATTTAGAACCCCACCATTCCACTTTAATACCACCGATATCGAAAAAGCATATAAGTATATGAAGGGGAAGAATGTCGAAATTGTAACAGAAATTCAGTTCGATCAATGGTTTAATTTCAAAGACCCTGATGGAAACCATCTCATGATATGCCAGTGCTAAGCTTGGTTGTTACAGTTACCTTTTTCATGTTCAAAAAATAGTACCCTATTAGGAGAGCCTCTTAATAACTTCTTCTAAAGGGTACATATTATTTTCCAAACTTATTGGACACTTTACCGAACCTCTGCCTCAAACGTAATAACCTCATCAGCACCGGTTGGATATTTATCATATACATATCCGGATGAGCAATTGATGTTTATGAACCCCAGTTCTAATAAAATTGATCGGAATTCCTCAATCCCAAACCAAATTAAATTGAATTCCTGCAACTCTGTATCCATACATTTGCCATCCTTCCACTTTTCATATTTTAGATACGTTACTGTTTTTTGGTTAATCCAGTCCATAGCAATCGATTTTCTTTCGAGTGTAATTCCTTCTCCGTTTGACAAAGAAAATGCCTCCGTTGTTACTTCCCCAGCTTTGAAATCGTGTGGCAACAACAAATCAATAATAATGCGACCTCCAGGCTCCAGATGATCTTGGAATCTTCTCAGTACATTTATGACGTCTTCACGGTTATCAAGTAAACATAAAGACCCTGTAGGCATAACAATCGCTTTATATTTATTAGACAGTTGAAAATTCTCCAAACTTGCTTGATATAGTTGGGTTGCTAATCCTCGTTTTTTACAATGCTCCCTGCATACATTGAGCATATCCTTTGAGTAATCGATTCCATCAACGTTAAATCCTTGTTCTAATATCGGAATTAGAAATCTCCCCGTTCCAACACCCGCCTCCAGCACTCTTCCATCCATATGCCTTAGCCGTTCTATATAATATTCAATATCCCCACCAATGGACTTGCCAATCGGCTTTGTTAGGTTGTAGACTTCTGTACTCAATTTTCCATAATAACTGAACATTGTTTCTTCACTCCTTAATAGGCCATACCCAACCGTAATCTCAATGGGTTCCATTATTCATCACATTCCGCTTGCGAATTCGCATAACAAACAAAAAGAACAACACACCTGAGTATATTAATACATACATCCATTCCAGCAATAATCGTGCATTTATTAATAAGCTATCATCCCCTAGCAAATCAACAATCGAAAAGGCCGGGGGAATAACCCAAGTTATATAAGACATGAATTGGGGCAGAACACCTACCAGACCACCTTTTACCAGAGAAATAAGTAACACCAGGACAAGCAGCAGCCAGGAGCTAACTGTTTTCACCCGTGTCATCCAGCTAAGGTAAATGGTAATTGAAATGCTTAACATGGATATAAGCAAATGCGAACAAGCAGCAATGAAAATATCCTGCAATGTGACTGGACGATCAAACGCCCCAATCATGATCGGGTAGAAAATAGCAAAGGCGGATAACATCGAGATGATAACCAAGACCGATAAAATCATACTGCTGAATATCTTAATAACGCTTTTGGCATTGACAATTGTTATCTGTAACTGCACAGAATCTGTTGTTTGCATGATGGTTACCGACATCCAGGCTGAAATAAAATAAAGAACAGCACACGAAACCCCATAACTGCTTAAAACTGGATTTGGTGTATATGTGTAGGAAACGATCGTCCAAAGCAAGAAAAGGCATACAGGGGGAACAAACTGATATGATCGTATATAATCTTGCATGCAGTATTTCACTAAACTTTTCACTTTTTCACCTGCTTTTTCCCATTATCATTAGATCCCAGCATCGGCAACATATCCATCTGACGGGAGACAAATTGAATGGTTCCACCTAATGCAATGATCTCGCCAATTACCTCGTTACTTTTTACAGCATGTACCGAAATAATATGGGGCGATGAAGTCTGACAGACATGCTTCATAATGAATGGCGAACTGCTAACGAAGGATAAGAGAGCCTCGGTGGCACCTGAAAATTCGATTGTTCGATATTGGTTGTTTTCCCTGGACACCATTACTTCTTTTATGTTCTGTTGGGTTACATGAATGCTCCGATCAGCTAGTCTTTCAGCAAAAAACGACTCATGACAGGTAAAGATAATTGTTGTGCCTGCCTTTTTTAATTGGGTCAGAATGTCTACCAGCCTTTTCTGTGAATCAGGATCCAATCCCGATATCGGTTCATCTAGCAAAAGCAGCTCCGGATTAGGTAAAAGGGCTTGAATGATATTCACTTTTTGCTTGTTTCCTTTGGATAAATGCTGTATGCGGGTATGCTGATAGGAATCCAAACCAAATTGCTTCATAAGTTCTCCCCTGCGGATATTCAAAACATCAGCTGAAAGCCCTTGAATTTGACCCATATGCTGTAAATACTCTATTGGTGTAAAACGCAATGACTTAGGCGTCTGTTCCGGGACATAGCCAATATTTTGCGTGAATCGATTTTGACATTCCCCTTATTCGGAACCATTAAACCGGCGATGATTTTCAGCAACGTGCTTTTACCCGACCCGTTATCTCCAGTAATAGCAACACATTCACCATTCTTTAGGGATGTGGTCGCACCTTTAAATATGCATTTTTTATGTACTGAATAGTGGATATTTGTAAGTTCTAACATATTCACATTAGGCTCCTCTGAATCTCTCATATTTCCTCATATTGAAGCATTATTCCATATAATTAATTGCCTAAATAATATTATAATAAAAGCAAGGGTGCTTTAACAGTAGCACCCCCGGTTTTGATGAGGAACTATTCTATATTTGATTTTTATTAAAGAACAATTTCTATCCCAATCATTTCATTCTCAAGCTCAATATATTTCATATTTTGCTTTTTATTAAAGTTAATATTTTTCACCAACAGATTTTGTTCCAGTAGATCTCTAAATTGTTCAACAACATCCTTTAATGAATCACTCATGCAAAAGGTAAGGTCTACCCGCTTTTCGACAGGCAAATTCAATTCTTTACGGTACTGTTGAACAGCTCGAATGAGTTCACGAGCAAGACCTTCCCTACGGAGATCTTCGTTTATGTTTGTATTTAAGAAAACGGTATAGCGTTCATTAGAAGCCATTTCCATTCCCTGCTGCGCTGTTTGATTAATGAGTAAATCCTCTTTTTCAACACGAATGGACTCTCCCGATTGCATTTCCAATGCAACATACCCTTTACCTACCACGTCATTAGCTTCTTCCACTGACATCTGTTTTAAAGCCTTTTGAACAAATCCTACTTGCTTACCAAGCTTTGGACCCGCCGTTGGGAAGTTTAGTTTAATTTCATACTGAATATTTCCTCCAGCATGTTCTTGAAAATAAACCCGCTTAACATTAATTTCTTCCTCAATGATATAACGATATTTCGACAAAAAGTTTATGTCATTTTTTTCATCAACCACAATCAATTTAGATAGAGGCTGTTTTGTTTTAATATTCGAAGCGTTACGAGTATGGCGGGCAAGCTCAATAACCTGAAGAACTCCATCCATCTCCATCTCCAACTGTTCATCAATTAAGGCTTCATCCGGTACAGGGAAGTATTCTAAGTGTACACTTTTCCCCGTTAAATTGATGTGAATTTCCTCGGTAACAAAAGGTGTAAATGGAGCAAGTAGTTTGCTCGTTGTTGTTAATACCTCGTATAACGTATGATAAGCCGCTAGTTTATCATCATTCATTCCTTTACCCCAAAAACGGTCACGGGAGCGGCGGATGTACCAATTACTAATTTGTTCAACTAGTATAGATAATTCTCTTGCTGCAGGATTAAAATCATAGTTATCAAGATGTGCCGCTACACTTTTAGAAACAGAATGCAGGCGAGATAATATCCATTTATCCAACCATGACTTTTCACCTTGGGCATGCTTATTCGGATCGAATTGATCAATCTCCGCATAAAGCACGTAAAAAGAATGAATATTAATTAGTGTGTCAACTAGCTTGGACTTTGCTTGACTGACAATATTAGCTGAAAAACGCTTATTATTCCAAGGCGCACTATCAACAAGCAGTGCCCACCGCAACGCATCTGCCCCATATTTTTTCACAAGGTCCATTGGGTTAATAACGTTCCCTTTACTTTTTGACATTTTACGTCCATCTTCATCAAGGATATGTCCGAGCGAAAGAACACGTTTGTATGGTGCTTTTCCAGTATATAAAGAAGATACGGTGAGCAGGCTGTAAAACCAGCCACGCGTCTGATCCACACCTTCTACAATGACATCTGCAGGAAATTGTTTTTCGAATAATGCAGTATTCTCAAATGGATAATGATACTGCGCAAATGGCATCGAACCACTATCAAACCATACATCGATAACTTCCTTGGTACGAACCATATCTCCTTGGCAAGACGGACAAACAAGAATTATATCATCCACATACGGTTTATGAAGTTCTAACTCATCAGAAACTGGAAGCCTGGCATGTTTATTGAGGTCCTGAATACTATCAGGCGCATATTGATGGTTACAGTTCTTGCAAATCCAAACGTTGAGTGGTGTTCCCCAATACCGATTACGACCTAGATTCCAATCAACCATGTTCTCTAGAAAATTACCAAAACGTCCATGTTTCATATGCTCCGGGTGCCATTTAATGGTTTCGTTATTTTGGATGATCGTATCTTTTATTTCCGTCGTTTTGATAAACCAGCCTTCCGTTGCATAATAGATAAGCGGGGAATCACAGCGCCAACAGTGTGGATAGCTATGTTCGTATTTTTCTTTTGAAAATAATAAACCTTTGTCTGCCAGCATTTTAATTATCTGAACATCACAATCTTTGGCAAATTCCCCAGCTAAATCAGGAACTTCATCCGTATAGCGTCCTGACTGATCAACCACGTTAATAAAATCAAGCCCGTTTGCTCTCACAGCATTGTAGTCATCTTCTCCATGCGCTGGTGCGAGATGAACGATTCCGGTACCACTTTGGTCTGTAACAAAATCCGCCTCAATAACCTCATGCCCTCTTATTAGGTTCAAATAGTCAAAAGGAGCTTGATAGGTTAAGCCAACGAAGTCACTTCCTTTATGCATGCTAATAACCTCATATTCCTCATTGAATACCTGATCTGCCAAGTCTTTTGCAACAATATATAAGTCCGCTTCCTGCCTCACCTTTACATATTCCAAATCCTTATGGACAGCTAAAGCAACATTAGCAGGAAGTGTCCAAGGTGTTGTCGTCCAGCCCAAAAAATATTCATTATCGGTCCCATTAATTTGGAATTTAGCTGTTACGGACAGATCTTTTACGTCTTTGTATCCTTGTGCAACTTCGTGAGAACTTAAGGATGTTTGGCAGCTCGGACAATATGGCGTAACACGATGTCCCTGATCCAGCAGCCCTTTTTTGTGAATCGCAGAGAGGATATACCAAACACTTTCAATATATTCATTCCGTAATGTCACATATGGATCATCCATATCAACCCAATACCCAATAGCTTCTGTAAAAGAACGCCATTGCTTCTCATAATCAAAAACACTTCTTTTACATTCCTCAATAAATTTCTCTATACCATAATCTTCAATTTCTTTTTTTCCGGAGATGCCTATCTTTTTCTCAACACCGAGTTCAACTGGAAGACCATGTGTATCCCAGCCCGCTTTGCGGATAACCTGATAACCTTGCATTGTTTTATAGCGGGCAATGAAGTCTTTTATCACACGACCCAGCACATGCCCAGCATGAGGTAGGCCATTTGCTGTTGGGGGGCCTTCATAAAAGACAAAGGTTTCCGCTCCATCACGATTTGAAACAGACTTTTCAAACGTACTTTCAGCTTTCCACATATTGTTTACTCGCTTTTCACGCTGTTGGGGAAGCTCACTTATATCAACCTTTCTCATCATCTCACTCCTCGTTTGATTTTTTCATAAAAATACAAAAACCCGCCCCTAAAGTAGGGACGAGTTTAACCCGTGTTACCACCCTGATTCCGGAAATTACTTGTAAAATAAATGTGCCGGCACTCAAACAACGTACTATCATACGCGATCCTTGTAACGGCGGATCCCCGGAAAGGCTTAAAATGAATCTTCAGCTTTTCTTCTCGGAGAGGATTTTCAACATAAACTGAACATTGGTTTTCAGCAAAAGGCACCAACTCTCTGCAGAACAGGATTTATGCATACTCGTTCTCGTCAACGAATTTAATCGCTTTCATATTAAGATATAGCATATGCAGATAAATGTCAATCGATACACCTTCCATATTGCCAATTATCAAGCTTTTGTCTGAAACAGTTTTGTACAACAACCCCGTCCCCTTATTCTAAACCTAACGATTAATTCATTTAACCCATATCCATCGGCCTATTCCAATATGTCTAGCAATCCTTTAATCTAGTAATTGAAAAAACTTAAAGGGGGTTTCAGTATGGGAATTAGAAAAACAGGAAAAATTGCACTTATGCTTTTAGCAGCTCTGCTTGTATCTATACCACTTAGCAACAGCTCGGCAGATGCAGAAGAAGCTGGGGAAGGCACTGTTGACTTAAGACTCATGGAAACGACAGATATTCATGTCCATCTGGCAAACTATGACTATTATCAAGATAAGGAAACAAACGAATTTGGGCTAGCAATGACAGCAACGCTTATCAAGAAATCCCGAAGTGAAGTCAACAATAGCATGTTATTTGACAATGGTGACCTAATCCAAGGCAATCCTCTTGGGGACTATATCGCTCAAAAAGGCCTTGAAGAAGGAGAAGTGCATCCCGTCTATAAAGCAATGAATCTGCTAGATTATGATGCAGCAAATATTGGTAACCACGAATTTAATTATGGCATCGACTATTTGAAGGAAGCAACTGATGATGCTAATTTCCCATACGTCAATGCAAACGTCTATTATGATGACGGTGACGATGATCCAACCAACGATCAACCGTTTTTCGAGCCATACAAGATTTTGCCTAAACAAGTGGTAGATTCAAACGGTAACACCCAAACGATTAATGTTGGGATCATCGGCTTTGTTCCACCACAAATCATGCAATGGGACAAAACAAACCTTGAAGGGAAAGTAATTACCAAAGATATCTATAAAACAGCACAAAAATATATTCCGGAAATGAAGGAACAAGGTGCTGATATTATCGTTGCAATTCCACACTCCGGGCTTGGATCGGTTGAATTAAAGGAACGTGAGGAAAATGCCACTTACAACTTAACTGAAGTAGAAGGCATTGATGCTATTATGTTTGGTCATGCCCACGAAGCCTTCCCGAGTGAAACATTTGCGGGAATCCCAGGAGTCAACCTGGAAAAAGGAACACTCAATGGTGTACCTTCTGTTGAGGCAGGTTTTTGGGGAAACCATTTAGGGATTATTGATCTGAAGCTCCAGCAAAATGGCGACAGCTGGGAGGTTATTGATTCCAGCGCTGAAGTTCAAGCAATTTACGACGAAAATACCGGTGAAGCACTTGTTGAAGCCGATCAGGGAATTCTAGACGCCATTTCAGAAGACCACCAGGCAACTCTTGACTATATTCGCTCTCAGGTCGGTGAAACAACTGCACCAATTTACAGCTACTTTGCACTTGTCAAAGACGATCCGTCGGTACAAATTGTAGCCAACGCACAAAAATGGTACACAGAACAAGCAGTAAAGGAAACCGAATATGAAGGATTGCCAATTTTATCCGCAGCTGCACCATTTAAGGCTGGCGGTCGAGGCGGCGCTGGCTACTATACGTATATTCCAGAAGGGCCGATTGCCATTAAAAACGTAGCTGACCTTTATGTTTATCCAAACACTTTGAAGGTCGTGAAAATCAATGGGGAACAAGTTCGTGAATGGTTAGAGATGGCTGCTGGACAGTTTAATCAAATCGACCCGAATGCGTCAGAGGAACAATCTTTAGTTAACAATGACTTTCCAACGTACAATTTTGATGTTATCGATGGGGTCACCTATAAAATCGATGTTACGGAACCAACCCGCTATAACCGTGATGGGGAGTTAATCAATCCAGAGGCCCATCGCATTGTAAACTTACAATACAACGGTGAGGCCGTTCAAGACGATCAGGAATTTCTTGTTGCAACAAATAACTATCGTGCTGGTGGAGGAGGTAACTTCCCGAATTTAGATGGCAGCCAAATTGTCCTTTCTCCACAGGCGGAAAACCGGCAGGTAGTGATCGACTATATTCAAACGAATGGCACGATTGATCCATCAGCGGATAGCAATTGGTCATTTGCACCGATTGAAGGTAATGCACAGCTAACATTCCAATCTTCACCGGATGCCCAGCAATTCATCCAGCAAGATGGGAATATCGCTTATCTCGGTGAGGGGACAGACGGTTTTGCCAAATACGCGCTTGATCTATCAGAGGCCGAAGAAACTGTGACACTTTCGTCAATTAAACAAGATGTTGCGGATTATGTACAATCTGGTGATATTAATCATCCATTAGCTGTTAAGCTGACAAACAAACTGAAACAAGCAGAACATCAACTAAATAAAGGCCATCATCATCAAGCTGTTAAAAAGATGGAAGGGTTCTTGAAACATTTGAACAAAAAGGCGATGGATAAATTCATCACTAAAGAAGCGAAAGAAGGCTTGAATAATTCAGTTGAGGTTTTACTTAACGACTGGAGAAACAATTAACAGTAAAGATCCAATTTATTATTTAAAAACCCTGTGGTATGATGAAGCCACAGGGTTTTTTACATGCGTTTTAAAACAAAGAAGGCAGGTGAGTCCGATGTATATGTTTGTCGAGGAGAGAATTAAAGATTCCATAGACAAGGGGGAATTCGATAATCTTCCCGGAAAAGGAAAACCGCTGAATCTAAAGGATGATTTACCAGGTATGCGACCGGAAATAAAAATGGGTTATCGAATGCTGAAAAACGCCGGATATGTAACGGAGGAGGCAAAAGACAGCAAAAATAATATGAGTATGAATGATCTTTTAACCATAGCAACCGGTAAAACCCATAAGAGCGATGTACAAAGCAAACAGAAATTTGATGAATTTGTTCACGAAAGGAAATTGCATCAAAATAAGAGGTTTATCGCCTATGCCAAAAAGATTTACCGAAAATTGTTTTAGATCCCGCCAGGCCACGGTAATTTTCCGCACCACTCAAAACAAATTCAATTGTCTTGGGGAAAGTCCATCATATTCAATACCCAGCATTTTTTGAAATTCCTTAGCATTGCCTGCCGCATCCCCACCTGAGTTATTGTTAAATAGAACAATGATATGGTTGGTATCTTTTGATAGGTTAATGATTCTGTTTTTCCATTCCAAAAGCTCCTTACGATTGTATTTATATAAATAGCGAACCTCCCGCCAATTCGTATCAGTCCCGTTCGGTTTATTCCACCCATGCACATTTCTCCCATGCATCCGTACTAATGTCATGTTTCCATTCGTTGTCACAGGCACAATAGGAATCGATCCGTCACCAGCTTGTGGCTCATCAGCGATGGAATGGATCCAGCCCTCCTGTTTCATAAAAGAAAGTGTATTATCACGGTACGCGTCGCTAAACCAGGATTGGTGGCGAAACTCAAGCGCAACCGGGATATCCCCCATCATTTGCTTACAATACCGCAAATAATCGACATTCGCTTTTTTGCAATCAAACCATGGCGGGAATTGAAATAGCACCATCGCTAGCTTGTTTGCATCTTGGAATGGCTTCAGAGAATCTTTAAACGCCTGGAACATCTCCGCTTTTGTAACAAACGGTATATCCCCACGCTGATGCCCCGTCATTCCTTGATACGCCTTCACAACAAAGCGGAAATTTCCCGGTGTTTCCTTCACCCACTTTAACGTGTTACGGGCGGGCTGTACCGCGTAAAAGGATGCATCTACCTCCACAACTGGAA
This sequence comes from Virgibacillus dakarensis, assembly GCF_900155625.1. Classification (NCBI taxonomy): domain Bacteria; kingdom Bacillati; phylum Bacillota; class Bacilli; order Caryophanales; family Bacillaceae; genus Virgibacillus; species Virgibacillus dakarensis. The sequence continues at coordinate 375,856 of NZ_LT732554.1, forward strand.
AGTGACTGCTATATTCAGGTAATTTATCTTTTCCTTTCGTTTGATTTGGGTACAGGGAATAATGGTCTCCCCATCCTGTTAAGCCTATATAAATCATCAGGTTCCCTCCTTTTAACATTTTAGCACAGGGTTAGGGAATACTGGGAGTTTGTAAATGGTACGAACTATTTTTATAAGGACTTTCATAACCGGCTTGATTTGACGTATTGTGGCCGCTCGATTTTTATATCTAATCAAGTACCAGAAACTATGTTTGATCTTTTTTAAAATATGTCTTAACAGCTGGTGGTTGATAAGTATAAAACTTATCAATTAAAGCCTCTGGGAAGGTATCCACAATTGCCATGGAACGATATTTTTCGTGTAGAAATTGCTGGTCTGCCATATGGTTGAAGAGTGACACAAGAGGGTCATAATAGTGATTAATGTTTAAAAGCCCACACGGTTTTTGGTGCACCCCCAGCTGAGCCCAGGTGAAGATTTCCATAAATTCCTCTAACGTACCCGGCCCACCTGGTAAAGCAATAAAACCATCCGCTAAATCAGCCATTTTAGTCTTACGCTCATGCATAGACTCAACAACAAATAATTTCGTTAAATTAGGATGTGAAATTTCCCGATCCTCCAGCATTTTAGGGATTACTCCAATAACTTCTCCGCCGTTATCTAAGACAGCGTCTGCTAATGCTCCCATAATTCCAACACTTGCCCCGCCATACACAAGTGTGAGTTCTCTTCTTGCCAGCTCTTTTCCTAACTGTATAGCGCCTTCCTTATATAAATCAGTTGCTCCATAGCTTGACCCACAAAAAATAGCTAAACTTTTCAATAATATCTCCTCCATCATTCCAATCATCTGTTATCATTATATAGATTCCCTTACAAAACTTAAAATCAAAATGAGGAGGCTAATAATGAACTTAACCGAATTTCAATCATGGGTCAAGGAATATTACGAAGCTAATGGCTGGTCCGATCTTGATATATTTATACGAATAGGTTTTCTAGCTGAAGAAACAGGAGAAGTTGCAAGGGCAATAAGGGCTTTGGAAGTTGGACGCGATAGACCCGATGAATTGGAAGGGACCTCCGAAGAACTAAAACGCGAATTGGTTGAAGAACTAGGCGATGTTTTAGGGAATATCATTGTTATTGCAAATAAATATGACATCACCCTTGAAAATATATTTGAATCTCACCGGGGCAAACTGCAAAAAAGGTATCAAGGTAACTGACCATTTGTTTTCGTATACTGATGAACAGCAAGCGCCCGTTTAGCGACGTATGGAGTGCGCCCTGCCAAGCAGGGTGGTTCGGTGTTGCTGCGCAAAGAAGCGGTCTTAACCGAACATTCCTACCGTAGGAGATAAAGGAAACATGCCCCTGCAAAAGGGGTAGACGTGAGTTGGACGCAAAGTCCGCTTTTAGTCGGCCTTCCTTCTTACCCGAGTCGATGTTGACTTATCGTACGGAGGCGGGTGTTGTCCACTACAGCTTTAGCGCTGGAGCCGGACGTGGCCTACTCTGCTGAGAGCAGAATAGAGCCTAAATTTATAAACTTTTGTATGAAAACACTTATCGAGAAAAGCCAATACAAAGCTAGACCCTTCATCATTCAATTTTTTGAAGGGGTTAAATTATCTACGGGCTTTATTTGTGATCTAAAGATAAAATACTATGTCCTTTCTTTGAACAAATTTAGCAATTTTGGTTAGGGTCTCCTTTATATTATAGTTAATGGAGGATGACCACATTACCAATATAACAATACAAATGACAGTAGTATTATTGAAAAACTTTTGTATACGTGTTCTAGTCACAATAGATGGTACTTCTATACTGTCACAACCCGTTTCTTATACAGGGTATCCCCTTTCAGGATCCACCAGAGTATTTTCGGCCTTGTTGTATTGTTATTAAACTGTATTGGCAATAAATGAATGTGATATACCTCCTATCCAGGCTAGAAATTCTTTTTCATCATAGATGGTGGCTGCGCGAATGCGGAGCCATGGTGGTTTCTTATCTTTTAAAATAGGAGCACTTATGGATGTGCTCCTTTTGCGTAAGGTCATTAACACAAATCAGTATAACACTTTTTACCATTATAATGCTCCACATCATATCCGGCTGTTATCTCGTTGACAATTTAACCGAAGTACTAACTCTTTCATATCGACCATTCGTGGGAATAATGGTTTCTCTGTGGTTCCTGCAATCACTAAAGGTACAAGTGACTCTTGTTTATGTAATGAGCCGTGTGCTGCACCACCAAGGTGGAATGGTGTGGACTGTGCTTTAAAATCACAGCCTGGTTTAGCATTAACCACAATGAACCGACCCGAATGGGAGTGCAATACGCTATAAACCCTAGCTAATGCGTCTGGATAATCCCCGTAGAATAATTCGTTGTTATTTATCACGTGCAAATCAAGAAGTTCAGGGTTTCCTTCCATACTCCAGGTTTGTCTGTACTCATCTGTATATTCTCCGGTTGGACAATAGTGTAATGAACCTTCTCTCATACCGGATGTGACATGAATAAAGTCGCCGTCCTTTCTGGCAATGATATCGATGCGAGGATCATTTTTGAGTTGTTCACTAACTTCAGACAATGAGAGATTTTTATCCAGTATGTAAATATACGCCATACGCTGGTTTACACATAGAACAATCTGGTCTTTTTTGTGTACTGGGCGATCAATACGGCCTATACGGTACTTTTTTAGTGTTTTCCGTAAATCAATAACAAATTTCCGGTAGCTGGCCCCCGTCGGAGAATGCCCGTTGTCCCCCATAACCATCCATACATTCCGGTTGAGCGCTTCTTCCCAGCTCGGATACATATTCAATGTTTTTTGAATTTCCCGGTCAATTTTGGCAATACCTTTTATATCCATCGGTCCCCTGAAATGAATACGGGCGTCCAAATCCTGAAATATACAAAACGTAAACCCTGGCAGTTGTTTTCTTCGTATTAAATGCCGAAGCTCCCGTGCTGTATATTTATAATTTCCAGCGGCTATTTGCAGTGTGAATCCCCGTGGTCGCAGTTTGGAAAATAGACCCAAAGAGAGAATGGACGTGGCATTGGTTGTCCACTCACCGTCTTCAAACCGGGTCAATGTGCTGAGGAGGCGAGGGACATGTAACCGTTTAGGTGTATTTCCACGATAGACAAAGGAATTAATCGAAGCAGAAGGAATCCCCATGTTAGCCAAATCCTCGTAGATTGTAGTGACGTCACTGCTTAAGTGCTCGTTATTCAGTCGGTAGAGCATGTTATGAACGGACCTGCGCATACCTAACCGCAACGTTTCACGAAAACCAGTCCCGTAGTTAATGATTTCTTTTCTGGAGTCATCAAACCAGTTTAAGCCTGGAACATGGTGCTTATCTGCATATGTTCCTGTCAAAAGGCTACTGTCAATCGTGACCGACATTGTTGGAAATGAACTGACCATATTAGGAATATAACTGCCTTTTTCCATCAAAAATTGTAAGGCCGGGGCATGCCCGGTTTGAGTAGCTACTTCCAACGGTTCAGACATTAACGAATCGATGTTTAGCAAAATTACTGGTTTTTGTTTCATGTTATTTTCATCCTCACTGCCGCTTTTTTTAAGATAAGTATAAGTAGAAGGAGTTCAGATAGTGAACCGTTCCCTCTCACACCAACCTGTGGATTCTATATCCTAGAAAGCATCTCTAGTGTTTACTTTATCCGAATGGAACAATCATACCAATTTTTCCCTTCCCAAAATTTATTTTTATCCCTTTACCTTCTTGTACTACTTAATATAATTTTTAAAGAAAAAGGCGATTGTTTCATCTTTTAAATTGAAAAGTCAGATTAGGTATGTTATTTTAGATATCGAAATACAATATCGGTTTTCGATATTGTATTTCGATAAAAGAAAGGAGAAGACTGTAATGGAGGATCGAATACTAAGAAAGCTTTTTTTGGGCTTTATCCAAATACATATTCTGCACCACGCAAAGGAACATCCTATTTTTGGTTTGTGGATGCTTGAAGAACTTAAAGAGCATGGCTATGAGATTAGTGCTGGAACATTGTATCCAATACTTCACAATATGGAGGATGATGGCCTATTAATAAAGGAAGAACGAAAAGCTGATGGCAAAATAAGAAAATATTACACAGCAACCGAAAAAGGGGAAGAGATTCTTATTCAGGCACAAGAAAAAGCCTATGAATTATTCAAAGAAATAAAAGATTAAGAGGGGGTCGTGACGATATTGAGTAAACTTAAATCTTTATTCGAAATCTTAGTTGTTTCTACCAGACTTGGACTAACTTCATTTGGTGGACCAATTGCACATTTAGGTTATTTTCATGAAGAGTATATCCGAAGAAGAAGGTGGATGGATGAAAGAAGTTATGCAGACTTAGTTGCCCTATGTCAATTTTTACCCGGACCAGCAAGCAGTCAAGTCGGCATTGGTATTGGGGTTATGCGTGCGGGGATCTTAGGCGGCATTACTTCATTTATTGGTTTTACGCTGCCGTCTGTGATCGTACTCATTATTTTTGCATCCATTCTCCACACTTTTGACATTGGAAATGCAGGCTGGATTCATGGATTGAAGATCGTGGCGGTTGTAGTAGTAGCTCATGCTATTTTAGGGATGGCTAATAAGTTAACACCTGATATACAAAGGCGGACAATTGCATTAGTTGCATTAGTTGCTACCTTATTATGGCAAACGACCTATACACAAGTCGTTATCATCGTAATTGCAGGACTTGTAGGCTTCTTAATTTTTAGGCGAAAAACCACCGAAGAAGAGCCATCACCTGTCTTACCATTTCCAATTTCTCATCGTACGGGATATTTATGTTTATCCCTGTTTTTTGGATTACTTATTTTTCTGCCAATTTTGAGGGAAATCACAGCTTTAGATTGGATTGCTTTTTTTGACAGCTTTTATCGCTCAGGCTCACTCGTTTTTGGCGGAGGGCATGTTGTTTTGCCTTTACTTGAGCAGGAGTTTGTTCCTGCGGGATGGTTAAATGAACAAGATTTCCTTGCAGGGTACGGTGCGGCCCAAGCAGTTCCAGGGCCTCTTTTTACTTTTGCCGCCTATCTTGGTGCGGTTATTAACGGATGGCAAGGTGGTTTGTTAGCAACCTTCGCAATTTTTTTGCCTGCTTTCCTTCTTATCTTAGGTACATTACCTTTTTGGAATTCTTTACGTTGTAATTATAAAATAAAGGGTGCTTTAATGGGCGTAAATGCATCTGTAGTAGGTATCTTAATTTCTGCACTCTACCAGCCTATCTGGACAACTTCTATATTAGCACCAGTTGATTTTGCCCTCGCATCCATTTTATTTAGTATGTTGGTATTTTGGAAATTACCACCATGGATTATCGTGTTAACAGGAGCTGCAGGCGGGTTATTAATATCCTTTATATAATTACCGCGACAATCTACTTTGTTTAAAATGAATTCTGGTAATAAGTGAAAGTACCCGTTCGTTGATAGCTTAGGTTATTTCTTTTGTATAAGACCAAACCCAACACCCGTAGGATCAACTAAGTAAGCAAGAAAAAATTCATCAAACTCCATCTTCTCCCGTACTACCATTGCACCGTTTTCTTTTGCTTTGGAGATAGAATCATCTATGGAGTCAACTTCTATCTGAATACGTGTACCATGAGGATAATCATTAGGGCCTTTACTTATTCCACCATTAAGTCCAGTTTTCTCAGTGCCTTTTTCCGAAGAGACTGCCCAATAATCCCATTTTGGTTCAGAAATATCCCATCCAAATACATTGGAATAAAACTTGACTGCTTTTTCCGGCTCCTGACTGCTTAACTCAAATCCGACAACTTTTCCCATTTTAAATCACCTCTTTCAACTATAATGAAATCCTTTACTACAATAATTCTCCATTTTTAATGAAATACCTTTTTTATCATTTCATCTGTTAACAAAAGAGCAAAAAGTAAAAGGATGGTTATCAAAAAATAATTACACATCATAAGTAATGGATAAAAAACATATTTAATCATAGTATTAAAGTAAAAGGACATGCAGTTGAAGGGTGATAAGGGAGGACTTTATCGGTGAATTTGATAAAAAGCATCAAACAAATTCTAATTCGTTTTTTTGCGGAGCGATTCTATGACCAATCGGCACAAATGGCTTATTACCTTATGTTATCCTTGTTTCCCTTTTTAATTTTTCTCTTTTCACTCATCGGCTTTCTGCGGGTAAATCCGGAGAATATTCTTTTAATGATCGAACCATTTGCCCCTCATGAGACATATATCGTGGTGCGAAACACATTGGAAAACATATTGGCTAAAGGGCGAGGTGAATTGTTGTCATTTAGCCTTATCGCAGCATTTTGGCTAGCATCGATGGCCATCCAGTCTCTTGTCCGATCGTTAAACAAAGCTTACAAAATAAAGCGAAAGCAGTCGTTTTTTTTGCAGGGAGTCATTAGTGATTTACTACTTACCCTAGGATTTATGATCATTTTATCTTTATCATTGCTTGTCCCTATTATTGAGGATTTTATTCGTACCTTTGTTCTCACAAAAGTTACAGTCAACGAATTATGGTACCGTTTATGGTTCTTAACGAGGTGGGGGCTCGGTACGTTGTTCTTATACCTTTTCTTTTTAACCTTATATAAAGTTGTGCCTAGTATCGGGGTACCGTGGAGAAGTGTTTTCCCAGGGGCAATTTTTGCAACAATTGGCTGGCAAGTCGTATCGGTTGGCTTCTCAAGGTATGCCGGTATGAGCAACTACTCCGAATTCTACGGACAACTTGGGAGTATCATTGCTTTAATGGTTTGGTTTTATCTTACGGCTGTTGTCTTGTTAGTAGGTGGTTTGATTAATGCATCGGTGTATAAAAGATGAATATGGTAAGAGTAATACAATTCACTCGGTACAGAGAGGAAAAGGATACGACATTATGCTAACTGCCCCCCTTTTTCTTGAACTAACCCACAAAACAAGTTTGTTCCATCCCCCGGAACAAACTTGTTTGCGCACGATCTTCTTCACCTGAAATACTACAGCTGATCCTTAATTTCATCTAAGTCTTTTTCAGTAAGATTTGTCAATTCCATAATCTCTTTTACCGAAAAACCTTTTTTAAACATCGCCACAGCTATTTCCTTTCTTCCTTCCGCTTTTCCCTCTGCCTTTCCCTCTGCTTTTCCTTCTGCTTTTCCTTCTGCTCTACCTTCCGCTTTTCCTTCCGCAATTCCCAGCCTTTTTCCTTCCTCCCTAAGCTCATCAAGAAAGGGTTTTAACGTCGGTGGGTCAGGATACATTGTTCTATCCATATAACTCGCCTCCTTTCCAATCATTGGTTTAATATCTTTTTGCAACTCCCTTGTCATCTCCTCAGGAACTTCCAATAAATAGTCGATAAAATAGAGTAATGATTGAATATATTCCTGAGAGCTTTTCTGCGGATCCTGAAGTAACAATTCAAGTAAACTCCGCTTAAACTGATATCGCCTACTTGCATTGTTTCTGCTCTTTAGCATATATATACCGGCCAAAACAGCATAGGCGAATGGATTATCTGATTGCAATAATTCCTCCTCGTCCTGTTCCAATAACTTATAGGTGTTATAGGCGTAAGATAATTCTGTTCCATGAAAATGGTATTTATAAATGCTTGGTTTGAAAGAGCGATCAGCGTCAGCGAGGAAGGCAATAGCATAAATCTTTCGGTGGTACTTGTCAAAAATCCGGTAAAAGTACTGAAACATCCGTTCAGAAAAATCTTCATCCTTACCTCCCTGAACTTCAATGTGGACAAGCAACCACTGTTCTTCCCCATCTTTCAGATGAACCTTCATCAGTTTATCGGTATACTTTGTTCCTTTTTTCTTCGGAATAGCACGATGAAATTCCTGTTCCAGTGAATCAGGTTTTTTATCCCAATCAAGTTTTTGATAAAGATCAGGAGCAAAAAATAATACAAACGGTTCAAATAAATCTGTGATGACTTTTTTCCACAGGCCATCTTTGTCCAAATACGGGGCAAATTCTTCAAGCACAATTGGTGAGGCTATGTTTACCATTATCCTATCACACCCTTTTTGTGAATGTAAATTTCTATGGTGAGGATACTGAGATGAATTGATGAGGCTGAAAATAGATATCTTATATGTATGTTAGCACACCTGATAAGCTGAAGCGAGGAAACCTTTTTTTAATTCCCTGATTTTTGAAACAGACCACATCGATTCGGGAGTTTGACAGTTTCACTTCCAAAAAAACACTGTAAGCCTTGTGAGGGCTTATTTTTTTTGTCAAATTTTTAATTTTATTATTGAGTACTATTTAGTACTATGTTATATTAGACGTATCTAAAGTGGAGGGATAGTAATGCGCATTAAAAAGAGTGTGTCCAAGAATTCCGTTTCCTATTCCGTCATCGAAAATGTCCGTGATATCAACGGAAAATCAACGACAAAAGTTGTAGAAGCGCTTGGAAATGAAAAGGAGATCCGTGAAAAACATCCGGGTGTGGATCCGGAGGAATGGGCGCGGGCCTATGCAAAAAAATTAACGGAACAAAAGAAACAAAAAAGCGCGGTCATTATCGCAAAATATAATCCGCGAAAAATCGTTGAGCACAATCAGCGACGCTCGTTCAATGTTGGTTATTTGTTTTTACAATCCGTTTACTACCAACTGGGTTTACAGCACACGACAAGGACCATTCAGGAAAAATATCAGTTTCATTATGACCTCAATGAAATCCTGTCTAAATTAATTTATATGCGTGTGCTGCATCCTACGTCTAAAAAGAACTCGTTTGAACAAGCGCAATCCTTATTAGAAGGCATTCAATGCGAGCCCCACCAACTGTATCGCGCGTTAGATGTGCTGAAAAAGGAAACAGATTTTATTCAACAAACGGTTTATAAAAACAGCTTGAAATTGGTCAACCGTCACAAAAAAATTTTGTATTACGACTGTACCAATTTTTATTTCGAAATCGAACAGGAGGATGGGGATAAACAATTCGGAATATCAAAAGAAAATCGGCCAAATCCGATAGTTCAAATGGGGTTATTTATGGACGCCTCTGGTCTTCCCCTTGCCTTTTCTATTTTCAGAGGAAATGACAACGAACAAGGGTCTCTTAAGCCTTTAGAAAAAAGAATTTTAAAAGACTTTGAGCTATCCCAGTTTGTTGTCTGTACGGATGCAGGCCTATCTTCTGAAAAAAATCGGATATATAACACGTTAGGCAAGCGTGGATTCATTACTACACAATCCATCAAGAAATTAAAAAAACATCTGAAAGAATGGGCACTTGACCCTTCTGGGTGGCATGTAAGGCCAGGCGATAAAGCCATTCATCTTTCTGATGTTGATGACAGTTCCGAAAATCAAACAACTTATTTCAAAGAGCGTTGGATTAAAGAAGGAAATTTAGAACAACGGCTTCTTGTCACTTTTTCACCAAAATATAAAAATTATCAACAAACCATTCGGGAGAGACAAATCGAACGAGCTCTGAAAAAAGTGAAAAAACCATCTTCTCTTAAAAAGAAAAGACCCAATGATCCTGCGCGGTTTATTCAGGCCCAGTATACTACAGGAGACGGAGAGGTCGCTAAAAAGGCCCATTTCTCAATTGATGAGGGATCGATTCAAAAAGAAGCAAAGTATGACGGGTTTTATGGAGTGTGCACTAATCTGGAATCTGATCCACTGGAATTGATTCGTATTAATCAACAACGGTGGGAAATTGAAGAAAGTTTCCGCATCATGAAAAGTGAACTAAAATCAAGACCTGTGTATGTACGAAAAGAAGATCGGATCGAAGCCCATTTTCTTACTTGTTTTCTTGCCTTACTAACCTATCGTATAGTAGAGCAAAAATTAGAAGAGGCATTCACTTGTCCCGCAGTCATTCAAAAATTACGAAATATGGAGGTAATGGAAGTTTCCGGTGAAGGTTATGTTCCACTTTATGAGCGGGATGAATTAACGGATAAGTTGCATAAGGTGTTTGGGTTTCGAACAGACTATGAAATTGTTCCGATAAAGGACATGAAAAAAATTTTAAAACAATTGAAGAAGACAAAATAGTACTCAACTTTTGATAGTAAAAAAAACCTTCCAAAACCTTTCAATAACAAGGTTTCGGGAGGTTTTACCCTTCAAAAACTGTCAAAGACGAGATTATCCTATCACACCCTTTTTGTGAATGTAAATTTCTATGGTGAGGATACTGAGATGAATTGATGAGGCTGAAAATAGATATCTTATATGTATGTTAGCACACCTGATAAGCTGAAGCGAGGAAACCTTTTTTTAATTCCCTGATTTTTGAAACAGACCACATCGATTCATACTTTACATAAATTTACGTGGTCTATCAAAAATTAAATCTGTTGGTTTAAAATGAATCTGCTGCTTTTTACAATGTTTTTTTGAATTTTCACACCACAATCCAAATACCTTAATATTCATGATACTCAAAATACGACCTATCAGTACAGATCCTGCTTTCTAAACTTTTTATATGTAACCAATATCGAAAACAAAATTACAATGCAGCAAGCATAATGTAGAACAGGTTAAAAGAATTACTTACTTAGGCCGTAGTTGTCTATATATACGATACAAATAGATATACCATATGAAAGAATAACAGCTAAATAAATGGAACTCCCCTGTAGCGGAGACAGCCCTCCTACAACCCGGAAGCTCGTAATGCTTTGGTTACCTCCTTCCTAAAAGCCGAATGCCTCGGATATTTGTTTCGATATTTCTCTACAAAAACCAGCCCTTCCTGCTTATTCCCCCGATTAGCCATATTTATTTCTTGTCCGTCATAACTCCCACGTATTATTGCTGATCTAAATTAAAGAAGTTAATTACCCTAAACACTTTGAAATATTACTAATAATTTGCTATTTCAATAATCTGTAGGATCAAGTATACTTTAGTGAGTCATTGAACATGGAAAAGATAGGAGGAAACAGCATGTTGGATAGAGCAATCGTTATTGGTGGGAGTATTGCTGGGAAACTAGCTGCAAAGGCCTTGGCAACATCTTTTCGACAAGTTATTATCCTGGAGGCGGGGTCGGTTTGGGAAGAAAAAACACCGAGAAAAAGGGTGCCTCAAACATATCACCCACATGTTTTATTAAAGGGTGGAGAGAAAGCTATAGAAGAATTATTCCCGTATTTTCTGGATCAATTAATTGAGGATGGTGGGATTATTAATAATTTCACGAGAGACTTAAAATGGCATCATTTTGGATTTTGGAAGCATCGGTTCCAAGGAGAATTAGTTATGGTACAGCAAAGTCGCCCGTTGCTCGAATGGCATTTACAGCAACGCATCAATCAAATAACCACGATTGTTACCAAGTATGAAACAAAGGTTGAACAGTTATTACCAGATGATCAGCATGCTAAAATAAGCGGGGTAAAAGCACGTTCACTACAGACAGGAAAGGAAGAGGAATTAACTGCAGACTTGGTTGTTGATGCCAGTGGTTTTGGTTCAAGAAGTATTGATTGGCTAAAGTCCTTTGGTCAAGAGGTCAAGGAAGAGAAGGTGTGGATTAAGTTATTTTACGCAACCAGATATTTTCGTCACAAGGGAAAGGAGCAAGATAATCCAGAATGGTGTAATTTGCTAATATCACCGAGCTTTCCCATTAACCCATATGGTGCCTTTATTCAATCGGTTGAAGGTAATCGTTTTTCCGTTACTTTTAGTGGCTATGCAAATGAATTGCCACCAAAAACAGATACCGAATTTATCAACTATGCAAAAAAGTTACCTGTTTCAGACGTCGTGGATTTTCTAGATAAAGTCGAGCCGATTTCAGAGATTAATATACATAAAATCCCTTATCAAGTGCGGCGGCGATTTGATTTGGCAAGTATGCCAGACGGCTTTGTCGTTATTGGTGATGCCCATTGCCGTTTTGACCCAGTGTTCGGGCAGGGGATATCTGTAGCTGCAATGGAGGCTTTAGCGTTGCAGCGATTACTTAGCGCTGACGGTTACCATGAAAAAGGATTCAGCAAGACATTCCATAAAAGAATTTCTAAAATAATTGCAACGCCATGGGATATGGCTACCACTGAAGTATTGAGGCATCCTGAAATAAAAGGTGATAGAACAATGATCCTGCCCTTCAAACAGTGGTATAGCAGAAAGGTTTATGAGCTTTCAGCAGTTGAACCTGAAGTTTACATTCGTTTAGTGAAAGTCATGAACTTAATGCGTCCCTCTTTCCTTCTTTTCCATCCGAAAGTAGCAAATGCAATCTTGTTTAACAATACCAAAGCAATGAAATAAAAGGTACAACACGGTTTGGAGAAACATTAATACTGTCATAAAATAGGAGACCATAGACTCACCTTTTTTAACAGTCGCTGACTTTACTCATCAATTCAAAGCCAACCAACAATACTAAGCCGCTTTTTTCAATTGAAAAGGCGGCTAATCTTACTAGTGAAGAAAGTATAAATTTCAACCGTATTAATCCGTTACTAGGAAGTTCCATTTCCAGCTCTGCTCCCAGTGGTTAGTACCCAACACCCGCCTCTGCTCGATGAGCTAACACACTAAAAGAGGTCATGCTGACGGTGTCTATTGCGTTCAGGTTTTAGCAACTTCCTTAAAACCGGGCGCCTACAATTTTCTTAAAATGTATGATCGATCAGCAACTTCATTGTTCCTTACAATTACATCAAAATGCCATTGAAGGGCCATCACATCACCCCCAGTCAAACATCGGTAGGATACCAGGAAAGTATTACGCATTTTGATTAGTTCACCCAACTCATCTCGAGAAACTGCTCAACAGTAAATTGCAATAGGTACTGTTATGGCATAGAGAGTCATTTTTCCATTGTTAATTCTGTTTGTGACTAATTCCAAGCTGAGAAGATAATCAGTTATATAGTGTGTAACCTACACATTATCGGTTTGCCACGCACAAAAATTCACGATCTTCTATATTCCAACGAGGGCGAGCTCTCTTAAGTGATTAGTTTCCAAAAAGTGAAAACTCACCGGTAACTATCATGAATTGGTTCAAACAAATCTTCTTGAGCAGTCCGAACAACAGAAAAATGGTCAACATTGTAATGGCCATGTAGTATTTCATTATGATGACTTATTATCTTTTCGGCTGATAGAGTTGAAGAATCTGTTGTCGAATGACCATCTCCAACTAAAGTAACATCAAAATGATTCACCGTTGCCGTTCTAACTGCTGTATCAATACAGTGTTCTGTTTGGCATCCCATAATAACAAGATGTTCGACCTCGTTTTCCTTTAAAAAATCCATTAATGCTGTACCGTAAAACGAATTTGTAGCAGCTTTATCAAATATTTTGGCTGTAGTTGGGACGTTTACTTTTTTGTGTATTTGAAATCCCGGACCTTTACCATCAGCAACATCTTTATCCCTCATAAAGACGATTAAAGCATGTGATTTTAATGCTTTATTAATTACAGCATTAACATGATCTAGCAACACTTCTTTATTAAACACACTTTTCTCTTCCTTGTTACCGTCAACTAATTCCTGTTGAACATCAATAATAAGTAAAGCTTGTTTCAATCGAGCAACTCCTTTTCAACTTAATTTATATCCTGATCACCAAACCTGTCTTAATTATCTTATTCATAATATCGCCCCCTTTACCTTTTAAATATATTTCGCCATAAAAACTTGAATTCCTCTTTTTCATCCTCATCTACAAACAACTCAAAGCTCTATCAAAAGTGAATTGTTGGTGTTTCCTTTTGTGATTAAAAAGATTGTATGATGTAATTGGAAAATCAAAAAAGCAGGTAATGTTTTAAAGTACAGGACTTTACATCATTTAAAAAAGCCAGTAACTTAAGAACAAACATGAAAAGAAGCCCTTCCGTCCAGCTTCTTTTCATGTTAGACCTAATTCATTTTCTAGTACAGCCAAAGACTATCCCTCAATTGTAATTAGTCTAATTTTTTAGTAAACAAGACCCTATCATGATTTGGTCCATCATAATCAGCAACCACCGAAATTCCGCCAACTTCTTTATCACCTTTTTCAATTTCAAATCCCATTTTAATGTGATAAGCAATTGAAACCTTATTAACTGGCGAGGTAACTGCTCGAACAATATTTCTGCCGTTTTCTTTAACAGCATTAAAAAATTGATGATAAAGTTTCTTTCCTATATGGTGTTTTCGATACTCCGGATGAACCCCTACAAAATGGATATATCCTTCATAAGAATGTGATTGAGATACAAAGCCAATTAAAAAGCCCACTATTTTACCATCTTTTTCGGCAATAAAACTCGTATTATTGAAATGAACAAAGAATAGCTTAGGTAACATATCTGCCATTTGCCTGCCAGCCCACCACTCGTTAACCAAGGGTGATATAATAGTAAAGTCTGAACTTTCCACCAAACGAAATTCCACTAAAACACTCCTCGTTTATAATGTGAAAATAGATAGTACATTAATTGCTTTTCTCCCCTGTTTGCATATACATCTTCCTAAAAGGCTAAAGGGAATCTGAATTAGGAATTTCTTTTTGTTGTTTAAAAGTATTCGTAACTGATGTATGCATTTCAGTATAAACTTTTAATGTTTTCAGGTAGTTTAAAAGGGTTTTGTTTATTAATACGGTCATAAAACATAATCCCGTTTAGATGGTCTATTTCATGTTGGATCACAATGGAGGGATATCCGCTAAGTTTTAATAATAGCTCTTCTCCCAATAAATTAAATCCTTTCACCTTAATCCGCTCATATCTTGGAACAAACCCTTTTATATCACGATCAACAGAGAGGCAGCCTTCGCTTTGTGGTAAATAAATCATGGATACGGAATGGCTGATTATTTTCGGATTAATAAGTGTATATTCATGTTCTCTGCCCTTTTCATCCGTTAAATATGCTGCAAACATTCGCTTATTCAAACCAATCTGATTTGCTGATAACCCTACGCCAGCACGTAATTTATACTTGTTTGCCAGATTGGGATCTTGACTATTTTTCAAGAAGTTCATCATGCAAATTAATGTTTCTTTATCCTCTTCAGAAGGCGGTACCGTTACTTCTTGTGTTGCTTGATGCAGAATTTGGTTCCCATCCCTGACAATATCCTTCATCGTGATCATATACTTCGAATTAAATTTACTCATAAATAAACAATTCATCTACCTTTACGTTTAATATTTTTGATAATTTGAATGCTAGTTGCAATGTAGGGTCATATTTATCATTCTCTATACAATTTATCGTTTGTCTAACTACCCCACAATCCCTGGCGAGTTTCTCCTGGGTAATCCCCAGTTTCTTCCGTATTGCTTTAATTTTATTTTTCAATTTCATCACCTATGTCAAAAGTATTGGATATTTTTATTTTAGCAGTCTCACCCAACATGTCAATAACTTTAGACATTTTTGTTTCTCAACAAATTTCTAATGCTGATTGGTATATAAGGGGATAGAAGGACAATATTGGTTATAGGGAGTTTATATTATCTGGCGCCTGTTCCCGGAAAAGTTATATAAAAAAAGTTCCAGATCTGTTTCTTGATCAATATATTTGTAAGAGCCGGCTTGACACATACAAAGGTTACTAGCATTTGACGGCATCCATGTTTTTTGTTAAATTGGAAATAAGTTTAAGTGCGAGGAGAATTTTAATGAATCAGTTGGTTCTTAACTAATTTATCAATTGGATAATTGAAATAGGATATATTTTAAAATCGTCCATATAAGACGTTTATTTAGTTATGCCCATTTCAATCGGTTAAGAACATGATTCATAGCTATAATCATATAATTTTGCATAGAGCCGTTGATTTAACATCAATGGCATAGTCTATGCTCTATTTGAGATGCACGGCGTGAATAATTGTTCACGCCGTTTTTTTTATGTTCTATAAGTGTTAGGTCGTTCTCTTTGCAGCATCAAAGAAGAGCTTGCAACTATAAAAATGAAGATTAAAACGATCCATAAGCAAAAATTTCTATTTAACTATTTAAAGAAAAGGTGTATATAGATGATTGACGAAATAGCAAAAAGCGTAAAACTGGAAGAAGGATACATCACAGTTGAGCATTTATTATTAATGTGCTACTTTCACCCAGGAATTTCAACCAAAAAACTGGCACAAAAATTAGCACTACCAAAACCTGTTGTTGCAGCTATTAAAAATGAATTTATTAAAGTAAATGTACTCGAACAAAAGAGAGGAGTATTTGTAACGAACAAAGGGATTAGACTAATTGAAGCAGAATTTGGATATAAAAATGTCGACAAACACTTATATTTACAGATAGTCCGAACAAAACCTGAAGAATTCATAGAGAATAAAGGGATGATGATTTTAGATGAATTAACGAAAATTCACAAAAATGCACCGCAAATTGAATCCCAATTTGATCAATCAAAATGCACACCAAAAACAAGTTTAAAAAGGGCACTATTATCAGTAAAAAACTATTCTTTAGTAGGAAAAAAAGTGTTATGCTTAGGTGATGATGACCTCGTAAGTATTGCATTAGCTATGCTCTTAACAAGGTTATTTCCATACAGTGATCATCACCAAACAGAAATACATGTGATCGACATTGACGAGCGTTTCTTGTCATTCATCAGTGCTGTTGCAAAAGGTAAGTCTTTACCAATCATTTGCCATCATGTCGATTTGAGAAGGAAAATCCCGAATCGCCTGGCGGGAGTGTATGACACCGTGTATACAGATCCCCCTTATACCAATAGAGGAATGTCGTTATTTTTATCTTCCTCAATAGAATGCTTAAAGAAAGAGAAGGGACTTATAATCTACTTGTCCTTTGCGCAAAAGTCAGCAGATCTATCCTTACATCTACAAAAGGAATGGCTGTTAATGGGATTGGCTGTCATGAAAATTTCTCCTGGTTTTAATGATTACATTGGTGCACAAATGATTGGTAATCAAAGTCAAATGATCATTCTGAAAACGACGTCATTAACAAAACCGCTGAATAATTATGAGCAGCCAATTTATACAGGAGAAATAAAACAGACAATACGTTCTTATAAATGCCTTCATTGTCATGAAGTGATCTCTGTAGGTACAAATACACGCTATCGTTCAATTGAATATTTGAAAGATAAAGGTTGCCCAGTATGTAATCAAAATAAGTTTCACTTAATCAAGAAAGAAAGGGTATAGGAGGAGCGATTGGAATGGATACACTTGGTCATCATATCGTATCTGACTTATGGGGATGTAATGTCCGTAAACTAATCAATAAAACTTATCTGGAAAATGAACTTGTCTCTGCAGCAGAAAAATCTGGAGCAACGGTATGCGGCGTTTTCTTTCATGAATTCTCACCTCAAGGGATTAGCGGAGTTGTCATCCTGGCTGAGTCTCATTTAAGTGTGCACAGTTTTCCCGAACACGGATATGCTAGCATTGATATATATACATGTGGAAGGCATGTTCAGCCAGAGTTGGCAATACAGTACTTGTATTCTTCTTTGGAAGCAAAATATAATAACTGTAGAGAACTAGTAAGGGGCATAAAACCTGAAAACGTATAATTTATAAAGTAATACAAACATCCACTAGGAGTTTACTCAACAGATAAAAGCGTAGAAAGGGCTGATTTTTTCAGCTCTTTTTACGTTCTATCCACCTTTTGATATTGAATGTCGTGAATTGCGGACCCGTTTTTTCCGTCATAAAGGACAACGATGACAATTTTACCCCAAAGTAAATACTCTAAATTAATTATTTCTAATAGCCACCTAGTTTTAGAGAAATTATTCATAACTTCAAATAATCATAGCGGGATTTGGCACTATATAATGCATAACATCACATCCCAAAAGGATGGTCTTTTAATTAGTCACTTAAAATTTCCCGCAAAAACTTTTCTCTATTTTGTAAATAATAACTCGTTATTTGATAGTGGTCGGTCATCTCGTAATCTATCTCTTTAATTGTATCATTATCAAAACTAAAGATAGTAGCATTTGGATACCCTAAAAGAATTGGCGAATGTGTAGCAATAATAAATTGACTATCACCTGATAACACTAAGTCATGCAAGATTTTTAAAAACGTAAGCTGTCGTTGTGGCGATAACGCAGCCTCTGGTTCATCCAACAAATAGATGGCTTTGCCATTGAACCGGTTTAAAAAGAGAGAAAGAAAGGACTCCCCATGTGATTGTTGATGCAAAGAGCGCCCGCCATAAGCGTCATGGGCTCCTACTGCATCAATATGAGAAGCAAAATGATAAAAAGACTCCGCCCGAAGAAAGAAACCGTTCGTCACTTTAGGAAGCCATGAAAGCCTTATATATTCGCCAAGTGCTGATTCAGTTGCATGTACACCATAATAGTTATTCCGTCCTCCACCAGCTGTATTAAATTCGCATTTATCCGCAATTGCTTCTAACAGTGTGGATTTACCTGTACCATTTTCACCAACAAAAAATGTCACGTTGTTTTGTGTCAAATCTAGCTGATAAAGGTTTTTGATGGAAGGAATAGAAAAAGGGTATTCATTAAAAGATGGAATAAGTTCATGCTGAAGTTCAACCCTCTTTAAAAACATGTTATCACCTGCGATTTCCTTTTTTATTTTAAAAGCATTGATTTCCCGTAATACCTGCGATCGGTGTTATCTCCACTTTACCATAAATCGCGATTTTTTTATTAAAGGTTTAGACGCTCGTCCATCAATCAAAGACCCTATTTCCTGATCATGATCTATATTTTACGCGACAGGGATACTACCCCTACTCTTCCCCCGTCCTGTTTTCAAAAATACCATACAAAAATAAGTGTGTTATTTCCTTGTGACGTTCCACATCCATGTTCTCTCTTATTTCCGGGTTTCCTACCCCTAAATTTCACACATTAGTCTTTAAATACTCTCTTTCATTTCGACATAAAAAACACCCCTTCAGATGATCATATGCGAAGGGGTCAAACTGAACTGCTTTATTTTAATTCTGTCCTAAAATCGGAATGGGATTACATGTTTTTTGGAGCTTTTAAAAATTAAATTAATACTTTACCCTTCCTGCTTATCATTTACTTTAAGAATATTGATTGCTTCCTTTGCTGCCTGCGCAATAAGCTTGTCATCATAATCAGCATCCTTTTTATCGCGACTAGAAAGTACAGCAAGGACAATAGGATCTCCTTTTGGCGGCCAAATGATAGCAATGTCATTTCGCGTTCCATATGATGCCGATCCAGACTTATCGCCAACTTCCCAGCCCTTTGGTACTCCCGCACGAATTAATGTATCTCCAGTGGTGCTTCTCTTTAGCCAATCTGTTAAAATCGAGCGTTTCTCTGCTGGGAGTGCGTCCCCGATCGTAAAAGCCTGAAGACTGGCAGCAAGCGCTTTTGGTGTGCTAGTATCCCGGGTTTCGCCAGGCTCTACTTCGTTTAACTCTGGCTCAAATCGCTCCGGATTAGTAACATTATCACCAATCTCCCTAAGTGATTGTTCAAGTCCACTTGGGCCGCCAAGTTGCTCAAGTATCAGATTCTCCGCAGTATTGTCAGAATATCGGAGAGCAGCATCGCACAGCTCTTTAAGCGTCATTCCCGTATCAACATGCTTCTCGGTAATTGGATTATAATTGACAAGATCATCATGGGTGTACGTAATTCTTTGGTTAAGATCCGCTATTGATTTTTGTCGTAACAGTGCTCCAACAGCTAAAGCTTTATGCGTAGATGCATATGCAAAACGCTCATCTGATCGATATGTTACGGTTTGATTTGTGCCAGTGTCCAGGGCAAAGACGCCAAGTCTAGCATCAAATTTATCCTCGAGTTTAGCAAAAACATCTGTATTTACGGTTTCTTGATTTTTTTCTCCAAGTTGAGCAGGGTCGGTGTTATCCTCTGAACAACCCGTAAGCATGACACCCGAGAGAAGGAATACAGGTACGGCTTTTTTTAATCTAACCTTACTAAAAATCGCGTTCCATAAACTCATTTAAAATCCAACCTCTTTCTAAAAATTTTACTATATCTACTGATCACTAACTTTTGATAGTTAGTTCCTTCATCCTTTCCACAATGGTGTATGGATTTGCATAACTTATCTTAGCTGCTCTTATCCCATAACTCTTATATAATGAAATAGCTACTGTAATGATTTAAAAACGTCCCTTGCTTTCGGAACGACGTAACCGCTGCCACCAAGCTCTTTCACATCTTCGATCATCATTGCCAGCAGTAATTCATTATCTTCTGTGTCGAAGCCGATAAACCAGCCATTTTCCGTACCTTTTTTGTCATCTTTATTTTTTTTGATTTCGGCTGTACCAGACTTGCCTGCAATAGTCATGCCGGGAATATAAGCACCATGAGCCGTACCATTCGGATCCTCAACAACCTGGATTAAATCTCCCTTGATTAATTCAGCGGTTTTCGGTTCAATTAGATTTTCCTTCCAAACAGTTCGTTCTCCTTCATCTTTCAACAGATAAGGCGATAACAGATCACCTTCGTTCACAAAAGGCGTGTAAGCTAATGCAAGATGAAGGGCGCTCATCATGACTTCTCCCTGGCCATAGGCAGAGTCAGCAAGCTGTGCTTCACTATTTATCCCGTCATTTGAAAGTTTGGAAGGCTCAATAGAAAATGGAATGGGAAGTTCTTCTTCAAAGCCGAATGCTTTTGCTTCGGTTAAAAAGGTGTCTTTCCCCATTTCAAGTGCTTCTTGAGCAAAATAAATGTTGTCCGAATAAACAAACGCATCACGTAAATTGACGGAAGTTTTGTCATGGACGCGTGTAACATAGTAATCACCCCATGACTTATCTTTTGTCCAGCGGAGCCCCTCAATATGTCTGACTTTCTCCGGGTCCGTTACGCCTGACTTTAATCCTACAGCTGCTGTAATCGTCTTAAACACCGAACCCGGCGCATAACGATTGGTAAAACGATTTAAAAAAGGTTCTTCGGGATTGTCGCTCCATTCCTTCCATTGTTCGTCGGAAAGCCCTCTAATGAAAGCATTTGGGTCATATGATGGCGAACTGATTAACGACAAAACCGCTCCTGTTTTTGGATCTATAGCTGCAGCAGTCCCAGCGTCTCCTTTCAATTGATCATATATTTCCTGCTGAAGATTGGCATCAATCGTTAACTGAATGTCTTCTCCTGAAACAGGATCGGCTTTTGCCAACGTTTCCTTAAAGCTTCCATCTGATTTCTTAATATAAATATGACCCCCGTTTTTCCCTCTTAACTTTTCCTCAAAAATCTTCTCCAGTCCCGTTTTTCCAATGATGTCCCCTGCGGCATATCCTTTCTCTTGCAATTCGGCAAGCTGTTCTGCAGTGACTTCACGTACATAACCCGTTAAGTGGGCTGTCGAAGCTCCAAAAGGATAAGTGCGAACAATTTTTCCTTGAGCTGCCACCCCGGGAATTTCAAAATAAGGTTGAAGATTTTCTTCGTCTGGTGGCAATGTTGCAAGCGGAACAAATGAATTAGGTTTTACCCATGAAGCATTTAACTTTTGGTTTATTTCATCAGTTGTTATTCCCAATAAATCAGATAACTTTTCTTTAGAATCTGCAGTTTCATCGCCAAGTTTTTCTGGTACGATTCCAATCACGTTAGCTTTAGCATTAATCGCAAGCCCGCTTCCGTTTCTGTCGCTGATTTCTCCCCTCGCTGCCTCTAATGTTTCTACTGCCACTTTTTCCCCTTTTTCCAGAGAAGGAAAAATGAGCGCTGGTTTCCATTCCACGAACCAGTTCCGGTCAGATTCATTTTTTTCCTTAACTAAAGTCGCGTGATAGGTAAATTCAATAGGGCCAGCCACCGTTTCCATTTTCACATGGTATTTGAAGGTAACAGAATCGCCTTTCGTTTCCTCTTCGTTTTTGCTGTCAACTATTCCATCTATCTGTAAGTTTTTAGCCTCAATTCCTTTGTAGATATCGTTATAACGCTCCACAAATTCCTTTTTCCTGATTTCCTTTTTAGATTGCTGAGACAGATTCTGATACATTTTTTCAAAATTCATGTCCTCCCAATTGGCAAGATATGCTTTCAAAGCATCCCCCGGTTCTTCCTTATCTGAGCAACCTGCTATAACAGCAAGAAATGCAACCACGATGATGCCTATCCAAAATCGTTTCAATCTTTCCACCCCCTTTACAAACGTTCTAAATACTATATGTAACATCCAATACGCACTACTTACATTTGTAAGCGAAACATTTCCTAATGTTCACTCGACTCTCTGCAATAGGTGGGCTCATGATCTACAGCAATTATTTGTTTTGCACAAAGTTTTTTTAAAGCGTTGGACTACACGTGTAATATAATACTACATTTGTAATCTAATTATGTCAACTTTTATTAAATTTAGGAGGATCACCAACCCCTGCTGGTGCTAGTTTAAAAGCTTCGTAACCCCGTCGTAAGTCTTGAAACAGCTTCAAATTTGAAACTATAAAAACAATGAAAACTTGATTCATACCATTCCTATATACTTGTTCACAAATAACAAATAGACTGGTAAACTAATAAGGTGAAACGCGTAATTTTTATGTTAAGTTTGGGAATACCTTATTTTTTAAGAGAAAATTCATAAACCTTTTAAACAGAACGGGAAAGGTCTGGAAATGGAGACGAACGCCATGTTTTTTACCCACTTTGTCATAAGTTTTATCGTGTCTTCTTTTACTGTTGCGATCATTATGCTGTTTCGCAAACTGTTCAAAAAGCAATTATCCGCGAAATGGCAATATAATCTCTGGTTTCTTTTGCTGATTGCATTGACGCTTCCTTTTATACCAAATCATTTGTTTGATTTTGGAAACTACTTTTCATGGGATAGTCATCAAAACAATGTATCAGGTGATGATGCTATTGCCTCTGCTGGGGATCATGCGTTAAAAGACAAAAATTGGATGCAGGACTTTGCGATATCAGTAAATCGTTTCGACCTGACCTCCCTGAGCGAAATTTTGGCCGGTATATGGATGATAGGGATATTGGTTATGATTGCTTTGTCAATCCATGCTTGGTTAAAATTAAAGCGAATTAAAAGCACTACATCCAGCTTAAAAAATAAAGAAATCCTAGCTTTATTCGAACAATGCAAGCGAAGTTTAAATATATCGAGACATTTGATTATCGGGGAATCACCACTTATCAAATCTCCATTGACTTTTGGTATTTTTAAGACCTATGTTGTCCTGCCAAGTCATTTTGAGGAATGGCTGTCTATGGAGGATATCAAATACGTCTTTTTACATGAACTGAATCATTATAAATATAAAGATATTGCCACGAATTACCTGATCGTCTTTTATCAAATTTTATACTGGTTTAACCCTTTTGTTTGGGTTGCTTTCAGGGAAATGAGATTGGATCGCGAAATAGCTTGTGATATTGCTGTCTTAAATTCTTTGAATAAGCATTCTTACGCGAAGTATGGGAATACGATTATTAATTTTGTTGATAGATCCTCCCGACTGAGGTATTTCCCATTGGCAAATCAGCTAAACGGTTCCAAGGAACAAATCAAAAGACGTATTGAACGTATTGCCTCCTTTACTGCTGAAACAAAGCGGTTGAAACTGAAAAGCATTGCCATCTTTATGTTTTCGGGGGTATTTGTTGCAAGTCAGATTCCAATCGTTTCTGTATTTGCTTATGAGGATAATCATTACGACTTTGCGGGAGAACAAACAGTTTACGAGGATCTAAGCAACTATTTTGCCGGATATGAGGGAAGCTTTGTTTTATATGATTTGCAAGCTGATCAATATAGTATCTATAATGAAAATAAAAGCACATTAAGGGTTTCTCCGAATTCTACTTACAAGATCTATAGTGCATTGTTTGCATTAGAGTCAAATGTTATAACAAGGGAAAGTTCCACAATTAAGTGGAACGGTGAACAGTATCCTTATGACGCTTGGAATAGGAATCAAAATTTATCTGCAGCAATGAAAAATTCCGTGAACTGGTATTTTCAAGAAGTGGATAAAAGGGTCCATCGGGATACCATTCAAGCTTATCTGAAACAAATAGACTATGGTAATTACGATCTTTCAGGTGGAATAACCCAATATTGGATCGAGTCTTCGTTAAAGATTTCTCCAATTGAACAAGTTCAACTACTAAAGGCTTTTTATACAAACAAATTTGGATTTAAGGACAAGAATATCCAAACCGTTAAAGAGATCATCAAATTAGAGGAAAAAGATGGTACACAGCTGTCCGGAAAAACTGGTACAGGGAGTGTCAATGGTAAAAACATTAACGGCTGGTTCATTGGATATGTCGAGACCAAAAAAGATACCTATTTCTTTGCAACCAATATACAAAATGAAAGTAATTCCTATGGAAGTAAGGCAGCGGAGATAACGAAATCTATTTTGCGGGATAAAGGCATTTATTAAGGAATTAATAAAAAAATCGGAAAGGCAGGAGGAGTGTTAGCGTGTCAGATAAGGTACCAAGTATTTCAGAAGCAGAATGGGAAGTCATGAATGTACTTTGGAAAAAGGCTCCGCAAACGGCTAACGAAGTTATTTCCTCCCTGCAGGAGCAAACGGACTGGAAGCCGAAAACAGTACGAACACTTTTGGACCGCCTTGCCCAAAAAAAAGTAGTCGGTGTAAATAAAGACCAGAAAGTCTATACTTTTTATCCGCTTTATTCTCAGGATGACTGCCAGCACGCGGAGGCACAGTCCTTTATTAAGCGAATTTATGGTGGGACGTTAAAGTCAATGCTAGTTCAGTTCATTCAGGAGGATTCTTTATCAGAAGAGGATATTAAAGAATTACGTTCCATTTTGGATGAAAAGCCTAAAGAAAAGAAAAGCAAATAAAGTTAGTAAAGGCTATTAAAGACGTGCTTATCCTAGCACGTCTTTTCAATTGGAAGTTAATACGCTGCGTAAACGAGAGAGTCAAGATTTATTTTCAATATTTTTCAGCTAATATTTAATGTTAAAATAAGTAGCAGGCTTATCTCAATCTTCCTCCTAACCATAACATGAAACAAATTGGGAGAGATTCTCTTGACGATTTGAAAACATTCCTGTTATTCTAAGTCCATTATTAACTGCATACTATTGCCAGGTCAGGCTCCTGTGCTGAAGATCTGCTGTTTTTGAAAATAACTCCAGATTAAGCCCCACGCTATGCGTGGGAGAACAAAAGTGGAAGTACCTTTACGTATGATAAAAAAATCCCCCTCTGGTATAATGACAAAGGTTTCGGAAGCCGATGTCAGTTAGAGGAGGAAATCCAAAATTGGATAAATCAAGTTTATCACATACGAAGTGGAATTGCATGTACCATATTGTGTTTATTCCCAAATATAGACGAAGAACAATGTATGGAAAACTTAGGGAAGATATACGTGAGATCATCAGAAAACTTTGCGAGTATAAGGGAATTGAGATAGTAAAGGGAAGTGTTTCTGTTGACCATGTTCACCTATGTGTGAAGATACCACCGAAGCTTAGCGTATCAACATTCATGGGATATTTAAAAGGAAAAAGTGCATTGATGATATTCGACCGACATCCTGAATACAAAAGTAAAGGAAATAGACACTTTTGGGCAAGAGGGTATTATGTAGATACCGTCGGTCGAAATGAAGAGGTTATCAAGAAGTATATAAAAAACCAAACCGATGCAGATATGATAGAAGATAAGCTAAATAAATAAATGTAGTCGGCTTGCGAAACCACGCCCTTAAGGCGTTGCAAGTAACATGCCCTTATAGGGCTAAGTCAAACCACCTGTTGAACAGGTGGTATGTGATTATAAAAATTGCAATCCGCTGTTAAAACAAGTATCTTCAAATGGTATCACACTAGATTCCATCCCGCAGTTGGAGGGGTTTTTTTGAATGTTATCGTCAACATATTAAAAAAAATGACTTACAAACAAATTATTTTCTACACCATATTAGTACTTTGTTTTGTCGCCTCTGTTGTTTTTGTTAATCATAATTATTCATTCTATGATCGTCCAATCGCCAAAGTAATCGAAACGAAGCTGGTAGATACAGCGGAAGTAACAGATGAACATCATAATAAAGATAAGTTATTCACGCAGCGGATAACGGCTGAACTGAAAAATGGAGAAGAAAAAGGACAACTTATCCATTTAACGAATAAGTATTCATCGTCCGGAGCTTATGATCAAGAATATCATGCTGGGAATGAATTGTTTGTTTCGATTGACAAGAATACAGAAGAAAATACCGAATTAACTGGAAGCATAAAAGACGTAAAACGTGATAAATACGTACTAATTATTGGATGGATTTTTATCTTTACGTTACTTATCGTTGGGAAAAAGCAAGGGCTGTTTTCTATCATTAGTTTAGCAGTCAATGCCGCTTTGTTATTCTACGCATTGGATGTTTATGTGAATACGGAAAGTACGCGTTTGTTATGGGTATGCGGTATCAGTGCAATTTTATTTACTATCATTTCTTTGTTACTCGTTAGCGGTTTTAATGAAAAAACATATGCAGCAATTGTTGCTACACTAATAGGGACTTTTCTTTCGCTGCTGATTACCTATCTTGTGATGGGCTTAACTTCCGAAAATGGCCTGCGATATGAAGAGATGCAATTTCTAACCCGCCCTTATCGGATGGTGTTTATGGCAGGGTTATTACTTGGATCTTTAGGAGGCGTAATGGATGTAGCCATTACCATGTCCTCTTCTATCTTTGGGTTGTATGAAAAGAATAACAACATATCGGTAAAAGCACTTAAAACTTCTGGAATGGATATTGGGAAAGATATTATGGGGACCATCACAAATATTTTGTTTTTTGTCTATATAAGTGGTTCGATTCCAATGCTTATTTTGTATTTGAATAATGCTTCTTCATTGTCGTTTACCCTTTCCATGAACCTGTCATTGGAATTGGCACGAGCTTTGGCAGGTGGTATTGGGATCGTGTTAACTATTCCGATAGGTCTATATACTTCTATTTTTTTTGTTAATCGAAAGAGGGCAAGATAATGAATGTATTAGTATGGTTGGCAGCCATTTTATTCATATTGATGGTGCTTATTGGCGGAAAAAAAGGAGTACGGTCTTTTGTTGCTTTATTCTTAAATTTTGGTGTGCTCCTTCTTACCATCATTATTATGACAGTGCCAAATGTTAACCCAATCATCTTAACATTAATTGCATGTACGTTGATTAGTTGTATTAATCTATTTTATATTAATGAAGTGAACCGTAAAACAAAAACAGCTTTCATTTCTACGATGATCACCATTGTTATTTTACTCTTTTTTATTGTCATCGCAACCGAAAAATCGATGTTTCAGGGATTTGGCGAAGAGGAAATAGAGGAAATCAGCGTGTTTTCCCTTTATATTGGGGTAGATTTTACTAAAATTGGAGCCTCGATGATTATTATGAGTGCAATAGGTTCCATTGTGGATGTCGCCATTTCTGTTGCTTCTTCGATGAGTGAAATACGTAATCATAATCCATTCATTAGCAGGAAAGATTTATTTACATCTGGATTAGGTATTGGGAGAGATATCTTGGGAACAGATACGAATACGTTATTTTTTGCCTTCTTTGGAAGCTATCTAGGATTGCTTATTTGGTTTAAAGATTTATCCTATTCTTTTGGAGAAATTGTAAATTCAAAAGTATTTAGTGCTGAAATGATAAATATACTCTGTGCCGGAATTGGTGTTGCTATAATTATTCCGATTACCGCCTGGATTACTGCCTATTTTTTAGTGAAAACAAGAGATAAATAATGAGTTATTTAAACTTTGGCAAGAAAGCGTTCTATATTAACCAAACTTGAATAAGATTTGGGATGATTAATATAAGTATTCCTTAAATTTCAAGCTCTTGAGACAGCCATCCTCCCTTTCCATGAGCTTATCTTCTCCTTTTCTTAGTTTAATTTGGATTATGAAATAACCTAAATGGGTATGATATGTATATCTATCAGGCCATGATTTATCTAGGTTACTAAATGGGTACTTGGAAACAAAAAAGTGCCTGCTTAACATAAGTGACCTTGCTATATTATACTTGGTATGAATTAATATACAAGGAGGAATTAAAATGAACCATACTTATCCGCGTTCATTTTCTCATATTGGACTCTCTGTTCCAGACTTGGATAAAGCTATAGACTTTTATAAAGAGGTTATGGGATGGTACGTTTTGATGGAACCGTCTGATGTAGTAGAAGACAACAGTCCTATTGGAATTATGTGTAAGGATGTCTTTGGCCCTGGTTGGGGACAATTCCGCATTGCTCATCTATCTACATCTGACGGAATCGGACTTGAATTGTTCGAGTTCCCGAACAATGAGACACCTGAAAACAACTTTGAATATTGGAAAACAGGCATCTTTCATTATGCTGTCCAAGACCCAGATGTAGAGGGGCTTATAGAAAAAATCAAGGCTCATGGAGGAAAACAGCGTATGCAAATTCGTGAGTACTATCCTGGAGAAAAACCTTATCGCATGGTCTATTGCGAAGATCCGTTTGGCAACCTTGTAGAAATTTACAGCCACAGCTATGAATTAACTTATTCTCAAGGTGCTTACTAAGAAAGTCAACGATTCTATATACGTAATGTTTCGTATGTACAAATTACACTGCAGGCGTTCACGCCAAAACCTGAAAACGGATTTTTTTTAGAGAGTACGAGGAGTGGAATATAATGAAAGCGTGGTTAGTCGAACAACCAGGTAGTATTGATAAGCTTGTCTGGGCGGATACAGAAGGTGTACAAGCAGAAGCAGGACAACTTGCCGTAAAGGTCATCAGTACTGCTTTAAATCCCGTTGATTATCAACTGATTGAAACCGGCAGCCCTAAGTGGAGCTATCCGCATATTACCGGAGTGGACTTAACAGGCGAGGTTGTTGAAGTTGGTCAAGACGTAGAAGAATTCCGAGTTGGAGACCGCGTGGCATGCCATACCGATTTATCTGACAAAGGTGCGTTTGCAGAGAAAGCAACAGTAAAAGCAGATGCAACGGCAAAGATCCCTGAGGGCGTCTCTTACGATCAAGCAGCGGCCATCCTCTGTGCAGGAATGACTGCCTATGAAGCGGTCATTCAAAAGTTAAATCATGTGCAAAAGCAGACTATCTTAGTTCACGGTGGTGCCGGCGGTGTTGGCGGATATGCCATTCAGCTGGCAAAAGAGCTGGGGTTGAGCGTCTTCACTACGGCTTCATCTCACAATCATACTTGGGTTCAATCTCTTGGAGCTGATGTTGCAATTGATTATAACACAGAAGACGTGACAAAACGCATCTTGGAAGAAACCAACAATGAAGGTGTCGATTTGATTTTCAATACAGTCGGGCCTGATGAAGCAACAAAAGACTTGAAGCGTTTGGCGTTCTCAGGTCATTTGGCATATATCGCAGGTGCACCAGATCTTTCTAGTATTAAGCCGTTCACTCTCTCACCGTCCATACATGAAGTGGCACTTGGCGCTGCTCACAGTAGTGGATCTTACCGTGCAAGCAGGAACTTAGCTTTTATGGCCAGTGAGCTAATGGAACGGGTTCAAAAAGGGACAATGGATCCAATGGTAAGTGATGTGCTTCCGCGTCAAGAACTACCAACAGGTTTGAAAAAATTAAAAGGTCGTCATGTGCGAGGCAAAATTATTGTTAGAATGCAAGAGGAATAGAGAAGAGAAAGTCGGTTACACTTCATCAGTTCCAAAAAACTATTTTCATTCAGTGTCTCCGTTAAGAAAAAACAGTTGATCCTCTTCGTGCTTCAGCTATAAAAGATTGTTTGTCTTCCATCAAATTCCCATCTTTAATTTTGTTGACTGGTCATTTTTTTAATTGATTGACCAGTATAGCACATAGAGGACCTGTCCTAAACTTCAGCTCAATAATACGCAGAGAAGGCAAAACAATTTGCTCCGCTACGCTACCTAACAAAAAGGATTATAAAATCGATCCCCATCATGAAATGTAATGTAAAGGGAGACAACCAGAATAGCCAAACCAATAAAAAGCGTAAGGTAGTCCGCGTGCCTGAAAGCCTTCGTACTATACCAGGTTCGTTTTTTCTTCTTGCCAAATCCCCTTAACTCCATAGCATTGCTAATTGTTTCAATCCGCTCGAGGCTGGAGAATATTAACGGCATAATAATTGCGGCGGCATTTTTCACCCGCTTAACAAGCTTTTCATTTCTAGACAGGTCAATCCCTCGTGCTTGCTGGGATTGGGCAATCATCCGAAAGTCACGTTGGATATCAGGAATATAACGAAGGGCCAATGAGACGGAATAGGCGATTTTACAATTTACGCCCATCCGGTTCAAAGAGGCGGCAAATTCGCTTGGATGTGTCGTAACAATAAACAAAAGAGCTGCAGGAATAACAACAAAATATTTCAACGTAATATTAAACTGATAAAATAGCTGTTCTATTGTCACATTGTATCGTCCGGCAATGTCAAACAGCACATGACTAGTACCGTAAATATTCACCCCCTCTTGTGGTGAAAAAATATAAATCGCAATATTATTTAAGAGTAAAAAAATCAAGATAAAAATAAGTACAAAAGCGATATCACGGAGTTTGACCTTTGACACGATAAAGATGGCGATGCTTGCTGCAAACAAAAAGAGCAAAACTCTAGTGTCGTACGTCAGCATGGCTGCAGTAGACCACATCATAAAGATTACTAGTTTTGTAACACCGGAAAGCCGATGAACAGGAGATTCGCGTTCAATATACGAGAGCATTTCTACTGCCACGTCTTGCGCACCTCCCTGTCGTGCGTGATAAAACGGGTAACAAATTGCGCTGGCTGTTCGATACCTATGCGTTTTGCCAAGCCGAACAAGGACGTTTCCTTTAAATTTGCACTTTGAATTACCGTTTGGTCGGTTAATACTTCAACAGCCGATTTGTCGGCAATTATTTTCCCATCCGCAATTACAATCGCCCTTGGTGTATATTCCAGCATTAAATGCATATCATGTGTAATTAGTAGGATCGTAACACCCTGCCTGTTCAATTCAAGCAAAAAATCCATGATTTCCGTATAGTGTCGGAGATCCTGTCCAGCAGTAGGCTCATCGAGAATCAGTATATCCGGATTAAGTGCAAGCACCGAAGCAATCGTAACCCGTTTTTTCTGGCCAAAGCTCAAAGCGGAAATCGGCCAGTTCCTATATGGGTATAAGCCGCAGATTCGTAGGGTAGTGTCAACCCGGGACTTTATTTCCTCCTGTTTGAATCCTCGTTTGACTAGTCCTAATGCCACTTCATCGTAAATCATATGTTTAGAGATCATATGATTGGGATTTTGCATTACCATACCGATTCGCTCAGCCCGCTGTCTGATACTATCGCCCGTAATATCTTTGCCATGTAAACGAATGGTGCCGCAATGGACTTTTTCAAAACCGCAAATTAATTTGGATAATGTTGATTTTCCAGCACCGTTTTTACCGACAATACTAATCATTTCCCCTTTGCTCACGAGAAAAGACAGCTGATCAATGGTATTTTTCCCTTTTTCATACCGAAATGAAATTTGATCCAGTTCAAGTACCACCGCGTCTTTTTTTGTATCATCTTCGGGTTGCTTCACAGCCTCAAACCATTGCACTAAGTGTTTTCTCCATGAGTCTATCTGAAGTGTATTTAGATGTGCCGGTTGCATCGCTGGTGTTACCTTGCAGCCAGCATATTTCATTGCTTTAATATATAACGGCTCCCTGATATGGGCCGATTCAAGGACTGGAGAGGCTAATAAATCGTCTGGTGTCGAATCACTGACAATCTGGCCTTCATCCATGACAATCACACGGTCAACCGTTCCATGTAAAACATCCTCTAAGCGGTGCTCGATAATGAGGACGGTCGTATTGGTTTCCTTTTTGATTTGATCAATTAAAGAAATCGCATGTTTTCCTGTTGCTGGATCCAAGTTTGCCAAAGGTTCATCAAAAAGCAAAATATCCACATGATCAACCATAACCCCCGCCAGGGAAACTTTTTGCTTTTGACCACCGGATAGTTCGTGTAGCGAGGCATCCAGTTTACTTTCCATATCGACTAGACGTGACACATCCATCACTTGCTTTGTCATATCAGGCTGCAAAACACCATCGTTTTCAAGGGCAAAAGCAATATCCTCGCCAACGGAAAGACCGATAAACTGGCCATCCGGATCCTGCAGAACGGTACCGACCACTTTGGAAACGGTGAAAATATCAAGTTCCTTTGTCTCTTGCTCTTTTATTCGTAGACTACCTTCCAACTCTCCTTTATACGAGAAAGGCACCAGCCCGTTAATGCAATGAGCTAGTGTACTTTTTCCAGAGCCGGACGGTCCAACGATTAAAATTTTTTCCCCTTCGTAAACACTCAAATTAATATTTTTAAGTGTTGGCTCAACTTGACTTCGGTATTTAAATGTAAACTGGTTAAATTGAATAATCGGCTTTTTCATACTATCTCCCTGATAATGTTGTATATTTCTTGTGTCGAACAAGCAACAAATCTATTGAATCCATAGCAGGCATGAAGTCACCATGATTTTCCATGACATCCTCTTAGTCCAGCTTATCATTCTTTTGCCAAACTATCACTCTGACTACGTGTTTTTGCATAGTAGACATAGAGAATGGTTCCAATAACCCCAACAGTAACGATATTTGACAGACCTGCAACGATTCCTTGTAAGTAAACCTTATTGGCTGGTTCAGCATAAATCGCTACGTCCAAAATTGGTGCAAGCAAGAACCAGCCAACTGCTTGCACAGCTGCTTGAACAATATTGAATGTAACTATTTGTCTGGAACCGGCAATTCCTGATTCAACATTCAGCCTTTTTGCAAATAATCCGATAAAAAGGCCCACAAACGCCGATACGATTACCCAACTCCACCAAATCGCTCCGTAAAAAACAGCATCCTTTAACGCGTGCCCAATCAAGCCTATTAACCCTCCGGCAATTGGTCCAAATATCGTAGCCATAAGCGCCAAAAATGCGTACGATGTTTCAATGGTTGTATTTGGAATTCCGGTTGGGATCGAAGCAAATCTCCCCAAAATGACAAATACTGCTGCTCCAATTCCAATTGCTACAATTGTTTTAATGGATAAACTATTTTTTTCCATCCTTCTCGGTTCCCCTTTTTTATTATATTTTACTATTTTATAACACCGTGTCAGTTGCTGATCAAACGCGAAATTTTGCGGATCGTTATTTTCCAATTAGCACCTGTTTCGATATGATATGCTTTGGCAAATGAGCCTTGATTGATAGCAACTCCCAGGTTATCCAATGAATTTACGTATAACAATGGTTCTCCCAAATGACTATCTGCAAAGGAACGTCCATATGTCATGATATTTTTATAAACCTGATGGGTGTTATTTTCAATCGTCACTTCTAGTGAATCGCCGTATTCCACCCCTGATTCAATAAATAACTCCCGTCCAATATTCGTCCAAAGATTGCCGAAGCGAATATCCAGGATGTCAATATTCCCGAAAACCACTTCACCTTCCAGATATGCTTTCGGTCTGGTCAGTTCAATAATATTATCGACACCAACTTTTGGCCCTACCTCTTCAAAAGAGATTACATTGGCAGCTAGTCGAGCTCCTGTATATGCGTACACATCGCGGCCATGAAACGTGTAAGACTCTCCAGAGTTTGGCAATCGGTTCACGTTTTCATCAATGATTCTAGCCTCAACAATACCGATATCCTGTTTTATATGAGTAAGTGTTCCATTATCAGGTGTAACGATATATTGGTTAGCAGCTGTTCTTACGACAATGCTGAGGCGTGATGTTCCGACACCCGGATCCACAACAGAAACAAATACAGTACCCTCCGGCCAATAATTGACTGTTTGATATAGCCGGTAGGAACCCTCCCATATATTGTACTGCGGAATGTCATGAGTTAGATCAAATATACGGATTTCGGGGTCCACGGTATTGGCAACACCATACATCGCACTTACTGCACCATCACTAATACCAAAATCTGTTTGCAAAACTAAATTACGTTTCATTTGAACAACCTCCTGATGATTTTTATTGCCAGCATACTCTAGCTGGCCAAGCTATTTGTGATTATAAAATTCCCTACCATCGTAAAAGAGAATTAAAAAACCACGCCCCTACCGAATAACGGTAAGGACGTGGTTGAATATACGTGGTACCACCTTACTTCACTGTCTGCTCACGCAAACAGCCTCTACAAGTACGCAAATACAAGGGACTTTTTATACTGTGGTATGGGTAACGAGTACCAAATCTCGTCGGAACCTACTAGTGTCCATGTGACATGTTCAGCACCGCAACTCCGAGGCCATTGTTCAGACACGCATTTTTTGCTTCTTTTCAGCTGCCGAAGCTCTCTGTGTAAAAATTCTGTATCCTACTTTCCTCTTCAACGTCTTTTCACGTGCAGGTATTCTTTTATAATTTAGATACATTATACGGAAGGCTTTACAGGAATGCAAGAAAAATTTTAAATACAGGCTGATAAACATGATAAAAATCCATATCTTTTCTTTTTTAATCTGAAACGTTAGCAGATATGAATCACCCTGCTTTCTTTTATATAATCAATCCAACTTAAACCGTCCAACCAATCCATTTAATTCTTCAGCCAATTTAGCTAGATATTCTGAACTTCCGGCAACATCCTCCATTGACCCGCTAGCTTGTTGAGCAGATGCTGCTGTTTGGTCTACACCTGCTGCAGCTTCCTCTGAATCTGCTGAACTTACTATTCCTTTAAAGCCATCCAAAATCTCACGTTCAAGTGGCTTTAATCTCTATTGAGGCTGCTTCACTTATCAATAGTAATGCCTGCTTCTCGTACTTAAAAGCATTACATATTTATGACTGCTTGACTAATAATAGTGATAAGTATGGACGAGGGAGCTTGTTTAAATGAAGCGTTATGCTAACATCAAAAAGCTACTAAAAAATATGAAGGAAAGGCAAAAAGAAGGCAACTCTAATGATAAGTGGCAGCCGTTCTCAACAAATATTAACGAAAACGAAAAAACATTAAGACAGCAGTTAGGTACAAGTCAAGATGTTATGTTTACTAAATTCACAATTAAATTACAAAACGGTGACAGGCTTAGTGCCATGTTAGTTGCAATTGATGGGTTAGTTAAAGAAGATGCAAAACGTGACAATGTACTGAAACCACTAATCGAAAATCCGCTGCAAGAAAAACTCAATAAAGATTTAAAACAGATTCAGGAAAGACTTTCGACAAAAAAAGCCACTTTGGAAGACAATCTTTCAAAAGCGGTTTTTCAAATCTTAAAGGCAAAAGCATTACTAATCGTTGATGGTTTTAATAATGGGTTACTAATTACTATCGAAGGATTTGAAACTCGAGCTATCGAAGAACCCGATACAGAACAGGCAGTGCGAGGAGCAAGGGAAGGTTTTATCGAATCAACGGGAGTAAATGTTTCCTTGCTTCGCCGTAGAGTTGCTCACCCTTCTTTGCGATTCGAAACAATAGAAATCGGCAAGTTTAGTCAAACGGGTGTTACGATAGCTTATATAAAGGACATCGTTGACCTTGACCTTGTACAACGAGTCAAGCATCGGCTTGATAAGATAAAGGTGGATTCAATTAGCAGTTCAGGAGATGTTGAACAATTGATTGAAGATCACCCATATTCAATCCTTCCGACAATTGGCAATACGGAACGGCCTGATAAGGCAGCAGCTTTATTAATGGAAGGAAGAGTCTTGCTTTTAATTGATGGAAACCCATTCTGTTTATATGTTCCACATTTGTTTCTCGAAAGTTTCCAGAACATTGAGGACTATAATTCTCGTCCTTATTATAGCTCATTCATTCGTTTACTGCGCTTTTTAGCTTTTTTTATCAGCATCTCTTTTCCTGCTTTATATATTTCTGTCCTTAATTTTAATAAATCGTTAATTCCCTCAGATATGATTGTTCCACTTATTCAAGCAAGAGAAACGGTTCCGTTTCCACTTGCGATGGAAGTCATTATGATGATCTTAATGTTTGAAGTTGTTCGTGAGGCTGGAGTTAGACTGCCCAAACAACTCGGATCTGCTTTAAGCATCGTTGGTGCCTTAATTTTGGGAGATGTATCCGTATCGGCTGGACTTGTCGGAGCCCCGACAATTGTTATAGTTTCCATATCTTATATAGCCGCCTTCGTCATTACGCCAATCGCGGATGTCACTGCATTAATACGTATTGGTTTGTTCATTGCCAGTAGCGTGTTCGGATCATATGGATTGTGTATGGCTATGTTGGGTCTGTTAACCCATATGGTGTCATTAACATCACTTGGGGTTCCTTATATGACACCCTTTTCACCAAGCCACTTTCAAGATTGGAAGGACGGTATTATCCGTTTTCCAACGAAGTTGCTGAAACAGCGACCAAAAAGTATACCAAATCAACGCACAACAAGAATGAAGTCATTACCAAAAACAGGTGATAAACAATGATACGAACGATCTTCATCATGATTTGCAGCCTCTTTTTATTAACAGGTTGCTGGAACAACCAAGAGCTTGATAAAACAGCCCTCGTCCACGGAGTTGGTCTGGATAAGTCAGACGAACAATTAAAAATAAGCGTTGAAATCATTAAACCAACAAGTAATCAAGAAGGAGGTCAAGGTGGGGGTAAAGGTAGTGGACAACATATCATACTAGAAAAAAACGCTGATACATTTCTTGAGGGAGCTCGTGAATTGATTCGGTATGCAAAACGGCGCCTTCAATTCGGACATGCCCGTGCATGGATAATTAGTGAAAGGTTAGCAAAAGGGAATTTTTTTCAAGTGCTCGACAGTGTTAGTCGTGACCAAATGTTTCGCTTAAACAGTCACCCATTTGTAACGCAAGAAGATCCAAGCGACATTTTGAGCACACCGACCCTGTATGAGAATCTTACCTCTCTTGAGCTTGTGACTGCTTTAGAGCAAACGCAATTTATTGCCGAATATGCACCATTAACACTTCGTGAATTTTATAAGTTAACCGAAGGACCTATTCCTAATGCCTACATACCAATGATTTCAATTAAAAAGGCAGGTGAACAAACCATCACCTCAATTGACGGAACAGCAGTTATCAAAAACAATCAAATGGTGGGCAAGCTTAACACTGAAGAAACGATGGGGCTGAATTGGCTCTTAAATCATGTCGAGGGTGGAAGCACTACTGTTTCCCTTGATGAAAACGAGAAAGTTTCTTTAGAAATTACGAAAGCAAAAACAAAAACGAAACCGATTTTAAATGGAAGGCAGTTAAACGTGGGTATCCAAACAAAGATTGAAGGTACACTTTCAGATAATATGACGACAAAAAGAATTAACGAAGCTTTCTTAAAAGAAATTGAAAAAAAGATCTCTCATCACGTTCAAAATGAAATTCATACCACATTAAAGAAATTACAAAAAGAATTGGAAACAGATATTACTGAAATTGGATTAGAAACACATCGAACATATCCAGAACAGTGGCAAACTATTCATTCGGAATGGAATGATATCTTTGCTAATGCAAAGATATCTATCGATGTTGATGCCAACATTACCCATGAAGGGTTGATTAACGAAAATGATCCTCGTGAACATCGAAAACCATACAACAACCCCTATCCATTTTCAAAATGAACTTTATAATTATAAAGGACTCAACTTTCGCAGAGTAAAAATGTAGTTTAACTTAGGTACAATACTAGTCAATAGCTAATGTGTTATGTTGCTTGACACTCAATCATCATAAAAGAAAAACACCTCCAGTTTTGGTATAGTTTAATTGTCCAGAAAAAACTACCAAATAGAAGAGGTGCTCCTACTATGATAGCGAAAAATAACCTAAATAAGCAACTGCCAAACGAGTTAAAATCTACATTTAAAGAATTAAAAGTTCTAAAACATCTAAGACATGCAGGAATCACGAAGAATTTTGGCTATTCCTGCGCTCATCTTTTTCAATTAGTCTTTTGTTTGATCTTCGAAAATAAAAACTGGTTTCGCGCACTTGAAAGTAAAAAGTCTCCTGAATTTCCGGCTAAGGATACTGTTTACCGCTTTTTGAATCAATCAACATTTGCTTGGCGTCGATTTTTACTATTCTTAGTCGCGTTTACCGCTGGAAAGGTAACGAAACTTACAAATCATGCCCGTCCGAAAGTATTTATTTTGGATGATTCTGCATATGATCGAAACCGTAGTAAAAACGTAGAATTACTTGCTCGTTGCTTTGATCATGCTTCCCAAAAAATGCGCTTTTACAAAGGATTTCGCATGTTAACTTTAGGTTGGTCTGATGGTGCGACGTTCCTACCGGTTGATTTTTCTTTATTGAGTTCGAAAAAGAGCCAGATTAACGGTATTTCTTCAAAAATTGACAAGCGCAGTTCTGGCTATAAGCGACGTCTTGAAGCGTTACAAACTGCACCGGAACAAATCCCGAATATGATCAGTCGCGCAATGAACACGGGGATCCAAGCCGATTATGTGTTGATGGATACATGGTTCACGCACCAGCCACTCATTAAAGACATTAAAGAACAAGGTCTAGATGTGATTGGTATGGTCAAAAAATTAAAACAGCGTTACCTAGTAGGTGACGAGCGTGTATCCTTGGAACAGCTCTATCGTTTGGCGACTCCAACCGATGGAAAGAAAGGGATTTTGCGCTCCATCCATACTGTCCAAGCAAACGGTGTCCCAGTAAAAGTGGTCTTCGTTCGCAATCGCAATAAGAAAAATGACTGGTTGGCTATTTTAAGTACAGATTGCACATTGAGTGATCAAGAAATTATTCGCATTTACGGCATGCGATGGGATATTGAAGTCTTTTTCAAAACAACAAAATCCTTACTGAAGCTACAAAAGGAATTTCAAGGCCGTTCCTATGACTCACTTATTAGCCATACAACTATCGTGTTTACAAGATATATCGTGTTGTCATGGCAAAATCGTTGCAGTACAGATCAACGTACTTTAGGTGGCATGTTTTATGAGCTTTGTGATGAAATCAGTGACCTTGATTGGGCTGTAGCATTACAGCAATTAATCGAGCTTCTTGAAGATACCATCAAAAAGAGTAACAAGAAAATGCAAGGATTAATCAAAATTCAACTACAGCAGTGGATTGCAGGCTTGCCTAATTACATCAAGGTTTACCTGCCTATTTCAGCATGCGAAAGTTGAGTAAAGGAGTAAAAAATATGTTAACAAAATGGGAGACGCTATTTTTATTAATCATGACACTTCCTGTTATGGGACATGTCCTTATTCTCCCGATAATGCTCGATGTAGCTGGAAGAGATGCTTGGATTTCCGTTCTTCTCTCACTTCCAGCTGCATTTGCATTTGCATATGCTATTTATCGACTGAGATTGAACCATCCGGACATTACTATTTCCGAGATGTTTTCCCTTCTTTTAGGTAAATGGTTTGGAAGAATCATTGTCGTGCTTTTTATTCTCTATTTTTTATTTTTAACGGTGCTCTCGTTTTCCGCCTTAGTTGATGTTGTTTTTATTGATTTTTTGCCTGAGACGCCTCGAATGGCCATTCTCATCTGGTTTTTAATCTTTTTCTTCTATGCAGCCACAAAGGGCATTAAACGAATTGCACTAACCGCAGGTGTGTTAGCCTTAATTAGTTTGATCACAGGTCATACTGTT
Organism: Virgibacillus dakarensis; assembly: GCF_900155625.1. NCBI lineage: Bacteria > Bacillati > Bacillota > Bacilli > Caryophanales > Bacillaceae > Virgibacillus > Virgibacillus dakarensis. The sequence continues at coordinate 415,622 of NZ_LT732554.1, forward strand.
ACGTTGATGGATACTCCAAAAAAAGAATGGAGTGAACTCCAGCCTTTGTTAGAATTTGGTTGGAGTCCAGCTTTATGGGGTACTCTAATTCTTATAAGCATTTGGATTGAATTGTTGTTGTTATTATGTGTACCAATCAAAAATATTCACGAAAAACGATTGTTTTTATTATGGATCATCGGGATATTGTTAAATGCACTGATGATGACTTCGACAATAACCGGTGTCGTTACGATTTTTGGACTGGGACAAGCTGATAATTTTACGTATCCGGCAACGGAAATTGTACGAATTATTAACTTAGGGTTTATTGATCGTTTTGATATTTATGGCATGATTTTAATGACATTCGGTACGTATATCCGCTGTAGTCTTTATTTTCGGATTGCCTACAATATGAGCGTATCGGCAAATTCCTCGAAATGGGTGAAACGAATACTGTTTTCTCTTTTCGTTGTTCTTATTTTTTTCGGTACCCTTTATCTTTCAAAAGAACATTTTCGTATTACTGAAGCAATTAACATATATACATACATGATTGTCCTGTTTCCAATTCCCTTTTTATTGTTATTCATCTCGCAAATAGTGAAAAAAAAGGAAAAACAAAAATGACTTGAAAGTTAATCATAGAAGGGGGGATTCGTTCCTCAGCTTCGCTAATCATTTCCTAGCTTTGCTGCTCATTAGAGTAATTTAGGTGTGAAAAAGGTCTCATATTCACATTACCTTTTTACAATCCTGATAAGCGCGGATATCCTCCAACTTGACAGAGATAAAATCAAGCACCTGCTGAAGATGACTTTACATTGAAAACTGTAAAGTCATCATCCATTGTGACTAGTTAAGATAACCGCGTCGTTGGCGATATCCTAAGCCTTACTTACTATCCAAACTGATTTTAAATACATCTCCAACATTGCCACCAAAAACAATCAACCCATCTGCTGGTAGTACTACTGAATTTTTATCGCTTGCCCTTGAGAAATTTACAATTGTTCCCTCTTTGTCGTAAACAGCAAATCCTCCACTTTTTGGGGCATCAACCGTCATTTTTTGATTGGCTGATTGTTCATCAATTTTATACCACCTGGCATGGCCATCAGGTTTTATTGTAGAAGTCGACATCTTCTTTCCTGAGATTGGTTTTATCGCATCTTCGCTAATATAGGAGAATCCATCAATTTCTAAATACTCTTCTTGTTGCAATTTGTAAAAATTTAAATCAAACACATCTCTTCCGGCCATAATTGGTATTTCGACAGCGTTTACTGCTTTATTCTCATCAATAATTTTAGTGCCGTTTGCATATCCATGATCAAGATCAACCGATATATTTCTAATTATAACCGATGGATCTAGATAGAAAATAGAAGTGATTTTCTCATCCAAACCATAGTACTTTTTCCCGTTTCTATTTTCCCATACCTGTTTAGTTGTATCATTTAAAGGATTGACATCCAGCTTTTGGTATTCATAGGTTACCATATCCATCTGGCCAATTCCCGGAAAATCCAAATATGCTTTAAGCTTTAAATATGTTTTGCCATTTGTTTGTTTGTCGAAGCTTACTACCGCACTGCCATCGCTGTTTTTAAATTTTCCATTGCCGGTATACACATATTTTTGTGCTGGTATAAGCCCTTCAAGTTCAGGTAATTTAATTGCGCCATTATTCATATCAATATTTATTGTTGAATCCACTGTGCCGTATAATCCAGAATAAGAGAGTAAATCGGAGGGCATTTCCACCTGTTTAGAAGGCTCAAATGTTTTTTTAGGTAGAATATCTTTAATAATACCTTTCTCCTTCAAGTATTCTAATAACACATTAGATGCAAATATCGTATCGTAAATTGAGCTGCCACCGGATGAGAGCACCGCTATAGAGATATTATATTCTGGTATTGCAATCAAATCGGCATGATACATGATTGTATCTCCACCCTTGGATAATGCAGTTATCCCATAATCATTAAACGGTGCCAAGCTAACGGCATCCCAGCCAAGCCCATAATTAGTGTTGTTGGACTCGTCAGAAACCCACACTCCTTTTTTATACTCAGGATTTTGCATAGCTTTTGCTGATTTTTTAGATAGAATATCTGCTCGTTTTCCTGTTAATACTTCTGAGAACGTACTTAATTCTTCTGCAGTCGAATATAAACCTCCTGCTCCAATCACATTGGCATTCTCAACGGGTAAAGCCTTATCTATCGTAGGAAAATAAGTTTTTGCCAGCCTTTGTCTATCAAAATTGTCTAGCGGTGTCTTTGTAGAGCTTAAATTTAACGGATTGCTAATATAGGTTTCAAGGAATTTGGTATAGCTTAAACCACTTACTCGTTCAACCAATATTTCAAGCAGCTGGAACCCATCATTACAATACACGGAATACTCACCAGGTTTTGATTTTAATCTACTTGATTGTAATCTTACTAGTAATTCATCATGGTTTTTGGTATCATTATCATTGAATAGCATACTATTCCCGTAGTGAGTACCATAAAGTCCTGACGAGTGATTCATTAGCATACGTGGTGTAATTTCTTTATATCTTTCATCAGCCATTGTAAAGTCTTTGATATACGTTGTAAGTGGTTTATCCAGATCAACTTTATTAGCATCAACTAGCATCATCGTTGCAGCAGTTACATACAACTTGCTTACCGAGCCAATACCAAACATCGTTTCTTTGGTTACCGGTGTATTGGTAGCTTTATCATAGACACCAGCGCTATCAGACAAAGTAATGGAGCCGTTATCGTTGATTGCATACTGTATACCACTTACATCATACTTGGATACGAGCTCCGATGCCATACTGTGAGCCCTTTCCTTTATATTATCCTTCTTATCCGGGGCGTGGGTCATCGGTATTACAAAAAGCATAGAAACAATGACCACAGAAGCAATGACCACAGAAGCAATGACTACACAAGCAACGATCGCCGAAATTTTCCTTTTCATTATTAATTCCCTCTCGTCTATTATTATTAACTAGTATTTGTTACTCTTTTAAACCTTTCCAAGGTATAATCTATTTAATCGGATAGAGGTTGTCGTATTCCCTTTGAAGTCAACTTCTGTAATTGAATCAGTTTAACTCACATCCACCCGATCGAGGTTCCGAAAACTTAGATAAGTAATGAGTATGCCAAGTGCTGCAAGGGACAAAGGAACCGCAATAATGGAACTTAGATTGAAACTCCCCGTGTTCGAGCACATGATAATTACGATAAAAATGGATGAGGCGACAGTGGCCGCCGCTGATTTCTTTCGCAAGCCCAACACCAGTGCCAACAAGCTCATTCCTGCTGCTCCGAAGGCCTGTAGCAGCACATATATTGCTTGATGAACCAGCAACGTAGTCGTTAAAGTACCGGATACAAAACCAATGTTATGATTCATTACGATAAACAAGGCGTCAACGAGCAGATTGGCTAAAACGACATTGACGAATGTCCAGCAGAATACAATCGACAGCTTGGCAAAAATAAGTTTCTTACGATTTATTGGATAGGCAAATAAGAGGGTGATGGTCTTATCCCTGAATTCGTTAATAATAAGCTTCGATAGGAGAACCGACGCGTAAATAATAAATGTCGCCAGCACGAATGTATTGATAACATTTAGCGCATCCTCATAGTTCTGAAATCCATCCTCCGACAAGTTATGGCTGGTAAAATAAATCATCATCGTAAGACCGGCGATGCCCGCATAAGCTAGCAGGGATCCCCAAAGGTAACCGTTAAGGCCACCTTTCTTAAACTCCAGCTTGATAAGGTGTATCATGGTTAGTACCTCCTTTAATCATACCGAAAAAGTATTCCTCTAATGAATGATGGTGGCGATTAATCGATTCAATCGGCACATCGTTCAATACAAGTTCTTTGGATAACGTATCCTGCGAAATTCCCAAGTCATAGACTCGTATCTTACAGTCGCTGATTTGCTTGAGATTTTTCAAGTCTAGTTTCTCCTCCAGCACAAAGGCTGCAAGGGTGATATTTGACGTAACAATCTCCACATAATCGGTTGTGGACGCCCGAACATCTTCCATAGATACCTGACGAATCAATTGTCCACCATTGATAACGCCGATCGTATCGGCTACCTGCTCAATCTCAGAAAGCAAATGACTGGAAATCAGAAGTGATAGGCCCCATTCATCGCGCAGCCTGCGGAATAAATTTCGCATGACTTGAATGCCTTCCGGGTCTAAGCCATTCACGGGTTCATCCAGTAATAGCAATTCAGGCCGGGTAGAGATCGCCCGCGCAATACCGAGCCGTTGTCTCATGCCAAGTGAGAATTGTTTTACAGGCTTGTTATCAACACCGGACAGCTGTACCAGCTCCAATGCTTCACGAACCATCTGTGTATTGTAATATCCCATGTACTCGCCGTGAAGCTCCAGATTTTGCTTCGCAGTTAACTTCTCATAGAAGACCGGTGTCTCAATCAAATGCCCGATCCGTTTAAGATGTTCCGTAGAATTGATGAGCAACCGCTCTCCGAATAGTTCGATTTCGCCGCCAGTGGGCTTCACCAGTCCAAGCAACAGCTTCATTAAAGTCGATTTCCCTGCGCCATTCGGTCCGAGAAATCCGTATATTTCGCCGCGCTGAACGTTCATATTGACGCTAGACACAACCTCCTCCGTTCCGTAACTTTTATTAAGTAACCGTGTTCGGATGACACTTGTCATTTTCTTCACTCCCATTTATTTTTAATTCTCTTTTAGAATATCGCAGGATTCTTTCTTTTAAATGACGGAAATCTTACTTATTTCTTAATTCGTCCGTTTCTCCTTTTTGAGAGGATCCGAATTCGGACTTGGGAAGGGTTACAGTGAAACAAGTGCGCTGATTGGGGATGCTGGCCAGATCAATGCGGCCGCCCAATCGCTCCGTCAGCCTTTTTGCAATGGCGAGCCCCAGTCCGCTGCCCTGTATATTGCGGTTTCTTGAATCATCCATTGTGTACATTCTTTCAAAGACTCTGGCTTGATCTACCTTTTCGATACCACGCCCGCGATCAATCACATTGATCTGAACCTTTTCTTTGTCCGATATAAGCGACAATCCCAAATATCCCCCATCTGAACCATAACGTATGGCATTGGACAGCAAGTTATCAAGAATTCTTGACAGAGCCTCCTCATTCGCGTACACCAATACCGCCTCTTCGGGAACACGGATATCCACCTTGATATCCCGTTCAGAAAGAAGATCGAAATAAACCAATATTCGCTGACGGCACACTTCACAAGCGTCCACCATGGAGAATGGAATGTCATACTCATCCGACTCGAGTTTGGACAAATCAAAAAAAGCATTAATCAGTTCCTGCACCTGGGTCGTCTTTTTGTAAACCTGGCTAAGCATTCTTCTTCGTTCGTCCTCAGACAAGTCAAAATTCCGGTCAAGCACCTCGGCGTAGCCCATAATAACAGTGAGCGGTGTTTTTAAATCGTGCGATACATTCGACAGCATCCTGCGCATCTCCCGCTCCATTCGCACATAATCTGAGGCCGATTGACGCGCACGATCAACTATTGCATTGACCACACGAAGCAGCTCTCGCAGCTCGGGTTCATTAGTCACCACAAGAAGACTTTCCTGTGTCAGGGGTTTAGTGTCATCTGTAAATTCCACCATTTTTCGGTTGATGTAAGCTAGATCGTTTCGAATCGCCCTTCTCGATGCCCGCTCACGTAAATACAATAGGAAAAATCCCACAGCAGTAATCAGCCAAATCCACCAGAACATTGCCATTTACTGTTCCCCCAGCCGATAACCAATTCCCCACAGCGTGCAGATATAGCGTGGATTTGACGGATCGTCTTCAATCTTCTCCCGCAAGCGTCTCATATGTACATTAATGACATTATCGTCATGATAGTATTCCTCATTCCATACAAGTTTATAAAGCATTGCCTTCGTATAAACCCGCGTCGGATGTTGAACAAACAGCTTCAGGATCTGAAATTCCTTGGCAGTCAACTTAATCTCTTTGTTTTTTTTCAAGACTTTGAAATTATCAGGATCTATGATTAATTCGCCAACAGACAATAACTGCGGTTTCGGCTCATTTCCGTTATCAGCGTTGGAATATTGCGTTGCCCTGCGAATCGATGCCTCAACACGTGCAGCTAACTCAAGCGGCGAGAACGGTTTAGCAATATAATCATCAGCGCCGATTCGCAGACCAAGTGCCTTATCCGCTTCTCCATCCTTTGCCGACAAAATCAGAATGGGTACCCGGCTTTGTTCCCTAATTTGTCGCAAAACTTCCAGTCCATTCAGCTTGGGGAGCATTAAATCCAACAGAACCAGGTCAAAACGGTCTAGCACGAACTCCCGAAGAGCTTGTTCTCCATCATGGACAACTGTGGTTTGGTACCCTTCCTTTTCCAGATAATTTGCTACCATGTTGCTGATTTCAGGATCATCTTCAATAATCAGTAAGTTTCCTTCCATTGCAATGTTCCTCCTTATTCTATGGTATCTATCTTTATTAATGGAATGGCTGGCGCTGATATAAGTATGGAACTCATAGATACACCCGCTATCATCAATCTTCTACTTTAATCACTTTACCGTTATTTTTCACCTCAGTCAAAATGCCTTTTAAAGGATACTTGGAATGGGTTGCCATGAATTTTGGGTAAGAATGAGCATGTTGGGAAAGAATCGAGATAGAGGGGAGATGATTTTTCTTAGTTCCCTAGGCCGCACGTACCGGTCCTTATACGGCACCTATTCCGGGCACCAAGAAAAGACTGAACCCTCATGGATCCAGCCCGAATTTGAATTGATTTCGGATTCATTTTTCATTTGGAAATAATTTCGAAAACCTCACTTGCTATAAAACGCTCCCCAGCCTTTATCCCTCCCTTTCCTCTCTCCTACTTAATTACAGCAGGTACCAACTCTTTCAGCAGAGATAACGAAAAAGATAATAGGAAGGTTATAAACCAACTTTTTACTGAAACGTTACATTTCTTCTAAATTTTCATATTCATTTTTATTGGATTTAATATACTTAGTAAATATAAAACGCACTAGCGGTCCCATAATAATAAGTTGTAAAGGTAGTGCCATAATAAAGTTTTTACCAAACACTGATAAATAATCTGTCATAATTGAGCTCGTATAATCATTGTGTAAATTGGTTGTAACTATACCGTAAATTGACATGAAAAACGCCATTCCAATAACCATACATGTTGAAATTGCTAGGACTGTATATAACCTGTTTGTTGTATTAGCCGTTATTTTCAATGCTATTTTTTTAGCATTAGGTCCAACAATAACTAGGTCAAGTATAAATGCAATGATAAACCCAATAAAAAAATCGGAAAAGATACAGACTTCCCACCCGCATTTTTCTCCACTCAACAGATGACAAAGCCGAAACATACTGAAAAACTACCGATCATATTTCGGCTTATCCAAGATTAATTTAATTGTTTGTGATTATACCCACGCTAAGAGAATTCCTGTACCAACTGTTATGGTTACTGTATAATGACAAAGGAAAATGAAAAGTACTAGGATTCGCTTACAAGTATTCCCGGTAAGTCATGGAGTTGATCTTTGTGTATTCGATTGCAGCATTTTTAGGAATGGGTGTTTTAACCGGATTTTTATCAAGTATGTTTGGGTTCGGTGGCGGGTTTGTGGTCATCCCTGTTCTGTATTTACTCCTTCCGCATCTGCATGTTCCTCACTTTTTGGTTATGCATGTGGCGGTTGGGACATCGCTTGCGATTATGATTGTCAATGCGTTGAATTCCACGATCTCCCATCATCGGCAACACCATATATTATGGTTTATCTTTTTTCGAATGGCGCCGGCAATTGCTGTCGGCTCTTTAATTGGAGGGCTCGTTTCTCCCTTTATTGGAGGGAACATTCTCAGATATTTATTCATTCTTTTTGTGGTTTATACCATCATTTCCTCCCTCGTAAAGAAAACGTTTATAGATATAGGAGACCATGATATCAAGATACCTAACCTTGTAAAGACCTCCTTTCTTGGGACAGGCATTGGTTTTATTGCTACGTTGTTAGGAATCGGGGGAAGTGTACTAACCATTCCTTTCCTACGAAGCTGCAAATTAAAAATGATCAATGCTGTATCATTGGCAACTCCGCTAAGTTTGCCTATAGCGATTGTGGGAACAACTACTTCTGTATTTGCAGGCATGCAACAGCCCGATCTGCCTTCATGGTGTTTCGGTTTTGTTTATATTCCGGCTTTTATAGGTATGGTTATAGGGGGATTTATCGGGGTCCCCATAGGCTCCCGTGTTGCACACAACGTGCCCGATCGTTTATTTTCCAGGATTTATATTGTATTACTTGTTGTTGTCGTCATCACGATGATCTTCGAATAAAGTGAAACTTCAATCAGCGGGGAATCCTTCATCCCCCACTGATTGTTAGTTGAACCGAATCGGACTTGGATCCCCACTTATCATTCTAGATTCCCTTAAATGCCTGAAGTGGGGTTCTTACTGCCCGTTAAAGTCGAATAAGTCCCTTGAGATAAGAAGACCGCGAATTGAGAACAATGTAGAACTAAATCAATTTTTCAGTACAGTTTTCAAGGATACCAAATGAAAATTACTCCACAATTTTTTTCGCAGGTGAATCCTCTCTCAATCTAAAATCATATTTATTTTCATTTTCATATTTTGGATCTAAATAGCTGGATTTCGCATCACTTTTTGAATCAATTTTGAATTCCGGAAAAGAAGTATATTCTTCATCCTTCCATACCCAAATACCAGTTTTACCCTTTTCTTTATGAAATACATTCCTTTGTAGTTTATTTGCTTGATTGGTTGTAAAATAGTTGGCAATAAATAAACGAGATGGTCCAGCGGTCATAATATTTTTTTCGACCACGTTGTTTTTTACATCGTGCTGTAATAAAAGCTGTCCCCCATCCAGTCCCTTCGTATCATTTCGATACATGATGTTTTGAGAGATGGTAGAATGGATCGTGCCTCCCCGATTTTCGCCATATCCGCCAATCGATATCCCAGTGTAAAAGTTGTGATAAATAATATTGTCTATAATGTTAATATGATCAGCATATTTTTTTGCATGTTCAGAGGTTGCTTCAATTCCGATATCGCATTTATAAATGGTATTCTTTTCAATGGTTATGTTTTTCCCACCATCTACGTAAATTCCGCCAGCGGAATAATCTTCCCCATAGGCCGGATTGCCATACGAGGATATTTCATAAACTTTATTGTGTTTAACAACACCATTTCTCACATAGTCAGCTCTTTTATCATTAGAAGTACCTTCGTACCCGATTAGATCAATTCCGATATTATCGTTTCGGCGAACTAGATTATTTTCCACCTTAAAACCATCAATATTTCCATTAAGTACAAGCGATTCACTAGAACCCAGTTTTAAATCTTCCACCGTATTATTTAAAATATGGATGTCTTCCATCGGGCCAGTTCCGTATACTGCAATCCCATGGCCATTCCCATCATCTGCATGGGTCTCCATTCGCTGCACATGGTTATTCTCTAATGTAATATGACTGCTAGAGCCCGTTACATAAATCCCCATTACCGTTTCATTTGGTAAATCAGTCGTTAAATCTTGTATCGTTAATCCACTAATCGTAATATAATTTTTATTGTTTATCGTAACTAAGGATGTATCCCCCTCAGTATCCTTTAGGCTCTTTCCACTGAGAACGACCTGTTCCTTATTGTAGGCTTTAAAAATAATTGGTTTTGCTTTTGTACCACTATGTTTCACGACAAGCTTTTCATTATAGGTCCCTTTCCGTATGTAGACAGTAGTCCCCGCTTTAGCTTCTGAGGAGGCTTTTTTTAGTGTGCGAAATGGCTTTGATTTTGTGCCATCATTTTGATCATCGCCATTTACAGATACGTAGATAGCATTATCCTTTTTAGCATCCGTATTATTTATGGCAAAAACAACCATGATAGCTGCCGCAGCCAAGAGGATAAACATAGTAATTTTCATTTAACATTCCTTCTTAAATATAATTTGTGTAGTTCGCTTCCTGCTGATGATAAAAAAGGCATCGTATCGACAACACATAATAGATAATCCATTCAATTTTACCACAAAAATCTTGCCTGCATGAAATGCGGTTGTCATCGTGTAATCAGTTCGAGTCCAAATCACATCTTCCGCCTTGGACAAGGATAAAAGTCAGCAGCCGGCCTATTCGTGAGCCGCATAGATCCGTTTGCTTCGTAAAGGAGGGCATTTATTCTATTCGCTACTAATAAATCAATACATTGGCTTATTAACCAAAACAGGGGATGGAGTAAATTTGACGGCTTATTATATCTTGACACGTCATATTATTAATAGTAATATTATGAATATGAAAAACACAATTAAAAAATCACCTGTCGCTTTAGCCGTTCTTTGTTTTCTTATTGAGGAGCCTATGCATCCGTATCGTATGCAACAGCTTATTAAAGAGAGGGGGAAAGATGAAGTTATTAACGTTCGCCATCGCACGAGTATTTACCAAACGATTGATCGTTTACATCGAGACAAGGCCATTACCATCCAGGAAAAGAAAAAAAATGAAGGGAGACCGGATTTAATTGTTTATGAAATCACGGATCTAGGACGAAACACTGCATATTCATGGATCCGGGAAATGATTTCTACACCGGCTCAGGAGTTTTTAGAGTTCCCTGCTGCTGTATCTTTTCTGGCATTGTTAACGCCTGAAGATGTTGCATTGCTCTTCAAGCAAAGAGTAAGTGTTCTTGAAAATACACTTGCTCGACTTGAAGAAGATCAGTTTCAGAAAGGAGCATCAATGAGTCTGCCGCGCTTATTTTTACTTGAGGCCGAATATCAACGAGCAGTACTTACGGCTGAAATAGAATGGATTCAATCAATCATCGCGGATATTAACGCAAAACGGCTGAAATGGAGCATGGAAGAGCTGCGCGAGAAAGAAAACTAATTTATATATGAAAGGTTGTATTTTTAATGAATAAACGATTAAATAAATCCTTATCATTTGATGAAACAGTTCCTGTCCTCGTTGTTGGAGGAAGTCTGGTAGGCCTGTCATTCTCCCTTTTTCTGTCTCGCCAAGGAATTAAGCCATTAGTCGTAGAGCGCCATCCAGGAACGGCCATTCACCCGCGTGTTTCGAGCCTAACCGCCCGAACGATGGAAATATTCCGTTCGGCCGGGATCGAGGAGGTGATTCGCCATGAAGAGCCCCCTTTCCCTCGAGATTTTGGCATCATGTTTGTAGAGAGTTTGGCTGGGCAAGTATTTGATAACCTGATGGAAGATATGAGTGCTTACTTTACGGATGCCAGCCCAGTTGAAGGAAACGGCATCGCACAAGATCTGCTTGAGCCGGTTCTTCGGGCACAGGCCGAACAAGCCGGTGTCGATTTGCGCTACAACACGGAGTTGATCGAGTTCGAAGCTGACGAGGATAGCATCTCGGCCGTGATTTGTGATCGAATCAGCGGCGAAACGCGCCGTGTTCGAACCAACTTTTTAGTAGGAGCGGATGGGAGTAAGAGTGGAACCCGCACACAATTAGGTATTGGCCAACATGGAGAAGGTACGCTCTTCCATCTGATCAGCGTCGTTTTTGATGCAGAAATTCATGAGCTGTTTAGAAGCCAAAACGCGCATATGTGTTTTTTCGCCAATGATACCGTAAGCGGAAGTCTTGTACTGTATCCTGGAACTTCCAGGCGACCCCATATATACCGGTTGGACGTTATATATGATCCCGAAGAGGAAACGATTGCCGATTATCCGGAGGAACGCTGTGCTGCATTAGTTAGGGCAGCAATCGGAATTCCTGACATCCCCGTTACGATCAAAAAGGTATTGACTTGGGAAATGGCTGCCCGCGTAGCTGATCGCTTCCAACAAGGCCGCATTTTTTTAGTTGGTGATTCCGCACGGGTTCAACCTCCAAGCGGCGGTTTGGGAGGCAACACCGGCATCGCCGAGGCGCAGAACCTTGCTTGGAAACTGGCCGCCGTCTTGCGTGGTGAAGCCGGTTCGGATTTGCTTACGACATACGATGTTGAACGGCGGCCCATAGCGGATTACACGGCAGAACAGGTCGTCATGCTGTCCCAGCAGCGTGAACACGAGGGATCGGATGGGATTACAGTAAGTACCCTGGATGTCAATATGGGTTATCGTTATCAAGACGGCGCATTCGTACCTGAAGCAGGCGTGCAGAACCTCCCAATTGTACAGTCGCCCGAGTTATGGACGGGACAGCCGGGAACCCGTGCGGCGCACATTGTTCTCGAACGGGACGGTCGTACCATCTCCTCATTAGATCTATTTGGTTCTCGATTCGTCTTGCTCGTTGGCCCCGATGGACAAAGCGGGTTGGAGGCTGCTCAACATGTTAAAGATGAGCTCCGTCTCCCGATGGATATTTATCAGATTGGTGGTCATAAAGGTGATTTCAGCGATCCCGGGAACGATTTTCTTGACGCATACGGAATCACTTCTACAGGGGCTATCATCGTCCGGCCAGACGGGTATATCGGATGGCGAAAACCGGTTGCCGAGGAGAATAAGGAAGAAATGGAAAAAGTCTTAACCAATGCCCTGTTGACAATCCTTTTTCGCTAAATCAACTACTTCAAAAAGGAAAGGAAAATAATCATGCTCACATTTGAATATACTGAGACTTATGACTACCCTGCATCTATTATTTTTTCACGTCTCATTGATCTAAAGGGACGAGATTCCTGGATTAAAGGCATTACAGAGATTCAAGTCACTCCTGAAGGACCGGCCCAGTTGGGAACCAAATACTTTGAGAGTGGAAAATATTCAGGTTTTAAAAGCGAAAAAACAATGATCGTAACCGAGTGTATCAAGGATCATTTGTTGACAATGGAGACAACGCCCGATGAAAAACAATCGTTTCGCGAAAGCTATCGTATTGAGCCGATATCAGAAAAATCTTGCCGTGTTCATTTCACCATTCAAGTTGGCAACGTCCCAAAGGTAGCTGAATTTTTCATGGGTCAATCTATGAAAAAAGAACAACCACAAACAGCTGCCCGCTTGAAGGCTGTCCTTATGGGATGACCTCCATATTGTTTGTTACGCACGAGTGCAATTACGGCATTTCTTGGTGTGTTTGAGAAATTTTTGTTTGGCTTCTTATGGACTGCATGAACCAGTGAAGTGACTTTTTGCCGTTAGAGGTTAAAAAGAAGCCACGGGCATGTGTTCGCGGCTTCTTTATTAATAAAAATTGTTATTGCGGCTTTGCAGCCATTGATTGAATTCGGCAGGTGTGCGCACATTATTGTCTAATACAGCGGTATAGATATCGAAGCTTTTCACTTGCTTCCCATACTCGGCTCGTGCAGCCCAAACGGTTTTAATGCTTAAAATAGAGACAATCGTTGCCGGAGTAAGACGGTCGGGCATCGTGCGAATATGCTGTAGATCAGGCTGCTTATCAGGCTCGTCTACGAACCAAATATCCAGTTCCCATTTATTGCCGTTTTTTGACTCGTACGTCATACCGAGAAAATAACCGTCGGGATAGGTCGGATCGGTGTTCCAGTTGCCAGTATCGTTGATGAATTTCAAATCCCGGACTTGAGGATTGGACATTAATTGCGCTGCAATTCCGGAAATTGCAGCGATGTTCAACTTGGAACAAGCGACCGTAATATCGAGGTCTCTCCAAACCATTAAACCAAGCGCCGAACTCCCTACTTTTACTGGCGTACCGGCTGTTGCCAGCAATTGCTTAAGGTGCATCTCTTCCGCAATCGCATCTGCTTCAGCTTGTAACTGCAGTTGGCGAGCAAGCAGATCTTCCTGTTCTAACATTTTCCGCTCCCCCCTTTTTTGTTATTATTACAGTATAACGAATAAATGGCCATGTTGTCTCTGAAATACGCCGCTTCATATAGGTTTAGATATAATGATTTTAGGGTTTATCACTATATATAGTACATAACTTTATAAATATGAAATGGTATCTAGGATTATCCACTGATGATGGGAGATGAATGAAATGAGAAAACTTCGAATTCCTTCTTTTTTGCATGATGTATTTGGTGAAAAACAGTCTGTTGGATCCATTCTGACGATACTGCTTTTTGGGGGGATTCTGACGGCTGCGCTATATTACAGATTCCCGGAATTGACCGACCATTTGCCGGCGTGGCGCAGCTCCCTGGCATTATTATTGATATTCGATGTTTTTGCCGGCTGCATAGCAAATTTTACGGCTTCAACCAGCAACTTTTATGCGGTGCGAAAAACAAATCGGATCGTATTCATTGCGATCCATGTCCATATCGTGCTTGTTGCCTTTCTCCTCAATACCGATATTTGGTATTCACTGGGGATATGGGCTTATACGATCATCGGGGCATTTATCGTAAATAGCTTTATCGGGAAACATTCGCAATTATTCGTAGCGGGCTTGCTTTTGTCTGTTGGTCTAGGCTGCATGCCCATGCTGCCAGGAATAACGCCTTATATGCTGATCATTGGCATACTGTTTTTAATGAAAGTATTGTTTAGCTTCTCCGTTGATCATTATGGCAAAGCAAAACATAACACCGGTAAAGAAGCATAAATCGCCTAGAATAATCAAGCTGGTCAAGCTGAACAAATCCTTATTCTTATCACATGAGCAGAGCATTTTCCCCGGACCTTTATTCTTGTATTTATTTGGCGATTCCGAACAGTACCTTAAGGCAAAAAGAAATGTGACAGCGTTTTTGTCCTTTTATGTTTGATAAAAGCTTGTTACTAATCCATATTCGCCATCTATTCTTGAGTTTGAAGGGCTAAACGTATGCCTAATCCAATATAAATTAAACCAACAATTTTCTCGACTTTATTAGCAAAAATACCTGATGTTTTGAACATCTTTGCTCCAATGAAACTTGTACAATAAGCCAAAAAGGTAGTGAATGCAATGCTCATTAGCACAAATACAATACCTAAAATAAGAAGTTGTAATGTCACACTGCTTCCGTCATTTTGGATAAATTGAGGTAAAAATGCTAAAAAGAATAATGCTGTTTTAGGATTCAATACTTCCGCTAAAAAGCCTTGTTTAATTGGTGTCCAACTCGAACTTTTATCTATACTCACAGACGTTTGTTCAAGGTGTGATTTTTCTTCTTGTTTAGTCTTTGTAAGTAACATTTGAATCCCTAAGTAGCATAAATAAATAACCCCGATATATTTTACGATTTCAAATGCTAAAGCTGAACTTAATAATATCGCTGATAGCCCTAAAACAGCGAACAACGCATGGATACTATCGCCTAAGCCAATTCCTAAAGCAGTCATAATACCATTTTTTCTCCCGCTTTTTATCGTTTGCGAAATTGTAATAATGACCGCAGGACCCGGGATTAGAAATAAAAGAAATACAACGACAATAAATGAAAACATGCTATCACTACACCTTTCTTCCATAAAAAATCATAACATTTCATTATCATGATCTGCTAATTTTTTACCTAGTCTAAACTAAATGAATATCGAAATATTCCTTTTTATTATACAGAAAAACTGAAAAAGATGGTATGAAAATCCGATTTCATACCGTCTTTTTAAATAACTTTATTATTCGTGAACAACTCGCACACAGAGATATCGAAGACGCAGTATTGTATACTAGGAGTAGATTTTGAAGATCTGAGTCTTCCTATCATGAGCTCCCGAGTCTGGTTTTCATCCTTATCAGTAACAATTATTTCTCCATCAAGAATGGCTGCATCCAAAATATCTATATAATGAGTTCCTTAAATTTTGTGATGACTTCGTTATGGTGTTTCATATATAATCTAATCTTTCCATGGATAATTTGTGATATCTGGCTTCAAATTCAAGTTATTACGAAAAATGTTTTCTAGATCATAATGTTTCTTTAAGCTAATTAAACGATGTAGTATTTCTTCTGAATAAAACTCCTCCAATCTGTCCGTATCACCAATCTCAATAAAGTTCACGTCGGCTCCAGCAGCATAAGGTTTTAATTTATCCCACAAATTCTCCATACAAGTGTAATGACGATCTGCTTCTTCCATCGATGTGAAAACATTTGATATGTGAACCAAGTAGGGTTTATTCCTGTGAGCAAATGCCGTATGATTCTCTGGTACTCGACTTATTGCTCCCCCAAGCACACGTAATTGAATACTGATGTTCGACGATAGATTCTTATTTACTACTTCAACAAAAGTCTTTGCCTTTTGCTCGTCAAATGTTTCCATATACATATTTCGCCCATATGACCCAAATGTTAGATCTTCAGGAAGATTCGTTAGTAAATTTTTGTATGGTTGTTGTGTAACTTGATCTGAAATGATGTTTCCAATTTTACGAAAAGGTGCTATGACATTTTTGCCTGTCTCTAGATCGCCAGCGTAACAAAATGATACGGATATTACAGGTTGAAAGTGATATTTTGCTGGAAGAAACGGTACCGGATGTGCAGCCATCATATCAATAATTACCGTGAGTTCATCTTGGGCTTCATAAGCAAGATTCACTATTTTCAGCAAATCTTCAGCTTTTATTCCTTTATAATATAATGTACCTCCAAGTACCTCTTCAACTTCGAAGAGATCGAATTCGAAATCAGTGATGATACCGAAATTACCAGCGCCTCCACGAACGCCCCAAAATAATTCTGGATTCTCTTTCCTGCTTGCTCGGCAAACTTCACCATCTGCTGTGACCATCTCAATTGAACGTAAAGCGTCAATGGTAAGTCCATACTTGCGTGATAAAAACCCAATACCACTTCCTTGTGTAAGCCCTCCAACCCCTACGGAAGCCGCATCACCTGACGGAATCGCCAGTTTGTAGGGTTGAAGCGCATCACTCACATCCCCCCAGGTATTACCCGGACCGAGATGGGCATTCCGTAATTGAACATTTACATCAATATGGTTTACATCAGACAAATCAATTAAGACTGACTGATTTTCTGTGTAATACCCAACATAACTATTATGCCAACCACTTCGTACCGCTAAAGGAAGCCGATGTCTCCTGGCGAAGTTAAGAACTTTTATAATGTCTTGTACATTTTTAACCCTTACAATTAAGCATGTAGCAGTCCTTACAGCCATATTCCAATACTTTTTTACCTGAGAGTCTGATGAGAATAAAATAGACCCTTGAATTTGCTGCTTTAGTTCAGTAATCTGTGGTTTTAATTGAGAAAAACTTTGTTTCATTGGTCTGCTCCTTTTCAAAATAATTGCCAAGAGTTTTATAAGGTGCATTTGCACTCTTGGGAAAAGACACGTTAGAGATAATTTTTTCTAAACCCAATTAAAAATATTCAAGTTATTGGCTATACGATACTATCATCCTTTCTCTGATCCATTTTTGTAAGTAACCCTGTACTTGGTTTTAATTGTAGTTTATGATAGTGACAACGGATGTCATAAACTTTTAAAAAAATGGAGAAAAACAATGTACAAATCGAAACGGCTAATGGAATTGATGATGACTGTCAATCGAAAGAGAAAATTTACAGTCAAGGAACTTGCCGAGGAATTTGACGTGTCATCGAGGACGATATTAAGAGATTTACAAGAGCTGAGTGAGTTAGGGGTCCCTTTGTATTCGGAAGTGGGTCCTCACGGTGGTTATCAGGTGTTGAACGATAGAGTCTTGCCTCCTATCGCTTTTACCGAGGAAGAGGCTGTCGCCATCTTTTTTTCGAGTTATGCGTTACGTTACTATTCATATCTTCCTTTTAAAAAGGAATCCTCTTCGGCACTAAAAAAATTTTATTCTTTCATGCCTGACGATATACGGGATCGTATCGATCAAATGAAGGACCGTTTTGATTTTGTCACACCGATGAGACAATTGAAAACTCCCTTTCTATCCACTTTTCTTGATGCGGCTATTCATCAAAAAGTGCTTCTCATTGATTACGAATCACGAAAAGGAAAATTAAGTCGTGAAATACAACCAATTGGTATCTATGCAAGCAACGGTTTATGGTACTGTCCTGCTTATTGTTTTCTTCGTGAGGATTTTCGCTTGTTCCGCTGTGACAGAGTTCTGTCGGTTGATGATTCTCCCACAACAAGACCTTTGGATTTACGACATGTTGATATAGGAAATTGGGAGTCTTTTCTTAAGGAGGAGCGAAAGTACGTCAAGCTCTATGTGGAGCTGACAAAAGTGGGTGTCCAGAGATGCGAAGCTGAATTATGGCAGCCGAAAATTAATATTCGGAAAGCTGAGATAGGATCGCCTCCTAAAGTTCATATTCGGGAGGACGGCACTGGTTGGCTGGACAATGACGTTCCGAAAAGCCATATTTCGTTTTTGGCAAAGTTTTTTATCGGCTTGGGAAATGATGCAACAGTAGTAAAACCACCTGAACTGATAGATTGTATGAGATGTATGCTTTTAGAGATCATGGCAAAGTATGAAAGTAGCGACTTTAAGTAGTCGCTACCAGAAACTCCTCTCTGCTCGGCAGTCTAAGACCATCGGTTCGTCCGGTAAAATATCGTTGGTTAAGATCGGCCGAGGATACATGCCGGACTGTTCGGAACCTGCCTTGCGGGCCAATGCCAGTATCTCCGGCGGTCTGAAGAAGCTAATGAAAGGCGTGCCGCTTACTCGCGCTCCCTTCTCCGCCGCCTCAACCTCAGGACGCTCCTCGGGTTCGGCGAGCTCAAGCGGTAACAAGAACGTAATGGCCAGCATGGAGCCGGGGGAAAACATTGCAACCTGGCGCAGTGTGGCCGTGATCGCGTTCTTGGTGAGGTACGAGGTGACACCGGTGGAGGCCACCACAGCTGGCAGGCTCGCGTCGAAACCAGCTGCCGTTAGCTGGTCCCACCAAGACCAGCATAACGTTAAAAAATAAACATATCTACTACACTATTTGATTATAACTAATAATGGACAATCCATAATTACGGAGGTTTATCATGCAAACATGGGTAACAGATATAATGGAGCAATTCGGTTATATCGGGGTTTTTTTTATGATGGCGTTGGAAAATGTATTTCCACCGATACCATCTGAGGTTATTCTCCCTTTCGCGGGATTTATGACAACAACAACTCAATTGACCGTTATGGGAGTTGTCGTAACATCGACAACGGGCTCGGTACTCGGCGCAATCATTCTTTATAGAATTGGTAAGCTACTCGATGTAAAACGGATGGAGAAAATAGTCAGTAGATGGGGACATATCATTCGAGTTAAGAAAGAGGATATTCATAAAGCGGACGAGTGGTTTGACAGGTATGGCTATTGGACTGTGCTATTTTGCAGGATGATCCCGCTAATACGAAGTCTGATTTCGATTCCAGCGGGTATGTCAAATATGAAATTTTGGTTATTTTTACTGTTTACGATGATCGGTACCGTTGCATGGAATGTCATTCTCATTTTAATTGGTGCCGCATTAGGTGAATCATGGACAAACATTCTTCAGTTTATGGATATATATTCAACTATAGCTTATGTCCTTATCGGTACTGGAATAGTTGTTTTTATCATTCTATTTATCTCGAAGAAAAGAAATAATAAAGGGTAGTTTACCAAAGGGATGTGCATATTCGATGGATTTAATTGAAATTTTAAAAGCAATTATTTTAGGTCTGGTAGAAGGATTAACAGAATTTGCTCCAGTTTCTTCAACAGGTCATATGATAATCGTTGATGACATGTGGTTGAAATCTGAAGCGTTTTTAACAGAGTATGTTGCGAACACATTTAAAATAGTTATCCAACTTGGTTCGATTTTAGCAGTAGTGGTTGTTTTTAGAAAAAGATTTTATGACCTATTGGGCTTAACAAAACATAATAATAATGAAGCAATGAGAAATCACCGCTTAAAATTAAGTCAAGTTATCGTAGGTTTGATCCCAGCTGGTGTTTTAGGTGTTTTATTTGAAGATTATATTGATGAACATTTATTTTCAACGGAAACAGTTTTGATAGGTTTACTTTTAGGAGCTATATTGATGATTATTGCTGATAAATTTGCTCTAAAAGATCCTGTAGCCAAAACAGTAGACCAAATTACGTATAGACAAGCGTTTACGGTTGGGCTTATTCAATGTTTTTCCTTATGGCCAGGATTTTCGAGATCTGGTGCAACCATTTCTGGTGGTGTATTGACTGGGATGAGCCATAAGACTGCTGCCGATTTTACCTTTATTATGGCCGTTCCGATCATGGCGGGGGCTAGTGGGTTATCTTTATTAAAAAACTTGCAGTATTTTACCATTGATGCACTACCATTCTTCATCGTTGGTTTTATTAGTGCATTTGTATTCGCACTAGTATCTATCAAATTTTTCTTGAAGCTGATTGACCGAATTAGACTCGTTCCATTTGCGATATATCGGATTGTTTTAGTTGTGGTCGTTTGGCTGATTTATTTTTAGAATAGTTGTTAATTATGTGGATTTGAAATAAAGTGTGATCATTTATAAGCGTTTGATGAAAAATGTAGCTGGAATTGTGTAATAGCCAAAGAGGCAAAAATAGCGACAGGAAACAGACATGATAGAGCCTGCTCCCAACCAAAACAAGTGAGTTGCTTAAGTGATCTCATGATTTGTGCCTTCAAAGGTTTTTTTCGAGAATCATTTTGGATGGTTAAATTCATGAGAGTAACTCCTCTTTTATAAATTTGATTTATTGAAATTATGGAAAAATAAATCTCCCTTTTCCTTTCAATGTTAAATATTCCTCGCTTTTAACCTTTGGTGTCTTCATCACTTCGGTATTCTAAAATATCTCCGGGCTGACATTCTAAAGCCTTACAAATCGCCTCTAAAGTTGATAATCGAATCGCTTTTGCCTTTCCGTTTTTCAATATAGAAAGGTTAGCCATTGTTATTCCAACCCTATCCGAAAGTTCTGTTACGCTCATTTTCCTTTTAGCCAGCATCACATCAATATTGATTATAATTGCCATTGTTTTCACCTCAGACCGTTAAATCATTTTCTGATTTTATAGTAATAGCTTCTTTTAAAAGTCTTTGGAGAACAGCAGCAAAGACTGCGATTACCATTGAAGCAAAAATAATGATCAATCCGATTACTATGATACCTGGGGCGTCGTCTATCTCCGCGATGAGATATAAAAGCGGCATGCCTGCCACATACACGATACTGATTGTGACTGCACAGTATTTTATATTCTTTAAAGCTTTTACAGAAATTTGCGAGAAAGCTTGTGTTTTGTCAATATAGCTTAAAAGTTTAAAAGCTTGATACAGAGCAAAGTAAAAAGGTATCGCTGCTGCATACATGACGATAAAAACGAGATATTTCATATAAGCAACATCTGGATACAGATCTGCTGCATAATTCGCTATCTCAGGCACCAAAAATATACACAAAGCAAGAACTGGGATTCCAATAAGAACAACAGCTATCTTTAAAAAAAGTGTTGATCCTCGTTTCATAAAAAACACCTCACTTATTTATTGTGATTTTGATTTTAACACATAATTTATCGTTTTACAATAAATAATTATCACTATTAGATATTTTATTGTTGAAATTCAATTCACTAAACTGAAAATGGCCAAATACCTAAATGTTAGGATCACACAAAATACATAAACAGTCTCTTCAAAAAGCGTACTTTTGAAAAGAGTTGTTTGGAACAAATAAAATTTCCGGCAAAGAAAGGGTAAATTATCGATATTAAAAAACCGGAACCCAACAAAGACGGTTAAGCATTCTGAGTAAGGATGAATTCAAAGCTATCTTTGGTAGACCGAACTTTACATATGAAGACGCTGTTATTATTTTTCACTTTCCAAACCGAGAAAGAGTTACTACGAAGGCTGCGAGGCTCATTTTGTCCTGTAACTTGACAATTGAAGGCCAAGAATCTTTTTGTTTTATGAACGGGGGCAGGGTGATAAGTTCGATCAAAAAATATGCTGTAACCCTTGATATTACATCCGTGCTAAGTTCCATTTATAAAAAAGATTGATCAAAACCGGGTACAATTGCCTCATTTTGATCAATCTTTATTTTAAAGGGTCGAGCTTTAACCAATGAAGTGGAGTTCAACCCCCTATTCCCGAATGAAAATCATTTTGATGAAACGACCATAGCCTAATTCTCCTTACGCATTAAAAGTTGTAACGTTTCTTCAAGTCCTTTTCTGAAGGGAGTTGCTGGAATTGGGCCGATTCGTCTCTCATATTTTTCACCATTCAAAACAAACCCTTCTTTCGTAAGATACATGATCTCAACAACTTCTCTAATAAATGGATCAAACAAGCCAATGAAGCGAATCGCATTTTTATTTAAAGGAATGACCCTCTTTCGATTTCCAGTTACTTCCCGAGCTATCCGAATGATTTCTTTTCCTGAAATCAATCCCGCTCCAGGTATATTCCAGTTCTCTCCATAAGCATCGTCTTTTTCCGCTATATTCACAACCATCTTGGCTGCATCCGGTAAATAGACATATTCCCGTGGTGTTTTCAAATTTCCAATAAAGATTGAATTTTTACGAGCAGCCATCCCTTCCAATGTAGGCTGTAAATAGGAATTCTGTGAGGTCGCGCCATAATAATCCGGTAGCCTGACAATTAATGCCTTTGCATTCTCCCATTTGTTACTGAATATTAAGTTCTCGAATTCTACCCTTAATTTCCCTTTCTTCGTATGTGGCTGTTTTGGATGATTTTCAACACCCTTCGCAACTTGATGCCCGTAAACATAGATCCCATCAACAATGACAATCTTCTTTCCTAGAATATTCGCTGCTTTCATCACATTTTCTCCAAGCAAAAGAAGTCGATCAGCCATTTCTTGATATTTAACATTAGCACACTGGAATATAACCTCAACATCTTTTGCCGCCTCTACAATCGTTTGGTAGTCAAATATATTACCCAGCTTATACGACAACCGTTGATTAAAATGGTGCTGTTCTATTAATGCTTTCAATTTATTTTCGGAACGTCCGAAGGCAATCACCTTGACACCTCTGGTCAGTAATTCCGATACAATAACCCGGCCCGTCCCACCAGTCGCTCCTAATACAATCGCAGTTTTCATTGTCCATTCTCCTTTAATTAGTGATTGATCAATAACTAATATTGAAATAAAAAACCGACGCTAATCGGTCATGGGTTTTGCTCCATCATCAATTAGTTCCGGTAAATCTATAAAATAGGAAATATTGCAGAGTATTCCCCTAGCCAGAAAGGTCGTGACTGCTCTATCGGCATTTGCGATTCCTACAGCTCGAAACCTTTCCAATGTATAACTTCTAATACGTGACAAACCCTTCTGCGTAGATTTTCTTATTGATTCTTCTGTCACCGAAAGCCCTATAACCTGCAAGGCGATCTCATTGGGGTTTGATACAGACATCTCCTCATATGCTTCAATCATTTTGGTAACAAGTTGATCTGGGTTGGCCTCCACATTTTTAAAAGTTTGAAGGATCCTTTCATATGCCCGATCCAAAGCTGCTACAAACAATTCCTCTTTAGTTTTAAAGAATCTAAACACATAAGGTTGAGATATGCCTGCTTTTTCAGCAATAAGTGCGGTGGTTGTATTATAATAACCTCTTTCCGCAAATATTTCTAAACCCGCCTCAAGAATATCTTCTTTACGAGTGTCACTTTTTGATCTAACCATTGTTCAACCCCCTTATTGCGTTTAGTTATTGATTGATTAATTACATAATAACCGACTTTGATATTTTATGCAAGGAAATATGAGAAATGGATGTTATATCGCAATTGGGAATATAGAAAACTCCATCAAACCAATGAGCATTAATAACTGTTTCTGCAGCATCCGTAATAATCTCTCGACTTGGTAGGGAATAACGCATCCCAATATGTCCCATAGCAATCCCATCATTAACCCCGATGGTATTAAATTCAAATGGAACTCCACCGGCTTCTTAAATCGCTTCTTTTACCACTTCTGCAAAGTGATTCAAATGCTTATGTCTGGAATAATATCAATATATGAATTACAAACACCGATAAAAGGTTTTTCTAAATCTTTTGTTTTAAGACCTGTTGCATATAATAGACTTCGATGCGGGCGCGGTTATCACTTCTCATTGCTTACATCTCCTTTTATGTCAGATCCTTAGACGAAATTTAACAAATAGGCAAAGGTCCTTTGAACACTCATCACAAGTGGAATTAACCGACCTTTAACGGTTCGTCATAAATTTTAACTCCATCCGTAACGGTTAATTTGCTGAAACCTTCTGATAAATCCTTTGTGACTGGTCCCGGTCTTCCCTCACCAATAATACGTCCATCAATCTTTGTTACAGGAATGACTTCTGCAGCGGTCCCTGTTAAAAACACTTCATCTGCCGTATAAACTTCATGTCTAGTAAAAATACCTTCTGTCATTTCATACCCTTTTGTTTCTGCTAACTCCATTATCGCATTTCTAGTAATTCCGACAAGCGCTCCTACATAGCCAGGTGGTGTTTTCAGTTTATTATCTTTCACTATGAATATATTATCAGCAGATCCCTCTGCCACATACCCTTGATCATTTAACATTAAAGCTTCCGATACTCCTGCTAATGTGGCTTCTATTTTTACCAATACATTATTTAAATAGTTTAGAGATTTCACCATCGGGCTTAATGCATCCGAACGATTACGTCTTGTAGCAACTGTAATGATCTCAAGCCCAGTCTCATATAACTCTTTCGGATAAATGCGTAACGGTTCTGCAATGACCATTACTGTCGGGTTCTCGCATGTATAGGGATTTAATCCTAAATCACCTGCACCACGTGAGACTACGATGCGAATATAGCCATCTTTCAGCTCATTTTGGCGGAGTGTTTTTACAACAATGTTAGTCATTTCCTCTTTTGAATACGGAATGGTTAACATGATGGACTTCGCCGAGTCTTAAATAATTTTGTTTTAGCTGTTATATTATCCCTTGGAAATAGGGATAAAGCCTCGCTCATTATTTTTCTTAGCTCACTCATTCCTATCAGGAGCCATAGGAAGCTGTTCTAACCATTTGTTTTTAACCATTATTTTAGCCCCTTCCACAACGAATAATTAATAATAACTTCAACATAGTATTTTTTTGAGTGAAAATAAGGTAATAATTAGAAGTGTGGATGAAAAATCTATTGTAAAAAAGGGAGCTTTTTGCAATGATAGGGTTTATTACCGCAATAATTCTTTTTAATTTGGTATGTTTTACAACCAATAAGCGACTAACCAAAAATCAATTTGTACATATATGGACGTTTACAATCGCTCTCCAGGCGGTTACAGAGACATTTATTGACTTTAAATACCATGGCTATTGGTACTTTAGTAAAGAAATTAATTGGTGGGTGCTTCCTGCTTTTACTATATTGATTCCTCCTGTAAATATCATTTTTTTAAATTGGTATCCATTTAAGAAAACCTTTTACAAACAAATGCTTTATATACTTTGTTGGACAATAGCTATCACATTATATGAAGCCGCCGCATTGTTACCTGAACCATGGGGTTATTTTCACCATAGCTGGTGGAGTATATGGTATTCATTACTGGTTAACCCATTTTTGCTTATCGCTGTCTTAAGTTATTATAGATGGATCTGTAAAATCGAATCGTGCGCGAATTTAGATAAGAACAGAGCCTGCTTTTTAAAAAAAGATTAATTAAAACAGGCTCTTAAAATATTTTGTTCTAGCTAGAGAATCTTATAAAAATAATTTGATCATTTTCTACCTGTGCTGCTCTTTTTTTAATAATTTTACTCTGATATAATTTCAACAGTAAACCCCTGGAGCTTGAACATAAAAGGTATATTAACTATTATCTTCTTAAACTAACCTGCTGCTTTAGTTTAATTACATTCCTTCACAATCTCCATTAATTTTATCATAACTATTAAATAATCTTAGGGAAGATCTTCAACCTACTTATAGTAAAGAACACTTTGTCAAAGTAAACAGCTTTTTTATCAAGTAGGGTATTTTTGCACAACCCCTTGAAAAGGTTTATTTCAGAATATCCTAAAAACAATCATACCTATCGTCAATGAAAAATGGGCGCTTCCTCATTCCAGAAAAGCGCCCCACTTATTCCTTGTCACCTTGGTTCTTTTCCTTTAACCCGTGCAAATAATCGTCCAGGCGATCGAGTCTTTCCTCCCAGATTTGTCGGAAAGACTCCAGCCAGGAATCCAATTCTTTAAATGGCTCCGGCCGAAGCTTATAGATTCGTCGATTGGCAACCGCCTGAACCCCAACAATTCCCGCCTCGCTTAGCACGCGAAGATGTTTTGACGCTTGGGGCTGGCGAAGCTGAAGTCGATCGGCGATCTCTCCTACGGTGAGAGGGCCTTCACGTAAAAGTTCAACGATGTGTAACCGATTGGGTTCGGCAAGTGCACTCCATTTCGTCGTATCCACTGTTTCCTCTACATTCCAACCATTTGAATTTCCATTGCTGTCTGCCCCTGGATGATATGAATTGCCCTTCTCATTGGAAACACTCCCTTGTATATTATACCGTACATAAGTTCATAGCACCTATCCATAGTATCTGCTGAACAACCGTTGCTAAACACATGTACGTATTCCCCTACAATGAGTTTACTGGATTCGTCCCTCTTTTAACAAGGTAACTGATTTGTCGATACGTCGTTGCCGGGTTTCCGCTTTCTTGGCACCTTCAATCGTTAGTACAAACCGTCGCTTGTTACTGTAAGACAGCCCATCGAAAAACTTCTTCGCCCCGGGTTCCCGGTCAAGCGCTTCGGCGAAATCGGGCGGTACGGTCACCGCACGAGGCTCGGTATCAAGTACAATGTCGACATCTACCTCATCCCCGGCTTCCACATCAGCGCCTTTACGATGCTCTGCACTAACGGGAATCATGAACTTCCCTTCCATGGTTCCCACGGTACTACGGTAGGTATAATCTTTAATCATCACTTTCACCCTCGGTTTTTTCCCTGAATTCAGGCTCTCCATGATTTCCTCCGGAACCTGTATGCCTGTTGCGGTCTTACCGTTAAGCTGAATGACGGCACGAAACTTCATCTAAAATCTACCTCCTGTTTTTTAATTGATATTTTTTATTTGAAAAGCTCAAACTTTAACTGTACGGCCATTATTGATATCCAGCCCATGCGAGGAGCACAACCGCGATGGAAAAAGCGATGTTGATCCATTCATAGTCGGTACCTGAGGCGATCCCGGCAAAACCTGCAAAGAAGAGCACACCAGTGATGATGGAATAGACGGCCCAGCCTGTCCAAAGAGAGAAAAATCGGCGGGCAAACACAAAACATGCTCACATCAACGGAAGAAAACCGACTAAAATGTACAGAGAACGGGCAATCACGCCGAATTCAAGTAATTTTCTGATCCTTGTTGTGGTTACTAAGCTGTTTTGATTCTCACATCTTTTTTTAAAGATACGCTATCCATCATATCCATCTCCTATTTTTTATAAATTTGAACAATATTTTATTCCATAAAAAACTCGGTCAACACCGGCGCCAGTGCGTCCGGTTTGACAATGTGTGTCTGGCCTTCCAACGTTCGGTGTTTCGTATTTGGAAGCACGTTCGCAAGTTCCTGCATAGCGTTATTCATCCACGCCGGACTTTTCCCGCCGACCCCAACGAGCGTAGGAATCGTTATAGAAGACCATTCTTCTCCCGATAACGACTTCCCTTTCTGATGGTCAACGGTAAGAATTGTGTCGTAAGGCAGTGTGTGCGCAATGGCCTTCATTTTTTTCCAGGCGGGCATGAACGGCATCATCGTGATAAATATGGCAGGAACACCTACTCCTTTTCCCATGAAGAGTTTAATTGCTTTACCCCGGCGATCCGATGCCACATGTTCGGTAAGTTGGTCCAAATAATCTTCCGGTACCCCAGCCCGGCTGTCGTCAACAACGAACGGTGCCTCATACAAAGCCAATTTCTTAATGGCTGGGAGGCACCGGGCCGCTTCAAGAGCAAGCGCTGCACCAGAGGAGCTGCCAAACACGTAGGCTGATCCCCCGGCTTCCTGAATAAGAGCATCAATATCTTCAACCTCTCGCTCGACGGCATAT
Organism: Virgibacillus dakarensis; assembly: GCF_900155625.1. NCBI lineage: Bacteria > Bacillati > Bacillota > Bacilli > Caryophanales > Bacillaceae > Virgibacillus > Virgibacillus dakarensis. The sequence continues at coordinate 443,758 of NZ_LT732554.1, forward strand.
GGTTTCTTTTCATCACTGTCCCCACGACCACGGCGATCGTAAGTATATACGGTGAAATCCTCTTTTAACTGTTCCGCCAGCGGGCCATTTGGACCTGATGCCCGGTAACAAAGTGCCCCATCTACCAAAATCAATACCGGGCCATTGCCTGTTTTATCGTACGCGATAGAAGTACCGTCTTTCGAAATGACCTTATTCATGAGATTCTCCTTCTTTCTTAATGATTTAAATACCATTCACGCCCCTTAATTATTATGATGTTTGCATCATTGGACATATATAAGTCGTAAGTTTTGCGATTTCAATATCCTTTCACCATTTCATTTTTATCTTGCTCTTGACCTTTATAATGAACCTCTTTCACGCGATCTGAAGTTCTTCCAAAACCTTCGCCAATTTGTCGTTGATACACTCGGTGAGTCCTTCCTTCATGCCCATTTTCAGTGTTGACTCAAGTTCTTTAGCCGACTCTAACTGAATACGAACAGTAAGTTTCGTCTTTCCTTCCTGTTCGGCAAAGGTGACTGTTACCTGATGCTCTGGGATGCCTTCAACCGGGTTGGCGCCCTCATCCGAGAAGCCGCCGGTATAAACAATCTTCTCCGGCCCAACAATTTCACGGTAAACCGCTCTGGCCCAATTTCTGTCACCTTCGGGCGATTCCATACAATAGTGCCAGATTCCACCTGGACGAAGGTCAATGTTGCAAACTGGAATCGTAAATGGATCCGGCGCCCACCAGCGAGAGATATGCTCGGGTTCAGTGAATGCCTTAAATACAAGTTTACGTGACGCATCAAAGACACGCACCAACGTAAATTCCCGCTCTCCTACGTTTGAAGTGATGTTTTCCAATGCATTGCTTTTTGCCATTACAAATCCCTCCTTTTCAAATTTTTCACTCAACTACAGCCTGTAAATTTGGAAAATACTCAAATTCGAATTTGTATTTATAGTATACCACATAAGGAATATTCCTTCAAAGGAATATTCAAAAGAATTTTGTAGCTTTACATAAAAAACACTTACTTGTCAATCAAAACAATTGTATGGTTATGTGATAAGGAAACCATATCATACAATCTATTTCTTCAACAACCTAAGTTCACCCCATCAGCTCAAAAAGCTTTATTCAATTATTTGGTGTTGGTTTAAAATAAAATTTGATTGTTGCTCCGAAAAAGCACCCATTTGTGGGGGAATGTTTATTTATATCGAACCACAAAAATCCCCCACTTCATAAAGTCATAAAGTTAGGGGATTATTGTGAAATAACGGATAAAGTTTTCCTATTAATTTATTCCACCGGTGAAAGTTCTGTTTCCGTCACCCATTTATGATTTTTCACTTCCTCACCAGTCTCCGTATCCGTGTAGCTCACCATATAAATGGTAGTTTGTTCTGTTGAATCAATCGTGGCTGTAGCGCCATCCATTCCTTCCATATGATCCGTATTTAATACTACTTCATCTCCTGCTTGAAATGGCTCTTCTCCGGGATCTTCAATTTCTTCATGAATAACCCATTTATGATCTTCTACAGGCTCTCCACCAGTCGTTGGGGTATAGGAAACGGCATAAACAGTTGTCTCAAATGCACCTGTAACGGTTGCTGTGGCACCATCCATTCCTTTCATGTGATTCGCATGCATAACTGCTTGACTTCCAACTGGATAAGTTGGGTTTTCTGCAACTGTTAAATCCTCCGGAACCTCACCTGAACTTGAATGATTCATCCCTGAATGATCCATTCCTTCTTCCATGGAATCAGACTCTTTTTCATTCATATCCATGTTTTCATTTGACTCATTCTCTTTATCTGTATTATCTTTGGGTGCTGTTTCATCATTTCCTGCACAAGCCGTTAAAACAAGAGCTATCATTAGAGGAACTAATCCAATCAGTAATTTTTTAATTTTCATTATCCCTTGCCTCCACCTGAGTAAATTTTAAATAGTAATCAATCTTCCATAATTGAGCATTAATAGCACAAATGATGGTACTTAGCGACATAATGACTGCTCCAATAGCTAGGCGCATCATCTATCATGACTACTTTTTTCCCATCTTGCTTAATTCTTTCAAAATGAAAAGCTGATTTTCGCAACAGAAAACCAGCTTTTTATTCTTATATTTAGGCATTAACATCATAGCCTTGTTCTTCAATAGCTTCTTTCATGGCATCAACATTTACTTTTGTTTCATCAAAAGTAACATCTACAATACCCTCTTCTAAATTAACTTCAGCTGCTGATACACCATCTAATTTTTTTAATGCACCTTCAACTGACATTTTGCAATGACCGCATGACATGCCTTGTACATTTAACGTTTTCTCCATTACCTTTTCACCTCCTTTAAAGTTGCAGAAAAAATTATATCTTAACTCTCTTTAAGCGAAGGGAGTTGGAAACAACACTTACCGAACTTAATGCCATTGCTGCGCCAGCAACCCATGGTGCAAGCAATCCGATTGCTGCAACCGGGATTCCTGCTGTATTGTAGCCGAAAGCCCAGAAGAGGTTTTGACGGATATTTTTAATCGTGGCATGGCTAATTTTGATTGCTTTCGGTATGAGTAATAGCTCTCCACCGAGAATCGTAAGGTCAGCAGCTTCAATTGCCACTTCTGTACCAGTTCCAATGGCAATTCCAATATCTGCAGTAACCAATGCAGGTGCGTCGTTCACACCATCGCCAACCATCGCTACCTTTTTACCCTTGACCTGAATTTCTTTGACTTTATCCGCTTTTTCTTCAGGTAACACTTGAGCAATCACATAGTCGATTCCTACTTGTTTTGCAATAGCTTGAGCTGTTCTTTCGTTATCCCCTGTTAACATGATTACTTCCAAGCCTTGTTCTTGTAACTCTTTAATTGCTTGTGGTGCTGTTTCTTTAATGGTATCTGCAACCGCAACAATTCCACTATATTTTCCATCAATGGCAATCAACATCGCTGTTTTGCCATTGTTTTCAAATTCAACTAATTTCTCTTCGTTAGTCCCAATATCAATTTGATGATCATTCATTAATTTTCGATTTCCAACAAGAACTTGTTTTCCAGAAATCTTAGCTTCAATACCATGACCAGGTATAGCATCAAATTCATCCACTTCCCCAAAATCAATAGCTTTCTCTGTTGCGTATGCCACAATAGCTCCTGCAAGTGGATGTTCCGATCCTTTTTCTGCACTAGCTAACAATTGTAATGTTTCTTCATCACCAGAAAAATCCGTTACTTCCGGTTTCCCTTTTGTGATGGTTCCTGTTTTATCAAGAACAATTGCATCTAACTGATGCGTTCTTTCCAGGTGTTCTCCACCTTTAAAAAGAATTCCGTTCTCTGCAGCCTTTCCTGTACCAACCATAATTGATGTTGGTGTTGCAAGCCCTAACGCACATGGACATGCAATAACAAGGACAGCAATTGCTGCAACTAGGGCAGGTTCAAATTGACCAGGTTGGACAAATGAAATCCAGACAATAAATGTTAGAATTGCAATACCAACAACGATCGGTACGAAATAGCCGGAAATAACATCGGCTAAACGTTGAATTGGTGCTTTCGATCCTTGTGCTTCTTCCACAACTTTGACAATCGATGCAAGGGCAGTATCTTTACCTACCTTTGTTGCTTCCATTTCAATCGAGCCATTTTTGTTTATCGTCGAGCCGATAAGACATGAGTCTACTTCCTTTTCAATTGGAATGGATTCACCTGTAATCATCGATTCATCGACAGATGTTCTTCCCTTCACAAGCCTACCGTCTACAGGTATTTTCCCCCCTGGTTTTACAACTAATCGATCACCAACAACAACTTCCTCAATCGGAATCATGATTTCCTCGCCATTTCTTATAATGCGAGCTTCTTTTGCCTGTAAATTAAGCAAAGAGGATAGTGCATTCGTTGTCTGGCTTTTTGCTCTCGCCTCTAAATACTTACCAAATAAAATCAACGTGATTAATACAGCACTTGTTTCAAAATACAAATGAGGCATATAATTTGGATTTCCAATGGTCTTAAGTGCTTCATATAAACTATAGAAATAAGCAGCACTTGTACCTAATGCAACAAGTACATCCATGTTCGCTCCACCACTCTTCAGGTTCTTATATGCACCAACATAAAATTGCCATCCGATGATAAATTGCACAGGCGTTGCCAAAGCAAATTGGAACCACGGATTCATGAATATATCCGGTAGATTCATATTAAATAAATGAACCACCATGGTTATTAATAGCGGTGCAGCTAACACAGCCGAAATAATTAACTTCATCTTCTTGTGTTGTAGTTCTTTTTCTTTATGTGTTTGCTTTTCCGCTGCTTCCGCTTTAGGTATCGCATCATAACCCACATTTTTGATTTTTCCAATCAATGCTTTAAGATCTGTGAGTCCAGGGTTATATTCAATAGATGCAGTTTCTGTTGTTAAGTTTACAGTTGCGTGCTTTACTCCTTCTTGCTTATTCAATACTTTTTCAATACGGTTCGAACATGCAGCACAGGTCATTCCCAAAACATCTAATTCTGCCTTTTCCATTAAAACTCCATAGCCGACATTTTCAATTTTCTTCGTAATATCTTCTATGGAAGTTTTTTCTGAATCATAGTCTACGGTTGCCTTTTCTGTCGTTAAATTAACTTGTGCTTCCACACCGTCCATTTTATTTAAAGTTTTTTCAATACGACTGGAACATGCAGCACAGGTCATTCCTGTTATTCCAAGTGTTGCATGATTCGTTTCACTCATAATAGCTCCCTCCTTACTTAGAAAACTGCTTCAATACACTCATTAACTCCTCAATCGTTTCTTTACCTTCACCTTGTCTGATCGCATCACTGACACAATGGTTAATATGTCGTTCCGTGACAGAAAAACCTACATTTTTTAATGCGGATTGGACTGCGCTAATTTGTACTAAAATATCTACACAATATCGATCATCTTCCACCATTTTCTGTATTCCACGAACTTGGCCTTCGATTCGTTTTAAACGGTTAATGATTTTTTGCTTTTCATCTTTAGTTCTTGGTTTAACTGGGTGATCATGTAAGAATTTATCCAAATGAATCACTTCCTTTTCTGTTATATCTATACTATACCCCCACATGGTATATTTGTCAATAAAAAACCTCATATTTTGTAAAGTGTCTTGGAAATTTTTTATTCTACATTTATAGTACAGTCTTAATTTGTCACTTCAACAATAACCTATACCAAGATCCAGCCCTGGCAATAAAGCCTGGGACTTTTTCATTTCTTTCACCGTACATTCTTAAAATCCAACCGAATTCTCATATACTATACAAAGCAAATGGAAATTGCGTTTACTGGGAATGATTCGATTTTCCTTGTTTTGGTGAGCGGACAAATATAATCGCCAATACCGCTCCTACAAAGGCTAAAATTCCAGCCCAGAAGAATGCTTGTTGAAAGCTCTCGTTCAGTGCGACAACTGAGTTTCCTGCAGTACTGGAGTCCGTTGTCGATGCAGCAACAGCGACCATAATGGCAAGACCGATCGCTGAACCAATTTGGAAATTTACATTATATAAACCGGATGCAAGTCCTGATTTTTCTGATTCTACTTCTGCCACAGACGCCGTCGTAGCCGGTAAATAAGCAAGTGCATTACCAAGAGATGCGATGAACGAAGGCAGCAATAAGCTTATCCAATAATTCCCATCTACTGTAGCTGCCCTATCATGCTTTTTGGTTTTCCCACCAACCCCAAAAGGGATGGATGAGAAAATACAAGTGCTGGTACGACGGCTGTTAACTTTAACTCTTTCGAATACGGCTTCCAAGAAGTTGCTTCTTCTAAACTATCTTCTCCATGAACTTCATATTTTCTTTTCCAATCTCTAATAGTCCCGGGATCAACAGAAAATTTAGCGGTAATGTCAGCTATTAAATGATGACCATTCTTCATAAAGGTGTAAAATGGATAATTTTTCTGTCTTTGAATATTTAATTCGACCCATAAAAAAATACTCCCCTTAGATAAACAGATTTTTATTTTTTAATCTGTCTACCTGATGGGGAGCAGTTCAAAGATTGATCAAAATGGATTCTTTTTTAATAGACACTATTTGTTTTTCATAAAAAAGTTTGATCATTTTCCACTGGAGTTACTCAACAATTGCCAGTTAGTTGAACAAAAAACCTTAAAACATAAAAATGATTATTCTATAACAAAAGATAAGAATTTCAATATAACATCTTTCTTAATGTAAAGTATTCAGCGGTTACAATATTTCGATATACCCTTCTGTTCCATGCACACGAATTCGTTGCCCATCTTTTATCAGTTTGGTAGCATTTTCCACCCCGACAACTGCTGGCAAACCATATTCACGCGCGATAACTGCTCCATGGGTCATCAGTCCACCAACTTCGGTGATGAGACCTTTTATAGATACAAACAATGGTGTCCAGCTAGGGTCCGTAAAGGCGGTGACTAATATATCTCCATCTTCCAGATCAGCTTCATCCATGTTTAAGATGACACGTGCTCTGCCCTCTATAACACCGGAAGAAACCGCGAGACCTGCAATTGCTCCGGCCGGGAGATTTTCTCGTTTGTATTCACCTGCTATGATTTCACCATCAGACGTGATAACACGTGGGGGAGTTAGTTTTTCATATAATTTGTACGCTTCTTTCCGTTTGCTGATGATCTGGTAATCCAGTTTATTTGTGCGTACGACTTCGTGAAGTTCTTCAAAACTGAGATAGTATATATCTTCTTTTTCATGAATCACATCCGCTTGTACAAGTCGTTCGGCTTCTTTCAGCAAAGCCTGCTTATAAACGAAGTAGTGATTCATCCAAGCGTATTTGGGATATTCCCGGTAACCGCTGAAATTCAGAACGATGTCGATCATTCGTTTGGTTTCTTTGGCTTTTGTCTCACCGTCCGGAAGACGCTTCAATCGTTCCAAAAGCTCTTGTTCTTTGTCCATAGCAACACGCTTCCCATGTTCGAACTTCAAGCTGCCGGCATGAGGCTCAAAGTTTCTAATGTTGCTCAGGATCATGGGGACAAGCGTACTCGGTTTTTCGCTCCACCGCGTTCTTGTTATATCGATTTCTCCAGTGCACCGCATTCCGTATTTTTGGAGAAAAGCATAGATCGCGTCTCGAGTTTCCTGTCCGCCGTCAAACTTATGGAGTTCATCCAAAAAGTTATCCGCTTTTACATATTGCAAATAATCAATCACCTCCGGATAGGGACGAATCACATCTGCGACATCCATTAGCTCCAGACCCATTTCCGACGTAACGTTGTTCGGCACAGATTGAGAAAGCGTATCCGCCGCATTCTTTTCGCCTAACCACTCGTTCATGTTTTCATTGATCCATCTTGAAGCATTTATAACGGCCATAATGGCGCTCAAACCTTGCGGGTCAGTCAAGAACTTCATTAATTGCTGGATATCTTCCCGAATAAAATCGAATAACGCCGATCCAGACTTCGTTTGAATGTTTTGTTTCAACTGTTCGATCAACGCTTGACTGCGCTTGATCAAATCCAAGACGATTGTCGGATCGTTATCGAATTGTGCCAGCGGATCTGGATTGCTACTACTGGGACTCGCTGCTTTTGTATCATCTTGTACCGATTTTATAAAACCTTCTCGCTCTACTATGGTCATGAGTGCGTCTTTTATAAGTGGATCGTGTTGTCCCATGCCATTTAAAAACATTTCTCTGCTATTAGGCGAAGCCAATTGATGTGTGACATCAACAAACAACCTTCCGCCAGCTTTACGCATCGGCGCTGGAGTCATTAATAGGTAAAAAGACAATCCGAGCGGTTTGATGGGATCAGTCATCATTTGTTGGTGGCCAACAGATATATAGACGTGACTTTCTTGATCATTCACTTCTGGGATCGGGTATAGCGTCGTGATGGGCCGGCTCTGCACAATGTAAAATGTATCATGGGTCAAACACCATTCGATATCTTGCGGCTGGCCGAAATAAGCCTCGATCTGTCTTCCGATGCGTGCTAGTTGTAAAATTTGTTGTTCAGTAAGTGTTTGAGTCTTTTGCTGATCCGGATCGATCTGTTGTGTCTCTGTTCCGCCTTCTTTTCGTCCATAGATAGCCAACTTTTTTTTTGCTATCCTCTTATCAACGATTTCCCCTTCCTGTACTTTATAACAATCGGCAGATACCAAGCCCGAGACCAGTGCTTCCCCAAGTCCAAAGCTGGCATCGATTGATAGCAGCTTTCGGTTAGAAGTAATTGGATCAGCGGTAAATAAAATTCCTGAAGCCTGTGGGAACACCATCTGTTGGACGATTACGGATAAATACACTTGGCTGTGGTCAAATCCGTTTTGCATACGGTAAATCACGGCACGATCCGTAAATAGGGAAGCCCAACATTTGCTGATGTGCTGCAAGATCGCTTCTTTTCCGATGATATTTAAATAGGTGTCTTGCTGACCGGCAAAAGAGGCATGGGCTAAATCTTCAGCAGTTGCACTGGAACGCACTGCATAAGCATGTTCATCGCCAAACCGGGAGAGATAGTGAGCAACAGCTTTCAAAACATCGGAAGGAATCTCTACTTCCATAATGGTTTTCCGAATCTTCCTGCTGATTTCACCAATTTGATCTCGATCCTCTACTTTTAGCAGTGTTAGTTGATCCAACAATTTGTTGAAGGCTTCGTTTTGTTCGAGGGCTTTTTGATAGGCTTCTGTCGTAACACAAAATCCTTCTGGCACTTGTATTCCATGAATCTTCGATAGTTCCCCTAAATTCAACCCTTTTCCTCCGACGAGTAAAAGTTGCGTTTTATCAATCTCCCGAAACTCTAGTACATACGGTTTCATTTCTTTCCCTCCCATTTATCGCTTAATACCAAGACGAATCATATGACAAAATTGTTCATCTGATCAGCCAATTACGCTGTCCACTCGTTCTTGCTCCTGGCGAAGTTCCATGTTCATATCAAACACTCCTTTTAAAAAATAAAAATAGGGGTTGACTAAAAAGGGTTTTAGATGTATAATTGAGATAGGGGAATTTATACGAAAATATATCATTAGTGCATCTATATAAATTTACCACAGTTTCTCATTTTTATCAATGTATTTACACGACAATAATTGTTATAAATTAAAAAGAAGAAAAACCCCATTTTACAAGACAAATGGCTCCCACTAAATGATATCCAATCATTTAATGTAGCGTCAGGAAAATACGGATTTACAACGTTAAGAAATTCCGATATTGAAAAGCCCAATTTCTTAGTATTAATATTAAGAAATTGGGCTTTTTTCGTTACCCCATTAAAGCGCCCGTTAGCGTAACAAAGGTTATCTATATACCATTTTATGATTGATCATCCTATAATTAAATCTCGGGAACATTACCTGATATAAAACGCTGGTGGTTCAATACCCAGCATCCGAAATAATATAACCCTGCCCACGGTGGTGGATTTCATTTTCGAGCGCTTATTGAAGCCGTTCAATGTGGCTTTGCTGCCCGGCGCCAAAAAACGGATCTTCCTTCACCTCGGCAAGTCTTTCATCCGTAACGGAGGACCACATTTCACGTGTCTCTCCACGCATTTTCTCACAAGCCGTAAGCAAATCAGGCTGACATTTGCGCCGAGGTATACTTAGATTATATAGGAGTTTTCCTGACAACCCCTGTCAGTGAAGTTTATTTTCTTCATCTCTTTTCCCTAACATCCAGTGTTTCTACTCTAATCTTGCGAAGTAGTCGAAATGCCTTTTCCACCTACGGGTAATGATGTATTAATTTTCTCCACCCCTGCAATTATCGGTTTGGCTTTTTGAATTAATGTCTGCGCTCCTTCCATTGACAAAGAAGCTTGATGAGCATTCTCGTCACTCCATACCTCATAAACATAAATTGAGTCAGAACCGTCATCATCTAAACTAACAACATACAACTCACAGTCATTTAATTCCTCCATCGACTTTGAAGCCTCCAACAGCATTTCTGCCAAAGCATCGCGTTTCCCTTCAACAGCAGTAAACTTGTTATACAACCCGAATTTACTCAATGTCATTCCTCCATTTAAAAAATGTACGATATAATAGTAATTCCATCTAACCTTTATAAATCCTTCTTTTACACAATCTGGACCGTTTGCGGTATAACCTTATATTACTTTTACCATAAGAAACCCCTTTAGACAAATTACATCCAAAGAGGTAAAACATCGCAACAACTTTATAAACATCGCATCTTTTTTTACAAACTTCGCGACTTTATTTTGCCATTAAATGGCCTTTTTTAAAGCATTTGCGGGCACAGCTTTATTCCAGATTTGCGCCCGTTAAAGGAACAATGAAATTACATATTGGGTACCTTAAGTTTGATCAGAATTTATCTAAAGCATGCCAAGCTGTTGCAGGAAGTGTACATCATCACAAGAAACCCAATAATCCTTGATTTTACCCTCTTCCAGAGAGAAGATATCCATACCATGAAAAGAGATAACTTCTCCAGCATTTGCCTTGGCACCCGGCATTTCCCCGTTATATGTTCCAGTCAATTTCCAACGTGCGGAAACATAAGCGTTTTCTTCGATAGGGCCTACTTCAATTGACATCTTTACGTCATTAAAGATCGCACGCCCATTCGTTATCATTTCCTTTAATGCTTCTACTCCTTTTCGTGCTTCTGAATCCTTCTTATCAAGCCTTGCTTGATGAACTGTGCAGTTAGGTGACGTCACCTCATTAAGAATGGAAACATCTCCATTCCAAGCCTTTACCCATAGCTTATAAACTTGTTTTCCATTAAGAACAGTCAATCCAAAAACCTCCTCAGTACGATTATATACTGTATTCAAGATCTCCCTTGGGATTCCTTCTTTTCTTCTTCCCTGATTTGCTTTTGCCTCATCTAAGTGCATGTATTGGGGGTCAAATTCACCTGCAAACCTCATAATATTCTCTTTTGTTAATTTGTATGATTTAGTTTTGAAAACTTATCCAATTGTAAACTCATCTAATTTCAAGAAAACACCTCTTTTTGTTAGTTAACGCTACTACTCATTATAATTTTCTGCGGTTTGATTTCATTTTCAACTCTTGCACCCTATAGTTAAGTAGAATCCTTAACAGTATCTTCTGCACCTTAATATATCTCCAATCCGTTAAATGTGTTGCTCCATAATATGATTGATTAGAAAAAGACGCCTTTCTTTTAAAGAAAAGCGCTCCTTTTGCGGAAGATAATTTCACGATTTACTTGGTTAAATTAAAGCTTTGCTCAATTAAGTTATAAACTTCTTTTTCTGAATCTATACGTTCTAAAACAAGTGATATCCAATTTTCCTTATCCATATGATATCCAGGTAAAATACTCTTTCCATTTCTTAAACTGTCACTTATTTCGGGGGGACATTTTAAATTCAGAATATCTATTTCGTCATTTCCATCTAATCCTAATTTTTCTGGGAGAATATTCATTACAAGACCATACCATTTTTCGTTAGATTCATGTCTTAAAGCGGCATAGTTTGGAAATTTTCGAAATGGGTAATCAGGCGATGTACCGAAGTTTTCTTTGACGTGCTTAAAAATATCTTCTCTTGTTAACATACTTAATAATTCCTCCAACAATTTAAATAAATTTTCGGCATTTGCCGATCCAAATGGAACAATGGTGTTTTTTGAAGTCATCTTCATAATCGATGTAAAGGTGACGCGTTTTACTAACTGTCAACATTAAGGCTTTTATTTTGAAATCTGTTGTTATTACAATTGATATTTCAGCCAGTGAATATAAAGGACAACAAACTGAAAATGCGATTGAAAATTGCGAATAGGGTAGGTAAAAGAAAACAAAGCCCGATTGTTGAAGGTTATTGTATTCCTTATCTTTAAGATACACCCGTTTGTCCTATTAAAGATTATTTTTTATATTGACTCTATAACTACTTCCCCTTCGCATGAAGGTACTTCGAATCCGTTTAGATAAGATGTTAAAGTATCTTCGGTGATTGGAAAAGCTGCATTTGCATCAAATCTTTTACTCCGTACATCTAACCGTTTGCGAATAATTTCAGGGCTAACTTTCAAATAAATAAGTTTCCACTCACCACCAGCTTCTTCAATTAGCTGTTTGTATCTATCTCGTTTGGCTTTTTGCCAAAAACTAAAATCAATAACAACCTTTCGTTTATCCTGAATTAGACGTATCAATTGATTACGAAGCCTTGTTTCAGCTTCAACTTGATAATCGCCATATTTCTCAACAGGATAGTCTATTCCATAACGTCCATTAACCTTCCAAATCTCTTCATCAATTGAAAGACGTACAAACCCTTCTTTTTCCAAGCGTTGTGCGAATGTCGTCTTCCCTGAACCTGCTACACCACACATCATAATAATTAATGGATTTGAAGTTATTTGTCTTAATATATCCTTTAAATTTATATTGACTTTCATTTTGAACACCCTTAAAATTCTATATTTGGAGTATTTTATTAAAAAATACTTATTTAATTATTCAGCTTCATTTAGTTGGAGGACACGATTATAATTGTAAACTAAATATCCTTCCGAAAAGTTCCTACAATATTCCACAATCATGTGGCCCGTTTATTGAATTGTCACATTCCGGCTTGGCAACGTAATTGTATTAAATAAGAAGTTGGGCAGAAAAGGGTCTGCTACGAAGGGCTTCGGAAATTGCATATCCATATTCCAATAATTGTTCTTGCCATGTATTTTTAGTTAATGAAATTTCAATTTCTCCACTTACTTGATTAATTAATTCTTGAAATATGGCTTCCTTGCTATTAAAGTGCCAGTAAATGGATGAAACCGTTAAATCGAGTTTTTTTGATAACTTCCTCATAGAAAATAACTCCAACCCCTCTTGTTGAAGTAACTTCCATGAAGTAGATATTATCTTATCCTTTGTAACGCTTTCCTTTATTGCCATGCTGTTTTACCTTCCTTCTATATTGAAAATTATTTATGTTTTATGTCCCATTATTTTCGATTATACGCAACATGGAGTTGTTTAAACAGTCATATGGCATAAAACAGGATAGTAATTAGTATGCAAAATATAAAAAGAAACAACATATTAGTTTGGAATAAAGTTTGATCATTTTTCTACCCATGTTGTTCCACAGGTGCGCCATATTGTGGTGTTAGTGCGGGTGCTCTTACAATGTAGTAATAATCGGTCCTTCCTTGGTAAGAATAACCGTATGTTCGTATTGAGCCACAAAGCTTTCATCGGTTAGGAAGGTCCATCCATCTTCAGATTGGAAAACTTCCTCTTCAAATGTAGAGATCATAGGCTCAAAAGCAATTACCATACCATCTTTTAAAATCTCGTCATCCCAGCGGGCGAAGTAATTGAAAATATGTTTTGGTGCTTCATGAATCGAACGCCCAACACCGTGTCCAGTAAGATTTTTTATAACTGTTAAGCCATGCTTTTTCGCAACATTGTGTGCAGCTTTTCCGAGCGCGCTTTTTTTTGAACCTGGCTTTGCCTTCTTAAGTCCAGCGTCAAATGCTTCTTTAGCAACGTCGCATATTTGCTGTAAAATTCTCTCCCCATTCCCTACTACAAAGGAAATTCCAGTATCTGCGAAATACCCGTTTTTTGAACCTGAAACATCAATATTTACTAAATCCCCTTCTTGAATGATCCGTTTCCTCTTCGGAATCCCGTGCGCTACTTCTTTATTTATGCTAATGCACGTATATCCGGGAAAATCATATTCTCCTTTTGGGGCAGATTGAGCCCCTGCTTTTTCAAACATCTCTCCCGCAATTTCATCGAGTTCTTTTGTGGTAATCCCAGGTTTCGTACTATGGACTAATTCATCTCGAATCGCCCCACAGATTTCACCAATTACTTTTAATCCATCAAAATCCTTTTTAGTCTTTGCAACCATTATATGTCCTCACTTTTTAATGTATTTTATGATTGGTATTCCATTTAGTTTCTAACATAAACAGAACGGTTTTTCTTCAACAATCTGTCCCGGTTTGCAGTATAACCTTATATATTACTTTTGCCATAGGAAATCATTTAATAAAGCATATCCAAAGTAGCAAAACGGTGCAACTCTTTTCAAAACGGTTTAACTTTTTTATAAATGGTCCAGCTTTTTTACAAACGGTGCGACTTTATTCTAAAGCCACAAAACTTGTTGATTTAGAATAAAGTTTAATCAAAAAGTGCCATTAAAACCTGATTTGGCTACAAAGGAAGAGCCTGTTTTTGTAAAAAGGATTGATCAAAACAGACTCTTAAAATATTTGCTACAGAAGATTCTTTGTAAAAAAGTTTGATCATTTTCTACCGTTGATCTTCCGCAATCGCGTTTTGTGGAATCTAACCATAATGTTACTGCCTTTTGCGCTTGTTAAACTATAGCGTTACTTTAAATGTAGTACTTCATAATAATAACCTTGTTTAGTTAAATCTTTCGTACATATTGATTATCACTCTGATCTTTCACAACTACCCCCAGCTCATTTAAATCCACTTTTAAATTTTTTGCCTTTTTCTTATCTCCTTCCCTAATTGCATTTCTACGTTTATATAAGATAGCATTAATTTTCTCTCCAAATGTATTATCTTCCAGGGTCCAAAGAACGAATTCATCTACATATGGATCCTGTTCACTCCAGGGGTAATGATGTTGCAGGAAGATTTCTCGTATTTTTTCCTTCTTAATGTCCGTCTTTTCACTCAAAAGCTCTTGACCTTTATTACCCGTAATTACGATCTCATTATCTTCCATAAAGATTTCTTTTATCTCGGATTTTCTAATTGTCTTTTCCTTTTCATCTTTATTGATCAATATTTCTTGATCGCTTATACTCATTTTTAGTGCTTCACTATAGACTGTTAGTGATAAAAGAACACCTATAACTACACCTACGAACATCAAGATAATAGACACCCAAAAAGGGTTGAATGAATCCAAAAGTTGAATGACTTTTGAATCGGAAAAGAAAGATATTCTTTTTACGAAATCCAACAACTTTGGAAGAAACCAGCCTATCGTTCCTAAAACAATAGGAAATAATACTGCAATCAATTTTTCCAAGAAACCCATACCAATTGTGGATGTATTTTTCATTGGGATTGTCACCTCCGGGATTTTATATTTTAAGATAGTTGAATTAAGATTTATGGAGTATCTTGAAATTCTGACAAAATATTCAATACAAAGTAAGTTAGAATACTTCGATGAAAATAATAATTATCAAACAACAAATACGCATTTAAAATATATAGCCTTATTCAACCATCAACTATTCTAATTAAAGTGAAGTAGACCTTTTGGTGTTACATAACTATTTTTGTTATTACTCTAGTTAAATCATCCCTATACTTCTCAAGACTAAAGGAATTCTTATTTTTAAGCATACTTTCTTCAATTGCACCTTGAATCAGGACACAAATCATTTCTACGTCAAATTCATTAGAAAACTCTTGACTCTCTTGTCCCTCTAACAAAATCTCTTTGAGCAATGCATTTAACAGATCTTCTTCGTCATCATCAGCTTTATAGTAAGGCACTCCTTCTTCGTTTTTAGCATTAAAAACAATTTCAATTAATGCAATATTATTTTTATAATTAGCTACTTGGTAAGTCAAACTAGCTTCAATATATGCTTTTAATTGTAAAATAGGCGTTTCTTCTCGAACAACCTTTCCACTAATAAAATCCAACTTTTTGTTAAGTAAATACAGTAAGGTTTGATTGATTAAATCCATTTTTCCAGAAAAATGATACGAAATTAATCCTGTACTTACTTTTGCCTTTTTAGCGACTTTAGTTAAACTGACATTTGTATAACCAACTTCGTCAAGTGTATCAATACAAGCTTGAATAATCTGTTCTCTTCGTGCTTCAGCAATAAAAGATTGTTTGTTTTCCATCAGGTTCTTCCTCTCGTTCATGTTGATTGTCCAATATTTAAATTGATCATCCAATCAATTTTTATTTTAGTACAAATTCCCTATTCCTGTCAACACCAAGTAATTCGCCAAATAGTCTTCTGATCAATATATAGCTAAAATCACCAAACATGATTAAAAATTTACCATACAACGGTTAAAAATATTTGTTTTTTCGATTGTAGTTTTGAAATAAAGTTTGATCAAAAGAGACCTCAGAACCCATATTCTATGGCAAATAAAAACAATCAATTTTGAAAAAAAGATTGTTCAAAATGGATTGCTCCCTTGTGAATTAGTATACATTTTTTATAAAAAAGTTGATTGTTTTATGACTACGATCCTTCAACAAACGTGTCCGATTGCAGTATAAAGTTCCTGAAAGTGAAGCTCCAACCCATCAATAATTAGCCATAATTCGCGTACCTAATAACACCGATGATATTAGTCTAATAATTGGACATAACAAACGGGGATTTTTATACTAAATATAATAATCTCTAGGAGTGTCTAAGATGGCCAAACGATATGATAAAGAATTTAAAATATATGCAGTTAAGTTGGTAGTGGAAGATGGCAGGAAAGCAGCCGAAGTGGCAAGAGAGTTAGACTTAGTCCCACAGACGCTACAAAAATGGATAGCTAAGTATAAGGAAAACGAAGAGGATAGCTTTGTAGGAAGCGGTAATCGCAGTCCCAAAGATCAAGCTGGGTATGAAAAAGATAAACGAATTCGTGATTTGGAAGAGGAGGTAGCTATTTTAAAAAAGGCTATGGGCATCTTCGCAAAAAACCAGAGATAATCTATGCATTTATCCAAGAACACCACCACGAATTTCGTGTAGAGAAGATGTGCCAAGTACTAGGTGTTTCCAAGAGTGGTTATTATGAGTGGAGAGATCGTCCTGTCAGCGATCGAGCCAAACGCAAACAAAAACTGACGTCCCAAATCAAACGTGTATTTATTGAATCGAAGAGAAGGTATGGAAGCCCTAAAATCACCCAGGTTTTACGTGGTGAAGGGATACCTGTTTCTCAAAAAACGGTGTCTCGTATCATGAGGGAAAATGGCTTACGTTCAAAACGGTGAAGAAATATAAGGCGACAACGAACTCGAAGCATTCGCACCCTGTCTATCCAAATCTATTAAACCAAAATTTTCGGGTAGATAAGCCAGGACAAGTATGGGTGAGCGATATCACGTACATTTGGACCAAAGAAGGATGGCTCTACCTAGCGACCGTCATGGATTTGTTTTCCAGGCGAATTATTGGTTGGGCAATGAGTCATCGAATGACCAAAGAATTAACACTCACTGCATTAAAAAGAGCCATCAGCCAGCAAACGCCGCAAGAAGGGTTGATTCATCATTCAGATAGAGGCAGCCAATATGCAGCGAAGGAGTATCAGCGCTTTTAAGAAAACATCATATCAGTATGAGCCGGAAAGGCAACTGTTATGATAATGCATGTATCGAGTCGTTTCATAGTGTGCTCAAGAAGGAATTAATCTTTCATGAGAATTATCAAACCAGAGAAGAAGCAAAGCGTAATATCTTCTCTTACATCATGACGTTTTATAATTTCAAGCGAATTCACTCGACCATTGGATATATGGCACCAATGGCGTATGAAAAAATGTATCTAAGGTAAGATAGCTTTATAGAAAAACGTACTAGCCTCTCTGTTAAAAGAAGGGGCGTTCTTTCCCCTTCTTTTAACAGAGAGGGAAGCAAGCGGAGCGCGGTAGGAATTTAAAAAATTCACCATTTCTAGTGTCCAATTTCTTGACATAGATCCAAAATACATCTAAAAATAGTTTTTTCATGTCCTCGAAATCGCATTTTTTTAAAATACTTACCTCCATCTAGTTAAACCTCCTACATCATGATTCATAAATTATGTATCGTTAATTTTCTGTTTTCTTTACACAATAGCAAAGGCACTTTTTGAACTTGTTCCTCTAAAACGCCCTTTTATTGAAGAATTATTTATTTTAGATGGCATTGTAGAACCAAATAAAGTGAAACTTCAATCAGTGGGGGGTTTTTTTCATCCCCACTGATTGTTAGTTTAACAGAATCGGACCTTTACGGGCAGTTGATCCCCCACTTACTTTTCTCGTCTATTCTCGAAAACTTGAAGTGGGGGTCTTACTGCCCGTTTAGGCGGGATAAAATTAAGCGTATTTAAACCGAACAATTTTAATGCCTTTTTTGAGCCATTCACGCCATGTCCGGCTTCAAGGTGTTTAAAAATGGCACCGCCAAGAACAATATTGATCATCAGCGCACCAATTCTCGCAAATTTTTTCCCTGATTTGGATATTATTGATATAAATAAAAATATGGAACCGATCAATTCAAGAAAGCCTGCAAACTTCATTGCCCTTCTGGATAATTTAAAGCCTTCTTTAAATTGCATTGCAGCCTGGTCATCATCTTGCACCTTTGGCAAGCTGCTTTGAAAAAGGGTTTTTGCGACATAACCATTGGAAAAATGTTGTAGCATGTCTATTCACTCCTGAGTCTAATGTGTATTTTCCAAACGTTTTTCCACGTTTAATGATAGTGATAAAAAACATTAACGTCGTATATCATATCAAAATCATCTGCAACATCCAAAGGCATTGCTTGCAAAGTCAACTCCTAAAATAAACGTTTTCTCTTCGGACTTACACAACCCAGCAAATATAATGTGGAATAGACACCCATAGTTAAACCGACTAATACCACGATTGTTATCACCCAAATAAGCATCTCCAAATTACTCATCTCCGCAATCCATAAACTTAAACAATCCGGCCCTTATATGCTATGTTGGCGCGATTCTTATTCGTAATCGCACCCGATGGGTAACAATGTAGAATTAGTGGTGTTTGCTTCACCGCCTTTTTTAACATCTTCTTCCTTAACTTTTATATGATATGTGGTAGCAAGTCCATATCCTCCACTTGCCCGCCTCCTGCTGCAAAAGGAGATTTGAAGCAATCCCATAATTACCATCTTACAAGGGATTCAATCAGAAATGATATTCTGGACAACATCGCCTAACGCCGCGGCTAGCTCCTTCGGGCGTGACAACATTGGCCAGTGGTGTGTCGGCAGATCAACATAGGTAACATCATTCAACTCTTCGAGGCCACTTAGCCACCCTTTTTCGATAAAAGACTTGATCTCATCAGATGTGTGCGCTGTGCAAATAATGGTGCTCGGCACATCAAGTCGCCTGTCATTGGTCAAAACAGGTGCCTCACGTACAGCACCACCCGGCTCGGGAACAGCTCGTTGTCTTAAAAGATTACGGTGTTCATCGCTCATTCCATTGATGTCGGCCTCATCAAGGTTTTTCCACGAAGGAAACGGCATCTCAACGCTATCGAATTCCGGATTCATTGCATCCTTCTCGGGGAAGCTATCAACATACACCATGGCAGCGATTTGTTCAGGCATGCGGTCACTCACAGCGTAACCTGTGGCTCCAGTAGCACTGTGTACGGCGAGCACAACAGGCTCCCCAGCTACTTTTACGGCATCACATATGGCATCGACGTGGTCAGAAAAATTAATTGCAGAACGATCGGTATCATTTGATTCCAAACCTGGCAGCGTCAAAGCTCTGACATTGTAACCATCCGCTCGGAGGACATCTGTAACATCATTCCATGCCCATGCCCCTAGCCAGAATCCGGGAACCAAAATGATCGGTGTATCTGATTTTTGTTTGTTCATGAATATTTCTCCTTTGTTATAAAATCAAAGAACCAATCCTTGTGTAAAATCATATAAATGCCGTGGGGCACAGTAGATTATACAGCTTGTACCCTGACAACCTCTGTCAGAAAAATTCATTTTCCTCAAAAAGTCCCTCCTCTACTTCTTTTGTCTCAATATATAGTCTTCTGTATTCTTTATTTCGACACAATAATAAAGATCCCTTTTTTAAAGGGGAGATTAGTCGTTAAATTGTTCCTTTTATTACTGTTTAAACATATATATTAATTAAAAAGGCTCCATTTTGAAAAAAGATTGAATCAAAATGGAGCCCCCGCTCAGTATATCCAAATTTCTACTTTAATCTTCAACTTTCTGCCTGATACAGCTAAGAATTCCTTCTTGAAAAAATCGAGTAAAATTTAACTTCTTACCGATTTGTTTGCACCCACTAATTTCTCTGCTTCCTCTGGAGGGTAGGTTTTCTTTATAAAAAAGGCCAAAATGACACCAACAACGGAAAGCACGGTGATCACTATAAAGGCAACATTCACGCCATGAATCATCGGGGTTAAGATCGTTGGGTCCTGCTTCGCCTCCTCTCCCGTTGTGGTCATGACAGTCACAAGAATCGCCGTTCCAATCGAAGCAGAGACCTGGCGCATGGTATTATTCATCGCTGTCCCATGCGCGATTAACCGTTTAGGTAATTGATTCAACCCAGCCGTTGTCACCGGCATCATCACCATCGACAATCCAAACATCCGAATAGCATAATAGATGGTGAGATAAGTAAACGAAGTTGAAGTCGTCAGGTTTGCAAATGGCAATGTCGTGAGAGTCATGATGATTAATCCCGTAATCGCCATCCACTTGGCGCCAATTTTATCGAAAATACGCCCCGTGATCGGTGACATCAAACCCATGACGAGTGCCCCGGGTAAAATGGCCAATCCGGATTCCATCGCTGTGAAGTCCCGCATATTTTGCATATAAAGCGGGATCAAAGTTTCGATTCCAATGAGACCCATAAATGCGAGCATTCCAATGCCGGTCGTCAATGTGAAAATAAAATATTTAAATACCCTGAATTCCAGCATCGGATGGGCAAGTCGCAGCTGCCGCACAATAAACAGAACCAAAGCAATCACACCTATTGTTAAGGTGAGTATGGTTGTCAAATTTCCCCAGCCGAAATTTCCTGCACAGGTGAAGCCATAAAGCAATCCTCCAAAACCAAACGAGGATAGAATAATAGATAAGATATCGACTTTCGGACGGGTCAGCTCTGTAACATTTTGCATGACACGCGTAGCAATGCCAATAAGCAAAAGGGCAATAGGCAAAATGACAAAGAACATGACACGCCAGGAATAAGCACTGATCAGCCAACCGGACAGGGCCGGCCCGATAGCCGGAGCAAACTGGATAACTAGGCCAACCAGCCCCATCGCAGCGCCTCGCTTATGAATTGGATAAATTAATAAAAAGACCGTTTGCATCAATGGCATCATAATCCCGGCACCTGCTGACTGTACAATTCGTCCAAATAAAAGAACACCGAAGTTCGGCGCAACTCCGGCAATTAATGTTCCAAAGGCAAAAATGCTCATTGCTGAAATAAAGAGCTGCCGTGTTGTAAAGCGTTCAATTAAGAATGCTGTAACGGGAATCATCACACCATTGACAAGCATAAAAACGGTTGTTAACCACTGGCCTGTATTTGCAGTAATATGCATTTCTTTCATAATCGGAGGGATTGCTGTTATCATCGTCGTCTGATTTAAGATTGAAATAAATGCCCCCGCCAATAGCAAGGCGACAATTGTCTTTCTGTTATAAGTTTGGGATGTCATTCATACCCACCTCTTCTATCTGTAAAAAAAGATAGTTTTATTATGACAAGTACCTATCATAACCTGTTTCCCAGCCATTTGAAAAGTAAGAAGCATCATCCCCCACTTTTTTTAATAAGCTGGGTGCTTATGTCCTGATCACTACATTAAACCCTGAACAATGCCTATTTGGCAAGTCCAGGGTTCTTTCTTGTAGCTATAAAAAAGATTTGATCATTTCTTCGGTATTTTCCCTGTTGAAGGTACAATACCTTTGCTTTTGATTGACCTTTTCTTTTAAGCCAGTAATGTTGAAAAGTTAATCAATTTCTTTTAAAAGTTGCTCTACTTGTTGTCTAAGTGTAGGAATTTTGTTTTGCACTACATCCCAAACAATCCGATAATTAATGGAAAAATAACCATGAATCATCATATCTCTCATTCCAGCCATCTTTCTCCACTCAACTTGAGGATTCATTTTTCGGATTTCTACTGGAATATTTTTGGTCGCTTCTCCGATAACCAAAATATTCTTAATGACCGCATCGAAAACTAAATCATTATCTAGGAAATCGTCATAGGATACTCCTCTAGTAAATTTCTCTACTTTAACTGCAGCGGATAAAATATCTTCTAAAAAAACTCTAGGCTCCCTCTGCATATATAGCCCCCCTTAAAATACTGGGTTTTAAAGCGGGTTTAATATCATCCAATATTACTAAATCAACCGGCTTCTGAAAATGATCCTCAAGGTTGAATTTTAAGTCCATGTAATTATCAAAAGACAAGTCTGTATCATTAAATTCTACTATCACATCAATGTCGCTGGATTCTTTTTGCTCTTCGCGGCTGTACGAACCAAACAAGCCAATACGCTTAACACCATATTTTTCTTTCCATATATTCAATTTTTTTGACAATTCATCAAGGATTTCCTGTTGAGATAACATATCATCACCGTCATTTCCCGATACATATTTATTTTCATTATAACATTACCATGTAAAAATTATTCTTCTATGCAGTGAAAAACCAAGTTAATAATCCATGGAAATCACTAATTATTTACCTCTACACTATTTATTTCTGATAATGCATTAAAAAACAAATCGGGTTGTTCCATCATTGTCATATGCCCAGCATCAGGAATGATAAAGATTTTTTTATTTGGGGCCTTTATTTCTTCAAAGTATTTTTGAGCAATGGTGTATGGTGTCTGCCAGTCATTTCCGCCCAGCCATAGGTAACTTATTTAAAATATTACAATAAACCTCGTTTTTGATAGAACGGTCTTTGGTTTTTAAGACCGTTCCATCAAAAATGAGGCCAGCAAGCGACAGCGCGGTAGCCGAACAAGGTGTACAAAATGGGAGCGCCTGGAATATTGGTATGAAAGCAACGTCGAGAAAAACTTGACACATACATAGAGGGAGGAAGAAAAGTGTTTGTCTGATAATGATGATAAAATTAATATATCTTCACATGACAATGATAAAAACTATAATCCAAGTCGCCGAAGATTTGTCAAGAATACAGGAATGGTGGTCGGAGGTTTAGCTGGAGGTTCGCTGCTTGGCGGACTTTTGACGAATCAATTCCAAAAAAAATGCTACAATAGATAACCCTAAAGAAAACAATAAGAAAGAGGCATATACGGAAGCGCTCATATTTTTCACAAGATATGAAGACTTTGTTGTTCTGGAACAAGCTACCGAGTGCATTTTAATCGTTAAGCCTTTTTTATAACCGCATGGTCAATGATAGCTAACGGTCCAAATCCAGTATCCGCATGTTTAGCCCCAAGAATATTCCCCGGTTGGACACGTGTAATTGTGAATGGACCTTTGAAAGGCTGTCTATGACTTTCCGCTACAAGTTTTTGTAACAATACAAACTCCCCCTTCATCATAGTATACAAGAAAATCGATTATCCAAAAGGAGATCGATTTTATGATGATCATATGATTTTAGTTATTTATTTAATAGCATACGGATCCTGTTTTATCTTTTACATTACGCACAAATATACCACCCACATCTACCACCATTCATACAACAACTTCCTCAGGAATATGATGTACGTTATATTGGCACTAATCCTTACTGTGGAATAGCGTTAGCAAGTATATATTAGCCTCATCTAATATATAACACGCTTTCCAACTAACATGATACATAAGGGGTTGGTGTTTGTTCTTTTACATTTAAGCAATGAAAAAGATTGATCAAAATGGATTCTTCTCTAACCGATTAAAAAGGTTTGATCATTCAGTTTAATGGTCTAGAGGTATATGGCTATTGACACACTTATACGACTAATCTGTTTCCAGTCATGCTAAAAGTAATGCCTCTAAATCATCTACCGCCTCGGAAGCACTTTTTCCATCAATACGATATTGATAGTTTGCCCTGTTATATGTTCTTCCGAAGTATTCTATATCAAGGCTAATTTCTTTTAAATAATACTTTTCACTTTCCTTAGATTGTTCCACTTCAATTGGATTCGAATAATCATCATAAAACCTTATACGCTGCAATATGTTTTTTGCCCTATCTTTTAAAACGACCGTTACCAGACTGTCATCCTGCTTAATAATCCGCCAATAAGAATCCATCAATCCGCTTGGTGGCATAGCTATAATAAAATCATCTTCATTCTCTTCAAGAATTTTGCTTAGAACAACTCTTGCCTCCTTTCTATAGCTATGCTCTGTTAAAAACTCTCTTTTTAGAAATGAAATCGGACGGTTAAAATAATTCTCAATTTCATAATCAAAATCAAAAAACTTATAGTCCACTTTGTCGGCAAGCATTTTTCCTATAGTCGACTTTCCTACACAGGATACACCAGTAAGCACAATTCTCATCCGTTTTCCCCTCCTGCTTAAAGACGCAAATTTTATAGTACGAGCCCAGTACGCTATTATTTTCACAAATTTTGTTGATAGCGTTGCAGCTAATAACCCTTGAACAACAAGTCTTTCCTGTCCACCTGGGGTTATATGATGAATCACTTTATCATCTGAAATATTGTAAATAATTGAATATCCCTAACTGTAAAAGTCCGTTCAAACGTAATTAATAATAAATATGTTTATTATTTTTTCAAGAACTTCTCTCCAAACAGGAGAAAGTTTCCTACATTCTTTACAAGTTGTACACCCAATTTATATCCATATATTTTCCTTTTTTCTTTTATATATTTTGATCTGGGTGAGCAATCTAATGAGGAGAAATCTTGAATTTTTAGCCGTAACTGATAATATGCACTGCTAGATTCTCTATCGTCTTTTTCCACTTATCAAATTTGGGTGTCTTTTTCTTTTCGCCACAAAAACACCCCTTTAGACAATCATATCCAAAGGGGTAAAACGGTGCAACTTTTTTATAAACGGTATAACTTTATTTTAAACGGTACATCTTTTTTATAAACGGTACGACTTTATTTCAACGCCACAAACAAAACTCATAATCCACCTAACCCTACTCCACCGTCACACTCTTCGCCAAATTCCTCGGCTTATCAACATCACAGCCACGGTGCAACGCTGCATAATATGCCAGTAACTGCATAGGCACAACCGTTACAAGCGGTGACAATAATTCATGAACATGCGGTAAAACAAATGCATCACTATCTTGCTCCAGGCCTTTCATGCTGACGACTATCGCATTTGCTCCACGGGCGACTACTTCCTGCACATTACTGCGGATTGCGTAGTTGACTTCGGCTTGGGTTACTAGTGCAATAACTGGAGTACCTTCTTCAATTAACGCAATTGTTCCATGCTTTAACTCGCCACCAGCGAAACCTTCTGCTTGAATATAGGAGATTTCTTTAAGCTTTAATGCACCCTCCAGGCAAACAAAGTAGTCACTGCTTCTACCGATGAAAAATGCGTTGCGCGTTGTCTCCAGGTAATTTCTTACAAGAGCTTCAATTGCTTCTTTCTGATCCGTTAAAATTTCCATCGCATTGGCAGCAATCGCCAGCTCCTGCATTGGATCAAAGTCTAGTGGAATACCTTTTGCCCGGGCTGTGTCAACCGCTAAAATTGCTAATACTGCGATTTGTGCTGTATATGCTTTTGTTGACGCGACGGCGATTTCTGGTCCTGCATAAAGATTCAATGTGTAATCTGCTTCACGAGAAAGGGTGGATCCTGGCACATTTGTAATCGTCAGTGCTGGATGTCCCATTTCTTTAATTTTTACTAATACTGCACGGCTATCGGCTGTTTCTCCGCTTTGAGAAATAAACACAAATAATGGTTGTTCCGATAGGAGTGGCATGTTATATGAAAACTCGCTTGCTACATGGACTTCAACTGGAATCTTAGTTAATTTTTCAATGAACTGTTTTCCAACCAACCCAGCATGATAACTTGTTCCCGCAGCAATGATATAAACACGGTCACATGCTTTCATTGCTTGGCGTACATTTGCATCGAGTTTCAGTTCATTATTTTCATTTTGATATTCATTGATAATTTTCCGCATGACAAATGGCTGTTCGTCAATCTCTTTCAACATAAAGTGCTGGTATGTTCCTTTTTCAATATCACTTGCGTCAATTTGAGCTGTGTATGGTTTACGATCGACGACTGAACCATTAAGCTTTTGAACCTCAACAAAGCCGCGGTTCACTAAGACAATTTCCTGGTCAAAAATCTCAAGATATTGATCCGTTACTTTTAATGTAGCCATTGCATCGCTCGCGACAACGTTGAACCCATCTCCTAAACCAACCAATAATGGACTCTTATTTTTTGCCACATAAAACGTTTCTTGATCTTCTGCATCGATCATGCCGATTGCGTAAGAACCTTTTAAAAGACTCACTGTTTGACGAAATGCTTCAGCAGTATCTTGATCTTTTTCAAAAAATTTTTCGATTAGCTGAACAACAACTTCGGTATCTGTTTCACTGGCGAACGTTACATCCTCAAGAAATTCCTTTTTCAATTCCTGATAGTTTTCAATAACACCATTATGAACGAGTGTAAATCTGCCTGACGCGCTTTGGTGCGGGTGTGCGTTTTCTTCGCTCGGTACGCCATGTGTCGCCCAGCGGGTATGGCCGATTCCCATTGTTGCATGAACAGCGCTATCCACTCGATCCCGAAGCGTCGCGATACGCCCTTTTACTTTAAAAAGGTTCATTCCGTCATCATTTAGCATCGCAATTCCAGCTGAGTCATAGCCGCGATATTCCAATTTTTCTAATCCATTTAGCAATATTTCTTTCGTATCATTCTGTCCAATATAACCTACAATTCCACACATATCGTTGTTTCCTCCTTGTATTAAAAGGGGCAACAAACGACCTTTACATAAGAAAAACACTAAAGCGTCTTTCGTGAAGCAAGAGGTCAGAAGCCAGACGTAAGAATCGCCTATTTCGCTGAAAAAGGTCTAAAAGTCAATTCCTAAGCTAACTTCCAACATCTTGCCTCTTACTTCTGTTACGGGGCGTTTTGCTGCCCCTTTCTCGTGATTGTTTTTGTCATCCCGCTTTCTTCTTTGTACAACAAGTTACCTCATTGGTTTGAGAACAAAGCATAACGATTGAGATGTACAACCGGGAGGAATCCGCCGAATACACTCGATTAGCCTCCACCTCGTCAACTATTTTCTTTACCGATCTGAAAATAGTTCTGGCGCTTTTCTTGCTTTTAATTAGCTATCCACCTTTCTGCATTAAACTGAATGACCCACCCGGGACAATTTCGAATGAGCACACCATTCATTTTAACCGACAATCAATGAATTGGTCAATCTTTTTTTTGGGGGTGGTATTATTTAGTTTATGAAGGGCTGCAAAATATGTTCATTGCTATTGGCCTTCATTACTTCGTATGTAATATCCAAAAAGCATCTTTTCTGTTTGCTCACTGGCGAACTTGCAGCATTTACTGTCCGAATTTGGGAGTTTACTGTCCAAACTTGGCGGTTTACTATCCGATCTGGCACATTTATTGTCCAAACCCTGCAGTTACTTTCCAAGCGTGTAAAAACACACAGAAATCAGGTAAGACCGTACCGGGCGGTTATACCTGATTCCTCCATTTCGCTTATGCGCGCTGCTTTTCATCCTGATGCTTTGCCAAAAAGTCTAGCATTCGTGTATAAACCTCGATCTCATTTTTCTTTTTTGAAAATCCGTGACCTTCATCTTCCATGACAAAATACTCAACATCACGGCCTTTTTCCTTTAATTTAGCAACAACCTGGTCGGATTCCTCTTTCACAACCCGCGGATCCTTTGCCCCTTGGATGACAAGCATCGGTTTAACCATACCATCCAAATATGTAACTGGGGAATCTTTAATAAACCGTTCCTTGTCACGTTCCGGGTCACCTATCCAGCGTTCCATGATTGGTTTCCAATGCGGTGGAACAGAATTAACGAATGTGAATAAATCGGATGGGCCAAATATATCAACGACAGCCTTGAAGTATTCCGGATGACGTCCATGTAACAATAAAGCCATGTACCCGCCAAAACTTCCGCCAACCAGAAATAGTTTATCACGATCGGAAATACTATTCGCAAACAGCCACTCCATTCCGGCTACACAGTCCAGTCTTGGTCCTTCTCCCCAGTCCTGTTCCACCAGTTTTACAAATGAAGATCCATAGCCAGTACTCCCGCGGAAGTTCGGTGCAAAAATACTGTATCCGCGGTTGAGAAAACATTGAAACATCGAGCGGAATGTTTTTCGTTCAGCCGCCTGTGGTCCACCATGCGGCCAAAAAATCGTATGGCCATTGTCGGAATCCGGATCAGCTTTAAACAATAATGCTTCGATTTCCATTCCATCAAACGATTTATATGATACAACTTCCGGTTCAACCATATCTTCACTGCTAACACCAAGCACAGTATTATTGGTCAACCGTTTCCAGCTGCCGCCATCAGCTGAATAATGAATATTCATTGGTTCGGTAGCATTGATGCCCAGTACATATAATCCCCCGGACTGCGCCACATGAATTTGGCCAATAACATCAACCGGCAGGGCCAGTTCTTCCAGTTCCTCGCTTGCAATATCATACCGATACAGGCCATCCACTACACCATTTTCCGTAACAAGATAAAGGGTGTTTTGCTTTTTATTGAATTTCAGTGATTGTACACTTTCCTGATCAATCGTAACAACTGCAGAAAATTGTTTCGATTGCAAATCGAACTTTGCCAGATAGCTATACTCACTTTCATAGTCCGTGACAAAGTAAATGGTCGAATTATCGGTAAAGACAGGATCAAACGTTACGTGAACCTTTTTCGGATCGGGAGTAAGACTAAACGTTTGGTCGCCAGCTTTTACAATACTCGTTACGTACGTATTGGCGAAGGCGCGCAAATAGACGCATGTATGCTCATCATCCGATACAGCAGCTAATTCAGTGGGAGAAAGTTCACCAGTGTTGATTAACGTATCAGAACCATCAAGCAAATGGCGTACCCGTGCGTTTAAATACGATGGATTGCCTTCCGAGGTCATGTAATAAATACGTTCCCCGTCATCGCTTAAATGGGAAAAGTAATACTTCTCCTTTGCATCACCTGTGATCAGTGGCTGCGGCAGGCCGCCATCATAAGGAATGGCATATATATGGTGGTTTTCATCACCATCTTTATCAAACCCTGCCAATACATACCGGTTTTCCGGATCGAATGTAATAAAATTGCATGACTCATCCTGATGGGCAAACAAATATGGATAATTATCAGGCAAATCCATCGCCCACAGATTCATTTTTCCGTTTAAATTTGCAGCAAAAACAAGACGTTTCTCATCTTTGCTAACAGCAAAATTTGTAATCGCGTACGTTCTAAAAAATTGCTCGACAGTCGGTTTTGGAAACTGTATCATCGATAATTCCCCCTAAAAGTTTTATATCTATGAATTCGATACAGGTAGCCACTTTTCCTGCACGATTGGAAGCACGTTAGCTAACTATCCAAAATTGTTCCAGGATAGAGGTTATCGTACCAATTTTCAGCTATAACACCTAAGATTGAATCTTATTCTATGCAGGCTATTTTTTAGGTATATGTACCTATTTGATCTCCTGCCATTCCATTTGAATAAGTAAGCACGCTGAAGAATAGGAAATTATTAATTGTAAAATTTCCCCCCTTTTGAAGGAAAAAGCAAATCGATGTCGAATAGGTATATTGAAATCACAAAAATAAAAGGAGGAATTTCATGTCTTATTATCCTGTTTTAAAATTTTCTAATGCAGAAATGGGGGATTTGCACAATTTAAAGAAGGAGACAAAAGAGATAATTACGCCTATCATCGAATCTAAAGTAATACCTGAAAATAAAGTTGATGTGGTAATCAACTTTTCGAACATTAGGAACATAACTCTCTAGTAAACTAGGATCCACTAACTTCATTTACGATTTTCATTCGGCTTTTGAGAAGATTGGCGAAATGCAAAAGTTAGTTGACAATGAAAGCGGCAAAAACATAATAGAACATTGTATTGAAAAATTAGTCCAAGCCGAGCTCAATTTCATACCGTGCATTCATTTTGATTCACCAATATGGATGATAGATTCAGTTCTCCAAACACAACAACCAGAAATTGCAATTCGAATAAGGTGTCACGACTTCAGTAGCCCGCTAGAAGATATTATTGCTGAAAGAATATCAGATAAAGTCATGGATAAGATGAACAACAAAAATTTCATTATTTTATTAGACTTCTACGATTCTCCAATCAATGAGAACAGATTATTAACTTCCCTAAAAAACTTCTCTGGAATCAACGCTTATAAACTGGTTTTACTCCATACATCATGTCCGGAAAACGCAGACTGGGCAGCACCAAATTCTTTCTCACTTGTTTCCAGTAGAGATGATTTAAAAACATACTTCAAATTACAAAAGAAATATCCTGATTTAAAATATGGTGATTATACGGTAAGACTAAAGCCAAGCCTAGAAGGTGCCAATATAAATTACTATAATACCTATTTAAAGATTTTCTATTCCTCCACAGATGATTATTATATTGGAAAATCGACATTATTGGAAAATAAAGGGGTTGAAACAATTAAAGGTGTTTATCAGGAAATAATTGATAGTGATGTATATAAAAGTCCCGATTTTTCGACAGGTGATAAGGCTATTTATGATTGCGCGAAAGGAATCATTGAAATTAGCAATCATGTAAAACCAATTGAGTATGGCATTAATCACCATATCGAACTAACCGGAACACAGTTATAAGTCCGGCCGCCAATTTTCCCGGGTTTTTAAGGACTTGTATACGTGTTGTTGAATAATATCCGCATCAGCTTCTCTTGAAAAAATCTCCAGAAGCTGATGTTTTTTTAGCTTTTTCATTTTTTTAGGGTATCCTAATACATCAACAAACGCTTCTAAATCCTTTTTCCAAAGTAAACGAAGTAAATAATCTTTATCCTGAGAAGATTGCTTTCTTCCTTTTCTTTTTTCAATCAATCGGGTTCCATCTGCGCTAATAACTTTGACCCCCCACCAGATCGGGACTAACTCACAAACTTGATGGTAATACTTTCGAGATACGACAATTGTCATACGCTGAAACAATTTATTATAATAATCCATTTGTCTTGGTAATCGATCTAGTGTATCAAAATCACTTTTAATTTCATAACCATGAATAATTCCATTGACAACAGCGACATCTACTCTTGATTCACCATTATTTATACCCAATTCATTTATTATTCTTGTTTCGGGATCATGTTTGTAAAGGGATTGAAGCTCATCTATTAATAAATTTCTTACTCCGGCATCATTTAAAAGCATAGTTATCACCTCCAATTTATTATTATAAATCCCCAAGTTTTTTTCAAGTATTGTTCTACAAATTTAATTAAAGGGAAGGTTTTGAGAAGAGGGCTAGCTATTATTGATTTTACTCCACTCATTTCAAACAATCCATCACACTCCCGAAAATTCAGATTCTAATAATTGCCCAATCTCCCATGTAATATATTCTTTTCATAACTTATCCATGTTATTATTAGAGTAATTTTATAATTAAAGTCAACATTATCCTTATCAACCAAAATAAAGCCATAAAACACGTTTTAAGCCAACATGGGATGATTAAAGTGGAATACCAGAACCCGACCGGCTTCTGTTTTTAAAAATATGTTTATTGGGAGTTTAGATGATGAAAATATTACTAACCAATAGAAATTTTTTATCTATGTGGTTTTCTAATTTTATTTCCATTTTAAATAGCCGATTTAGTGAATTAGTGATACCATTAGTCGTCTTAGGATTAACAAGTTCTCCCTTGATTACCGGCCTTGTGGCACTTTCCCAGCAGTTAGGAACTGTATTATTTGCAATCCCTATCGGCACTTGGGCAGAAAGGAAAAATAAAGTGAGATTAGCTGCCACATGCTATTTCCTATACGCTTTCTGCAATTTTTTGCTGGCCTACTTTATTTTTCAAAATCAGGCGAATGAGGTATTTATTGCTTTTATATTGTTTTTTATGGGAATTCTGGCTCTAATAAGCAGGACTGCTTTTAATACAATGATCCCAAATGTTGCAGGAAGACAAAAGTTATTGGAAGCGCACACCAGTTTAGAGGCAGCAGATGCTATTTGTACCTTAATAGGGCCGGCAATTGGCGGGGCTTTATTAGCTGCGGCCGGGGCAGGTATTACCTTAGCGTTATGTGGTTTTCTTTTCATTTTTTCAATGATATTTATTTTAATTGTAAAACACCGGGAAAAAACAACCGACTATAGGAAGAAACATGTTTTCATGAAATCCAGGATCGATGACTTTATACGCCAGTCGGTAGAAGGGCTCAACTATCTTGTTGCGAATCCGCCCCAGTTAATAAGTACCTTGGTCATGTGTATCTTAGGATTTTCTACCGTTTTTATCGTTTTAACCGTTATATTCCACGCTAGACTGTCATTTGATCTTTCTGAGGAATTAATTGGAATCCTTTTATCCAGTGCCGGAGTTGGGAATATCATTGGCGTTTTTATGATGAAATGGTTTAAAAATGCTAACTGGCTACTCCTGTTTAGTATGTTGCTTCTAATATCTTCCTTAGGCGTGTTGATCATTCTCATAACGAATCAGTTTTTAGTTATGTGTTTAGGTATGCTGATTTTTGACGGTGCCCTTTCGATGGCATTTGTAGTGCAAGGAGCAGTTCATCAAGGAATTACTCCAGATGAATTTTTATCAAGAGTCCGAAGCGCCACTTATGTAGTAAGCGGGATATTTTCAATGCTGGGAACATTTCTGGCTGGTGCAATTCCCGAGGTTACTACATCAAAAGTTGCGCTTGGACTGGGAGTAGCCATGCTTGCTGTTCCAGGGATTTACATCATCAAATTTAAAAGATTCAGTGTTAAATTCAGTAAAATAGAACCGGTTTATCTAAAAGAAAAGTCGGGTAAAAAGGCTTGAGGTTTATAATGACACAGCTTTTTAGCATTAGAATTAATTTATCCTATTTAACTATCCGGTACCAATCCAGCTTCAATAAAGATCACTTAACCATTATAAATTTGCTGATAACCCCGACTAAATTCACAAGATTTATCATAGTTTCCCTATTTCATAAGGTTCTATTCTTTACCCTCCGTTACCCACCACAAATGTGTATCAACCTGTGATGTAAATGCGTTTGTATGAACACTTTGCAAGCGTTTGTTAACAGCATATACATCTGCTGGTGCATATAGGAAAATGTTTGGTAATTCCTCATTTAGGATTTTTTGCCACTCCACATACACTTCTTTACGATACCCTTCATCAAACGCTTTATCGCTTAAGCCCTCTTCAATTAGCTGATCAGATTCCTCGTTTACCCAACGACTGAAATTCCAGTAGTCGTCAGATCTCCACAAACCTGTTGGGTCGGGATCACCTGTAAGATCCCATTTACTGTAGAATAATTCAACAGTTGATTCATCATGTTCAATTACATCATAAAACAAGTTTAATTCCTTAAGTCCGCCGTTTAGTCTAACGTTAAGGCCAACATCTTGCCAATTTTTGATGATATAGTTTGTGCGTGGTTTGGAAATTTCATAACCAGAAGCGGCATCAAAATTGATCGTGAACTTTTTCCCCTCTGGATCCTCGCGCCATTTATCACCATCCACATCTTTATAACCAGCCTCATCAAGTAACTTTCTCGCCTTCTCCGGATCATAATTATATACTGTAAGTTCTGATTCATCAGCGCTTGCCCAGCTAGCTGGATGTATTGGTGCTTCGATTAATTCACCTAATCCATTATAGAATGAATCCAATATTCCTTGGCGATCAAGCGCATAAGCCATCGCTTGACGAAGCTTTTTGTTCTGAAATTTAGGGTTATCCATTACATTTACTTCCTTTTCCTTATCCCAATGGCCTAACTTAAACCCGATATAGGAATATTCTAATGAAATTTCTTCATTTAAAATTACATTGTCAAGTGCTTTAACATCCTTGTATTTACTGTCTGGGATAGCCATGATATCCACTTTACCATTTTTAAGTGCCTCTGTAGTTTGTGAATCGTCTATAACTTTGAAGGTAATGCCGTCCAAATACGGTTCACCTCTCCAGTAATCATTGAATTTCTCCAATTCTATTGTTTTACCTGGAACAATATTCGTTACTTTAAACGGACCGGTTCCAATTGGATTTTTGCTTACTGCATTCGATTCAGCTAACTCTTTTATTGGAATATCCTCGTAATAATGTTTCGGCATTGGATAGCTCCACAGTATTGACATCGTATTAGGAGCAATATCTGTTAGTTTTAACGTAATTGTTTTATCGTTTACAATGTCAATACCTGAGATACCGTCAGCCTTACCTTCATGATATCTTTGTGCCCCCTCAATCATAGATACGTTTGCATAACGTAATCCGGTATAATCGGGATGTGCAATAACTTCGTAAGCAAATGCAATATCCGCAGAAGTTAGTGGTGTATCATCATGCCACTTGATTCCATCTTTGATTGTAAAAGTAACCGTTTTTGCATTTTTATCGACTACGTAATCAGCCATACCTGGCTTAAGCTCCAATGAATCACTTTTGTCAACCAAACTATCCGAAATAAAATTGAGAATCAGTTCGTCTTCTTTGTGTTCGAACAACCCTCTTTCCAATAACGAATCAAACGGTTTAGTAGCCGCAAAAGTGACCGTTCCTCCTGACTTGGGTTTATTTGTATTTTCTTTCGTTGCTGCTTGGTTACTGTTATCAGTTATTTCCTGTTCGTCTACCCCTTTACTCGATCGATTATCCGTACAGGCGGTAATTCCAAACAATATGAAGAGAATAAGAGTTACCAACAACCCAGTCTTTTTCAAAGGCATTTCCCCCTTAGGATGGTTTCCTTTTTACTCGGCAAAATATAAAACTTACGCTGGGACAAAAACTTCAATATTCACATATGTATAACTCCCGACAATAAATATGACCCTTATATGTTTATTTTTCTTTTCAGTCAGTAATTGCAGCTTTTAAATTTAATCTTAAATAGATATTTGTGATTGCTAATTTTTATGTCCAAACAAAGTAATTTAGTATCTATAAATAAAAAACGATATTGAGAACTAGTAACTCAATATCGCTATTTGCTATATCTAACCTGATGACGTTAAAGGTAACGTAATACAATTAAACTGTATTCCTAAAGCTTACTTTTTAGCTTTTGGATCTAAAGCATCTTTTAATCCCTCACCCAAAAAGTTTATAGATAGTATCGTAAACGTAATACAAACTGCCGGCGGTACCCAAATCCATAATTTATTTTGTAATACATCCGTTTCTCTAGCTTCCATTAACATGTTTCCCCAACTTGGTATTTCCGGAGGCACTCCGACACCAATAAAACTAAGACCAGCTTCAGCCACAATATAAACCGCCAGTAACAGCGTTGCCTGTACAATGATCGTAGTCAACACATTAGGGATCAAATGTTTGATAATTACTTTAGATGGCTTACACCCAATGGAAGTAGCTGCCAGAATATATTCATTTTCCTTCTCTGCAAGAATTTTACTGCGAACAATCCGTGCTACACTCCCCCATCCCAGTAAACTGAAAACGATAATCAAACTCCACATGCCAGTTACTTTACCAAAACCCATCATAATTGCATTTAAAACAATAACAAAAACATAGAATGGAAGGGTTAATACAAAATCCGTAAACCGCATTAAAAGATTGTCAACCCACCCACCGTAATACCCGGCAATTGATCCAAAAAATGAACCGATCAAGGTAACGAAAACCATAGACAGTAATCCGATGGTCAATGAGACTCTTCCGCCGTAAAGTGTCCTTGCAAAAACATCTCTGCCATTTCTATCCGTTCCGAGCCAATGATCACTGGATGGTTCCTGGTTTATTTCTGCCAAATTGATTCTTGTAACGTCATCCATACTCAGAAGATAAGGTGCCAAGAATGAAATAGCTATCATAAACACAAGGAATATCAGGCTTGTCATAGCCAATTTATTTTTGAAAAATTTCTTTCTGGCTATCGTCCAGGTTGAGTCAAACTTCTGTTTTTCCACATTCTTTGATGACGTATTCATTACTGGTTCCATTTCCAACTCCCTCCTTAATAACGAATTCTAGGATCGACAACTCCATATAGTAAATCAGAGACCAAGTTACCCACTAAAGTCAGCAAAGAAAACAACATGGTTAAGGACATGACCACGGGATAATCTCTTGTCGTAACCGAATCAATAAACAACATGCCGATTCCGGGGTATGTAAAAATCGTTTCGGTTATAATGGCTCCTCCAATTAATGTTGCCAAGTCGAATCCAAAAAACGTTATAAGCGGGATGATCGAGTTTCTCAAAATATGTTTATTGTAAATAATTGATTCTTTTGTTCCTCTTGCTCTTGCGCTGCGAACATAGTCTTTTCCGCTATTTTGAATAATATCGTTGCGGAGAAACTGTGTGTATGAAGCAGTGGAAAACAAACCTAATGTAATGGCCGGTAACACAACATGATGTATTCTGTTACTCCAAAATTCCAGTGATCCTTCTTCAAGGCCAGGAGTAATAGAACCACTTGATGGAAACCAGCCTAATTGAAACGCAAAAAAGTAAATGGCAATGATAGCAATAATGTATTGCGGGATTGCTATACCAGTGTAGTTAAATGTAGCAATTAAATTATCGCCGAGTGTATATGGCTTCCTGCCAGAATACATTCCTAAAATAAACGCTACCACATATGTAATCATTAATGCTGTAAGTGCTAGAAAGATTGTATTTGGTAATCGATCTAAAATGACATCTAAAGCTGGTTTTTTATAAGTTGTCGACTTCCCTAAATCTCCTTGTACAAAATTAGTAACCCATCTTTGATATTGGATAGCAATCGGATCGTTATACCCGAGCTCTTCCCTCATTTCCTCAATATACTCCACGCTGGTGTTGTTTGGATCAATCTCCCCCGAAAAGGGGTCCCCTGGCATTAGCTTTGCCAGGGAAAATACAACAACGGAGATAAGGATTAACAAAGGAATCATGGAAAGAAGTCTGCGCAAGGTGTAAGCTAGCATATTCATTTCTCCTTATCTGCAATTTCAACCATTGAACTAATTAGTCAGTTACTGTCCACTCGTGGAAGTCATGTAAGCCATTCGCATCAATCGTTACTCCCTCTACACGTTTATTAATACCGTACAGGTCAACGTTTTCCCAAAGCGGAAGCCCCGGAAGCTCTTCATTGTACAATTTTTGCCATTTAATATATACATCTCTGCGGTAGTCTTTATCAAACGACTTTTCACTTAGTCCATCATCAAGTAATTTGTCAGATTCCTCATTTACCCAGCGGCCATAGTTCCATTCAGATGTACTATGCCATAAACCAGATGGATCTGGATCTGAGCCTACTAGCCACGCTCCGAAGAATACCTCAATATTTTTATCGTCATTATCTTTCATTTCATTATACGTATTAAATTCGATCAATTGTCCTGTTGCTAATTCTGTTTTTAAGCCAACATCTTCCCAGTTTTGCATGATCGCCTGTGTACGTCCTTCAAATGCTGACGGGCCAGCATAATGGGCAAATTTTACGACGAATTCCTCTCCATCCGGATCTTCTCTGTATCCGTCACCGTTCGTATCAACGTAGCCCGCATCCTCAAGCAGTTGTTTCGCCTTCTCTGGATCATAATCATATTGCGTTAATTCTGATTCGTCTGCTACAATCCAGTGTACAGAAGGAATTGGTGTATTAACAATGTTCGCTTTACCGGCTAGATAAGAATTAATAAGCGATTCGCGGTCAAGGGCGTAAAACATTGCCTGGCGTAATTCCTTATTAGCATATTTATCAAAGTCGGCAACCGCTTGTCTTTTATCCTTATCATAGTGACCAAAACGGAAACCAATATACGAATATCCAAGTCCTGCCTGTTCCTCAACCTTCATATGTTCCATTTTTTCCAGTTCTGCAACGTCATCTGGATTGACTTCCATAATATCGATTTCTCCATTTTGGAAAGAACCTTGTATCAATGATGGGTCTACCACTTTAACAAGTACTTCATCAAGTTTAGGTTTACCTTGCCAATAATCATCATATCGTTCTAGGCTCACATACTCGCCCTGCTTAATTTCTTTTACTTTAAACGGCCCCAGCCCAACTGGAGTTTCGCGAACTTCTTTTGACGATGATAAATCCGCTACAGGGATATCTTCCAATTCCTTTTTAGGCATTGGGTCAATCCATAAGTTCTCCAAATTGTTGACCTTTGCTTCCTTAAAGGTAATTACCGCAGTGTATGGGTCTTTTACCTCAAACCCGGAAATCGTGTCTGCTTCCCCGTTATGGTATTCTTCTACCCCTTCAATATGGCTCACCATATCGTAACGTGGACCATCATAATCAGGATCCGCGATGACTTCAATCGCAAAAAGCCAGTCATCCATTGTCAGTTCTTCACCATTGTGCCACTTCACGCCTTCTTCAAGCGTAAATGTAAATACCTTATTATCCTCCGTTTCCCAACTGGCAAGGTTTGGTTGGAACTCCATGTCCGCATTAACGTCCAGCATACTTTCATGGATAAAATCATTTATTTGGCTATCTATCGCACTTCCCGCAAAACCAGGAATAAATAAACCTTCAGGAGCCTGGTCTACGGCATAAGTGATGGATCCTCCGCCTTCCTCACCGCTTTTCGATTCTTTTGCGTCTGCATCTTTTTTACCATCACCTGAAGAATTATTACTACAAGCTGCCAATACCAGTGATAACGAAAATACAAATGCTAATAAAAACAAAAATTTCTTATTCAACAATGATTCCCCCTTTGTCATTATTTGTTTTCTTCTTCATATAAAAGGCATGCGACCTGTCTATTAGGCCTCACCTCCTTCAATTGCGGTACAATTTCTTTACATTTTGGCATTGCAACCGGACATCTTGTATGAAACACACAGCCGGTAGGTGGGTTCTGCGGGCTAGGTACATCCCCTTCCAGAATAATTCGTTCCTTCTTATGTAATGGATTTGGTTCTGGAATTGCCGAGGTTAGAGCTTGCGTATAAGGATGTAGCGGTTCATGATAAATTTCCTCTTTATCGCCAACTTCCACCATATGCCCTAAGTACATCACGCCAATTCTGTCACTCATATGTTTCACAACACTCAGGTCATGGGCAATAAACAAATAGGTTAAATCAAATTCATCCTGTAATTCTTTTAACAAATTAAGGACTTGCGATTGGATGGATACATCTAATGCGCTTACCGGCTCATCAGCAATAATTAGTTTTGGATTCAAGGCTAGAGCCCTGGCAATACCAATCCGCTGCCGTTGTCCACCAGAAAACTCATGCGGATATTTGTAATAGTCCTCTGCGCGTAATCCGACTCTTTTCAATAACTTTTTTACTTCTTCTCTTAATTCTTTATGGGACTTATTCGTATAATTTCGTAATGGTTCATCTACTAAATGCCCTACCATCATCTTGGAATTTAATGATGCGTATGGATCCTGAAAAACCATCTGGAAATTCCTTCTTGCCTTTCTAAGTTTTGATCCACGCAAGTTGGTAATGTCCTCGCCATCAAAGATAATCTGCCCTTCTGTTGGATCTGTCAGACGCAATAATGTTCTTCCGGCTGTAGATTTGCCGCATCCCGATTCACCCACAAGTCCAAAGGTTTCTCCCTTTTTAAGCGATAATGTTATATCATCTACTGCTTTTACATCGCCAACTTTTCGTTGAAAAAATCCAGCGGTTACAGGATAATATTTTTTTAAATTCTTAACCTCAAGCAGTACTTCTTTATTATATAAATCCTTTTTCTTCTTTTCCGATACTACCTGCTCACTCATAACTTCACTTCCTCCTTTTTACCTGCTGTTGTGTCTGGATAGCATGCATCATAAAGGAGGCACCGTGCGTATTGTCCGTCTGCTACTTCGGCAAGCTGTGGGGTAACCTTCGTACAATCACCAAACGCCTTTGGACACCGATCGGCAAACCGGCAGCCAACCTGTGGCATATTTTCTAGTGATGGAACCACCCCTTCAATCGAATTCAGTTTCTCCTCGTCCTGATCCATTCTGGGAATACTGCCTAGCAATGCCTCGGTATATGGATGTTTTGGCTTGGTAAACAATTCAACAACATTGGACGTTTCCACTACTTGCCCGGCATACATGACGATGACCCGATCGGCCATTTCCGCTACAACACCTAAATCGTGGGTAATCAGCATAATCGCCATATCTTCTTTATCTTGAATATCTTTCAGTAATTCCAATATTTGGGCTTGGACCGTAACGTCCAGTGCTGTCGTTGGCTCATCCGCAATAAGTAATTTGGGGTGCAAGGCAATTGCCATTGCAATCATGACACGCTGCCGCATTCCGCCCGACAGCTGATGAGGGTATTCATCAATAATTTTCTCCGGTCGGGAAATCCCAACCTGCTTTAATAAAACAATCGCTTTTTCACGTGCTTCTTTTTTAGAAATCTCCAGATGATTAAACAATACTTCCATTAACTGCGAGCCAATCGTAAATACTGGATTTAACGCAGTCATTGGTTCCTGGAAGATCATTGCAATTTCCTTGCCGCGTACCTTGTTCATTTCTTTATCCGATTTTTTTGTCAAGTCTTCCCCATTGAATAAAATTTCACCGGCTGAAATTTTCGAGTTTTGTTTAGGCAATAGCTGCATGACCGATAGTGACATAACACTTTTTCCACAGCCTGACTCCCCAACAACACAAACAACTTCTTTCGGTTTAACATCTAAATTCACATCTACTATTGCATTATGTAATTCGCCATCAATAATAAATCCCGTATGTAAATTCTTTATTTTGAGCAGGTCGTTGTCATACTGATTGAGTACCAACCACTCTTCCCCCTTTATGTAAAAGTATCAAGATTGCAAACATTTGCAGTAAAAAAAGCGATGCCACTACTACTATATTTTAATTAAATCGTAACATTCCTGTAATATAACAACTATTTGTTCAAGTATAAATTATTTTCAGATTGTTAACAAGCCTTTTTTCACATTTTTATATCATTTTTTTGAAATTTGTGTTTAATTTCCTAGAAAAAACAAAAAAACCGGGGATTATTTAATGATTTAAAAAGGTATAATGACCCACTAGATTGCATCCAGTGGGTCAATTTACTTAATTTCCTTTTGTTTTATATTCTTCATTATAACGATCGTCGTATAAGTGGCAAGCGACCCAGTGATCTTGTTTGTATTCTTGAAAATCAGGTATAACACTGGCACAAACATCCATTGCGAATGGGCATCTTGTTCGGAATCGGCATCCGCTTGGTGGATTTATCGGGCTGGGAACATCACCTTCAATGACAATTCTTTCCCTCGTTCGTTCCACCTCCGGATCGGAAATGGGAATTGCACTTAATAAAGCTTGGGTGTATGGGTGAAGCGGTTCGGCATATAAATCATCACTTGTTGCAATTTCTGCCATGTTTCCTAAATACATCACTCCGACACGATCACTAATATGTTTGACCATTGATAAATCATGCGCGATAAAAAGAAACGTTAATTCATGGTCATGCTGCAATTTTTTCAATAAATTAACAACTTGCGCCTGAATCGATACATCCAGTGCGGAAATAGGCTCGTCGGCAACAATAAAGTCAGGATTAACTGCCAGTGCCCGGGCAATTCCAATCCGTTGCCGCTGCCCACCACTGAATTCATGCGGGTAACGATTTCCGTGATCACTGTTTAGACCGACCGTTTCCAGTAGCTCGTTTACCCGACTTGTTCGTTCTTGTTTGTTTTTTACGAGCCCATGAATATCCATACCTTCTGCAATAATGTCCTTAACCGTCATTCGCGGATTTAAAGAAGCATACGGATCCTGGAAGATCATTTGCATACTCCGGTTAAATTTCTTCAGCTCTTTTTTTGATTTTTTCCCGTGAACATTTTCTCCGTAAAAATTAACGGTACCATCGGTTGCCTCATATAGCCTTAGTATTGTTCTCCCGGCAGTAGATTTACCACATCCGGATTCACCTACCAGTCCGAATGTTTCTCCCTTATAAATATCAAAGCTAATATCGTCAACGGCTTTCAAGTAACTATTCCGGTCTATTTTAAAATGCTTTTTCAAATGTTTAATTTCAAGTAATTTTTCACGTTGGTTATCCATGGACTTTCGTACCTCCTACAATAGCTGTGTCCGGAATATCCACTTTTGGTGCGCGTTGATCCAATAACCAGCATGCGTTTTTTTGTGAAGCCGAAACTTCCGTATACTGGGGCATATGATCCTCACATACCTTCATCGCATACGGGCATCTCGTTGCAAAAGGACATCCCTTCGGCGGATCAGCCAAATCCGGTGGTGACCCGGGAATTGCTTGTAATTCTTCACTTCCCCCATCCAGCTTCGGCATTGAGCCTAATAATCCCCAAGTATACGGATGCTTTGGGTTGTAAAAAATTTCATCCACTGTACCTGTCTCGACAATTTTTCCACCGTACATGACAGCAACCCGATGTGCCGCGTTCGCAACTACCCCCAGGTCATGGGTAATTAGGATGATGGCTGTACCTGTCTTATCCTGAAGTTCACGCATCAGGTCCAGGATTTGTGCCTGAATGGTTACATCTAAAGCTGTTGTTGGCTCATCGGCAATTAACACTTTTGGGTTACAAGCAAGCGCAATAGCAATCATTGCTCGCTGCCGCATTCCACCAGAAAATTGATGCGGGTATTGTTTGATTCGTGCTTCCGGATTTGGAATACCTACAAGCTTTAATAACTCCACACCACGATGATATGCTTCTTTTTTCGACATGTTCTGATGTTTAATCAGCCCTTCTGCTATTTGCTTGCCCACTGTCATCGTCGGGTTTAACGATGTCATTGGGTCCTGGAAAATCATACTGATATCCTTTCCACGGATACTTTCCATTTGTTTTTCAGATTTCTCAACAATATTTTCACCATTAAATTCAATCGATCCACCGGTGAATTTTCCCGGTGGCATTGGAACTAATCGCATAAGTGATTGTGCCGTAACACTTTTTCCTGACCCTGATTCGCCGACAATGGCTAATGTTTCCTTTTCCTTTAGTTCAAATGTCACACCCCGGACGGCTTTGACTTCACCACCATATGTGTCAAACGAGACGGATAAATCATTCACTTTCAAAATTTTATCCATTTATTTATTTCTCTCCTTATTTACGTTCTTTTGGATCTAATGCATCACGCATTGCATCACCAATAATGTTAAAGGCGAGCATCGTTAAACAGATGAAAAATGCCGGGAAGAACAACTGGTACGGATAATACTCCAGAGCTGGCAATGC
Source organism: Virgibacillus dakarensis (assembly GCF_900155625.1). Lineage (NCBI taxonomy): Bacteria > Bacillati > Bacillota > Bacilli > Caryophanales > Bacillaceae > Virgibacillus > Virgibacillus dakarensis. The sequence continues at coordinate 487,134 of NZ_LT732554.1, forward strand.
ATCTGACGACATGGTTCCCCAGCTTGCCAGTGGTGCCGGCACACCAAGTCCCAAATAGCTCAAAAATGCCTCCGTAAAAATCGCATTTGGAATCGTCAATGTCAAGGTGACGAGAATCGGCCCGAGTGTATTAGGCACCAGGTGTCTGAACATTATTCTGGAACTACTTGCACCAAGTGATTGTGAAGCCATTACATATTCCTCTGATCTTAGCTGCATGACCTGTCCTCTGACAATCCTTGCCATATTAATCCACCCGGTAATGGTCATGGCAATGATTAGTGTCCAAAGCCCCTGTGGCATGATAACCATTAGTAAAATAACGACCAGCAAATATGGAACCCCATATAAAATATCAGCGATCCGCATCATATATTCATCGATTTTACCGCCAAAAAATCCGGAAACAGCACCCCAAATAACCCCAATGATGAGGTCAATAAAGGCAGCCATTAAGCCGATAAATAAAGAGATTTTTGCCCCGTACCATGTTCTGGCAAACACATCCCGTCCAAGGTTATCGGTGCCAAACCAATGTTCTGACGATGGAGGCTGATTAGATTGCATTAAATCATTTTTGAAGTAGTTTTCACCGGAAATAGGAGCCCCAATAAAGGACATGATCCCAAGCAACACAATGACAACGACTGCGGCAATTGCTAATTTATTTTTTCTAAAACGGCGCCAAGCATCCTTTCCAAACGAAGTACTTTCTCCCGATATTTTTTCAGCATCTTCCTGTTTCCGTTCAATTTGTTCAAAATCACGTTGGTTTAACTTTAATTGTTCCATGAATTACTTCCCCCCCTTACTGGCAACTTTAATTCGGGGGTCGACCAGCCCGTATACCAAATCAACGATAAGAATAGTTATAAGCAAAATAATACTAAAGAATACAGTTGTCCCCATGATGACGGTATAATCCCGGTTAGTTACACTAACAACAAACTCATTGCCTAACCCAGGTATACCGAATATTCGCTCAATTATAAAACTTCCTGTCAGTATAGATGCAACTAACGGTCCCATGTAGGAAACAACCGGGAGAATCGCATTCCGGAGTCCGTGTCTATATGTAACAATCCGTTTTCCCAGCCCTTTCGATTTAGCCGTTTTAATATAGTCCGCATTCAATACATCAAGCATACTGGAACGCATTAACCTGGCAATGAAAGCGAGCGGTGTGGTGGCGAGCGCAATTGCCGGCAAAATGGTATGGGCGAATGATTCAAACCTAGCAACCGGCAGCATTTGCAGCTTCATGGCAAAAATATATTGCAGTACCGTTGCCATAATAAAACTCGGCACCGATATGCCAAGCACAGCAATAACCATTGCCACATAATCCCCGAACTGGTTATGCCTCAGAGCCGCTATAACTCCGAGTAATACGCCTACTGCCACCGCAATAAATATTGCTTCTAATCCCAAAATGAGGGAAAATGGAAAACTTCTGCTGATAATATCCATTACATCTTGTCCGACGTATTTAAACGACGGGCCAAAATCAAATTGTGCCGTACTTACAAGGTAGTCAAAGTATTGTTGATAAATCGGATCGTTCAAGCCGTATGCCTCGTTCATTTGCTCCTCAATCACCGGCGGCAGCTTCCTCTCTGATGCAAACGGACCACCAGGGGCTGCCTTCATGAGAAAAAATGTAATTGTTACAATGAAAAATAATGAAATTAAAATAAAACCGAATCGTTTTAGCAGGTATCTAGCCAAGAAATCACACCTCCAAAATTCCTGTCCACAAAAATAGGGGTGAATTCCATCCCCTTTAACAAACCATTCACATGACTCTACTGATTAACCATAAGCTAAACAGTAAATTACGGGTAAGCGGGTTTTGTTGAAAGCGCTTACCACACTTAAAGGAGCTTCGTCTCATGATGCTCATCTATCATATTTTGGATCTTAAACAAATAAGCACCAATATAAGGTATATAGAAATTCTATATACCTTATATTTAGTTAACTTATTTGTACGTTTAAAGTACATTTTAATGTTCTGTAATATAACCCCACTTCAGATTAAAGCTGCCGACTGGGTTTACCTGGATTCCTTTTACATAATCCTGATGGACAAATACATTTGTATAGAAATAAATTGGAGCTAATGGCATTTCATCCATAAAGATTTCTTCTGCTTGACGAAGCAGGTCTTTACGTGCCTCAAGATCTGTTTCCGTTCTCGATTTCTCTAACAGCTCAGCATACTCTTTATTCTCCCAGTTCGTGTAGTTGTTCCCGCCTACAGTTTGGAAGATTTCCAGGAAGTTAATGGCGTCGTTAAAGTCGCCAATCCACCCCATTCGTCCAACCTGATAGTTTCCTTCACCCATCGTATCAAGGAACACGTTCCATTCTTCGTTATTCAGTTCTACTTCAACACCAAGATTCTCTCTCCACATATCTTGAACTGCCTGCGCAATTGCTGCATGCCCTTCGTCTGTGTTATAGGTGAGTTTGATCGTTGGCAGTTTATCAATACCAAGCTCTTCCATACCTTTTTCAAGGTATTCTTTCGCTTTCTCAACATCATTGTCTTTAAAGTAGCCCTCTTTATTCTCTTCCCAGATAGAAGGTGGTACTAGAGCCATCGCTGGTTGCTGTTCACCTTTTGTAATGTTCTCGACAACTCCTTGACGATTAATGGCCAAGGCAAACGCTTTACGGATGTTTACATTGGTAAATGGTTCAACCTCGGTGTTGAAGGAATAGTAGTAAACACCCGCCTTAGGTGAAATATTTAGTGAACCATCCTGCTTTAACGAAGGAATTGCAGCAAGCGGGATAGCTCCAGTTGGTGATCCTGCCCAGTCCAATTCACCATTTTCATACATTTTTAGTTCTGTTGCTTCGTCCTCAATCATAAACATGTTAATCGTTTCTAGCTTAACATTTTCTGCATCCCAATAATCTGGATTCTTCTTTAACACGATTTGACTTTTATGGTCCCATGACTCTAACAAAAATGGTCCATTAGTCACATAATCTTCACTGACATCTACTGCCCATTCATCATTACCTTCAACAACCTTTTTGTTTAATGGGTAGTAAGTATGGAATGCGGTTAACTCAAGAAAATAAACAGTCGGCTGGTTAAGTTCAACAACCAATGTTTTATCGTCTTTTGCTGTAATACCTACTTCATCAAGTGATACTTCACCGCTTTTTGCTTTCTCGGCATTTTTGATTGGGTACAATTGATAAGCATAATCTGTATCAGGGCTATCCGGATTAAGTACCCATTTCCATGCGTATTCAAAATCTTGTGCTGTTACAGGGTCACCATTCGACCATTTAACATCATCACGAATGGTAAATGTATATGTTTTTTCATCATCAGAAATTTGGATATCTGATGCCATTGCTTTTTCCGGCTCGCCATCCTGGTTTACACGTGTTAACCCTTCAAAGACCTGGTCAAGTACCGAACTTGAGGTTGTATCAGATGATTTACCTGGATGTAATGAAGGTGGTTCTGTTTTGATATTGATGTTAAACGTTTGATCGGCAGCAAGCGCTTCATCACCACTTTCCCCGCTGTCGCCTTTCTCTTCCTGATTAGCTTTGTCTCCGCCATCGTCACTACTTGCTTTATCATCCCCGCCGCCACAAGCTGCAAGAAAGATACCCATAGCAAATACAAGCATTAGAAGTAAAGACCATCTCTTCCAATTCATTAATTTGACCCTCCCTGGTATTCTCTAATTTAACAGATAATTCACATTGTTAGTTAAATTATCTGCCCTATTTATTATACTATCATTTCAAAATTATTTCATTACTTTTTTTAAAAAAACTATTGGTAATAGGGGAATAATTTATTTCGGAAACTGAATATTTCGTATACTGAAGTTTCCAAAACCCCTAACCAGACTGGGTTTAGGGCCTATTCCCTATAAGTAATCGCTTTCATACTTTTAAATAAAAATTTTTAAAAAAATATTTTCCTTTAGTAAAAAACGCCCTGTTATTTGGCAAAATTTAGGTTTAAAAATAAAAAACCGGGACCATTTCGCTATAAAATGAACCCGGTTTTTTGATCTGTTTACGCTTTTATCGTTTGTGTTTCTTTCGCTTCATCATTATATCTTTCATCGTACAAATGACATGCTACCCAGTGATCTTTTTTGTATTCCTGGAATTCTGGTACTACTTTCGCACAGACATCCATGGCAAATGGACATCTAGTTCGAAAACGGCAGCCGCTTGGCGGGTTTATCGGACTTGGGACATCACCTTCTACGATGATTCGCTCTCTAGAACGTTCCACCTCCGGATCGGAAATCGGAATCGCACTTAACAATGCCTGCGTATAAGGATGCAGCGGTTCTTCATATAGATCATCACTTGTCGCTATTTCCGCCATACTACCCAAATACATAACACCTACACGGTCACTTATGTGCTTTACCATCGATAAATCATGGGCAATAAACAAATATGTTAACCCACGCTCCTTTTGCAGTCTCTTTAATAGATTGACTACTTGAGCCTGGATGGACACATCAAGTGCCGAGATTGGTTCATCGGCAACAATGAAGTCCGGGTTAACCGCCAAGGCTCGAGCAATCCCAATTCGTTGCCGCTGCCCGCCACTGAATTCGTGGGGATAACGGTTACCGTGGTCGGCGTTCAGACCGACTGTTTCCAATAATGCATTGACACGATCCAGTCGTTCCTTTTTGTCCTTTGCCAGGCCATGGATGTCGATGCCTTCAGCAATAATATCTTTGACAGTCATTCTTGGATTAAGGGACGCATAAGGATCCTGAAATATCATTTGCATGCTGCGGTTAAATTTTTTCAACTCTTTTTTCGATTTTTTGGCATGAACATTTTCACCTTGAAAGTCTACTTCACCTTCTGTCGCCTCGTACAGGCGTAAAATGGTACGACCTGCCGTAGATTTTCCGCAACCGGACTCTCCTACTAGTCCAAATGTTTCCCCTTTATAAATATCGAACGAAATACCGTCAACGGCTTTTAAAATATTCTTGGAATCTATTTTAAAGTGCTTTTTAAGATTATTGATTTCCAGTAATTTTTCTCTCATTTCACTCATGAACTTTGGCACCTCCTACGACCGCTGACTCTGGGGGTTCTACCTTTGGTGCGCGCTCATCCAACAGCCAGCAAGCTGTTTTTTGTGTATCAGACAGCTCTGTATAGTCTGGCATATGGTTTTCACATACCTTCATTGCATATGGGCATCGTGTAACAAACGGACATCCTTTAGGAGGATCTGCCAAATCAGGCGGGGAGCCCGGAATTGCTTGAAGTTCTTCTGCACCGCTATCCAATTTTGGCATGGATCCTAACAATCCCCAAGTGTAGGGATGCTTCGGTTTATAGAAGATTTCATCCACAGTACCGGTTTCTACGATTTTCCCGCCGTACATAACAGCTACACGGTGGGCAGCATTTGCAACAACACCGAGGTCATGTGTGATTAGAATAATTGCTGTACCGGTTTTTTCCTGCAGGGCACGCATCAGATCGAGAATCTGTGCTTGAATTGTTACGTCCAGTGCGGTTGTTGGTTCATCAGCAATCAATACTTTCGGGTTACATGCTAACGCAATAGCAATCATCGCACGTTGTCGCATACCACCAGAATACTGGTGCGGATATTGGTTAATGCGGGCTTCCGGATTTGGAATTCCAACAAGCTTAAGCAACTCAACACCACGTTTATGTGCTTCATTTTTCGACATATTCTGGTGCTTGACCAATCCTTCCGCAATCTGTTTACCAACCGTCATAGTCGGGTTTAGCGATGTCATTGGATCTTGAAAGATCATACTAATATCTTTACCACGAATTCCCTGCATTTGCGTTTCCGACTTCTGGGTCAAGTCTTCTCCTTCAAACATGATCGATCCACCAGCAAATTTACCTGGAGGCATTGGGATCAGCTGCATAATCGCTTGTGATGTTACGCTTTTTCCTGATCCGGATTCGCCAACAATTGCAAGTGTCTCTTTTTCATCAAGCTCAAAGCTAACACCGCGAACGGCTTTTACTTCACTACCGTATGTGTCAAACGATACAGAAAGATCGTTAACTTTTAATAGTTTACTCATTTCCTATCCTCTCCCATTACGCCTCTACTAGCGCTCTTTTGGATCTAACGCATCTCTCATTCCATCACCAATAACATTAAATGCCAGCATTGTTAAACAAATGAAAAACGCTGGAAAGAAAAGCTGGTACGGATAATACTGCAGTGCTGGCAGTGCATCAGACGACATCGTACCCCAGCTTGCAAGTGGTGCTGGCACCCCAAGACCAAGGTAGCTTAAGAACGCTTCTGTGAAAATAGCATTTGGAATCGTTAGTGTTAATGTAACAAGTACAGGTCCCATTGTATTTGGTACTAAGTGTCTGAATAGTAACCTGCTATTGCTTGCACCAAGGGACTGGGACGCCATCACATATTCTTCAGACCGAAGCTGCATAACCTGCCCCCGTACAATCCTTGCCATATTGATCCACCCGGTAATGGTCATCGCGATAATCAACGTCCATAACCCCTGTGGCATAATAACCATCAATAAAATGACAACTAAAAGATATGGAACACCGTACAAAATATCGGCAATCCGCATCATATATTCATCAACTTTTCCACCGAAAAATCCGGCAACTGCACCCCAGATAATCCCAATAATCAGGTCAATCAGGGCAGCCATTAAACCGATAAACAAGGAAATCTTTGCTCCGTACCATGTTCTGGCAAATACGTCTCGGCCTAAGTTATCAGTACCAAACCAGTGCTCACTCGATGGCGGTTGATTAGATTTCATCAAGCTGTTCTCGTAATAATTTTGACCCGAAATAGGACCACCGGCAAAAGATGCAATTGCTAATAAAACAATAACGACAATCCCAAAAAGGGCTAATTTATTTTTCCGAAAGCGGCGCCAGGCATCCTTCCAATAGGATGTACTTTCACCAGCAATCTTTTCAGCTTCTGCATCATTGACTTGAAGGGGTTCAAAGTCCGACTGCGTTAAATCTGCTTTCTGCAAACTTGATTGTTTTTGTTGTGCCATTATTTTTTGTCCCCCTTCGCAACAATTTTCATCCTTGGATCAACAAGTCCATATATTAAATCAACGATTAAAATGGAAACGAGCAATAACACACTGAAGAACACAGTCGTTCCCATAATGACGGTATAATCACGGTTTGTTACACTTACAACGAACTCATTTCCAAGTCCCGGAATACCGAATATTTTTTCAATAACAAAGCTTCCGGTCAAGATTGATACAACTAACGGTCCCATATAGGATATTACCGGTAAAATGGCATTCCGGAGTGCGTGTCTATATGTTACGACCCGCTCACTTAACCCTTTTGATTTTGCCGTTTTAATGTAATCAGCATTCAATACTTCAAGCATACTGGAACGCATGAGTCTGGCAATAAAAGCAAGCGGTGTTGTGGCTAATGCTATTGCCGGCAAAATGGTATGGGCAAATGATTCAAACCTCGCAACCGGCAACATCTCCAACTTAATGGCAAATATATATTGCAAGACGGTTGCCATAATAAAACTTGGAACCGATATTCCTAGTACGGCAATAACCATCGCCACATAATCACCAAATTTATTATGCCTTAACGCTGCTATTACTCCCAGAAGCACACCCACCGCCAAGGCAAGGAAGATAGCCTCTGCACCCAGTATTAGGGAATATGGAAAACTTCTACTGATGATGTCCGTAACTTCCTGTCCAACATATTTAAAAGATGGCCCAAAGTCGAATTGAACGGAATTCACAAGGTAATCAAAATATTGTTGATATAATGGGTCATTTAATCCGTATGCCTCGTTCATTTGATGCTCTATTTCCGGTGGTAACTTCCGCTCAGAAGCAAAAGGTCCACCTGGCGCTGCCTGCATTAAAAAGAATGTTATCGTAATGATAAAGAATAGTGAAACAATTATATAACCTAGCCGTTTTAACAGGTATTTGGCCAAGAGATTACACCTCCGTATTCCCTCTGATAAGCTAACAAACGTTTTTTAGGAATTATTTTTCTTTTAATGAAAAAGGGATGAAACGTTTCACCCCCCTACGAGAACACCTTACCATCTATGAAACTGGTTACGTTTAATAGAAATAGTTATTAAGCAAATGCTTTATCTGGATAAGGCCTTGCCAATTCTGAAGGTTGTATCAAAGGAGTTTTCGATTCATGCTGTTTTTGTTACTTCCAAATTCGGTACCAATGCGAGGTATGCAGAATTCACTGCACACCTTTTGATCCTTGGTACCACAATTGTGATTAATGTTCTGTGATGTAACCCCACTTAAGTTGTATCTCACCAAGTGGTGAAACATCAACATCTTTTACATAATCTTTGTTTAACCATACGTTTGTATAGAAATAGATTGGTGCAATTGGCATTTCATCCATGAATATCTCTTCAGCCTGATGTAAAATATCATCACGTGCTGCTTCATCTGTTTCTGTTCTGGATTCGGCTATTAATTTAGCAAACTCTTCATTTTCCCAGTTGGTATAGTTATTGCCGCCAACAGTTTCAAAGATTTCCAGGAAGTTGATTGCATCATTAAAGTCTGCATTCCAGCCCATACGGCCAACCTGATAATTTCCTTCACTCATCGTATCAAGGAATACATTCCACTCTTCGTTATTCAATTCCACATCAACACCAAGATTTTCTCTCCACATATCCTGGACAGCTTGTGCAATTGCTCCATGTGCTTCACTTGTATTATAGGAGATTTTAACAGTTGGTAATTTGTCCAACCCTAGTTCGTCCAATCCTTTTTGTAAATATTCTTTCGCCTTTTTTACATCTTTGTCTTTAAAATATCCTTCACTGTTTTCTTCCCAAATAGAAGGTGGAACTAATGCCATCGCTGGCTGCTGCTCACCTTTTGTAATATTTTTCACGATACCTTCGCGATCCATTGCCAGCGCAAAAGCCTTGCGAATATTCGCATTATTGAATGGTTCTTCTTCTGTATTAAAAGAATAGTAGTATACACCTGCCATTGGTGATATATTCAATGAACCATCTTTTTTCAATGCCGGGATTGCTGCTAATGGAAGCGAACTTGTTGGTGACCCTGCCCAATCCAGTTCACCGTTTTTATACATTTGCAGTTCTGTGTTTTCATCATCGATCATGTACATATTAATTGTTTCCAGTTTAACGTTGTCTGCATCCCAGTAGTCCGGATTTTTCTTCAATACGATTTGATTTTTATGTTTCCATGATTCCATTGTGAATGGTCCGTTTGTAACGTACTGGTCTCCAGCATCCTGAGCCCAGTCATCAGAACTTTCAGCAACGTTATGGTTCACTGGGAAATACGTATAAAATGCTGTTAGGTTTAAGAAATATGGTGTTGGATTATTCAGTTCAACAACCAATGTTTTATCATCTTTTGCGGTAATACCAACATCGTCCAATGATCCGCCATTTTCCTTTGCATCTTGAGCACCTTTAATTGGGTAAAGCTGATAAGCATAATCTGTATCAGGGCTTTCTGGATTTAACACCCATTTCCATGCTGATTCAAAGTCCTGTGCTGTAACAGCATCACCATTGGACCATTTCGCATCATCACGAATCGTGAATGTGTATGTTTTCTTGTCATCGGAAATCTCCACTTTTTCCGCCATTGCTTCTTCCGGTTCCCCGTCTTGGTTAATTCGCATTAACCCCTCAAATGTTTGTAATAGGACAGCCGCTGATGTAGAGTCAGTAGCTTTCCCTGGATGTAGTGTCGGCGGCTCTGTTTTAATGTTTATATTAAACGTTTGGTCGGATGCCATTGCTGTTTCACCGTTTTCGCCGTCTCCACTGTTAGAAGATCCTTTTGATTCTTTATCAGTATCTCCGCCACAAGCAGCAAGAACAAGACTCATAGCGAATACTAATGTTAAGAGTAAAGACCACTTCTTCATGAACTAATTCCCTCCTGTTGTTTTTCTATTATTTTTTAATTCAGACAATTTAGGTTTATTAAATTTGTCTGCATGGAGAATTATACTACTATTCGACAAAATTTGCACATGTTTTTTAAAAAATTGTTGAATTTAGCCCAAATTTTTTATTTGTGTCCTGAAAAATTTCGTGAATCTAATTTCCATAAATCCTTTATTATAAGTATATTTAAGTATTTAAATTTGTGAATTCATTTGCAATATAAGCAAACATGTAATTTTTCCCATTAAACGACATAAAATTAGCAAAACTTTGATTTGCCATCAAAATATAAGTGCTTTTGTCGAAATTATTCATAAAAAAAGACAGTGAACCTAAACGGTTTTACACTGTCTTTTTTCTATTGATTTTATATTATAAAATGGAATGTCAGACTGCATTTAGCCAAATAACCCCTTAATAAAGTTGCCGATCATCTGGAAGATTTCCCTAAAAAAATTTCCTACCTTTTCCCAAAAGCCGGGATCCAACCCTAACTCATCTATTTTATTTTTAACCGTTGATGCAATATCTTCAAGCTGGTTTTTTACTTTGTCAAAGTCAATATTGAGATCACGCATTTTTTCGAAAAGATTAGTTAACATTTGCCTGTCCTGGTCACTTAGCGAGATTTGCAACTTATCTAGTTGTTCCTTGACAATTTGTTCGACTTCTTCCTTTGTAGCTGGATCTTGTTCGGCAATTGCTTTTTTAATTTCTGTCATTAATTCACTTACTTTTTCTTGGTTCATTCCTTCTTTTTTCGCAAGGTCTGTCGAAACATCCAATTCTTCATCCGCCAATTGCATTCGTTCTTTATCAAGCTCTACCCCTTGAACATCATATGCTTTGTAGATTCCGGTTAATGCCGAATGACCACTTACTTTTACTGGTGAAGCGACATCAACAGTTGCATCTTCAACACCGGCTGTTAACAATGCATTTGCGTACATCTCACTTGTCACTTCTGTTATATTTTCCGGTGTTACAATATTAATGGTTAGCCCTTTACCTTTTTCCTCTCGGGTGATTTTCGCGGAAGAATACATACGCGAATTGGGATCCCCGTCAATATAATTGGCAATATCTTGTCCCGTCACATTATATTCCTCCGTATTATCCGGATCTTTTACCTCAAGGAGCTTACGAACCTCTTGCTTCTGGCTATTTGATAATGTATCACCGTAAACAACAATCGGAACACCCAGTTTTTCATTGATGCTCTCAGAATTATCATTTGCTCCTTCTGCTGCCATGACCGGTAATGCAATCCCGGTAATCAAGCCAATTAGTAATGCAGCCGTTGTAAGCTTCTTCCAAAAACGTCTCATATTGAATTCCCCTTTACATACATTTCTATACTATTCGTAATGTCAAACTTATTTCTATTCGTTTGCAGTACATCCTATTCCTGATTATTATAACGCATCCGTCGAGATTAAACATGGACTTTATACCGTTTTAGCAAGGAAAATTTGTGGAAATTCAGTGATAACGTGACCGTGAGCATAAAACTTTCATTTTGTGTCTGCACTCGATATTATTTAGAGTGACGAAATAAATGCACGAAAGAAGGTATTGGCAATCGTTGACCAGCAAAATTCAATTGTAAAGCGAAATTTAGCGATCATGTGGTTTGCTAACTTTTTTGTTTCCGGAAGTATGACAATGGTGCTTCCATTTCTCTCTTTGTACATTGAAACCTATGGAGATTTCTCGGCTTCCTATGTACAAAATTGGTCCGGCTGGATATTTGGCATTACGTTTGTGACCGCCCTTCTCTTTTCACCGATATGGGGACGAATCGGCGACAAATATGGCCGGAAGCGAATCCTGATGATTTCTGCATCAGGTCTGGGTTTCTCTATCCTCCTGATGGGATTCGCCACCAACGTATGGCAGCTTTTTATCTTGCGGTTTTTCATGGGGATATTTACTGGCTTTATTCCAATATCACAAGCGTTCATCTCGACGCAAACGCCAAAAAACATTGCCGGCCGCGTGCTGGGTACATTGCAAACCGGCAGCATCACCGGTTCATTAATGGGACCTTTATTGGGTGGCGCCTTTGCTGATGCGTTCGGTTATGCAGCAACATTTAAATGGACGTCTATCTCTATCTTTATATCAGGGATAATTGTATACTTCGGGGTAAAAGAAATTGTGATGAGATTCGCTGATGACAAAGATGACACAAAAGCCTATTCAAGCAAGGAAGTGATCGCCCACATTATTTCCCGGCCCGTACTGCTCGTTGTCATGTTAATCTCCATGCTTGTTCAAGTCGCCCACTTTAGCGTACAACCAATTTTATCGTTGTATGTCAGTGAATTGCACGGAACAGCAAATATCGCATTATTTTCCGGGATGGCCTTTTCGGCAGCAGGTCTTGGTAATCTGTTAATGGCGAGGAGATGGGGGCGCTTAGGTGACCGGATCGGGTATATTAAAATCGTGATAGTTCTGCTGTTCATGGCAGGCATTGTCTACTTCCCGGCGGCATTTGTCACGAATATTTGGCAATTGATAGTCCTGCGCTTCTTACTCGGTATTTCGATCGGCGGTATTATTCCTGTCCGCATTGCCTATATCCGGCAAGAGGCACCACTCTCCATTCAAGGTGAGGTACTCGGCTACAATACTTCCTTACGATTTGCCGGCAATATCGTTGGACCAGCACTTGGAGGAATGCTCGCAGGATTCTTCGGTTTTTCCGGTGTATTTTTCGTAACAAGCGGCCTGCTTGTATTAAGTGGCGTGATCATGTTGGCAGCCTGGTATCGGCATGAGTATGAAGGAAAGCATTCGCGCCGGCTTTCTTCTTACTCATAGTTAGGAATAGTTGAATGAAAACGGATAGCTTTTCCTTAGCTGTCCGTTTTTGATGGATGAATTTGTACTTGAATCAACGTTTTCTTGATAGCATTACCTTGCCAACGTATAATAATCCTGCGATTGATAGGACCTGAAACCACATGTCTCATAAAGTTTAAGCGCATGATCGTTTTTTGTCTCTACCTCCAGAAAAAGGGGATAGCCTTTTTCTCTTTCCTGTTTAATGACCTTTAGCAAGATCTGTTTTCCATACCCCTTACCCTGGTGCTCCGGAGCAATACAATACCCAAAAATCCAGGCCTCATCGTTATGATGAGCAACTCTGATCTTGCCAATTACAATTCCGTCTAAATCAATTATATAAAATTCCTGATCTTTATCTTTTTTGATCCGTTCATTATACAGCTTTGCCTCCTCTTCTTCAAAACCGAAACAGCTGATATCCAAACGAACCTCTTCGGCAAAATCTTCTGGCCCTGCGTTTCGAAGTACTAAGCCTTTATCTGTCATTTTAAAATCGCCGCTTTGTTTCTCATCGTATTGCATTTGGTGCTCGGTCATTGCATATATACAGGATTGGTTCATCACAAATTCCCTTCCTGATACAGAATTTGCAGGTGAATTAAGCAGTATCGTTTTATAATCACCTTCGCTAATGACATCTAAAGCATCGTGAAATAGTTTTGTAAAAATTCCTTGTCTTCGGTATTCTGGTTTCACCATGCCACATACCTCGATTTTCGTACCAAATCCGTACAGCCCAAGAAAGCCAACAAGTTCATTATTTATATAGTGGAAAAAATCGAGATTTTCATTGCTGGAACGATTCTGGAGCATTTCCCAGTTTAATTTTAATTGAAATTGTTCATCCGCTTCACATTCGTGTTGCAATTTTTTAATATCGTTTAACTGCTTTTCAGTAAGCATCGCATGCCCTCCCCTTTGAACGTATTATACTACAATTATGTATCCGGGAATTTATTATTTTTATGGGGAAATTCTTTGATGCCATAACGGTCATTGACGCAAAAATATTGAATTGCTTTTCTGGATATGCTACAACTGACACAGTCTAACTTATAGAAAGAAAGTGATAACAGTGGGTATTGTCGTTATCGATGTTTGTGACGGAAATGCGATTACCACGTTAGATATAGAAGGGATTATTGAAGCTGAATTTCCCGAGGCTTCTGTTGTCATTAGTGAATGCCTATTGCATTGCGGATTATGCCGGGTTAGACCATATGCACTCGTAAATGGGAAAAAGGTTTATGCAAAGACCCCGGAAGAATGCTTGGATAAAATAAGGGAAACCATAAAAAAAGAACTAGCTGTTTACTACTAACAGCTAGTTCTTTTTTGAGTACCCTGCTTTTTCCTATAATGCAGCTTTAAAAATCGCAACGGAATCTTCTCTTGTTAACCTTGCAAATTTCCCGTACTCAGGACGAGCTATGACGGTTTTGTCCGCCATTACTTCGATCGAACTTTGATCAATTGCATATTCGGCAAGATGTGCTGGTGCACCAATGGAAGACCAGAATTCCCGCAGCTTTTCAATTCCTTCAACCGCTGCTTGACGATCTGATTTGCCAGAAGTGTTTACATCAAACACACGTACAGCTAGTTGCTTAAACCGTGCAACATTCTCATCCAGCACATGCATCATCCAATGCGGGAACAAAATAGCCAAGCCGCCACCATGCGGAATGTCATGCACAGCAGATACAGCATGTTCCAAATTATGTGTAGCCCAATCGCCTTGGTAACCCATGTTCAGCATACCATTTAATGCTAAAGTTCCGCTTAACATAACCGTTTCACGATACGCATAATTCTCCAGGTCCTGCAAGAGCTTTGGAGCTGTTTCCATTACGGTACGCAAAATTGCTTCACAAAAGCGATCCTGTATTGGTGTATTAGCTGTATGATGGAAATAGTGTTCTAAAACATGTGACATCATATCAACTATTCCGTAAACCGTTTGTTCACGCGGCAATGAAAACGTATGTGTTGGATCCAAGATGGAGAATTTAGGAAATGTAAAGGGTGTGCCCCAGCCATGCTTTTCGTTTAATTCCCAGTTCGTGATGACCGATCCGGCATTCATTTCTGACCCAGTTGCCGCAATGGTCAATACCGTTCCAAAGGGCAGTGCTTCTATTGCTTGCTCCTTCTTCGTCACGATATCCCACATATCGACATCTGTCTTTGCCCCAACGGCAATTGCCTTCGTGCAGTCAATCGTACTGCCGCCGCCAACCGCTAGAACAAATTCAATTTCCATGTCCTTACAAATCTTGACGCCTTTACGAACCGTTGATATACGTGGATTCGGCTCAACACCAGCCAGTTCATAAACGTCTGCGTTGATCTCTTGTAATTTATTGATAACATTGTCATAGATACCGTTGCGCTTAATGCTGCCACCGCCATAAACAAGCAAAACTTTCTTTCCATATTTGGCAACTTCTACTGGCAGTGCATCTAATTGACCTTTACCAAATATCAATTTTGTTGGGTTATAATACGTGAAATTATTCAATAACTTACATCCTTCCGTTACTTTAAATACGCAACTACGTCCATTTCTACAAGCACATCTTTAGGAAGACGACTCACTTCGACGGTCGCTCGTGCAGGATACGGTTCTTGCAAATAGCTTCCATAAATTTCATTTACGGTTGCAAAGTTATCCATGGATGCAAGGTAAATCGTGAATTTGACTACCTGCGAGAAATCTGCTCCTGCCTCTGTTAGAATGGCCTGAAGATTTTTCAGCACCTGTTTGGTCTGTTTTTCTATCCCCTGTTCCACATCACCTGTAGCAGGGTTAATCGGAATTTGCCCCGAAACATAGACGAAATCCCCCGCCTTAATCGCCTGTGAATATGGCCCAATGGCCGCTGGTGCGTTTTCTGTCTGAATAGCTTTTACCATTATTTATGCCTCCTTATATATTTCATTTCCTTTATTTTATCACTTCTCACCCTATTTTTGTTGATCATCCAGCGCTTCCTTATATTTCATCACATCACGAACATAGTAAATATCCCCATAGCAGGCATTATACTGTTTCGCCTCCTGACGCAAACAAGTATAAATCGATTTGTCTTCAGCATTTTTATACATTTTTTTGGAAAAGTCAATTGCCGCTTCTTGTGTATATGATCC
The DNA here is from genome assembly GCF_900155625.1 of Virgibacillus dakarensis. Lineage (NCBI taxonomy): Bacteria > Bacillati > Bacillota > Bacilli > Caryophanales > Bacillaceae > Virgibacillus > Virgibacillus dakarensis. The sequence continues at coordinate 503,131 of NZ_LT732554.1, forward strand.
GGCATTATTTTTCACATAGTCAATAAAGCCTCTGCCAAAATTATAGGACTGGATGGCTAATTCGACATCACCGCCTGCTGCATCAATTGTTTGTGAAAAGTAATAGACACCTTGTTTAATCGAAAGCTCGGGGTCGTCAATACAGCCTACTTTTCCGCAATAACTTTCCGAGGCCTGCATTGGGTCATTTCCCCGTCCACCGGATTCCTGCATCATCATTGCCAGTAATACATCTTGATAATCTGTCACTTCATATTTCTTAGCATATTTTTCAATAAGCGGCTCATACGCAATAACCTGTTCACTAATCAGCGAGCGGTCTATTTGAAAATCCGTATCATTATGTTTAATCGATACGACGGATATGAAAATAAAAATCCCGCATAGTACGGTTAAAATAAGGAGTGCTTGCTTGATAGCTTTCTTCACGTTTCGTTTCATTTTGCTTCGCCTTTCATTAGATCGACATACTAGTTTCATAGGTTATCCACAGACTAATTCTATATTTTGTGTCGAATTTTATCAATCCCTACAAAATATAGCGGTTATGCACAGCGTTATCCACAGCTTGTGCATAAACACTAGGTATTTTCACGTTTTGTGAATAACTTTTTTTCCCGCCATTTTCCATAACGATAATATAGATACGCGAATAGACTGCTAGTCAAAAAGCTTGCCCCCATGCCCATTGCAATTCCTGTGTCTCCAAAAATAGTTGCACCAATTGCTGCCAAAGGATAGCGCAGGATCCATAAGGAAATGACGTTTAATGCAAGCACCTGATACATGGCACCTGCAGCGCGAACAATTCCATTTAAGATAAAATTTATGCCAAGAAACGGATAGCATAATGCCACAATTTGCAAGTATTTCGTGCCAAAATCAACAGCTTCCGGATCATCTATAAATAGCCTTACACCATATTTTGCTAGAAACAGAACCAATATTCCTACCAACAGCATAACAGAAAAGTTGTATAGAACTCCATATTTGGCAATGCTGCTTACACGAGACCAGTTTCGGATGCCGATATTTTGCCCGGCCATACTGCTTACTGATGTTCCCAGGGCGTGTGCCGGCAGCATCAGCAAGCTATCCAGCCGCTGTGCTGCACTGAAACCGGCAACAACATCCTCGCCAAATCCCGTGACAACACTCATAATCGCTGCCACACCAGCCGAAATAACCGCCATCTGCAAACCGGATGGAATGCCGAGGTTTAGGATTAAGGCGACTTCCTGCTTGCTTGGAAGTGCAGGGATACTAAATGGGGCAAGTTTTCGATACAATACATAACCAATCCCGTACAAAAATGCTAACCCTTGCGATGTCACCGTAGCATATGCAGCACCTTCTACACCTAAGCCAAATCCACTAATGAACAATGGATCAAGCACGATGTTCAGAATAACGGCAATCAGAACGAAACGCAATGGGGTCTTACTATCTCCTAACGCCCGAAGCACGGTACTAATAAAGTTATAGCCAAACAAAAATAATATCCCAAGAAAATTAATTTGCAAATAGGCTTTTGCTGATGCCATCATGCTTGCAGGAGTTCCTAACAGATGCAGCAGCGGCTCAGCCAACACGAAGCCGGCTGTTCCCAGCAAAACGGCTAACAGTGTTAAGATGATAACAAAAGCATTAAGATAACGCCTCAGTCCTTCTGCATTATCACGGCCTTTTTGCTGCGACAGAATTGTTAATGCGGCATTATTCAAGCCGATAATAAAGGACAAAATCGTAAAAATAATGGTACTGGAAACAGCAACAGACCCAAGTGCGTTTGCCCCAAGTAAATTTCCGACCCATAAACTATCAGCAAATTGGTAAGATGTCTGCAATAGGTTTGTCAGCATAATTGGCCCGGAAAAAGTGATCAGCTGTTTCAGGATATTTCCCTGTGTGAAGTCATGCTGCTGTCTGTCCATTTGAAAACCTGCCTCTCATTGTAACTATTTTAGCATGACTAATTCGGCAATGCCTTTCATATAGTTTCATTAAAAAGAACAATTTTGTGAAAACGTTTGCAATCTTGTGATATTATAGGTATAAGGTCTAATTAAATAATAAAGGGAGATGGTTGGTTATGATGCAAACCCCATTAACAGTAGGATCTTTGCTCGAGCGTGCTGAGAAATTTTTTGCCAAGAAGCAGGTGATTTCGCAAACGCATGACAAGCTCCACACTCTAACGTACACCGAGATCGGCAAAAGAACACGTAAGTTAATGAGTGTATTAGCGGAATTAGGTGTCCAAAAAGGCGACCGGGTTGGTACACTTGCTTGGAACCATCACAGGCACTTGGAAATTTATTTTGCCGCACCTGGTATTGGTTCTGTTTTGCACACGATTAATATTCGGCTCTCACCTGAACATATCATCTACATTATTAATCACGCCGAAGACAAGGTTCTGTTGATCGATGAAGATATTTTGCCTCTCATCGAAAAAATTCAGGGTCAGCTCAAAACAGTTGAAGCATTTGTTGTGATGACCGATAAAGCAGAACTCCCGGAATCATCCCTACATCCATTGTATTCCTATGAAGAATTACTTCATACCGGAGATCCAGCCTTCCCATTTGCTGCTGACATCAACGAAAATGATCCGGCCGGAATGTGCTATACATCCGCGACAACCGGTAAGCCTAAGGGTGTCCTATATACCCACCGCGGCATTGTGTTGCACAGCTTTGCCCTGGGACTTGCTGATACTGCTGCTATTTCCGAATCAGACGTATCGATGGCTGTTGTGCCGCAATTCCACGTAAATGCCTGGGGGACTCCGTTTGCTTGTACCTGGTTCGGTTCAACTCAAGTCATGCCAGGACCGCGATTCACACCAAAACGACTTGCTGAATTCATCGAAAAGTTCAAGGTGACCATCACGGCTGGGGTACCGACAATCTGGCTGGGGCTACTAAAGGAGTTGGAACAAGGGAATTATGATACATCGAGTTTGCGAGCGGTACTTTGTGGTGGAGCAGCCGCACCAAAAGGTTTAATCCAAGCATTTGAGAAAAAATACAAGATTCCATTTTATCATGCCTATGGTGCGACGGAAACAACACCACTGGTAACCTTTTCCCGCCTAAAAAGCTACCAGCAGGACCTAAGTGATGATGAAAAACTGGAGGAACGATCCAGGCAAGGTATCCTTGTTCCAGGATTGGAAATGAAAATTATCGGCAATGATGGTGAGGTAGCATGGGATAATCAGGAAATGGGCGAACTATGCCTGCGCGGCCCGTGGATTGCCAGTGAATATTACAAAGACGAACGAAGCGAGAATGCCTTTACTGACGGCTGGTTCCATACCGGAGATGTCGTGACCGTCGATGAGGAAGGGACAATCAAAATAGTCGACCGGACTAAGGATTTGATCAAAAGCGGCGGGGAGTGGATTTCATCGGTAGAGCTTGAGAATGCCCTGATGGCACACGATGCCGTTTTTGAAGCCAGTGTAATTGCCATTCCAGATAAAAAATGGCAGGAACGCCCGATTGCCTGCGTCGTTCTGCATGAAGGGTATAGAGACTCCGTTGGAAAAGCGGAACTGCTGGAATTTTTACGTCCACAATTTGCGAAATTCTGGGTTCCCGACGATATACTATTTTTTGATGAAATACCGAAAACATCAGTAGGAAAATTTCTCAAACGGCAATTACGGGAACAGGTAAAGGAGCACTATAGCCTGCAGCAATAGATTTGGAGGGGGGAGTGACAGAGTGCCGTATAAGTGGCACACTTCCCGAATTTTGTCGAAAGCCGATCGGGTTTTTTATGCGCTCGATCGGGGTTTCTGCGGGCTCCACCGGGTTTTTTGTGCGTTCGATCGGTTTTTTCGCGCGCTCGATTGGGTCTTTCGCGCGCTCCATCGGGTCTTTCGCGCGCTCCATCGGGTCTTTCGCGCGCTCCATCGGGTTTTTTGTGCGTTCGATCAGGGTTTCCGCGGACTCCATCGGGTTTTTCGCGCGCTCGATCGGGTTTCTTATGCGCTCGATTAGAGTTTCCGCGGGCTCCATCGGGTTTTCCGCGGACTCCATCGGGTTTCTCGCGCGCTCGATCGTAGGACAGGCCTTGTCCACAATCATCATTGATCTTGATCCAAAGCATGAATAATTGCTGCAGCTGTTTCTTCTTTTTCAATCGCGCCAACACCTTGACCTGCCCAAAGTGACTGATAGGCAGAAACAGCAAATTCCTTCGCAGCACTGCGCACATCCTTCGTCAGCTCGTTTTGAATCGGAAACGGTAATGTCTCGACCTGACTCTTTTCCACTTCTTCAATGAAGCGGTTATGAATTGCCCGCGCTGGCCGTCCGGAAAACGCCTTTGTAATAACAGTATCCTCACCCTGCGCCTTCAGGAGTGCTTGCCGATATGCACGATTTGTTCCAGCTTCTTTCGCTACTAAAAACCGTGTACCTAATTGAACACCTGCTGCTCCCATTTCCAACAGCGCATCAACCTGATTCTTTGCATGTATCCCACCAGCAGCAATGACGGGAACAGTAAGGGTGGATACTAATTCCTGCACTAAAACAACCAGTCCAATGTTACAGCCACCTTTATATTTTTCGACATTAAACGTTCCCCGATGGCCGCCAGCTTCATGGCCCTGCGCAACAATGATATCATATCCAGCATCAACTAGTTGATTCGCTTCCTCCACGTTCGTTGCCATTCCGAGTAATGTTACCTGATTCCGCTTTAGCTCTTCTATCAAAACCGATGGCAATACCCCAAATGCCGTGCTGACAACTGGAACATTTTCTTCCAGGATTAGCTCTACCTTCTCCTGTAAATAATCATGAACCTTTACAGCTCTTTCTCCGTGTTTTATTTCGAGTTTATCTCTGAATTGATTTAGTACACCTTGCATTTCACTTGTATCCGTAGCGAATGCTTCCAAATTCGTTGCAAACAAATTAACAGCAAAAGGCTTCTTCGTTAAGTTCTTGACTTGTCTTATCTCCTTTTTCAATGCGGTTGAACTCATATAACCTGCACCGATTGTTCCAAGCGCTCCAACATTCGCAACCGCCGCTACAAGCTCTGGCGTTGTAATTCCTCCGGCCATCCCAGCTTGAACAATGGGGATGGTTATTTGCAGTTTTTCCGTCAACGTCTTCATCAAAAATTCCCCCTCTTTCATCATTAATCTAATCCTATCACGAGAGTTAGTTCCTCGTCATGTTAATGGGATAATGTTTTAACGTGCGGGAACCCATCACATAAAAATCAGCTATTTTCCTTAACTTTCCTTGAATTACTTCTTGACAATATTAAGAAAATTCCGTACCATAATAATAATTAACGCAGACGTGTTAAGCATAACATTTTTTCTTGAATAATTTACTAAAAATTCACATAAATTGAAGTAAGTACATTACTCAGCTATTTTAGTTAACTTGAAAAAGGTGAATGAACCATGAGCCTTAGTGAATTAGAAGCAGCTATCCTTAACAAAATTGATGAAACAATTGATCACTTTTCTATTTTGATAAAAACGAAATCCGGTGATATTGCGATTAATGCATGCGAATCAATAAGGGCTGCGAGCATGATTAAGATTCCTATTCTTATCGAAGCCTATCGACAAATCGAACGCAACCTGCTAGACCCCGAGACATCTGTGGATATAGAAAGTGAAAAGAAGGCGGGAGGAGCTGGTGTCATTAACTATCTTACAAACGTTAATGGATACAGCTACCAAAATTTGCTGGAATTGATGATTATTGTTTCTGACAATACCGCGGCAAACCTGCTGCTGGAGAAAATAGGTGTCCAACACGTAAATAAATTTGCTGCAGAAATTGGCTTGTACCATACAAAAATAGGCAGAAAATTCATGGATCAAAAGGCGATTGAGAAAGGGAGGGATAATTATACATGTGCATATGATATGGTACAACTATTAAGTCTGATTGCTGAACCCAACAAAATAGTAAACGATGACAGTAGAAAGCAAATGCTGCGGATACTGTATTACCAGCAATTCAAACAGAAATTACCGGCCTACTTGCATGAAGGAGATGGAATTGACTTTTTCCACAAGACCGGTGAGCTACCCGGTATAGAGCATGATGCAGCTATTATCAGCAATAAAGGAGACACCATTTATGCTGCTATACTGACACAAAACTGGGTTAATAACGGAATCGGCAGAGACTATATTGCCGACATCGGAAGGTTGCTAATCAATTATCTGAAAAACTGATCAAAACATAGCACCACGGACTCCATTCTTCAGCAACCATACAGAGCCGAACTATTTTACATGATTTCTAAACACTTCTTTAATTAGGGTCAAAACATACTATACAAGGGGATTTCGTCTATGAAAATTAAGATTGCTGTTTTTGGCAGGAAGGAAACAATTGACAAACTAAACTACTATGTGGAGGATCAGGAGGACATTGAAATTACTCCGTTTATTTTTACGAATGCAAAGGAAACAATTGAATTAATCGAAAAAGCGGTCATGTGTGATATCTATTTATTCGCTGGTACACTTCCATATCTGTATGCGAAGGAAAAAATTGATAAAAAACGTCTTCCTGCCGTTCAGGTTGCGTGCGATGCGTATACGATCCTGACATCTTTTTACCGGCTGCAAAACGCTCATAATAAATCATTGGGCCGGTTTTCCATCGATGTACTGAATCATAATCATGTGAAGGAAGTAATGACAGAATTAGCGATGCATGATCATCCTATCTATACATATAGTTATGGCGAAGATAGAGAATTGGACATCGATCGGATCATAAAGCATCACGAAGACCTTTGGAATGACGGTAAAATTGATTATATTTTAACCTCGATTGAGGAAGTTGCGGAGCGATTGGAAAAAAATAATATACCGGCATTCTGTATGCAAATCCCCAAAATTAACATGGAAAATGCGATTGAGCGTGCGAGGGAAACTGCTAAATTGAATCAGTCCAAAAGCGTACAAATCGTTTCCGGTTTTGTTCGCATTAAAGATTATGAATTGCTTACTGCCGACAAAGGTGAACTGTTTGCACAGAACCTGTTACTTGAATTACAGCAAATTTTACTGAAATTTGGTCAGCAAACGCGTTCCTCTGTCTTGGCAAATGGCAATCAGTTTGCCCTGTTCGGAACACGCGGGATATTAAATTATATTACAAACCATTACCGGGACTTCCCGCTTTTATTGGAAATAGAACGAACGTTGAACATTACAGTGGAAATTGGGTTTGGGCTTGGGCTGACAGCGAAGCAAGCGGAGGATCATGCCAAATTAGCATTAGAAACGTGCAAGCATTCGGAAAACAGTAATTGTTATATTGTGAATGAACGTAAGGAAACGATCGGACCACTTGGAGTTGAGAAACATTTTAACGCTTCCCAGCTATACCGTGCCTTAATTCATAAGGCGAAATTAAATAATGAATTATCGTATAACTTTATTGACTTCATTAAATTGCGTAACAATGAACCGTTTTCCGCAAACGATATTGCCAATTACTATCGTGTAACCAAACGCAGTGCTGAACGGACGATATACAAATTATTATCAGGAGAGGTTATTAAGGCAGTGGGCGAGGAAAAGCCTTATCAAAAAGGACGTCCGAGAAAATTATTTAAAATAACCATTTAAGTGTGTGTTCAAAAATTCGCCGAATGAGAAGGGCGACTAAGAGCGGCACGTCCTGTACGTCGTAAGTCCACTCTAGCGTTCACCGCCTATCATTTGGTGATATTTTGAACAACCTCTTAAAAATGCTTGAGTCAGATTGGATCGGCAATCTGGCTCTTTTTTATTAACGAATGAGGGAAAACAAGGAAAGTCCCCCATTTGTCAGCTTTCATCATTGAACAAATAATCCATAATTTGGTCAAAAAGTGAAACATCGTCGGTAACTAAAAATACTGGCAGTAAAATAATCGTAATGACTACCGCAGCATTAGCTACAAAAAACTTGCAAACCCCATTGAATACTTTTTTCAATTTTGACCATCCCCTTTTGTTATTTGAATATACTATATATTTGGTACAATTGCAATACCCGTTTTCCAATCATTTGGGCGCCAGGACGCGGCTCATCATGACTAGCAAGTTATCCACAGCGTATCTAATTTTCTTGTGAAGAGGACAAAGCCGATTAAACGCGGGAAGTCGCTGATCAAAAGCGGATAATCGCCGATCAAAACCGAGAAGCCGCTGATCGAAACCGAAAAGTCGCCGATCAAAACCGGGAAGCCGCTGATCGAAACCGAAAAGTCGCCGATCAAAACCGGGAAGCCGCTGATCGAAACCGAAAAGTCGCCGATCAAAACCGGGAAGCCGCTGATCAAAACCGAAAAGTCGCTGATCCAATCTAGAAAAAGCTGCTGGGAGAGCTCGTGTAGCGGTGTATGGACTGCGCACTGCCAAGCTTGGGCGGACGGCGTGGCGTTGTCGCCTGGGGTTTTAACAAACTTTCCCTTTCACCGATGTTGCCCCTATCGTGCGGCGGGTGTTGGCCGCTGGCGCCGGGACGCGGCCTGCCACGACCAGTCAGTTATCTACAGCGTATCTAATTTCCAGCTGGACGATTAAAAAACTGCCAAGCACTATAAGCTCAGCAGTTCTCTTACATCTTCCTCCGTCAAGCTGGTTAGCATTTTCTCACCAGGCTTAATGACTTGATCAATCAGTTCCCGTTTCTTTTGCTGCAGGTCATAAATTTTTTCCTCAATCGTTCCTTCTGTGATGAGACGAATTACCTGCACGACATTTTTCTGCCCAAAACGATGTGCCCTGCCTGCAGCCTGATCTTCAACAGCCGGATTCCACCACAGATCATATAGAATCACTGTATCCGCCCCTGTTAAATTTAACCCGGTACCGCCAGCCTTCAGCGATATCAGAAAGACACGCTTTTCACCATTATTAAATCGCTCGCTCATTTGCACCCGATCCTTTGAGGGTGTCGATCCGTTTAAATAAAAATAATCAATCCCCGCTTCTTCCAATTTATTGATAATAATCTCATGCATACTGGTAAATTGGGAAAAGATTAGCATCCGCTTGTCGTTTTCAACTGCATTTTGCACGGTTTCCATTAACTGCTCAAGCTTCCCTGATTGCCCTTCATAATTCTCGATAAATAAAGATGGGTGACAGCAAATCTGCCGCAATCGTGTCAGTCCGGCCAAAATTTTCATCCGGTTTTTTTGAAAGTCATCATTCTTCATCGTTTGTGCCGCTTCCTGCTGCAGCTTTCGCAAATAACCGAGATATAATTCTTTTTGCGGCTTGGTTAATTCGGAAACATGAACTGTTTCAATTTTTTCCGGGAGCTCCCTTAACACATCCTGCTTCAAGCGACGCAAAATAAATGGCTTGGTCAGCATCGCGATTTTTTCATGCTGCAGTTGTCGGAAGGTACGCTGATTTGGCATTAGTCCTGGTAGAATAACCTGAAAGATTGCCCACAATTCATCAATCGAATTTTCGATAGGTGTCCCGCTTAAGGCAAATCGTTTACGTGCCTTTATTTCCCGGATAGCACGAGATGTTTTCGTTGCGTAGTTTTTAATATATTGTGCTTCATCCAAAATGACCGTTTGGAAAGTCAGTCCCTGATACAATTCGATATCCTGCCGTAAAGTCGAATATGACGTAATCCAAACATCCTGATGGCTCATTTCCTGAATCAGCTTTTGCCGTTCTGCTGGGGTGCCGGTTATAATCGCCGTCTGCAAACCGGGTGCAAACTTTTGACATTCACTTTTCCAATTGTATAAAACCGATGACGGGGCAACAATTAAATGCGGTTTATCACTTGGTTCCGATACAATGTACGTGATACTTTGCAATGTTTTTCCCAGCCCCATATCATCCGCCAAAATACCACCTAATTGATAGGTACTTAACGCCTTAAACCACTGATAGCCGGTTTTCTGGTAATCCCGTAATGTTGCATGTAATTGCTCAGGTAAAGGGTAAATTTGCTCCTCCGGTGATTTCAGTTGGTGAAGCAGGCGGCGAAAGGATGGATCATAGTCCTTTTTTGTTCCGATTAATTCATCAATTTGTGCGCCGCGATATACTGGCATTTGTACGTTTCCATCCTGTATATCCGATTTGCTAATATCCAGATCCGTCAAAAGCTCTTGAATTGAGGAAAATTCCTCCCCCTCCAAGGAAAGCAATGCACCGCTTTGCAAACGATAATACCGTTTCTTCTCCATCACCGCATTCAGAACATCATTAATTTCACTATCATTTATCCCGTCCATTGTAAAACCGATTTCCAGCAAATTGGACGATGACTCCAGTCTTACACTAGTAGTAGGTGATGCTTCATTTTCCACAATAAATTGGCGAACTTCTGAAGTTAAAAACAGTTCCACATATTGCTCAAACAACGGTAAAATGTGATATAAAAAATCATATAACGTTTCCTCATCGGCACTGATATATAATTCTTTTCCATTGTAATGAAAGTTCGCATGCTCAATCAGCCGCATAATCTGCTGTTCCGCACCAACATCACGAATAATAATCACATCATCCTGTTCACGGCCATTGAACGGATCAATGTTGTGGTCGCCATAATGATATTCCAGCTTGCCAACAATGAGATCCTCTTGCACGTCAAGGTAAAGTTTAGCCCGCAATGGTACTTGAATAATCTCCGATGCAACTGCTTCTGAAATTTGTACCTCTCCGACTTTTTTCAACGTAGGAAGAACCTCCGACACAAAAACATCTGCTTGCTTTTTCGTAACCGGTAATTGCTGATTCTTCATGCCAACCGTGTTTAATTGTTCCACGATCGGCAGCTGTTCTTTTGTCGGAAAATAGAACGTTCCATTCGAAAACAATAATTGATACGCGTTGAAATAGACCATGGAATCCATTTCATCTATTGCTAACATCATTTCCCCTTGTTTATTTTTCGAAATAGCAAAACGAAATGGCAGGCTGTCTTTTACAACGTCCACATGATCAAAGCTCTTCTCCCTAGTTTCTACAATAAAATGACGATCAATAAGTCTATCCAGCAATGGTTCGATAAGCAGCGGCGGAATGACGATCGATCGTTCTGATGTATCCCGGTAATGGTAAAATGCCCGATCGGTATATATTTGCTCATTACGTAAAACTGAATACAGCATCTCAAACAATTCCATATCCTGTGTAAAAAAATAGTGATTATCCGGATTGTACGTAAATGTTTTTGTGAAATAGTGCTCATTACCATGCAGAACATGTTTTAAAAATTCATGGGCATTCTTGACAACAAATGAGCGCTTTTCACCCGTTTTTAATTCGAGCAATAACTGCTGGTCATATGTCCATTTCATATAATACTCGACTTTAAGCGGCACCTTTTGTGTCATCATTTGCGATGTCTCCTGGTGCTGAATGGACGTAATCGAGTCAATAAAACGGCTAGTCGTCTGATAATCATCTAAGGTTTGCGCAAATACATTTGATGATGGTTTTTTGGAAATGGCAATTAGAACAGCTACTATATGCTTGCACGTGTTATAGGTATCAAAAGCCGGACAGTCGCAATAGGTATCAATTGAACCACTGTTAAAATCGGCCATGTTTATTTCAACAAAATACATTTCCGACCCGCGAACGGTAGCTGTCCAAACCTGATTATTAATATCAAATAGCAAGTCACTGACCCTGTTCTGTTTATAGTATTCCAATCCACGTCGGTAAACCGCGGCTGGAAACAGTTTTTGCAAATTTATATTCTGAATACTAGCCAAAGTCTATTAACCTACCTTCTGCATGCCTCTCTTTTCTTTATTGTAAACGAGTTTAGCATGTTTTTAAACTGTGAAAACTTTTTTAAATAGATAAGAAGGTATAAAATTTAGGCTCTATTCTGCTCATGCCAGACTAGGCCACGTCCGGCTCCAGCGCCCAGCGGCTAGTATGCAACACCCGCCTTCGTACGATAAGTCAACATCGACTCGGGTAAGAAGGAAGGCCGACTAAAAGCGGACTTTGCGTCCAACGTCGGCATACCCCTTTTGCAGGGGCATGTTTCCTTTATCTCCTACGGCAGGAATGTTCGGTTAAAACCGCCGCTTTGCGCAGCAACACCGAACCACCCTGCTTGGCAGGGCGCAGCATATACGCCGCTAACCGGGCACTTGCGCCTTTGTTCACTAGGGTAGGCTCATTTTAAACATTCTATACGTTTTCTACAACTATAATCGTCATGACCCAGTCAAAATGGGGCATCTATTTTCAAAGAAAATTTTCATTGGGATTATAACTATGACCCCTAATATCCTATCCTTACAAAACTGTAAGACTACTGAAAGAAAAACAGATATTACTTTCGTATGTAGATGGTTAAACTAGCAATAGATCATTTATTTGGAGGTTATTGTAATGAATCAAGCCGTTGTTAACGTACAAAACGTTCATAAAGTTTTTGGCAAGAAAAACGAAAATCAATTCCATGCACTGAAAGGTGTTTCGTTTGATATTCAGAAAGGTGAATTCGTCGGGATTATGGGGCCTTCAGGAGCTGGGAAAACAACACTATTAAATGTTGTTTCCACTTTGGACAAACCGACCGATGGCACAATTGAAATTGCTGGGACCAACATTACGTCGATGAAACAAGGCCAATTGGCAGACTTCCGGTCAGAGCAGCTCGGCTTTATTTTTCAGGATTTTAACCTGCTAGAGAACCTAAGCATCTATGAAAATATTGCATTGCCATTATCATTGCAAGGTGTTCCATCACGAAAGATTAAACCAAGTGTCGTGGAAGTAGCAAAAAAACTTGGCATTGAGGCTATCCTGGAAAAATATCCTGTTACGGTTTCAGGTGGACAGAAGCAGCGGGCAGCAGCAGCCCGGGCATTAGTACATGAGCCGGCCATTATTTTAGCCGATGAACCTACAGGGGCACTGGATTCCAAAAGTGCAAAGAGCATGATGGAAGCAATGCTCCATTTGAATGAAAATCACGGAGTATCGATCATGCTTGTAACGCACGATCCACTTAGTGCCAGCTATTGCGAACGAATTTTATTTATCCAAGATGGTGCATTATATAAAGAAATTCACCGTGATGGCAACCGAAATGAATTTCATCATCAAATTCTCGATGTACTAGCTGAATTTGCAGATTAGGAGGACCTGAAATGTTATTAAAATTATCATTTTCCAGCATGCGTAAAATGTTTAAAGACTATCTTGTGTTATTGTTCGGACTAACTATTTCGATAGCCATCTTTTATATGTTTGAAACGCTAGCACAAAACAAGGCTTTTCTGGAATCAAACGCCATGATTAGTTCCATTGTTTTTATCTTTCACGTCGGTACATTTATATTGGCGTTCATTACGTTATTTTATATCTTTTATGCGACATCATTTATGCTTTCCATGAGACAAAAGGAATTAGGGATGTACATGACCCTCGGTGCTAAAAAGCATAAAGTCGCCCAGTTGATGTTCTTTGAAACGTTCTTTATCGGCATTATCTCGTTGGTTGTCGGAGTAATCGTTGGAGTTGGATTCGCTCAAGGAATTGCAGGATTACTGATGGATCAGCTTGATTTTTCCGGTGAAGGGTTTCACGCGCTTTATAAATCATCTGTCATCACAACGGTTATTTTTTATGTAGCTTTATTTTTACTGACTTCCATTGTCAATGCCATTAAGATATCTAGTAAATCTGTATTGGACTTGCTTCATGCAGAAGAGAAGCATGATCAGGTAAAGGCAAAAGGCGGAAGAACTATTTTAGGAGTTATTTTTGCCGTGATTCTTATTGGCGCAGGGTATTACGCGATGTTTAACATGGCGCAACTGGCACAATTCGGTGTTATTCTAGCAGCGATCACGATCACGCTTGGTACGTACCTGATGTTTATTTCGCTGTTACCGTATTTGATGAAAAAGGTAAAAGGGATTCGTACCCTTAATGAAAAAGGGATTAATTCATTCACATTCGCCCAATTGCGTTTCCGGATGGGGAACTTAACAAAAGTGCTTGGAACAGTCGCAATGCTTGTAGCACTTGGACTAGGAGCAATGACGGCAGGTCTTTCATTTTACAACAACGTGGAGCTGCAGGCGTCGATGTTTCATGGAAACGACGTTACGATTCACCAGCCAACAGAGAAAGATATACAGGCCTTAAACAACATGAACACCACGGAGGAAAACACGTATCATTATAAAGTAGATGATAATGGGGTTTATTTTCTCAAAAAGGATCTACTCGATCATCCGCCGCTGATAAAGCAATTTAACCCGGAAACGTTAGAAATGCCAGAACCAAAACGGGTTGCAACGGACCTTCCAGACGCGCAATATTCGAATAGCGGAGCGGAGGGAATGAAGAATATTCCGGATCCATGGAGTACCGCCCTGTCAACCGAACTACGCGCTGACTTCCAAATGTTTGGCGATCGTGATATTTTCATTGTGGACCAGGCTCATTATCAGAAGGTAACCACCGCCGAGCAAAAAGTTGTGGTGGCGCGTGTTGCTGATTTCATGGCGTATCTGCCGCAATTGGAGAAAATCGAAAAGCGTCAGCAACAATTGGCTGCATCCTACACAGGTGAACCTGGACTCGAAATGGCCGGCGGAAGTAAATTCGCTGATTACATGGCGTATAAAGGGATCGCCAGCGGAACCATTTTCATGGGATTTTTCCTTGGAGTTGCTTTTCTGATGATGATGGCAAGTGTACTAATGTTTAAACTATTGTCCAGCGCTTCTGCTGATACGCATCGCTATAGTATGTTGCGAAAAATTGGCGTTCGAAAATCATTGTTAGTGAAATCGATTTATAAGGAATTATTTCTATTGTTCCTCTTCCCGGGCTTAGTTGGACTCGTACACGTGTTAGTCGGCATGCAAATGTTCAGTTTCATTCTAGTGGAACCATATACAAAAATCTGGTTGCCAATTAGTATTTTCATTGTTATTTACGGCGTCTATTATTGGCTGACGGTACAGATGTATAAGCGGATTGTATTGCCGAGGGAAGCTTAAAGGGGAAATAATGGAATGGAACAGTTCACGTTTATATTAGCTATTGTATCTCTAGGATTAGCGATAAGTATCTTTATAGGAAACATTCTATCAAATGGATTAGGCAAAGCATTTAATACAAAAAGTAAATCATCAAAAGTAATGTTCATTTGTTTCCTGGTCTATGTGATAAGTTTTGTTTTTTATATTTTTATCGGCAATAATTAGCACTAGAGAAACAAGTGCAATGGTATTTAGTTAAACCATTGCACTTGTTTTGTCTCGGCTTAGTTTCGCTCTAAGTTCCCCCTTTGTTCTGTGAGCGCTTCTTTCGTTCCAAGCTCCCTTCCTTCGTTCCGCAATATTATTTTTCAACGTCAAATTTGGGGTTTCTTGAATAACGTGTTTCCTTAATGTTTTTAACATTAATGACACTTGGCAGCTTACCAGGACTATGAACTTCCAGACGATCATTGAACATTTTTATCTTAATATCATCTCCATGGATATTATAGGCACGATGTGTTAAAGCATTAATTTCGCCTTCTTGCCAAGCAAATGGCGGGTACTCAGGGACCTCGACAAACCTGCCTGACTCTCCATCCAACGCTGTAAATTCTCGCTCGTCGGTAGTCTTCGGTGGGAAAGTTCCCGGGGAGGGAGGTGTAGCCAATGGACATTGTTAGTGCACTAACGCTTAAGATTTCCTTCGGGATGTTAATAGCATTTATCGTTTCTGATAAAAACCATAAAAAATAATCCCTCATGCACTCTAGCAGGTATGTGAGGGATTATTTTTATCTCGCTGCCTACCCCTCTTGACGGGGTTTTCAGTCTATTGCGACCGCTCCATGTAGCAGCATGGGCGGTCTTTATTAGTGTATGCACTTATTATCTTTCTATGTTAATTAGACCACTACATCAATGTTTGTACACATTTTATTTATTTTTACCTTTTTGTTATCAAAAAATCTTTCTTTTAGCGCGTTCGTTTGCGAAATAATCATATTTGTCGAGAATATCTCAATGAAATGAAATTCTCTCCTTCTTCATTTCCATACCCTTCTTTTTCATATTGAAATTCAAAGCCTTTAGCTTCATAGAAAGGAATTCCTTTTTGATTTCCTTTCTGAACAGATACCCACTGTTCAGTAGCTCCAAATCCTTTTTGCTGATTTGTAATTGCATCCAATATTTTTGTGCCTATACCTTCATTTCTTCTTTCAGGGTCCAAATATAATACAAATATTTCACCTTTATCTTCTTCAATCATACCGCCACCACCAGCACCAAGTACCTTTTTATTCTCCACAGCCACAAAGTAACCACCCCAATATTTGTTTGAGACAGTCACTTCCTTTGAAATTCGATAGGTGTTATAAAACTCTTTAATGATCCTATTTATATATTCTTGCGGATGTGAAACACCATATGTTGCCCAATATCCATCCGTACACACTTTTACTATTCCGTCTATGTGTCGTTCGTCTGCTTTTATAACCCGTATCACTGACTGCATAATTTTACCTCCAACCCGCGGAGTGTTTATTTTTTTAAACTTGTGGTATTCAGCAATTTAGTCCGTTAATGGAATGCTTATTGTAAATGAAACTAATTTATTGTGACGAAACAACTTATGTTATAACCCAACAGTTGCACCTATTTCAGGTTAAATTTGCCCTGGATGTTTATAAGCTACTTGTCCCGTAAACCTTATTCACCTATCCACAACCTCTTCACATGATCTAAAAGCTTTTCTATGTCTAAGATAATCCACCATGAAGAGTCCAGCCCCCATGACAAAGGATTTCTTAAGTGGATCATTTTTGGCATTGCCCACGGAGCACTATTCCGGAAAGATACCCAACACCTGAGAAAGAGCTTTTCACATATTCTTCACATCCACTAGTTCAAAACGTTCACAAACCAAGAGCATATCTTCCGTAAATTCACGTCCAATTGCATTTAATTCACTTCTAAAAAATGTTTCATGTGCTTTCCACCAGTATTGGTAAGTTCTATCTCCTTCACCTTCTGCAATAGCGAACTCTTCCGTAACTTCATTCATAGGAGTTAGCGTAACCTCTACCGTCTTAATAATTGCTACAGGTTTGTTGTAGCTGTTTAAAATAATACCGTAATCCTCTGTTGTTGGCAGCGATTCATTCTCCAGTTTGTAAAAAATATATCCTGAACATGTTGCAGTTTTAATGCCATCTATCACCAACTGTGCAAGATAATCAGGATCCTCTCCGAATTGCCATGCACTAACAGACTGGGGATGATCATGATGATCATGATCCTTCCAAAATTCATTCCAGTACACCTGAGCCGCTTGATTCATAGTCTTTCATACACATCCTTTATTTTAGTAACATATATCAGATTTAGTTTAAGCAATCTAAAATCTTATTAAAGTGAATGTACTAATAATACATTTATAGGCTCCGTCCCTTATTCCCTTTTTGTGCTCATTTGGGAAGATACATGCTAATAATTTCTATTTTCAATGTCCATTTGAACTTTTTGAACCCAAGCGTGCAGCATTAGACCTATTGCACTCCAAATATTAAAAACTGCGGCAATGATTAACAAAACCCAATGTAATAGCTCTGGTAACGGTGTAGTCAGGCTTATTATTAAGGCACTATTCCCAATTAATAACATTGATAACAGTAAAGGAAAGTTCTTTACCATTATTTTACTCCCTTGTCGTTTTCCGCAATATATTTCCATAATCTGGACCAAAAAACCAAGAAAGTACACAATCTTATTCCATTCTTGCACTCGTTTACAGATTTTAACAACATAAAAAGGGCGCATTAAGAATCTGTCCTCGGATTTTTATCCCGCTTACCCATTCTAATGGAGGTTCAATTTCTACTATCTTATTATTTTCTTTTCCAATAAACATTTTCTCTCTTATGTTTAATGCCATCAATCCTAACAACAGATTCTTCTTCATTAACCTCAAATACTAGAATTACTTGATATAAACCAAGTCTTACCCAATAACCCTTTAAAGTCCCATTAGGTATTTGTTTTGCAGTCAAAGTGGGCACATATGATAATCGTTTATAAGCATCCGAATATATCCGTTCCTTAACTTCTGGAGGATAAGCAAGTATATTACTCAATTCATCGAGGGCGGTTTGTGACCAATAGACATTATAAGTTTTGTTCACTTTCAAACTCCTTGATTTTGTTTTTGAGATACTTCAGTCCCTTTTCTTGATCATAGATGCGTCCATTAGCACGATCTTCCCGACTTTTCTGTACTTGACGAATAAGTTCTTTGTCCTTAGAAAAAAGTTCTAAATCCATTTGATCAATGGCTTCTCTTTCCCGTTTCATATTCAGATAACCGATAAAATCATATACCTCAGCCGTATCTTCTTCGTGAATAAAGTCAATTAGCCGTTTTAGTTCTTCACGATTAACACTCATTTTAAACACCGCCTTGTTATTTGCTAAAACCATTATACCACCTGAATTAATTATTTCTAGAACCCGTCCTTACGTCAAACCCGTTTATGGAAAATCTTTGTTATAACTAAGCATTTGAAATTAATAAATACTGCTGTTTTCTATGTATTGCTCTTCTTATTTTCAGGCATAGGGATCCTTATTAAAATAATTTGCCTTTCTGGAGAAAATAAATTCTTTGTTTATGTAAAATCACGAAGAAAGTCAGATGGTGAATAGAGGGTGAAATATTCCTTAATTTCATCAGTATGGAAGTCTTTATCTCCAGTTATCAAAATATCAGGTTCAGCAATTACAAGTGAAACAAGAATAGGAATATCCTTTTCATCACGAATATCAGGAATTGAATATGGCCTATGATCAGAAGGAGTATAAGTTAATTCAAATTCAAGTGTTGTTAAAAATTGATCCCATATATTCACCTTATTTGGAAACTTTTTATTAATCACCCTCGATACTTCAGTAATGGAATAACTACAAATAACTAATTGATGATACTCAATTATATATTCAAGTAACTGGCTTGATATAGATTTTTCGGAAAGGACAGCGGAAATGAGAATATTTGAATAAACAAATACTCTCATGGTTTCATTTTTTACGCTCATTCCACATGTCCTCCCTGACCTTTTCCAATTCAGCTTGTAAATCTTCTTCTGTAATGCCTTGATTCTCAGCTTCTTGACCAATTTCTTTTTGTAATTCACGCAAAGCCAAAATACTGGCCTTTGTAATAACGATCCTACCATTATCCTCAATAAAAGCTACACGATCTCCTACATCCAGCTTTAATTTTTGTCTAATCGTTTTTGGTACTGTTACCTGCCCTTTAGAACTAATTCTTGATACTTCCACAATTATCACCTCTTTATATTCCTTACATTCTTTACTTCTTTACATTCATTATATCACAAATAGACGTTTCAAAACATATTTGTCACATTCTTAAGGCTTTCCTAAGGATATTCCCTATCATAGGAGAATCCATATAATGTCCACCGATTTTGTAATTTAGTTTTTTCCTCTCAGAATTATGATACTAATACAGTTACTACAAAAACCAATACCCATCCAAAAATATATTGCCGTTTGATTTGTTCCATACTTGGCGCAGCAAAATGTATATAAAACAATTGAAAGATAAAACCGATTAATATAAAAATGAATGCAATCTGGCTTGATTTCCCAATTTTTGCTTGCCCTCTTTCATCTTTTCCTTCCATCACTACAAAACTAAAGATCATTGGTTGGTCTTTCTAAACAAAAAAACCAAGCCTTCTTTCATTATCCTGATGTTTTATTCATCTTGCCTACAATGAACAGATAAATACCGATACCGCCAAAGCTGACAACTGTACTTAAAACTAGAGCCAGCTCCTTGTCCATCGAGGTCTGACTAAACAGATAATCCGGCAGTAGTAATAATAAAAGAAAAATCGGCAGCACCCATGTTTTTGCCCACCAAGACACGGCGATCAAAAAAATAGCGGTAACAACAGCTGTCAAAATCGTACCTGTTGTGTCGAAGTGAATTATCGGAGTTTCAACGGACCGATCTAAATGAATCAATCCGACAAACAAGGCTATTGGAACGAACCCTAACACAGACAGCACAGCAATCTCTTTCCACCTTGAAAGCTGATTTCCAGCGATATACTTAAACGCAGTATAGAGACCAACTATAAGAAGGCCAGCTATAATAACATGACCTATCAATTCAAGTAATGAATAGGAAAGTGTACCCTCCAACAAATCTTTAGCTAGTGTAAAGGAAAATGCTCCAAAAATGATAATTACCGCATACATTATCCACGATTTGTAATCAACGGGCATTTCATCTGATAGCTGTTCCATATATTCCTTTGGCGAATGTCCGACTATTTTTTCAGTCGATTTTCCGTTTTTCTCCGCTTCCATCAAGTGGACTTCCAATTCCTCCACAATTTCTGCAATTTCATCTGAATCCTTTCCACTGGAAAATAAATATACCCGTAAGTCTTCCAAGAATTTTCTGCTCTTAGAGGACAGTTGTGGTTTTTTATTCACCCCATCACTCCCTTTCCTGATTGGTTACTGTTTCATGTTTCAGTACTCGATTAACGTTCGTCTGTAAATAATTCCACCGTTCAAGGAACTTTTCCAGCTCCTGTTCTCCTTTTTTTGTAAGTGAATAATATTTTCGCTTTGGACCGGCTGTTGATTTTTTCCGAGTGGATGTCACAAATTCTTCTTTCTGCATCCGCAACAAGAGAGGATAGATTGTTCCTTCACTAAGTGAGTCAAAACCGTACAGTTCAAGCTGTTCTGCCAGCTCATAGCCATATACCTCTCTATCCTTAATAATTGCCAACAGACAACCATCCAAAATTCCTTTCATCATTTGCGTTGTTGACAAAGATTTTCTCACCTCACATATACCTTGCATTACAAGTTATATATGTATTATATATCTGCATAACTTGTAATGCAAGGTATTTTTTATAATAATTTACAGACCCGTGTTAAGCCCCTTTTATCACCCACTTTTGCAGGGATTTTGAATAAATTGGAGGTCACCGGTGCATTAGGGCTGTCCGTTCTGGAATTATTTTCGTCTTTATCATCGACCTCCATTTTCTGCATGCCGTTATCCTGCAGTCAATTATACTTAATTTAGTATAATAAAAAACCCGGTAACCGTAATTAAACCTGTCCCCGGGCTATTGCAAGATCATTTGATCGCTCGTTTCCGCGATTTAATTAATAAGAACATATACAGTAACATCGACAGCATAACCGATCCTGCTGCGGTTGCGTAAATTGTTCCATATCCAAACATAAATGCTAACTGTCCAAATACCATTGCACCAAGCCCGACTCCCAGGTCAAAAAAGGAGAAGAACGTTGCATTGGCCATCCCTTTACGGTTATCAGGTGCTTTGTCCACAGACCATGCTTGAAGTGCCGGCTGAACACTGCCAAAGCCAAGTCCATATATTGCACCAGCAATGAGCATAACCGTTAGATTTGGTAGCCAGCATAACAAAATCATGGCAATAAAAATGAGAACAGTACCTGGCAGAAATACAAATTGATGACCTTTTGTATCATAAATCTTGCCAGCAAATGTTCGAGAAATCATCAGGAAAAGTGCATACATCAGGAAGTACAATTCAATTCCCTCGATACCCTTTTGTGCTGCATATAACGGAAGAAATGAGGCAATCCCGCCAAATGTTACCGTAATGAAGAATAACAGTACCGATGGCTGTAAGGCTGTTTTTTCAAAAATGTCAAACTTGACCGTTGTCGATTTATCTGGTGATTGTTCCACTTTTTTGTAGCGGATCCTTGATGATAATAAAAACGCTACTAACCCTAACGAGGAACAGATCAGGAACAATTCTTTAAACGACATGACACCGACAAGCGTCAAACCAAGTGATGGGCCAAAAGCAAGTGCCAGATTTCCGGATAACCCGAAATAGCCCATCCCCTCCCCACGGCGCTTCGGTGGAATAATGTCAGTGGCAATTGTACCTGTCGCCGTTGTGGAAAATCCCCAGCCGATTCCCTGTACCATTCGCATGATAAATAAAAATACAATACTGCCAATAAAAGCAAAGGAACCAACAGATAGTACAAAAATAGCCAGCCCCAGCATATATACAAATTGTCTGCCTTTTGATTCCAATGCATGCCCGGCGTACGGCCGAAGCAGCAGTGCCGAAAATGTAAAAATACCGGTAATAATACCAATTAATTGATCACTGCCCCCCAATTCCTTTACAAATAACGGGATCGTAGGCAGTGTCATTTGAAATCCTAAAAATATAAAAAAATTAGCCAGACAAACAAGGACAAAGTCGCGCGTCCAAATTTTATCTGGAATAGTAGCTGTTTGCGTATTTGCTTGTGTACTCATGTAAGCCGTCCTTTCTTCGATACTCGAAGTATATTATACATGAGCAGATGGACAAATGGAATGGTTAATGCTTAAAATAATGCTTTTTCACGAGGAGTTCGAATTAAGGCTAGCGGCATCAAGTAAATGCCGCTACACTACACTAATGAAAAACAGAATAAGCACACTAGCCGCTAAACGGGCGCTTGCGCCTTTGTTCTTTCATTATATTTTCATAACCCCACCTGTATTTGCGGAAGTTACAAGTTTGGAATAACGGCCAAGCCATCCTTTTTTCACTTTTGGCTCGAATCCTTTCCAATTTACTTTACGTTTTTCAAACTCTTCATCAGAAATTTCTAGATTAATAGTACGATTATTTAAATCAAGTTCGATAATATCGCCATCTTCTACAAATGCAATTGGTCCACCTTCTGCCGCTTCTGGTGAGATATGACCAATGGAAATACCTCTTGATGCACCAGAGAAACGTCCATCGGTAATTAAACCAACTTTCGCACCTAAACCACGACCAACGATCTGTGAAGTTGGAGCAAGCATCTCTGGCATTCCAGGCCCACCTTTAGGACCTTCATAGCGGATGACAACAACATGTCCTTCTTTTACTTTACCAGATTCAATTCCCTCTAGCGCTTCCTCTTGGGAATCAAAGCAGATTGCTGGACCACGGTGATATCCACCAACTTCCGGATCTACTGCACCTACTTTAATGATAGCACCATCTGGAGCAAGATTTCCAAACAATACGGAAAGTCCTCCACGTTCAGAGTGTGGATTATCTAAGGCATGGATAACATCTGTATCCAAAATTTCTGCCCCCGCAACCGTTTCACGAATTGTTTTGCCAGAAACACTTAGACAATCCCCATTAAATGCATATGGTTTTTTAAGTAGTTCATTCACAATGGCACTGATTCCACCTGCCCGATGAACATCTTCTATATGGTAATCGGATGCTGGAGCAACCTTAGCTAGATGTGGAACACGATTAGCTACCTCATTGATTCGTTCAATTGGATAGTCCACTTCTGCTTCCTGAGCTAAAGCTAGTGTATGTAATACCGTATTCGTTGAACCACCCATTGCCATATCTAACGCGAAAGCATTATCGATTGCCTCTTTTGTAATGATATCACGTGGTTTAATATCCTTTTTAATTAATTCCACCAGTTGTTTTGCAGATTTTTTAACAAATTCTTTACGTTCTTCAGCAACAGCCAGGATCGTACCATTTCCAGGAAGTGCAAGCCCAATTCCTTCTGCCAAACAGTTCATAGAATTCGCAGTAAACATTCCAGAACAAGACCCACATGTTGGGCAAGCATTTTGCTCTAATTCTAGCAATCTAGCTTCATCAATTTTACCAGCTTGATAGGCTCCAACACCTTCAAATACAGATGATAGAGAAAGTGGGTTACCTGCACTGTCAGTACCCGCCTTCATTGGCCCGCCACTAACAAAAATGGACGGTATATTTACTCGTAAAGCTCCCATTAACATTCCTGGTGTAATTTTGTCACAGTTAGGTATACAAACCATACCATCAAACCAATGTGCATTTGCCACGGTTTCGACCGAATCGGCAATAATTTCACGGCTCGGTAAAGAGTATCTCATTCCGATATGTCCCATTGCGATCCCATCATCAACACCAATCGTGTTCATTTCAAATGGAATACCACCGGCTTCGCGAATTGCTTCCTTCACAATTTTACCGAATTCTTGTAAATGTACATGTCCAGGTACAATATCTATATACGAATTTACCACTAAAATAAACGGCTTATCCAAATCTCTCGTTTTTACCCCTGCGGCATGTAGCAGGCTGCGATGTGGTGCACGCTCGACTCCTTTTTTGATCATATCACTACGTAATTGTACCAATTTGAATCCTTCTTTCTAAAACCTTTATTTCTATTCATAAAGGTTTTTAAACTTTTTCTTATTTTAACACTTTTATTAGCACCAGTGTAGACCAAGTGCAAAATTTTCGGTAGATTTGCGAATTTTGTCGAAAAGCAGTTAATAGGGCGGGGCAATGAGGACAGGTACCTTGGCTCATTTAAAAAGACAAGATTAGGCCAGTGCGTCTGTCTCTTTGTCCCCTTAATTATATAAGGCTAAAATTCAGGTAATTTCTCACTAACCTCTACCAGTGTTTTAATTATGAATTCCAATTAGGTTACTTTACATTTTTTTAACACGGAGGGACGGGTAGCGGGGATTCTGAGCTATTAAAATGAGGCTTTTTCAATCGCTTTTTCGAAACAACGTCCAACTTTTTAAATGACTTTTGAAATTGTTTCGATGTATCAATCAGGTACATTATTCATCCTCATTTAGCCACTTCAATGGGATTCTTGGGGGTTCCCTGGTGATTGCTATTGCAAAACCCTTTTTAGGTTTTGTTTGCAGCATTTAACTTCCACCTACAACCGCTTCAACGAAATCGCCTTCCGCATATTTTGCAATGCTTCCTTCCCCTTTTCCTTTGTTGCAATCATTACATTCGTATAAAGCGCATCAATAATACTGAGCTGGGCAATTCGTGACGATAACGCTTCCGAACGGAAATCTGTTTCCTCAGCGACCGTGTATAGTGAAATATCCGCTTCTTTCGTTAACGGTGATTTCGCGAAGTTGGTAATACTGACTGTTTTAACTCCCTTTTCTTTTAAAACCTGCAAAACATCAAGCATATCCTTTGTGGAGCCCGAGTGGGAAACTAGTACAGCAACATCTCTATCCGTTAATTGCGACGCCGACATAAGCTGCATGTGGGAATCAAGGTTTGCATTTACCTGAAGACCACTGCGGATAAATTTATGATAGGCATCAAGTGCTACTAGTGCCGACCCCCCATTTCCAAAAAACTCCACCTTCTCCGCTGCCAAGATCAGGCCAACAGCCTGTTCGATAGCATGACCATCCAATATGTACAATGTATCTTCCAGTGTTTTGATATTGGAACGAAAAACCTTTTCAGAAACCGTTGCAATACTATCTCCGTTGTTAATTTTTTCATGAATATCCTTCATTGGTGTTACAATTTCCGCTGCCAGAGCAATCTTTAGTGCCTGATATCCCTTAAAACCGATTCGCTGACAAAAGCGAAATACCGTTGATTCCGCTACATCTAATTCATCTGAAACCTGATTGATCGTATGATGAATAATATTTTGGGGATTATCTAAGATGTAGTCAGCGATTTTCTTTTCCTTATCTGTAAATTTGGCATAGTTGCTTCTAATACTTGCTAAACCGTGCTGATGTGCGTTATCCATTAACCGTTCCCCTTACTTTTATAATCTAGGTCTATTATAAGGGAAATAAACATTTTTTAAAGTATTGCTTACGGAAAAATATTTGATATAATTGATCTAATACGAAAAAATATTCTTCCAAGAGGAGGACATCATGAAATTAGGAATGGTTGGCCTTGGCAAGATGGGCCTTAACTTAGCATTAAATTTAGCCGACCATGGCCATGAAATTGTTGGCTATGATACCAATTCAACTGCAGCAGATAATATCGAACAAAAGAACTTTCAATTTCAAGGATCACTAGAAAAGCTTGTGAAAGTGCTTCCGTCACCTAAAAAGATTTGGCTGATGGTTCCTGCTGGTGATATCACAGAGTCAGTAATTAATCAACTTACGCCACTGCTAAATGCTGGTGACATATTGATTGATGGTGGAAACTCAAACTATAAAGACACGCTCCGTCGCGGAAAACTGCTTCAGGAAAAAGGAATTTTTTTCTTTGATTGTGGTACGAGTGGTGGTACAGATGGTGCAAGGCAAGGGGCATGTACGATGATTGGTGGTGATGCTGAAAAGTTTCCTGAAATCGAGCAGCTCTTTAAGGACGTATCTATTGAGAATGGTTACCTTTATACGGGGAAATCTGGAAGCGGCCACTTTTTGAAAATGGTTCATAACGGTATCGAGTATGGGATGATGCAATCGATTGCCGAGGGATTTGAAGTTTTGAACAAAAGCGATTTCGATTATGATTATCAAAAGATCGCAAATGTCTGGAATCATGGATCCGTTATTCGTTCGTGGCTGATGGAATTAATGGAACATGCTTTTTCCAAAGATGCAAAACTTGCTGATTTACGTGGTGTGATGAATTCATCCGGGGAAGGAAAATGGACGGTCGAATCCGCACTTGATTTCCAAGTTGCAGCTCCAGTTATTGCATTATCCTTAATGATGCGTTATCGGTCTCAAGAGGATGATACATTTTCCGGTAAAGTCGTTGCAGCGCTCCGGAATGAATTCGGCGGTCATGAGGTAGTGAAGAAGTAGCAACTAGCCGGATAACTATTTATACATACATCCGGCTTCCTATAAAAAGCTAAATGAAAGCGTTTAAGACAGAGGGGGAAAATGAAATGTCAGGTCCAACATTAATTATTGTGGCACTTGCAAGTATATTCTTGTTATTATTCTTGGTTATCCGTACAAAGTTGCACGCATTTGTTGCTTTACTGCTTGTAAGCTTATTAGTCGGCATTGCTGCTGGAATGCCACTAAGCGGCGTTATTGAGTCAATTGAAAGCGGGATGGGCGGAACACTTGGATTCGTGGCCGTTGTTGTCGGTCTTGGTGCAATGTTTGGTAAAATGCTTGAAATTTCCGGGGGAGCCGAACGATTAGCGCAAACGTTAATCAACAAATTTGGGGAAGATAAATCACAATGGGCTTTAGGTATTACTGGATTTATTGTTGCCATTCCTGTGTTTTTCGATGTCGGTTTTATTATTTTAGTACCAATTATTTATGGTTTGGCTAAAAAAACGGGGAAATCCTTACTTTATTATGGGATTCCTTTATTGGCAGGGCTAGCCGTAACCCATAGCTTTATTCCGCCAACGCCGGGGCCGATAGCTGTAGCCAAATTAATTCATGCAGATTTGGGTTGGGTTATTTTATTCGGAGCTATTGCAGGGATTCCCTCAATGATCATTGCCGGGCCAATTTTCGGTAAATATATTGCAAAAAAGATTCATGCTGATATCCCTGACTATCAAAAAATTGAAGAACAGGAATTTGATCAGGAATTACCGAGCTTCGCAATGATTGCATCTTTAATTTTTATTCCACTAGTTTTAATCTTGGCAAATACATTATCAGGCGTTATCCTTGACGAAGGAAATACAATCAGAAGCATTTTTACCTTTTTGGGACATCCGTTTGTCGCTCTAACCATTGCAACACTATTAACATTCTACTTCCTGGGAGTAAAACGCGGTTATTCAAGAGAATCCGTTCAGGATATCGCAACAAAAGCATTGGAGCCAGCTGGTATTATCATTTTAGTAACCGGTGCTGGTGGTGTATTTAAACAAGTATTAATTGATTCAGGTGTTGGTGATGTGATTGGCGATATGATGGTAGGTTCTGCATTACCGCCAATCCTGCTAGCATTCCTGATTACCGCATTTGTACGGATTGCTCAAGGTTCCGCAACCGTGGCGATGGTAACCGGAGCCGGCTTAATGTCGCCATTATTCGATACACTTGGCTTATCAGGGCCTGTCCTTGGCTTAATGGTAATTGCAATTGCAGCAGGGGCAACGATTGCTTCCCATGTGAATGATTCCGGATTCTGGCTTGTTAACCGGTACTTTGGACTAGATGTAAAAGACACATTAAAGTCATGGACGATAATGGAAACGTTAATTGCTTTAGTAGGCTTTGCGGTAGTATTTATATTAAGTTTATTTATTGGCTAATATAAGGAGAAGAAGGAGCCGCTTTATTGTTCCTTTTTTTTCTGTTACAAATTAGGAGGCACATCAATGAAACAATAATCTCTCTATTTGGGAGTAGACATTGGTACGACGAGTACGAAAACTGTTTTATACACGAAACAAGGGGAGGTTGTATCAACTAACACGATAAATTACCCATTACACACACCAAACCCATTAGTTGCCGAGCAAAATTCGGATGAGATAGTTAATGCCGTTGCGGGAACGATAAGGGAAACAATTAAAAGTATTTCAAAAGATGAATTGGCATTTGTTTCCTTTAGCGCTGTCATGCATTGTCTAATCGCGGTTGACCGGACCGGAGAACTATTTACAAACAGAAAGTTAAGAGGAACCACGTTAGCATTTTACTTGTTTATTTATTCGGTGAGCTTAATTGTTCAAGTGATATTTGCAAAAAAAAGCCGGGTCAGGACTATATCCCGAACCAGCTAATTTAAAGCTTCAAACAGGTAAAACATGTTTTTTGCCTTTATCCTTTTTTACTCTGTTGTGGTTTTTCAGGAAAGGAATGACCCATCGATCCAGCCCGTATCTTCCTGCATTATGCCCGGCAACGAGGATGAAGATGGTCAGGAGAATCATTAATCCATTGGTGCTCACTGTACCACTGAAGAGAAACGCGAAATTCATTGTAATGCCCATCAATGCTGCAAAGTTCGTAAATATTCCAAGGATTAACGCAATCCCTACTAAGAGTTCTCCCCACATAACCAAAAAACTAAAGAATCCGGCATTTGGCAGTGCAACACCTTCCAGAAATGCTGCCCACCATCCTTGCACAGCTGGGTGTTCCCCACCAGCACTGGCAATTGCGCCTTGGAGAAAGCCGCTTGCATCAAACCCGCCAGTAATTTTTTCCAACCCTCCGATTATCCAATGATACCCCAGATATACCCGAAGAAATACCAACACTCCTGCAACAACTTTATTATGACGAATGAAGTCCATAAACATGATACCATCTCCTTTATACTTGTTCAATGATTCACATGAATAATTAAACTATATCTTTACTACGTCTATATCATAACATAAAATTTAAATATGATAATTATTTTGTTCAATACTTCACAAATTGGCAATAAAGTTGTGACAAATAATCGAATAATGAAAAGACACCCTTGTAAAGGCGTCTTTTCATTCCCCTTAACATGTTTTAAGCCTTTACCTCACTCAGATCCGGTACACGAAATCCGCCGACAATCTCTTCATATCCGCGACTTGCCCTTAGTACCAGCCCGTCCGCAAACCGGTTTGCAGCAATCTGCATACCGACTGGCAAGCCATCTTTCGTAAATCCTGCCGGTATCGATGCTGCTGGCAATCCCGTCATATTATAAATATGCGTCATCATCCAATCTGAATCTGCTTCGATTTGTTTCCCTTGAATCGTTTCAGGCCCAAGCAACTGATAATCAAAAGCAGGTGTTGCAAGTGTCGGTGACATAATCAGGTCATAATCGTTAAAATAGCTTTGCAATACGTTCCAAACGGTTGACCGTTTCGTCTGATAATGAATGTAATCACTCGTTGTTACAGAAAATCCGCGTTCAATCATTGTCTGATAGGACGGGGTGATTAATTCCGGTGTTTTCTCAAGGATTTCCTTTCCACCAGCTGCTGCGGCGGCATACCACATATTTTTGAAAAAGCCGAGAAATTCATGTAGCGTCATACCAAAGTCCAGTGAAACCTCTTCTACCTCACAACCTAATGCACGCCATTTCGCCAGCTGCTCGTCCATTATCTCCAAAACTTCCGGTTCAACTGTATACATCCCAAAATCTTTTGTATACGCTATTTTCATCCCATCTAAAGGGCCTTTCATCTGCTCAAGGAGATTTTCATCGAATACAGGCAACGAGAATGGATCAGTGGTTGATGGCCCCTGTGTTACGTCAACAAACAATGCTGCATCCTTAACCGACCTAGTCAATGGTCCATGATTAACGAATGGATTAGTTGAACCAAACACATTAGTTAAGTTGTTGTCCATGGGAATCCGTCCATACGTTGGTTTAAATCCATATATACCGCAAAAGCTAGCCGGAATCCGGATCGAACCGCCACCATCACTGCCTTCCGCGAGCGGTACCATGGCAGCTGCAACCGCTGCTGCGGAACCGCCACTTGACCCGCCAGCAGTTTTCGTTATGTTCCAGGGGTTTTTCGTTGCCCCAAATAAGGTGTTATCCGTCGTACCTTTGTGGCCAAAGTCAGGCGTATTTGTTTTACCAACAATGATTGCACCTGCAGCTTTTAGACGACTGACAATAGTTGCATCCCGTTCTGGAATATTTTTTGCATAAAGCTTTGTACCAAAAGATGTTCGAATACCTTTTGTCGGTGTTAAATCCTTAATTGCCACTGGAACGCCGTGGAGCGGCCCTAATTCTCTCTGATTAAAAACCGCTTTTTCCTTCCTGACCGCCTCCTCCCGTGCCTCTTGGTTCAGAGTGACAATTGCATTTATGTCGAGGTTGTATGTATCTATTCGTTGCAGATAATAATCCATCACTTCGACTGGGGAAAGGCTTTTATCCCTGATTTGTTTAGCTAACGAATAAGCTGTTGTGTTTTTTAACACGTCGATCCCTCCATTGTTCGTACATATTTCTATTGTTAGCTTAGCACTTTTATCAATTTTTCTCTAACTATTCAAAGCTATAACAACCATATTTCCTAAATTGTGTAACTATTTGATCTATTATTCTTGCAATTATTATAAAAATGCTGTAAAATGTATACTTATAATAAAAATATTCCATTGATTTCTCAATTATAGCTCCGTAAAAGCCATTGCTGAGCTATGATCCCGCTACTATACCAAGTCATACCAGCGAAAAGTTTTATAAGAAAATGTCAGAAAGTCTTCAAATGAGCACGGCAGACTTTTTGCACACCATTTTCAGCATTACTCATTGACACACCATCTTTTACGATTAGTTTAGACTTATCTTCACATGTATGTTCAGCTTTGAACGTGTTCCATCATTTGTACGGATGGATACACTATTTTTTTACGTTATGAATGAAAGGGGAAACGATATGATAACCACTCAAAAAGTCAAGGATGATGCCGTACAACATGCATCTGATTATGTTAATACCGTATTTCAAAAGATTGAAGAAAGGAATCCTGGTGAAATTGAATTCCATCAGGCTGCCAAGCACATATTTTCAGCATTGATTCCGGTATTCGCAAAAAATCCCAAATACATAAAAAACGGGGTATTAGAGCGTATTTCTGAACCGGAAAGATTCATTACCTTTCGTGTGCCGTGGGTTGATGATAACGGGAACGTTCAAGTAAATAGAGGATTTCGGGTTCAATTCAATTCGAGTATCGGTCCTTATAAGGGCGGCACTCGGTTTCATCCGACGGTAAATGCAAGTATTATAAAATTTCTCGGCTTTGAACAGATTTTCAAAAACGCCTTAACCGGTCAGCCGATCGGCGGAGGAAAAGGTGGAGCGGACTTTAATCCAAAAGGAAAATCAAACAATGAAATTATGCGTTTTTGTCAAAGCTATATGACCGAGCTTGCCAATTATATTGGTCCGAATGTTGATATTCCTGCAGGCGATATCGGTGTAGGTGCAAGAGAAATCGGTTTTATGTTTGGCCAGTACAAACGAATGCGTGGAACATACGAACCTGGTGTGCTTACCGGAAAAGATGTTCGTTTCGGTGGAAGTTTAGTCAGACCCGAGGCAACAGGTTATGGTTTAATCTATTTTGTCGATGACATGATGCAGGATCATGGGCTTCACTTAAAAGGAAGCAAGGTGGTGGTCTCCGGTGCCGGCAATGTAGCGATTTATGCGATGGAAAAGGCAATGGAATTAGGTGCCAAGGTAATAGCATGCAGTGATTCCACAGGCTATATTTATGACGAGAAGGGCATACACATTGAGACGATAAAACGGCTTAAATTGGATGAGGATGGCGTTATCTCTACATATATTGATATCCATCCGCATGCATCATTCCATCAAAATGGCGAGGAAATATGGACGGTTCCATGCGACATCGCCTTACCTTGTGCAACCCAAAATGAAATTGATGCCGATGCTGCACGTGTTTTAATCAAAAATGGGATAAAGGTAGTTGCAGAAGGGGCAAATATGCCGTCCAATCAGGAAGCTATCGATTTGTTTAATGAAAGCCATATACTTTTCGGGCCAGCAAAGGCTGCCAACGCTGGCGGAGTAGCTGTATCGGCACTGGAAATGGCACAGAACAGTATGAAGTTGTCCTGGCCATTTGAAAAAGTTGATGCCAAATTGCACGAAATTATGCTAAATATCTACCGTAATAGTGTTAGTGCTGCCGAAGAATATGGACATCCCGGCAATTTGGATGTCGGTGCCAATATTGCCGGATTTCTTAAAGTAGGCGATGCGATGATTCGTGAAGGTGTTGTCTAAGCTGACGTTATAATTTCCTGTATGATATATAACTGATAAGCTATTTTGGGAGTGGACCACATGAAAAGTTGGCGTGAAAAGCGTAAGGGGAGGAGACGAAGACACAAAGAAAAGTCCAATTTCTGGTTTTCGCTTTTGGACCTGATAACTGATATCTTATTTTGGGTGCCTGAGCTGCTCCTTTTCCTGTTACGGATGATGATGTTGTTGTTTAGAGGAGTTTCAAGGGCGTTGAAACATTTATTTGATTGGTAGAGTTTAGAGGTGCAAAAACACTGTTTTTGCTTCCTCTATTTATTTTTTTTAAAATCACTTGACTTTATCACCGTCCATACATAAACTGTATATAAACACATACACAGTATAACAGTTAAAAAAGGGGGATTCCTCATGCAAGATTGGAAACAGGCATTTCGTTTGGCAATGTTTGAGTTAAAAGCATCTAAGGGAAGTTTTTTAGCCTTATTCTTATTTTTCCTTTTAATGTTGTTTTTTTTCAAAACTGTATTGGACTATGATTTGGATAAAAAGACGGGAATTTTTGATATCTTTGTCTTCTACATCTTCTCGTCTTTCATGATGTTGGTCGTGAAGAGAAAAGGTTTTCAAATTGCCAAAATCAATGAAGATGTAATAGCTTCTCCTTCATTCGTCATGCTGAGCCAGCTGGCGATTAAGAAGGATACGATTATCAAAAGCAGATTCATTATCCATTTTGTTTATTCATTTCCATTCCAGCTCGTTTTCTTAATTTGCCTGTATCCTTTAACACCAGGGATTCAGCATGCACTACCGGTTAGTTCCTACATTGGTTTGGCGGTGATTTGGCTGTCATTTAGTTTTTACTTTGGATACGGCTTTCCTGCAAGTGAAGCTGGTATCAAGGGAACAGTAAAGGCAACCATTTTGAGTTACGCGATGATCATGGCAGGATTACTTATCATTATTTTCATTCCGATTTTATCGGGATACAGCATTTTTTACTGGACCATTATCCTCTCCCGGAATTGGCCGTTGGCATCAAGTCTGGTATCGATCATTCTGGCAATTTTAGGGGTTATCTATTGGATGCACTATGCACGTAAATCAATAGAAAAATTTGATTATTTATAGAAAGGAGGATTCCTATGCAAGACTGGAAACAGGCTTTGCGATTGGCAATGTTTGAGTTACATGCGTCAAAATACGTGATTTTCTTTTTAGCAGTTATTTTATGCTTGGCACTTTCGTCTATTGTGACGGGTTTCAGCTCCTATTTGGAAAAGAATTATGCGGGAATCGAATTTACTTTTTTCATTATATTTTCAGCAATAATTTTGATCTGGGTAAAACCAAAAGATTTTCAACTTAATCAAGTTAACGAGGATGTCATGGCTTCCCCTTCATTAATCATGTTACATCAACTTGCCGTTAAAAAGGATGTCATGATAAAAAGCCGATTCATTGTTCATTTTTGCTATTCATTTCCTTTTCAACTGCTGTTTTTGATTTTTTTCTATGCTTTATCACAAGAGCTGCAACATGTACTGCCGGTCGGTTCCTATCTTGCTTTTTCCATCATTTGGCTTTCATTTAGTTTTTATGCAGGATATTTTTTTATGGCAACGGATGCAGGTACAAGAAATGTGAACAAGATTACAGCAGCTCTGTTTACATTTATATTTGCTATCGGAGTGATGTTTCTCTCCGCTACCATCCAGACCATTTCCGGTCACGGTATTGTCAATTGGACGATCATTTTCGCACAAGAATGGCCGCTTTTGTCGAGCATCATCTCCGTCATCCTAGCAGTACTTGGATTCAGCTACTGGCTCCATTACATGCGGAAAACAATGGATTTGGTCGATTACCTATGAAAAGGAGGAGTGTGCCGTGGAACTGCCGATTCGTCTGTCAAAGGATTCAAGAGAGCCGATTTACCATCAAATTGAGAACCAGTTAAAAGCATTAATCGCCGGTGGTCATTTAGTTGCGGGTACACCATTGCCTTCGATCCGGGCACTTTCCAACGATCTGGAAATAAGCATTATCACGACGAGAAGGGCTTATCAGGATCTGGAGCAGCAAGGCTTTATCCGAACAACCCAGGGAAAGGGTACATTTGTCGCGGAAATTGCGGATGAAAAAAGGCAGCAGGTGAAGATTTCCTCCGTATATCAGACGATTGAAAATGCTGTCGATACCGCCATTCAGTATGACTACTCATTGGATCAAATTAAAGAAATTTTTCTCGAAATTATCGACACTTATAGGAAGAAAGGAGAATAATTGATGAACAGCTGGTTAGAGATCACACAATTACAGAAAAAAATAGATGATTTCCATCTCGGCCCGATAAACTTGCAGATCGAACCCGGGACAATTACTGCTTTAGTTGGCAACAATGGCTCAGGTAAAAGTACATTACTCAAATTAATCATGAATCTGGCAAACCCGGATATGGGCAATATTAAAGTTTTCAACAAATTTGTCTATGGACAGGATGAATCATGGAAGGACAAGATCGCGTATCAGGCACAAACACCGATCGGTTACAATCCTTACACTGGCAATCAATTAAAGTCGTTAATTGCCCCTTTGTATCCAAACTGGGATGACACATTATTTGTGGACATGGTCCATTCATTTGATATCCCATTGCATAAACGATATGGGAAGCTGTCTCAAGGTGTCCAGCAAAAGTTAAATCTAGCCTTGACAATTGCCCGAAACACCCCATTATTACTGCTTGACGAGCCAACATCCTTTATGGATATTCCATCAAAGAAACGGCTGGTGGATATCTTGGTTGATTGGATGGATCGCGGTGATCACGCGATTATCTTTGCCGGTCATCAGGCTGAAGATATCATGAAACTCGCGGACTACTTAACCGTATTACGCAACGGAACGATGGTTGGCACATTTGAAAAAGAAGAACTGACTGCAACTTATATGCATTATTGGCTGAAGGAACCACTTGGAAAAATGTCGATTCCTGGAGAAATTTCCCGGGAAATAAAACAGCTTGTTTCCAATCAACCCGCAGCAACCGAGCAATTTTTCCATGAAAATAACGTTGCATGGACGGATCGCAAAGCACTTGATTTGGATGAAATCATTACGTATTTATTACAAGAGGGGAAGGACGGATATATTAATGATGGAAACGATGTTATCGGTTCATGATTTAGGCAAGTCCTTTAAAAACAAACAGATTATCAGCAACATCTCCTTCGATGTAAAAAAAGGAGAAATCATGGCGATTTTGGGTCCAAATGGTGCAGGGAAATCAACTACGATACGCAATATTATGGGGATCATGTATCCCGATGAAGGAACGATTTCCTTTCAAGGGCACAAAAGTATTCCACGCCACAAAATCGGTTATTTACCGGAGGAACGTGGATTATATAAAAATGTAAAGATTATGGATATCTTGCTTTACCTGGCAGAACTAAAAGATTACCCATTAAAAAAAGCGAAAGAACGCGCACTTCGTTATTTGAAAAAATTCAACCTGGAGGGGAAAGAGAATACCTCAGTTGAAGAACTTTCAAAGGGGATGGGACAAAAAGTACAATTTATCGCTTCAATCATTCACGAACCCGAGCTGCTTATCTTGGATGAACCATTTTCAGGACTGGATCCAGTCAGTCAGGAGCTATTTAAAAATGAAATTCGCAATCTTGCTGAAGATGGTACAGCCATTCTATTATCCTCCCATCAGATGAATTTAGTCGAGGAAATGTGCGATCGGCTGTTTATGATTCATCACGGGCAAAAAATCATTTATGGCAATATGGACGAGGTTAAAGAAGAATATGCGAATTTCAAATGCACCATTCGTGGGAAAAATGATCACACTATATTGGAACAATTGCCTGAAGTCCAGCGCGTAGAACAGCAAGATGATACATCCATTCTTTATTTAACCAAAGATGTTCACGTGACGAGCTGGCTAAAGCAGCTGCCGGACGATTTGAATATCCTGGAACTGGCTATTGACCGGATTTCGTTACATGAAATTTTCATTGATATTGCGACAGACAAGAACTTACTGCAGGAAGAAGGTGCCCTTTATGCGTAATACACTCAAAGTTGCCAAGTGGGAAATCAAACGGAATATGAAAAATAAATCATTTATCATCTCGTTGTTCTTGACACCAGTTCTTTTTCTATTCTTCTTTATGCTGCCAAGTTTTTTTGATGATTCAGATGAGGATGCTGGAACACAGGTATTTGTGAAAGATGAGTTAGGGGTATTTGATCATGTAAAGAAAATGGTGGAGCAAAACGATCTGTTGACCTGGGATTTGCACAAGACAGATTTGGATCAGGCGGGAATAGAAAAACAGCTTGATTCTGAGGAAAATGCCGCTTATATTTCATTAACACAGTCAGCGCTCGAAAATGGGAAAGTTAGTGTTCTTACTAGTGAAGATGTAGATGAAAATTTTATGAATGAGGTTCGTTTTTTAGAGGAGCCGCTAAATCAATTGCGGATCCAGCAACTCGGGCTTTCCGCTGAAGAAATGGAAGTCATATCCCGCGGTGTTGTCTTTCAAACAGTAGATGTTAATACGGCTGTAAAGGAACACGCAACTTCTGATGAAGGTGGAATCGTGCTTAAACGTATTATCCCAGGTGCATTTGCCGGAATTATTCTGCTATCGATCATGTTTACGGGTATGATGATTTTCCAAAGCGCTTCACAGGAAAAGAAAGATAAAATTGCAGAAATCGTGTTATCGTCATTAACACCGGAAGAATTAATGCAAGGGAAGATTCTTGGTTATTTCGTACTTGGGATCACGCAGGCTGTCGTCTTTATTGCATTTGCATTACCTGCTGTTATTTGGAAAACGGATATCCCGGTTATGGACTATTTACTCGTTCCGGAAATTCTCCTTTTAGTTGGTATCGCCATTTTAGGCTATCTATTGTTTGCCTCCCTTTTTGTCGGGATCGGTGCTACAATAGAAGACATTTCGACATCAGGAAATTTTCAGGGAATCGTACTCATGCTGCCATTTCTGCCATTTATCTTTATTGGACCTATTTTAAATGATCCAAGCGGGCTGATCGCGCAAATTGGTTCCTATATCCCATTTACCTCACCTGGTGTATTGCTCTTGCGTCTTTCGCTTCTTGAGGAATGGCCATGGACGGAAATTGTGAT
This sequence comes from Virgibacillus dakarensis, assembly GCF_900155625.1. NCBI lineage: Bacteria > Bacillati > Bacillota > Bacilli > Caryophanales > Bacillaceae > Virgibacillus > Virgibacillus dakarensis. Next base: position 540,899 of record NZ_LT732554.1, read on the forward strand.
TGCTGTAGCGATTTTAATAATAAGTGTCTGGTTATTTATGAAACTGGCAGGGAAAATATTTAAGACTGGTATTTTAATGTATGGCAAGAATGCTACACCGAAAGAAATTTGGAAGTGGATTCGGGCATAAAAGTAAAAGCGGGGGGGGAATCGCTTCCATTGAAACTGATTCCATCATTCAACCAAAATAGGACCACTCATTTTTTCAACAAGTTGATGTATTTCAATTTATCATTATATCGGGTTGAATTACTATTTAAATTGCGTATTCTTAAAAATGATAGTACACAAAATGACTCTGGCAGGAACCAGAGTCATTTAATTCAGACTCATTATTCAGCTGTACCGTTTACATATGAATAGCTTCACCATTTACCGCCAATACTGCCTCTCCAATTACTTCCGATAATGTTGGATGTGGATGGATTGTGTGTCCGAGTTCCCATGGTGTAGCTTCAAGAAATTGCCCAAGTGCTACCTCTGAAATCATGTCTGTTGCGTGTGGTCCGATCATAAATATTCCTAGGATATCATCAGTATCTGCATCGGCAATTATTTTAACAAAACCTTCTGTTGCACCATATACTAATGCTTTGCCGATTCCGCTAAACGGGAATTGACCGACTTTAATTGTGTACCCCCGTTCTTTCGCAACCGCTTCTGTTATACCTATACTTGCAATTTCGGGCGATGTATACGTACAACGGGCAATCTGTTCGTAATTAATTCGGCTTACCTCCTTCTTAAGTATTGTATCCACTGCTGTTATCGCTTCATGTATGGCTACATGTGCCAGCTGTAATGATCCAATACAATCCCCAATGGCATAAATGTTCTTCTCGTCCGTTTGAAATTTGTCATTCACTTTAATGACACGGTTATCCAATTTTATGTTTGTATTGCTCAAACCAATACCATTAGTTACAGCATCTCTGCCTACTGATACCAAGATTTTTTCGGCTTTAAACGTTTTCCCTTCGCCGTCGATATTTGCGGCAATTTCAACCCCACTTGCCGTTGTTTTGTAACTGGTTGCATCTACTTGGGCAGAGGTAACGATCTTTACTTTTTTACTTTTATATAGTTTTAACAACTCGTTTGAGATCGCTTCATCCTCTGTTGGCAATATCCTTGGACTATATTCCAAAACGGTTACATCAACGCCAAAATCATGAAGCATGGAGGCCCATTCCATACCTATAACACCACCGCCGACAATTAGTATCGATTTCGGTAATGTTGTTAGCGATAGTATCCCATTAGAAGATAGTACATTTTGTTCATCAAATGCCAAACCAGGTAAAGCCCTGGGTTGCGAACCAGTTGCAATAATCACATTTTTTGCTTGAAGTACTTTTTGCTTTCCATCGGATAAATTTACAGTTAGTCTCTTATTCGATTTTAAATAGCCTGTCCCTTCATATACATCTATTTTCCCTTTAGCCATCAGACCCTTTATCCCAGCTTCCAGTTGGCTGACTATTTGTGTTTTGCGCTTTTGAGCCTTTTGAAAATTTAAGGATATGCTACTTTCGACATCTATTCCAAAACTGTCTGCCTTTTTAAATGTTGCTAGTACTTCAGCAGTTCTAAGCAGTGCTTTACTAGGTATACAGCCTCTATGAAGACAGGTTCCACCAAGTTTGTCCTTTTCAATGACGGCTACTGTCTGTTTGTTTTGTGCTGATTTAATAGCAGCTACATATCCTCCCGTGCCACCGCCAAGAATAACTACATCATATCTTTCAACCATTTGATTATTTCCTCCTATTTGCCTGCTTTAGCGAATAAAATACACGATTTACAATACTAACAAATAAGGATTTTCGAGATAATATACGATCCTGCTTAAAAACGCTGCAGCAGGTGCGCCATCTAAAACTCGGTGATCGAATGTCAAGCTTAAAGGTAATTTTTTGACAGAAATGACTTTTTCCTCTTCTAATTTAAGTTCGTCCACAAAAGTACCCACGCCAAGAATACCGCTTTCTGGCGTATTTAAAATTGGTGTAAAATACTCGACACCTTGGTTTCCCAGGTTTGTAATGGTAAATGTAGAACCCGATAGTTCATTATTCGTACCGTTTCTGGCTTTCTCTGTTACAGTTTGGATGGACTTTGCTAAATCGCCCAGGGGCAGACGCTCTGCATGTTTAACAACAGGTACAACGAGACCTTCTTCCAAAGCAGTCGCAATACCTAAATCTACTTCATCGTATTGGTGTAATTTATTATCAATAAGGTGTGTATTCATTAAAGGATTATCTTTTAAGCTTAGTGTGACTGCTCTGGCTAGTAATACCGTTAATGTTAACTTTAGATCCAAATCGTTTTCACGAGCTTCTTGCCGCAACTTTTTCTGAAAGTCCAGTAATCGATTAATATCTGCTTTACGATGTAATGTAAGCTGTGCTGTAGCAGTTAGACTTTCATGCATTCTATTTGCTATGGTACTTCGCATTTGTGACATGTTCGCTATATTCGCATCACTAGCTGTGCTTTGTTTTTGATCTGTTTGTTCGATTGGTTGTACGGCTGCTTTTTTAGCGGCTTGTTCAATATCACGTCTTGTAATACGGCTATTTGGACCTGTTCCTGTAACTTGAAGCGTGTCCACCCCAAGCGCTTTTGCTTTTTTACGCGCAGCAGGTGAAATACGCAGCCTTTTTTTCGAACTGTCACCCACCTGTTGATCAGGTTGACCCGCGGCAGATGCTGGTGTCTTTTGTTGTTTAACTTGTTCCCCGTCGTCTTCATGTATCTGTTCGGAAGCGGAAGTAATAGTATCAACCTTTTCTCCCTTTTCACCAATAATACCAATAACTTCACCAACAGATGCTTCGTCGTCAACCTCTTTTTTAATCTCTAGTAAGATGCCGCTTGCCGGTGCCTCCACTTCATTTGTCAATTTTTCCGAACTGATTGTGACAACCCCTTCACCTTCCGTAATAGGATCACCGGGGTTTTTTAACCATTCGACAACTGTTCCTTCTGTCATCGTCATACCCAATTTAGGCATTACAATTGATGTCGCCATGTTTTTACCCTCCTAATATCTTGCTAACGTTAATTCGCCAACTACTTCTTCAGCAACTTTTACAACTTTATTAGCAGTTGGGATGTATAATTTTTCCAAATTTGCTGCAAATGGTACTGGTGAATGTGGAGCCGTAATCATTTTTATCGGTGCATCCAAGGAGTCGAAACCTTTATTAGCAACTAATGATGAAATATCAGTTGCAATACTGCAGCGCGGGTTGGCTTCATCAACAATTAGTAAACGTCCGGTTTTATCTACTGATTGTAAAATCGTTTTTTCATCAAGCGGGGATAAAGATCTTGGGTCAATAATCTCTGCTTCGAGACCCTGTTCAGCTAATTTGCTTGCTGCATCCATTGCCACATGCACCATTTTACCAATAGCTACAATGGTTAAATCCTCTCCATTGCGCTTTATATCAGCTTTTCCAAGCGAAATTGTATAATGACCTTCCGGGACTTCACCTTTCATGCTATATAAGGTCTTATCTTCAAAAAATACAACAATGTCATCGTCCTCAATCGCAGATAATAATAGTCCTTTTGCGTCGTACGGGTTTGACGGTACAACTACCTTAAGACCCGGCATAGCGGTAAACATTCCATATAATGATTGTGAATGTTGGGCGGCAGCTCCGGCACCTGCTCCGTGATTGGTGCGAATCGTTAATGGTACTTTTGCTTTGCCTCCAAACATATATCGAATTTTTGCTCCTTGGTTCATTACTTCATCTAAACAGCTTCCAATAAAGTCATTAAACATTAATTCAGAAATTGGCCGTAATCCCGTTACCGCTGCAGTCACTGCTGCACCCATATAACCAGCTTCAGCGATAGGCATGTCGATTACTCGTTTGCGTCCGTATTTATTACCTAATCCTTGTGTTACGCCAAAAACTCCACCCCAAGCTTCCTCATCTTGCAAATGATCCACGGTCGCTCCGCCCGCAACATCTTCCCCGATAAGAACTACTTTATCGTCTTTTTCCATAGCGATATCCATCGCTTCATTGATTGCTTGTGAAAACGTGATTTTTCGTGCCATTGTATACCACCCCATTTAAATTATTTGTACTGAACATAAACATTTTCCGTTAACGTGTCTGGTGAAGGCTCGTTACTGTTTTCAGCAAATGCAACTGCAGCTTCAACCGCTTTATGAGCGTTATCTTTAATTTCTGAGATATCCGTTTTCGTTAATAAGCTTTTTTTCAAAGCGTATTGTTCAAATTTATCAATACAATCAACTTCAACCGGCCAATTTTCACTGTCTGACTCAGACTTATAAGCTTGATTGTCACCTTCAAAGTGACCATAAGTTCGATAAGTAATCGCTTCAATTAAAGTGGGCCCTTCACCGTTGCGGGCTCTTTCAACTGCTTCCTCGGCTGCTTGATATACATCAACTAAATTGCTTCCATCTACTCGAATGCCTGGAATATCATAGCTGGCAGCACGATCAGCAATTGTCTTCGCTGAAGTTGCATATTCGAATGGTGTGGCTTCACCAAAACCATTATTTTCTGCTACAAAAATGACGGGTAGTTTTAAGGCAGCGGCGATATTTATCCCTTCATGAAACGTGCCATGGTTATTCGCACCATCACCGAAGAAACATACGGCAACTCCTCCAGTTTCCCGGACATAAGCGGTTAGTCCAGCCCCTGCTGCTAATGGGAATCCACCACCTACAATACCATTGGCTCCCAACATGCCCACCCCCAAATCGGCAATGTGCATGGAACCGCCTTTTCCATTGCACAGACCTGTCTCTTTGCCGAAAATTTCAGCCATCATTCCATTTAGATCACAGCCTTTGGCGATACAATGGCCATGACCGCGATGCGTACTAGTAATATAATCGTTGTCACTTAGATGTGCACATACTCCCACTGCAATCGCTTCCTCACCTGCATACAAATGAACAAATCCTGGTATAGACCCAGTTGAAAAAATTTTACGAACTTTTTCTTCAAAGTTTCTAATTTCGTTCATTTTGGTATAGATCCAGTACGCTTTTTGCTTATCCATTTCATAATCCTCCTTGAAATTTTAATTTATTTTCCACTCACTAAACATATTTGCAAGTAATATGCCAACTTTTAGAAACACCAAAATAATAGCGCTTTCAGTTGAGTAGATATTTTTAACAGCAAAAAAAGAGAAACAATATTCTCAAATTGTCTCTCTTTGTTTCAAATTGTATCAATTATATTAAAGGTTATATCTTTTCATTTTTCGGTATAATGTACTGCGAGAAATTCTTAATTCTTTAGCAGCTTGGGGGACGTTTCCATTGTTGTTTGTTAATGCTTGCTGGATGTTATTATATTCCAATTGTTCTCGAAAATCTGCAAACGTTTCACCGGAATCACTTTGATTAAATTGATCCCAAGAACTCATGAGCTCATGAAGGTCTTTATCTGTAGGTGTTATATCTGAGAATAAAATATTGCATCGTTCAAGTGCGTTATGCAGTTCGCGAATGTTACCTGACCATGATCCTTTTGTGAAAATAGTTTCCAGTTTGTTTAGCCAGCCCGGATACCAATTTGTCCTGCGACAATAATCCTTTATTAGTGCTTTTATATCTTCCTTTCTTTCTCTTAATGGAGGGACAGTAATTGGAAAAACATATATTCTGTAAAATAAATCTTCTCGCATTTTTCCTTGCTGTACAAGTTTTCTAATATCAACATTCGCTGCAGAAATGATACGTACATTAACCTTAATTGAATGATCTCCGCCAATACGTGTAAGTTCTTTTTGTTGAAGAACCCGAAGTAATGCAACTTGCATGGATTCGGACATATCCCCAATTTCATCTAAAAACAATGTACCGCCATCAGCCATTTCCAGTTTTCCTTTATACCCTTTTTTACTTGCACCAGTGAATGCGCCTGGTTCGTAGCCAAATAATTCGCTTTCCAGAAGTTGTTCAGGAATTGCTCCACAATTAAGCGAAACATACGGTCCATCAGCTCTGCTACTATTTTCATGTATTGCTTGCGCTACAAGTTCTTTTCCTGTTCCTGTTTCACCGTAAATGTGGACAGCTGCATTTGTAGGAGCAACTTTTCTCACAGCTTCCAGCACTTTTTGAAATGATTTACTGGTTCCTGTTACACCTTGAAAATAGACAGACGATGCTTCTTCCTCCTCTGCCATATCGATTGGAATACGATAGCCAATGACCCTGTTACCAGTTGTAATGGGAATATCTATTTCACATAACTTTACTTCTTCCCTAAATTTTTTTAAGGGCTCACCAATATATTTGTGGTAGCTCGGGAGCAATTCTCTAGGTAATGAATAAACAATGTGATCAGAAGTACAAACAACGGAATGGGGGTCTAAGCTATATTTATTTTTCATTAAAAGTTCAATATCTTCTTGAATTTTATTTCTCCAATTAAGCGAAATAGAGTCTGCTGCTAACTTTACTGAAGCCAAAACGTAATTATGGTTAATAGAAGGGTACAAGCTGGAAATATTTAATATGCCAAGTAGATTTTTATTATGATCCAAAATAGGTGAGGCTGAACAATTCCACATTTGGGAAGCGACAGCAAAATGTTCAAATCCCCTAATTGCAAATGACTTTATAAATCGTTGTGCTAGACCGATTGCATTGGAACCAACTTCTGCTTCATCCCATTTAGCTCCTTCATAAAACTGTATTCCGTTTGCTTCCTGTTTAACAGAGCGGTCTCCATTGCTTCGTAAAATATAACCATCTTTGTCCGTTAATACGGTTATAAATTTCCAACCTCTTAAAAATCGACCCAATTTATTGATGTGTGGTTCTGCTAAATCGATTAATAATTGGTTTTTCTTTAACCTTTGTTTCAAGTCATTTTCATCTAAAATACGGTCCGCTACACCATTGAAGGGATTAACACCCTGTTGTCTGCAAAGTTTCCATGAATCAATAAGCTCATTTGGCATATTATTTTCTTCTATGCAGCCATCGTTAATAAAGGATCGCCAATTTTCTTTTGATACAGGTTTAATTGCCAATATTATCACTACCCTCCATTTATGATTAAAGAAATATATTCAACATAGAAAGGTCCAAGGTATCATTTGGTTTTAGACTTAAATGCAGGCTGATAATGTTAGTTTTGTAAAATATTTGCATTTTCTGTTTTATCACAAACAAGGTATACGAATTCCCTTAACAGCAAAATTAAATCAGAACATATTCATAGATTAATTAATGATTTTTGTACAAAGTTTTTTAACCTCCTAAACACCCGAAATTGAAAAACAAATGCAAATACGAGACATACAATTCCACTTGTTACCAAAAGCATCGTAAAAATATAACCGCCTGTTGTAGGTGAATTCGAAATCAAACTGCCTGATAACAACAACAAAACCCCTATTATTGATATAAAAAGAACAATTTTTTTACGGCTACGTTTTAACAGCATATACCCTGATAAAAGGACTAAGTAAAGAAAACTGACCATCATTAGAACTGGAAATAAAGGCTGGAATTTCCCTGCATAGACAAAGAAATCGAGCTGTGAAATATCATTTTGCTGTTCGACTTCACCATGTAACAGTTGTGAAAATGGTGTGGAGTATTTCCACTCCCAAGGATTACTCAGGATTCCGCTTCCTTCATACCAAGCGGCACCTGTGGAAAACAAGAGAAACATAACGGCAATACATAACTGTATACTGTATCTAACTCGCAATTTCATCACCTCATTAAAAAGTCACGAATGAGCCGCCAAAAATTATCCCCTTTTTCTCCACGGAAATTTTTGCGACAGTAAATATGCTATTGTTGCCGCTAAAAATATGGTCACCCAATGTATCACAGAAAATGTGCCAAATTCCACCTTATCACCGCTTAGTCTATCCTGGGCTGTCAAAGACAAATCAGGAGTATATGCTGCTGTAATTACCATTCCTGACACAATCTCAAAAATAACATATAACAATGCAAAACTAATGATGAACACAACGTATTTTTTCATGTATATCCCCTTTCTTACAGAAAAAAGAGTCTTCGTTCATATTTGGGAATTATTTCCATTTATAATCACCTTTTTTGTAAAGAAGGAGGAGGAACATCACATCCCTAAAACTATTGTAACAAGTCTGAAAAGTTTTAGCACCATTTATCTAATCGTTTAGAAAAGGTTCAACGGCAGTTTTTTCCACAGTACAATAATTATCTTAATGTAGATCTACATACCCCAATCCCGAATCCACATGTCCGGCAGCCTCCTCCCAATCTGCTTTAATGCAACAAAGTATTGTCCCTGGTGAATACCTTCATGCTGAATCGCAGCACCTATTACTTCATCAACTGACAAAAATTCTGAACCCATCCTTATTTTTGCAATCGATACTGTTTCCATTGCTTTGGCCAGATCCTCCTTACTTCGAATTAACTCCCCTGCTAAATCTGATTCATAAGCTTGATATTGCCTGGGAAATGGATAACACCATTCTGTATTCCATCAGTATATACACCTCTTATTCGCACTAAATGCCTAAATAGTTTTCGTAATGTACCCAATTCATCGATAAGCTTTACATCCCACTTATCTTCCGGGATATCCAGTGCTAGCTGATTCGACATACCGGCGGCGTAAACAAAACCATTAGCATTCATCATTCCACCCCCATGTATAAAAAATTTCACCAACTCTATTCAATACTATTCGTTAACAATCTAGCAAATTCCTGCAAAATCGAATGTTCGTTCTCTAGTACATTTGGATGATTTTGGGTAAAATGGGTTTACTGCTTGATCATATAGGTTATTATTAATTACTAATCTATAAAAATTCATCAAGAAGGAGGACACATATTGAAGAACATTCGTTTTTTTACTTTTACATTAGGTACTAGTATCTTGCTATTTTTATTCTTGTTTATCCCTGTTGGTCATGCAGAAAGTGGACAAACATATGAAATTGGTGCATCATCATTAAATCTAAGGTCGAGTCCTTCACACAGCTCCGAAATTATTGGTCAGCTAGCGGAAGGTGAACAAATTGTTGCTTTCCAGGAGGCTTTTGGCTGGGTACAAACCTATTTTGATGGAGAGGAAGCTTGGGTAGCTTCACAATTTTTAGTCCCGGTTGATAAGGAAAGCCAAACACAGGCTACTGCCTCATCCGAAATGATAACCGTAACCTCAACAGATGTCCGGGTTCGTACAGGCCCAGGGACAGAATACAGTGTAATTGGTTATACAACAAAAGACGATACATACACGTTACTGGAAACTACCAATAACTGGCATAAGGTAGCACTTGATAATGGAAAAACTGGATGGATTGCAGCCTGGTTGACGAATCCGGTATCATCCCAGGCTGCACCACAAACAGAAACGAACAATTCAGCAGTTGCTGCCGAAGAAACAACCAATGGCTCTTTGGCAGGTTACAATATCGCCATTGACCCAGGGCATGGCGGAAAAGACCCTGGTTCCACTGCTTTTGACGGGTCTTTAGAAAAAGATTACACGTTATCAATTGCATCAACAATTGCCAAAAAGCTGCAAAATGCCGGTGCAACCGTTATTCAAACAAGAACAAGTGATTACTTCGTTTCATTGAAAGACCGGGTTAATCTTAGTGAAAGCCATAATACAAATGCTTTTATCAGCCTTCACTACAATGCCTATCCTATTATGACGGTAAACGGATTTAGCACACATTTTTATTCCAACGGCAACGATCGGATACTGGCACAGGACATTCAAGCAGCTTTAGCAAAATATCTGCCTCTTAAAAGTCGCGGAGTAATGAGAGGCGACTACCATGTCCTACGGGAAAATAGTGATCTGGCTGTGTTAGTAGAGTTAGGCTTTTTAACGAATCCAAACGATTTAGCCGCTATTCAAACAGCTGATTACAAAAACGCAGTCGCTGATGGGATTGTAGAGGGATTAATGGATTATTTTCATTAATTGTAAAAAAGCTGTCCATGAGTGGGCAGCTTTTTTGGTTGTCTTTCATCAAGTTTTCCGGCTCACTTTCATAAAGGTTCCCTTCGGATATTAATGATAAAATTTTCGTTTGACGTATGATATACCATCTCTCCGGGGTTTACACTAAAAAAGGCTTGATTAGCGTCTTCTTTTGCGACCGCTCTTATTGGTGCAACCTCATCAACAATTTTGGGGTTACCTTCTTCATGATAAACCAAGATGGGGACTAATATTAATAAATCCGAATAAGACTTCAAACTTGTCATTGCATAAGGCGCCTCTCCCTATCCATTTCATCGTACTGCGTTTTTATTGTTGGTTTGAAATAAGGTTTGATCAAAAAGCACCTCATAGCGCTCTGTTTTACAGTAATTAAGAAGAATCCATTTTGAAAAAAGTTTGATCAAAATGGATTCAACAACGGCAAATTTCAGTTTGTGTTTATAAAAAAGTTTGATCATTTTCTACGTATGTTGTTCCGCATTCAGCATTCGCGCCTTGATAATGAAACAAAAAATGTCAGTTGTCTTACTATCTCATTTAATGTTAGTTTTCCAGCCTTTTTGTAGTTGTTTTCGGATGTAAACAATTTGTCCAATATGGTAAGCGTTATGCGTGGAGATATTTCCTAATATCCCCCACCACTTTGCAGTCTCTGGGAAACCATTTACTTCACTTTCTACCTTTTCTTCAGTTAATAGATTTTGCCACTGGAGCAGAACCTCTAGGAGGCACTCTTTTAAGTCAGCAAATCTTTTATTTTCCAAGACAATAAAGCTTTTATTATTATCTATTGGTGCAACAGCATTCACATGTGATTTTTCGTACCTCTTTTGCCATGTCTCATTCCAATAAAGTAGATGTTGCACAATTTCAGCGATACTGTTACTATCATCATTGGGTTTCCAAAATGCTTCTTCCTCTGACAAGTTTGCTACTGATTCCGAAAACGGAACGTAAAAGCTAGGGTCGTTCGCATTTGCTAACAACTGATCGGTTAAAACATCTTTAGCATGGGACATATCAGTTACACTCCCTTTTAATTATATATTTTCTATTTCGACGCTCTTCTGAATTCCCCTGCTTTATCCCGATCGCTGAATTTATGGAATCTAGAGTATCAGCATAATTTTATCAAACCTTATTATAAATTATCGATCTTTATTTCAAATTATCAATCTATATTATAAATTATCAAACTTTATTTAAAAGCAACATTTATTTATCCAGCCTTTTCTCAAAACAATTACAGTCATGAACCCGGCTAAATTTCCCTTTCACCATTTCTTTCTCTTTTCCAGTATAATGGGCAAATGCCTGTACCGGATATAGGCCTGGAACATTACTCGTCAATATTCCGTCTACTTCCTCTCCACCAACAAATACATGCAGGTAGGAGTCCACGTGCTGAAAGTCATTTTTTTCATACCAAGTGTTTACCCAGACATCATCACGTGTCCAAGCCTCCAGATGATTTAAGCCCTTTTCTCTCGCTATTTTCTGAGCTTCTGCTAAAAGCATGTTGCCAATTCCTTTTCGCTGATAGTCCGGGTGTACGGCGATATGCCAGATCATCCCGCCAAGCCCTGTCCCTCGTGAACAAACGGTACCTTCTTTTTGCTCGTATTCAATATCGATTAATCCAATGATTTTGCCATGCTCCACTGCTACAAGTTCAATGGATGGGTTTTCGTATGTCTCCTTTTCTGTTAATACATTATCAAAATAGGCGGTATCAAGAAATGACAGAATTCTACAACGTACCCATCCCTGTTCATCATTGGAGGTATATTCTCTGATCTCCATTGTTATCCCCTTTTGTGTTTTTGATTTATATAACTAATCACAATAGTGAAGCTCAATACTATATCCTCCTACCAAAAACAAACTGTTCTCCCTTCCTCCCCATTACTCGACTACTACGATCGATAAATCCGCTCTTTTTATATACCATTTGCGCGTTTATATTGTTATGATTGACAGCAAGAATAATTTCATCTTTTCCCGGGAAATATTTTTTGACGAAAGCTGGCAGCAACCGCAACGATTGTGTTGCAATACCCCTTCCCTGATAGCGGCTGTCAACCGAATAGGCTCTTAGTAAAATAGCTTTTCGATTATCGCTATAATGCTGCACACCATTCCACCCATGCAATACGAAAAATCCAACCGGAAGATGCTGCGATAGAATAACTACAGGATACATCTCCCCATCATGACCGCATTTTTCGATTGCGTCTATTGGATGTGCAGTATAATTTAAATGGTCCTTTAGCAAGCTATAACGCGCTAAATCTGCTTCATATTTTTGATTATAAAAATCTAAACTAATATCATTCACTATCAATTTTATTCTCCTTATCTTTCACAGCATAAACCATACTTAAAATATTGTTGAATTGATAGGTTTCCACACAATAATTGTTCATCTGAAACCAATCGAGCAGCTTTGATCGATCCGCATAAAACTCATCTTCTATAGCCCCTATTGCCTCGCTGTTTTTCGCCAAATGAAAAGCTTTTATTACCTGCTCACGATGCTGTTTATTTAAAAACATCAAATCAATAATACATAGCTGCCCATTATCTTTCATCACACGATCCATTTCCGCTAAGGCAAGCAGCTTTTCCTCATCCGGGATGTGATGCAGGGCGTAGCTTGTAACTACTCCATCCACCTGATTGTCCAATAATGGGAGTGCGAGAAAATGCCCTTTGCGTGTTTCTATTTCCGGATATTTCTCACTGCACTTTTTCAGCATCTCCTCCGATTGGTCAACGCCAATAACATGGACACCATGTTGCAGAAAACGCGAGCCGAGATTTCCTGTGCCAATCCCAATATCTAAACAGCTTCCCCCATGTTTTAGTTGAACAGTTTTGGCTGCTTTTGCCAATGCACGCTCGTAATCCTGATGAACGTTAAACCGATAACCGTGCATCTTGATGTTTTGATCATAATCAGCTGCCTGATGATCAAAGTTCCATTTATCATTCCAACCTTTTCGGATACTCTTCATGGCTTTTAAATGTTGGGATAACGCATAAATGTTTCCATCATCTGTTTCCAGCATGTTATCAATGGTCTCTATCATATCCTTCATCTCAATCCATTTCTCAAACAAGGCTGAACGCTGCACATTTAAATATTGCCGCATGCTCATATCCGGTTTTTCTAAAATTTTTCGAATATCTTTAACAGGTACGCCAATTTCTCTTAATGCCAAAATCGTACTCAGCCGCATTACATCATGTTCCGTGAATGAACGATAATCGTTTTCCGTAGCTTTTACCGGTGAAATCAAGCCCTTTTCTTCATAAAAACGAATTGTTCTTGGTGTTGTATTCAGTCTTTTTGCAACCTCTTTAATCTGCATGTCAGCAACTCCCTTCCCTTATACTATAAACGTTAACGTTACGGAAAGGTAAAGGGTTTTTTGAACCAAAATTATTAAACTAGATGCAAATTGCAAAAAGTGAGGTTTTACGTCAGGAGGTAACAGCTTGCGGAATTGAATGATACACGAAGGAAATTCTGTTTAACATTATTACATAAATATCATATTTTTACAGTTTAAATAATTTCTCAAACAACTTATCTATTTCAGGCCCTGCCCGATCGATTTGTGTACGACTCTACCCTAAAAGAGACGCTGCCACGAGGCAGCGTCTCCATAATTGTTATTTCTTCCGCCGTATTCCAATTACACGCCCGGCTTCCTTTGGCTTTTCTTTAGGTGTATACGAATCTGCCAGCTCCTTCACTTTAGCAAAAACTTCATCCGGAAATGGTGCTGGTCTTCCTGATGTTTGATCCATTCCCATCAGCATTTGTTCGCTTGTTGCAGCACGTTTTCCGCCCTCTCCGTACAGTTCAAAAAAGACATGGGCGCGTTTTGCATCATAATCAAGCATTTGCAACTGAACTTCAAACGGTTCGTCCAGTTTCATTTCTGCCAAATAACAGACATGACTTTCGAGTGTGAACATCGTGTAGTTTTGCTCTTCACGAAATATATCCTCAATACCAATTAATTTCATGAAACGATCAACACCCCAGCTGAACGCTCGGACATACTCCGCATCGTTCATATGCCCATTATAATCAATCCATTCTTTTCGAACGTGATCCTCAATAATTACTTTCCCTGTCATCCCAATAGCTCCTTTAAAGTTTACCGTTCAAATTTGCGGCAGGCCAGTATTTTTCCAGTAGCTCCTGCAATTCAATTAAAAATTGATCACGTCGCTTTTCCAGATCTTCCATACGAACACCTTCCGTTTGTGCTTCGCAGCCGGTAATGACTTTCTCCGCAAGTTCGTCTGTTAATTCCGGTGCTACAAGCTTTGTCCACGGAAGTTTTAACGCAGGGCCAAATTGTTCAAGCAGGTGTTTCATTCCTGCTTTCCCGCCACCCATATGCAGTGTCAGGAATGGTCCCATCAAAGCCCAGCGCAATCCTGGACCATATACAATCGAAGCATCAACTTCTTCTGTTGTTGCCACACCATCGTTGATAATGTGCAGTGCTTCACGCCAAATTGCTTCCATCAGGCGGTCGGCAATATGTCCTTCAATTTCTTGGCGGACGATCAGTGGCTTCATTCGGCAGGCCGTGTAAAATTCCTCCGCCTTTTTAACAAACGAATTATCTGTAGCCTTTCCTCCGACTAATTCAACTAACGGCATTAAGTAAACCGGGTTAAATGGATGGGCTACAATAACACGTTCAGGGTAAGCCGTACAGTCAGCCTGTAGTGTGCTTGGTAAGATCCCTGAGGTACTGGAGGCGATGACCGCATATTCCGGTGCATATTGATCTATATCGGCAATTACTTTACGCTTCAGCGGCTCACGTTCCGGGACATTTTCTTGAACAAAATCTGCCTGATGTAAGGCTGTCCGAAGATCCTTTTCAAAATGTAAATTGTCCTGCGATGCCTTAGGGGCCAATCCGTACTTTTCCAGCGCCGGCCATGCATGTGCTACCGCTTCCCGCATCCGCATTTCCGCCGACTCATCAGGATCAGTTGCGGTAACGTGATATCCGTTAGCGAGGAAACGAGTAATCCAACCATTGCCGATTACCCCGGTGCCGACGACTGTAATATTTTTTATTGCTGTTGAATCTTGTGCTGTCATATTATTCCTTCTTTCCGTTTGGGTCCTTTAAGTTTAAAAACGCTCGTGCATCTGTCGGTGACATGACGTCTGCACCTAAGCTTTGGATAATACCAACAGCTTTATCGACAAGCTGTTCATTCGTTGCTAATGTACCCTTCTTCAAATAAAGGTTATCTTCTAATCCGACACGGACATTTCCGCCTTGCAAAACAGACTCCGCTACCATTGGCATTTGCATACGGCCAATACCGAATGCGGCCCAAGTGGCATTTTCAGGAACTCTGCTTTTCATATAGGCAAGCGTTTCAGCATCAGCTTCAGCACCCCATGGGATCCCTAAGCAAAATTGAAACATTGGGTCACCATCGATAAGACCTTCCTTTACTAGCTGGTTGGCAAACCGGATATGTCCGGTGTCAAAACATTCCAACTCAGGCTTTACACCTGCCGCTTGAATCAATTTAGCCTGTTCCCGCAGCCAATTGGCAGGACTTATATACACCTGACCCCCAAAATTGACGCTGCCGCAATCCAATGTACAAATCTCTGGAAATAATAGTCCAACCGGTTCATGGCGTTCTTCCGGTGTCTGCATATCTGTTCCGTCCCCGCCCTTAGTCGGATCAGCTTCACTCGGTATCCAGTCACCACCGCCACCTGCTGTAATATTAATAATAACATCGGTATCGGCTTCACGAATGCGCTCTACAGTTTCTTTAAACAGATTTACGTCGTGGCTCAATTTACCTGTTTTCGGATCACGCACATGTAGATGAGCTATTGTTGCACCTGCCTTTGCAGCCTTGATAGCTGAATCGGCAATTTCTTTCGGTGTTACCGGTACGTATGGGCTTTTTTCGGTTGTTTCCCCTGCACCAGTAATGGCACAGGATAGAATAACGTTATTGTTCATGAAGATTTCCTCCTTGATTATTCTTTGGTACATGGTTGAATATTTCGCCGCTTTCGAAAAACGCGGTTAATCGACGAATCCAGTCATAATAATCCATCCATTCACGTATTTCGGCTAAAATTTCGTTTACTTCCTGTTCCTCTTCCTCTGTTAAATCACGCTTATCCTGCAAATACATGAGTTTTGTCTGCAGCTTCTTTTCAAAATGTTTACTCTTATTTATCGCTTTATGCCATGTAGCGGTAAATAAGGATACAAACGTTTGATAGTAATCCTGTTCGACTTGATATAAATCTTTCCTTACCCCTTTTCGGAAAACCCGTTCTGCAATATTCAAATCAATCATTTCACGGACAACCTGACTCATGCGAGTTTTACTCATACCGGTTTCAGCGGACAGTTCATCAAGCGTCATTGGGGCACGCTGCATATAGATAATCCCTAAAACCCGGCCAACACTTGTAGAAACACCGAATGAATTCATATTATCAGCAATTTTATCGATAAACTGCGTCTTAACATCCATTATCTTATCCTGATGATTATCCATAACCCAGACACCCTTTCCTAATGGCAATGTAACATAAGAAAAGTATTTTCCAAAACCCCACATTGAGCAGTATTTTTGAGCAATACCAAGTAAATCAAAGCAAATCTATTGTAAACTTCATAAATAAAAAACTTCACAAACTTTATAAATGACCTTTTATAGTACACGGCTCATTCTTTACCTATTTCCCATTATCATTGTATAACTTAAGCAGATCAAGAAAAGCTATCTAATAAAAGGTGGAAATCTTATATGAAAGCAAAATTAATTGACTGGCCTACTTTTATAGGAGCATTACTATTAATTCTTCTTGTATCCATTCCACTTGTGCTTTTCCCAGAAGAGGGTGGTAAGGTCGTCAATGCTGCCAATGAATTTATGACCGGCAACTTTGGTATTTTATATTTGCTGGTTGGCCTAGCCGCTTTTGCCTTCCTTATATTCGTAGCCTTCAGTAAAAATGGCCATGTTAAGCTTGGAAGCGAAGAGGCAAAAAAGGAATTTGGCACTTTTTCCTGGGCTGCCATGTTATTTGCCGCCGGAATCGGTTCCAGCATACTTTATTGGGGTATGATCGAGTGGGCTTATTATTATCAAGGTCCGCCTTTTGGCATTACTCCCGGATCAAAAGACGCAATTGAATGGGCTTCCTCTTACGGAATGTTTCATTGGGGGCCAATTGCCTGGGCTATCTACACATTACCAGCATTGCCAATCGCTTATTTTTATTATGTGCGAAAAAAGCCGGTACTTAAAATTAGTGAATCGGTCAGACCGGTTCTCGGACGCTATGTAGATGGTCCACTCGGCGTTGTGATCGATGTACTTTTTATGTTCGGATTAATGGGTGGTGCCGGTACAACACTTGCGCTTGGTGCTCCCATGATAGCAGAAGGTGTCCATGATTTAACAGGCGTCCCCATAACGATGGGGTTAAAAGCCGCAATCATCTTTCTCTGTACCATCATCTTTGCTATAAGTGCCTATTCCGGTCTAAACAGAGGAATAAAAGTGTTAAGCGATGTCAATTTGTGGCTGGCCATCTTTATATTGGTGTTTATTTTCCTCTTCGGTCCGACCTTATTTATTAGTGAAACAACCTTTACGAGCATTGGAATGATTGTCGATAATTTTTTCCATATGGCAACATGGCTGGAGCCGTTCGGCAATCTGGCAGGTTTTACGGAGACAGGTTTCCCAGAGTCATGGACCATTTTTTATTGGGCATGGTGGGTGGTTTATGCACCGTTTGTTGGACTGTTTGTTGCCCGAATATCGCGAGGTAGGACGATCAGGGAGATGGTTCTTGGAACGATGATCTATGGAACGTTAGGTTGTATCCTTTTCTTCGGTATTATGGGAAATCTCGGCCTTTATTTACAATTAACCGGGAACTTTGATGTCATCGGTTTTATGAATGAGTATGGTGCCCCTTCAGCCATTATTCAAATTTTGCATCAGCTGCCGATGCCAAACATTATCGTCGCATTGTTCACCATCCTGGCGATTATCTTTTTGGCAACTACTTTCGATTCATCTTCTTATATTCTTGCAGCTGTTGTGCAAAAGGAAGTACAGTCGGAACCATTACGCTGGAACCGGCTATTTTGGGCTTTTACCTTATGCTTGCTTCCGCTCGTATTAATGCTTGTCGGAGGATTAAAAACACTGCAGACAGCGAGTATCGTGGCCGGATTTCCAGTCATTTTTATCATGTTCCTGCTTGCTTGGTCATTCATGAAGGCATCAAACAGCGACATCCAAGAGTCATGCGATTACGAGGAACCGACCATTCATATCAACAGGCGAGAGATTTTGGAACGGATCCGCAAGCGTAATAAAAGACGCTCGGCATTGGAGGCGCTACAGGATAAAAATCTTGATAAAGAATAGTTCGGTAAGATAAAAACAGGAGGAGGGTAGCCGTATGGAACATGCATGGCTATCATTATTACCTTTTCTAATCGTAATTGCAATGTCGATTTGGTTAAAGGAAATTTTGCCTGGTCTTGTACTGGGCATTGTTGTCGGCGCATATTTTGTTGAAGCAAATCTGCTTGGTGGAACGCAGCAATCCGTAAATTATGTCGTAACCACGCTAACCGACGAATCCAATATTAAAATTATTGCCTTTTTGTATTTATTTGGCGGTTTGGTTGGCATGATGAGAATCTCCGGAGGAATAAAAGGTTTTTCCAAATGGGTTGGCGAGAAAATTCATTCGGAGCGGGGACTAATAGGCCTAATTTGGCTAACCCTTCCTTTCACCTTTATGATGCCAATGTTTCGTACAATGATGATCGGCCCTGTAATTAAATCGATTTTAGAAAAAATGAAACTGTCCAAGTCAAAAATCGGGTTTGTTTTGGATGTTTCCACGGAATCCGTTATTGTGCTTTTACCAGTGGCAACAGCCTTTGTTGGTTTCATGATTTCATTAGTTGCTGGCGGCATTCAAAAACATGATTTATCTTTGTCCCCCTATCACATTTTCCTGCAAAGTATCCCATTCAACTTTTTTGCAATTGTGATGCTCGTCATCGGATTAATCGGCATATTTTGGTCCCCCTCCAGAAAGAAAATGGAGGAGAAAAAGGACACGATAACGGAGGACTCTGGACATGATTTTCACGGGATTGGCTTGAAAAAGGAATTATCCATGGTTAAAGCACAGCCCTGGAATTTGATTATACCTCTATTCTTATTGCTCGGTTTAACGTTATTTCTGTTATGGCAAGATGGTACAGCAAAAGGGGCCAAAACCATGTTCAAGGCCTTTTCTATGGCTGACGCTACATTTGTGATGCTCTTAGCGGTCTTTATAACACTTGTTTTAACATTCATTTTTTACATGCTCCGCAGATTAGCACTAGACGAGATTCTTTATCACTTTATTGCTGGAGGAAATCAGCTTATGCAAGCCATCATTCTGCTTATCCTTGTTTGGTCATTATCGTTGGTTGCCGAGGATCTTGGTTTTTCCTATTTTATCAGTTCGACATTAGGCTCGTTTTTACCAGCATTTACGGTTCCGGCAATTTTATTTCTAGTTGGAGCGGTTGTTGCCTATTTCATTGGGTCATCTTGGGGTACATGGGGGTTGTTTATGCCGCTCGGATTTTCCTTGGCCACCGCAACGGGTGCGTCCATCCCTTTAACGGTTGGTGCTGTCTTTGCGAGCGGGGCATTTGGGGCGTTCACCTCACCGCTTGGTGATACAACAATCACAACTGCATCCATTCTTGAGTTACCGCTTGTTGATTATGCCCAGTATAAATTAAAAATGGCCGCAGTTGGAGCTGGGATAGCATGTGCAGGTTATCTTGTGGTTGGGTTGTTTTTTGTTTAACTCTGTACTAACCTTTTAAAAATTCAGGAGCTCTATAAACAGAGCTCCTTGATTGTCATCTATTCATTCGGGAAAAGAAGTCACCGAGCGGATTATCCTCCTCTTCGTCCTCTTTTTCCTCGGATTGTTCGAGAATTGTATGATCGAGGCTATCCATCGTCAAATCACCAAGGTCGTCTTCGTCAAGCTCCATTTGCGGATCAGCTGTTTTACCCACCTCAGGCTCGGAAGCTTCCGAAATGGTAGCCGCGGTCATTTCTTCCTGCAGATATAACGCCTCATCAATATTCGGACTGTTACTGTTCAATGCAGCAAGTATCGATGTTGCTCGCATCGGGTCATTTAATAATTGATACAAAATGCTGCCGATGAGCGCCTCGGAATGTTCGTGCTTGAGCCAGCTTTTTTGCTCTTTTGTTAGCTGTTTAGGGAGCGGGATTGTGATGGTTTCCCGTTCCTTTGCAATTGTTTCATTAACCCCTTTTAACACAAATTGCGCAATCCTGCTGGAAAAATTCCTGCGTTCCGTTTCCTTTAGTCTTTGTAATTGTTTTAATAGATAATCAGGTGTATCAGAAGGGACTCGAAAGGTAATCGATTGTCCCCGTTCTATGCTTTTTTTCGTATCACCCATCATATCACCCTATTTTTCTTTCGTCGCTGCCGCTTCTTCCTTCGCTTTCTGGTTTTCCCTATTGACATAGTCCATAATTAATTTGTAATAAGCATTTGCCATCATCCAGATACTCTCATTTTCATCTTCAAAAAACTCAATATTAAAGCCATCGAGCTTATTGTTTAATGCTTTCAGGTAATCCTTTAATACTGCAGATCCACCGCCGACAAAATAACAAATCTCGGATTGCGAGTTTTTCGCCCAGACATTTCTTAAGAAACGATATTCCTTTTTCGCCAGCTCCAAAAGGATGTGATCGGTAATATCATGTACATTCGTTCTGCTACCCTTGACCATAATGTGGTGCCGATCATTCTTTCTCGTAATAATATCCACAACATCACGACGGCTGTCCAATTCAATGCCATGCTTTTTCCTGATTTCTTCACGGATTGCTTCCAATGACTCTGCAACGCCAAGGTTGAATCCTTGCGCTTTATCATCATCTACGTTGCGATTTCGGATAACAGCGACATCTGTCGATAGCCCACCAATATCTTGAATAAGTATCTGTTTATCAATCAGTTCTTTATTAATCACCTTTAAATCATTATCCATGATCAGATTTACGTAGGCCGCAAAACCTTCTGGATATACTTTTACCTCATCAAATTTAATATTTACCTTCTTCCCTTGATAGCGTGGTGTCACTAGAAACTCCACTTGATGGACAGATCCTAATAATTGTGAACGGTAGCCGACATCTTTCCCTTCTTTTACCTCGCGAAGTGGCAAACCGGTTCCTAATGTATAGGTGGCATCCACTACACTATCCTTCGATTCTTTAAAGGTACCGCTCTCCACTGCGTCAAGTGCGATTGCTGCAAATAGCATTACCAATGTCTGATCCTCTTCCGATTTGCTGCTGCCCGGGTCGAGTTCTGTTGAGTTATCTGTTTTTGTTGCCAGATTTCCTACACGGTATACGACATTATTTTCTTCAAGTGCAGGGGAGTGTACGCGAATATGTAGATTATCAACCGGATCCTTTTCATCCAATTCTTCGATCCCGATAACAGGGCGATCTTCCATGTCCTGTGCAACAACATTTGGAATATATAGCTCATTCTCCAGTTTTCCGAAATTGGCCTTCAATGCATCATTTCCAACATCAACTGCCGCAATTCTCGTTTTTGTCATTTGATTCCCTCCAATATGAAAATGACTTACTCTTACTAGATTAATAGATTTGATAAAAATAATCAATAAGACTTTTAGCTTGTTTTCTTTTTCGTCTACATGTATACAAACATGCACACGTTGATAAAACAACTTTTACACAGAATTGTATACATGCACACGCATTTGCAAACATAAAGAAAACATTTTGTGTACATGCATACAATATTGTGTGCAATATAATTAAATGACAATTCCGGTTACGTGAATTTTTTAAATTCAGCCAAAATAATAATAGAAATCAGTATATACCCACTTTTTGAATAATACTACCGAAATTGTACTCACCAGAAACGAATGAGGTGTAAAGGAGGTAAGATGCTTACATATTTATCCAAAACCGATTGATGACATTGCCAGCTTTATCCGTATAATTTGCAGCTTGTTTCCCGCCATTATTTACTATTGTCTTCCTTGATGCGGTATTCGTTTCATTACAAACAACTAACACCTCATTGATTCCAAGACGCTTTGCTTCCTCTAATGCTAGTGCTAAAAGTCTGGTGGCGTACCCTTTTCGCCGTTCGGACGGGCGTATTCCATACCCTATATGTCCACCTTCATTTCTTAATTTTTCCGTTAATGCATGCCTAATATTTACCGCCCCGATGAGATTATCGTCTTTCACAAGCCAGTAAGTAGAATCAGGAACCCAGCCGTCTGGAAGTCCGATTCCTAATGCAGCTTCTAATAACGATTGAACCATGGCAGCAAAGTCAGTCGGATCCTTTTCAATTACCCAAGGGATCATCGTTTCACCACTTTTAACCCACTCATCATGGAAATCCAAATAAGCCGCTTTAAAATCAACTGTCGGCTGAATCAATCGTACGCCATTAGTCATCAGAATCACTCCATTTTACTAAATTTTAATCAGTTTACCAGCCTTTATAACAAAAATAAAGCCCTCCCCCCGCTACGGGGAAGACTTTTATTCAACAACAATTATTACTTTTTTCTACATCGTTCGTCAACCATCTGCAGGACATCATGGATACTCATCAACCGGAACCCCTCCTTTTTTAGAATCTACCTTTAGTATAAGAAGGGGAGCAACGTTTCTTAACGGCCAACAGCACGATTTTCATTCATGCTTAAGCCTGAAATTTTGCGAAGCGTCTATCACCGTTCATCCACTTCCCGATCCCAATGTCGATGCGCTGCAACCGCAGCAACAAAACGAGCAGTAAAACTACGCATATCCTCATCAACCACAATACCAGGACTATCTGTCATCCCAAATTCCTTCATCCACTGCTTACCTTCCTGAGAAGCAGCAATAGGCTTAAAGTGGGAGAAGGCTTCACGAACAAAGTATTCTGCATTATGTTTAAATTTTTTACCAGAATTGATTCCACCTGCCAAATAAGCTGCATCAAACAGGACTGAATCACCAGTTAAAAAGGTTTCATCTGCATTTATTTCTGTATTGTCCGTTCCTTTAACTATCCCCAGTTTTTCACTAACAACTACTGGATGAGCACCATTTTCTTTCAAAGCAGCCAATACTGCCTGAACAAACGTACCATCAAATCCGTCTGCTAGTAATACAGCAATCTTTCTTGTATCCGGTTTTTTCGTCATATTTTCCTGGCTTAAAGCTTTCGATGTTTTCGTTATAACGGAACCACCACTTTCAGGTGGTACTACGCCAATATTTTCAGCTACGTTTTGTGCCAGCTCCAAATTTACATTTGCAAACATATCAACAACCTGCTGCTGAACAGATTTACTTTTTACCATCCCTAATTCAAAGCTAAACGCATCCTTGATATGCTCCTTTTCCACATTACTCATGCTGTTCCAGAACAAAACCGCCTGGGAAAAGTGGTCTTTAAAACTGTCACTTCGGGCTCTTACTTTATTTCCATCCACTTTCTCCTGATAATGGGCAAAGCCACCCTCTTGTTCATTTGCTGGTTTTGGTGTATTCTTTGCTAACGAATTGTTGTGATAGCTTACCTGCCCATAATTGATGGTTTGCCTGCCATACCCGTCACGCTGGTTATTATGGAAAGGACACACAGGGCGATTGATCGGCAGTTCATGAAAATTTGGACCGCCAAGTCTGATTAACTGTGTATCCGTATAGGAAAATAACCGTCCCTGTAGCAGTGGATCATTTGTAAAATCAATTCCAGGGACAACATTTCCTGGATGAAAGGCGACTTGCTCTGTTTCGGCAAACACATTATCAACATTGCGATTAAGTGTCATTTTACCAATAATTTTTACTGGGACATCCTCCTCCGGCCATAGCTTCGTAGGATCCAAAATATCAAAATCAAATTTAAACTCGTCTGCTTCCTCTATTATCTGTACACCTAATTCAAATTCCGGATAATCACCATTTTCAATCGACTCGTATAAATCAGTACGATGAAAGTCCGGATTCTTGCCATTCAGTTTTTGTGCCTCATCCCAAACAACA
Source organism: Virgibacillus dakarensis (assembly GCF_900155625.1). Lineage (NCBI taxonomy): Bacteria > Bacillati > Bacillota > Bacilli > Caryophanales > Bacillaceae > Virgibacillus > Virgibacillus dakarensis. Next base: position 565,122 of record NZ_LT732554.1, read on the forward strand.
GAATGAGCACCAAGCGTTGGCTTCCAATGGAATTTGACAAAATACGCGTTGCCCGTTTCATTCACAAATCGGAATGTATGCACACCAAACCCTTCCATCATACGAAAATTTCTTGGGATAGCACGATCCGACATTGCCCACATAATCATGTGTGCTGACTCCTGATTGTTGGCAACAAAATCCCAAAATGTGTCGTGAGCTGTAGCCGCCTGTGGAATTTCATTATGGGGTTCCGGCTTTACTGCATGTATTAGATCAGGAAATTTTATCGCATCTTGAATAAAGAATACTGGCATATTATTACCTACAAGATCGTAATTCCCTTCTTCCGTATAAAACTTCGTCGCGAAACCGCGTACGTCACGAGCAAGTTCTCCGGAGCCGCGCGAACCGGCCACCGTAGAAAAACGCACAAATACAGGGGTTGTCACGCCCGGTTCCTGTAAAAATTTCGCCTTCGTATACTGCTTCATCGATTCGTAAAGCTTAAACTCCCCATGAGCAGCATAACCACGTGCATGGACAACTCGTTCTGGGATTCGCTCATGGTCAAAATGAGTCATCTTTTCCCGAAAATGAAAGTCCTCCATCAGCGTTGGCCCTCGCTCTCCTGCTTTAAGCGAAAACTCATCCCCCGACACCTTTAAACCCTGATTCGTCGTCATTTTCTTATCTGTATCATCCACACGGAACTGATCGAGCTGCTTTTGCTTACTATTACCGTTAACTCTATCTTCGTTACTCATCTAAGGTACCTCCTTAAAGTTATCGTATACTTGTCCCCTTCCCGGTCAACAGAATGAACAAACTAGTAAAGTAACAGTCATTCTACAAACAATGCAAAAAAATTCACCCAAGTTTTCATTATCCATTATTAAAGGCATGACTTTATCCTTAAAAGGATGCCCCTTTCAAAATGTATTACCTAATTAAGTTAATACTTACCAAACGTTCTTCTTAATTTACTTATCTTTAAAGCTTCTCTATAAGATATTGTACAGCAGAAAATATTCCTTCATCTGCTGCTACCTTAATTGATCATAAGCGGGGTATATAATTGGAAACACTTCATGTAGGCCATCTAATATAATTGTTGTTAAGTGATGAACAAAAATTGTAATAACAATCGTTTAGCTCCAGGCGGAATTAAACATAGTCATAAACATTCAAAGGAGAGGTTACGTATCATTTTCATCATTATTATAAATCCATGTTCTTCGGATAATTTTTATCGTAGGTCGAACTATTAGAGAGAGGCTCCCAATTAAATAAAATCCATTTCCATAAACAGACGGGGTGCCAATTAAATTTAAAATACTTCCGGTTAAAAAAGATATGCCAACAAGGATATCACCCATTAATTGAATGGTTGCGTATTTTTCCATGAAGTATAGCTTAAATTTCCTGCAATTTACCTCAATATCATGTCGATCCCCTTGCTCTTTTGTTTCTATTTTAAATTTTAAAGGCACGATCTCCCTCCTCAGTTTTGTTGTCTCCTTTAAAATACAATGGATACCCACTTGCACAAGCTCATTCAAGAGGGTACCCGAAATCTTTTATGCCTTTACCCAATAGGCTGCTTCATTACTTGAAGGTGAGGGAGGAAACTGTTCCCCTTTCTCCATATCAATTTTTGTATTATCGTCGATTGAAGATCCACTATTGACTAAACTATCAACTTTAAACTTACCACTTTCCGGTGCTGTTTCACCTGTTTTATATTTGTTATCTGCCATATTACCACCTCCAAATTTTTTTGTTAAAGCTCCTTTACTTGCAATTAAGAATTATTGTTGTTATTATTTTGCTGTTGGCGGCCACGTTTTTTTCCGCCTTTTTGACCTATTTCTTCGTAGAATTCTTGATCATGGTTTCGTGAAGTAGTTTTGCCACCCTTTTGGCCTATTTCTTCGTAGAACTCTTGATCATGATTCTGCGAAGTTGTTTCGCCACCTTTTTGACCTATTTCTTGGTAGAATTCACGATCGTGATTCCGTGCTGTTTTATTTCCACCTTTTTGTCCTGCTTCTTCTACCGTCATCTTATTGTTGTTATTTTCTTTATTGTTCTTAGCCATCCTTAACAGCTCCTTTTTAAAGTAGTTTATTAGCTTACTTCGACACACTTTCCTTCCCGTATGGTTATATGACCTGTGATCCAATTCTTCCCTTTTTATGAACTGCTGTTATTACTTTTCCGTTGCCGGGCGCGTTTTTTTCCGCCCCTTTCACCGATTTCTTGAAAGAATTCCTGATCATGGTTTCTGGAGGTTGTTTTACCACCCTTCTGACCAATTTCCTCAAAGAATTCCTGATCGTGGTTTCGTGCGGTCTGGTTACCGCCTTTTTTACCAGCTTGTTCGCGTGACATCTTGCCATTACTGTTCTTGGCCATCTTTCACAGCTCCTTTCCCTTATTATTGGCGTTTTGTCATCGCCTATTATTTTCATTCCACGTATACTTTCCCTTAAACGTAAAAAAACAACTTTTTCGGAAAAATAATGTAATGATTTTAATACAGGCCTGTCTGAAGCCTTTCTATTTTGGATACTTTTTATCTAATTTGGCAAATACCTTTTCTGCTGCTATCATCTTTTGCTCTTTTTCTTCAACTTCTAATTCGAATTCTCGGCGGTCTTCTACCGGCAGATGAAAATATTTCTTTTTTCTGGATTTCTTCTTTTTTACAGCCATAACCATCTCCCTCTTTTTTCTGGCCCTTAAAATCGGGTGTTTATTTGTGGATCTATATAATTCTTTCGTTTCATCCAGATAAAACCATCTCCTTTTGTAATAATCGCTACATCAATTGGAAGACCGACAGATTGAGTTGCTCTTGTTACCTTTCGTTTGAACGAAGTAAGATTGATCAGTGCCTCTGCCATTTCGGCAAGTTCTTCCTTTGGCAATGACCTTACAATCCCCAATAAAGGATCAATATAATTGTTTTGCTGATATTCTTCTAAAGCATCCTCAATAGATTCATATATTTTATTACCCAGATTTTGCAGCGCTTTAACCTGTTCATCTGTAAAATGAATATTTATATTGTTTTGGATTTGCTTATGATAGTTAGTTAACACCTGGTCAATAATTCCAAAAATCGCATCCTTCATGTCCGGCTCGATCCCGCCAATAAACGATTGTACCATCTCCTTTTGGGCAAATGCCGTAATAGAGGCGGTACCGTTATCTTTGTTTGTTGTATAACTGATCTTTTTTTCTTTTAATTTTTTGTATTTTAGCTGGCCGAAGACAAAACCTTCTAGGCGGTAATTTAATAAATGCGGAAAAATCTCATTTTCGCCATATCCAGCGATTACCAGGCCTGTACTTCCTGAACTGAAATAATCATTTGCAGTTGCTTCAAAAGCCAACACATGCAGTTTCTCTACCAATTGATCAGGAATTTCATACGTAATTAATTCATCTTTTATTTCTCTAACTTCCGAACCAAACGTCGCTTTGAACGTTTCATATTTCATCTTTAGAAATGTCTTTTGGTCTCTATAGTTTTCAATATTTCTATCAACACATTTTGTAAGCCAATCCGTCACTTTTTGCTGCATTACTCCTTCTTCTTTATCTTTTTCCATCATTTCCTCTACTTCCTTGACAATCCGCTTTAAACAGTCGGAAAACGTCCGATAGACGATTATTCTTTCTGTATCCTCATTTGTAAAGCTACCATCATGGCGTAAAAACTCAAGGAAGTCCTCCATATAATAAGTTAAGTCGGCAAATTTTTTATTACCTAAATAATCCCTATAGGACTTTATAATAACTTCCCACGGAACCTCCATAAAGGACGCCGCGCCGTATACCATGATGCCAATGGGATGCTCTCTTGATAGAGAGAACAGTTTATGTGCCGAATTATAAACCTTTTGTACCCCATCCCTTCCGCTCGTAATCGCACTATCTGCCGCAAGGGACATACCGAGTTTATTCATAATCACCACTTCTGCCGTCACGAAATCCCGCCTTTCTCTGATAGTTTTCATGTTTCCCTTTCCGAACCACATAAAACCTTTATACCCTTTTGCAAACCTGAAATATAGGTCTTGAGGATTTCAATTGCAAGAAAAGAGCTTCAGGGGTTCTTTACCCAGAGGAAAATGGTTAGATTAACAAAAAAAGAACCATGGCTTAATCGTCATAATTCTAACACAATGTTTTCAATCCAAATCTAAACCACTGATAACAGCTACCAACTCACTTTAGATAAACTTAAATTTTAATTCATAACAAAAAACGTATCTAGTTGAATAGATACGTTTCTTGTTATTTTACCCGACATTCTTCTTAATCTGCTTACTCCGCAGCTGTCCGCATGCTGCATCAATATCAGCACCATTCTCCCAGCGTACCCCACAGTTAATACCGTGCTTCTTTAATGTTTCAAAAAATGTTTGAATTGTCTCAGGTTCACTGCGCTGATATTGATTATGCTCGTCTACGGGGTTATATGGAATCAAATTCACATATGTTAGATGACGCTTATCGCCAAGCAATTTTGCTAGCTGCTCCGCTTCTTCCTTATGATCATTCACATCCCGCAACATAATATATTCGTATGTTATGCGGCGATTCACCTTCTCCAAATAATAATCCACAGCTTTCATTAGCTTTTCGATTGGAAATGCTTTATTAATCTTCATGATCTGCGTACGTAATTCATTGTTTGGTGCGTGCAAGGAAATGGCCAGATTCACTTGCAAGCCCGTATCCGCAAATTCATAAATTTTATGGGCCAACCCACTAGTAGACACGGTTATGTGTCTGGCTCCAATGCAAAGCCCTTTATCATCATTTACTACACGTAAAAAGTCGATTAAATTAGTAAAGTTATCGAATGGCTCACCAATACCCATAACAACAATATGGCTGACACGTTCTTCATTGCCAGCTTCGTCCAAGTGTTTTTGCACATTCATGATTTGTTCTACGATCTCACCACTTGTCAGATCACGACTTTTCCTTAACAGACCACTTGCACAAAATGTACAGCCAATATTGCAGCCTACTTGAGTCGTCACACAGACAGACAAACCATAGTTAAAGCGCATTAAGACCGTCTCAATCAAATTTCCATCCTGTAATTTAAACAGGAATTTTTTCGTTCCGTCAGCAGATTCCTGTCTGATTTCTTCCTCTAACGTATGAAGAACAAAATTTTCTTCCAATAAAGCAATGCAATCCTTGTTCACATTCTTCATCTCGGAAAATCTTGTCACACGCTTCTTATATAACCAGTTCCACACCTGTTGTGCGCGGAATTTCCGTTGTCCTTTTTCCACCAGCCAGTCTGTCAGCTGCTCAAACGTTAATCCGTATATGGATGTTTTATTCATTGTGTACCCTCATTTCAATCTCGCATAGCATTCCTTTACTATACTACTGAAAATATGTGAATGTAGCAACCTAATTCGCTCATCCCTCTCGTCTGTGAGGCATATTACCACAAGCAATATAGTAGACCCCACCAATTAAAAGTCGTATCATTTCTTACTAAGCAATATACAAGGAGGGAATAAATTTGTCGACAACAATAAAAAAATTTCATGATATCCCGTTATCGGTTTTGGATTTATCACCAGTTAACGAGGGGAGTAATCCAGGGCAATCGTTAAAAAATAGTACTGATTTGGCACAGCATGTAGAGAAATGGGGATTTAACCGCTATTGGTTAGCAGAGCATCATAACATGCCCGGTATTGCCAGTTCCGCTACCTCGCTATTAATCGGACATATTGCAGGTTCAACAAACCATATGCGTGTTGGATCTGGCGGGATAATGCTGCCCAACCATGCAACACTGGTGATTGCAGAACAATTCGGTACACTTGAAACACTTTATCCAGGTCGAATTGATTTAGGACTCGGCCGTGCACCTGGTAGTGATCAGGCAACAGCTTATGCCTTACGCCGTACATTAAATATGGGGCCTGAGGATTTTCCATTACAATTGGAAGAACTCCAAGGGTATTTTGCAGGTACGGAGCGCGTACATGCTATTCCAGGTGAAGGACTTACGATTCCGATTTGGCTGCTCGGTTCCAGTGACTTTAGCGCACAGCTATCTGCCCAAAAAGGGTTGCCATTTTCCTTTGCAAGCCATTTTTCACCTGATTACACCATTCCAGCTTTACATCTTTACCGCAGCAGGTTTCAACCTTCAGACATGCTGGAAAAACCATATGCCATGCTTGGAGTCAATGTAATCGCAGCAGATACCGATGAAGAAGCACATTATTTGGCTACATCACAGCAACAGCAAACCTTAAACATACGTAGCGGCCGTCCGGCAAAATTACAGCCACCAATCAAAAATATTGATGAAGCGTGGTCGGAAATGGAACGTGCTGTAGTCGAAAAATCATTAGAAACACCCGCGACTATAGTCGGTAGCCCGGAAACCGTTAAACAAGGTCTTGAGCGCTTTTTAGCAGAAACAGAGGCAGACGAGTTCATTATTAACTCACAAATTTTTGATCATAAAGCCAGATTGCGTTCATACGAAATTGTTGGCGCATTGATGGAATAATCCAACGGGAATATCGTTGACAGACGAAGATTCCGTGAAACAAGTAAATAGAGCCAGAATTTGCAGAATCCTGGCTCTGTTTATATTAAGATAATGCCTTCAGTCCAACCACACCGATGATAATAGCAACTAAACTTAAGATCCGGAATATATTTCTGGATTCCCCGAAAAAAATCATGTTTAAAAGCACCGCACCCGCTGTACCGATACCAATGAAAACGGCATAGGCTACACTAACCTGCAATCTTAAAAACGAGGCATAAAGAAACGCAAACGATCCACCTAAACCGCCCAAATAAATGACGCCATGTTTCATTGTCCTTTCCTGACTGAATAACTTTAGGCCCAACACACCAATTACTTCAAAAACCGCTGCTAAGAAAATATAGAACCAGCCCATTACTATACCGCTCCTTCCGTCTGTTTATCATCCGAAAGTTTTAATCCAATAACACCAGCGACTAAAATAATCATAAACAAAATTTTTCCCGTATTTAAGTGTCCATCAAATAGAAATACATCCATTAATGCCGTTCCAACTGTACCGGCTGCAGCAAAAATTGCATAAACCGTACCAGTCGGCAAATCTTCACATGCCTTTGCAAGAAAATGTAAATCTAGCGGAATAACAGCAATAATCAATAGCCAATGCCACCATTCTGATGCTGTATTAAATCCAAACACCCATAATAATTCAAACAGGCTGGTTAACATGACATAGATCCATGATTTATTCATAATATAATAATACCTCCCATGACTGACATTCAGTCATTTTATAGTACGAAGAAGCACTAGTCCTCTAACCCTAGCGCAAACCCGGCAAACTTTAATACTTCCTGCTTTTTCGTATCAACCGTTTTGAGATCAACCTCGGAATACAAATAAGATTGCTCGGCAACGGATTCAATCAAACCTATCAATAACTCCGCCGTTCGCTCTGGATGCAGTGTTTCCCGAATTGTTCCCGCTTTTTTCGCATTATCCAGAAATTCACTCATCCAAGCATAATACGGCGCATAGATTGTCTCCCATTCCTTTAAGTAATCAGTTGCTGCAAGGCCTGAATAAATGAGGGCAAAAACTTCCCGGTACTCACTCGTCAAATCGAATACAACGTCAATCACCTTTTCTAGCTGATCCGAAAAGGAAAACTCCCCGCTCATCTTTTCCTTAATCCGGTCAAGCGTTTTTTCGACCATCACCTCAGCTATTGAAGGCATTACTGCCAACTTGGAAGAAAAATATAAATAAAATGTCCCTTGAGCAATTCCGGCTCCTTTGACAATATCCGATACTTTTGCTTTTTCGATGCCCTTTTCCCGAAAAACATCAATGGCCGATTGAATAATGAGTTCTTTTTTATTATCCATAAAAACCTCCATTATCATGTAGTGACTGATCGTCATTCATTATACCTTTTTTTCTCGTTCAGATCAAATAAAGGGTTTATACCGGTAACTTAAGTGTGTTTTCATATTTTACGTCATCTTGTCAAATACTAAACAAAATGATGCAAGAGAGGGTGTGTTCAGATTTATGGAACATGTAAAGGAATTAGGGATTAAATTTTTAGCTATAGCCGTTTCTATATATGCGATATTCGGCATTTTTTCAAATGCCAATTGGGTTAATTTATTGTGGATCAGTTTACTTGTTACTGGAATTTCTTATCTTGTAGGTGACATGGTGGTACTACCAAGGTTTGGAAATATTACTGCTACAATTGCTGATTTTGGTCTAGCCTTTCTTTCACTCCTTATCTTGGGAGGTCTATTTCTCGGTGCCGAGGTCCCGATTATCACTACTTCTTTACTGACAGCTTTCTTTATTACGTGCTGCGAGCCGTTCATTCACGGCTATATTGCCAATCATTTTTCACCTGATTCATACGAACGGAAAGACTTGCGAACCCAAAACCAGTTACAAACTGAATTTGCAGAAGAGACGAATGAACATACGATTACTAAAAACAAGCACCACAGTGATGAGTGATTTGATTATTAACCTTGTAATGCAAAAACGCTTGGATACTTGTGTCCAAGCGTTTGTTCTTAAACGACCAACCGGAACGCATTCCGAACAGATCTTTAAATTCTAATTAGTTACCTGCAATAACACGTCCAGCAATATCAATTGTGCGTTTTGCCTGATGCTTTACTGCTTCTTCAACATCTTCGACCATTTTTCCGTCTTGGCCTTGTGTTACACTAGTTCCGTATGGGTTACCGCCAGCGCCGAATAGAACTTGGTTAGTGTAACCTGGCGCTGCAATGATTGCACCCCAATGCATCATGGAAGTATATAGTGCTAATAATGTAGCCTCTTGACCACCGTGCGGATTTTGCGCAGATGTCATTCCGCTAACTACTTTGTTTACTGTCTTACCAGCTCCCCATAGTCCACCCTGCACGTCAAGAAATTGTTTCATTTGCGAAGGTAAATTACCAAACCGAGTAGGTACACTAAAGATAATCGCATCTGCCCATTCAATGTCGTCTGATGTTGCTTCTGGTACATCTTTTGTAGCCTCAAAATGAGCCTTCCATGCCGGGTTGGATTCGATTGCAGCTGCTGGTGCAAGTTCAGGAACCTTTAATACCTTTACTTCAGCACCTGCCTCCTTGCCTGATTCCTCAGCCCATTTAGCCATTTGGTAGTTCGTTCCTGTTGAACTGTAATAGATTACTGCCAATTTAACATTTGCCATGTGATTTGTCTCCTTCTTTGGTGAATTTTTTCTAAAGAATTTATTTAAAAATTCCATTGTATCACCTGCTTATATTATCCAAACCTAATATAAAGTCCACTGAAAAACTCTTTTGCTTTGCTTATTCTTTGCCAGAACCTCCTTCTTTATTATTTATTTTTTAAAGGTAATCATTGCTATTGTTTAGCAAGTTTATTACTTTATGTAAGTATAATAGATGAATTAGCAACTTATGTCAAGTCATTAACTTATTATTAATAACTACATTATCAAAACAAGACCGCCATTATTTTTTTAAAAAGTAAAATCACTTAAACCAGCCCTTTTCCTTAAATCGGGATATAGCTTCAATCCGGTTACTCACCTCTAACTTATCTAAAATTACAGAAACATAATTGCGCACTGTGCCATTCGTAAGATACAGCTGCTTGGCAATTTCTTTTGTTGTTTTCCCCTCAGCAATCAATTTTAACACCTGCTCTTCCCGTTCCGTCAGCGGATTCTCATTTTCATATGCCATATCAACCAATTCGGGAGCATATACCCTTCTGCCGTCCATAATAATGCGGATAGAGTTTGCCAATTCTTCACTAGGGCTATCCTTTAAAAGATAGCCACTGACCTCCGCTTTTCGTGCACGTTCAAAATATCCTGACCGGGCAAATGTAGTTAAAATGATCACTTTACAAGGGTGACCTTTTAATTCCTCCGCTGCTTCCAGCCCGCTTTTCAACGGCATTTCAATGTCCATGATACAAATATCAGGATTTTGTTGCTTCACTAACGCTAACGCCTCTTCCCCGTTCCTTGCTTTGCCAACAACCTCCATATCTTCCTCCAAATCAAGCAAAGACCCCAGTGCTCCCAGCAGCATACGCTGGTCTTCAGCAATTATAATTCGTATCACGCTACCCACCCTTTTTACGTTTGTTGAATAACCGTTGGTACCCGAATAGTCAGCATCGTTCCATTCGAAGTCTTAATGTCAAGGTATCCATTGACGAAGTCTAAGCGCTCTTTCATCCCTAGAAGCCCATTTTCATGGAAGGAATTTGTTTTATCAGGTATTCCAACCCCATCATCCTGTACGATCATAACTAATTCTTTTGGTGTATTGTTTATGATGACACTACAGGAAGAGGCATGGCTATGTTTGACAACATTTGTAACAGCTTCTTTCAAACACATGCTCAGGACATTTTCGATTAGTGGCGGAATATTTTTAAGCACCGGATTACCTTCCATATGGAAATCGATTTGCGCCGCTTGTAAAATCTCCTGAACCCGGATTATTTCATCCGCCAGTTTTGCCCCCTTCATATTCGAAACCATATCACGCACTTCTTTTAGTGCCGTTCTTGCAGTTTGATGAATATCATTTATTTCATTCTTTGCCGATTCCGGACTTTTATATAGTAATCTGCTGGCCAAATCACTTTTTAACCCGATAAGGGAAAGCTTTTGCCCCAATGTATCATGCAGATCACGCGCAATCCGCTGACGTTCCTCCAAAACCACCAATTGGGAAAGCTTTTTATTCGCGTCCTTTAACTGACTTTCCAGCCTTTCCCGCTTGTTCCGATTATAAATAGTAAGCGGCAATAAAATAACACCAATGAGACTAATCACAATGAACGGGAGCTGCATAAAAAATATTTCATTTTGTGTAAAAAAGCCAACACTAACTGCTGCAATTGTGGTAACAAGATGAACAATGTATAATGTCAAAAATCTGACCTTATGCTGAATATTCCCAATGTAAAAGGCCAGGAACAGTGAAAAATAAACATACCCTAAAACAAAAGTCATTACCATGCTTATTACCATTTCAATGCTGACGGATAAATCAGCTGTCCAACCCTCTGATAAAAATGATAACCGGTATGCCGTAAAAAATAATAGTATCATCGAAATACCAAAAATAATTCCCCATGTTGATGACGATTTAAAGATAAAATAGAAAGGCAGAATACAAAATATAATCCATGCATAGATGCTGAGACCCGTGTTTTTCGGGATAATATGATACCATTTATGCTTGACCGTTCCTCTATGTTCCATTAGTTCTCCGCCCCTCTAACCATCAGTATAACAAAAAAGACCTTCCAATAGATAAAGGAAGGTTTTGTATTTATTTCTCTTGAAGGCTTGTATTCATTTTGTGTATAGCGGGATTGCCTTTACTTAGCAAGTCCTTAACCTCTCTAAAGCTGACAAACCTCCTATTTGCCTCATCATAAAGACGAAAGCGAATCGATTTTAAACTGGAAGCAAGGGTAATGGTTGTTGCTTTTTGTAATGGCGGTGTAGATGCATGCGCCTTCTGTAAGTTGTAATTCGGTACCCTTGGGCTTAAATGATGTACATGATGGAATCCAATACTCCCGGTAATCCATTGCATGATTTTTGGAAGCTTGTAATAGGAACTCCCATCTACAGCTGCTTTTACATAATCCCATTCGTCTTCATTTTCAAAATAGGAATCCTCAAATTGATGCTGGACATAAAACAGCCAAATACCAAGCGAACCCGAGATAAACAAAATCGGCAGCTGGATAATCAGAAATGCCTGCCAGCCAATCGCCCATATTAATAGTCCGTAAATGACAGCTATTGATGCATTGATCAAATACGTGTTCAGACGTTCCTTCCGTCTCGCTCCTTTACGATTAAAGCGGTTAGATAGTAAGAAGAGGTAGAGCGGTCCCAATCCGAACATGATAAAAGGATTGCGATATAACCGATATGCCAATCTGCCCCAAACTGAAGCTGCAACATACTCATTCACTGTCATCACCCAAACATCTCCAGTTCCCCGTTTATCCAGGTTGCTGCTTGTTGCGTGATGAATAGCGTGACTCCGTTTCCATTTTTCAAAGGCAAATAACGTAATGATTCCCGTGATCGTACCAAGAATCCGGTTCGCCTTTTTATTTTTAAAAAAAGATTGATGTGCACAGTCATGGAAGATAATAAAGATTCGAATGACAAACCCCGATGCGATGACAGAAAATAGAAGCGTCAGCCAAACAGATACAGACAAACTTTGGTATGCTAGAAACCAAAGCAGGAAAAAGGGCAGAATAGTGTTGATTATCTGCATCATGCTCGATTTTGTATTAGACTTTTCATATGGTGCAACATTTTTTCGTAATTGTATTTGTTTTTGCCTGCTCATCATATTTTCCCCCTAGACGCGAATAGTTCTTAATTCTAGTTTAGGAAATTATTTTGAACGTTAATAGTCATAAACGTCAGTAATCAGTATGACAAATGTCATATAATAATTCGACTATCAAAGGAGGAACATTATTTTGTCAAAAAGATAGATTTTAATATGATAGAATTAAATGATCATGGAGGTAGCAAATTGAACCCAGCAGACATCATCTCAAAATTAACCGATCGCCAGCCGTCTATTCTTGGATATGAGCAATTTCGCAAACATGCTGTACTATTGCCACTCATTGAAAAGAATAACGAAACCCATATCTTGTTTGAAGTCAGATCAATGAAGTTACGGAGCCAGCCAGGGGACATCTGCTTTCCAGGTGGCAAAATAGATAAAGCGGATTCAACCCCCAGACAATGTGCGATACGTGAAACAACAGAAGAATTGGGAATAACGGAAACCAATATAAAGGATGTATCCCCACTCGATTATATCGTCTCTGATTTTGGCAGAATCATTTTTCCGTTTGCAGGGAGAATTACGAACCCCGAACTAATAAAGCCGAATATATCCGAAGTAGGAGAAGTTTTTACAGTACCACTTCCCTATTTTCTTAGCACTAAACCCGATAGATACAATGTTCAAGTTAAAGTTGTCCCCGAAGCAGATTTCCCCTTCGATTTAATTGTTGGCGGGAAAAATTACAACTGGCGGCACTATCAAGTAGACGAACTTTTTTACCAGTACAACGGGAAAGTAATTTGGGGACTAACCGCTAAAATACTAAATCACTTTATAAGCCTGTTAAATGAATAAGTGATTTTAGGAGAAGGCAGCTAATATGACGGTAGCTGCCTTTTTTGTCGTCGGAAATTATAAAATTTATACGCTGTGCGCTAGTCATGATGAGCGATGCCAGCCCATCGCCTCCGCTATTTTGCTGTCTATCCCCCATTATGCCACCAAAAACTTTCGCTAGACGATAGTACTACTAGGAAGGATCATATTTAAAGCAAATGAAAAAGGACGGTGACAAGGATGGAATTTTGCAAGTAAAAAGACGTTTGTCCAACTGCTTTTTATGATTTGCCATACGCTATTAATGAAAATACTTTAACAGAATGGGGGAATTCCTATGAAGCTTTATTTGGATCCTGGTCACGGTGGTAGCGATCCTGGTGCACACGGGAATGGAATGAACGAAAAGGATATTACACTGGATATTGCCCTTAACATACAAACCATTTTAACAAACTATGAAAATGTCCAGGTGAAAATGAGCCGAACTACCGATCAAACAGTAAGTCTTACAGAACGGACAAATCAAGCCAACTCCTGGGGAGCCGATTATTTTTTATCCATTCACTGTAACTCCTTTAATGGTTCTGCACAAGGGTATGAGGACTATATTCACAGCAGTCTTTCTGATTCTTCCCAGACAGCGAAATATCAGGATACCTTGCACAAAGCGATTGTTGACTTGAACCAGCTAAATGACCGCGGCCAGAAGAAAGCTAATTTTCATGTGCTGCGTGAGTCGTCCATGCCCGCACTTTTAACGGAAAATGGGTTTATTGATAACGAACATGATGGGGCTTTATTAAAAAAACCAGCATGGCGAAAACAGGTTGCACAAGGACATGTAAATGGGTTAGTAAAGGCATTTAATTTAAAGCGCAAACAAGAGGGAGCTGCCATCATTTACAGGATAATTGCAGGTTCGTTTAAATCAAGAGAAAATGCCAACGATCGAGCTGATTTTTTTCAAACAAACGGGATAGAATCCTTTGTTGGCGCCATTACGATTTCCGGCGAGCAATGGTACCGGGTTCAAGCAGGTGCATTTTCCGATCAAGAGAATGCGGAAAAACGGTTGAATGAAGTGATCAAAGCAGGGGTAAAGGATGCTTTTATTGTAAAAGAAAAACGATAAGAAACCTTTAAGGCGCCATGATCATACGAAGGCAATGTTTTCTCGTAAACCAGATTATTGACAAACACCTCGATTGTAACTATTATAGTTACAGTGGTGGTGATGTAATGAAAAATAATCGTTTTGCTGTTGCCATTCATATTCTTGCGCTAGCATCCAATCAGCCACGGGAATACCTGACTTCTGAATTTATTGCCAACAGCGTTAATACAAATCCGGTAGTTATACGCCGAATTAACAGTATGCTTAAAAAAGCTGGACTTTTAACATCACATCCAGGTATCCCCGGATTAAGTATAACAAAGGATCCTTCCGACATTTCATTGTTAGCAATTTATAAAGCAGTTCAACATACAAATGAACTTGGTTTTGCTGTACATGAAGACCCGAACCCAAACTGTGCTGTTGGCAGTAACATTCAATCCGCACTTGAGAAGAAATTCAAACGGGCACAGCAGGCAATGGAACAAGAATTGGCAAGGCAAACATTAGACGATGTATTACAAGATCTCTTTGATTAAAGAGATTTTTTCACCGCTAACATGTAACTATAATTGTTACAACAAAACAGGAGGATGGTTAGATGAAAATTGCAATCATTGGAGCAAGCGGTAAGGCAGGCCGTCTTATTTTGGAGGAAGCTGTAAGGCGGGGACATGATGTAACAGCGATCATAAGGGATAGGGCAAAATTAGCTGATAAAGAGGTCCCGGTTGTGGAAAAAAGCATACTGGATCTAACATCAGATGATATCAAGCCATATGATGTTGTTGTAAATGCCTTTGGTGCTCCTCTTGGTGAAGAGCAGCCACATGTTGACGCTGGACATGCTTTAATCGAAGCACTTAAGGGGACAACTGCAAAGGCAATTATTGTTGGTGGTGCCGGAAGCCTTTATGCGGATGAAGACAAAACAGTCCGCGTAAGTGATACACCAGACTTCCCTGATGCATTTAAACCAACAGCAACTGGACAGGCACGCAATCTGCAAGAACTACAAAAAACGACTGGTATTACCTGGACATTCATCAGCCCCTCTGCAGTATTTGACCCAGATGGAAAAAGAACTGGATCATATCAATCAGGGAAAGATACATTGCTAGTGAATGCAAAAGGGGACAGCTACATCAGCTATGCAGATTATGCCATAGCTGTCGTTGATGAAATCGAGAACCCGAAGCATGTAAATGAACGGTTTACAGTTGTAGGCGAAAAAGAATAATCATGTAAAGGCAGTCGGGCAGGTAATTTCATCCGGGAATGAAATTGCCTGCCCGTGTTAACTGCTGGTGCTGTATGGTTCGATCAGCGGCTTTTCGCTTTCGATCGGCGGATTCACGCTTTCGATCGGCGGCTTTCCGCTTTCAATCGGCGGATTCACGTCTTCGATCAGCGGCTTTCCGCTTTCGATCGGCGGATTCACGCTTTCGATCAGCGACTTTTCGCTTTCGATCAGCCGCTCCAACGGTTCATCGGCGTCTTCTACTCCATAAAGAAAATAAAAACGGTAACGACTATAAAGATCCCCCCATGCCCATTGTAAGGTGCCGCTTCCATTGAAATTTAATCTAGCCTTGCATGAACATTCTTTAACACAAATCCGCTCTCCGGAAGCGGTGGCATTCTTACGGTTCCAATGTGTAAATCCTGTGCTGGCACTTGATAATCAAGCTTTTGGGCTAAAAACTCCAGGCTTGTCTTCATCACCTCTATGGTTACCCATTCCCCAGCGCACCGATGTCCTTTATGATAATCTCCACCACCTTGTGGGATAAAGTCAAATGGGCTGCCTTCCCACTCTTTAAACCGCTCTGGATGGAATTCATTCGGGTTTTCCCAAAGCTTCGGATCGTGATTTGTTCCATATATATCAAGTAAAACAAGTGTCCCTTTCTTAAATCGGCAATCTTGCCAAATGAAATCTCTTTTTACTCGCGCACCTAAAAATGGGCCGAATGGATAAAAACGGCGGACTTCCTGGACAAACCATTGACTATAGTTGCCATCATCTGCTTGTAATTTTTCCCGAGTCTCAGGATAGTCATGCAACGCTATTGCCCCAAAAGTAACGTACCTGGCAATGGCGACGATTGGTCTAATGATGTTTATAAGCTCGACCGCAGCTATTTGCGAATCTAACAGTTTGTTATTCAAATCACGGTGCCATGCCATTGCATACAACGCCGAGTTCGGGGAAGGATCCAGTTTTTCCGAACGAACTTTTTCAATAATACTTTGAATCCACCTCTCTGATCGATTACGTGCTTGCCTGCCAGCCCAGTGCCTTGGCCCGACAGCACCGAAGGCATCAATCATATCTCCCAAATCATTTGCCCGCTCGCTTACCTCCTCTTCTTGAAGAGGCACACCTGCCCATTCACATGCAGTCCGAACCATAATTTCCCGTGCTTCGTCAAAGAGTGTAATCTTTTTCCGCTTGTGCCACTTTTTTGTCGCCTGCTGCCACTGTTTTTCGGTAATCTTGGTAAGCAATTGCAGCCGCTCTTTCGTCATAAGGGACATAAATAGCTGTTTCCGGTGCTGATGCTTCACCCCATCCAGGGCTTGTACAGCTTTTTTTCCAAACAAGGATTCCTGTATCCGATTCGGTACTGCTCCCTTTCGCTGGAATTTCTCTGTATCATAAAATAATTGTGCAGCTTCCTCACCACCTATACAAATTACCTTCTGACCTAGTAAACGGGTTATAAAGATATTTGACCGTAGCCGCGCGCGCCTGTTTGGTATGTACATATACCCCTCAGTCAGGACTTTAAAGGTATCATCAATCGTTTTCTCACGTGGTACTCGTTCTGTACGTGGCATTCTGTTCAGCTCCCTTGGGTTTAAACATATAATTATAATTAAGTTTCCCCAAAAGGCGCTTAACAAACAAACAATTTTTTAAATTAGCTCGTACTACTTAAATAAAAAGTAAACCATGCTTCCTAAGTAATTACCAATGACATATCCTAACGTACCGACTAGCATGATAGGGACGATTAATTTGGTCCAGCCCTTGGCGATAGCAAACGCTGCAGCGGTTGTCGGTCCTCCGATATTGGCATTACTGGCAACAATTATTTCCTCGAGGCTAAATTTAAATAATTTACCGACCGTAAACGTCACAAGCATGTTAAAGAGAACTATAATACCTAAAAACACCAATAACAGTGGTGCATTGCTAATTAACAGTGGAAGTGATGCAGGCACACCGATCACAACGAAGAATATGTAAATCAGGTACGTGCCAATTTCCTGGGCACCGTGAATATTTTCAAAAAAACGACTAAAAAACGTTACCGCCAATACCGTTATCGTTGTAAGCATGAGATAACCATCGCCAAACAAACCATTCAGCAGATTTAAAAAGAAGCCTGCATCATCCCCTGACGGAATCAGTTTATCAATTACCTCTGCCAATTTAAATGAAACAGCAACTAATACAAACGCAGTCCCGGCAGCAAAAGCAATATCCTTAAGGGAAATATCCTTGCGCTTCCAATAATCGGAAACACCGTTCTCCTGAGAGATGGACTGCCTTTCTAGTTCATCGATATATGGAGTTCGATAGTTTCTCCGAAAAAATGCCAGGGCAGGCATCATCATTAAGACAAAGAAGTACAATGCCATTAACAAATTATCCGCGACAATTGCTGACGATGCCAATTCCCCTGGAACGTTCAACTTGGCGGATAATGCTGCAAAGTTAACCCCGCCGCCCGTATATGATCCAGTTTCCATACCAGCTATTTTGGCAGCGTCTGGAACGCTATGTTGCATTGATAAAAACGCTATACAAGCACCAGCAGCCGTACCAATCGAACTAATAAGAAAGATGATTAGCATCTTCCCGCTATCATTCCATATCTTTTTAATGTTCGCCTGAAATAGCAATAATGGGATCGCAAGCGGGATGACATATGTCCAGACAGCATCATACGCAGGTGCAGCACTTGGAATGACGTTCAGGTTTACCAGCAGCATAGCACCAACCAAGGCAATAATCGCTCCCGTAACCTTTGATGCCCACTTGTATTTCTGCTCCAAATAAATGCTTACCGCGGCCCATCCAGCCATAAATGCCCAAAGCATCCATGTGTCGTCAGGCTTGATCAGACTGGCATCCATATTTGCAGCCTCCTTTGAAAAAAGCTTTTTATAATAATAACTTATTTTTGTTTACATTGGTATATGAAGAAGTTGGCGACCTTAGGAAATAATGAAGGAAACCGATTTAGTTAACCAGTTTCCTTCGTTAATATCTACTACTTTGAAGAATCCGATCAAGTTACTCGAAAAAGAATTCCTTTAAAACACTCTCAATTTGTTTAAAATACGTTTTTACCGAGATCGGCTCAAGGATTACTTCATGATTCTTTTCCACGTTCTCGTAATTCATATGCCAGACAAAATTATTGCCCGGGAGCAAAAATTGGATTTCAGCAAACTCCGACTGATCCTTTACATAGTCAGACTCCATCAATGAAATATTATTAAATTCCTGCCCGTTCTTTAAAAGATCATCAGCGAAGTCACGCAATGGCTGTGCCTGATTTTCATCCTGTTTCATTGCAAGCAGAACCTCTGGATCCGAGGTATGAAGTTCATCAACCAGATCATCCGTCATCCGAATAGGCTGCCAACCATCTACATTAATTTCTGTATCCTCCATTCCAAAGTACTCACGGATAACATCATAAAAACCTTGATTATTCTGGTGGAATGCAAATGCATGCTCTCTACCACGCACCTCCTGGACAAGTGAATGCTTTTTGTTGAGTGAATGGATAAGTAACGCATTTCGCTTTCTCATATTAATACAGCGAATCTTTTTCTTGGAATGAACAAGTAAATACAGCAAATCCTCAAGACCCTTGGCAATGCCAGTATCCCTGTTATCGTCCCAGTATCCTTTTTTTCTAAGCTCCGTTTCCGTTTCTTCTACAAACCGGGTAAATTCCGATTCATCTTTAATCAGTTCCTGTTCATTTAAAATCTGACTTGCCATTTTATCGTATCCGCAAAGGGCAAGCGTTGCTATTAGTTCATTGATGGTCAGATTGATTTGTTTTGTTTTTGGCATGAAAAGCCTCCTTTGAAGGCATGATTGTGAACCCAATCGTTGATCCATTTTACAGTGCTATAATTTCATCCTATGTCTACGTATTAAATATCAGCTCAAGTTTTCGTCTTGATTAGTTGCCCGAATTCAGGTATTCATAACCTTTTAGATTATTTATCAAAAATGGCAATTACCCCAAACCCTTGCCACAATAAAAATAAGACAAAGGCAACGGCAATAAATTTATTTATCAACAGTGGAAGCTTTAACAATGTCCTCTGCACATAATAGTTTATCCCTGATAAAAATATTGCTATATATTTAAAAATGTAATCCAGCATAGTTGTTTTTTCCTGGAAAACGTTCGCTTCATATATCCCTAAAGCAACCGGATGAAAAACAACGGAATACAGAGACACCATAAAATTTGTCATTAATATTAAAAATATCAATGTGCTTGGGTATGGAATATTTGCGCCCAAAAATATAAGTGAAAACAAAGATAGGGAGACAAACGCAATTAAAGCCCCAATCCACTCCTTTGATTGTTCTCGTTCATTAACCTTTCCTTCACTATTTACGTTTGGTTTAATAAATACTAAGACAGATAGCAAGATGATAAAAAGTTCGGCAAATGTCACAAACATTATAACTGAAGTTCCACCATCATATTGCCACTCCGCTTTGTTAACCAAAAATGTAAAAATCAACATAATCAGTAAAATATTAGCTTTTAGGAAGAACATAAAACCAGTTTTAAGGAATAAATTCCCATTTAATCTATTCTGTTTTTTATTGGATTGATTATTCATATCATGATTCCTCGGTCTAAAGTAATTGAAAATTCATTAAATAAAGTCACTTGTATCAACTTTTCGCTCGGTTAAAAATTCCCAAAAAAACTTCCAATGCAGGTGATTAAACCATCAACTTTATCACCTACCCAGCCCTGCTCTTTAGCAAACCAGGATTCAACAATTCTTACTCTCACTCCAATTAGACCAACTATAACTGTCATTTGACTTCGATTTATCTTCCATCTATGATCAACCCAAATCTTATAATGACTAGTAGCTTTAAAATTTAAATCTTATTATTAAACTAATACGTAAAAACAGTGCCTGTCAAAATGAGCTGCATAGCCAATATAATCACAAAAACAATAGCAATAGGTTTATTGAAAATAAGCGGAAGTTTTTGTAAAGTTATTTGAACATAATAATTTAAACCCGAAAATAATATTGCTATATATTTGAATGTATAATCTGCAACACTATCTTTTTCTTTAAATACGTTTAATTCATATAGCGCGATGGCCACTTTATGAAAAACAATCGAATAGACAGCTACAAGGAAATTAATTGATAATATCACAAAGTTAACAGTGCTTGGAAATGGAATACCCGCAGGCAGCATAAATAGAGATAATAATGAAGTTGATATAATCGCGATAGCCATACCAATCCATTCATTTTTGGACTTTTTTTCATATACTCTATGTTTCATAATATTCTTCTCAGGTTTTAAACAGGCAAATACGGAAAGTAAAATAAAAAGACATTCAAACAAGAAAATAAATTCAGTTACCTTATCTCCTCCATCTGACCTCCATTCAGGTCTATTTATGGTAAACAATGTGATCATAACTGCCAGCATAATGTTAGTCTTTAAAAAAAACCATAAACCATTTTTTATAGAAAAAAATTTTTGATTACTCTCGACATTTTTGTTTACCTGACTCTTTTCCATTAATTATTTCCTCATTTCTGATTATACTTAATTAAACAAGCCTGATACAAAGTCACTTGCATCGGATACGATACTGTCTATTCCATCGCTGATTTTCTCCTTGGTATTCTCCATAAACTTTCCAACATCCTCTACCCTGTCTTCAACCCATCGGCCAGCACTTTCTCCCCAATCTTTCACAGTATCTTCTGCAAACCAGGATCCCACAATACCAACACCTGCTCCAATTGCACCACCTATTACAGTGCCAACTCCAGGACAAATCATTGTGCCAATTCCTGCACCAACTGTTGTAACACCGGCAACACCAGCATCAAGACCAACTCCGCCTAAAAACCTTCCACTTTTTTCGGCAAAAGATTTATGTTTATTCTCATCACTATAAAACTCACCTGAATTGGTAGCAAAAGAAAATGCCATCCCAACATACGGAATTTTTTTAGCAAACTTAACTAGACCTTCCGTACTGCTGAACTGTCTCACTGTACTTTTTACATCCACCTTCATTTTATAATTTTTCAATTCGGTTTTATCAAATACAAGAACACTAGAGTAGCTATTTGCTATTTTTCCAAGGCTGATTTTATTTGTTTTTCCCTTTAGTCCAATTATTTCCCTAAGAACGCCGCTAGGGGCCCGTCCCGATTTTGCAATATACCGCTCTAGAGGATTGGCTGAATTTTTATCCCCATTTTGCAATATCTTATAAATAGTGCCTGCCAATTTTGAATCATATTTACCATTCGAACCTTTTATCCATTCGTCTGAAGCTTTTACAATAAAGTTTCCATCGCCGTCCTTCACCATTTTAAGCATGCCGCTATTTAAAATTTTATACGCAAGTGCACCTTTAGCAACATTGTAAGCACCGTTTAATTTCCCTAATCTGGAAAGCCAATCTGCAACTTCCCCCTGCACAGTCGAATCCCCTTGGTCAACAGACAATTTCATCGCATTATCGATCATGCCCTCAATGACATCCGATTCCATATAGTAATTTTCCACTTCCTCAATTTGAGATGCTGTTAGAAAGACACCATTTTTCGTCCAGCCCTGAATCTTCGTGACAAATTGGGCAATTTGATTGGCCGAATCAGCTGAATTTTCCAGTTTGGAAGTACCGTCTTCATCAAGCTCGGTACATTTAGTGAGCGTTTCTTGAATCGTGGACCGTGCACCTGACATATGAAAGTCAAAGTCTATTGTTTTAACTGAATCATGAGGAACCAGGTCACTAACCTCATTATAATGGCTATTAATATCGTCAACAATTTCATGTGTTAAGTTATCAAGTTTATTTAATCCCTCCTTCACATCATTTTCAATAAATTCTTCGCGTACGAGACCATTATTATTCTCAAATGACTCAACTAAACCTTTTATTTCCTTTAAGACATTAATATATTCCTCCAAAAACAAGTTAAATAGAATGACAGCTGGGAAATGAAGTGTCATAAAATGTTCTCTGATTGCATCCCCTCCCTTACCTTCCAGAGCGTCATCAAGATCAATCAATTTATTCATCTCATCACGAAGGGTTAAAATTTGCTCTTTTTCTTTCTCTTTCTTCCTGACGATTTCCTCTATTCCATTCACAACTTCAGACACCTTGATTACCTTCATCATTTTAACTCCTTAATTCCATACTTAACAGCTAAAGTACAGGCTATTTAACGGGCTGCGGTCCCGTTTGATTGGCAATATTTTCATCCGTATCCACATACGCCTGAACGGCTTCGTCCACATTCTTTTCCACTTTGATTAACGCAGCCTTATAATCATTTAGCGCCTGGTAATATTTTTCTTCGATGTTCTTCATTTTTTCAAGGAAGTCTAACACAGATGTTGGAAAATCGGGGTTTGGATTTGTTGTTTCCAGTTCCTCTGTATTTGCTTTCAAACTGGTTAAAACAGGCTTTACTTTTTCTGGCTGAACATTAATTTCCGGCATAATTAATCATCCTCCATTTCTCTTAATTGCCTAATACGGTAGCGATTTGTTTCAATCGAACTGGAAAGATCCAAGTTAGCTTTCTTTAACCGTTCGATTGCATTAGCAATATTATCAAGAAGGATCCCGACTTGGGTGTTCATCATATTGTTATATTCCTGTTTAATATTTTCCCGCTTATCTAAAAAGTCGTTCGTATGCTTACCCTGCCATGTTTCACTTGAAAGATCCGGCTGATTAACGGCACCTTTTTGCATACTAAGCTCATCCTGATCAGCAATGATTTTGATTTTGGATCCTCCAGCCTCCCAATTTTCTCATTATTATCTTTTATCACACCATTAAAGGTCGAAATTTCACTCGTCAATTGGCTTATTTGATAAGAATTATCCATTCTATAATCCCTCATTTTATGATTATAAAGTCCCGCGATCAAAAAACCTCAATATTATGTATTAGTATATATGAATAGGAAGAAATAATAAATTGAATTGTGAAAATTTAATTCCCTTATCCCTATTATATACCAATAAATGTATTTAAACCGAGTCTATTTATTTCTTTCTTTCTAATTTATCACGCATTAACCAACTTAAAATCCGGGCACAAATATCAAACCGAGCTGATTCAAAGTCAGAACTAAACTACCCCGAGCTTTTTTATGATCCATGCACAAGATCATGTTATGACTGCGAAAGCTGAATTGCAATTAGTTAAACGAATGATTAAGCAATTAAAGATAACTGAACGATTAGAAAAGCGAATTGTTCTGGAAAAATAAAGTGAAACTCCATTAACTGAGGGTAAGTGCAGCTCGTTAACGCGTGATAAATCCTTTGAAAAAACTTAACGCTTCTTTGCAGCGTTAAGTTTTTCCGTTATTCTTATACATCATAAACAAATAGGGAAATGAGTAATGGTTTCATTCCTTGGTCGTATTTAGCGTATTAATCGCATTATGCACACAATCTCTAGTCTTTCCATGCTACTTTTGTTATCCTGTAGTGGGTAATAAAAATACGTATATTAATAGATAGAGATGGGGTTGTGTTATGAAAAGACTGGTCATATTAGGCGGCGGCTACGGAGGGGTTAAAATCGTCGCCGGGCTGCTGAATCACCATCTGTCTGAGGATGTTGAAATTACTGTTGTAGACAGAAATCCTTATCAATCACTGAAAACGGAATTTTATTCCATCGCGGCCGGAACATCTGCCGATAAAGATGTCCGTGTGAACTTTCCGGATGATGAACGTGTCCGCTATGAGTTTGGCGAGATCATTGAAATTGACACGGAAAATCAGGAAATCGTATTGAAAGGAAGAACAGAACACATTCCATACGATTACCTGGTCGTCGCACTCGGCTGTGAAGATAATTATCACGGTATTGAAGGGGCAGAGGAATATACCGAGAGTGTTCAGACATTCGCAAGAGCACGATATACTGGTGTAGCTGTCGGAAATTTGAAAGCGTACGGAAAGGTTGCTATTGTCGGTGCCGGATTGAGCGGCATTGAAGTAGCCGCCGAAATAAGAGAAAGCAGACCGGATTTAAACATTCGTCTTCTCGACCGGGGAGCTTCCGTATTGAAGGCGTTTAATTCGAAAATCCAGGAATATGTGGAGTCCTGGTTTTTTGAAAACAATGTGGAAGTGCTGCATCATGCCAACGTAGAATATGTGGAAAAAGACGGTGTATGCAATAATGGAGTATGTTTTGTAAACGATGTGACAATCTGGACTGCAGGTGTTCGTCCGCATTATCTAGCAAGAGGATTGCCATTTGCAAAAGATGAACAGGACAAAATTATCGTAAATGATTTTTTTCAAGTACCGGAGAATACCAATGTTTACGTAGTAGGAGATTGTGCATCTTCGGTTCATTCACCAAGTGGGCAGCTGGCGATGCAACAAGGAGAACAAATTGCCGATATTCTGCTTGCCGTATTACATGATAAAACACCAAAGAAACCGAAAGAAATCAAATTAAAAGGGACGCTCGGTTCACTTGGCAAGTCTGATGGATTTGGCAATATGTTTCAACAGCCGTTTACCGGGCTCGTACCGCGGATCGCAAAATCCGGTGTACTTTGGCTAAGTAAACGGCATTAAACTAGTGCGAGATCATTCCAGGATTTTTTCAAATAATATCTTAGTCAGACGGGTAGCCAGATTTATCCGGTACCCGTTCTTTCATTCTCTGCCTCGCGTCTTGTCTGGATATTTTTCTTTATTGAAATTACTGGTTTCGGTTATTCTTCATTATTTTGGGAAAAATAATCGTGATCAATCAAAAAGGAGGCAAAAATATGGCTCTTGTACCATATGATCCATTTAGACAACTTGCAAATATCAGAAAGGAGTTTGATCACTTCTTTTCCGATTTCCCTTCGACCTTTGGATCTGAATATAATTTAGGCAGTATTCGAGTGGATGTACATGAAACGGAGAATGAGGTAATTGCAACATGTGATATCCCTGGTTTGGAAAGCAAGGAAGATGTGGATATAGACATTGAACAAAATACATTGATATTAAGTGGATCCATCAGCAAGACAAATGAAATCAACGAGGAAAATATGCATCGAAAAGAGCGCTTTTCCGGTCGCTTCCATCGGCATATCTCATTGCCATCACCCGTATCACATGAAGGCGTAAAAGCTACGTATAAGAATGGCGTCCTTGAGGTAAAAATGCCAAAAAAAATGAAGGAAAACCGGAAGAAAATTGACGTCGAGTTTCATTGAGGTCTTGTACTTCCCGAAGTTTTCCGAATAATATGCAGGAGGCTGGGACATAACCCTATAAGAATGATAAACCACATGAAATCAAATTTAAAAACCTTGATTTCATGCGGTTTTATTTTCTCAATTTGTACTAAAATCAGTGAGAGTTTTCAACTTACGTCCCAGCCTCTTTTTTATTTTCCCATATGGTGAGGATCTTGGTGGAAGGAATTTTTCCTCCCTTCAAATGGAAACAAGTTAAGCTCCTTAGCTCTTACTGCATGTTTATTCATAATTTCGTCTAAAAGCTGTTCCGGATTTTTCCCGTTCGTATCGAGACCCAGCTTCTCGGCTGACCGCATAATCTTTTTATCCTGAATCTCCTTAGCAATGGTGTACTCATCTTTTCCCTTCATATCAACGCCTAATTTGTCCGCTTCTTTTTTCAAATAGTGTTTAAATATTTCCTGTTTAATTGATTCCATATCCTTGTCATCTGTCTTGATTCCAAGCTCTTCTGCCTTTTGCTTCAGCTTAGCCTCATAAACTTCTTTGGCAAGCGTTTCAGGGTCTTTTCCCTCTGTCTTGATTCCCAGCTTCTTTGCCATTTGTTTTACCTTTTCATGATGTACTTTGTCCGCAAGCTCGTCTATATCTTTTCCTTCTGTTTCCATTCCTAATTCTTTGGCAGCTCGCTTTATTTCTGCCTCATATACCTCTCGTGCCAATGTTTCCGTATCCTTGCCCTTTGTTTTAATTCCCAGTTCCTCTGCGCGCTTTTTAATCAATGCTTCACTGTTATGAAAGCCGTACCTGTTGGCACTCTGATCGGGTTCCAGATTCCTCGATTGATTGGCATCAATCGCTGCCACATCACCGGGGGATTGGATAAAAATACCGAAACCAAGCACCACGGCGAATACTATGAAAAGTCCTTTTTTCATCATGTTCATCTTCCTCCTGTTGTTGTATTTACTACGATCGCCATGAACACTCTTAGCTTTTCCAAATACGGAGAATAAATGAATGAAAAACATAGAACTTTATTTTTAAAAACATTCAAATTGAGACTTAGAAAAGCGCAAGCGCCCGTTTAGCAACGTACAAACTGGAGCACTCCGCAATGAGATAAAGGAAACACGGTGAGCTGGAAGCGAACCGATGCTGACTTATCGTAGTGAAGGAGTGTGAAGTTTGCTAGTTGCTGGGCGCTGGAGCTGGACATGGCCAACTCTGATGTAAGCAGAATAGAGCCTAAATTTTTATACTTTCTTTACCTATAAAATAAATATAGCCAAAAAATACCTTGTCTAATGAATATGTAGCAATTGTCCTCCTTTCATCCAATCTCCTAGTAATAAAACAAACGGTGTTAACCCTATGGCCACACCGCTTGTTATGCATATCAGTCTTCTTTCTTGCTTATATACTCGTTTAGTTCTTCTCCACCTTGACTATTATTTTTGAATTGGCTCTTCCTGCCATTTCTATGCTCCCCGTTGTTACTGTTTTCTTTGAACATATTATTTTTTCTTTCTTTGTTAACCATGTTCATGCCCCCTTTCCAAAAGCAGAATTAGGTTAGTTTTTGAAATTGGGGATGCTTTATTCATAGACAGCTTTACCCGAAAACACGTCTATCTTTTACAAGCTAATCCCATTGATACGGTGTCTGCTGATAAACATAATAATTAAGCCAATTTGAAAAAAGCAAATGCGTATGGGATCGCCATGTATTAAGTGGCTGTTCATTTGCATCGTTGTCTGGAAAATAATTTTTTGGAATGTCCGTATCAAGCCCTTTGCGAAGATCCCGCGTATATTCCTCAGCCAGTGTTGTTGCATCATACTCCAAATGACCAGTAATCATGATATGCTTAGCATCTTTGGACATAATAATAAACGCTTCAGCCTCCTCTGAGGACGAAAGCAGGATTAGTCGCGGATCCTGCTCAATCTCTTCCATTGGAACAGCTGTATATCTTGAGTGGGGGGCATTAAATTCATCCTCAAATCCGCGTACAAGCTCGATTGTTGGGTCGGTTATCCGATGTTTAAAAACACCAAATAATTTTTTCGGAAGTGCATACTTACCAATGCGATAATGATAATACAATGCCGCCTGCGCCCCCCAGCATATGTGTAAGCAAGAGGTCACATTGGTTTTCGACCATTCCATTATGTTCGTTAGCTCATTCCAATAGTTTACGTCTTCAAATTCCAGATGCTCAATGGGTGCTCCTGTAATAATCATTCCATCAAAACGGCGATTCTTGATATCTGCAAATGTCAGGTAAAATGTATCCAGATGTGATTTACTAACGTTCTTGGATTCATGTGTTGTCATTCTCAAAAAACTAATATTTACTTGTAATGGAGTATTCCCTAACAATCTTAACAGCTGTAACTCGGTGCGTTCTTTTTCCGGCATCAGATTTAAAATGATGATGTTAAGTGGACGAATGTCCTGGGTTCTGGCCCGATCCTCATCCATTACAAAGATCTTTTCCCCTTTTAGCGCCTCTCTAGCTGGCAATTCTTTCGGTATGTTAATTGGCAACCTGCACCACTCCCTTTGGTATCATTGAATAATTGTCTTCTATTATAGAGTTAGGGAAATATTATGGCAATTGGAACGGGTTATTTTTTTAACTTTTTATTTTAACGTTTGTATGTCCAGCTCTGATATGTCCCATATGCAAAAAATGCAAAGCACCTCAAGCTTTGTCATCCTTCAAAATTCCAGTTATAATTGTAGTTAAAGTTGAAATTTTTTCGGAGGTATCATAAAACTTGGACTTAAATGTAGAAACCCTTATCTTTTTATTCTCTGCTATGCTGATTGTCGGCGTTCTAGCTACCAAGTTCTCTTCACGTTTAGGACTACCCTCACTTGTTTTATTCTTAATTGTTGGGATGGCACTCAATCGATTTGTATTCTTTGAAAATGCGGAATTCGCACAGTTGATTGGGATCTTTGCCCTGATTATCATCTTATTCGACGGTGGAGCACATACAAAATGGGATCATGTTCGCCCCATCATTGGTGCTGCTGGCTCATTAGCAACTTTTGGTGTATTGATCACCACTTTAGTTACTGGTTTTCAGCGATGTACATTCTTAACCTTTCTTTACTGGAAGGCTTACTATTTGGCGCGATTGTTGGATCAACAGATGCTGCTGCTGTTTTCTCCGTTTTAGGCAACAAAAATATCAAACGGAAGCTGAAGTCTACACTAGAAGCTGAATCTGGTTCCAATGACCCGATGGCAATCTTCCTTACTGTTGCATTTATTGAAATGATCCAAATTCCCGATAGCTCTATTTGGTCAGCTATTGCCAGCTTCTTTGTACAAATGGCACTTGGATTGATTTTCGGATTAATCCTTGGAAAAATTATTGTGCTCATTATTAACCATATTAAACTCGAGGCTGCCGGTTTATATCCTGTTCTTGCTATGGGAATGGCTATTTTCACATATGTTATTACAGATCTGGCAGGTGGAAGCGGGTTACTTGCGGTGTATGTAATGGCGGTGTTTGTCGGTAACAGTGACCTCATGTACCGCTTCACCATTTCGCGGTTTAATGAAGGCTTTTCCTGGATGATGCAAATTGTTATGTTTATTTTGCTAGGACTACTGGTCTTTCCAAATCAATTGGTTACGATTACCTGGCAGGGGATTTTGTTATCCGTTATTTTGATGTTTATTGCCCGGCCAATCGCTGTTTTCCTCTGCATGATTTTCATGAAATACAGTGTAAAAGAAAAGCTGTTTATTTCCTGGTCGGGATTAAAAGGAGCAGTACCAATTGTCATGGCTACATACCCGATTGTTGCTGATGTGGAAAATGGTCAGTTGATATTTAATACTGTCTTTTTCGTTGTCTTGATCTCAGCGCTGGTTCAGGGCAGTACATTATCATGGCTCGCAACAAAACTAGGGCTGGCTGGTGAAAAGAATGATCATGAATCACCAAGCTTGGAATTAATTACCCTTGGAAATACGAAATCGGAAATTATGGAGGTAGCTATCACTGAACAGGCCGCATCGGTTAACACTTCCTTAACGGATCTTGAGCTTCCCAATGATACGTTAATTATCGGGATTGTCCGCGATAATAACCTGATAACACCAACAGGCAATTCTGTTATCGAAACCGGCGATACACTCTATGTACTCATCAACAAAAAAATCAGGGAAAAGGCAAAGGCAGCATTGTTAGGGAAAAAAGGAAAGAAGGAGAAGAAAGAGAAGAAGAACAGGAAGCAGTAGAAAAGAAGGATACAGAGTCATTCAACTCCGTATCCTTATTAAAATTCTAATTCTTCAAGTCAATTTTTATTGGCTCCATTTTTATCGGATTGTTTAAGCTTAAGGGAAGGTAATGAAAATCCGAAGAAAGGTTAAACGAGGCCGAAACAAGCTGAATGGGAAACGGCAAAAGTATGTAAAAATTACCTTTGCCGTTTCCCTATCTGTCTTATAAATTTCCTTAAAGCATCTTCAATAGAACGATCTCCTGAGGTAAGATCAAATGCCCGTTTTTACGTATTCTCCTCACTTAATACTGCTATAACCGTACGAGCTACATCCTCACGAGGAATGGATCCCCTTGATAAATTTTCTGCTGAAGCAATTTTTCCTGTCCCAGGCTCATTGAGAAGAAGTCCTCCCGGTCGGACAATTGTATAATTTAAGCTGCTCGCTTCCAGTATTTTGTCTGCCCCAGTACTGCCGCCTGATCCAGCTGCAAAAATAACAGCATCACATTCTTTCATAACGACTGCAACTTCATGTACACTACCTTCCAGGTTCGCTACGACCGATCTACTTCCCTTAAAGCTTTTGCCTGTTCTTCCTTCCGTACCATTGCTTTTACCGAATACTCATCATTGTTGCTTAGCAGATTTACAAGATGATGTCCTATTTGCTCCAATTAAGCATATTCTCATCATGCATCTCTCCTCGTCATTTAGTACTTTCATTATTTCAGATTAATCATCCTAATCAATGAAATGCATTCATACAAGGATTTATTCTATCTGTTCATTATTGATGCTTCTTCACTAGCGTTGCAGGAAAATAAAATATAAAAGTCAAGAAATATATTTTATGTGAAATTTGGCAATAATGGCAATTTAACCTTTAAAAGTCATAAAAAAAGCCTTATAATTAGGGTATGGTAGTCCAGTCCAAATCCCTAACTATAAGGAGCTAACATGGACAATAATACCATAAAACATGTATTTAAGGAATACATTCATCCACTGGATACAAAAGTTATACAAAAAATGATTGACCATGCCCAAATCGATAAATATGTAAAAAAGCTTGGTGTACTCACGTTTATCAGAACTTTCATTTATGCTCAGCTGAAAGAATTAAAGAGTCTTGGGCGGATAAGCGATAATGTAAAACGCAAGAAAATGGTACAAAGACTTGTTGGCATAAAGCGTATTAGTAAATCTCAGCTTTCACGAAAGCTGGGTGAAATACCGCCTGAAATTTTTCAGGTTATCCTGCATCATCTGGTTCAAAAATTGCATCAAGAACTCGGTTCCAAGCAAGCAGATAAGGCACTTGGAAAGATACATTTAATCGATTCATCAACGATCTCGATGTGCCTTAGCCAATATGAATGGGCCGTTTTCCGAGAGACAAAAGCTGGAATAAAGCTACATACTTCCGTCAATTTTTGTGATGGTGTTTCTTATCCAAATGACGTGATTCTTACTCCTGCAAAGCCAGCAGATGTCACACAGTTAGACCCATTAATTTTGGGTAAAGATGCGCTTCACGTATTCGACCGCGGCTATTTCGACTTTGGCAAATTTGAGTATTATTGTGCAAACGGAATTCGATTTGTCACCAGAATTAAAGCAAATACGATCGTTCACGTGATAGAGGAACTACCTGTAGATCCATCCTCTGCAATCATTCGTGATGCGATGGTGAAAATCGGAAATATGAAACATCCTTTACATTTGGTAGAAACATTGGATAGTAAAGGCAACCTCATTTCGATTGTATGCAATGATGCAAAAGTGAGCGCGCAAGAAATTAGTGACCTCTACCGTACACGTTGGCAAATCGAATTGTTTTTCAAATGGATAAAGCAGCATTTGGTCTTGATAAAATTTTACGGACAAAGCGAAAATGCCGTATTCAACCAGATTTACATCGCGATGATTACATTCTGCTTAAATCTGTTAATGAAAAACAAATTAGGATATAAAGGTACATTACTGGAAATGTTCAATTGGGTAAGTGATTTTTGGTCTAAAAGTCTTTCGAGCTTCATAAAAGAACTTTTCAAAAAACCGGATCGAACATCCAACGGACGCCGAAAGATGCAGCATCAGCGAATATTTGAAGAAACCTTAGCACAATATGAATCAGGAGATGTTTTACATTTAGATGATCTAACGTACGATCCACTCGTTTAAATAACTAATGAATTCCAAAAAATGGATGAAGGACTACCTTTATAGCCCTATTATCTTTTTTTCTCTGATTCACGAAGAAGGTGAGACTGAATATTCTTTATAATTGATAAATGTAAATAAGTTACAAATCAAAATGGTTGACTAGATCTTTTATTTTTTATGCAACGCTAGTGATGCTTCTTAATATCCATTTAATGAGGAATAACAGTATCTCATGTTTACCCGATTATAATCTTGCAAATTATTTTATAATTGACGATAATCATGCTATAATTTTCATATATTAAAGTATGTCATTCCAAGCTTATCCTCCATTAAGCTGTAACGCAATTTCCTATGCCTTTTTCCATTTCAGCCAGCCAATTGTTTTCAAGTTCACTCCTTTTATTATTAATTCTGAGAAAATGGATTAGCTTAGAACGTTAAAAATCTATAGTTAAGGTGGTTTTGGATGAACAACATAAAAGATACGATATTTGAAGTTATTTATTCTATTTTACCTATTACATTGGTTATTACCGTATTACAGTTCACATTGGTATGGCTGCCAATAGAAACCTTTTTACAATTCCTTGCAGGGGTCGTCATGGTTGGAATCGGACTAATACTTTTTTTATTAGGTGTTAATGTTGGATTATTGCCTGTTGGAGAAATGATCGGTTCCGCATTATCAAAGACAAAGAAAATATGGGTAATTGTCCTCTTCGGTTTTATATTGGGTGTTGTTGTGACAGTTGCAGAACCTGATGTACGCGTTCTTTCTCATCAAATCGATCAGGTTTCAAACGGGGAGATCCCCAGAAGTATTTTAATTCTTGCTGTTGCGCTTGGGGTCGGTATCTTTGTTGGACTCGCCATGGTCCGGATTATTTTTAATATTAATATCATCTACTTATTGGCATTTGGCTATGGAACCATCTTTTTACTGGCTGCTTTTACTCCCCCTCAATTTGTTCCGATATCCTTTGATTCCGGGGGCGTAACGACAGGACCTTTAACTGTGCCGTTCATCTTAGCTTTAGGAGTTGGAGTAGCATCTGTTATGCGTGGTAAATCATCGTCAAGTGACAGCTTTGGTCTTGTAGCTCTTGCCTCTATTGGACCAATTTTATCCGTACTTTTGTTAGGGGTGATCTACGGTTGAACATACATATATTTGCAGGTTTTAGCGAGATCATGCTGGAAGTTGCCACAGCATTGTCACCGCTTTTCATCTTATTTCTACTATTTCAATTTGTCTTTTTAAAATTGCCGATGAAAAAGCTAAGGGATATTGGTGTCGGATTTCTCTTAACCTTTTTTGGTCTTTCCTTTTTCTTGCAGGGTGTGCATATCGGGTTTCTGCCTATTGGAGAATTAATGGGAAAAAGCCTGGGCGCTCTATCCTATCAATGGGTGTTAATTCCAATTGGGTTTATCCTCGGATTTTTCGCCATATATGCTGAACCGGCTGTTACCGTTTTAATCCGGCAGGTAGAAAAAGTATCTGGAGGGTACATTCCACAGAAAATTCTGCTCTATACACTTTCGGTTGGAGTCGGAATATCCATAGCACTAGCAATGATACGTATACTTTTTGGTATTTCCCTATGGTATTTTATTGTCCCAGGCTATATAATAGCACTAATTATGGTGAAATTTTCATCCAAAACCTTTACATCTATTGCCTTTGATTCAGGCGGAGTTGCAACCGGGCCAATGACGGCTACGTTTATTTTAGCGATGTTTGTAGGAATTGCCACGCAAATAGAGGGACGTGATCCGCTGCTTGACGGTTTTGGTATGGTTGCACTGGTAGCACTTGCTCCGATATTATCCGTACTGACATTAGGAATTTTATACAGTAGGAAGGAGAAGGGTCGATATGGCAATGACAAAGCCGGGGCAAAAGTTAATCGTCACGATCGTTAGAAAGGAAAAAGCCAAAAAGGTCATCCATGCATCCAAAAGTGCCGGAGCAAAGGGGGGCACCACGCTGATTGGCAATGGGATCAGACTAAATGAAAAACTAAGAATTCTGGGAATCCCAATAGAACGGGAACGAGAAATCATATTGACACTTGTATCCAATAAAATCTTTCCTGAGGTTATGAATGCAATTATTGACTCTGTAAAATTAAATCAGCCCAGACAAGGGATTGGGTTTGTGATAGATACAAAACATGTTACAGGAATTTGCCACATGATGGGATTGGAAATGGAAAGCGAAGACATGGATAAGGAAGGTGTTACGAGCACAATGGAGGAGCAAAACGTTCTGTATGATCTTATCGTTACAATCGTAAACAAGGGAGATTCGGAAAATGTAGTTGATGCGACTAAGAAAGCAGGCGCTGAAGGCGGAACCATTCTTAATGGGCGTGGGACCGGTATCCATGAGCAAGCAAAACTGTTTAACATCCTCATCGAACCCGAAAAAGAAGTAGTGTTAACACTAATCAGCAGGGATAAAACAAGCAATGTATTAAAAACGATCGAAAAAGATGCAGAATTGAATAAACCAGGAAAAGGTATCTCCTTTGTTTTAGAGGTTGAAAAAACAGTTGGTATTAACCATATTTTAAATGAGCTCGTTAATAAAAAATTGAATGAATAACAGATCAGTAACCGATTGTTCTTTTAAGCAATCGGTTTTTTATTAGAGGAATGAGGGTAAATGGCAATGAAGAACAACCTTTTGGGGTATCCTGTTATTAAGGTGGTTAGTTTATGAAAACAATCTGGAGGGGCTATATCGATGCCTCGCTTATTTTAAAAATTACCGTTGCACTCATTCTTGGTATTATTGCCGGTTTAATCTTTGGTGAAGCTACAAGTGTGATAGCACCTTTTGGAGATCTTTTATTGCATTTGCTTAAGTTTCTCATCATCCCGCTTATTTTATTTACGTTAATCGTTGGGGTAAATCAAAGCCGGATTGGTGACTTGGGGCGTATGGGTGGAAAAGTATTCCTTTACTATCTGCTGACTTCCGCTTTAGCCATTGTCGTGGGAATTGCTGTGGCCAGCATCTTTGAACCGGGAATCGGCATGACAATTGATACGAACGAGAAATTCGATGTTCCGGAAAACCCTGGCGTCATTAGTGTTCTTTTGAGTATCGTACCGGATAACATAGTGACTGCTTTCAGTGAACTTAATTTGTTGGGAATCATTTTCACGGCACTTGCTTTTGGAATAGCCATAGCGTCGCTCCGGTCTTCCGAGGACTATAGCGAACTCGGCGACCATGTCTATAAGGTAATGGAGGGGCTGAACGAGGCAACATTATCCATTATGAACGTTATCTTGCAGTATGTACCGATTGGAATATTTGCGATCATTGCCAAAACGGTCGGGAATCAAGGTATGGATACTTTGTTGGCATTAGGTGATATGGTTCTCGTTCTTTACATTGCATTGCTTGTACATGTTGGAATCTACATTCTCTTTATGCTGCTGACCAAGGTTTCTATTAAGAATTTTTTCAAACATGCACGTACACCAATGGTTACAGCTTTTGTCACACAGAGCAGTTCCGGGACATTACCCCTTACACTAGATGCAGCCAAAAACATGGGGTTATCCAAAAGTCTGTACGGATTTAGCCTGCCACTTGGCGCCACAATTAATATGGATGGCGCTGCGATCAGAATTGCCATTTCAGCCGTGTTTGCCGCCAATATGGTAGGCGATCCGCTAAGCTTTACCGATATGCTGCAAGTCGTATTAGTCGGAACCTTAGCTTCTGTCGGTACAGCAGGCGTTCCAGGGGCAGGGATTATTATGATTGCAACCGTTTTTGCCCAATTAGGGCTGCCAATGGAGGCTGTGGGGTTACTGACAGCGATTGATGCACTGGTAGGCATGGGCTGCACGTCATTAAATGTGACCGGTGATCTTGTCGGCACAGCAATCATTAGTAAAACAGAAACGCGGAAAAAAGGTAAACAGCCTGTCATGAGCTGATTTTTTGCAGACAGTTATTTCCCTTCTGAGCCAGGAAATAACTGTCACTTTTTACACGTTAATTGACAGTTTAATGGAAAAGTTTTTTAAAAGCCTAATCCATACAGTATTCTCTTCATGTTTTCATTTTAACTATCTGCGGCTATTGTTGTAAGAAACTGCTACTTTAGTGGGAAAGTCCCTTTTTAAGGCTTTTCTGACTTCTCCTCTTTTTTCTGATTCATCCTAAACGTTAGTGGCTGATCGGTTCCAGTAACCAAATTGTAAACAAACGAGGATGTAAGCTTATAACTGTTTTCAATTTTTTCTGCCAAAAAATTTGCTCGTTCAAACAATGCGGAGCGAATATTGGTAACCTGTCTCAACGTCTTTTCCAGCAATGCCTCTTGGTTTTCCAAATGGTTTAATGTTTTGTTCTGATTTTCATTCTGATCAGTAATGTTATCAGCCATAACCTTTTGCAAATCAAAAAGTTCATCCATTTTCGTTGCAAGCTGTTTATTTAAGGATTCATAGTTTCCTATCTGGTCCTTGATTTCCTGATTTGATTGACTGACACTGTTAATTTTATCTGCTATCTCTTGTTTCAATAACCCTTCCTCTTCCAGCATACCGTAAAGCTTTTTATTATTTTCATCTAACATGGTTAACCATTCCATTGCATTCCTTTCAAATTTTTCATGCTGCAGATTACTTTCCCGTAACGAATTCAGCTGATTTCCAATCTCCTGC
Organism: Virgibacillus dakarensis; assembly: GCF_900155625.1. Lineage (NCBI taxonomy): Bacteria > Bacillati > Bacillota > Bacilli > Caryophanales > Bacillaceae > Virgibacillus > Virgibacillus dakarensis. The sequence continues at coordinate 602,111 of NZ_LT732554.1, forward strand.
CACTCTCTTACTTGCGTATTTTTCTGCTGCTGGTAGAGAATCTGAAGCTTTTGCAAGGAGTCGGCTAAAGAATTGTTTATTTGCTTTTGTGACTTTACCAGTTCAGCAAAATAGTCTATTTTAAAATATCCTTGATTGGGTTCCTTAATGGTGCTTTGATTCACAAAAACATCCGGGTGCACACCTGTATTGATAAATAACCCCATTGTAATGCTCACTTCCCATTTTCATATTGTTCATTTGTCCCGCTTCAACAGACAACAGGATCCACACTTCAAGAAATAACAAGAGAATAAGGGCGGGCAACTGTCCGTTAAGACGAGATTTATTCAACTAACATTGAAGTAGAGTAGAAAACAGGAGTTAGATATTGCCTTCTTGTCCTCGGGTTTCAGGGTTTTCCACCTTACTAAGCCAGACTTGAGGGCAATTCCTCTTCCTGTTCCCCCTCATCAAACCGCACATGAGGTTTTCCCTCATACGGCTTTCCGACGTTCTTCTTTCTTTGGCATTACGTACTTGTCTAACTCGCCAATTTCACTAATTTATATTTGGTCATTTCTATTACCTCGCCCATTTTACTGTGTTTGTGGCGTTTATTTCGTTTCCTGTTCCAAAATATTGTAAGTCGTTCAAGTACATACCAGTCGATACGATTAAGCCATTTCTTAGCTATCGGGGAAGTAAGATAGTAGTTCTTAAACCCTTGCAGCTTTCGATTCAGCCCTATTATGAGATCTTCTATGTCTAGGGACAATTTATTGTTCTTTCCCACATATTCCTTGATCTTCTCTCGCATTTTCTTCATTGCCTTTTTACTCGGTATGTGCGACATCACATGTATTTTGTAACCGCCTTTAATAAGAATAGGGAATTTTCTGTGATGAAGTCCCAAGAAGTCAAATCCATCTGTATTATCCCATATATTGACAAGCCTTGATTTCTCAGGACTAAGTGTAAGGTTCAGTTTCTTCATGATACCTCTTAATACCTGAATACTTTCCAACGCTTGTTGCTTCGTAGAGCACATAATAACAAAGTCGTCTGCATAGCGAACAATTTGCCCCAGGTGTGCAAACTTCTTATTCCAGAGTGAGTCCAATACATTTAGATAGATGTTCGATAATAGTGGCGAGATCACACCACCCTGCGGAACCCCGGTTACAGAATCACGAAAATGGCCATCTTCCATGATTCCTGCTCGCAACCATTTGCGAATGAGTTTTAGTACTCTTCTATCGCTAATTCTCATTTTCACTAGCCTCATCAGTTTATCTTGGTTGATGTTATCAAAATACCCTTTAATATCGGCATCTACCACCCAAGCAGACTTCTTACTGGCTTTCTTGATTTTCGCTATGGCTTGATGGGCATTGCGTTTTGGTCTGAATCCATACGAGCAATCTTGAAAATCTGTTTCGAATATGGGTTCTAGTACCAGTTTTGTTGCCATCTGTGCCACTCTGTCCTTAATGGTTGGGATTCCCAGTGGTCTTGTTTTCCCATTTCCTTTTGAAATATAGGTTCTTCTGACTGGATTTGGACGGAATTGATTTTCCTTTAGTTCAAGGTATAACTCATTTAAGAATTCCCTTTCCCCATAGTCATATACAATCTCATCGATTGTTTGCCTGTCGATTCCACCACTTCCATTCTTGGATTTGACTCTTTTCCATGCTTCCGCCAGTATATCAGGACGATAGATCTTATCATATAGTGCGTGAAATCGTCTCGTAGGACTTTCCTTGGCACAAAGATATAAAGTTGATCGGAGTCGTTGAGCTTTTCCATTGGTGTAGTTAGCCAGTTTTCCGGCATTCACTTACTCGTACCTCCTTTCAAACTTGTGAACGAAGTAGGGTATTGGCTTATGCCGTCCTTCCCTAGACAATGTTGTGTTGTCATCGTCATCATCGGTACTATGACCCCCTCCGACTCCCTCTCAGCCCTTCCACCACTTCACCATCGGCTTATAGGTTTCTGTTTTACTCCGTAGAGTGACCGAGGAGGGTATCCCCAGTTCCGTTAATTACTTTCCTAACATGTCGCTCCCCTTACCCCGAGAGATTCTTCAGTGCTGCTCTTCCAAGTTCTTGACACCTTCCATGGTCTTCTCCTTCCTTTGCCAGGATCGACTTCTCCTTGTCCACGTGTGGGTCTGCTGACGAGGCGGCAGGATTCACTTTTATGTTACGACCTGTTAGGTTGCTCGCACTACTGAGTGTGCTTTGTCACAAGGCTTCAACCTTAGGATTTCTCCACCAGTTACTTGTCAGCTACCAAGCGTCTTGGTACTTACTTGGGTTGGACTTTCACCAACTCGCAATTAACAGCGTGCTGGGCACGCCAAAGGCGCAAGCGCCCGTTTAGCGGCGTATGTGCTGCGCCCTGCCAAGCAGGGTGGTTCGGTGTTGCCGCGCAAAGCGGCGGTTTTAACCGAACATTCCTACCGCAGGAGATAAAGGAAACATGCCCCTGCAAAAGGGGTAGACGTGAGTTGGGCACAAAGTCCGTTCTTAGTCGGCCTTCCTCCTTCCCCGAACCGATGTTGACTTATCGTACGGAGGTGAGGGAAGTCCACTACAGCTTTAGCGCTGGAGCCGGACGTGGCTTACTCTGCTGAGAGCAGAATAGAGCCTAAATTTATATACCTTCTTATCTTTCAAAAAAGGGAGACAAAGAAAGTCCCCACGAAATGAAGTTTTACTTTATCCTATGCGCGTTTCATTCAGTTGGGACATTTGCCTGTAAGAGAGATAGAAAATTGGGTGTAAGCCCAAAAAGGAGCACCAATACCTGTTGTGGAGGTATTAGTGCTCCTTTTTAAGCCATCCATCTTGGTGGCGTATTTTTATCCCAGTAAATCTCTCCAATTTCATAATGTTTTTCAAAGTTATCGTTACTTAAGTGATAGTGGAAATTAAACCAGTAGCCGTCTAACGGCCGATGATCACGTCTGACATGGAATTTGGCAACATCCTTTTTCATTCTGTAATCACGCAGGTTAAAAATCCTTTCGCCAAAACCTTGCGATGGCTGTTCCGTAATTGCATAGTATGGGAGTTCGTCTTCTCCTCCTTCCGTCAAAATCATTTTAATAACTTCTTCTATATTTGGTAAAATTACTGTCTCGAACTCATCTTCAACTTGTCCAATAATTCTAGGCCCTAATTTGGTAATCGTCTGCTCTTTTGCCCTGTCTATTATTTCGCTAATAAAAAGATCGTCTGTTACCTCTTCATCGATCTCATTATCAAGCGTGTCTAGCGTTTCAGTCTTTGCTGCAACAGGTTCTGTTACAGCCTTATTAACATCCGTTTTTGGAGAAACAGCTTCCTTGCTTTCTTCAGCATCCGTATGTAAATAAGCTGGGGGAATATACATTCCCAGCGTCATAATTGTTATACAGATAGCCGCTATTTTTCTGATCCAAAGCTTCATGCTATATTTCTCCCTTTATTTGTCACTACTATTATCTTATCACGATTAAGGGAAATGTCTACCGGGATTTTTAATTTTTAATCAAATTGTAAATATACTTACTGAAATACCATTTTTTCATAATGCTTATACAAAGAATGGAAATTCCCTGTATAGTTTTTATGCCATGGTTTTTTCTTTCCACAAAAATGAATGATAGAAGTGTGATGGATGATGAAATCCATATCTACTTTTCCATTGCTGATAGCTTTATAATAACGATAATACCTGGCATCAAAATTATACAAGACCTCATTAATATTCTTTATATATTTAGAATAGAGCCCATTAATAATGTCTTGATCCGGCAAAATCATTATTTTCTTGTTTCTCTCAACAAAGTCAAAAATTTCTTCCTCTTTCATGATACTTCTTTGCAGTTGCAGGTTCATCAGAAGAACACCGGAATTATAATATGCATCGATATCATATTTTTTTAGCCTTAATTTATTTATTTCTTTTACTGATATTCGATCATGATAGGCTGCGGCATAAAGATAATCAGAAATATTCATCTCATAAACTTTTTTAATTCCATTAATAACAAGAATATCTGGGTCAAGATACAATATTTTGTCCAGGCAGGCTGGTAAAAATTTGAACGCCAATAATCGGAAATACATTTCTTTTGAGTAGTGTTTTACAATTGGTGCATCAGCAAAAGTCTCTTCCTGGACGTGAATAACAGACAATTGATGCCCTTTTCCGGTTACATATTTATTTATTCCGGAAATCTCCTCACCCTTGATACTGGAATGCATCAGATAGATATGAAATTCCTCATGGGGATTATTCATAAACAACGATTGAAGCATAACTATTAATGGCTTCACATAATTTGAATTTAAAGTTACAAGTATATTCATTAACCCGTAAAGCTCCTTATCACACGTCCGCGAAGTTACTATAAATCTCTGCTGCACTACGCCAGCCTGTCTTCCTCTTCCAAAAACTTGATGAAATAATTCAATGCGCTAACAGGCTGCTCCTTTATTCGTGCAATATAATCCTTTTTGATGCCTTCAGAAACGATATCACTCCGGTTTATCCGATCTGTTATATAGTTCATACTTACTTTTTGAACCTCTTTACGTTTCCATTTCGCCTCTTTTGAGAGTGCCATACCAATAGCACCAATTGCAGCATAAATGACCAATGCAGTTATCGATATTTCATTATCGGAAACAAGAAATAGGGAAAAAAACAGACTGAAGATAGAATAACTCAATAACGGTAAAGACCATAACGTATACATGGAAACCTTCTTTGTGAATGGCGAAAGGGTTTCCGCTAAATTTTTCAGTTCTTTTCTCGCCGCATTCGGTATATTTGTCATAAAGTTCATGATCTATCGCCTCGTCTTATTATTCTTATATAGGGTTTGCTAAGAGTGAAAACAACTTGTACAAACACATCAAATCGTTCCCTCCAAAGGACTAAGATGGCTTTTCTTCCACTGTAACCATTGACGTTCCCGTGTTTTTCTTGGGACAAACTTACGGATATCATCAGCATGATAGCCAACCTGATACCTTTTTTCATCTATTATGATTGGACTTCGCAATAATTTAGGGTATTGATGAATTAACCCTAGCAATTGCTGGAGTGGCAGTGAATCCATATCGAGATTTAGGTCCTTGTAGATCTTGGATTTCCTTGCAATAATTTCATCTGTTCCTTCCTCGGTTCTACTAAGAATGGTTTGTAGTTCATGAACGGTTAACGGATTTTTTATAATATCCCTTTCCACATAAGGGATATCGTAATTGTCAAACCATTTCTTTGCTTGCCGAGTGGATGAACATGGTGATCCATAGATTGTCACTGTCATAGTACATACCCTACCTTTTTTATTTCAGCTTTTTTAAGATCTGGAACATGCTAAAAAGCACCTTTATTACACACTAATATTTCCATTTAATTCCATAAATATACATTAAGTGACATTGTGTCATATTGCTATATTTCTATAATAAATGACACAACGTCATTTGTCAATAAATTAAATGACATCGTGTCACTTGCTGTCAAATTAACATAAAGTGAATCTCCATTTCAGTGGGGTTTCCGACGCACAGGACGTGCCAGTCGGGTGAAGGCTTGTAGACAGTCTTTGTTCCTAAAATCAAGAATATACCGACTGTTACTCAAGACACAAAGCGTTATGAAATATAATTTCTTTCAGACTTTATCCCCCACCTTCACTTTTTTGGTTTACTTATGCCTAGAGATGGGGGTATTACAGCCTGTTAATGCCCGGTAAAAAGAGCGGGAATATTAAGCAGCCCGCTCCATTTCGTATGCACCTCAAATATAACGGCGATTTATTTTGTTCCCATCAAAGGAAAAAAGCGTCTGTTTATCCTCCACGCACGTTTCCAAATACACAGACCGCCCCCATAATTGGAAAATGTATGGAAGGACATTTTCCAAGTAATTGAGGTCAAGTTCAATCCCCTCATAACGATGCACCAAATAAAGGTAACCATTCCGCAGATAATCACCATCTTCCACACATATATACGGAAAACCGCCATTTACCCGCATTGAAATCAGCTGATCGCGCACGTTTTCATAATCCTTCTCTGTAATCCGATAATCGCTGCCTTGCTTTTCAAATAAATACATATCTTCTTGCTGAACGAGATCCTTCGTTAAATAGTTCCGAATAAATGAAGTATCTGATTCAATTTCCCGTACTTCAAATATTTTCTCCCTGCCGGATCCCGGTTCAATTCCCATGCGTTTCATATCGTCTGTCGGATGGTTATAACGTTCTTCAATATCCTCAAACATCTTAACACCGAGGTAATATGGATTGATTTGTGTTTTCGAAGGCTGCACGACTCCCGCATTTAATGTTGCAAACTCAACCGTTTCATCGGGCGTCAAATCCATTTCTCTTAATATCCGCTGATGCCAGTAGGATGCCCAGCCTTCATTCATGATCTTTGTCTCCAGTTGTGGCCAGAAATAAAGCATTTCCTCACGCATCATTGTTAAAATATCACGTTGCCAGTCCTCCAGCTCGCGGCTGTATTCCTCGATAAACAACAGAAGATCTTTTTCGGGACTTGGAGGGAATTTTTTCTTCTTTTTATCTTGCTTAGGCTTTTGGTCCGCGGCTTCCTTATCCAAGTCCCATAAATCATCATACGGTGTTTTTACTTTCGGACTTTTCTTCTCATCCTCATTCACTTCATACGACGTTAATTTCGGTCTGACGATGGATGGGTCAATGTGTTCCTGAATAGACAAAACTGCATCTAAAAATTGCTCCACCTCATCTTTTCCATGAATCATCTCATAATCGGCAATTCGTTCCGCCGTTGCAGTCATACTCTCCACCATGTCTCTTCGTGTATTGGAAAAACGAACATTATTTTTGAAAAAATCACAGTGGGCAAGTACATGGGCAACGATTAATTTATTTTGAATCAGGCTGTTTGTATCAAGCAAAAAGGCGTAGCAAGGATTAGAATTGATCACAAGTTCATATATTTGACTCAACCCAAGATCATAATGCAGCTTCATTTTATAAAACTGCTTGCCAAAGCTCCAATGGCTAAACCTTGTTGGCATACCGTATGCACCAAAGGTATAAATAATATCAGCAGGGCAAATTTCGTAACGCATTGGATAAAAATCAAGGCCAAATCCGGATGCAATTTCGGTAATTTCATCAATAGCATGTGTCAGTTTCTTTGTTTCTGTCAACATGATCCCTCCAAGTGTACTTTTTATAGTTTATGAACGGAGGATGGAATGATGAACCTGGGATATTTATGTTAAACTAACTGATGCTTACCAATTGTGTAAAAAGTAACAAGATATCTAACAACCTGTTCGGGGTTTCTTCTGAACTGGACAGAAATTACCATCCAGTTGCCACATGTTCGGCTGTATGATTCTTATATGAAAGGAAAGTTTAAACTACAAGGAGGGATTTCTCATGGAACATGCCTTTTTATCGGTTGAGGAATTCAATCAGCTTCTACATCAGTGGAATGGCCAAACAATAAAGGTTTCCAAGCATGAACTGAATGACTTTGATGAAACGTTACTTGAATTACAAGACATTTCCTATTCAACAAATACAAGAAGAATCGATGATTATGAAGCAAAGCATGCACTACAGTTAAACGGCAGCGGAAGCATTATTACTGACACAAATGATCTTCAGTCCTTACCATCATCATTATATGAAATACCATTGGAAGACAATACGTTATATGAATTTGATGGGTCACGCTTTTTAGTAAGTACGTCAAGAGGGGTCTATAAAATCGAACTGGTAAACGATCAGGAGAGATAGGCAGGACAACCGGGTTTTATCAACGATCAGCAACTCCTTTTAAACTTTCCGGCACACAGGCCTGCCTTAAGGAAAAAGGAAAACCCCCGAAGCCTGGGGGTTTTAAACTACAGCAGCTTCTTTTTGGAAAAAGCTTTTCATCGCATAGTATACATCGCTTTTTTCTTTCAGGATATAGTGACGGAATTTCGGATTTTCAATTGTTCCATACGCATTCATTAATGTGGAACGGCGGTTATACTCGTTCACTTCTCCATAGCCAAACATATTGGAAACATCCATAATCTCATTGATCAGCTCCAAACATTTCGGGTTATCAGAGGTTACGTTCTCCCCGTCTGAAAAATGAAAAGGATAAATATTAAATCGGGATGGATTAAATTTTTCTTCAATAAGTTCCAACGCCTTGTAATAAGCTGATGAGCAAATCGTTCCACCGCTTTCTCCTTTTGAAAAAAAGGCTTCTTCTGATACAACCTTTGCCTCTGTATGATGGGCAATAAAGGCAATCTCTACCGTTTCATACTTAGACCTCAAAAATTTTGTCATCCAGAAAAAGAAGCTTCTGGCCAAATATTTTGCAAAAATACCCATCGATGCGCTTGTGTCCATCATCGCCAGCACAACTGCTTTCGATTCTGGCTTCACTACATCATTCCATGTTTTAAAGCGGAGATCATCATTATAGATGGGTGTAATGCCCGGATTCCCTTCCGTTGCATTTCGTTTCAGGGCTGTCAAAATGGTTCGCTTTTTATCAATATTTCCCATTAATCCTTTCTTACGGACATCGTTAAATTCTGTCTTTTCCGTTATGATTTCTGCCTGTTCTTTTTGCTGCAGGTTTGGCAGTTCCAATTCTTTAAACAGAGCATCCTCTATTTCAGCCAAGGATACATCTGCCTCATAATAATCATTTCCTGGTCTGTCACCTGCCTTTTGTCCTCTGCCAGCACCCTTATTCCCCTGACCACTCGGATCACGTGCAACAACATCACCAACCTGACTATCACCATTCCCTTGACCGACATGTTTTGATTTATTGTAATTGTAACGGATTTTGTATTCATCTAAAGATCGAATAGGGATTTTAATGACATCCCGGCCATTTGACATGATAATATTTTCTTCGCTAATTAAATCCGGCAAATTATTCTTAATTGCTTCTTTTACTTTATCCATGTGACGCTGCTGATCTTGATGACCTTTGCGATGGAGGGACCAATTTTCCTTGGAGACGACAAAATTCTCTTTACCTTCCTGCATGCTATCCCCTCCTGTTATTGTTTGAAAATTTAAACGAAATGTTTCTATATTCTATGCAACCTTTTCAAGTTATTGCACAACATTTTAATTACAAAAACAAGACTAATTGAATTAGCCTTGTTTTTAGCAAATTTAACGATTGAGCAAGCTTCCGACGTACTTTAATAGCTCGTTGGCAGAAATGGAATTGTAGCCATATTCATCGATAAGTCTTGCTATCACTTCGTTAATTTTCTTAAGTTGTGATTCATCCGGGGTTTTGGAAGACGTCGTAATTTTAACGACATCCTTTAAATCAGCAAATAATTTCTTTTGAATGGCCTCTCGCAAACGTTCATGTGAATTATATTCAAAACGTTTCCCTTTTCTTGCGTAGGCGGAAATACGAATAAGGATTTCTTCTCGAAATGCCTTTTTCGCATTCTCTGATATACCAATTTGCTCTTCAATCGATCGCATTAATTTTTCATCCGGATTCATTTCTTCTCCGGTCAACGGGTCTCTCAGTTTATTTTTATTGCAATACGCCTCTACATTATCAAGGTAGTTATCCATCAATGTTTTAGCAGATTCTTCATAGGAATATACGAATGCCTTTTGCACTTCCTTCTTGGCAATTTCGTCATACTCTTTACGGGCAACCGCAATATAATTCAAGTACTTATCCCGATCCTCCCGGGAAATCGATGCATGCTGATCAAGCCCATCCTTTAAGGAACGCAGCACATCAAGAGCATTGATGGATGGTACTTCTTTACGAATAATCGTTGAGGAAATCCGGTTAATAACATAACGAGGGTCAATTCCATTCATTCCTTCGTCCGGAAATTCCTTCCTTAGTTCCTCTACATCAAGCTGGTTAAACCCTTCCACACTTTCCCCATCATAAAGCCGCATCTTCTTAACATGGTCGACCCCCTGCTTTTTCGAATCCTCCAGCCGCGTCAGAATGGAGAAAATAGCCGCTACTCTTAATGCATGAGGGGCAATGTGGACATGCCTCATATCACTTTCATTGATCATCTTTTGGTAAATTCGCTCTTCCTCACTCACTTTCAGATTGTATGGAATAGGCATAACAATAATTCTTGAATGCAGCGCCTCATTTTTTTTATTGGAAATAAAAGAGCGATATTCCGCCTCGTTCGTATGGGCTACGATAAGTTCATCCGCCGAAATTAACGCGAACCTGCCCGCCTTAAAGTTACCTTCCTGTGTTAACGATAATAGATGCCAAAGAAATTTTTCATCACATTTCAGCATCTCCTGAAACTCCATCATCCCCCGATTGGCTTTGTTCAATTCACCGTCAAACCGATATGCACGCGGATCGGATTCTGAACCATATTCAGCGATCGTAGAAAAGTCAATGCTGCCGGTTAAATCAGCGATATCCTGCGATTTCGGATCAGATGGGCTGAATGTTCCTACTCCAACCCGTTTATCCTCGGAGAAAAATATCCGCTCCACTTTCACATTCTCAATCATTCCGTCATATTCCTTCTCAAGTCGCATCGTATTCAGCGGTGACAGACTTCCTTCGATACGAATACCATATTCTTGATAAAAATCGGCTCGCAAATGTTGGGGAATAAGATGGAGTGGGTCCTCATGCATCGGACAATCTTTAATAGCATAAACTGCCCCTTCCTCTGTTCTTGAATATGCTTCAAGCCCACGCTTGAGCATTGTTACAATTGTCGACTTCCCCCCACTGACAGGTCCCATTAATAATAAAATCCGTTTTCGGACATCAAGACGTTTGGCTGCTGGATGAAAATATTCCTCTACAAGTCTCTCAATTGCATCCTCCAGCCCAAATATCTCCTCGCCGAAAAAGTGATACATCCTTTTACCGTCTCTTTCCGTTAATCCTGAGCTTTTAATCATATTATAAACGCGTGAATGAGCTGTTTGGGCAACTTCTGGTCTTTCCTTTACAATTTCCAAATACTCGGCGAATGTACCTTCCCACTTCAGTTGTCGTTCCTCTTCCCGATGATGCCTCACTTTGTCAAGTATATCCATTCTGTCTCCTCCATTCAGGGCAAGGTTTATATAGCCTATGCAAAAAAAGAGGTTGTGATGCCGAAATTGGGTTTCCGTATATACAGGAATTTAATAACCGACTGTCAGTAAATGAAAGTATAATAGTTTGCGATTTCAATTAATAGTATTAAAATGAATAAGGGCATATGTTCATTAGGAAGGCGAATATATCTATTTGGAATTACTACTTTATCATGCATTAACTGGCTGTAATACCCCCACATCATATGGGCAACAACTAACGGTAAGGAAGGAAAGGAACCCCCCACTAAATGAGGTTCCACTTTATTAGAAGGTAAGGAGTCACAATGATGAAACCAATGATCAACAAATTATTTTTACATTACTGGAATCCGTATTTGGCGCTTGTCGCCTGCGGAATTCTCAGTGCGGTATATTTTGGCATTACCAAAGGTGTTTGGGCTGTAACAGGTGAATTCACTCGTTTAGGAGGCCATATTTTACAGTTTTTCGGTGTAGATATTTCTGATTGGGCGTACTTTGATTTAGTGCATATGCAAGGGAGCACCTTCACCCGGACGGACGGCTGGATTGTTTGGGGAATGTTTATCGGGGCCTTGGTAATGGTTCTTTTCAGCAATAATTTTAAAATACGAATCCCAAGGCAAAGGCGACGTCTTGTTCAAGGATTAATTGGCGGGGTCATCGCCGGATTCGGTGCACGCCTTGCGTTGGGGTGTAATCTGGCCGCATTTTTCACGGGGATGCCGCAATTCTCATTCCACTCCTGGATTTTTATCGTTGCAACAGCAATTGGTACCTATTTTGGCACAAAAATTACCAAGAAATCCTGGTGGAAAGGGAAACCTGCGTTAAAAAAGGGAAATGCAATGCCATCAGCTAAAAAGGACCGAAAGATTCAGCCCTATGTTGGCGGGATTATTACACTAGTGTATGCCGGACTTATTTTCTACTTCTTCCTGACAGGCAAACCGATGCTTGGTGTTGCCGCATTATTCGGAGCATTCTTTGGTATTTTGATTGAAAGAGGGCAGATTTGTTTCACTTCCGCATTTCGTGATTTATGGATAAGTGGACGAGGGATTATGGCTAAAGCAATTATAGCAGGAATGGCAGTGAGTTCGGTGATCACCTTAATTATTATGTTGATTTACGGACTCGAACCGATCACGCAGATTGCGGCACCAAGTACATTTATTGGCGGCATCCTGTTTGGCCTTGGCATTGTCTTGGCAAGCAGCTGTGAGACCGGGATGATGTATCGGCTAATGGAAGGGCAAATCCTTTATTTGACTGTATTTATCGGAAATATTATTGGAGCAACAGCACTTGCTTATGCATGGGATCATCTTGGTGTATACAGTTTACTTGTCGAAAGTGGCAACAAAATAAATCTGATTACCGCCATAGGACCACTTAAGGCAATAATAGCAACACTTATAGTACTTGGAATTTGCTTTGCCGTTACAGCATATTGGCAAAAACATTATCGTTTTGGAGTTGGATTCAAGAAAGGAGCACAAAAACATGTCAGCTGATTACACATTGGACTTGCGAGGAGAATCGTGTCCATATCCTGTCATTTATACATTGGAGACACTGCAAAGCATGCAAAAAGGGGAGCTTCTCCAAGTTATTACCGACTGTCCATCCTCATTTCGCAATGTGCCAGAAGAGGTCTTGAAACATGGCTATCAATTTGCTAAGGATCCGGTTAAAAATGGACAGGAGTATTTGTTTTATATTATTGCTTAGATGATAGGATACCAAGACATCAGATTCTATTCAAACTACCAAAAACAGGCACTTTCTGCTAAGGAAATGTCTGTTTTTGGTTCGTTTGTTTTTAAACCCCACTGTCAATAAACACCGTCAGTACCTTTGCCCCATTATTATCAACCGGGATGAACAAGTGTGGCTTCACTCCTTTAAAATAGGAGGTGTCACCTTTTTCCATAAAGTGTTTTTGCCCATCATAAAGTAAATAAATCGACCCCTCAAGAATATAAATAAATTCGTCCTGTGAGTGGGTATATGGTTCGTGCCGCAAATTGGTATCCTTTGGCGTCACATGAACAATGGTAGGTTCAACGCTGGAAAAGCGGGATCTGGCGAGCAGTTCGTACGAATATCCCATGCTCTCATCACCGACACTAAATTGCCTTTTCGATTTTGGAAGGAGTACAAGATCTGTTTCCGGATGGCCGTCCAGCACCCAGGATAGTGGTACATCCAACGCTTCACTAATTTTTGATAATGTTGCAACCGCAGATGCCGTTTGTCCATTTTCAATTTTGGACAAAAGGCTTTTGGAAATACCACATTGATCCGCGATCTGTTGCTGGGTATTTTTGCTTCGTAAACGGGCTTGTTTAATTTTTTGGCCAATATGCTGCAGGTTTATGATCATTCTCCCCTTTCCCACCGAAACAGGTATATGTGCTTTTATATTAGAATAGCACATTATTTACGTCAAGACAGGAAAAAACAGGCGATTTAAAATTCAAGCTGCCAAATATAAAATGGCAGCCCGTCATTCAGTCTTCCTTTTTCCGTTCGTAATCACACTTTCAATGCTGACTTTCGGCATATGCGAGTGATTTACTAGGAAGTGCCTTTCCCAATTTTTTCTGGATAAAAAATGCCGCTTCCTGAAGCTTCTTCTCGTCAATTCCTGTTTTGATACCAAGACCGTGCAATAAATATAAAACGTCATTTGTCGCGACATTACCGGCAGCTCCCGGGGCATACGGACACCCCCCCAATCCGCCGATCGAACTGTCAAATCTGGTGATTCCGTATTCAAGTGATCTTGTTATATTGGCAATAGCCATCCCCCTTGTGTCATGGAAGTGCATGATAATCTTTTCCTTAGGATAGCGACTCAATACTACTTCCAGTAACTGATCCACTTGTAGCGGAACCGCCGTACCGATCGTATCGCCAAGCGAAATATCATCCACCCCAAATTCAAACAATTGATCACATACACGAATAACCTGCTGCGGTACTATTTTTCCTTCAAAGGGACAGTCAAAAACGGTGGAAATATAGCCGGTTACATGCTTATTAGCCTGCTTCGCCCCCTTGATAACCTCCCCTAAGACCGAATACGTTTCCGCTATGGTTTTGTTAATATTCTTCTTGTTATGTGACTCACTTGCGGACATAAATACCGATGCTCCATCAATTCCTGCCTCGAGTGCAAGTTCCAGTCCCTTCCTGTTTGGGACAAGTGCAGAGTAGCGAACATTTGGGTTCCGTTTAATTTTCCTGCCAACTTCGTGTGCATCAGACAATTGTGGTACCCATTTCGGATGAACAAACGAAGAATACTCAATCTCCCTGACTCCTGATTCGGATAACATGTTGATCCAACTTACCTTGTCAGCTGTTGCTAAACGTTTCTTTTCATTTTGCAAGCCGTCACGTGGTCCAACTTCCTTAATCTGCACATCATTTGGCCAACGCATAATTTTCCCCCTCCACTTCTATTTTGAACATCATTGTAGTTCTTTTAAAAATCACCATTTATTGAATGCGCTTCCAAACAACTGGTAAGCATATAAAACGCTCACTATTTACATATCCGAAAACAGCTTTGTGTGTGCGTAACATATACGTTGGTTATACCTTCATATCATAATATTCAATTTAGTTTATTTTGATTCAACACTGTTGAATACAATATATAATAAATATTCCCAAAATGTCAACTGTTTCAATGCAAAAATTTTCGGGAACTCCCATATGTAATGGACTTACATCCTTATTTATAATTTTTTCTTAATGCGGTAAACTATACTAAGGACAGCTGAGACAGGAAGGATGACCACCATGGATTCCAGCAGTAAAATATTAGCATCACTAAACTATTTTAGTATCTTTTTTGCACCCTTTTTATTTCCCATTATCGTTTATTTTGTAGTTACTGAGTACGATGTTAAATATCATGCTAAGCGAGCTTTTCTATCACATATTGTCCCTTTTGTGGTTCTCCTGTTAGCTATCGGTTTGGGTATTGCCTTCAGCTTTTCCAATTCATTCGGATTAGCAACGGGCACAATTATTTCAGGGTACCTAATTGCCGGTATTTTATATGTCATTTTTCTAATTTGGAATGTCGTGCAAGGTATAAAAATATTCACCTGATATTCTCATCAAATTTTGATTTCTTTCACAAGCTATGCTTACCTGACAGCGTTACTATATAGTTAGATCAAAAGAAAGGAACAAGAAAAGCGATGAAAAAATTAATTGTTTTACTTATGGGCTATGGGCTTACTTTTACTTGTAGCATGCGGGACAACCAGTGACAATATCGGGTAGAACGGACAAACAAATGCTAATGGAAGTATGGCACAAAATGCAACTGGAAATTCAAGTGAAGACGAAAATACTACTGCTGCTAATACGGAACAAATTCCTGAGTATCCAATCTTAAACGATAATATCGATATGTCAGCATATAAGCTTGACGTCAAAGAGGATAATCCACACAAACGAATCGTCATTTTGAAAAATAAGCAGGGTGAAGAAAAATACAAAAGCATCTTCATTAAGAAAACAGGGAGAATGAAGCTTATAGAATTTGACAACGGATTGCTTTTTAATCAAGTCATTGAATAGGATAAAAATCACTTGCCAACAATTTAGGGAAGTGATTTTTTCAAACACGTTACAAAATAACAGACATATAGTGTATAGAATTTAAAACCAGGAGGCGTCATATTGATGTATTATCCCCTTCCTCTCTATCCAGTATATCGTCTGCCCTCAGGTCAAGCAGTTTATCAGGTTCCCGGACACTATGCTATTCCCGGGCAGCGACACTTCCCAGCAATCAGACAACAATATCCGGAAGCTGATCCAACACTTTTTCATGAATCAGCTGGGGCGTTTAAGCAATTAATGAAGGTTGGTACTGTCCTTTTAAACAAACTTACCGCATCAAAGGAATTTGCTCAGCAAGTAATGGACGCAGCACAGCGTGGTGATAAAGAGAAGGTTAAACAGCTGATCCAGTCAACCGGAATCAAAGAAAAAGTAGATGTAGACTACAATCCGGATGGAATTACATTTAACATGTTTTCCAAGGTCGAAAAAGTGGATTGCTGTAAACTGGCTATGTCCCTTCGCTGGCGTTAGTATACCCCTGGAAACGGCTATCTTCGTTCATCCGGTAAGAATAGCCGTTTTTCACGTTTCAGGGATTCAATTTCTTACCTTTTTATAATATAAAATAAACGCAATTCCGATAACAGCAATGACTAAACCAATGTATACATACACACTGCTGGAGCTAAAAAAGCTTCTAAATCGTTCATAGTTGCCGTTAAAATAATCCCCCAGCATAATCATGACATATGCCCATGGATAGATTCCTACAAACGTGAGGATAGCATACTTGACGACACTTACATTACTCATACCCGCCACAAAGGAAATATAATTCCCGATACCGAACGGTCTGGATAATGCAATACTCCAAATTCCGTATTGTTTGAAAAATGATTTTGCTTTATCAAGCCCCTTTTTAAACCTTTCAGGAAAATAGCCCTCTAGCTTCATCGCCAGAAAATACGGAACCAGGCTTGCCAGACTATAACACATGCTCATTTCAACCGCTAATAAAGCAGTATTCCAATAACCGGGGGATAATATATAACCAAAAGAAAGCACCAAAATAACCCCTGGAAATGGCAGTGATGAACCTTCCAAGAGCATGACAATATACAATCCTGGCTTTCCAATCGCGCCGAGCCAATCTAAAAATTGCTGAATCATTCCACTTCCCGCTTTCGATAGTTGTTGAGAATCCATTACTAGTATTCGTAGCAGAATGATTTTTTAAGCATTAAGTGAAAATTTCGTTCAATGAGGGGTTCCCGGAGGCGGGAGAATTACAGCACGTTAATGCGTGACAAAAGTCTAATTTCTGTTAGCGGCCTATCCGTTTGGGACCTTTATAAGAAAAACGCTGACGCATTTTTATGGCCAGATGTCGGATTGGAAGAAATCGGCTGCCTCGCCGATTTCAATATCTTTACCGCCTGCCAATTCTTTGCTTTCCTATTCTTCAAAGAAAAAACCACAGGGGAGTCCTATGGTTTCATCATTATATTAACCGTCAAAAACATGCTTCTTTAACGGATTACTACCGGTCCAACTAATATTTTCGGATTTGTCCCAAGTATTAGCTTGCAAATAGCAGGATAACCAATCTGCCTGTAGGAATCCAGCAATTGCTTCAAGTCTTGGGCATTTCTATCTTCTTTTAGTTTTTCAATTTCTTGTTGATAAACAGCCAATACATAGTCATCCTGTGACATTGGCCGAAACCTGCTTGGGTCTTCATTCATAATCAGGCAACCCATATATTGATATCCATACTGCAGCTGACGTGTCAAATGAATAACGTTCATAAACCTCCGATATAACATCGGTTTTGTCCTTTTAAAACTTTCAATCGCCTGTTGTGCACTTAGTAAATCACTGATACTCGGCGTTACTAGCATATTATCCCTCCTTATAAGAAAAGCGCAAGCGCCCGTTTAGCAACGTACAAACTGCGCCCGCGCAACGCGGGTGGTTCGGTGTTGCTGCCGGGAGCAGCGGTTTTAACCGAACACTCCTACCTACCGCAATGAGATAAAGGAAACATGCCCCTACACAGGGGTATGCCGACGTTGGCCGCAAAGGCCGTTTTTAGTCGGCCTTCCTTCTCCCCGAACCGATGTTGACTTATCGTAGTGAAGGAGTGTGAAGTTTGCTAGGCTTTAGCGCTTGAGCTGGACATGGCCAACTCTGACGTAAGCAGAATAGAACCTAAATTTTTATACTTTCTTTACTTACAAAATAGGTTTTTCCAAGGTAAGTTTGGATACTAGTTCCTTATTTTGCTGTCTTTTAAGCCGACGCATTTTTGCCCGTTCTGCACCTGTTTGATAAAGAAATTTTTCTTCCTCTGTTTCCGGGACAACTTCAGGTACAGTAATTGGTTTTTTATTATCGCCCAAAGCTACAAAGGTAAGAAATGCTGTAGCTGCAATTTTACGTTCTGCCGTTATCATGTCTTCTGCAATAACTTTGCAAAATATCTCCATAGAGCTTTTTCCTGTATAGGTAACACATGATTCGATACAAACAGAGTCACTTTGCCGGATTGGTTCGATAAAATTAACAGAATCTGTTGATGCGGTAACACATTCTTGCACCCTTGCATGCCTTCGGGCGGAAAGCGTCGCACATGCATCAAGCTTTTTCATCAGTACACCGCCGAACAATGTGTGGTAATTATTCAAATCATTAATCAGCACTTGATCTGTTTGAACAACACGTGTATCTTTAATTGTTTTTGACTTCATATGCCCCATCACCTTATCTATTCGTTCATTAGTTTCCAAGCTTATTTTATTACAGAAAATAGTATACGCCCCTCTCTCAATGCTGTACAATGCTAATCGTACATAGCCTGCATAACGAATTGTTATGGAAACGCTTCGCCATGGTAAAACAACAAAAAGGCTTCCCCTATTAAGGGGAGCCTCAACCAAGGTTTTAAATATTTTGAATCAATTTCTTTTTAGCAAAGCGAATAAATTCCTTGTTTATCTGAGATAAATATTCATCCTTTTTCCAAATAATTGCAAGGTTCCATTCAATGATTGGATTAGCCACCGCAATCGTTTGTACATCACTTGTCAATTCCTGACTTATACTTTCAGGTAGTAGTGTGATACCTAAACCGGAAGCCACCATTTCCTCAATAAAATCCAATTGTGATGTTTCGGATACAATTCTTGGTCGAAAACCAGTACTATCACAAGCGGTCAAGATAAGATTTCTGAGAGAAAAATCCTGGTTAAATAGTATAAACTTCTCGTCTTTAAGCTCCTTTAAGGATATTTCTGCTTTGTTTACAAGTGGGTGCGATGGTGGTACGACAACCTTCAGATTTTCATTCACAAATGTAAAATAGTCGAGAACATCATGTTTGGCAGGCAACACGACGACACCAAAATCCAATTTATCACTGACGATTTTCTCTTCAATCCGCTTGGAACCGTCCTCTTCCAACTGAAACGTCACCTCAGGATATTCGTTATGAAACGATGCGATCAACTGGGAGAAAAAAAAGGAATTGATGATCGTTGGCAGTCCAATACGGATATGACCCTTTTTCAATGTAAATAAATTACCAAGTTCTGTCTCAAGAAGGCGAACTTGTTTTTCAATTAATTTGGCATGTTTATACAAGATATGGCCAGCATCTGTAATAATCAATTCCTTCCGGGAACGTATAAAAAGCGGAACACCAAGTTCGTCTTCCAATGACTTAATGATTCTGCTTAAGGCAGGCTGGGTAATGTACAAATTTTCCGCCGCATGGGTAAAGCTGCCAGTATGAGCTACTTCAGCAAAATACTGCAAATGTTTAATATCCAATTACACCTACCACCTTTATCTTATCCGATATAATACTATATTTCCCCAAACGTAGCGATTCACTTCATAAGAAGCCATACGGTATACTTTTTCGCAATGAGATAACTTTTTCTTATTATGCTAAATGTTATTAAGAAATACCATTCCGTATTAACATGTATACAAGTGGAAAACGCTGGATGCTGTAAATAAGCTACATTACTACGGTGAAGGTAAACTGACACATCAACGAACAGCTTTTTACCATAACATAGGCAGGCTAGCCGTTTCCGTTCTATCTACAACCACAAAACAATCAGCCCTGGTGTAATAATTGATACCACTACTGCACTTACGACCATGGCAACGGTACTGATTGATCCCTCAAGCTGATTATGCTCCATCGCAGCTGCTGTTCCGATGGCATGGGATGCACAGCCCATGCCAACACCCCGTCCAAGATAGTGGTTGATTTTAAAAAACCGCAAAATGATTGTGCTAACCATCACGCCACCAATTCCGGCAATCATGACAAATACTGCTGCCAACGGAGTTATTCCTCCGGTTGAATCGGCGACGGCCATGGCGACTGGCGTAGTTACTGATTTTGGACTGAGCGAATAGATAATCAAGTCGTCAAAACCTGCCCATTTGGCAAGCAATATACCTGTGGACACCCCGACTACTGCACCAACCATCGTTCCACTGAAAACGGGAAGAATCAGTTCCTTTAGGATAGTACGTTGCTGGTAAAGTGGATAAGCGAGTGCAACCACGGCCGGACCTAACAGTTTATTGATCCATTCACCGCCAATCATGTATGTGTCATAAGGAATATGGAACGTTAACAGCACAACAACAATCATAAATGTTGCAATAATGACTGGCAGAGTAAATGTAAAATCAACATGTTGATGAACCTTTACCGCTGCCAAATACATAAGTAGTGTACCACCAATTGCTGCCATTCCGATTAGTACATTAATCATGGTTAACTTCCCTCCGCTGCATCATCCATTGACTTACAAAACCTGAACCGGCCATTACCAAAACCGTGCTGACAAGAACAATAAAAATGAGAAGAGATCCTTTACCGGTAAAAACATCCATGTAATCCAGGATCCCAACCGTAGCGGGGATAAAGAACAGGGTTAAATTTTTAATAATGACATTTGCACCATCCTCAATCCATGCTGTCTTCACTATATTCATTAAAAGCAGAACAAACAACAGGATCATGCCGATGACACTTCCCGGTATAAATAAATGGAAAACATGCTGAATTCCATTACCAATTAAACAAATACCGTATAAAATTGCAATTTGTAAAATAATCCTGGCTAGCTTCAACAATGATGACACTTCTTTCATAAAAAGGAGATTAAAAAAATACTATAAGAATCTATATTAGACCTTCTAGTATTCTTTGAAAAGTATTTTGTCTTCAAATTCGACCTATAAGTGCGTGTTCAAAAAGTCGCCGAATTGGGTCTTGAAGGTCGAGGCGGCATAGCTCCCGGCACCGGGCTTGTACAGGAGGTACTGACTTCTGCTGTTGGCGATTGTCGTGGGCGGTTTTAGCAGAAGATCCTTATCCCAGGTACATGAGGAGCGGAAAAGCAAGCGGGCGACACGATTCGTCGCTTATCATTTGGTGACTTTTTGAACATCCTCTATAAGACCCAATTCATCATCCTAATGATGAATCAGAACGGGCGCTTTCACTACTCGATAAGGAACTTTCCCTAATTTCGCAGCCATTTATCGAAAAAGTCCCGATAACCCTGTTTCATAACAGCACTTGAGAAATGGTTGAATGCATATTGCCGATTTTCCTGCGATACTTTATTCGGTGATGCCAAAGCCATATTGACCAGCTCAAACCAGTTCTTTTCATTACCGGAGAATGCGTGTTTGGAACTGATATGATCGTAACACGGATGCTCCGGTTTAACGATGATTTTTCCCATTGCCAATGCCTCCGTCAGCGGCATGGCAAACGTATCAAATATAGAACAGCTCCAATATACTTTGGCACTATTCATAAGCGAGAATATTTCATCCTGTGTTAAGGCAAACCGTAAATTCACATTGTCCGGTATGGAATATTGCTTCATACTTTCTCTGTACCGTTCTCCTCCGAATACCATAAATACATCCTTGTCCGGATTTTGCCGGGCATATTCCAGAACCAGATCCGGCCTGCGATTTGCTTCATCCCTGCCAATCCAAAGCACGCGGTTGGGAACGATTTGCATCGGGTCAAAATGCTTGTCAGCTAAAGCTTCATTAAAACCAATCGGAATTACTGTGACATCATCAACTTCAAATACTGTATGTAATTGTGTTTTTAAATATTCGGTTTGGACGATAGCCTTATCCACGATGTGATAAAATGGTTTCATCATCTCGTAACCGGTTAGTGCCGGATCCGGAAAACTGTGCGGGAAAAGCACACTATTTTTAATGAACATTTTTAAATAGGTAAAGCCTGAAACGGTATAAATAACATGATCAATATTTTCCGCGTAAATTTTATCAAGCACAATGTCGTAGTTTACCAAATCCCCTTTTTCGTGCTCGTAGCCTGACAAGTGGTCATACCCGCTAACATGCCGTTCCGGGGAGATAAAAACGATGTCGATCCCCAATTCCTTTCCGATTTGCTTTAGTCTATCGGCAAAAACACGAGGTCCCTGTGCTTCGGCAAATTGTATTTTCCGCATCAGTAATCCAACTTTTTTCATCTCTATCTACCTCTTAACAGTTTTTCTCTTCCTAAAATTTCTTGTGATTATTTTACCACAGTCCATAATTTTATTAGGCATTAACGGGCTGTAATCACCCTAAAGCGTGCAGAGTCCGTATGCCTTTGCCTGCATTAGCTCGCCTGTTTGTCGGAACCCCTCTGGATGAAGTATTACTTTATCTGACCGTACAATAGTTATGCTTTCGTCCTTGTTTCCCGCTGGTGAACATGCATAAGAAGACGGTACAAAAGCAAGGTCAATAATTGTGTAATTAGATACACACCAAACGAATAAGCTAACTTCCATCCATGGTAATTAAAAAAATGAAAGATGACGGATATCCCTTCAAACATCATCCCGAATAATGACCAGACCAAAATGTACAGGAAAATCCCCACCCCGCGAATGTGAAATTTTTCAAAAAAATAGATAAAAAAATAGGAAAACGGTGCATATAGACAATAGGCGATAATATCAAACAATTCATATTTATCTGTGTCCATCAAATTGTAAAAATTCAAATCGGGCGATGACAACAAATGATCGAACAGCCTGGCAATGACTGCTCCCAAAAGCATCATAACAATGGTAATACTTAAAGGAAACCTTTTGGGGAGTAAAAAAAAGAGGGAAAAAGAAAGGATTAGCCCAATGATGATAAAGACTTCATTTTCATCGAAAGCTATTGGTAAAAAAGTCATTAGCCGATTCCCTCCTTCCGTAAAACGCGTCTAAACCACCGATATAATATATACGTTGAGAATAAAACCAACGAAATAACGATAAGTGATTGCCAAAAAGACCAGTCCCGATAAGCTATTATTTCTCCTTTTACAAGCAAAAGCTCTGTACCATATATAACAGCAATGGAAAAAAACGTAAACATAACCTTCCATAATCGCCCGCGAATTGCTGCCAGCAAATTAAAATATGTCAGGTATAGTAATGGAAGAACGATAACTTCGTATAAACGGTAAACAAAAAACAGTTCAAGGCTCCCCGTAATATCCCATACCTGCAGATTAACGTATAAAATTGCAGAAAAGCTTGTGATCAAGAACTCCAATACCATAAAGATAAACAAATTCTCAAACACGTTTAACTTTTTCCCGGAAACAGAAAAGGCGATGATATATAGGATTGTCAGGTAAACAAAAAGAAGCGAATACATCTAGCTCAACTCACATTTTTTATTACTATTATTTGCTAAGACAAAGTGAATAATGTAAATGAGCTTATATTTTTGATGAATAGTTTCTGCCTGACGCCTTTTACAAGGGCGGTATCCTACAGCTTCCACCTTTTGTATATCAACAAAAAATTCTATATTCATTTTTTTCGGCTTGTTTGACCTGCAATAAATTTTCGTTGTTTTTACAGTTGTAATTGTGGACCGGCCGGCGGAATATTCCGAACCAGATTTCGCTGGATAGATGTCGTTTGCATGACTGTTCGTTTTCTTGTACTGCCGTTTATTCCGTTCGTATGCTGTCTAAAGTCACATCATTTAGCAGGAAGTATGTACTAGTGACATATTAGTCGGGCAGGAGGAATGACTAACCTTTTCACCGTTTGTGATAGTTTTATCTGAGGTCAATTCAAGGTTTCATGAAATAAATACTTCAGCCCTCGGTATTCCCAAAATAGGGTACCAAGGGCTTTATGCTTCATAAATGAGTTTTTCATATATATAGTTACAACTCTAAAATGATGTCTAGTATGACCAAAAATAAATTAGCAATTACATGCGTACAATAACCGCCCCTCCTCCAGACGGGGTTGAAACAGTTTGAGTTTGTTCTGGCGGATTTTGCAGGTGCCGGATTATCTCATTGTTTTGTTCTACTAATTGCACAAGCAGATGTTGCATATGGTCTAACTGCGTTTTCATATCGAACCCAGGTTCACTATATGGTGTATACGTTATTGGGTTATAATAGTAACCATTTGCATTTGTTCCATTATGCTGTCCGGTGAATGTATGAGATCCTTCGTAGCCATTAGGTGTTTTATGGAGATCTTTAGGGTATTGTTGATGATTAGGTGTTTCAGAAAATTGGCTGCTTGATGAAGGTACATTGTATCCACTTTGAACTCCGGTTGGACGCCGTAACGCATTACCGGTCTCCCTTTTCCCCTCGTAGTCTGAAGTTGGTTGATACGGATAATGACTATACATAGTTACCCCCCTCCGTCACAATATAATTTATTCAATATCCCGGAAAGGGGGTACATTTATCTGTAAATTGGTGAATTGGCCTATTTTAGGTTATTCAAAATTATCAAATGATACGGGCATGAACAACGGTTAATGCGACATTAATTTGTCAAAATAGGACTCAAGAAGGCTACTCCATAACGCCGCAAAATAAAAGCAACCAAAACCAGTTAAAAAGGGCCTTTCAACTCTTTTCTAAAGCAAAGGCCCGAGTATCAAAAAATTGTGTTTTCACATAAAACGATAAGATTTTAAAGGCATCGCTAAACCGTTCTCCACGTTACTGCTAGCTGTGTAGTAATTCGCTTAAGCAGGATTCTGGCATTATTTCCAATAATGAGCTTGAATACCTTTAAGCGTATCAACAGAACGATTAAATTTTTCTTTTTCAACGTCATCCAAGTCAAGTTCAACAATATTCTTCACACCAGAACGATCAATAACAGCAGGCGTACCGATATATACATTTTGATGTCCGTACTCGCCTTCTAACAACACACCAACCGGTAATGCAACCTGTTCATTTTTTAAAATTGCCTTCGTGATCCGAGCCAATCCCATGGCAATTCCGTAGAAGGTGGCTCCTTTTGATTCAATAATTTTATAGGCTGCATCACGCACTTCTACAGCAAGTTCCTCTCTTCTTTCATCTGTTAGCCTGGACGCTATCGATACTCCAGAAATGTTAGCCGCGCTCCAAACTGGAAACTGTGAATCCCCGTGTTCACCAATAATATAAGCATGAACGCTTGTCGGTGCCGTATTAAACTCTTTACCCAATAAAAAACGCAGTCTCGCGGAATCTAATATTGTCCCTGATCCTATTACCCTTTCTTTTGGTAGACCAGAAAACTTCCAAGTAGCATACGCCAAAATATCTGCTGGGTTCGTTGCCACTAGAAAAATGCCATTAAAGCCAGATTTCATAACGTCTCCTACAATCGACTCAAATATCTTCATGTTTTTGCTTACGAGATCCAATCTTGTTTCTCCTGGTTTTTGGGCCGCTCCTGCACTTATTACCACAATTGCAGCATCCTGGCAGTCCTCATAAGAACCATATTTGATCGTCATCGTACTAGGTGCATAGACAACTCCATGATTTAAATCCATCGCATCGCCTTTTGCTTTTTCTTGATTTACGTCCACAAGCACCAATTCATCACATAAACCTTGATTCATTAACGCATATACATAACTTGAACCCACAGCTCCCGTTCCAACTAAAACTACTTTGTTTCCAACTGTAATACCCATATTGTTCCCTCCAGCAAAACTTATTTGTGATAATATTTACATAGGTGAGTCAAAAATAAGGGAAATTACTCCAACCTATTTTTAAGATAAAATATATGTGATTTATTTCACAAATTAATTATACAACATTTCCTTAAATGTCTGCAACTGCTAATTATTTTCCCCTTAGTCGTTGCATGGAAAATTTCGGAGTATTAGTATGCACTGAACACCGGTTGGTAACCTTGACTCTTTACTTGCCTCACCTTTTCTCCAATAGGTTGACATAGATAATTATTATACATAATTTCCCCCTTTATCCAAATAATATTTATTCTTTTCTTGGAAGGGGGACTTTATCCGTTAGTTGGTGAATCGATCTATTCGTTAAGCTCCTCTCGCCTTCTTTTTGGATGGCAAAATGATTTGTTCCCCTTTTTCATAAATCCCTAATAGTTTCTTGACTAAAATTAGCTTAGATACAAATCGGCAAGCAACTGCAGATGCAAAAATACCTAGAATTGCTGCTGCAAGGACATCTCCTGGATAATGAACACCTACCCCGAATACGGGAAAGTCCGACACAGGCAGCTAATCCTATCCAAAAATATCGCAATCTTTAAGAAAAACTGGGCAAACCCCGCCCGGTCCTTTTCGTAGTTGAAAAAAGCCCAATTTCTTAATATAATACTAAGAAATTGGGCTTTTTAATATCGGAATTTCAGCGGTTTAAGGGAATATCCAAAATACGGCATCATTAATCGCTACTTCGTTTATAAGCAGGCTTTACGGAGAGAAGCCGAACAACTCGTACAAGTGGGCATTATTCATGAAAAAGAAAATACACACTATCTCACTTTTGGAAGAACTTCGCAAAGTCGTACGCATAAATAAAGGCATGTATCAAGAACGTCTATAACAGAATCAGCCTTGCCTTTCATTTTACTTTAAGTTTTTAACTCCCGTTTCTAATATTTCCATTTGCAGCAGTGTCTGTTCATCTGTAATGGTTTTATCTTTACCATTTATGACGGCTTCATATAAGTCATCATATACTCTGCCATAATCACCATTTACGGATTTCACTTTTTCTTCGCGGATTGTACCTTCTTCATCGATATATGTCAGTACACCATAATGTTTTATTGTATCTATACCAAAATCCTTGTTATCAGGCATGTAAAATAACTTTAAATGTTCTTCCTGACGATCTTTGGTTTGTTTCACAAAACACCCGTTTTTACCATAAACGGCGAAGCTGGGTCTTTCTTTAAGTCTAAAATAACTGGATTTTACAG
The DNA here is from genome assembly GCF_900155625.1 of Virgibacillus dakarensis. Taxonomy (NCBI): domain Bacteria; kingdom Bacillati; phylum Bacillota; class Bacilli; order Caryophanales; family Bacillaceae; genus Virgibacillus; species Virgibacillus dakarensis. Next base: position 629,132 of record NZ_LT732554.1, read on the forward strand.
ATACCTTTAACCTGCCATAATATAAATCCAAATCGAAATAGTCATTCATTCTTCCTTGTCCTAATAATTGCCTTACATCATAATGTATATGATCAGGCTTGCCAAAATAGCTGATGACCTGATCTAGTGTGTGACAGCCATGTTGATATAAAAATGACGAAGCAGGATCAAAGGAATGAACAGACTCAGGTACTTCGGGACGATAATAGTCATAATGCATTTCCACTTCCAACAAGTCCCCCATTTTTCCTTCTTCAATGACCTTTTGAACGGTTAAAAAATCACTATCAAATCGTCTATTTTGGTACGCCTGAACAATTAATCCTTTCTCTTTTGCCAATGCAAATATTTCTTTTGCCTGTCTTGATGTTTCCATAAAAGGCTTTTCGACCAAACAGTTTTTATTATGTTCTAATACGATTTTTGTGTATTCATAGTGGCTGTCATGTCTTGTGCAAACCACGATGAGTTGAATGTCCTTGTCATTTAATAATTCATCTAAATCAGAAGTATAATTTACTCCTGCAATCCTATCCCAGCTATCATGTTCAGGATTTCTTCGATAAATTGTTTTTACCTTTATATTCTCTCTTTGCAGTACGAATGGCAGATGATATCTGTTCGTACTTTTCCCATTTCCAATATAACCGATAGTAAGCATAGCAGCCTCCTGAAATGTATTTATATGCAATATCTTCTGTTAATACCGAAGAAACAGTCTGTACCTATCCGAACGCCAAGTGAAAGGCTTTCTTCGACTTCTTTCATTGAATCGTTGAAAAAGCACCTCCTTATATGGATAAATTTATCATACTAGGAGGCACTTCTCTATTTATATACGTTATTTAGATACAGACTTATATTAAATCTTTAAAAAAGCTCGGGTAAGTATCTTTACTTATTACATCAAGTGTATAACGTGGAAGACGACACCAACCACGAACAATCCAAGTATCATGACAATTGGAGAAACTTTCTTCCTAAGCAGCCACATACAAAGAAGTGTTAGCAACAATCCAGCTAAACCGGGAATTAAGCTATCCAAGTTGTCTTGTAAAGTAGTTACCTCATATTCGCTTAATGATCGGCCCTCAGCTTGCTGTTCCATTGCAGATTTAATTCCTTCAGACCCAGCAGGTAATTTATCCCAATCAATATAAGCACCTTCGTCAAGTTGAACTTTAGATACCGTTGGTGTAAATGCTACAGATACCCAACGGTTAACTAATGAACCAAGGATGAACATCCCCAGTATTGCTGCACCTTTTGTAATATCCTGAAGTAATCCGCCAGATAAGTCATCCGTAATTTTAGAACCAGCTTTGTAGCCAAGTTCTTGTGTATACCACATGAATCCCATACGAATGATATTCCATAAAACGAAGTAAAGAATTGGTCCAAGTATGTTACCGGTCATAGCAAGAGAAGCCGCTAATGCACCGAGGATTGGTTTAACCGTGAACCAGAACATTGGATCCCCGATACCTGCTAAAGGCCCCATCATTCCGACTTTAACCCCTTGAATTGCCTTGTTGTCAACCGGTACACCATTTGCACGTTCTTCTTCAAGTGCTAAAGTTACACCAATAATAGGGGAAGCCACATAAGGGTGGGTATTAAAAAACTCTAAGTGACGTTCCAGTGCAGCAGCACGATCTTCTTTTGATTTATATAATCGTTTGATTGCGGGGATCATGGAAAATGCCCAACCACCGTTTTGCATACGCTCATAGTTCCAAGAACCTTGAATGAAAGTGGAACGCCACCAAATAGAAATACGATCTCTTCTTGATAATTTCAATTCTTGTGCCATTTTAATGTCCTCCTCCTTCTTTAGTAGTTATCAATAATATCGCCTAATGGATCACCAGTGTTTCCGTTTCCGCCATTACCCGAACCGCCTTGTTTAGTAAGCGCTAAATAGATAAGTGCAAGAGCTACACCGATACCGCCCAGACCCACAAGGGTGATAGATGGAATAGTCGCTAATACGAAACCAATTGCAAAAAATGGCCATACTTCTTTTGTTGCCATCATGTTAATTACCATTGCATAACCAACGGCTACTACCATTCCCCCGCCGACTGCTAAACCGTCTGTCAACCAGCTCGGCATTGCTTCGAGCATGTCTCTAACCGGACCTGCACCGATAGCCACAATCAATGCAGCTGGAATTGCAATACGTAACCCCTGCAGGCAGATAGCGATAACATGCCACATTTCAATTTTCCTAAAGTTCCCTTCTTTCGCTGCAGCATCCATTAAATGTACTATTCCTGTTGCAATGGTACGGACGACGATTGTCAATAATAAACCTGCAACTGCAAGTGGAACTGCAATCGCAATTGCGGAAGATACACCGGCTTGACCTTGACCACCTAAAACTAAAATAATTGCAGATGCAACAGATGCTAATGCAGCATCTGGCGCCACGGCAGCTCCGATGTTTGCCCAACCTAAAGCTATCAGTTGCAAGGTACCACCTAAAACAAGGCATGCCGCTAAATCCCCTGTAACCAAGCCGATTAACGTACAAGCAATGATTGGCTGGTGAAAGTGGAATTCATCCAATACGCCTTCCATACCAGCTAAAAATGCTACGATAACAATCAATATTATTTGAATAATAGTCAAATCCATAATTATTAATCCTCCTTTTTCTGGTAATCAGGATCATTTCTGTTTGTTTAACTCCGCTTGAGCCCTTTTAATAATTTCATCCATGTCGCCTTGTGAATCGTTCGGAACTTTACGTACATCGAAATTCAAACCAGCTTCTTTTAACTTAGTAAAAGCATCAATATCATCTTGACTAAAGGCCAACACCTTATTCGGTTGAACTTTACCAGGTGAGTGTGCCATAGAACCAACGTTGATTGTCTCCAGTGGAACACCACCTTCAACCGCTCTAAGCGCATCTTGCGGGTTTTCGAAAAGAAGTAACGCGCGCTGGCCGCCAAAGTGTTGATCATCTTTAGCAAGTTCGATCATTTTATTAACAGGAACAACGTGTGCTTTTACACCTGAAGGAGCAGCCTGTTGGATCAATTTCTTACGAAGTTCATCCTTCGCTACTTCATCAGACACAACGATGATACGTGTAGGCAGTGTATTTTTGGTCCAGGATGTCGCAACTTGTCCGTGAAGTAACCGAGAGTCAATACGCGCTAACACATATTCAAATTTACCAGGAGCACCTGTACTTGCTGGTTGAGCAGTTTCTGCTGCAGAAACTGCTGGTTCTAATTCTTCAGGTTTTACTTTAACCGCTTCTTTAGCTGTGCCAAGAATATGAGCAGCAATTTCATGCGCTGTGTTCATTGAGAAGCGCGATGAATAAGCTTCGATCAACATTGCCAAGTTCAAACCAGCAACAATTGCCCATTTATCTTTGTGTTCTTCCACCAAGCTGTTGGCTTGGTTGAAAGGAGTTCCACCCCAAAGATCGACTAAGAATAATACTTCGTCTTGATTGTCGAAAGAAGCGATTGCTTCTTTCATTTTTGCCTTTACATCATCAGGTCCTTCGCTCGGCATCAATGTAACAGCTTTTACATTTTCTTGTTCTCCAAAGATCATCGCACCAGATTGCAAGATACCGTTTGCAAATTCACCGTGACTAGCAATGATAATTCCTACCATCTTTTTACCTCCTCTATTATGGTTAAGGCCTCTATAAACATGCTAAGCTCCTAAAGTAGTATTTTTTTCAGCTCATCTGAGGCGATTACGTTTCGTAATAAAAAAAGCATGAGCAAAAGTAGACTAGTGAGTTAAATGAAAGCATGGGGGTAAAAAGACCTACATTCTTCGTTTTAATCACTACTTTTTACTCATGCCTGATCGAATCAGTAACACGTAAAAAATATTTGCGATGGTTATTTTTTTGAAAAGGCTTTAATGATAGCGTTAAACAAACCATCAACCGAACTACTTTAATAAGCTTCTATAAAGTAGATTAACACACCAGTTTTCCTCTTTCAAGAAAACAGTTATTTGTTCACACCTCCGTAACAGTTTATCCGTTAACGATTTATGAAGATGTCCCAACAAAAAAAGACAAGTTCCGACCTGTCTTGGATGTAAAACTATTACTTTTTAGATTTAGGCTTGAAATTTCGTTTGATCACATCAAAGAAACCTAATGATTGAACCATATGATTCGGATCAACGTATTCACGAATTGCTCGAAGGACCTTTTTCGGATCTTTAGAGGAAAATGTATATGTCCCATTCCGCTTCGTTTGGATAGCATAACGCGGGATCCATTTCCCTTTGAACAAGACTGAAGCGATCACGTAATCAACTTCTTCCCAAGGAATTTGAATAAACTTACGAGCATCACGATTATTGAAGAATTCAAATCCTTTGTCTCCAATCATAATCTTACCATAATCTGAAATTCTTATATGTGAGGTTGCATCAATAACTAAATCGACTTTTGTGTTGATTGATTGGACCATTTGATCTACCCCATTTCTTTCTTTTCATAATACTATTATACACGCTTTACCAATTAAATAAAAAATACTTGGGACAAGTTACAGCATTCCTTCATAGAGACTTGTCAATAGTGCATGTATTCCTTATAACTGAGCAATGAACATGAATGAAAATTCAATTGGTTCAGTTAAACCTGTGATGAAGAAAGTTAACACAAACCTTATTGACTTATGATACGGCTCACCCTTATTGTTTGAGAGGCAAAAATAGGCATTGGTCCATTACCGATGCCTATTTTCCAACTTTAAATTCATTTGTTGTAACAATGGTCTTTATTACATCTTTGCAATGTCTAAAATGAGTTGGTCAAACTCTTTAATTAATTTCTCATTACTATATCTTTAAAATCTGTTTCATACATTTCCTTAAAATTCCTACCTACTCTATCATTTAATAATGCAATAAAATCATCAATTGCAGGCAATATGGATTCTAACTTTCTTAAATCCAAAGCAATATTAGCCATCATAGCTGGTCTAAGATTGGCTTCCTTAATACTTTGTTCTAACCTTTTTTGCTCATCAGACCAATAACTCAGATAAGCTAATCTACTTTCTACACTATAGATATTTGCTTGATAATTCTCATATCTATTTTCTTCTTTATAAAACTTATAATCATCACTATTTACCACTATGAAAAATAGCTTTTTTTGATAATCTATATCTTTCATTAATTGAGTAATTTCATACATACAATTTAATGATTTTATATACGCGCTGGTCACTAATGCAATAATAACATCATGATTTCTGATAGTTTGCATAAACTCTGATAAACTGTCCCTATACTGAGTGACATTTATATCGCGAGTAGTTTCTAAATTTTTATATAAACTTATTTTCTCTTCTATAAGATTTACAAGATCACTATCTTTATGTGCATAGGAAATAAACACCTTCTGTACTTTTAATTCTTCAAGCGCTCCATTACCATTAATCCTGTAAGGCACTTTATTTACTTTTACTAATTCATCAGATTTATTCACAGAAATAAAAAGAATACTAGCATCTTCTATGGTCAAATATCCACTTTTTATATTTATACTGCCTTCTATCAAATCTTGAATTCGTTCTAAATCAACTTTAAATGGGAACTTCTTCAATTCCAGCCTTTTTGCATCATCTCTGATTCCAAATATTATATCCCCTCCATCACTATTCGAATATGCAGAAATTAATTTTGCTATTTCTTCATCACTAGCAATTGGGTGTATGTATGTTGTATTCTTCCTATCATTTTCACTTATTTTATTTTTAATATCTTCAATTGTTCTAAACACGAAAAATTACCTCCTCATAATTTTGTCAAAGGAATTCTTGAAATACCTGTTGTTTTTAGAAGATCTCCTAAAGTAATCATTCGTTGCACTTCTCCATCATCGGTCCACAACTGATAATTAATATCATCTAAAGCCTCTAATTCTTCTTCATAATAAAATATGATTTTTTGATAGTCACTTGGTCGAATAACAATTCGTATATCAGTTCCTTTATACTTAGCTGGAAATATCGTTTCCGAATATCTCACTTTCATCCATCCCTCAATAGTTGGTGGAAGTATATAATCCGAAATAGTGCTTAAATATTGATATATATTTTGTATACTCCTGTTTATCAACCCTTCAACATATCGTTTTAATTCTTCAGATGAAGTCACTACATGCTTTAACTGTTCAATAATATCTTCTCTACTTAGTTCTGAGTTAGAAATAATCTCCAATACCTTATCACGATTACTAATAATTTCATCTAATTCTTCATACTTAATATTATTTTCCTCTATTTTTTCGGCAATTTTATATCTTCTTAAATTTTCTTCTGGAGTGGATAACATCATCCTTTTAGGATATAAATTTCCAAACCACTCTATAGCTTTTTCCTGATTTGATATGAACCAATTGGTTAATTTATTAAATATATTTTGAATCACTAGCGTTGCATTAATTATAACTAATAATAAAAAATGTTGGTAATGTTCAATTTTTGACTGTCTAGACAACAAAAAATCCTTTATAATGAATAGGTCAGGTGGTTTCCTGTCCAAATCCAATATAAAGGACCATAACATGGACAAGAATACACTAAAATCAGCATTTGGTAAATGGATTGCACCTATAAATTCTAAAAAACTTTTTGACCAAGTTAAAAATCTAAAACAAGATAGCTATACCAAAAAACTCACGACTGAAGCCTATATTAAACTGATGCTCTATGCACAAGTACATGAAACGGAAGGGCTTCAAGCACTAAGTGACGCTTTATTGGATACAGACTTTCAGAAAGCTGTTGGTTTTGAGTCGATTAGCGCATCTCAGCTCTCACGCAAGAATAGAGAAATAGATCCATCCATATTAGCAACCCTATTTCTAGATCTTGTTTACCAGATACACGGATATCATAATAATGCTTATAAAAATATGCCGTTAAAAATCATCGATTCTAGCACGTTGCCCCTTAACTTAACCAATTATAAGTGGGCAAAATTCCGTAAAACGAAGGCTGGTGTCAAGTTGCATTTGCGCCTTGTTTTTATGGATAAAGAAACAGTTTATCCCGAAAAGGCTGTCATCACAGTAGCCAAAGAGCACGATCGCAATCAGCTTGAAGTCCTTGTTGATGACAACGAAGCCATGTATGTCTTTGATCGTGGCTATATGGACTACGAACGTTTTGATCGAATGACGGATGATGGATTCTTCTTTGTATCCAGACTAAAGAAAAATGCCGTCATTCGTGAAGTATGTTCATTTTCGGTTCCAGCTGAATCAACGGTTTTAACCGATAGAATGGTTTACATAGGCTCCACACAAAAACGTTGTGAAAATGTTTTTCGTCTTCTCGAAGTGATGGATACGAAAGGCAACATCCTTCGATTGATTACCAATCGATTCGACTTGGAACCGCAAGAAATTAGTGATATTTATCGATCACGCTGGGCCATTGAACTGTTTTTCAAATGGTTAAAGCAGCACGTGGAAATCAAACATTTTTACGAAATGAGTGAAACGGCTTTACAAAATCAAATCTATATAGCACTCATCACCTATTGTTTACATGTGCTTATCCAACTGGAAACGAAAAGCAAGAAATCGTTGCTTCGAATTACCCGTTGGTTAAGGGCTGCACTATGGAAGCCGGCTTACATTTGGCTTCACAGATTTGAAAACAAGACAGTTCCGTAATAAGTAACATTGTTGTAGGTCGTATCAATTGTATTAACTGTATAATTTTGCCAAATGGACGGAGCCATCTTTAATTGGACTTTGACTTTTTGGCAAAAATTACGGGAATAGTATTTACTGAACATTTTGACTATATTTATGCAATGCTAGTGATTTTGAATATGTTCCTTTCTTTCTATTCTATCAATGGTTTCTTTGGAAAGAATTTGTGAAACTCTCTCATCAATTTTCTCGGAACATTTTTCACTAGTTTTTACTCTTTTAGGATTCTCTTGGAAGTATCTTTCAAAAGCAGTAATTTCTTTTATTAACAATGTAAATAGAATATTCTCTTCTAATAAGACTAAGATATTTTTTAATTCCCAATCAATATTATTATCTAAGTAAATCCTCTCAAATTTAACGAACTCATTGTTTTGATTCGGAACAAAAGCTGCTGTAACAACTTTATCGATACCTGCATCTTGAATCCAAAGGTTATAGAACATATTTAACCATTCTAATATATTTCCATTGGTCAAATAGGAATTTAATTTTTCTATATTAGAATCTTTAAAAAAGGTGTCATTTATCCAAGAAAACGGGACATTTGTGCCGAAAACTTTGGCCCAACCTTGATATGTATTTTTGGTAGGTATAGTTACTCCCTTAAAATTAGATAAAATATCCCAAAAAAGATCTCTATTCTCTTCATCTATAGTTAGTGGTATCCCTATTACTATTTGGTCACTACTATTTTTAAATGCTATTCTATTAGAACCTCCTAAATCGTTATGAAGAGGGATTATTGGCTTCTTTTCAATATATTTTTTAATTTCTGTATAACAATATTCTTGAATATTTGACTCATTGGACTTATTTAATATACATATGTTAAATTCATTTCTAGTACTTTTATGCTCTAAACAATAACTTATCAACTCTTTAAATAAAGATACTGCTTTTATAATTAATTCCATATTAGCTTCATTATTATCTCTTATAGCATTCCTATCTCTTTCAACTTCAAATATTGCTGAATTAACTATGATAGGAAAACTGAATTCCTCTGTACCAACTAAAGGAAATTCACAAAAGACTTTAGGTATTGAAGAAGAAATGGGCAAGAAATGTATTTCATTATCAATACGTTCAATAGCACAAGCAATTGTTACACTATTATCATTTAATATTAGTAATTCTCTATTTCCATTTGGACCTTCAATCTGTACCAGCTTTACTTTTTCATTTATAGAAGAAGTTAATTCTTTTACTTTTCTATAAACATCCCCATTGCATGTAATAGAATTAATATTATTATTAAAAGCCAACACATAAGGCATGGTCTCATTTAAATCCTTTATACCTTGTTCTACCGCCTCCATAATTTCCACATCGTCTTCTATTAAGTAAATGAATTTTGTATCATCGTAATGATCTTTAAGTTCGCTTTGACCGTTATTCAAAATTCCTAGTTGTTCCAACATAATTTTAGTATTTGTTTTTATATCACTATATTCATTTCCAGTTCTATCAACAGTAAAATCTAGTTTTGTATAATTATGTTCTTTTTTTACAAATGATCCCTCAATTTGTACTATCTCTGATAATAAATGCGTTGACATAAAGCCCGTCCCAAATTTACCAATCTTTTTTTCTTCTGAACTTTGTTTAGAAGAGATTTGAGTAATTAAATCTAAAAGATTTTCATATGAAAAAGGTAAACCATTGTGACTAAATATTACTTTATTGTTCGCATAGTCTATTCCAATGTCTATCTTTTCATTTTTGGGGGTACAATCCGAAGCATTTTGAATCAACTCCCATATCCATCTGCGCCTAATAATCTTTTTTGTTGCTTCTGTGGATTCTCTTATTTTTTTCAATTCATCCCAAATGGTATTAGAACTCGCATCTAATACTTTATTCATCAAAATTTCTTCATTGGACATGACAATAATTAAACCTCTTTCAGTAATTTTTGATTAATTAAAAGCCTACAAACTAAAGAAAAAGTATCCTAAATACGTTGCACCAACAGGGTTACCTACACCAAAAGTTTTAGTAACCAGTATTTAGCTAGTTACTACACTATCCAAATATTGAATCGCAAATGAAATTAATGAAAGGCAACGTTTATAAAAGTAATCATAGTGTCTATTATCCTCAATATCTATTTTTGTAGTTTCATGATGCCGGATTCTAAAATTATTACCAATAACAGTAAGTTCACGAAACTCCTTTTCAAAAATCTCTTGATATGGTGCATTATTATTGCTCATATCCCTTATAATTCTTTTTATTGATTTCTTCTTATCTAATGTCGGAGAGTAATATGTCTTCAACCTTTCAAAAGCATCCCAGAGTTTTTCAACGGCAATTTTCAAATTACCCTCGTCATAATATTTTGTGGCTTCCTGAAGTAACTCCTTGAGTCCTACCTCTTCAATTGAAGCTAGTGTTGTTTTCTTAATATGACTATCAAACGTGCCTATAATCTTGCCGTTATCTAACTTCAATGCAATATCATTGAGCTTCAATATTGTATTAATCTTAGCGTCAAAGTCGTTGGAACAGCTATGTTTCGCAAAAAGTTCGACTACATCCATCACACAATAAGGTGAACTTTTTAATATAAAATTTTGTAGGTTATTAGTTTCAACGTACTGATTTTGGTCATTGTAGCACTTAGGGATATAAAACTGCCGTATATCATTAAATACTTCTTCACTTATTAGGATATTGTAAGAAAATCCTGTTTCATCTGTTTTCTGATATTTGTCATTATATCTTTCTAAAAGTTGAAAAATCTGATTTCTCACATCACGTTTAATTGATAATGATATTCTTTTCTCTTTTATTGCTTTTAAATTTCTCTGAGAGTAAGGAATAAATATACTATTTTCTTCTGGCTGAAATATTCTCCACCCAAAGATATCACGGTTAGATATTTTTTCCGCTGGATAAAGTTCATATCCATCATTTCGCAACACTCTGTTTACCTCATCAAGAAACTCCTTCCAATATCCTTTTTCATACCTAACTACAGGATGAAATATCTCACAAATAAATTTCAAGTATATTTCATCACTACCGTTTTTTAGTTGGAATCGTTCATCCTCAAATACCCAACAAATTGGATAATCATCATTGTTTACTGTGTGATGCCATATATCATCTTCGGCATTTGAAAACCTTAAATCCAAACTTGGCATACTTTTCAAATCATATAATCTTTTGAGAAAGTCAATTTCATCCATTCGGCCAAAATAAAGATAAGTAACATTTCTCGTTTCAAATAGGTCCCATATATCAATTCCATTTCTAAATATATCAAGAATATCACGCTTTGTTATCTCAGTAATTCGGTTCATGATCTAAAGCCACTCCCCTTATCTTTAACTTTGTATTTGAGAGTTATCTGTTCATAGAATATAGGAACAGTAACTCAGGGATATAAAACTGTCAGCCATATAAAAAAGTTACTCCACCTAACTTCTTTAAAATGACTGACATTCGATGTTCCTAATATTTACATAAACACTATCTCGTGGAATATCCTAACCCCTAACCCTTTACTTCAATTATGTTTCACCTTAAAGTTTGCTTAGTTACAAATTCATCTTTAAATTTTCAGCCTGTTCTAATACTTCTTTATAGGCGGTATCCAATGAAACAGGAGGATACCCATTATTAGCTAACAATAGAATTAAATCTACTTGTAGTTGGGCTTTTATATCTAATCTAGTATTCCAATCTGTATATTGAGATTTATCTTCTACTATTTTTTTAACCTCTCTTGAAAGTTGGATTAACTTTTCTTCAGGATACTCAAATTCAAATGTATCACGGACATACTTTAAGACATCATAAAACGCCTTTTCTTCATAGTCAATTCCTAGCTTTTCAAATGAATTCTTTTCCTCTTTCAATTGTTGCATTAGGTCTGAAAGCTGCTCTGCCACTTCGTCAAGGACTTCAGATGCAAAGGCTTCTTCCTTACGCCTATCATTGTATGTGGCAACTAGTCTTCTTAATCTTTCTTCAAATTCTACCCCTTTTATCCTATTAACCTTTTTGAAGTTCTCTATTGATTGCCTTAATAACTGTTGTAGAATCTTAATTTTAGTATTTGGCTTTATAATTGCGTTAATTCTTGCTAGGTATTCATCACTAAAAATATCGATTTCGCTATTCTTAGTTTTGGTATCCTTTCCAATTTCGTAAATTTGTTCTACCCCTTCTGAAGTAATAGCTGCCTCAAGTAATTCCCTTACCTTAGCATTCATTTGCTGTAAATCAGGTGCGACTCCTTTTGTTAATTTGAATAAAACAGATCGAACCGCAGTATAAAAGGAAATATTATCCCTATCTTCATTGCTAAATTTATCTGATGTACTACATAAATTAAACGCACTTTTTAACCTTTTGACTGAATACATAAATCTATTTTCTAACTCCTCGGTGACTTGTATAAATTCAACTGCATCTTTTAATACCTGCAATTGATCAAGAGAATCCCCAAAGAAATATTTATTTTTATTAAATCGATAAAAGATCTTATCTAGTACTTCTAATTCATCTCGAACAATTTTAATTGCCTGTGATATATCTGGTAATTCCTCAGTTTGGTAGTTGGTATATTGTTGCATTGCTTCATTTAAACTCTTCTTTATTCCAATATAATCAACAATTAATCCGCGTTCTTTTCCTTTATAAACTCGGTTAACACGTGATATCGTTTGAATTAAGGTGTGCTTCTGAATTGGTTTTGATGTTAGTCTAATAATTGGACATAACAAATGGGGATTTTTATACTAAATATAATAATCTCTAGGAGTGTCTAAGATGGCCAAACGATATGATAAAGAATTTAAAGTATACGCAGTGAAACTGGTAGCCGAAGACGGTAGGAAAACAGCAGAAGTGGCAAGGGAATTAGATTTAGTCCCACAGACGCTGCAAAAATGGGTAGCTAAGTATAAGGAGGACCAAGAGGATAGTTTTGTAGGAAGTGGGAATCGAAGTCCTAAAGATCAAGCTGGATATGAAAAAGATAAACGGATTCGGGATTTGGAAGAGGAGGTAGCTATTTTAAAAAAGGCTATGGGCATCTTCGCAAAAAACCAGAGATAATTTATGTATTTATCCAAGAACACCGCCACGAATTTCGTGTAGAGAAGATGTGCCAAGTACTAGGTGTTTCCAAGAGTGGTTATTATGAGTGGAGAGATCGTCCTGTCAGCGATCGAGCCAAACGCAAACAAAAACTGACGTCCCAAATCAAACGTGTATTTATTGAATCGAAGAGAAGGTATGGAAGCCCTAAAATCACCCAGGTTTTACGTGGTGAAGGGATACCTGTTTCTCAAAAAACGGTGTCTCGTATCATGAGGGAAAATGGCTTACGTTCTAAAACGGTGAAGAAATATAAGGCGACAACGAACTCGAAGCATTCGCACCCTGTCTATCCAAATCTATTAAACCAAAATTTTCGGGTAGATAAGCCAGGACAAGTATGGGTGAGCGATATCACGTACATTTGGACCAAAGAAGGATGGCTCTACCTAGCGACCGTCATGGATTTGTTTTCCAGGCGAATTATTGGTTGGGCAATGAGTCATCGAATGACCAAAGAATTAACACTCACTGCATTAAAAAGAGCCATCAGCCAGCAAACGCCGCAAGAAGGGTTGATTCATCATTCAGATAGAGGCAGCCAATATGCAGCGAAGGAGTATCAGGCGCTTTTAAGAAAACATCATATCATCACAAGTATGAGCCGGAAAGGCAACTGTTATGATAATGCATGTATCGAGTCGTTTCATAGTGTGCTCAAGAAGGAATTAATCTTTCATGAGAATTATCAAACCAGAGAAGAAGCAAAGCGTAATATCTTCTCTTACATCATGACGTTTTATAATTTCAAGCGAATTCACTCGACCATTGGATATATGGCACCAATGGCGTATGAAAAAATGTATCTAAGGTAAGATAGCTTTATAGAAAAACGTACTAGCCTCTCTGTTAAAAGAAGGGGCGTTCTTTCCCCTTATTTTAACAGAGAGGGAAGCAAGCGGAGCGCGGTAGGAATTTAAAAAATTCACCATTTCTAGTGTCCAATTTCTTGACATAGATCCACTAACATCAAAATAGCCATTTAAATATGAATGGTAACCATTAATAGCGGATTAACCCCCGAATTTTGGACAATAACACTCTTAAACTAGCTTTTCCTTAAAATTACGTTATTTTCTCCAGTTTATCTTCTTCTTTTGTCCGCCTGAGATTATAGCCAATGCTTCCATTCCATCAAGGGTAAAGGCTTTGCCCTCGCTACGCTTCGCCCTTGATTCCATTCCAGGATTGGCTGGTTTCAAGGCGTGGACAAAAGGAAGAAAAATGGAAGGGGGATTAAACCCGTATTTCCTTTATGTCTGCCTTCTTGCCTTTTTGTAACTTGTAGAACTCATTAGGTGCTAAGTCACGAATACTAGAATGAATGCGCCGATTGTTGTAAAAGTCCATGAAATTTGTAATTGCTTCATACGCCTCTCCATAGGTTTCAAATTCAAATCGGGACATACAATCGTCCTCCATGATGCGATGGAATGATTCAATATGGGCATTCATATTTGGCGTCTTAGGCGGTATACGCTCATGTTCCACATTTAGACCCTCACAATGATCTTCAAATGTATTTGAAATGAATTGTGGTCCGTTATCTGTACGTACGACAGGCTTTTCTTGCGCTTCAAATAACTGTCGTTTCAATAAGGCCCGATTTAATATCTGCACAGTATCAACTGCAGTACAATGCAGTCCTATATGATAATTGATGATAGATCTGTCACATACATCGATAATGGAAAAAACAAAGAGAAATCGGTCTTCACCGTGGACATAGCCGTATTTAATATCTGCCTCCCAGAGCTGATTAGATTCAGTAATAACGCGATTTCTTGCCAGTTTCCTAGGATGCGAGATTTTTTTCCTTCTTTGTGGTTTTAAAATATCTAGCTCCTTACAAAGGCGGTATACCTTCTTTTTATTGATTTTTAGTTTATATTGATCGCGGCGTAGGGCCAGGGTTAATTTGCGATAACCATAACCATTACACTCGCCAGATATAAGTTCTAACAAGAATTCTTTGATTTGTTCGTCGGATACTTTCTTTCCGTCCTCATTGATGGAGTAGCCTGGTGCTGGACGGCCCTCACTCACTTGCCTCTCTTCCACACGGTAATTCTTTTGGTAATAGTATGTGGAACGAGGAACATTTACGATTTTCAATACCAATTTGATGGCATATCCTTTTTGGATCCATTTATCGGCTACTTTAATTTTTTCAGCAAGTGAGGGTCCTGCTTTTTTACAAGATCCCGTAAAACGGCGATTTCGAGATCCTTTTCACCCAATATTTTTTTCAAATGGTCATTCTCATTGGCAAGCTGCTTGGAATCAAGATCTGGAATAGTTGTCACATCAACATCTCCGTACTTGCCGTCCTTGTACTCTCGCACCCACCGTGTCACCATGTTGGCATTTAAATCATAACGGCGTGCAACAACAGATGTTTTTCCTGTTTCCATTGCTTCTTTGATAACCTGTATTTTAAATTCTTTTGAATGTCTTGTGCGTTTCATGTTGTAAGCCTCCCTAACACATTAAGTAGTATAATACATTCCACTCTTAGTGTCCAAGTTCATTTAGGGGCTTATGAGATAGATACCAACCCAAACATTGACTGGCACTGTATTTCACTAACTTTATTGCACTATTACTCTGCATAGTATCTTTTATTGGTAACTATTAATAGTTACCATATATTATTTTATCTTTAATTAACCACTGTATTCAATTCTATGTTGTACATAAAAGTTACCCTTTGTAGAGGAATATTAAAGCTAGAATAATGCCTTTTTAATGATATAACTTTATTTTTATATCACAAAAAAACAGTAAAGAATGTTTATATCCTTACTGTCTTTACGTATTCGTATTAGTACGAGATCATTTAAGTAATATCTTTAACATTCTCTCCGGATCAAACCCGCTTATCCACTCTCCATTTATATTGGTTTGTGGAACCGTTAATCTTTTCGTTTTTCCTATCAATTTCATCCTTGCTATAGGATTCAAGTCTACAATTACTTCTTTATAAGTAATATCAAAGGATTCTAGAAAGCTTTTTACCATTCCGCAGACTGGGCAGAAGCTTGATGTATATACTGTGACAGTTTGATTCATTTGTTCATAACCTCTTTTATTAATTCAAAATCCCTATTGAATCTCACTTGATTACTTACTTTTATCAATACAGGCAATCAATCTTTCTTCAATGTCGGTTGCAATTTCCTGTAATTCTTCATCTTCTACCATTTGAATTAAAGCAGTTGGTTTTGGTAGCCCTATCTTAGTTTTCCCTTCATCATCCTCGTAAACAACGATTTTACATGGAAGGAAATATCCAATTAACTGATTCGTTGACAACACACGTTGCGCTTCTATAGGGTTACATACTTCTAAAACAGTAAATGGATGGTCTAGTTCATATCCCTTCTTTTGCAATGTTTCCTTAATGTCAAACTGCCACTGAACACCAAACTTTTCTTCCTTTAAATTTACTTCCAATGACTTAATGGCATCTTCTATAGATTTGTTTGTCTCTATTGTGTAATGAAACATCTTTTGATTTCACTCCTATCTACTTAGTTTTTATTCAATATTTCCATTCCAATTATTCATTCCACCGACCATATCTTCAACTTTGAAACCTAATGCCTCAAGTATTCCACAGGCAGCTTTACTTCGGTTCCCAGATTGACAAACAACCACGTAGGCCTTATCCTTGTCTAGTTCACCTTTTCGTAATGCAAGCTGACCTAAAGGAATATTGTTTGCACTTGGAATTTTGCCACTAGCTACTTCTCCATTTTCACGAACATCAATTATGAATACTTCTTCACTATTTTGAAGACGTTTAGCTACTTCTTCTGGTGCTATTTGTTTTGCCATCACTTGTCATCCTTTCTAATACCAAGCACTCATTCCACCTTTTACATTGTAAATATTTTCGAAACCTTGTTTTTTCAGCATATTTGCTGCTTTTGCACTTCTCATTCCGCTTTGACATATAACAACAACTTCTTTATCTTTTTCCAATTTGTCTACTTGGCTAGGCAAATTGGAAAGTGGGATATTTTTAAACGGTTTGCGATGATTTGCTTTATATTCACCCGGTGTACGGACATCTATAAATTGAACACTTTTATCCTTAAATTTATCTTTTGCTTCTTGAACAGTTATATTCGTAATGCCCTTTTTGGGAATAAAACGATTGATCACAAAGAGTGCGATCAAAATAATAAAAATCCATTGTATAATATCCACTCTACCTTCACCTTCTCTTTTCTCAATTATTATCTGATGTCATTTTACCTTCTGTTCTAATTATTTCATTTGATTACTTCCATTAGACTAGAGTCAACCATATACCCAATGGGGTATATTTTATTTAAAAAGAAAAAGGCTGTTAAATTTCCTTTAGTAAGAAAATTGTTAGAACCTT
Source organism: Virgibacillus dakarensis (assembly GCF_900155625.1). Lineage (NCBI taxonomy): Bacteria > Bacillati > Bacillota > Bacilli > Caryophanales > Bacillaceae > Virgibacillus > Virgibacillus dakarensis. The sequence continues at coordinate 646,369 of NZ_LT732554.1, forward strand.
TATCTACTTTTCACTAATAAATTTACTGCTTCTTTTACAAGTTCTTTCGTATCTTCGCCATTTTCAATATTTTCTCGAACACATTGTTCTAAATTCATGCTTACAATTAATCCAATTGTACGATCAATACCAGTACGAGATGCTGATAATTGAGTAATTACTTCCCTACAATCTTTATTTTGCTCAATCATATTTAATACGCCTCTAATTTGACCTTCAATACGTTTTAAACGATTTATAACAGATTTATCATACTCCATCTATTATTCCTCCTTTTCCTCTACACGTACAACCTAAAATCTCAAAACTATTAACATGATAGCCTTTCCGTAATAAAAATCGCACCCCTAGATTAAGATCCAACCGATTACCGGCTATCACATGAAGGGGTTGGTTCGGGATCTCACTATAATATCTTCTCAAATAAGCATAAGGAATCTGCATTGCCACATTCTTTAAAGTTCCTTTTTCGTTGTAATCTCTTAAATCTAATATAACGATATCCTTTTCGCCAATTCTATTCTTACAAGTTATTACCATAATCGGAAAATACCTTCTATATAATTCGTAACATAATAAAACAATAATTGCACTTAGCAAATATATAATCATAATTGATCACCTTTTAATAAGGATTACACAAACAATAATATACCCCATAAGGTATATTGTCAAGATTTCAATATTATTTTCTATTAGTCGCTTTTGCTTTCTTTAACAAAACTTATACATATCATGAGAATAGAAAATATATGGAGGATACACGAAATAATGTACCTCCGTTTCATTACTGTTAAATAATATTCTTCAGATTTTAAGTCAATCTATTTAAAATTATATTCAGTTACTATTCTTTCTCTACCAGTAACTAAATCATTAAAGTATTCATAAAGATTTACACCTAAATAAGACCCAGAAATGTTGTAAACATTCTCATATCCTAAATTTTGTAATGCCATTACCATATTATAACTTCTTTGACCTGAACGACAGTGAATGTATACAGGTTGATCTTTTGGAATTTCATCAAGTCTCTGTCTAAACTCACTTAAAGGAATATTAACTGCGTTTTTAAAATGACCTGCATTATATTCACCTTTTTCTCGTGCATCAATAATAAAAGCATTACTTTCTACTAGTTCTCGAACTTGGGAAACTTTTACTTCTTTGTATCTGCCTTGTAGTAGGTTTAGCCCTACTAAAGCGGCATGATTAACGACATCTTTAGCTGTTCCTAGCATTGGGGAGTAGGTCAATTCTAGATCTTTCAAATCTTCCAACGTTCCATTCATTGTAATCATGGTTGCAATAACATCAATTCGTTTATCTACATTTCCTTTACCAATTGCCTGCGCACCTAAAATTCGACCTGTTGGATATTCATAAACCAATTTAAAATGCAGCGGATTGCTGTCTGGCATGAGTCCCACTTTATCTCCCGGCATTAAGTAAACATAATCGTACATCATTCCTGCTTGCTCAGCTGTTCTTGCATTAAGTCCAGTAGATGCTGCATTGAGATCAAAGAGGTGGATGGATGATGATCCAATTACACCGATATTTCTATTTGGAATTCCATACATATGGTCTGCAGCCGCTCTGGCTTGTTTTTGGGCTGGCCCAGCTAGTGCTAGTCTTGTTTGTTTTTGTAACAAACGATGATACACTTCAATGGCATCCCCAACTGCATAAATATCTTTATCACTTGTTAAATAATTGGAGTCGACTTTAATAGCTCCTGTTTCTCCAATCTCAAGACCTGCCTCTTTAGCCAAGTTGGTTTCAGGTCTTACACCAATCGCTAATACCACTGCCTGCGCATCAATTTTCCTACCAGAGTTTGTTATAATATAACCATCAGATATTTGAGCTAATCCATCATCTAAAACAAGATTAACCCCATGATCCACCATTTCTTTATGAAGGATTTGAGCCATATCGTAATCAAATGGCGCCATGACTTGATTTGCAAACTCAACTAATGTTACATTATAGTCCGCAAGTTTAAGGTTTTCTGCAACCTCTACTCCAATAAAGCCACCACCGATGACCGCAATATCCTTTATACCTTTTTGCTTGATATATGAATTGATATTCTCAATATCGACTACGTTACGTACTGTAAAAACATTAGAATTGTCTATGCCTTCTAAATTTGGTCGAATAGGTGAAGCACCGGGAGAAAGCACCAATTTATCATAGTCCTCTTCGTATGTTTTGTCTGACATTAAATCTTTTACAGTGATTGTTTTCTTATCCCGATTAATTTGAATAACTTCCTGTTGTACCCTAGCTTGAATATTGTAGCGATTCTTAAAGATATCGGGAGACATTAAAACCAATTTTTCGCTATCTTCTACAATACCGCTTAAATGATAAGGTAACGAACAGTTCGAAAAGGATACGTGAGGACCTTTTTCAAACATAATAATCTCTGCACCTTCATCTAATCTTCTGACTCGTGCAGCGACAGAAGCTCCACCAGCAACTCCACCAACAATCAGTACTTTCTTTCCCATATTTAAGCCTCCTATTCTATTTCACCAACCCATGCTAACATTCCGCCAGTCATATTAGTAACATTGTATCCTTGATTGATTAAAAATTCACATGCTCTTGAACTTCTTCCACCAGAACGACAAACCATGTAATAATGTTTATTTTTATCGAGTTTTTCTAAAGAGTCTGGTATATCTCCCAAAGGAATATGTTTCGCTTCTGGAATTTTCCCCTCTGCAACTTCAACGTCTTCCCGAACATCAATAATATGGACGTTTTCTCCATTTTTTATTTTCTCATGTAACTCCACTGCTGATATACTTTTCATCAGTCTGCATCTCCTTTATTATTGTCTATTTTCGTATCTAGAAGGTTTAAAATATTATTTAAGTCAAAATATCTATCCAAATTTTAATAGCAGTACCCGCAATTAAAAGTGCTAATATCACTTGTAAAATTCGGGTATTCATTCTCTTTCCTACTTTAGCTCCAAGTGGTGCCGCTAATAAACTTGCTACAATCATAATAGCAGCGGGCCAATAATCTACTTGTCCAGTAACAAGTTTACCAACACTTCCCCCGATGGAAGAAATGAACGTTACTGCTAAACTTGTTGCAATCGTCATGCGTGTTGGAATGTACAAAACCGTAAGCATGATTGGTACAAGTAAAAATCCTCCTGCCGCACCGACTATACCAGATGCTATCCCTACAATTAACGCTAATATTGCCGCTAGCGGCTTGTTGAAGGTAACATCATTTAATGGTACATCGTCCATTTGTTTCTTTGGTACAAACATCATTACAGCTGCAATCACAGCTAGAATACCATACACAACATTTACTGCTTGCTCGGATAAGAAACTCGATCCAAAACTACCAATTAAACTTCCTATTAGGATAGCTCCACCCATATAAATGATGAGCTGCTTGTTTAGGTATCCACCTTTTCGATATGCCCATACACCTGCAATGGAAGCAAACAGTACTTGTACTGCACTTATTCCAGAAACCTCATGGGCTGTAAATGCTACTAGACCAAATAAAGGGGGAATATAAAGTAGCATTGGGTATTTAATAATGGAACCCCCAACACCTAACATACCGGATAAAAAGGAACCAATAAACCCAATTGCAAACACAACGATGATAAAAGTTAAATCCATTACTAAACCTTCTTTCTTATTTAGAAAAGCGAGTAGTTCACGCTACTCGCTATTTGGTTTTCTTTATCCTTTTTGAATATAGAAGTACAGAACATCCTCTTCTGTTTTTTGTTCTAATACGGTATGGCCACCTGATTTAGCCCATGCTGGGATATCATTTAAAGCACCCTTATCTGTTAAAAGTACTTCAAGTACTTCACCAGAGTTAATCGTATCCATTGCTTTTTTAGTTTTTACAATTGGCATAGGACATGCTAAGCCTTTTGCATCTAATGTTTTTGTAATGTCCATTTAATTTACCCCCATTTTTTTCTATTGATTAATTAGCGAACTGCACAACGGTTTGGACCGATTTCCATTTCTGTTTGTTCGTCATTATTAGGTGTGATTTTCCCCATATTTACCTGACGAATTTGTTCATACGCATTTGGCTGTGGTGGTAGGTTATCTGTAACAGTACGACGGAATTCCGCTTCATCCTCGATGTTTAATCCATGATTCTCTTTAAACAAATCACCTAATCTTCTAGCCACTGTACCATCTTCATTTGACTCATCAATAATCATGAAATGTGCAGGTAACACCACTAGGTCTTCAGCTAGTTCACGATAACGGGAATATAATGTTTCTCGTAAGTCACCTACCCAATCTTCCGCAAGTCCTGCTAAATCGGGACGACCAATGGAGTCGATAAATAAAATATCACCTGTTAACAAGAACTGATTGTCGATAACAAATGAAGTAGAACCAATGGTATGACCCGGTGAATAAAGTGCATTTACATCAATTTGAGATGCACCAATTTTTACATTTAATCCTTCTGTAAGTGGCGTGTAATCAAACACTACCTCTGTCGCATCTTTTGGTGGTAGATAGTAAGTTGCTCCTGTATTCGCTGCAATATGACGTCCACCTGAAATATGATCTGCGTGTAGGTGTGTATCAAATACGTGCTTGATTTCTACTCCTTTTTCTTTCGCAAAGTTTGTGAATACATCCGTGAAACGCACTGCATCAATAATAGCTGCTTCGCCTTCAGAAATTACCATATAAGATAAACAACCTTTTCCTAAACGAACAAATTGGTATAGCTCCCCACCATTTTCTAAATCGGAAACTTTAATTGGTTCTAGATAACTACTCCAAGATTTCATTCCACCTTCAAGATATGCAACTTCACGACCAGCTTCAGAAAGCATTTCTGCTACCATAACGGAAGATCCTTCCTTAGCACATACTACTAATACTTCCTTATCTGTTGGAAGTTTAGGCAAAATCTCTTCTACACCATCTAATAATTCGAAGTAAGGGATATTTAAATACTCGAATTTATGTCCTTCAATTTTCCAATCCTCAAATGCATCATGATTACGAACATCTAAAATAAATAATTCTTCGTTATCAATTACTTTTCGAGCAACTTCTGCTGCAGTCCATTTATTTACTGTCATTATTGAATTACCCCCCTAGGTATATTTTAAATTATTTTTTAGCAGTGGAGAATTTCTCCACTGCATAAAGATTGATCATCTAATTAGAAAGTTAATGTTGGTGATGCATCTTTTGCATATTCTAGGAATGTTACTGCTCCACCAACTTCTATACCATCAACGAAATCTTCTTTCGTAAGTCCCATAACATCCATTGTCATTTGACATGCTATAAATTTAACACCTAGTTCCTGTGCCATCCCAACTAGTTGTGGGATAGTAGGAACATTTGCCTTTTCAAACCCTTCAGCAAAATGTTCCTTTCCTGCTGGCATTTCTAAAGCGTGCATTGCTTGTTTATGAATTAAGTTTAGTCCTTCAAAAGTGAAGAAGATTTGTACCTCTTTTTCTGAAGCCGCTGCTGCTGTTGCGATATTGAATACTTTGTATGCATCAAACATTCCACCGTTTGCTGCGATAATAGCTACTTTTTCTGACATAATAAATTCCTCCTAGATTTCTTTTGTTATTTTTCCATTCCACTCATTCATACCCGGTAGAACGTTATAAACTTTTTTATAACCATTGTTTGCTAATAGTTGTGCTGCCAAATCAGAACGTTTCCCTGTACGGCAGATTACATAGATTTCTTTTTCTTTATCCAATTCTTCAAGGCGTGATTCTAATTCACCCATTGGAATGGACTTTGCACCTTGAATATGACCAAATGCATATTCTGCTGCTTCACGCACATCTAAAATTAAACCGTCACCTGATTCAATTTCATCAAGTGAAACAGTGTGTTCAAATGTTTTTTCCACTTCTGGTTCATTAGAGCGTTTGCGAATGTAATGATAAAGAACATCGCCTTCTTCCAATGTTCCTAGATATTGGTGTCCAACAGTGCTTGCCCATGCTGCTAAATCAGCTTTAGATCCTTTGTCTGTAGCTTGAACTTCCAATACTTGACCATCTTCAAGATCCGTAATTGCTTTTTTAGTTTTCACAATTGGCATTGGACAAGCTAAGCCTTTTGCATCTAATTGGTGATTTGCTTGAATCATACATTTACCCCCCACGGTATTATTTTTAACAAAAAAATTTACGTTTTGGCATTTATTATACCCACATAGGTATAATATTTAGCAATAAATTAGTCGTTATGGATAACGACGTTTGCGGAATACCTTTTATAAATCTCCATTGATTTAGCTTGTTGAAAATCAATTACAAAACCAATAATATACCCCCTAGGGTAAAATGTCAACCTTGTTATCTAAATTTTTATAGATGCCTATTTTGAAAAGTACTTAATTTAAATTATTATCCATTTTGATTTTTCTTTAAAACAAAATCAAAAAGGAGTTTCATCAAAAATGATAAAACCCTTTTACAATAAGAAAGCATTACATATTTTTACTTTGCTGAAGAAGTTTTGATTCACCTGTACGTTCCCATTCTTCTACAGTCTCATATGCTCTTTCAGGAGAATAGCCTTTTCCGACGAGAACTCCCATGAGAATAAACTCTTGAAGGATATGTGTAGCATTTATTCCTCTCTTAACGTCCTCTAATCCTTCTCTCACTAAAAATTCTGTGTACTGTACCCATTCATCTGGTGTTCAAAATAAGTTGGATTGGCCGAATTACCGCCTTCTTCCGCAGCCATTGCATCTGCTTTCGTTTGGTGAATCGTTCCAAATGGATGTTCTGGAGGTGCATAAATGGTATATAACTTTAATGGCTTATTTCCAGTGTTTGTTAAATTATGCCATTTACCAGCAGGAACCATGATAGCACTATCCTCAGAAACTATTCTTTCATAGTTAAGATTATTTTCTGTGTCCCCCATTTGCACAAGTCCCCGACCTTCTTCAATACGTAAAAATTGATCTACATCTGGATGGACTTCCAAACCAATGTCTTCTCCAACACCAATACTCATCAATGTAACCTGTAAATGATTTCCGATCCATATTGCCGTGCGAAAATTTCGATTCCTTTCCGCAGCTTCCTCTATATTTATTACGAATGGCTGTTTCCCTTGATCTTTAAATGCCATATTTTTTGCCCTATCTTCTATTTGCGTTGGTTGATACATGCTCCCCATATTTGTTTCTTGTGGGTAACCCCAATATATAGGCTGCTGGCGAACATGGTGCATTGGAACACTTACATAGTAATTTGGATACATATATGGTGAATAATACATCTTCTCACTCCTCCATTATTGTCATATGTATCCTATGTATCATTCTCAATAAATGTACTATTGTATATTACGTTTATCTGCAACTTTTTATATTATTTATTAAAAGGGCAAACAAAAATGATTGCTCCCTTTTCCCCTGTGTCGTAAATTGAACAACAACCCAACATAGAGCATAAGATAAATAAAATTTAGATAGTGGGAGGAGAACTATTTGTATTATTCTAATTCATTACGACAAATTGATAATTACGGTGCAACTGGGGCATTAAATGCCTCCACATTAACCTTGCCTCAAATGTTGACTTATGCCCTCCAAGATGAGTATCTGGCTCAAGCAAGATATAATAATATCTTGGAAACCTTTGGATATATTCGTCCATTTGCGCAAATAAGGAATGCTGAATTAAGACATATCAATGCACTATTACCCCTTTTTTATCGCTATCAGATTCCTCTACCTAAAGATATTTCGTACACATTCATTACTACTCCGGAAAACATTAAAGCAGCATACGCTACGAAATATTTTACGTCTTTGAAACACTACGTAACCTTTGAAGACCCCATCGCAACAGAGGAACTACTTCCCATTGCAAGGCCGAAACTATAAAATTCCCACAAAAAGTGTAACACCTTTCAAAATTGAAAAAATCAGTTACAATTATAAATTCTTCACATTAAATTTATTTACAACTTATAATTTTATTGTTACTATGTATGTTAGTGGTAACTTACATATATGAATTTATTCGCCTGTGATTTTAGAGTAGTTTATTTATATTGTAGGTTATTGCTAACACTCATATTGACAGACAGGAGGAAGTACATGGATGGATATTTTAAAAAGGCTTGCTAAATTACTAACAAATTTTCCAATGAAATCAATATTTATTTCGCTAATCATTGTGGTCTTATTAGTTTTTGGAGTAAGAAATGTATTTATGGCCACAGGAAACGATACGCTAGTTGAGAGTAATACAGATGTATATCAAGATAATTTAATGTTAGAGGATGAATTTGGTGGGGAGTCTATTATTGTTTTATATGAATCTGAAAATTTACTTACTCCCGAAACTTTAGCACATATGAAAGGCTTAGAATCTGCTTTGCAATCGAGTGATTCGATTTACAGTATGATAAGCCCTGTCACTCTAGTCGAAGAGATTGCGAGTAAACAATCGGAAACGTTTCAAGAAGGCATTTCAGACATCATTGACGGCTTAGATGAAATGGGAAGTCAACTTTCTGAAATTGGTTTGAAACTAAAAGAAAACATCGAGGACAATCCGGAAATGGAATTCCCTCAATTGGGTAATTTGCAGCTAACTGAGTTGGAAGAACCAGAATTACCCGAACTTGGTACAACTCAGTTTTCTGAATTGGAACTCCCTGAATTTGGTAAGATGCAAGTTCCTGATATGGAAGGACAAATGACCGACTTAAATAAAGCATTCTCCAACATGATCGAAGCTCAAGAAAATTTAGAAGAAGGTACAGAAAATCTTGTAGGTGGGTATATCGAGTTTAGTGAACAGTTAAATGGTTTAGGACAGGGACTTAACGAACTAACAAGGCCAATGGAAGATTCCCCTCAAAAGGTGCAGTTACAAGATATTAGCGGGAGATTAATTGGCCTATCTGAGAAAATGTTACAGGCTTCTGAAGGTTCTGGTCAGCTTCCTACCATTCCTGACCAAACAATTGATGGTTTAAATAATATACAACAAAACCTAAACAAACAGTTACAAGAACAAAAAAAACAGTTAGAGAAACAGGAAGAAGTGCAGATACAAAAACAACAGGAATTACAAAAACAACGAGAACAGACGATGCAGGAAATGCAGGAACAACAAGAAGCTCAACAAGAAGAAATAAAACTGGAGATGCAGAAACAAAAGGAAGCCCAACAAGAAAAAATAAAAACACAAATGGAAGTTCAGAAGTCTGAAAAGGAAAAAGAGATGCAAGAAATCCAAGAAGAAATGCAGGAAAGTCAGAAAAAACAGATTGATAAACTAGATACACTTGGAGAAGGCTTATCTACAATGGGTGAAAAATTACAAACGATAAGTGAAAACATGGAGACCATTTATGGATACTCAGACATTATGACTTCTGGATTGCCTAAGAAACAAGCCACACTGGATAATATGATTTATGATGATGATGGCAACCTTCACATGATGTTTGAAGAAGTTATTGTGGATGAAAGCCATATGCTCATGATGATCAAACTTAAAGGTGGCACAGAGGATACAGAAAAAAGTGAAGTAATTGAGACAATCAACAGCTATTTAGATACTGAACCAACTGATTCCGTAGATACACTTGTTTCAGGCAAGCCTGTGCTTGATAATGCTATCAAATCATCCATGAAGGAAAGTATCCAAAAAATGATGGGACTAGCACTACTGATAATGATTTTTGTTTTATTCATTGTTTTTAAGGTTCGTTGGCGTTTATTACCATTGCTTACTGTTCTTATTGCTGTTATTGGAACAGTAGGTTTAATGGGCTGGCTGCAGATACCAATTACTATGGTATCAATGGCTGTTTTCCCCATTTTAATTGGTCTAGGTATCGACTATGCTATCCAGTTCCAAAACCGCTATGAAGAGGAATTTGCTAAGGAGGATTCGAATGAATAACGATAAAAATAGAGCGAAGAACAGTTTAACTAAAACAATTACAAGGATGGTTCCGGCAATTTTTACTGCATTGGTTGCAACAGGGCTTGGTTTTGTTGCATTATATACTTCCCCTGTACCAATGATACAAGACTTCGGAAAAATGTTAACCATTGGATTAGTTATTAGTTTTATTCTTGGGGTATTTCTTTTAATTCCTATTTTTTTCGTTCGTGATCATCTCTTCAGTAATGTGAAAAGGAAAAAGCCGAAACAAGAAAAAGAAATAAAATCATCAAAAGTGGATAACGTTCTTGATTGGATTACGAAGAAAACAGTCACCTTTCGCTGGATGATTATCACATTTGCAATTCTCGCAGCAGCTCTTGGTATTTGGTTGGATATTGATGCTGATGCAGAGACGGATGTGGAAGCCTTCATGCCACAAGATACGCAGGAACTAAAGGACATTCATCAATTACGTGATATTATCGGGACAACAGATCAAGTATCAATAGTCTATGAGGCAGACAATATTGTATCAGATCCAGTAATTACATGGGTAGATGATCTTACGGAAACCATTGGTAAGGAATTTCCTAATGTTGTTGTAGACACAAAGTCAGTAACAAACATTGTAAAACAAATGAATGGTGATGAGTTGCCTAGTGGCGAGGAATTTAGTGAGCAAATTGCTGACATTCCTGAAGATCAATTAAAACTCTTCTTAAATGAATCACAAACTAAAGGAGTTATTACAGTTGGAATTAAACATTTAGAAGCAGATGATTTAAAAGCATTCATTGATGATTTGGGTATTTATATAGAAAAGAGTAATTTAGATATGATTGAAACGACAATTACAGGTAAAGCTGTTTTAGATGTAGAGATGATTCATGGGTTAACGACTGGGAGATATCAAATGACGTTACTAGGAATGGGGCTTGTTTTCCTTAGTTTGCTTATTTTTTATCGTCATCCAATCAAGGCACTTATTCCATTACTACCAATTATATTCATTATCGGATGGTCTGGTTTGGTGATGTATTATTTTGATATAAGTTACACTCCTCTAACTGCAACATTAGGAGCATTAATTATAGGTATTGGTACAGAATTCACCGTACTCGTGATGGAGAGATTTTATGAAGAGAGAAAGAAAGGTCGTCAACGTTTAGATGCCATTAAAACGACAAATAAAAATATAGGTAAAGCTATTTTTGCGTCTGCTTTAACAACCATTGGAGGTTTTAGCGCATTACTTGCATCTGATTTTGTAATTTTAAACAATTTCGGGATGATGACGCTCATAAATATTTCATTTGCGTTATTTTCTACGATATTTGTAATGCCACCAATCATGATTATTTTAGACAAATTTGTTAAAATAAAGCATACTCAATAAATTTTTAAGACTAAAAATATAATGTAGGTGATGTGAGTTGCGGGATGTAACAGAACGAATATTTAAAGGGGCTATTTCCGTCTTTATCAAAAAGGGATTGCAAGCAACAACGCAGGAAGTTGCAAATGAAGCAGGTGTTGCAGAAGTAACATTATATCGAAAGTTTTCTACAAAAGAAAATCTATTTATCACAGCGATTAAAAATGTATTGGAGAAAAAATTCCAATCACGTATTTTAGAATTAGCAAAAGAGAAAGAAACGGAAATATTCATAGCAAATATTATAGAAGACAGATTAGAAATATTATCGAAAAATTACGAGCTAGTAAAAATGCTTTTATCTGAAAGTTTGAAAGGAAATTTAGTAAACGAAATAAATTTACCAGAAATTATTTTTTCTGGTTTAAAAAAAGGATTAGAATACCATTTTAAACTTAAAAATCAGACAGTTGATACAGACTTTTGTGCGCGACAATTGGGGGGGATATTTTTAAGCTATGTTGTTTTACCTAACGAACAACGATTTAATAAGCGAACAGCACAAGAGAAAAAAGATATTTCAATAAAACATGCAAAATCAGTGCTTGCAACTATATAAAAGGCTTAATAGCAGAATCCTTAAATTAAGGTGGGGAAAGAGAGTCCCTAAGTTCCGTTAACATAAAGTAAATCAGAAATAATAGTATAATTAACAAGGGGGACAGCAGGCGTTGTAACGTCTGCTTTTTTATTGAATAAAGGCTACTTTTATTTTTACCATAAATCTAACTTTCAATTTCAATAACCACATATAAAATTGACGAATTCAGTTATCATTACTATAATTTTTCTAGGCTTCATACCTACAAGTGAGTATTTCTACATACCCCACTTATAACTATGAACGACTACATAGATTAAAACTAGCAACCGCTTGATTTAACTTAGTTTTCCCATCTTATAATTGCTTTTCCCAGATGACTATTCTATACTGATAACATTTCCAAAGGGTGTCCGTGAATTTTCCAAAATCTATCTTCAATCGTCCTCATAAACTGAATAACTAAAATCAATAGAATCCTCTAGTTTTGCATTTCCAGATTGGTTCATCCCCCAGCCGTAACGCTGGTAATCCTTCCCTCCGTCTATAAATATAGCCCCGCAAGAACATCGCCTAAAATCATAGCTGTGTATTGATTCGATAATATCGTCACACTTTTTGCAACGTACCTTGTTTACTATAACTCTCTTCAATATGTTCCATTCCCTTCCAACTGTTACGTACTGTTCAATAAGTTCTTTAATACTTTATTCTTGAATTTTACTTTGTTGTTGGCTAATGGTGGTTCGAAAATTTTAGGTATTGTAATTAACTAAAAATCCGGGGATAGAGAATACATCATTTCATAATCGAAATGCTTCGGCTAATATATCTTTTTTGATACTGCTATGAATGGAGCATTCAGTAACTGCGTCAACCCTTACACTAAGTAGATCTTCAACTTCATGTGTAAAACGAATCAAATCAAATAAACTTCTCTCTTTATCAATTTCAACGATTAAATCAAGGTCACTTTCAGGTCCGTCTTCCAGTCTTGCTACAGATCCAAATACTCTTATATTATGAATCCCATGTTTTGACGCAGCTTTTAAAATTAAATCACGTTTTCCTTTAACAGAATCATATAACACATCACATCCCCCACATTCAATAATGATAATTAACCTATTTTGAAAATTCTACGATACTTATATACCTTTCATATCTCAAATCATCCTTATTTCGATTACACTTGATACAAGCACAAACGCAATTTTTTGGTGTGCTTAATCCTTCTTTTGATCTGGGGGTTTTATGGTCTATAGTATTACCGTAAAAGCCACAATAATGGCAAGTATATCCATCCCGTACAAGTACGAACTTCTTTAATGTTTTTCTATTAAAGAAATGGTGAATCAATGTGCTATGTACAATCCCTGCTGCTCCCTCTTTTACTAACTGCTTTGCTTTGTCATAACTTACATTACTTTTATATCTATGATTATTTGGATTACGACCACGGATGGTTATTTGTTTAGATGGGTTTAACAAAGACGTATCAAAACCATATTCTTGTTTTGGGCCTAAAATTACTTCATGTCTCCGATTTTTGCAGTCCCCACAAAATGATTTCCTTTTAGTTGGATTAGCCTTTCTCCCACCCGTAGTTTGGAACCTTTTTACATATTTAGTTTCTCCGCAAATTTTACATTTCTTATAGAGTCTACAAGCATCACCGATACTTACGCTCAATGTAACAACCTCCTAGAACGACGAAACTATCATTGTCTCAATTTATTCCTTAACCCTTGTGCATAGATAGCCATTTCAGGGTAGTTAATTATCTTTTAACACGTTTTAATAATTCATTCAACCATCTATACCAAGAATTATAATTTCTTATGCCTTCAAAACAACTATTTATGACCTCTAACTGACCAGTTATGGTTGTAAAGTGACCTGATAAGGAAAAAGTATATAAATCTTATATATTAATCCACTAGCGTTGCAGGAAAATAAAATATAAAAGTCAAGAAATATATTTTATGTGAAATTTGGCAATAATGGCAATTTAACCTTTAAAAGTCATAAAAAAAGCCTTATAATTAGGGTATGGTAGTCCAGTCCAAATCCCTAACTATAAGGAGCTAACATGGACAATAATACCATAAAACATGTATTTAAGGAATACATTCATCCACTGGATACAAAAGTTATACAAAAAATGATTGACCATGCCCAAATCGATAAATATGTAAAAAAGCTTGGTGTACTCACGTTTATCAGAACTTTCATTTATGCTCAGCTGAAAGAATTAAAGAGTCTTGGGCGGATAAGCGATAATGTAAAACGCAAGAAAATGGTACAAAGACTTGTTGGCATAAAGCGTATTAGTAAATCTCAGCTTTCACGAAAGCTGGGTGAAATACCGCCTGAAATTTTTCAGGTTATCCTGCATCATCTGGTTCAAAAATTGCATCAAGAACTCGGTTCCAAGCAAGCAGATAAGGCACTTGGAAAGATACATTTAATCGATTCATCAACGATCTCGATGTGCCTTAGCCAATATGAATGGGCCGTTTTCCGAGAGACAAAAGCTGGAATAAAGCTACATACTTCCGTCAATTTTTGTGATGGTGTTTCTTATCCAAATGACGTGATTCTTACTCCTGCAAAGCCAGCAGATGTCACACAGTTAGACCCATTAATTTTGGGTAAAGATGCGCTTCACGTATTCGACCGCGGCTATTTCGACTTTGGCAAATTTGAGTATTATTGTGCAAACGGAATTCGATTTGTCACCAGAATTAAAGCAAATACGATCGTTCACGTGATAGAGGAACTACCTGTAGATCCATCCTCTGCAATCATTCGTGATGCGATGGTGAAAATCGGAAATATGAAACATCCTTTACATTTGGTAGAAACATTGGATAGTAAAGGCAACCTCATTTCGATTGTATGCAATGATGCAAAAGTGAGCGCGCAAGAAATTAGTGACCTCTACCGTACACGTTGGCAAATCGAATTGTTTTTCAAATGGATAAAGCAGCATTTGGTCTTGATAAAATTTTACGGACAAAGCGAAAATGCCGTATTCAACCAGATTTACATCGCGATGATTACATTCTGCTTAAATCTGTTAATGAAAAACAAATTAGGATATAAAGGTACATTACTGGAAATGTTCAATTGGGTAAGTGATTTTTGGTCTAAAAGTCTTTCGAGCTTCATAAAAGAACTTTTCAAAAAACCGGATCGAACATCCAACGGACGCCGAAAGATGCAGCATCAGCGAATATTTGAAGAAACCTTAGCACAATATGAATCAGGAGATGTTTTACATTTAGATGATCTAACGTACGATCCACTCGTTTAAATAACTAATGAATTCCAAAAAATGGATGAAGGACTACCTTTATAGCCCTATTATCTTTTTTTCTCTGATTCACGAAGAAGGTGAGACTGAATATTCTTTATAATTGATAAATGTAAATAAGTTACAAATCAAAATGGTTGACTAGATCTTTTATTTTTTATGCAACGCTAGTGATATTAATCGTTATAATTGCTTTAACAAATAAATTAAATGCAATATGACATCCCGAATATGAACGCAGCAAAAAGATCAATAGTTTACTAGGGGGAATTCTTATGAGTGAGTTAGAAGAATTTAAAGATTTGAGGGTATTAGGGAAAGAAGAGCTGACAAAGCTTAATTTACCAAAAGAGTTGGTATCGTATTTAAGCGAAAGCTATCATTATAAGGGTAAACTTTACGAACCTATTATTAAAGAGGTTGAAGATCTTTATACTTACTATACCCTGTTTTATGACTTTTCCCCGATTGAGTTTAGTAAATCGGCTTTAGTTGCCGTAAGTCGTGCAAATAATGTTGAAAAGTTTAGGTTCTATATTAAAAAAATAATGGATGAAAGAATAGAATTAATTCCAAAAGATGCTGCAGATATAACACTTCATATGAGTCAGTCTAGACTTGATTCGATCATCGAAGGAATTAAGAAAAATTATATCGATGCCGTTAATGAAATGTACGAAGAAAAAGAAGTAGATTTGTACGAGGTAGGCAGGGTTTTTGCCCAGCTAGAATTTGTTTTGGAACTCGTACACGACGAATTTTTGTCTGATTTATTGAAGTATGGGATAAAGGTGTTTGAGAGTTACCGTCAGGAATGGGGAGATAAGGGAAATCTAGCGGTAACTGATTCACGAATAGGGTCGTCGCAAACTGAATAATATTACGTATTAAGCTCATAATTGCGGTTATATATATTTGGACTGCACTATTGGGCTTTTTTTCCTTATTCAGTGTGTCATATCGCATTTATCAGACCGATAGTTGTAACTTGGAAATACCCTGTGAAATCAGATATGGTTGCTAAACCCTTTAAACCTTCATTTATTATCCCCTTAAATAGAAATCTTCATAAAGGTTATATAATAAAAGAAACCTCCCTCCATGTAACGATTCATACGAAGGGAGGAAATGTATAGCAAAAGCCATGCAAAAGATCAGTATACTACTGGTAATAACTTTATTGCTATTAAACATTTATTCTAATTGTAGGTTTAGCTTAGAAAAATCCACCGAAAATAAATCACAAGATATATCCATATACTTCTCAAATTGATTAAATGAAATTTCATCAGAATATATTAGAAAAGAATTTTTACCGATTAAATCTCTAGTTTTGGAATCTACTTCCTTTATCGGATGTACTTTCATATCAGACTTCATATATAGAGTTGATTTCAAGGAACCATCCTCATCGTGTATAAGACGTTTAATAGTTCTGGTTTCCATCACTTCATCTCTCATATCATTTAAATTGTAATTTAGTGAATATTGATAGGCCTCTTTATTCAAATAGATTTCCCCTTTATCATCCATTGTTTATTTTCTACTTAAACTAATTTTACCACAACCACAGAAAGATGACTATAGTCCGTCGATTAAACTTTCAATTTATCTGTTAATAAGTTGAGAGGTGATCGCAATGAGTATAATCGAAGCACATGGAATTATTTTAAGAAAGTACCGTAATGAAGCGAATTTATCACAAGAACAACTAGCATTAAAATGCAACCTTGATCGTACATATATCGGAATGTTAGAGAGAGGTCAGAGGCAACCAACTATTTCAACACTCTTTAGTATTGCTGAGAACTTAAATATTGCTGCATCAGCCTTCATTAAAGAAGTTGAAGAACTTTTAGATGGTGAAATTTCAAACAAATAAATTATCAAGGAAAATTCCCTCTATTCAATGGAAACTTTGAAATAGGCGGGATTTTTTTCATAATTAAAGATGTGGAATGTGGGTTTTTCCTCTTTCATTTAATCTACTTCAAATATCTTGTTTAATTCCACCCCTATTATCCCTTTTTGCCCATCTCCCCCCATTTCTTTAAAAATATCGCAAAGAATTCCAACGAGGTAACCCATCATATACCCCTACCGACACTTTTTACCATTTTAGACCAAGGCCTTTATAACGAATATTTATGATGATAATCAACGGGGAAAGAGAATGGTGTTAATAAAAAGACACTTCTTTTTTTCTATGCTCAAGCAAATCATCTTATCAATTTCATTTATTCGATTATATACTGAATTGCTACACCTAAATTTTAATACCCCGTTTCAAATAGTCTGAATATATAAACTTTATTTTTACCCCTAAAAACTCTTAAAATATTAAAATTCGAAGGTATCATGTTTTCAACCAAATGAGGTTGCCGGCAAAAATTTGGATTTTACTTTAAGAGGGAAGATTCAAAATGAAAAAAAATAAAGACTTACTTGATTATAACGCTTACTACGAATCTATATTATCTACCGAAGATGACGTGGGGAAAGTAAATGCTTCTGATTTTATTGAACACTTTTCTGAACTTATTATTAAGCATTCTGCCACATTGGAAAATAAATTCTTACGTAAAGGGGACTCCAAATAATGAGGAGAAAAAGAAATAATAGAAAGAAAAAAATATTAAATAGAAGATCAAGAGCCTACGCCTATGCAAGAAGAAGTCCTAATCCAGACGAGGATAGTACATCAATTGAGAAACAAATTGAAGAAATAGAGAAGTACTGTTTACAAAATGATATTGAATTAGTAGATATATTCATCGATGACCTAAAGTCAGGTAAATCATTCGAGGGTAGAGATAACTTTAAAGAAATGTACAATAGTATATTAAGATCCGATGATATAGATTACATCATTGTATTTAAACAAGATAGAATATCTCGTGATCCCTTAGATACACTTTATATTTTAAAGAGACTTAACTCAGTTGATAAGCATATGATTTCTATTACTGACAATGTTAATACAGAAGATCCTAGCGCAAAAATCCTCGTTCATATTTTGTCATTAGTTGCAGAACTTGAAAGAGAATTTATTAATTTAAGAACTAGCTCTGGAATGGAAAAACGTGCAGAAGAAGGGCGTTTCCTAGGTGGACAAGTTTATGGATACAAATTAGTTAATAAAGAGTTAGAAATTATTCCCGAAGAAGCCACAGTTATTAAATATATTTTTGAAAAATACACCAAAAATATGTGGGGATATAAGAAAATTGCAGCGAACCTTAATCTTCAGGGCATCAAAACAAAAAAAGGGAATTACTGGACAACATCCGCTATTAAGACAATATTAGAAAACAAACTCTATATTGGAATAACTAAATGGAAAGGGGATTATCATAAAGGCATTCATACACCTATCATTGAACCCTCTCTCTGGGAGGAGACTCAAGAAATGTTGAAAGCAAGGAGCTATCCTCCAAAGAAGGTTCATCCGGGTGCATATCCGTTATCTGGTTTAATAAAATGTCCTGAATGTGGTTCAGTAATGGTACAAGGTAATAGTAGTCAAAAATATAAGTATTATCAGTGTAGCAAAAATAAAAGCAGCGGTAGAGTTGCTTGTTCTTCCAACCTTGTTAAGAAGAAATATGCTGAAGAAAAAGTTCTAGATGAAGTATTTCAATATCTAGGTAGTTTCAATCTAACACCTGCAATTGAAAATGCCACGAATGATAGCTTAGCATTTGAACTACAACCCTTAGAGAGAGAAGCTAAATACCTTAACAACAAAATCAAACGCATTAAGGAAGATATGTCTAATGTAATTGACCTAATGAACGATGAAAAATACTCCATCGACAAAGAACTATTAATGGATAAACTTATGATCCATCAAGAAAACTTAAATGAAAATAATAACGCTCTAAAAGAAATAACTAAACAGATAGAATTCAAAAATAGTAGAACATCCCATGAACTTATTAATTTCTGTACTGAGAACTTTAATGATTTCTATTTTGCAATTCCTGATGAAGAAAGAAAGATATTATTACACCGTATCATTAAAGAAATTCATGTCACTAAAGGGGAAAAACCTAAAGACCGTACAATAAAGAATATTGTTTTCAAATTTAATAACGAGGATATATTTATAGAATAGGAGAAAGGAAACCATCCTTTCTCTTTTTTTGTTCTTTCAAGATAGAAGTAACTTAAAAAATCCCTCTAAAGGTATAGATTATTAATATCACTATATATTGTGGGAACAAATATTCCGTGTTACTATATTTAGTATACCGGTTGGTAACATCAACCATTTAACAAACAATACGAAAGGGGATTTGTAATGCCTGAAACAATATATAAAAAAGGTGTTTTAGAAGAAATGATTGAACAACTAGATTTACCTGAGTATGTTGTTGAAAAAACAATTCAAAGATATAAGTCATTGGGAGAATGGTTTAATAGGGAAAATAGTACTTTTAAAGATGTAGATATAAACATATTTCCTCAAGGATCTTTTGCATTAGGTACTACTATAAAACCAATTAGCGAACAAGAAGAATATGATTTAGATATGGGTTGTAAAATCAATATCCCTAATTTTAAGTCTTTGTTTACACAGAAACAATTAAAAGAAATGGTCGGTACTGAACTAGAAAGTTATCGTGTAGCAAAGGGGATCAAGCAGGAACTAGAAGAGAAGCACCGCTGTTGGAGATTGGAGTATATGGACGAGATTAAATTCCATTTAGATATAGTTCCATGTATACCGTTAAATATTGATAAGCAATCGGTCTACAAAAAACAATTAGAAGATACTTTTAATTATGAACAATCTTTAAAAAAATCTGTGGTTGACGTGGCTATAAACATAACTGATGATCGACTTGATAATTATTCCATCATTTCGCAAGACTGGAATATTAGTAATCCAGAAGGATATTTGAAATGGTTTGAGAATCGCATGGCAACAGGCGACTTCGGACTATACAATCGTTCTTCAATTACGCCTGTTCCAATTTATAGCAGAAAAGCCATTCTTCAAAGATGTATTCAATTGTTAAAGAGACATCGCGATAATATGTTTGGAGAAGATGATAGTAAGCCTATTTCTATTATTATAACAACTCTGGCAGCTAGAGCTTATAATGGAGAATTAAATTTAGAAGAAGCATTGATAAATCTATTGGAAAATATGCCAACATATATTAATCCAAGTACTCCAAGAGTTCCTAATCCTGTTAATCCCAATGAAGATTTTACAGACAGATGGGATACATTGGAAGGGGAAAAATTAGATTTAGAAGGGAATTTCAAAAACTGGTTGTTACAAGCGAAAGTTGATTTTAACAACTTATTAAAAACGGAAAATTATGAAACAGCTAGTTTAATCTTAAATAATAAATTCTCCTTGAATATAGATAACAGCATTTTAAATAAGACATACAATCTTAAAAGTGACAAGCAGAGAAGTGTCACAAGCTTACCAATAAATCCACCAAAACCTTGGGGTGATGCATATTAATATTAAAGAATTAGAAAGGTTTTTAGAAAGCAACCCCCAAATGTCTTTGGCTCCTTCAAACAACGAAGAGTACATTGTTAAGGGGATCTTGTCTTTTGATATAACGGATGACTTTTATGGAAATATAAAGGACAAGTTTTTAATAAAGATTGTCGTCCCTAAAATGTTTCCAAAAGAGATTCCGACTGTCTACGAAATCGGAGAGAGATTTCCTAAAACATTGGATTATCATACTTATGCTGATTCATCTCTATGTTTAGGATCGCCAATGGGCTTAAAGAAACGTATTAAGGACAACCCTACTTTAGATGGCTTTATTCATTCATGTGTGGTTCCATACTTTTATGCAATTTCACTGAAACTTCAAGGTGAGGAAAACTTTGTATTTGGCGAGTTATACCACGGTATAGATGGTATTATTCAGGATTATCTGGAAGTTTTTGAACTTAAATATATTGATCAGGTAATTAACTTACTAGATATATTAAGTCAAAAACCAAATAGAGGTAATAAGAAGAAGTGTCCGTGTGGTTGTAAACGCATAGTAACAAAATGTTCTTTGCATAAAAAAATAGTTGAATATAGAGATGTGATGACTCGGAAGGAATTTTCTATAGATAAAGATATTATTTCTCTTTATTACGATAAGTGGAAAGAAAATCAAATGCAGAAACGTATGCGAAAATTAATACCTTATGCATAATGGCAAAGTAATATGAAGGGGTGATATCGGTAGTGAATAAGGTCCTATTTCAATGTTTATTAATCTTGTTACCAGCAATAGTAAGTATCTTTTACCCAATTCAAGAGATTGCTTATGGTATTCTCTCCCTGATAGGTATAGATACATCAAATTTTGATGAAATGATAAAAAATATTATTAATAATGAACGAGTAATTTCTATTATTGGCGGGGTTATTTTATCTATAATTATTTATATTTGGAGAACAAAAGCAAATAAAGACAAATTATTTAACACTGGAAACAAGTATAACGAGTATCCGATATGGATTTATTGGTTGGCCAGCAAAATACTTGGCTATGGGAAGGTTAGCCTAGTAAGAGTACCAATGTATCTACAATACAAATTACTTTTGATGGATATTTTCCCTGAAGTGATTGTTGATAGTGATGTAGAAGAAAAAGCTCAATCAATTAATGTCATCGAAAAAAATATGGATTATCCATCAAATGAGTTGAATTTGATACTGGTTGATACCTATGAAATTACTGATAGCCAAATTCCAACAAATAAGGCACATCTTCCTACTATTTTTATTAAAAGTGGTAATGAGATTGATAGTAATCGCTCTCTAAATCCTGAATATATAAAAGAGATAAGAAGAAAAACCAATGTCTATCACAAGATTTATAAGAAACTAAATGTATTTTGCACCACGAATACTAATCATAATCAATTAATCATAAATAAGTGTTTTAAAAATGGCAATAGAACAGGGTTTGAAAACATCGTTGTTTATCAAGCCTCTCGAAGTAACTTTGTGTTTAATAGGGGACATAAAGTGTTGTGATATTATGAAGAACCTTGAGTAAGTAGAAAAACAGGGGTACTTATCTTTAAAATAGGATAAGTACCCAGATCCGTTATCTGATTAATAAGGAATTTAGAAAATTACCCATGTCGAATAGATTGCTAAATATAATCTCACTGGTATTCATCGTTTACAAATGTAATGGTTGATAGAATATTTGACTTTAAAGCAGGTTTAATATCATTTAATATGACTAAATCAATTGGCTTCTGAAAAAGATCCTCAAGGCAAATTTTTAAGTTCATATAATTATCAAAGGATAAATCCGCATCGTTAAATTCTACTGCCACATCAATATCGCTAAATTCATTTTGCTTATCACGGCTGTAAGAACCAAACAGACCAATTCGCTTAACATCGTATTCTTCTCTCCATGTATTTAGGCTTTTTGACAATTCATCAAGGATTTCCTGTTTGGATAACATATTATCAGCACCATTTTCTGCATAAGTTATTTCCTTGCATACTCCAATTACTTCCACTTCCCACTTAAAAGAAAGTGCATTACCATTATTCCAGTAAAGTGTCTATGTGTACGGCGGACTATTTTTACCACTTGTGCGATCTTTTTTACCACCTTTTGCGGCGGGATGTACCACTCACTGCGGAACACTTTACCACATGTATAAAGAAATCCCCCGACTGTTTGGGGGGATTTCTTTATACACTAAAACGGAAGAATTCCTAATTGAAGTTCAAGCTTTAATTTCTCACAACGCAGTCTATCAATCTCTTTCTGTAACTCCTGCACCATTTCCTCGAGTCTTTCTATTTTGGTTTTATCATCAATTCCTTTTTCATAGGCTGTTCCAACACGACTTAAATCTATCAAGAAAGATAACACAGCTGGTTCATAAATATGGTAGTTCCCTTCAAATTCTGTTGCTTCGATTTCACCTTTAGCTATCCATTGCCTAACATCTTTTTCATCACATTCCAACTCATAGTTGTGTAAGAGATCAACCGTTTCTGATATTGTCATGTAATCCTTCATTTAAAACTCCCTTTCTGTTCTTATTCTTGGTATTTATTAAAGGCTGCTGTTCTCTTCATCGTTTTTCTTTTGATGGTGCACACCAAGACGTTCACGCATCGATACTTTTCCGTCAATAAAAATATCATAAGAATCATGAACAATCCGGTCTAGAATGGCTTCTGCCAGGGTTCCGCCTCCCAATTTTTCATACCATCCATCAAGATCAAATTGGGAACAGAATATATTGGATTGTTTTGCCTGACGTCTTGTATTAATCACTTCAAGAAGGAGAGCTGTTTCTTCATCCGTTAATGTATAAAGCAGCCATTCATCAAGAATAAGAAGGTCAACCTTCAGAAGCTTTTTCATTAATTTGGTGTAGCTGTCATCCTGTTGATATTTTGCTATTTTAAATGCTTCTAATAAATCTGGAAGTCGTGTATATTGAACCTTGAAGAATTGACGGCATGCTTGTACACCAAATGCGATAGCCATCCAAGACTTCCCGGCTCCAGACACTCCTTTAAAGATAATATTTCTCCCGTCCACAATATAACTGCCACTGGCTAGACGTAAGATTAAATCCTTATCCAGTTTTCGATCTTCATAGTAGATGATTTCCTCCATAGAGGCAGACTCAGGAAATGCTGCCTGTTTAAGAAGTCGATTGATTTTATTGCTTTTCCGCCGGGATTCCTCATGGTCAATCAAGATGCCGAATAATGTATCAAAATCCATCTCTTTATTTTCTCCCTTGGTAGAAATAGTTTCATAGGCTTCTGCCATCCCTGATAGTTTCAATGCTTTTAGTTTATCTATATTCTGTTGATTCATTTATTTTTCCCTCCAAAATAAGAAGCCCCGCGAGTGAAACCGTGCTTATTTTGCACATTATCTTTCTTCTGTGTGAAAGTTTTCTCTGAGTCTGCTTTTTTATTGTTTTTGATAAGTGTTTGAATACTTTTCACGGTTGGTCGATTCGTGATTTCATGCACCATTTTACACGCACGTTCGATTTCATAAACAGTGTAGGTACGCTCCAGTTTCTTTAGGGAAAAGACGGACTTCATTGCTTGTTTTTCAACTTCGTAGCTATCCAATAGAAACTTCACCACAAATAGCGTATGTTCTCCAATATTCTCTGCCCAATCCAATGCGTCTTGCGGTGTTTGTTCCACGTAAAGTTTATGATTATCCGGCATATGATCATGTACAGTAGAAAATCGCCCGTATTTCCCATGCAGTGTTGGATGAGAAGCGATTCTCATGTAATTGAAATAAACTTCAATCGCCTCATCTGAGACTTTCACATCGACTTGTTTTCCTATATACTCATAGGGAACGGAGTAAAACATACTTTTTACAGAGATATGATAATCAGGCTGCACTTTGGCTGTTCGCCACTCAGACATCTGGTAGGGCTTAGCGGGAAGAGGAGTAAGGGCGTACTTCTCTTCTTCTATAAATGCTGACCAACGGGAGCCTTCTTTTTTTGTGAAAGGCCGGTGGTTAAACTCCTCCAGTTTCTTTCGAATCTCCTGGTTTATTTCCTCTATCGTAAAACATTGAGTATTCCTTAATGCGGCAATAATCCAGGTTGACACCGTGTTCACGGAACCTTCTACATTCGGTTTATCCTTTTTATCCAGAGTTCAGGATAAAAAGGATTATCCCGAAGTTTTTATTATCCCGAATTACGGCTGCTATTGATGATAATAACAGCCATGTATCCTAATAATTTTCGGGATAACCATCGGTATATGATTGTGCTATTTCAAACCACAAAGTTTTAGAATCATATCTTCATTACCTTCCCAAACTGGGATCTCACTAGTTGAGTTGCTATCCAGTTTGGTTGCTTTTTCAAGGGCATCCCTTATCATGGTAGTGTCAGCTGAGGCATAGATGCTCGTTGTTGTAGAATTTTGATGTCCAAGGAAATCTTTTATATAAGAAAGCGGGATACCTGATTGATATAAATGCATCGCCCGGCTATGTCTAAATAAATGTGCATGTACTTTTTTAGGAACTTCTGGACAGGAAGTCCTTGCTTGTTTGGCATACTTTTTTATGAATACAGAGACATTATCGGGGGACATTGCTCCCTTTTTCCCTTTAATTACAGTATAAAACAGATAGTCGTCAGTGTTTTGTAAACCTGTTGAATGAAATATTTTTAGATATTCTTTTAAATGAAGAACAGTTTTCTCCATTAAAGGAACCGCCCTAACTTTATTTCCTTTGCCAGTAAGATAGATGCATGGAATATCCAGATCGAGAGAAATATCCCGAAGCCTTAGATCAAGGATTTCCTGTATACGTCCACCAGTGTCATACATGACTATCATAAAGAAACGATTCCGCAGACCGAGTCCGTTTTTTACATTAGGCTGTGTCAAAATTGTTTTCAACGCATTCTGCGACATATATGACACTCCCTTTTTCGTATCCCGAAGGGCTGTTATGTCTTGAATATCCATGTATATTGCGGTAAGCGAGGGTTCTTCAATTGCACAATAATGCAGAAAAGATTTTAGTCCAGCTAGCCGTTGATTTCTGGTAGAAATGCTGCAGTTTCTCGATGATTGAAGCCATTCCAGGAATTCGTACACCAAACCATGATTAATCATGTCAAAAGTAATCTCAGTAAAAGGAATCTTCTTTTGATCTGATAGAAAAAGCCGTAAGAGATTTATCGTATCACGATAGGCTTTGATTGTGTTAAAGCTGTAACATTTATTTCTGGGCAAATACACCGTCAGGAAACTACGGACATATTTAAAAAAAGTACCTTCTATCGACTTATTCATAATCCACCTCCGGAAGGAGGTTTTCAGATATCCCCCTGGACTTATCGCGGAACACAGGGAAGAACTCTGGAACCAGATGCAGGTAATAATCTGTATCTATTTGATTTTCGTGACCAAGATACATGCTTAGATATGGAAGATATGCATTGATATCCTTCCCTTCCTTCACCCACTGATTCAGCCGGTTAACTGCGAAAGTATGACGAAAATCATGAACTCTTGGGGGATTTCCTGAGTATGTCTTTGCAACGGTAAGGTTATCCCAAAATAAATGAAACCAGTAGTTTACCAAGCTACGATTATAGTAGCTGCCTTTCTGATTTGGGAAAAATGCAATTCTATTAGGATAATGGAATTGGATTCTTTCATCGTACATCTTACATAGATGTAACATATCGTCAGACAAATATATGATTCTATCCTTATGACCTTTCGATTCCCGGATAAATACAGATCCCAATTTAAAATCCACATCTGACACTTGAAGCATTCGTGCTTCCGACGACCGAAGCCCGCAACTATAAAGGAGCCTAAAAAATACTGGTATGACTAGATGGCGACCTGGACTAAAAGCGCTCACCTGACAGGAATCTACTGCCTTAAAAAATTCAGACAGTTCCTGACTTGTAAATATGTGTGGTACATAACGTATTTGCTTTTTCGGTATATTGGAAGGTAAGACATACGCATCAATTCCGATACTTTTCATATATTTTGCCAGCTGTCTTATAGGTGTAATTCTACGCATAAGCCCATTTGGGTGTTCATTTTCTTTCAATGATGCCCAGCTCATGACAATGTCAGAGGTTAATGTATGTTCATTAGGAAAATGCTTTATGCAATGTTCATCAAACATGCGCAAAATCCTTCCCGAACTGACATAAGGGTATCCAAGGGACTGCTTCTGTTCAACCAGACCGTCTATATAGATCCTGAAGTTACTATTATAAGGATACTTCATAACAGCTCCTCCTTTGTCACTTCAATTCCTTGGAAGGTAAGAGCGCATGCCTTCAAATGCTTTTCATCTGTTGAAAGATATACCTTACTGGAAGAGATGGAGCCATGTCCCAATGTATTGGATATCACTGGAAGTGATATTTCTTGTGACAGCATTCTTGCAGCCACAGTATGGCGGAAAATATGGAATCCTTTCCGATGACCTGACTGCCGGATGTCGGCCTTTTTCATGATGCTACAACTGATGGCATAACAGTTGGAACGAGATAATTTTGTGTATGGTGCCTGGTATCTCAGAAAAACATAGGGAAGACTGCTTTGAGGTCTTGCATTTAGTATATAGTCAGACAATGCATTACCGATATCTGTAAGAATAGGTAACATTAAAGGCCTTCCGTTTTTCTGTTGTACGATGGCGATTGTCTTATTCCGCCAGTCAATGCTGGATATTTCTAAATTTGTAATGTCAATGCTTCTAAGACCTGTGCGCATTGCCAAAAGCACCATGGCATAGTTACGCTTTCCAATACAGGTGGAACGGTCGATTGACTGAAGTAAACGGTCTTCTTCTTCCTGTGTAATAGTTGGTACAACTGCGGTTCTTCTCGAACCGCTGCTCGGAACTGCCAGAACTAATTTTTCTTTAGTTGCACTTTCTTTATAGAGATATTTCAAAAAGGACCGAAGTGCAGACAGTACAGTTCGCATACTGGTGCTTTGGTAAGATCTTGCTATATAAGGAATAAAACTACGAACGTCATCGAGCCGGAGGTCAGATATGTTTTTATTGAGTTCTAAATGTACATATTTTAAAAACTGCCTCGAAAGTGTCTCATAACACCTGCGTGTACCATTACCTTTTCCGGAACGGATAAGTTCTTCCACATAATCGGCTTGTAACTGCTTCATTTCGATGGAAAGAGGGCTATTGGCATCCGCAAAATGGAATTTCCAGCTATAACTGCCTGTTTCCAGAACTTCGAGAAGAATCAGCACAGAAAGGCGTCTGAGTTTATAACGCCAGTTCTTAATCAGTCCTTTGTCAAGATTATCCTTCGACTCTAATACAAAACGATTTGCCAATTCCTCGGAAAAGTATGATTGCCCGTTTGATTCAAAAAAATGAGTCAGTTCATCCCATGCCAATCCATACTGATAGACTGTAGAAGCACTATGTTGGATTGGTTTTATTGCCTCCTTAGCTTGAGTAATCAATTCTGTCAGTAAAATTTCTTTCATCTTTTCGCCTCCATAATTATATTTGGGAACATCCCGATTTAATTATGAAGTGGGTGGAAAAAATGAACAACAATTATCCCGAACATTTAACTCGCTTAACGTGATAAATAAGGAAAAGCAGTTAAATGTTCGGGATAATAAAAACTTCGGAATAATCCTTTTTATCCAGAGTTCAGGATAAAAAGGATAAACCAAGTGTCGAAGGTTCAGTTGGCCATATATCTAGGCAGATTATTGCTTCACTAAGAAACTATCATTGTTTTCATCTTGAGGATTTGAATCAACAAATTTTTAAAAAGCTTGAGGAGCTCAATACGATTGACTTTCAAAAGCGTCCTGGTTCACGAAAAAAGGTGTTTGAAGAAGAAGAAAAGTCTTACCTTCAACCTCTTCCTCAAACACGCTACAAGCTTACGGAATGGAAAATAGCAAAGGTTCAACTGAACTACCACATCCAAATTGAGCGAATGTATTATTCCGTTCCATATGACTATGTCCGTGAGTCTGTCGATGTTCGACTAACCACGGATCTAATTGAAGTTTACTTCAAGGAAACAAGAATTGCATCCCATAAACGATTAAATGGTGAAATCGGTCAATATTCTACGAATACGGATCATATGCCTGATAACCATCGGTTATACCTAGAACATAACCCAGAAAATAATCATAAGTGGGCAGAGTCTGTAGGACCAAATATAACGCAATTCGTCTCCTATATCTTAAAAAATAATATAGAAAAGAAAGCTTTAAATATCCTGAGCACATTAAGGAATTTATCAACAAAGTATGCGAAGAATGAATTAGAAGAAGCAACACAAACATTACTCGAGATATCAACGAATCCAACGGTTTCCGTTTTAAAAAGCATACTCGAACGGAAGAAAAAGCAACGGAAAAATAAGAAAAAGGATATAGACAATCACGAAACTCACAATGAGGATTATGGGTTCGTACGTGGAGCTAAATACTTTGGGAGGGATAGTAAATGATGAATCAAGAAACTTTACGCAAATTGAATGAAATGAGAATGGGAGCAATGGCAGAGTTATACCAGCAACAAAACCAAAATAAGGAATATAATAAAATGGATTTTAATGACCGTTTCAATCTATTGGTAGATTACGAGTATGACCGACGCAAGACAAATAAGTTGGAGCGTTTGATAAAGCAGGCTTCGTTCAATGATCCAACCGCGGCTATCGAAGATATAGAATACCATCCAGACCGTAAGTTAGATAAAAACTTAATCTTAGAATTAGCAACGGGAAATTACATCCAGAATCATCATAACATCATTTTAATGGGAGCCTCAGGAAACGGAAAAACATGGATAGCAAATGCCTTTGGAGTCCAAGCATGTCGCCAATTTTACAAAGTAAAATATATTAGACTTCCTGAATTACTTGATGAATTAGCAGTTGCAAAATATGAAGCCGATGGTAGCTTTCGAAAGCTCATTCAAAAATATAAAAAGATTGATCTATTAATTCTCGATGAATGGTTACTAACTGAGCTTTCAGAGGAACATGTACTACATGTTTTAGAAATTATTGAAGCGAGATTAAAGCGAACATCTACGATATTCTGTTCTCAATTTTCACCGGAAGGATGGCATTCTAAGTTAGGACAAGCTCAGATAGCTGATGCGATACTGGACCGAATTGTACACGATTCCTATAAAATTCTAGTTGATGGAGAACTTTCAATGAGAGAGCGTCATGGATTGGCGGTGTCAAGATGATTCCTGTAGAAGTTGAAAATCGCATAGCCAAGTATTTCTTCCACAATTATTTACCGGGTGAAATAATGTGGGAAGTGGAAGAGAGACTCTTGGAAGTGTGTATTTGGGAAGATGAAAAGAATTTAGACCATGATGAACTCGTTAACTGGGCTCTTGATATTATTAGTAAACAATTAGATGGTAAAAGCTTTAAATAAGCAAAACAGCTATTGGAATCCCTGGGTTTCAATAGCTGTTTTCAGTTCTAGTGGCTCCCAACCCCGCACTTACTGGCTCAGATGTCCGCAAACAGTGGCTCAAAACTCCGCACAGCTGGCTCATTCTGTCCGCAATAATCAGATTGTTCTTTCCGAAACTTCGATGGAAGGTATTTCTGGTACTTTGAAAATGAAATATCAGGTACTAATTCCACAAGTCTTTCTTGATTTTCATAATCGTAAAATCCTTCTTCAGTAATTCTATTTATAGCATCTATAACCTCTGAAAGAGTGAGTAGTAATTCTCGATCTTCACGCTTTAATTTAAATCCTTTCCAAGTAAGACTACTTATATCAAAGCAATTCATTTGCGAACGAACAGAGTTTGCAATTGTATAATTAACACTATTTCCAGCATAGGTAGTAATAATAAAGCCATCTTTTCTTTCATCAACAATTAATGTGTCCTTTTTAAGGCCTGTCATTGTTAACTCTTCTCGGTATATAGATAATACTGCTAACTCTGTAGAGTTCAAGAAACTATAGTTATCTTCAGAAGTTATAATATTTAAAACTTCTTGTGATAGTTCATATGAAATGAAACTGCTATCTGACATCCAATTAGGAGGGACTGAATTCTTTGCCTCATCTACATATATAATTGACCTATCATAATCAACTTTAATCGTTTTCCATGAAGCACCTGCTAAAGTAAATTGAAATTCATCCCCTAAGGCATTCACATACCATCTCTCTAGTGTCCCTATTGTTCTATTTCTAAATCGAACAGTAAATTCTTTATTCGTTTCAAAAGTGGTATAGAGTTCCATAAAGTTACTTCGTCCAAATTTTTTCTCTGTCTCAGAATGTGCGTAGATTTTATTTCTTTCTATCTGAATGAATTCCTCTTCAGTCATATAATTTAACAGTTCATTGTACTCCTCTTCCGATATTGCAGAAAAAGGATATACCTTACCTAGAATAGAAAAAACTTGTTTTTTATTTACACCCAAGAATTGCAAAGCCATCATTAATATTTGATGGAATAGTAAGTCGAAGGATTTCTTTGTAACCTTGACACTTTCTACCCAACCTCTCATTGCCAAATTAATTATAGCGATGGAGATAACTAATTTTTCACTCTGAGTTGGAAAGAATACAAAATGTCCAATACTTCCTTGTCGTCTGCCTGTACGGCCCATTCTTTGTAAAAATGAGGAAACAGAATAAGGAGAATCAAGTTGTAACACTATATCCAAATCACCAATATCAATTCCTAATTCTAAGGTACTAGTAGCAATAATAATGTTATTTTTACCCAATTTAAACTTTTCCTCTGCAACTTCTCTGAAGTATTTATTGATAGAAGAATGATGGACATAGGATTCTATCCCTTTCTCCTCTAAAGAATTCTTTACCTTTTCAGCCCCTGTCCTACTATTGGAAAATAATAATGATTTATTGCCATATGCTCTTTTATAAACTTCTGCAGCCAGTTGATCTTCTAGAACATATTTAACTTCAATTTTTTTAGGTTTATTCTCTCTAGGTGGATCAATAACCCTTCTTTTGCGACTACTACTTCCCTGTAACCACTCACTGATTTGTTCAGGATTTCCTACTGTTGCAGATAACCCGATACGTTGGATATCGTGTTTTGAATAATCTTGTATCCTTTCTAAAACAGCCATTAAATGGACGCCTCTTTCACCCTCAGCGAATGAATGAATTTCATCTATAACAATGGCACGTACATTTCCAAAGAGTTCATTTTTATTAACCCTTTTATTCATTAAGATTACTTCCAATGACTCTGGGGTAATCATTAAGACACTCGAAGGATTTTTGAAATATTTCCCTTTCTCCCCTCTAGCAACATCACCATGCCACTTAAATACTTCCCTATATACAAATGAAGAAAGTTTATTTAATCGTTCTTCTTGGTTATTCAGCAATGCCTTAATTGGGGATACATAAATAACCGAAAGGCCATCAAGCCCTTCGGTGTGTATATTATGGAGTATTGGAAAGAATGCTGCTTCCGTCTTACCGCCGGCTGTTGGTGCCAATAAGATTAAATTCTTACCATCTATTACTTCAGGAATCGTCATTTCCTGAATCGACGTTAAACCTCTCCAACCTAATTTTGAAATAATACCATTTTGTAGCGGTTCACACAATAAGTGAAAATTACTCATTAGATACCACCTAAAAATTAATAATATGTGCTGATTCACTTTCCGTTTCTTCAACCAACCTACGAACATCAGCATCAAATTCAAATTGCTCTTCTGGAATATAGGAGTCATACATCTCTGATTTATCTAGGATATCAACTAAGGTTCTTAGGAATCCTCTTGGCTTAATGGCGATTTCCCCACCAAATCCTGTTGTCATTTCATTAACTAGATTTTCTAAAAATGCATTACTAACTTTCGTCGAAGCATCCCAATTAAAAACATCTGCATGTATATCTCTAACTTTTCTAGCAACTGAATTTAACTTTTCTTTATTAAAAGAGTCTAGAAAGATGACAGGTTGCCGTAAATTTCGGAATTGCTCATCCTTCTCCACTTTAAGCCTTTGGTGAAGCGGCTCAAGACTTTTAATCCCTCGTTCACTTTCCATTAATTCTGTAGTTCCTGTGTATAAAAAGTAACAGTTAGGGAATCCATTACTATCTGCTTCATCAATAAACAAGCGTAAGTTCTCATAAGCATTATCTCTCATCTGTTTAGTCATTAATTTCTGCACAGTTTCAACTTCATCGAATAAAATTAATAGACCACTGTACCCTGTTGCTTGGACCATATGTAACAGTGCCCTAAAAAACTCAAAAGCATTTTCTCTCGTTACTTCACCAGTAACTTTTAATTCGGTCTTATATTGCCTTGGCACCTTGTCACCTTTCAACCATGCAACTGCTGCTTGAGAAAGCGCTGTGTTACCTTCGTATTTAGCGTTATAAAAGGATCTAACAGCACTAGAGAAAGATGCTGCAATTGCTCCGATGACTTGTAATTCAAGGTCTATCTGCTTTGTCATTTCCTCTTTAAATGAATCACGGTCTTCATCAGGATCTAATCCAGTTATTTCTATAACCTTATCTTCGATACTTAACAGCCATTCTTCCAAGATGAACGTAAAGGCTGGAACATTCTTATTATCCTTTACTCGCATACCATCCATAATTTTTTTATAAAGAACTTCAAATTTATGAAGTGGTGCCTCTTGAGAAATTACAACTGACGAAACAACAAAGTTTTTTTCAAATGCTAATTCTCTTACGGAAGTACTAAAAAATGTTTTACCGGAACCATAATCACCAATAACAAATTTAAAATCTGTTTTCCCATTTTGAATGTCATTTAATTGGCTTTCTATTTGTTCTAACTCCTGTTCAATACCAACTGCAATCTTTTCAGTACCTTCTGCTGGTACAGTACCATTTCTTAATGCTTTAATTATATTACTCGCAACAGATTCACTCATTAAACTTTCACCTGCCTAAATTTATCGAATCAATTTATAAACAATAATTTCACCAGCAGAACTGATATCTAACTTCAATTCTCCACTCTTAACCAATTTTCTATTTAAACGCTTCATCATACCATCTACCATGCCTGCTTCACCAAATTTGTTAATAAGCATGCTCTCAATATCCCTTGTTGTTAATTGATTCGTGCGACCTAGCGTTTCTAATATTACCTTTTCCTTTTTGTTTAATGAGAGGCTTAAATTAACCTCATTGTCTCTTACGTTTAACTTAAAACTACTATTCTTTCCTGTAGAACCAATAGTATTCTGCACAGACCTTTTAGGCTTAATGTGTATAAAAGGTAAAACTATTTCTTCAAAACTTGCTCCTCCATGGCTATATAGATCTCTTTCTCCTCCACCGTGATAATATCCTTTATCAGTGTAGGATAATTTATAATCTCCGATTTGAATACTGTCAGGGACTTTATTTCGGGAAACAACATACCTCGACTTAACCTGACTAGCATCATCAATTTTAATATAATGATTAATCTTTGAAAAACCATGATCCGAAGCAATAACTATATGGGCATCATTTGGCAATGTGTTGATTAACTCCCTGATACTTGCTTCAAATACTTCTTTTTGTCTTTTATAGAATACAGATAAGCCTTGTGTAGAAGTATGGCCTTCCCTATCAAACATATTAAAAATAAGTATGTTAATGCGCTTATCCATTAATAATGAATCTTTTACTTCTTGTTTCCTTGCTTCACTTTCTGACTTTGTTATATAATTGATTTCACTACTATAGGTAGAACGTATATCTTTGTAAATTGCTTCACGCGAAAGAGAAGTTATTGAAGGTAACATTGCCAAACTGTGACCATAAGATACTTCTCTTTCTGTTAATAAAGATTTAAAGTATGGTTCGACAACTTTCTTCCATGCATCGTACCTCATACCATCAAAAATAACAAATACAACTTTACCTGTTTTAACTGGAATAAAATCGGAGATGCTGTGATTTAATATAGGCTGTTCTGAACCATGTTCTACCCAATGTTTGTAATGGTCCTCAATAAACTTTGCAAATGATTTTCTAAACACATTTAGGATGTTATTCAGTCTTACTTCTAACGCTTCATATCTTTTTGATTCTATAAATGATTCAGTATCTAAACTATACCTAATTTCGCTAAGTTCGTACTCTAAGTCATATAATTTTTCAGTAATAAGTTGAAACCACTGGTTATAATCGCTGATAGAGTTGGTTAAGTTCATTGAATTTCCTTCTAAATCATAAATATTATCAAACCAACTAATTAAAGATTTAAGAAACCTTTGCGCACTTTTTACTGAATTAATCTGATAAGGGACCCCTTCAACTATGTTGGAAACTTCCTTCAAGTCCTCAAACGAATACCTGTATAATTTCTTTGCTCCTTCTAAATTGAAGTCATTTAAAACATTCTTTATTCCCATAATAATTGATGATGGGGAATCTTGATTTTCTCGAACAAATAAAACATAGTCTTCGGCCTTTTGATATAATGATATATTACTTTTTCGAATTATTTTTTCTGCTTGATCTCGTTTTTGAAGATATAATTTCTTATCTTTTCGTTCTATTCTTTCTGCAAGTGTAACTAACTCAAAGAAATCTAATTCTTTTAATTCTGTATAATCATTTCCCATAACCCTTTGGAGGTTATCATCTGTTAACTGATTAAATTGCTTTAATACTAGAGAAATCCATATTATTTTATCAAATAGTTCAAATTGGCCTTTTTCTATTATATCCCCAACAAATTCTGCATGGTGATATCTAAAAACCTTAGTTATTAATTCCTGTAAATT
The DNA here is from genome assembly GCF_900155625.1 of Virgibacillus dakarensis. Lineage (NCBI taxonomy): Bacteria > Bacillati > Bacillota > Bacilli > Caryophanales > Bacillaceae > Virgibacillus > Virgibacillus dakarensis. Next base: position 681,915 of record NZ_LT732554.1, read on the forward strand.
AATTTCAATATCTATTGGCTTGTTTGTACTGTAAACATCTAAAATATTTCGGTAGTAAATATAGCAGTCTGCCAAGTCCGATAATTTAGTCGCATCCATATCATAAATTGCCGAAAGTAAGATTAGATCCGTCTCTTCTCGATTAATGTTCTTTTTTGGTATTGCCTTCCTGTACATAAGTAACTTTTCAAAGACTTTTTCAATTTCTTTTGCACTAAAATCATTAATTCGTTCATGCCAATTTAAACCTTGTTCAATCTGATTTAGAAAATCCCTTAAATTAACTTCGTGAATGATCTCACCACATGAACGGATAGTAAAATCACGAATCTTGTTTATAATACCGGGGTTATTAACAATAAAAATATAATATTGCTCATTACCAATACCTTGTTTCACATGTTCAAATCTTTTCCTGAACGCATGATGATCTTCTATCTTATAAACAGTGTGAGGATATAGAAGTGCAATTTCTATATCCTCAATGTTTGTAAATAAGCCATTATAATCCCTCAGAATTATAATAGGGTGCATGGGAGCAGTGTCCTTTTTCAACTCAATATATTTCGCTAAATAATGTATATATATTTCGTTTGTCATTTTATCAATCCTCAATGTCTACAAACTTTATATATTGGTCATCATCAATATGCCCTTGAGCATCTATCATTTTCTTGAATTTCGATAGTAACTCGTGTTTTGGATATGCCTTGTTTGCGAAAGCCTCTATAAGTTTGTTGATATCACGTTCAACAACTTTGGCATCAGCGCTTAGCGCATCGTTAATAAAGGCTATTAATTCAGGGTGTTCTTCTAATAATACACGATACTTATTTGTAACATTTTGATCCAATACCAATTCAAGCATTTTTTCAGCCAATAGAACAGAACTTGACTGCTTTTTTATTTCCTTCAGGTAATTGACTCTTTTCTTGATTTTTTCCCTATTAAACGATTCCGTTAAAGAATTAAGATATTCACTTATCGCATTATTAATTGCATCGTTATAGTGTTCAGGGCTTGTAACTGTGATTTTATTACCCAATTTAAAACCACAACTACAGGTCCAATTATTATCTAAATACCTAGAAGGAGATTCGTGACAAGCCTTATTCCATTCTTTGGCTAAGTCTGCCTGTATATTAATGAAATCATAATCCACACTAATGTTTTCAATATGATTAATTTTTTCAAGGAATAGGTAATCATCACCGTGTCTTATATCTTCAATTGATTTAAATACTTCTTGATTATTCTGTTCATGATGCTCAATTACATAAAGTTTTTCATATTGCTTTTTAAGTGTCCTAAACTCCCTTAGTAACATTTCTTTTGCATTATCAAATACTAATGCATCTCCTACTCCCAAACAACTCTCAACCACGTCTATTTGTTTCTTAAGGGCTTGATACTTATCATCCGATGGAATGACTAAATTGTCATCCTTCATTTGGCTAAATACCATTGCCACATCTGATTGGTTACTATGCCCATTTTCCTCATAAAACCAATCAACAATCTTTTGATAAGCATTATCAAGTTCTTTTAACTTACTACCCTCAAATAACTGCATATTTTGCGCTACAAAGTATTCTAAACCATCTTTAGAACCATTTGACTCCTCTACGTTCTCAACAAATTTCTTAATGGATTCCACAGTTGTGTATGTTTTATTAAAACTACTTCTTTCAAGATGAATATCACTTTGAAATTGTTCAATTTTACGTAGTAGTAAATCAATATTTTCTAGCGTTTTTTGTTTATATTCAACTAGGTCTTCCCACAACTCTTCTTGGTGTGCTAGGTCTTCCTTTTCAAAACGTCGATTAAATAAAACCAATGATAGTTTCATTAACGGTTCTATATATTTAGTTTCAATAAACTGCCCTAATTGAAACTTGTGAATACTACCTTTTAATGGAGGCTTTATTTGTGATAATTGTACTCGTTCATCACTTTTTACAGGGAGTAAATAACCTTTTTTCATCAGTAGCGAAAATAATACTTCAACCGTACTTTTATCAGGGCCGAATGATGATTTTCTTACTGTTTTATACAACTCATTATAAGTTATCTCTCCTGCATTGGAATTAGATACAGTATCAATTATTAACTTAATTAGTTTATTATCATTGCTATTTAATCTAAATTTGGTTTTTCCATCAACTTGCTCGACCTCTCCAAACTTTTTAACAATATGTGTAACAATCCTTTGCTCATTAACAGGCGCTTCATTGAAATCCTTTACGCCAAATATATAATTACTAATGAACCTGTTAAGCATCTGTTCGGATAATGGAATAAATTCTTCCGGTCTGATAAACGTATTATCACCGAACGAACGTTTTAAAGTGGCTGAAATAATAGATTGAACTATTTTAGTAAAGGATTCTGATGATAACTTAATACCATCTAATTCTCCTTCATACGTAAGAACTGAGCCATTTAAATACAAGTTTTGCAAAATTATTTGCACATTTTCTTCATCTCTATAAATAGTCTCTTGGAGTTTTTCTATTGCCTCATCCAACTCTTTTGTTGGTGAGTATTCATACTCTTCTTTATAATTGTTAAGAACTTTTAAGTGGGAATAATAACGCTTAAGATCTTCAAGGTCCTTTTTTCCTTCCTGACTATCTAATTGCTTTGATGGTAACCAACAAACTATGTTATTCAGCAAACGCTTGTCTAACTCTTTGGAAGTATCTTTGCTACCGCCAAAAAGGCTTAAATTAGTAACATTACCTTCCAATATAGAATTTACTGCTTGTTGAAATGATTGCTTTTGATAATCAACATCTAAAAATGTTCCAATAAGCAAGTAATAGTCCGTCTCAGTATCCTTAATATTTCTTAAAGCACGATTTAGTATTTCCTTTTTCCCAATGTCGTCTATGCGTCCGTATTGGATTACTCCTTGACGGTCTGTATTATTCCATTTTGCAGTAGTATATGGTGACGGTTCATTATATTGAGAAATCGGAAGTGGTTCTGCCACAAGTGCCTTCATTACTTCATCTACAATAATAGAACTATTTTTATCCTCAAGTGTATTTAAAACCTGTTTTGTATCATTCTTAATCTTAGTTACTACACTAGTGTCCTTGCTAATATAGTAAACATTATCTCCATCATTTTCTTTGTCTATAAACTCTATATAACGTCCCTTATCAAACATTTTATAGAGTATTTTATTAACTTTACTTTCCGCCAAATCACCTTCAAGTTTTGGATATTGAATCATATAAGTTAAATCCCTAACATTATAATCCTCTTCCAAATCCAAAACCTTTAAGAGTGTCATTAGGTTTATTAACTTAATAGCGTGTTCTTTCTCATCACCTTCAAATAATTCACTTACTCTTCCTTTTGTGTCTCCTTCAAGACCCATGTAGTAAGCGTAAATTATTTCGAAAATATCTCTTTTACTAGCATCCTCTTTTATACGATCCTGAAAGTGAGTGTATATACGGTCTGGAGTTACCAGATGCATTTCATCTTTATCTAATATGCCTTCATCCTTTTTATTACCTTTAACCTCCGTCAATATGAAGTCAACAAGCGACCTTTGTCGAGACAAAAATCGAAGGGATTTTGATAATAAATTTAAAGTCTCAGGGTGTAATGGATATGTTTTAAGAAATTGATTAAGGTCAGTTTTTTTAAATGCATTGTACTTATCTTCAAGTATCGTTGCAATTTCTTTGATTCTATCCTTGTTATTTTTAACTATTAGTCTTTGGTCAATAATATCTTCAACATCTGTAACAGTTAAACGCAACATATTTTCTGAAGGAAAACGGTCCCTCATTAACTGATATACATCTGGTACTGTAATATCATTTAACGCATTAAGAAATGAGCCAATTATCCAAGCAGGTATAATACTTTCATCATACTCTAATAGTTGCTTTAAAAATAAAGCATCATTTCTTGCGTTATTTCCTCTGTCATTCAGATACTCGGATAATTCATCAATTAAAACTAAAATTCCATCAAATTTTTCTTCCTCTAAATAATTAAACAAATACTCAATTCGTTCAGTTCGTCCACGATCAGGATTAAAGAAAGATATTTTTTCTTTATTAATAAATTCTTTTGCTGCGCCTGTTATTGATCGTTTATTGTTTAACTTTTCTTTAATATCGTACCAACTTCTGAACTTGTTGTTAGTCTTCTCACTAATGAAATCTGAAAATTTCTGATTATAGTTCTCATTACCAATAATTGCTTCTTCAAACTGTCGAATATAATCGCTTTCATCAGTAAAGGGAAAGCCTGTAATATCCTCTGCTGCTTTAAAAAACATGTCCTCTAAGGAGACATTTGCTCCCCCTTCTTCTGCGACAAGTGGTACAGTAAAAATCCTTTTTCCCTTTATAAATGATTTACCTTTTTCAATGGTTTCACTTTTCAGTTGGAGTAATTCAAATGCATGTTCATATTTCATCAATAATCCTATTACAGATAAAAAGTGTGATTTACCTGAACCCGGTAAACCAGTAATTTGGAATCCTTTTCCCTTATCAGGTGCAGTTACGATACTATAAAAGAATCTCTCTAAATTTTCTTCTACATTACTAGTGATTACATAACCTTTAAGTAGTTCCTCTATCTTTTGTTGGTCTGCATCTTTTGATAAATTTTCCTTTAATTTTACGATTTTGTCTATGTCCGGTACTTCAATAATATCCCTTATCTTCATTGTGAACCCCCTCCCCAATAAATCACACTATATGAATGTGTTGGTACTAATTCACTATACTCTTCTGGAACTATAACAATAATTGTACGGTTTACTTCAGTTTCACTCATTAATATCTTTAACCATTCCGTTTGATTCTCAGCAAATAACCAATCACAATGGTCAATTACTAAAAGTTCTTCTTGCTTATTATTAATAAGTTGAGATATTAATTTAACAGAATCATATTCGAATTCTTCAGGGAACATACTGTATGTATCGATTTGCTCTTGGCTTATTTCCTTTTGAAGGTATAAACCCATATCAATGTAATAGTTCTTCCAATAATCACCAAACCGTTCTTCTAAATAACCTTGAACACCTTTACTTTTACCACTTAGGTGTTCCCCAATTATAAATAGTAACCTTCTTTTTGCCATCGATGATATTTTTGAATTAATTTTATGCTTCAACATTTGCCATCACCTTTTGAACAAAGTCATTTAATGTAGAGCAAGTAAACTGATATTGTTCGTTAGACCCCATCTTATAAAATTCTAGGTAATTGTTTGAAACTAGCCATTTTATATATCTACCCGCTAAGATATGATCAATCAATAGATACTTAAATGTCTCTGCATTATGTAACCTCTCTGTAGTTGGTATTCTATTGTCCTGAATTTCAAAAAATTCATAGTATAAACTGAATGCAACTGTTTCATTAGTAGGGCGCAAACGCTCATTTACAACATAAATTATCTCTTTTTTTATTGTATCTTCCTTGACATTTATAATATTAAAATCTTTCAAGATAGTTGTTAACACTGATAATGTCTTCTCTATAGAGGAAGTTTTATGTTCTGTCATTCGCTCTGACAAGTAATCCATTAGTTCAGTTTTTGTGAATTTTTCCTTTAATAGTCCACTATATATATCTCTCAACACTATTTGAAGTGTAGGAGTTTTAACAACCGTCTTATAAAAGAGGATTTCCTTTTTCGTTTGATAACTTTCAACCATACTAATCATTTCTAAAAAGGGAGTAAAAACAACTTGTCCCTCATCCAAAATTAAATACCTCTCAAATAGCCTTCTACGATATTTTATAGATGTGGATTCACTAAATGGCATAACATCTTCAAAATACTGTCTTACAACTTCCTTATCTCTTTCATACTTTATATATTCAAGTGCCTGTATTGTTTCATCTACAGGCACTCTTTCTGACATAGGCAAAATTTTACTCATAGAAAAACCTCCGGATCACATAAAATTCTAATTTACTTTTTCAGAAAGTAATTCAATGTAATCATTTTTATCTTTGATATCCATTTTAGTTAAGGCTTCTAATGCTGAACTTGCCTTTTTATGTGTCTTTTTAATTCCTTCAAAAACCGTACCTTTGTATTTATCATCATCTAATTGTGAGGAAGTATGGTAGTTTATTGCATCTATAAAGAATTTTTTGTGTACCTCATCATCCCACTTAGCAAGTCCAAGAATATTGGTATCATATTTTACAAATAATGATTTGTTATTCTCTCTATTTTTTTGAAAACTTCTCCAAGTTGAAGAGTATTCATTTAATATTTCCTTTATTATATTTTCCGTACTTACTGTCTCCCCACTACTATACGTGTACATAAGTTCAGCAAAGTTACTTAGTTTATTTTTTAGTATTTCACGACAATGAAAATGATTAAAGTAAGATATATCTCTATCCAAAGTAGAATAAAGTTCATCAATAATTACTTTTTTAATTTTTTCCTTGAGAGGGCTCATATCTAATAAATACTCAAGATTAACATCTGTGCTACTGGTTACTAAAGAAAATTTAAGGTGATTTACTGTGTTTACTTCAACCCCATACTCTTTTGCTATTTGTTCACTTGAGGTTTCCATTAACTTTGCACTTGAAATTTCTTTTGCTAAATTTTCTCTGATGTTTTCCAAATTAGTTTCTTTTCCGTTGCTAATTAGAAACGAATCCCATTCCTTAGATACATAACTATTAATATGATTAATAATATATCTTATCTCGTGATCATCAAGACCCAGTTCCTTCATAATTAAATATTCAATAGAGAGTCGTTTTTCCAATATTTCATTATCTAATTCTGTTTTTTGTTTATAAACCTCCAGATAACTTTCTATTATTTTTTCCCGATTCTCCATTAATACTTCATTATCAATAGATATCTTTGTTCTTTTACTGTTCAATTCTAATAGATCATCTGATAATTCCTCTAACCACTCATATTCTTTTACTTCTAAAACTGGCAACTCTTCTATAACATCTATATCGGTTTGTGGCATAGTTCTACCTTGTTCCATACTTATAGTGTGATAGTAAAAATTATATAAATATGAATTAAGTAATGCAGTGAAGAATTTTAACGAATATTTATTTCCTGTTTTATACATAATATGCATATTGTTCAAACAAAAGTAGCCTTCGTTATCATATACTGTAATTAAGTCACTTCCAGTTTGTCTGATAAGAATTTTTTCTCCTTCATACTTTTCAAGATCAAAACCACTCTTAGCGTATTTCTTTCTCATCTTCTCATCTTCATGTACATATATATACTCTTCTACAGGTTTTTTTATATATTGTTGTATTCTTCTTCCACTACCTAGTAAAGGTCTCCACCTATTTCTTGCATCCTCATCCTTTAATACTTCTTTACCACTCTTATTATAAATGACATGTTCATTTTTCCTAGTATCAGATATCATTGAATGTTTACCAAATTTACCGATGCAACCACTGTAAATATTACAATAGTCATTTATATATGTCTCATTCATTTGTAATCGTTTTAAAATGCTGAATGGATCTATGTCAAGAAATTGGACACTAGAAATGGTGAATTTTTTAAATTCCTACCGCGCTCCGCTTGCTTCCCTCTCTGTTAAAATAAGGGGAAAGAACGCCCCTTCTTTTAACAGAGAGGCTAGTACGTTTTTCTATAAAGCTATCTTACCTTAGATACATTTTTTCATACGCCATTGGTGCCATATATCCAATGGTCGAGTGAATTCGCTTGAAATTATAAAACGTCATGATGTAAGAGAAGATATTACGCTTTGCTTCTTCTCTGGTTTGATAATTCTCATGAAAGATTAATTCCTTCTTGAGCACACTATGAAACGACTCGATACATGCATTATCATAACAGTTGCCTTTCCGGCTCATACTTGTGATGATATGATGTTTTCTTAAAAGCGCCTGATACTCCTTCGCTGCATATTGGCTGCCTCTATCTGAATGATGAATCAACCCTTCTTGCGGCGTTTGCTGGCTGATGGCTCTTTTTAATGCAGTGAGTGTTAATTCTTTGGTCATTCGATGACTCATTGCCCAACCAATAATTCGCCTGGAAAACAAATCCATGACGGTCGCTAGGTAGAGCCATCCTTCTTTGGTCCAAATGTACGTGATATCGCTCACCCATACTTGTCCTGGCTTATCTACCCGAAAATTTTGGTTTAATAGATTTGGATAGACAGGGTGCGAATGCTTCGAGTTCGTTGTCGCCTTATATTTCTTCACCGTTTTAGAACGTAAGCCATTTTCCCTCATGATACGAGACACCGTTTTTTGAGAAACAGGTATCCCTTCACCACGTAAAACCTGGGTGATTTTAGGGCTTCCATACCTTCTCTTCGATTCAATAAATACACGTTTGATTTGGGACGTCAGTTTTTGTTTGCGTTTGGCTCGATCGCTGACAGGACGATCTCTCCACTCATAATAACCACTCTTGGAAACACCTAGTACTTGGCACATCTTCTCTACACGAAATTCGTGGCGGTGTTCTTGGATAAATACATAAATTATCTCTGGTTTTTTGCGAAGATGCCCATAGCCTTTTTTAAAATAGCTACCTCCTCTTCCAAATCCCGAATCCGTTTATCTTTTTCATATCCAGCTTGATCTTTAGGACTTCGATTCCCACTTCCTACAAAACTATCCTCTTGGTCCTCCTTATACTTAGCTACCCATTTTTGCAGCGTCTGTGGGACTAAATCTAATTCCCTTGCCACTTCTGCTGTTTTCCTACCGTCTTCGGCTACCAGTTTCACTGCGTATACTTTAAATTCTTTATCATATCGTTTGGCCATCTTAGACACTCCTAGAGATTATTATATTTAGTATAAAAATCCCCATTTGTTATGTCCAATTATTAGACTAACATCAGAACTCTTCTTCACTATATACAATGTAAAAGCGATTTTTTGGTGTAATATCAAAATAATCTTGAGGTAATTGGAATCTTAATGGAAACTTATTTTCTTCTACCTCATTTTCATTAAATGCACCTAAAACTCTAACATTCCAATTATCAGCCTTCTGGTTAATAAATAGCGAAACAATCCCTTTACCAATAGATGCATCCTGAAATGCCTCATAATTTAAGATTAACAACTCTTCTATATCAGTACTATTTAATATGTGTTGTCTAATTTTTTGGAAATACATCCCTAATAAATATGAATCAGGAGTAATATAAGATAGTTTGCCGTCCTCTTTTAATAATTCAATACCTCTTTCTATAAATAGGGCATAAATTGAAATTTTATATTCGGCAGAGTTGCTATATTTATTTAAAATATAATTATAATATTCATTATTAATTTTATTTACGCCTCTCAGCCCAAAACTAATATAAGGAGGATTTCCGACGATATAATCAAATTTTTGAGACCAAAACTTCCCTTTATCGATAAATGCAATTGCCTCATCCCAACTTGGCTGTAATGTTATAATATTGTTCTCAGAATCCTTCGAATCCAAAGTTAGGAATAAATCGCCATTATAAAGTTGGTTCTCAAGTTCTTTCCAATCATAGTCCTGCTCCCACTTAACTAAACTATCGCTTTCAATAACATTAATTCTATCTGTAAAGTTGTCTAAATCCTTTAATAGTAAGTTGATAGTCGTTAATTGGATTGCGAAACTATCTATATCTGCACCATAGATACAGTGATTTAAAATATGATAATGAATATTTTCCTTTTTCCAATAGTCATATCCTTTAATCTCTCTTTTTTCATCACCTTCATAAATAATATATGTTTCTGAAGCAAACTTTGTATTCAATCTTGAGATATTTCCCTCAAATTTCCCCCTCAAAATATCATATGCTTTAATTAAAAAATGACCAGATCCACATGCAGGATCAAGCACCTTAACGAATGGATCCTCAAGAACGTTTGTATTTTCCACAGTATTCTTAAGGATATATTCAATAATATAATCAGGTGTATAGAATTGACCTAGTTTTTTCCTAGTCTCTCTATCCATAAACTTCTCATATACATCACCAAGAACATTATCTGAAGATGTTCCAAAGTTGTAACGAGAAGTATCTAAGGTTTCAATTATTTTTTTTAGTAGCGCTTCAAAAGCATTATAAAATTTAACTGAACTTTTATCATTAATACCATTTTCTATATCGGTGTTATTCGGAATTAACCAGTCGTAAACATCATCCTTGTAAAGGTTTATGTTTCTATAAGACCTATTCATATCCTTAAAAGCAAACTTTATAAGTTCAGTAAGACTGTAATTGGAAATCAAATTCGACCATTTTTGCAAACCAATCATTGACAACTTTTGACCAACTTTTGAATTTAGTTCTTGTCCCATGATTTTGTCATCATCATTTAACATAAATCCTTTATCTTCACAAATGCGAATAAATAGGATTTTATTTAATAGGGTATAAGCAGAGCGATGGAAGTACTGCACGTTCCATGAACTTTTCTCATCATCCTTAACGATATTATCTCTTTCATACTCTTCTTCAACGAACCTATGAAAAATAGTATCATTTTCAAATTTATATTCAAAAATACTTTTATAAACCTGTACAATTTCAATATGAAGTTCCTTTAAGTCGTTTATTAAATTTTCCTTATTTAACATTTTAACTCTCCTTTATAACAACCCTACTTGTTGTAATAAGAAATTCAAGATTGGAGATGGATGGGAAAGCCTCTGAAGTTCTTCTCTCTTTTCAAGGTTATATAATTTATCAATTACTGATAAGGTTGTATTCGCATCTAGTGTGGCAAAGTCATATTTCGCCATTGTTGGAATATGTTCTGCTAGTACCTTACTAGTTTTATCATTAAATTGTTTCTCGTCATAAATTGATTCTATAAATATTTCCGCTAAGTCATGTTCTCTTTTTACATCTTTTTCAGCGAATTCCAATAGTAGATTATAATCTTCCCTAAAGTTTTTGCTCATTTGATGCCATTTTTTCAATCCATCTTCATTTAACTTTACTTTAACCCTCCCCATTGATTCCTCAATCATACGAATTAGAAAGTATTTAAAGAGTGTATGTAATGCGGCTTTTTCAATAAAAAACTCCTTAAACCTTTCTAAACTATACTTTCCTATATATTCCTCTCTATATTTCTCAACATTTTCGGAACTTAAGGCCTTAACTAAATTACTTTTTATTGTAAACATTTCCTCTAAAAACTCTTCTTGATTGACCTCAATATTCATATTCAAACCTCCATGATAAAAATATCAAAATATCCATCTATTTACCTATTTTAACATAGGGTATCAACATATGGACTTGTTTAAAGAAAATAGCAACTATGAACATTATAGCAACTTGTTCTGTCTTTAGTTCACACACTCTTTCTATGATCCACTATAAATTACTTATCCATCCCTTTTTGATGATCAATTATGCGTTTTATATAGTTAAGTTCCTCTAAATTACAGTAATACTTATATCCATCTTCCACAGAAATCTGAACAGGGTAATGCTCAATAGACTTTTCTATTTTCACTTCAATCTGACCATATACTCCTGATTGAACTATGTCACAAATATCCTCTACATAGAAATTTCTTAACACCATTATCAAATCTCTTTTGCTAAGAATAAATTCTTCAGTTACAACATCCTCATAAAGTTCCAATAGAACAGTATCACCTGTTACATAGGTTATTGTTACCTTTGATGCACTGTTATAAAAATCATTAATTTCAACCAATTCTTCTACTTTTAATTTAAGCAATATTTTCACCTCCCTTATCCTTTACTTCAACATTCGAGGGGGTATTACTGCTTTTTTAATATCATTTTTGTCTGTTGTTATTTAAAAATCAAAAAGACAAGGATTTTATTCCTTGCCATTGTTGTCTAAATAAATAGGATTTAATTTTTCAACCACTTTTAAACACCTAAAGATTGCATCATCATTCAAAATATACTCGCTCAAAATAACATCTAAATTTTGCTTAAGACTTTCAAAGGTTTCAAAAACATTGTCTCTAATCTCTGTATTGAAAACTTCGGTTATAGAATCCCCATTATTAACCTTTGCTAGCCTTTTGTCGAACACAAATAAAAAGTACTGATATTGGGAAAACCCCTTGTATTGCTTCCAGTTAATTCTTTTAAAACGTGTAATAATAAATTGGTAATCCTCATGATTGAATTCAACAATTTCATTTTCCATTGTTTTTCTTGAGTTATTAATTTGTTGCAAGTGTATCTCCTCCATTATCTTTTGAAAGTTTAGTCATAACGACTCTTCAAGATAATGAAGTAAAACCCTTGATTTTATGCTGTAAAACTCAAGGTTAGTGTTATGTATTACCTGTAAACTTAAAATTGATTTAAAAGGCTATTTACCCCTAATTTTTGGACGATATATCAACCTTAGACGAGTATTTCACAATCAAAGGTGAACAAATGCAATATTTTATAGATATGGGTAAACAAGAAGAGAGGCATATTCTCATTTCGAAAGATAATCAAGAAATAACACTATTTCAATTTTATCTGAATTCTAGTAATTGGATAATACCAAATAGCAATACCTGATTTTAGCATCATCCTGAAATAAACACCATGATATAATAGCCATAGTATGGACATTACATCATGGTGTAAAAAATAATATTAATTTTCGGTGTTACTATATTCTTCATTTACTTCTTTGGATAACCTATCATAGGTGATTCTTTTTATCCAATATACTTTTTCGGGTACTGTGTTAATATCGCATCTATTTAAATAAATATAATCTTGAAATTGTCTGCACCTATCTTTAATATCATCAGATGTGGTTATTGATATTTCATTTGTTATTTTCGCTAAAAGTACTCCTAGAGTACTTGACTTTTTCTTATGAGCAACAGCAGTTTCAATTAAATGTAGTAGTAATGGTAAAGAAGGTATAATTAAAGATAAAATAAGTGTTTGAAACGACGCATTTAAATAAAAACCAATAAGTATAAATGTTATTAAGCATATACTAAAGACTGTAAGTAAAAGATTCCCATAGAACTTTCTTAAATTCATATCCCATACAACGCTCGTTCTCTGTGCTAAAAGGACATTATAGAAGTGACTTGTTGCCTTTAATCCATGATACCAGTCCTTTAATTTATCTCTATCTCCTTTAAATTTTTGATTTAATTCAATTTTATATTCTGGATCTACTTTTTCCCCAACCAAAATATCATTCCAGTTAATTTGAAATAATGCCACATCAAACTCTTCTTGTATTTTTGCTGCTTTTTGAACAATATTTTTTTCTAATTCCAGAATCCATGTTCTATTAAGGATTAACCAGATTGCACTTAAAATAGCAATTGTAGGAATAGCAGAGGCAAAATAATTTACACAAATCACACTAATAATTGGAAATATAATTGTAATTACTATTCTTATTAATCTGATGTGTTTTGAAATACCGTATAAATGTCTCATAGCAGCGAGCAGCCTAATTGATTCAGGTTTATTTTGTTTTACTGTGATATAGTCTTTATTCATACTCTGGGAATTCCCCTCCAAAAACCTTCCTCCATTCATCGTGAGCAGCCTTATGATTATCATTAATGGAATAATTTATAGCATTATCCGCATAAGTACATGCTAGCGATGCTGCAGCAGAAAATTTGTTTTTTGTATCTTGATCCAACGTATTTAAATCTCCCTGTATTCCCTTTGGGTCAGGACAACTATAGTAGATATTAGTACTTAAATAAAAGAATATATTTCTCAAAGTAAATTGGTCTGTCACTGAAACATCATTATTATCAAAATAGTTTAGGACTAGGTTTTCCAAAAGATATGAGCCTATATTCGACATTATTGGTCTCCTATGCCAATACTTAATTAAGCGGATATATCTTAATACTTTACCATCCCTTTTTTGATTAATACGGGTCGCTCTAGCAGCGTCTACTCGTGGGTCGGTTTTTTTCCAATTCCCATATCCATCGGGTATCAAATAATAAGATCTACCATCACTTTCGGGTTTTGTTAAAAATGCTGGAACTATATCAAAATTCCATGTATATGATTTTAACTTTAATGTTACTGCTTCTTTGTTACGCTTTATATCTGCCTGATCATATTGGGGAACATCTTTCAAAGAACTTTTTAATTTATTTAACAATTTAATTGAATTTAAAGTATTATCATCGTTAGTTAGCGCCTTTAATCTTGTTGCAGTTTCAGGAACATTCATTGAAATCTTGCCATCAAAAATACTTGTACTATAGGTTGTACCCTCTGCATTAAAAACCACTATAAAATCAATGTCATCTATTGGGCGTATTTTGGTTCTCCTGCTAAATGAGCCCATCTGAACGTCATTTTCAGCAGTATAAATTTTCGGAAAGGATTCGTCAGTTGTTGGAAAGTCTTCTATTTTCCCAACCAACCACTTCCTACTACTTCTTGCTTTTGCTAGATTTTCAGGATCCAAATCTACAATATTCTTCGCAAACGTATTTATAGATGAATATATTGATGCCATTGATTATCCCCCTATTTTTTTGACATAAGTATTGATTCTAATAAAAAAACAGACCTCTATAATTCATGAAGTCTGTTTACAAAAGGTCTCCTATATTATAACATTTTTACCATGGTGTATTTACATTTAACCAACTAGTACTTCTCTATTATTAAATTCTATCTAGATATTTTTTGTTAATAACAACTTCCACTCTCTGCTTTACCACTATTTGTGATACGGTTCCCCCCTAACAATCCGAAACGCCCGATAAACCTGCTCCAACAGCACCACCCGCATAAGCTGATGTGGAAAGGTCATCTTAGAAAACGACAGCGCCAAATCACTCCGCTTCTGCACCGTTTCACTAATCCCAAGTGAACCGCCAATTATAAAGGCAATTTTGCTTTTCCCGTATGTTGCAAGCTCATCCACTTTGGCTGCCAGCTGCTCGGAAGTCAGCATTTTTCCATTGATTTCAAGTGTGATCACATATGTATCAGGTGAAAGCGCACCAAGGATCCGCTCTCCTTCCTTCCGCTTCACTTCCGCCATTTCTGCCTCACTCATGTTTTCTGGCGCCTTTTCATCGGCAACTTCGATAATATCTACTTTTGCATATGCAGAGAGCCGTTTTAAATACTCCTGGATTCCCTGCTTTAAATATTTTTCCTTTAGCTTTCCCACTGCTACGATGGATATTTTCATGTTCAACCATTCCTTTTCCTAAGACTACTGGAACAAATGATGCAGCAAGCGCTCCCGATCTTCGAAAAACTGCTTCATAATTGAATAGTGATTCGTGTCCTCCAGGGCTTTTTCTGTCATACCATCTTCTGTTAGTTCTATAATTTTTGCCTGACTGTACGCCATGATAATCGGCGAGTGGGTTGATATGATGAACTGTGATCCCTCGTTGACCAGCTCATGGATCCGGGCAAGTAAAGACATCTGCCGGAGTGGTGATAGTGCCGCTTCCGGTTCGTCTAAAATATATAACCCTCCACCCCGGAATCGGTGGACAAAAGCAGCGAAAAAGGATTCGCCGTGTGATTGTTCATGAAGTGATTTTCCACCAAAGGAATCAACAATCCTTGGAGCCGGGGCAGGTTGTGCATCCATTTCTTCAATATTCGTCGCCACATTATAAAATGATTCGGCACGGAAAAAGAAGCCATCCTTTGGTCGCTGGACACCTTTTGCTATCCTTAAGTATTGATCAAGGCTGGAGTGGGAGTCATAGCTGGAAAAATTGAAATTGCGTGTGCCGCCTTCCGGATTAAATCCAAGTGCCACGGCAATGCCCTCAAGCAACGTTGATTTTCCCATTCCATTTTCCCCAATAATATACGTCACATTCGGATGAAGAACCAATTCCTGAAACATGTTAATGACAGGCAAATGGAACGGAAACGTGTCATACGAAGGTATCATTTCTTTTTTCAATGTTACGTTTTTAACATACTGTGTATCACGATTTAACTTCATGCCAATGAAAACACCTCGATACGTAAAAAAACTGTTAACCCTATCATAGCAAAATTCCCGTACAAATTGGCTGTTAATTAAACTGAAGATACACCTAACTCATTTTTCTTCGCAGGCATTCCTTGGGGCAGGAGGCAGTTGTCGCTTACCATTGATACTGCATTTTGCTAAGCAAGTTTGTATAATATTAGCTAAGGGAAACATTATTACATAAATCTCTAACAAGGAGCGATACCATGCAGCAACTCTTATTCATTCAAACCGGAACAGGTCTTGACTTGCAAGGACAAGATGTGATACAAGCATCCCAGCGTGCAGTAGAAGATGCGATTCTATTATTTTGGAACTGAATATGAACGAATTCACCAATTAAGTGCAATTCCTCACAATAACTTGTACAACCCAACATAATTTTGTTTCTTAAAAGCGTTTAAAGACCAGGCCTACAACAAGCCTCTTTCTATATTAGGTAAGCATACGATTGTAGGATAAGCTTTTACTTTTAACCTTACTCTTACATTTATTCGATTAGCTATTTCTTTTTTCACTTATCATTCATAAACGGTCACAATTACTCCATCCATATTGTTACCTGAAATCTCATACTCGTGATTTTCCGCTATATTAATGGTCGTGTTTTCAGAAAAAGCGTAATAAGAAACAGTATATTTTTGACCATCAACCTTAGCAGAAACCTTCTTTTTTTCCTTGAGATAATCTAAATACTCTTCTAAAACAAAATTATTTTCCTTCATAATCGCACTATGCGGTAAACCAACATAGCGAATGTGCCAGGGTTCATAGTTGATACCTGTGACGTCAGCTTTATCCTCTGGATAGCGTAAAATGAACCCGTATTTCCAAGCGTTTTTTTCTATCCACTCTCCTTCAGGTGCTTCAGCCATCTTCATTTGAGTAGTTCCTACATCAAGCGATAAACCCAAATTGTGTTCGCTATAGCCGGGTGGCAAGGCATAGGCAGAGCCCTTTTCTTGATAAAGTACACGTTGTTCATCAAAGTCTCGAAATCCACTAGTAATGAAGAAATTAGAAACTCCTTCTTTTTCCGCAGCAGCAATCATATCTGAAAATTTACGTGCTATATCCTCTGACAAATAAGTGTCGTTATCTAACAATCCGTATCCTTTTACCAATTCATTGTGCTTAAATAGATTGACAACATCTGATTTAATACTTTCGCGGTCAACCGGATACTCACTGTTGACCAAGAGCAGATTTCCTTGATAGATTTGATCTTTTGTAAGATCTATTTGGACACTTTCAGAAGTCCTTCCATCCCCTGCTTTATCATTTTCATGTTGATCATATTCTTGTACTTCTACATTTGGCAAATCTGCTTTTGGTTCAAAAAACGGTCCAATATATATATAGGTTAGACACAAGCACAATAGTAATAAAAATAAACATCCCCATTTCTTCATTTTTTACGTTTCCTCCTTATTCTTCTTTACTCAAAAGAATAACTAAAACTATTTAAAAAAATAGTGGGGTAAATCTTAAATTTTTCTTAAATCATGTACTTGCTTGAAGTTTCTATCTTAATTATTTCGTTCACTTTCCTTTGGTAAACGGACTTCAAAAATTGTCTGTATGACGCTACTTTTGGCAGTAATCGATCCATTATGCTGCTCCACAATATTCTTCGCAATGAACAAGCCAAGACCTGTGCTATCTTCTTGGTTAGTTCGTGCTTTGTCCCCGGTATAGAACATATCAAAGAGATGCGGAAGTTCATCCGGAGGAATGCTATCTCCATAATTCACAACTTGAACTACCACTTCATCTGTATCAATAAAACCGTTAATATCGACATACTGGCCGTCATATCCATAACGAATAGCATTAGTAATAAGATTTTCAAACACACGTGCTATCAAATCTCCATCGCCCAGAATGGGTAAATGGGTCGTACTATTCATCCGAGCAATCAAATGACTTTTTTCGAATAAAGGATACAATTCCTCCTTTAATTGGTTAAGTAGATCAGTTAAATTTATTCTCTTATTTTCAACTGGCAGCATTCCATAGTTCATTCTAGTTATCTCGAATAATTCATCAACCAGCCTTTCCAAACGTTGGGATTTGGTAAAGGCAATCGTTAAAAAGTGTCTGACTTGTTCTTTAGACAAGCTTTCATCCTTAAGGATCAAATCCAAATAGCCTAAAACAGAGGTAAGTGGAGTTCGTAAATCATGTGCTAAGTTTACTACTAGCTGATCCTTACTGCTTTCCGAAAAATCACCTCTTTCTATGGCTTCTTTTAACTTTTTACTAGCAAGATTAATGTCGTTCGTAATGTCGTTAAACTCATCATTTGATTGGATTGTAACCTGATGTTGAAAGTCGCCACGGGCAAGGTAGTGAATTCCCCTTGAAATCTCTTTGAAATAAGTGGAATAGCGCTTCGTAAAGAGAAAGAAAAACAATATTGAAAGTGGAATAAATATAAGTAAAAAGAAATTAATATCGCCAATTTTGTACATAAATGAACGGAAATGCGTCAATGGATCGCCGTAATCAACCCAAGTATGGTAATAATATTGAAGTATTTTAAAGATTATATAAGTTATAGTGCCAGAGAGAAACATACTAAAACCAAATAACAACACCATCTTTGAACGAAAACTGCGCATCATTTTAACCATTGAATGTATACCCTACTCCCCAGACTGTCTTAATCCATTTGTCTTTCCGTTTATCTTCTTCAAGTTTTTTCCGAAGCGTACGTACATGAACCATAACGGTATTAGCCCCTTCAAAGTATGCTTCACCCCACACTTGCCTGAAAATACTTTCCACACTAAAAACTTTTTTTGGATGACTCGCCAGTAAATACAAAATATCAAACTCTTTCGGTGTTAGCTCGATGCTTTCGCCATATAGAGTAACTGTACGTTGCTCTGGAGAAATAACTAATCCACCATATTCCACGCTAGTGTAATTATTTGTATCTGTTTTATGTTGATTTAGTTTCATAAAACGTCGGAGCTGAGCATTTACACGAGCGACCAATTCTATCGGGGTAAATGGTTTAGTCATATAATCATCTGCTCCAATTACAAGTCCCTGTACTTTATCAAAATCAGATGTCTTAGCACTCAAAAATATGATAGGCATATTATGCTGTTCACGAATGCGGCGGGTTACTTCATATCCATCCATTTTCGGCATCATAATATCCAAAATCAGCAAATCAAAGACCTGTGTCTCAACAACACGAACAGCCTCTTGTCCATTCGATACTTTCATAACATGGTACCCTTCTTTTTCTAAATGAATGGCAATCAAATCAGCAATCTCCTCCTCGTCATCAGCAATTAATATCGAAATATCTCTCATCTTCCCACTCCTAAGTAAAGTTAGCTATATATAAAGTCCTTTCATAAACCAGCATGGCACTGAAGACAAAGTCATATTCCTTATGCTCGGTTACATATATGTACAATCCCCCTTAAATTTCTTTACTATAGTTTACCAAACTATATGTGCATTTATCTAATCGTGTTTGTATAATCTTACCTAAGGGAATATCATTATCAGACTCACAATAAGGAGCGATAAACATGCAGCAACTACTATTTATTCAAACCGGGACAGGCCTTGATGTACATGGTCAGGATGTTACCACCGCCTCACAACGGGCAGTGGAAGACGCAATTCATTACAATTCCATGCCAGGGATTGCAAAAATGCTTCCTGATGAGAATTTAGAAAATATGAAAGTAAATGTCAAATTGGCAATCCCTGCCGATCATGACAAATTAGACGAGGAGAAAATCAAAATGATGATTCCATATGGCACCGTGACGGTTGAAGTCGTCGATGGCGGCATGGCAACAACAAGTGGTATTTTCCTTGAGGACCAACAGGATAAGAATGATTTGATGTATATTGTCAACGCAGCTGTTGAAGTTGGTTATTAATTTTAAAACGCGTATCCAACATTCGCTTCATGGATACGCGTTTTAATTAAAGCGTCTAAAAACAAGTGAATCATGATAAAGAGACAGGGATTACTTGCCTGTCTCTTTAGTAGAGTATATTTAACTATCCCAACAAGTCACTAAGAATATCTGTCATTCTTTTTTTCTTTTTATACTTTGGTGGGTAACCATGCCTATCGTATTTCGAGTCGTAATCTTTTCGGGAATAATCACGATCATCCCGATAGTATCGATCATCAGATTTGTGGGACCGATCGTTATACTGTTCGTCCTCTCGTAAGCCTTGTGTGATTTTTTCCAGTTCACCACGATCCAGCCATACACCTTTGCAATTCGGACAAATATCAATCAACACGTTTTCCTTCTCAACCTCGCGCATACGTACATTATCACAAACTGGACAATTCATTGCTCCACTCCTTTAATATGGGATAACACAATTTATATTATTATACCACGAGCCTCGAGGAAATAATTTGACAATTTAATTAAGACTTGTGCCTGTCATTCCCACCGTTTTATCCTCTGAATAACCTTTTTATAAAAAATAGAGGCTAATGTTTCTTTCCCATCTGCCGTTTTTTGCTTATGCCATTCATTATAGCTTGCCACCGCAATTAAAATCGATCCGGCAATTAAAAGGTATGCCCACCATGGCAGGTTTCCCCAGTATGGCCTTGTTTGCAAGAAAACATTCAGCAGTAATACCCCTGCTCCGACAAAGAAAAATGCTTTTCGCTGATAAGCCATGCCGCCAAGCATCGAGGCAAGAGACAGCACACCCATGATTAACGCATCATAGATAGTCGAGCTTGCCAGTGCATCCTGGATAAGTAACAGCGAAACGATGACCAGAACAGCCCACTGTATATAATTTACGACCGTTTTATACTCCCTGTCTGCAACCTTTTTCAGGAAAATAACAACAACCACCCACGGTAAAACATATAATTCCCGCTCGATTAAATTAGGTAATCGAATATTTCCAAGTAATACATAATATGGCTGCAGCAGATAAGCACATGCTGCAAAGATTACCCATTTTACCGGAACAGATGGGATACGTTTCCGTTGCAGCAGCAAATAAAGGGAAATGAGCAGCCCAGGCAACAGTTTTGTCCATAACATTTCTGTTGTAACCATATACAAATTACATAGTGCGATAAGGCCAATGATCGAATACCAATCAATCATGTAAGGTATTTCCTTGTCTTTTTGTTCTTGATAAATAACCGGATACGATAACAAACCAACCACCATAAGTACACCAGCAAACACGACAAGTCTAACTAACATGCTATAATCTGGCGATAGAAACGCATCTTCATAAATCCATAGCACATAGTAGACAAGTATGAGTGGGACAACATTAAAGATATCCCATTTTTCCTTATGCATCATGAATAGCGTCAACATTGCGTAAAGCACTGTAACGAGAAATAGCGTAATGTCAAAATCCCGCACTAACGTGAATACAAAAATGCCAAATACGGAAAAAGGAATGACATAAAATGCGATCCGTCTTGTCCACGCTCCCTTACTGAAGTACCATCCAATTGCAATCATGATGCTTGTAAGAAGTCCAGCATAATGAATGTGTTCGTCCAGATCCAACAAGACAAACAATAGACTGAGACCGATCCAAAACGTTGAAAATCCGGCATATAAAAAACTTAAGATCATCCATTCCGCTTTTGCCAACCGAAGACTAAGTCCATAAACAACTGTAGCTACGAAAAATGCCCAGACAGTTTTTTCCTCAAAAAGTAAAAAACTAGCAAGCAAAGCAAATGGCAAGAAAGAGTGTCCTGCCCACCAGAAACTGTTCGTCAGGTTGCTGTCATATTTTCGGGCCATATATCCCACTATTAAGAGCAGCACCGCCCCGATAACGAATTGTAGTGAATTGAAAAGGTCAGATTGGATATCCATTTGCGAGTGAATAGCAAAAAGTACTGCTATATAAAACGTTAGAGATATGCCACTGACAACATACGAGACAGAAGTCGAGTTTGTTTTTCGGTACAGCAAATAAGCCATTACTGCTCCACCTAGCATAATTACAGCACGTATCACAGCATCAAAATCAAGCGTTACTGTTAATACCATCCCTAGCAAATAAAAGCCATTTGCAGTATAAAAGGAATGTTCCTCATACGGCTTTCGTTTCAGCTGCCACCACACAAAGCTTGCCAACAGAACAACAATGCCTGCCAGAACAAAGCTCTCCGCTTGCAATGGTCCAGTATAGTGTTCGATTGTTACCTGATTCTCAATAGCAGCATAAAACATCATAACGGCAAGACCCAATGATAGCGCATGGACCCAAGAAGGAGAATCGCCTTCTGTAAATACCGCTCTTTTTTCAAAACGTTCCATGGTTAATGCGGTCATACTTACAAGCAGGAGCATAATCCCAACCTGCCACCAGTTCATCAACAGATAATCAACCAAAACGCATAATAGCATTATAACTCCACCGACATCTCGCGTGCTTTCTTTAATCGTTTGGAAAAAGGACATTTTCATCAAACAACCAAAGACAATATAAATGATTAAACCCATTAAAAATAACGGCAGTATTAATCCCTCATAACCAAACCAATCCTGACCAAACAAAACAACCTCATATAAAGCACTCATCAAAAATACAGGACTTAAATAAGCAAACAATATCTGTTTTGGCATGTTGGAAAGAAACGTAAAATTCAAGGCAATCAGCACATACGCCAGTAGCATGACTAACGACGGCTCATGCATCCTCATCATAATCCCTTCAAAACTGATATACACAAAAGCACAAGCAGACACGACTGCACTTGTATAACGAAAGGAAATTTTTAGTGAATGATCATCCGCTATGAATCTCGGTATCGCTAAAAAGACAAACCCTAATAGCGCGTAGACGATGGCCCCAACCACATGCAAAATGGAATATTCAATTAGCTGGTATGCACCGTAAACAAGCATGGCACTGAAGACAAAATGATACTCCTTATGCTTGGTTACATATACCATTGCAAAGTAAAGAATCGCCGTTAACAGCAAATTAAAACCATAAACGACTTCATGATTGTAAAAAACGAGCATCAGCAATGTGGAGAAAACCAAATTGAATTGGATATAAAGTACAAATTCTTTGATAAACAGCTGTATACGCTGGTTATCCTTAAGCCGTTTGTATAGTACGATAAGCAATGCATTAAACAACATAATGCCAAGATAAAACCCATCCACAGGCAAATACAATGCCGCTAGCAAGAAGCCTGTAAAAACGGTAACCGTAACATACGAGAACCATACAAAAAGCCGTGATACTAATTTTTTCGCAAGCAAAAGGTAGATTGGCAGAATGACGACACTGCCAGCAGCCCCAAACAGATAACGCCCTTCACCGATAAACGAAAAATAGGGGCCTAGTAATTCAAAAAAGCCTACAGACAAGATAGTGATCGGCAGGAACAGACCGCCAAGTACGTGAAATGCAAATGCTGTCTTTTTGATTTTCAAAATGCGCATCGTAAATAGGGCAAGCCCAAAAAACAGCAAGGAGACGAGTGCAATTAATCCGGATTTCATCCAATTGGCAAGTGTTTCCCATGTGCTTGTAGCAAGAACCAGGCCGCCAATCAAAAGCAAAACGACCCCCAGATTTAGTGACCAGGTAATATTCCGCTCCCGAATCTCCTGTGGCGATAATACTTTCTTTTCGATAACAGGTTCTTTCTCGGGTAACTTTTCCAAAGGGACATCTGTGTCAAACAATTCAGCCTCTTGCATTTCTGCAAACGTCTCTGCTTCCCTTGCTTCCAAATCTGCATAATATTGATTGTGTGCTTCTACAACTTGGGTATATAATTCAGGTGATATGTATTGCGCTTCTTCCAGCTGTTTCAGCTCTTCCTTAACGATTTGCTGTCGTGAGCTGTTTTTTATGTGGTCCATTTAATCCTCACCTTAAAAAGTAAAAATAATCTTCTTTCAGTAATTTAAAAGTTTATCAAGTTCTATGAATTTCTTAGGCACTAACATTCATAAACCATTTTTAGAAACTCATACTTGCTGCCATTCGTTTCCTGCATAAATGTTCCAATGGGTTTAAAACCTGTCTTTTCATAAGCTTTAATTGCTCTTTGATTAAATGTTGCAACAGATAATGTAATTTTTTCAGGTGAATATCTGTGATTTGCAAATTCTAGACCTTCAACAAGGAAAATCATATCCGTTTCCATTTCCTGTTAGATCTGGTCTCATACCCAATCCTATATAAAGGGTCTCTGAATCAACCTGGTTAAAACGAACAAAGGCGCAAGCGCCCGTTTAGCGACGTATGGACTGGACTGAGCCGTAGGAGATAAAGGAAACATGCCCCTTCATAGGGGTATGCCGACGTTGGACGCAAAGTCCGTTCTTAGTCGGCCTTCCTCCTTCCCCGAACCGATGTTGACTTATCGTACGGAGGCGAGGGAAGTCCACTAGTCGCTGGGCGCTGGAGCCGGACGTGGCCTACTCTGCCGAGAACAGAATAGAGCCTAAATTTATATACTTTCTTTATCTTTGAAAAAACCAATTAAGTCATTACCCTTTTGAACTGCAAATACAGATTCCCCACGCTTATCCTGGTCGAGAAATTCCTCTAAATCCTCTTCATCCGATTCCATATCATAAAATGAATAAATACCATCATAATGCCACTGGTAGGCTATAATTTCTGCTTGTTTTTGTGTCATTAGCTTGAAATCAAAACCCATATAGCCCCCACCTCATTAATAAACAATCATCCTGCTACCCGATAACAAAATACTGTTCTACCCATTTCAAAAACGATATCCAACTAATCCCCTGCTGTCACCATCAAAATTTGGCCATTCCAATACAATTACTACATACCACCGAGGAATTCCTGCAAGAAATGCCATAAAGATAAAAAGCCTTCTTCTATATAATCGTTTACAGCACCAAAGGAAGTGGCATCAATCTTGAAAATTAAAGTAATATCTTACCTGGACTTTGTGATACAATATCATATAACCTATTTTATTCGTAAGGGATGTGTTTCCATGTTTTATCAAGAGGTTGATGAGGAAATTACATTAAAATTATTGGTATTAACGGATTCACAGGCATTATTTCAATTAACGGATCAATCCCGGGAAAGTTTGCGGGAATGGCTTGGCTGGGTGGATAATACAAAAACAGTTGACGATAGCCGATCCTTCATTGAACATACACTACAGGTATACGACGACAAAAAAGGACTTCACGCAGGAATTATGTATCAACATGAACTTGCAGGTATTATTGGTTTTAATAGCTTTGATTGGACAAATAAAATTGGCAAGATTGGTTATTGGCTGGCCACGGATTTCCAAGGGAAAGGGATTATGTCACGGGCAGTCCGGTCACTAATTGATTACGCTTTTTCAGAATTAAGCTTGAATCGGGTTGAGATCCGTGCCGCATATGAAAATAAGAAAAGCAGGGCAATACCTGAACGGCTGGGGTTCATGGAGGAAGGACTGATTCGTCAGGCTGAATGGTTATATGACCATTATGTCGACCACGTTGTTTACGGGATGCTGGCAAGTGAGTGGGAAGCACAGTAGAGAAGGGATGCTTTTTCGATGGATTTCTATATAGCGTCAAGTTTTTCGAATAAGAATTTGGTCAGGTATATAGCACAAAAGCTTATTATAAAAGGCTTCCGTCAAACATACGACTGGACGAAAAATGTACGTGCCGACACACCCGCTACATTGCAGTCGACAGGCGAGCTAGAGAAAAACGCCGTTGCCTCCAGTGATATTTTTATTCTGCTGCTTCCCGGTGGCAAAGGGAGCCATACCGAGCTTGGTATTGCACTTGCTTTAGGGAAGCGCGTCTACATTTATTCTGAAGAAGCGCTTGATCCCGTCTCTTGCCCCTCATTTTACTTTGTTAAAGGTGTGGAACGATTTCACGGGAAGAAGGATGATTTTATTTCCACGATTGGATTGGTGTAGGAGGAATAAAGGTGCAAGGGTGCGGTTGTAGTGGGACTTCCTTGGGCTGGAAAGGGAAATTTCAGCTGTCGTGTGGGAATATCAACGCGTATGGGAAACATCAGCCTGTGCAGGAAACTATCAACCCGTGTGCAAAACTTCAACCCTTGCACGGAATCTTAACACGTACAGAATTATATCAACCCCAGTAACCGATGTTGACTTATCATTTGAACGCAGGTACTGCACAATAGCAACTGAACACTAGAACCGAACGTGGCCATTGTGACTAGACAAGAGATCAAACCGGATCGTCAGGACGAATTCATTCCCTTGCTTTTCTGCTTTGATTTCCCCATTCATCATTTCAACCAAACCTTTCGTGATTGACAGTCCCAATCCAGTTGTCTTTCGATGGCGAGATGGATCAGTTGTATAGAAGCGTTTGAACAGATTTTGGATTTCCTGTTCTTGCAAGTTGGGAGCATGGTTTTGTAAATGAATCACCGCTTTACCGTTTGCTTTTTCAATTTTCCCTTTAAAATCACCTTCTCCGTGAGTTAAGGCGTTCCGGATTACATTTTCGAATATACGCCGCAGTACCTCCGCATCACCGATGATGTAAATTGGAACATCTGGAAGAATTAGCTGGGGTTCTGCCTTTTTGTCAGCAAAATCGTAATGAAAAGGATAGATCGTTTCCAGAAATGTTTGACCGACATCGATTTTTTCAGATGCCAGTGCGTGTTCCCCGGACTCGATACGGGCAAACTCAAACAGGTTATCAAGCATTTGCACGAGATGGTGAATCCGTTCTTTTACAATCTGATAATATTCATCCCGTTCAACATCTGTTATTTTTCCGTCCTGAAGCATATCAATATATCCAACGACAGAGGTAAGAGGTGTCCGCAAATCATGCGAAACATTGGTGATTGCCTCTCTAAAAGCTTGTTCTGCTTTGTATAGCGTCACTTTTTCATCCCGTGAATGTATCAAAACGGCGTTGAGGCGTTTCGCCAGCCTTTGCAGTTCATTCGCTTGCAGGAAAAGTTCGAGATGCTGGTTCGTATCGTTGTGATGAACAAAATCAAGCTGTTTGGAGAGAGATTCTATTTGCTTTTTATACACCAATATGTAGGCGGATAATACCCCAAGTGCAGTCACAAGTACAATGATGACAAATAGCATGTTATCCGCCTCCCTTCTTTATTTCATATCACGGTTTGCAAAAACGCTATATCCGACCACAAATGAAACCATCAGATAAATGACAGTGACAGCAAGTGTTGTTCCCGCCATTTCAATACTAATGCCATTGCTGACTTTTACCATAGCAGTGGCGAGCCATGCATAGAAAAAAGAACTGCCTGGCAAAAAGACGGCGCCGATAATCATCGTAACAAACAGAGCAACACTGAAATGAACAGCCATCACAACTGCTGTATGTTTAATGACAAATGCAAGCGTTGTGAACAGGACAGCCAAAGCAACTGATAATCCGATTTCAAGCAAGGTACGCGTACCAAATTGAACAATGTCTTGGATGCCGGGTATACTACTTAATCCATCAAACATCCAGAAGGCTGTGAATATCGACACGATCATGCAGATGATAAGGATAATGACTGTTGCCATACTTGCTACAAGACATTTTGAAAAAAATACACTAAAACGGCTATGGCCGAGTGTCACCGGATCTTTCATCGTTCCATACGAAAAATCATTGGTAACAAAAAGGCAAATTAATATACCAAGTGCAAGTGGTAAAACCATCGGCATAAACTGCCATACAGTAAAAGGATAGAATACAATTTGCAGGAAGTTGCCATACGTTGATTGGTAGCTGTCCGGATAGCTGCTCAGATCAGCAAGAATCACAAAATCAAAAAATGCACTTAGGACAATAACGACGTAAAAAGACTTCAGATGTTTGAGTTTATAAAGGTCCGCACGTATGACATTAAGCATGTTGAAGACCTCCCATCAGGTTTAAAAAGTAGCTTTCCAGATCGTCCCCTTTTGATTCAATTGTAGCTACCTTCACCCCATCCTGAGCAAAAGCAAGACAAATATCTCCTGACCTGTCAAGAAGCTCGTAAATATGAAGGGTCTCCTCATCCATCACCTCGTAATCGGTTATCTGTAATTTATTTTCCAAAACGAAGGTCGCCTTTTCAATATGATCTACCTGTACACGTAAATATTGACGGCAGCGTGTTTCAAGTTCTCTCTTCGTAAATTCATCGACAAAGTCTCCGTTATGAATCACACCATAACGTGTTGCAATCTTGGACAATTCGCCTAGAATGTGACTGGAAATCAGTATAGTAATATTGTAGCTTTCATTTAGTTCTTTAAGCAAATGGCGCATTTCCCTAATGCCCTCCGGATCAAGTCCATTCGTCGGCTCGTCCAGAATGAGAAAGTCCGGATTGGAAAGCAGGGCAAGACCAAGTCCAAGTCGCTGCTTCATCCCCAGTGAAAAGTTCTTCACCTTCTTATTGCCAGTATCCGCCAAGCCAATTGTGTTTAAAACCTCTGTGATACGCTTCTCGTCAGGTATTCCTAACGTTAGCTGTCTAACTTTCATGTTTTGATAAGCTGTATATGACGGATACAGAGAGGGGGATTCAATGATACTCCCTATTCTTCGGCGATGATGGCGGATTGCACTCTCTACTGTTTGTGTAAATAATTCAATTGATCCTTCGCTGGGCGCGACAAGGCCGGTAATCATACGGATCAATGTCGTTTTCCCAGCGCCGTTTCGCCCGATCAATCCATAAATATCTCCTTTTTCAATCGTCATATTGACATGGTTAAGTGCAGCCTGTTCGCGGTATTTTTTAGTTAAATCAAACGTCCGTAATACGTGGTTCTGCATGGAAAGACACCTTCCTTTTGATGTGATGTCTTTAAGATATGGGAAATTTTATAAAACACTTTAAAGAAACCTTTAAAAAAGTCTTAAATGTCATCTGCCAGCTTGAAACCAACTCCCCAAACCGTTTTAATATATTCCGATTCAGGACTTGCCTGCTCCAGTTTACTGCGAATTTTACTAACGTGGACACTGACAGTGTTATCATCGCCGAAGTACTCGTCTCCCCATACAGTTTCATAAATATTAGCCTTGGAGAAGACTTTATGTGGATGTTGCATAAACAGTTTAAGGATTAAAAATTCGCGCCGGGTGAATGAAAGTTGCGTTCCGTTCACCGTGACGATATGTGTTTCAGGATCTAGCGTTATATCTTTGTAGCTCAATTTATCCTTATCGTGTACCGATTCAATTTGCCGAAAGCGGACTTCGATTCTTGCCAGCAGTTCATCAGGATAAAAAGGCTTTACGATATAATCATCGGCACCTAATTTTAATAGATGTACGGTCGTTTCCTTATCCTTTTTTGCAGTAATCACGATAATCGGCACTTTAGAGATAACCCGTATTTTTTGTAATACATCCTCCCCTGGTAAACCCGGCAGCATTAAATCGAGTAGCACGAGGTCGAAGGAATTGGTTTCAAAAAGTCTTAACGCTTCGGTGCCGGAAAACGCGGACACGGTACGATAGTCATTTTTATACAGCAGATCTGCCAGCATTCGGTGAATGTCGTTATCATCTTCTATAATAAGGATCGTGGTCACATGCTTACCTCCCACAAGCCAGGTCGGCAAAACCTAAAACCCGCATAATCATAAAGTAATATTTCCGCTTTTCTCTTCTTCAATTATTATATCTCCTTCACCAAATCATCCTTCCAATTACAGGTTAAAAATAATTAGCGAAAAAACGGGACTTCTTTCACTCCTGCCATGCGTGCGTAAACAAACATTTGGCCTTTATGGTGAATCTCGTGATCATACATTGCAGTAAGATACCTTTTCTTAGACCCTTGAAGTTTCGGGTGCGATGAATTATTTTCGGCTTCCAACTCTGCATCAGTCAATGATTCGTATGTAAGCTTTGTTTTTTTCGTGAAGTCCTTTACAGCTTTGCGCACGTCTCCCATCGTCTTACATTCAGGAATGTCCGGTGAAGCAAACTCTTCTGTTTTGACCATTGAAACGAACACGTCATTCCATCCAGCAATATGCAATGCCAGTTCACCAAGTGCCATTGCCCCTCCCCATGGCCTGAAGTCAATATGTTCGTCATCGATGGATTCCAGTAATTCCTCCAACACATGCCGATGTTGCAACCATTCATTCATCATTTGCTTTGCTTGTCCCATATTATTTCCTCCCTCGTATTGGGTCTTCCATCTGAACGTAAAAAACCCATTTTAAACATAATTCGTTATGGAACAACTTAATTCCTTTTTTAAATCTGACGTTATTATTCCATTATATGGTTCGATCGTATTTAGAATGGCACTCGATCGGTACAAGCACCTCAGCATTTATTATTTTTTAAGTTTTAATTTCCTTTTCAAGATCGTTAACTTTTTGTTGCATCACTTTTTTTGGCTCATAATTTTTTCTGCAATAAGGATAACAAATCCTACAACTGCAACAATTACACCAGCTGCTCCTATGCCAAAAAGCGCCTAATCAATTATTGAGGAAAGGAAATGAGAATTGAATTTAGAACGTTTGATATCCATCTAGTACTCTTCGAAGCCGATCTATGAACACTTTATTTGTAAAGCTTCGCTGCTTCCTCCAAAAAGTTTAAATATTTAGCAATAAAACCTTTTGGCTTCATAATTTTAACTTTATTACCGAAGCCGGCTAAAAACTGGTAGGCAAATTGATTCTTAGGCAATTCAATTGTCGTAAGGTAACTTCTTGTAGTCGCTTTTGTAACGGCATTTTTTCCGTATCTCTCAATAAATTGATCTCTTACAGCAACATCTACCAATAGCTGTACACTAACCAAATTTTGTTGTTCATTGTGTTGTTTTTCTTCTTTAAATTCCTTATCAGACCTTGGGACAAAAAAACCGTCTTTTTGGATATTTAATATCCTCGTCAATTTAAACGTTCGATAGTCCTTCCGTTCTAAACTATAACCAAATAGATACCAATGCATCTCGCTTAAATGTATCTTATAGGGTTCTACGACTCTATACGTTTTGTTTCCTTTTTGATCCACATAATCAAACTTTATTAACCAATTATTCTCAATTGCTTGCTTGATAAATAAAATATCTTCTTTGATTTGACTTCTTCCTGGCCAATCATAAAAAGTTAAATCAAGTTTTGGAGAAATATCTGCGCTGGTCATTCCTTTGATTTTTTGAATAGTGGTTTGAATTTCTTGATTCGTAATCAGTTGTTCAAAACCACCTAAAGCTATGAGTATATTTTCAATATCTTTGTTATTTAATAATCGTTTATCGAATTTATACTCTTCCATTAGCGCATATCCTCCTTCAGCACCATATTTCGCATAAATAGGGATGTTTGCATAACTTAATGTTTCCATATCACGCTGAATCGTTCGTCTAGTTACATTAAAAAGTCGACTAAATTCTGATGACGAAACAACTTCCTTTTGTAGCAAGATCATAACTATCGAGACAAGTCTCTCAATTTTTTTCATATTATCCTCCCATATACGACATACACTTGTCGCCTATGTTCTATTATACTTCAAATATGAAAAGGAGGAAATAAATTATGAAAGCAATAGCTTATCTACAATTTGATGGGAAGGCAGAAGAAGCGTTAACCTATTATGAAAAGGCATTACAAGTAACAAGTGTAAAAAAGGTGAGATTTGGTGCTTTTGGTCAAGATCCAAACACTCCATTAACGGAAGAGGAACAAAATATGATTATGGAATCTCGTATTGAGTTTTCAGGGAATATTTTAATGCTCTCTGATGTACTGCCTTCTATGCAAGCTGTGACAGGCGAAGTCACAAAGGGGAATACCGTCTTAATCAGTATCATTGATGCTGAACCAGAAATGAATAAACAAATTTTTGAAAAGCTTTCAGAAGGTGGTACTGTGATCATGCCGTTATCTTCTACGCCATGGTCAGCAAGTTTTGGAATGTTAGTCGATAAATTTGGTGTAATGTGGAAATTTAATAGTGAGGCGAGTAAATTTCTAGATAGTTTCGTAAATTAAATTTGTATTATTAGAGTTTGGGTCTCGCCAACATTTTGACGAAACACCCACACTAAGACAGTATTTCCATAACAGACCCTGAAGATCCTATATGATTGGGGGATTTCAGGGTCTGTTTTATTTCTATTATCGTATGAGCCTTTCATTTAGAAATAGGCATGTAAATGGGCAAAGAATATATAGTAGGAAGGAATACTAAACACTGCAGCACAACATCCAAATTATTAAGGACAGTACTTTGTTGCCCTAAAACAAGCAGGGCTTAATCTACCAAAACAATGTAAATAATCCCATAAGTCATGTGAACGCTCCTACACCTGCCGCTTCCTCCGGATAAATATAGCCAAATACATAAAAACAACCATATATACAATTAACATAGCAATACTAAGCAATTCTGGCGGGTTTCCAAGTACAATTTCCCATGCGCCGCTGCCAAAGTAATAGGACGGTAACCACTCACCAATATTTTGTAAGAGCGGCGGAAATGCTTCCATTGGCATCCACATACCTCCTAAAATAGCCAAACCTAAATACAGAATGTTACTAACACCACTTGCGGTTTCCACCTTTTTCATTGTCCCAATTAATGATCCTAATGCTAAAAATGGGATGGAGGCAATGAGTATCCAGGCGCCCGCAGCTATCCACTGTCCTGCCGTTAACGCAATTCCATTGATAATAGACCCAACAGTAAAAATGACGATGATGGATAATAAGTGCATGATCATTTGACCGAACATCTTTGCTGAAAAGTATGCCCAGGAAGGAAACGGGGTGATTTTCATGAACCTCGCCCACCCTTGCGTATGCTCCTGAACCATACGGATGCCAAAATTCATGACCGCTGAACCCATTACACTAAAGGTGGTCATAGACATTAGAAAGTGTGCCTGCCATTCATCTTGATCTGGGAGTTCCGTGTTGAAAACATTCGTATAGATAAAATAAAATGCGATCGGCATCATTAAGGACCAAAATACATAATATGGATTTCTAAATATACGTATTACTTCAAACCTGCATTGTGTCAGAATTCCTTTCACCCTGCTTCCGCCTCCTCTTTATCTCCTGTTAATTGCTCGAAAACATCATCCAGTCTGCCTTGATTAATACGAATATTTTTAGCGGAAATGTTTAAACGAAACAATTCCGATAAGACAAAGTCTGTATCCTCTGTGACGACATAGACCACGCCATCTTTTTCATAGCATCGCATAACGGTATCTACTGTTTCCATTTTCGCAATGGCATCTTGATCCTCTGTTTCAAAGGAAACGCTCCTTGTCGTAAGATTGCGCTTAATATCTTCCGGCTCACCGTCGGCAATGATTTCCCCATTATTAAACAGGATAATCCGCTCCGAGAAATCATCCGCTTCCTCAAGATAATGTGTTGTAAAAATGATCGTTTTTCCCTTTTCCTTCAATGATTCTACCTTATTCCAAAACTTCCTTCTAGCCGTTGTATCTAATCCAACAGTAGGCTCATCGAAAAAAATGACATCCGGGTTTCCTGCAAGGGCAATCGCAAAACCTAATCTCCTTTTTTGCCCGCCAGATAGTTTATCCGCCTTTTTCTTTAGGTCAGCTTTCTCCAGTCCTGTCAGAGCGATCAGTTCTTCCATAGAGAGCGGCGATGAATAATAACTCCGAAACATTGTTAAAACTTCATGAACCTTGAGCATATCCATTACGCTTACTTCCTGCAGCATCGCACCAATTTTATTTCGAACAGCTACCTGTTTTGGACTTTTCCCAAGGAGTTCCACTTTTCCTTCATTTGGATCAAGCAGTCCCAACATCATCGAAATAGTTGTTGTTTTTCCCGCTCCATTCGGTCCAAGAATCGCTACAGTTTCACCTTTTTCAATCGAAATAGAAACGCTATTAATTGCTTGAACTTTACCAAACCTCTTTGATACATTTTCTAACGTTATCACTTTAGACACCACACAAACCCCCAATATTGTTTACTGTTCACTCCATTGTTAATATTGCAAAATTTTTAGGTGTAGAATTCCCCATGTTGCGGCATTTCTTCATTGTATTAATACTTATACAAACGGCTCATTCCGGAGTATTTCTTTTTGCACCCGGTAAAGTGGACTGCCTGAAATGCCCATTCTTGCTCCTGTTTGCACTAACCTAAAATTTGACCTCTTTAACCGTCCTTGATTTTAAGGTGACAACAACACTGGCTATACTCACTAAAGCCCCTAATCCCGCAATAATGCTCACCCCAGCATTATTAGGAAAAAGAAATCCAATCGGTATAATTCCTAAAAATGCAATCACTACAAACGCCTGATACACTGCAGATAGAATGATCACGGCACGATTGCTAAATAAAGATAAAATCAATGGCGGTAAAAAGAGTGCTATGATCATTCCAATCGATATCCATAAACCAGCAGGCTCATCGAATGAAACTGTGTTAGGACCTGTGGGATGTTTGGCAGCCAGAAAAACCGCCGCAACAGCAATGATTAAAGTTAGAAAAACCATTAAAAACCTTTTAAACATAATAATGAAATCTCCTTTTTTACTTTACCAGTCACAATATATCCGATAAACCCACTTTAGCATTTGGTCCAATTTTAGTTTATTAATTGTATAACGTCCGTGCCCGAAAAAAGTTCCCATTAATTATAGAAAAGTCAGGATAAATTACAAATTTTCTTCAAAATCCATTTCCTAGCTTTATTGTGGCTGTTAAGAACGTACACACATACAACAACATATTTTTTGTTTGCAAATCGTTTTTTCGTGTTATAATAAACATAGACACAAGAAAAAGGCATAAGCTAATAAAGACCGAAGATACGCGAATATCTTCGGTCGGCAATGAATCGCTCCCCTTCAAGAGGGGTCGGCGCAAGTAAGGAATAGACCTCACTGGCCTGGTAATCCGAGGGAGGTCTATTTTTTATGGTCTATAATCGTCACAACGAGTGTTGCGAAAGCGATCATTAAAACCATTGTCTCAAAAACAGACATAGGCAACACCCCCTTTCGTTGCAGCGTATCGTATGGCACTACAACCGTCAGGAATGCGCCGACCTCCCTTGAGGAAAACGCGATCATTGCTTGTTTTCATTATATCACTTGTTTCGGGAGTTTAAAGAAGTATCTTAATTTTCAACAAATAAAGCCCTCATATGGAATATGAAAGGCAATCTTTATCTGGTAAACAACCTGATGTGATTATCCACTCAAAAGCCGTTTTCACCAACAAGATGCTTTATACATCCTGTTGACAATGAACAGATAATTACCGACACCCCCGAAACTGACAACTATATCCATTTTATTGTCCATCGCTTTTAAACCATTTCAGCATTCAAAAACCCCCCTTAAATAGGTGCTTCCTTTTTCGATTCTATTGATTTCACAATTTAATCCAATTCGAATATAGCATTTATTCCGTTCTATCAATCAATTTCAAATAAACCTTTACAAATTTATTTCAAAATGAGATAATAAATGTAACATAATCGTAATATTGTAACGAATTCGTAATAATGATTATAAAATTTAACATAAGCTATTAGGAGGATGCAAAATGGAAGGACACATTCATAACGTCGCAATCTTGCATAACGGAAAAGAAGAAACTATTCATTCAACCCCCCGCACTCAGAAAACTGAAAACCTGGAAAATAACTAAGCACAATGGACAAAGCTGAATTTCTATGGATGTCCGGTGGCGCAGCTGTAATTGGTACGTGCATCTATCTGCTGTCTGTGGTCACAATGTAAACAACTTGTACAAGAAATTAAATAGCAAAACGCATAAAGGCTGGGACATGCCAAAATAACGTAAAAAGGTTCCGATTATCGTTTTTTGATGATCGGAACCTTTTTTACCCCCTTTTCCTGAAAGTTGTCTTTCTCTTCATCCTTGTGACAGCGTATCTGATAGGGAAGTTGTTAATCTTATAACGGCGGCTTTACTTACGTCATGTTCCGGGGAATCATGAGGTTCATACCTTGCATAACCACTTTTAGATTCAATCAATTGTTCTACTCCAAATATTTGTTCCAACATCTGTAGAGATACGATTCTTACACGGGAAATGTTTCAACATCGCATTAATTAGCTGCTATAAATCGGAAGTGCCGATTTCTTCTAATACCCTTATTAAAAGCACTAGATTATTGTCAGGCGGTTAATTTCGTTTTTTGTTTCGCATTAAAAATGAAATCACGATTCCAGCAGCTAATGCACCTATTGCTCCAAAGAGTGCTTGCACAAAAGATTGCGTTACTATATAAGTACCTATAAAAGTTCCGATTGTTAAACCTGTAGGAAGGGGCCAATTCAAAAATCACATCTCCCTTCTAGCCAAAAGATAATAGCTGAACAATATGACCATTACATACGATATTGGCACTTTTCTTTATAATTAGGGAAAAGCGCCCTTTAAGGTTCTAACAGTCTGTCTAACCCCATTTCTCCCCAACTTTATGACTAAGAAAGAATACTGAAATAAGAAATAACATAACCAATAATGAACCTAAAATCGTATTCATGGTTAAAAATCCGGCTTTGGAAAAGTAATTAAAAAATACAATATTATAGGGGATGATCAGGAATAATAAATATAAAGCTTGTAACGGATGTGTAAACATATTTATAGCAAACAAAAGGTTTAACCCGAAAAACAAAAAATAATATTGTGTTATCGCCGCTATCAATATCAGGATAGAGGAAGCAATTGAAACACAAAAACAACGGCAGAAAACTGTGCTGCGGTAATGTCTTCAAACTTCTTCATTTCTTTTTGTGCAAATGAAGGAATCTTCCTGCTAATCCGAGGATAAATTTTCTTAAACCATCCTTCAATCGTCATAATCTCTTCCAAATTGTGAAGCATAAATATAATTATAAAAGACGTAACCAAAACATAAACGACCGATCCCCCCACTTCATTACTTTATTTGTTACCCGAAACCACATTTTTTTGATTGTCCCGTTATACAGCGTTAGAACTGAACACTAAACCCGTTAAACCGATGAATCCCTGTGCCAAATTTAACAAGGCCTCTTTCTTTTAGAAACGTAACCGCCAGTTTTACTTCTTCTAAAATTTCCGGATCAAGGCCCAAGGTGTTATGAGAACCGTACACCATGGAAACATTTCCCATCCCTGCTATTCTTTCCAGGGAACGAACTAAATCAACAGGATTCGTTGATGGATAGAAAGCATACACAGGAGTTTCATCATAAAGTAAATCGCCCGTAAACAAATACCCGTTGTTCTCATCAAAAACGCATATATGACCTGGTGAATGCCCTGGAGTATGATGTATGGTCAACTTTCTATTTCCTAAATCAATAACATCCCCATCTGCTACAAATCCCGCTGGCTCTCCTTGATACGGCGTATATGTATTAGGGTCAAATATTTCGGGAGGAGGTATGGTAATGTCCCGGTTTATATTTTTTCTTATTTGCTCTATAGGTAATCCCTTAATGCCGTTTATTAGCCAGTCAGCATCCTTCTCATGGACATAGATCCTTTTAAATTCACTATGGCTTCCGATATGATCTGCATGAGCATGTGTCGTAATAACGGTGATGGGCAAGTCCGTAAGCTGATCGGTTATTCTTTTTATATTATCAATACCAAGACCCGTATCAATTAGCACTGCCTTTTCCTTCCCAATTAATAAAAATGAATGCACTTTCTCCCAATGACCATATTCGCTGATTGCAAATGTAAAGCGATCGATTTCCTGAACGGTAAACCACGAATCCTTAATCGTTTTAAAGACCTCCTTCCATAAAATGGGGGTATTAATTTGGAAAGAACACACGTCTTATCCCTGTTGCAGACAGAGTAGGACCCCAAAGGCTTTTTAAACACATAGCCTACTTTTTCATAACCAGCTTTTTCTTCATAAAATCGATGAGCATCTGTACGTTTTAATCCCGATGATAGGGCAACACTTTCATAACCATTTTCTTTAGCCCATTCATGAACATACGACAGAAGCTTATGGCCGTACCCATTGGAACGTTTATTCTTATCCGTAACTAAATCACATACCCAAACAAAGCGCTCGTAGTAAAGGGTGATCATAGGCTTGAATTCTGTAACCGCAACAACTTCTCCTTGATCATTCAAAGCATACAATTGATACATATCTTTTTCTTTGGCCTCCGTTACCAAATCGAGATAAGCTTTTTCATCAAGATGCGTACGTAATTGATTCATTACCGGAAAAGCATCAAGGATTTCCATTTGGGATTGAAGTTCATTGATAGTCAAGGTACTCATTGTAAGGCTTTTTTTAGTAACCTGCCTGTTTGTTCAATATGCTTCCCTTAATTAATGGCCCTTTTCTTAAAGGTAAGACTCTGACCCTTATTCCGGGTAAGAGAACGATATTGGAATAGAAGTCATGGTTTTGTTTTTAAATACTCGATTTTACGAATATCCTTATGATTATTGTTTTCCGCCCGATAACTGTCCTTATATGAGGCTTCATATACCTGCAAATATTGATTCGGCGTTAACAAGTAAAATTTTACATCTTCCTTTTGATGTATTTCCAAATCCTTTAACGATACTCCTGCGAAAGATGGTAAAGTATCAATGATACCAAACCCGACTGATAATCCTCTTTTAAAAAATTCATGTTCATGTAAATCTACTAAACGATATTCAAAGGAGCCCATAACCTCCACAATACGATTCCAATTAAAAATAGCCTTTTCAGCAGGTACTTCCCAACCCCTTTCATCACCAGGTACATGGATATCTAAATCCTGAGCATCCCAATTTCTTTCTGTGACAATTTCTAATCCTACTGAACCCATTAGCAATGGTGTAATTTTAATTTCATTTAATTTTCTGGTTATCCTTAAAAATTCATTAAATTTATAGTTATCCATCTATTCCTCCTGCGGTTATTACATCGTATATCCATTTTTCAATAATTTGATTAAATAAATCTGGTTCTGCCAGCGGCACTCCGTGACCAACCCCGGAAATTACTACACCAGTACAATTTGGGTTATTATTCACTATATCAACTGCTGATTTTTCCATAATACCTTTTTCTTTTGCCCCACAGTAACTAATATTTTTCCATTGACTTTGCTAAATTCATTAGGTATTTCAATGACATATTCTCTTTTAATATCCTTACAAGTGTATGTCGTTCCATCTATCTATTCAAGCCATAATACCACCCCAACAACAGTAACTGTGATTAAACTAATTTCGATTAGCGTTAGTTTGTAATTGCTGCGATTCTCCGAAAATCTCCATTCAACATATGTTTGAAACCCAAGTTGAATTACCGTAAAAAAGGCTGATATCAGAATCAGGATAAGCGGCCTTGCTATAAAAATAACCCCGCAGGCTATAACTGAAAAAATAAAAATCACACGTAATGTCCAATCACCTTTTTTATGAAATTCATTAATATAATTATACGAGAACCACTTCCTTTTATCGGCTCCCATCCAGCGGCGAAGAAAGGCTGGAATTACAGCTACGAGAAAAACAACTACTGCCATAATAATTAAAAAATTCCTTCCAAAACCCTGGTTGCAGTCCGTAGTGTCCCATTTAAAATCAGCTCCGTTTTCATCGGGGTTACCCGTCCCCAACCGTTTTCTCCTTACTATAAATTTCATAAGCAAAATATCCAGCTAAATATCCTATACTAGCTCCTAAGCTGACTGTAGATAGTAGAGAAATAGAGAAAAACATGCCTAGAATTATACCAACAGTGCAACCCAAAAGCATTCCCATTGGTATGAAACTATCTAACAGGACTTGAGCACCTTTTGATTTTTTCCTGCCCAAGTTGCCTTGATTATACTTATGTTTAAGACTTCCGATTACGAATACTGCAACCCCTCCCGCTATTAAAACAGGCACAATTGCCATGACAAATCCCATGTCAGAACCCCCTTTCACTTTTAATCAGGTTATTCCTGCTGCGCCACTGTTAGAAGTATGTTGTTCATCCTAAGTTTTATTTGAGCGTTTTGTTCATAATTAAATCCGTTTGTTTTTCATCACCCATATAAAAAGCATGGGCACCCGTTTGAACGAACCCCATTTTCTCATAAAAAGAAATCGCATTTTCGTTTTTTTCCCATACACCCAGCCAGATTTTCCTTTTATTCTGTTCCTGCGCAATTTCAAATGCTTTATTTAACAGAAGTTTACCAAGCCCTTGTTTTTGAAATTTGTTCTTTATATAAATCCGCTCAATTTCAAGTGATTCCGCACCCATTTCCTCAGACTGAGCATCACCGAAATTAACCTTTAAATATCCAGCCGCCTCTCCATGAAAATAAATAAAGAAGAATTTCGAAGAAGGATTGGATAATTCTTTTTCCACTTCCTTTATATGAAACGCTCTCTCCAAGTAGGCATTCATATTTTCAGGCGAGTTCTGATCTTTAAATGTATCATGAAATGTTTCATAACTAATTTCCTGAAGCAGCCGTAAATCCTCAAGGGTGCATTTTTTAATATTTATCGTCATTTTATATGGTGCTCCTTTTGATATTCTTATTCCAAAGCATCGATGTATCAGCTATTATTTACTTCACGTAGCACAGCCAATATTCCGTCCACTGCTTAATGGCCTGTTCCTCCATTATCAGCTGTTCCTGTTTTTTTCCTGAACTTTTTTCATCATCCCTGCCAGCAACTCAGGTGATCCGCAGCCATGGTTTCGTTTTATGTCAAACATAAGCCGGATTTCCTTTAAGGTCATGCCAAGCCCTTGCATCTCTTTAATCGCATAGAAATCCTGGATATCCTTTTCCTCATAAATCCTTCTATTGTTGCTCCAGGCCGGCTTAATCATGCCCCATTCTTCATAATGCCTGACCGTGTCTTTTGTTGCTTCAACAGCCTTTACAAATGCACCAATTTTCACTGGAAAATCACTCCTGAAAATTTCTCTTGATATGGGGTCGACCCCACTATGTATGCTAATGATACGAATGGAGGTGACCAAATGATTCACACCATCCTGATAATTCTGTATTCTCTTCTTAGTATAACAGGAAATTTGATTTATTTCCGGGAAAATTTCAAGGATCTTCAACAAAGACAGAGTTTATCATTACTATTATTTATATTAATCCATACCTGTTTTCTTATAATTGGCATTGCATGTCTTTTCACTGCGGTTCATACGTTAATGTTATTGGCGGTCGAGGTACTCGTCATTATTTCACGTATTATCAATGGCCAGATACTATACTTGAAAAACAATTGGCGCCATTATTTCGTAACCGTTCCACTTATGACGATTATTTTCTTTCTTCCCTCCAATAATTTATGAAAAAACAGCCAAATCCTCTGCAATCAATGGTATACTATTAGAAATTTTCGGGGGAGGTTAATGGTATGGATTACGTAATCCGTAGTATGCAAAAAGAAGATATTCCTTACGTTCAACATGTCGCGAAAACAAGCTGGAACAGTACGTATGAAGGGATCATACCACGAAAAGTTCAGGAAAATTTCCTGCAGGCAGCTTATAATGACGATCGGATGGAAATGCGATTGCAACGTTCTTTTCTATACGTAGCTAAGGTTGATGGGAAAATTGCTGGCTTTGTAAAATTTTCTCCAGTTAATGAAGAGGGAAAGGCTGAGCTTGGTGCCATCTATTTACTTCCAGCGCACCAGGGAAACGGCATAGGATCCGCATTGCTGAAAAGGGGGAATAGAGGAACTGGAGAATTTTAAAGAAGTTTATATCAGCGTTGAAAAAGACAATGAAATCGGAAAAAGTTTTTATCTGGCAAAAGGGTTCAAAATTATTTCCGAGTTTGAGGATAACTTTGATGGCCATATTTTAAAGACAATCC
The DNA here is from genome assembly GCF_900155625.1 of Virgibacillus dakarensis. Lineage (NCBI taxonomy): Bacteria > Bacillati > Bacillota > Bacilli > Caryophanales > Bacillaceae > Virgibacillus > Virgibacillus dakarensis. The sequence continues at coordinate 723,767 of NZ_LT732554.1, forward strand.
GCATGGTTCTGCATATATAAAGCTCGCCTTTGCAGCGAGCTTTATTTTTGTTAGTCGACATTTCCCGGGAAATATCGACAAAACTATTTCCTATTTTTCTGCTTTTTCATATAACACATCAAAGTGGTTTACCATTTCAAAATCCAAATCCGTCAATCCTTTTGCCCGCCAAGAGGTAATCTTCAATGTGACAGCTTTATAGTCGATCGAAATAAACGGATGATGCTGCTTGCTCTCTGCATACTCGGCAATTTGGTCAACAAACCGTACCCCTGCCAGGAAGTTTTTGAAATGATATTTCCGGGCTATCCATTTTTCATCAAGTCGTTTCCATTTCGGTAATTGTTCAAGTTCTTGTTTAATTTGTTCTTCATTCAAACGTTCCATATTTCCATCTCCTTTCTAATTTTATAGTTTCGATCTTGCTGTTGCTGTTACATTTAGTTTAACAAATCCAGATGCGAAATTCTCTCCTTATCACTCCCAATCAACCGGAAAAAACTTATGCACACCTTATCCACAGGTATTTGTGCATAAGTGTGTGGAAAAATCAGTTTTCACCGTATATAATTCAGGATTAATTCGATGACTTTTTAAAATGTAGTTTGGGTTCGGTGATTTTTATAAGTTATTCGGCGGTTTTCCTTCCTAGTTCAGTGAAAGTATCAGATCGTTCAGTGAATTTTGACTAAACTTCAGTACCTTTTGAACAAACTTCAGTATCCAGCCAGGAACCGTACCCATTACCATAAAAAGGGGGCCTCCGTGACCAGGCCACGAATCAGAGTGATGTCTTCTCGCATTGCTCAAGCACCAACAAACAAAATTCAGCATCCACCCCGCCCCAGCCTGCCAACCAAAAGAGGACGCTCCACACCTAATCCGCGGAGCATCCTCAATCAATATTACTGCATCTGCACTCTATGCAAATGCGCAAATATCCCTTCCCGTTTTAACAATTCTTCGTGATTTCCTTCCTCCTCAATACCGTTTTTCGTTACAACCATAATCCGATCCGCATTTTTAATTGTTGCTAGACGATGGGCGATGATAAGTGTTGTTCGGTCTTTAGCCAGTTCTGTTAGTGCTTGCTGAATAATCATTTCCGTTTCCGTGTCAAGTGCGGATGTTGCTTCATCCAAAATCAGGATTGGCGGATTTTTCAGGAACATCCTGGCAATAGCAATCCGCTGCTTTTGCCCGCCAGATAGCTTCAACCCTCGTTCGCCGACCTGTGTTTCATAGCCATCAGGAAGTTCATTAATAAATTCTTCCATATGGGCCCGCCTTGCAGCTTCCTCAATTTCCTCGTTCGTTGCGTCAAGCTTCCCATATGCAATGTTTTCCCGTAGTGTGCCGGTAAATAAAAACACATCCTGCTGCACAATGCCGATTTGGCGGCGCAGAGACTCTTTGGTCATATCGCGAAGATCGATTCCATCAATGGTTATGCGGCCGGCGTCAACGTCATAAAACCTTGGTATCAGGGAACAAATGGTTGTCTTTCCAGCACCTGAGGGCCCAACAAAGGCAATCGTTTCACCAGCGTTAATGGCAAAGCTGAGTGATGTTAGCACCGGTGCTTTCGTTTTTTCATAGCCAAATGTTACACGATCAAATAAAATATCGCCCTTTAAAAATGAGACGTTTTGAGCTCCTTCACGGTCAACTACTTCCGGGGAAATTGCCAGCAGATCGGTAAACCGTTTAAAACCTGCCATGCCTTTTGGATATAATTCAAGCAAGGCACTGATTTTTTCAATCGGTTTAAATAATACGTTTGCAAACAGAACAAATGCTACCAACTCACCCATTTCCAGCTTGTCATTAAATGTTAGCCATGACCCGAAAACGAGAACAACTAATACAATAAAACGCATCATCATGTAGATATTGGAGTTGACGAATGCCATTACTTTATAGGCACCGACTTTTGCTTTGCGGAAACTGTAATTATTTTTTGTAAATCGCTTCATCTCAAATTTCTCATTGGTAAATGACTGGACAACCCGAACACCGGAAACCGCATCTTCCACACGTGCGTTTACATCCGCTATATCGTGATACATCTTGCGCCAGGCCTTGCTCATCTTAATATTACTGTAAGCAATCAGCCAAATTAATATCGGTACAATGATTAAAATAATCACCGACAGTTGAAAGTTAATGTTAAACATTAGTAAAAAGGCACCGACAAACGTCATGATTGCAATGAAAAAGTCTTCCGGCCCATGGTGGGCAAGCTCACCAATATCAAATAAATCATTTGTTATCCGACTCATGATATGTCCGGTTTTTGTATTATCAAAAAAGCGAAATGACTGTTTTTGTACATGGTTGAATAATTGCTGCCGCATATCGGTTTCAATATTGACACCAAGCTTATGTCCCCAATACGTAACAATATATTGTAAAAATGTGCTCAGTAAATAAACTGCCAACAGCCCAATACTGACAAGTACAATCAGATTCCAGTCGCCACTTGGCAACAGCTTGTCAATAAATGACTGTACAGCTACCGGAAAAGCCAATTCCAGGAGAGCAACAATAACAGCACAGGAAAAGTCAATCAAAAATAACCGCCGATGAGGTTTATAATAAGAGAAAAAATTTCTAATCACACGCTGCACTTCCTTTTTGCCTTACACGTTTGTTCTTTACATATACCGGAATTATACGTGTTGCTTGTCTACTTGGCAACAGGAATGCACTTTTTGGCAAAAATCAGGTAAAAAATACACCAAATGCTTGTCAAGGTTGTCTTATCCCTTGCATATATATGTAAAAAGTAACCTGGAGGTGTACCAAAATGAGAAAACTACCAATGATTAATTGGATTTGCTATGCTGTTGGTTATGTTTTTATAGCCACTGGGATAATGAAACTGCTGGTTGACGATTTCAAGGTAGTCTTTAGTAACCTGGCTATACCGTATCCGAATTCATTCTTATTTATCGTGGCTATTACCGAGATTGTATGCGGCACTCTGATTGTCAGCCGTCTCTATATGAAGCAGGCTACCGCACCACTTATTTTTATCATGCTGGCAGCACTCTTTCTTACCAAAATCCCAATTCTTACAACAAATCATGGGTTTCTTTCCTTCCTGTATGAGGCAAGACTTGACATTGTCATGCTTATTTTATTAATTTTGCTTTGGCAGCATGTGCCAGGAAAGAAATTGAATTAGGTTTCAACTTTGAAACGTTGCCCACCAATAAGAGTGTTTATAGGTATTAAATCACTGTATAACCGCTTCCTGACCATACCGGAAGCGGGAATTCCATTCTTTAATTAAAAAATTAACATGTAAATAACAAGTTATCCACAAACTTATCCACATATGCACAAAAGTTCGCTTTTATGCCAACCTATATTCATAAACAAAACTGCTCCAACTATCGGAGCAGTTTCTCTAACTAGCGCTGTTCACCTAATTTTATTGATGTTGATTGTTTTTTACCATCCCGGTAATACGTAATGTCTACAGTATCACCAATTTTCTTTTCATGGTACAGGATTTTCCTCAGGTCGATCATATTGAGGACTTCTTCTCCATCAAGATGGGTGATCACATCCAACCGTTTTAATCCTGCCTGGTCAGCTGGGGACATCGGTTCGATACTCCAGATATAAACTCCGCCTTCTACCTCTTTTGGTAAATTAAGCGTACTTTCCCACTCTGTTTGTGGTACTTCGTCAAGTGAATAGATTTCAACACCTAAGTATGGTCTGGTTACTTTTCCCTTTTCCGCTAATTCATTAATAATCGGGCTTGCAGTATCGATTGGAATAGCAAAGCCAATTCCTTCGACAGCTGTTTGATTAATTTTCATCGAGTTAATACCGATCAGCTGTCCTTCGATGTTAATCAGTGCACCTCCACTATTTCCAGGGTTAATTGCAGCGTCCGTTTGCAGTACCTCCGCCTGCCAGTCTGCCCGGCCATCCTGGTTGAAATCCTGCGGTATAGTCCGTTGTTTCCCACTTATGACACCTTGGGTAACAGAACCGGAGAACCTCATTCCCAGCGGATTACCGATTGCTATGGCTGGTTCGCCAACTTTTACATTTTCAGAAGATCCCATTTCGATTACGCCATCTACCTTGTCTTCCTTCATCCGTAATACGGCCAGGTCAGAAAACAAATCACTACCTAACAGCTCTGCTTTTAGATGGGTGTCATCGGCTAAAACCACTTCTAAAGCGTCAGCACCTTCCACGACATGGTGGTTCGTAATTACATACGCATAGCCATTCTCCTTTTTGTAAATAACCCCGGATCCTGTGCCTGCTTCACTTTCCTGTGCCTGCTGCTCCCAGAAATTTCCCTGCCTTTGAATATTGGAGACTCCAACAACGGCTGGGCTGACTTTTTCCACAATATCAGTAATTTGGCTGGACACATCAATATTTACATAATTGTTTTCCGCGGTGCCATTATCCTGAGCACCATTATTATCAGGCAGATTACCACTCTGTTCTGCCTCTTCTGTCCATGCATTTGGGAGTATATCGGATTTTAATAATGATGGCAATGCCACGATCACAACGGCAATCCCAATAATAACGCCTAACAGGACTGGAACCCAGCTCCGTTTCTTCTTATTGGAACCTGGCGGCGAATTTTGATTATCGTAATAGCCCATTTTTTCATCCCCTTCATTCTACCCATATCATATGTATGATTGATAAATATGATGCACATAGGAATTGAACAATAACAACTCCATTTGATACGGATATTAGTAAACTAATTAAACAGGAGGGATTTATCTCACGTCCGGCCTCTTGTACGCAGCGGTCAGTGACTCCCTCACCTGTGTACGATAAATTGGTTTGAATTCCACTTGTGTTTTAACCAACTTCATACAATGGTGTCGGCTTATATGGATCTGTATCACATAGTTCGATCATTTTATTTACATCGAGTCCGCGTTCTTTTAATACGTTGCCAACTGACATGCGAGCAAGATCCTTCATATTATTATCTTGACTTAAATGGGCTAAATAAATACGCTTCGTCCGATTGGAAATAATATCACATAAGGCAAGTCCGCTATCTTCATTGGAAACATGCCCGGAATCACCAAGAATCCGCCGTTTCACATTCCATGGATACCGTCCCATCCGCAGCATCTCTACATCATGGTTGGCTTCAAATATATATGCATCAGCATCTTCTACTGTTTTCTTGATCCGTTCGGAAACATATCCCAAATCAGTTACAAGTGCCACCTTTTGGCCATCGTGATGGAATGTGTAAAACATTGGTTCCGCGGCATCATGGGAAACCCCGAACGATTCTACATCGATATCACCGAATGTTTTCACCTCTTCCATGTCAAAGTAGAACTTCTGATCAAGTGCCAGCTTGCCTATTGCACCTTCCATTGCTTGCCACGTCTTTTCATTGGCATATATTGGCAGGTTATACTTTCGGGCAATAATCCCTAACCCTTTTATATGGTCACTATGTTCATGTGTTACGAGAATTCCGGTTAACGTTTTCGGATCTACCTGAACCCCGCTTAGCAAATCATCCATTTTCTTCCCGCTTACCCCTGCATCAACGAGTAACCCCTCCTTTTCTGAGGCTATATAAAAGGCGTTCCCCGTACTCCCTGATGCCAGCACACTAAAACGTAATGTCATTCCACTTCACTCCGGTTAATTGTTTCTAATTTTAAATCGAGCTGATCAATGATTTCTTGAAAATCCTTATCATCCTTTATTTTTGCAAGCGAATTTTTGATAGATGTCATCGTATCTTCAAGAAATGTACTATCATCATTGGAAAAGGCAAACCCTTCGATCGCATGAATAAAATAATTTCGCTCCCCATTTACGGTAATTTTCCATGTTGGTGCGAATATTAACTCATCACTTGCCATTGGCTGGGCTGAATAATAGCCTATTTTTGCATCGGTAATTTCTTCACCGGTATGCAGCTCATACTGGTTATATAAAGCATCAATTGCCCTAATTGGTTTAATCAACGGCTTTTTACTATTATCAAAATCCTTGTTTTCCTCGCCCAGCATTGTTTGTGTATAAAACGTAATTTCATTCTTGTCATTCAAAAAAACCAGCAGCAGTCCTTTTTGATTGTAGTAGATTGGCTGATTATTTTTCTCTTGAAAGAACATAATCACATTCAGATCTTTATTCCAGCCCCAATAATCATAGCTATCCGGTGACAGAACATTATTTTTGACAATTTCTTTCACTTCATCGCTATCTTTAACCGGGATAGGCTTGTCAAATTTTGATACAATCGTTTTATCTTCAACCAGTGCTATCTTTTGATTATCAGATGCCGCAAGTTTGCTTAGATCTGTATCCGTAAAGTTCTTTTGTTTCACTGAGATATAAGATTCTTCCAGTTCTCCTTCAGGCAAGTCCGGTATTTTGATATCCTCCAATTTTAATTGCTGTTCAATAGAAGATTCCTGCTTTTCCATTACAGCAAGGTCATTCTCTTTCTGTTTATCAAGAAATTGCATCAGCAAGTAAACGTCAAGAACAAGGAAACAGAGGATAAACAGTGTTTTTATTTGACTCCATTGCATCCTCAGCCCCCCTTTTTATTCGGTGATAATTCATCAAAATTTATTTCCTGCCAGCTTCCATTATAGTTAATATACCAAGCAGGTTTTAGTGTTAAATAAAAGGATAAATCATCCTCTTCATATACCAAATGGTAACCGATTTGGATATCATCAATGTTTTCCGCTTTATAGCTTGCGTTTTCAATAAAATAGATGACATCGTTTCCGGACCGCAACTTTACTGAACTTCCACCTATTGGGGGGCTATTATAACTAAATAACGGCCGCTGGTATTTATACAGTTGCTGGTTACGCCATTCCTGTTCGATCACGGCTAAACTGCTGTTAAATACCGGATAACCATCATAATACATCCGGAAACGGACAAAATTAGTAGATGGCCTTAGTTCCTCAAGATTAAAATCTCCCGTCCAGCCTTTTTGTTCATTAATACTAGCCATGCTTGTTTCCAATAAATCAAATGCTCTCATCCGTTCGTAGTTCGTATTGAGTGGATTTACGAATTCAATGCTCCGGCCATCTTCTTTGACGCGCATTCCCCTGGCACTATCCGTATAATAAGTCTCTCCGACATTGGTGACATCACGTCTGACGATTTCCGGATTACGGAACAAGGCATCCACTAGATTATCCGGATCAATATTTTTAATCGTCAATTTCCGCTCGGTCATTTCCTGTAAATTTTTCGGTACATAAATTGGAATACCAGATTCTTTATATTGAATATATTCGCTTAACCCCTCCTGTTTTGTTAGATAAGCCCATAATTGATTATATTTTTTAGAGTTGTTAACGATCGCACTTGCCCGTCTATCTCCACTCGTTGAAAGAAATTGTATTTCCAATGATGAATCGTTTGGGTGAAACGTAATAAACACCCGTTGAAACGACCACTCTGGTAAATCAGGTTCCTCATCAAATGTAAAAAGGTCATCTGCTATTTCCATTGGCAATTCATCTGGAAATAATAATTCAATCTGATAATCGTCATCTGGTGGACCGTTTGCCTCACTTGTTTTAAAGTTGTACAGTACCCAGGACTGCATATCCTGATACAAGGATTGCCGTTCCACTGGATTGGAAAAACCATAATAACGGCTATTGATTTGAAAAATAATGTTTTTTGGCGCGACAACATCCTTCTTGGTCAAATTGCCTTGTCCACCGATATCGGCCTCGGCATAATCCATATCTCCCAAAAACTTTAAATTAGGCTTGAAACTCCAAAGTGCCAATGTTAGTAGCAAGCTAACGCCAACCAATATGACCAGAACAAACGTCTTAACCGTTTCAAATTTCATCAGCTTCCCCTCCGCTTCTGGTTCATTAGCGGAAGTGTAAAGAAAACAGTTGTTCCTTTACCTTTTTTGCTTTTTGCCCAAATTTTACCGTGGTGAGCTTCCACCAATTCTTTGGCAATCGCCAACCCTAAGCCTGTTCCGCCAAGTTTTCTCGTTCTTGCTTTATCTGCCCGGTAAAAGCGGTCAAATATTTTATCAACCTTATCATAGGAAATACCGATACCTTCATCTTGAATACTTACTACCAGCTGATGCCGCTGTTTTTCAATTCCAATACGAATGATACCACCCTCCGGGGAATATTTAATGGCATTGGAAATAATATTATCTAATACTTGTGTCATTTTATCCTTGTCCATCCAAACATAATACTGACCCTCTGGTAATTCGCGTCTTAGTTCAATTCCCTCATATGCGTTCATCTCAAACCGATCAATAATGTGATGTATGTAGGCCATAAAATCCGTTTTTTCCTTATGCAAGCCATAATCCTTATTATCCATTTTCGAAAGCTGCAATAGATCATTTACCATCCGTATCATTCGTTCTGTTTCATTTTGCGTGACACGTAAAAATTTCGGTGCTATGGTTTTATCCTTCCATGCGCCATCCGTCAACGCCTCAATATAACTGCGCATTGTCGTTAATGGTGTTCGCAGCTCATGGGAAACATTGGAGACAAATTCCCGGCGTTCCTGCTCTACCTTCTCTTGTTCTGTTACGTCACTAATTACAGTAATAAAGCCGATAACATCATCTTCATTATCCGATATCGTAGAAAAGTTGGCCCGAATCAGGAATATGTCCTGATCCTCACTCAAATCAATAACGATTGATCCACTATCAGGCAGTTCAGATAGATCTACATCTTTTTCTCCCAGTTGTAATACATCAAGTAAAAATTCGCCTTTTACATCATCAGGGTTTTCACCAATAAGCTTTGCAGCCGCTTCATTCATTAACGTAATCGCTCCCGTTCCATCCGTTGCAATAACGCCGTCTGACATATTGGATAGGACAGAGCTGAGCTTACGCCTTTCTTCTTCGATTGTCGCATACGAGTGTCTAAGCTGATCGTTCATATCGTTGAACGTTTCGGCGAGATTACCAATTTCATCAGCAGCATAGACATTTACTTTCTGGGTAAAGTCCCCTTTTGCCATCGTTTGTGCCTGCCTGCGCATTTCGGTAATTGGTTTCGTGATCGTTCTGGCAACGAGAATACCTAAAAAAGCGGAAACGATGATGGCAAGGATCGAGGCCCGCAAAAATATCTGGTTGATTTCTTCCAGCTGATCATAAACCTCTTCAAGTGAAGCTTCTAAATAAATAGCACCGACGACATCTTCTCCTACTTTAATTGGTTCCACTTTTACAAATATACGATTACCGGTAGAACTAAGCATTGTGTTTTGGTACAATGCACCATAGGAAATGGCTTTCGTAATAAGGTCATCCGTTGTTTTTTTGCCGATTTTATCCTTATCCGCGTAATTATTGGCTCCCATAACCCGTCCGACATTATTTACAACCTGTAAATTGGTAATTGCCTCTGGATCAACATTGTTAACAATATCCTGTACTTTTTCCTGGAGTGTAGGTTCTGTTCCATCTTCCTTATCGCCTCCCGAAAATGCTTCGTTCAGGTTATAAGACAAATATTCAACCCGCTTATTAACGGATTCTTTAAAATTAGTCGTCAACTGGTTTTCGAGCTCTCTGGCAAAATATGACCCAATCACTTGTACTGCAATTAATAAAAGCAGGATATAAATAATAATAAATTTTAATTGTATTGATCGGAAAAAACCGACTTTATTCATAAAACCTACTCCTCGCCAGGATTACGCAAATAATAACCAACTCCACGGCGTGTTACGATCCACACTGGATTACTTGGACTCTCCTCAATTTTTTCACGTAGTCGTCTTACCGTTACGTCAACCGTCCGTACGTCACCGAAGTAATCATAGCCCCATACTGTCTCAAGCAAATGCTCACGTGTCATAACCTGGCCAATATGGCGGGCCAAATAATGCAGCAATTCAAATTCACGATGGGTAAGTTCCACTTGTTCCCCATCACGTGTAACCGCATATGCATCCGGGTGAATGACCAAATTTCCCATAACGATATCTTTTGTCGCCTTCACCGTATCATCTGGCACATGCTGCTGCCTTCTCAGATTCGCCTTGACCCGGGCAATCAGTTCACGATTACTGAATGGCTTTGTTACATAGTCGTCCGCACCAAGCTCGAGCCCCAAAACTTTATCAATCTCTGCATCCTTTGCCGTTAACATGATAATCGGCATGGTTTGTGTTTTGCGAATTTCGCGGCATACTTCATTGCCATCCTTATTCGGAAGCATAATGTCCAATAAAACCAAATCAGGTTTTTCTGTCTCGGCAAGCTCAATTGCCTCATCCCCATCATAGGCACAAACCACCTGATAGCCTTCTTTTTCCAAGTTGAATTTCAATATATCTGCAATTGGCTGTTCATCATCCACAACTAATATCTTCTGACTCATTATCAGTCACATCCTTTTAGCGATTGTTCGAAAAAGTCCGGTAAAAATGACACATCGGGATAGGGGATCCTCAACTAAGTACCGACACGTCGTGTGTCGAACGTCGAAGTCACCACATCCTGTGAAAGCCAGTTGGCTTGTTTCTTCGCTGTTTGGCGAATAGTAGCACGATGTGAATTCGAGGAAGCTTTCCACGGTACTTTCACTACGCCGCCTCGAAACTTCCCGGTCTTTTTTATCCTCTTTTTTTAACATACTTTTTATCACACATGCTTTTGTCTATTTTACCGTACTTTGCAAGAAATGTCTTTAGTTGCAATTCTTTAATTGGAGAAACAGATGAAGGATACAGTAGAGGGTATGCCGACGCCTGAGCGCAAGCCCGTTTTTAGTCGACCTTACTTATCCGAACGAGGGGATGTTCGACTAAGAACGCCACGTCCGCATGTCTTCGTCGAACTGACCTACATCCTGTAGGCCCGACTTATCGTACACGCGTTAATGGAAAGGTGGGGAAGGAAAGAAAATCCCCACTGAATAAAGTTTCTCTTTATCTATGGCAATCGCAAAAACCAGCATTTTTTGGTAAACCAAGTATTATTCTGTTTCAATATTTTTCCTGTTATAGTAACAATTTGCAAGGTATTGCCAGTCCTCAAGAAACAGCTTCCAAAGATTGGGACGGCGCCGGACAGCTAACGGATGATAGGCTGTTGCGATTTGATACCCGTGCACATGATGGAGCGCACCCCTTAATGACTTCACATCTGCATCACGATCACGAAAAAAGGACTGTACCGCAACATTCCCTAAACAGAAAATGAAAGTGGGCTGTTTAACCTGAAGCTGCTGTTCCAAATGGTTCATACAAATCGTTCTGGCTATCTTTTTATCATAAGCTCGTACAGGTTTTCTTTTCAGGATAAATGTCACATACAAGTCATGCATAGCTAATCCGGCATGGTTTGCAGCTTTTTGCAACGTTTGCCTTGTCCCACATACAAATGGATTTCCTTCGCGGTTTTCCCTTAACCCTGGATTATCAAGGAGAATCAGGATAGGGGCATCGGGATTTCCTTCTCCCCACACCATTCGTGAACCATGCTTATAAAGACCACATTCCTTGCAAGCTTTCACATTTTCAGGTGTTGGTTCCTCCGGCCATAGAACCGGGCAAAATTCTGACATTAGTCACTCCTCCTGAATTATGGGATGATGACCTTTAGTGTACCCAATTCCGGTTTGTTTTACGGAGGCAGGAAATATCTCTCCATAATAAAATTTAAAAACTCTACCTGGCTTGTTTAAAGCCTGTAGAGTTTTTTGGCTCTCGCTATCTAATACGTCGGTTAAAGAAAAAACATGCAATATGGCGAAGAGGCTGATTTTCACGTTAACTATAAACGCTTCTTACAAGATTTGTTTGCGAGCGATCAGGCCCAACAGAAAAAATCGACAGTGGGATCTCGGAAAGCTGGGCAATTCGCTCCAAATAATGGCGAGCATTAGCCGGCAATTCGTGAAGGCTTTTTACCCCAGTAATATCCTCCGTCCAGCCTGGCATTTCTTCATAAACAGGCTCACATTCCGCTAATACAGCAAGACTTGCCGGGAATTCATTGATTATTTCGCCTTTATAGCGATATGCCACGCAAATCTTTACTGTTTCGATTCCTGTTAATACGTCTAAAGAATTAAGAGATAAATCCGTAATTCCACTGACACGGCGGGCATGACGGACAACAACACTATCAAACCAGCCAACTCGGCGCGGGCGTCCTGTCGTTGTTCCATATTCACGTCCAACCTCACGAATTTGATTGCCAATTTCGTCCTGCAGCTCTGTCGGGAACGGTCCATCACCGACACGAGTCGTATATGCTTTTGACACGCCAACAACATGATCAATTTTTGTAGGACCAACACCAGAGCCAATTGTTACACCGCCGGCAATCGGATTTGATGATGTCACAAATGGATATGTTCCTTGGTCAATGTCGAGCATGACGCCTTGAGCACCTTCAAATAATACACGGCGGCCTTCGTCCAATGCCTCATTTAATACGACTGATGTATCACATACATATTTTGCAAGCTGTTGTCCGTACTCATAATATTCTTCCAAAATATCTTCTACATTTATCGATTTTACCTCATAAACCTTTTCGAAAAGGCGATTTTTTTCTCTTAGATTTTGTTCAAGCTTGGTACGGAATACTTCTTTATCAAGCAAGTCGGCGATACGTATACCGCATCTTGCTGCCTTATCCATATAGGCAGGTCCGATTCCCTTTTTTGTTGTACCAATTTTATGAATCCCTTTATCTTCTTCCTGAAGAATATCCAATTTAATATGATACGGCAATATAATGTGTGCCCTGTTGCTAATACATAAATTGTCTGTATTAATGTTTCGTTCGTGCAAATAGGCAATTTCTTCTACAAACGCTTTTGGATCAATTACCATGCCATTTCCTAATACACATGTTTTATCCGAAAAGAAAATACCAGATGGAATTAAATGCAGCTTATACGTAATATCGTCAAACTTTATCGTATGACCAGCATTATTACCACCCTGATAACGTGCTACAACCTCTGCATTTTGGGAAAGAAAATCGGTAATTTTACCTTTGCCTTCATCTCCCCATTGTGTGCCAACTACTACTACCGAGGACATAGTCCACCTCCATATGATTATCATTTGTCTTTTTAGCAATTAACATAGCAAGTTTATCAATTAATGAATGATAAGTCAATTTAAACACGAACAATATTAGATTTATACCACTGATTGTTCGCCTAGGTTATTAAACCTTGTTTTTAGTTTCACTAGTTTCTGCATTATAATACTACAGGAACCATAAAAAACAGCCCTCGTCTTGATGAAGGCTGTTTGCTGCAAGTTTATACTGGAACGGGCGGAATATCACTTTCCTGGTAACGATGATCCAAATCAACGAATTTATTGTATTCTTTCACAAATGCAAGTTCAACGGTACCAACCGGACCGTTACGTTGTTTGGAAATAATTATCTCAATAATATTTTGTTTTTCCGACTCCTGATCATAGTAATCATCGCGATATAAGAATCCAACAATATCGGCATCCTGCTCAATACTTCCAGATTCACGCAGATCGGACATCATTGGACGTTTATCCTGGCGCTGCTCAACTCCACGGGAAAGCTGTGATAAGGCAATTAAAGGCACATTCAATTCACGGGCCAGTCCTTTTAACGAACGGGAAATCTCGGAAACTTCCTGTTGCCTGTTTTCCCGTGAATTTCCACTTCCTTGAATGAGCTGCAAATAATCAATTAAAATCATACCCAAGCCATGTTCCTGTTTTAAGCGGCGGCATTTGGAGCGAATTTCACTGACACGAATTCCTGGTGAATCGTCGATATAAATACCGGCATTTGACAAACTTCCCATCGCCATCGTCAGCTTGCTCCAATCGTCGGCCTCAAGACTGCCGGTTCTCAGTCGTTGCGCATCAATGTTTCCCTCAGCACAGAGCATCCGCTGAACAAGCTGCTCAGCACCCATTTCCAGACTGAAAATCGCTACATTTTCATCCGTATTGATGGCGACATTTTGGGCAATGTTTAGGGCAAATGCTGTTTTACCAACAGATGGACGGGCTGCAATAATGATAAGATCATTGCGTTGAAACCCTGAAGTTATCCGATCAAGGTCACGATACCCGGTTGGCACGCCCGTTACATCGCCCTGACGGTTATGGAGCATTTCAATATCATCATAAACTTGAATTAAAACATCTTTAATCGATTTAAATGCACCGGAATTTTGCCGGTGAGAAACTTCCAAAATATTTTTTTCCGCTTCGTTTAGAACATCATCAACTTCATCTTCTCTTTCGTAACCAGTTGTTACAATGTCTGTTGCCGTACGAATTAATCGCCGCAGGATGGATTTTTCTTCAACAATTTTACTGTAATAACCAATGTTAGCTGCAGTCGGAACACTTCCGGCTAAATCCGTCAAATAGGAAACACCACCAACCTCATCCAGCAGCTTTGCATTCGACAGGGCTGTTGTTACCGTTACAAGATCAATTGGTTCTCCAAGATCGGAAAGCTTCATCATTGTTTCGTAAATACGCTGATGACTAGCCCGATAAAAATCTTCCGGCATTAATATTTCCGAGCTTTGTGAAAATGCTTCCGGTTCAAGAAAGATAGCGCCAATAACTGCTTGTTCTGCTTCTATGTTGTGTGGCGGTGTTCGCTCACCATTCCAATTTTCAACCATTTGTTTCTCCCCCTCATACCGAGGTCTTCCAGTAATGTAAAGAAATCGGTTTTTACACCGATTTCTTGCAAGCAAAGTCAGCGTTCATAATGAAAAATCGGTAACCCCTTAGATTACCTTTTTTCCATTTTTATCGCTTCTGACTTCAAAATTCGCTTAATCTTTCTTATTTTTCCGCAACATGCACTTTAATCGACCCGGATACATCAGGATGGAGCTTAACAGGAATCGTTGTATAGCCCAATGCACGGATCGGTTCATCCAGTTCAATTTTGCGTTTATCAATCTTATATCCATGTTCTTTTTCTAAGGCCTCAGCAATCTGTTTACTAGTGATCGAACCAAATAAACGTCCGCTGTCACCCGATTTTGCTTTTAGTTCTACTGTAAGATCAGCAAGTGTATCCTTTAGTTCCATTGCTTCTTCTTTTTCCTTTTGTTCTTCTTGCATCGCTTTACGTTTTTTAGCCTCAAGTGCTTTCATATTTCCCTGGGTCGCTTCTTCGGCTAATTTATTTTTCAATAAATAGTTACGCGCATAGCCATCCGATACATTTTTTACTTCCCCTTTTTTGCCTTTCCCTTTTACATCTTTTAAGAATATAACCTTCATTCTGTCTCTCCTCCTCCAAAATATTCCTCAAGGATATCTTTTAATAATGCTTCTGCATCATCAATTGTTGTATCTTTTATTTGTGTCGCTGCATTTGTTAAATGGCCGCCACCATTCATTTTTTCCATGATAATCTGAACATTGACATCACCAAGGGATCTTGCGCTTATTCCAATTCTACCATCTTCCCGTTCAGAAATAACGAAAGAAGCATTAATTCCAGTCATTGTCAAAAGGGTGTCGGCTGCTTGCGCAATAAGCACGGGACCATAAACTTCGCCAGGTTTTCCTTTTGCAATTGCAATTGAATGGCGATAAACCTGCGCTCGTTCGATTAACTTGCTGCGCTTGATATATAATTTTAAATCCTCTTTCATAAATTGCTGCACCAATACAGTATCCGCACCCTTTGATCGTAAATAGGAGGCTGCATCAAAGGTTCTTGAGCCAGTTCGCAATGTAAAACTTTTTGTATCAACAATAATACCCGCGAGCAGTGCAGAGGCCTCCAGCATTTTAAGCTTCAGCGTTTTGGGCTGGTATTCCAGAAGTTCTGTGACAAGTTCTGCTGTGGATGATGCATATGGCTCCATGTAAACTAGTGTTGGATTTTCTACAAATTCCTCAGCGCGCCGGTGATGATCAATTACTACTTTAAAGTCTGTTTTATTTAGCAGTCGCTCATCAGCCACCATTGAAGGTTTGTGTGTGTCAACAACAACAACCAAGCTCCTGCTTGATAGGAGTGCTTCTGCTTCATCCGGTTCAATAAAATGCTTCCATAAACTTTCTTCCGCTTTAATTGCATCAACTAACCGATAAACCCCTGTATCGACATCATCAGGATCAAACACAATATAGCCCTCTACTTCATTGGCTTTTGCAATATTCAAAATCCCAATCGCAGCACCGATCGAATCCATATCAGGCGATTTATGTCCCATTATTATCACATTGTCACTTTCTTTTACAAGCTCTTTTAACGCATGAGAAATAACACGCGCACGTACTCTGGTGCGTTTTTCCATGGGATTGGTTTTCCCACCATAAAAGCGCACCTTCCCTAAGTCGTCTTTGATTGCTACCTGATCTCCACCCCGTCCCAGCGCTAGATCAAGACTGGATTGAGCCAGTTCTCCAAGCGCTGGAAGTGTCATGCCGCCATACCCAACCCCGATGCTTATCGTAACCGGTACATTTTGTTCTGCATTAAGTTCCCTGACTTCATCCAAAATATCGAACTTGGATTGTTCCAATTTCCTTAAAATTTCCTTGGTGGCAACTGCTAAAAATCGTTCCTGCGATGTTCGCTTTAAATAGATTCCATAAGCATGCGACCAGCTGTTTAAAGCGGAGGTAACCTTGGAATTCAGTTGACTCTTCAAGGTATCATCCATGTTTTGGGTGATTTCTTCATAGTTGTCTAAAAAGATAATTGCTAAAACCGTTTGCTCATTTTGGTAAAGTGTTTGAATTTTATTCTGTTCGGTTCGGTCAAAGAAATATAATAATCGTTCTTCCTTTTTGATAACTGTTTGAAACTCATAGCCTTCCAACTCAAAGCCTACTTCATCTTTTCCTTCTTTAATCATTGGCATCAGGTCTTCGGACAGTAAATTCAGATGTTTGCCGACCAATGTATCTTCATCAGCAAAACGATTCATATACGGATTTGCCCATTCAATAAAGTAGTCTTCGTTATACAGGACAATTCCAATTGGCATTTCCAATAACGCTTCTTCCCCTACCTTTTTAATTCGATGGGAGAGCGTTGCGATATATTCTTCTGTTTCATTTATAATTGTCTTTTCTGTTTGTATACTATAATAAAAGGACGCAGCCAAAAACAGTGTCATTAACAGTCCTAATATCCATTGATAATACCATATCACACCAAGCAAAATGATTGATAATAAATAAATAATCCATAAATGCCTGCTAAGTGCCGGTTTTTTTTGCAAATCTGTCATAGAATTCACTCCATAACCTTAATAGTGTGTGTTCAAAAAGTTGCCATATTAGAAACAGGCAAGCGCCCGAGTCCACTGCTTATCATTTGGTAACTTTTTGAACATCCTCTATTTCGAACTCTATTTCTTTTCCTCTGAAATTCGATCCCGCAGCCGAAAACCTATATCAATTATACCTAAGATGCGAACCAGATAAAGCAGAAATGGTACAAATACAGCTAAAATTACACTCAAAATCGGTAATACTCTTGATTTGTTTTTCTGGTGTGCAAAAAAGAAGATTAGTGAAAACCCTTGGATAACCATTAATAATCCCGCCAGCATTAAAACATTACTAACCGCCAGGAATAGTGTTCCGTTCGGATCCAATTCAAAAAACGAAAAAATTAACGCGAAAAAGTAAATCCAGACAAGTGACACCGGAAGCGTCAAATTACGAAATGGCGGAAACTTGTAATCCTTGTTTTCCAATCGATTGATCACCTTATAGCTGAGCCATTGACTCACCAAGGCAAGTATAATACTAATAACTGCAATCCCGACTGGTATTAAATTCTTTAGCATATCCATTTGCTGTTCTACAAGTGCTAATTGTTCAGCAGCTTGATCGGTAAGGCCAAACTGTTCCATCAATTTCTGACTCTGCTCCATTGATTGGTCAATCATTGCATTGATTTGTTCTACGATATTGACATCAAGCACAAGTTGACTTATTAAAAAGAGCAATACCAATCCAATTACGAATCCCACTGTTCCACGTGCCCACGTTTCATAGGCGGACAAATTTCTGTACATCGCACTGCCAATCATAATTCCGCCAAGCCCCATTAACACAGTTATTGGAGCGGAAAATACTGTAGTAAATAAAGCCGATAGGATAAGGGTCGCTACCAGCACTAATAATGAAGGCTTCCAATCATATCTGGAAGCAAAGACAATAAACGGAATTGGCAAAAGGAGCATAGCTAAAACGCCAATTAAAGGCGCCAGCATCGCTACCAGAAATAGAACAATATAGATAGCCGTAAATAGTGCTCCCTCTGTCAACATTTTAGATCGATTCATTAATTGCACCTCTTATATGTTATATCCTTATTAATCCTATTATAATATGATAACATTTTTTATAGACAATTTGGTGTTGAAAATTGTAGAAATAATTATTTCCCGGGCAATTGCAGTAATTAGTCAGGGAAGGTCAATTTGTTTTTGTTGCCATTTTTACTGAATATGTCGAGAATAAACGTAGCAGGGAGTTTTCTGCTGGACGTTAGTATGGAAAAAAAGTTAACAATGATGTAATATTCACCCTAGTTTTGCAGAACCTCTAATCAATCGCTAACCCGTAATCATTGATTTTATTGATGATTACGGGTGTTTTTATTTTATTTTATTGTCATATTTATGTTGACTATGGTTGTATATAACGATATAATGGTAGTATACATAAGGAATCGACAAGAAGGAGGTGCGTGGATGTTTCTCAAAAAAGTGAAAAACAAAAGAACGGGTCGTACTTATTTGTCCATTGTTCATGGCTATCGTGACAAGGTTACCAAAAAATCAAAGTCCAAAACGATTGAATCCCTTGGGTATCTTGATGAATTGGAAAAAAAGTACGATGATCCAATTGCCTTTTTTGAAACAAAGGTAAAACAGATGAATCAACAACAAAATGAAGATAAGTTCACGATGACCTTTCGCGTCAGTAATGAGGATAGGCTCGAAAAGGATGAATCCAACCGAAAGAACTTTGGCTATGCCGCGTTAAGTAAGATCTATCACGAGCTTGGCATCCATACCTTTCTTACAAATCGTCAGCGCCATATCAAAAGTGGCTACGATGCGAACAGCATTATGAAACTTCTTGTATTTGCCCGATTACTTTATCCTGGCTCCAAAAAGAAAACATACGAAAACAAGGACACGTTCTTTGAAAATACTAATTTCTCGTTGGATGATGTCTATCGGTGCTTACCCTTCTTCAACAAACATAAAGATGCACTACAATTATGGATTCATGAACGGATAAAGGAACAATATGACCGAAATACAAGCCTTGTCTATTATGATGTGACAAATTATTACTTTGAAATTGATGATCCTGATGATTTACGAAAAAAGGGAGTTTCTAAAGAACACCGCCCCGATCCAATTGTTCAGATGGGATTATTTATAGACACGAACGGTATTCCCATTACATACGGTCTTCATCCAGGAAACATGCTTGACAAACAAACGTTAATCCCGATGCTTGGAAATATCCAACGTCATTTCTCACTTGGTCGGACAATTGTAGTGGCAGATAAAGGAATGACTACTGGTGACAATATTTGGTACACCCTTTCGGCCAAAAATGGATACGTCCTTAGTTATTCTGTCCGTGGTGCCAATAAGAAATTCAAAGATTATGTCCTTGATCAGAATAATTACCGCACTATTGGTAAAGGTTTCAAAATCAAATCAAGGCTCTATCCACGAGAGATTACCGTCACATCAAGAAATGGGAAGAAACTGAAGAAAAGAGTCGATGAAAAACAAGTTATTTTCTATAGCGAAAAATATGCACAGAAAGCAAAAGCAGATCGTGCTCCTGCGCTGAAAAAGGCGAAAGATCTTATCGATTCTCCTTCTAGGTTTAATAAGGCGACATCTGTTGGTGCTGCCAAATACGTGAAAAATTTGACCTTTGACAAGAAAACAGGCGAGATACTGAAAGATGCCAAAGAGGCACTGCTTCTTGATGAAGAAAAGCTAAGAAAGGAAGAAGCATTTGACGGTTATTATGCCATCATAACCAGTGAGTTTGAAGAATCGGATGAGCGAATCATTGAAATATATAGAGGTCTCTGGAAAATAGAAGAATCATTCAGAGTGACTAAAAGCGATTTGGAAAGCCGACCGGTATACCTATCAAGACCGGAACATATTGAAGCCCATTTCCTTACTTGTTTCGTATCACTCGTAATTGCACGGGTACTGGAACATCGCCTGAAAGGAAAACATTCCATTACAGCTATAATAGAAAGCCTGAAAAAGGCATCGTGTAGCCATATCCAGGAAAATTACTATCTGTTTGATCATTATGACGAAATACTTGCAGCTATTGGAAAAGAATTAAATTTAGATTTTGGGAAGAAATACATGTCTCTAGGGGAAATTAAAAAAATTTTAGGTGAGGTCAAAAAGGGGTAGAAAACACAACAACTTTATGACAAACAGAAACAGCCAAGAAACCAGTATTCACATAGATTCAAGGCTGTTTTTTCATCAATTCAACTGCAAAATTCAGGATATGATAACATTTTTTATAGACAATTTGGTGTTGAAAATTGTAGAAATAATTATTTCCCGGGCAATTGCAGTAATTAGTCAGGGAAGGTCAATTTGTTTTTGTTGCCATTTTTACTGAATATGTCGAGAATAAACGTAGCAGGGAGTTTTCTGCTGGACGTTAGTATGGAAAAAAAGTTAACAATGATGTAATATTCATAAAGCGCATTTTCCAACGTTTTTTATTATAATTGGGGAGATGTTATATTTAAAAGGATAATTCTGAACGAGTGGAGACGGAATAGTATCAGCTCAGATTCTATTTACCCGCAAACAGCTGATATTCGCTGAAATCAGCGTTTAAGCTTTGTTCATTATAAGGATGGATTTATATGATCTTTCTGGAAGCATTACGAACTAGTATTAGATTGCCAGCTAAAAAGGCAATATTTAGATTAAACCGAATTGGTATGGATATTACTGTAGTGTATATGTTTATTCTGCTAATACTTGTCTCTATTCCATCATTAATCGACCGGTTATCCGTATCCAGCGGTACAGCCGCCGATGTACAGCTGTTTTTTTTACTGATGTATTTTTTTATTTTCTATTATCTCCCATTAGTAATCTTTGTATTTGTTGTGCTTTCTGCAGTTGCTTATGTTGGTGTACTCATCAGCCGCGCTCTATACCGGAAAATCCGTTTCGCGATATTGTGGAAAATGTGCGCTTATACGACAACTATGCCCTTTCTAATTTATACCGTTGTCGCCCTTATTATCCCGATAAATGACAATTGGTTATGGTTATTCCTGTTGTATACCTTTATTTTAATGATAAAAATAATTATTGTTTATCCGAGACGGAAAAAACGGCCAGGTCGAAAATGACTAAACCATCTGATAATGCCCCCTACAAAAATAAAAGAAAAAGGCCTTTTCGTAACATGAAATATTACGAAAAAGCCTTTCCTTTATTTACTCCGATACGTAAGGCAATAATGCCATTGTACGAGCACGTTTGATTGCTTTTGTCAGTTTACGTTGATATTTTGCAGATGTTCCTGTTACACGGCGTGGAAGAATTTTTCCGCGCTCTGAAACAAAACGTCTTAGCAAATCAACATCTTTATAGTCAATGTGTGTGATTCCGTTCGCTGTGAAGTAACACACTTTACGACGCTTTGCGCGTCCGCGACGAGCTGCCATTAGTACCCCTCCTTTTTACTTGTTGTTCAAAAGTCCCAAGCTTATTACTTGGTAACCTCTTGGACAGCATTTTCTAGAATGGTAAATCATCGTCTGATATATCAATTGGCTCCCCGTTATTGGCAAACGGGTTCGCTTGATTTTGATTCTGCTGGTTTTGGTTCTGATTCTGACTTTGATTCTGATTTGGCTGGAAACCAGGTGCTCCTTGGCTTCTATTTGGCGACGATCCTTTTGATTCCAAAAATTGTACACTATCCGCGACAATTTCCGTGACATAAACGGTTTTGCCGTCTTGTCCTTCATATCTACGTGTTTGGACACGACCATCGACACCTATCATACTACCTTTTTTCATGTAGTTCGCAAGGTTTTCTGCCGGCCTGCGCCACACAACACAATTGATAAAATCGGCTTCCCGTTCACCTTGCTGATTGGAAAAAGGTCGATTAACCGCAATTGTAAAGTTAGCTACTGCCACTCCAGTTGCTGTATAACGTAAATCCGGATCCTTCGTTAATCTGCCAACTAGTACGACACGATTCAACATCAGAACCACCCCTTATTATTGATCTTCTTCTCGAATTGCCATATGACGAATGATGTCATCAGAGAATTTCGCTTGACGATCAAATTCATTAATTGCTTTTTCATCGCTTGCGAAATTAATTACGACATAATAGCCATCACGATAGTCTTGAATTTCATATGCAAGACGGCGTTTGCCTTTTTCGTCAACTTTTTCAATCTCCGCCCCATTATCAGTTAACACTTTATTGAAACGCTCCATCAAGTTGTTTAGCGCTTCCTCTTCCATGTCTGGGCGGATGATGTACATAATTTCGTATTTTGTCATCCGTTACACCTCCTTTTGGTCTTAGCGGCCCTTATCTATTGTCCAGCACAAGTCTATCCTGCACTTTTCTCAATAAGAGCAAGGAGTAATCTTCAGTAATTACTCACAATAGTGTATTATAGCAAACAAAACCGTAAAAAACAACTTTTCGAGAGAATCCAAATTATACGTTATCTAATATCTTACTTCCAGCATCTGACCTCTGGCTTCTGATCTCCGACCCCCGGTATCATACATTAAACCGGAAATGAATAACATCCCCGTCCTGCACAACATAATCCTTTCCTTCCAATCGGACTTTTCCATTTTCACGAGCTTGTGCCATTGACCCTGCAGCAATCAGATCATCGTAGGAAACTGTTTCTGCGCGAATAAACCCTCGTTCAAAATCAGTATGAATGATTCCAGCTGCTTGTGGTGCTTTAATGCCTTTCCGGAATGTCCATGCCTTTACTTCCTGTTCACCCGCTGTAAAGTATGTCGCAAGCCCTAACAGGCTGTACGAGGCCTTAATGAGCTTATCAAGGCCTGATTCCCGAATACCCAATTCCTCAAGAAACATTTCCTTTTCATCCTGATCAAGCTCGGCAATTTCTTCTTCAATTTTGGCGCAAACCACAATCACCTCGGCATTTTCACTTGCCGCGTAATCTTTAACCTTTTGCACATTTTCATTTATCCCGGGGTCGGCAACTTCATCTTCCTTTACATTGGCAACATACAACGTTGGTTTACTTGTTAATAGATGAAGACCTTTGACAATGTTCCACTGTTCATCATTGAATTCCAAGGCACGTGCAGGTATTTCCTCTTCAAACGCCGTCTTTAATTTGCTAAGCACCTCATATTCAAGAACAGCATTCTTGTCCTTCTGCCTTGCCAGTTTTTCCACCCGTTGATATCGTTTATTAACTGTTTCCAAATCAGCTAAAATCAGCTCGAGATTAATAATTTCAATATCATCGATTGGATCGACTTTACCTGATACATGGGTAATATTTTCATCTTCAAAACAACGGACAACCTGACAAATCGCATCAACCTGGCGAATGTGGGATAAAAATTGATTTCCCAAACCTTCTCCTTTACTTGCACCTTTCACAATACCTGCAATATCAGTAAATTCAAATGCAGTCGGTACAGTCTTTTTCGGATTCACTAATTCTGTTAATTTATTTAAGCGATCGTCTGGAACTTCGACAATTCCAACATTCGGGTCGATCGTTGCAAACGGATAATTAGCTGCTTCTGCTCCCGCCTGCGTAATTGCATTAAATAACGTAGATTTCCCTACGTTTGGAAGTCCGACAATTCCTGCTGTTAAAGACATTCAACTTTCACTCCTTAAGGATTCCATTCCATGAACGCGTTCGATATACCAATTATAAGTACAAGCCTGTAAATTGACAAGTTATCAAAAAGCAAAAATAGGCATTCCAAGATGCCTATTTTTGCCCGCATGTAATACAAAATTCAATTTTCTACTTCGCTAACCTACGTAAAATGCCATTTCTAAGGAAAAAAATTAATTTTACATGTTTTTATTCCGCTGCTTTTTCCAATACCTTCTTCAGCTTCTTGGTAAATTCTTTTCGCGGGATCATCACACTATGGTCACAACCGAGACATTTGATCCGAATATCCATCCCCATGCGAATAATCTTCCAGCGGTTCTCCCCGCACGGATGCTGTTTTTTCATTTGTACAATATCGTATAAACCAAATTCCTTATCCACCATACTTGAAACCTTCCTTTCTCCTATTCTTGATCGCCTTCCCGCAGCCGTCGTTGTTCTCCTTCACCTTCTAATGCAGTAGGAGTTTCATGCCGGGTATACATGACGAGTCTTGGTGCTGGAATTTCAATACCTTCTTTATATAGTCTTTCTTTCACTTCTTTACGGATAATTCGCGCCCCTGCCCATTGGTATACTGGCAGCGTTTCAGCAATAACACGAATAACGTAATGGGACGTCTCTAAAGCCTGAATGCCATGAATTGTCGGTGTCGCAACAATTTCTTCATATTTTCCAGGCAAATTCTCAATAACCTCTTCAATTATTCGTTCAGCAGCCGGTATGTCACTTTCATACGGTACATTTATATCAACAACCGCCAAACCATTATGAACAGAATAATTGGTAACCTGTGTAATATTGCCATTTGGAATTACGTGCTGTTCACCTGTCCAGCTCACGATTTTCGTTGTTCGAATCCCAATTTCTTCAACGGTCCCTTCCGCATTGGATGTAATAACATAATCACCTACTGAAAATTGGTCTTCGAAAATAATGAAGAAACCAGAAATAATATCCCGTACCAGATTTTGGGCACCAAACCCAATTGCCAGCCCTGCAACACCAGCCCCTGCTAATAGGGCTCCTACATTTAGTTTAAATACATTGTCCAGTATCATAATAAGTGCAGCAAAGTAGACTGTATAGGTTAGCATGTTTTGAACTAGCTTTTTAAGTGTTGTTTCTCTGCGTTCGGTTATCTTAAATGGGCCACGTTGTTTGTTTTTGAATAGGCGATCAATGATCTTTTTGCCAACTCGAACAATAATCATCGACACCACAACAATTAACACAACATTATACACTGCCTCAGCAATTGCTAACCACAAATCTGCGCCAGTTATGTAATCCCAAAAATCATTAAGCTCCTTCAAGTTGATACCCCCAAAACCTGCAAATTCATAATGGATGTTATTCCATCTATGAATAAAGTTTACAACAATATAAAGGATATGGAAAGAAATGAACAAGTTACATCACACCCTTTTATCCATTTTATTCCAAATGGGGTATAAAAGCAGGCGTGTCAATACATACAAGTTAAGTAAGCCATAAATTGGATAAATATACGTGATCAGTGTGGAAAAGCCCAATGTAGTTAAAGGAACCATAATAAGCAGGATCACCATAACCAGTAACCATAATGGTATATTCACGTATTTCTTTAATCTGGTTACAATTCCCATTATCCCTGCAGCAGCCGTTGTAAAGATAGCAAACCAGAGAAGAATCGACATAAAAACGAGCATTGCAAATGGATAGTGTTTCAGAATCGCAAACAATGGAATTTCATATAAAAGCAGCTCATCGGCAATCTGAATTAAACTATTGTTATACACATAAGAAATGACTCCTAAAATCGCTCCACTTCCTATACAGGCGATCCAAATCTCTCCCTTTGAATGGATTTTATTTCCAATTGCTCCAAGCACAGCGATCAACGGCAAAATATTCAAGGCCGTAAATGGAAAAGCAGCCGTCCAGTTCCGTTGTTCATGCCAATGGGCAAAAAGGGAAAGCTCCTGATCAAATGTAAACAAAAGCAAAATATATAACAAGCCACCTAGTAATAACGGTAAAATAAGCTGGTTTATCGATAAAATTCCATTGATATCTTTTAAGAATAACAGAATAAGGACAATAACAATGAAAAAGACTCCCCACCAATATGAGAAATTAAATGCTTGTCCGGTCGCACCACTGCCGGCGATCATGACAACTGTTGTCGTACACAAATAAAGAAAAATCATGATATCGTAAACTCCCGTTAGCTTCCTGCCAACAATATCACGGAGTATTGGCAAATAATCGGTAGACTTTCGCTGAAAGCTTAAATTTAAGATCACATATATTGAGATAGTAAAAAATACCGCAAACAAAAGAATAGCCAGTCCGCTTTCATGACCAAAAAACTGCCATAATTCCCTTCCCGAAGCATATCCGGCACCAATCGTTGTTCCAATAATCAAAAACATCCACTTCAGACCAGCTCTGAGCATTTCATTTCCTCCAATAATTGTAGTATATATGTATACTTCATTCTTTAAATCCGTATACTAATACCAATATGTTTGTGGAGGATAAGCTATGAATCTAAAAAAGCGTTTTACAGTAAAAAATGAAGTTTTCAAGATGGCCTATACAGATCCCGACCTGCTCGAAATAATGTGTGAAAAACTTATCTCATGGCTTCCGGCAATCCCGCAGGAGTATGTCGTTGTTTGTATCGGTACAGATCGTTCGACTGGTGATGCGCTTGGCCCGTTAATCGGTACCTTTTTTACAGAATTAAAACCAAAACATATGAGTGTCTATGGAACATTAAATGAACCAGTTCACGCTACCAATTTGGCAAGCTATGTACAGCTTATTAAACGAAAACACCATAAACCATTTATCATTGCGGTTGATGCCTGTTTAGGGAAAAGCAATTCGGTTGGTTCCCTTATTACCGGAATCGGGTCAATAAAACCCGGTGCCGCATTAAATAAACCGCTGCCGCCGATAGGGGATATTCATATCACTGGTGTTGTAAATATTAGTGGATTCATGGAATATTCGATATTGCAAAATACCAGATTATCAATTGTCGTAGAAATGGCCAAAAAAATTGCTGCCATATTAGACCAGATCGATCAACGGTTAACATACGGCCAAACACTTCCAGCGGTTATTTCCCCTAGAAATATTGCACCATCAACCGCTGATATATAGGATCAATATACATTTTTTCTTGGATTAGAAAAGCGTAAGCGCCCGTTTAGCAACGTACAAACTGGAGCACTCCGCAATGAGATAAAGGAAACACGGTGAGCTGGAAGCGAACCGATGTTGACTTATCGTAGTGAAGGAGTGTGAAGTTTGCTAGTTGCTGGGCGCTGGAGCTGGACATGGCCAACTCTGACGTAAGCAGAATAGAGCCTAAATTTTTATACTTCTTTACTTAAAACAAAAAGACTGTCGCAAACAATACGATCTTACAGTTTGCGACAGTCTTTTTGAACATCTTTTTGAAAACTTAAAAAAGCTGATAAATATAATAAACTAAACCCACCGTTATGATGGAAGGCAACAAATTTCCAATTCGAATACTGGTTAATTTTAATAAATTTAAGCCAATAGCAACAATCATCAATCCGCCTACTGCTGTAAGCTCAGTAATAAAGCCATCTAAAAACGGCTTCGGCAGCCAATTTTCTATTTGGGTTGCCAGGAGTGCAATCGAACCTTGATAAATAACGACAGGCAACACGGAAAAAATAACTCCAAATCCTAATGTTGTTGTTAACACAAGTGCCACAAATCCATCAATGATGCCCTTTGTGATTAATATTTCATGATCCCCTCTTATTCCACTGTCTAGCGCGCCAATTACCGACATTGCCCCAATGACAAAAATAAGCGATGCTGTGACAAAGCCCTGTGCCACACTAAAATTGTCATCTTTTGTCGTAAACTTGCTGCCAATCCATCCACCTAAACGATTCAGACCTTCTTCAACATGAATAAACTCTCCAATTATTGCACCACTTAATAGACTTAATAAGACAATCACAATATTATCCACCTGTAAGGCCATTTGCAAACCAATTAAAATAACAGCAAGTCCTATTCCATGCATAACTGTTTCTTTATAACGTTCCGGTATCTTTGTGAAAAACAGACCAATTAAACTTCCTGCAATGATACATATACCATTTACTATTGTTCCAAATAAAGCCATTGCTACATCTCCAATTGTAATTAAGTTTCATTATAAGCCGCTGTTATTTCCGTTATTGCCTGAAGAAACGCCTTTACTTCTTCTTCTGTATTGTAAATACCGAGACTTGCTCTTACTAACCCCTGGTCTGTTGTTTTTAACATTTCATGGGTTAGCGGACTGCAATGTAAGCCCGCCCGCACAGCAATATCATAATGTGAATCAAGAATCATCGCAATTTCTTGTGAATCTACGTTCATAATATTAAAGGCTACTATCGGCATTCGTTGCTCACCTTCATTCGGACCATAGCACTTAACTTCGGGAATTTCTTGCAATCCTCGATACAACTGTTTTGTCAGCAATGTTTCACGTGGAACATTTTCATTTTTCCTTTGCTCATAGACACAAAAAGCTGCATAAAGTCCGGCTATCCCCGGCGTATTTAATGTACCACTCTCCAATCGCTCCGGCCACTGATCAGGCTGATTTGGGTTTTCGGAAAAGCTGCCTGTTCCGCCATGATGAATAGGTTCTAAATCCATGTCACTTTCAACAAGCAGCATGCCGATCCCCTGTGGTCCTAACAATCCTTTATGCCCTGGAAAAGCAAGCATATCTATTCCCTGCTGTTTCATATTTATTGTCAGATGCCCAGCTGTTTGTGAAGCATCAACTAATGTTAATAGACGATGTCGTTTTGCCAATTCGATAATTTTATCAAGCGGCATTAATGTTCCTGTAACATTGGACGCATGTGTCATGGCGACTAATTTCGTCTCCGGTTGTACTGCATTTGCAATATCTTGAATAAAAGCAGTTTCATTCCCTTTCCATTCAATATACGTAACGCTGACACCATATTTGTTTTTTATGTACTCAAGCGGTCGGCGGATAGAATTATGCTCGAATGAAGTTGAAATAATATGATCGCCTTTTTGCCATGGCAATCCCTTTATTGCCTGATTTAGTGCTACTGTAGCATTCGGATAGAAAAGTGTTTTTTTCGGATTGCTGCAGCCAAATAATTCAGCTGCTTTTATCCGTGTTTGACTGATTACTTTGGCAGCTCTTCTTGCTAGTACATGTCCTCCCCTCCCAGGGTTCGCCCCAAATTCATTCATAACTTTTACCATTGCCTCGATTACTTCTGGTGGTTTTGGAAAGGATGATGCAGCCTGATCAAAATATATCATGTCCGTTTCCCCCTTACATTAGTGATAGAAAAAAGACTGACGTTAGCCATTCTAGTACTTAGTCAGTCTTCCAGTTATTTAAATTAATCTTCCAGTGATTCGATAATTCTCTCTAAATCTTCATCCGAATAAAATTCAATTTCTATTTTCCCTTTTCGTTTGCCTCGTTGAATCTTAACGGATGTACCAAATCTATCGCGTAACATAGATTCTCGTTCCAGTATAAAAATATCTTTTTTCGGCTTTTCCTTTTTCCTGCCCGGCTGTTTATTTAATTGAACAATTAGTTGTTCCACTTGCCGGACATTCAATTTTTCTTTGCGAATTTTATTTACGAATGGAATAAGTTTACTTTTATCCTTCAAGCCCAATAAAGCTCGACCATGCCCCATCGAAAGCTCGCCATTATTAATGTAAGCAATAACTTGATCTGGTAATGACAGCAATCGAACAATATTGGCTATATGGGATCTGCTTTTCCCTAGTCGTTGTGATAAAACCTCCTGAGTTATGTGTAATTCATTCATTAAATTAGCGTAAGCATGCGCTTCCTCAATTGGTGTTAAATCTTCACGCTGCAAATTTTCCAGCAAGGCAAGCTCCATCATTTTTTCATCGGTTAATTCCTTAACAATAACAGGAATCGTTTCTAATCCTGCTTCCTTTGCTGCTCTAAACCGTCGTTCGCCAACAACAATTTCGTACCCTTTAATGCTTTCCCGAACAATTAGCGGCTGAATAATACCATATTGAAGAATAGATTCCTTTAATTCCTCAATCGCATCTGCATGAAATGTCTTTCTAGGTTGATAAGGATTTGGTCTGCATTCATTAATCGAGACTTTTTGAATGTTGGCTTCATCCTTTTCCTCTATCTCAGGGAAAAATGCATTAATACCTTTACCTAACCCTCTCGCCACTATTCATCACTTCCTTCGCTAATTCAAGATATACTTCAGCACCTCTTGACTTTGGATCATACGTAATGATCGGTTGACCGTGACTAGGAGCTTCGCCTAGACGGATATTCCTTGGAATGACAGATTTATAAACTTTATCCTGGAAATACTTTTTCACCTCTTCGATAACTTGAATACCCAGGTTTGTCCGTGCATCCAGCATTGTTAGCAGTACGCCTTCAATCATTAACTGTTTATTCAAGTGTTTTTGTACCAAACGAATTGTATTCAACAGTTGACTAAGTCCCTCAAGTGCATAATATTCACATTGCACAGGAATCAATACCGTATCAGAAGAAGTCAGTGCATTGATCGTTAATAGTCCTAATGATGGCGGACAGTCGATAATAATATAATCATACTTATCTTTAAGACTATCTAATGCTTTCTTTAAACGAATTTCACGTGATATCGTTGGTACCAATTCAATTTCTGCCCCTGCCAGCTGAATGGTAGCAGGTATAATGTCCATGTTTTCAACATTAGTAGCAACACAAACTTCCTCGGCAGGTAAATCCTCAACAAGTACATTGTAAACACATTGATCCATGTCAGCTTTATTAATTCCGACTCCACTTGTAGCATTACCTTGTGGGTCAATGTCAACAAGCAATACTTTTTTATCCAAATACGCCAGACAAGCACTTAAGTTGACCGATGATGTTGTTTTTCCAACGCCACCCTTTTGATTTGCTATGGCGATTATTTTACCCATGTTGTCACCCACCTAAAAAAACTCTATACTTTTCATTTTATCATCTTTTTAATAGAAAGAACTAATTTTTTTACTTTGTTAGCAAAAAGTAATTTAGGAGGCTGCAAAAAAATAACCTAAAATACCCATCAAAAATAGATGGGTAGATTAAGTATTTTTTTATACATCCTTTATTTCTTTTTCGGGATCTTAATTGTGATCTGATAGTATTCATCCAAATCCTTTTCATCTGTTTCCACATTGATACCTGTGTCGGAGACCATATTTAATGACTGACGAATGGTGTTCATGGCAATTCGGATATCCTTATTTACACCTTTTAATTTTGGACGCTTCTTTTTCTTATCTTCTTTCGTGTCCTCAAGTTTAGTAATTCGTTCTTCTGTCTGTTTCACATTTAAATCTTTTTCTAAAATTTCCTGTAAAATTTTCTCCTGTTTTTCGGGTTCCTTAAGCTTAATTAATGCTCTTGCATGCCGTTCCGTTATCGTTTTCTCCAACAAAGCGTACTGTACACTTTCCGGCAATTTTAACAATCGTAATTTGTTTGCAATTGTCGATTGGTTTTTCCCTAACCGTTGTGCCAAAGCCTCTTGAGTTAATGAGTGAAGCTCCAATAGTTTTGCATATGCGGAGGCTTCCTCAATTACTGTCAGTTCTTCACGCTGCAAGTTCTCAATCAATGCAACAGAAGCTGTTTCTGCATCCGTCATTTCCCGAATGATAACAGGTGCCTTTTCCCATTCCAATAATTGAACAGCACGCCATCGTCGTTCACCAGCAATCAGTTCATAGGATTCATCATCTATCTTTCTGACAACAATCGGCTGGATCATTCCATGTGTATGTATCGTTTGCGCTAATTCCTTTATTTTTTCTTCATTAAATATGGATCTGGGTTGAAATCGGTTTGGTTCTATATTTTTAACCGGGATTTGAATTACTTCATCCGGTTGATACGTCTCTTCCCCTGTTTCCGGATCTGTTTTTTCTCCCAACCCAAAGATACGGTTAAAAGGCTGCAACATTATCAGACACCACCTTTAGTCTAAAACTTTACTGATAGAAGATGTTCAAAAAGTCCGGTAAAAAGGACATCAATGATTCCAGCTGGCTTGTCACTTTGCCTCGAACTTCGATGTACAGGACGTTCTAGAGTCAGCATTACAACAGAACATTTCAAATTTAACCGACCTCATTCCTTTTTATCGTCTTCTTAAACACAAATTAAATACAAAGCGGCAAAACTATAGAAATGTTTCACGTGAAACATTTTTAGCAATAGTGTAGAGAAATTTAATATAATAAAAAAGAAAATAATAATGCGCTAACATATTGTAAATTCACCGCACTTGTAAACTATTACTATTCCTGATCATATTCTACCATAGATAGGACTAGAAAAGTATGGGGGAGCTAAAAATTTATTATCAGGGATGTTCAAAAGGTCAGCAAATGATAAGCAGCCACTTTTGAACTCGCATTATCAGTTCCAATACAAATTAGGACAACGGTTTTTTATTTGGCACCCCTGCTTTTCTGGGATACTTGGAAGGTGTTTTTCGTTTTTTATCAATTATCACAATCGATCGCTCGCTGTTTTCTTCCGGCAGCGAAAATGTATGTACCTTTTTCGTATGTCCACCCAACAGCTCAATGGCTGTCTCGGCATCACTTAATTCCTCATTCGCTTGTGAACCCTTCATCGCGATAAATACGCCGCTTTTTTTGCATAACGGTAAACATAATTCACTTAAAACTGACATTCTAGCCACAGCTCGTGCCATTACAATATCAAAGGCCTCCCTGAATTTTGCGTTTTTCCCAACATTTTCAGCGCGATCATGGTAGAATGCAACGTCTGTTAGATCAAGTTCTGTTGCCAAATGGTTAAGAAACCCAATCCGCTTTTGTAATGAATCGATAATTGTCACCTTTAATGCTGGAAAACATATTTTGAGTGGGATGCTTGGGAATCCAGCACCAGCACCCACATCACAAATATGCAGTTCCTCTGTAAAGTCCTCGTAAAAGGCAGCAGAAATGGAATCAAAAAAATGCTTTAAATAGACATCCTGTTCAGATGTTAACGCCGTTAAGTTAATTTTTTCATTCCATTCAACTAAGATCTTGAAATAAACGGAAAATTGATTGATTTGCGCTTTATTAAGTTCAATACCTTTTTTTTGTAATTCTGTAACAAATTGTTCTGGATTCATAATGGGGTCTCCTTGTATTTAATTAGCTACCCGGGCTATTTTACCCTGCTCAATATAAATGAGTAAAATAGACACGTCGGATGGGTTGACACCGGAAATTCTGGA
Source organism: Virgibacillus dakarensis (assembly GCF_900155625.1). Taxonomy (NCBI): domain Bacteria; kingdom Bacillati; phylum Bacillota; class Bacilli; order Caryophanales; family Bacillaceae; genus Virgibacillus; species Virgibacillus dakarensis. The sequence goes on from NZ_LT732554.1 coordinate 757,064, forward strand.
AGCTTGACCAACGGAAAGTGGACGTACCTTTTTTAGTTTTTGTCTTGCTTCCGTAGCAATCCCATTCACGTCATCATAGTCAAGATTTTCCGGAATTTTTTTATCTTCCATTTTAAGCATACGTTCTACTTGTTCATTTGCCTTTTTAATATAGCCCTCATACATGATTTGAATTCCTACCTGTTCCTTCACATCTGATGGCAGCGTATTATCCGGTTCTATGACACGTTCTATCATCCCATACGTTATTTCCGGCCGTTTTAGTAAATCAGATGCTTTTACAGCTTCTTTCAGTGGTGTAGCATTTACATCTTTCAACAAAGCTTGCACATTTTCTTCAGGTTTAATGATTATTTTTCTTAAACGATTTTTTTCCTGCTCCACTAACCGATTTTTCTCGACATATTTCTCATATCGTTCCTTGGTAATTAATCCAAGTTTATAGCCTGTTTCCGTTAACCTTAAATCGGCATTATCGTGGCGTAATAACAGACGATATTCAGCGCGGGATGTTAACAAGCGATAGGGCTCTTTTGTCCCTTTTGTCACAAGGTCATCAATCAACACGCCAATATACGCTTGTGAACGGTCTAAAATTAACGGATCCTTGCCCAGTACCTTGGCCGCTGCATTAATTCCTGCCATCAAACCTTGTGCGGCCGCTTCTTCATAACCAGATGTCCCATTGATTTGTCCAGCCGTGAACAGGCCAGGAATTTTTTTCGTTTCAAGTGTTGGCCAAAGCTGTGTTGGAACGATAGCGTCATATTCAATCGCATATCCGGCACGCATAATTTCAGCATTTTCAAGCCCCGGTACAGATCGAACCATTTCATGCTGAACAGATTCCGGCAATGAGGTCGACAAACCTTGCACATATACTTCCTCTGTTTCCCGTCCTTCAGGCTCCAGGAAAACCTGATGACGCGACTTATCATTAAAACGGACAATCTTATCTTCAATCGATGGGCAGTAACGTGGCCCTGTACCACGTTTTGCTCCGGAATACATGGCGGAAAGACTCAGATTATCATTAATAACCTGATGGGTGAATTCATTTGTATATGTTAACCAGCAAGGGATTTGATCGGTAATATATTCTGTCGTTTCATAGGAAAATCCTTGCAGCTTTTCATCACCAGGTTGAATTTCTGTTTTCGAATAATCGATTGTATGGCTATTCACACGCGGTGGTGTTCCAGTTTTAAATCTTGTGATCTCAAATCCCAGTTCCTCTAAATGCTCTGAAAGCTTGATGGACGGGCGCTGGTTGTTTGGGCCGCTTTCATATTCCAGATCACCCATCAGTACTTTTCCACGCATAAACGTACCAGTGGTTATAATAACGGTTTCTGCATGATAAGCAGCCTTCGTTTCGGTCAATACTCCTTTACATACACCATCTTCTATAATTAAGCGGTCCACCATTCCTTGACGGATCGTTAAATTTTCCTCATTTTCTAATGTCTTTTTCATTTCCCGAATATATAACGGTTTATCGGCCTGTGCACGTAATGCCCTTACAGCCGGACCTTTTCCTGTATTTAACATACGCATTTGAATATACGTTTTATCGATTACTTTTGCCATGACACCGCCTAGGGCGTCAATTTCTCGCACCACAATTCCTTTTGCCGGTCCACCAAGTGATGGGTTACACGGCATAAAGGCAATCATATCCAAATTAAGGGTCAGCATTAATGTCTTCGCACCCATTCTGGCAGCAGCGATACCAGCTTCACACCCGGCATGACCGGCACCGATGACGATTGTATCGTAATGTCCTGCATCATATACCATAATTGTTCATCCTTTCCTTTATGATTAAATCTGACATCCAAATTTTATTTCACTAACCAATGCCAGATGAATTAGATTTCAAATTTACTTTCCTAAACAAAATTGAGAAAATAACTGATCAATTAAACTGTCACTAGCAGTATCCCCAATTATTTCTCCTAATAACTCCCATGTTCTTGTTACATCTATTTGCACGATATCTAAAGGCATCGCTATTTCCAAACCTTGCATCGCATCTTCCAACGCTTGTTTTGCCTGTTTAAGCAGCTGGATATGCCGTACATTTGAAACATAAGTTACATCGCCAGTGTCTATTTCCCCGGCAAAAAATGTTTGCGCAATTGCCGCTTCTAATTCATCAATTCCAGCTTCTTTGATTAACGCTGCTGTTATAACCGGACTGCCGGCTGCAAGGTGATTTACCTCATCCATGTCCAGCTTTTGCGGTAAATCTGTTTTATTAACAATCACAATATATTCCAAGCCTTGAATTGCTTCAAACAGTTTTTTATCCTCTTCCATTAGTTCCTCATTATAATTTAAAACAAGTAAAATAAGATCCGATTCTTTTAATACCTTTCGTGACCGTTCTACACCAATTTTTTCAACAATATCCTCTGTTTCACGGATTCCTGCTGTATCAACCAATTTTAATGGAACACCACGTACATTAACATATTCCTCAATGATATCACGGGTCGTACCAGCTACTTCGGTAACGATTGCTTTATTTTCCTGAACCAGTGCATTCATCAGTGATGATTTTCCTACATTCGGGCGGCCGATAATTGCTGTTGCCAGGCCTTCACGTAAAATTTTACCCTGTTTAGCAACTTGTAAGAGCCGCTCAATTTCATCATGCACTTTTTGGGTCTTTTCACGCATCATTTGATGGGACATTTCTTCTACATCATCATATTCCGGATAATCAATATTCACTTCAACATGCGCTACTGTTTCCAGCAATTCTTGTCTTAACCGCTTTATCAGACCTGACAAACGTCCATCCATCTGTTTTAATGCAACAGACATCGCTTTGTCTGTCTTCGCTCGAATCAGATCCATTACCGCTTCAGCCTGTGATAAATCAATCCGTCCATTCAGAAATGCCCGTTTTGTAAATTCTCCAGGCTCCGCCAGACGAGCATTTTTACTAAGAATGATTTCCAATACACGATTTACTGATACCATCCCACCATGGCAGTTAATTTCAACAACATCTTCCCGCGTAAATGTTTTTGGTGCCCGCATTACTGATACCATAACTTCTTCAGCGATATCACCTGTTTCCGGGTCAATAATTTTTCCATAATGGATCGTATGTGATTCAACCTGTTCCAAGTCTTTTTTACTGAATAACTCATTCGTTATCGCAATTGCTTTTGGCCCGCTTAGTCTCACTATCGAAATCGCGCCTTCCCCAATCGGTGTTGAAATTGCTGCAATTGTATCTCTCTCCATCTCTTTTCACCTCCATCATTACCTCATTTTTCATCTATAATTAAAAATTTTATTTTAGCATCACTAACTTAATAGAATATCACAATTATGCCCAAAAATAAACTTATCCACAACGGAAAATTTTATAATATCCTTTATTGTCTTGTCCACATGTGAATAACTTTATTGGTTTTCAGATCGTCAACAGATTGGAAAACTTATGTAAAAATGGTGGGCATCAGAATTTCAGGATAAACTAAAGAGGCACTTATAAAATGTTAAGCGCCTCTTTTCTATATTAATTCGTAAGTTTTCGCTAGTCTGTTAATTGGTAATTCAACAGTTAACAAAATACTAAATTCACAAAAACAATACATTACACCTTTAGAAAAAATCAACGATTAATTCATGTATGAGTTTTATCAAATGTTATTATCGTAGTATTTATTATATTTTTCAGAGTAGTTTTCTTTTAATGAAGTAATTTTATTAACATTGTTAGAAATAATGTCAATAACGTCACTACTAACGTACACCAAGGACTCGTCAGTAAAAAAACTAATATATGCTTCATTATGACCTTTGAAAATTTTAGAACAATACTTTATTATATCGTACCTTTCTAAATTTTTTATAGTAACGTACACAGCTCCTTCACCACTAACCTCATCAATAACAATGTTTTCATGCCATTTTTTTATATCTATAATTTTCCCAATTTTAGATTTTGAAGAGAAACGTTTATTATTAACGATATATTCTGATACAAATATAACACTTATATTTTCTTTTTCGTTAAATACATCTTCAATAATCTTTTTTATTAAAGTAATATTTAAGTCTTCCATACCGAATCTAATTCTTTGTTTTGAGTTTACTTGAAAATAAGGTGTTTCCTTATAACAATCGAACTCGATATTTAATTTATCTAACTTTACCAAGTCACTCAATCTCCAATTCTTTTTAATTCGGCATCATAAGTGCCTGATCTAGTTTTTTTACTCCCTAATTTTTTAACTGTACTAGCACCTTTCCAAACTCCACCGTTATGTCCATCCTTGTCTACTGTTATATATTTTGGACCTTTACCTTTTTTACCACGTTTAAACACTTTTTGTCCATGTGAAATATATTTTGTAGCAGAATACCCTAAATCTTTTGCTGCAGCTTTAGCAACTGCTGGTGTAGCTCTAATCATTGAACCTACAATTGATTTAGACCATTTTTTAATTGCTTGCTTCAAACCTTGTTTTGCAATAAATCCAACAATTACACCAATTACTGGCCAAACAGATGCTTTTAATTCTGTAGTATCATAAATATACTCTTCCCCAGAATCCCTATCAATGAAAACTGCCTTAAAGTTCTCTTCATCTGACTAAAGTCATAAAAAAACCGCTTTGATTCACTATAATCAAAGCGGGAGGCAAATTATAAAAGCTATTTTATTATATTATAATTGCGTTGATTCGACAAAATGCTTTTCTAAGATGGCTTAATAACAATATGCCTGTGCGGCTCGACCCCATCAGAATATGTGGAAATGCTTCCATTATTTTGTAATGCGCTATGAATAATCTTCCGTTCAAATGCAGGCATTGGCTCAAGGGCAACATTTTTATTTAGACGCACTGCTTTTTCAGCCATTTTTTCCGCCAATGACTGTAAGGTCTCTTTCCTACGTGCACGATAGCCTTCCGCATCCACTGTAACTGTGTAAAATTGGGTCCCTTCTTTATTTAATGCCAGATGTACTAAATATTGCAATGCATTTAACGTTTGTCCACGTTTTCCGATCAGCATTGCTATTTTTTCACCTGTTAAATTATAGGTAACATGGTTCCCGTCTACTGTTGTCGTTACTTCAACAGGTACGTTCATATGTTTCGTAACTTCTTTTAAGAAACGTTCTGCTTGTTCAACCTGATTCTTTTTCATGGTTACTTTTACGACCGCCCGTTTCGATCCGAAGACACCAAGAAGTCCTTTTTTTCCTTCATCAATAATGACTGTTTCAACGTGGTCCCTTGTCGTGTTTAACTGCTCTAATGCTGATTGGACCGCATCATCAACTGTTTGTCCACTAGCAGTTATTTCTCTCACTTTTTGTCTCCTCCATTACTATTATTCATCATTGGTTTACGGATAAATACCGTCTGTGCCACCATAAAGATGTTACCAACTACCCAGTAGAGTGCCAATGCGGATGGGAAGAACAGAGCAAATACGGTGATCATGATCGGCATAACATAAAGCATCACCATCATTTGCGGGTTTTGAGCAGCCGGACTGCCTGCCATCATTAGCTTTTGCTGCAGGAATGTAGCACCACCAGCAATTAATGGTAAAATATAGTATGGATCTGGTGCACCTAATTGAACCCATAAGAAACCATGATCCTTAATTGCCTCCGTACGCATAATGGCATGATAAATTGCAATTAAAACCGGCATTTGGACAAAAATCGGTAAACAACCAGCGAGTGGATTTACGCCATGCTTCTGGAATAATGCCATCGTTTCCTGCTGTAGTTTTTGCTGTGTATTTGCATCTTTTGAACTGTATTTCTTTTGTAATTCCTTTAACTGTGGCTGAATATCCTGCATTGCTTTGGAACTCTTTAACTGTTTTACATTTAAAGGTAACAGTACTAGTCGAATAATAATGGTCACGATTACAATCGCTAAACCATAGTTACCGTCAAACAAATTAGCAAAATAAGTAATTAACTGTGACATCGGGTATACGAAATATTTATTCCAAAATCCTTCACTCTCTGGTGTAATTGGCTCGTTTACACTTGTACATCCAGAAAGCAATGCCAGCAATCCTATGAAGGTTGCAAGCAACAAAATCTTTTTACGCACAATATTTCCTCCTAACTTTCATGCTACAACGTATAGCCGTGTTGTAGCTGGACAAGAAAAACCTATGTATATAGCTTATTCATTAGTTTATCATTAAATTAATATAAGATTCTATATAAAACGTAATTAAGTCATTATTTTTTCAACAATCGTTCTTTTGCTAATAGATGAACCAAACTTTTCTTTATTTGATGAAAGTCCATTTCCTTTGTTGGCTGTCTGGCAATAATAACAATATCATAATCAGTGTTTACTTTTTCCTCTAATTCATGAAAAGCCTGACGCAAATATCGTTTAATCCGGTTTCTCGTTACGGCATTTCCTATTTTTTTCCCTACTGATAGGCCAATCCGGAAATGATGCTGATCCTGTTTCTGTAAATAATAGATAACAAGCTGGCGGTTGGCAAACGATTTCCCCTTCTTAAATACATGCTGAAATTCTTTATTAGCTTTAATTCGAAATGCCTTTTTCATATCTATCACCTTTACGAACGAAACAATTCATGACTATAATACAGCTGATTTTATGCTGTTACATCTATTTGGAAAAAAATTTATTACGACAAAGTGGAAAAAAGACCACTGACTCTTTTCAGTGGTCTATGCTGATAACACTTTTCTTCCTTTACGACGACGGCGAGCTAAAACATTACGTCCATTTTTAGTGCTCATACGCGCGCGGAAGCCGTGTACTTTTTTACGTTTACGGTTATTTGGTTGAAACGTTCTTTTCATCTATCATGCACCTCCCAAGGGAATTAAAAATACAACTTTAAACATATCCTACAGACAGTCTCACTAATTATACGTAAAACAAGCGATATCTGTCAACCGGAAAAACACTTGCTGATTTTTTTCCAGAAAGCAACTGGTCAAAGATTTTTTTATCCACAGCACCATGTTTAAATTTTTTCGGCGAATTTTTTCTATCCACAACACATATCGACAAGTAAATCACAAAATATAGTAGTGTGGATAAAAAATATCTACAACAGGTAGTTTTTGTGGATAACTGTCGAAAAACCGTTGCACATAAGCTTTTTTTTTGGTATTATATTTGTGTTTTAACATGTGGAAAAACCAAATTGGCGTTTCATCTATCCACAAACTGTGTATAACCTGTGGATAGTTGTTCACACCTCTGTTAATCCACTTATCAACAAACAAGTGGATATTGTAGATAATTTCTGTTACAACTAAATATAACAATACTTTATTATCCACATAATATAATAGATAATTTTTACGCTTACCATATACCATTCAACTTGTAATAGTAAGCTGATTTTTTTACGTAAAAATGCCTTTCCATCTTCATTTTTCATAACCTGGGAGATTGAGAGAGGCTTTTTCTATCATTACTTTTTCTGAAAGGAGTGAAACCGGCTTGGAAAACATCGATGAACTGTGGATGGCTACACTCGAGGTAATCGAAGAACAAATCAGTAAACCAAGTTATGAAACATGGCTAAAAAATACCAAAGCCTACTCATTTAAGGACGATACATTAACTATTTCTGCGCTCAATGAATTTTCAAAGGATTGGCTGGAAAGTAAATACACAAACTTGATTTCCAACGCGTTATACGACGTTACCGGGTCAAGGCTGCAAGTAAAATTTATAATTCCCGAAACAAATCCCGATACAGCTGAAATGAATACCGCACCTAAAACGGTCGCAAATACAAAAGATAACCAGGGGCAGGATGTTGCAAAAACAATGCTGAATCCAAATTATGTGTTTGATACGTTTGTCATTGGTTCTGGAAATCGGTTTGCCCATGCAGCATCACTGGCAGTTGCAGAACAACCAGCAAATGCATATAATCCACTATTTATCTATGGCGGTGTCGGACTCGGTAAAACCCATTTAATGCACGCAATCGGTCACTATGTACGTGAACATAACCAAAACGCCAATGTCGTTTATATAACTTCTGAAAAATTTACGAATGAATTTATTACTGCCATTATGGATAACAAATCAAATAATTTTCGTAATAAATACCGGAACGTAGATGTGCTGCTGATTGATGATATTCAATTTATCGCTGGAAAGGAATCTACACAAGAGGAATTTTTCCATACTTTTAATGCATTACACGAGGAGAGCAAACAAATTATTATTTCAAGTGACCGTCCACCTAAAGAAATTCCAACACTCGAAGATCGTTTACGTTCACGCTTTGAGTGGGGACTGATCACAGACATTACACCGCCGGATTTAGAGACGAGAATTGCAATTTTGAATAAAAAGGCAAAAGCGGAAGGCCTTGATATTCCAAACGAAGTCATGAACTACATTGCCAATCAAATTGATACGAATATCCGTGAGCTTGAAGGGGCATTAATTCGTGTTGTCGCCTATTCATCACTGGTTAACCAGGATATTGACGCATCACTTGCAGCCGATGCTTTAAAGGATATCATTCCAAGCAGTAAACCGAAAATTATCACGATCGATAAAATTCAACAGGTTGTGGGGGAAAAATATAATATCAAATTGGAGGATTTCGCTGCCAAAAAGCGAACAAAGCAGATCGCCTTTCCACGGCAAATTGCCATGTACCTTTCCAGGGAATTGACCGATTTTTCCTTACCGAAAATTGGCGAAGAATTTGGGGGACGCGATCATACAACCGTTATCCATGCCCACGAAAAAATAGCAAAACTGCTGGAAAACGATACATTGCTTGATCGGGAAATTGAACAAATAAAAGAGCAGCTAAAGTCATTTTAATTATCCATGAACAAAAGCGCAAGGCGCCCGTTTAGCGACTAGAGGACTCTCGCCCTGCCAAGCAGGGTGGTTCGGTGTTGCCGCCGGGAGCGGCGGTTTTAACCGAACATTCCTACGTAGGAGATAAAGGAAACATGCCCCTTCATAGGGGTAGACGTGAGTTGGGCGCAAAGCCCGTACTTAGTCGGCCATCCTTCTTACCCGAACCGATGTTGACTTATCGTACGGAGGCGGTGTTGTCCACTACAGCTTTAGCGCTGGAGCCGGACGCGGCCTACCCTGACATGAGCGGAATAGTACCTGTTTCTTATACTTTCTTACCCATCAATGAAAATTTTAATGGTTAAGCTGCAGGTCCTTTTACAAACATGTGAATAGTGTGTATAGCAGCACAGAATTGCCAACAGTTTATCCACATGTGTATAACTAGCAATTACGGCTGTTAACCTTGGTTATCCACATAATCACAGACACTATTATTATTACTATTACTTTTTTTATAAAAAATAATTATATAAGGGTGTTCTTAAAGAAGGGTAAAAATAGCATAGGTCTGCTGCTTCATCATTACGCTGGAATTCGCGGCAGATGAAACAAGCAACGAAGTGAGATTGATACATCATTTTTACCCGACTTTTTTGAATGTCCTACATAAATTACATCCTATTAGGAGGATTTGATTCATGAAATTTATCATTCAACGCGAGCAATTAATTGCGAGTGTGCAAGATGTAATGAAAGCAATCTCGTCCAGAACAGCGATTCCTATATTAACAGGAATGAAAATTGATGTACGACACCATGGAATAACGTTAACAGGAAGTGATTCCGATATTTCGATTGAATCCTATATTCCCGCTGAAGAAGCTGGTATCGTTCATGTGGAAAACATAGAAGAAGGAAGTATTGTCATACAAGCACGCTATTTTCCCGATATTGTTCGCAAGCTGCCGGAAAAAACGGTAGAAATTGAAGCTGATCCCAATTTAAAAGTAACGATTCGTTCTGGTAAAGCAGAATTTAATCTTAATGGCCAGGACGCAGAGGAATTTCCACACCTGCCAAAATTGCAAACGGAAAACAGTCTGAGTATACCAACAGATATACTTAAAAGTTTAATTAGACAAACTGTATTTGCGGTATCAACAATGGAAACACGTCCTATTTTAACTGGTGTTAACATAAAGCTTGAAAATAATACCTTAAGCTTTACCGCAACTGACAGCCATCGTCTGGCATCTAGAGAAGTCCCTGTAAATAACGCGGAAATTGAATTTTCCAATGTGGTTGTTCCGGGTAAAAGCCTAACCGAACTCAATAAAATTTTAGCCGATACAGAAGAACCGGTAGAAATTAATGTGACCAATAATCAAATTCTGTTCCGAACGAAGCATTTATACTTTCTGTCACGACTGTTGGACGGTAATTACCCGGAAACATCCCGTTTAATCCCGGAACAAAGCAAAACAGTCTTATACGTAAATACAAAGGATCTTTTGCATACAATTGACCGTGCTTCACTTCTTGCAAAAGATGAACGGAATAATGTTGTAAAATTAACGACGAAGAGTAATCAGGTTTTAGAAATTACTAGTAATTCTCCGGAAATAGGGCGGGTTGCCGAGGAAGTCACGGTACAATCGCTGGAAGGAGAGGAACTGAGAATATCATTCAGTGCTAAATATATGCTGGATGCGTTAAAGACCATTGATTATGATGATGTAAAAATAGAGTTTACCGGGGCAATGCGGCCGTTTATTATTCGCCCAACCGATGATCAATCGATTTTGCAGCTTATCGTTCCAGTCAGAACTTATTAAAACTTCCCAGTTTGCGGCTCTTATCCTCTTCCGGATAGGAGCCGCAAACTGTTAAAAAAGGAAAATATTGGCAAATGATAAGTCGCAAACTCTAGAGTTAGTAATAGGGGGCTCTTTTGCTAAAGCCCCCACGTCCTGTACAAGCCCACTTATAAAAATGAATTACAGGGTCTTACCTTTCCTTAACGTCAAAACTTTAGTAAAATAGAGAGAAGGCAAAATTAATGATGTACTTGCATCTCGAATAAAAAGTGGTGAGAATATGCATAAAAAAATTGAGATCCATACGGACTACATTACATTAGGCCAATTTTTAAAACTGGCAAATATCTTTGAATCAGGCGGTATGATTAAAGGATTTTTACAGGAACAAGGGGTTTTGGTAAATGGTGAAAAGGAAAACCGCCGCGGCCGCAAGCTCTATGAAAACGATGTGGTTGAAGTTGAAAATAGTGGCTCTTATATCGTGACAACAAAGGCGTAAGCGCCCGGTTAGTGGCGTATATGCTGCGCCCTGCCAAGCAGGGTGGTTCGGTGTTGCTGCGCAAAGCAGCGGTCTTAACCGAACATTCCTACGTAGGAGATAAAGGAAACATGCCCCTTCATAGGGGTAGACGTGAGTTGGGCGCAAAGCCCGTTCTTAGTCGGCCTTCCTTCTTACCCGAACCGATGTTGACTTGTCGTACGGAGGCGGGTGTTGCATACTAGCCACTGGGCGCTGGAGCCGGACGTGGCCTACCCTGACATGAGCGGAATAGAACCTGGATTTTTATACTTTCTTGCCTATTTGAAGAAATAATATATTTTATGGAAAAAAGAGGAATTTTTTATGCATATTCAGCAACTAACATTAAAAAATTATCGGAATTATGATCAGCTGGACATCGCGTTTGATGATAAAATTAATTTAATTGTTGGTGAAAATGCACAAGGAAAGACAAATCTTATGGAAGCGATCTATGTTTTAGCATTCACGAGGTCACATCGAACACCAAGAGAGAAAGAACTTATCCAGTGGGAGCAAGAGTATGCTAAAATAGAAGGCAGGATAACAAAACGAAATCAAACCTTTCCACTTGAAATAGTTGTTTCAGCCAAGGGGAAAAAAGCAAAGCTGAATCGTATTGAACAACAGCGTTTAAGTGATTATATCGGAGCATTGAATGTTGTCATGTTTGCCCCTGAGGATTTGACTTTGGTAAAGGGTGCCCCACAAATTCGCAGACGCTTTATTGATATGGAGCTTGGTCAAATCCAGCCTCGATATGTGTATCATTTAGGACAGTACCAAAAAATATTAAAACAACGAAATCATTTATTAAAACAAATGCAGCCAGGAAATACGCAAGATCGTACCATGTTAGCAGTACTAACAGAACAATTAATTGAACATGCTGCAACATTACTGGAAAGACGATTTGTTTTCCTCGACATGTTGCGAAATTGGGCTAATCCGATTCATCATGGCATAAGCCGTGGACTGGAAAGCCTTGAGATCAGGTATTCTCCAACAATTGAAGTATCAGAAGCGACAAATAAGGAGAAAATAGAGACTGTATACTTGGATAAATTTCAACAATTACAGGAAAAAGAAATCGAACGTGGGACAACGTTAATTGGTCCGCATCGTGACGACCTGATTTTTCTGGTAAATAACAAAGATGTGCAAACATTCGGATCACAGGGACAGCAGCGAACAACCGCATTATCCATAAAATTGGCAGAAATTGAATTAATCCGCAATGAAGTCGGTGAATATCCCGTCCTCTTACTTGATGATGTGCTTAGTGAATTAGATGATTATCGGCAATCTCATTTGTTAAACACGATTCAAGGAAAAGTCCAAACCTTTGTATCCACCACCAATGTCGAAGGAATTAACCATGAAACATTGAAAAAGGCTGAGTTTTTCCGTGTTAAAGATGGGATTGTAGTTACATAGAGGTGGTGTTAAGGATTTTTATTCATATTGGCAATGATACGGTAATTCAATCGAAGGATGTTATTACCATTATTGATCGAAATGTAATTACCTCTTCTTCTGTAATGGAGGAGATGATGCATCATGCAAAAAAAGAAGAAAAGGTTGTAGGGGATACAGCTGATACAAAATCAGTTGTGGTGACCAGTGACTATATTTATTTTAGTTCCTTGTCTGTATCAACACTAAAGAAACGCGCAAGCATGATTTCAACGATAAGCAAACTTGATGATTATGCAGAGGAGCTTGAGTAACGATGAAAGGAACGGAACTAGCTGAAGGGAAAAATTCGGCTGCCGCGATGTTAACAATATTTATGCGAGGAAAAACCTCCTGAATGAAGAAATGTGGGTGAAAAAATGTCAATAGAAGACAAGGTAACAAATGAACAAGCCTATAATGCTGATCAAATCCAAGTCCTTGAAGGCTTGGAAGCAGTTCGAAAGCGACCTGGAATGTATATTGGATCGACAAGTGGAAAGGGCTTGCACCATCTTGTATGGGAAATTGTCGATAATAGTATTGATGAAGCATTAGCAGGTTATTGCGATCATATCCAGGTCATTATTGAAAAGGATAATAGTATTACAGTTAAAGATAATGGACGGGGAATCCCGGTTGGTATTCAGAAGAAAACAGGCAAACCGGCACTTGAAGTTATCATGACGGTACTTCACGCAGGTGGTAAATTCGGCGGCGGCGGATATAAAGTTTCTGGTGGCCTCCATGGTGTCGGTGCCTCTGTTGTTAATGCTTTGTCGAGCAATTTAGAAGTATATGTTCACCGTGAGGGAAAGATTCATTTCCTCGCATTTGAAAAAGGTGTACCACAAGATGAAATTAAAGTGATCGGTGAAACTGACATTACTGGAACGATTACTCATTTCAAGCCTGATCCGGATATTTTTACAGAAACAACGGCATTTGAATTTGAAGTATTACAGCAACGTGTACGTGAATTAGCCTTTTTAAATAAAGGAATAAGGATCTCGCTTGAAGATAAGCGTACGGATGAAGAGCCCGTTACTTATCATTATGAGGGCGGTATTCAGTCTTATGTGGAATATATTAACCGGACAAAAGAAGTTTTACATGAGCCCTTCTATGCGGAAACAGAGGAACAGCAAATTACTGTGGAAGTAGCGATTCAATATAACGATGGATTTGCCAGTAGTATTTATTCTTTTGCCAATAATATCCATACGTATGAAGGCGGGACACATGAATCAGGCTTTAAAACAGGGCTGACAAGAGTGATTAATGACTATGCCCGGAAAAATAATTTGTTTAAGGAAAATGACCCGAATTTAACAGGTGATGATGTTCGGGAAGGATTGACAGCAATTGTCTCGATCAAGCATCCGGATCCGCAATTCGAAGGACAAACGAAAACAAAGCTTGGAAATAGTGAAGTTCGCACAGTAACAGATGCGGCATTTAGTGAATCCTTCTCCGCCTTTTTATTTGAAAACCCAACTATCGCAAAGATTGTCGTAGAAAAAGGGTTAATGGCGTCCCGTGCACGAATGGCAGCGAAAAAGGCGCGGGAGTTGACAAGAAGAAAGAGTGCTCTGGAGGTTTCCAATTTGCCTGGTAAGCTTGCCGACTGTTCATCGCGAAATGCAGAAATTAGTGAGTTATATATTGTTGAGGGGGATTCAGCTGGCGGGTCTGCTAAACAAGGCCGTGATCGGCACTTTCAGGCAATTCTTCCATTACGCGGGAAAATTTTAAACGTCGAAAAGGCAAGGCTCGATAGAATTTTATCAAATAATGAAGTTCGGGCGATGATTACAGCACTGGGAACTGGTATTGCCGAGGACTTTGATATTACAAAAGCCCGTTACCATAAAGTTGTCATTATGACTGATGCTGATGTTGATGGTGCCCATATTAGAACATTATTATTAACGTTTTTCTACCGGTATATGCGTCCATTAATTGAAAATGGCTATATTTATATTGCCCAGCCGCCACTTTATAAAATACAGCAAGGCAAGACGGCGCATTATGCGTACGATGATAAAGAATTGGATCGTATTCTGGCAGAGATCCCGAAAACACCTAAACCAGGATTACAGCGTTATAAAGGTCTTGGTGAAATGAACGCGACACAGCTTTGGGAAACGACAATGGATCCGGAGAATCGTACATTATTGCAGGTGGAGCTTGCAGATGCGATTGATGCTGACCAGGTTTTTGATATTTTGATGGGTGATAATGTCGAACCAAGGCGTAATTTTATCGAGGAAAACGCCCAATATGTTAAAAATCTTGATGTATGATAGCGGAGGTCAGAGGTCGGAATCCGGAGGTCAGATTTGGAAAATTTTTAAATTCCCAATCTAACTTCTTAGCAGAATGTTTGATTACAGAATTTATATAATAGCTGGAGAGAAGTATAGATAAATAAATTGGCTATTTAGCTGTTTTATTTCAGTCTGACTTCTTCTCCCTGCATTTTTGGAAAAATGCGAAGGTGTTTTTCTAAAAGGAGGTATTTTAATGGCGGATCAACAACGTCCGAATGTTCAAGAAGTGAATATCAGCCAGGAAATGCGCACATCGTTTCTTGACTATGCTATGAGTGTTATTGTGTCACGTGCTCTCCCAGATGTACGTGACGGTTTGAAACCCGTTCATCGCAGAATATTATATGCGATGAACGATTTAGGTATGCATGCTGATAAAGCATATAAAAAATCCGCCCGTATTGTTGGGGAAGTTATTGGTAAGTATCATCCACACGGGGATTCCCCTGTATATGAATCAATGGTAAGAATGGCGCAGGATTTCAGTTATCGTTATATGCTCGTTGACGGGCATGGAAACTTTGGTTCAGTCGATGGCGATTCTGCGGCGGCAATGCGTTATACGGAAGCCCGTATGTCGAAAATATCCATGGAATTATTACGTGATATAAACAAAGACACGATTGATTACCAGGATAACTATGACGGTTCTGAACGCGAGCCTGCGGTTTTACCATCTCGCTTTCCGAACTTGCTCGTCAATGGGGCATCAGGAATTGCAGTTGGAATGGCAACGAATATTCCCCCGCACAATTTGGGTGAAACAATTGATGCTGTTCTGGCGGTTAGTAAGGATCCGGAAATCTCCATTGATGAGTTAATGGAAAATTATATTCATGGCCCCGACTTCCCAACTGCCGGTCAGATTCTTGGCCGCAGCGGGATCCGCAAAGCATACGAAACAGGTAAAGGTTCGATAACCATTCGAGCCAAAGTCCATATTGAAGAGCATGCAAATGGGAAATCAACGATTATTGCAACAGAATTACCATACCAGGTAAATAAAGCGAAATTGGTTGAAAAAATTGCTGAACTTGTCCGGGATAAACGGATTGACGGCATTACTGATTTACGCGATGAGTCCGATCGAAACGGTTTGCGGGTTGTGATGGAACTGCGCCGTGACGTTAATGCAAATGTCGTATTGAATAATTTGTACAAGTATACCGCGCTGCAAACTACATTCGGAATTAATATGCTCGCTTTAGTCGATGGTCATCCAAAGGTTTTATCGGTTAAACAAGCTTTGCAGCACTATTTGGACTATCAAAAAGTAATTATTAAACGCCGAACTGCATTTGAATTACGTAAGGCAGAGGCACGTGCACATATTTTGGAAGGTCTGCGTATCGCCCTGGATCATCTTGATGAAGTGATTTCGCTAATTCGTAATTCGAAAACAGCTGATATTGCCCGTGATGGGTTGATGGAACGCTTTAAGCTATCCGAAAAGCAAGCACAGGCAATTTTGGATATGCGTCTGCAGCGTTTAACAGGCCTGGAACGTGAAAAAATTGAAAATGAGTATAACGAGCTTTTAAAATTAATCGACGAATTAAAGGCAATTTTAGCCGACGAAGAAAAAGTTTTGGAGATTATCCGGGAAGAGCTTACCGAAATAAAAGAACGTTACGGGGATGATCGCCGTACCGAAATTATGCTCGGCGGCACCGATTTTATTGAGGATGAAGATTTAATTCCGGAAGAAAATATTGTGATTACATTGACACATAAAGGCTATATTAAACGGCTGCCATCCTCTACGTATCGCACACAGAAACGTGGTGGCCGAGGAATTCAGGGGATGGGAACGAATGAGGATGATTTTGTCGAGCATTTAGTGTCAACTTCCACCCATGATACCGTAATGTTCTTTACAAATAAAGGGAAGGTCTACAAAACAAAGGGCTATGAAATTCCGGAATTCAGCCGTACCGCAAAGGGAATTCCGCTTATTAACCTGCTGCAGGTGGAAAAAGATGAATGGGTTAATGCGGTCATTACGGTAAATGAATTTGCTGACGACTGGTATTTCTTCTTTACGACAAAATATGGCATATCCAAGCGCACGAAGCTTTCCCAATTTGCCAATATCCGTAAAGGTGGTTTAATTGCCTTAAATTTGCGTGACGAAGATGAATTAATTTCCGTAAGATTAACCGACGGAACGAAGCACATTATGATTGGTACCCGAAACGGCTATCTAATTCGCTTCCCGGAAGATCAGATTCGTTCCATGGGAAGAACCGCTGCGGGGGTTAAAGGTATTTCATTACGAGGTGATGATGAGGTTATCTCGATGGAAATCCTTGAAGCAGGCATGAACATTTTAAACGTGACAAATAAAGGGTATGGAAAGCAAACACCTGAAGTCGAATATCGCGTGACAAATCGTGGTGGAAAAGGTATTTTTACGTGTAATATTACTGAAAAAACAGGACATGTCGTAGCGGTGAAGGCCGTTACTGGCGAGGAAGATATCATGCTGATCACGGTTGCCGGTGTGTTAATTCGTATTCCAGTTGAAGGTATCTCGGAAACAGGTAGAAATACACAAGGAGTCCGGCTGATTCGTCTGCAGGATAATGAAGAGGTCGCAACGGTTGCTAAGATTGAACCGGATGAAGAAGAAGAAAGTGAACAGGAGAACGGCGATACACCTGATGAAAATGTGGAAAACAATGATAACGAGTAACAACTAGATAAAGAACATTCACAGGGTGACTAGAGCTGCATCAATGCTTCTTTAGTCACCTTTATTTTAAAGGATGGCTAAGGAGGGAACCAGATGCAGGTGAATCCATCACAACTTATGCCTGGCTGTGTGCTAATTAGCGATGTCATTGGCAAAACAAATCGACCAATTATTCCGAAAAACACTGTTTTAACAGCGTACCATATTACAGTACTGGAGAAATTCCTGGTGGAGTCCGTTGATGTAGCGGCTAAGCTTCAGGATGGAGAGCTTTTTACACCGAAACAGATACAAAAAGAAAAGGTAGAGCAAGCAATACCAGAAGTCGAGAAAACAAATAAAGTTCCGGAACGATTTACAGCACATTATTTAGCCGTTGTCGAACAATATCAGAAATTATTTACAAGCTGGCAAAATCATGTCCCCATTGATATGCCATCCGTAAGAAAACTGCTGATTCCATTATTTGAAAGGACTGTAGAAATTGGCCCGGAGGTGCTTACGTTAAACCGCTTTGTTCCAAAACCTGACTATTTTTATCACCATGGTGTAGCAGTTGGTATGCTTGCAGCGTATTTAGCCAAGAAAATGGGTTATCCAGAAGGGAAATGGCTGCAAATTGGCCTGGCAGGGTTTTTGTGTGATTGCGGGATGGCTAAAATTGATCCGAAAATTGTTGGCAAGGAAAGCATACTAACCGAATCTGAACAGGCTGAAATCAAGAAACACCCAATTTATTCCTATCGAATGATTGAGCACATTCCTTTCATCAAGCAGGAAGTGAAATTGGCTGTTTTGCAGCATCATGAGCGATTTGATGGAAGTGGCTATCCACTTGAGCTTTCTAAACAAAAAATTCATATCTATGCGAGAATCATCGCGATTTGTGATACTTATCACGCGATCACGTGTGAACGATCTTACAGGAAAAAGCAATCACCGTTCAGGGCAATTGAAGAGCTGCGGCATGAGCGTTTTTCCCAGCTTGATCATCATGTGGTACAAACCTTTATTCGTTGCCTCACGAATTATTCACCTGGAACCAGGGTCAGACTTTCGAACCAGCAAACAGGAGAAATTGTTTTTATGGAAGACAACTATCCAACAAGGCCAATTGTCAGGATGGATGAAACTGGTAACGTTATATCACTAAAAGACGATACGGCATTGTTTATTGATGAAATTCTTCCATAACATTGTTTTTGAGTTCCGGTACTTAAGGGGTGCGCCGGGATTAAATTATTTGATCTTGAATTCATCCTTGCATCAGTTCCATCCCCAATAGGAAAGGTATTTTTTTATTTGTTATCGTTAGAAACTGCTGAATGAAAGGATAATCTATTTCAGTTTTCGTTGCCAGAAGTTCTCCCCACCATTCTGTTTCATATCGGCTTATCATACTTAAATTGTAGAGCAACAAATAATGGATCAGTACTTCCGGAATAGTCAGGAAGCTATCTCGATTCATTGGGAAGTAAATCTCACCATCCCGATGATAGAAAAATGGCCCTACGGAAAAGCTGATTGGTTCTGTTAATTCCAGTTGCAGCTGATCGGCATTTACATTTGTCTCTTTAATCGGTGGCAAATGTGCCGATATTCGTTTCAAAAATGCCTTTTCCGTCAAGAAATAAGTGTCTAATAAGCTTAAAGGAAAGGTGAGTTTGTTTGTGTCTGCTTTCCCGACTGAAAGCAATTTTCTATGGCCGGAAAACAAAAATAAATCACTCATTTCCGGAATAAGTGTAAACAGCTCATCCATATTTATTTTTTCAAAGGGGATATGATCCATCCTGTACAAATGCTTTGCTGCATACGAAAACAATCCATTGTGCTGTATTTTGACCTCATCGTTAATAAATGTGTATTGCTTCTTTTTTCTCTTCCTTGTTGATACACCGTGAGCAAGGATGGATGTTGATTCCGGGTAATCCGGCCGTTTCGTCAAGAGACATGCTTTTAATAAATGGGTCAATCCGTAGAATAATAAAATCGGCTGCATAAATATGGGGGAACGTTGACCCGCTGAAAAAAACTGCCTTCCATGGTCAAGATAATACATGAACGCATTGCAGTTTTCATAGCTCTTTGCTTTCGCGTCAACACCAGGCAATTTTTTATAGCATTGCTTCAAATAATGACGCGCAGTCTCCTGTGATTGTAAGTATGTGTAAAATAATGCTGTATCTTGTTCCCACATAAAGGCTTCCCTCTTAAGTATTAAAAAATTTTGAATCTATTTTCTTCTCTTTGGCAGCAAATCTTTTATTGAAAAAGCGTTTTGGATAACGTATTGTATATAACAATAATAGTGTAACCTAGTGATCAAAAATATACACAGACAGCCAAAATCTAAAGGAGGAAAATTCATGCGAACGGATAAGTTTTCCAAGGAAGGGTTAACATTTGATGATGTGCTATTGGTTCCTGACAAGTCAGAGGTTTTGCCCAAGGAAGTCGAATTAAAAACGGAATTGTCAGCTAATTTAAAGCTCAATGCACCACTTATTAGTGCAGGGATGGACACGGTAACGGAAGCAACGATGGCAATCGCGATGGCCCGCCAAGGCGGTTTGGGCGTTATTCATAAAAATATGTCGATTGAAGATCAGGCGGAAGAAGTTGATCGGGTAAAACGTTCGGAAAGTGGTGTAATTACCAATCCTTTCTTTTTAACACCGGAGCATCAGGTTTACGATGCAGAACACCTGATGGGCAAATTCCGGATTTCCGGCGTACCGATTGTGAATAGTATTGATGAACAAAAACTGGTCGGCATTTTAACGAATCGTGACTTACGCTTTATCCAGGATTATTCAACATTGATTAAAGATGTGATGACAAGTGAAAATCTTGTTACGGCCCCTGTTGGTACAACGATTGATGAGGCAGAAAACATTCTCCAGCACCATAAAATAGAAAAACTTCCTTTAATTGATAATGAAGGTATACTTAAAGGTCTTATTACGATAAAAGATATTGAAAAAGCGATTGAGTTCCCAAATGCTGCGAAAGATGTACACGGAAGATTGCTGGTAGGTGCAGCTGTGGGTGTAACTGCGGATGGCATGAAACGGATTGAAAAATTGGTTGATGCCGGTGTTGATGTAATTGTTATTGATACCGCTCATGGTCATTCAAAAGGTGTATTGGATCAGTTACGTGCCGTAAGAAAAGCTTACCCTGATTTGGACATTATTGCTGGCAATGTTGCGACAGCTGAAGCAACAAAAGCCTTGATTGAGGCTGGCGCTACAATTGTGAAGGTTGGAATCGGCCCAGGGTCAATTTGTACAACCAGGGTCGTTGCTGGTGTTGGTGTACCGCAAATAACGGCGGTGAACGATTGTGCAATGGCTGCAGCGGAATATGGTATAGCGGTAATTGCCGACGGTGGTATTAAGTATTCTGGTGATGTTGTCAAGGCACTTGCTGCTGGTGCACATGCCGTCATGCTTGGCAGTATGTTTGCCGGTGTTTCCGAAAGCCCAGGCGAAACGGAAATTTTCCAAGGGCGCCGCTACAAAGTATACCGTGGGATGGGTTCTGTTGGTGCAATGAAGGCTGGATCAAAGGATCGATATTTCCAGGAAACAGAAGATACAAAAAAACTTGTTCCAGAGGGTATTGAAGGAAGAGTAGCGTATAAAGGCCCACTTGCTGACACGGTTCATCAATTACTTGGCGGGCTGCGTGCAGGTATGGGATATTGCGGGACCCCAACCATTAAGGCTTTACGGGAGGATGCCAGATTTGTTCGTATTACCAATGCAGGATTACGTGAAAGCCATCCGCATGACGTGCAAATAACGAAGGAAGCACCTAATTATTCTGTATAAAATAGGCCTGTTCGTTAACCGGCACCGAGTTTGTCTAATTTAATTTAAAATAGTAGTGTTTTCCTATACAAAATTTTACTAGATAGGGACTATTCCCTGTCTATTTTTTTACCTTTTCTTATGGTAAAATACTAAAGATGCATACTATTTTCAGGCGGAGGTAGAGAAAGTGAAATACAAATTACAGAGAAATATGTCGCTATTACTTGCATTGCTCGTAGTAATGGCATCGTTACTAGTACAGCCATTTTCTGTACAAGCAGCAGGAACAGTAGATATCGATGCTGAATCAGCTATTTTGGTTGATGCAGAAACAGGAAAAATAATTTATTCAAAAAATCCTGACGTAGCACTCCCTCCAGCTAGTATGACCAAAATGATGACCGAATACCTTGTATGGGAAGCTATCGAAAAGGGTCAAATCAGCTGGGACACAACAACACAGATTAGTGACTATCCATACAGTATATCTGCGGATTCTACTTTTTCAGGTGTAGGTTTAACACAAAATAAGGATTATACGGTAAAGCAGCTCTATGAAGCAATGGCGATCAATTCTGATAATGGTACAACCATTGCACTGGCTGAATTAATTGCAGGATCTGAAGGTGAGTTTGTTAAACTAATGAATAAAAAGGCGGAAGAAATGGGTCTGCCTGATTACAAGTTTGTTAATGCATCTGGATTAGCAAACGAAGATTTAGGAAAAAATCACCCGAAAGGTACGGAACCGGATGCCAATAATTTATTGTCCGCAAGATCAGCTGCATTACTGGCGTATAATTTAATTAATGATTATCCGAAAGCTTTGGAAATTTCCAGTATTCCAGAAGCAACGTTTGAAGATCAGACAATTCGCAATTGGAACTGGATGCTGTCACATGATAAAAAGGATGCAAGTTCACTTACACAATTTTATTACGAAGGTGTAGATGGACTAAAAACCGGCTACACCGATCTTGCTGGTTATTGTTTTACCGGAACAGCAGAACGGGATGGCCAGCGTCTCATTTCCGTAGTTATGAAAACAAAAAGTGACGAAGCAAGGTTTAAGCAAACTGCTAAATTATTTGATTATGGTTTTCAAAATTTCCAAACGAAAGAGTTATTTGCGAAAGGGTATCAATTAAAAGATAACAAGACTCTTCCAGTCGCAAAAGGAAAAGCGGATACAGTTGAAATTGCAACAAATAAAGCAGTAAAAGTCCCTCTTAAAAATGGGGAAGAGAAAAAATACACAATAAAATATCATATCAATAAAGATAAACTGAATAAAAATGGGGAATTGAAGGCTCCGGTTAAAAAGGGTGAAAAAATAGGTACGGCCGAAGTAGTTTTCAAAGGCAAAAACGACTATGGCTATATTTTTGACGCCAATGCTAATGATACAGTTGATATTGTTACGACCGAGGCTGTGGAAAAAGACAATTGGTTCATGCTGTTACTCGGATCCATCGGTGCGTTTTTCAGTAATCTGTTCTCCACGATTGTTGATACGGTAAAAGGCTGGTTTTAGGTATTAAAATGAGATAGAAAGTTTACAAGAGGGGGAATTTTTATGGGAAACACTGGTACTGATCGTGTAAAACGTGGAATGGCAGAAATGCAAAAAGGCGGCGTTATCATGGATGTTGTCAATGCCGAGCAAGCAAAAATAGCTGAACAAGCAGGGGCAGTTGCGGTTATGGCATTAGAACGTGTTCCATCGGACATTCGTGCTGCAGGCGGTGTCGCTCGTATGGCAGATCCAACCATTACGGAAGAAGTTTTAAACGCAGTAACCATTCCGGTTATGGCAAAAACTCGAATTGGCCATATTGTTGAAGCACGTGTCTTAGAAGCAATGGGTGTTGATTACATTGATGAAAGTGAAGTTCTGACGCCAGCAGATGAGGTTTTCCACCTGAAAAAATCGGATTATACGGTGCCATTTGTTTGCGGCTGCCGCAATTTGGGTGAGGCTGCCCGCCGGATTGGTGAAGGGGCGTCCATGCTGCGGACGAAAGGAGAACCTGGAACAGGAAATATCGTTGAAGCTGTTCGCCATATGCGTCAGGTTCAGTCTGAAATCCGTAAGCTTACGGCAATGTCAGCAGATGAGGTAATGACATATGCAAAAGAAATCGGTGCACCGTACGAACTCTTATTACAAATCCGGGAAGAAGGTCGCCTGCCGGTTGTTAACTTTGCGGCTGGTGGAATTGCCACTCCAAGTGACGCTGCGTTGATGATGGAGCTCGGAGCAGACGGCGTATTTGTCGGATCTGGTATTTTCAAATCGGACAATCCGGAAAAGTTTGCAAAAGCGATTGTGGAAGCAACGACCCATTACAAAGACTATCAATTGATCGCAGAGCTTTCCAAAGGTCTCGGTACGGCAATGAAAGGAATTGAAATGAGTACCCTAACCGCCGCTGACCGCATGCAGGATCGTAGTGAGTAGAAAGAAGGAATAACGATGATGACGATTGGTGTACTTGCATTGCAGGGTGCCGTACGTGAGCATATTCGCTCGATTGAAGCTGCAGGTGCAAAAGCTATGGAAATAAAGCGGAAAGAGCAGCTTGCAGAAATCGATGGGCTCATTTTGCCCGGCGGGGAAAGTACGACAATGCGCAGACTTATTGATAGCTATGGTTTTTTCTCGGCAATTCAGCAGTTCGGTGAAACGGGAAAACCGATTTTTGGTACCTGTGCAGGCTTAATCTTGATGGCAAAAGAAATCGATGGTCAGGAAGCACACCTGGGGTTAATGAATATGAAAGTAGCCAGAAATGCGTTTGGACGTCAGGTTGCAAGCTTTGAGACAGACCTTCCGATTGTCCACGTTGCTAACGATTTTAATGCCGTATTTATCCGGGCACCATATATTTTAGAGGCTGGGTCCGATGTGGAGATTTTGGCAACATATGATGATAAAATAGTTGCAGCTAAACAAGGGCATTATATTTGTACTGCTTTTCATCCGGAATTAACCGATGATAACCGATTTATGGAATATTTTGTTGAAATGGTGGAACAATCTATAAAAACACTTGCTTCTTAAAGCTATATTAGCTATGATTTAGGTAACATAGGATCGTTGTAAAAGTAATGACAGGAAATAGTAACAGTGTGTAATGCTAAAGAGAGTCGATGGCTGGTGTAAATCGATACAGGAATACTGTGAATCCATCCTTGAGCTGGTTTACTGAAATGTGTAGGTAAGCCCGGTTAATAACCGTTAATGTATTGGAGCCGGAAGATTTTTTCTTCAACAAGGGTGGCAACGCGGGAATAGACTCTCGTCCCTACATTCAGGGATGGGAGTTTTTTGATTTGTAAGGAAAATAAGGAGGAATTGAACAATGCTTGATATGAAGTATTTACGTAATAATTTTGATGAGGTAAAGGGGAAATTAGCCCATCGCGGTGAGGATTTATCGGAGCTTGCGAAATTCGGAGAGCTTGATACGAGACGTCGGGAATTAATTTCTGAGACAGAAAAATTAAAGGCGAAACGGAACGAAACGTCCCAGCAAATAGCTGCCCTGAAAAAGGAGAAAAAGGATGCTGACGCTGTTATTAAAGAAATGCGCGAAGTTGGCGAACAAATTAAAGCATTCGATACGGAACTAAAGGAAATTGAAGCGAAACTTTCCCAGATTATGCTCTCCATTCCGAATATTCCGCATGAAAGCGTTCCGGTTGGGGAAGATGAGGATGATAATGTAGAAGTGCGTAAATGGGGCGTAATTCCCGAGTTTGGTTTTGCAGCAAAGGCACATTGGGATATCGCTACAGATTTGGAAATCCTTGATTTTGAAGCTGCAGCAAAAGTTACTGGCAGCAGATTTGTTTTTTATAAAGGTGTGGGTGCCCGATTGGAGCGTGCCTTGCTCAATTTCATGATGGATCTGCACGCCGATGAACATGGTTATGAGGAAATGCTGCCACCATATATTGTCAACCGCACAAGCTTGACCGGTACAGGACAATTACCGAAATTTGAAGAAGATGCGTTTAAGCTTGAAGAATGGGATTATTTCCTGAATCCAACTGCTGAGGTGGCAGTAACCAATTATCACCGGGATGATATTTTAAAGGTAAAAGATCTGCCGAAAAAATATGTCGCATTTAGTACAAGTTTCCGTTCTGAAGCAGGATCTGCCGGACGAGACACCCGTGGCTTGATTCGTCAGCACCAATTTAATAAAGTAGAGCTTGTTCACTTTGTAAAACCGGAAGATTCGTATGATACATTAGAAATGTTAACAGGCCACGCGGAAAAAGTACTGCAGCTGTTAAAACTTCCATATCGAGTTATGAGCATGTGTACGGGAGATTTAGGTTTTACCGCTGCGAAAAAATATGATATCGAAGTATGGATTCCAACACAGGAAACGTACCGGGAGATTTCTTCTTGCTCCAATTTTGAAGATTTCCAGGCAAGACGTGCAGGAATTCGCTTCCGCCGTGAAGAAAAAGGAAAGCCGGAATTTGTTCATACGCTAAACGGATCTGGCCTGGCAATTGGTCGTACTGTCGCAGCTATTTTGGAAAATTACCAGCAGGAAGACGGCTCTGTTGTTGTACCGGAAGTATTGCAGCCGTATATGGGTGGAAAGAAAGTTATAAGGTAACCAAACTAAAATCCCAGGTTTTAATAGGACCTGGGATTTTATCTTAAAATCCCCGCGAGCTCAATCCTCTACGCATGACGCTATTCCGAGCAAAAACCATTAATGTTATTGCAACCATTCCTTCCGCTACTGGTAGTGCAAGCCAAATTCCTGTCGTTCCAAATAAGAGCGGCAAGATAAACAGCATTCCTATTAACAAAATAAAGCCACGGAACAGCGTGATCCCTACAGAAGGGCGGACATAGCCGATTGACTGATAATAGGTCATGTAAATGAAATTTGTCCCCATAAACAAATAACCAAGGAAAAACCATTTAATTCCTTTTGCAGCTAGCTCAGCGATTTCCGGAGTTTCTACACCAAAAATCGATACAAGGAAGTCAGCACCAATATAGCCAATGCCCAAAAATAATAGGCCAAGTGCAAGTCCGGTTATTTCAGCAACTTTCACGGTTTCCTTAATCGAGTTAAATTGTTTGGCTCCATAATAAAAGCTGATCATTGGTTGAATCGATTGGCCGATACCGATAAATGCCAAAAACATAAACGTGTGCAAATAGTTAATAACGGAAAAAGCAGCAAGTCCTGTTGTACCAGCGTAATAGGCGATTGCAATATTATAGCCCATTACAAAAACACCTGTCCCTGCTTCAGACAAAAAGCTAGGCATACCAATGGCGCTAATTTGTTTTATATGCTGCATGTTCCATTTTGTCCTGATAAATTTTAAACCAGAATCTTTTTTAAAGAAATGAAACAAATAGACGACAAGACCCGCAAAAGTTGCGATTACTGTTGCTAACGCTGCTCCTGTTACTTCCCAATTGAGGATAAAGATCATCCAGTAATCAAGCACAATATTGAGTAGTGCCGAAACAACCAAGCCAATCATCGCCAGCTGTGGATCACCATCATTTCGTACAAAAATACTGAAAAAGTTTTCCCAGGCAAGAATCACCGAAAAAATTAGTAATATTCTCATGTAATCAACCGTATATGGAAGTGTTTCTTCATTTGCTCCAAATAGATTGGCAAGTGCATCCATATTTACATAACTGATCAGGGCGATAATTACTGTAACAAGTGTTAGAAAGATAAACGAAATAGTAAATAGCCCTTGAGCTTGTTTTTGGTTTCCCTCTCCCATTGCCATGGAATATAATGTTCCGCCTCCTACTCCAATAAGCAGGGCAATGGAAATAATAATGGAAAAAACGGGTACCGCCACATTCACACTCGCGAGTGCAACAGACCCTACCCCATTCCCTACAAAAATGCCATCAACGACAACATTTATCGACATCAGCATCATGCCGAGAAGTGTCGGGATAAAGTATTGAAAAAAGCTTTTGGTTGCAGATTGTGTCGCCAAACGTTCGTTTAGAGTACTCATATAAGTCACCTCAGAGCATGCAAATTACTTTCTATTTTAATCTCTTGGGTAAGGATAGTCCATTATTAATCGAAATTAATATCAATTAGTTGCTTGTATCTATTTTTTGCAGTAGCATGTAAAATATTAATTTCATTCTAAATAGCTGATAAGGAGCAAATGTGATGAAAGCAGTTGTGGTCAATCAACCTGGTGGCGCGGAACAATTACAATTTCAAGAATTTCCTAAACCGGCATTAGAAAGCGGCGAATTGTTAATAAAGGTAAAAGCCTCTGCAATAAATCGTACCGATATTATGACACGAGAAGGCAAATCCGGATATATGAATAATCCGATTCTGGGCATAGAAGTTGCCGGGGAAGTTGAGAAAGCTGCAGAAGGAACGGATATAGAGGTTGGTACCCGAGTGATGGGTCTGGTAAATGGCGGGGGGTACGCTGAGTATGCGGTGATGCCTGCAGATCGGGCGATAAAGATTCCTGAAAATTTGTCTTATGCAGAAGCTGCTGCTATTCCAGAGGTATTTCTAACTGCCTATCAGACGTTATTTTGGTTGGGTAATATAACGAATCAGGATACCGTTCTCATCCATGCGGGCGGCAGTGGGGTTGGTACCGCAGCTATCCAATTAACAAAACAATTAACCAATGCAAAAATTATTACGACAGCAGGCTCACAGGAAAAATTGGATTTTTGTCGTTCGCTTGGCGCGGATATTGGCATAAACTATAAAGAACAACGCTTTGCTGAGGAAGTCTTAAAAGCAACCAACAATCATGGGGCACATGTCATACTTGATTTTGTTGGTGCCTCCTATTGGGAGCAAAACCTGAAAAGCATTGCAATCGATGGTCGCTGGGTACTAATTGGTGTGCTGGGTGGATCATTGGTAGAGAAAGTAGACTTAATGTCACTCCTGGCGAAGAGAATCCATCTAAAGGGTACATTATTAACACCTAGAAGTGATTCCTATAAAAAAGCCTTAACAGAGGAATTTAGTCGAAAAGCAATACCTTTATTTAAACAAAATAAATTAAAAGCTATTGTCGATCGTACTTTCCCATTCGAGGACATTCAAAAAGCACATCGACATATGGAGGAAAATAAAAACATTGGTAAAATCGTGCTAAAAGTCGATTAAAACGTAACCAAAACTTCGTGCTAAATAATGTATATTTCCGTTTGACAAGCTATTATGGAGCATGGTATATTATATCTTGTCGATTGCGGAGGTATACCCAAGTCTGGCTGAAGGGATCGGTCTTGAAAACCGACAGGCGGGTCAAACCGCGCGGGGGTTCGAATCCCTCTACCTCCTCCATTTGTAAATTAGCGCATAAAATTTGGAGATAAAAATAAAGCCGTTACTTTTGTAGCAGCTTTATTTTTTTTGGTAATCGGAAAATAGTGTGGATAGAAAGTGAAAAAGAACTTTCTCCTCCATTACCTTCGTCAGTCATAGATTTCTACAGCCCGAATTTTATAATTTCCTGTAACTTGAAAAAACGCTGCATATTTTCCTCTCCACTTGCTTTGAAGCAAACCAAAAAAACTGCAGACTTCCCCTTTCCTCTAGTGCATCAAACAATAGCGTAAATGACGCCTAATACTACCAGCACCGAAACCGCAGAACTTAGCAAAAAGGTGAAAAATCCCTTCCATGCCGAAATGCCGAAAATTGATGTGCTCTTACAGATTGCGTTTGAACCAGCCAAACAGATGATTTTTTAATTTATAATGATGACTTTGGTCACTACAAAGGAGTCGCTTTAAACATATAGAAAACGAAGGAAATCTGAAATGTTGTTGGGTATCATAAAAGAGACTCAATCTTTCAATATTTACGCTTTCATGATCGTTTTTTAGTTTCCTTCTACACTTTTCCGTTAGTAAACGGAAAAAATATAACATAACATTAAGCGCTTTCATGTTAAAATAAACATGTTAGAACCAATATAAACCAAACATTGGGGGTGCAATTGAAATATAACAAGGGATATTTAAGACAAAGTACGCTCTGCTTTAAACAAGTGTTTAGATTTATAACATGTCATTAAAAAATTCTATGTAAGGGGGTATTCTAATGCAATTTTTAACTGCATGGTTGGAAAAGTATTTTCTTCCGATTGCAAGTAAACTTGGAGGTCAAAAGCATCTAGTTGCTTTAAGAGATGCATTTATCGGAACGCTTCCGGCAACGATGGCTGGGTCTGTAGCAGTTATGATTAATGCACTTATACGGGATCTACCGCCACAATTCATCGATGGATATGATGGAAATACCATTCCAGTCATTAAAGAAATTATTACGGTTAATGGGTATGTATGGAATGGAACGCTTGCAATTGCCGGTTTGATTTTTGTGTTCTCGTGGGGGTATAATATTGCAAGAGCTTACGGTGTGAATGAATTATCGGGAGGAATTGTTTCAACAGCTGCTACGATTGCCGGGATTACGTTCTCTTTCACCGGTGGAATTACAGGATTGAATTTGGACCAGGCTACTGTAGATGCCATCAACGAAGCCGGGTGGTCCGCAACTGCAACAGACATTACAGCGGCAGGATATGGCTGGCTCCCATTGAGCAACCTGGACGCCAATCTCTTCTTTACTGCAATGATTATTGGTTTTGTTGCTACCATGATATTTGTTAAATTGATGTTAAAAGATTTAACTATTAAGTTGCCGGAATCCGTTCCACCAGCTGTTTCCAAAGCTTTTGCATCGATCATTCCGGCAACTGTTGCTCTATATGTTATTGCTATTTTCTATTTCGTATTCTCTAAGATAGTACCAGATATGACTTTCTTAGATTGGTTACAAAAAACAATTGCTCTGCCACTTCTTGGACTATCTCAAGGATTTGGAGCAGTTATTCTGGTTGCCCTATTCGTTCAATTGTTCTGGTTCTTTGGAATCCATGGACCGAACGTTCTTGCGCCAATCTTGGAAGGCGTCTTTGGTGTTGCCCAATTAGAAAACGTTAGGCTGTTCCACCAAGGTGGTGCAGAATTGGTAATTGCTGAAGGATATCATTGGGTTCGCGGATCTTTTGACGCTTATGCTTGGTATGGTGGATCCGGCGGAACGATTGTTTTGATTATTGCTTTACTAATCTTCTCCAGACGGAAAGACTACCGGACGGTTGCCAATTTGTCTGTCGGACCTGGAGTTTTCAATATCAATGAACCAATCATGTTCGGTTTACCAATTGTGTTAAACCCAATTATGTTCATTCCATTCTTGCTTGCACCAGTGGTATCCGTTTCCATCGGCTACTTTGCGACGATATTGGGACTGGTTGCGCCAGTTTCTGTAGCAGTGGCTTGGGTTACTCCACCGTTCTTGTTATCCTTCCTGGCTACAGGAGCAGACTGGCGTGCACCAATTGTCACATTAGTTGCTATGCTTGTTTCGTTTGCCATCTGGATTCCATTCGTTATTGCTGCAAACAAGATGGATCCAGCCTTGGGAGAAGAAACAGAACATGACGATCAGAAATACGCGAATTAAGAGGCCACTTCCATCGTGAAGCGGCCACCCTTCTTTATCATAAGGAAAGGAGTCGAAAAAATGATTGAAATCAGCTCCGCTGTCCAACAAGACAAAATCATTGAATTATTGAACAACTATAGTGAAGAGGGGACTCAATTTTCCTTCAAGGACAAAAAAGGTATCAATCTTTATTTTGAAACAAACGCAAATGATTTGGAAAAAGCAGCAAAACTGGCAAAGTCAGCTATAAAAAATCAGCCGTGGGGTTCGGTTCTTTATTTCCGTTCTTCCCCTGCTAAATAAAAAAGGATGATTAACATGGCTAAAGGAGGTTTATTTCTTCTTAGCATCGGCTGTCTCCTATTATTATTTAGCGCAAATGCCAAAACAGGGAAGTACGATATCCTTAATATGACCACTGCATTATTTCTTATTATAGTTGGTACAATTATTGTTTTTAAGGAAAAGAAGGAAAAGAAGAAAAAGAATAAAAAGGAAAAAGATTAGGTGAACCTAATGGAAATAGTAAGAAAAATGAATGTGCCGGTTGAATTTTTTTACAAGACGATTATAGATTCCGTTTTATCTGATATCCATTCCCAAACGGGAAAAAAAGTATCGGAAAAACAATTGACAGGGTTCGAGTATGTCAAGACGTTCTCAAAAAATTCCAAAGCTACGGTTCGGATTGAAGAAGTCACCAAAAATAATTCCTATCAGTATCGAACAACCAGCAATAAAAATAATTTTTTAGTAGCCTATAAGATTCGTCCACTTACGGAAGAGAGTTGTCAATTGCACTATACTGAAAAAATGGAATCCTTTGGCTATCTTCAAAAATTAAATGATGCGTTTATCGGCATTGTTTGGTCTCCCTTGAAAAAAAGAAGATTTAAAGAAATGCTTAAACAAATAGAAGCTTCTTATTTAAATGGAGCCAAAAAAAGTGGTTGAGAGGAATAGAATGCCTCTTAATCACTTTTTTCATGATGGTTGTTTTTTCACAAGTGGTCAGTTCGGTACCCGTAAGAAAAGCGCAAGCGCCCGTTTAGCGGCGTATGTGCTGCGCCCGCGCAACGTGGGTGGTTCGGTGTTGCCGCGCAAAGCGGCGGTTTTAACCGAACATTCCTACCGAAGGAGATAAAGGAAACACGGTGAGCTGGAAGCGAACCGATGTTGACTTTCACCACAAGGGTATAAGTGCGACTAAGCCTCTGGTTTCACCAATCGGCAAGTCTTCTTTATCGTACGGAGGCGGGTGTTGCACACTAGCCGCTGGGCGCTGGAGCTGGACATGGCCATTCTTGATCATGAATTAATATCGTTAAAAATTATATACTTTACTTTTAAAAAAAGGATCATTACCAAGTGGTATGGTAATGATCCCTTTAAATCAGATAATACTTTTTATCATTCCACGATTTTTTTATACATTTCAATCATTTCTTTAACTAATTCAGTAATCGTTTCTGTACTCATCAATTGGTCTTCCGCATGCATAAAGAGTAAGGAAAATTCAACTTTATCTCCAGCAGCTTCTTTTTGAATTAAGGAAGCATGTACTTTATGTCCTTCAACAAAATATTTCTTTGATTCCACTAATTTTTCTTCTGCCAGAGCAAAATCACTACGCTTTGCCGCATAAAGGGCTTCCATTGCTAAACTTTTTGCTGATCCAACGTTACTAATAATTTGAAAAGCAATCGTATTTAAACTTTCATCAACCATTTTTATTGCACAACCTTCTTGGAGTAGTATAATTCATTTCTAACTTTATTCTTAAAAAGCTGACCTATTGAAAATCAATTAATGCACCTGGCTATATTATTTTTCTTCCTGTTTTCTCTTCACAAATAAAATAATCAGCTAATTTAAGACTTACCAAACTAGGGTGCCAATAATTCCAGAACCGTACCACCTAGTAACCTAAGAATCTTTAAATGGGATCCTACAGCCGTTAAAAGAGGGATAACAGGAAGAGAAACCTTCATTTTTGTTTGGACAGATCCACTAAACTTTTGCATTTATTAATTCATTTTTCTTGCTTTACATATAGGGGGCGTATTAACTAATTAAGTTGATATGCCCCATAAAAAGAATGTAAAAGATGAAATTATTTATTGTCAATTAGATTTAGGGCATGTTCTAATACTTTTTCACCGTTCATCAGTCCATAATCTTGCATGTTGATGGAATCAATAGGAATATTTTTGCTTTTCAGTTTGGTTTCAAATTTAACTTTCATATAACGAACTTGTGGACCCAGTAATAATACATCAATGCTCTTCTTTTCCATCGTATTATCAACTTCTGAAGCGGAAACTGCAAAGATATCTGCTTCAATATTTCTGGATTCGGCTGCTTTTTGCATTTTTGTTACTAACAGACTTGTGCTCATTCCTGCTGAGCATACCAACATAATGTTTTTCATACCCATCCCCCTCAAGTTTGGATTATATTAGTTCCAACATGTTTATTTTACCATGAAACCGCTTCATGTTATGTTATATTTTTTCCGTTTACTAACGGAAAAGTGTAAAAGGAGACTAAAAAACGATCATGAAAGCGTAAATGTTGACCACGGCTTTATGTAATCCAATAAAAAGATGGAGTCTTGTTTAAGACGCCCAACTACATTTCGATTTCCTTCGTTTTCCATATCTTTTAAAGCGACTTGGGTTTCCCCTTTGTATTGACCAAAGTCATCATTACAAATTAAAATATCACCTTTTTTGATCGGTTCCGTATGATGTGCTAAAATACTTTCATTTTTATATTTAATCCTTGTGGAAGTGGAACGAATCATATATTCTGAGCGATCCCCTCTATATAGATGAATCTCATCGAGAATTATTTTCTTTTCTATATCAGAGAGACCATCGATTAATTCAATTTCGAAATTTGGATGCGGACTAAAAAATGCTTCTGACATTGCTTTTAATTCTCCTTCATTTGCATAAGCATTGCCAATTAATAAATCATCAATTGTATCCATTAACCGAAAATGAGTAACCTGAGTTTGTATATTTAAGTTTCGATGCTGTTCTAATGTACATAAGCCTGTTTGAACTGGCCATGGTCCGAATGTGCCTGCTTGTGAAGAAACAAAAGCTGCTGTATGAATATTATGTTTATTAAACAGAGCTGTCGTCTCTTCAAAATGAGACTGTGAAATACCTGAGTATTTTTGTGGATAAAAGTTATGTGATGCGCAAAAATTTTTCTTTTTTGGATGGTAACTTAAAATATTTTCAATATATTTTGTGCCACTACTCATATTTACTTCGATTTTCAAATCATATGGATTCTTTGTCATTTGAGCTTCTTCCAACCCAGTAAAGCCAATATCCAAACGAATTCCTGCAGCCCCTAAATCTTTAAAGAAGCCGAGATCATCATAATTGGTATTTAGTTGTTTAAATAATCCAGGGTTGATATCCAAAATCGTTTCCATCCCGATTGAATTGCCATAATCAATTATTTTTTTGAATTTATTAATAACTGCTTCTGCATCTCCATCAATTTCTAATAAGCTTGTGAAAATTCTAGTGAAACCATATTTCCTGGCAAGATCAAGATATTCTTTATCATGTTCAAAAGTAGTTTTTGCAGGGTATATAGATATGCCGATATTTACTATTTTTCTCCCTCCTATTGAATGGTAATTTTTACATTCTATATTATTATTTTATATGAAAGTGATTTAG
Organism: Virgibacillus dakarensis; assembly: GCF_900155625.1. Classification (NCBI taxonomy): domain Bacteria; kingdom Bacillati; phylum Bacillota; class Bacilli; order Caryophanales; family Bacillaceae; genus Virgibacillus; species Virgibacillus dakarensis. The sequence goes on from NZ_LT732554.1 coordinate 791,779, forward strand.
TTTTCCGTTTAAACTTTTTCCTTTATTAAAGGAAAAAACGTAAAGTGAGCGATATTTTCGTTTCCCAAAACTAGTCCCATAATAAATGCCTGGTAGCCTCGTTACTATAAGATTTTTAATTTTCACCTGATCACCCGCTTTGTGTCCAGCGTCATGTAATGTCATTTTTTAACGTTTCAATCAGCTCTTCTACTGTGTTACTCTCAATCAATTTTTGGATGAGTGATTTATTTTCAGTGATTGAAATCAGTTTTTTAAACATTCGATCTAAATCTCCTTGAGAACCTTTTTTAATATTTAACAAACAGATAAATTGTACCATTTGCTGGTCATACCATTGAATTGGCTGTTGTAATGTGCACACCGTCCAAAATGTTTTGTTTGTGACAGGCGTTATGGGGTGTGGGACGGCCACTAAATTTCCAAAACTGGTTGGAGCTGCAGCTTCTCTTTTCAAGACAAGGTCTACATAATCTTTCTGTACAAGCTTTTGTTTATATAATTCGCCGCACAGAAATTTAATGACACTTTCTTTATCAAGCAAGTCCTGCTGAAGAAAAATTCTGGAAGGTTGTAAATAAGTTTCAATTTCATTTTCATTCTCGGAAATAGATTTTTTTATGGAGTCGATGTCTTTTCTCTCTAGGAAAGTATTGACAATTTGAACAGGTATCTTGAAATTTTCTTGTATAGGGATTGTACTTATAATTAGATCAATGGTCGATAAGTCATGCGATGCTAAATTATAATAGTTAATCGTATCCATTATCTCAATTTCTTGTTCAAAAAATTTTTTTAAGCGATAATAAAGTAATCTTGCACTTCCGACACCTGTTGCACAGACGATAATTACTTTTTTCTTCTTCTTCCTTTCTGATTCCATTCGCTCTAATGCTACAACAATATGAAGGGCAATGTAGGCAATTTCATGTTCAATAACTTCAATTTGTAAATATTCCTCTATACATTTACTAGCAATAATTGCCCCTTCAAATGCAGTTGGATATTTTTTCTTAATATCATTTAATAAAGGATTCCGAATGTTCATTTTGTACCGCAAACGGTTCATAGCCGGACGAATATGTAAAGTTATTGCTTGGATAAATTCATCATCCATACTAAAATCCCAATTTAGTACCGTCCTTAGTCTTTCAAGCATACAGTTTACGATGGTACCCACTTCATCAAACTCACTAAATTCAATTAATTCCTTCTTACGTAAAAGTTTTGTGCCTAATAAATGGACAATGATATAATCCGTTTCTGCATTTGGAAAGGTTAATCCTGTATAGTTTTCAACGTCTCTAATAATTTCTTTCGCTACATTTTTTTCAAAAGGATATTCATCATCAGTTAAAACATCGTCTGATTTATCAATGAAAAATCCTTTTTCAATCCTCTTACATGCAATTGCTATATGTGTGGCCAAGTTTTCCAGAGATATATCAGACATATCGATCTGATACTGATTGAGCCTTTTTATTAAAATTTCTTTAATCTTTGCAAATGCTTCTTGATCAATAAGTTGTAAAGATTCGCTTTCACGAAATGCTTCTTGACCACGACTGATTAGTAAATTGGATAAACATAAACGCTTCATATATTCGTCGCCTTCAACTTTTGATCCATAGTGGGGGCGATTTGTTAATTTCAAATGATATTTTTCTAGTATTTTTTTGACAATTTTAATGTCATTATGGATGGTCGACATGGAGACAAAGACTTCATCCGTAAAGCTTTCCAGCTTAATAAAATTCTTTTCTAATAATAGACGTCCTAGTATATAAAGAACCCGATTATTTTGGTCAGCAAAGTAGCCTGATATATCATCGTCTTCACTTGTTAATTGTTGATGTGAAGGCATAAATTGCTCTTGACTCCGTATATTTAGTAGGTATCCTTTCCCTCTAATTGATTGGATAGAAAAACCGACTGATTCCGAGTCTTGTTGAATTTGTTTGATGTCATTTCGTATTGTACGATCACTAACACCTAATTCTTTTGCCATCCATTCTGATGTGATTGGGTGTTTAATCCTTGATAAAAGTAAAACAATATCCTTCTGACGTTTTGATAGTAAGTTCAATGTCTAACTACCCTCCTCATCTTCAACTTCTTCACTTGTAGCAATATGCCTCACCAGTTGTCTTCGGTACGATCCCGCCAAATTGTTACTGAGCCTTCATTCCCCCTATTTTTGAAATTGTGGTAAATATGCCTGATGTGCTGCTAATAATTCATCCAAGAGCACTTTACTGTCTCTCTCGTCAGCTATCAGCGGATTCATGATAAATGCGAGATACGCATCTTCGTAGTTTCCGGTGATGGCTGCCTGGATGACCAATTCTTCAAAAGCTTTCATTTGCAAAATGGCGCCCTTCACTTGATATGGCAACTCTCCGATAGCCAGCGGGTTAGGGTCATCCTTGGTGATGACGCAGTTCGCTTCAATCACGGATTCATCGGCAAAATCGGAAATGGCACCATTGTTTCTCGTGTTGACGGTTTGGATGTCCCCCTTGTCATTATAAATTGAATCCATCAGACTGCATGCTACATCGCTATAATAAGCACCTCCTCTTTGTTCCAATTCTTTCGGTTTCATACGCAAATCGGGATTTCTGTATAAATCAAACAAGGATTCTTCCAATAGCTGCACAACTTCTGCTCTAGTGCCGTGTTCTTCGAAGGCTTTGATATCTTTCTGCAAAACTTCTTTTGTATGAAAATAGTACTCATGATATGGACTTGGCAAAAGCTTGGTAGCTTCGATAAACGTTTTCGACCATCCAATGTTGACGATATTGGCCGGCGAATAGTCCAAGTTGTCACTTGCCAGTTTTTCCAAGACTTCCGCTGTCCGATTGACGCCTTTGACAAAGATGTTTTTTCCGAAAACAAAGTGGTTCATGCCGACAAATTCAATCCGGACGGTTGCCGGATCGATATCCAGTATTTCTGCCACGGAATGACGCATGTTATACGGAATATTGCACACACCTATCACTTTTTTGTGCACCGCATGTTTTTGTAGTGCTTCTGTTACCATGCCCGCGGGATTCGTAAAATTGATCATCCAGGCATCCGGACAAATAGCTTGGATGTCTTTTGCGATGTCCATTAATACAGGAATAGTGCGAAATGCTTTGAATGCTCCCCCGGCGCCGTTGGTTTCCTGCCCGATGTAGCCATGACTCAGCGGAATTCTTTCATCCAATGCGCGTGCTTTCAAGCCGCCCACTCGAATTTGTGTAGAAACAAAATCTGCATTTTCCAAGGCTTTTTTTCTATCAAGTGTCCATGATAGACGAATGGCTTTGCCAGCTTCTTCTATCATCCTGGCAGCCAGTTGACCAACGACTTCAAGTTTTTCTTTTCCTGCCTCAATATCGACGAGTACAATATCTGTTACAGGAAACGAATTATGCCGGCGGATCATTCCTTCAACAATTTCTGGTGTATAGCTTGATCCTCCACCAATAACGACTACTTTTAATGCCATAACGGGTTCTCTCCTTAGCTGTACTTCTTTTCCTCACATCAATAATTGCGTTTTCATTATTATTATTTGATCCGCCTTGATTGGCTAGAAAAGATAACTAGCTGTAATAGTTTAAATTTGTACCTACCTTTATAAATAATGTACCATACAAATATAACAATATCCACACCTTTCTCAAACTGTATTTATAATTATAATAACAAATAGGATGCAGTTGTCAGTATTTGTATTATCCTGTACACTAAAGGTATTGAATGATTGAAGGAGTCAGCATATGGAAAAATCGCAATCTTTACATGCATATATTAAGGAAGAGCTGCTGGATCGAATTAAAGCCGGAAAATATATGCCAGGAGAAAAAATACCGACAGAACTTGACCTTTGCAAAGACTATGATGTCAGCAGGACTACGGTTCGTACAGCACTGAACCAATTAACGCTGGAAGGTTATTTAAGCAGAATACAAGGAAAAGGGACATTCGTTGCAGAGCAAAAAGTGAAGCAGGCGCTTTCCAATACCATCAAGCGCTACAGTGATCAGATTGCGGTGCAGGGGAAAAAAGGCATTGTCAGTTTGGTCAACATATCGGTCATACCGGCAAATGACATGTTGCAACATTTACTGGATGTCTTCGTCAATGCACCCATTCAACGGATTGAAAGGGTTCGCAAAGCCGATGGAGAACCGACGCAATACGAGATTGCTTACATTCCATGGGATGTAGCACCGGGGATTGCGCGAAAACATGCGGAATCATCCTTGTACGCATCCCTGTCCGATAATTTTGATGTACGCATTGCCAAAACAACGGAAACGATCGAAATTGCACTGGCAGATGAACGGACAAGCAAACACTTGAATTGTGAAGAAGGTATGCCCTGCTTCTACATGGAAACCATCGCGGAAGACAAAAAAGGAAACAAAGTAGAATTCTCCCGCTCCTACTTCCGCGGAGACAAAACAAACTTCACCATCGAACGCAACTACTAATCATGGGGCAGTCCCCGCCGCTTTAAAGCGTTAAGTGATAGCATGGTGGGGGCAAGAAAACTTCAGCCGAGCATTGTCATATAAATATGAATACTAGGGAATTTTCCAAAATAAGCCCTTGACATTTTCTGATTTACAGCGTATATTACATAAAAATATCTATATAAAAAAGATGAAGAACAGGCCAGTAACAATTTATTAGCCTGAAAGAGATTGGAATTCACCGGCTGAAAGATTCCATCGGCAGCTAAAATTGCGAACCTACCTGGGAGTCGTTAGAACAAAATCTGACCGCAGTTGATGCGTTATAAAATAAGAGCTGGACACGTTTTGTGTCAAATTAGGTGGTACCGCGGATAGACCTCCATCCGTCCTTATTATTAGGGCGGATGGGGGTCTTTTTGAATTTAGATTAAAAAGAGGTGCTGAAAATGGTTGAGAAGATTTGTTTTGTAGGGGCAGGCTCGATGGCGGAATCAATTATTTCTGGGATTTTGCATAATCAATTTTTAATGAGCAGTCAAATCGTTGCAACGAACAAAAATAATCAGGAACGTTTGGAAGAAATGCAACACCGCTATGACATTAATGTTACAACAGATAGGAAATACGCAATTGACGGAGCAGATATCATTATGCTTGCGACAAAGCCGTATGATATTGTTGATGCAATTAATCAAGTAAAAGCACATGTAAAGCCAAATCAACTGATTATTTCTGTAGTCGCTGGAATAGCTACCGGATTTATTTCGGAACGACTCGGCGAGAATGTACCGGTAGTTCGGGCGATGCCTAACACGTCGGCTTCCATTGGATTCTCGGCAACAGCTATTACTGCCGGGGAAAATGCCGGGGCAGCAGATCTTGAGCTTGCTGAATCACTTTTTAAAACGATCGGTCTGACTACGATCGTTGACGAGGGTGATATGCATACAGTAACGGGAATTTCCGGAAGTGGCCCGGCCTATTTTTATTATTTAGTGGAAGCCATGGAAAAGGCGGCATTAAAAGCTGGGTTGGATAACGCGGTGGCGATTCAATTGATTACCCAAACGATTATTGGGGCAGGTGAAATGTTAAAGCATTCCGGGGATCCAGCAAGTGTATTAAGGGAAAAAATCACGAGTCCGGGTGGCACGACTCAGGCAGCAATTGAAACACTAGAAGCAAATGATTTTCAGCAAACCGTTATGGACTGTGTGGAAAGTGCCCGGATACGATCGATTGAGCTGGGGGAAAAGTGGAAGTAATGAAAAAGCGGCTCAGTAGTTTACTATTAATGGAGAAAAACTAAAATAAAAAGCGAAATAACGAGTTTTTCTTCTGCATTCGATCGCTCATGCCTTCAATGGGTGCCCGAATGATGATTTTTCTTCTGGGTTCGGTCACTCATGCCTTCGATGAGAGACCAAATCATAGTTTTTCTTCTCCATACGGTCACTTATGCCTTGATGAGAGCCTGAATGATGTTTTTTCTTCTGCATTTGGTCACTCATGCCTTGATGAGAGCCCGAATGCTGGATTTTCATCTTCGTTCGGTCACACATGTCTTCGATGAGAGCTCGAATGATGTTTTTTCTTCTTCATTTGGTCACTCATCCCCTTGATGAGAGCCCGAATGATAGATTTTCATCTTCATTCGGTCACTCATGCCTTTGATGAGAGCCCGAATGCTTGATTTTCATCTTCGTTCGGTCACACATGTCTTCGATGAGAGTCCGAATGATGATTTTTCTTCTGGGTTCGGTCGCTCATGCCTTCGATGAGTGCCGGAATGACAACTTTTCCTTCAGATTCGTTCGTTACTTCGTTGTGGTTATGAAATGATTTGATATTTTAGCTGTACAAGCAAAAAAATGCTTGGATAAATTATATCTACCCAAGCATTTACGCTACTCAATTATAAATATCGAACATATTCTTTTTCTACAAAGTAGGTGAAAAGCCACTTTTACTACCAACAACTTAATTTTCCACAGTTGCTCCCTGTGTATGTAACGTCGCGATCATCCCGTAAAATGCATAATAGAATTCATCTGGTGCTTCGAGCCGAAAATGGCCGACATCGCTTGTGTCAAAATCCATTGCCGTCTCCAGCAAGCGATATGTAGAGTAAGCATAGAAACAGAAATATTTATAATCAAACTTTGGCATTTTCTCATAGATTATGGCAATTTCATCCTTATAGTGATCGAAATCTCGTGTTGCTTCATCAATAAGGGTTTGCAAATCGGGTAAATCAGCTTCAAGAACCATATCACGCTCATTTTCCATCCGAATAGTAGCCATCCGTTTTTCCCTCCATATTTCATCATCATGTTTACTATAGCGAAATTGCTATAATTTTTCGGTGATGTACATCACGCTTTAGTAAATTTGTAGACTACTATTACTTGGAATAATGGCAATTATTAGTGAAATATAATATAATATTAGAAAACTTGGCATTCGCCAAGCCTTTGGGCGAATGCCTTAGTTGCTCTTATGCAGAATAAGAAAGTTTATACTTTTGTATGAAAACACTTATCGAGAAAAGCCAATACAAAGCTAGACCCTTCATCATTCAATTTTTTGAAGGGGTTAAATTATCTACGGGCTTTATTTGTGATCTAAAGATAAAATACTATGTCCTTTCTTTGAACAAATTTAGCAATTTTGGTTAGGGTCTCCTTTATATTATAGTTAATGGAGGATGACCACATTACCAATATAACAATACAAATGACAGTAGTATTATTGAAAAACTTTTGTATACGTGTTCTAGTCACAATAGATGGTACTTCTATACTGTCACAACCCGTTTCTTATACAGGGTATCCCCTTTCAGGATCCACCAGAGTATTTTCGGCCTTGTTGTATTGTTATTAAACTGTATTGGCAATAAATGAATGTGATATACCTCCTATCCAGGCTAGAAATTCTTTTTCATCATAGATGGTGGCTGCGCGAATGCGGAGCCATGTTGGTTTCTTATCTGCCAAAGTGAAAGGCGGTGAGCCAATTATGCCCACATGTCAACATTGTCATCGTAAATGGACGTATGGGAATTCCATTAGAAAAATGTTTCGTATCAAAAAACGTTGTCCCTATTGCAGTAAGGTAAATTATATAACAGCGAAGGCGCAGTGGAGAATGAACCTTTCTTCCTTATTTAGCTTTACGATTTTACCGCTCTCCATTTTCGATGTTCCAATTAAATGGGTTGCAGTTACAGGTGTGAGTATCATATTGATCATAATAAGTACCATTCCTTTCGCTGTGCTCAAGGCACAAATCTTAATGAAAGTAATTCTCTCCCCCAAAATATTAAATGTTATAATTATAGATGGATAGGCAGATACACTACAGAGCACGATGGGGTGAGTGGTGTCAGTATATACTGCCCGAATAATAAGATGTGCCGTTTGCTTTTTCAAGCACAAATAAGTGTGCCACCGAGCACGTAAACTAATCCTTGTATAAACAATTCCTGTTTATTCCGCGGCAAACAGTCAATGTCTGCCTTATCCACTATAAACTTTCGAGGGGATGTGTATATGCTAAGGATTGTTCACCCAATTTGCTGTGGAATTGATGTCCACAAAAAGTTTGTTGTGGCAACTGTTGGAATAACAACCAAATCAGGAGTTACCGAGTACCAGACCAGAAAGTTTTCCACTTTCTCGGAAGATCTACACCATCTTCTAGATTGGTTAAAATCTCAATCTTGCGTCCATGTCTGTATGGAATCTACCGGGAAGTACTGGCATCCTGTGTTTAATGTGTTAGAACACGACTGTCAGGTTGTTGTTGCCAACCCAAAATATGTGAAGGGCATTCGCGGGAAGAAAACCGATGTGAAAGACTCCGTTTGGCTTTGCGATCTGCACAAGCACGGTTTGGTTCCCGGCAGTTTTATACCGCCATTACAAATTCGCCAAATTCGTGATTTGATGCGATATCGGTTCAAACTTATTAATTTCAAATCCAGCGAAAAAAATCGAGTTCAAAACTCCTTGACTGTCTCTAATATCATGATTTCCAGTGTGGTTTCGGATACGTTTGGTGTAAGTTCCATGAAAATCATTCATCATATTCTGGATGATCCGGATGACACCAATTTTGATGTTTCTGAGATGCTGCACGGAAGTATGAAAGACAAAACGGATATCATCACCAAATCCATTCAAGGAAATTTAACCAAACCACAAGCTGATAAAATGCGTGTGTCCCTTCAACATATGGATAATATTAAGAAACATATTGCGGATATTGAATCCGTCGTTTTGAAATTATCTCAGCCTTACTTGCCACAAATCGAAATACTTTTATCCATGCCAGGTATTAAAGATATTTTTACAGCCATTGCCATTCTTGGTGAGATAGGTGTCGATATGTCTGCATTCCTTTCTCAGAAACATATCAGCTCCTGGGCCGGATTAACACCTCAAAATGATGAGAGTGCCGGAAAGAAAAAATCTGTCCGTGTTTCAAGAGCTGGCGTTTATATCAAACCTTTATTGGTTCAATGTGCCAATGCTGCCATTAAGAGTAAGGACTTTCCTTACTTCAAAAATCGTTATCATCAAATTAAAAAACGTCGCGGTCACAAAAAAGCAATTATCGCCATTGCCCATAAACTGCTTATTTGCATTTACCATATGCTTGATAAAAATGAGCCATTTAACGAAGAATTATATCAAATCGATTCCAAGCCCAAACAGACTTATTCACCAAAAATTACAGAAGATATGGCTATTCGATACTTGGAAACTTTAGGCTATCAAGTAACTGATAAAGGTGTAAAAACTTAGTAATTATATTTTACAATATATGCCAATAAAGCCTTGGATTTGAGGCTTATTTTGTTATGCACTTTTTTTATTTAAGGTGTATCTTTTTATTCTTTCAAACTAACATCCCCGTTTATCGAAAAATTCAGTAGGGAAAGAGAATATCTAACATAAGAAAACGAGGAATAGCTACGTATCCCCCGTTTTCTTTTACTTAATCAATTCCCTGGATTTCCATCGGCGTGACTGTTGAATAAAATGCCCAATCTTTTCCAGAATGGGCTCGATGGATTTTTCCTTTTTCAATAAATCATAGTCAGAAATATTAATGCGTAAAATTGGACAAGCATTGAAATTGTTGATCCAGTCTTGATAACGTTTGTACATTTCTTCCCAATAGGAGATAGGCGTGTTTTTCTCCATTTCCCGTCCGCGGTCGTGGATTCGTTCCAGAATCTCATCCAGTGATCCTTCCAGATAAATTAACAAATCGGGGTGCGGAAAGTACGGTGTCATTACCATGGCTTCAAACAGATTGGTATACGTTTCATAATCGGTTTTCGACATGGTGCCATTTTCGTAATGCATCTTGGCAAAAATCCCTGTATCTTCATAAATGGAACGATCCTGTATAAAGCCACCGCCGTATTCAAATATTTTCTTTTGTTCCTTAAAACGTTCAGCAAGAAAATAAATTTGTAAATGAAAGCTCCAGCGCTCAAAGTCAGCATAAAAGTTTTCCAAATACGGGTTTGTATCAACTTTTTCAAAGGAAGTTTTAAAATTAAGGGCATTCGCAAGTGCTTGGGTCATCGTGGATTTACCAACCCCCACTGTCCCGGCAATTGTAATAATGCTGTCATTCGGAATAAGATATTTTTCACGTAAATTCATGTTTGGTATGCTCCTTCAATGTTTCGATATTGCCTGATTGCCGTGAAGATGGCGCTCCACTTGCTTAATAATGGCATTTAAATCATCCTGATGTTTAACAAAGTCGAGTTTATCCCCATCGATTCGAATGACAGGAATCTCCGGATGAAGTATCTCAAATTCATCCATATAATCGGTATAGTCCTGTGCAAGCTGGGCCAGATAGGATGATTTCATATTTTGTTCAATATCCCGACCCCGCTGTTTGATGCGTTCCCAAATCGTATCCAAACTTGCATGTAAGTATATCATCATATTCGGAACAGGCATATCTTTCGTCAGTATATGATAAATTTGTTCGTATTTATCAAACTTATCCTGATGCAGCGTACGTTTCGCAAAAATCATGTTTTTGGAAATATGATAATCGGCAATGACTGCCTTGTTTTGTTTTAAGTATTTGTGTTCAATATCTTCCAGTTGTTTATATCGATTGCATAGGAAGAACATTTCCGTTTGAAAACTCCATTCGTCGATATCCTTATAAAATTTGCCGAGAAACGGGTTCTCTTCAACGATTTCTTTTAGTAAATGATAATCAAAATGGACCGAAAGCTTTTGTGCAAGGGATGTCTTGCCAATTCCAATTGGTCCTTCGATTGCAATGAACGGAACCTCCGCCATACCTTCCCCTCCAATCCGACACGGCTTAGCAGATGTAGTTCATTTTATCATATATGAAGTTTGTATTCCATGTGGAAAAAGGGATGTTATGCTTTTCATTTCGCATTACTTTTTGTATAATAATTACTGTCGATTTAGTTGCCCCCGTAGCTCAGGGGATAGAGCACCAGTTTCCTAAACTGGGTGTCGCAGGTTCAATTCCTGCCGGGGGCGTATCAAAATATAAGCAATTTGCTGCTTTGCTTAAAAACTGTCCATCAGTTGATAGGACAGTTATTTATTTTTATTTTAGTGTATCACTTTAAAAATGTCACAAAATGTTCTAAAATAGAAAACAGTTAGCGAAATGTTTGAATAATTTTCAGGCTGCATGTTTTTGCAGTTTGAAAATAAACTATACTTACAACAGGTATTGTAACCGATTTCAAATTTACAAACGAGGTGATTGGATGGATATGAAGCGAGTACCTGCACGAGCAGGTAATTACAATCTAGAAAACTATGAAAAAGTACGCGAGAATTTTTCGTGGGAGGACATGAAAAAGAATTTCAGCTGGAATGAAACAGGAAAAGTAAATATTGCGTATGAGGCAATTGACCGGCATGCCGAGGATCCAAATAAAAAGGATAAGCTTGCCTTACTATATTCTTCACCAGATCGGGAAGAGAAAATGACATTTGGTGAAATAAGTGAACAAAGTAATCAATTTGCCAATGTATTAAAGAAATATGACGTTAAAAAGGGAGATCGTGTTTTTCTATTTCTTCCAAGAAGTCCGGAGTTCTATGTAGCTTTCTTTGGCATTTTAAAAACAGGTGCTATTGCCGGACCTCTATTTGAAGCATTTATGGAACAGGCAGTTCGGGACAGATTGCAGGATAGTGAAGCAAGTATACTGATTACAACACCGGAATTGCTGGAACGCGTTCCACAGGAAGATTTACCGGATTTGCAGAAAATTGTGCTTGTTGGGGACCATAATGAAACCTCAGACAAATACATTGATTATGCTAGTGAAATGAAGCGTGCATCAACTGATTTTGCAATCGAATGGGTTGATTTGGAGGATGGGATGGTTATCCATTACACATCCGGTTCAACTGGTAAACCAAAAGGCGTTTATCATGTACATAATGCGATGATCCAGCATTATGCTACTGCTGAATGGGTGCTGGACTTAAAAGATAATGATATTTATTGGTGTACAGCGGATCCGGGCTGGGTAACCGGTACAAGTTATGGCATTTTTGCACCTTGGTTAAAAGGTGTGACAAATGTAATTCGTGGTGGCCGTTTCACCCCTGATGACTGGTATGGCACCTTGGATAAATTCAATGTAACCGTTTGGTATACGGCACCGACAGCATTACGGAAGTTGGTCAGTGCCGGTGAAGACGTTGTGAAAAAATATGATTTATCTTCATTACGTCATGTGATGAGTGTCGGCGAGCCGCTCAATCCGGAAGTAGTCACGTGGGGCTTGAAGGCCTTTGATTTGCGGATTCACGATACATGGTGGATGACTGAAACGGGGGCACAGCTCATTTGTAACCTCCCTGCACTGGAAATACGGCCAGGTTCAATGGGTAAACCGATTCCAGGAATTGAAGCATCGATTGTTGATAATGAAGGAAACGAATTACCACCAAATCAAATGGGAAATCTGGCTATTAAACAAGGCTGGCCTTCGATGATGCGCAAAATCTGGAAGCGCCCAGAAAAATATGAGAGTTATTTTATAAATGGCTGGTATGTTTCCGGTGACAGTGCCTATAAGGATGAAGACGGCTACTTTTGGTTCCAGGGCAGACTGGATGATGTAATTAATACATCTGGTGAACGTGTAGGACCGTTTGAAGTAGAAAGCAAACTAATTGAGCATCCTGCTGTTGCGGAGGCAGGTGTTATCGGCAAACCGGATCCAGAGCGTGGTGAGATCATTAAAGCGTTTATTACGTTAAATGAGGGTTATGAAAATTCACCTGAATTACTGGAGGAAATCCGCCAGTTTATTAAAACTGGATTAAGTGCCCATGCAGCACCTCGTGAATTAGAGGTGAAGGACTCCATTCCAAAAACGCGCAGTGGTAAAATCATGCGCCGCCTGTTAAAATCATGGGAGCTTGGCTTGCCAACTGGGGATACATCAACATTAGAAGAGTAATAGAAAAGGGTGCCAGCCTGTTATTACTGGCACCCTATCGTTTTTTATGCTGTAATAGCTTGGGCTGGTCCGAAAAACTCAAAATGAATATCCTTCTCAGCCACATGATATTGCTTTAACGTCCTGTACATGGCTTGCATGAACCCTTTTGGACCGCAAAAATAGAAATCGGCATTATTTGTCGGGAGAATCGATGTCAACCATTCATAATCAATGTACCCATCTTTGTCATAGAAATTTTCATCGGCAGGGGACGGGTTATCATATACTGTATAAGCATGGATTTGTTCATGTTCGCTAGCCAGATTACGAACAACTTCCTTCATCGCATGTACATTTCCATTTTGCGCTGCATGGATATAATAGATTTCACGTTCCGGTTGTTGTTTGATTGTAGCTTCGAGCATACTCATCATCGGTGTTAAGCCAACCCCGCCGCTAATTAGAATAAGTGGTCTTGTGTCCTGTTGATTGAGTGTAAAGTCACCGGATGGGGCGCTAATTGGCAAAATGCTTCCTTTTTCAATCTGGGAATGCAAATAATTGGATACGATCCCCGCCGGCAACTCCCCATGGGCATCCTCGCGTTTAACACTGATTCGGTATACACCTTCATCAGGTGCACATGAAAGGCTGTATTGTCGCAAATGTGTATACGGCTCGCCTTCAATTTCCGCTTTAACCGTAATGTATTGTCCTGGCTGGTAGATCGGAAACGGATTACCATCGGCTGGTTCCAAATAGAAGGATGTAATCACATCACTTTCAACTATCTTATCGACAACCTTAAAATCACGGAAATCCACCCAGCCGCCAACTTTATTTTTCGTTTCCTGATACATTTGTCTTTCTGTTTCAATAAACACATCAGCAATAACACCATAAGCCTTTTCCCATGCGTTGATCACATCATCACTAGCTGCGTCCCCCAACACATCTTTCATCGCTAATAATAAATGTTTGCCCACGATTGGATAATGCTCTGGTTTAATATTCAAGCTTTTATGCTTGTGTGCAATTTGTTTTACTTGTGGTAAAATGTCCTCCAGCTGATCAATGTGAGCAGCAGCAGCGTACACTGTGTTTGCCAGTGCTTTTGATTGATCGCCTTTTCGCTGATTCGTCTGGTTAAAGATATTTTTCAATTCGGGATGATTTTCAAACATAAGCTGATAAAATCTGCTGGTGATCTCATCCCCTCGTTCTTGCAAAATCGGTACAGTAGCTTTTACAATATCCCTAGTATCCTTTTCTAACCCTGTTGTAGCTTGTGTTGTCAAAGCAAAGCACTCCTTTTATTTTTTAAACATGTATTTCAAATACATGTTTATTGTATAATAACTATTAGCACTGTATCAATAGGGTAAAAGGGAAATACTGTTACAGTTTTGTGAAATTATTTACAAGGAGCATGACAATGAATCTAAAAAAATATACAGACTATGCATTGCGAGTACTTATTTTTACAGGAATGAAGCATGAAGGGGAGCTTGCTAGTATAAAAGAAATCTCCGAGACGTTCTCAATATCCCAGCATCATTTAGGAAAAATCGTTTTTGAATTGAATAAACTAGACTTACTAGAAACTGTCAGAGGTCGGAATGGCGGGATACGTCTTGCTAAAAGACCTGAAGAAATTAATGTCGGCATGGTTGTACGTCAGCTGGAGAATGATTTTGTCCTGCTGGAATGCTTTGATCATAAGAACAACTATTGTGTGATTTCACCTGCCTGCAAATTAAAGCATGCTTTAAACGAGGCACTGCAAGCCTTCCTGCATGTGCTTGATCAATATACGATAAATGATTTGATAACAAACGAGGATGATTTGCGCCAATTAATGGGAATAGACTAACTATGTTTTATTTTATGTATCCAGGGGAAAACCCGTTATGTATCATCTTTAAAGAGGAGCGGATAAAAAATGGCAAAGAAAATAGCAGCGGTTCTGACAAACATGTTTGAAGATGTAGAATATACAGAACCAGCAAAAGCATTTACGGATGCCGGACATAAAGTTGTGACAATTGAAAAGCAGAAAGGTAATGAAGTAACTGGAAAAAATAATGAAGTAACGGTTACAATTGATGAAGGTATTGACAATGTAAATCCGGATGACTATGATGCGTTGTTTATCCCGGGTGGCTTTTCACCGGATCAATTACGTGCGGATGACCGGTTTGTCGCGTTTGCCAAGCATTTTATGGATGTCAAAAAGCCGGTATTTGCGATTTGCCACGGACCACAGCTGCTCATTACAGCGAAGTCCCTGGAAGGTCGTGCAGCTACGGGATACAAATCCATTCAAGTGGATATGGAATATGCAGGTGCATATGTAAAGGATGAGGAAGTAGTCGTTTGTAACAATCAATTAGTAACGAGCCGCCAGCCCGATGATATCCCGGCATTTAATCGGGAAGCATTGAATCTGCTGAAATAATGATGTTTAATATCAATAGTAAAAATTGAAACATCGACAGTAAAACACAGAATATCAATAGTAAAAGTTGAAACATCAACAATAAACCGGGCAACACCAACAAAAATCCCCAACGTTAAAAGCTTTGGGGATTTTTAATCGGTTTTATGACGATGGTCCCGCTTTCCTAATTGTAAAATTATCAGCAAGCAACAACCAATTCTGCGGAAAACGTAACCCAAGCTTCCAGTAACTGATTCCACGCAGTCCTAATTCCTTAATGAGGTCAAATTTAGCTTGGATCGAACGAGCATCTTCAAACCAGACTTCATGACGATTCCCTTGATCATCCGTATAATGATAAAAAGGTGCTTGTGATTCCTGATCGTATTCAATTGCCACATTCTGCTCACGTGCAATTGTTATTGCTTGCTGCGGACTAATCGCCCTGGCTGGTTCACCGCCTTGTTCGAATGGCAATGTCCAATCATAGCCGTATAAATTCTGACCGAGCAAAATTTTATCAGCAGGCATAACACTTAAGGCGAAGTTGACTACGTTACGCACTTGATTGATCGGTGATACTGCCATTGGCGGTCCATAACTGTACCCCCACTCATACGTCATTAACACAACCATATCGGCAATTTCGCCATGTGCTGCGTAATCATGTGCCTCATACACTACTCCTTGCTGTGTTGCGCTTGTCTTTGGTGCTAAGGCCGTTGACAGCAACAACCCGTTAGCATGCAGGCGGTCCCTTGCTTTTCGTAAAAAAGTATTATAGTCTTCCCTGTTCTCCGGGGGCAAAAATTCCAGATCAAAATGGACATCACGGTAACCCCCAGCATTGGCAGTTGCAATAATATTGTCCAATAAATTATTTTGTACGGTTTGGTTGTTCAGGATCGTTCTGCCTAATTCCGTGCTGAACTCACCTCCTTGAAGATTGGATACGACAAGCATTAAGGATGCATTATTGTTTGCAGCTATTTGTCTGAAGTTGTCCAATGGTGGAGGGTTTAGTGTACCATCACTGTTAATCGTATAACTGAATGGCGCAAGATAGGTGAGATATGGGGCAGCGTTTTCTGCAGCATTAATTAATGATTGGGATACGGTTTCACCATAAGGTTCAATATAGGCATTGGATGTGATTTCTCTCTTTGGTTGTTCCGGAATATATAACCGGAACCCAGCTTGTAGTACATTTCCTGCCGGGATATTATTAATCTGTGCCAGTTCCTGATAGGACATCCCAAACCTTTGCGCGATTGCATATAAGGTGTCACCTGGCTGGACAAAATAAAATTGGCCAATAATTGGAATAACCAGTGCCTGCCCAACTACAAGCTCATTTGGTGCATCAAGCTCATTAGCATCAATAAGTGCTGTAGTAGTCGTGCCATATGTATCGGCAATTTGATAAAGCGTATCCCCTGACTTTATGACATAAATTTGCAAGGAAGCTTCCTCCTTTCCGTTTTAACTCTACTTACAAAATATGCGAAGGAAGCTTTCCATATGCTTGCTAAATTGGTTCAGTGTTTGCATCCATCACGGTGCGCATTAAATAGAGGGCATATTCATTGCCTTGTTTTTCATTGGATGCCATACAATTTTCCGGAACGTGCAGGGAGTATTCATACATGTAAGCATCCTTCGCCGAGAATAATATACAAATATCCCCTGCGATTCCTGACATAATCAGGTTTGTCTTTTTTAAATGGGTTAACAATGATTGCAATGGTGTTTGAAAAAAGGCGGAGTGCTTCGGTTTTATAAAAAAGTAATCGTCGGGAGCAGGCTTCATTGCATCAATTACTTCACGGCTAGCGTCATTTCTGCAATACTCTACTACTTTATGAAAATCCGCTTGCCACAAATTGTAATGATCATTAATATAAATAACAGGTAGATTATTTTCTTTGGCAAATGACTTCAGTCTTTTTAGATTTGGCAGAATTTCCTTTGTGTGGTGAAGTAATCGTTCCCCGCCTTCAAATTTAAAGTCATTGATAAGGTCGATAAACAAGACAGCACTGTTTTCCATTGAAATGTTCATAGCAATGCCCCTTTCGTTTCTTGTTTATTTTTTTCCTAATTAAACAGATTTAAAACTTTTTTCCTGCGTGGTGATTTATAATGGATGATGAAAAATACATGCGTGAAGCACTGAACCAGGCATTGCAAGCACAAGAAGCTGGTGAGGTTCCGATTGGTGCGGTGATTGTTTATCATGGGGAGGTTATTGCTACCGGATTTAACGTTCGGGAAACATCCCAATTAACGTTGTCACATGCCGAATTGCTTGCAATTGAACAGGCAAATCAGGAAATTGGCAGCTGGCGGTTGGAAGATTGTACCCTTTATGTAACACTCGAACCGTGTCCAATGTGTGCGGGTGCGATCGTTCAGTCACGGATTGCCCGTGTTGTCTTTGGAGCATCTGATCCAAAAGCGGGCTGTGCTGGGACATTAATGAATTTATTGGATGATAACCGGTTTAATCATCAGGCAGAAGTAACCGCGGGTGTATTGGAACGAGAATGTGGGCAGTTATTGACTGACTTTTTCCGGGGATTACGTAATAAGAAAAAACAAATGTAGAGATGGATAAAGTTTACTGTTCTTGTCCATAGATTTCCATTGCATTTGTCTTAAAAACGCTTTATAATAAAACATGCCGTGCTAAGTGGGGAGGTAGCGGTGCCCTGTACTCGCAATCCGCTATAGCGAGGCCGAATCCCCATCCAAGGTGAGGCGACTTTAAGGTCTGCCTTAAGGGATTGGTGTTGACGTCTCAGGTCCTGCGCAACAGAGACCCATGAACCCTGTCAGGTCCGGAAGGAAGCAGCAGTAAGTGGATTCCTCTGTGTGCCGTGGGGAAGCCTGGACTGAGCCATGAACTTAAGTAACGCTTAGGGACGTTTCATCGACGATGGGTGCACGGTTTACATAATCGAAAAGGCTGTATCAATGGCAGAAATGGCATTGATACAGCCTTTTTATTCATCGGTATCTAGCCTATTTGATGAGTAGTTTTTAGCTATTTTGATCGATGAATTTTATATTGCTTGATCGGGAATCTCACCATTTGATCACCAACTTTATGCATTTTACCGGGAACTTTCAGCAACTGAACGGTAACGATGAAAAAGTCGAGCGCATTTCGATGCAAAACGGATGTTATGGTTCACATCTGCCCCTTAAATCGGGTATAATTAGAATGAATTGACAAAGGGGAACGTTCGTTATGAGCTATCAAGCATTATATCGTGTTTGGCGTCCAAAAACGTTTGCAGATGTTGTTGGACAGGAACACATTACTAGAACCTTACAGAATGCTATTGTGCAGCAAAAATTTTCGCATGCGTATTTATTTTCCGGTCCACGTGGTACAGGGAAAACGAGTGCAGCGAAGATTTTTGCAAAAACGATCAATTGTGAGCATGCACCGATAAAAGAACCATGTAATGAATGTGCATCCTGCCGTGGTATTCAGGATGGTTCAATTTCTGATATTATCGAAATGGATGCTGCATCGAATACGAGCGTAGAAGATATTCGGGAGATACGTGACAAGGTGAAATATGCTTCCAGCTCTGTTCCATATAAAGTGTATATTATTGATGAAGTTCATATGATATCGGTAAATGCATTTAATGCTTTATTAAAAACACTGGAAGAGCCCCCAAAGCATGTTGTATTTATTTTAGCAACGACAGAACCACATAAAATACCATTAACCATCATTTCAAGGTGCCAGCGTTTCGATTTCAAACCGATTTCTAATCAAGCTATTGTGGATCGGATGAAAACAATTATAGAATCTGAAGGAATTTCGGTTTCACAAGAGGCATTAGAAGTGGTAGCACTAGCTGCTGAAGGTGGAATGCGTGATGCATTAAGTATTTTAGATCAGGCCATTTCTTACAGTGACGATCGTGTGGAATTAGCTGATGTGTTAGCGGTGACGGGTGGGGTTTCGCAAAAGCTTTTGACCAATATTGTAAAAGCAATGCATGAAAAAGATGCTCAGCAGTCATTAAAAATATTGGATGAATTAATCCAACGAGGGAAAGATCCGGGACGATTTGTTTTTGATTTGATTTATTTCATGCGTGATTTGCTGCTTTATCAAAGTGCACCTTCATTAGAAGGAATTTTGGAACGTGCGTTGATCGATGATGATTTCAAGCAATTGGCAGATCAAGTGGCTGCTAACTGGATCCAGGAAGCAATCATCCAGTTGAACCAATGTCAACAGGAGATGAAGTGGTCGAACAGCCCGAAAGTGTTTATTGAAATGGCGATATTGACGATTGTAAATAACGATCGTGGATCAAGTCAAGCAGTCATAACGAATGATTCAGAAACGGTTGCCAAGCTTACAAGTCGATTGGAACAATTGGAACAGGAATTGAAGACACTAAGGGAATCACCGGCCCAGGTAGTAAGTCAACCAGCACAATCAGTATCAAGGCGATCCCAGCCGAGACAAACGAAAAACAGCTATAAAATTCCGTATGAAAAAATTCGTTCCGTTTTACAGGAGGCGGAAAAGCCGGCATTGAAACAGGTAAGAACCGAGTGGGCCGCGTTTTTAAACGCTTTAAAGGCGACAAACGCACCGGCACATGCAACCATTCAGGATAGTAAGCCGGCAGCGGCGTCCAGCCAAGCGCTTGTCGTCGCATTCAAATATGAAATACACTGTTCTCTTTTTCTTGAACACCGGGAGACAAGTGAATCTATACTGGAAAAAGCTATCGGAAAACATTTGACAATTATCCCGATTCCGGATAATAATTGGCAAGAGTTACGCCGTGAATATATTCAACAGCAAGAACAGCAAACGAACGACCAGCAATTGGAAGAACAAGCTGATCCATTAATTGAAGAGGCAAGAAAACTGGTTGGCGATGATTTGCTGGAGATAAAAGATTAGCAACATAGGCAGCTGTCCAGGGTATTACTGCCTTATAACCCTGGGAGCTAAACGCTACAACTGTAAATTTAAAGGAGGAATTTTCCATGAAGGGTAATATGGGTAATATGATGAAGCAAATGCAAAAAATGCAAAAGAAAATGATGGCTGCACAGGATGAGCTTTATGAAATGAGCTTTGAGGCCTCAAGCGGTGGTGGAATGGTAACAGTTACAGCGAACGGAAAGAAAGAAATTACCGATGTGCAAATTAAAGAAGAAGTTGTTGACCCAGATGATGTAGAAATGCTGCAGGATCTGATTTTAGCAGCAACTAATGATTGTTTAAAACAAATTGACGAGAAAACCAACGAAACAATGGGGCAATTCACGAAAGGATTAAATATGCCCGGAATGTTCTAGTTCTAGGGGGCAACTAAATGTATTATCCAGAACCGATTTCCAAATTGATTGATAGTTTCACAAAACTGCCAGGGATCGGACCAAAAACAGCAGTCCGTCTGGCTTTTTTTGTGATTAATATGAATGATGATGATGTAATGGATTTTGCTAATTCATTAGTCAATGCAAAACGCGAACTGACACACTGTTCTATTTGCGGTCATATAACCGATCAGGACCCTTGTGCGATTTGTCAAGACGAGTCACGTGATCAGTCGATTATTTGTGTTGTTCAGGATCCGAAAGATGTCATTGCAATGGAAAAGATGAAAGAGTTTCATGGAAAATATCACGTCCTGCATGGTGCTATCTCGCCGATGGATGGCATTGGTCCGGAAGATATTAATATTCCCGATCTGCTTAATCGTTTAAAAGATGAAGAAGTGAAGGAATTAATATTAGCAACAAATCCAAATATCGAGGGTGAGGCAACGGCGATGTATATTTCCCGTCTTGTTAAACCATCGGGTATCAGAACAACGCGAATAGCCCATGGATTACCTGTCGGCGGTGACTTGGAGTATGCAGATGAGGTTACCTTATCAAAGGCATTGGAAGGCAGAAGGGATTTGTAGTGAACAAAGGCGTAAGCGCCCGTTTAGCGACGTATAAACTGGACTGAGCCGTAGGAGATAAAGGAAACACGGTGAGCTGAAAGCGAACAGATGTTGACCTTATCGTACGGAGGTGAAGGAAGTTTACTAGTCGCTGGGTGCTGGAGCCGGACGTGGCCTACTCTGGCGTGAGCAGAATAGCGCTTGAAATGTTTGTAGACTCATTTGTAGGAGTTTGGTACTGTCATGAGTAAAAAAATAAAGAAAAAAGATATCGATGAACAACTATTGGATTCCATTTTTACCCTGGAGCGAGAATGGAAACAAATTCGCTCTCTTGTTGAGAGGAGTATCGAACCAATGGACACAAGTATCTATCGGGAGAATCTTGCTCAAGCAAAGTATTTATTTTTACTGCGGGAGGCACGTCACCGGAAAATCAGCGCGATTCGCTATAATTAATGCTTGTTTCCAGTTCTTTTTCCTCGTTTTCTTTCATAGATAGTAGAAAGGGACAAGGAGAAGGAGTTGAAGGTTTTGAGCTCAACCGTTGTTATTTCCATTATGGTTGCATTAATTGTATTACTTTTAATTGTTGGGGCACCTGCAAAGCCAATGCGTTTTATCGCCCACAGCACGGTGAAGTTAGGGATTGGCATCTTGTTTTTATTTTTCTTTAACGTGTTTGGCGGGGCAATTGGTCTGCATATACCTATCAATCTATTTACAACTGTCGTATCAGGTTTTTTAGGCTTGTTTGGAGTAGCCTCACTTGCTGCGATCCAATTGTTTATCATTTCATAAAAAGCAAAAAGCCGGGACGTATGGTATACGCCTGGTTTTTTTGGCCTGTTTATGGAAACAAACAGGCTAATAAAACATATAGTTAACTATAAGAAAGTTTTACAGATTACATGTATAGATTTCGTTAGATTAGGAGATACTAAGCTAACGGAGGTGGGGAGATGAAACAAACTATTTCAATGGAACGCTGTGGTATATGTGAGGAAGAGAAAGAAAAAGGAATTCATTTATACAAAATGTTTATCTGTTGTGAATGTGAACGAAACATGATTCACACAGAGCCAAGAGAAGAAAAATATCATTATTATCTACAAAAGTTAAAAAATATGAATCAACCAACACTACACTCATAAGTACAAAAAGCGGAGGCGACCGAGCTTGACGTTGCCCACTTTGCCTTGTACAAAATAGAAGCTTTTGTAGTCTTTGCATTTTTACTTGCAAAGGCTTTTTTTATTGGATTAATATTGGGGGAGGATAAAGAAAGAGGACGTAAAATCATGAAACTAAATCAGCAAGATACACCACTATACGCAAGGTTAATCCAATTTAGCGAACAACACCCTATTTCCTTTCATGTACCAGGGCATAAAAATGGATCTATATTCCTTGATGATGCCAAAAACACATTCAATCATATTCTGCCGATTGATTTGACCGAATTGACTGGTTTGGATGATCTGCATGCGCCTAATGGGGTAATTGCTGAGGCTGAGCAACTTGCCGCAAATTTTTTTGGTGCAAACCAGACCTTTTTCCTTGTCGGTGGGAGTACAGTGGGGAATCTGGCGATGATTCTCGCCGCTTGTTCAGCGGGGGAAAAAATTATTGTGCAGCGTAATAGCCATAAATCAATTATCAATGGGTTAGAGTTGTCTGGTGCAATGCCAGTTTTTATTGCACCATTATATGATGAATCAGTTGGTCGTTTTACACACCCAGACATTGATACACTTAAACAGGCGTTGGAAATACATCCTGATGTTAAGGCAGTTGTCTTAACCTACCCGGACTATTTTGGTAAAACATATCCGCTAAGACAGATGATCGACTTGGTTCATTCCTATAATATCCCCATACTAATTGATGAGGCACATGGGGTACATTTTTCACTTGGTGATCCATTTCCACCGTCTGCTTTAAAGCTTGGTGCCGATATTGTTGTTCAATCAGCACATAAAATGGCACCGGCACTGACCATGGCCTCCTATTTACATATGAAGACGGAACGAATTGCAGCAGATCGGATAGCCCATTATTTACAAATGCTGCAATCAAGCAGCCCTTCCTATCCATTAATGGCGTCATTGGATATAGCACGATCATTTTTAGCATCCATTTCACCAACAGACATAGAAGCTGTGAAAACGAGTGTTATGCAAGTCAGAAAATCTTTTGCTTTAAGTGGGTTTTGGAATCTTTTACCAATTACTGAATTTGATGACCCACTTAAATTAACGTTAAGCGTGAAACCAGGGCTTACTGGATTTGAATTAGCTCACTATTTTGAACAAGGCGGGATCTATCCGGAATTAGCTACACATAATCAGGTGTTATTTATTCATGGACTGCAGCCCTTTGAAAAACTTATGCAGTTGCGGAAAGTAATGAAAAGCGTGATGGATCAATTAAAAATAATCGAAAGTCATGCTACAATAGAGATAACAAAAATGTTTTCCAAAAAAATGGGCACGCTTAGCTTGCCTTACCAGAAAATGAATCAGCATAAAACAGCAACCGTTTCGCTTAAGCAGGCAATCGGCAAGGTAGCGGCGGAAGCGGTAATCCCATATCCGCCTGGAATACCACTAGTCATGAAAGGCGAGCGGATTACAGGAGATCATATCAAGATAATCGAACAATTAATCATCCAAGGTGTTACAATTCAACACCGAGATATAACAAGGGGTATCCGTGTTTTTACCGGACAGATAAAGGAGAAAAATACGTGAACGGACATTTTATAACATTTGAGGGCGTTGAAGGAGCCGGAAAGACGACCATTCTTCATTCTTTAGGAAATAAACTGCAGCAGTTAGGGTTTGCTGTAGTCATCACACGTGAGCCAGGCGGGATCGAAATTGCCGAGAAAATAAGGGGAATCATTCTGGATCCGTTAAACACCGAAATGGATGGTCGGACAGAAGCATTGCTATATGCTGCAGCACGGAGACAGCATTTAGTCGAAAAAGTGTTACCAGCATTAGAAAAAGGGAATATTATATTATGTGACCGGTTTGTTGATAGTAGTCTTGCCTACCAAGGATATGCAAGAGGATTAGGAATCGATGAGGTATGGTCGATCAATCAATTTGCCATTGATCACTGTATGCCGGATCTAACCTTATTTTTTGATATCGAACCAAAAAAGGGATTACAGCGTATTACGGCGAATAAGAATAGAGAAAAGAACCGATTGGATTTAGAAACGATTCATTTTCATGAGCAAGTATATGAGGCGTATAACATATTAAGAACAAGGTTTTCCGATCGTTTTACAACGATCAATGCTGATCAGCCGCTTGAGCAGGTGGAATTAGATGCAAAAGACAAAATTGTTTCTTATTTGAGAGAAAACAATAAGTAAAGGAGGTTTTGAATAATGAAGCTGATTATTGCAGTCACGCAGGATAAGGATTCCAACCGTCTGGTAGATGCACTTGGTGAAGAAAACTTTAAAACGACAAAGCTTGCTACAACTGGCGGATTTCTTAAAGAAGGAAATACAACACTCATGATTGGCTGCGAGGATGAATATGTCGATGAGGCCCTTAAAATTATCCGGGATAATTGCTCACAGCGGGAACAAATGGTAGCACCAATTTCGCCAATGGGCGGTAATGCCGACTCCTACATTCCAAAACCGGTCAAAGTAGAAGTAGGCGGAGCAACCGTATTCATCCTCCCAATCGAATCATTCTTTCAATTTTAACTTCAAAAGCGGAAGCGCCCGTTTAGCGGCGTATGGACTGGACTGAGCCGTAGGAGATAAAGGAAACACGGTGAGCGTAGCGAGGCGATGTTGACTTATCGTACGGAGGTGAGGGAAGTCCACTAGCCGCTGGGCGCTGGAGCTAGACGATCAAAAGCGGAAGCGCCCGATTAGCAGGTTTGATCTACTGCGCTTCCGTACATATGGATTAAAGGGGTCATCCCAATGAAAATTACCCAGGAAATGCGGGGACAAATCGATTCCGCAGCTAAAAATAATCGAAATAATATAGATGGCAGGCAATCATTTGACGGTGTCATGGAGTCGCATACGCAAAAACTGAAGCAACAGGAGCTTCAGCAATTAATGAAGGACATTACGCTGCAAGGAGACAGGCTTGCCCGCTTTCGTTCATTTCGTGACTTGGTGAAATTCAAGCGTATGGTGAAGAGTTTTTTACAGGAAACAGTGTATAGTGGTCTTCATCTGCAGAAATCACACAGCTTTGAAGCAAGTCAAAGTCGAAAACTGACCATCGTCAAAAAGGTAGATGAAAAATTAATTGAATTAACCGAGGAAATGATGAGCCAAGAGAAAAAAACGGTTGATTTATTAGGTATTATTGGAGAAATCAAAGGGTTATTAATTAATTTATATAGATAAAGAAAAAAGTGGAAGTACAATCATATAGTTTTTGTACAGTTTAACTTTGTTAAAATATCTAACATTCCGGAAATTAGAACTGAAGGACGAAAAGCAATGAAAACATGGGAAGAAATAAAGGAAATCCAACCATTGGCAGGTAAAATTATTACGAATAGTATGGAAAAAGGGCGAATTTCACATGCATACTTGATTAGCGGAGAACGAGGAACCGGGAAAGAGAAGATAGCACTTCAGCTTGCTAAAAGTGTGTTTTGTTCCAATAAAGATGGTGTTGAACCATGCCAAACCTGTAATGCGTGTCAGCGAATAGCATCGAAAAATCACCCTGATGTACTTTGGATAGAGCCTGAAGGGCAATCAATTAAGAAGGAACAAATTGATAAACTGCAGAAGGAATTTATGTACTCAGGTTTGGAATCCAATCGGAAGGTCTATATTATCAAAGCAGCTGATACGTTAACATTAAATGCAGCAAACCGTATTTTAAAGTTCCTGGAAGAACCGAATAAAGCAACGACAGCCATTATGCTGGCAGAAAATAGTCAATCTATTATCCCTACCATTCGCTCACGCTGCCAAATACTTGATTTAAAGCCATTGAATCCACAACTTTTCCAGCAACAGTTAATGGAATCAGGAATACCGGAAGCGAACGCCAGACTTTTCAGTGCGCTCACTAATAACTTGACTGAAGCAATACACTGGAATGAAGATGAGTGGTTTGCACAGGCTCGAAAATTAATGGTACAATTAGTAGAAACGTTTGCAGCTAATCCAGACGATGTTTATTTGTTCATCCATAGTAAGTGGCTGCCCCACTTTAATGAGAGAAGTGGGCAGGAGCATGGTATGGATTTATTACTATTAGCCTTTAAAGATATTCTCCTGTCACATATCGGCTATGAGGATGCGACCGTTGTATTTGCTAAATCCAGCAATAAACTGGAAGACCTCGTGATGGCCTTTTCACAGGAGAAGGTTCTGGCAATTTTAAATGCTATTTTAAAGGCGAAACAAAAATTGAAGCAAAATGTTCATCCGACGTTAGTGATGGAACAACTTACACTTCAAATACAGAGGTGATAAATAGTGGTTGAAGTGATTGGTGTCCGTTTCAAGAAAGCGGGTAAAATATATTATTTTGATCCTGGGGAACATGATATTGATATAGATAGCTACGTTATTGTCGAGACAATACGTGGCATTGAGTTTGGCAAGGTTGTGATTGCCAGTAAACAGGTTGATGAGGAAGATGTCGTTCTTCCGTTGAAACAGGTTATGCGGATAGCTGATGAAAAGGATAAAATAACGGTCGTTGAAAATCAGCAACAAGCAGAAACTGCTTTCGAGACGTGCGCCAGGAAGATTACGGAACATAATCTGGATATGAATCTAGTAGAAGTGGAATATACATTTGACCGGAATAAAATTATTTTCTATTTTACAGCAGATGGACGAGTTGATTTTCGTAATTTGGTCAAAGATTTGGCAGCATTGTTTAAAACACGGATTGAACTTAGACAAATTGGTGTACGTGATGAAGCGAAAATGCTTGGCGGGATTGGCCCGTGCGGCAGGATGCTTTGCTGTTCGACATTTTTAGGTGACTTTGAGCCGGTTTCCATTAAAATGGCCAAGGACCAAAACCTTTCGCTTAATCCAGCAAAAATATCCGGATTGTGCGGCAGGCTAATGTGCTGCTTAAAGTACGAAAACGATGATTACGAAACGGCTAAACGCGTACTGCCTGATTTAGGAGAAATGATAAAAACACCGTTCGGGAACGGAAAAGTGGTTGGTCTGAACATCCTTGAGCGTGTCATCCATATTGAGCTTCCAGAGAAAGAGCGTGTTATTGAATATACATTAGATGAACTAATCGAAGAGGGAATCATTTCAGCACAAGCCACGGAATAGTGGGGTGTAAAATGTTGAGCAAAAGGCAAATTTTTGACCAAGTATCCGATATGGAGAAACGTATTGGTGAATTGTATGAACAGCTTGGAGATTTAAAGAATGAGTTGGGCAGTTTGCTTGAAGAGAATCAGCGGCTAACGATGGAAAATCATAATTTGCGTAATCACTTAAATACAAGCAAGCAGGATAAGAGAGAGATCGGAGACATACAGCAACCAAAGGATATACCGGGCGAGGGATATGATAATCTGGCAAGACTGTACGAGGAAGGGTTTCATATTTGCAACCTGGAATTCGGCAGTCCCAGAAGGAATGAGGATTGTATCTTTTGTCTTGATTTCCTGAGCAAAACGAAATAAAAGTACGAGCTGGCTCTATGTCTTACCAAGACACATGAGGCAGCTTTTCTGTCATAAGGATGGATCCCGAAAATGGTTGAATTACATAATGATGAACGACTTGATTATTTATTAGCTGATGAAACGATAAAAATCATTCAAAGTCCGACGGTTTTTTCGTTTTCGTTGGATGCTGTTTTGCTTGGACACTTTGCCTCTATTCCGTTAAAAAAAGGCAGTATTCTCGATTTGTGTACGGGGAATGGAGTTATTCCGCTGCTTCTGTCAAGAAGAACCCGTGCACACATTACAGCAGTTGAAATACAGGAGAGGTTATTCGACATGGCTAGCAGGAATGTACAAATGAATGGACTGCAGGAACAGGTGACAATGACTCATGGTGATTTAAAAGCAATGCAGCCCCAGCTTGGCCAAAGCAATTTTGATGTTGTGACGTGTAATCCTCCATATTTTCGTACCCCGGCCAAAACGGAGTATAACAAAAATGATTATTTAACAATTGCCAGGCATGAAGTGTTCTGTACGTTAGAGGATGTGGTGAAGGCTTGTAAATTGCACGTTCGCCCTGGTGGTAAGGTGGCAATGGTTCACCGTCCGGGACGACTTGTTGATATTATTACCTTGTTTCGCAACTATAAGCTAGAGCCAAAAAGGATGCGGCTTGTTTATCCAAAAATGGGCAGGGATGCTAATATGCTTTTAATTGAGGGAATCCGTGATGGGAGAGCAGATCTGACCATCCTGCCGCCGTTATATATTTATAACCCGGATAATACATACACAAAAGAAGCAGAGGAAATCATTTATGGAGGAATTTGAACATGTTGTCTATATACTAAAATGTAAAGATGGGACGTTATATACAGGCTATACAAATGATTTAAAAAGACGATTACGTTTGCATGAAACTGGTAAAGGGGCAAAATATACAAGAGGACGGGGTCCATTTCAGGTTGAATTCATTGAGCGGTTTCCAACAAAGGAAGAAGCAATGCAAAAGGAATATGCGATTAAGCAGCTTGACCGAAAAGAAAAAGAGCAATTAATACGTCTTAATAAGAAAGATGTGGTATGGGTTGAAAATACAAAAAAGCTTTGATAATCAGGAAGCAGGAACAGTCTATGTTGTCCCAACCCCAATTGGCAATTTAGAGGATATTACGTATCGAGCATTAAACGTGCTGCGTACGGTTAGTATCATCGCCGCTGAAGATACGAGAAATACGAAAAAACTACTGAATCATTTTGACATCGCAACACACTTGACGAGTTATCATGAACACAATAAAGAAGCAAAGGAGGGACAATTAATTGCTCGTTTAGAAAATGGTGAATCAATCGCAATCGTAAGTGATGCCGGGATGCCGGGAGTGTCAGATCCGGGATATGAGATTGTTCGCACAGCAATTAATCAGGACTTTCCGGTTGTTGTTTTACCAGGAGCAAATGCAGCGTTATGTGCCTTAGTTGGTTCAGGACTTCCATCAACTGAATTTTTATTTTACGGATTTTTACCAAGAAAAAAGCAGGAAAAGCATAACGAGTTGGAGCGATTGCAGTCACTACAGGCAACATTGTTGTTTTATGAATCGCCTTTTCGGGTCAAGGATACGCTTGCAGCTATCCTAGAAGTACTTGGCAATCGGCAAATCGCCATTGCCAGAGAGTTGACCAAACGATATGAGGAATATACTAGAGGAAATGTTGATGAGATTATCGGCTTGCTCGAGGAAAAGCAGTTAAAAGGGGAGTTTTGCATCGTAGTTGAAGGGGGTACCAATGAAAAGGATACGAGTAAGGAACTATGGTGGGGACACTTATCTGTTATTGAACATGTTAATCATTACATCGATAATGTGGGGATGCATAATAAGGAGGCCATAAAACAGGTTGCCAAAGATCGGCAAATGGCAAAACGAGCTGTTTATCAAATGTATCATGTAAACAATTAAAAAAGAGACTAACGTTAGCGATGTAAAGCGTCAGCCCCTTTTACCACATTAACTTATTTTCATTTTACGTCTCGCTAACCGTTCAAAAACTTTCTACCCTTATTTATTAAATCGTGACTGGATTTCCTCTATTAAATTTTTTGCCCCTTCAGGGCTAAGTATGAGTTTCCCGTTGGCAAATGACATGTTTTCGTCAGAGGTTTCCCCGGTAATTTGGCATGTCATGTTTGGTGTGTATTTTTTCAAAACAATTTTGTCATTATCGACATAAATTTCCAATGCATCTTTTTCATGAATATCAAGTGTACGACGCAATTCAATCGGTATGACAACACGGCCCAGTTCATCAACTTTTCTTACAATTCCTGTAGACTTCATAATTTTTTCTCCCCTCTATAGGTTAAGAATGTTTTTCGTCAAGGTTCGACATGTATCTATGCAATATAGTACCAACGTTTCCCAAAAGTGTCAATAAATTTTTAATTAAAATAAAAATAAATTTGAAAATTGGATTACCTTAAATTAGCTGCTTAGAAATGTAGTATGAATAGCACGAAAATGGAAAACTTGTGTTAAAATCGCTACAATAGAAGGAAGAACTTGTGCAGGAGGTCAAAGTACATGCCGAAAGAAAAAAAGACATTTTATATTACAACACCAATTTATTATCCGAGTGGTAATTTGCATATTGGACATGCCTATTCTACTGTAGCCGGAGATGCGATAGCACGCTATAAGCGATTGCGCGGATACGATGTGATGTATTTAACCGGCACAGATGAACACGGGCAAAAGATCCAGCGAAAAGCAGAGGAGAAGGGAATTTCACCACAGGAATATGTGGACGATATTGTTGGTGGTATTCAGGATCTATGGAAACGGCTTAATATTTCCAATGATGATTTCATTAGAACAACCCAAGACCGCCATAAAAAAGTGGTGGAAAAGATATTTGCCCGGTTATTAGAACAAGGTGACATTTATTTAGACGAGTATGAAGGATGGTATTGTACATCGTGTGAATCATTTTTTACAGAACGTCAACTGGAGGACGGGCATTGTCCTGACTGTGGTGGACCGGTTGAAAAGGTAAAGGAAGAATCGTATTTCTTTAAAATGAGCAAATATGTTAATCGACTTGTACAGTTTTATGATGAGCACCCGGAATTCATTCAGCCGGAAAGCCGTAAAAACGAGATGCTGAATAACTTTATTAAGCCGGGGCTGGAAGATTTGGCAGTATCACGCACAACCTTTGACTGGGGGATTAAGGTACCAGGAGATCCAAAGCATGTTATTTATGTATGGATCGACGCACTCAGTAACTATATCACAGCACTTGGCTATGGAACAGAAGACGATGCCAAATTCCAAAAATACTGGCCGGCCGATGTCCACTTAATGAGCAAGGAAATTGTCCGATTCCATACAATTTACTGGCCAATTATGTTGATGGCATTGGATTTGCCACTCCCTAAAAAAGTATTTGCCCATGGCTGGATTCTTATGAAGGATGGAAAAATGTCCAAATCAAAAGGGAACGTGGTCGACCCTGTCAAGCTTACGGATCGTTATGGGCTGGACGCTCTTCGTTATTATTTGCTGCGTGAGGTTCCGTTTGGTTCAGATGGTGTATTCACGCCGGAGGGATTCGTGGAACGGACGAATTATGATCTGGCGAATGACCTAGGTAACCTGTTAAATCGAACAGTTGCGATGATTGTAAAATATTTCGATGGGGAAATTCCGGCATATACAGAAGCGGAGACAGAGGTAGATCAGAGATTGGAACAGCTTGCTGAGGAAACAATCGGCAAAATAGAAAATGCAATGGAAAATATGCAGTTTTCTGTCGCCCTTTCGTCATTATGGCAATTCATCAGTCGGACAAACAAATATATTGACGAAACAGAGCCATGGATTTTGGCGAGGGATGAAAGTAAAAAGGCACGTCTTGGTAATGTGATGGCTCATTTAGCGGAATCATTGCGGATTGCTGCTGTCATGCTGCAGCCGTTCCTGACTGAAACGCCAACGGAGATGTTTAGACAATTGGGGATTAATGATGATGCTCTAAAGGAATGGGATAGTGTTCATAAACAAGGGCAGATAAATCCTGGAACAAAGGTAGAAAAAGGGGAGCCGATTTTTCCGCGTCTTGATGTCGATGAAGAAATAAAAACGATCAAAGCAATGATGCAAAAACCTGCCGAAGCGAAAAAGGAAACAAAAGGTAATGCAGCAGCAGCGAAAGAGCAAATTGTCTATGAAGCGTTTATGAAGCTTGATATGCGCGTAGCAGAGGTTGTTAAAGCCGAAAAAATGAAAAAGGCGGACAAGCTGTTAAAGCTGCAGCTCGATTTGGGAACGGAAAAACGTCAAGTTATTTCCGGGATTGCCGAACATTATCAGCCTGATGAGCTTATCGGTAAAAAGGTTATTTGTGTAACAAACTTGAAGCCGGTTAAATTACGCGGGGAAATGTCTGAAGGAATGATTCTTTCCGGCGAAGATGCTGGTGGAACACTGGCATTAGCAACAGTTGAGCAGGCACTGCCGAACGGTTCAGTAGTGAAGTAGTGGAAGAAAAAGGCCAAATACCGTAACGGGTTGGCTTTTTTTCTGTAAAAGGGCGTGTTCAAGGTGATACTTTTACCAACTTTGAATACGGACTAAAAAGGAGGGTTACTGTGCTATTTGATACGCACGTACATTTAAATGCAGAACAGTTTTTTGAAGACCGTAACGAGGTAATTAAGCGGGCATTTGCTACAGGTGTTGAATATATGGTTGTTGTCGGGTTTGACCGGGAAACCATTCCGCTTGCTATTGAGATTGCCGAACAATATGCGTCCATTTATGCTGCAGTAGGTTGGCATCCGGTTGATGCGATTGACATGACAGATGAGGAGCTCAAGTGGATTGAAGAGCTAGCCAAGCATCCAAAAGTAGTGGCAATTGGGGAGATGGGTCTGGACTATCATTGGGATAAGTCACCAAAAGATATTCAGAAGGATGTTTTCCGCAAACAGATCCGACTTGCCAAAAAAGTAAATATGCCGATAATTATTCACAACAGGGAAGCAACAGAGGATATCTTGGAAGTTTTACAGGAGGAAGATGCCAAACAGGTTGGTGGTATTATGCATTGTTATAATGATTCAGCCGACTATGTACAAGCATGTTTGGATATGAACTTCTATATTTCGCTTGGCGGTCCTGTTACCTTTAAAAATGCCCCATTACCAAAGGAAGTTGCCGTTCAAGTACCTTTAGACCGATTGTTGATTGAAACGGATGCACCGTTTTTAGCACCACATCCAAATCGCGGGAAACGAAATGAACCGGCATATGTAAAATTGGTTGCAAAAAAAATCGCTGAATTAAGAGATATGTCCTTCGAGGAAATCGGTAAAGTCACGACAGAAAATGCCTTTTCTCTCTTTGGAATCACGTAAAAATGTCGTAAATTAGCTGTAATAGTCAACAAAAAATTAGACCGGTTAAAGTAGAGATCAGAGTGTATTCTGGTCTCTTTTTTTTTCAGTTTTGTAACACGTATAGATACCCTCTGTAACAGCACTTTATGGTTTTAAAAACAGAAAACATATACGATGCGTTTGCAGATGTAATCAGATTGTAACCAAACCGTAAACGGAATTGCTTTGATTTCGCATATGACTGTTACTATACCTAAAAAGGAAATAAGGGAGGCAAGAAGCATGAAAGTAATTTCAAAGCTGTTGCCGGCGTTGAAATGGAAGCTGGTTATCTCTGGTATTGGTGTATTAGCACTTGCGGTATTTTCCAGTCTGCTGTTGATAGAAGCGCAGAAAGCTGAAGTGGCCCTTACAGAAGACGGAAAAAAACAAACAGTGAAAACACATGCAAATACTGTAGAAGAACTGCTTAATGAAGAGGGAATTGCTATTGGCGAACATGATGACTTATCTCCCGGTCCTGCTACTGCAATTGAAGATGGCATGATGATTAATGTGAAGCATGCCAAACAGGTTGTAGTAAAAATTGATGGTGCTGAAAGGGAATATTTTACAACGGAGGAAACAATCGGAGAATTCCTAAAGGCCAATGATTTATCTTTTACCAAGCATGATGATACGTCATTTGCCCCGGATGATGCGATCAAGGATGGCCTGGAACTGAAGATTAAAAAGGCGTTTCAAATTGCTGTGAACGATGGCGGCGACAAGCAGCAATACTGGACAACAGGTGGCACAATTGAGGAATTTTTAGCGGCAAAAGATATTACATATGAAGCAGACAGTGATGATAAAATCGAACCAGCTCTAGATGAACAGGTAACAAGAGATACGGCCATTACGATTACTCGTATCGAAAAATTGCCAAATATCGTATTGGAAGAACCAGTTCCAATTGAAACAGAAACAAAAAAGGATGATACCCTTGAAAAGGGCGAGGAAAAGGTAATTAAAGAAGGTAAACAGGGAAAACTGGAAAAAACCTATGAAGCGTATAAGAAGAATGGTGAAGAAAAAAGAGGAGATTTAATCAATACGGAAATCACAGTAGAAAGCGTAAACCGCATCGTTGCAATCGGGGCGAAGGAGCCTGAGTCGGAAACCGCATCAGAACCCAACGTTGTTAAAACAGTTTCCAGCAATAATGATTCCAATGCAGAAGTGTTGTATATGACTGCGACGGCATTTACAGCTGATTGCAGCGGGTGTTCCGGTCATACTGCAACAGGTATTGATTTAAAAGCAAATCCGAATGCTAAAGTAATAGCTGTTGATCCAAATGTTATCCCACTAGGTTCGAAAGTATGGGTTGAAGGATACGGTAATGCCATTGCAGCGGATACAGGGGGGTTTAGTGGGAACCATATCGATTTACACGTACCGACGAAAGCGGACGCCTATAGCTTTGGGAGAAAGAAAGTAAAAGTGAAAGTAATGAACTAATATTTAAATATACAGTCACTTTTGCTGCTTATAACATTTGGCTCTTATTGATAAAATATATATAGCCTTTTCATAATAAGTGAAAACATTGCTCTTGCCATGCTATTATGGTAGGAGCATTGTTTTCTTACATTCGGGAAGTAAACAGGATGGAATGAGGTATAGATTTTGAAGATTAAGGAAGTTATCGTTGTCGAAGGACGCGACGATACAGCGAAAATCTGCCAAGCGGTTGATGCAGATACAATTGAGACGAATGGATCCGCTATTAATCATAGGAAACTTGCGCAGATCCGGCATGCACAAACGAAACGTGGTGTCATTATTTTTACGGATCCGGATTACCCTGGAGAGCGAATTCGCCATATTATTGATCAGGCAGTACCAGGCTGCAAACATGCTTTTTTAACAAAGGATGATGCAAGGGCGAAGCATCCGCATCGCAAAAGCTTAGGAATAGAACATGCCTCGGTTACCGCAATCAGACAGGCGTTAGCGGATGTATATGAATTGACCGAAACAAAGTGTAGTGATATTACGAAGCATGACCTCATCCATTATGGCCTGATCGGCGGGTCAAAGGCTAGCTCAAGAAGGGACAGGCTTGGTCAACTATTGCAAATTGGCCATACTAATGGGAAGCAGCTGTTGAAGCGATTAAGCATGTTTGAAATTACCCGCTCCCAATTTGAACAAACGATAAAGCGTATACTGCAGGAGGAAACTAATGGCGAGTAAAAAGTATATTGCTACCCCAACCCGTACAAATGAAATTCTGAACAAGTATCAATTTTTCTTTAAAAAAAGCCTTGGTCAAAACTTTTTAGTCGATGTCAATATCCTTGGGAATATTATCAGGGAAGCAGGAATTGATAAGCAAGCAGGGGTAATAGAAATCGGTCCGGGGATCGGCGCTTTGACCGAACAATTAGCGATTCATGCCAATAATGTTATAGCATTTGAAATTGATCAGCGTCTTTTGCCAATATTGGAGGATACGCTGGATGGTTACGATAATATTAACTTGATCCATCAGGATATCTTAGAAGCGGATGTTCATGCAGCAATAAAGGCAAACTTTCAACCTGAACAGGCTATCCATATTGTAGCTAATTTACCATATTACATTACAACACCAATTTTGATGAAACTTTTAAGGGAGAAGCTGCCAATCGTCAGTATAACTGTCATGATTCAGCAGGAGGTTGCGGCCCGGATGGCGGCTGAACCCAATTCAAAAAGCTATGGGTCATTATCCATTGCTGTGCAATATTATACAAATGCCAAGGTTGTGATGCATGTTCCAAAAAGCGTTTTCATGCCAAAGCCAAATGTTGATTCAAGTGTATTAAAGCTTACCATAAAGGATACGCCGCCTGTCGATGTACTAGACGAGGAATATTTTTTTACGCTTGTTCGAGCTGCATTTGCCCAGCGAAGAAAAACATTAAAAAATAATTTAACCAATTATTTTAAAGGGACATTTGTAAAGGAAGATATTAACATGATATTGGATTCAATTGGAGTCGATGGAGCCAGGCGCGGAGAATCACTCACGATGACTGAGTTCGCAAAACTTGCAAATGCCTTTTTTTTAAGACAAGAAAATATATAAATTTGGCTCTATTTTGCTTGGCACTTACGCCTTTGTTAAGGTAGCTGAATAATAATGTTAGCTATTGTCTTTTGAGTGACAATAGCTTTTTTAATCCGTTCCGAAAATAGAAATCAGGATATCCTCTAATAACGATGGCCACTAGAGAAAATGCAGTAGATTTCTTCGCACGCAAATTTATTTTCCAACATAGGCTATGTCAGGGATGCTTTCATTTGAAGGCTTGTGAGGTGGCTTTATGAATTTTTTAACTGGAGATCTGGTTACACGCAAATCGTATCATCATGATTTATTGTTTCGGGTTTCGTCACAGGCAAATGATCTTGTGATCCTGCATGGTGAAGATATTCGTCTGGAGGCAGATGCGCCGGCACATGATCTTGTACATGTACAGGATCGCGAATTGGAAAAAAGACGCAAAAAAGGAAAAGAACAAGAGGAGTCTTCCTATCGCTTGTTTCGACAGGATTATCAATTAATGAAAGAAAAACGTGATTATCAATCAACTGGTGGATTTACCTACCCAACAAAGTATTTTCAGCTGCCAGCCAGCGTGCTGCATTTGGATGGGGACAGAATTTATTTAAAGAAATGTATTGAATTATACCAACGTATGGGATTACAGGTTCATGGTATGCATTTGAACGAAAAAGAAATGCCCTTTGAGATTGGAGCACTTGTTGAAAAAATTCGGCCAGATATTATTGTGATAACTGGTCATGATTCATTTTCGAAAAATAAAGGATTGAAGAATGACCTCCGAGCCTATCGTCATTCAAAGTATTTTGCCGAGACGGTTCGAGAGGCAAGGCAAATTATCCCTCAATTGGATCAGCTTGTTATTTTTGCGGGGGCATGCCAGTCCCATTTTGAATCACTTATCCGGGCCGGGGCAAACTTTGCCAGCTCTCCATCCAGAATTAACATACATGCGCTTGACCCGGTCTATATAGCGGCGAAAATCGCCTATACCCCGTTTATGGAAAAGGTTGGTGTCTGGGATGCATTACGGAATACCTTAACAGGTGAAAAAGGAATGGGCGGTATTGAAACAAGAGGCTTGCTTCGGACCGGGATGCCATATCTTGAGGAAGACCAGGAACCGATGGAAAACTGAAAAATAAAAGCAAAGCTGGTCCTGATAAGTTACGGCTGGTGTTTTTCAGCATCAGCCAAGATTAATTTTAAATTGTCATACATATTTTTTTAACATTTACGAAATAATAATGCAGATATTTGATTTTCGCTGTTGACATGAAAAAAGGTATACTGTTATAATAAAAAGTTTCATTTGACTATTATACAAGCATGTGGTATCATATATTTAGTGAGGTGGAGTATAGTGGCAAAAACATTAATCGAAATTAAGCAAGGTCTTGAGTGTCAAAAAGGCAAAAGGTTAAGGCTAAGAGCCAATGGAGGGAGAAGGAAAACAATTGAACGGTGCGGTGTGCTGGCAGAAACGTATCCTTCTGTTTTCATTGTTGAACTTGATCAAGACGAGAACGCATTCGAACGTGTTTCATACAGCTATGCAGACGTTTTAACAGAGACAGTAGAACTAAGTTTTCAGGATGACAGAAAAGCGATGGTAATGGAGCAGTAGACATCATGTTTACTGCTTTTTGCATATTATGAAGACGTAAAGGATTAATTATTTCCTCTTTTACATACAAATAACGGGTGTATGTTTTGCTTGTCGGTGAAAGCTATAAATGTCGTAAGAAAAAAGCTCACATTAGAAAGGGGAGTTCTTTCATGGGCAGACGTGGAATTATGTCAGACCAATTGAAGGAAGAAATTGCCAAAGAGTTAGGTTTTTACGACACAGTAAAAGAAGAAGGCTGGGGCGGCATCAAAGCTCGAGATGCTGGTAACATGGTGAAACGGGCGATTGAAATAGCTGAGCAGAACATGCAACAAGGAGGCAGACCCTAATTGGGGGTTTGCCTTTTTCAATAATCACTACTCCGGGATAGATGCACTTACTTGGAGTGTGAAAACATCTCGAACCCCGAAACCATTATCGTCGAACACCCCCAAAGCAGTCGCCTCCACATTTCATTTTATGATACAATTTGGTATAGTTTTATAAAGTGGGTGACGGAGATGGTTCTTTTTGAGAGGGCGCCGGCTAAAATTAATTTATCATTAAATGTGCTGGGGAAGCGTGATGATGGCTTTCATGAGGTGGAGATGATCATGACAGCCATCGACTTAATGGATCGCATCGCACTATATCCTTTAGCCGAAAATCGTATAGAGGTGTCAGCGGATAATCAATATGTACCGAATGATGAGCGGAATTTGGCGTATAAAGCCGCGTTAGCTTTTAAAGATAAATACCATATTAATAAAGGTGTACGGATTGAAATAGAAAAAAATATCCCCGTTTCTGCAGGACTTGGTGGTGGAAGTAGCGATGCAGCGGCTGTGTTGCGTGGACTTGATCGGATGTGGTCAGTTAATGCTTCACCGCAGGAGCTGGCAGCTTTAGGAGAAAGTATTGGGTCCGATGTTCCTTTTTGTGTATACAGTACGACTGCGCTGGCAACTGGACACGGTGAAAAAATTAGGGAACTGCCTCCTCCTCCATCTTGCTACGTGATTTTAGCAAAACCAAACATAGGTGTATCAACAAGAGGTGTTTTTCAAAAAGTAAGCATTAAAGAACTTAGTCATCCGAATACAAATGAAATTATCAAGGCGATCGAAGCAAATGATTTTATTAAGCTATGTAAAAATATCGGAAATGCACTGGAGAATATCACTTTTTGTTTACACCCTAATGTGAAGCGCATCAAGGAAAAAATGGTACAAGCAGGGGCGAACGGTGTGGTAATGAGCGGGAGCGGCCCCACAATTGTTGGGCTTGTTGAACATTATAGCAAGGCGAAACGAATTTATAACGGGTTAAGAGGATTTTGCGAAGAAGTCTATATTGTCCGCTTACTTGACCACCGCTAATCTTGATAAAACACGTATAAAAGTGGTATATTTTAAAGTAAATATTCGGTTTTAGAGGTGTAGTTATGAAAAGAAGTGATCGGTTAGTCTCGTTAACAAATTATTTTTTGGAAAATCCTAAAAAACATACGTCGCTGCCCTATTTTGCTGATATTTATGATGCAGCAAAATCTTCTATCAGCGAAGATTTGGTTATCATTGACAGGGTATTGAAGCAGGAAGGCCTTGGACACTTGCAATCGGTTGCTGGTGCGGCAGGTGGTGTACGATATATACCGGATTATGCCAAAGAAAAAAGCGGGCAGTTTATTGCCGAGCTTATGAATACGTTGGCGGATCCAAATCGGATTCTTCCTGGCGGCTATCTCTATATGAGCGATATCTTAGGGGATCCAAAGATGGTTAAACAAATAGGCCGTGTGTTGGCAGCGACGTTTTCCCCACTGGAAATAGACGTAGTAATGACAGTGGCAACAAAAGGGATTCCACTGGCATATGCCGTTGCCTCCGTTTTAAATGTTCCGGTTGTGATTGTACGGAGAGATCCGAAAATAACAGAAGGATCATCCGTTAGTATTAACTATGTTTCCGGATCGTCACGAAAGGTTCAGACAATGGTGCTTCCTAAGCGAAGTTTGCAGGAAGGTGCAAATGTTTGTATTGTCGATGATTTTATGAAAGCCGGTGGTACGATCACAGGGATGACAAGTCTGCTTGAAGAATTTAATGCGAATGTTAAAGCAATTGGCGTTCTGGCAGAAGCAGATGATGAAGAGGAAGATCGTGTAGTGGAAAGTTATACATCATTAATCAAAATAAAAAATGTAGATATAAAACAGAAACAAATTCAAGTCTTGGCAGGTAATATTATCGATCAGGAAAATAAACCGGCAAATGAAAATAGGGCAGCTGACAAAAACTAATTTGCCAGCTGGGACTATTATCCAAATAGATGTTTCATCCAACTTTTTATGTATTAATTATTTAAACTTTTTTTAATATTAAGCAGGAATTATTAACTTTTTGTTGAATATTGGTAATAAGTTTAAAAAGAGTATGTTCAAAAAGGAAGATAAAGTGACTGAGGTTGGCTACTTCGCGACGTCTTGTTGCAAGACCAACACTGGTAGTCCTGCGCATCAAAGTTCGTGGTGGTGTAGGAAACAAGTTAATCAAAAACATTGATGGTCATTTTCATCGGACTTTTGGTACATCCTCTAAAAGGGAAAAGGTGGTGAAACATCATGGAAGTTACCGACGTTAGATTACGCCGCGTTGCTACAGAGGGGAGAATGCGTGCGATTGCTTCGATTACGTTAGATCAGGAGTTTGTCGTCCATGATATCCGTGTTATTGATGGAAATAATGGATTGTTTGTGGCTATGCCATCGAAGCGCACACCAGACGGGGAATTCAGGGACATTGCGCATCCAATTAATTCCAGTACCCGTGCGAAAATTCAGGATGCCGTTTTAGAGCAATATCGCCAAGCCGGTGAAGAAATGGAATATGAGGAAGCAGGCGCTTCGTAAAAGTGCAGGACAACAAGAGATCTAATCTGCGATGGATTAGTCTCTTTTTTTGGCAGGTGAGAAAGTATAAACTTTCTTATCCTGCATAAGTGCAACTAAGGCATTCGCCCAAAGGCTTGGCGAATGCCAAGTTTTCTAATAAAGCCATATTAACATAAATTGGAATAGTTACAGAAAATCCAATGAAATCGGCTGCTCCGTAATTTTGGCCAATCCGGCTACCGGAAACGAAACCTTCTACGGCCTCTATGTGTTGAAATAATCTACTTTTTGAGATATATTCATAATGGATAATAGAATGGAGGTTTCCTCATGACAGAACGCTTTTGCATCGTTCTTGCCGCGGGGCAAGGCACCAGGATGAAATCGAACGTTTATAAAGTACTTCATCCGGTTGCAGGACGGCCAATGTTGCAGCATGTAATCAATCAAATAAAATCCGTTAATTTAAATGAGATTGTGACGATTGTCGGTGTTGGCGCTGATAAAGTTATGGAACAAATTGGTAATGAATGCCAGTACGTTGTTCAAAAAGAGCAGTTGGGAACAGGGCATGCCGTTCAACAGGCGGAAGAATTGCTGAAGGATAAGGATGGCACAACAATTGTTGTATGCGGTGATACACCATTAATTACTAGTGCAACCTATCAGGCACTTTTTGAGCATCATGAACAGACAGGAGCTAAAGCGACAGTTTTGACAGCCAAGGCACCTGACCCTGCAGGATATGGCAGAGTAATCCGCAACAACAATGGTGAGGTAGAAAAAATAGTTGAACATAAAGATGCAAGCGAAAAGGAACGTTGCATCAACGAAATTAATACAGGTACATATTGCTTTGATAATCAAACACTTTTTCAAGCATTAAAGAAAGTATCAAATGACAATGCCCAGGGTGAATATTATTTGCCGGATGTGATTGGAATTATTCGGAATAATGGGGAGAAGGTAAGTGCATGTTTAACACCTGACTATGATGAAACCTTGGGAGTGAATGATCGGGTTGTACTAGCACAGGCTGAAAAAATCATGAGAAAACGGATTAATGCAAATCATATGCGAAACGGTGTGACAATTATTGATCCGGATAACACCTATATCGAGCCTGATGTGGTAATCGAACAAGATGTAGTCATCCATCCGGGTTCCATTATTGCTGGATCCTCTACTATTAAAGCAAATTCTGTTGTCGGGCCACATACCGAGATTACCAATTGTTTGGTAGGTGAAGAAACAGTCATTAGACAAAGTGTCGCGAAAGACAGCAAAATTGGTGACCGAGTACAAATTGGTCCATTCGCCCATATTAGACCTGAGGCTTTGATCGGAAATGAAGTAAAGATTGGCAATTTCGTCGAGGTAAAAAAATCCTCTATTGCCGAGAAAAGTAAAGTTTCTCATTTGAGCTACATTGGTGATGCGAAAGTTGGCAGTAATGTAAATGTAGGCTGTGGAACGATTACGGTCAACTACGATGGGAAAAATAAATTTTTAACAACCATTGAAGATGATGCTTTCATAGGCTGCAATTCCAATTTAATAGCACCAGTTACCATAGGAAAGGGCTCATATGTAGCGGCAGGGTCGACCATAACGAAAAATGTACCAGAGGAATCATTGTCAGTGGCGCGGGCCAGACAAACCAACAAAGAAGGCTATGCTACAAAGCTGAAAAACAGACAAAAAGGTTAACGGAGGTTTTTTTCATGACATCGAGCTATAAGGATCCATCTTTAAAGGTATTTTCCTTAAACTCCAATCGGCAATTGGCAGAGGAAATTGCAAATCATATTGGAACCACACTTGGTAAATGTACGGTATCGGCATTTAGTGATGGAGAAATTCAAATTAATATTGAGGAAAGCATTCGCGGCTGCGATGTGTATATCGTTCAATCAACCTCTTCGCCGGTCAATACACACATCATGGAATTATTGATTATGATTGATGCGGTGAAACGTGCATCGGCAAAATCGATTAACATTGTTATGCCTTATTACGGGTATGCAAGACAGGATCGTAAAGCACGTGCCCGAGAACCAATTACCGCAAAACTTGTCGCCAATTTGTTTGAGACAGCAGGTGCTGACCGGATGATCACGATCGACTTGCATGCACCGCAGATACAAGGGTTTTTTGACATGCCGATTGACCACTTGCAAGGTGTGCCAATCCTTTCCAGTTACTTTGAAGAAAAAAACCTCGAAGATATTGTTATTGTTTCACCAGATCATGGGGGAGTTA
This sequence comes from Virgibacillus dakarensis, assembly GCF_900155625.1. NCBI lineage: Bacteria > Bacillati > Bacillota > Bacilli > Caryophanales > Bacillaceae > Virgibacillus > Virgibacillus dakarensis. The sequence continues at coordinate 835,061 of NZ_LT732554.1, forward strand.
CCCGTGCCCGTAAAATGGCTGACCGCTTAAAGGCGCCAATTGGTATTATCGATAAGCGCAGACCACGTCCAAATGTTGCTGAAGTAATGAATATTGTAGGAAATATAGAGGGAAAGACAGCAATATTAATTGATGACATAATCGATACAGCCGGAACGATTACATTAGCGGCGAATGCATTAATTGAGAATGGGGCAAAAGAGGTATATGCCTGCTGTACACATCCGGTTTTATCAGGTCCTGCAATTGAACGTATCGATGACTCAAAAATTAAAGAGCTGGTGATCACCAATACGATTCCGCTTCCCAAGGAAAAACGAATTGCTAAAATTAAAGAATTGTCAGTAGCCCCACTTATGAGCGAAGCAATTATTCGGGTTCATGAACGGCAATCTGTAAGTATCCTGTTCGATTAAGGTTTAGAAAAATGTTAATTCGGGAAATATCTATATGGAATGTTTTGATAGAAACATCGAAGAATGAAACATGATTCTGGCAAAAGACTTAACAGCGCTTAAGTTTTAAATAATTGGAGGATGATGAACATGGCAGTAAAGTTAAAAGCATTAAACCGGGAAGACCATAAAAAATCAACTACAAAGGCAATCAGAGAAAATGGACAAGTCCCTGCAGTTGTTTATGGCAAGGCAAAAGAGGCAAAATCAATTGCCGTAGATAGCTTGGCGTTAATTAAAACCGTTCGTGACGAAGGAAGAAATACAATCATTTCCCTTGATGTTGAAAATGATAAACCAGTTGATGTAATGCTGCACGACTATCAAATAGATCCGATTAAAGATGAATTGCTGCATGCTGACTTTTATGTTGTTAATATGGCTGAAGAAATGGATGTTGAAGTGCCACTCAGATTAGAAGGAGAAGCAAATGGAACGAAAGAAGGCGGTGTTTTGCAACAGCCATTTTATGAGTTGCAAGTACGTGCAAAACCTGGAAATATCCCGGAAGAAATCAGTATAGATGTATCAAATCTCGGTATTGGTGACAGTATTGCAATAGCTGATTTGCCGCAACGTAATGAATATCAATTTCTCGATGATCCGGAAACGACGATCGCAACGATTGTACCACCGGATACATTAAAAGATGTTGAAGAAGCACCGGATGAAAATGATGAGCCGGAATTAGTAGACCGTAAAGGCGATGCCGAATAATGCTGGACGTCTTTTTCGTTTCCACTGCACGACATGTAAGTTTAGACTAAAATAATGGTTACCACCCTCCTAAAGATAGTTTGCTCTTATAGGAGGGTAATTTATATAGGATAATGAAAGTATATAAATTTAGGCTCTATTCTGTTCTTAGCAGAGTAAGCCACGTCCGGCTCCAGCGCCCAGCGACTAGTGGACTTCCCTCGCCTCCGTACGATAAGTCAACATCGGTTCGCTTCCAGCTCACCGTGTTTCCTTTATCTCCTACGGCTCAGTCCAGTCTATACGTCGCTAAACGGGCGCTTGCGCCTTTGTTCATAGCGAAATGACAATTACCGAAAAGGAAGAAACAAAATGAAGTGTATCGCAGGATTAGGTAATCCGGGCAGGAAATATAAAAAAACAAGGCATAATATAGGATTCATGGTAATCGATGAGTTAGCGAATCGTTTTCAAACAGATTTGACGAAAGCAAAATTTAATGGTAAATATGTGATGGAGTCTATATCAGGTGAAAAGGTGGTCTTTTTAAAGCCACAAACCTATATGAACCTTTCCGGGGAATCGATCAGGCCGCTAATGGACTATTACAATATCAATGTTGATGATCTGCTGGTTATCTATGATGATCTGGATCTTCCTGCGGGTAAAATTCGTTTACGGCAAAAAGGCGGTCACGGAGGGCATAATGGAATTCGATCGATTATTGATCATTTAGGTACAAAAGAATTTAAACGGCTCCGTATCGGGGTTGGCAGACCGAATGCACCGATTCCTGTTGTGGATTATGTACTGGGATCGTTTCCGAAAGAACAGAGGGACGCTGTTACCGCAAGTATAAATAAAGCAGCTGACGCTTGTCAGGAGTGGCTAAATAAGCCTTTTATTGAAGTTATGAATGATTTTAATAGATAAAACATATAGTGAATAATTATAATACCAGTATGATACCAGACCGGGGATCCCCATTCCGAAATTACTTTATGCAGGCGTTTTGTGCATACATAGACTCGGCTTCTTCACGTATAAAAAATGACTTTCCGGATAAACTTTATGGTACCCCATGTTTATTCGAGGAGGTATGCTTATGTCTATTGTCTATCAATGCAGGCATTGCGGACATGTCGTCGGGCAGGTAAATCAGCAGCTTGTTGATGAGACAATGCTTGGTCTGGATAAACTGTCTGCAAAGGATAAAAGGGAAATGATTCACTATCAGCAAAATGGGGATGTTCAGATCAAGACGATTTGCGAAAATTGCGAAGCGTCTCTAGGAGCAAATCCACAGTACCATGAGTTGGATTTTTTCATACAATAGCCACGGAAAAATAGCTTTGGTTCTTAAGCCAAGGCATTTTTGCGGTTCAAGATGGTGTTCAAAATGGCACCAAAGGATAAGTAGCGTGCTCGGTCACCTACTTGTTTCTCTAACGCCTTGGTCCTGTAAGACCCAATTCGGCATACCATTTGAACACGCATTTCTAGCTTAATCGGGGGTTTACGATGAAAGGGATTAATGGGTTTTTACAATCAAAAGAAGATATACAATCAATTATAAACGGGATTTCCATTGGCATGAAAGAACAGCTTATTGCTGGTTTATCAGGATCCGCCAGAAGTATCCTTGTCTCCATTATTAATGAGGCTAAAAAGAAACCAATGCTGCTGGTGACGCACCAATTGGCTCAGGCACAGCAGCTCTATGATGACTTATCTGAATTTAACAGGGATAAGGACATTCACTTATATCCGGTAAATGAATTAATTGCCTCAGAAATTGCCGTGGCAAGTCCGGAACTAAAAAGCCAGCGCATAGAGGCGTTAACGGAATGGTCAGAAAGGAAATCAGGTATATTAATCGCCCCGGTTGCCGCATTAAAACGAATGCTGCCTCCGTCAGACTATTGGCTGAAATATCAATTGCAATTTAATCTTGGCAAAGAAATAGATATCAAATCCTGCGTCCAGTCATTAGTAGATATGGGATATGAGCGTGCTTCCATGGTAAATACACCAGGGGAATTCAGTATGCGCGGCGGGATTATTGATATTTATCCGGTTACGGAAGAACATCCAATACGTATCGAATTATTCGATGAAGAAGTAGATTCGATCCGCTATTTTGATGCCGATTCCCAACGTTCATTGGAAAAACGAAAGGAAATAAAGGTTGGCCCTGCTACAGAGCTGTTGCTAACAGATGAGGATATGGTTACAGGTGCTGAACGTTTAGAGGAAGCATTGGCAAAATCCCTGCAAAAAATGCAGAAGAAAGAAGCCAAAGAAACGCTTAATGAAGTAATTAAACATGATATCGAACGGTTGAAAAATCTCGAGCGTTTTCCGGAAATGGCGAAATATAGTGGCTTTCTTTACAAAGATCCTGCTAGTTTGTTAGATTATCTGCCAGACAAAGGCATGATTGTGCTTGATGAAATGAGCAGAATCCAGGAAACGGCTACCCATTTGGATACGGAGGAGGCCGAATGGTACAGCAGTCTTTTGGCATCCAATCAAATGGTGCAGCAGAACCGGTTTTCTTTTGATTGGCATGATATTGGTGATAAAGTACAAAAGCAGCAGCGAATTTATATGTCTGTTTTTTTACGTCATATTCCGAATACGCAGCCGGAAAATATTATTAATTTGTCCACAAGGGCAATGCAGGAATTCCACGGACAAATGCATTTATTTAAAAATGAATTAAAGCGCTGGGAAAAAGGAAACTTTTCCGTTGTAATATTAGCACCGAATGAAAAACGTGCGGAGAAGATTCATTCCATTTTTACTGATTATGATATTGAAGCAGCTTTTGTAAAACAATTAACATTGCCAGTTAAAAAACCGACAATTTCAATTGGGAATATTAGTGGTGGTATCGAATTCCCAATGCACAAATTAGTCCTGATCACGGAAAATGAACTGTTCAAAAAAGTAACGAAACGTTCCCGGAAAAAACAAAAAATTTCTAATGCGGAACGAATAAAAAGCTACCAGGAGCTACGTGTTGGTGACTATGTTGTCCATGCGAACCATGGTATTGGTAAATATCTGGGAATTGAAACACTTAAACTGAATGATTTGCACAAGGATTATATGCTTATCAAGTATTCCGGGGACGATAAGCTATACGTCCCCATTGACCAAATTGATTTGGTACAAAAATTTGTCGCTTCTGAAGGGAAAGAGCCTAAATTATATAAATTGGGCGGCAGTGAATGGACGAAGGTAAAACGAAAAGTACAATCATCGGTAGAAGATATTGCTGACGATCTCATCAAGCTTTATGCGGAACGGGAAGCAAGAAAAGGTTATGCGTTTTCAAAGGACACTGAAATGCAGCGTGAGTTTGAAGCATCCTTTCCGTATCAGGAAACGGAGGACCAGTTGAGATGTATTGAGGAAATTAAACAGGATATGGAAAAATCACGGCCAATGGATCGTTTGTTGTGTGGGGATGTGGGATACGGCAAAACGGAAGTGGCGATTCGTGCAGCGTTTAAAGCGGTTGCTGATGGGAAACAAGTGGCCATTTTAGTTCCGACAACCATTTTGGCACAGCAGCATTTTGAAACAATTCGCGAAAGGTTCCAGGGTCATGCCGTTAATATTGGATTACTCAGCAGATTCCGGACGAAAAAACAGCAAAAGGAAACACTGGACGGATTAAACAGGGGTCTGGTCGATATTGTTATTGGGACACATCGCCTATTGTCAAAGGATGTACACTATCAGGATCTTGGCTTGCTCGTTGTTGATGAGGAGCAGCGATTTGGTGTGAAACATAAAGAAAAAATTAAGCAGCTGAAAACAAATGTCGACGTTTTAACATTAACAGCTACACCAATTCCAAGAACATTGCATATGTCGATGTTAGGTGTCCGTGATCTATCTGTTATTGAGACACCCCCAGAAAACCGCTTTCCAATCCAAACATATGTAATGGAATATAATCCGGTTTTCATCAGGGAGGCAATTGAACGGGAAATGGCTCGAGGGGGCCAAGTGTTTTTCCTTTATAATCGTGTTGAGAATATTGACCGTATTGCCCGGGAAATAGGCATGCTTGTCGATGATGCCAAGGTTGGGATTGCGCATGGCCAGATGAACGAGACAGAGCTTGAAAGTGTTATGTTTGGCTTTTTGGAAGGGGAATTCGATGTTTTAGTTAGTACCACGATTATTGAAACGGGTGTAGATATTCCAAATGTTAATACATTAATTGTCTATGATGCCGATCGTATGGGATTAAGTCAACTGTATCAGCTAAGAGGCCGAGTAGGACGATCCAATCGTGTTGCCTATGCGTATTTCACATACCAAAGGGATAAAGTATTAACAGAAATTGCCGAAAAGCGTCTGCAAGCAATTAAGGAATTCACTGAACTTGGATCCGGATTTAAAATTGCGATGCGTGATTTGTCGATCCGCGGTGCTGGTAACCTATTAGGCGCCCAGCAGCATGGCTTTATTGATTCTGTTGGTTTCGATATGTATTCGCAAATGTTGAAGGATGCTATTGATGCACGCAAGGCAGGCAAAGAATTAGATGAAATCAAAGTCTTTGAACCAGAGCTTTCCCTTGAACTTGATGCCTATATTCCGGAATCATATATTAAAGATGAAAAGCAAAAAATTGATATGTATAAGCGCTTTCAAAGTCTTGCCTCTGCCGAAAACATTGCAGATTTACAAGAAGAATTAATCGATCGGTTCGGGGATTATCCAGGAGAAGTGGAGCATCTGTTCATTGTTTCGACAATGAAAATGTATGCGAAACAGGAAAGGGTTGAATCGATAAATGAGAAAAACAATAAAATCGAGTTGCTTGTCGACGAGGAACGCAGCCAACGGATTGATGGATCAAAACTATTCACTTTAGCTAATACATTTGGCCGCGGTATCCAGCTTGGAACAGAAAATAAAAAATTGAAGATCGTATATAAATGGCCAAGCGAAGTGAAACATAAACGATACGAGGTTGTTACAGAATTTATTAAACAACTATCCACTGTGGATCGCGAAAATTAGAAAAAAATGTGTTTTATGCATAGTTCTTACCAGATGAATTATACTAAAACCACAACTGGTGCTTTTTTCACTTTATGAAAGTATCTAGCTTTAAAGGGAAATAAGAAAAGCGGAAGCGCCCGGTTAGCGGCGTATGGACTGGACTGAACCGCAGGAGATAAAGGAAACATGCCCCTGCAAAAGGGGTATGCCGACGTTGGGCGCAAAGCCCGTTCTTAGTCGGCCTTCCTTCTTACCCAAGGCGATGTTGACTTATCGTACGGAGGCGGGTGTTGTCCACTAGCCGCTGGGCGCTGGAGCTGGACATGGCCACTCCAGGTAACGAGTTAATACATTCTTACCAATAGACCAAACAACAACCATATTACTTATCCCAATTTTGCTAAGAATAGAAGTGAAAAATGGTACCAGAGACGATCATCATAGGAAAGTGAGGCTTCATAAAAATGAAGGCAACAGGAATTGTACGTCGAATTGATGATTTAGGAAGAGTAGTAATCCCGAAGGAAATCAGAAGAACATTGCGTATACGCGAAGGAGATCCATTAGAAATATTTGTTGACAGAGAAGGTGAAGTCATCCTAAAAAAATACTCACCAATAAATGAACTGGGCAGCTTTGCAAAAGAATATGCTGAAGCACTATTCGATTCCCTAAATTACCCGGTAATCATTTGCGACCGTGATGAAATTATCGCAGTTGCAGGAGATTCCAAAAAAGACTACTTAAATAAAAATATTGGCACAAAACTGGAAAAGGCTATCGAGAATCGCTCGGTTTTATTCGAAACCGAAAAGTCCACTTTGGAAATTCTGGAAGGTAGGGAAGAAGAGTTGACCTCCTATTGTGTTAATCCAATTATTGCAAACGGTGATCCTATCGGTTGTGTTATGATGTATGCAAAGGATGGTAAAGCACTTAGCAATGTCGAACAAAAGGCAATCGAAACAGCAGCCAATTTCTTGGCAAAGCAGATGGAATAATCAGTGATGAACAAACAGGAAAATCAGCGTAGAAGGTTGCGCTGATTTTTTTTGGATAATAATATGCGTAATTGGGAAAAGTGCTGAAGTCCTACTGGAAGTTGCCGAAGTTTCATTAAAAAGTGCTTGAAGTTTTGACGAAAGTTACTGAAGTTTCAACGAAAGTTGCTGAACCATCATGGAAAATGTCTTAAAGGAATAATCGTCCAGTTTTATTAGACAGGCCTGTTCATATGCTATAATAAATTTGAAATGAAGTTCGTGTTAGAAAGGCGTTTGTCATGGATGGCAATGAATCAAATAAATTAGTAAAAGGTGCACTAATCCTAACAATGGCTGGTGTTATCAGTAAAGTTCTAAGTGCGGGGTATCGGATCCCTTTGCAAAATCTGACGGGAGATATCGGGTTTTACATTTATCAGCAAGTATATCCATTTCTCGGAATTGCCCTCGTCTTATCGTTATATGGCTTCCCATCCGCAATAGCAAAAATGGCGGTTGAAATAGGGGCTAAGGACAGACAGCTATCGTACAGCAGTTTTTATATACCGATCTTATCCATATTATTTGTCGTAAATGGTGCAATATTTCTTTTTCTGTTTTTAAATGCCCATGAGATCGCCATATGGATGGGAAACATTCACTTGGAAACCGGGCTCGAGTATACGGCTTTTGCCTTTTTGCTGATCCCTTTAACAGCATTATTGCGAGGGGTATTTCAAGGTAGTTATCAAATGACGCCAACTGCATTATCGCAAATTGGTGAACAATCTGTACGTGTTGTTATGATTATTTTTGCAGCAGCTATGCTCACAGGCACAGGAAAAAATATTTATGAAATTGGCATAGCCGCGGCAGTTGCTTCGATTGCAGGATCAGTTATGGCCTTCGTCGTTCTGGGGGTCTATTTTTTAAAACATAAGCCAATTGGAAGTGGATCGTTTCCTATTCCTTGGGGGTTTTATTTGAAGACACTGCTTATTTTTGGTGTCATTGCCGCTTTGAATCATATGCTATTACTTGTTATTCAATTTGCGGATGCCTTTACTTTGGTCCCTGGCTTGATGGAATACGGCCTGTCACAGCATGAGGCGATGGCGGCCAAAGGGGTATTTGACAGGGGACAACCATTAATTCAGCTTGGAACGGTGATTGGCTCCTCTTTTGCATTAGCCTTGATTCCTTCCATTTCCAAACAAAAGCTGGAAGCAAATCCGATTCAATTCCACCATTATATTCGCAGTACACTGAAATTCAGTTTTTATTTAGCAGTTGGTGCAACAATCGGATTGGTCATTATTTTTCCGGATGCAAATATGTTATTGTTTCAAAATGATAAAGGGACTTCCAGCTTACGTATTCTGGTTATGGCGATAGTTCTCTGTTCGATTGCCATTACCGCGTCCTCCATTCTCCAGGGATTAGGATATTTGAAACGAACAGCAGCATTTATTTTCATTGCATTTTTTATAAAATGGATTGTTAATCAGGTGCTTGTCCCATTATTGGGTATCACAGGAAGTGCGATTGCTACTGTGATCAGCTTACTGATTCTTAGTGGATTGGTTATGATCGAGTTAAAACGCAAACTGCCTGATTTATTGTTTTGGAAAACCTTAAATTGGCGGGCTCTTATCATTTCTGGCCTTGGGATGGCTATATATCTTTTACTTATTGATTTTTCTATTCATTTGTTTACCTATTCTCGTTTTGGATTACTTATTTATGTTTTATTTGTCGTATTATCAGGTGCAGCTGTTTATCTAGTTTTACTACTAAAAAACAAGGCATTTACGGAAGAGGAATTGATGATGCTGCCATTTTCCTCATTTTTAGTTCAGTTACATAAAGAGAGGAGAAAACGTGGTTCAAAAAATTGAAGTTATTGGCCTGGGTGCAGGAGATATCGACCAACTGCCACTTGGGATCTATAAAAAATTAACAAATACAACGAAAGAGATCTATGTCCGGACGATGAAACACCCGGTCATTGAAGCTTTACAGGCTGAAGGAGTTAGTTTCGTGTCCTTCGACGAGGTGTATGAATCCAAAGAACATTTTCGTGATATCTATCAGGAAATTACAGAAAAATTGGTCGAACATTCATTAGAATCACCAGTTATTTATGCTGTTCCTGGACATCCAATGCTTGCTGAAAAAACAGTCCAGCTGCTATTGGAACGGAACGATACTGCTGTAACTGTTGCGGGCGGACAAAGCTATTTAGATGATTTGTTCACCGGACTTGCAATTGACCCGATTGACGGGTTCCAATTTGTTGATGCTACTTCATTCAAGCGAAGCCAGCTCGATTATCAGCATCACATAATCTTTTGTCAGGTTTACGACCGTTTTATTGCCTCAGAGGTTAAACTTGAGCTGCTAGAGGATCTTCCAGCAGATTATCAAATTACCATTGTCGAAGCTGCAGGCAGTAATCAGGAAAAAATGACGACCATCCCGCTTACAGAGCTTGATCATGTAATGGAAATCAGCAATCTGACAAGTGTTTATATTCCACCAGTACCACAGAAGCAATTGCACCATACGTTTAACCGGTTACGTGAGGTGATCGCGGAACTGCGTGGTACAAAGGGCTGCCCATGGGATAAGGAACAAACACATGAGTCATTACGGGAGTATGCCATCGAAGAAGTGTATGAATTAATTGATGCGATTGACGCGGGGGATGATGAAGGAATCATCGAGGAATTGGGTGATCTTCTTCTGCAGGTCATGCTGCACAGTCAGATCGGGGAAGATTCCGGTTATTTTACAGTTGATGATGTGATCAAGTCGATAACGGATAAAATGATCCATCGCCATCCGCACGTTTTCGGTGATAAAAAAGCGGATTCTATTGCCGATGTTTACACAAATTGGGATGCATTGAAGCAGGAGGAAAAGGGCAAACAGCGTAAATCGGTATTGGATGGTGTTCCAAAGCGTATACCAGCACTTGCCAAAGCTTATCAATTGCAGAAAAAAGCAGCTAAAGTTGGATTCGAATGGGAAAACATTGATGGTGTGTGGGAAAAACTGAATGAAGAGCTTGCTGAAGTGCAAGAGGCTATTGGAGAAGCGAACCAAGAGGAAATAGAAAGGGAATTGGGTGATGTTCTGTTTGTGCTGGCGAATATTTCGAGGTATTATAAGGTGAACCCGGAAATCGCCTTAAATCGAACCAATCAAAAATTCATTTCACGGTTTTCCTATATTGAAAAACGGCTTCATGAAGAAAATAAAGACATTAATCAAGCGAGTTTGCGTGAAATGGACGAGTATTGGAATCAAGCAAAGGTTGAGGAGTGATCAATTTGCGTCTTGACAAATTTTTAAAAGTATCCAGATTAATTAAGCGCCGGACACTGGCAAAGGAAGTTGCTGATAAAGGACGGATTACGATTAATGGCCATCAAGCAAAAGCAGCGTCCAATGTAACAGTAGGCGATAAGCTCGTTATTCAGTTTGGGCAGAAACTTGTAACAATTGAAGTAACTGCACTGAAAGAAACAGTAAAGAAGGACGAAGCAGAAACATTGTACAAAGTATTAAAAGAGGAAGTTCCTAAAGACACCAAATGATTGTATGAAACGACAAAGGCGCTGGAGCCGGACGTGGCCTACTCTAGTATGAGCAGAATAGAGCCTAGATTTTTATACTTTATTATCTATTAGAAAAGTGTGTGCAAAAAGGAAAGAAAAGTTAAGTTCTATCCTTGTCCAATCTATCATAGGTTAATAATGACAAGGAGGGACAAGGTATGAATTATTATGAAAAAGATTCCGTACAACGTGTGCAACAAGATCATTACGTAAAGATTAATAACCGAAAAAACTTGGAAATCTCAGGTGTTAAAGAGGTAGACAGTTTTGATAATGAAGAATTTCTACTGGAAACGGTAATGGGGTTCCTAATCATCCGCGGACAAAACCTGCAATTGAAAAATCTTGATGTTGGTGAAGGACTAGTTTCGATAAAAGGGAAAATATATGAGCTCTCCTATGTAGATGAACAACACCAGGAGAAAGCTAAAGGATTCTTTAGCAAGCTATTTCGATGACACTCGATGTCCAGTTCATGACGATGATTGTCATGGTGATAAGCGGCTTTTATTTGGGGATCATTCAAGAGACATTTCGTCGTTTTCAGCCACATTGGAAAGAAAATCGATTTTTACGCTATTTTTTGGAGATTACCTTTTGGCTGTCACAGGTTTTGCTGTTATTTTATGTGTTATTCCGTGTCAATGCTGGCGAATTACGCTTTTATGTGTTTTTAGCGCTTTTACTGGGTTTTGCTGCATACCAGGCATTGGCTGCTCACGCCTATAAACGTTTACTGGAATATGTTATCCGTGTAATTGCAGCTTGCTATCACTTTTTGGAAAAGCTGATCCAAACATTAATTATCACCCCGGTAAAATACCTTATACAATTAGTAATAACATTAATTCTGTTTGTCGTTCAGCTCGTCATATCGATTCTCCTTTTTATAGCTAAGGTTATCATTTTCCCGATAAAATGGGTAATTTATCTGATTTATCGTCTGCTGCCAAAAAGTATCCAAAATTTTTTACACAAAACAGCAGGATTTTATAGTACAATAAAGAATATATGTAGAAAGGGCTTGGAGTATTTAAAGTTTAAAAGGAGGTAGCAGGCCTTGCCGACAAAGAAAAAAACCGTAACAAGACTGGATTCACACTATATGCAGCAATATGACGCATACATAGAAAGACAGAAGAAGAAAAAGAAGCGTCTGATTCGTCGTCTAGCGTTATTTTCTATTGTAGTAATCATCACGATTGGCAGTATGGCTGCATACCATGTTAAACAGCGTACACTTCATGCTGAAAAAAAGGAACAATATACAGAGCTGCAGGATAAATTGACTACGTTGAAAAAGGAAGAGGAAAACCTTACCGAAGAAATTAACCTGTTAAAAGATGAAGATTATGTGTTGGAGATTGCCCGGACAAACTATTTTTTCTCTGATGAGGGGGAAACCATCTTCAAAATTCCTGACGAGGATCCATCTTATTGACACGCTTTCATATGCTTAGCTATAATATATTAGAACTATATATTTAATTCTTTAAGGAGGAGCATTTTTTTTATGTCAATCGAAGTAGGCAGCAAGCTGCAGGGAAAGGTAACAGGTATCACTAATTTCGGGGCCTTTGTTGAGCTTGGAGAAGGCAAAACTGGTCTTGTTCATATTAGTGAGGTTGCCGACAACTATGTGAAAGACATTAATGAACATCTTAGTGTCGGGGACGAGGTTAAGGTGAAAGTGATTAATGTCGAAAAGGATGGCAAGATCGGTTTATCGATTAAGAAAGCAAAAGATAGACCTGCACGCCAGAGGAACACCCGTGAGCGCACGGAATCATTTGAATCAAAAATGAATCGTTTTCTCAAAGATTCTGAAGACCGTTTAGCCTCTTTAAAGAAGCACACGGAATCCAGACGTGGGGGTCGAGGTGCAAAAAGAGGATAGCAACTGCTGTCTATTTCGGATGTCGGAGTTCAGAAGCCAGATTGAAGAAATCGGCTAGAGGGTCGATTTTCATTTTAATATATAGAATCGGAAGTCAGAGATCAGAAGCCAGAAATCGGATTAGCAGGAATCGGCAAAACGCCGATTCCTTTTTTTTCTGACTTCAAGGTATTCATTATGACTTAAGATTTAGCTGATTAGGCACATATGCATTTTTTTCTTTCGCTATGAGCGGGTTTTACCAGCTTTCTATTCCATTGATTTCGGCAGACCTGCCTGTCGGCTCCAGCAACACGGTGAGCATCTTGATCGTCGTCTTCCCGGCCCTATTCGGTCGAAGAAAACTACCGCCCAAATCTGAAGGAACTCCCCTGCTGAATTGCGCAAGACGACTCACTTTACACTATAGCGTTTTTGCTTCAAACTACAGCGAATCTCGGGCAATCTACAGCGATTCCGGCTCATTCTACAGCGATTATCCATCAATCTATAGCGCACCGCTCAAGTCTACAGCGTTTTTACTTTAATCTACAGCGCATAATGGAAATAATGTCTGGCATATTAGTAGTAGAACAAAGGCGCTGAAGCCGGACGTGGCCCGTTCTGCTGTAAGCATAACTGCGCCTCAAATTTTATACTTTCTTTAGTTTTAAATCAAAGGCATGTATCACCCCAAGAAGGTTGATACATGTTTTATTATGTAAGAAAGGAATTAGTGTTTAGCTGATTCCTAGTAAATTTGACCTCAGGTAGACCGGAAGTCAGAGATCGGAAACCAGAAGTCGGAATAACAAGAAATCGGCAAAAAAGCCGATTTCCTTTTAAAATTAAAAAGTCGGCGCATAGCCGACTTTTTTCTGACCTCTGTATAGCGGCGGAGGGGATCGAACCCACGACCTCACGGGTATGAACCGTACGCTCTCGCCAGCTGAGCTACGCCGCCTAAATAAGTCACAAATGATATATTACAATAGCGAATCCGATGTGTCAATACAGAGATTATATTTACATAATAGGTAGAAAATGGTGTATATTTCGTATTCGGTGTTACCTCCAAATAATAAATAATACGCACACAGAAAGTTTTATCCATTATTCGAGTTATCCTGATAGTAATAAACACAACTTTTCCTGTTAAACACGAAAAGATCCACGGTAAATTTTTAAGTAATAATCTTTCATAACTTAAGGGAGCAGCAGTTAAAGAATGAAAAAGCATGAGCATCTGCTCCCTGAGGATTTCGTTAGCGCTTGTAGAAAAATCCCAAGTCCTGTAAAAACTTAGTCGAACGATTTTTGGAATATACTCTGTTGTTTTGACAAAAAAACAATCCAGCTTATGATTTAATGATCCAAAGAGGGAGGGCTTGTATATGATCGATTCAATTCCGAGAGCGGATACGAAAGCATTTGGACAAGAGGTAAAAAACATTCATAAAGTAAAAAGAAAGATTTCAACCGGGGTGAAAGGAATCTTGCTGGAAAAGGGGTGGCTGTTTTTTATTGTTGGCTTTTTACTGGGACGAGCCGTTATATTATCCGTTGTTTCGCCATTCGCGGTCGCGTTTTTAGCAACGATCTGGTTTGTACATAAAGAAAAGGCTGCTAAAGTAATGCTTGCTATTATTGCCGGGGCATTAAGTTTCTCCGTGAATCAGGGTGTTTTTATTACATTAGCCATGATTGTATTTATATTTCTGGCTGGCTTGTTTAAAAATGCCAAAAATCAACAAGTAATCATTCCGCTTTTTGTGTTTTTATCCACGATTGCGCCACGTTTGTTTTTTTATTCCATGGCTGGCCAGCTCACATCGTATGAGTGGATGCTTTTATTTGTTGAAGGGGTGCTTGGTACGGTGCTTGTACTTATATTTATGCAGAGCATTCCGCTATTATCACCAAAACGATATAAACCAACATTAAAAAATGAGGAAATTGTTTGCATGATCATTTTAATTGCATCCATTTTGACAGGGACAATTGGCTGGGAGGTGTATGATGCATCATTTGAACAGATATTCTCCCGCTATTTTGTACTGCTGCTTGCTTTTGTCGGAGGGGCTGCAGTTGGTTCAACGGTCGGTGTCGTGGCAGGTCTGATTCTTTCCCTTGCAAACGTTGCCAATCTATATCAAATGAGCTTGCTTGCCTTTTCCGGTTTGCTCGGTGGACTGCTGAAGGAAGGGAAGAAGGTGGGAGTTAGTGTTGGGTTGCTGGTTGGGACGTTTTTAGTTGGAATTTACGGCGACGCTTCCTCACTCGTGCCTTCTATTATGGAATCGTCTATTGCTATTCTGTTTTTCATCCTGACACCGGCAAGCTGGTTTAAACGGTTGTCCCGCTATATTCCTGGTACAGAGGAATATACAAATGAGCAGGAACAATATTTGCAGAAGGTGCGCAATGTTACTGCTAAACGGGTAGAACAGTTTTCCGATGTGTTTGAGGCCCTGTCAAAGAGCTTCACAAACGCGGAAGAGCTGCCCCAGGAGGAAATGGACCGGAAACGAGAGACAGACTTTTTCCTGAGCCAAGTTACCGAGAAGACATGTCAAAGCTGCTTTATGAAAAACAAATGCTGGCAGCAGCAATTTGATAAAACCTATTCATTAATGGAGGATATGAAAGATGAATTGGAGGAGGGAAAGGAACCGAACCGTAAATTAAATCGGGACTTCGCCAATCATTGTGTGAAATCAAAAAAGGTAATGGACACAATGAAGGAAGAAATGTCATTCTTTGAGGCGAATCAGAAGCTAAAAAAACAAGTGATGGAGAGTAAGCGGTTTGTTGCTGATCAGCTGCAAGGTGTTTCAGAGGTCATGGAGAACTTTGCCAAGGAAATTTTAAAAGAAAGACAGCATCATGAAAACCAGGAAATACAGATTGTCAATGCCCTGAATCATATGGGAATTGCTCTGGAAAAACTTGATATATACCGGTTGGACAAGGGTAATGTCGATATTGAAATGACGGTTTCGTTTTATGATTATCGTGGTGAAGGTCCAAAGTTAATTGCTCCCGTGCTTTCCGATATTTTAAATGAAATGATTATTGTGAAACAGGAGGAAATTTCACCATTTCCGAACGGCTATTGTTATTTAGCTTTTGGTTCTGCGAAGGAATTCATCATTGAAACAGGAGTAGCAAATGCTGCTAAAGGTGGTGGTTTAATTTCTGGTGACAGTTTTACCACAATTGAACTTGGAGCGGGAAAGTATGCCATGGCAATTAGTGATGGAATGGGTAATGGAAAACGGGCTCATGAAGAAAGCGGGGAGACATTACGTTTACTGCAGCAGATTTTACAGACGGGCATTCCGGAAAAAGTGGCGATTAAATCAATCAACTCTATCCTTTCATTGCGATCGACTGACGAGATGTATGCGACGCTCGATCTTGCTGTTATCAATTTGCACAATGCGTTTGTCCGGTTTTTAAAAATTGGTTCGACCCCAAGCTTCATCAAACGGGGGGAGCAGATGATTAAAATTGAGGCAAGTAATTTGCCGATGGGGATTATTCAAGAGTTTGATGTGGACATTGTCAGTGAACAATTAAAGGCGGAGGATTTATTAATTATGATGAGTGACGGCATTTTTGACGGACCAAAGCATGTAGAAAACACAGATGTCTGGTTAAAACGGAAAATCCGTGAAATATGTACCGATGATCCACAGGAAATCGCTGATTTGCTGCTGGAAGAAGTTGTTCGTACCAGGTCAGGGGCAATTGAGGACGATATGACGGTCATGGTAGCCAAAATTAAACAGAACACCCCACAATGGGCAAGTATCCCGGCATATGCCAAGGAAGCACAGTGATGGGGATGAAGGGGAAGTACGACCAGGCACGTCACATCAACAGCCAACGTTGACCGTCTTAACGGGCGCTTCCGCTTTTAAAATGTATATTCCCTTCCTATTCTGGTGAAGCTGGTACTGGAATAGTTGGGAGGGACTTTTGTGAAAAAAGGGACGTTGAAACAGATTTTATTAATAACGGATGGTTGCTCGAATCGGGGAGAAGATCCTGCGGCAACAGCGAATATTGCTTCCCGGCAAGGCATTACGGTTAATGTTATTGGGATTTTGGACGATGATCAAACAGAAGAATCAGAAGGATTAAAAGAAGTTGAGGATATTGCCCTTTCTGGTGGCGGTGTAAGCCAGTTAGTTTATAAGCAATCATTATCACAGACCGTACAAATGGTAACAAAACAGGCAATGACGCAAACATTGCAAGGTTTTGTTAATCAGGAATTAAAGCAAATTCTTGGTTCCGAACAAACGATGGAAGACCTGGAACCGGAAAAACGCGGGGAAATAATGGAAGTTGTGGAAGACATGGGAGAAACATGTGACTTGGAGGTGCTTGTTCTTGTTGACACGAGTGCGAGCATGCATGATAAACTTCCAACGGTTAAAGAGGCATTAATTGATTTGTCGATTAGTTTAAATGCCCGTATTGGTCGTAATCGTTTCTGTATTTACAGTTTTCCTGGTAAGCGGAATAGTATTCAAAAGGTATTTGATTGGTCACCAAAACTGGATGAAGTGTCAACTGTTTTCCCGAAGCTGACCAGTGGAGGCATTACACCAACAGGACCAGCTATCCGGGAAGCGATGTATCAATTTGGCAAAAAAAGCTTGTTAAGGGGCTTTGAAAATGAAGATGAATCAGACGTGGAAGAAGCAGGGTATTGAATTACAGCCGGGTATGACCATAAAAGGGAAGTGGCACCAGCATCATTATGTCATCAAACGTAAATTGGGAAGTGGTGCAATTGGATCTGTTTATCTATGTGCGCACAATGGAAAAAACCGAGCATTAAAAATCAGTGATAATAGTACATCGATGACGATGGAAGTAAATGTACTAAAATCACTAGCCAAGGTCCAAGGGAATCGTCTTGGGCCTTCTTTATTCGATGTTGATGATTGGGAGACACCTCAAGGGATAAAATATGCATTTTACGTGATGGAATATTTGCAGGGAGAAAGCATTACCAGTTTTATGAAACGAAACGGCAGTGAGTGGATTGGTGTTTTCATGCTGCAGTTATTAGACGACTTGGAGAGGCTCCATCAGTCTGGTTGGGTATTTGGTGATTTGAAAACCGATAATCTGCTTGTTACATCTTCCCCGCCAAAAGTTCGCTGGGTCGATGTCGGGGGAACAACACAGATAGGCAGGGCGATTAAGGAATATACGGAGTTTTACGATCGGGGTTATTGGGGAATGGGTTCAAGGCGGGCTGAACCAAGCTATGATCTGTTTGCATTTGTCATGGTTTTTTTAGCTATATATTTCCCTAAACGATTTAATCGCGGGGCGAACCCGGAAAAACAACTCATTACAAAGTTGCATGAAGCTCAATCGTTAAAAATGTACCGATCATGCTTAAAAAAAGCGATTCAGGGAAAATATCAATCTAGTGCACAAATGAAAAAGGAATTGGCTAGTACGATCTATCTGGCACAAAGGGGACATACGGTTAAGCGGAGCACAAGGAGACAGCGGACTGCCAAGCAAGGACCAGTCATAGTGGAACTCACAGGACTTTTCATTCTGTCACTAGTCTACTATCTCTCATCACTTTTACTTCCTTAGCGATAGGTGTAGTATTATGCTATAAGTGCGTGTTCAAAAAGGAGGATAAAAAGGACCGAGAAATTCGATGCGTCATTTTTACCGGACTTTTTGAACATCCTCTACTAAAGGAAATAAGGATGGATAAGCATGCGTGAAGCGGTTATGGCATTTATCAAAAAACATCGGTTATTGGAAAATAATAGAACGATACTTGCTGGTGTATCCGGTGGTCCTGATTCAATGGCACTTCTGCACTTTCTCTGGTCGATCCAAACCGATTATAATCTTCGTATCATCGCGGTTTCAGTCGACCATCAGTTACGCGGTGCTGAATCGGAAGCAGATCTTACTTATGTAAAAGAAATGTGTGAAAAATGGAATATTGAATTTTATGGAACCTTTGTGGATGTGCCATCGTATAAATTAACGAGAAAGGTTGGAACGGAGGTTGCAGCCCGCGAATTACGATATCAGGTTTTTTCTGAGCAAATGAAAAAGCATCAGGCCAGCTACTTGGCGCTAGGACATCATGGTGACGATCAAGTGGAAACAATGCTCATGGGACTAACCCGAACTGCCAATCCAACAGCACTGGCGGGAATTCCTGTAAAACGCCGATTTGCGACAGGGTTGATTGTACGTCCGTTATTAGGCGTTAGCAAACGGGAAATTGAAACCTACTGCGAACAACAGAACATTATCCCAAGAAGAGATCCGACAAATGAAGGCACGGAATTTACCAGAAATTATTTTCGAAATAAGGTTGTTCCGTTATTAAAAATCCAAAACGGCAATATACATACTACAGTGCAGCATTTAAGCGAATCACTGCAAGCGGATGAACAATACTTGCATAACGAAGCTTCCCGGCTTTTTGACAACGTCATTACGATGGATCAAATGAAAAGCAAGGCAACATTGCAAATTGATCATTTCCAATCACATCCCCTTGCTTTACAAAGGCGGTTCTATCATCTAATATTAAACTATCTGTATGATGAATTACCGAAAGATTTATCGTATATTCATGAGGAACAATTTTTTGCGTTGTTAGCAAGTGAAAAGGCAAACGTCCGGATTGACTTTCCCCGCGAACTAAAAGTGGAAAAATCGTACCAAATGCTGAATTTTTACTTCTATTTTGATGAATCCCAAAGCTTTCAGGTTAATGAAACGCTACCTGTCCCAGGGCAACTGACACTGCCGGACGGATCTGTCATTAGTACGGTTTTTAGCAATCATTCATCGGAGGATGAGAATACATATGTCTGCTGCAAGGATCAGATCGTATTACCTTTACATATTAGAACACGAAAGGCCGGGGATCGGATGCGCTGGAAGGGGCTTAATGGGAGCAAGAAGATTAAAGATATCTTCATAGATGAAAAAATTCCAGTCAAGGAACGGGATAATTGGCCGCTTGTAACCGATAATAAGGGAGAGATTCTCTGGCTTATCGGTTTAAGAAAAGGACAGCCAAGGAAACAGGCAAACAACACATCATTTATTAAAATTTGTTATGAAAAGGGTAATATGTAAAAGCGGAGGCGCCCCTTTCACCGATGTTGATTCATCGTACAAAGGAAGGTGTTGTGCACTAGCTGCTGGGCGCCGGCGCTGGATTGGGAGGATCGGAAATGCATAATGATATTGAAAAAATATTAATATCACAAGAAGATATTGCAAAAAAGTGCGCGGAAATTGGTAAACAATTGACAAAAGAATATGAAGGTAAATTTCCGCTTGCAATTGGTGTATTAAAGGGTGCGATGCCATTCATGTCGGATGTGCTGAGATATACCGAAACACACCTGGAAATGGACTTTATGGATGTATCAAGCTATGGTGGAAAGATGCGTTCCTCTGGTGAGGTTAAAATTGTCAAGGATCTGGACACAAAAGTGGAGGGCCGTGACCTGTTAATTATTGAGGACATTATTGATAGTGGTTTGACATTAAGCTATTTAGTTGATTTATTTAAATATCGCAAGGCAAAATCAATTAAAATTGTTACATTGCTCGATAAACCTGCCGGACGTACAGCAAATATTAAAGCAGATATTATCGGATTTGAGGTTCCAAATGAATTTGTGGTAGGTTATGGACTGGACTATGAGGAGAAATATCGTAACTTGCCGTATATTGGTGTGCTGAAACCGAGAATCTATGGTGGAGAGGAATAATAAGCACGACAAATAGGCAGTTTTTTAACCATTCCTTGGTATTAAAAGCTGAAAAATTTAAATACCATTTATGAAGAGGAATTAGTTGTATTTGAACTTTTTCCTATGGTACTATTTAATATAGTTTTTCCCGCTTGGGAGGAGGTAGGCAATGAACCGATTATTTCGGAACGTGATCTTTTATTTCCTGATATTTCTCGTCATTATTGGCGTTATAGGGGTATTCAAGGGACAAAATGATCAGGCAGAACAATATAATGTAGAAGAATTCATGCAAGCGTTAAATAATGGCGAAATCTCCGAAGTGACGATGCAGCCAGCAAATGGAATTATGCGACTAACTGGGACATTGGAAAAGGATGATAAACAATTCATTGCACAAGTTCCAGATAACACGGATGTAGTCGCTGACATTACAGCTAAAGCACAGGAACAAAGTGTGCTGAATGTTAAAGAAGAGGAACAACCAAGCGGATGGGTTACCTTCCTGACGACGATGATTCCATTTTTGATTATTGGACTATTTTTCTTCTTTATTCTTAGTCAATCGCAAGGCGGCGGCGGTCGCGTGATGAATTTTGGTAAGAGTAAAGCGAAAATGTACTCGGAAGATAAGAAAAAAGTTCGCTTTAAGGATGTAGCAGGAGCCGATGAAGAAAAGCAAGAACTTGTTGAGGTTGTTGAATTTCTGAAGGATCCTCGCAAATTTGCTACGATTGGGGCGCGTATTCCTAAAGGTGTCCTGTTAGTAGGACCTCCAGGAACAGGTAAAACCTTGCTTGCACGTGCAGTTGCCGGTGAGGCAGGCACACCATTTTTCTCGATCAGCGGTTCTGATTTTGTTGAGATGTTTGTTGGTGTCGGTGCATCCCGTGTACGTGACTTATTTGAAAATGCGAAGAAAAATGCTCCTTGTATTATATTTATTGATGAAATTGATGCAGTAGGTCGCCAGCGTGGTGCTGGTCTTGGCGGTGGGCATGATGAACGTGAGCAAACGCTGAACCAATTGCTTGTTGAAATGGATGGATTTGGTGCAAATGAAGGAATTATTATCATTGCCGCTACCAACCGTCCTGATATTCTGGATCCGGCACTACTACGTCCAGGAAGATTTGACCGTCAGATTCCGGTTAACCGCCCAGACGTAAAAGGTAGACAGGAAGTATTAAAAGTGCACGCGAAGAACAAGCCGCTTGACAGCTCAGTGGATCTTAAAATTATTGCGATGCGTACACCAGGCTTCTCAGGTGCAGACTTGGAAAACCTGTTAAATGAAGCAGCATTGGTGGCAGCCCGTCATGATAAAACGAAGATTGACATGCTTGATGTTGATGAAGCCATTGACCGGGTTATTGCCGGGCCTGCCAAGAAAAGCCGGGTTATTTCTGAAAAAGAACGTAATATCGTGGCATATCATGAAAGTGGACATACGATTATTGGTATGGTCCTGGACGATGCAGATACAGTGCACAAGGTAACAATTGTACCTCGCGGGCAGGCCGGTGGCTACGCGGTTATGCTTCCAAAAGAAGATCGTTACTTTATGACGAAACCGGAACTATTCGATAAAATTACCGGTCTCTTAGGTGGACGTGTTGCCGAGGAAATCATCTTTGGCGAAGTTAGTACTGGGGCATCCAATGATTTTGAACGTGCAACAAGTATCGCCCATAAAATGATCACCGAGTACGGTATGAGTGATAAAATTGGTCCATTGCAGTTTAGCAGTGGCGGTGGAGGAAATGTTTTCTTGGGCCGCGATATCCAAAATGAGCAAAATTACAGTGATGCAATTGCCCATGATATTGATAAGGAAATGCAGCATTTCATCCATTACTGTTACGATCGAGCGAAGAAAATTCTTACCGAAAATAAAGATAAATTGGAGCTCATTGCCCAAACACTGCTTAAAGTCGAAACGCTGGATGCAAAACAAATAAAAGGGTTATTTGAGGATGGCGTGCTTCCAGAACCGGAAGATTTGCTGGAAAATGAAGAAGCTGAAATCTCCGATAAGGATGATGTCCGGGTAAATATCCAATCGAAACAGGATCAGGATGAAGCACCGGAAACCTATGAGGAAGCAAAAGCGAAAGCAGAGCAAAAGCGAAAAGAAAACAGGGAAGAAGATAGCAAGGAAAATCAGAATGCTGATGACGCTTCCGATAAGAAAAAGGAATAATCAACAGGACACAACCTCTCATGCCGAAATGAGGGGTTGTTTTTTCTTTTCGAAATTATTATATGGTATAGTAAGAAAAGCCAAAAGCTAATTTAGCATGTTTTGAAAAACATGAGTTTTGATAGAAGGGTTTGGTTATGTATGCTTTTTGTGCTTGATGTAGGAAATACGAATACCGTTCTGGGAGTGTTTGAAAAAGATCAGTTAAAACACGAATGGCGAATCAAAACCGACAGATATAAAACAGAAGACGAATTTGGTGTGTTGATAAAATCGCTTTTTGATCATAAAGGAATTATGTTATCTGATATTCATGGTGCTATTATTTCTTCCGTTGTTCCACCGATTATGTTTGCTCTGGAAAAGATGTGCAGGATTTATTTTGATCTCGCACCGCTTGTAGTTGACAGTGCTATGGCTCAGTCATTTTTGAAAATAGTTTATCCGAATCCAAAGGAAATAGGGGCGGATCGGGTTGTAAATGCTGTTGGTGCCATTGCGGAATATGGAGGACCACTTATTATTATTGATTTTGGTACCGCAACAACGTATTGTTATATCAATGAAAAGGAAGAATATTATGGTGGGGCCATCGCACCGGGGATCCATATTTCCATGGAAGCATTATATAGTAAAGCATCCAAACTGCCGAAAATTGAAATCCAGGCACCAGAAAGCGTAATTGGCAAATCAACCGTTGAGGCGATGCAGTCGGGTGTTTTTTATGGTTATGTAGGACAAGTAGATGGCATTGTAACGCGTATCAAACAACTGGCTACAGTTGAACCGAAAGTCATTGCGACAGGTGGCCTGGCGTCATTAATTTCGGATGCATCCACAACAATTGATCATGTTGATAAACATTTAACACTAAAAGGACTAAATTTAATTTATCAAAAAAACATGCGGTAAGCGGATGCTCAAAAAGTCACCGCTTATTATTTGGTAACTTTTTGAACATCCTTATCAAGGAGGCTTTTCATCATGAACGATTATTTAGTAAAAGCAACGGCGTATCAGGGAATGGTTCGTGCCTATGCTATCACATCGACCAATCTGGTTGAGGAAACGAGACGCCGTCAGGATACATGGGCAACCGCATCTGCTGCAATTGGACGTACGGTATCGATTACAGCGATGATGGGTGCTATGCTAAAGGGAGAAGATTCGTTAACCGTAAAAGTAGAAGGGAATGGCCCGATTGGCGCGATTATTGCGGATGCTAATGCCAAGGGGGAGGTCCGTGGATATGTGACAAATCCGCACGTTGACTTTGATTTGAATGATCGTGGTAAACTGGATGTTTCCCGTGCTGTTGGAACGGAGGGGAACTTAAGTGTTGTAAAGGATTTGGGATTAAAGGATTATTTTACTGGTCAAGTCCCAATTGTTTCTGGAGAGATCAGCGAAGATTTCACCTATTACTACGCTAACTCCGAACAAATCCCCTCCGCTGTCGGTGCTGGCGTGTTAGTAAACCCGGATCATACAATACTAGCCGCTGGTGGGTTTATCGTGCAAGTGATGCCCGGTGCCGATGAGGAGGTTATCGAACGGTTAGAGGAACAAATTCAGTCATTCCCGCCGATTTCAACGTCAGTCCGGGAAGGGAAATCACCAGAGGAGGTTTTACAACGGCTCTTTGTTGATGAGGAAGTAATTTTCCATGAGCTGATTCCGGTAGTATTCAAGTGTAAATGTTCCCGTGAGCGTATTGCTAGAGCGATCAAAGGATTAGGAAATGAAGAAATGGAAAGTATGATTAACGAAGATCATGGCGCTGAAGCAACCTGTCATTTTTGCAATGAAACATATCAATTTACCGAAGCGGAACTTAAAAGCTTCATTCGGGAAAATGAGTAACACCGCTTTAAGTCGTGTTTAAAAAGAGCCAAATAAATTAGAAACAAGAAGGTCAAGGCGGCATAGCTCCTGTACACCGGAAAAACAAGCGAAGTATCGAGTTAGCTGCCGATCATTTGGCACTTTTTAAAGATAGGAAACGATAAAAATCGGCATTGAAATCGTTACCTAGCCGATTTCTTCCAATCCAACCTCTGGCTTCTGACATCTAAAAACACGTGTTAGCGTTTTCTGAACATCCGCTATAAGAAAGGGAGCATGATATGTCAAAAAGATTAATGCTGGGGATCATTGTTGTATTGCTGATAACAAACACTACAACATTATTGTTTTGGAATCAGGAAAAAAAGGTTACCATCGATGGTTCCGATACCAAAATTAACAGTAAGAAGCCAGTTGCAACCGTTGGTAATGAGGAGATCTCCTATAAAAACTGGATGGAGTCACTTAGACAAGATCATGGAAAAAAGCAATTAAAACAGCTAATCGACCGTAAGCTTGTCAAGCGGCTTGCGGATAAAAGCAATATTAAAGTGAATGAAAAAGTGATTGACCGCGAAATCGCACTTTTAACTACGATGCAGGGGGTTATGACGAAAGAAGAAACAAAGCGAAGGGAAAAGGAATGGCGTCGGGACATTATTTATCGCTATCAATTAATGGGACTGTTAACAAAGGATACAGAAATTCCCGAAAAGGAGATTCGCGCGTATTTTGACAGTTACCATAAACAATATGATTTTCAAGCATCCGTACAAGTTTCGCATATCGTTCTACCTGATTTGGAAACCGCTAAAAAGGTAGAGAAAGAACTTGCTGAAGGTGCATCATTTGGGCTGCTTGCCAGGGAGTATTCGATTGACGAAGAAACAAGAGGTGAAGGCGGATACTTAGGGTTTTTCGTTAATTCAAGTCAATTTTTACCTAATGGCTATGCAGATATTGCAAAAGAGATGGAGCAACGGTCGTATAGTAAACCAATTAAAAGTGGCAATGGTACAGCAATCATTTATCTGCACAGAAAATTGCCATCAATCACATTTACCTATGATGAAATTAAGCCATACATAGAAGAAGAACTGGCATTGAAGAAATTAGGTCAAACACTTACAGCGGACCCGCTATGGGATAAAGCTGATATAGAGTGGGTATATGAATAAGACAGCCTATAATTGGCAAACGAACCAGGTTAAACGCCCATTAATTGGCTTTTTGTTGACAAATATGTGTTAACAACGTACATTATAATTAAATCATATAAAAATACTTGGAATTAGGAGGGGATTTTATGAGAGTTGCTAATAGTGTTGCAGGACTAGTTGGCCAGACACCAATTGTAAAATTAAATCGAGCTGCTGATGAAAATGGGGCAGACATCTATTTGAAATTGGAATTTATGAACCCTGGAAGTTCGGTAAAAGACCGGATTGCCCTGTCGATGATTGAGGCGGCGGAAGAGGCAGGAATTTTAAAGAATGGCGATACGATCATTGAACCGACAAGTGGGAATACCGGGATTGGCCTGGCAATGATTGGTGCAGCAAAAGGATATAAAACCGTTATCGTTATGCCTGATACAATGAGTAAAGAGCGTCGTAATTTACTACGGGCTTATGGAGCAAAATTGGTTTTAACACCAGGAGCTGACGGAATGAAGGGTGCAATCAAGAAGGCGGAAGAACTTAAAGAAGAAAATGGCTATTTCATGCCGCAGCAATTTAATAACCAGGCAAATCCGGAAATACATGCACGTACAACCGGGAAGGAAATCGTGGAACAAATGAAAGACGGACTTGATGCATTTGTCTCCGGGATCGGTACTGGTGGAACGATAACGGGTGCTGGAAAGGTATTGAAAAATCATTTTAACGATATAAAGGTATATGCGGTTGAACCGGAGGACTCCGCTATTTTATCTGGTGGGAGACCAGGGCCGCATAAAATTCAAGGTCTTGGTGCCGGCTTCGTTCCTAAGGTACTTGATACAGATGTATATGATGAAGTTGTTCCGATTTCCAATAATGAAGCATTTCAGGCATCACGCGAGGCAGCAAGGTTAGATGGCATTCTAGGTGGTATTTCTTCCGGTGCGGCGATTGCTGCTGCGAAAAAGGTCGCTAAAAAACTCGGAAAAGGGAAAAAAGTTCTTGCGGTTCTCCCGGATAACGGTGAACGCTATTTATCAACCCCGCTTTATCAATTTGATGAAGAAAACTAGGAGCCGGACATGGCTCTTGCTGGGAAAGACTTTGCACATTTGCAAATTCTGTACTTTCATTTCTGAAAAAGGAAGGGTATTTGCTGGACATAGGCCTTTCTTATGATTCAAGGGATTAGCATCAATTTATCTGGTGCTAATCCTTTTTAATGTGATACGATATGTACATAAAATAGCTATAGGTAGGAAGGTAAAGGAAAAATGTTGTTAAAAACGCGAACAAAGACATATAATTTGGCGGATGGAACACACATTATGGGGATTCTCAATGTAACACCAGATTCATTTTCGGATGGCGGCAGCTACACATCTGTCGAAAGAGCTGTTAAACAAGCGGTGTTGATGGAACAACAAGGCGCGGATATGATTGATATCGGTGGCGAATCGACGAGACCCAATCATGAACCAGTCTCATTGGAAGATGAATTAAACCGGGTTCTGCCCGTAATAAGGGCGGTCAAAAAGGAAATCCGAGTGCCAATTTCGATTGATACGTACAAAGCGGAAACGGCGAGACAAGCAGTAGAAGCTGGCGCGGACATTATTAATGATATCTGGGGGGCAAAAAAGGATCCAGAAATAGCAGTTGTTGCCGCTGAATACCATGTTCCGATTATTTTGATGCACAATCGGAGCAATATGAATTACACATCATTAATCGATGATATGAAACAAGATTTACAGGAAAGCATGGAAATTGCTATAAACGCTGGGGTACCAGAAGAAAATATTATCCTTGATCCTGGCATTGGCTTTGCAAAAACGGCAGCAGATAATTTAGTTGTTATGAATAATCTGGAAAGGTTTGCTGAATTAGGATATCCCGTCCTATTAGGCACCTCCAGAAAACGATTTATTGGCGGGGTGTTGGACTTACCCGCAGCGGAAAGAGATATTGGAACAGGGGCAACAACATGTTTGGGAATTACCAAGGGTGTGCATATTGTTCGTGTTCACAACGTCAAAATAAACGTCGAGCTAGCAAGAATGATGGATGCAATGCTTGGAAAAGGGGTGGCTGTCAATGGATAAGATTATCATTAATCGTATGGAGTTTTACGGTTACCATGGTTTGTTTCCCGAAGAAAATAAATTAGGTCAGCGATTTTTCGTGGATGTGGAAATTTTTCTTGATTTAGAGAAACCAGGCAGTTCTGATTGTATGGAGGATTCCATTGATTATGGACAGGTATATGAAACCGTTAAAGCAATTATGGAGGGGGAACCGAAGAACCTTATTGAAGCTGCCGCTGAGCAAGTGGCCAGTGAATTGCTTGCGGCATTTGCCAAGTTGACCGCGTGCACCATTAAGGTCACCAAGCCAGATCCGCCAATTCCGGGTCATTATCAATCGGTAGCTGTAGAAATATTCCGGGAGAGAGCGAAATGAGACATATATACATTGCATTAGGTTCCAATATTGAACCACGAAAACAGTACTTATTAGAAGCGATTTCGTTACTGGATGCCCATGAGGCAATTATGATAACGCAAAAATCGGCTATTTATCAAACGGCTCCGGTTGGATATACCGAACAGGCGGATTTTTTAAATATGGTTGTGGAGTTAAATACATCGCTTTCCCCATTGGAGTTATTGGATGTTTGCCAATCCATTGAACGGAAACTTGGCAGAAAAAGGGAAATACGGTTTGGCCCGCGTACAATCGACCTTGACATTTTACTCTATCATGACGAAAATAAAAAAACAGACCGGCTGATTATTCCGCATCCGAGAATGCATGAACGGGCCTTTGTACTTATTCCGCTAGCAGAAATAGCACCTGATTTATTTATTCCGGGTTGGGATAAAAGTGTAGTGGCCATGGTCCGGGATTTATCCGTAAAAGACAAAAAGGATGTTACAAGATGGACCGTAAACGACTTGGAAGAAGAATAAAAGCATTTCGTAAATTAAAAGGGTATACACAGATTTCTTTTGCAAAAGAAATTGGCGTTTCTATAGCCGTGCTCGGGCAAGTAGAGCGCGGTACAAAAGATGCGGATGATGAGCTGTTAACGAAAATTGTTAATACATTGGCGATATCATGGGGAGAATTAATGTTAGAGGAAAAAGTACAAGAAGGTGATTTTTAAGGAACAAGGGAGGAAGAACAATGTACCAAATAGGTGATATTACGATTCCGAACCGTGTTGCATTGGCACCAATGGCTGGTGTCTCAAACTATGCATTCCGGCTGACTGTCAAGGAATTCGGTGCGGGGCTTGTTACAGCAGAAATGGTCAGCGGTAAAGGGATCGTCAATAAAAATGAAAAAACAATGAAGATGCTTTTTATAGATGAAGAAGAGATGCCGATGAGTCTGCAGATTTTCGGTGGTGATAAAGATTCACTGGTTGAGGCTGCCCAATATGTTGACCAACATACAAATGCCGCTATTATTGATATAAATATGGGCTGCCCTGCCCCTAAGGTTACCAAAATAGAAGCAGGATCCTATTGGCTGTTAGACCCGGAGAAAATATATCAAATGGTATCTGCTGTTGTTGCAAATGTTGCTAAGCCGGTTACGGTTAAGATGTGGACAGGATGGGATGAAGATCATATTTATGCAGTAGACAATGCCAAAGCGATTGAAGCCGCCGGAGCTAGTGCTGTCGCATTACACGGCCGGACGAGAAAGCAAATGTACGAGGGTTATGCGGATTGGGATATTATTAAGCAAGTAAAACAAGCTGTCAACATTCCTGTTATTGGGAATGGGGATATTGACAGTCCGCAGATTGCGAAACAACGTCTTGATGAAACAGGAGTTGATGCGGTCATGATTGGGCGTGCGGCTTTGGGAAACCCATGGATTGTTTACCAAACAGCTAAGTATTTGGAAACAGGAGAACTAATTGATAATCCGACACCGAAAGAAAAAATAGCAGTATGCTCGCTTCATATGGAACGATTAATCAAAAAGGTGAGCGTGTAGCAATTATGGAAATGCGTAAGCACGCTGCATGGTATTTAAAGGGACTAAAGGGCAATGGTAAGGTAAGGTCTCGCATCAATCAAGTGGAAACAAGGGAAGAATTATTGGAAATTTTATATACGTATGCCCAGGAGTTGGAAGCGGCTATAAAGGCATCGTAAATCTGTATGATTGACACTGCCTGCTGATTTTTCTATACTAATAACGATGAGAGACCCTGCCAGTGGCTTGCTGGCAGCTTTTTGTTTTATCGTAAAATGATCTATTTTTATATAATCTTGATTTATTAGCTACGACAGTAAAATAATTGGAGTGATGACGGTGACAGAGGAACTAAACGATCATATGCGGGTCAGACGGGAAAAGCTTGATGCTTATCGTGCACAGGGAATTGATCCATTTGGCGGTAAATTCAATCGGACTGATTTTGCCGAAAAGCTAATTGAAAAGTACGATCAATTTTCTAAAGAAGAGCTTGAGGAAAAGACGGACAAGGTTACAATTGCAGGACGAATGATGACAAAACGCGGAAAGGGAAAAGCAGGATTCGCACATTTACAGGATTTAAGTGGGCAGATTCAGATATATGTGCGGAAAGATTCCATTGGCGAAGAAGCTTATGAAATATTTAAATCGACTGACTTGGGTGATATTGTCGGTGTAACAGGCGTCATGTTTAAAACAAAAGTAGGTGAATTGTCCGTTAAAGCAACTGAATTTCAATTACTGACAAAATCATTACGTCCTTTGCCGGAAAAATATCATGGACTAAAGGATGTTGAACAACGTTACCGTCAGCGCTATTTAGATTTGATTACCAATTTAGATAGCCGCGAGACATTCGTATTGCGAAGTAAAATTATTCAATCCATGCGCCGTTATTTAGATGGCAATGGATTTTTAGAGGTTGAAACACCAATGATGCATGGAATACCGGGTGGCGCAGCAGCACGTCCGTTTGTCACCCATCA
This sequence comes from Virgibacillus dakarensis, assembly GCF_900155625.1. NCBI lineage: Bacteria > Bacillati > Bacillota > Bacilli > Caryophanales > Bacillaceae > Virgibacillus > Virgibacillus dakarensis. The sequence goes on from NZ_LT732554.1 coordinate 865,702, forward strand.
TAATGCATTGGATATACCACTGTATATGCGTATTGCAATTGAATTGCATTTGAAGCGATTAATTGTTGGCGGTATGGAAAAAGTTTATGAAATTGGTCGTGTATTCCGTAATGAAGGTGTATCAACACGCCACAACCCGGAATTCACCATGATGGAATTGTATGAAGCATACGCTGACTTCCACGATATTATGACATTAACGGAAAATATGATTGCTCATATTGCGAAGGATGTATTAGGAAAAACAACAATAATTTATGGGGATGAAGAAGTTTCGCTGGAACCGCAATGGAAGAGACTGCACATGGTTGATGCAGTAAGAGAATACACTGGCGTAGACTTCTGGACGCAAATGAGTGATGAAGATGCCCGAAGCTTAGCAAAAGAACATGGGATCGAAATTAAAGAGACCATGACATTCGGTCATGTCGTAAACGAATTTTTCGAACAACGGGTCGAGGAAAAGTTAATTCAGCCAACATTTATTTATGGTCATCCGGTCGAAATTTCACCATTGGCAAAGAAGAATAAAGAAGATGACCGATTTACCGATCGTTTTGAATTGTTTATTGTTGGCCGCGAGCATGCGAATGCCTTTAGTGAACTAAATGATCCGATTGATCAGCGTGAGCGCTTTGAATCACAATTAAAAGAACGAGAACAAGGAAATGATGAAGCACACCTAATGGACGAGGACTTCTTGGAGGCATTAGAATATGGAATGCCGCCAACTGGTGGGCTTGGTATTGGAATGGACCGGCTTGTTATGCTGCTGACAAATTCACCGTCTATCCGTGACGTGCTCCTATTCCCACAAATGCGGAATAAGTAATATGGTTTTAGTGTATATTGCCAGATGACCTGCTGATAAGATGAGTTGCTCCATCTTATTTAGTAAGATCATCTGGTTTTTTGCTAGAGAGCCTTCTGTTTAGATTGGATTTATTTTTTCCATTCACTTCCTCTTGCGTTTAGGGAATAATCGTGGTAAATTAGTAAACGTTGCGCTGCTGATGCAGCAAAAACATATTTCCAAACCTAAAAAAAAGTTATTGACAAATGCTTGTTAGGTTGATATAATGATCAAGTCGCCAAAATTAGAGCGACAAAACATTTGCTCTTTGAAAACTGAACAAAACAACCAGTATGTGAACGGATGTCAGCAGTCAGAAGCCGGAGGTCAGATTCCGATGAAGTGCTTTTGACACTGAAATCAATTTTTGAAGCTAAGACATTTCATAAGATTAATTGGTGTTAGTCTTATACAAACTTTTTTGGAGAGTTTGATCTTGGCTCAGGACGAACGCTGGCGGCGTGCCTAATACATGCAAGTCGAGCGCGGGAAGCAAGCGGAATCCTTCGGGAGGACGCTAGTGGAACGAGCGGCGGACGGGTGAGTAACACGTGGGCAACCTGCCTGTAAGATCGGGATAACTCCGGGAAACCGGGGCTAATACCGGATAATACTTTTTCTCGCGTGGGGAGAAGTTGAAAGATGGCTTCGGCTATCGCTTACAGATGGGCCCGCGGCGCATTAGCTAGTTGGTAGGGTAACGGCCTACCAAGGCAACGATGCGTAGCCGACCTGAGAGGGTGATCGGCCACACTGGGACTGAGACACGGCCCAGACTCCTACGGGAGGCAGCAGTAGGGAATCTTCCGCAATGGACGAAAGTCTGACGGAGCAACGCCGCGTGAGTGATGAAGGTTTTCGGATCGTAAAACTCTGTTGTGAGGGAAGAACAAGTACCGTTCGAAGAGGGCGGTACCGTGACGGTACCTCACCAGAAAGCCCCGGCTAACTACGTGCCAGCAGCCGCGGTAATACGTAGGGGGCAAGCGTTGTCCGGAATTATTGGGCGTAAAGCGCGCGCAGGCGGTCTTTTAAGTCTGATGTGAAATCTCGCGGCTCAACCGCGAGCGGTCATTGGAAACTGGAGGACTTGAGTGCAGAAGAGGAGAGTGGAATTCCACGTGTAGCGGTGAAATGCGTAGAGATGTGGAGGAACACCAGTGGCGAAGGCGACTCTCTGGTCTGTAACTGACGCTGAGGTGCGAAAGCGTGGGGAGCGAACAGGATTAGATACCCTGGTAGTCCACGCCGTAAACGATGAGTGCTAGGTGTTAGGGGGTTTCCGCCCCTTAGTGCTGAAGTTAACGCATTAAGCACTCCGCCTGGGGAGTACGGCCGCAAGGCTGAAACTCAAAAGAATTGACGGGGGCCCGCACAAGCGGTGGAGCATGTGGTTTAATTCGAAGCAACGCGAAGAACCTTACCAGGTCTTGACATCCTCTGCTAGCGCTAGAGATAGGGTGTTCCCTTCGGGGACAGAGAGACAGGTGGTGCATGGTTGTCGTCAGCTCGTGTCGTGAGATGTTGGGTTAAGTCCCGCAACGAGCGCAACCCTTGATCTTAGTTGCCAGCATTCAGTTGGGCACTCTAAGGTGACTGCCGGTGACAAACCGGAGGAAGGTGGGGATGACGTCAAATCATCATGCCCCTTATGACCTGGGCTACACACGTGCTACAATGGATGGAACAAAGGGCAGCGAAGCCGCAAGGTGAAGCAAATCCCATAAAACCATTCCCAGTTCGGATTGCAGGCTGCAACTCGCCTGCATGAAGCCGGAATCGCTAGTAATCGCGGATCAGCATGCCGCGGTGAATACGTTCCCGGGCCTTGTACACACCGCCCGTCACACCACGAGAGTTGGCAACACCCGAAGTCGGTGAGGTAACCATTTGGAGCCAGCCGCCGAAGGTGGGGCCAATGATTGGGGTGAAGTCGTAACAAGGTAGCCGTATCGGAAGGTGCGGCTGGATCACCTCCTTTCTAAGGATAACTACGGAACGTGAAAGAGTCATCTTTCATAAGCCATACTGGGTTGTTTGGTTCAGTTTTGAGAGAGCGAATGCTCTCAAAGGAACTTCTGTTAAAAGCCGTCACGTCCTGTGACGAACACAGAAGTCACCACATCCTGTGGAACTTGTACCTTGAAAACTAAATAAGAGAAAGACAAACAACGACATCAAACGTAATAGCGTTTTTAGAGCTTAGAAAATAGTTAAGTGAAGAAGGGCGCACGGTGGATGCCTTGGCACTAGGAGCCGAAGAAGGACGGGACTAACACCGATATGCCTCGGGGAGTCGTAAGTAGACTGCGATCCGGGGATTTCCGAATGGGGGAACCCATTGCTCGTAATGGAGCAGTACCTGTATCTGAATACATAGGATACAGGAGGCAGACCCGGGGAACTGAAACATCTCAGTACCCGGAGGAAGAGAAAGCAAACGCGATTTCCTGAGTAGCGGCGAGCGAAACGGAATCAGCCCAAACCAAAAGGCTTGCCTTTTGGGGTTGTAGGACACTCCACCAGGAGTTATCAAGAAATGTGTTAGACGAATCGATCTGGAACGATCAGCCAAAGCAGGTAAGAGCCCTGTAGTTGAAAAGGCATTTCCTCCGGAGTGGATCCTGAGTACGGCGGAACACGTGGAATTCCGTCGGAATCCGGGAGGACCATCTCCCAAGGCTAAATACTCCCTAGTGACCGATAGTGAACCAGTACCGTGAGGGAAAGGTGAAAAGCACCCCGGGAGGGGAGTGAAAGAGAACCTGAAACCGTGCGCTTACAAGTAGTCGGAGCACATTGATGTGTGACGGCGTACCTTTTGTAGAATGGACCGGCGAGTTACGATCGTATGCAAGGTTAAGTGGAAGACACGGAGCCGCAGCGAAAGCGAGTCTGAACAGGGCGAATGAGTATGCGGTCGTAGACCCGAAACCGTGTGATCTACCCATGTCCAGGGTGAAGGTCAGGTAACACTGACTGGAGGCCCGAACCCACGTATGTTGAAAAATGCGGGGATGAGGTGTGGGTAGGGGTGAAATGCCAATCGAACACGGAGATAGCTGGTTCTCTCCGAAATAGCTTTAGGGCTAGCCTCAAGGATAGCGAGTACTGGAGGTAGAGCACTGATTGGACTAGGGGCCCTCACCGGGTTACCGAATTCAGTCAAACTCCGAATGCCAGCTACTTCCCCTTGGGAGTCAGACTATGGGTGATAAGGTTCATAGTCGAAAGGGAAACAGCCCAGACCGCCAGCTAAGGTCCCTAAGTATACGTTAAGTGGAAAAGGATGTGGCGTTGCCCAGACAACCAGGATGTTGGCTTAGAAGCAGCCATCATTTAAAGAGTGCGTAATAGCTCACTGGTCGAGTGACACTGCGCCGAAAATATACCGGGGCTAAACGTATCACCGAAGCTGCGGATTGTTCCGATGGAACAATGGTAGGAGAGCGTTCCAAGTGCTGCGAAGTCAGACCGTGAGGACTGGTGGAGCGCTTGGAAGTGAGAATGCCGGTATGAGTAGCGAAAAAAGAGTGAGAATCTCTTTCACCGAATGCCTAAGGTTTCCTGAGGAAGGCTCGTCCGCTCAGGGTTAGTCGGGACCTAAGCCGAGGCCGAAAGGCGTAGGCGATGGACAACAGGCAGATATTCCTGTACCACCTCATGACCGTTATGTAGCGATGGGGAGACGCAGTAGGATAAGGAAAGCGCACCGATGGATGTGTGCGCCCAAGCAGTAAGGGAGCTGGATAGGCAAATCCGTTCAGCAATCTCAAGCTGTGATGGGGAGTGAACATGAGTAGCGAAGTTCCTGATTTCACACTGCCAAGAAAACCCTCTAGCGAGGTCACAGGTGCCCGTACCGCAAACCGACACAGGTAGGCGAGGAGAGAATCCTAAGGTGATCGGGAGAACTCTCGTTAAGGAACTCGGCAAAATGACCCCGTAACTTCGGGAGAAGGGGTGCTTCATTTACATGGAGCCGCAGTGAATAGGCCCAAGCGACTGTTTAGCAAAAACACAGGTCTCTGCGAAGCCGAAAGGCGAAGTATAGGGGCTGACACCTGCCCGGTGCTGGAAGGTTAAGGGGAAGCGTTAGTACCTTCGGGTGCGAAGCGCAGAACCGAAGCCCCAGTAAACGGCGGCCGTAACTATAACGGTCCTAAGGTAGCGAAATTCCTTGTCGGGTAAGTTCCGACCCGCACGAAAGGTGCAACGACTTGGGCACTGTCTCAACGAGAGACCCGGTGAAATTATACGATGCGTGAAGATGCGCATTACCCGCGACAGGACGGAAAGACCCCGTGGAGCTTTACTGTAGCCTGATATTGCATGTTGGTACAGCTTGTACAGGATAGGTGGGAGCCTTAGAACCCGGAGCGCCAGCTTCGGTGGAGGCACCCGTGGGATACCACCCTGGCTGTACGGACATTCTAACCCAGGACCGTCATCCGGTTCGGAGACAGTGTCAGGCGGGCAGTTTGACTGGGGCGGTCGCCTCCTAAAAGGTAACGGAGGCGCCCAAAGGTTCCCTCAGAATGGTTGGAAATCATTCGTAGCGTGTAAAGGCAGAAGGGAGCTTGACTGCGAGACCTACAAGTCGAGCAGGGACGAAAGTCGGGCTTAGTGATCCGGTGGTTCCGCATGGAAGGGCCATCGCTCAACGGATAAAAGCTACCCCGGGGATAACAGGCTTATCTCCCCCAAGAGTTCACATCGACGGGGAGGTTTGGCACCTCGATGTCGGCTCATCGCATCCTGGGGCTGTAGTCGGTCCCAAGGGTTGGGCTGTTCGCCCATTAAAGCGGTACGCGAGCTGGGTTCAGAACGTCGTGAGACAGTTCGGTCCCTATCCGTCGTGGGCGCTGGAAGTTTGAGAGGAGCTGTCCTTAGTACGAGAGGACCGGGATGGACACACCGCTGGTGTACCAGTTGTTCCGCCAGGAGCATAGCTGGGTAGCTACGTGTGGCAAGGATAAGTGCTGAAAGCATCTAAGCATGAAGCCACCCTCAAGATGAGACTTCCCACTTCCAGAGGTCAGAGTTCAGAAGCCAGAAGTCAGAGAAAAAGCTTTGGCTGGGAAGGTTCAGGATGAATGAATCCGACCTCCGGTTTCTGACATCTGACCTCTGGAAGGTAAGATCCCTCAGAGACGATGAGGTAGATAGGTTCGAGGTGGAAGCGTGGTGACACGTGGAGCTGACGGATACTAATCGATCGAGGACTTAACTATAACCATCTAATCTGATTTCGTTGCTTGTGGATCTCTTATTTAGTTTCCAAGGTATAAAATATATGAAAAAGGACTTGCATTTTTCTAGAGAAGTGCATATAATATATCTTGTCCTTGATTTTAACCCATAAGGAAGTTCTGTTAAGCATATTGTGATCACGGAACACCCTATATGTCTGGTAGCAATAGCGGAGAGGTCACACCTGTTCCCATGCCGAACACAGTAGTTAAGCTCTCCAGCGCCGATGGTAGTTGGGGCTTTGCCCCTGCAAGAGTAGGACGCCGCCAGGCTAGAGAAAATAGCTGTAATGCAATTAGTGCATTACAGCTATTTTGTTTTGACAAAGGTATTTACAATTGCTCTTTATCTATTTGGAATATAGTAGCACTTCATCATGAAGATTATGCTAATTGATTTTTGCTAACTAAGAGTAAATCACACAGGATTTTCTCAACAAATAAGCCAAATTGCTGACTAGGAATGTTAAGCTAGCGGGAGTAGTATTTAATCATTCTATTTAATATTTGCACTTATTTTTTTCTGTAAAAATCCCTTTCATTAGTGTTTCGAAGGATAGCTCTGCAACGAACAGTTTAAAAAATTCATGTTTTGAAGTAAACTGTAAATAAGGTATGTGTTTTTTAGAATCAATTGAAGGTAGTGATCGCCGTGGCCCTTTTTCGTGTATACAAGCCTCAGCCACCCTTGTCAGCTTTTATACATATTTTTTGGTTATACAAAGGCTACCACCCGTCCCATGAAATGGAGCGTGTCCTACCGGATGGCTCTATGGAATTGGTTATTAATCTTGAAGATGACTTGATTAAGGTATACGATCAAGAGAATCATGACCGGTTCAAAAGTTTTCGTGGGAGCCTGATCTCCGGCCCGCATTCAGACTTTGCTGTTATCGACACAGCATGTCAAGCATCAACAATTGGGGTTCATTTTAAGCCTGGTGGTGCATTTCCATTTTTTAAATTGCCAGTTAATGAATTGCGCAATGAGCACGTGTCGTTGGATACACTTTGGGGGGCAAAAGCGACGGATATACGAGAACAATTACTTGAGGCAGAAACGCCGGTTGCCAAATTTAGAATTCTTGAACACTGCTTAGTGGAGATGATAACTAAAGACTCGGTACACCATCCCGCAGTTGTATTCGCACTAAAGAAATTTCAGGCTTTCCCTCATCAGCGGAAAATTGCTGATGTGACTGAACAAATCAGTTTGAGTTCACGGCGATTTATTCAGGTATTCAAGGAAGAAGTCGGATTGACACCTAAACAATTCACCCGTATTCAACGCTTTCAGAATGTGCTTCGGCTCATCAAAGGTGAAAAGCAAGTCGATTGGACAGATATTGCTTTTAACTGCGGTTATTATGACCAGGCACATTTTATCCGCGATTTCCAATCTTTTTCCGGTCTTAGTCCAACAACATACCATTCGCATCAAGGTAAACAACAAAATCATGTTCCGCTTGGTTAATGTTAATAGGGTCATTTTTTTACAATACAACGCCTTCCAACCTGACTTAGAATATATTTGATGCAATAGTTCCAGTAATACTTTTGGAATGAACGCATCTAAATTAACTATATTGGAGGAATGTTTCATGACACCTGACACAAAGGCCATTCCTAAAGGTCATCATGCTGTGACACCATACATGATTACCAAGGGGGCAGTCGATGCCATTACGTTTTACAAAAAGGCGTTCGGAGCCACTGAATTAATGCGTCTAACTGACGACAGTGGAAAGGTTCGGCATGCAGAGATCAAGATTGGAGATTCACCAATCATGATCGTTGACGAGTTTCCGGAATACCCTATTATGCAGAGCCCGCAGTCTCTTGGAGGAGCTACGATGCATATATTTCTTTATGTTGAGGACGTGGATGCAATTTTTGCCCAAGCTATTGATGCAGGCGCAAAGGAACTAGAGCCTGTGGAAGAACATTCTGAAGGTGATCGACGCGGAGGAATAATGGATCCTTTTGGACACATTTGGTGGATTGCGACACATGTAAAGGACGTACCACTTGAGGAACTGTAGCAACCTGATTCTGTTGTTGGTTTCTCCCTTCAAGGCCCAGCGACTTCCGCAATCGGGTGCTTTTCTGTAAAAGAAAGGCACCTATTTACATATTCGGATAGGTTTTGTGGAATAGGACCCATGTTGAAATTGATATTTTTTAATTATATGGCACGATTGTTAAAAAGTAGAACAATTTGGTCATAATTCCACACCTTTTCCGATTACCCACTAATAAAAAGTAATGTGAAACCTGAATAAATATAAAAGCAATTCTCCGTACACCTACGAGGAATTAAAGGTAAAGGATACGTTCGGAACATTTTTTAAGGTTGAAGGCCGCATTCTATTGCGACTTAACATGTAAAAGTGTTATGGAATATAGAAAAACGATGTTAGCCCTATAAAATGATTCAATCAAACACAGCGGCCTTATCGGGATTACGTAAAAATTCAAAAAGCATTTTTAGTTGATGTTCGGTATTTCTGCCGGTGGATAATGTCGGCAGATCGTGTTCCGGAAAAAAATTAATGTCCTTTGTTTCAATTCCAGTTTTAGCATTACCGCCGACTATCTTACACCGTATAAATAACTTATAATAGTGATATGGCTGTGGTGGATGGGCATGGTGATTCATGTCCAGAATCGCGAGTAACCTAGTTGCAGTCACATCAAAACCAGCTTCCTCTTTTATTTCCTTTACAGCATTTTCTGATGCAGATAGACCTATATCACAAAATCCACCGGGTAGTGACCATTTATCATCAATTTTTTCTTTTACCATCAAAATTCGGTCCTCTTTAAATACTACTCCACGCACATCTACTTTAGGTGTCTGATATCCTGTTTCATTGGAGAAAAGGTTCATTACCTTTTGAAAGTTGAGTTCTGTGTATTCTGCCATAATTTCGGCACTTATCTCATGTAATTCCAGATATCGCTCCACATCAAATTTATCTTTTGAAAAGGCTAATCCTGACTGAGAAAGGGCTTGTATCCGCTGTGCCCATTTGAGCCATTTATAACTCAACTTTACCCACCTGCTTCCCAATAGCGTTTTTCGCAAATTCCTTTTTAAAAAGATAAGAAACCAACATGGCTCCGCATTCGCGCAGCCACCGTCTATGATGAAAAAGAATTTCTAGCCTGGATAGGAGGTATATCACATTCATTTATTGCCAATACAGTTTAATAACAATACAACAAGGCCGAAAATACTCTGGTGGATCCTGAAAGGGGATACCCTGTATAAGAAACGGGTTGTGACAGTATAGAAGTACCATCTATTGTGACTAGAACACGTATACAAAAGTTTTTCAATAATACTACTGTCATTTGTATTGTTATATTGGTAATGTGGTCATCCTCCATTAACTATAATATAAAGGAGACCCTAACCAAAATTGCTAAATTTGTTCAAAGAAAGGACATAGTATTTTATCTTTAGATCACAAATAAAGCCCGTAGATAATTTAACCCCTTCAAAAAATTGAATGATGAAGGGTCTAGCTTTGTATTGGCTTTTCTCGATAAGTGTTTTCATACAAAAGTATATAAATTTAGGCTCTATTCTGATCTCGGCAGGGTAAGCCACGTCCGGCTCCAGTGCCCAGCGACTAGTGGACTTCCCTCACCTCCGTACGATAAGTCAACATCGGTTCGCTTTTAGCTCACCGTGTTTCCTTTATCTCCTACGGCTCAGTCCAGTCCATACGTCGCTAAACGGGCGCTTGCGCCTTTGGCGTGCCCAGCACGCTGTTAATTGCGAGTTGGTGAAAGTCCAACCCAAGTAAGTACCAAGACGCTTGGTAGCTGACAAGTGACTGGTGGAGAAATCCTAAGGTTGAAGCCTTGTGACAAAGCACACTCAGTAGTGCGAGCAACCTAACAGGTCGTAACATAAAAGTGAATCCTGCCGCCTCGTCAGCAGACCCACACGTGGACAAGGAGAAGTCGATCCTGGCAAAGGAAGGAGAAGACCATGGAAGGTGTCAAGAACTTGGAAGAGCAGCACTGAAGAATCTCTCGGGGTAAGGGGAGCGACATGTTAGGAAAGTAATTAACGGAACTGGGGATACCCTCCTCGGTCACTCTACGGAGTAAAACAGAAACCTATAAGCCGATGGTGAAGTGGTGGAAGGGCTGAGAGGGAGTCGGAGGGGGTCATAGTACCGATGATGACGATGACAACACAACATTGTCTAGGGAAGGACGGCATAAGCCAATACCCTACTTCGTTCACAAGTTTGAAAGGAGGTACGAGTAAGTGAATGCCGGAAAACTGGCTAACTACACCAATGGAAAAGCTCAACGACTCCGATCAACTTTATATCTTTGTGCCAAGGAAAGTCCTACGAGACGATTTCACGCACTATATGATAAGATCTATCGTCCTGATATACTGGCGGAAGCATGGAAAAGAGTCAAATCCAAGAATGGAAGTGGTGGAATCGACAGGCAAACAATCGATGAGATTGTATATGACTATGGGGAAAGGGAATTCTTAAATGAGTTATACCTTGAACTAAAGGAAAATCAATTCCGTCCAAATCCAGTCAGAAGAACCTATATTTCAAAAGGAAATGGGAAAACAAGACCACTGGGAATCCCAACCATTAAGGACAGAGTGGCACAGATGGCAACAAAACTGGTACTAGAACCCATATTCGAAACAGATTTTCAAGATTGCTCGTATGGATTCAGACCAAAACGCAATGCCCATCAAGCCATAGCGAAAATCAAGAAAGCCAGTAAGAAGTCTGCTTGGGTGGTAGATGCCGATATTAAAGGGTATTTTGATAACATCAACCAAGATAAACTGATGAGGCTAGTGAAAATGAGAATTAGCGATAGAAGAGTACTAAAACTCATTCGCAAATGGTTGCGAGCAGGAATCATGGAAGATGGCCATTTTCGTGATTCTGTAACCGGGGTTCCGCAGGGTGGTGTGATCTCGCCACTATTATCGAACATCTATCTAAATGTATTGGACTCACTCTGGAATAAGAAGTTTGCACACCTGGGGCAAATTGTTCGCTATGCAGACGACTTTGTTATTATGTGCTCTACGAAGCAACAAGCGTTGGAAAGTATTCAGGTATTAAGAGGTATCATGAAGAAACTGAACCTTACACTTAGTCCTGAGAAATCAAGGCTTGTCAATATATGGGATAATACAGATGGATTTGACTTCTTGGGACTTCATCACAGAAAATTCCCTATTCTTATTAAAGGCGGTTACAAAATACATGTGATGTCGCACATACCGAGTAAAAAGGCAATGAAGAAAATGCGAGAGAAGATCAAGGAATATGTGGGAAAGAACAATAAATTGTCCCTAGACATAGAAGATCTCATAATAGGGCTGAATCGAAAGCTGCAAGGGTTTAAGAACTACTATCTTACTTCCCCGATAGCTAAGAAATGGCTTAATCGTATCGACTGGTATGTACTTGAACGACTTACAATATTTTGGAACAGGAAACGAAATAAACGCCACAAACACAGTAAAATGGGCGAGGTAATAGAAATGACCAAATATAAATTAGTGAAATTGGCGAGTTAGACAAGTACGTAATGCCAAAGAAAGAAGAACGTCGGAAAGCCGTATGAGGGAAAACCTCATGTACGGTTTGATGAGGGGGAACAGGAAGAGGAATTGCCCTCAAGTCTGGCTTAGTAAGGTGGAAAACCCTGAAACCCGAGGACAAGAAGGCAATATCTAACTCCTGTTTTCTACTCTACTTCGTTCCATCTATATTGTAATTCGATAATACTGATAAAAATCCTTTTCCAATCTTATATTTTTTCTGGAACAATCATATATTTGTAAGCAATGTATGTTTGGAACTGGTGCGTTAACTGTCTATTTTACGAATTTTCCTGTAAAATAAAAGGTCCATCAACAAATTTTAAGGAGGTGCATGCTTATGACAGACTATTTTGACCAGATATTTGGGGACCATTTTCTTTTAATCATGCTGCGTGTTTTTGTTGCCTTGGTATTATCCGGGGTCATTGGCTTTGAACGGGAGCTTAAAAATCACTCAGCAGGCTTTCGCACTCATATATTGGTTGGAATCGGTTCCTGTTTAATGATGTTATTATCATTATATGGATTTGAAGCATACATAGATCGTTACGATAATATCCGTTTTGATCCGACGCGTATCCCTTCCTATGTTATTAGCGGTATTGGTTTTCTTGGAGCTGGAACAATCATTGTTTATGGAGGAACGGTTCGCGGACTAACAACAGCTGCTTCCATTTGGGCAGTAGCAGGTCTTGGGCTGGTTATCGGGATAGGTATGTATGGAACAGCTGTTTTTACAACACTCGTAATTTTGCTTAGTTTAATTTTCCTGAATAACTTTGAAAGGCTATTTCGAAAAGGACGTTCCTCTTCTTTGATTGAAATTGTAGCATTGCCCGATTTGCAAATAAGCAATATTGTATCCATTTTGGAATCGTATCATATAACCATTAAAAAAGTAGAAATTGTCCAAGTCGAAAATAATTTAAGAAGTATTTTTATTAAAGTGAATAAAGATACGGAATTAGATAAAATTTCTTTGTTTGAGGAAATGTCCAGGGTAGAGTTTGTAAAAAATATTAGCGAGAGAAGCTAACGAATAAAGCAAAACATCATTCAGTGGTGGTTTTCGACGCACAGGACGTGACGGTTTTCGCCTGCCCTTCCTCCTCCACCTTTACGTTTTGGTACTCATGCTAAAGGTGGAGGTATTGCAGACCGTTATACGTGATAAAATTTCCGGGATAGTGTGTTTTGATTCTGCTGACATTGTCTAAAATAAATAAGAACAATGTGTTTGCATCTCTGCCAATTTGTCGTATAATAAAAATAAAGTCAAAGATAGTCAAAGTCAAATGCAATAGACATTGGTTCGCATTGAAGGAGAAGGAGGCTTCGCTTATGAGCAACATCTCGGACGTGATTGAGCAATACTTAAAACAAATACTCAAGCAGGCTCAACAGGATGCGATTGAAATTAAGCGCAGTGAAATAGCCGATCAATTCCAATGTGTTCCATCACAAATAAATTATGTGATTAACACAAGATTTACGATTGAAAAGGGGTATATCGTAGAGAGTAAGCGTGGCGGCGGCGGGTATATTCGGATAATGCGTGTGAAACATCAGGAAAAATCTGAACTGATTGATGAAATCATTCAGCTGATTAATCCAACTGTAACGCAACAGGCTGCTCTTGATGTTTTGGATCGGCTATTAGAGGAAAAATTAATTACGGAACGAGAAGCAAAAATCATGTTAAGTGCAATTGGAAGAAATACGTTAGCATTTCAATTGCCGCTTCGTGATGAAGTTCGTGCACGTGTGTTAACAGCAATGCTGACAACATTAAAGTACTTAAACAAATAAAACGTCTCGTGCGTTGGGAGGGGAAATAGATGGAGTGTCAGGAATGTCAAAAACGGCCTGCAACGTTACACTTTACTCAGGTTGTCAACGGAAATAAAATAGAAGTCCATGTGTGTGAAGTTTGCGCCAAGGAAAAAGGATATATGACGTATCCTGAGGAAGGCTATTCATTTCATAATCTGTTAACCGGCTTATTTAATTTTGAACCATCACCAATGAGCAGTCACAGTAATTCTGCATTTACTCAACCAAAAGAATTGCAATGTCCGCAATGCGGAATGACATTTGCTGAATTTAAACGGGTTGGAAAATTTGGCTGTGCATCATGCTATCATACATTTTCTGAGCGATTGGATCCAATCCTGCGCCGGGTTCATAGTGGAAATACCAAACATTTTGGAAAAATCCCCAAACGTCAGGGTGGCGATTTACATGCTAAAAAACAGCTGGAAGATTATAAAGTACAGCTAAAGGCATTGATCGACAAAGAGGAGTTTGAAGAAGCGGCGGAAGTTCGGGATAAAATTAAAGATTTGGAAAAAGAAATGCGGGGTGACCAGTCATGACCTTAGAACACTTCGTCAATAATGCAATAAGTCCTTGGATGCATGATGAAGGGCCTGACAATGATATTGTGCTGAGCAGCCGAATTCGATTGGCACGTAATTTTGCAAAGGTTTCTTTTCCGCTTGCAGCAGAACAGGAAGAGCTTGAGGAAATTCTGCAATTTTTTAAGACAGAATATGCTCATCAGACATTTCAAGAGTATCAGGATTTGGAATTCATCTCAATACCAGAGCTGACACCGACAGAAAAGCGTGTTTTAGTTGAAAAACATCTCATTAGCCCGCATCTGGCAAAACATGCACAAACAGCAGCGGCAGTAATTTCAAAAAACGAGCAGGTCTCCGTCATGATCAATGAGGAGGATCATATTCGTATCCAGCTATATTTTCCTGGACTTCAACTGGATAAGGCCTTGGAAAAAGGGTTTGAATTTGATGATTGGCTGGAAGAAAAAATTAATTATGCGTTTGATGAATCAAGAGGCTATTTGACAAGCTGTCCAACAAACGTAGGAACAGGAATGCGAGCTTCGGTCATGATGCACTTACCGTCATTAACCATTACGAGGCAGATTAACCGGATGATCCCGGCAATTAATCAGCTTGGGCTTGTTGTCCGGGGGATTTACGGTGAGGGTAGTGAAGCGTTAGGTAACATTTTTCAAATTTCCAATCAGATAACACTTGGTAAGTCTGAGCAGGATATTGTCGGAGATTTGCAAGGTGTTGTTAAACAATTGATTGAGCAGGAACGAAATGCAAGAGCCCGATTAATGGAACAATCAGGAAAACGGCTCGAGGATCGGATTTATCGTTCGTATGGTGTTTTGAAATATAGCCGGATTATGGAATCAAAAGAAGCAGCAGGCTGTTTATCAAATGTCCGATTGGGAATTGATTTAGGCTTAATCAAAAATGTTTCCAGAAATATTCTGAACGAGCTAATAATCCTTACACAGCCAGGGTTCCTTCAACAATATGCAAAGAAGAATTTGACTGCTGACGAACGGGATGTACTGCGGGCATCACTTATTCGAGAACGCTTAAAATTGGAAAAATAATAGTGGGAGGAAACTTGCTTATGATGTTTGGACGTTTTACAGAACGAGCGCAAAAGGTTTTGGCGCTATCACAGGAGGAAGCGGTCAGACTTGGCCACAACAATATTGGAACAGAGCATATTTTATTAGGCCTCGTTCGCGAAGGCGATGGAATTGCAGCAAAGGCATTGCAATCATTAGGTCTTGAAGTTGAAAAAATTCAGCAGGAGGTAGAGCAGCTCATCGGGGTAGGGAAACAGGCCATGCAGACGATTCACTATACCCCTCGTGCTAAAAAAGTAGTGGAATTATCACAAGATGAGGCTAGAAAACTAGGGCACTCCTATGTTGGAACAGAACATATATTACTAGGATTAATCCGTGAAGGCGAGGGTGTTGCTGCCCGGGTGTTAAATAACCTTGGTGTCAGTTTGAATAAAGCGCGCCAGCAAGTATTACAGCTGCTTGGCAGTAACGAATCACAAGCTGGGCGGCAGGGAAGAGGTCAATCAGCAAGTGCAAATACACCAACACTGGATTCCTTGGCAAGGGATCTGACAGCGACTGCTAAAGAAGGAAATATTGACCCTGTTATTGGCAGAACGAAAGAAATCGAACGTGTTATTCAAGTATTAAGCCGCCGGACCAAAAATAACCCGGTATTAATCGGGGAGCCCGGTGTCGGAAAAACAGCTGTGGCAGAAGGGCTGGCACAGCAAATAATCAATAATGAGGTTCCGGAAACATTACGCGATAAACGGGTCATGACCCTTGATATGGGGACCGTTGTTGCCGGCACAAAATACCGTGGTGAATTTGAAGATCGTCTAAAAAAGGTGATGGAAGAAATCCGGCAAGCAGGCAATATTATTTTGTTCATCGATGAATTGCATACATTAATTGGGGCAGGTGGGGCTGAAGGTGCAATTGATGCCTCCAATATTTTAAAACCATCACTCTCTCGTGGTGAATTACAATGTATTGGTGCGACGACACTGGATGAATACCGTAAATACATTGAAAAAGACGCAGCGCTTGAGCGCAGGTTTCAGCCGATTCAGGTTGATGAACCGACACTCGAGGAAACCATTCAGATTCTAAAAGGGCTCCGGGATCGTTATGAGGCACATCATCGAGTAACCATTACCGATGAGGCGATCGATGCAGCAGCGAATTTATCCGACCGTTATATAACGGATCGCTTTTTACCCGACAAGGCAATTGATCTAATTGATGAAGCTGGTTCAAAGGTTCGCTTGCGTTCGTATACGGTGCCGCCTAATTTAAAGGAATTAGAGCAAAATCTGGAAGAGATACGCAAGGAAAAAGACGCTGCTGTACAAAGCCAGGAATTTGAAAAAGCTGCATCGTTACGCGATTCGGAACAACGACTAAGGGAAGAGTTGGAGACAACCAAAAATCAGTGGAAAGAAAAACAAGGTCAGGAAAGTTCAGAAGTGACAGTTGAGGATATTGCCAAAGTCGTCTCCACCTGGACTGGGGTACCTGTTTCGAAATTAACGAAGGATGAAAGTGAACGGTTATTGAACATGGAAGCGATTTTGCATAATCGTGTAATTGGTCAGGAAGAGGCGGTTAAAGCAGTGGCAAAAGCAATTCGCAGGGCTCGTGCAGGATTAAAAGATCCAAAACGCCCAATCGGCTCATTTATTTTCCTTGGGCCTACAGGAGTTGGCAAAACCGAACTTGCTCGTGCCTTAGCGGAAGTAATGTTTGCTGATGAAGATGCCATGATTCGGATTGACATGTCGGAGTATATGGAAAAACATGCTACCTCCCGGCTTGTTGGCTCTCCTCCTGGCTATGTCGGCTATGAAGAGGGCGGGCAGCTGACCGAGAAAGTACGCAGGAAGCCATATTCGGTTGTCTTGCTTGATGAAATAGAAAAAGCGCACCCCGAAGTCTTTAATATTTTATTGCAAGTATTAGAGGATGGACGGTTGACCGATTCAAAGGGCCGGGTTGTTGATTTTCGCAATACCGTATTAATTATGACGTCTAACGTTGGTGCAAGTGAACTTAAACGCAATAAATACGTTGGCTTTAACCTCGGTGAAGAAGGCCAGGAATATAAGGACATGAAGTCTAAAGTAATGGAAGAATTGAAAAAGGCATTTCGCCCAGAGTTTTTAAACCGGATTGATGAGACTATTGTATTCCACTCATTAGAGAAAAAACATATGAAAAATATTGTTACTTTAATGGTACAGCAATTGCAGCGCCGGTTAAAGGACCAGGAAATTGACTTTTCTCTTACCGATAAGGCGTTAGAGAAAATAGCAAATGAAGGGTTTGATCCGGAATATGGTGCACGTCCATTACGCCGATCCATTCAAAAAAATGTCGAGGATTTGCTTTCTGAAGAATTACTAAAAGAAACAATTGCGAAAGGCCAAAAAGTAAAAATCGGATTAAACAATAAAGGTGATTTTATCGTTTTAGCTTAGTAAAACAGCCAGCAGGACCCCTCCTTGCTGGCTTATTCTTTAACCTCTGACATCCGGCTTCCGACATCCGACCTCTGTTATGTGGCATAGTTATGAAAAAAAGTTTATAAAATTGATAGATTGCTGTAACTTTGATGTTACGCAATTCGTATATAATATAGGTTAAGCTGAAAGGAATGGATCCCAGTGGCAAAACGCAAGACGAAATTTGTATGCCAGGATTGCGGCTATGAATCGGCAAAATGGATGGGAAAATGCCCAGGCTGCAATCGATGGAACACGTTAGTTGAAGAAGTGGAAGCAACGGGTAACAGAAGTAGTCATGGACTAGCAAGGGATATAAGACAAGCTAGTAAACCGGAAAAGATAACAGCAATTGAGTCACAGAAGGAACCACGTATTACAACCACGATGAAGGAGTTTAACCGGGTGCTTGGCGGCGGAATTGTCCCAGGCTCGCTTGTATTAATTGGCGGTGATCCGGGTATTGGCAAATCTACATTACTGCTGCAAATCTCCTCACAGCTTGCTGAGAAACAACTGCAGGTACTTTATATTTCCGGAGAGGAATCCGGCAGACAAACGAAACTTCGGGCAGATCGTCTAGGAATAACCGCTGATTCATTGTATGTTTTGTCGGAAACAAATTTGTACGACATTGCCAATCACATTGAGAAGATTAACCCGTCGTTTGTTGTAATTGATTCTATCCAGACCATTTTTCGTGAAGAAGTTACGAGTGCACCTGGAAGTGTATCGCAGGTTCGGGAGTGTACAAGTGAGTTAATGAAAATTGCCAAAACAAACGGGGTTCCGATATTTATTGTTGGTCATGTGACCAAAGAAGGAGCGATAGCCGGACCAAGGATGCTTGAGCATATGGTTGACGCGGTTCTTTACTTTGAAGGGGAGAGGCATCATACGTATCGCATATTACGTGGAGTAAAAAACCGCTTCGGCAGTACAAATGAAATGGGAATTTTTGAAATGAAGGAAGCTGGTCTTCGCGAGGTATTAAACCCTTCTGAAATATTTCTGGAGGAACGGTCACATGGTGCTGCTGGCTCTACGGTTGTTGCGTCCATGGAAGGGACAAGACCTGTACTAGTGGAAATTCAGGCGTTAATTTCTCCTTCGAGCTTTGGAAACCCGCGCAGGATGGCCACAGGGGTTGATGCAAATCGTGTCCCTTTATTAATGGCTGTATTAGAAAAGCGTGTTGGATTAATGTTACAGAACCAAGATGCATATATTAAGGTTGCGGGTGGTGTTAAATTGGATGAACCTGCTATCGACTTGGCGATTGCTGTTGCCATTGCTTCCAGTTTCCGTGATCAGCCCACAAAACCGGATGATATTTTTATTGGAGAGGTCGGTTTAACTGGTGAAGTTAGACGTGTTTCCCGCATCGAACAACGTGTACAGGAGGCAGCTAAACTGGGATTTAAACGTGTCATCTGTCCGGAAAATAACTTGGATGGCTGGACGGTACCTAAATCAATTCAAGTTGTTGGCGTCAAAACAGTGCAGGAAGCATTAGAGGAGGGGATGGGGAGGTAGAATTTTCTGAAACTAAAGCAGAATTTAGTAAAATTAAATTGACACTGTCATTTTATTGTGATAAAATTTTATGTTTACCTAATTGACTAGATTTTACAGCTATGCTATTCTTTATTTATTGTTAGTAGCTATAATTCCATTTTTTAGACTAATTTTTTTAAAAGTAGGTAATACTGAGTGGTAGGAGGTGACAGTGGTGCTGAAAAAAATTGTACATTTATTCTTTCTGATTACAGGTGGTACCATTGGGTATTTATATATACCAGATATCATTAAATTATTAGATTTTACGCAAATGGAATGGGTTCTATCACCATACCTGGGGTTAATAACTGGGGCAATTATTTTGTTTCTATTTTCGTTCTTGGTTGCAGATTACATTGTTGACTTTCTAAGGTGGATTGAGGAAGCGCTGGTGAAGATTCCGGTTGATGATTTGTTTTTTGGCAGTCTGGGATTAATAGTTGGTCTGGTAATTGCGTTTTTAATTAATATTCCGTTGACTGATATTAAAATTGATATTGTGTCACAGGTGCTGCCGCTCTTTATAACCATTCTGTTAGGCTACTTTGGGTTTCAGGTTGGTTTTAGGCGCAGGGATGAATTAAAGAATTTATTTAACTATAATCGCAAAGAACGGGACAAAAAACGGGTTGCAGAAGGCGAAGGAACGGAGCAAAGCCAGCCAAAAGCTAAAATATTGGATACAAGTGTGATTATCGATGGACGGATTGCGGATATTTGTCAAACGAGCTTTTTAGAAGGAACGATTGTAATCCCACAGTTTGTTTTAGGTGAACTGCAGCATATTGCGGACTCATCTGATGCCTTGAAACGTAATCGGGGACGCCGTGGTTTAGACGTATTAAATCGTATTCAAAAGGAATTACCGGTAAAAGTTGAAATTTACGAAGGTGATTTTGAAGAAATTCAAGAGGTAGACAGCAAACTGATTAAACTGGCAAAAGTAATCAACGGAATTGTTGTTACGAATGATTTTAATTTAAATAAGGTATGTGATTTGCAAGGTGTTCACGTATTAAATATTAACGATTTGGCAAATGCAGTGAAGCCGGTTGTTCTTCCTGGTGAAGAATTAATGGTGCAAGTGATCAAGGATGGTAAGGAACAGAATCAAGGGATTGCCTATCTGGATGACGGAACAATGATTGTTGTGGAGGAAGGCCGTGATTATATCGGCAAAACGATTGAGGTACTGATCACAAGCGTTTTACAAACTTCCGCAGGCCGAATGATTTTTGCAAAACCAAAATTACTTGAAAAAGCATTATAAAAGAGGTATAACTTATTAAGAATGGAAAAGTGATAACAGTATATGTTATCGCTTTTTGCATTAAAGCGCGTGTTCAAAAAATCGTGTTTATCGTTTGGTGACTTTTTGAACATCCTCTTAAAGCGAAAGTGTTTCATTAAAATAGAATAATCGTAAAACAAGGAAGGGGTCACACTATGACTAATCAAGTTCGTGTTCGTTATGCGCCGAGCCCAACAGGCCATTTACATATTGGGAATGCTAGAACGGCATTATTTAATTATTTATATGCAAAACATTTTGATGGGAAGTTCATTCTTCGTACCGAGGATACAGATCAGAAGCGGAATGTAGCTGGCGGGGAGGAAAGTCAGTTTTATTATTTGAAATGGCTTGGGATCGAATGGGATGAAGGTGCGGATATTGGCGGAGAATACGGACCATACCGGCAAATGGAGCGGCTGGATATATATCAAAAATATATTGATGATTTGCTGGAAAGGGGATTGGCGTATAAATGCTATATGACGGAAGAAGAACTGGAAGCAGAGCGCGAAGAACAACGCGCGAAAGGCCAGGCACCGAAATATTCCGGTGCACATCGTCATTTAACAGCTGAACAGATGGCAGCTTTTGAACAAGCGGGTCGTAAGCCAAGCATTCGTTTTCGTGTTCCGGATAACACAACATATACCTTCCCGGACATGGTTCGCGGTAACATTACCTTTGAATCAAGCGATTTTGGCGATTGGGTTATTGTCAAGAAGAATGGTATCCCGACATACAATTTTGCCGTTGCAATCGATGACCATCTGATGGAAATCACCCATATTTTACGTGGCGAAGAGCATATTTCCAACACACCGAAACAAATGATGATTTATGAAGCATTTGGCTGGGAAGCCCCAAAGTTCGGGCATATGACGCTTATTTTAAATGAAGAGCGGAAAAAACTAAGCAAGCGTGATGAACACATTTTGCAATTTATTGAGCAGTATCGTAATTTAGGTTATTTACCAGAAACATTGTTCAATTTCATTACGTTGCTTGGCTGGTCTCCAGTTGGTGAGGAAGAAATTTTTTCGAAGGATAAGCTGATTGAGATATTTGATCCAGAACGATTGTCGACATCAGCAGCCATTTTTGATCCACAGAAGCTTAAGTGGATGAATAATGAGTATATTAAAGCGTTGGATCTGGAACAGGTTATTGCGTTAACGATGCCATACCTGATTGAGGCTGGCAAGCTGCCTGAAAATATGGATCAGGAAACGCGTATCTGGGCAGAAAAAGTAATTGCGCTATATAAAGAACAGCTTCGGTATGGTGCGGAAATCGTAGAATTGACAGAGCTATTTTTCAAAGAGCATATTGAATACGACGAAGCATCAATGGAAGTTTTACGTGAGGAACAGGTTCCGGAAGTGTTGCAGGTGTTTGCTGATAAGCTGATTCATTTGGATGAATTTAATAAAGACACGATTAAAGCTGAAATCAAGGCTACGCAAAAAGAAACAAAGCATCGCGGGAAAAAGCTGTTTATGCCAATTCGCGTGGCAACAACTGGTCAAATGCATGGCCCGGAGCTGCCAATGGCAATTGAACTGTTAGGAAAAGACGTTGTGTTGGCTCGTCTGGATAAAATTCTTACACAACTTGGAGCTTAATATGTTCACATTCCGCCCAAAATATAATATAGTAATAATACAATATTGAACGTTGATAAGGAGAAGTAAAAAACGTGCTTTTTACCCAGAGAGAATCACCACCGGCTGCGAGTGATTTTAAAAAGTGTTTTTGAAATGCACCTTGGAGTCCGTTATGGAATTAAATGTACATAACGGCGGTACCCTGCCGTTATCAGAAGCTGAAGTTGGGAGAATATATCTTCAAACAGGGTGGAACCGCGCAAGGTGATGCGTCTCTGTGTAATTCATACACAGAGACGCTTTTTTTAATTTGGCAAGGTGTAGGCGGTATTTAACCAGTTGGAAGTAAATTGATATGTCAATCAAGGAGGTGTTTGAATGGGGATATTCAAACGCATGAAAGAGGATATGGATGTCGTTTTTGAACAGGATCCTGCTGCACGGACTTATTTTGAAGTATTTTTAACTTATTCAGGTTTGCATGCAATATGGTCACACCGAATTGCGCATGTTTTTTATAAACGGAGGATGTTTTTTATTGCCCGGGTTATTTCGCAGGTCAGCCGTTTTTTTACGGGGATCGAAATTCACCCGGGAGCCAAAATTGGCCGGCGGTTCTTCATTGACCATGGGATGGGGGTCGTTATTGGAGAGACCTGTGAAATAGGAGATAATGTTACCGTCTTTCAAGGTGTAACGTTAGGTGGAACTGGAAAAGAGAAAGGGAAACGGCATCCGACGGTTAAGGATAATGCATTAATATCAACAGGCGCAAAAGTGTTAGGATCCATTACAATCGGTGAAAGTGCTAAAGTAGGTGGTGGATCTGTTGTGCTGCATGATGTCCCAGACCATTCGACGGTTGTTGGTATTCCGGGAAGGGTTGTTGTGCAAAATGGAGAGAGGGTCCGTCGTGATTTGGACCACCATAAGCTGCCTGACCCTGTCTTGGGACAATGTGAGCATTTGCAGGCGGAGATCGATTCATTGAGAGAAGAAATAGCCAGGTTGAAGGAAGGGAAGCAAAATGCCGATAACTCTTTATAATACGCTGACGCGAAAAAAGGAAGTCTTTAAACCGCTTCAAGCAGGAAAAGTAAGTATGTATGTTTGTGGCCCAACGGTTTATAACTATATTCATATTGGAAATGCAAGACCAGCCATTGTGTTTGACACGGTCAGAAGGTATTTTGAATATCGCGGATTCGATGTTGACTATGTTTTAAATTTCACGGATGTTGATGACAAAATTATTAAAGCAGCAAAAGAAGCTGGTGAAGATGTTCCTGAACTGGCGAATCGTTTTATTGCTGCCTATTTGGAGGATGTTGGTGCACTAGGTGTGAAGCAAGCAACATTAAATCCGCGGGTAACGGAAACAATGGATGATATAATCGATTTTATCGCAACTCTAATAGATAAAGGATACGCCTATAGTGTTGACGGGGATGTGTATTTTAAACCCCGGGCATTTGACGGATACGGGAAATTGTCTCATCAATCGATCGATGAGCTCAGGTCTGGTGCTCGTATTCAGATTGGCGAGAAAAAGACGGATCCACTTGATTTTGCCCTTTGGAAAAAAGCAAAGCCTGGTGAAATCGCCTGGGACGCACCATGGGGAGAAGGGCGCCCGGGCTGGCATATTGAATGCTCAGCAATGGTAAGAAAATACCTTGGGGATACGATCGATATTCATGCGGGTGGGCAAGATCTGGCGTTTCCGCATCACGAAAATGAAATTGCCCAATCAGAGGCGATGACAGGCGAAACATTTGCCAACTATTGGATGCATAATGGGTATATTAATATTAATAACGAAAAAATGTCCAAATCTCTTGGGAATTTTGTTTTAGCCAGGGAATTAATCGAGGCACATGATCCACAGGTTGTCCGGTTCTTTATGCTTAGTGTCCATTACCGCAATCCGATTAATTTTAGTGAAGAGCTTTTAAAAGGTGCGGAAAATAGTTTGGATCGTATTAGAACTGCCTATCTTAATTTAGGACACCGAAAACAAACAAGTATGAACCTGGAAAAAAATAATGATCAGTGGCTGACAAAAATCAGTGAGCTAAGAAAAAGCTTTGAAGCGGAAATGGATGATGATTTTAATACAGCAAATGCAATTTCCGTATTATTTGACTTAACGAAAGTGGCAAATCTCTATTTGGAATCGAACCACACGGCAACCAGTGTCATCGAAGCATTCCAAACATCGATTTGCGATTTACTCGGTATCCTTGGGTTGACAGTTGAGCAAGAAGAGGAACTATTGGACGAAGCTGTCGAGGCCTTAATTCAAGAACGGATTGAAGCAAGAAGAAACCGTAATTTCGAACGTGCTGATGAAATACGCGATACATTGAAGGAAAAGAAGATTATCCTGGAAGATACGCCGCAAGGGACGCGCTGGAAAAGGGGTAACAATGGAAATTGATGTAAAGCAGCTTAAGAGTTTAGCCCTTGCCTATATGGGGGACGCCGTTTATGAGCTGCATGTCAGGGAGCACCTGATTCGTTCAGGTCAGGTGCGGCCCAATCAGCTGCATCAGCTGGCGGTCACGTTTGTAGCGGCAAAGTCACAGGCTGATGTCATTTTACATTGGCTGGACAATACATTTTTAACGGAAACAGAAAAACAAGTAGTATCCCGGGGGCGAAATGCCAAATCAGCATCAGTCCCGAAAAACACAAGTGTACAAACGTATCGATACAGTACTGCATTTGAGGCGTTAATTGGGTATCATTATTTATTGGGAAACAACGAACGATTAACTGAATTACTTACAAAAGCCGTTTTGTTTGTAGAAGAAAGGGGCACTTAGGATGGATCAGGAAATGATTATTGGGAAAAACCCTGTTATCGAGGCATTAAAGTCTGGCCGATCCGTGAACAAACTATTGATTTCCGAGCAATTAAACCCAAATACACAGGGGAAATTACGGCAGCTTGCCAAACATGCAGATACCATTGTGCAAAAGGTCCCCAAAACAAAACTGGACAAGCTTGTAAACGGAAACCATCAAGGTGTTATAGCCTACGTTGCTTCCTACCAATATGCGACAATTGACGATTTGTTTACGGTAGCCAGTACGCGGGGGGAAGCCCCTTTTTTCATTATTTTGGACGAGTTGGAGGATCCGCATAACTTAGGGTCGATTTTACGAACAGCGGATGCTGCCGGTGCACATGGTGTCATTATTCCAAAGCGGCGCTCGGTTGGTCTAACTGCTACCGTTGCCAAAACGGCTGCAGGAGCTTTGGAACATATTCCAGTCGCCCGTGTAACCAATATTGCACAGGCAATGGATGGGTTAAAAGCAAAAAATATCTGGGTCGTTGGTACAGAAGCAGAAGGAACAGAGGACTATCGCTCGCTTGACGGTACGTCGCCAATCGCGGTGGTCATCGGCAACGAGGGGAAAGGGATGAGCCGGCTGGTAAAAGATAAATGTGACTGGACTGTCAGCCTGCCAATGAAAGGGTATGTCTCTTCTCTAAACGCCTCCGTTGCCTGCAGTTTGCTTCTATACGAGGTATTTCGGAAAAGGCATCCACTTGGAGAATGACAGATGGATGTAATCGTTGTTGATGGGTATAACATTATTGGTGCATGGGAAGAACTTCAGCGTCTAAAAGAAAGGGATATGGCGCAAGCGAGAGACCGTTTAATCGAACGGATGGCTGAATATAAAGCATTCACAGGAAACCGGGTTATTATTGTGTTTGATGCTTATTTTGTGAAAGGCATCGCCAGCAAGCTAAATGAATATCAGGTAGAGATCATCTATACAAAGGAAAAGGAAACCGCTGACGAATGTATTGAAAAACTTGTTAAAGATTTAAAAAATGTAGACAACCAGGTATATGTTGCAACCTCTGATTATGCGGAGCAGCAAACCATTTTCGGGCGTGGTGCCTTACGTAAATCAGCCAGGGAGTTGGCTATTGAATTAAAAAATATCGAGGTAGAGATTGAAGAGAGTATTGACCAATATGCAAACAACAAACCACAACTAAAAATACCACTCAAAAAGAATGTCCTGGAAACATTTGAAAAATGGCGGCGAGGGGATAAATAATAGGAATTTGCATATCGGTCGTAGCCCGCCCAGTCCAGCCGCTTCCGACTCCTGAAAATTCCCTGTTGATGTTTGCAAACGGTTGCGGTATACTGGTTCTATATATGGACTGTTCAGAGTCGGGGGGTCATACTTGGTGAGTGTCAAGCAGATAGAGACAGATCATAAAAGCTTGCAAATGCTTGATGATGATGCGATCATCCAATTGATCCAGAACGGTAATAGTCATGCGCTTGATTTTTTGATTAACAAATACCGAAGTTTTGTCCAAGCAAAGGCACGTACGTATTTTTTAATCGGTGCGGATAAAGAGGATATTGTTCAAGAAGGAATGATTGGTCTATACAAAGCAATACGGGATTTTGATGAGGACAAGCTATCATCATTCAAAGTATTTGCTGAGCTTTGCATAACTCGTCAAATTATCACAGCGATTAAAACAGCTACCAGGCAAAAGCATATCCCGCTCAATTCCTATGTTTCTTTGGACAAGCCAATCTATGACGAGGAATCAGATCGTACATTGCTGGATGTCATCGCGGGGTCGAAAGCGATCGACCCACAGGAACTGTTAGTAAACAGGGAACGGTTTGGTGATATGGAAGATAAGCTATCTGAATTATTGAGCGAATTGGAGAAGCAGGTATTGAATTTATATTTGGATGGACAAACGTACCAGGAAATTTCGGTGGAATTGAAACGTCACGTCAAGTCCATAGACAATGCGCTGCAGCGTGTGAAACGGAAACTCGAACAGCTGATTAATTCGAGCGAAGTCAGCTTTTAGAAGGCGTTGACATTGACTGGCAACAGTGCTACATTAAGTTAGTAACAAAAGCATGCTTCCTGATAGCAATGCTTTAACGTTATGCTTCACTGCTTTTAAATTTTATAAATGCCTAAGGAGAAAGGCGCTGGAGCCGGACGTGGCCTACTCTGACATGAGCAGAAAGAGTCAGGATTCTTATACTTTCTTACCTAACGAAAAAACCCGCCAATGGGGTGGTGAAATGAATAAAAAGGTAACATTAGCGTGTACAATATGTTCAAGTCGAAATTATACTACTACTAAAAATGTATCCACTCAACCTACACGCTTGGAAGTACGGAAATATTGCAAAACATGCGGAAAACATACACTGCACCGTGAAACGAAATGAGATAGACGGCAGGGAGTTTGGGGGTACAAGCATGAAAGTTATTACGTTTTTTAAAAATGTGTCTCGGGAAATGAAAAAGGTTAGCTGGCCAAAAGGTAAAGAGTTAACAAGTTATACGATAACGGTAATAACAACGGTCGTATTTGTTGCGATTTTTTTCACTTTGGTCGATCTTGGGATTACACAGATATTAGAATTGTTTTAACTGAATAATAATGCTATATTTATGCTATAATGAAAAATAAATAAAACTTTTTTTGAAAACCCGGGTTAACGGGTTTTTTAATATTGTTTTAATATAGGTTGCAAAAAATCCAGCCTGGTTTAGGGTAAGGAATCTATCCGAGCTCCTGCCTCTAACCTCTGGCATTTGAAAAGGGAGGGAAGGGCAAGCGGCTTTGTCCTGTTCTAATGGAGAAAAATTGGTATGTTGTTCATACGTATTCAGGGTATGAAAACAAGGTGAAAACAAATTTGGAGAAACGTGTTGAATCAATGGGCATGGAAGACAAGATTTTTCGTGTAATCGTCCCGGAAGATGAAGAAACAGAAATTAAAAATGGGAAGAAAAAAGTTTCCAAGAAGAAATTCTTCCCTGGCTATGTATTAACAGAAATGATTATGACCGATGATTCATGGTATGTGGTAAGGAATACCCCTGGCGTAACTGGTTTTGTGGGCTCGAGCGGCCATGGATCAAAGCCAACCCCTCTACTGGCTGATGAGGTGGACACTGTTTTGAAACGGATGGGTATGGCTGATCCGGTTACCCAGATTGACTTTGCATTAAAAGAAAATGTAACGGTTAAAGAAGGGCCTTTCGCAAATTTCACAGGAACCATTGAACACATTGACGTCGATAAACAAAAAGTGAAAGTGCATGTTAATATGTTTGGCCGGGAAACACCAGTCGAATTAGACTTCTCGCAAATTGAAAAACTATAACAGCGGCTTCGGGACCTAAGCTGGTGCTTTCAATTTCTGGTCGGCTTAACGTATTGGATTCCAGTGTACTCCAACAAAAAATATGAGACGAGACCTTGCATTATTTGTTGATTCATGCTAAAATTCTTTTGTTATTCATGTCCTTAAGATTTAGAGGGAAATGGCTAATTATGAGTGGGAGGGGCAACCCCTATTACCACATCACGGACTTTAAGGAGGTGTGTCTCGTGGCTAAAAAAGTAATCAAGTTAGTAAAATTGCAAATCCCGGCTGGAAAGGCAACCCCAGCACCGCCAGTAGGACCGGCATTAGGTCAAGCGCAAATTAACATTATGGGATTTTGTAAAGAATTTAATGCGCGTACGCAAGATCAAGCTGGTATGATTATTCCGGTTGAAATCTCGGTTTTTGAAGACCGTTCATTTACATTTATTACAAAAACTCCACCTGCAGCCGTTCTGTTGAAAAAAGCAGCTGGTATTGATACTGCATCAGGTGAGCCGAACCGTAATAAAGTTGCAACAGTAAAACGCGACAAAGTAAAAGAAATTGCGGAAACAAAAATGCCTGATTTAAATGCCGCTGATGTAGAAGCAGCGATGCGCATGGTTGAAGGAACAGCGAAAAGCATGGGTATTGCAATAGAGGACTAATCTTAAAGGCAGAAGTGGCCGTTTAGCAGCCGCTTTAGCCAGACTAATCTGAAAAGCGGAAGCGGCTGTTTAGCGACGTATGGACTGGACTGAGCCGTAGGAGATAAAGGAAACACGGTGAGCTGGAAGCGAGCCGATGTTGACTTATCGTACGGAGGTGAGGGAAGTCCACTAGTCGCTGGCCGCTGGAGCTAGACTAATGCTCATCCGTTTTTACGGTACAGGTTGCGATAATGGGCTTCCACCCTTCGCAGCCTTTTTCGTGAATGGGTGCTTGCGTTAGAATAAAAGTGAGGCAGAGTCAGATTGGTATTTTATGAGCAATCTGACCTCTAACCTCTGGCATCTGGAAAGACACATTCAGCTGTTTTTCCAAGTGGGAGGTCTAACCGCTATAAACCACAAACCATAGGAGGAAATAAAATGGCTAAAAAAGGTAAAAGATATCAAGAAGCAGCAAAGCTTGTTGATCGCTCAAAAGCGTATGAAGTTGATGAAGCTATTGCATTAGTAAAACAAACCGCTAAAGCGAAATTTGATGAAACAGTTGAAGCTGCATTTCGTTTGGGCGTGGATCCGAAAAAAGCGGACCAGCAAATCCGCGGTGCTATGGTGTTACCACATGGTACGGGTAAAACACAACGCGTTCTGGTTTTTGCTAAAGGCGACAAAGTTAAAGAGGCAGAAGCGGCCGGAGCAGATTATGTAGGTGACCAGGACTTGATTAATAAAATTAACCAAGGCTGGTTTGAATTTGATGTCATCGTGGCAACACCAGACATGATGGCTGAAGTTGGTAAACTCGGTCGAGTACTAGGACCTAAAGGGTTGATGCCAAATCCTAAAACGGGAACAGTTACATTTGAAGTGGAAAAAGCTGTTAACGAAATTAAGGCCGGGAAAGTGGAATATCGTGTCGATAAATCTGCTAACATTCATGTCCCTATTGGAAAAATTTCATTTGATAATGAAAAACTGGCTGAAAACTTTGTAGCAGTAATTGAACAGCTTGTAAAAGTAAAGCCTCAAGCAGCAAAAGGCGTTTATATGCGCAATGTATCGGTAACTTCAACAATGGGTCCTGGAATTAAAGTAGATGTTTCTAATTATCGTTAATTATAAAATGATAATTATTGACTTTTAAATTGTGATCAGCTATACTGAATACCGTTATAAAATTGAATACGTTGTACCGTAGACAGCAGGTGCGAGACATTCGCTTAATTTCCCGCCGAGGTCTTTAAGAACAAATACGATCATAATTGATAAAGATTTGTTATACAAAGCCTTCATGTCTGCATGAAGGCTTTTCTATGTCCGGTATGATGAATAATAACAGGAGGTGGAACAATGGCAAATAGCAATATTGTTGCGCAAAAACAACAGGTTGTACAAGATATCGCTGACAAATTTAATGCAAGTCAATCTACACTATTAGTGGATTACCGTGGTCTCGATGTTGCTGAAGTTACGGAATTGCGTAAACAGCTTCGTGAAGCAAATGTTGAATTCAAAGTTTATAAGAACTCCATGGCTCGACGTGCTGTCGATTCAGTTGAACTAGGTGAATTAGGTGAAAAATTGGTTGGCCCAACAGCAATTGCGTTCAGTAATGAGGATGTTATAGCACCGGCTAAAATTCTGAACAAATTCGCCAAAGATCATGATGCATTAGAAATTAAAGGCGGCGTAATTGAAGGGAAAATCGCAACACTTGACCAAATTAAAGAGCTTGCTGACCTGCCAAATTACGAAGGTATGGTTTCGATGCTGCTTAGTGTGCTACAAGCACCTATACGTAATCTTGCGTATGCTGCGAAACAGGTTGCGGAACAAAAAGAAGAACAAGGCGCATAATTTTGTGTCTATCGATAGGAAAATACAAATCAATTAAAATGAATTCAGGAGGAAATAAATCATGACGAAAGAGCAAATTATTGATGCTATTAAAGAAATGTCCGTTTTAGATTTAAACGATCTTGTTAAAGCGATTGAAGAAGAATTTGGCGTTACAGCTGCAGCACCAGTTGCAGTTGCAGGTGGAGCAGGTGGCGGAGAAGCTGCTGAAGAACAAACTGAATTTGATGTAGTACTTGAAGGTGCTGGAGCAGCAAAAATTAAAGTTGTTAAAGCAGTTCGTGAAATTACCGGGCTTGGTCTTAAAGATGCAAAAGACTTGGTTGATAACGCTCCAAAAGCTATTAAAGAAGGCGTATCAAAAGAGGAAGCCGAAGAAGTTAAAGGTAAACTTGAAGAAGCTGGAGCAACTGTTGAAGTTAAGTAATACGAAAAAAGGATGTTCAAAAAATCTCCAAATGATAAGCGGCGACTTTTGAACACGTACTGAAAGAAAGCTCGTCGAATTAGCGACGGGCTTTCCATGTATCTTCTCTGATCTATACATTAAAACAAAGTAGGTGCCCGGATGGCTGAGCATTACTTTACACAAAAACCTCAATCTAAAAGTTCACCCGAGACATGGAGTTATCAACTAAAAGGAAGATTATATACATTCACAAGCGACCATGGTGTATTTTCAAGAAATGAAGTCGACTTTGGTTCGCGTTTACTGATCGAGGAATTCGTTGAACCGGCTGTTAGTGGTGATTTTCTGGATCTTGGTTGTGGATATGGTCCGATCGGAATTGTCTTGGCAGATCATTTTAAGCGAAATGTTATGCTAGCTGACATCAATGAGCGTGCACTGAAGCTGGCGCAACAAAATGCAGCAATGAATCACGTTGAGAATGTCACGTTTATAGCAAGTGACCGGTTTGCCAATTTGACAACGTACAAGTTTGCGGCAATAATAACCAATCCACCAATCAGGGCTGGTAAGAAAATAGTTCATGCTATGTTTGAAGAAAGTAAACGTCAACTAATAGATCATGGTGAATTATGGGTTGTCATTCAAAAGAAACAAGGTGCGCCATCAGCTAAAGAGAAATTGCAAACGTTATTTGGCAATGTCGAGGTAGTAGCTCGATCCAAAGGGTATTTTATTTTGCGAGCTGAGAAGTTATAAAATCAAAGCGGAACAGGACTGGTTGGCAAGGTATGCCACGTCCAGCTCCAGTACCCAGCGACTAGTGGACTTCCTTCACCTCCGTACGATAAGTCAACATCGACTCCCTCTGGTCGTCGTGTTTCCTTTATCTCCTACGGTTCAGTCCAGTCCATACGTCGCTAAACGGGCACTTCCGCTTTTGGGTTGACCTTATAATTCCCTTATGTTATTATAATAAAATGCTAACATGGGACTTCCTTTGTCAAGGGAAATTTTCATGAAAAATGAAACGTATATTTCATCGGTAATCGGAGACAATGGTAAAATGTTTGGAAAATCTGCTCCATAACAGACTTTCTGTTAAATGAACATCCTGTATAAGGTTTTTTTATGAAAAGCCTTTTTTCTATTTTATAACTATAAATAATTGCTTTCCTGCCGATGAAAGAGATACAATATCATTCCATCTATACGAAGGAAGGTGTGTGTTTATCCTTTATGATTACCCTTGTGCGGTTTGTCCGGCATGTTTAGTAGTTGGATAATTTGGCAGGATTTATTCACAATTTATGATCCGAAAAACGGGACTGAAGAATAGTATTTGTTTCAGTTTGTGTTTTTCTAATATAAATAGTTATTTTTCAGGAACACTCATGAAAAATGCTTGATTTGAGAGGTGAAGCAGTTGACAGGTCAACTAGTTCAATATGGACGGCACCGCCAACGCAGGAGCTATGCGCGCATCAGTGAAGTATTGGAATTACCAAATCTGATTGAAATTCAAACCGCTTCTTATCAATGGTTTTTAGAAGAGGGGTTGCGTGAAATGTTTCAGGACATTTCACCGATTGAAGATTTCACAGGAAACCTATCATTGGAATTTGTTGACTACAGTTTAGGTGAGCCTAAATACCCTGTTGATGAATCGAAAGAAAGAGATGTGACGTATAATGCTCCGCTTCGTGTGAAGGTTCGTTTAATTAATAATGAAACCGGTGAAGTAAAAGAGCAGGAAGTATTTATGGGAGACTTTCCGTTGATGACGGACACAGGTACATTTATTATCAATGGGGCAGAGCGTGTTATTGTATCACAGCTTGTTCGTTCTCCTAGTGTCTATTATAACGAAAAAATTGATAAGAACGGAAAAAGAGGCATCACAGCAACAGTGATTCCGAACCGTGGCGCATGGCTTGAATTTGAAACAGATGCCAAAGATGTCGCTTATGTCCGAATTGACCGAACACGCAAATTGCCAATTACCGTGTTATTACGTGCGCTTGGATTTGGGACAGATCAGGAAATCGTGGATCTGATAGGTGAAAACGAATATCTTAAAAACACCTTGGATAAGGACAATACGGAAACAACGGAAAAAGCGTTACTGGAAATCTACGAGCGGTTGCGTCCAGGTGAACCACCTACCGTTGATAATGCGAAAAGTCTATTGGTCTCCCGTTTCTTTGACCCTAAGCGTTACGACTTGGCAAATGTTGGCCGGTATAAGATGAACAAAAAGCTGCACATCAAAAATCGTCTATTTAACCAAGTACTTGCCGAGACAGTTGTTGATCAAGAAACTGGTGAAGTTTTGGCACAAAAAGGCGATAGATTAGAACGCAAATTACTAAACAAGCTAATTCCCCATCTGGAAAAAGAAGAGGGAATGCTTGGTGAACAGACGCTGGAGCCGCATGATGGTGTGCTGGAGGATCCAATCCGTGTTCAATCAGTAAAAATTGTGGATCCGACAGACCCGAGTGGTGAACGGGAATTACATGTTATTGGGAATGCAGGAATTGAAAAAGCGGTAAAAAATATCATGCCAGCTGATATTTTATCAGCTGTCAGCTATTTCTTTAATTTATTGCATCAGGTAGGCGATACAGACGATATTGATCACTTGGGCAACCGCAGATTACGTTCTGTTGGTGAATTGCTGCAAAACCAATTCCGTATTGGTTTGTCACGGATGGAACGTGTTGTCCGGGAGCGGATGTCCATTCAGGACACATCAAGTATTACACCACAGCAATTAATTAATATACGCCCGGTTATTGCATCGATCAAGGAGTTTTTTGGCAGCTCGCAGCTATCACAATTTATGGATCAAACCAATCCGTTAGCTGAGCTGACACATAAGCGTCGTTTGTCAGCACTTGGTCCTGGTGGTTTAACCCGTGAACGTGCAGGCATGGAAGTGCGTGACGTGCATTATTCCCACTACGGCCGTATGTGCCCGATTGAAACGCCAGAAGGACCGAATATCGGGTTAATTAACTCGTTGTCAAGTTATGCAAGAGTAAATACATTTGGATTTATTGAGACACCATATCGCCGTGTTGATCCTGATACAGGGAGAGTAACGTCGCAAATTGATTATTTGACTGCAGATGAAGAGGATAACTATGTTGTTGCACAGGCAAACGCCCAGTTAACCGATAACGGAAGCTTTGCGGATGAGGAAGTTATTGCTCGTTTCCGCGGGGAAAACACTGCCGTACCAAGGGACCGTATCGATTATATGGACGTATCGCCAAAACAAGTAGTCTCAGCCGCAACAGCGTGCATTCCGTTTTTGGAAAATGATGATTCAAACCGTGCGCTAATGGGTGCTAACATGCAGCGACAAGCAGTACCATTGATGAATCCGGAAGCACCGATTGTCGGAACTGGAATGGAATATGTTTCAGGGAAGGACTCTGGCGCTGCGATCATCTGCCGCCATTCCGGAATTGTCGAACATGTGGAGGCGAAAGAGGTACATGTCCGCCGCGTATCAGACGTAGACGGGAAGGAAGTTAAAGGTGATTTAGACCGGTATAAACTACAGAAGTACATCCGTTCCAACCAGGGAACATGCTATAACCAGCGTCCGATTGTTCGTGCCGGAGACCGCGTGACAAAAGGCGAGATCCTGGCAGACGGTCCGTCAATGGAAGACGGGGAACTGGCTCTTGGTCGTAATCCGTTGGTTGCCTTTATGACGTGGGAAGGCTACAACTATGAAGATGCGATCATTATGAGTGAACGCCTTGTTAAAGATGATGTATATACATCCATCCATATTGAAGAATATGAATCGGAGGCTCGTGATACGAAGCTGGGACCGGAGGAGATCACCCGGGATATCCCCAATGTTGGGGAAGAAGCATTAAAGAACCTTAACGAACAAGGCATTATCCGAATCGGTGCAGAAGTCACTGACGGTGATATTTTGGTTGGGAAAGTAACACCAAAGGGCGTGACTGAATTATCCGCTGAGGAACGTTTGCTTCACGCAATTTTCGGAGAAAAAGCTCGAGAAGTCCGTGACACATCATTAAGAGTACCACATGGAGCCGGCGGAATTGTGCTGGATGTGAAGATTTTCAACCGTGAAGACGGTGATGAATTACCACCGGGCGTTAATCAGCTTGTTCGTGCCTATATTGTCCAAAAACGTAAAATTCACGAAGGCGACAAAATGGCTGGACGTCACGGTAATAAAGGGGTTATTTCCAAAATATTACCAGAAGAAGATATGCCATTTTTACCTGACGGAACTCCGGTTGACATCATGCTTAACCCATTAGGTGTCCCATCGCGAATGAATATTGGACAGGTGTTTGAATTGCATCTGGGTATTGCTGCCAGAAGATTAGGGATTCATGTAGCAACACCGGTATTTGATGGCGCGACAGAAGAGGATGTCTGGGAAACACTGGAAGAAGCAGGGATGCCCAAGGATGCCAAAACAGTTTTGTATGACGGAAGAACAGGCGAACCGTTTGATAATCGGGTTTCCGTCGGAGTCATGTATATGATTAAACTGGCACATATGGTTGACGACAAACTGCATGCCCGTTCAACAGGTCCATACTCGCTTGTTACGCAGCAGCCGCTTGGTGGAAAGGCGCAATTCGGTGGACAGCGTTTCGGTGAGATGGAGGTCTGGGCACTTGAAGCGTATGGTGCCGCATATACCCTTCAGGAAATTTTAACGGTTAAATCTGATGATGTTGTCGGGCGTGTGAAAACATACGAAGCGATTGTCAAAGGTGACAATGTGCCTGAGCCCGGTGTGCCTGAGTCATTCAAAGTACTAATTAAAGAACTTCAAAGTCTCGGGTTGGATGTCAAGATTCTCTCCAGTGACGAAAAGGAAATTGAAATGCGTGAAATTGAGGAAGAAGACACACAAGCAGCAAGCAAGCTTAACCTGGAAGTGGAACAAAATTAAAAACAGAACGGAGTGTTGGCTCCTGACTCGAGCCGGCATCTCCTGTTTTACTATAGAATGTGTTCAAAAAGAGAAAAAAATGGCCGGGACTGGCAACTGTCGTAATGTCAACAGCCATAGCCAACAGTAGCTCGTCCTGTCACGTTAAAGTTCGAGGCGGTGGGGTTTCGATTGTGGTGAAACAAGCCGACGAGCTTCCATAGGATGTGGTGACTTCAGCTCAGCGCTGACACAGGACATGTCGGTACTTAGTCGAAGATCCCCTATCCTGGTGTGTCATTTTTACCGGACTTTTTGAACATCCTCTATAAATGGCAAATTCGGACACGAAAAGGGAGGTAGACCCCTTGCTAGATGTAAATAACTTTGAGTATATGAAAATCGGTTTAGCTTCATCGGAGAAAATACGTTCTTGGTCATACGGTGAGGTCAAAAAGCCGGAGACAATTAACTACCGTACATTAAAGCCAGAAAAGGATGGGCTTTTTTGTGAGCGGATCTTCGGGCCAACAAAAGACTGGGAATGTCATTGTGGAAAATATAAGCGAGTACGCTATAAAGGTGTGGTCTGTGACCGTTGTGGTGTTGAAGTTACAAAAGCCAAGGTACGTCGTGAACGGATGGGGCACATAGAACTTGCTGCGCCGGTATCACATATTTGGTATTTCAAAGGAATTCCAAGCAGAATGGGACTTGTGCTGGATATGTCACCTCGTGCGCTGGAAGAAGTTATCTATTTTGCTGCGTATATTGTAACCGAACCAGGCAGTACACCGTTGGAAAAGAAACAACTATTGTCGGAGAAAGAATACCGTACTTATTACGATAAATATGGCAAATCTTTCAAGGCGCAAATGGGTGCTGAAGCAATTCGCAAGCTTCTTGAAGATATCGATCTTGAGAAGGAAGCAGATATGTTAAAAGAAGAGCTTAAAACTGCACACGGACAGCGACGGACGCGTGCAATCAAGCGTTTAGAAGTGATTGAGGCATTCCGTAATTCAGGTAATGAACCTTCATGGATGGTAATGGATGTATTACCTGTAATACCACCGGAAATCAGACCAATGGTTCAACTTGACGGAGGTCGTTTCGCCACCTCTGATCTAAATGATTTGTATCGTCGTGTCATTAATCGTAACAACCGGCTGAAACGGTTATTGGATCTGGGTGCTCCAAGCATTATTGTACAGAATGAAAAAAGAATGCTTCAGGAGGCAGTTGATGCATTAATCGATAACGGGCGCCGTGGTCGTCCGGTTACAGGCCCAGGTAACAGACCATTAAAATCGCTATCCCATATGTTAAAAGGAAAACAAGGACGTTTCCGTCAAAACCTGTTAGGAAAAAGGGTTGATTATTCCGGCCGTTCCGTTATCGTTGTTGGTCCGCATCTAAAAATGTATCAATGTGGTCTCCCTAAGGAGATGGCAGTGGAATTATTTAAGCCTTTCATCATGAAAGAGCTTGTTGAAAAAGGATTAGCACATAACATTAAATCAGCGAAGCGAAAAATTGAACGTGTCCATCCAGAAGTGTGGGATGTACTGGAAGATGTGATTAAAGAACATCCAGTATTGCTTAACCGTGCACCAACACTGCACCGTCTGGGTATTCAAGCATTTGAACCGACATTGGTCGAAGGGCGGGCTATTCGTTTACATCCGCTTGTATGTACAGCATACAATGCCGACTTTGACGGTGACCAGATGGCGGTACACGTACCATTATCTGCTGAAGCACAAGCAGAGGCACGTATTTTAATGCTCGCTGCACAGAATATTTTAAATCCAAAAGATGGGAAACCAGTCGTTACACCATCACAGGATATGGTTTTAGGTAACTATTATCTAACGCTTGAACGCGAAAATGCGATTGGTGAGGGTACTGTATTCCGAGACATTAATGAAGCACTGCTATCCTACCAAAATGGTTTTGTGCATTTGCATACGAGGATTGCTGTGCATGCATCAAGTGTAAACAATAAAACCTTTACAGAAAAACAACAAAATCAGTTGCTCCTAACAACAGTAGGCAAATTGATTTTTAATGAAATTTTATCCGATTCGTTTCCGTATATAAACGAACCAACCAAAACGAATTTGGAAATTCGTACTCCGGAGAAATATTTCGTGGAAAGCGGAACGGATATCAAGGAAGAGATTAAAAAACGTGATCTTATCAAACCATTTAAAAAAGGATTCCTTGGTGATATTATTGCGGAAGTATTTAAGAAATTTAAAATCAGTGAAACATCGAAAATGCTTGACCGCATGAAGGATCTTGGTTTCAGTTACTCCACAAAGGCAGGAATGACCGTTGGTGTATCGGATATTGTGGTGTTAAAAGAAAAAGAAGAAATTCTTGAAGAAGCACAGAATAAGGTAGATAACGTGTTAAAACAGTTCCGCAGAGGGTTAATTACGGAAGAGGAGCGGTATGATCGTGTTATCGCCATTTGGTCACAAGCGAAGGATAACATTCAGGATAGATTAATGGAGTCATTGGATAATCGAAACCCTATCTTCATGATGAGTGATTCCGGGGCTCGGGGTAATGCTTCCAACTTCACACAGCTTGCAGGTATGCGCGGTCTGATGGCTAACCCGGCCGGCCGTATTATCGAATTGCCGATCAAATCAAGCTTCCGTGAAGGACTAACGGTGCTGGAATACTTTATTTCGACGCACGGAGCAAGAAAAGGCTTGGCTGATACAGCATTGAAAACAGCCGACTCCGGATACCTGACACGCCGTCTTGTCGATGTAGCGCAAGATGTCATTGTCCGTGAAAATGACTGTGGAACCGATCGTGGCTTAACGGTAACAGCATTAATGGATGGTACCGAAATGATCGAGCCACTTATTGACCGCCTAATTGGCCGAACCGCATTCGAAACAGTTCGCCATCCGGAAACAAATGAGGTCATTGTTGAGTATGATACAGTGATGTCAGAGGATCAGGCCAAACAAATTTTGGAAGCGGGTATCGAGCAAGTAACGATACGAACAGCATTTACATGTAATACAAAGCATGGTGTATGTAAAAAATGCTACGGTCGTAACCTGGCAACCGGGGCTGAAGTTGAGGTTGGGGAAGCGGTAGGAATTATCGCTGCACAATCCATTGGTGAGCCTGGTACCCAGCTAACGATGCGTACATTCCATACTGGTGGGGTTGCCGGAGACGATATCACCCAAGGTCTTCCGCGTATCCAGGAACTTTTTGAAGCCCGTAATCCAAAAGGGCAGGCAGTCATTACAGAAATTTTTGGAACGGTTAAAGAAATTAAAGAAGTGAAAGACAAACAGGAAATTGTTATTCAAGGTGAAGTAGAAGAAAAGTCTTATGCAGTACCGTACAATGCGCGACTTAAAGTGTCTCTCGATGATGAAGTTATTGCCGGACAGGAGCTGACAGAAGGTTCTGTTGATCCGAAAGAGCTTCTTCGTGTTCAAGGAGTTGAAGGTGTACAGGATTATCTATTACGTGAAGTTCAACGCGTATACCGCATGCAAGGGGTAGAAATTGGTGATAAGCATGTAGAGGTAATGGTACGGCAAATGCTTCGTAAAATTCGTATTATGGATAATGGAGATACCGACGTATTGCCTGGTTCATTACTTGAATTCCATCAGTTTAAAGATGCGAACTATCAGGTCTTAAAAGAGGGCAAGCAACCTGCTGTAGGCAAACCTGTTTTACTCGGAATTACGAAAGCTTCATTAGAAACTGACTCGTTCCTATCTGCCGCGTCCTTCCAGGAAACAACTCGTGTCCTGACAGATGCTGCAATAAAAGGAAAACGTGATGAACTTCTGGGACTGAAGGAGAACGTCATTATTGGCAAACTTGTTCCAGCTGGGACAGGAATTGACCGGTACCGCAAAATTGAAGCGGCTCTGGATGAACCACAAGAGGAAGTACAAGAAGAGGAAGCAGTACAGTAAATATTAATGGATGAAGAACAAGTGATGGAGTAATCGGAAGCACAAAAGTTTGTTAATGTTGTTGACATTAAAAAAAGACAATGATAATATATTCAAGGTGCTTCCGATTATACTTGTTTGCTTTGGAGGATATGTGGATGTCTTATGAAAAAGTAACTCAGGTTCGATCACGCTTAATAATCGGTGTAAAGCAGACGCTTAAAGCCATGAGAAATGGCACCGTAAGTGAAGTGCTTATTGCAAATGATGCAGATCAGCACATGACACAAAATGTAGTGAATGTTGCTGAGGAACTTGGTATTCCCATCGAGCGTGTAGATTCGATGAAAAAACTTGGGACAGCTTGCGGAATAGATGTCGGTGCATCGACCGTAGCAATTAAACGAGATTAGTTTTGGTGAGGGGCCCCTCACGAAAGCTTTGTTTTTTGCTAAAAAATGAACCACCTGGATATGTGGTATTACAGAATATACGAACATTGGTGGTTTTCATGATCTATTTTTACTCAGATCGTACTTGGAAAGGAGGAAAAAATATGCCAACAATTAATCAGCTTGTACGCAAAGGCCGTGTGAGCAAGACAAAACAATCTGACTCACCAGCACTTAACAAAGGATATAACAGCTTTAAAAAATCTTTGACAGATCAATCATCTCCACAAAAACGTGGTGTATGCACTCGTGTTGGTACATTAACACCAAAGAAACCGAACTCGGCGCTTCGTAAATATGCACGTGTTCGTTTATCAAACAACATTGAAGTAACTGCATACATTCCAGGAATTGGGCACAACCTGCAAGAGCATAGTGTTGTACTAATTCGTGGTGGTCGTGTAAAAGACTTGCCAGGTGTTCGTTACCATATTGTTCGTGGTGCACTTGATACTGCAGGTGTTGAAGGACGTGCACAAGGACGTTCTAAATACGGCACGAAAAAACCTAAAAAATAAACAGCATGATAGAGAGATGCAGATTCAGGAAAGGAGGGGGACATATGCCACGTAAAGGACCAGTACCTAAACGCGATGTCTTGCCGGATCCACTATACAAATCAAAATTAGTAACTCGTTTAATCAATCAAATTATGGTTGATGGAAAACGGGGGAAAGCACAAAAGATTCTTTATAATGCATTTGAACTTGTTGGTGAACGAAGCGGGCAAAATGCAATGGAAGTATTTGAACAAGCGATGAAAAACGTTATGCCGGTACTTGAAGTACGTGCACGCCGTGTTGGTGGCTCAAACTACCAGGTACCAATGGAAGTACGTCCGGAGCGCCGTCAAGCATTGGGACTGCGTTATATCGTTAACTACTCACGCCTGCGCGGAGAGAAAACAATGGAAGAACGTCTTGCAAATGAAATTTTGGATGCATCAAACAATACTGGTGCATCTGTTAAGAAACGTGAAGAAATGCATAAGATGGCAGAAGCAAACAGAGCATTTGCTCACTATCGCTGGTAAAACCTTACTAAAAGTTTTAGACAGGAAGGAGAAGAATACATGGCAAGAGAGTTCTCCTTGGAAAAGACACGCAATATTGGTATTATGGCTCATATTGATGCAGGAAAAACCACAACGACAGAGCGTATTCTTTTCTATACAGGACGTATTCATAAAATTGGTGAAACACATGAAGGTGCTTCCCAAATGGACTGGATGGAACAGGAGCAGGAACGCGGAATTAC
Organism: Virgibacillus dakarensis; assembly: GCF_900155625.1. NCBI lineage: Bacteria > Bacillati > Bacillota > Bacilli > Caryophanales > Bacillaceae > Virgibacillus > Virgibacillus dakarensis. The sequence continues at coordinate 907,497 of NZ_LT732554.1, forward strand.
CATTACTTCTGCGGCAACAACTGCCCAATGGAAAAACCATCGTATCAACATTATCGATACACCGGGGCACGTAGACTTTACAGTTGAAGTTGAGCGTTCATTGCGTGTACTTGATGGTGCAGTAACAGTTCTTGATGCACAATCAGGTGTTGAGCCACAAACAGAAACAGTGTGGCGCCAAGCTACAACATACGGCGTACCACGTATTGTGTTTATTAATAAAATGGATAAAATCGGTGCAGATTTCTTGTACTCTACAGGCACACTAAAGGACAGATTGGGTGCAAATGCCCATCCGGTTCAGCTGCCAATTGGTGCAGAGGACGATTTTGAAGGGATTATCGACCTTATTGCAATGGAAGCCTATTATTATGAAGATGATTTAGGTACACGTGCTGAGGCGCGTGAGATTCCTGCGGAGTATAAGGATAAGGCGGAAGAGCTTCGCGATTCATTAGTTGAGGCTGTATCAGAAATTGATGAAGACTTAATGATGAAATATCTTGAAGGCGAAGAAATCTCTAATGATGAATTAAAAACTGCAATTCGTAAAGCAACATTAGCTGTTGAATTTTACCCGGTATTCTGTGGTTCAGCATTTAAGAACAAAGGTGTTCAATTAATGCTTGATGGCGTGCTTGATTATCTGCCAGCACCAACAGATGTACCGCCGATTGAAGGGATCCTTCCAGATTCAGAGGAAAAAGTAACTCGTCCATCAGACGATAATGCGCCATTCTCAGCATTGGCATTTAAAGTCATGACAGATCCATACGTTGGTAAGTTAACATTCTTCCGCGTATACTCGGGTACATTGGATTCGGGCTCATATGTGAAAAACTCTGTAAAAGACAAACGTGAACGCGTGGGACGTATTCTACAAATGCACGCCAATTCACGTCAAGAGATCTCAACGGTCTATTCCGGTGAAATTGCTGCAGCAGTTGGTTTGAAAGATACTGGAACAGGGGATACGCTTTGTGACGAAAAAGATTTGGTAATCCTAGAATCAATGGAATTCCCGGAACCGGTTATCTCCGTCGCCATCGAACCTAAAACAAAGGCTGACCAGGATAAAATGGGAATTGCACTTGGAAAACTAGCTGAGGAAGATCCAACATTTAAAACGGAAACAAACGCTGAAACCGGTCAAACAATTATTTCCGGTATGGGTGAACTTCACCTTGATATCATCGTTGACCGTTTGAAACGGGAATTCAAGGTTGAAGCAAATGTTGGTGCTCCGCAAGTTGCGTACCGTGAAACTTTCCGTGCTGGCGCTGATGTTGAAGGCAAGTTCATTCGGCAATCAGGTGGTCGCGGACAATACGGACATGTTTGGATCAAATTTGAGCCAAATGAAGAAGGAGCAGGCTTTGAATTTGAAAATAAAATTGTTGGTGGGGTCGTTCCGCGTGAATACATTCCAGCCGTTGAGGCGGGAGTTAAAGAAGCGATGGAGAACGGCGTGCTGGCTGGCTATCCGTTAATTGATGTAAAAGCATCATTGTTTGACGGAAGCTATCATGATGTTGACTCTAACGAAATGGCATTTAAAATTGCTGCCTCAATGGCACTGAAAGCAGCAAAAAATAAATGTCAGCCAGTTCTTCTTGAGCCGATTGAGAAGGTTGAAATTACGATTCCTGAAGAATACATGGGTGACATCATGGGTGACGTTACATCCCGCCGTGGACGCGTGGAAGGTATGGAAGCACGTGGACCTGTCCAAATGATTAAAGCGTTTGTGCCACTTTCCGAAATGTTTGGTTATGCAACAGCATTACGTTCAAACACACAAGGCCGTGGACAATACACCATGCATTTTGATCATTATGAAGAGGTACCAAAAAGCATCTCGGAAGAAATTATCAAAAAAAATGCTGGTGAATAATTGATTTTTTGATAAATCTAAAGTATAACTTTAGTGAAGGCTAGGAAATAACGATACAATGTTATTTCCCGGCCGAAAAATACTTAAAAACGTTCACTTAATTAAAGGAGGAAATATAAATGGCTAAAGAAAAATTCGATCGCTCGAAAAGTCATGTAAACATTGGAACAATCGGTCACGTTGACCATGGTAAAACGACGTTAACTGCTGCAATCACTACTACATTGCACAAAAAATCTGGTAAAGGTACTGCAATGGCTTATGACCAAATCGACGGTGCGCCAGAAGAAAAAGAACGTGGAATTACAATCGCAACATCTCACGTTGAATATGAAACAGATACTCGTCACTATGCACACGTTGACTGCCCAGGCCACGCTGACTATGTTAAAAACATGATCACTGGTGCTGCACAAATGGACGGTGCTATTCTAGTAGTATCTGCTGCTGATGGCCCAATGCCACAAACTCGTGAACATATCCTATTGTCACGTAATGTTGGGGTACCTGCAATCGTAGTATTCCTTAACAAATGTGACATGGTAGACGATGAAGAACTATTAGAATTGGTTGAAATGGAAGTTCGTGATCTATTAACTGAATATGACTTCCCTGGTGACGATGTACCAGTAATTAAAGGTTCTGCACTAAAAGCGCTTGAAGGCGATGCAGACTATGAAGCAAAAATTTTCGAATTAATGGATGCTGTTGATGAATACATCCCAACACCAGAACGTGACAATGACAAACCATTCATGATGCCTGTTGAGGACGTATTCTCAATCACTGGACGTGGTACGGTTGCAACTGGTCGTGTAGAACGCGGTCAAGTTAAAGTCGGTGACGAAGTTGAAATTATCGGACTTAACGAAGCACCAGGAAAAACAACGGTAACTGGTGTAGAAATGTTCCGTAAGCTGCTTGACTATGCTGAAGCTGGTGACAACATTGGTGCACTTTTACGTGGTGTATCCCGTGAAGACATCAATCGTGGCCAAGTGTTAGCTAAACCAGGTTCGATTACACCGCATACTAACTTTAAAGCAGAAGTTTATGTATTATCAAAAGAAGAAGGTGGACGTCATACACCATTCTTCGCAAACTATCGTCCACAATTCTACTTCCGTACAACAGATGTAACTGGAGTAATCCAACTTCCAGAAGGAGTAGAAATGGTAATGCCTGGTGACAACATCGAAATGACTGTTGAGCTTATTTCACCAATCGCTATTGAAGACGGTACTCGTTTCTCTATCCGTGAAGGCGGACGTACTGTTGGATCAGGCGTAGTAACAACAATTGAAAAATAATCGTGTTAGTAAAATGCAGGTAGCGTGACGACGCTGCCTGCATTATTTTTTGCTGGAATTATCCTAAACATACAATATTTGATCTTTGGTTGTCCTCTAAAAGATTATTGCTTTTCTCAAGAAATGAATATTAATTTGTAGTTGATATAAACTGCGACGTAATGAAATTTTCGAGTGCCTCATACGGCCGCTCCGGAAAAACACTGCGCTTTCCGTGGGGGCTGATGAGCCTTGAGCCTCCTCGTGCTGACGCACTGCGGGGTCTCATCTAGGCCTCTGCTCCCACAGGAGTCTCCGTGTTTTTCCTCCGCTGGGATAGTATTTGTTCATCAATAATTAGCGATTGTAATAAATGAAATTCTTGTGTGAACAGCTAAAACAGTCCGGGTGAGCGGAGGGCGGTGACTCCTGCGGAAACAGCACGAGTCCGAAGACCCCGCAGAGTGGTTTTCTCTAGGAGGCTGAGGCCGTGCCCGCGGAAAGCATCCGCCCGGAGTGATCCCGGACGGCGGCAACAGCACATACCTAATCGGAAATCACCCTCCCTTACGTCGCAATATATCAATAACAACAAACTGCACCAAATGAGTCCTAATTTCCAATCGTCAAATTTCCCAACAAAAAAATCCTCTGATCCCTTGCAATCACTAGAAAAAGTTTGTATAATACATAAATGTGCAATCTGATAGTATATTACCAAAAAAGGTTGCATTGGCCGCGTTTTTTCTATATAATAAGAACGTTGGTCACAAAAGGCGATGATGTGAAAGGTTGTTGACACACCCGGCCCCTTTGCCATGGCGGGTGGGTTAAGAAATTTTCACGGAGAATGTCTATTATAAAATGGGCGTAAAGGAGGGAAAATAATGGCAAAAGAGAAGATAAGAATCCGTTTAAAGGCGTATGATCACCGTATTTTGGATCAGTCCGCAGAAAAAATTGTAGATACTGCGAAACGTTCTGGAGCAGCTGTTTCCGGTCCAGTTCCTTTACCTACAGAAAAATCTGTTTATACGGTGTTGCGTGCGGTGCATAAATACAAAGATTCACGTGAGCAATTTGAAATGCGCACACATAAACGGTTAATCGACATTGTTAATCCAACACCACAAACGGTTGATTCGTTAATGCGACTTGACTTACCATCCGGTGTGGATATTGAAATTAAACTATAATAAAGGATGTACAAATAGGAGGTGTAACGGATGGCGAAAGGAATCTTAGGTCGTAAAATCGGCATGACTCAGCTTTTTTCTGAGGACGGAGAATTGATCCCTGTAACAGTAATTCAGGCTGAGCCAAACGTAGTCTTACAAAAGAAAACATTAGAAAATGATGGATATAAAGCACTGCAGATCGGTTTTGCTGATGAAAAGGAATCACGTACAAATAAAGCGGAAAAAGGTCATGCTGAAAAAGCAAACACAACCCCTAAGCGCTACGTTCGTGAAATCCGTAACGCGGATCCTGATGAATATGAAGTAGGTCAGGAAATTAGCGTAGAAGTATTTCAGTCCGGCGATAAAATTGATGTAACTGGAACTTCAAAAGGGAAAGGGTTCCAAGGCGTAATTAAACGCCACAACCAACAACGCGGACCAATGAGCCACGGATCTCATTTCCATAGAGCCCCGGGTGCAATGGGTGATATTGATCCAATGCGAGTTTTTAAAGGAAAAAAACTGCCAGGCCAAATGGGTGGCGAACAAGTAACGATCCAAAACCTTGAAGTAGTTAAAGTAGATGCAGAACGCAATCTATTATTAATTAAAGGAAATGTTCCTGGTGCAAAAAAATCATTCGTAAAAGTCACGAGTGCAATAAAGGCTAACTAATCATAGATACGAAGGGAGGATATGTCATGCCTAAAGTAGCACTATTTAAACAAGACGGTACTCAAGCGGGAGATATGGAATTAAATGATTCTGTTTTTGGTATTGAACCAAACACTCACGTATTACACGAAGCCGTCGTCATGCAGCGTGCATCAATAAGACAAGGTACGCACGATGTGAAAAATCGGTCTGAAGTACGCGGCGGTGGTCGCAAACCGTGGCGTCAAAAAGGAACTGGCCGTGCCCGTCAAGGTTCGATTCGTTCACCACAATGGGTAGGCGGCGGAACAGTCTTTGGCCCGACACCACGCAGCTACAGTTATAAATTACCGAAAAAGGTTCGTCGCTTGGCACTTAAGTCTGCATTGTCTTCTAAAGTTAAAGAAGAAAATCTGGTAGTTCTGGACAGCATTGCAATCAATGCACCTAAAACAAAAGAAGTAGTTAAAATGTTAGATGCACTAAATGTTGGCACAAAAGCATTAATTGTTACTGCTGAAAAAGATGAAACAGTAATCCGTTCAGCTAATAATCTTCAGTCAGTAAAAGTAATTACTGTAGAAGAAGTGAATGTATTAGACTTGCTTATGCATGACAAGCTGATTCTGACGAAGGATGCGGCTGAAAAAGCAGGGGAGGTGCTTGCATAATGAAAGATCCACGTGATATTATTAAGCGCCCTGTCATTACGGAGAATTCTGCCGACTTAATGGCTGAGAAAAAATATACATTCGAGGTAAGCCCCAAAGCAAACAAAACAGAGATCAAAGATGCTGTTGAACTTGTTTTTGGAGTGAAGGTCGAAAAGGTAAATACAATGAATCAAAAAGGTAAATTCAAGCGAATGGGCAGATATGGCGGATACCGTCCGAATCGCAAAAAAGCTATCGTACAGCTTTCAGAGGATAGTAAAGAACTAGACTTCTTTGAAGGCTAAGAAAGTTAAGTGAAGGAGGGAAAACAAGATGGCGATTAAAAAATTCAGACCAACTTCAAATGGTCGACGTAATATGTCAGTATCGGATTTTGCCGAGATCACGACAGACAAACCAGAGAAATCCCTGTTAAGCCCGTTGTACAAACGTGGTGGCCGTAATAACCAAGGGAAATTGACTGTTCGTCATCAAGGCGGTGGTCACAAGCGTCAGTACCGGATTATTGACTTCAAACGTGATAAAGATGGAATACCAGGACGCGTTGCTACTGTTGAGTATGATCCAAACCGCACTGCAAATATTGCATTAATTCATTATGCTGATGGGGAAAAACGTTATATTTTAGCTCCGAAAGGACTTAAAGTAGGACAACAAGTGGAATCAGGTAAAAATGCTGATATTAAACTTGGAAATGCACTCGCATTACAAGATATTCCCGTTGGTACCGTAATTCACAATATTGAATTAAAGCCAGGAAACGGTGGGCAATTAGCTAGATCTGCTGGTGCTGAGGCACAAATTCTTGGTCGTGAGGGTAAGTATAGCCTGGTTCGTTTAGCTTCCGGAGAAGTTCGTTTAGTCCTTTCAACTTGCCGTGCAACAATTGGTCAAGTCGGCAACTTGGAACATGAGCTTATCCGTGTTGGTAAAGCAGGTCGTGCGCGCTGGTTAGGCAAGCGCCCAACTGTACGCGGATCTGTTATGAATCCAAACGATCACCCGCATGGTGGTGGTGAAGGACGCGCGCCAATCGGCCGTAAATCACCAATGTCACCTTGGGGTAAACCTACACTTGGATATAAAACGCGTAAACGCAATAAGCCGACAGATAAATTTATCGTTCGTAAGCGTAAAAAATAACGGAATAATGGACGGGAACTACAGCCCCGTCTCTTAATTGCGAAAGGAGGTTTATCCATGGGTCGCAGCTTAAAAAAAGGACCTTTTGCAGATGACCATCTAATGAAAAAGATTGAGAAGTTAAATGAGGATGACAAAAAACAAGTAATAAAAACTTGGTCTCGTCGTTCCACAATATTCCCTACTTTTGTTGGGCATACAGTTGCTGTTTATGACGGACGTAAACATGTTCCAGTTTATATAACAGAAGATATGGTCGGACATAAATTAGGTGAATTCGCGCCAACCCGTACGTATAAAGGGCACGCTGGCGATGATAAGAAAACAAAACGCTAATGAGAGGAGGCACTCTACATGCAAGCTAAAGCCGTTGCGAAATCCGTTCGTATTGCTCCTCGTAAAGTACGTTTAGTCATAGATTTAATTCGAGGAAAAAATGTTGGTGAGGCAATTGCAATTTTGCGTCACACCAGGCGCGGTGCTTCTCCAGTCGTAGAAAAGGTTCTTAACTCTGCAATTGCAAACGCAGAACACAACTACGAGATGGACACTGATAATTTAGTGGTATCGGAAGCATTTGTAAACGAAGGTGCTACATTGAAACGTTTCCGTCCACGTGCACAAGGACGCGCAAGCAAAATTAACAAACGCACAAGCCACATTACAGTGGTTCTAACAGAAAAGAAGGAGGGATAGTCAGTGGGTCAAAAAGTAAATCCAACCGGTCTTCGTGTCGGTATCATTCGTGACTGGGAGTCAAAATGGTATGCTGGCAAAGACTATGCAGACTTACTACATGAAGATATTAAAATCAGAGAATATCTTGAAAATCGATTGCGTACAGCTGCTGTTTCTTCTATCGAAATTGAACGTGCAGCAAACCGTGTAAATATTACAATTCATACTGGTAAACCTGGTATGGTAATTGGAAAAGGCGGTTCAGAAGTAGAAGCTCTGCGCAAATCATTAAACAGCTTGACTGGCAAACGTGTTCATATTAACATTGTTGAAATTAAAAAAGTCGATTTGAATGCAACATTGGTTGCTGAAAATATTGCTCGTCAATTAGAAAACCGTATCTCTTTCCGCCGTGCGCAAAAACAAGCAATTCAACGTGCGATACGTGGAGGAGCAAAGGGAATCAAAACTCAAGTTTCTGGACGTCTAGGCGGTGCAGATATCGCTCGTGCGGAACATTACAGTGAAGGAACCGTACCACTGCACACATTGCGTGCTGATATCGATTATGGTACAGCGGAAGCAGACACTACTTATGGAAAACTAGGTGTCAAAGTGTGGATTTATCGTGGAGAGGTCCTTCCAACAAAAACGAATAAATAAGGAAGGGGGCAGATGCATTATGTTAATGCCTAAACGTGTAAAATATCGCAGACAACATACCGGTCGTATGAAAGGCCGTGCAAAAGGTGGAACATCAGTAACTTTCGGTGAATATGGTTTGCAAGCACTTGATGCTTCTTGGATTACAAGCCGTCAAATCGAGGCAGCCCGTATTGCTATGACACGTTACATGAAACGTGGTGGTAAAGTTTGGATCAAAATTTTCCCAGACAAACCATACACGAAAAAGCCACTTGAAGTTAGAATGGGTTCCGGTAAAGGTGCTCCTGAAGGCTGGGTAGCTGTAGTGAAGCCAGGAAAGATCATGTTTGAAATCGCTGGTGTACCTGAAGAAGTGGCACGTGAAGCATTGCGTCTTGCTTCTCATAAACTGCCGGTTAGAACAAAATTCGTAAAACGTGAAGAAATTGGTGGTGAAATCAATGAAGGCTAACGAAATCAGAGAACTAACCACTGCCGAAATTGAACAAAAAGTGAAAGCTTTAAAAGAGGAATTATTTAATTTACGCTTTCAACTAGCAACCGGACAATTAGAAAACACTGCACGAATCCGTGAAGTTAAAAAGTCTATTGCGCGTATGAAAACAGTTGTACGCCAACGTGAAATCAGCGTAAATAACTAACTGAAACAAGAGAGGAGGCAGCCTAAAGCATGACAGAACGTAATAATCGTAAAGTATACACAGGCCGTGTTGTATCAGATAAGATGGATAAAACAATAACTGTATTAGTTGAAACGTATAAATTTCACAAATTATATGGTAAGCGTGTTAAATACTCGAAGAAATTCAAAACACATGATGAAAATAATCAGGCAAAAACGGGTGACATTGTTCGCATCATGGAAACTCGTCCGCTTTCAGCTACGAAACGTTTTCGTTTAGTTGAAGTCGTTGAAGAAGCGGTTATTATCTAATTAAAGTTCGCTCGGAAGGTATTCCGAAGGGAGGTCTAAAAGCGTATGATTCAACAAGAAACTCGCTTAAAGGTTGCAGATAACTCTGGTGCACGTGAAGTTTTAGCAATTAAAGTATTAGGCGGTTCAGGACGTAAAACGGCTAATATTGGTGATGTTATTGTTTGCTCGGTCAAACAAGCAACACCAGGAGGCGTTGTTAAAAAAGGCGAAGTGGTTAAAGCTGTTATTGTTCGCAGTAAATCAGGTATGCGCCGCAAAGATGGATCGTATATTCGTTTTGATGAAAATGCTGCCGTAATCATCCGTGATGACAAAAGTCCAAGAGGTACACGTATCTTCGGACCAGTTGCTCGTGAATTACGTGATGCAAAATTCATGAAAATCGTATCTCTAGCTCCAGAAGTTTTATAAAGCGAAAATGTTAAGCCTTGTCAAGGAGGTGCGTCAAGCATGCATGTAAAAAAAGGTGATAAAGTAAAAGTCATTTCCGGTAAAGACCGCGGAAAACAAGGTACTATATTAGAAGCATATCCGAAAAAAGAACGTGTACTTGTTGAAGGAATTAACATGATTAAAAAACACGCCAAGCCTTCTCAAGATAATCCACAAGGTGGGATCCTCAATCAGGAAGCACCAATTCATGTTTCTAATGTAATGCCAATCGACCCTAAATCCGGTGAACCAACTCGAGTTGGCTATGAAGAACGTGACGGCAAAAAGATCCGCATCGCTAAAAAATCCGGTGAAGCGTTAGATAAGTAATTTGCAGGCGAAAGGAGGGCGCTCGTGATGAATCAACTTAAACAAAAATATCAGGATGAAGTATTACCATCCTTGATGAATAAATTCAATTATGAATCCGTCATGCAAGTACCAGCAATCGAAAAAATCGTTATTAATATGGGTGTTGGTGATGCAGTTGCAAACTCAAAAGCATTGGATAGTGCAGTTGAAGAACTAGCTTTAATTTCTGGGCAAAAGCCGGTGGTAACCCGTGCCAAGAAATCAATCGCTGGCTTCCGTTTACGTGAAGGAATGCCAATCGGTACAAAAGTTACGCTTCGTGGTGAACGGATGTATGAATTCCTGCAAAAGCTTATTGCGGTTTCATTACCACGTGTACGTGACTTCCGAGGAATCTCAAAAAAAGCTTTTGATGGCCGCGGTAACTACACATTAGGTGTAAAAGAACAGCTGATTTTCCCAGAAATTAATTATGACAAAGTAAACAAAGTGCGTGGTATGGATATTGTTATCGTAACAACATCAAATACCGATGAAGAAGCGCGTGAACTGTTGGCTCAGCTAGGCATGCCTTTCCAAAAATAGTCTTTAAGAGCTAATAAAAGGAGGGAAAATGGTGGCTAAAAAATCAATGATTGCGAAACAAAAACGTCCACAAAAATATCAAGTACGTGAATACACACGTTGTGAGCGCTGTGGCCGTCCACATTCTGTAATTCGTAAATTTAAATTATGCCGTATTTGTTTCCGTGAACTTGCCTATAAAGGTCAAATTCCTGGTGTCAAAAAAGCAAGCTGGTAAACCCCGTTTCGGGAAGGAGGTAATGAGTAATGGTTATGACAGATCCAATCGCAGATATGCTAACTCGTATTCGTAATGCTAACATGGTAAAACATGAAAAGTTGGAGCTTCCAGCATCCAAAATAAAAAAAGAGATCGCTGATATCCTGAAACGTGAAGGATTCGTGCGTGATTATGAATTCATTGAAGATAACAAACAAGGTCTATTGCGTATTTTCCTTAAATACGGTGCAAATAGCGAACGAGTAATTACAGGTATCAAACGTATCAGTAAACCAGGGCTGCGTGTTTATGCAAAAGCAGACGAAGTGCCACGTGTACTAAACGGTTTAGGCATCGCAATCGTATCAACATCCAAAGGTGTGCTATCTGACAAAGAAGCACGCACGCAAGCTGTTGGTGGCGAAGTTATTGCCTATGTCTGGTAATGAACATTTTTGAATTAAGGAGGTGCATGGAATGTCTCGTATAGGACTGAAGCCAATACAAGTTCCAGATGGTGTGGAAGTTAAATTTGATGGAAATACCGTTACAGTAAAAGGTCCAAAAGGTGAACTAGCCAGAAGTTTCGATAGTGATATGAAAATTGTTATGGAGGATAACGTTATAACAATTGAACGACCAAGTGATCATAAGGATCACCGTGCATTACACGGAACAACCCGCAGCCTGATCGCCAACATGGTTGAAGGAGTTTCGAAAGGATTTGAAAAGAAACTCGAAATTATTGGGGTTGGATATCGTGCACAAAAACAAGGGAATAAAGTTGTGATTAGCGCAGGGTACTCCCATCCAGTAGAAATCGAACCCGAAGATGGTATTGAAATTGACGTTCCTAAAAACACTCAATTGACTGTTAAAGGGATTGATAAGGAATTGGTTGGTGCTGTTGCTTCAAACATCAGAGCCATTAGACCACCTGAACCGTATAAAGGGAAAGGTATTCGCTATGAAGGTGAATATGTACGTCGTAAAGAAGGTAAAACTGCTAAGTAAGGTTAGTTAGGGTAGAGAAAGGAGTGACCTAAATGATCACAAAGCCTGACAAAAATGTGGTACGCAAAAAAAGACATATGCGAGTTCGTAAAAAACTGTTTGGAACTGAACAGCGCCCGCGTCTAAACGTGTACCGTTCAAATAAACACATTTACGCACAATTAATTGATGATACAAAAGGTCTTACATTAGCAAGTGCTTCTACGAAAGACAAGGAATTAACACTAGAAGCTTCCGGCAATGTAGAAGCTGCTAAACAAATTGGTGAATTGATCGCAAAACGTGCTCAGGATAAAGGTTTCAAATCAGTTGTGTTTGATCGCGGAGGCTACCTTTATCATGGTCGTGTAAAAGCTTTGGCAGATGCTGCAAGAGATGCAGGTCTTGAATTTTAATCGATAAAGGAGGGACATACATGCATAATAGTATTGATCCGAACAAATTAGATCTTGAAGAACGTGTTGTTACAATCAACCGTGTTGCAAAAGTAGTGAAAGGTGGACGCCGTTTCCGTTTTGCTGCATTAGTAGTGGTTGGCGATAAAAACGGTCATGTAGGTTTTGGTACTGGTAAAGCACAGGAAGTACCAGAAGCGATTAAAAAAGCCGTTGACGATGCGAAGAAAAACTTGATTGAAGTACCTATTGTAGGCACAACAATCCCACACGAAATCAATGGACGTTTTGGTTCTGGCAATGTGCTAATGAAACCAGCCACTGAAGGTACTGGAGTTATTTCCGGCGGACCAGTTCGTGCTGTCTTAGAGCTTGCGGGTGTTGGTGACATCTTAACAAAATCACTAGGAGCAAATACACCAATTAATATGATTCGTGCTACTTTAAATGGACTAACAAACTTAAAACGCGCGGAAGAAGTTGCTAAACTGCGTGGAAAGTCTGTAGAAGAACTGTTAGGATAAGGAGGGAAACACTATGTCTAAAAAATTAGAAATCACCCTCAAGCGCAGTGTTATTGGTCGAACAGAAGGGCAAAAACAAACTGTTCAAGCATTAGGACTTAAAAAAATTCAGTCAACCGTTGTTCGGGAGGATACCCCATCCGTTCGTGGAATGATTAATAAGGTATCCCATCTTGTAACGGTTAAAGAGGTTTAATAAAACATTAGCGTAAAGGGAGGTGCTCGCATGAAACTTCATGAATTGAAAGCATCAGAAGGAACTCGCAAAAGCAGGAATCGTGTAGGACGCGGAACGTCTTCTGGTAACGGAAAAACTTCCGGCAGAGGGCAAAAAGGTCAAAAAGCACGTTCAGGCGGCGGTACACGTCCGGGTTTTGAAGGTGGCCAAATGCCATTATTCCAAAGCTTGCCGAAACGCGGCTTTACGAATATTAATCGTAAAGAATTTGCTATTGTAAATCTGGATGCATTAAATCGTTTTGAAGACGGCACAGAAGTTACACCTGAGCTATTACTTGAAGAAGGTGTCGTAAGCAAACTGAAAGCTGGCATTAAGGTGCTGGGTAAAGGTGCTATCGAAAAGAAACTGACAGTAAAAGCTCATAAGTTCTCTGCTTCAGCGAAAGAAGCTATTGAAGCAGCGGGCGGTCAAACCGAGGTGATTTAATGTTCCGTACAATCTCCAATTTTATGCGCGTGGGTGATATCAGACGGAAAATCGTTTTTACATTATTGATGTTAATCGTCTTCCGTCTCGGTACATTTATCCCTGTGCCATATACGAATAAAGAAGCAATTGATTTTATGAACCAGCAAAATGTTTTTGGGTTTCTAAATACATTTGGCGGCGGAGCACTGCAAAATTTCTCCATCTTTGCAATGGGAATTATGCCTTACATTACCGCCTCCATTATTATGCAATTACTTCAAATGGATGTTGTACCTAAATTTGCTGAATGGAAAAAGCAAGGGGAAATGGGACGCAAAAAGCTTGCCCAGATAACCCGTTATGGAACAGTTATCTTGGCATTCATTCAGGCGATTGCAATGTCAATTGGATTTAATGCGATGGCCGGCGGGCAGTTAATTTCCAACCCCGGAATCCTGACATTCCTTGTCATTGCAGTTGTGCTTACAAGCGGAACGACATTTTTAATGTGGCTTGGTGAACAGATTACGGCAAACGGTGTAGGAAATGGTATCTCCATCCTGATCTTTGCTGGTATCGTGGCCGCGGTTCCGAATGGCGTAAAACAACTGTATATCCAGTATTTCGATAACCCTGGTGATGAATTGTTTATTAATATCGTCATCGTTGTGTTAATTGCATTGGTTATCGTTGCAGTAACGGTTGGAGTTATTTTTATCCAGCAAGCATTGCGCAAAATCCCAATTCAATATGCAAAAAAACTTGTCAATCGTTCACCAGTAGGCGGACATTCCACACATTTACCACTTAAAGTAAATGCTGCGGGAGTTATTCCGGTAATATTTGCTATTGCATTTATTATGGCACCCCGAACCGTTGCCGGATTATTCGAGAATAAGTTCGCGACAACAGTTGAAAACATTTTTGATTACACCCAGCCAATTGGGATGATCATTTATGTTGTATTAATTATTGCGTTCACATATTTTTATTCGTTTGTGCAGGTCAATCCGGAACAAATGGCGGAGAACTTGCAGAAGCAGGGGGGATACATTCCAGGAATCAGACCTGGAAAGAAGACAGAAACGTATCTTACCCGTGTGTTGTATCGTCTTACGTTTGTAGGATCGATCTTCCTGGCAGCTGTTGCTGTTTTACCTATGATTCTAGGGAAAATTGGGAACCTGCCTACAGCAGTACAAATCGGCGGTACGAGTTTACTGATTGTTGTTGGTGTCGCACTGCAAACAATGAAGCAGCTGGAGAGTCAGCTGGTCAAACGACACTACAAAGGTTTTATCAAGTAAAAACTTGTTGCACAGCCCGAGAGCGAGGGGAAAACAGTTGAATTTACTTTTAATGGGTCTTCCTGGTGCTGGTAAGGGTACACAGGCAGAAAAAATTGTTGAAAAATACAACATCCCTCATATCTCAACAGGAGATATGTTCCGTTTAGCAATAAATGAAGGAACAGAGCTTGGCAAAAAAGCAAAGGAATTTATGGATCAAGGTGCACTTGTTCCGGATGATGTTACAATTGGTATTGTTGATGAGCGCTTGCGCAAAAACGATTGTGAAAATGGTTTTCTATTAGATGGGTTTCCACGAACAATTGCACAAGCCGAGGCACTGCAATCGCTGCTAACGAACATGAATAAGGCGATTGATCATGTCGTCCATGTTGATGTACCAGAAGAAAAATTAATGGAACGTTTAACTGGTCGCAGAATATGTCCGACATGTGGTGCAACTTATCATGTGCTTTTTAATCCTCCGAAACAAGCGGGAGTATGTGATAAGGATGGCTCTACCTTAATCCAGCGGGATGATGATAAAGCCGAAACGGTGAAAAATCGTTTAGATGTTAGTATCAACCAAACAATGCCACTTTTAGATTATTATCAGGATAAAGGAAACCTTGTAACGGTAAACGGGGATCAAGAAATTGATAAAGTTTTCCAGGATATTCAAGCGGCAATAGAAAATTAAGGATTCTGCCTTATATGGATGCAATTCTGTCTGTTAAAATGTATAATATAACAGTGTGTATTTTGGGTAGCACACTGATTACGTGATATAGAAGTGACACAGGAAGTTGATTCATGAGAACTTTAAAACCTTTAACCAAAAGGTATTCATTAAATATAAGCCTAAGTGAAGGTGATCGTTGTGGAGGAAGCTGACTCGGTTCCGCAGATGGGTCAAGTTGTTCGAATTGCGCAAGGACGTGAGGCTGGCCAATATGCGGTAGTCATAAAAATGGTTGACGAACGGTATGTCTTACTAGCGGATGGGGAAAAACGTAAATATGATCGACCAAAGAAAAAGAATTTACATCATATTGAAGTTATGGATTATATATCTCCAGAAGTCCAAAACAGCCTTCTAGAAACTGGTCGTGTCACAAATGGGAAATTACGGTTTGCCATAGCTAAATTTGTCAATGAGGTTGTGACTGATTTGAAGAAGGGAGATCAACACGATGGCGAAAGACGATGTAATTGAAGTGGAAGGTACCGTAACAGAAACATTGCCAAATGCGATGTTTAATGTCGAGCTTGAAAATGGCCATACAGTTTTGGCCCATGTGTCTGGTAAAATTCGTATGCATTTCATTCGTATCTTACCAGGTGATAAGGTAACGGTAGAACTCTCCCCATACGATTTAACAAGGGGACGAATTACGTACCGTTACAAGTAATAATGAGCTCCGATCTAAAAGGAGGTAAAGATGATGAAAGTAAGAGCATCTGTAAAACCAATTTGCGAAAAATGCAAAGTCATTAAACGCAAGGGTAAAGTAATGGTGATTTGTGAAAATCCGAAACACAAGCAAAAACAGGGCTAATCAGAGGTCAGAAGTCCAGAGGCCGGATTGGAACAAATCGGCGAGTGAGCCGATTTGTGGATATATTTAAAAATCAGGAGGTGCTAAAATTTTATGGCACGTATTGCAGGTATTGATATTCCACGTGATAAACGTGTGGTAATCTCATTAACCTATATTTATGGTATTGGGAAAAACACTGCACAAGAAATCCTTAAAGAAGCAGGCGTTTCAGAAGACACTCGTGTACGTGATCTTACAGAGGATGAATTGGGTAAGATTCGTAAAGCAGTTGACGGATACACAATCGAAGGTGACCTTCGCCGTGAAGTATCGCTTAACATTAAACGATTGATTGAGATTGGCTCATACAGAGGAATTCGTCATCGCCGGGGACTTCCCGTACGCGGACAAAAAACAAAAAATAATTCCCGTACTCGTAAAGGTCCACGTCGTACGATTGCAAACAAGAAAAAGTAATGTGAAGGAGGGTAAAATCAATGGCTCGTAAAACCAATACACGTAAGCGTCGTGTAAAAAAGAATATTGATACAGGTGTAGCACATATTCGTTCTACGTTTAACAATACGATTGTAACGATTACCGATGTTCAAGGTAATGCGATTGGCTGGAGCTCTGCAGGTGCATTAGGCTTTAAAGGTTCTCGTAAGTCAACACCATTTGCTGCACAAATGGCAGCTGAAACAGCAGCCAAATCGGCTGTGGAAAACGGCATGAAAACATTGGAAGTAACGGTAAAAGGCCCTGGTGCCGGTCGTGAAGCTGCTATCCGTTCGCTTCAGGCAGCTGGCTTAGAAGTTACAGCCATTCGTGACGTAACTCCAGTTCCTCACAATGGTTGTCGCCCACCAAAACGTCGTCGTGTATAAATTATACCGTATAGAATTTGTCACCCTGTCTATAATGGGTTATGATGGCTAAAAGTGTAAGGCTAAAGAGGAAGACTCTTTTTTGTACTTTAAGAAAGTATAAGTTTTTATACGATTAAAGTATGAGAAAAACTTCGGCACCCGCTATGATGGACGGGTAAAAACCTGAGTTTTTCTAAAAATACCTTAACCAACAGCATCTGAGTTGACAGAGAGTACAAAAGAAACCAATAGTGCAGAAACGCCAACTGCCTATTTGAGGAATTTCGGTTAGACCCCTTAAGTCTAACCGGGGTTTCGACGTTTTGAAGGAGGGTTTTATTGAATGATCGAAATTGAAAAACCAAGAATAGAAACGGTAGAGATCAGCGATGATGCCAAATTTGGAAAATTCGTCGTCGAACCGCTTGAACGTGGATATGGTACTACTCTAGGAAACTCCTTGCGTCGTATCCTATTATCCTCACTTCCAGGCGCTGCTGTAACGTCGGTTCAAATTGATGGTGCGTTGCACGAATTCTCAACAATTGATGGCGTTGTTGAAGATGTAACGACAATCATTTTGAATTTGAAGAAGCTTGCTCTAAAAATTTACTCTGACGATGAGAAAACATTAGAGATTGATGTGCAGGGAGAAGGAAAAGTAACGGCTGCAGATCTAACATATGATAGTGATGTAGAAGTATTGAATCCGGAACTGCCTATTGCTACGGTTAGCAGCAAAGGAAGCCTGCATATGAAAATTACCGCAGAACGCGGTCGTGGCTATCGTCCAGCAGAAGCAAACAAACGTGATGAACAGCCAATTGGTGTTGTTCCAATTGATTCAATCTTTACACCCGTATCACGTGTTACCTATCAAGTTGAAAATACCCGTGTAGGTCAAGTTGCAAACTACGATAAATTAACGATGGATGTATGGACAGATGGAAGCACTCGTCCAGAAGAAGCAGTTTCTTTAGGTGCCAAAATCTTTACCGAGCATCTTAATATTTTTGTAGGTTTAACAGACGAAGCGCAGAATGCGGAAATCATGGTCGAAAAAGAAGAAGATCAGAAAGAAAAAGTAATGGAAATGACAATCGAAGAACTTGATCTGTCTGTTCGATCATATAATTGTTTAAAACGTGCTGGAATTAATACAGTTCAGGAGCTTTCAAATAAATCGGAAGAAGATATGATGAAAGTACGTAATTTAGGCCGTAAATCACTGGAAGAAGTCAAGGTAAAACTGGATGATCTTGGCCTAGGCTTACGTAATGATGACTGATCTTTTATAGACACCTTTAGAATTGGAATAATACGCTGGAGCTTATCACAAGCACTAAGCAGGTGTTCAATTATCTATTATTAGTTCCCAGCAACAGGAAAAGGGAGGGATAGTCCATGGCTAGAAAACTAGGTCGCACAACAGACCATCGTATGGCATTACTTCGCAACCTTGCATCTGATTTGATTATTCATGAGCGGATTGAAACAACAGAAGCAAAAGCGAAGGAGTTGAAATCGGTAGTTGATAAAATGATTACGCTTGGAAAACGCGGTGATCTTCATGCACGCCGTCAAGCTGCAGCATTTTTATACAACCAGGAAGCAAATGAAGATGAAAGTGTTATTCAAAAACTTTTCGGTGACGTTGCCGAGCGCTACGAAGATCGACAAGGTGGATACACACGTGTTCTTAAGCTAGGTGAACGTCAAGGTGACGGAGCAAAAATGGCAATTATCGAACTAGTTTAATGAAACATGAGCGCGTTAAGGGCAGGACTGAATCTCTTCCACGAGGTGAATCCAAGCCCTTTTTTTGTGTATAATGGTGATAGAAAAGTGCAGCGGGGCCGTTTAGCGACGTATGGCATAAGCAAGGGACCGCAGAGCGCCCGCACTTTGGCGCTCGGAGTGTCCATTGCTTATGGCAGTAGTCGCTGGCCCCACGCGCAACTGAGTCAAGGAAAGGTGAAAGGTTGAGACGACTCGGATGATACAGGGCATCGAACCAAGGATGAGTATATCAACCGCAGGAGCGCAGAAACATCGGCCGGAGCGCAAAAACATCGACTGGAGCGAGGAAACATCGACCGGAGCGCAGAAACATCAGCCGGAGCGCAGGAACATCGGCCGGAGCGCAGGAACATCAGCTGGAGAACGGAAACATCAGCCGGAGCGAGGAAACATCGGCCGGAGCGCAGGAACATCAGCCGGAGAGCGGAAACATCGACCGGAGCGAGGAAACATCAGCCGGAGCGCAGGAACATCAGCCGGAGCGCAGGAACATCAGCCGGAGAGCGGAAACATCGACCGGAGCGCAGGAACATCAGCCGGAGCGCAGAAACATCGGCCGGAGCGCAGGAACATCAGCCGGAGAGCGGAAACATCGACCGGAGCGCAGGAACATCAGCCGGAGAGCGGAAACATCGGCCGGAGCGCAGAACATCAGCTGGAGCGAGGAAACATCAGCCGGAGCGCAGAAACATCGGCCGGAGCGCAGGAACATCAGCCGGAGAGCGGAAACATCGACCGGAGCGAGGAAACATCAGCCGGAGCGCAGGAACATCAGCCGGAGAGCGGAAACATCGACCGGAGCGAGGAAACATCAGCCGGAGAGCAGGAACATCAGCCGGAGCGCAGAAACATCGGCCGGAGCGAGGAAACATCAGCCGGATAGCAGGAACATCGGCCGGAGCGCAAAAACATCGACTGGAGCGAGGAAACATCGACCGGAGCGCAGAAACATCAGCCGGAGCGCAGAAACATCGGCCGGAGCGCAGGAACATCGACCGTAGAGCAAGAGCATCAACCAAAGCACGATAACTCATCCCGATGACGTAGACAAGACTGGAGAGCTGGATTATCAATTAATTCACACCCAGGCCATGAGCTAGAGGAGGAATTCACATTTTGAGAAAAAAATTGATTGAGTTTAGAAATGTATCGTTTCGATATGGAGATGAGGAGCCTTGGGTGTTAAAGAATTGTTCGTTTGAAGTCTATGAAAATGAGTGGCTTGCCATTATTGGCCATAATGGTTCCGGAAAATCGACTATTGCCAAGTTAATGAATGGCCTTTTGTTTCCGCAAGAGGGTGAGATTATCATCAATGGGCAACAGGTAACGGAGGAAACGATCTGGGACGTCCGAAAAGATGTCGGAATGGTTTTCCAGAATCCGGATAATCAATTTGTCGGGACAACGGTAAAGGATGACGTTGCATTTGGTATGGAAAATCGCGGTTTCCCGCGTGAAGAAATGATAAAGCGGATTGAACAGAATTTAGCAGCTGTCGGGATGCAGGATTACCGATTGACAGAACCGCACAGGCTTTCAGGTGGGCAAAAGCAGCGCGTGGCAATTGCTAGCGTTTTGGCAGTTTCGCCTAAGGTACTTATTTTGGACGAGGCTACCGCGATGCTTGATCCAAAAGGGCGCCAGGAAATTATGCGTACTGTTTCAAATGTTAGAGCGGAGCATGCACTTTCGTTAATAACGATCACCCATGATTTGCGTGAAGTTGTACAAGCAGAAAGGGTAATCGTGATGAACAGTGGTGAAATCTGGGATGAGGCAATACCACGGGAGATTTTTTCGAAAAAGGATGCATTAAGGGAAATTGGACTTGATGTGCCATTTGTCGCTATTTTAACGGATGAACTGAAGAAGACTGGAATGACGATAACAAATGAGCCACTAAATCAAGAGGAATTGCTGGAGGATCTATGGACATTACATTTGAGAACGTAAACTACATTTACCAACAGGGTACCCCATTTGCCCATAAAGCAATTAAGGACTTATCTTTTCATATACCATCGGGTTCATTTGTCGCTATAATTGGTCATACTGGTTCAGGTAAATCAACGTTAATTCAACACTTAAACGGTTTAGTACACCCGAGTGCGGGAACCGTCACAATCGGAAATTACCGTCTTACTAATGATGAAAAGCCAAAAAACATGAAAGAATTACGCAGCAAAGTTGGGGTCGTGTTCCAATATCCAGAGCATCAACTATTTGAAGAAACAGTAGAAAAGGACATCGCATTTGGTCCGGAAAACTTTGGTGTTTCCAAAGAGGAAATTGCTAAACGGATTCAGGAGATTATTCCGGCGGTTGGTTTATCCGGAGAGATGCTGAAACGCTCACCGTTTGATTTAAGTGGCGGCCAGATGCGCCGGGTGGCCATTGCAGGTGTATTAGCGATTAAACCGGATGTGCTTGTACTTGATGAGCCAACAGCCGGATTAGATCCACGCGGGCAAAAGGAAATCATGAACATGTTTAAGGAATTGCACAAAAAGGAAGGGTTAACCACCGTACTTGTGACACACAGTATGGAAGATGCCGTTCAATATGCCGACCATGTGATTATTTTAAATAAAGGGACGAAATACATGGAGGGAAGGCCTGAGGATGTATTAACACAGCAAGAAGCATTAAATAAGGTCCAGCTTGATGTTCCAGAAGCGGTTCAGTTCCTGTTAAATTTTGAAAAAAGGTTCGGCATAAAAATTCCTTTCCAACGTCAAACAACCGAAGAGATTGCACGGGATGTACATCGGTATTTACAAGGGGGCGGCGAGAATGAGTAACTCCCTTATTATTGGCCAATATGTTCCGGGGAATTCGATTATCCACCGGTTAGATCCCCGCACAAAAATTACGATCATTTTTTTCTTTGTTTTTGTCGTGTTTTTTGCAAATTCATTGCTTAGCTATGCTATTTTAACAGCTTTTGCCCTGGCTAGTGTGGCAACAACTCGAATTCCCATTAAGTTTATCGTGAAAGGGTTAACGCCTGTCTGGTTTTTAATTGTTTTCACATTTTTACTGCATTTATTTGTAACCAAGGAAGGAACGGTTGTAGCTGAAGTATTCTCCTTTAAAATATATTCTGGGGCACTTATCCAGGGAATTGCTATTTCGATGCGGTTTTTCCTGCTGATCTTAATTACATCGTTATTAACCTTAACAACAACACCGATCGAAATTACCGATGCGATTGAGGATATGCTTCATCCACTGAAAAAAATCAAATTTCCAGTGCATGAGCTGGCACTAATGATGTCAATATCATTACGGTTTATCCCGACGCTGATGCAGGAAACGGAAAAAATCTCACGGGCACAAGCATCGCGCGGAGTTGACTTTAAGACAGGACCAATTAAAGAACGCGCCAAAGCCGTTGTACCCTTATTGGTACCATTGTTCGTCAGTGCATTTAAACGGGCCGAGGAGCTGGCGATGGCGATGGAGGCACGTGGCTATCATGGCGGGGAAGGCCGAACAAAACTCCGGGAATTAAGGATAGAAAAACGGGATATAGCGATTTACGTATTATTTTTATTTGTAATTGCAGGGTTATTTTTAACGAGAAATTACTAGTAAGGGGCTGGGGCGAAATGGAAAAGATAAAGTGTGTGATCAGCTATGATGGTTCCGGTTTTGCCGGATTTCAAATCCAGCCCAAGAAGCGAACTGTTCAAGGGGAGTTAGAGAAGGCCCTTATGACAATACACAAGGGGGCGCATGTCCGAATTCAGGCCTCTGGACGTACGGATACGGGCGTGCATGCCAAGGGACAGACGATCCATTTTGAAACACCGTTTACCATACCGGAGGCGAATTGGAAGCGGGCGCTTAACACGCTTTTGCCGGGTGATCTTTATATAAATGAGGTAGAAAAGGTTCCGTCATCATTTCACGCGCGATATGATGTAATAGAGAAGGAATACCGCTATTATGTCTGGAATGAAAAAGAGACGGATGTTTTCAAGCGTAACTATGCATATCAATTCCCTTATGCATTGGATATAAAAGCGATACAGGACGCTTGCAGCTATTTGGAGGGGGAGCATGATTTCACTACATTTTCCTCGGCAAAAGCTACGACAAGAGGGAGCAAGGTAAGGACACTCTACCAGGCATCATGCGAGAAACGCGGAAGTGAAATTGAATTCATTTTCCGGGGAAGCGGCTTTTTATACAACATGGTACGGATAACCGTTGGCGTATTGCTTGATATTGGCCAAGGCAGACGTAGAGCAGGAGAAATTCCCTATCTTATCGAACAAAAGGATCGCCGGCTTGTTGGGGAAACGATACCACCTCAAGGGTTGTATTTGTGGAGGGTCAGGTATTGACTGAGTGTGATAGTATAATATGGTCAGAAAACAAGATGAGAATAAAGAAGCGGAAAAAGTCCCGCTAAGACTTGACATTTGGCCCCTAGTTGGTATACTATGATTTATGGCATTTTATTTCTAAACCATGATTAGCCCCGGAAACTAATTATGTTAAATATAGGAATAACAACGGAAACGAATGAAATATGGAGGGAAACCATCATGCGCACAACTTTCATGGCGAATGAAAATAATATCGAACGCAAATGGCTTGTTGTGGATGCTGAGGGCCAACGTCTTGGTCGTTTAGCAAGTGAGGTTGCTGCGATCCTTCGCGGAAAGCATAAACCAACTTACACACCACATGCTGACACAGGTGATAATGTCATCATTATCAACGCTGAAAAAATCGAACTTACAGGCAACAAAATAAATGACAAAAAATATTACCGTCATTCAGGCCATGTTGGCGGATTAAAGGAACGTAATGCATACGAAATGCGTACGAAATACCCTGAGCAAATGCTTGAGCTTGCCATCAAAGGTATGCTTCCAAAAGGTCCACTAGGCCGTAAAATGGGTAAAAAATTGCACGTATACAGAGGTTCTGAACACAATCATCAAGCACAAAAACCAGAAGAATATACGCTTCGTGGATAATTAAAAGGAGGTTACTCAATTGGCACAAGTACAATACTACGGCACAGGCCGTCGTAAAAAGTCAACTGCACGTGTACGCTTAGTTCCAGGAACAGGCCGTGTAGTGATTAATGACCGTGATGCAAAAGACTATTTTCCATATGAAACACAATTATTAATATTAAACCAACCACTTGCGGCAACAGAAACACAAGGCACATATGATGTCTTGGTAAAAGTTCATGGTGGAGGATTCACTGGCCAAGCTGGTGCTATCCGCCACGGAATCGCTCGCGCACTCCTTGAAGCCGATCCAGAATACCGTGCTTCATTGAAGAGCGAAGGATACTTGACTCGCGACGCACGCATGAAAGAACGTAAGAAATACGGTCTTAAAAAAGCCCGTCGTGCACCACAGTTCTCAAAACGGTAAGAAATCGAGTTTTACAAATCCCCCAACTGCCTATGGTTGGGGGATTTTACTGTATATGCGGAGCTTTAAAAACAGGTGAAAATTCACACGTAGCATACACACAACATACAAGTAGCATACAAATAATTTAAAGAAAATGCAGCCTTCTTATAGCTTGTCAATTGCCATAAGAAGCTGCTTGATATCTTTATGTGTATAGACTTTGTCGGTGATATCTTTAGCTGCATGCCCCATAATGCGTTTGATTGATAGTTTATTTGCGTCAGCATTATCCATAAGGGTTGCGAAGGTATGTCTGCAATCGTGTGGTCTATGATCTAATTCTAGTTGTTGCATAACCTTCTTAAATTTCTCGTGATAATAAACATAATAACTCAATTTGTTACCTTCAAAGTTTGTAATCAGATATTCATTATTGGGATTTATACGATTTTCAATTAATTTATGAATTTTTTTGTGAATAGGAATAACCCTATTCGTTCCAGCTTCCGTTTTGAAGCCACCCCGAAAATACCTTTTATCCAATTCTATATTTTGGTTTTTTACTTCCACTAGTTCCCCAGGGCGCAATCCAGTGTAGATCATAATTAAAATAGAATCTATATCAACGAAACGATTGATGTTTTGCCAAAGAATATTAATCTCTTCCTGAGTAAATGGTCTTCTTGAACTCTTTGTATCATTTTTTGGAAGCTCGACAAATTTAGCATAATCTTTGTGTGTTAAATCATTTTCCAAAGCATGTTTATACATTTGATTAAATAATACTTTTATTTTTTTCTTTGTACCCCATGATTTATCACAGTTATCAATCACAGATTGCAGATGAGCTTTCCTGACATCATTAAATTTCATATCGTGTAAAGGTTCTGACCTTCGAAAGGCCATTTCGTAGCCAAGTTGATTTGATTTTGAAATTTTGGGGAAGCGCTCTTTTATTAACCTTTCATATACTTCTTTAAATGTAAGCTTGCCAGCTGATAAATCATATGGGTTATTATTGTAATCAGCTAATGCTACCATTGCTTCTCTTCTACTTTTATAATAACCTAAATACTCCCGCCTTTGTTTTCCTTCATCATTCCATCCGGTGGTGATTATGACCGCGAACGGTTTTCTTCGTTTACCAGAAAGTTTGAAGACTGATCCGTATCCATTTGGGTTTTTCAAATACCTTACCACCTTTCATAACAGCAGGGTAGACACATAGGAATATATGTTCTATATATGTGTTAAAAAAAGAATGCAACATTTGCATACCTACTTTATATGATCAATTTTTTTCAGATCGCTCATTTTTTCTGGGACTCCATACTTTTGCGCCACTTCATTTATGGTAACGCTTGTATCTCTAAATTCATAAATACATTTATCTGGAATAAGCAATTCAACCGCAAATGTATTAGCCTCTACCTCATTTTTATTTGTAGAGAAGAAGGTGTTATTCTTTAAAAAAGGTGCATTTTCACTTTTATGCAATAACGAATGGCCTAATTCATGAGCACAGACAAATCTTTGCAATGTCTCATCTATATTATCATTAATATGGATAGATTGAATCCTTTTGTAGCAAGTGTAGTATCCGAAAGATCCCCCCAAAGATTCGAAAATAATCATGATACCTTTCCGTTTTGCAATTTCAAAAGGACAATTCGTTCCATATTTATCAATAAGTTTTATTGCTGTATTCCTAGGCATTAAATGCGCCATAGAATACCCTACTTTTTATATTTGTTGGGGGTAAACTTTTGTTTTGCCATTCGTTTAGCCATGCGAAGTGAATTTTCCAACGAAGCAATTAATAGTTCTCTATCTTCCTTATCCATTTCATCTATCGCCCTTCCATCGAATTGTGAGTATGCATCATCATTAGATAAGTTATTTATCATCTTTTCCAAATCCTTAGCTATATCACGCTCTTCCTTATCTGACAGCTTAGGAAGCTCTTTTTTTTGTTTGGTGTTGTTTGGTTTGTAATAACCAGCCACCCTCATTATTTCATCATAAGGAATGGATAGTGCTTCCGCAAGTTTTTGGATATTCTCGGCTTTTGGAATGCCTCTTTTTCCATTTTCGATTCTGGACAATTGAGCAGCACTAATACCTGAATACAAAGAAAGTTGATTGATGGTGTAACCTTTTTCATCCCTTTTTGCTTTTAGATACTCTCCAAATTGATTGGTCATAGTTTTCTCTCCTACACTGACACCCTTTATACTCTATATATTACTAAATTTTGTTACCAAAAGGAAACTTATTTAGAAAAAACATAAAAAAGTATTGCCATAAGGTAAAACAAATGTTAGTTTATTACCATAAGGTAATTACCAAAAGGTAGTAGGAGGGTTTATTTTTGAAAGAAGCAAATGTCATTTTAGTTAAGTTAGAGTTTTTGCAGCCGTATTTAAAAGACAAGGATATCTCCCAAAGTCAATTTGCTGATGCAGTAGGCGTTACGCAAAGTACTGTTAATCGAGTCATGAATGGCAAAAGAAATCCTGGAGGTAAATTTGTCTCAGGCGTCCTACAAAGCTTTAATGATTTAAGTTTTGATGAAGTGTTCACTTATGGCAAAGATTTATCAAATGAATGAACGATATATTAATTTCGATTGGAGGAACCCTTATGTTCACAGATGTTGATGGTCAAAAAAGAATGAATATAAAAGTATCAGAAGCAGCAAAAATATTGGGGAAGTCCGAGCAATTTGTTCGAATCGGTTTACAAAGAGATATTTTACCGATTGGTATAGCAGTTCAAATGTCTAGTAAATGGACATATCACATATCGCCAAAGCTCTTAGATGATTATGTAGGACATGAAAGGAATAGGTTATAGGAGTGTTTCTGTGGCTAATTACGAAAAGAATAAAAGGTTTTATTGGTTACAGCTGAAAGAGGATTTTTTTGAGGAAGATGCTATAGATTGGTTAGAGGAACAGCCGAATGGTAAGGAATACTCCTTATTTTATTTAAAACTGTGCCTAAAATCATTAAGGTCCAATGGGATTCTAATAAGGAAAGTTGGTCAAATGTTAATTCCTTATGACCACAAAAAGTTGGCGGAACTAACTAAAACCAATTCAGATACAGTCGTTGTTGCTATGAAATTATTAACAAAGATCGGTTTAGTGGAAATATTAGAGGATGGTGAAATATATCTGAAGCAGGTGGAGGAAATGATAGGCTCACAAAGTATCGGCGCCTTTAAGAAACAGCAACAAAGAATAACTAGAAATAAGCTAAAAAATGGTTCAAATTTACTGGGTGGACAACGAGTGGACAGATGTCCTCCAGATACAGAGAAAGAATTAGAGAAAAATAAAGATGAAGATAAAGAACAACATACCTCAGAGATAATTCAATTTTGGAATAAAAACGGATTCGGATTAAATAACATTCAGGGAAAAAACCAGTTGTTGTCGTGGTTGGACGATTCTTCATTTAAAAAACCTGAAAAAATCATACTCAAGGCTATGGAGATAGCATGTGCCAATAACAAAAGACGATTAAATTACGTTGAGGGCATTCTCCGAAATTGGCTAAATGAATCGTTATTGACGCTGGAAGAAATCGAAATCAGTAAAAAGGAACATAAGAAACACCCATTATCGAATTATGGCTACAATTATGGGTTTTAGGAGGGGTCTTATGGAAAATGCAACAAAATATGTGGCTGGCCCGGAACAAAAATTATTAAAGAGATTTGTTTGTCAGGGGTGTCATCAGCAAGTAGTGCAAAAACAATTAATTATCCCCTTTGGACCACGTGAAGGGGAACAAATTATAGCTAATTACGGCTGTATTTGTGATGATATTAAACTGGCTGAAGCAGCCGAAAGAAAATACAATCTGCTCAAGCATAGTAAGCTGAGGGATGGTTTTAATTATTATTCATTGACCAATAAGTCTTTACAAGAGGCTACCCTTGAAAATTACGATCCCACGAACAATAATTTAACAGTCGCCAAACAAAAGGTGGCTGAGTATATTCGTACATTTGATGGGGAGCAAAATCTTTTGTTATCAGGCAATTATGGATCGGGAAAAAGTCACCTTTCTATTTCTATAACCAAAAAGCTGATGGAGCAGGGATTTGAATGCTTATTTCTATCGTTCCCAAAACTGCTGACTAAAATTAAACGGACTTATAATATGAAGGATGTCTCAGAAGATGAGTTATTAGAAGTCATTCAACGTGCCGATTTATTAGTACTTGATGATATTGGAGCCGAGCAACAAACAGAATGGTCTGCTTCTAAACTTTTCGAAGTGCTGGATGACCGTGCCGGAAAAGCAACCGTTTATACCACCAATTTAGGTAGTGCCGAACTAAAGGAACATGTAAACGAACGGAATTTTTCAAGAATGATGGATAATACGCACGTCATTGTTATGAAAGGTTCAGATTATAGAAGGAGGGCGTTTTGATATGTGGCAAAGCATGAAAAGTGTCATGGTTTTTGACCCTAGGGATAGTAAAAAAGAGACAGATAGGAAGTGGCGGGTGTGGATGGAACAAAAAAGCTCCTGTGGTGACAAATATGTACCAACGGTTGCTGAAACAAGAAAGTATCTTCATGGATTGGGAAATAGCGAGGGATATTATGCACGCAATTAATAAAAGTGGTGAGAAGAAACTAGTGATGCGTATAAGTTATTCAGAAGCACACCTTATTCGTGAAGCGCTATCTTTATACAAGTTGCAGATGGAAAGTATGCACGGAAGAAATAGTGAGGAAGACAAGTATATAGGTGATTTGTTATATGAAATTATGAATCCTGCAGTTAAGGAGACAATTCCTGAATGAAAGGAGAAGAAATATGATGCGTAAACATATAACCCATCAAATGAATGTTTACGAATATCTGGATAAAGAAGAAGATCACTTGTTCGCCCTAATTTTCAATATCCAGCAAGGGAAGTCTCAATATATTCCTGAAATACAATTGACTCTCATGAAAAATCAACATGGATTGTATGAAATAGTATCTGGATCCCGACATGAATGTTATTCCAGTAAAGAAGCCTTGTATGATAGAGTCAATGAGATTATGGATTATATCATGCTAAAGGGAAGTAAGTTTGATATATAGGAAAGGATGTATTTTAATGCAATTTAGTTCAGAAGCCGAAAATATCTTTACACAATCTGAAATTGAGGAAATTCTTAAAGATGAACAGCAGTTTTATATAGAGCATGCAGAGAGAAATTGGTTATACCGGTATTTCAAAGTTAAAGCAATGGCAAATGAATCTCACGTGCCCAGCATTGTTTCTTCCATATCGGATATGCCCCCTGGTTCCGACAATTTCAAAAAGAGTAAAACGGAAATGTATGCCTTGAAAGCAATACAAGTTTCAGAATGGCTGGAAACGTTGCATTCAGCTATACGGTCATTAAGTCCAATCGAACAAAAGTTGATTGAGTTGAAATATCTACGAAAGCGGAATGATGGTTCAAGATATAGTGATGAAATTATTTATCCCCAATTATACATCGGGAGAAAGAAATACTATAAAATGAAGAAAGAAGCATTGGATATATTGGGGCGAAAATTGTATGGAATTTTTTCGGAAAAAGGATATTTTTGATGGTTGCTTTAGTTCATGCGGTTAAAAAGACGTTGTTAATTATGTTGCTTATCTTTGTGTTTATTGCTTTTTCGACCTTCTGTGGTATTGTGTTTTTGTCTCTCTTTCAATGGTTTATGCAAACTGACTTTTATTTAAACATGGTCAATTCAGTTGAATTTTGGTTGTGGGTACTGGGAATTCCATTTATTATTCTCTTTCTTGTTTTTTGCACAAGGATTTAGTATGAACCAAATAATTATGGATACGGAATAGGGAACAAAATGGATACAAGAAGGGGGAGAGGAATCCATAATATCAATGTTAAATTATTAGTATCAGGAAGTTTAGAACTTCCCATTAACTCTTTTCTTTCACAGAAAAGAGTTTTTATTTTGGTCAGATAAGGGAGGTGAAACCATGTCTAATAACGTATTTGGAAAAGCAACAGTGGCGGAAGAGAACCAAAACAAAAATGTTAAGAAGGAAGATAAGACCTTGATTAAAGATTCTACTGAAGCACCAAAGAAAGAATCATCGTCCAAAAAAAGACGCAGACCTGTTAAGCCTGAGGGATTCAAGGAATTTGAAGAACTAGCGAAAGAAATTATCGAAGCTGACGGGTCTTCATATTATGAGTGGCTTCATGAACGGCATCAAGAAATCATCTTGAACTTTAACGTATCGAACCAGAAACAGATTAAAGACGTAGCGAAGAAGGGAGAGTGAGATACGTGCAAGACGCTATTCAAACGGTTAAAAATATCACAGACGGCATCAAGCCTCTAGCACCAGTTCTAGCCGGACTGGTGCTAGTTTTGATTGGTTTATTGTGGACATTTGCCAAAGACCCACAGAAAAAGGAAATGTACACTGGATGGATGGTAAACGTCGGAATTGGGTTTGGTATCGTCTATTTGGCAGCAAGTTTTGTTAGCTGGTTAGGTGGTCGTGTTGTTGGGTTTTAAGGAGGTAATGAATGTTGACCGCAGAATACAAATATTTTATAAGCTATCTTTATGAAGATGGTGGCGGCAATGTTGATATAACATTGGAGGAACCTATACAGTCGATTGATGATATCCGTGGTATTGAAATGGCTATCGGTGATGAATTTAATCTGGGTGATTCCGTTACCATCCAAAACTTTATACAGTTGAACAATTAATCAAGCTGGCTTCCCGATGTATGGAAGCCTTTTTATAGAGGAGGATGAATATGTCGGTCACAAAATTTGAAAGAGAGTTGGCAAACAAGTACGCTGACTTGCTATCGGCAAGAGAAAAGGAAATGCTAAAGCCTGATAATGCAGGCTACAAATGGAAGCGACAAAAGTTGGAATCCCTGTATCAAAACACTGTTTTGAAATCGAAATATCCGAAGGAAAAGCTCAAAAACATTGAGGCTGAAGTGCAAAAAGAACATGATGATCAGGTGAATCAATCAGAACAGTTTAAACGAGTTTATAAACAAAATGTATTGGAAAAGTTACAACCTACGAAGGAAGAAAACAGCTACAAAAATGCATATAAACAACAGTGTTGGCATCCTTAGGGGGGCCTTTTTTGGAGGTGAAATAAATGAGAATGAAAGATAAACTTATTGCTAATGTAAAAGCTGTTAAGCCGGTGGATAAGTCGTTTGAGGCATTCAAAAAAAGATTCCATAACATTATGGGTGATAAACTTGATATAACTGACGAACAGTTAGGACAAATTTATGATGGCGTTTTACCTTATATTGAAACGAGTATTTATGCGGAAATGGAAGATGTCCTGTCAGCTATACGCAACACATATCGTGCAGTTGTTGGATGGATGACGGAAGATTTGGAGAAATATGCTGATACGGAAGCATATGAAAGTAAAGGTGACTTAATCAGGAATAACGATATTCAAGAATATATAAACCATGAAAACTCGTTTAATCGGTTTATAGCGCATGTCGTCACGAATTATCAATCTCTTCCAAAGCAGAGGATTGATATATTGATAGTAAAGCATGAAGGGTATCAGCGTATTGAATGTCAGTTATTCAATGAATCCTTTATCCAGCATAACGGATTCAGAAAGGCTTATTATCTTCATAACGAATTGATGAAAGCATTCTATACGACTTTTGATGACTTATTATGTAAGGGTACCGTCCTGAAAACAGATCAAGCAATTAACGAACAAGTCCTTGCACCCGTATTAGAGCGATTTGAGGCTAAAGTGGATACCAAAGAGGGTGACAAGTATGAGCAAGCTGTATCCTTACAAGGAACTTGTTTTTCAAAATATCGAAAATGCCTTAAGTGAGTTGAATGCCGAAGATAAAGGACGTTATTATATCTGCAATTGTCCGGAATGCAATCAACATGAAGCATTCATGTATAAAAATAACAAACATTTTATCCAGTGCAACCGGGAAAACCATTGTGGGTCACGAATGATGCTGGTATTTCATGAAAAAGTAGACATGTCAGCATATGAACAAAAAATGGAAAAACAATATCCTGACCTGACCACGGAACAACGGGAGTCCTTGGATTGGTCAAACCGTGTGTTTTCGTATGCAAGAAACTACTTTAAAAGTGAGCTATTAGACAACGGTTACCGTGGACTATCAAAACAGGTAACACGTCGTTTTGTAGCTGACTTACAACATGAAGATATTGTTCAGCATGTCTTTCAAAAAGCCGAACCGTTGCTTGGCAAGGATTATTCCAACAATAGCTGGATGTGCAAGCGAAATTTAATCTTTCCGTTATATGGCGAAGATAATACGTTGGATAGGGTTTTACTCCGCTCCAGCTTTGATGAAAATCTTGATCCTAAGGAAATACAGCTTATTTTCAATCCTTCAAAAGAAACGAGGGATTTTTTTATGGACATTCCTGAGGATGCCAGAAATGTGGTGGTTAGCGAATCCATTTTGGATGCCTTGTCCTTTCGTGAGGTGGATCAGAACGTTGGTATCATCGCTCTAACAGGATCAACAAAAACAAGACAGGTCAAAGAATATATGGCAGAATACAAGGGCCAGTTTGCAGACAAGTCCCTTTTAATTGCCATGGATGATGATCAGGCTGGATGGAAGGCAACCAGAGATATCATAAACACAATTGAGGATAAGAAAGTAGGTAAGGATTGGACAGTTTTTGATTACACTGCAGGAATGAAAGATGCGAACGAAAATTTGCAACGTAACCGCAAGGAATTCGCGAAAACATATGATCAGATGACAACGCATACGAAGGGGAAAGAAAGGGAGATGGCCATTGATTACGAACCGTAAGCCATTGACCGAACGATTAAGTAGCTGGAAATTTGTATTACCTTTTCTATTGTTTATCGTCGTCATAGGCTTCTTTCTTGCAAATTTTCTATTACATTTTATCCTTCAGGTACTGCATTTGATCGAAGGATTTGCCAAGAATCCGGAAAAAGTGAATTTAAATACGTTTTCCGTGGATTGGCACTATTTCTTTATTTTCCAGAAAGAATGGATAGAATTTTATCTGAGTTTCTATATTGTCATAGGGATTAGTCTCTTGAGACTCTTATACAACATTAAAATGAATTACCAATCTATTAATCGTGGACAGCATGGCACGAATGAATTTGAGACTGTGAGGAACATGAAGAAACAGTATCAGATTATACCAGCATCTAAAACGGAGTATGAAGGCAAAGGCGGCACGATTGTTGGGGGATTGCAGGAATCAGGAAAACCATATCGCCTCCTGCTTGATGATGCTCCTGTTCATACGATGGTGATTGGGATTACCCGTTCCGGGAAAGGTGAAACGTTTGTAGTACCAATGATTGATGTCCAAAGCAGGGCTAAAGAGAAGCCATCTATGGTGATTAATGATCCAAAAGGGGAGCTTGCCGGCGCATCCTACGACACCTTAAAAGTACGTGGCTATGCTGTGTATGTGTTTAATTTGATCGAACATGCGATGGGCATGGGATTCAATCCTTTGCAGTTAGTCATTGAATCATGGAAAAAGGACAATGTGAGTGACGCCCAGAAATATGCCAACAGTGTGGCATTCAGCTTGTATCATAACCCAAACGCCAAAGACCCATTCTGGTCAAACAGTGCAAAGTCCCTTGTGACCGCCATTATTTTGGCTTTAACTGAGGACATGGTAAAAATCGGTAAGGAGGAACGGGTGACGATGTACTCTGTTGCCAACTTCCTTTCCAGTAAGGGCAGTAAAACAGATGAAGATGGGAATAATGCATTAGATGAGTTCTTCCAGGCACGAGATGAGAACACTCCGGCACGTTTGATGTACGCGACCAGTAATTTTTCAACTGGCAATACAAGAGGCAGCATCTTCAGTGTTGCAATGGATAAACTTCAAATCTTCACCCTTGAGCCCAATGCTAAAGTGACCGGACATAACAGCTTGGATTTAACTGAAATCGGGTTTGGTGATAAACCGGTGGTTGTCTTTTTAGCAACACCTGATTCAGATAAATCAAACGATGTGCTGGCAAGTATCTTTGTCAGTCAGTTGTACCGCGTTAATTCGGAAAAAGCAACCAAAAGCAAGAATGGCAAAATGAAACGGAATGTCCAATTCATACTTGATGAGTTTGGGAATATGCCGGCGATAGATGGCATGGCAAGTATGGTAACGGTTGGTGCCGGGCGGGGCTTCAGGTATCACTTAATTGTTCAAGCCTATTCACAAGTGAAATCAGCTTATGGTGAGGAATCGGATACCATTATTGGAAACTGTTCCAACCAGATATATATTTTGACCGAAGATAAGAGTACAGCAGAACATTATTCGGGGATGTTAGGGACAAAAACGATTACCGATGTAAGCCGAAGTGGCGATTATCACTCCTTCGATAAGTCACATAGCGAATCAACAAAGGAAAGAGCTCTTTTAACGCCAGATGAATTGATGCGATTAAAAGAAGGGCAATCTGTATTGATACGAGCAAATAAACGCCAGGATAAAAAAAGGAGAAAGATAGAGCCCAAACCCATCTTCAATAAAGATGAAACTAGTCATAAATTTCGTTATCAATACTTGGCTGATGACTTTGATACAGATAATTCCATCATGATGCTCCCCCTTACGTCTGAAACGTATCATGATATGGACTTAAACAGTATGGTCTATTCTGCCAGGTCAAAAGAAGACTTATTTTTACGAATGGATAACGTCATGACGGATAAGGAATTTAAGCTATTTAAACGGAGTATATTACAGATCGAACAAAGCCACGGAAAACTGGATGAAGAAGGAACCAAAGCATTGTTACAGGAAGTCGATAATTGGTCATTCCTTCATTATATGAGTTTTATCGTCACCCATCCTAATTTTTCGCGAATACATTTAAAGGTGTTGGCAGCATTACAGGATTATTTACCTAATGACGTGACGCAAACGTGGCATGATAAAGCGACTAAACGAATTGAAGAGCAAGTTAATCAAAATGGTGGAGTCAGTCAGGCAGCCAAACAACGTCCATCAGATGAACAGTTCAATGAAGATCAAGAAATTGAAAAGTTACGTAAACAGGCACTATCTTAAAAAGGAAGGAGCAGGTAATCGTGAAAGAACCAAAATATAGTGTAGATTGGGATGTTATTGA
This sequence comes from Virgibacillus dakarensis, assembly GCF_900155625.1. Taxonomy (NCBI): domain Bacteria; kingdom Bacillati; phylum Bacillota; class Bacilli; order Caryophanales; family Bacillaceae; genus Virgibacillus; species Virgibacillus dakarensis. Next base: position 942,811 of record NZ_LT732554.1, read on the forward strand.
AGAAATTGCCATTTTGCATGAAAGTCAGGCAGGATGGACAAAGGAACTCAACATTATTAGCTGGAATGGTGATGAACCGAAATATGATGTGAGGTGGTGGAACGCGGATAAATCGAGGCTGGGAAAAGGCTTTACGTTTACAGCTGAGGAATTGAGTAAATTGAAGGAGATCATTGATACGAAAATACCGAATCTACTAAATAGGAACAGATAATCATTTATTATGGGACGGAGGATTGATATACTGATACTAAAAGGATGAATGGGAGATGATGGTGACCTTATGCAAAAGAGAATGCTATTCACCTTGATAATGGTGTCTGCTTTACTAGCTTTAAGTGCTTGTGGCGGAAATGATAATGATGCAGAAGGAAATAATAACAACGATAAAACGGCTGATAAACCCAAAGTGGGATTAAATGAAATTACATTTGATGACATGATAGCAAAAAAGGATAATAACGAAGCTTTTTACTTGTTGATCTATGATGCCAAAAAGGATTATGTTAAAAACACCAAATTGCTTGAAGCTTATGACAAATCCCTGAAAGATGAGGATATGAAAGCATATTATATAAACATTAATGATCTCGACGATGATAAAAAGCAAAAGATAGACACTTTAAGTGAGGATTATAGTAATCGGACATCAGGTCATAACCCTTTTGAAGATGGAGGGATGGCTGTTGTCCATCGAGGACAGTTTAATTCGGCTTATGCGTATCAGGGAACGGCATGGATTTTAAATACAATGATTGGTAAAGCCAATACAGAAAATAAAACATTTCTGGATGATGATTTATATAGTGATGTGAAAAAGGAAATTCAATATAACATCGACTATATCAAAGAACAAGAATTAGAATTAACGTACTAATTAACCAACCATTAGGAGGAACTTACCTGCATTCAAGGTAAGTTCTTTTTTTATATCAAGGAAGGAGGGAGTGTGTTTATGGATGAATTGAAGAAGCTTTATGAAGACTTATCCGCCATTTTAGATATAAGCAGTGGATGGCTTTATGATGACCTCATACGTAACATTGGGTGGGGAATTATTAAGGCATTAGTTTGGATTAACGATTGGATAGAAGGTGTGGCAACGAGTGTTGTCACACTTGGCGGTGTGTATGATAATCCAGCCATGAATCGCTTTATCGAAACGATTCAGCCCTATGTGTTTGGCATGTTCGTTGTGACGCTTATAGTTGTGGGGTTTCAGTTTATGTTAAATAAAATCGAAAAACGAAATGAAGTGCTGATGAATGTTTTGATCGCAGTATGTGTCATTGTCATTCTGCCGAATATCATGAGTATGATGGATGATTTGTTGAACGAAGGTGTGTCGGGATTAGATGAACCCGGAACGCTTTCTGATAACGTTCTTAAAAGAAATATTGCGGATGTCATGTACTACGTCGAAAGTGACTTTAATTATGCAAATGGGCTCAATAAGGAGAATATGGCAGGGAATGAAAACCTACTTCCGCATCCACCACATCCTAAAACAAAAGATATCGGGACAACCGATTATACCTACGGGAATCAACTAGAAAATCCTGATTCAATTGAAATCAATGAAAAGTTGGATGTATTTGAAGATGAGGGATGGTTTAGCTGGACAACAAAACCATGGGTGAAGGAATTGAAAGAAAAACAAGATAATGGAGGGCTTGGGTATGATTTCTTAACTAAACGTCTTGTTTCAACAGGTGATGGAGGAACAAGGATAGTTGATTTAAATGAAAATACCGTACCAGCTACCAATCTAGGACAACAAAGTTATTACCGCTATCACGTCAATTGGGGCATTACAATAGCTACATTAGCGGTGACTGCCTTTGCATTAGTCATTACAACCATTAAAATCGGGCGCGCCATGTTTGACTTGGCATTTCATCAACTATTTGCAATGTTTACAGCAGCAACTGACTTAACGGGCGGACAGCGCTTGAAAAAGGTATTAGTGGAAATTGCAAGTACATTTGCTGTGATTTTCGTGATGATGGTGCTATTACGGATCTTCATTATCTATGCACAATGGGCGAATGACCTGGAACAACATATCGGCATTATTGGTACCATCCTACTTTTGATTGCCGGTGCCTGGGCGTTAATTGATGCGCCCGATATTGTGCAACGGTTGTTAGGCATTGATGCAGGACTGCGTTCTGGCTGGCAAGCCATGATGGGTGGTTATGCCGCTGGTCGAATGGTCGGAGCTGGTGGCAAAATGGCAGCCGAAGTAAGTGGGAAAACGCTTAAAACAGGTGGTAAGGTTGGTGGGAGTGCCATTGCTGGTGGTGCTGGCATGAGAAAGGCATTGAAAAACAATAGCCATGTAAAACCAATGCCTTCCCATCGAAATGTCGAATCATCGCCGCGTCAGGAAGGACAATTCTCAACCAACACCATGAAAGGCAATACGATTCCACGTTATGAAAACAACGCGGAAGGTACTGTTGGAAAAGGAAAATTGACACAGGAAACCCAACCACAATCTGTCAAACCAACGAAACAACAAGGTCATTCAGTCAGCGTTCATTCCGATCATTCAGGTGGCACAACATCTTCACCTGTACATGGCGGACATCAGCAAGTACCAGCTGGTCCAGTCAACATCCCAACGTCACCGAAGATGGAGAATCAGCCAAGTGTAGGGCGTTCAGAAGGGCATATTTATCCTAAACCAAAGCATACCTTGTTCGGTGGTAACCGGACGGTACAGCGTGCCAGTCATTTCCTGACACGGGCACATAATTCCGGTTATGATGCCGGTCAAAAAATGAATCAGATTCGCGGAAATATCAGACAAGGATTGGATAAAAAGGACGTAAAAAAACCAAAGGATACGCAAAAGGGGCTGAGAGACCATGAAATATCAGATTCCGAAAGAGATTAAGGCAAAACCGAAGATCTTAGGTTTAGAAATGCGAGAGCTAGTCATTTTGTTGATTAGCTCTCTTTTAGTTTTAACTATTTTACGGGACTTTGTTCATAGTGTTTTCATGATTCCGTATTTTGCGGCGGTGATTGGATTTATGATTTATTTATTCATGCCGTCCGGTCACAATCCGGAAAAAAGGCATTATGAGTCGTTTATTTTGTTTTTTCGCCATAAAAAGAGTGTCTACCATACCATAGATAGACATAAGCAGGCAAACATCAGATTGCGCCAAAAATGGTCAACGGAGGAGGTTGTCAAGCAGAATGAGTCAGGAGGAAAAAACTACTCATGAAGAATCAAACACTCAAAAGAAGCAACACGTGAAATGGCTAAACCAACTCATATCAAAACTAAAAGGGGTTGTTTTAAGCAAACAAGGTGACCAGGTAAAGTTAGGCAAGAAGAAAGAAAAAATGTTGAGGCAAACACCAGAGATCCTCCCGTTTGTTCAAATTCATGATGATTATATTCTTTTGAAGAACGGCGTGATGGATATTTTTCAAATCCAAACGAAAAACATTCATGCGTTGAATGACGCCGACTTAAATTACTTGTTGATGAATCGAACCCGTTTTTTACGAAGTTATTTCCGTTCGTATAAAGAAGTGATCTTGAACTTTCCGGCTAATACAGAAGCACAACGTACTTACTGGCTTAAAAAACGAAAACAAACAACAAACCCTATACGTTTAGAATATATTGACCAAAAATTAGTTGAGTTTGATTTTTTGGAGCGTGATCGTTCGAACCGGGAGTTTTTCATCTTTGTGTATGCGGATGATAAGCAGGAGCTTGCTGATCGGAAACATGATGCGAAACAGGGGATGCAACAGGCTTTCCCGTTAAAAGAACTCACACGGTCAAAAAAGAAACAAGTCCTGTTTCTGTTAAACAATCAAAATACCAAACTATAGGAAGGATGGATACCATGGCAAAACAGACCAAGCGTCAATGGTCAGGAAAACAGAAGCCACCTCAATTGGATAAGGATTTTTTAACAGCGATTCAACCGCAAGGTGGTATTCGTTTTAAAGATAAGTATATTAAAAAAGGGGATGGATATGAAGCGTGCATCCATGTTTGGGAATATCCTTCTAGTGTTAATATTTTATGGCTGGATAAAATGATGTCTATGTATGATGTAACAGTTGTAACAGACGTGGCAACCATGCACCAGGATGAGACAGTAAGTGCAATTAATAAAAGCATGGTAGAACAGGATGTACGATTCCGCAGTGCTAAACATGAATCTGAACGAATGGATGCCCAGCGCGGTTATCAGGAAATGGAACAATTATATCGACAAATCAGTGAAATGGGGGAAGTCATTAAGTTATTGCACATTCGTTTATTTGTTGCGTCACCAACTATTTGGGAACTGGAAAAGAAAGTCGATCGAACCATATCAAAACTACAGTCGTTCGGGTTTAAAGGACAAATATTCTTGAATGAAACCTATTGGGAATGGCAGTCTTTATTCCTCCCCTATGAACAACAATTGGCTTTTCCGAACAAACGGGAAGGAAAGGGAATGCCGGTCATGACGCTTGCTTCCGGTCTACCTTATCACTTTTCTGAATTGAATGATCGAACCGGCAGTTACCTTGGCACATCGTTTACCGGTGGCAATGTATTGTTTGATTTATTCCATCACGACAAATTAAGACGTTTTTATAATGCAGTGGTTGTCGGGAAGATGGGTGCCGGTAAGTCAACATCTCTTAAAAAGCTACTGATGGATAATGAATCACGCGGCAATTTTATTCGTGGTTTTGATGTTACTGGAGAGTTTGAGACACTCGTTAAAGCAGTGAACGGACACATGATCAGCCTTGATGGAAGTGATGGTGTCATCAATCCTTTACAAATATTTCGCACAGAAGATAATGGTAATCCGGAAAAAAATGAGGAAATTAGTTTTATGCAACATATATCGAAAGTCGCAACCTTTTACACGTTTGTTGCAGGAAGTCCTTTCCCTGAAGAAATTGAAGAATTCAAAAAGGTGCTACGACTTTTTTATGATTCACTTGGTTTCTCCGATAAAATACACACAACCGGCATTACGTCATTGGATAATGAGAATTACCCTATCTTTAGCGATTTTTTAACGTTCCTTCGTGAACAATTATATGAAAATAGTGACAAGCGCATCATTCGTTCTGAATTATCGACATCCAGAGTCCAACGACTCGAAAAAGTTGAATTGGTGATTGATAATTTGGTGAATAGTTTTTCTTATTTGTTTAACGGGCATACGAGTATACCCAATATTACCAATGAACAAGTTATTTTCTTGTCGATTCGTAACTTGACAGGGTTAGAAAAGAGTGTATTCAATGCGCAGATGTTTAATGCATTAAATTTAATTTGGGATAACTTGATTCAAATAGGCTCGTTGCAAAAGAAGCTCATGTATGAAGATGATTCGTTTGATGTCGATGAAGCAACACGTTTTCTTGTCATGATTGATGAGGCCCATCGACTCGTTAATGCTGAAAATATGCTGGCAGTTTCGTTTTTAACGGCTTTTGCACGAGAGGCACGGAAGTATTTTGGAGGACTCATCCTTGCCAGTCAATCCATTCGTGATTTTGTTCCAGACCATTCCGACACGGATACGGTCACAAAAATACGGACGTTATTTGAACTCACACAATATAAATTTGTGATGCAGCAGGATTCTAATTCGCTGGAAACATTACGTACGATTTTTGAAGGACAAATGACAGAAAGTGAATTGGAACATGTACCGCAATTACAGCAAGGGGAATGTTTATTAAGTATCAGTGGTGTTGGCAATTTGATGTTATCCGTTGAAGCATCAGATGAAGAATTGCATTTGTTTGAAGGGGGATTGTAATGGAAAAACGGATGCTTTACAAGTTTACATTCCTCATTATCGTAGCTTTATTAATCATTGCGATGTATGTATGGAAATGGGCAACGGATGAAAAGGAGCCACAAGATCCGGAGGATTTATTCGATGAATCACAGCATGAAACAGAACAACTACCAGAGCTCCAGGAAGAAAAGATTGATGAAGTACTAGAAGATAAGGAAAACCAACAAAACATGGAAGATCAACGCCATGAAACCATATATCAGGATCAATTTAGTGACAAAGCGGTCACCCATGCAAAAGAGCAAGCACAACAAGGGCTTGCTCTTTATTTATTGCAAATCTCAGAGTGGAGTAAATGGAAAGGTGTTGTGACATCTTCATTTTTAAGAGAGATCAAGCAAGATGGTCCAACCATAAAGGGAGCCAACGTTGAACGACGGATTGAATCTATTGAATTATTTGCTTCCGATGCACCCAAAAAAGATCATATGGTATTTGGTGCATTTGCCACATGGCATGTTACATCAAATGGGCATGTAACCAATCAACGAACGCAGCTTTTTTACATGACCATGGTGCAACAAGACAATCAATGGCTCGTTAACAACATAGTAACTCCTAATGAAGGCATGGAAGGGAAGAAAGATTCATGAGGAATATATGGGATGCCGTGAAAGCCATTGCCAAGAAAAAAGTTATGACATGGATTTTGGGTCTTGTTGCAGTGGGTCTCATTCCCATACTACTGATTGGATTGATTTTAATGACCATCATGTTTGCCATTATTGGCGCATTAGGTGGTAGTGTCGACGATCAACAAACGGAACAAAATAATCCATCTGCCGCTTATGTATGTTCGGCAACAGGTGAGGTAAATCAGAAAAAATGGGATGCTATTTTTGGAATTCAAAAGCGGTCGGGTGCACTAAAAGGGCATGGCGATGACATTATTCAGTTGTCGGAAGAAAAGGGCATTGATCCTATTTTATTTGCATCCATTGCGTTACATGAAACCGCATGGGGGGAATCAAATGCCATTCAACAAAAAAATAATCCCGGCGGATTAATGAATCCAGATGGCAGTGGACTTTATTCATTTCCAACTTTGGAAGAAGGTTTAGAATCCATGTCGCAAACGTTATATAACCGCATTATCGTCGATGGTTTGGTCACCATTGAACAATTGGGCAGTGTTTATGCACCAGTTGGTGCGGAAAATGACCCGAATAACTTAAACGAAAACTGGGTACCAATAACCAAAGATATTGCCAAAAAATTGGGTGGTTTAACTATGAATTGTGAGCCATCTGAACAACCGGACATGGAATTGATTGGCGATAAGGCGTGGATATCACCACATACGAAAAACATTACATCCGGTTTTGGGAATCGAAGTTGCAGTGGTTGTTCGTCATTTCATGGGGCAATCGATGTTGCATCTAGTGGTATTCGGGGAACGCCGATCACAGCGTTTGCAGACGGTGAAATTGTTATTAGTAAAGCGAATGGTACGACATTTCAATCAAGCAGCAGCAACATGGGAACAGGGTATGGCTGGTATGTCGAGATTAAACATGAAGATGGTACACGGACAAGATACGGTCACATGATGGAAAAAGGGAAGCCTGTGGGAACGAAAGTACAAGCAGGTGATGTAATTGGTAAAGTCGGTTCAACGGGAGCATCTACTGGACCGCATATGCACTTTGAAGTGATTATAAATGGTGAAAAAGTCGATCCGATGTCATATGTTAAACCGTTTTTAACCGGTGAATAATGAACAAGGAAGGAGTGATTGTAACGTGAAAAATAAATTGAATCGCGGACGTGAAAATAAATTATATATCAGCGTATTGATTGCCGCCGGACTCGCTTTTGGCGTTTTTTTTACGTCCAAAACATGGATGTATGATGATAGTGCAATTGCCCAAACCCCTTTTGATGAATCCATTGGGGGATTAAGTCAAACAGCATTAATCCTTCGAGACTGGGAGTATAATCCGAAAAATGAATTGATGGAAGTGACATTAGAACGTGTTCATACTGGTACAGACGCCGTTGAACCAACCTTTACATTTTATGCAAAAGAACAGAACGCTAGTCAAAAATACAATGCAGAATTGGTATATCAGTCAGACAATAACATGGTTGTTCAAATTGAAGATGTACCTGAATCCTTTCAAATAATTGGTTTATTTGTGACGGAACACCGTGATGAAAATATCTTGAAACAAGAGTACAAAAAGCAATTGCAGAATAAAGGTGATGAGGCAGCTATTACCGGTCAGGACATGGAGGAATCCGAGTTACCTGAACCGGAAGAAATAATTGTTGTCGGTGATTACAGAAAGATTGATATAAATAAATCATTAGTAACGAAGACGGATGAAGGATACAAGAAAGAAAATATTATCGCCGATATGGAACGTATTAAACAAGAAATCACAACCATTTTGGAAGAAGACATACCATTTCAGGAAGACCTGATTACAACCTTAATACAGGAAAAAGGTGACTTGAAAAAAGACATGGAATTTGAAACGGAGGAAGAACAAGCAGACACGAAAAGGGAGAGTGAACAGAAGGAAAAGGCCATCAAGGATGCCAAAGGCGAAATTGAAAAACTGAAAAAGAAAGTGAAAGAACTCCAGGAAAAATTCCAAAACCGTGAAGAAAAACTGAATGCACTGACACAACATAAGGAAGGGAATCGGCAGCAAGAGAAAGACAAAACGGATGTAGAGAATAAGAAAACAGCTCAACAAGGTGCGTTAAAAAGTAAACAAGAAAAGGAGAATGATGATTCTAAGCAGTCAGATAATAAGAAGTCATCCAAGGATAAGGAAAAGCCGGTTAATAAGAAAAAAGATAAGAATAAAAAAGATAAAAAATAAGACAATAAGTCTCTAACAAGGATGAGAGATAACGGCGCAAGTCCTATATAAAACATATATATTGACCTATATAAATGCTATATAATCGCTCAAAAAAATGACATGCACGGAAAAACTAGGCTCTGCCTAGTCCATCACGTTATGTGATGGCATTTTCCCCTTATCCTGTTCAACACTCTCTGCCATTTGCACAGAGAGTTTCCTAATGCCTTGTACCTTGAAAGGGGGTGCTAATGATGGATGCAAAAGTTCGTGATTTAGATGCAGGAGCCATGCAGGTACTAAAGGAAGTTGCCAAGAAACAAAAGATTTCACGAAATGAATTATTAAAACGACATATTGAGGATTTAGCAAAGTTTAATGGAATCAAGAGCACAGAAAAAGAATTAGATTCAACAATCGGTCGGGTCGGTGACGCATTGGAAATTACGTACAATAGACTTGATAAACTTGAAAAACAATCCAAAAAAATGTATTTGCTATTATCCATCGTTTTGGATGTTGACCCTGAGGAAGTGGATGATTATCTGGAGAAGATGTTCAAGCTAAACACATAAGGAGATGATTACGGATGGGGGACATCAATACAATAAAAAAGGGTTCATACTTTTTATTAAGTCAAGCAACCAAAGAAAAAATAAAAGCCATTGCAGCTGAAAAGCATGTATCACAAGCAGATGTCATTACGACTGCCATTGACCACTATTATGCAGACTGTGAGGAAGAATATGTTGTATCCAAAAACATGATCACGGATTTAATAGATGAAAAGTTGGAGACGATGCAGGAAAGGTTACATCGTATTCAAGTAACAGGAAATGTGATTGACCGGGATAACAAAATTCTTTTGGAGTTTATGAACCATTATTATTTGATGAATGGGTTTAAAGATTTAATTACGACCGAAAAATATAAAACGAATGGGATACAGCAAGCAGAAAACTTAATTCAAAAACGTATTCATAAACAACGTCAAAAGAAACTTGATTATGAAAAACGGAAGGAACAAAAGCAACAGGGAAGGCAGGCATAATTCATGAGTAGTCCAGCGGTTATCTTGCGGAGTAAATTTGTCACATCTCAATCCAATACGTTTAATAATTACATCAATTATATGGATCGGGAAGATGCCAAACGTCAACTTAATGTAAACCAATCATCCAATCATAAGGATGATTTTTTTATTTTTCATCATTTCATGGATTACATGGATGATGACAAAAAGCAAGGTGAATTATTTACAAACGATCACGATACATTGAGTCATCATGACAAGAAAATTTTGAAGCAACAATTTCAACTGGCACAAAAAGATAAATCTCCGATGTGGCAGGATGTCATTAGTTTTGATAATGCCTGGCTCACAAAACAAGGGTTATATCAACCAAAAACCCACACGTTGGATGAAACCAAAATGCGTGCGGTTGTCCGTGCATCCATGAACACGTTATTGAAAGCGGAGGGGATGGAACTTTCGGCAGTATGGGCAGCATCATTTCATTACAATACGGATAATATTCATGTCCATGTTGCAACCGTTGAGCCACACCCAACAAGAGAATTAATCAATGTGTTCGATAAAGAAGCGAATGAATGGAGAGAAGAATATCGTGGTAAACGTAAACCAAAGACACTGGATAAGATGAAATCCAAAGTCGCCAATTTGATTTTAGACCGATCTAATGAACGTAATAAAATTGATGAACTGGTCAAAGGAACGGTGCGGCAAAAAAGGGAAGATAGATTGTCCTTAGCAACGCATCAAAGAACGAAAGAATTGTTTCAGGAAGCGTTTAAGCACCTTCCCTCTGACAAAAAACAGTGGAAATATGGTTATCGATCTGTCAATAAAGCAAGACCTTATATAGATGACATGACGGAAATCTATTTACACGAATTTCATGCGGATGAGATGAAACAGTTGCATAAACAATTAGATGGGGAGGTAAACGTCATGAAAGAAATGTACGGGGAAGGAAGTGATTCTGAAAATTATAAACAAACCAAACTGGACGATTTAAAAAAACGGATGGGAAATGCGGTGTTGGCGGAGATGCGTGATTATGTTAAAGTGCAAAATGATTTATCGTTTCAGCCAAAACAATGGGGTGGATGGAAGTCATTCAACCCACAGCAGCCATTTTCTTATCGAAAACAGGCGGTTTACTCGTTCAATTTTTCCATAATGAAATTGCATAAAGCGATGCGTAAAACATTTCATGATTATCAAAAAGACAGAAACCTACAGGAATTTGATCGTATGATGGATGGGTATGAATAAAATTATAAAGGTGGTGTTTGTGTGGTCAGTCTATTATTTTTATTAATTAGCTTGTTGATTATTTTGTTTGTCTTTCCAATGATTATGAAATACATCAAAAGGAGGAAACGGTTTAATCTGTTGAAAAAGTCGGGGATAAGAGATATTGACCGATTGCAAGGTTATCAGTTTGAAGAATACCTAAAAGTCTTATTTAAAAAGTTAGGCTATCGTCCAGTTGTCACCAAAAAATCGGGTGACTATGGGGCGGATGTGGTGCTTAAAGGTAGAAATAAAATTGTGATACAAGCCAAACGATATGGTTATAAACATAATGTCAGCATGGATGCCGTACGTGAAGTATTGGCAGCCATGTTTTTTTATAAAGCAGATGAAGCATGGGTGATTACGAATTCCTTTTTCACCAAGCAGGCTAAAACGTTAGCAAAATCATGTGGCGTCAAATTATTAAATCGGTATGAGTTAGAGAAATTCATTGTGAAGATTAATCCAAAGCAACAACCAAAACAATTTGTGGGAAAAACGAGAGAGTTGAATTGAAAGTACTGTATTAAATGTTCCTGGAAAGATTTCAATTTCATTAGTCAATCGAACGAAAAATTACTAAAGGGCAAATAGGGGAAACCTTTTAATGCGTATTAACATTATATCAAACGGAAAATACTAAATTTAATTTCTCGAGAGGATGATGAAAATGGATATGTATGTAAATGGCAAATATAGGATGGTTGATTTAGGGTATGTAAAGGAAATAAAAGAAACCAGTGTTATTTTTATTGTCGATACCGGAGAAGTAGAAATTAATGTAGATGAGATCACAAAAGATGTGATTGAAACAATTTGTCAGGCTGATGGTGAAGCGTTGATTCCATTGGATGTAAAGGAGAGGGTTGTCGTGTTAGATGGCGAACCAGCATAAGAACAAAGGACCTCCAATGTTATTGAGGTCTTTTTCTTTTGCTTTTTAAAGGGGAAACCCTATGAAAGGGAAATTTTGTTTTTGGTGGATTGGAACAACAGGGAAAACAACACTATCGAAAAAATGAAAATGAAGGGGTTCCCAATGGGAGCCCTTTTAATTTTGGGAAGGAAGAGTGTAATGAATAACGACCTAGCGAAATCCAGAATTTATGTTGGGGAAAATGAGGTATACCTAATTGAAGGGGGAGAATTAGATGTTGAATTTGACTATTTGTCACCAAAGGAGCGAACAAAAGCGATTCTTGAATTAGAGGAATACATTCAAACAGAAGGGATACATCCGATCGAGAGTGAGGATGGATATATAGAAGTGAATGAAGATACGCTTATTTATGTTGTAGAGACGGGCGAGATTGATCACGCTATAGGACTTGAAATGGGAGAAAACCCATTCAAGGATGAACGAACAGAACGTGTTTTGGATAACTTTTATAAAGATTGTCTTTCTTTTTGGAACAGAGAAAAGGAGTATGGAACAGTTCTAGGCAAAAGCCCTGAACAACTAGCTATGCAAGATGTCTCTTCTATTAAATATGATCCAAGCGTACCAAACGGTGATTTGTTAGATAGGGATACAAAACAGATATGGCTAAAAGAAAAAAAGAAAAAATTACTGGATACCAAGTCTAAAGAACAAATTGTCGATATGGAAATGTAGTTGAGGGGCTTCCTAATGGGAGTCCTTTTTATTTTATGAAAGGATGATGTTTATGAAAAGAAAAACATTTGAACAAAAGCGACAAGAAGTGAAGCGATTAACAGAAACGATGAATCAGTCCATTGAATCCTATTTTGAAACACCTGAACAAATGGCTGAACACTTATCGTTTATGATGCAATTTTATCAATACTCATTACGAAATACTGCTCTTATTCAGAGTCAATTTAGAGGTGCTCGTGCGGTTGGAAGTTATAAGTTTTGGCAAGAGAAAGGTCTCCAGGTAAAAAAAGGAGAAAAGGCAATTAAAATTTTGGTACCAAACCAGACGCAATCGAAATTTAAGGATGCTAGCGGAAAATGGAAAAGTATTAAAAAGGCGACTGAACAGGAAAAAAAATTGATAAAAAAAGGTGATTTCGAGAAAAAGAAAAGTCAGTTGTATTTTGCTAGAGGAAGCGTTTTTGATGTATCACAAACAGATGCAAAGGCTAGCGATCTTCCTGATATTTTCCCGAATAGATGGCTGGAAGGTGACGTTGCAAACTATCAAGGCATGTTAGAAGCGATGAAAAAGGTAGGAAATAACCTGGATGTCACTGTTGGTAAGCCATGGGAAGAACTAGGGTCTGCAAAAGGTGTATTTTATCAAGGTATAGGCGATAGAAATAATCATATTGGTTTAAATCCACGTAATGGTGAATTGCAAAATGTGAAAACGTTGATACATGAATTGGCCCATGCTAAGTTGCATAGTACACCTGAGAAACATTTCACTCTTTCATCAGAGGAAAAGGAATTCCAAGCGGAAATGACGGCTTATGCAGTTGCATCGTACTTTGGTATTGATACGAGTGATTATTCTTTAAGCTATCTTGCGAACTGGACACAAGGAAAGGAATTAAAAGATAAAGCGAGGGTATTGGAGGAAGTAAGAGAAACAGCAGTTGAGTTTATTGAGATTATGGAGCCTGAATTGATGAAGGAACAGGTTAGACGTATGGAAAGCGAAAAAAGTATATTTTTGCAAGCTACTCAAAATAGGGAGGACGTAACAGAACTAATAGAAGTTAATAAAACAGCAAAGGAATATGTGATTGATAATAAGGAAGAAGAACATACAAAAGGCTTGTATTATCTTGTAGATGGTAATGCAGTTGTTGGAGTGAATAATTCAACGAAAGAAGCTTGGACAGAAGAATTCGATCACATTGTAAAGTGTAAGGCATGGTTAAAGCGATATGATTTAGATATTGAAAAACCACAAATATTTATTGAATTGTCGGAGGCACCAGAGTTAGACGCGGATTCAATGAGGGACTTTGCTAAAGGCAATGCAATGATGGAGGAGCTGGAAGAAAAGTATCGGGATGACAATAGAAACTACAAAACCCGTTATCATATTGTGTTTCCTGAAACCACTAATTCAGAGATGAGCGTTGTTAGTATGGATCGGCTCGACATTGGGGGTGGTGAATTTTTAAACCCTTATCATCAGATTCGCAGGGAAGGCAATCTTACAGAAGGACAACAAATGATTCTTGATGATGCTTTTTATGATTCGTTATTTGAAAATAAGAAAAAAGATATGGATAAATGGTTAAAAGGTAAACCCGAAAAAAGAAAATTACAAGAAGTAGACATGGAAATGATGTGAAAAATTTATTTATTTGTTATACTTACTGTAAGTGTAATAGGGCTTTCATGGGTGGTAGTTCACCCCTTTTTTGAAAGGGGGTGATAATATGACAGTATTCGAAGCATTGGTTCTGATGATCTCTTTCGCAACCTTAATTGTAGCCATACTGTCACAACAAAAAAAGTAACCGCCCATTGAACGCCTAGCAAGCATTTGGGTTGGTTACTTTTCTAACTCAAACATGTGAGCTGCCCCCTTGAAGGGCTGTTACACATAAGACCGTTCCATGTACCGTCATGGTCGGTCTTTTATTATAATATGACTTTCTATACATAGTATACCTCATTTTCCCCACAAAATAAACATTACAAGTTTATTTTGTTCACCATTGGACAAATATAAATAATTTAAATCAAAAGTTACCTGGTGTCCTTTTTATTTTCCAAGACAGTATAGGATTTACGAGCCTACGACTATAATGTATCCATCGCTACTGATTTTAATGGGCTAGGAAAGTTTAAAAGAAAATATTTTATAATATACTTGACCCTGTATATGATACATGGTTTATGCTTTTAATACATGACTTAAAACCATTTTAAACTCATATAAAAAAGCTTGCAGAGAAAAAACCACCTACTTTCTCTACAAGCCGAGAGAGTCCATAGACACTCTCTCCATTACATTTAGTAACCCCAAATTAATGTTAACATGGAACCAAAGATGATTGCCAGGGCAATAAATACCCCGTAGTATATGTTAATATAGATTGCCCTTTTATCCTTCGATTCACCTGCATGCATAAACACAACAAGTTGAACTGCTGCTTGTGTAAATGCTGTGATAATAAGAACAGTCATCCCTGCTTCATATGACATATCTACATAGTAAACGGAAAGTGCCACCACCGTAAGGAGCAATGAAAACACATAGCCCATTACTTGTTTGTAGGGAAATAATTCCTTCATAAACTACATCATTCCTTTCAAGTAAACGAAACTGAAAATGAAAATCCAAACGACGTCCAGGAAATGCCAGTAAAGAGAAAAAATAAATGATTTATTGGCTGTTTCTGGAGTAAGTCCACGTTTTTTGATTTGCAGAATGATATAGGATCCCCAGAATAAACCAAATGTTACGTGCGCACCGTGAGTTCCCAATAAAGTAAATAGGGCAGCTGAAAATCCACTTGTTTGAAGCGTGAGACCCTCATGGACATATTGGATGAATTCATAAATTTCCACTCCGACAAAACCGAGTCCAAGAGCTAAGGTCACTAGGAAAAAGTTAATCATCGCTTTTGATCTGCCTAGCCTCATCGCATGAATTCCTAGTCCAATGGTAAAACTACTGGTCAAAAGCAGGATTGTTTGTGTCATGAGTGTATCAACTACAAAAACCTCACCGCCGGCAGGGCCGGTTCCAGTACCATTTTTCAATATGAAATATGTTGCAAAAAGTGTTGCAAAAAGCGCGATCTCAGCGCCCAGGAAAATCCAGAAGCCGAGTATATTAGATTTGTTTTGTTCCGTGCTATATTCCAGAGGTTGCGAATGGTCTATCTTCATTTTTTAGCACCGCCTAATTTTTCTTCCGTTTTTTTAATTTCCCCGACAGATATGTGTCGCCCATGATCCCTTTCAAAAGAACGGTGAGTCATGCAAGCAAAGATACCGATTGCTGCAATAATAGCAACAACCCACATGCTGAAAACAAAGGCAAATCCGAATAAGAAAAAGAAACAGCACATGATAAAAGGTACACCACTATTATTCGGCATATGAATCTCTTTGAATTTTCCTTTAAATAATTCATGTCCTTTTTTCTTGGCATCCCAGAAAGCCTCTGATGAATTGACCTGTGGTGTAATTGCAAAGTTATATTCTGGAACAGGACTATGGGTAGCCCATTCCAGCGAGCGTGCATCCCATGGATCTGAACTGATATCTCTTGAGGCGTAGCGAATGCTGTAGTAGATGTTGTATACGATTAAAGCGAAACCTACTGCAAGCATGAGTGCCCCGATAAATGAAAGCATATTCCAAATACCGAATCCGGTTGCTTCTGAATATGTGTACATCCGACGTGCCTGCCCATCCAAACCGGAGATAAACATTGGGAAAAATGTAAGACAAACACCAATTGCAATAAACCAGAACGACCATTTCCCGAGTTTTTCGTTCAACATAAACCCAAACATTTTTGGCCACCAATAAAAGAGACCAGCAATCATTGCAAATACAACTCCTGGAATAATAACCAAGTGGAAATGTGCGACTAAAAACATTGTATTGGTATATTGATAGTCCGCACTTGCCATTCCCAGCATAACCCCGGTAACCCCACCAATGGTGAAAATTGGGATAAAGCCTACTGAATAAAGCATAGGAGTGGTAAATACAATTTTTCCTTTCCAAAGTGTCAGTAACCAGTTGAAAATCTTCACTCCGGTTGGTACGGCAATTGCCATTGTTGCAATCGAAAAGATACTGTTTACTAGTGCTCCTTGTCCCATTGCATAAAAATGGTGAACCCATACCAGAAAGGAGAGTGCAGAGATAGCTACAATCGAGACTACCATTGATTTGTAACCATAGAGATTACGACGTGCAAAAGTTGGAATAATCTCGCTATATATACCGAATGCCGGTAAAATTAAGATATACACTTCAGGGTGTCCCCAAACCCAGAAAAAGTTCGCCCAGAGCATATCCATACCACCGTTGGTTGTTGCGAAAAAGTGCGTTCCGAATAGCCGGTCCATTGTTCCCATTGCAAGTGCTACTGTTAGAACAGGAAACGCAAAAACGATGATCATGTTCGTTATTAACGCCGACCATGTGAACATGGGCATTTTCATCAGTTTCATGCCAGGTGCTCTAAATTTAAGAATGGTAACAATAAAGTTAATGCCAGTAATTAAAGTACCAAGACCAGCTATCTGAATCGCTAGCATATAATAATTTGTTCCGACAGATGGACTAAACTCATTAGCTGCGAGTGGAAAATAGGAAGACCACCCAGAACTAGGAGAACCACCAATGACGAACGAGATGTTAAATAACATTGCACCCATGAAATATAGCCAGAAGCTTAAAGCATTTAAACGCGGAAACGCCACATCGCGGGCACCAATTTGTAGTGGAACGACAAAGTTCATTAAGGCCATAATAAATGCCATTGCCATAAAGATGATCATAACAACCCCATGTGTAGTGAAAACTTCATTATATTCCTGAGCGTTTAAAAATGTGTTTTCAGGTATGGCAGTTTGTGCACGCATCATAATGGCATCTACTCCACCGCGAAATAGCATCAATATTGCGGATAGCAAATACATAATGCCGATCCGCTTATGATCAACTGTTGTTAGCCATTCACGCCATAGATAACCCCATTTTTTAAAATAGGTTAAGACTACAATTATTGCAATAACAGTTAGTGCAATAGCAACCATTGATGCGAAAATTGTAGGAGTAGGGTTAGGTATGGCAAATCTATCAAAAAAATCCATTTGTTTAACTCCTTTCAATTATATGAAACTATGGTTAAAAACTTTGAAAGCTATTAACTAATTAGTCATTTACTTTCCTGGCTCTCAAAGAACTAATTTGTTTCATTTTTTCCTTCGGACTTTTCATCAGGTGTGCTAGCTCCATGATGTTCACTAGGAGGAGGTGAAAAGCCCAAATGAGTTCCAGTAAACGTTAATTGTCCAAGATGAGCCGGTTCCAACAACTTGTTGAATTTTTCTTTTGTAAGCGGCTTTGCAGTAGCTTTAATTTCGTTTACCCATGTTTCATATTCATCCTGGGGAAGTGCCTTAACGTTGAATGTTTGTTCGGCAAAACCTTCACCAGTGAACATAGCGTTTCGGCCCATATATTCTCCTGGGTACGTAGCTGCCAAATTCAATGTGTTTATCATACCGGCCATTCCGTATTTCTGTCCGGCAAGTTGTGGAATCCAGAAGCTGGACATCGGACCGTAGGCATAAATTTTAAATTGAATTGGTCGGTTTGTTGGGATAAACACATAGTTTACTGTTTCAATATTTTCTTCAGGATAACTAAAATGCCACTTCCAGTTGGACGATGCTGCATAAATAACCAAAGGTTCCTGGTTCTCATATCCTTCTGGTACTGTTTCGACTTCATATGTACTTTTAACAGTGACAATTGAAAGGAAAATGACAATTAAAATAGGTATCCCTACACAAATGGTTTCAACAATTTTGTTCCCTTTAATATGCGGGGGTTCATAGTCTTTACTTTGTTTTGACTCACGGTATTTTGTCAGCATAACTATTAAAAGTACAAAAACCGCGACGACAATAATCATCATTGTCCAAATGGATATCATAATAACATCAGATAACGTGTTGGCTTGGGGTCCTTTAGGATCTAAAACTGTTAATGGTTCACACCCAGCTAGCACTGTTATTGCAATGATAACCATACTTAACAAGGTTAATTTCTTTTTCATGCAATATCTCCTTCCTTTTTGGATGAATTGTTTAAATGGTTGGTGTGAGATATATCACAACAGATACACATATGATGTTAAGGATCTATAATGTGAGTTTCAATATGATGTGATTTTTTTCACTTATTGTTCAAAAGAAATTAAAGAATTTATGACGACTTTATGTGTTTTCTGTGGAGTTTGTGAAGGTGAGAATCTCAAAGATTGACGATAGTATACAACTATTAAACATCGAAAATGTGTCTATTTTTGGATAAATGTGCCCGGTGTACAGGACTGCAAGGGAAAGCCGATCATAATAGGAGTATTACCAAAACAGAAGGGATGTACTTTATGAGTTTACCTTGGCAACATAGGCGTGGCTCTGCATTTCTGCGGGGAGTAGGTTATGATGCAAAGTATATAATGAAGCATATTCAAAAGAGAGAGAATTTAAGGGAAGCATAGATTTTATTGCCTTATTTAACTATTCATTTAAACACAACCCATCATTTCTCAAAAGTAAGATATATAATTTTTCATCCAAACAGATTCTGCACAAAAACTTGATATTTATCCTATATGCTAGTCGCAGCAACTTCTTTTAGCAACAGAAAGGGAACTTTAAAATTAACGGAGGACATAGTACAGATGATGAAAAAAGCAATGATTATTGTAACTCTTGTTGCAGGATTATTCGTAGCTGGTTGCAGCAGTAGTGAGAGCAAAGAATTTGAGGTTTCGTTTGATGGCAGCGTGGACCATGTTCATGGGATGGGCTATGCTGGTAGCGACAAAGGATTATATTTCGCTACACATACAGGCTTAAAAATATATCGTGATGGGGAATGGCTGGAAACAACGAAAAATTTAAATGACTACATGGGGTTTAATGCAGTTGATGAAGGATTTTATACATCTGGACATCCCGGTGAGGATTCCGATTTACCAAATCCGATTGGGATCCAGCGGAGTTTCGACGGTGGAAAGACATTAGAAAGCGTGAAATTTGAAGGAGAGACTGATTTTCACGGAATGGCTGTAGGGTACAAGAGTCATGATATCTTTTTAATGAATCCAGGGCAAAATTCGGAGCTGGAACAAGGCTTTTACAAGAGTACCGATGATGGAAAGTCATGGAAAAGTGTCGGCGCACAGGGTCTAGAAGGGGAATTGTTCGCTTTGTCCATCCATCCTTCTGATTCAAAATTGGTTGCAGCAGCTACAACAGCCGGTGTCTATTTGTCAAAAGATGGTGGGGAAAGTTTTCAACTGCTTACAGATGCAGCCCAAGGTACAGCGGTATTTTTTAATGAAGAAAGTTTATATTATGCCAGCTATAATAGTGGACCGTCTTTAGTAAAATATACGATTAAAAATGGTGAACAAGAAGAACTACTATTACCTGATTTGACAGAAGATGGGCCAGTATATATTGCTCAAAATCCCCAGGACAATCAACAGTTTGCGATATATACAACAAAGGGACAGGCATTTTTATCAAATGATAATATGAAATCTTGGGAGCAAATTTTAGTCGATGGAAAAGTAAAATAAGCGAGCTGATTTAAAAATGTTTGATTTGTTTAATCGAATTAGCAGTACATTGAGTGGTCCAATTATGGATATTGCATATGGATTGGAACAGCTGCCATTGTTGTTTGCCTTCTTTCTCGGTGTTGTTGGTGCAGTTGCACCATGTCAGCTTACCGGTAACATTAGTGCTATTACCATTTATGGAAATAAATCATTAGTCGAGAAAGTACCTTGGGTTCATGTATTCTGGTTTATTTTCGGCAAGATTGTCGTCTTTTCTGTATTGGGTCTCGTGGTATGGTTGCTGGGGCAGGGGATTTACAGTACGCTAGTGCAAATATTGCCGATATTGCGAAAAGCAATTGGGTCGCTCCTCCTGGTAATTGGGTTATTTATGCTTGGTTTGTTCCGCTGGAAACGGACATGGCGTATTTTTCAACTTCCGCAGCGGGCCTTTGGTAACAGTTGCCTGGGTAGTTTCCTGATGGGAGTTAGCTTTACACTTGCCTTTTGTCCAACTATGTTTGTACTATTTTTATTGACCCTAATGCCTATCGTTCTCGTATCATCATATGGAGTAATTCTGCCATCCGTATTTGGAATTGGCACATCTCTTCCATTACTAATTGTTATTTTTCTTATTTGGTATTTTGGCGCGAGTGGAGCGATACTAAAGAAAAGTAGAAAAATTGGCGCAATTACTCAGAAGGCAGCAGGGCTGCTGCTCATTGTGATAGGTATTTTTGATACATTAACTTATTGGGTGTAAAGAGGTAGGCTATGTTTAATAAACTTTCATTTAAAATCGGATTGCTATTTTTTGTGTTTATTCTTGTGTTTGAGTCATTCTTGTTTTTAGCATTATATACGAATCTGGCCAATGAACGAATTGATGAAGTGATGGAAAGCACGTTAGCCCGCGGGAATACACATCGAGACGTCTTAGAAGATAATTTTAATAGGTCAACATTGGAACATGTAGGCATTATGGAATCTGTTTCTGCTTTTGTAGTTATCGTAACGGACGAGAATGGTAATGTCATCGTTTCGTCTGATCCAATTAAACAGGAAATGATGAACGTGATGAAACGCACTAGAAATAATTCTATACCCACCGAGGGTAAAATTGTTGAAGACCGTTGGAAACAGAAACAATATATCGCAACTGAAAGTCCAATAACAATTAATGGTGAGCTTCAGGGAAACGTATTTATGTTTGCCAACACAAATACCGTAAAAAAGATTGTTGATCAGCTCGGGCTTCAGTTTGTGTTCATCGGTCTTATTACAATAGTGCTAACGATTATTGCCATCTTTTTTCTAACCAGGTTTATTACCCTACCGATCATCAAAATGAAGGAAGCAACGGAACAGCTTAGCAAGGGCAGAAACAAGGTTGAGCTGCATACGGAGCGTAAAGATGAACTGGGAGAATTAGCCGAATCGATCACCAAATTGTCAAATGATCTAGAACAGTTGAAAACCGCAAGAAATGAATTTTTGGCAAGCATCTCACACGAGCTCAGGACACCCTTAACCTATATAAAAGGCTATGCTGATATCATTAATCGGAAAAGTACGTCGAAAGCAGAAATTAAGGAGTATACGGCAATTATACGTGATGAAACAGATCAGTTGTCCGAGCTAGTTAAAAATTTATTTGAACTTGCTAAAATGGATCAAAATAAATTTTCCATTATTCGGGA
The DNA here is from genome assembly GCF_900155625.1 of Virgibacillus dakarensis. Lineage (NCBI taxonomy): Bacteria > Bacillati > Bacillota > Bacilli > Caryophanales > Bacillaceae > Virgibacillus > Virgibacillus dakarensis. The sequence goes on from NZ_LT732554.1 coordinate 964,762, forward strand.
AGATGTCAACCTATGTGACCTAATTAAATCTGTAGCAGACCGGATTCAACCGGTGTTTGCGGAAAAAAATATAATGTTCTCTGTCCATTGCCAGGAAGATATTATCGCTTTTGTTGACCCGGAACGATTTCAGCAGGTTCTGATCAATATTTTGGATAATGCCAAAAAACATTCTTCCATAGGTGACCGGATTCTTTTGGAAGTAAGAGAGACTACACATGAATTACATATCTTTATTTCCGATGAAGGGGAAGGAATACCGAAAGCTGACTTGCCATATATATTTGACCGTTTATTCCGTGTTGAGAAATCACGGTCAAGACAAAGTGGTGGAACAGGGTTAGGGTTGGCGATTGCCAAAGAAATTGTTGAATCTCATGGCGGAAGGATAGAAGTTCAAAGCAAACGGGGAAAAGGGACAACCTTTATCATTACGTTAAGAAGAGGTGAGCCTAATGAAGAAGGTACTGTTAGTTGATGATGAACAACGTATGCTTGATTTATTGGCATTGTATTTAGAGCCCCACCATTTCAATTGTACAAAAGCATTGGGCTCAGATATGGCATTGTCCTATATAGAAAAGGAAACGTTCGATATCGTGCTGCTGGATATTATGATGCCGGAAATGAATGGATGGGAGCTTTGCCAGGGAATTAGACATGTTTCAGATGTACCTATTATTATGGTAACTGCACGAGATCAGCGGGAAGATATCATAAAAGGATTGAGGCTCGGGGCTGATGATTATATTACAAAGCCTTTTGATGAAGATGAACTGGTTGCCAGAATGGAAGCTTTATTACGAAGAAGAATTCCCACGAATCGCATGGAAGTACACGGATTGTTGTGGGATGAGGACCGCTTTGAACTTACCTATAAACATCAGCCGATTAGGCTGACCCCAAAGGAATTTGCTATGATTGGTCTGTTAATGAAAAAACCGAACCAGGTATTTGCTAGGGAACAGCTGATTGAGCTGATATGGGGGTATCATTCCGATACCGACGGAAGGACAGTTGACTCGCATGTAAGGAACATAAGAGAAAAAATTAGACAAGCTGGTTTCCCAATTGATGATCATTTTAAAACGGTGTGGGGAGTTGGGTATAAGTGGGTGAATTAATCCCGGACCTCAAGCGTTTGTAACAAATTCTCGATAATTATTTGAAATCCTTCCTTTATGCTTTATATGAAGGGAGGAGTAAAACTATGAAAGCTTGTTTCTTTTGGATTGGCCACTATTTTGGTCACAGGGATTGGTAATGTTGGTTTTGCGCAAAGTGACTCGAAAGGATGAAGTTTTGATGAGATGTTTCCATCTATGCAAGAGATGCATCCAGAAATTGGTCAAAGGGTCAAGAAGAAATGAAACAGATGTATCAGAATTGCCATGGTTCCGATAGACCCGAACAATGACTCAATTGTAATATTAAATATAGGGGGGGTAAATCTTCAAATTCTTTATGGATTTGTATGATGGAGGTGTGTTCAACGGATTGGGGTTTTATATTACTTCTTCTAATCTGTCCACTCATGATGTTGTTTATGATGAAAGGGCTTATTCATGGCGGCCATCACAATCATGGGAAACATAATGATGCAACCGAACCGCTGCAGCCTTCCGATGAAGTTGACAGACTTGACAGCTATAAGGTTAAACAATTGCAGAAAGGAGTGGAGCTCTTAAAAAGCCAAAATGAATCATTTTAGGCAAACCCGCCGCCGTTATATCCAGCTCCAATAACAGGTGCGCCATATCGGTATCTTCCACAACAACATCCGAAAATCATATAAAATTCCTCCTTACCATTCAAATTTTTATTTTTATCTTAATATCCATACCCAACATAGGCTACTCCTACAATAATCAATAGGATAAACAGCACAATGATTAAGGCAAAACCACCACCATAACCTACACCTGCTCCAGCAACAGCCTCACTCATTCATCAACACCCCATGATCGTTTACAAACAATATATGTGAAGAATCAACGATTGTTAGGGACATTACCCCAAGTTTTTGATATTTCTGGCCATGGGTTTGTTTTATAAAACGGTTATCGTTTGGGAAACTTAATGGTGGGAAATATATTTATAATAAACTGGGTGTTGTTTCCAATTAACTTCATAAATCGTTAAATTTGCATTTAAATCGTAAAGCAATTATGATTAGGTTGTTTGTAAAATGCATTACGGGGGTATAGTATAATGAAGCACTGTTAAGAAGGGTCTACCAATTTAGGAAATAAATGTAAGGGAAATTAAAAAACTATTTTTCCGCGAAAAGAAAAGGAGAGATATAAATGACAAATCATGAAAAAAAATCACACAATCACAGTGCACACCACGAACATGACCACAATCATCATGAGCATAGTCATCACGATCATTACAGTCATGGCAATCATGAACAGCACAATCATGCTAATCATTCCCATGATCATCATGAGCATAGTGCACATGAAGGACATGGGAATGGAGGTCATGGTGGTGGTCACAGGCACGGGAGCCATGGTCATCACGGCCATCATGACCACGGGGATATGGTGAACGATTTCAAAAAAAGGTTTTATATTTCCCTGATTGTCACCATTCCAATCCTGGTTTTGTCACCAATGATACAAAGTTTTATCGGAGTTGATTGGCAAATCCCATACAATCAGTATATTTTATTTGTACTTGCTACTTTTATCTTTTTCTATGGCGGCTGGCCGTTTATTACTGGCGGGATTAGTGAGTTAAAAGACAAAAATCCCGGCATGATGACGCTGATAGGTCTTGCTATTCTAGTCGCGTATGTATACAGTTCCCTTACCGTATTTGGTTTGGAAGGAAAGGACTTTTTCTGGGAACTTGCTACATTAATCGACATTATGTTATTAGGACATTGGCTTGAAATGCGATCTGTCATGGGTGCATCTAATGCACTCGAAGAACTTGTTAAGCTCATGCCAAATGAAGCCCACAAATTAGATGAAAATGATGAGGTAAAGGATATCCCGGTATCTGAGTTGAAAAACAATGATAGGGTTCTTGTAAAACCAGGTGAAAAAATCCCTGTCGATGGAACAATCGTTGATGGTAAATCAGCAATAGACGAATCTATGCTTACCGGAGAATCCGTACCCGTGGAAAAAAATAAAGGCGATGAGGTAATTGGTGGTTCGGTAAATAAGGAAGGATCGCTGACAATACAGGTTGAAAAAACAGGCGAGGATTCATACCTTTCTCAAGTGATAACACTAGTTAAGGAAGCACAAGAGTCAAAATCGAGAACGCAAGATATTACAAACCGAGCAGCTAAATGGTTATTCTATGTTGCCTTAGCAGCAGGTTTTATCACATTGTTCGTTTGGTTACTATTAGGGTATCCATTTGATGTTGCCCTTGAGCGCATGGTCACAGTAATGGTTATTACCTGTCCACATGCCCTTGGTTTAGCCGCACCACTGGTTATAGCAGTTTCGACATCAATTTCTGCTAAACATGGCCTGCTAATCCGTAATCGTACCAATTTTGAAGGGGCAAGAAACTTGAATGCAGTTGTTTTTGATAAAACAGGAACACTGACAAAAGGAGAATTTGGTGTTACAAACATTGTACCAAATGAAGGCAATCAGGAAGAAGAAGTTCTGAATTGGGCAGCAAGTTTGGAACAAAATTCTGAGCATCCAATCGCAACTGGTATCGTAAAATCGGCAAAGGAAAAAGAAATCAAACTTAAAAAAATAACCGATTTTGAATCGATTACCGGTAAAGGAATTCAGGGAACAATCGGTGGTAAAAAAGTAAATGTGGTTAGTCCCGGCTATGTTACTAGCCAAAACATGGCATATGATGAGAAATTATTTAACGAAATGTCAGAAGAAGGGAAAACAGTTGTATTTGTTTTACTGGACGATGAATTGGTTGGCATGATTGCCCTAGCTGATATCGTTCGGGAAACGGCGAAAGAAGCTATTGCTGCCCTTAAGGAAAATGGTATCCATTCGATCATGTTAACGGGTGACAATAAAAAGGTTGCAAACTGGGTTGCCAAACAACTGGATATTGATGAAGTATATGCAGAAGTTTTACCAGATAAAAAGGCAGATCAGGTGAAGAAGATTAAAGAAAAAGGCTGGAAAGTTGCAATGACCGGTGACGGAGTAAATGATGCACCAGCACTGGCAACAGCTGATTTAGGTATCGCAATCGGCGCTGGTACTGACGTGGCTATGGAAACAGCCGACGTTGTTTTGGTCAAAAGCAACCCGAAAGATGTTGTCTCGTTAATCGATCTATCGAAAAAAACATACCGGAAAATGATTCAGAATCTATGGTGGGCAACGGGGTATAATATTTTGGCAATACCACTTGCGGCCGGTGTATTAGCCCCACTTGGCATTGTGTTGAGCCCAGCCGTTGGTGCTGTATTAATGAGTTTAAGTACGGTAATTGTTGCAATAAATGCGAAGTTGTTAAAAGCATAAATTCAATGTATTTACACCTGAAAGAATTAACAAAAGAAGCGGACCCGGGATGTTGGGTTCGCTTCCTTTTTATGGTTACATTCTTGATTCAAACCCGAATTTGGATGGAGATTATCATGTAGATTCCAGATAAAAACAAATGCTATCGTTTTTGTTGGCGTTATCCAAGCGCTACATCCAAAATCATCATCACAGTGAAACCGACCATTAATAACATGGAGGCTAAATCTTTATTCCCCTCCTCCTGAGAGCCAGGAATTACCTCTTCGGTAATGACAAAAATCATCGCCCCTGCTGCAAAGCTTAGGGCGTATGGTAAAAGTGGTTGGACAAAGGTGACCGCTAACACCCCTATAATAGCTGCAATTGGTTCCACCATACCTGAGAACTGTCCATAGAGGAAACTTTTTCTGCGAGACATACCATCTCTAAGGAGTGGCATCGAAACCGCAACACCTTCCGGAAAGTTTTGAATGCCTATCCCTATTGCAAGAGCTATGGCCCCAGCTAATGATGATGAGGGAAAATCAGCTGCTACAGCCCCAAAAGCAACCCCGACTGCTAAACCCTCGGGTATGTTGTGTAATGTGATAGCAAGGACTAGCAATGTACTGCGTTTTTTCTTTTTCGGTTGAATCCCCTCCGCTTTTTCCATAGGTGAATTCGGGTGTAAGTGGGGAAGTATTTTGTCAACTCCCCATAGAAAGCACCCACCTAACATAAAACCTATCGCCGCTGGAATCCATGCGGGTGTCTCATTTCCTTCTGCCATCTCAAGCGCCGGTGAAAGAAGGGACCAAAAACTTGCTGCAATCATGACACCACCGGCGAAACCCAACATACCATCCAAAAGTTTTTGATTGAATGTTTTTGTTGTGAATACCAAAGCAGCGCCAAGTGCAGTCATCCCCCATGTAAATAACGTGGCGATGGTCGCCTGAACAACTGGGTCAAGCGTTTGAAAAAAACTTATCACCTGTTTCGTCTCCTTCCATAGAAGATGTTTATTTATATGCCTAACTAAAATATGCGCAAATGCCAAAATGTTTCATTGATAAAATATTTTAATAGTGAGGAAAATAAAAGTCAACTGTTGTATGTAGGTAAATATCGACCTGAACGAAAATTTAAATAGATTAAACCCTCACAGTTTCTCCATAATTAACTAATAAAATGGATAGACAGTGGAAACTGACATAAGGCATTAACAAATATAACACTTTGGGGGATAAAAATGGAGGACGTAACTATATTATTGGCATTTGCTGCAGGGGTGTTATCCTTTATATCACCCTGCTGCTTACCGTTATACCCGGCATTTCTATCATACATAACAGGCATGTCTGTTGATGAATTGGAAAATGGAAAAGGTTTAATGCAAAAGCGGGCACTTTTGCATACCACCTTCTTTCTGATTGGATTTTCTATTATTTTTATTGCATTGGGATTCTCCACGTCATTTTTCGGTGAACTATTTGTCTCCTATGGTGATTTAATTCGACAAATAGGCGCTGTACTCATCATCGTATTTAGTTTGGTTATCTTAGGCGTTTTTACACCGAAATTTATGATGAAAGAAAAGAGAATGAAATTTAAAGACCGGCCTACTGGATATCTAGGTTCAGGTATCATTGGTTTTGCCTATGCTGCCGGATGGACACCGTGCATGGGACCGATATTGGCGGCGGTTATTGCCTTAGGCGTTTCCGATCCGGATCGGGCTTTATTTTATATGATTTCGTATGTACTTGGATTTTCTATCCCGTTTTTCCTGATGTCATTTTTCTTGGGTAAAATGCGGTGGATAAAAAGACATAATCGCTTGTTTATGAAAATTGGTGGGATTACGATGATTGCAATGGGTGTTTTCTTGTTTTTTGATTTATTGACAAAGTTAACCTCTTATATATCGGGCAACTTCTTTAATGGATTTACTGGTTTTTAATTTTTAAAAGAACATGCATATCCAAAATAAAGAAACAGAAACTTCACAGATAATGCAAATATTTAATCTAAAATAATACTATTCCATTCAAAAATGGGGGTTGCCTATGAGAGAGAATATTCTGATCGTTGATGATGAACGGAATATGAGAAACTTAATCAAGATTCACCTATTCAGGGAGAATTTTCAAATTGACGAAGCATGCAGCGGGAAAGAGGCTTTGAAGATGGCTAATCAAAAAACATATGATTTGATGATTTTGGATATCATGTTACCAGACATCGATGGATGGGAAGTTTGTACTGCAATTAGACAAACGAAACAAATACCAATTATGATGCTGACTGCCCGAATTGATGTTGAAGATCGAGTACATGGTCTGAACCTAGGTGCGGATGATTATTTGATCAAACCATTTGCACCCGAGGAATTAATTGCCCGGGTTTATGCGCTGCTTCGCCGTAAAAGAGTAGAGCAGGAAGCAAGCTCCCACATGGCACTACACTTTAAAGACTTAGCTATTAATAGTGAAAGCAGAGAAATCATGGTTCAAGAAGTACAGGTCGAATTAACTCCAAAAGAATTCGATATTCTTTTTTTAGTAGCTAGTCAGTCTAAAAGAGTTTTTACCCGTGAAATAATCTTGGATAACATCTGGCGTCCAAGCGAATTCCGTGATTTAAGAGCTGTAGATACACATGTGAAAAATATCCGGGAAAAACTTCGTAAATCGGGGCTGTCCTACAATCCAATCAAGACAGTTTGGGGCGTGGGATACAAGTTTAATTCACCAAAGGATCAAGCATGAGATGAGCAAGTTAGTTCTAAAGCTTGGTGGGATAATCATGATTTCGTTATTGGTTGTATTATTACCGCTAGGGTATGTTGCGAATAAAATTTTTACTAATTTTTATTATAGTGAAGTTCAAAGTGAGATTGGAGAACTTTCTCAAAAGTATGCACATACAATTACTTCACTTGATGATCAAGAAATGATTAACATGTTTAAAAATCTTGCTGATTTGACCAATAAAGAAATATATATCGTAGATAATATGGGCAAAGTTATTGCAGACTCTGGTGAGCACAAAACGGATCTAACGAAAGAAGATATGAACGAGCTATCAAGCGGGCAATCTATTCAAAAAAGATTTCATGGATCGAATAAAGAAAGTACCCACCTTGGGTTAGGATATCCGATTATGAATTCTGGTACATTTCAAGGAGCTTTTTTTGTTCTTGCTTCCATAAATGATATCCAGGAACCTATTGAGAAAATAAAAGATTTGCTGCTATTGTCTGCGGTAGGGGCGTTATTCCTGGCACTTGGCATCACGTTTGTTGTCGCAAAGAAAATGTCAGACCCGCTTTTGGAAATGGAACGGGCGACAAGGGAAATTGCCAAGGGGAACCTGGACATACGTGTAGATATTTCATCTAGGGATGAAGTAGGTTCATTGGCTAAAGCAATTAACGATCTGGCATTAGAAACAAATCGATATCGCACAAACCGTAGAGAATTTTTAGCCAATATTTCACATGAATTGCGTACACCTATGTCGTATCTGAAGGGTTACGCTGAGGTACTCAAAAAGGGCCTTTATCAAACGGAAGAAGAAAAACAAGATTATTTAACGATTATTGAAGATGAAACGGATCGGTTAGTCTTGTTAATTAGTGACCTGTTTGACTTATCAAAAATGGAAGAAGGTAAAATAGATCTTCAGTTGGAAAGACTTGACCTTACGGAGGTTTTAGACACTACTCTTTTTAAGCATAAAATAGAATTGGAAAAGAAAGGATTATCGTTGCAAAAACAAATCGGTAACCATATTCCTTTTATTGAGGCCGACGGAATGCGTCTCGAACAAATCTTCACAAACTTATTAGGAAATGCAATACGATACACAAACAAAGGATATATCCATGTTAAGGTATGGAGTGCTAAGAACAATGTATATGTAAGTATTGAGGATACGGGTGTTGGCATTTCAGATGAAGAACTTGCTCTTATATTTGAACGTTTTCACCGAGTTGAGAAATCACGCTCAAGGGAGCTTGGAGGAACAGGATTAGGATTAGCTATTGTAAAAAATTTGGTTGAACTCCAGCACGGCACGATTTCGGCAAGCAGCCAAGTTGATAAGGGAACGAGGTTTCAGCTGAGTTTCCCAATAGCTGAGTAAGGAGGGAGCATGAAAAAGATAGAATGGCTTATAGCCGCACTGCTAATCGCTGCGGGTTTAATCTGCCTCACTGTTTCTGCTACAACGATTTGGGGAACCGAATCAATTGTTTCTTATTTTAAAACGTTTGTCCAGCTTTGCTTATGGACAGGGTTACCATTTTTAATTATTGGGATTGTCTATTTCATTCTCCTGCTAAAAAGAAAGGATAAATGATAATACTATACTGGTAAAAGAATGACGCAAAAGTAAGAATGATGATGTTGATGATGGGTGGTGACATGATTACAAACATAATAGTTGGCGAGGTTAAAAAATCGAGATCAAAAACCAAAAAAGTATTGTAACTCCACACTTTCAACACATTTATTCGCTATACTAGAATTGTCCTGGTAATGATGTGTATGAAGGCAACCGAAGGACAGAACTGAAGTAGCCTATACTAACTGCTTAAACCCCTTAAGCAAAAAGACCTCTTTTCTAAGGGGTCTTTTGCGTCTATTAAGGCTACAAAGGAATACAAAAATACTTTTAACAAGATGATTGCATTAATGTATAAACTAAATTTCTGAGGTGATTTACGTAATGGGGAATTTGTTTCCGAGGGTTTACGATATGGCAATGCTGCCCCTTGAACGAACTAAATTTAACAAAATTAGAAAAGCACTTGTAAGTAAAGCGTCAGGAAGGGTACTAGAAATCGGTTCGGGTACAGGAATAAATTTCCCTTACTATAGGAATGCATCACAAGTGGATGCAATTGAACCTAATCCTGTGATGAACAAACGATCGAACAAGCGTATAGAAAGTTCACGGATCCCAATTCAACCTTATTTAATGAAGGCAGAGAAACTCCCATTTGCTGACAGTACATTTGATTCCGTAGTAGCGACCCTTGTGTTTTGTACTATTCCAGAACCTGTGAAAGCAATTCAAGAAATTCAACGGGTTGGTAAGCCAGGAGCCAAAATATTGTTATTTGAACACGTAAGAATGAATCAGAAACTGTTGGGAAAAGCACAGGATTTATTGACACCAACATGGAAGAAAATATGCCACCTCAATCGTAACACATTGGAATTGCTTACGCAGGCAAATGTATCGATTAAAAAAATAGACAGACATTTTAAAGGCTTGTTTTTAACGATTGAATGCCTCAATGAAAAATAGGAGTCTAGCATTAAAGATTGAAGATAATCTGTAGGTCTATTTAGGTGATTTATGGTATCTCCATAAATTCTCAACATTTTCTTTATATACTATTCGACGGAATAGGAGGTTTAAAGAGATGAAAAAATTTTTTATGTTCATCATCGTTATCGGAATTGCGTTTTTAGCCGCATGTTCACAGCAGTCTTCGCAGACAGATGATAAGGGAGAAAAAGCGGAAAAAAATGCTTCCGAAGAAACAGTACAGGTCAAATCTATTGATACAGAAGGAAAGAAAATAAATGAAATTAACCTAACTGCAAAGGAAGTAGAATGGACATTAAGTCCTGATAAAACAATTACAGCCTGGACCTATAATGGAACAGTTCCGGGAGAACAGATTCGTGTTAAGGAAGGCGAAGTTGTCAAAGTCAACCTGAAAAATGAGCTGGATAAGCCTGTGTCCATTCATTGGCATGGCGTCCCAGTTCCAAATACGGAGGACGGCATTCCTGGTGTAACGCAGGATGCTGTTGTACCTGGGAAGACATATACGTATGAATTTGTCGCAGACGTATCTGGCACTTACTGGTATCACTCCCATCAAAATGGCGTCGAACAATTAGATAAAGGCTTATATGGTACATTGATTGTGGAACCAAAAGATGGTATTGATGCTGACCGCGATTACACGCTTGTTTTAGATGAATGGGAATCCGGTGATCACGGTGAGATGGACATGGGAAACATGGATGGCATGGAAGATATGGGAGATATGGAAGGCATGGAGGATCAATCAGGATCCGAAGAGGGCGGCATGATGGGGCACGATATGAGCTCTTACGATATTTTCACCATTAACGGAAAGACATATGAAGAAAATAAGCCGTTAAAGGTAAAAAAGGGAGAAAAAGTGAAGCTCCGTTTTGTAAATGCTGGTTACATGGCGCATAAGATTCACATACCTGTTGACTATAAAGTGACTCATGTTGATGGACAAAAAGTGAACGAGCCTGAGGTTCAGCAGTCGTCCATCTTGGAAATTGCTCCAGGAGAACGTTATGATATTGAATTTGTTGCCGATGGAAGTGGCGATTTTACCATTGACACACACGGGGAAATGGAAGGCGCAAAGGATATGAAAATGGATGTCGTCTATGAAGATGGAAATGGCAAGAAACTTGACCACGGGGAATCCGCTGATAAGGTCGATCTCACTAAGCTGGGTGAATCAGCAGAAGCACCATTTTCGCTTGACGATGAATTTGATGTCGAGTACACGATGGATCTTGGTGCAACAATGGATATGAGTAACGAAGAAATGGGAATGGCGTGGACCATAAATGATAAAACGTATCCAGATGTCCCACCGTTGAAAATAGATAAAGGGGATAAGGTCAAAGTTACGTTAACAAATAATAGTAAGGATGATTCAACACATCCCATGCATTTACATGGTCATTTCTTCCAGGTGTTGAGTAAGAATGGCAAGCCACTCGAAGGTTCACCAATTATTAAGGATACACTTAATGTGAAACCTGGTGAAACGTATGAGGTTGCATTCCTTGCCGATAACCCAGGAAACTGGTTATTCCACTGTCATGACCTGCACCATGCATCAAATGGTATGGTAATGCTAGTGAAGTATAATAACTTTGAAGGATTCTATAAAGATACAGGAAAAGTGGATAACAAACCAGAATAAAAGGTATGCGGGGATTCGCCTCGCATACCTTTATTTAAATCCTTATTCAACGGGAGATAACTCATTCTCTGTTACCCATTTGTGATTGGTAACCTTCTCTCCACCAGTGGTAGGCATATAATCAACCATGTACACTGTTGTTTCCTTAGCGGAGTCTATTGTAGCTGTTACACCTTCCATACCCTTCATGTGCGAAGCTTGAATGGTGACCTCCGTGCCTGATTCCAATGGTTTGTCACCCTTAGCTTCCTTTATTTCCTCCTGAATGACCCATTTATGATTTGTTACTCGTTCTCCGCCCGTTGTCGGGGTATAGGAAATAGTGTAGGCAATCGTGTCATAGGCACCAACAATCGTTGCTTCAGCACCTTTCATTCCTTTCATGTGATCCGACTGGATAATCGCTTTACTTCCAACCTCAAATTTTGGATTTTCCGCTTTTTCTAATCCTTCGGGAACCTCACCTGATCCGGAATGATTCATGTCCATGTCTTCATCCATTTCTTCGTCACCCATTTCATCTTCATTCATTTGTTCTTCTGAATTTGATTGGGAATCCGAATTTTTGTTATCATTTGGCGCTGTATCATCATTGTCGCCTCCACACGCCGCAAGGAGAAACATTGCCACTAGCAAAACCATTCCTATTATTATTTTTTTTGAATTTAGCATCATACTGGTTTTCCTCCTTTTATGTCTCTTTGATATATCTTTCCAACAAATGTGCAGATTGTATGCAGATTCTATGACAATTTTATGGTTGTCACTTTATCGGGTATAACGGCCAAAGCAATGTACAAACTGTTATGGAAAATGATAGAAAGGAGGTTGAGAAATGGGTGTTTTATCAACGTCACCAACAAACATGGATGCTTGTATTGAGTCATGCCTGAAATGTCTACGCGCATGTGAGGAATGTTTGACGGCTTGTTTACAGGAACCTGATGTACAAGCAAGGGTGAAATGTATTCAAACCTTAAATGATTGTGCTGATAGTTGCAATCTGACCGTGAAATACATGTCACGCAATAGTGCCTCTTCAGCTGAACTATGCGGTGTTTGTGCCAATCTATGTGAGCAATGTGCGACACATTGTGAACAATTGAAGGACACACATTGTCAGGAATGTGCTGCAATTTGCCGTCAGTGTGCGGAGGAATGTCGTAAAATGGCAGGGTAATGTAGTTTTGGGAGTATCTGGGGTGCAGGAAGGACTAGGTATATCCTGCACCTCTTTTGTCTTTAATTAGCTGATTGATGAATTTTAGAAAGGATGGAAATAAGAATTTATTATGACCACGCATATGGAAGATGACAAAATTAAACTGGCTGACACAGATGGTAAGAAAATGAAAATAATTTTGTTGTTAGCATTTCCCGCAGTGATTGAGAATCTTTTTCAGACAATTTTAGGATTTGTTGATACATATTTTGTATCAAAATTAGGGTTGGTTGAGGTTTCTGCTGTTGGTGTAACGAATGCTGTATTAGCCATTTATTTCGCGTTATTTATGGCCCTAGGTGTAGCAGCAAATGTATACATAGCCAATTTTTTAGGTGCCAATAAGGTGGAAAAAGCCAGACATATTGCCCAGCAATCAATTGTTTTAGCCGGTATATTTGGAATTGTTACCGGCATTATAACACTGTTTTTTGCTGAGCAACTATTGCAACTAATGGGAATCGAAGCAAATGTGTTAGCGGCTGGCACCATGTATTTCAGAATTGTTGCTATTCCTTCTATTTTTATGTCGCTCATGTTTGTAGCAAGTGCAGTCTTACGCGGGGCAGGTGATACGAAATCCCCAATGAAAATGAGCATTATCGTAAACATTATAAATGGTGTACTGGACTACCTTTTCATATTTGGATTCTGGATTATACCAGAGATGGGTATTGCAGGAGCAGCAATTGCCACAGTAATTGCCCGCATGATCGGTGCGACAGGTTTGTTATTATACATTCAACGATCCAAACTGATTAAGTTTAAAAAGGAATACTGGAGTCTCGACAAAATGCATATTAGAGAGTTATTTGTTCTTGGCTCTCCAGCAGCGGGTGAAAGATTAATTATGAGAGCTGGACAAATTGTATACTTTGGCTTTGTTGTTGCATTGGGAACAAATATCTTCGCGGCACATCAAATAGCCGGTAATATTGAAGTGTTTTCCTATATGATTGGATATGGTTTTTCTACTGCAGCAACCATTTTGGTAGGTCAGCAAATAGGGGCGGGAGACCGAAAAACGGCCGGGAGGTATGCAAAACTCTCTGCATTACTTGCTGTTGGCTTTATGTCCTTGTTTGGTCTGTTACTGTTTTTCTTTGGGGAAAGGGCAGGAGGATTCTTTTCCGAAAATCATCAGGTAACAGAAAATATTGGAACAGCATTAAAAGTTTCGGGAGTATTTCAGCCTTTCTTGGCGGTTGTGTTAACGCTAACCGGAGCCTTTCAAGGAGCCAATAATACAAAATTCCCAATGTATTTGACCGGCATTGGAATGTGGGCTATACGTACACTATTTGTCTATGTTTTGGGTATACAACTTGGTTGGGGATTGTTAGGAGTCTGGATAACGATTGGCTTGGACATTAGCTTTAAAGCGATCGTGCTTATTGTGCTGCGAGATAAATGGATTGTTGAAAAGGTCGAACCCGAAGAAGATCCGCAGTCTGAATGTCATCCGCAAACATCAAAAGAAAATATGTCTTCCTGTGTGAACAATTATTAGGGGTAAGGTAATTTTAAAACCCTGGACCAAGCGATATTATCAGGTGAAGGTATCCTAAATCGTAAAAGGGCCCACAGGACTAAACATTAACCTGAATACCTTTTATTAAAAAGAACCTTGAATGCTTCATACTTTATGATGCGATTTAAGGGTCATGATGATAAAAACCTTTTCTTGTAAATACATAACAGGGGTATGGTAAATTAGAAATGGATTAAAAATTAGGGGGTATTTAACAATAACGGAAAAATTTTAACTAAATTGGAAGATGAAAACGGAACTCCACCTGAACTTGCCATACAACATGAAAAAGGAAGCGCATTTCATCATCTTCTAAAGAAACGGGAAATAGAATCGTACCAGCACTTGTATTTTCACATTCATCCCTTTTAGGGTTGGTGAAAAAATCAAAAGCATGATCTTGGTTACCGGGTTGTTTTATAACTAATTTATAGATTATTGTTGTTGTAACAAATTAAGTCTGTGCTTTCAGTTTAGATCGCCAAGATATTTTACAAAGGATGAAGTTTTCTGTTGACATATACTATTCAGGGGTATAGTATGATAATAAAGAAAAGGAAGTGATTCATTTGGATAAATTTTTACGTGATCACCCAAGTAAACCAAGAACACAAGATGAAATAGAAAAAATCACTAACCGTTTAAAACGTATAGAAGGTCAAGTCCGCGGAATACAGAAAATGGTGGAAGATGATCGATATTGTGTCGATATTTTAGTACAAATCAGCGCCATTCAATCCGCATTAAAGAATGTAGGTTTCGCTGTTACAGAACGGCATATTAACCATTGTGTCAGTGATGCGATCAGGCAAGGTGAAGGGAAAGAAACGATTGAGGAATTAATGAGTGTACTGAAGCAATTTTCCAAGTAGGGGAGGAACTATTGTGAGTGAAACAAATCATGCAACACTTGGAATAACAGGAATGACCTGTGCCGCTTGTTCCAGTCGTATTGAAAAAACGTTAAATAAAATGGAGGGTGTGGAAGCACAAGTTAATTTGACGACAGAAAAGGCAACGGTAGACTATGATTCAGAAAAAACTTCCATAGAAGATATTACGAAGAAAATTGAAAATGTAGGCTACGGTGTTTTAATGGAAAAAGCAGAATTAGATGTTTTTGGAATGACCTGTGCTGCATGTTCATCCCGTATTGAAAAGGTATTGAATAAGCAAGAAGGGGTTCAATTTGCAACTGTAAACTTAACAACGGAAACTGCATCTATCGAATATAACCCTGGACTAGTAGATATGAAAGGTATCATTGAGAAAATTAAAAATGTGGGTTATGATGCGAAACCGAAAGCGGAAGCGGCGGAAAAGCAAACACATAAAGAAAAAGAATTACAACACAAGCTGACAAAGTTAATCATTTCAGCTATGCTATCCGCACCGCTCTTATTAACCATGCTCGTTCATTTAGTTGGTATGAGTGTACCGGATATATTCATGAATCCGTGGTTCCAATTTGCTTTAGCAACACCTGTTCAATTTATCATCGGATGGCAATTTTATGTTGGTGCCTATAAGAACCTTCGCAATGGTGGAGCGAACATGGATGTGCTTGTTGCATTAGGTACGAGTGCTGCTTATTTCTATAGTTTATACGAAGCAATAAAGACCATCGGTAATCCTGAATATATGCCGCATTTATACTTTGAAACAAGTGCTGTATTAATCACATTGATTTTATTTGGTAAGTATTTGGAGGCAAGAGCAAAAAGCCAGACAACGAATGCACTATCCTCATTGCTTAATTTGCAAGCAAAAGAAGCTCGCGTTATCAGAAATGGCAAGGAAAGCATGATTCCGATGGAGGAAGTTGTTGTTGGTGATCGATTAGTTGTAAAACCAGGGGAGAAAATACCTGTAGATGGTAGGCTTGTCAAGGGGAAAACATCTGTTGATGAATCGATGATTACAGGTGAATCCATTCCAATTGAAAAGGACATAGACGCTAGCTTAATCGGCTCGACGATAAACAAAAACGGTTCTATTGAAATGGAAGCGACAAAAGTAGGGAAAGATACTGCCCTTGCAGCGATTGTTAAAGTCGTGGAAGAAGCACAAGGATCGAAAGCGCCAATTCAACGTTTAGCGGATGTCATTTCTGGCTATTTCGTACCGATCGTTGTAGGGATTGCCATTCTAACGTTTCTCGTTTGGATAGCATTTGTTCAGCCTGGTCAATTTGAGCCTGCGTTAGTTGCAGCAATTGCTGTACTTGTTATTGCATGTCCATGTGCGCTAGGCCTTGCAACACCAACTTCTATCATGGTAGGAACAGGAAGAGCTGCTGAAAGTGGAATCTTGTTTAAAGGTGGAGAACACCTAGAAAGAACGCATCAGTTAAATGCCATTGTTCTTGATAAAACAGGAACCATCACAAAAGGAAAACCGGAAGTGACGGATTTTACTGGTGATGAAGAAGCATTACAATTATTGGCTAGTGCAGAAAAAGGATCGGAACATCCACTTGCAGAAGCGATTGTGGCATACGCAACAGAGCATGATATTCATTTTGCAGATGTAGATGAATTTAACGCAATACCTGGTCATGGTATTGAAGTTAAAATTTCTGGAAAACAGGTTCTTGTTGGAAATCGAAAATTAATGCAAGAACACCAAGTTGATGTTGGGGCTGCAGAACATGAAATGATTGATTACGAAGTTGCAGGAAAAACAGCAATGTTGATTGCCATTGATGGAAAGTACCGCGGAATTGTCGCGGCTGCAGATACCATGAAAGAAACTGCACCACAAGCAATTAAAGAATTACAAGAACAAGGCTTAGAAGTGATCATGTTAACAGGAGATAATGAAAGAACAGCGCAAGCTATTGCCAAACAGGTAGGAATTGACCAAGTGATTGCGCAAGTGTTACCTGAAGAAAAAGCAGATAAAGTCAAAGAAATTCAAGCACAAGGTAAAAAGGTAGCAATGGTAGGTGACGGTGTGAATGATGCACCTGCATTGGTTACTGCGGATATTGGAATTGCCATTGGAACTGGTACAGAGGTTGCAATTGAAGCAGCTGACCTTACCATTCTTGGCGGAGAGCTATTGCTCATACCGAAAGCAATCAAAATTAGCCATGCCACGATTAAAAATATCCGTCAAAACCTCTTCTGGGCATTCGGCTACAATACAGCAGGAATACCGGTTGCGGCAATCGGATTACTGGCACCATGGGTTGCTGGTGCGGCGATGGCACTAAGTTCCGTCAGTGTTGTTTCTAACTCCCTTCGCTTAAAGAGAGTTAAGATATAATTTTTTTCTACAACTTAAAAGGAGGTGAAAATGTCATGGAGAAAACGTTAAATGTACAAGGTATGTCATGTGGTCATTGCAAAATGTCAGTTGAAGGTGCATTAAATAAATTAGATGGTGTATCTGCAGCAGAAGTTAACTTAGAAGCTGGCAAAGTCGATGTTACTTTTGATGAATCAAAAGTAAATGTTGATGCCATGAAAGAAGCTATCGAAGAACAAGGCTATGATGTTGCCTAAATATACGAATGAAAAGCTGGTTTTCCTTTTAGGGATCAGCTTTTCATTTTTAAAGGAATAACAGCTAGGTGTGAAAGCAGAAAACAGAAATTCACTTAATGGGAGTTAGGGTTTATGAAAAGAAAAATATTATTAATCGGTTTAATCTTTTTATTGTCGGCACTTGTTTTATCGGCTTGTGCAGGGAATGATGAAACAACATCTGGAGCAAACGCAGATACGGAAGAGTCAAGTAAAAATATGAACAAGAATGAAGAAAAGTCTGATTCCATGGAGGGTATGGAAGGCATGGAGGGGCATATGAGTCATGATGAAGTAGTAAGTTTAAATGACTCAACAGGGGAAAATGAATTGAAAATGCCTCCCGTGCTTGAAAGTGATAGTGAGGAAGAAGTTGTATACACTGTTCGAGCACAAAAAGGAGAGACTGAAATATTCGATGGTGTTAAAACCAAAACGTATGGATACAACGGATCGTTTTTAGGACCAGTGCTTCGTTTTGAAAAAGGTGAAACAGTAAAAATTAGAACGATAAATGAGCTGGATGAAGAAACAACTTTTCATTGGCACGGGCTGGAAGTACCGGGTAAAGTAGATGGTGGACCACATAGTATTATAGAACCGGGAGAAGAAAAGTTAATCGAATTTGAAGTGACGCAAGAGGCGTCAACGCTATGGTTCCATCCTCATCCAGATGGAAAAACGTCCGAACAGGTATACAATGGACTTGCGGGATTGATTTATATCGAAGATGAAAATTCAAAGCGTCTCGGATTACCCGATGAGTATGGAGTGAATGATATTCCTTTGATATTTCAAGATAAAACATTTGATGATAAGAAACAATTGAATTACAGTGCTGCAAGGAATGAGGATGGAACAATCGGTGATACGTCATTGATTAATGGGACGTTAAATCCGAAATTGACTGTAAATAAAGAAAAGGTTCGTCTTCGCCTATTAAATGGGTCCAATGCAAGGAATTACACATTTAAATTGAATACGGGGGATTCCTTTGTGCAAGTTGCAACGGATGGTGGTTTCTTAAATGAACCGGTAAAATTAGATGAAATTACCCTGACACCATCTGAACGGGCTGAAATAGTTATCGATTTTTCACAGCTTAACACAGAAGATGAGTTGGCGTTAATCAATGAGGAGGATGGATCCATCCTATTACCATTTGAGGTCTCTGATCAAAATGGAGAGGACAGCAGCATTCCCGAAGAGATGAATGATTTTTCAATTACAGAAGAAGAGAAGAACCTGCCAGTTACAAAGAAGGTGGAACTATATGGGATGATGGATAAAGTAACAATAAATGGAAAGAAATTTGATCCGGAAAGAATTGATTTCACGCAGGAGCAAGGGGAAACAGAAGTATGGGAAATTTACAATAAACCAGATGAGATGGGGGGAATGATCCATCCATTCCACATTCATGGAGCCCAATATAAAATACTTTCCAGGGACGGAGAAAAACCACCAGAAAATGAACGGGGATGGCAAGATACTATTTCCGTAAAACCAGATGAGACAGTTAAAGTAGCTGTACAATTTGATCATAAGGGCGTGTATATGTTCCATTGCCATATTCTTGAACATGAAGACAACGGCATGATGGGGCAGATAAAAGTCGAATAAACTACAATCCGAAAGTATTTGGCGGTCCATATAACGCTGAACATGTAAAAAAGAATTATTAAAATAGCCAGTGTGATTAGTGAGATTCACATTGGCTTTTTTAATATTTGCAATTAAAATCATATAAATAAGGGTATTGGACATCGACTCTCCCTAACGTCAAAAATGTTTGGATGGCATCTTCCATTAATAGTAATTTATTTTTTGTACAACGGCTGCTAATTATTTTTTGGAATTTTGGAATCATTATTGTGGCTGTGGATTTGAAATAAAGTCATACCGTTTGTAAAAAAGATGTACCGTTTAAAATAAAGTTATACCGTTTATAAAAAAGTTGCACCGTTTTACCCCTTTGAATATGATTATCTAAAGGGGTGTTTTTGTGTCGAAAAGAAAAAGAACATCTAAAGTTGATAAGTGGATTAAAGAAGGTCGAGGAACTGGAACCGGTGTTAACTATCAGCCGTGGTTAAAGATTCAAGATGTTTCCTCATTAGGTAGATCTATAAGACATGTCGGAGGAAGGAAAAACAGTGGTGTTCGTCTTATTGGATGATGAACTAGCCGGCATGATTGCCTTAGCAGACATCGTAAGAGAAACAGCGAAGGAAGCCATTTCCCAACTGAAGGAAAAGGGCATCCATTCCATTATGCTCACTGGCGACAACAAGAAAGTTGCGAACTGGGTGGCAAAGCAACTGGATATTGATGAGGTTTACGCAGAAGTATTACCCGATGAAAAATCAGATCAAGTGAAGAAAATCATGAAAGATAAGGGATGGAAAGTCGCCATGACTGGCGATGGAATCAATGATGCCCCAGCGCTCGCGATCGCCGATTTAGGAATTGCAATTGGTGCGGGTACCGACGTAGCAATGGAAACAGCTGATGTGGTTCTTGTAAAAAGTAACCCGAAAGATGTTGTTTCCTTAATTGACTTATCAAAGAAGACTTATCGGAAAATGGTTCAGAATCTGTGGTGGGCAGCAGGATACAACATCTTTGCTATTCCGCTTGCAGCAGGTGTTTTAGCTCCAATTGGCATCGTATTAAGCCCAGCTGTTGGTGCAGTGTTAATGAGTTTAAGTACGATTGTTGTCGCAATCAACGCGAAGTTGTTGAAAGCATGAAGAAGGAGGAACGGTTCATAAAATGGATAAACAGCTCTAAGAAACAAGAATCGTTTCCTGGCCTCTGTTTCTTGACAGAAAGATATAAGACTCATTTTTACTTTATAGGAAAGAAAGAAAAATAACTTATTCGATGGAATAAAGTGTTCTACTATAACAAAAACAAGGATGAATAAAAAGGAGTTAGATACACGTGGAATTTCCGGTGAAGTGGGATGGAAAAATGACGTTTTCCAGTGTGACACCTTCAGGACATAACATGAAAATGGATGCAGCTGAGACGGTAGGTGGAGAAAATGGTGGGGCGAGGCCAACAGAAGTCTTACTGAATGCTGTGGCTGGGTGTACGGGAATGGATATTATCTCCATCCTGCGAAAAATGCGTTTCCTGCCTAACAAATTCGAAATGCATGTGAAAGGTTGGAACGCTGAAGATCACCCTAAACGATTTACGACGATTCACATTCATTATGCACTGGAAGGGGCATTGCAGGAAGATAAGGTGGCCCGGGCTATTCAATTGTCAAAAGATAAATATTGCTCTGTTGCCCATTCTTTGAGTGCAGAAATAACAGTTGGTTATTCAATTAACGGTGTTGAGGGAAAAAAATATATTTAATACGATTGAATTTAATTCTGCTGGTTTTCGATTGCTACGTAATTGGATTGTTGGCATTATGAGGAAGCGTTACGATGTTCTAAGTGTGGTATCGCATCAACAATAAACAGGAAGAAAATGATCAATTCTCAAATAATGAATCCATTTTGATCAAATAACTTTTTCAATACAGATTTACGGTAAAGTGCGTGTTTACGATGATTTTGTGTAACCTTTAATTTAAAGAAAGCTTTGCGGATAGAGTGGTGGTTTTTGTTGTATCAGAAGAGCTAATCCCGGGATCACAAGAAAATGTAAATAAAAATCCCGCATCTGTGTATTTAGTGATCAGTTTTGCTGTTATAATGATTTTTGGACTCACCCTTTCGGTACGCTGTCCTTGCTCTCTATAAATATCAACTATTACAAACGCTTGGTAATAAAAAACCGGGCGTTTTTTGTATTTAATTTTTGTTCAGTGACATCTTTCTAGAGAAAAACTAATAATGAAAATGTATTTATAGATAAAAAAATCATTTTTTTCAAGATAAGAATCATGAATTATGAAAAATGGACTTGACAAACCAGATTACAAATGCAAACTAAAAACAATTACATTTGTAGACACTGAAAGGAGTGAGAACATGAACACTGAAATAAATTACAAAAATTACGGATGGCCTCTTGAGACCTGTACCCCAGGAGACTAAGGTCGTTTAATAGTAGTTAAAGCATAAAAGTGTTCAGTGGGGAAAGAATATTGGAATGAAAATTTAAATTAAATATTTTAATTTTGTATCTGCAAATTAAAAAAGGTAAGGTATCAATACCATAATTTAAACCAAATATTAGGTGAAATTGAATAAACCAAAGATTTTGACGCATCAAATAACGGGACGGGGGGTGCCGGAACCTAGGGCACTAGGTCATGTCGTTATTATTGAAAGAATTTTAAACTTGGAGAGCAGGTAAATATTTATCCTTTTGTTATCCAAGTGAATCAAATGAATTTTGTGAAGCTATATCTACGGAAAAATCCTTTAATTCAAGTTTCGTGGGTAGTGTTTCTAATCGAAATATACCTAACAAATTTAGTGTTTAATGGGGAATATTTCTTGTTGCTACAAGCATCCGATGTGGGGGTGACCACGCTTCGCTTGGATTTCACATTTCTTTATACGAGGGAGGTTAAAGGATGAAGCATACACATGGGGATATTAATATGCCACAAACAAATAAAGAGCGTCTGAAAATCATTATGGTGCTGGCAATTCCAGCGGTCATCGAGAACTTTTTTCAGACATTTGTCGGCTTTGTTGATACGTACTTTGTGTCAAAAATCGGTCTTGTTGAAGTATCTGCAGTTGGAGTGACCAATGCGGTATTAGCCATATATTTTGCTTTATTTATGGCGATTGGGGTAGCAGCCAATGTTAGGATCGCAAACTTTCTTGGTGCAAAACAACCAGAGAAAGCAAGGCATATATCGCAGCAATCTATTGTGCTTGCTGCGGTATTTGGCATTTTAATGGGCATACTTACATTGATTTTTGCTGAACCACTACTAAAATTAATGGGGATAGATGCTGAAGTTCTTGAGGCGGGGTCACTTTATTTCAGGATCGTAGGGATCCCGTCGATTCTAATGAGTTTCATGTTTGTGTTAAGTGCTATCTTACGTGGGGCAGGGGATACTAAAACACCAATGAAGATCAGTATTGTAATCAATATTGTCAATGCGGTTTTAGATTACGTCCTTATTTTCGGATTTTTATTCATACCTGAAATGGGTATAGTAGGGGCAGCACTAGCAACGGTCATCGCACGATTGATTGGTAGCATTGCATTATTCTACTATGTTAACCGGGTTAAGATACTCTCCTTCCGAAAGGATTACTGGAGTATAGACAAGACTCATTTGATGGAACTTGTGACGCTTGGTTCCCCGGCTGCTGGTGAAAGGCTGATTATGCGTGCTGGGCAGATTGTCTACTTCGGTTTTGTCGTTGCCCTAGGAACTAATGCCTTTGCAGCCCACCAAATTGCTGGTAATGTTGAGATATTTTCTTATATGATTGGATATGGTTTTGCCACAGCCGCGACCATATTGGTTGGCCAGCAAATCGGTGCAGGTAATGTCAAGGAGGCCAAGCATTATGCAAAATTATCGACTTATATCACGGTCGGCGCGATGACTATTCTTGGTGCCACACTTTTCTTTCTTGGGGATTGGGCCGGCAGCTTTTTTACAGAAGACCAGCAGGTTATTGGAGATATAGGCATCGCATTGAAAATCTCAGGTATCTTCCAGCCGTTCCTTGCAGTTCTGTTAGTGCTGACGGGTGCATTTCAAGGGGCAAACAATACGAAATTCCCTATGTATCTCACTGGTTTCGGGATGTGGGCTGTAAGGACTGTATTAGTTTACCTCCTTGGAATTAAACTTGGCTGGGGTCTAGCGGGAGTTTGGATAGCGATTGGGGCTGACATCGCATTTCGTGCGATGGTGCTGACAATCCAATTCCGGCGTGGAAAATGGATAGCCCTTGAAAAAGCGCCAGAGCCTGAATCACATTGCGATCCACAAACGACAAAGGAAAACATGTCGTGCTGCGCAAACAATTATTAGCCACAAGCATACAGTTTCATGGCTGTAAGCTCGTTTTGGTCTAATGGAAGATATTTTAAGATGAAATATAAAAAAATACTTGACAACAATTGTTTACGGATGTAAACTATGGGTGTAAATGATTACATTTGTAAACAATTAAAGAGGTGAAGTCATATGTATTCTCTCAAGCAGCCCATTTATGGTCGGACTTCTGCGGAAGAAAGATATAACTTCCCATTATAAAGGGAGCCTATACTGGTTGCTACAGATTCAACAACAGCAAAAACAGTAAAAGTAAAACATGTTTGGAGGGTTGACAATGTATAAAGTTGTCGTTTTAGGAACAGGTCCAGCAGGATTGACATCAGCCATTTATTTGGCCAGGGCCAACCTGGAGCCACTTGTTCTCGAAGGTCCTGAATCAGGGGGGCAATTATCATTAACAACAGAGGTGGAAAACTTTCCGGGGTTTTCGGATCCCATCATGGGCCCCGAACTAATAGAAACGATGCGTAGTCAGGCAAAACGTTTTGGAGTCCAATTCGAAAGGGGTTTGGTGAAAAGAGTGGACTTTTCCAAGCGCCCATTTCAACTAAATGTCGATAGTCTTGGTGAAATCCTTGCCGAATCTGTGATCATTTCTACAGGTGCTTCTGCCAGAATGTTGCAGATCCCCGGTGAAAGAGAAAATCTCGGTCGTGGTGTCAGCACATGCGCAACCTGTGATGGATTCTTTTTCCGGGATAAAAAGGTGATTGTTATCGGTGGAGGAGACTCCGCAATGGAAGAGTCGACTTTTCTTACGAAATTTGCAAGTGAAGTTAGAGTAGTTCATAGAAGAAACGAACTTCGTGCTTCTAAAATCATGCAAGAACGTGCGAAAGGAAACCAAAAAATTTCCTGGAGTTTCAATTATACACCCGTCGAAATTGTGTCAGACGGTAAAAAAGTAACTGGCCTTAAGGTAAGAAATAATGATACGGGAGAAAAGGAGATTCTGGAGGCGGATGGGATATTCCTGGCTATTGGGCACATTCCGAATACGGAGTTTCTCCAAGGTGTAATAGATATTGATAAGGATGGTTATATCACAGTTGAGCCAGGAACAACGAATACGAATATACCTGGTGTCTTTGCTGCGGGTGATGTTCAGGATAGGAAATACCGGCAAGCAGTAACAGCCGCAGGAACTGGTAGCATGGCAGCAATAGATGCTGAAAAATTTATTGAAGCAAACAAATAAATAAGTTATTAAAAATTGAACTGATTGGGAGGGGTAAAAGATGTTAAAGGAATTGAAATCAAGCGAGTTTGAGACATTGGTCAAGGAGGAAGGCAAGCCGGTTGTGTTGAAGTTCACTGCCGGCTGGTGCCGAGGATGCCAGCAACTGGCTCCAGTTGTCGAAGATGTTGCAGAGAAAATGGTAGATGTCGTATTTTATGATATTGATGTTGATAATTCCGCGGAATTTGCACAGCAATACGGTATCATGAGTATTCCTACTTTAATTCTCCTTAAAAAAGGAGAAGAAGTTTCCAGGCTTACGGCACCTGAACCAACTGAGGATACAGTTATATCATTTGCTAAACAATAAACCAGAAATGGCAATCTGATCAAAAGGATTTGTGCAAGAATGAAAACAGATTAGTCGATTCCATTTAAAAGAGTCGACTAATCCGTTGATATCTGTATCTATATAACACAATGTTAAACAAGTCAGTTTTAATGGATAAAGTGTTTCTAACAACAAAATATACGGCGATATAGCCAAGTGGTAAGGCAAAGGTCTGCAAAACCTTTATCACCGGTTCGAATCCGGTTATCGCCTCCATTATTTATGCTAATATGGAAGAATTACCAATATATGATGGTTATAACAATAATGAAAAAGGGCTTGACAAATTTGGATTACAAATGTAAACTCAGGTTAAACAAGTCAATTACATTTGTAAACAAAGGAGGTGTGAGATCCATGAATACTGAAATAGACAATAAAATTACCGATTCCGAATGGGAAATTATGCGTGTGATTTGGGCACAAGATAATGCTACTAGTAAAGAAGTTATAGAAGTGTTGCAACAAAAGATGGATTGGAAACCAGCGACTACTAAAACCTTTATTGGAAGGCTTGTAAAAAAGGGGATGCTCCATACCGAATCAGAAGGAAATAGGTATATTTATTCCGCCAATATAAATGAAAGTGAGTTTATCAAAAGTACCCTTAATGATACTTTTGAAAATATATGTAATAAAGAAGTAGGTAACACAATAGTGGACCTAATTTCAAAGGCAACGTTAAGTTTTAAGGATATAGAAAAAATGGAAAAGGCACTCAAAATGAAGAAAAAAGATGCTGTTGAAGAAGTCCCTTGCACTTGTGTTCCTGGACAGTGTAATTGTAATAACCATTATATCCATCAAGACACCTGTTCAACTGAACACTGAAATATCAGGCGGATCAAATGATGAAAAGGAGCGCGAATCATGATTAAAACAACCTTAAAAATAACAGGAATGAGCTGTGCTCATTGTGTTAAAAAAATTGAAACAGCGTTACTAGGTCTTCAAGGCGTGGAAAAGGCAAAGGTCAATTTGAAAAAAGAGATCGCCAAAGTCAAATATGATGAATCGATTCAAAAGTTAGAAAACTTAACGGCAGCTGTAAAGGAAGCTGGCTATGAGGCCAAACCGGTTCATTAGAAAAGGAGATGAAATTAATTGGCTACAAAAACATTAAATATAGAAGGTATGACTTGTGCATCATGTGTCCAGACGGTTGAAAAGGCAACCAGAAAATTGTCCGGTGTACAAGAGGCTAATGTAAACCTAGCTACCGAAAAATTGAATATCAGTTTTGATGAGAACGCAATATCTGTACCAGAGATTCAGGCTGCTGTAGATAAAGCTGGATATAAGGCTTTGACAGATACCCAGCAGAAAACATTTGCGATCACGGGTATGACTTGTGCATCGTGTGTGCAAACCATCGAAAAAGCAACAAGGAAATTGGATGGTGTCATGGAATCGAATGTAAATCTGGCTACGGAAAAGTTGGCAGTCCAGTATGATCCAACAGTCGTTTCTGTGTCAGATATTACCCAGGCAGTATCAAATGCGGGATATGAGGCACATGAAGACGCGGAAGCAAACGATTCCGCGGATAAAAAACAAAAGAACATTAAATCCATGTGGACACGTTTCCTGGGTTCAGCAATTTTCACTATTCCCTTACTCTATATTTCGATGGGACACCTAGTTGGCATGCCACTGCCGGGGATACTTGATCCAGGGGTAAACCCTGAATGGTTTTCACTCGTGCAACTCATTTTAACGTTACCAGTTATCTTTTATGGCTGGAAATTTTACGCGGTTGGATATAAGACGTTGTTTAAGGGGCATCCCAACATGGACTCTTTAGTTGCCTTGGGAACCAGTGCCGCGTTCGTCTACAGTGTGGGCGCAACAATCGCGATTTGGTTTGGCTATTCCAGTTATGCAGAAAATCTGTATTATGAGGCTGCAGTGGTAATCCTTACCCTTATTACATTGGGCAAATATCTTGAAGTGCGTTCCATGGGCAAAACATCAGAAGCCATTGAAAAATTAATGGGATTGGCTCCCAAGAAAGCCATTGTTATAAGAGATGGAAAGGAAACAGAAATTTCCGTTGAGGAAGTAGTTGTAGGTGATACCATTATCGTTAAGCCTGGTGAAAAAATACCGGTTGATGGTACTGTAATAGAAGGGAAAACAGCTGTTGATGAATCCATGTTGACAGGGGAAAGTATTCCAGTAGAAAAGAATGCAGGTGCGAATGTTATAGGTGCAAGTATCAATAAGAATGGTACGATCCAATATCAAGCAACCAAAGTAGGGAAAGATACGGCCTTATCCCAAATCATTAAATTGGTGGAAGATGCACAAGGATCAAAGGCACCAATTGCCAAAATGGCTGATATAATTTCCGGATATTTTGTACCGATTGTTATAGGAATTGCCATTATTTCCGGATTGGCATGGTATTTTGGCGGCCAGACCGGACTCTTCGCCTTAACAATCACCATTTCCGTTTTAGTTATTGCTTGCCCATGTGCCCTTGGCCTGGCAACTCCGACCGCGATTATGGTTGGTACTGGCAAGGGGGCAGAAAATGGCGTATTGATTAAGAGCGGTGGAGCACTCGAAACAACCCATAAGGTGCAAACAATTGTATTTGACAAAACAGGTACGATTACAGTGGGCAAACCTAAAGTTACGGATATTTTCACAGAAAATGGGGTCTCCAAAACAGAACTGTTACAATTAACAGCCTCGGCTGAAAAAGGTTCTGAGCACCCGTTAGGTGAAGCAATTGTTAATGAAGCAGAAGATAAAGGACTAGACCTGATAAAGTTGGAAAACTTCGATGCTATTGCTGGACATGGAATTAAAGTAACCATAGATGGCAAAACATTGTTGGCAGGCAACAGAAAATTAATGGATGATCGTAACATTTCTTTAAATAAATTGGCAAGCACATCGGATGAGTTGGCTAATCAAGGGAAAACGCCTATGTACATTGCCATTAATAACAAAATTGCCGGTATTATTGCGGTTGCCGATACCGTCAAGAAAAACAGTCTAAAAGCAATTGAAAAACTTCACGGCATGGGAATTGAAGTAGCGATGATCACAGGAGACAATAAAGGTACAGCGGAGGCCATCGCCAAGCAAGTCGGAATTGACCGTGTATTAAGTGAAGTATTACCGGAAGACAAGGCAAATGAAGTGAAAAAACTGCAGGCGGAAGGCAAGAAAGTGGCCATGGTTGGAGATGGTATCAACGATGCACCGGCACTTGCACAAGCAGACATAGGAATAGCCATTGGTTCGGGTACGGATGTTGCCATGGAATCTGCAGACATTGTATTAATGAGAAGTGATTTAATGGATGTTCCGACAGCTGTAGAATTAAGCAAGTCTACAATTCGAAACATCAAACAAAACTTATTCTGGGCATTTGCCTATAACGTAATGGGCATACCGTTTGCCATGGGAATTCTCTACCTTCTTGGCGGACCATTATTAAATCCAATGGTTGCCGGGGCTGCAATGAGCTTAAGTTCTGTTTCCGTATTAGTAAATGCTTTACGTTTAAAACGATTTAAACCATCAGTTGTCAGGTAAAGGAGAGAAGTTAAAATGGAAGATAAACTGGAACTTGAATTATATACAAGGCCAACATGTTCCGATTGCCAGGATGCCAAAAAATATCTTGCCTCCAACAGTTTCCATTATGCCGATAAAGATGTAGGCAAAAATCCTGCGTTGGAACAAGATTTAAAGAAGATATCTGGCACCCGAATCGTTCCAATGTTTGCCTTTTATAAAAAAGGATTATTTGGCAAAAGGAAGCTAGTCAAACATTTTATTGGTTTTGAAAATAATAAGGATGAAATAATAAGTATGTTAAAAAGTAAATAAAGGAAATCGGTATTTCTTTTCAACTTAAATGATAATCAACTTATCCCCCAAAAAGAAATGGAATCGACTTTAAGGAGGTGGTATGAAAAGGATGGCAAAGAGCTCTATGTCAAATAATAGATAGCTTTTTTAAACAAACCACGGTACCTTACGGGGGTAAGGGATACTAGTTGAAAAACAAAAATTTGAGGAGGAATTTATATGCAACAAGTAACACTTAATGTACAAGGAATGTCATGTGGATCTTGCGTGAATAAAGTTGAAGGAAATGTAGGCAAACTAGATGGAGTCGAATCTGCAAAGGTCCATCTTTCTGAAGGAAAAGTAGGTGTAACTTTTAATGAGAGTACAATTGATTTAGAAGAAATTAAAGGTGCTATTAAAGATACAGGATACGAGGTTATAGAGGAACCTACTGAAGGAGAAGGCAGCAAGTGCTCATGCTGCGGTTAACTAGTAAAAGATCGTGCTGATTTTTAGCACGGTCTTTTACCTAAATTAAGAAAGCATTTTAACAGGGTATTCACAGGGATATTTGGTAATTATAGTGGCAGAATCTTCACTTCCCTCTACAATGGGTACCAGATCGTGTATTATTAGATTCAATTAATGTAAAGCTAGTGATAATACATATACCAAATGCTAAGAACTAAACCTGCTGCATCAATAATCTTAACAGGAGGGACTTTAAACCCCTTAGCGGTTATTGAAAGTGTATAATTAATCATTCTTTTAGAGAAAAATTAGGGCATAATTAAAATGTAACTTCAGAATTTAAAGGAGGAAAAAACAGTGGATTATAGTAAACATAACCATCATAATGGGCACCATGCCAAATCAGCGGTTAAAACTAGTGTGTCTTACGACAATGGAAAAATTTTAATAAAGGTGGAAGATAATATTGGAACCCCGCCTGTCCTTGCTGCACAACACGAAAAAGAAATGCATTTTATCATTGTCTCTAATGATTTAGAGAAATACTATCACTTGCATCCTACGAAGGAACAACCAGGATTTTATGTAGCAAACAAGGATCTGAGTGAGGGCACCTATCAAGCATTTGTTGATATAGAACCGGAAAATAAGGCGTACCAGGTTACACCAAACACTTTACAGGTTGGTACAAATGAAACAAGTAAGACAAATCTTGAAGGAATGGACAATTGGACGAAAGAGCGTGATGGGAAGACAGTCACTTTAGGTGATGTGGATGCGACGGTGGGGGAGGAGGTTCAATTGGTCTTTGACACGCATGGAGAAAAATTGAATCTACATTTAGGTGCCTTAGGTCATGTTGTGATTATTGATGAAGATGTTGAACAGTATATTCATGTCCACCCAGCCGCAGACGATATAACTACTTTTATTGCGCATTTTACAGATCCTGGTATGTACAAAGTATGGGCTGAATTTAAGTTTGGTGATAACGTACACGTCTATCCTTTTATTATAGAAGTGAAAGAATAAGATTATTATTATAAACTAAAGTAAATAAGGTTAAAAATGGAAAAACCTCACTTAAGTCTACACTAGACTTCTTTTAAGTAGATTTAAATACCGAAAAAGTTGACGTTTATTTTAATGACGCCGGGGTTACAACTGCAGATATGCTAAAGTCTTAAACAAAGGGGCGAAATTAAGGTCGACAGTATAAAATGATCAAACTTTTTTATAAAAATTGTATAATACTTCACGTAGAATAAACCCGTTTTGATCAATCTTTTTTCAAAACGGGTTATTTAAATGTAACATAAAATGCGGTTTTGCGAGCGATTTTTGATTAAACTTTATTTCAAGGCTACAGTGGCAGGATCGCAACATGCGGGCATTAGAGAAACGCCATAAACTTCTAATTGTCAGCGTCACAAATAATCTTGTAGGCTAGGTAACCTTTCGAATATTAAAAAATTTTGTCAAAAGCCATACCCCTTCAGGAAAACCGAGTCCAATCTGCCATGCCCCAATTCCGAGAAGCTGGTATTCCGTTATTAGTTGCATCTTTTTCGCCATACTGCGGGAATCTTCAAACCACACAACATGCCTTTGTCCATGTTGGTCAACATAATAGAAATAGGGTGACTGATCTTCTTCTGAATAATTGATTACGGAGCCTTTGCTCATCGCGAGTTGGACTGCATTTTGATTGGATATTGCAGTGGCTAGGGTATCTGGGTTATATGGCAATTGCCAGTCATAACCATAAAGTGGTACGCCAAGCATAATTTTAGTACTATCCATCCTTTCCAAAGCAAACTCGATTGTTCGTTTTACTTCATCAATCGGGGCAGTTGGTCCGGGTTCGCTTCCCATGTGGTGCCAATCGTAGGCCATAATGAACATAAAATCTACCGAGGCGCCGATAGCCCCGTAGTCATACCCCCTTAACCATGGAATGTTTTCGCTCGTTTTCGGTGGAACGGCAATCGTAAGTAAAAAATTTTCTTGACTGAGCCGGTCGTGGAGGTTGCTTAAAAAAGTAGAAAACATATCACGGTCTTCTGCTTTGATTCTTTCAAAGTCGATATTTACACCCGCGTATCCTTTTGTCGAAACCAGCTTATAAATGTTATGAATCAGATTTTGCCTCGCGGAAGGGCTGTTTAACATTTGACTGGTTAATTCAGAACTAAAGTCGCTAGCTGTCAAGTTGGTAATTGTCGCAAGCGGGGCTGTATCACGAGTCCAGGCTGTTTCAATAGCTTTAAGTTCGTTTAATCCACTGAGAGAACCATCGCTTGAAATATGATATTCAAAAAATGAATAGTAAGTGGAATACGGAGCAAAATCGTTGATTAATGAAATGTCGACATCAGTCCCCGTAATGTAGATATAACTTAAGGTGGAGGCCACGTAATCTGGTAGTTTCGGAATAACCACTTCCCTACCGGGTTGCAAATCGCTCGGGCTTAATCCCGGATTGACATTAATTAACCTGTTTAAAGGGACATATGCCATTTGTGCGATTTCATATAAGCTGTCCCCCGGTTGGACGGTGTAAGTCACTTTATTAATTAGTAAAGCCTGGCCAGGAACGATATTTTGTGAGATTAACCCGTTGACGAGTCGAATCATATCAACTGAAATCCTATATTTTTGACTAATGGTATACAGTGAATCCCCCGGTCTAACTGTATAAACAAACAATCTTATCTTTCCCTTCTTTAAAAATGCAGATCCTTCTATACATCAAAATATTATTAAAATCGCTATACAATATATGATCACCTAGGTATTTGTGTTACACCAATGTGCTCCAGCGTTATTAAAATGAAGGAATTTTCATTAAGGGAAATATAGCATGTTCCATTTTTATATTGTATGATTTGTCATCATTAAATTAAAAAAATAATGTTTCGGAATACAATGTTCCTTTTACCGGAGAAAATGAACGTGGATTAAATGAATTGTAAAGCTTTGAGTGAATAAATGGCCCTTTTTATATAGAAAATAAAATACAGACGTAAACATGGAAGGTATTTTTGAACAAGTCAAAAAACTAAACGATTTCCACCAATTTTCTCCTTTGCGGATATAAGTATATATTCAAAAATAACCGGGCTTGGCCCGGTTATTTCTTCATCGAAATAAATTTGTTTTGGCAAGATCAAGTAGGGAATCGCCCCGTCCGTTTAAGACGGCCTTAAGCATCCAAAGACTGAAACCATTTGCCTGCTCCAGTGTAATCTTCGGCGGAAGCGACAATTCTTGACGGTTGACGACTACATCTAGAAGAACGGGTCCATCATGTTGAAAAGCCCTTTTGACATCCCTTTCAAGGTTGGCAGAATCTTCTATTCGAATTCCCTTAATCCCCATAGCCATTGCAACGTCTGCAAAGTTAGGATTATCAAGTTCTGTCCCGGTTTCTAAAGAACCGGCAGCCTTCATCTCTAGCTCTACAAAGCTTAGTGAACTGTTGTTAAACACCACAACTTTTACAGGCAATTGATGCTGCCTTAGTGTTAAAAGATCACCCATCAGCATGGTCAAACCGCCATCACCAGCCAAGGCAACCACTTGTTGATTCGGCATAGCAACTTGCGATCCAATAGCTTGCGGCATCGCGTTTGCCATTGACCCATGATTAAATGAGCCCAGAAGCCGCCGCTTACCGTTCATTTTTAAATAGCGTGCAGCCCATAATGTTGGCGTACCAACGTCACAGGTGAAAACAGCATCCTCGCTTGCAAGATCACTAACGATCTTTGTCAGATACTGCGGATGAATCAGTTTTTTACCCGGTTTACCTACCGCTAAGGAGTCAAGGTCCTCTCTAACATGCTTATAATTCTTCGCTGATTTTTTCAAGTGACTTGAGTCGTGATCATCAGTTAAATAGGGCAAGAGTGCCCTAACTGTATCCCCTACATCACCGCATACGCCATAAGTTAAAGGCTTCCTGCGGCCAAGATGTTGCGGGTCAATGTCTACTTGAAGGACAACAGCGTCATCCGGGTAAAACTGTCTATAAGGAAAATCGGTACCAAGCATCAAAAGAACATCACAATCCATCATGGCATGATAACCTGACGAATAACCAATAAGACCGTTCAACCCAGCAAAATAAGGGTTGTCATATTCAAGATATTCCTTCCCCCGAAGCGCGACAACCATTGGTGACTGCAATTTTTCACAAAGTGTCATAAGTGACTCATGCGCTCCAGCACACCCCGCCCCGCAAAGCAATGAAATCCGCTTTCCTTTATTCAGATAATCTGCCAGATGCTTCAGTTCTTCATCTGAAGGGTATACAACGGGTTTCGTATCATAGACAACATGTTCTGGAACATCGTTTTCGGTAATTAGTGCTGCAACATCCCCGGGGAGAACAAGGACAGACACCCCCTTTTCCGCAACTGCTGTCTGCATCGCCATTGTTAAGGCACGCGGCATTTGCTGCGAACTAGTTATAACTTCACAATAATGACTACAATCCTCAAAGATTTTTTCGGGATCCGTCTCTTGGAAGTAGCTGCTTCCAATTTCATCACTTGGAATATGAGCCGCAATTGCGAGTACCGGAATTCTGCTGCGTTCGCAATCATACAAGCCGTTAATAAGATGGAGATTTCCTGGGCCGCTACTCCCCGCACAGACAGCAATACTGCCGCTCACTCCTGCATCGGCACCAGCTGCAAACGCTGCGACTTCCTCATGCCGAACGTGAATCCATTCAATTTTCCCTGAACGGCGTATCGCATCTAGAATAGCGTTAAGAGAATCCCCTACAATGCCATAAATCCGTGTAATACCGGCATTCAGTAGTGCTTCAATAAGTGAATCTGATATTGTTTTCCGCATTTTTTCTCTCCTTCCATGTCTATTTTGCCAAACACTTATGTTAGGATCTATTACATTGCGTGTTTAATACCTTTTTTCACCAATATCCAATTAGCAGGATAGCTTGTAAGGAATCCGGGCATCATGGCGATTTGCATCATGAACCGGAAGATCACGGTGTTAGGTTCGGGCATTTCAACAAAAAATACAAAATAGGCAAGAGCCATCCACCCAAACATGCCGATTTCAAAAGCAATCAGCGACCATGTATCAGCAGCTTTTAGGGCATCTTTGATTGCCTTTCCGGGTTGATCATGTTTTTGAAATCCCATCCCGTAATATTGAAAGGCAATGCCAAAAAGAAAAGCCAGAATAAATTCCACTACGTAATCGGTTAACAGCATCGAACCTGCGATGAGAAAGCCTGAATAAAACACCAGAGGAGCGCCGATCATGTCACCGAGGGAACAGCCGCTGCTGCAATGCGTGGTAGAAACGAAAACGCTCTGCCAAAAGGGTTTTTTGCTGTGTCCATGATGGTGTATATCCCCATGATCGTGATGGTTCATGTCGCTGTGTTCATGGTGATCCATATGTTCTTCATGTTTCATGCTCATATCTATGCCGGATTCCATATTCATGTGATTCATAAGAAATAACTTCTAACCAGGTCATGTCATCATTCCTTTCATAAAATGTATAATGCTATCCGTATATTTTGACCTAGATAAACTTATCCTTCCCCCAGCCCTCCATTTTATTTAAAAAATGGTTTTCTCCAACACTCTCACTGATTGCCACCTTGAATATTGTTGGATGACTTCAAGCAGGTCACTTTCGACTGATTTTTTTATTTTATTAACCGCGCTTCTTTCGGATGTTAAATAACAGTAAATAACCTTATATTCAGTCTCTCAATGATTTGAGGGATAATTCTTTACATACATTACCTAGTATTATGAGAAGAATAAACAAGGGAAAGGAGTTGCATTTAAAATGAAATTCTTTAAAATTGTTGTCACAGCACTAGAACCAACAAAGATACGATTAGGGATACAATTATAGCGTTTTCCAAACAATAAAGCAGAAAGTTCCAATCTAATCTGGTAAATAGATTTTTCTTGTGTAGGAATTAAATGGATTAGTCGATTCCATTTTTTAAAGGAATGACTAATCTTATGATAGATCAGTCCATGGTAACACTGTTATAAACAGACAGGTATTTTAAATGGAATAAAAACAAAACATAGTAAAAAATTAAAAAGGAGAATGATACAGTGGGATTTTCGGTGAAATGGGATGGTAAGATGGCTTTTTCTAGTATTACACCATCTGGGCACGACATTAAAATGGATGCAGCCGAGAAGGTTGGAGGAGAGAATGGTGGAGCGCGGCCAACAGAATTACTACTAAATTCCGTTGCCGGATGTACGGGAATTGATATTATTTCGATCTTGCAAAAAATGCGTTTACAGCCTTCAAAATTCGAAATGAACGTTAAAGGCCGGAATGCTGAAGATCATCCAAAACGTTTTGTTGCGATTCACATTCATTATGCATTGGAAGGAGAGTTGCCAGAAGATAAGGTCATCCGGGCGATTCAGCTCTCCAAAAATAAATATTGCTCTGTTGCTCATTCATTAAGTGCGGAAATTACCGTTAGCTATTCAATTAACGGTACAAAGGGGAAAGAATCTATTTAGCGCCAAGAGCTAATAACATTGAAAAGAGCTGTTCATAATTGAACAACTCTTTTTTTAAATTATTTAACGACCAATGTTGATGTCATATCACTATGTCCCTGCCCACATGGAATACTGCAATAAATTGTATACTCTCCCGGTTTATCCGGTGTAAATGTTGCGTTACCGTCTCCTTCAATGTTGACATCAAAATCATCAATAGCAAGTCCGTGCATACCCTCATCACTAGCGAACGATATGCTACTTCCTCACCAGCTTTTACGGTGTATTCAGCCTGGTCAAATTCCCAGTTTGTTGCTTTAATGTCAAGCTCATTACTTACAGCAGTCTCTTCCGAAGTCCCATTGTTTCCGCTTGTCCGGTAGCACCATCATTTTCTGCCTGTTCGGTAGTATTACTATCGTCAGCATTTTCCGTATCACTACTATCAGTTCCACCACAAGCCGCAAGTACAAAGATGAAACCGAGGGCGATTATCACCAACAATCCTTTCTTCATGTAAACTCCGCCCTCGTTATTAAAATGGTGCAACCCTTTTCAGCCATTATGCTAGTTCATAAATGTCTGCTTTTTGTGTAGAAAGTGAGACATCTTTATGAACGAAGTATAAAGTATACGTTTCAGCAAACCAACAAGCATATTTTTTTTCAAGCAATGAATATAATATTTGCAGATGGAATGTAGGATGGTGTATATATGAAAAAAGAACCACCGGAGAATTAGAGAGCTATTACACTTCTTTTTTTAGGGGATGTGCAAAACACCAAAATGGAAATTTTTCGCTACTGACAGATGTATGGTACTGATTCAAAATTATTAAACTTTGTAGGGGGTATTTTAATGGAAGGAAGTTTATTAACTATTCTATCTCTAGGTTTTGTCCTTGGAATAAAACATGCAATTGAACCTGACCATGTCATAGCAGTTTCTACAATTGCCAGTAGAAGCAAGAAATTATGGAGGTCATCATTATCCGGTGCATTTTGGGGTATCGGTCATACGGCAACGTTATTTATTTTTGGAATTATACTTATTATTATGAAGGGGGAAATACCAGAAAAATGGGCAATGTCTCTAGAATTTTTGGTCGGAATTATGCTTGTGTTCCTTGGGATTTCCAGTATTCTTTCATTGAAGAAAATCCATGCCCATAAGCATTTTCATTCGCATAAAGGTATTACGGATCAAGATCACGTTCACCAACATAATAACCTGTCTTACATAAAATCAATGTTAATTGGCGTTGTACATGGATTGGCGGGAAGTGCTGCCATGGTTCTATTAACGATGAGTACAGTAGAAAGTGTTTGGGAAGGAGCACTTTATATTCTGATATTTGGTTTTGGAACAGTTGTGGGTATGCTAATTGCCACAACGATTATTGGGGTCCCCTTTGTATTTAGTGCTAACAAAAAAGGAGTCAATAGATTTCTCGCTCAGATCACAGGGGTAATCAGTATTGTATTTGGGATTTATTACATGTACACATTGGGAGTAACAGAAGGTTTGTTTAAATTTTGGATTTAAATACCAACATGCGTTTGTCAATTACTTGTTGCAATAGTGGTAAATATGTTATCTGGTTGATTTCATTCCTGACGCCAGTATGACTTTCTATTCTTCCCATTCCCCTTAGTGCTTTAGCAACTTTGTATCGTCAGGTATATAAGCAAACCAGAAACTTTCCCCTCTCGAATAGAATGTGCTAAGCCATTGCTATAATGCCTGAAAGTGCGATTGCTTTTTCCTCTGCTTCAGGTGAATGATTTGTTAAGGCATAGATAAATTGTTCATTAAACCCTGTCGAAGTTGCTACTTCTAAAAAATCTATCAGCTTTATTAGTGGTAGCACTTTACCAGAACGTCTTTTCCAGTCGATGGACATCTAACCTTCTTTTTCAGTGTTAACATATTCAAGTTCATTGATGTTTTCACTTACCCAAACGAAACGATGTAAATCAGTAATCGGTGCTTCGAAACATTAAGAATTAATTAAAATGATGCCAAAAGAAGTACATAAAATAGATGCCAATGGAAATAGTATCTGTAGAAGATTTGAATAGCACAGACCAAAATCATTGTTAAATCGGGGAAAAAGGTCCCTCTCGACGGTATGATTTTTAAAGGAGAGTCCACAGTTGATGAATCCATGTTAACGGAAGGGTCTCATCTTGTTGAAAGATAAACGGGTTGTTCAATTAAGGAAAAATTATCAAAGATTGATTAATATTCAAATAAACCTAATGGAGGATATGAAGTATGAAGAATGGGAAATTCACAGTATTTCTAATTTGTTTAATTACTGCTTTTGTTTTATCAGCTTGTGCTGGAAATAATGAAACAATACCTAAAGATAACGCAGACACGAAGAATGAGTCACATGAAAACATGGATAGGAATGAAGAAGAGTCTGATTCTATGGAAGAAGGAATGGATCATTCCAAGATGGATAATGACACGATGGAGGGGCATATGAGTCATGATGAAGTGGTGAGTTTAAACGACTCAACAGGGGAAAATGAATTGAAAATACCTCCTTTACTTGAAGACGAGAATGAAAAAGAAAGAGAAGTTGCATACACGGTTCGAGCCCAAAAAGGAGAGACTGAAATATTCGATGGTACTAAAACAAAAACGTATGGATACAACGGGGCATTTTTAGGGCCAGTGCTGCGTTTTAGTAAAGGTGATACGGTTAAAATCAGATTGATAAACGAGCTGGATGAGGACACAACTTTTCATTGGCACGGACTAGAAGTACCGGGGGCGGTAGATGGTGGACCGCATGCCAAGTTGAAACCAGGAGAAGAAGACATGGTCGAATTTAAAGTGATACAAGAGGCTGCAACATTATGGTTCCATCCCCATCCCGAGGGCTCAACTGCAGAACAAGTTTACAACGGACTTGCAGATTTAATATATATCGAGGATGACAATTCGAAAAATCTTGGCTTACCAAATGAGTATGGACAGAATGATATTCCCTTGATTTTTCAAGATAAAACATTTGATGATAAGAAACAACTGAATTACGATGCTGCAATGAATGAGGATGGAACAATCGGTGATACATTATTGATCAATGGGACGTTGAATCCGAAGTTGACTGTCAGGAAAGAAAAGGTTCGTCTTCGTCTATTAAATGGATCTAATGCGAGAAACTTTACTTTTAAATTGAATACTGGGGATTCCTTTGAGCAAATCGCAACAGGTGGGGGTCTATTGAATAAGCCAGTGACAATGAAAGAGATCACACTGACACCTTCTGAACGGGCGGAAATCGTTATTGATTTTTCAAAACTTACTGCAGAAGATGAGTTGGCGTTAATAAACAAGGAGGATGGATCTACCCTTTTACCGTTTGAGGTTTCCGATCAAAGTGGAAAGGATAGCAATATTCCCGAAAAAATGAATGATTTTTCAATTACAGAAGAAGAGATGAACTTGCCAGTTACAAAGAAAGTGGAATTCTTTGGAATGATGGACAAGGTAACGATAAATGGAAAGAAATTTGATAAGGATAGAATTGATTTCACGCAAAAACAAGGTGTCACTGAAGTGTGGGAGTTTTACAATAAACCGGATAAGATGGGAGGAATGATCCATCCAGTCCACATGCATGGAACCCAATTAAAAATACTTTCCAGAAACGGAGAAAAGCCACCAAAAAATGAGCGGGGATGGAAGGACAGTTTCTCACTAAAGCCGGATGAGACAGTGAAAGTGGCTGTGCAATTTAAGAATAAAGGCGTGTATATGCTTCATTGTCATATTCTTGAACATGAGGACAACGGCATGATGGCTCAGATAAAGGTGGAATAAATTTCAATCCAAAAATATGTGGTGATCGAATATAACACTAAAGATGGAAAAAGAAATATTAAAATAGCCAGTGTGATTAGTGGTCACGGTTCAACAATCAACAAAAGTATTCGATAAACCTGTTACTGGTACTTGTTTATAGCGACAGAGTACCGATTGCTGCGATCGGGTTATTAGCGCCCTGGTTAGCGGGAGCAGAAATTGACTTTAGCATCGCATCGGTTGTTTTAAAGGCATTACGCCGCTTACAACGTGTAAAATTACAAGCTTAAAAAGGGAATCCCTTTATTTACCAGTATTTGAGAAGGGGTAAAAATTTAAAGAAATTGAAACCAAGCAAGTTTGAAACGTTGGTAAAAGGCGAAGACAAACTGTAGTCTTGAAATTCACCGCAGGCTAGAGCCCGGGTTGCGGGACTGGCTCCAATTGTCGAAAATGTTGCAGACGAACTTGAAAACGTGTTATTTTATGATGTTGATGTCGACAACTCTTTGGAGTTTATGCAGCAATATTGCATGATGAGCATTCCGACTTTGATCCTCTTTAAAAATGGGGAAGAAGTTGATCGGATCACAGTACCTGAGCCAACTGAAGATACAATTATTACATTTGCCAAACAATAAACTAGCAAGGTCCAATTTGGTAAATGGAATTTTTGAACAAGAATGAAACAGATGAGTCAATTCCATTTTAAAGGAATTGACTTGTCTGTTGATTTGTATAGATTAAAGTGTTGCTTTATAACAAAACATAAGTTCAAATTAAAAAGGAGGCTGATATAAGTGGAATTTTCGGTCAGGTGGGACGGCAAGATGGCTTTCTCCAGTATTACACCATCCGGTCATGATATTAAAATGGATGCAGCTGAGGAGGTTGGTGGAGAGAACAGTGGAGCACGGCCAACAGAATTACTGCTGAATGCCGTTGCTGGGTGTACAGGAATTGATATTATTTCGATTGTGCAAAAAATGCGTTTGCAGCCTACAAGATTTGAAATGAATGTTAAAGGCTTGAGAGCAGAAGATCATCCGAAACGATTTACTACAATTCACATTCACTATGTATTGGAAGGAAATTTGCCGGAAGATAAGGTGGTTCGGGCAATTCAGCTGTCTAAAAATAAATATTGCTCCGTTGCTCATTCATTGAGTGCAGAAATTACCGTAAGCTATTCGATAAACGGTGCTGAGGGAAAAAAATCTATATAGCATTAATAGCTGAGGATTATTGTATAGTTATCCGTGTCTAAATTTATATTGCCTATATTACCTGAAACCGTTTTCGGACATAGGGGAAATAAAGGCATTTTTTTATTTAACGTGTCATTTCGCTCTGAAGGTTTGTTAATTTCACCCATATTTAATGTATATTGTTAATCTTAACAAGTTCTTAACATTCTCTCGACAAGTTCTGAAGATTAATTGTTTATATTATTATTAGCGATGAGCAATTCAAGTGATAAGGTCAACAATCGTTTTCTTAAATCATGATTAATTTTTTTCTCAAGCATCTAAGGGAGGTGAGACGTGTATGGAGAAATACAGCAGAAGAAAATTCATCTCAAATTCTTTAAAAGTAACGGCTGGTTTAGCAGTTGTTTCTATGGTCCCTATTGGAGTAACCCAATTTTTTAATCAAGATAGACTGGATACCGGAAATGTCTGGAAAGGTCTTATGAATTCAGGTCAAACTCCTTTACCTATACCTCCATTATTAGAAAATAAAAGCTCGATGCCAAATGTAGCAGAGTTTCATCTAAATGCTCAAATGTCAAAAAAAGAATTTATAAAAGGAAAAGAAACAAACACGCTAGGATATAATGGTGACTACCTAGGTCCTGTCATAAGAGTCAGGAATGGGGAAAAGGTTTCTGTAAAGGTAAAAAATAATCTTGATGAAGAGACTACTGTTCACTGGCATGGGCTTGAGATAAATGGGGAAAATGATGGCGGTCCACATAATATTATCAGGTCTGGTGAAACTTGGAATCCAACGTTCACCATTAACCAGCCAGCTTCTACCTTGTGGTACCATCCTCATGTGCTGCACAAAACAGGAGAACAGGTATACAAGGGGCTTGCTGGATTATTTTATATTGATGATGAAGTCACAGACAGCCTTAATATTCCGAAAGAGTATGGGGTTAACGATATCCCCCTCGTTATTCAGGATAAGAGGTTAGATTCCAGTGGTAAGCTTGAATATAACCTGGGAATGCATGATGTGATGATGGGCTTTAAAGGTGATACAACCCTCGTCAATGGTGCAATCAATCCTTACCTTGAGGTTCCAAGAGGAAAAATGCGCTTGAGATTATTAAATGGATCAAATGCAAGAATCTATGAATTTGTTTTTCGTAACAACCAAAAGTTTTATCAAATTGCTAGTGATGGTGGATTGCTCGAAAAGCCCGTAGAAATGACAAAATTAGTATTGAGTCCGGCAGAACGAGCTGAGATTATTGTTGATTTCTCGAAATATAAAAAAGGCGATGTAGTAGAGTTTACGAATCAGGGAACTGAATTGATGAAATTTGTTATAAAGGAA
Organism: Virgibacillus dakarensis; assembly: GCF_900155625.1. Classification (NCBI taxonomy): domain Bacteria; kingdom Bacillati; phylum Bacillota; class Bacilli; order Caryophanales; family Bacillaceae; genus Virgibacillus; species Virgibacillus dakarensis. The sequence goes on from NZ_LT732554.1 coordinate 1,007,284, forward strand.
GAAAAACAAAAAGCCTCCAATATTCCAGGAAGGTTAGCTCAAATAGAAAGAATTGATCCCTCTCAATCAGTCAAAACCAGAAAATTTGTTTTTCAAGGTATGGGGTCTATGGTTAACATCAACGGAAAACAGATGGATATGAACAGAATTGATGAAGAAGTCAACCTAAACGCAACCGAAATTTGGGAGATATCCAATCCTTCTATGGGGATGATGAGGGGAATGGCTCATCCGTTTCACGCTCATGGGGTACAATTTCAAATTCTGGATCGTGACGGAAATCCTCCACCAGCTAATGAAGCCGGTTGGAAAGATACTATCCTGGTTAATCCCGGGGAAAAAGTCAGGGCAATTGCTACATTCAACCATTCTGGATTGTTCATGTATCACTGTCACATTCTCGAACACGAAGATGCTGGGATGATGGGCCAATTTAAGGTAAAGTAAAATACAAAACAAGAAAATGGTGGCAAATATTCCAGGGATGTTTGCCTATAAATAGCCGTTCGATATGTCGGTCTAGGTAAAATGATTACACGAGGGAGGTTGCAAGTATGATGTGGAATGATGGTGCAGATTGTTTTGGAGGTGGTTTCCCAATGATGTTTGGCGGGGTATTTATGTTCATATTCTGGGGGTTAGTCATCTGGCTAATTGTTGTGGCGATACGAAAACTGTCATCAAAAGATAAATCGAGCGAAGCTGACAATGCAGTTGAACTGCTCAGACAGCGCTACTCTCGGGGAGAAATTGATACAGAGGAGTACAGACAACGATTGCAAGAGCTGACAGATACAGATAAAATTTGATTATGGAGAACAAACCTTGATAAACTTTTATCAAGGTTTTATGTTTATTCCGCAAAAACAGTAATACAGGTGAATAAGAAAGGAAACTATTCCGATGATAAAAACAGTGATGATTGTAGATGATGAAAGCGAATTAAGAAAATCAATTTCCACATTCCTGCAAAATGAAGGCTATTTGACGTTGAATGCACATAATGGTATTGAGGCGTTACGTCTTATTGAGGAGAATAAAAATATAGATATCATTTTACTCGATGTCATGATGCCAGAGAAAGATGGATATGAAACATTACGCGATTTAAGAATGGCCCAAAATAGAATCCCTGTGATTCTGTTAACTGCAAAAACGGATGAGGTCGACAAGCTGTTAGGGCTTGAAATAGGTGCTGATGATTATATTACGAAACCGTTTAGTCTACGTGAGGTGGTTGCACGAATGAAGGCGGTGCTTAGGAGGACCTCTGAAGAACAGGCTGACGATGAGTGGATTCAACAAGAAGATATCAAAATTAACCTTTCCACATACGAGGTCTATATCAACGGAACAAAGGCCAACCTAACCCCTACAGAGTTTATAATTTTAATGACGCTTGCAGAGAAACCGGGAAGGGTTTATAGCAGATTACAACTAATGAACATAGCAATTGGAGAAGCATTTGTAAACTATGAACGTTCGATTGATACGCATGTGAGTAATTTAAGAAGAAAGCTATCAGAGCTTGGGTCGTCTGCTTCTATCCAAACGGTTTACGGAATAGGTTATCGTTTCGGGGTGGACGCATGAAGCTAAAACACAAGTTACTTATTTCATTGACCACTGTGATTATAATCATGGGGTTATTTCAATCTTTATTTTTTCAAACACGTGTAGAAAAGATATTTGAGAATTATCTTTCGGAAAGTGATCAAATGAGGATTGAAATGATGAAGCAGATGGTAATTTCATACTATAATTCAACAGGTTCACTAAAAGGTGTAGACAAAGTTCTTGAAAACGCAAACCGAATGCATATGAATATGGGAGAAATGATGGGTATGATGGGGGGATCTATTCAAATTATCGTGTTAGATTCCTCAGGGGAAATAGTGGCAGATACAACACCTAAAAACATGGAAAATAAGAATTCTTCTGTCAAAGAACCACTTGCCATCAATGGGAAAAACATTGGAACCCTTATTGCGTATCCAGTTAAAAGTGCCTCCGTTTCTCGTCTTGAACAACAATTTGTCCAATCAGTTAACGTTACCATTCTTTTTGGCTTTCTTGTCGCTGTACTGCTTTCTTTAGTCATTGGGCTTTTTTTATCGAAAAAAATCACCAAACCACTTACACAGCTTGTTGCAGGGATTGAACGTGTTTCAAAAGGGAAAACAAATTTTCGGCTTTCGATTGATTCAAAAGATGAATTTAGCCAGCTAGGCGATTCTTTTAATAAAATGACCGAAACACTAGAACGTACAGAACATATACGTAAATCCCTTGTAGCCGATGTTGCACATGAGCTAAGAACACCGCTTGCTATTATTCAAGCAAAATTAGAGTCAATCCAGGCCGGTGCACTTGAGGCAACAGAAGAAGTAATCCTACATGTAAGTGATGAAGTATATCGTCTATCAAGACTGGTTAATGACCTGCAGCAGCTCAGTCTGGCAGAATCCAACACGTTGCCACTTCATAAGAAACGAACGGAAATAAACGGTTTTGTGCAAGCCATTCTCTCTCAGTTCCAATGGTTTGCAGACGAAAAAGATATTAGACTTCAGTTTTCTGAAGGTTCTGCTGATATATTTATCGAAATTGATCGTGATCGTATGACCCAAGTTGTAGTCAATCTGCTCGGAAATGCACTGCGTTATACCCCTGACAATGGTATAGTTATGGTTGATGTAAAGGCGGAAGATAAATCGGTTGTGATCAGTTTTAAAGATACAGGACCTGGTATTGATGAGCAAAAACTTCCCTTTATTTTTGAGCGCTTTTATCGCTTGGATGAATCGCGCAAACGCGATGAGGGTGGGGCGGGACTTGGCCTTTCAATTGCAAAAGGCTTTGTTGAGGTACATGGCGGAACTATAAATGTAACAAGTATTAAAGGAGAAGGGACACGGTTTGAAGTATCATTACCAACACAAAGCGAATCGGTAAGCAATGTTGAGTGGGATGAAGAATAAGAAGAAAAAATACGGTAGTTATTCACTACCGCATCATTTTTTCTTCCATTTTTCTTAGCCGTTCATCTATCATATCAACCTTTTGTTTTATTTGTTGCGTCATCCTCATATGTTCCATCATCATTTGTTTCATTTCATCCATTTCCATCATGGACATACCAGTTTCCGCTCTTCCTGTGTAATTTGGGTAATAATATGGGTATTGATAGTACAATTTTTCTCACTCCTTCATGACATTTCCCTAATATCTTATGAACGCCCTCAATATATGTGTACAGTTAACAGCTAAACAACTTTTTATGAATAAAAGGTGCTGAGGAAGACAAAAAATGATTGGGATCGGAAAGAGGCGAGGAGGATAACAAAACCATTTACACAGCGAAACCTTTGTTAAAGGCGCGAACAGTGAAAAGAGCTGTTCATTCTTGAACAGCTCTTTTTATCCGATTTATTTAACGATCAATGTTGATGTCATGTCACTATGTCCCTGTCCACAAGGAATACTGCAATAGATTTTATATTCTCCCGGTTTATCCGGGGTGAATGATGTTTCACCATCTCCCTCAATATTCACGTCAAACTCATCAATGGCAAGTCCATGCATTCCTTCATCACTTGCAAATGATATGTTAACTTCCTCGCCAGCTTTCACGGTGTACTCGGCCTGGTCAAACTCCCAATTTGTTGCTTTTATACTGAGTTCATTACTGGTAGCGGTTTCTTCCGTCCCCTGTTCCGCAGTACCATTATTTTCTGACTGCTCGGTTGTATCATCTGCATTGGTATTATCCGTGTCACTATTGTCGGTTCCACCACACGCTGCAAGAACGAAGATAAAACCGAGGGCAATTATTGCCAGTATGCCTTTTTTCATGAAAATCCCTCCTCGTATATTTGAGCCTTTTCAAACACCATTCTAGTTCATAATTGTCTACTTTTTGTGTGGAAAGTAAGACTTTTATTTGAACAATCAACGTTCATCAAAAGACAAGCATTCCATATACATCAAAAAACCCATAAATTCTACATATTTGCTTGCTAAACTTTAAAGGTGATCCAATGAGGAGGTAACTGCATGAGAGTTGTATTATTTGAGATTGGTGACTTTCCCATCCGATCGTATGGTCTTGTAGTCGCACTTGCGATGCTATTGGGTATGGGGGTTGCCTATTATTTAGCAAGAGGAACAAAATATCAAAAACATGTAGTTGACATGACAGTTTTTGTAATTATTGGGGCAATAATCGGAGCGCGCTTTTGGCATGTGTTTTTCTTCCAATGGGAAAGCTACCGGGATAATCTTGGTCAGATTTTTGCCATCTGGAACGGTGGCTTGGCAATTCAGGGTGGTCTAGTTGGTGGCTTTATCACTGGGGCCATCTATACGTGGCGTCACAAATTAAACTTCTGGGAGTTTGCTGACATTATGGCGCCGGCGATTATATTTGGACAAGCGATTGGCAGAATTGCCTGTTTATTAAATGGTGATGCCTTTGGTTCTCCAACTGGTTCAAATTTTGGGCTTGTTTATCCCGAAGGAACAATTGCATATAGTGAGTACGGATCACAACCGCTTTGGCCTGCGGAAGTTTGGGAAGGGCAGTGGGACTTTTTTGTATTTGGATTATTACTTATTATGAAGAACAGAACGTGGCCGACAGGTTTCATTTTCCTTGCGTATAACATTTTATATTCAATCGGTCGATTTTCACTTGGCTTTTTGCGTGGCGACTCGCCAAGATATTTGCTTGACTTAACTGCAGGGCAATGGACAAGCATAATTGTCACCATTGTTTCGCTGATTTTAATCGGCTATTTCTATTTAAAATCAGACACGCGAATCAAAAAAGCAAATGGATAATTAAACGGGGTGTAGGTCTGAACGACTGAATTCTCTTCCATTATGGAAGTAAGATTCATAAGGGGTAGTTATATGTTTTTTAAATCCAAAATTAACTTGCTGTTTGTTGTATTACTTATCGCTATAGCCTTTGTCATTATTGTTCCGGTAAATGGCACTACTTATATAAAAGACCGTGAAGCAGACGGTCTTTTGCTTATGCGCACCTTTAGCAGGGCTGACATTCAGACGGAAAAGCTAACGTTAAGTTATAGTGGAATTGTCGAATCTTATCATGAATCGGATGAAATAAAAATCTTTAAAGAAGAATTAGAGAAGACCTTTTCACTAAACCTTTCTTTAGCATCAGATTCAGGGGATCAAAGGCTAATCAAGTATCAAGGTCAAACAAAAATCCCTTCATTACCTAACACTGAAATCCAAGTTGCGTTAGCAGGAGTGTTGCATGAAGATGAAGACACGTACAAAGCGCATTTAATGATATCCCTGTCAAGTACAGCACCGGATGAGAAGGATTTTCTTCAGGACTATGCCCATCTAAGGGAATTGCTAGAGCGTATCCATTTGAGACCGGAAATCATAATAAATGTTCAGGGTAGTATCGACGGAAAATTGGAGCAGGACGTTCAGCAACAAATGGTGATGGACTTGTTTAAAAATTTAGATGCAACCGTCTATAAAGGGATGGACGAAAAAGCGTTAATAAGCTTTACCGGATTATCTGAGAAGCTTAGTTATATGGAAGAAAACAACGAAAGACAGATAAATGTTCAAATCGCTAGTCGCTACAGTCCGGTTGACAAGAAAACCAGTTTTACTATTGGAACACCTTTTATTACCGTAGGGTATAATTAACTCACTGTATGGTTGGCCAGAAGGAGGAACAAAAGTTTCCCCCCCAAATTCACCATTTTCATATTTTACGTTCCATTGGACATCCTATGAAACATAAAGGCTTATAAGGAGGTATTAATGTTGTTAAAGACAGTTGATGTAGGTCTAATGGCCAATCATCTATCGGCACATAAGGCGATTATAAAGCGACTGAATCTGTATTCAAGGGCTGTTCAAAATAAGCAGCTCGCCACCATTTTAGAACAACAAGTTATGATTATGAGGAATCATGTACAAACAATGAATCAATTGCTTGATCCCAATCAGCAAAAGGTGAGCTTGCCTCCTATTCCCAATGGAGCTACAAAAATGCAAAACCAAATAGTTGAGAATGATTTCGGGATTGATGATCACGACATCGCGATCGATGCTCATTTTACTGCCAGTTCCATGGCGAAGGAGAATTTCAATTCATCCGAAAATATGAAAAATCAGCAGGTAAAACAAATCCATTCACAAATGGCTATGCAACAATCACAGATTGCTGAAAGACATGAAATGTTAGCTCAGCAAATGGGATGGGCAAGCCATCCAAACGCATCCATTGCAGAGCAAACAGCTGTAGTTACACCGTTAGAGACGATGCCAAATCAAGCGGGTATAATTCCACCGCAGCAAATGGATAACCAAAACCAGATGCATTAATTCACAACAAGAAAAGCGATAGATGTTCAAATCGCTTTTCTTGTTCGTCAAGGAAATTATAGAATTTGGGGGCTGTGGACAACTTAATAACCGGATAAGCCACGTCCGGCTCCAGCGCCCAGCGGCTAGTGTGCTTCCTTCACCTCCGTACGATAAGTCAACATCGACTCCCTCCGGTCGTCGTGTTTCCTTTATCTCCTACGGTTCAGTCCAGCACATACGCCGCTAACCGGGCGCTTGCGCCTTTGTTCTTAAACAAGCTTTTTTAGCCATATGTTACGACTTTATTAACTATCGCTAAAATTGTGGAAGACTAGTTAATCTTTATATCCCATCTCGTTAACTGATAAGGATCATGAATCCAGTTTTGAAATAAATCGGTTTCGATGGATACGGATTTCTTTAAGGCTTTGGCGATACTATCTTCATTTATCGTTTCCCCGACATTTGTTTGATATAAGGTTTTTAAGAAATGGTTGAAGGCCTTCTCACCTATTTCATCACGTAAAGTTAAAAACATGTCCGCAGAACGGGCATACCAGGAATCATATAATTCTTGTCTATTCCCATAACGATATAACCCCGCATCCAGAGTTTGATAAGGCGATGTATTGATAAGCAATTGATTCCGTTTCCGATAGGTATCCCTTAATTGTTTTCCCTCTGATTTTGAATAACGATTTTCTAAGTATAATACGACTCCCATTTCAGCTAATCCTTCATCAATCCAGCCATTTTTAACCTCGTTTATACCCACCGCATTATACCACCATATATGTCCGATTTCATGTGGCAACCAGTGTTCAATTTTGTTATCAACGTACATGTCTTTTGAAAATACTGCCAAATTAGGGTATTCCAATGCAAAATTGGTATCATTCCCGGTTTCAATAATTGCCAAATTAGAATATGGCAGTTGACCATAATGTGCTTTATATGTTGAAAAAGCTGCATTTGTAATATTACGTATCCGGTCAAAATTTTCTTCAGAGGTTAAGGCAATTGAAATGGTTGTGTTTTCGTCAGGTTTTATTTCTTTTATCTTATATTTTGTGCTTCCCGCTAAAGCAAAGTTTCGAACACCATCCACTTTCCAGGTCATTTTCCGTTCGTTACCAACCATTGTTTCGGATAAGAGGGTTCCAGAACTTAGCCACTTAATGGACGGCGAACTTGTCCATTCTACGACGTAATTTGCAAAATTGAATAGATACGGATCACCCATTCCAATGGGGTCAGGCCGATCAACCCAATTTTGATTATTGTCTAGTACACCAAGCATTGGATACCAAGTGGTAACAAGCCATACATTATCCTTATATCCAAACCGGGTTCCTCTGCGGGGGACAGGAGTTTGAAATTCAATCTGAATAGAAAGTTCTTTTTTCTTATAAGGATTTTTTATAGTCAATTGGCGCCGATCATATGCAAAATTAGCGATTTCATCATTCAAAAACACTTTTTTAATGTTCATAGAGGACCACGAATAGGGGTAGGTATAAAAAACAATTGTGTCTGTGCCCGGGTTATTAATGGTTAAATTGACCTGACCATTGATTTGGAAACTTTTGTCGTCTAATAAGGCTGTAATATAATATGTAGGAATATCCTTTGCTGTCACCTCAATTGTATCTTTGTTTTTTATAACTGTCTGATCTTTATCATTACGTGCGACGGTGGGGGACCAGCTCACTTTTATCTTATTGATCATACTTGTTATCTGGTTAAGGGCTATTTTCGACTGTGAACCGGGAATTATAAAAAAAATTACTGCCATATAAATTATCGTCATTACACACATTGTCACTATCAATTTTTTCCGCTGTGATTTCATAGACCTTTGTTACCTCGCCAAACTATAATTGTTTCACTATCACAAAACTAGAACTCAGGTTTTATGATTATTTCCTTCATTTCTTCATTAATGTGTACATGAAAAGCACTGATCCCTTTGCGATAAAAATAATCCCGTACTTCTTTCGGGATATAAATACCCCCTCCACGTCCTACTGTACTGATAATATCAATTGAATTTTTCTTGGAGGGCAGGACAAAGATGTGATTATTTTCTATGGTGAATTTCACTAAATTACCTTCTTCAATTTGCAGCATTCTTCTCCATTTAACAGGTATTAAGAACTTGCTGCTGCAATCCATGTTGATCCTTTTTCCAGTTGCTATCATGTTTGAAACCTCCATTTTAGATAGAATGATTCCTTACATTATAAAAATTAAATGTGTAGAATCTATGAATTTTTACACTAGAAACAAAATGACGTCTTGCTTTCATGTTTAATTCAGCTCTGACAGGTTAAGGTAAAGTATAGATAATGAAGTTTTAAAAAGGGAGCAATGAAAATGGAACATGAACATCACCACCAATCTAAACCAGGGTATTCTGAAGTCAAAGTGCAAGCAGATTATCACGATGGACATATTATCATTAGAGTTAGGGATGACAAGGGTGAGGGAGTAGAACTTGAAGATACCCACGAAAAAAAAATGCACCTGATCGTCGTTAGCAACGATCTGCAAACATTCCTCCATGTTCATCCAATCGAGAAAGAAGCCAGTCTCTTTGAAGTCTGGGTTGAATTGGAACCAGGAGGGTACTTTGCATTTGTTGACATTAATCCAAAGGCCAAAAGCTATTCAATTGAGCCTCTACTAATCACAGTTGGAAGTGGCAGTTCACGTCATATCCATGGTATGAATAAACTACTAGAGGATGTAAAACTGACGAAAGTGGTAAATGGGAAAAAGGCCACACTGTCCCATACGGAATTAAATTCAGGCGAGCCAGTATCATTATCATTTAATTTAAATGGAGAAACCCCGCTTCCATACCTAGGGGCTTTGGGACATGTGGTAGTCATCGATGAACAAATCGAAAAATTTATTCATGTTCATCCATTATCAGATGATGTTACGGATTTTAAAGCGCATTTCCCCGTACCAGGAGCATACAAACTATGGGCCGAATTTAACTTTGCTGATCAGGGTGTAATCGCATTTCCGTATGTTTTGGAAGTAAACTGAAAAAGTGCACTGACTCAACTTTGGGCTCAGTGCACTTTTTCTATTTTTATTTTATTTTTACAAAACCTTCATTGTACCAAACATTCCTGATTCTTCGTGACCCGGTATTGTACAAACAAAACGATACACACCTTGTTCCGCGGGTGTAAAGGAAACGGTTTGTTTCTCCCCAGGCTTCGCATGTAGATGAACAGTATTTTCAGCTTGACCATGTTGATAAGAGCCATTTTGCTGGACGTTATCTGGATTAAAATCAATAATTTCCAGATCGTGTTCGATTGTACCAGTGTTCTTAATGGACAATGTTATTGTTTCCCCGACTTGGACATTAATATCATTGGGTAGAAAATCATATTCTTCGGCCTTGATCAACAAACTATTATCACCTTCATTATGTTCGGAATGATTTTGTTCAGCAGAATTCGTTCCGGTAAAAATAGGCCCGGTTTGATTGAATAGCAGAAATAGAAATCCAAAAAGGGCAACGGGAACAAGCGGATTCCGGTAAAAAGCTGTTTCCTTTCCGTTTACCTCCTTTTGAATCATATAAACCAGGATCAGCACTGTAGCCAGGAATAAAAAGAACATTATTTTAACAATTGCTTCACGATACTCTGTCGTAATCATTACCCCAAGCATTGCACCCATCATTCCTCCCATAAGACCGGACAGGAGACCATCCAATACCGCCATAACGCTAACAGGAACTCCTGCCAAAAACCCTGCAGCCATCCCTGCAACCATTCCCAATAAGGTGGCAATAAATAAATTATCTGGAAATAAAACCCCAAAAATTAAACCGAGTATTAAACCAGCACTCATCCCCAATGTCATGGCAATCATCATACCAGTCATGCAGGGTATTTTTTTTCTATTGGAAACTGTCTTCCCAATAATAAAAACGGAGAGCAGGATGATGGTTAGAAATATCAAATTTAAAGTCATTCCCATTATGTTCAAACCCCTTTCTGTCTTGTCCAATTAGTTAACTATATGTACTTCCTAACTGAAAATATTCTAATAATATGTTTTTTTGTATGAGTGCAAAATGACAGGCTTTTTTTAACTGGAGGAGTTGAATTTGAACAATTTATGAACATTTATCATCTTTATATTTCTACACAGTTTCTAGACAAATTTAATTTAGGCTAAAGGTTAATGTTCATTAATAAGTTTGGAGGATATATGTGTATGAGCTTTGTGAAAAACAAAAAGAACAAGAAAAGGCGCCGCTTTATTTTTAGAATAACGATTCTGCTTGTATTATTGGCAGCTGTACTTTTTGCCCTTATTTCAAATTTCCAAAAAGATAAAAGTGTATATGGTGTAGGAGACAAAGCACCTGATTTCCAACTAAAACAAATCAGTAAAAACAATGATACGGAAACGATCCGTCTTAGCGATTTACAGGGAAAGGGTGTCATGCTGAATTTTTGGGCTACCTATTGTAAACCATGTGAAGCAGAAATGCCTTATATGGAAAAATTGTATCCAAAATATAAAGAAAAAGGGGTAGAGATTGTTGCGGTTAGTTTAGATGCATCAGAACTAGTTATTCATAGATTTATAGATAAGTATGATTTGACATTCCCGGTCGTCCATGACACGAAAAATCAAGTGATGGACCTGTATAAAGTTGGACCAATTCCTAGTACATTCTTTATTGATCAAAATGGGGTAATTGTGGAAAAGGTGGATGGTGCTTTAACACTCGACCGTTTAGAAGGGTATCTCCAGCAAATTCAACCAAAATAGTAAAAATCAATTGTTAAAGTGGTGGGTTAGATGAACAAAATTAAATGTGAATGCGGACATGTGAATCCGGAAGGGACAGTCCTTTGTGAGGCATGTGGAAAACCGATTGAAGAAAATCAGCATATTGATGGCAATGATAAAAACAAGCTGTTAAATATGCGTTATGAAGGGAGTGCACGAAGGTCACAAACGCACAAAAAATCCATGGTAGATAAAATATGGGCGTTCTTTTCATCGGTCAAGGTAGGGGTATGGCTGATTGTTATCGCACTTGTTGCATCTGCTGCAGGAACTATTTTTCCACAGGAAATGTACATACCAGCCAATGCAGTTTCGCGTGATCCTACTATTTATTACGAAGATCAGTTTGGTATTTTTGGCAAAATATATTATCAGCTAGGTTTTCATAATTTGTATAGTTCCTGGTGGTATATGCTTTTAATTGCGTTAATTGGCGTATCATTAGTAATTTGCAGTATTGATAGATTTGTTCCTTTGTATAAAGCACTGAAAAAGCAGAAGCCGAAGCGAAATGAAACATTTGTCAAAAGACAACGGCTTTATGGTGAATCATTGAGTGTTACAAAAGATGAAATGGATAACTTTATTCAAGCTTTAAAAAAGCGACGTTATAAAATAAGGCAGGATAATGGCCATACATTAGCAGAAAAAGGCAGGTTTTCCCGCTGGGGACCATATGTAAATCATATTGGATTGATTATTATACTACTGGCTGCACTTTTACGTATGTCCCCTTTTTTATATTTGGATGAGTATGTCTGGGTCAGGGAAGGGCAAAAAACGGTTATTCCGGGGACGGACGGGGAGTATTACGTTGAAAACAAAAAATTTATTTTAGAAACGTACGACCAGGATAATGAGCGTTTTAAAGATGCAATCGCTAAACAGGGAGGATTGATCCCCAAAAACTTCCAAACGAATGTGATTATATACAAAGTAGATCAACCGTCCCTTGCCGGTACAGACCCGAAGCTGGAAAAATTTATAGAAGACAAGATATACATGAATAACCCATTAAAGTTTGATGGGTATACGTTATATCAGGCGGGGTACCAACTGAATGAGTTTGAGAAAATGACGTTTAACGTGCATGAAACAGATGACCCGGATGAAAAGTCTTTAGGCAGCTTTATGGTTGATCTAACCTCCCCAAAAATGGACTATGAGCTTGAAAATGGCTTTCGCGTTAAGATTGACCAATATTACCCGGACTATGAGCTGGATAATGGTAAACCTAGATCCAAAACCAAATATCCGAGAAACCCGGCATTTGTATTTTTTGTCTATCCACCTGAAAGCAAAGAACCAGAAGTAAGCTTTGTCGGGATTGGCAAAAACATTGATGCATCAGGAACGAATCAATATAAATTGGGATTTGCTGATATCAAGCTGCGGGATGCCAGCGGGCTGACAGTTCGCAGGGATTATACGTTACCTTTATTTGCTGTTGGAGCAATTATTTTCATGATTGGTGTTATTCAGGGAATGTATTGGCAGCACCGAAGAATCTGGATTCATCCTAAGGGGAATGGAATTTTAATGGCTGCACATACAAATAAAAATTGGTATGGCATAAAACAAGAAATTGAAAAGTCTATATCTGGAACGAATATAAACATGGTGGAAGATCAGCTAAACAATAAATAATAAAATCTAAATGGGAAGGAGTATGTGTACATGGATATTCTGCTAGACATCAGTAATACAGCTCTGTATCTTGCTTTTGTTCTTTATTTGATTGCTACCTTTTTCTTTGGCGGAACGATAAAAACTAAGAAACCAAGGAATAAAAAGGGCATTGCGGGCAAGATTGGGATTAGCTTAACAATTGTAGGGTTTATTTCCCAATTAACCTATTTCATCACAAGATGGTTGTATAGTGGTCATGCACCATTAGGTAATATGTTTGAGTTTGTTACCTTTTTTGGGATGACACTTGTATTTGCATTTATCATCATCTACTTAATTTATAAAATAGGCGTTTTGGGATTGTTTGCACTGCCCATTGCCTTAATTGTAATTGCGTATGCAAGTATGTTTCCTACAGAAGTGTCACCTCTTGTGCCTTCGTTACAAAGCCATTGGCTATACATACATGTTACGACAGTGGCCTTGGGGGAAGGGATTCTTGCTCTAAGTTTTGTTGCGGGACTTATATACCTCATTAGGCAAGTTGATCAATCTGCTAAAAGTATCCGGACATTTTTTCTGGAGACAATTCTATTTTTAATGCTCGTAGTAGTAGGATTCGTCATTGTTTCTACTACATTTAGTTCGTTCGGATACAATGTAACATTTGAATATCCAGAAGGTGAAACGATATATAAAACAGAATATGATCTTCCCGCTATTGTGGGGCCGGAAAATGGAACATTGACAACTGAAGGTGTAATGAAGCCATGGTTTGAAGCACCAGATTGGATGCAAGGAACAAATGCAGCAAAGAAGTTTAATACGTTAATTTGGTCGTTTTTTGGCGGTTTTATCTTGTATTGGCTAATACGCCTTGTTTTAAGGAAAAGAATTGGTGCCGCAATTCAACCGTTGCTTGCGAGAATTAAACCAGATTTAGCAGATGAAGTTTCCTATCGTGCAGTGGCGATTGGATTTCCAGTCTTTACCTTGGGAGGCTTGATTTTTGCATCGATTTGGGCACAAGCTGCTTGGGATCGGTTTTGGGGTTGGGATCCAAAGGAAGTATGGGCATTGGTTACTTGGTTCTTCTATGCAGCGTTCTTGCATTTACGATTATCACGTGGCTGGCATGGCGAAAAGTCTGCATGGTTAGCGGTCGTAGGATTTGCCATTATCATGTTTAATCTTGTGGCGGTTAACTTAGTAATTGCTGGGTTACACTCTTATGCATAAAAGAAACTGCAGTTCTAAGTATTGATTATTCGGTTGTGCTCAAATGGACTATGGTTTTTGGAGTTTAGTAATAGATATTCCACCTATCAATGCATTTATAGAGCCGATATACTTTGTCACTCTGGAATAATAGATGCAAAGTCATATTGGTTCTAATTTTTTTATATAGGTATCCACTTAAATGTCGTCAAAACCATCAAAATAATGTTACAGGGAAATAACAACATTAATTATTCTTTACAAATTATTAAACCACACATTTTCTGCAAAAAATGAATTTAAAGTAAGGAGGAATTCACATTCTAAAAAAAGAGGGGTTAAATACATAAATGAAATTGCTACATCTATTGAATGGTCTGGAGATAGAATATGAAACGATAGAGAAACTAGGTGACATATCAATCCAAGGGATAGCGGACAGTTCTTTGGATGTTGAAAAAGACTTTGTGTTCGTTGCTATAAAAGGCTTTAATATAAACGGTCACAAATTTATTAAAGATTCTGCTAGAAATGGTGCATCTGTGATAGTAGGGGAAGAGGATGTTTTTGATTTACCCGCCCCATATTTAAAAGTAAAAATAGCAGAAGGGCCTTGGGGATTATCGCCAAAAACTTTTATGGTGACCCCTCTAAAAATAAATGCATTGTTGGTGTTACCGGAACAAATGGTAAAACGACGACAAGTTACATGTTGAAACATATTTTAGAAACAAACGGGATATCCTGCTCGCTAATTGGGACGATACAATCCGTTATTAACGGAAAGAATGCAGAGAGTGTCAATACCACCCCTAATCCCCTCATTCTGCAAAATCTTCTTGCGGCTAGTGAGGATGATGTCATCATTATGGAGGTATCATCCCATGCCTTAACCCAATATCGCGTAGAAGGAGTGGTATTTGATTTTTGTTTATTTACAAATTTGGGACATGACCATCTTGATTATCATGAATCGATGGAAAAATATTTTCGAGCCAAAACATTGTTGTTTGATAAGTTGAAGGATAATGGACAAGCAATTGTAAATATTGATGACTTTTGGGGTGAAAAACTTGCTGTATTGTTAAAGGATAAAGGAAAGGTTCCTTATACAATAGGACAGTCCAAAAATAGCTATTTAAGGATACTTGATTTTGAAGGATCGATTACAAAGATCAAAGAAAACAATGAATTGACCCATATTCACTCTCCTATGTTCGGGGTTCACAATATGTATAATGTTGTCATGGCTTTTGCAACTGCCAAACTATTAAACGTGGATAAAGACCTCATTTCTTCATCAATCCCCGAGTTTACAGGTGTGGAAGGCAGATTTGAACTTTCACAGCTGGATAATGGGGGTACCGCTGTGATTGATTACGCCCACACACCAGATGCTATTTTTCATTGCCTAATGACAGCAAGGACAATATGGTGCTAAAAGAATTATTCATGTTCTTGGTTTCAGGGGGGACCGGGATCAAAGCAAAAGACAGGAAATGCTGTCTATAACGTCTGAACTAAGTGATCACTATATATTGACATTTGATGATTTGAACTCTGTATCCCACATGGATATGGTTGAAACGCTTGAACGATTAAACAAATCTTTTGGAAATGAAAAAGGGACCGTTATTTTGGATCGAACCTTGGCTATAAAAGCGGGAACAGAGTGTTCAAGGGGATTGGGTCATTATAACAGGGAAAGGGCATGAGAAATATCAGCAAACTTATCGTCTGGCAACTGAATCTGACAAAGACACAATTGCCTACCTTTTGAATTTAGAGGGTAAGACAAAAGAGAGAGGATAATGTGAAAAAGCTACAACAATAACCTGTTTTTCAAAAATGTTTATAGAAGGGGAAGTGGTTTATTACATGTTGAAAATTCGTAAGGCATTAGGTAATGAGGTAGAATTGATTAGAGAACAAAGAGCAAACGCATATGAAGAGTATAAACAAAAGATTCCCAAAGAACATTGGGGCGCTCTGAAGAAATCTATCCTATCGGACACAGATAAACAGGCAGGTGTCGAACTTCTTGTTGCTGAGTTGGATGGAGAAGTGGCGGGGAGTGTTGTTTTATACCCTGCCAAATCGGATGCTTACGAAGGATTGGTTGGTTCGTTAGACTACCCCGAAATAAGAATGCTTGCAGTCGCACCGGAGTTGCGAAGTAAAGGTATTGGTGAATCATTAATAATTGAATGTATTCGTCGCGCAAAGGAAAAAGGGTCCCAGTACATAGGTTTACACACCGCAGATTTTATGAAGAGTGCTATGCGGTTATACGAGCGTATGGGATTTGTGAGACTACCACAATTTGATTTTAAACCTGCCGACGATGGAATTATAGTAAAAGCATATCGATTAACAGTGAATGAATTTTAGTATACGGGTTTCCGTCGTTTGAGATATCCGATCCTTGGCTTTTTAAAAAGGTTCATCAGTAATAGAAATACGGTTCAGGTGGGGGATTCGTGTAAAGGTTGTGTTCCCAAAAACCGTATTATGGGCTGGTGATATCTATCATTTAGTAAGAAATAATCCTGTTGGATTGCACACTAAAGAAATGAACTCAGCGCAGTGATCAAATAGAAGAATGGTTGTAATGAATCTCGGAAATACAAAGAAATCGAAAAAATAGGACTACCAGAAAAAATGATAACACGTTAACATCGGATGTGCAAAGAGGGGACAATTCGGGTAAAGGTAGGGCACTCATTACACTTTTTATATAAACAAAGATGCTTAACACTATTCGTCTAGAAATGTCGGTAAAAATCGCAACTAAATAATAGATGGCCACTCATTAATTGTCCAATTTATGAGAGGCCTATTTGTTTAATCCTTTAATATGAAGATATATTTCTTGTTGCATCGACACTCTAATGCCAAGGTCGGTTATGTTTAAAAGTCAGATTGTTCTGTCTCTTAATAAATGACCAATAGCCTCCGTTAATTCATCTTCCGGTATCCCGCCGAATCCTAAAACTATTATTGGCTGGGTTTCATATTGATTTTTCATTAGGTAAGAAGATAACGGATAGATTTTAATGTTAGTTTCCAGGGCCCTGTTTACCAGTTCTTTCTCACGCATATTATTTTTATCTTTAGGACAACATGAAACCCGGATAAATTACCGACAACTTCTACAATTTCCTTGTAAGGTTTCAATAATTCCAATGTTTTTTCCATTTTATTTCGATTTACCTTTCGGATTCGGTTAAGGTGCTTTTCAAACTTCTTTCATGAATTGTGCGAGAATATGCTGATCCATTCGGGACACAAAGCAGTGAAAAAAAGATAATTCATCTTTATAAAACACCAGAAACAGAGGCTCGTATTATTTTAAAATAATATGAGTCTTCATCTTGTTTAGTGAAAATCAAGATAGTTCATCCCGTAAAAAAGGCCATTTAATGAATAGGGATTTTTGAAAAAAAGATAAATTTACTATTGACTCTGTACCATAGTCCAGGGTACATACTAATAACCAAGGGGGGATGAAATGGAAGGATTAACAATAAGCCAAGTAGCAAAAGAAGCAAACGTCAATATTGAAACCATTCGATATTATGAAAGGCGTGAATTGATTTTTGAGCCTCCACGAACGAAATCGGGTTATAGGAAGTTTCCCAAAGAAGTTGTTGAAGATATTAAATTCATCAAGAGAACGCAGGATATAGGGTTTACTCTTGAAGAAATTAAAAATCTTTTAGCTGCTTCAAATGGTGACAATTTTCGTTCAGAGGAGATGCGCAACTTTGCAACAAGTAAAATGAAAGAGATTGAAACGAGAATTCTTGATTTGCGCCAAATGAAAACATTGCTTGACGACTTGGTGGAAAAGTGTCCGGGTCCTGGAGTTTCAAAAGGAGAATGTCCAATTATTAATAACTTTAAAGGAGTGAATTAGAAGTGGCTAAACGATTAGTAGAAGTATTTACAGCGGGTTGTAGTGTTTGTGAAGGTGCTGTGCAACAAGTAAAAGATTTAGCTTGTGATAATTGTGAAGTGGTGGTTTATGATCTAAATAAAAAGTGTGACACACTTGAATGCGAAGCAAAAGTGAAGGAGTATGGCATAAAGTCTGTTCCAGCCGTTGCAATCAATGGGAAATTGGTCGGCAACAACGGCATCGACACCGAGGCATTAATAGCAGCAGGATTAGGTCAATAAATAACGAATAGCGAGGGTAAGATTCTTACCCTCGCTTTTGTATGCAAAAAGGAGTTGTATATGAACACGTTGGTTTCAAAGAATGTAACAATTATTTCATATATCGTTGCCATTATATTTATTATTTCCATGATAACCACTGCGGTTATATTGGATAATCACCAAATTATTTTGCCGGAACTTGCTGCAATGGCGATTGCCATGTGGGTATACCGAGAAGCAGGATGGATCAGACAACCATCGAGGATTCTTTTTGCCCCATCCCTCACCGCCATAATTGGATTTATGGTTAATCTATTACCAATTTTTTATGTAGGAAAAATTGGTATCACACTTGTACTTTCTATGTTCTTATTGCGTCTCATTCAATCGAACCTGGCACCATCTATTGCAACAGGGTTACTACCAGTGGTGATAGATGTAGACGGATGGTCATTTATTATATCAACTTTCATTCTTACTTTTATATTGATGCTTGGGGTTCTTATATTTAGATTGAATGATGGGCTTCAGAAGGAAGTGTTGATACAGTATAAGTACACAGTAGTATTTTTAGTGTTGAATTTTGTCTGGGTTAGTTTAACCTGGGCTGTCGGTTATCCCCGACTAGTAGCTATCCCGCCTATTCTTGTAGTTGTTTATGAATCACTTCACAAGCCTGTGTACAATGGGAAAGTAGCCTTTAAGCAGAGTCTTGTATTGACAATCTCTGCGACTGTCGGCACTCTATTGTACTTCGCCATTGATTCATGGATATTGGTAACGCTGATAGATATGATATCAATGTACTTTTTGTTGCGTATCGTTGGCGTCCGTATTCCAGCAGTGTACGCTTTTCCACTGCTCCCGTTTATCTTTCCAGATAAAATTGTAGCGATGTTGCCGTTAGGTTCATTAATTACATGTCTATTTTTGTTTGGTTCGGTTTTAGCGTATAAAAAGGTAGAAATGAAGTAAAGTCTAAAGTCTAAAGGTAATCCAAATTTAAAAGATAGGATTTAGTTAATAAGGCAAGGACGAACCCACCCTTGCATCATAAATTAATGATCTTTTCCTATATTTTTTAAAAATACCATTGCTTACTTCCAACTAATTTAATAGTGACTTCAATCAATTTTTTTAAATGAATTTTATGATTATCCGGCGGTATGGTTTTTTTAACTTGATTGTGAGGTTAAGGTAATGTTGCGAACAAGTACAAATTTTTGTTACAAACTATTTACAATATTAATAATCCGTTACAAATCATAAAACCACACACTTTCTGCAAAAACAGGTTTTAAATTGAATAGGAATCTTTTTTCGACAAAAAGTGCTATTTATTTACCTATATATGGAACTAAACCAGAACCTAAGGTAGGAAAGAGTGGTTAATTTGAAAAAGTTACTTTTAATAAT
The DNA here is from genome assembly GCF_900155625.1 of Virgibacillus dakarensis. Taxonomy (NCBI): domain Bacteria; kingdom Bacillati; phylum Bacillota; class Bacilli; order Caryophanales; family Bacillaceae; genus Virgibacillus; species Virgibacillus dakarensis. Next base: position 1,026,907 of record NZ_LT732554.1, read on the forward strand.
ATTGACTATTATCGTATTGAACCCGTTATTAGGAATGAAGACTTTTGCTGATTCTGATAAATCCACCCCGACTTTGCTAAGTGAAGCAGCAATTATGATTGATGCAAAAACAGGCTCCGTTCTCTATCAGAAGAATGCTGATGCTAAAGTGTATCCAGCTAGTTTAACAAAAATTGCAACTGCAATTTATGCGATTGAAACAGGTAATCTGGAAGATGTTGTTACTGTAAGTAAAAAGGCGAGGAATACGGAAGGGACAAGAGTCTACCTTGAAAAGGGGGAGCAAGTCACATTAAAGAAACTTCTTCAAGGCTTACTTATCAATTCGGGAAATGATGCTGGTGTAGCAATTGCGGAACATCTAAGTGGAAGCGTGGAGCAGTTCGCTAATGATATTAATGTCTATTTAAAGAATGTAATTGGCATACAAAACACTCACTATGAAAATCCGCATGGTTTGTTTGATCCCGAACATGTAACGACAGCAGAAGATTTGGCAAAAATAACCCAATATGCAATGAAAAATAAAGTATTCCGGGAAATATTCGGAACAAAAAAACTGAAATGGTATGGTGAATCTTGGGATACCACCCTTTATACACATCATAAACTAATGAGGGAGCGGCCATACAAGGGAGTTACAGGAGGAAAGACTGGTTTTGTAGACCAATCTGGTTTTACTTTGGCTACAACGGCAGAGAGAAAAGATTTGAGTTTAATTGTGATTACATTAAACAGCAATTTTCAATCCGAGGCTTACGATGATACTGTGAATCTACTAAACTATGGATTCAATAATTTTGAAACATCCACTATTTCTGAAGGAACAATATTTACAGTTAACGATCAGAGGTTTAGTGTACCAGAGAAGCTATCTTATACTAACCGTATCAATGGAAAAATCAGTAAAAAAATGAAAAAGAACGGGGAACTGGATATTGTTAATCAATCTGGTGATGTTATTACCACGTTTATGTTAGACAAAATGGAAAAAGAAGGGAAGAGCACTAAGATGACTACCTCTCGTAATGAGGTAAAGGGTAGTTCCATGCTTGGAAGTTACTTTCCAGATCTTATTACTTTGTTTCTAACTGTCCTTATTGTTGTTTTGTTAATTCGATTCTTTTGGAGGAAATTTAAATTAATGAATTAAACTTTAACATTCAAAAATCCATATCTTTTAGTGCAGCAGATGGAAAGTCAGGATACCTATTTGCTGTCTACATAATATTTAGGTAGAAAAGAAATTAATAGGCCTATTTGTATAAGGACTTTGCTGATTCGGATACTCATCCCCCAGCTAATCATGATAGATTTAAAACCGGAAAAGTTTTATACTGACTTCACTTAATTGTAGAAGCATAAATCCAGATTACGTTACAGGTTTATTTTATTTAGTCATAACCCATCCGTATTATGTAATATATTTTACAAATGGGGGTGAATACGGTTGAAAAGGAAAATTGGAAATTCATTTAAATTAGCTATTGTTCTGTTCGTATTCGTTTTTCTTGTTATTCCATTCATTATAAGTGTCTCCTATGGGAATATCCCTTTTCTTAACAATAATTCCTTATTTTCCTATGACATTATAGTTTCGAATAATCAACAATTAAATAATAACAATATCCCGCTTCTCAATTATAAAACATATACTTGGTCAGAAGTAAAAAGCTACATTATTAATAAGGAAATGGGATTTTCTCATGTTTTTCGGGATACTGTTGTCCTATTTTTAACTGCGGTCATAGCTATTTTTATCGATCGTACATTTGGGCGCAATTTACTAAACTTTTTACGAAGAAAATAAGCCGGCCAAGAAAAAATCTCATATTGTGAATTTACTGTGACAATAGTTTACAGGGAATTGCAATTCAGTTGAAATATTGTTATTTTAATAAAAGTTAAATATGAACATGTAATCATGTATTGGATTATCTTTTTGATCGTTATCTTTAAAAAGTAATTCGGGTATATCATATTTAATCCTATTACTAAAACAAATTCTACCAATAAAAGGGGACTATAATTTTGCCAAAAAAAATACCACTAATACAACTATATTTACTGTTTGCGATTTATGTTCTCTTGTTTTTTGGAGCAAGTTATCTTACAAGTTTAATTACAACCGATGATTTTCCAACCATGATTATTTTTACGATTACCGTAACTATTTATTGGTTTATAGCCATTGCAATGTCGGGTTTGCATAAAAGGTCAGCTAACATAAAACAGGTTCATCTTAAGACTGTCATAAGCATTATAATAATTATGGTCGTTTCGACTATCCAACAGCTTATGTTTATAAATATTCCTTTTGACGCAAGCTTCACATTCTTTGGTATTAGTTTAGTCCTGCTATTACTGCTACATTCCTTGTTTTTTAAATCGAAATTCATCAGGTAGATTGTTGTGCTTGGAATATGTCTCTGTTGTTACTCAAATCAAAAAAGATGGGTTACAAACCTTTTTCAGCACCCCGGAACCACCTGTATTGGAACTTTAATAAACGTTGTCAGCAACATTTAGCCAGGTAGGCATGCCAAGTCCGGTTAAAAAATAAAGATGTGAATCCTTTGTTACAGATGTTGACCGATTCATGTCGGAAGATGACTCATTTTGAACTAGTCAAATGACTTTTCATACGTAATGGGATTGTTGTTAAAAAATACGATAAAATCAAAATGAGAATTGTCTTAAGTGACGATTCTTTTTTTATGTTTAGTTGTGCAAAAACATTTTCTAGAGCGTCCAAGGCGATGGAATTTCGTAAAATCAGCCAAAAGCAATTTAAGATTAAAAGCCGATCAGATTTAGAAAAAAGAAAAACCCCAAAATTGGTTTATGGGCACTTTTGTTTATATTCATCTTGATTTCTACCCTTACCAGATAGGTTCCGCACTTTATTTACGGAGAATCTTTTCCTCGTGGAGGAATAAAATTAGAAGACTGTCTCCCAAAGCAAAATGTGATCCACTTGGGGAGATAGACACAACAAATCTTTAGTATTTTAGTTCAAAAAGGTCAAATATAAGTAAATAATCCCAAATCCTAGTAATCCATTTATGGAGCAATGTACGCCGGAAGCATTCTTAACCGCTTCCCCAAATATTTCCTTTATCGCAACCATAAAAATCACCGCAATAGCAACATTTATCATGAACGCAAGCAAAAATGGCATTCCAATTTCAAAGAATTGTCCTAGCAATGAACCGGCCGCAATAGGAATGGTGATAAGTGTTGTTAAAAAAATCCAAGTAAGAAAACCAAATCCAGCCAAAAATAATGGCGTAAATATAATGATTCCCTCAGGTATATTATGTAAGACTAGTGTTGTTAACATGATACTTCCAATATCTGTACCTATCGTTGGACCAAGCGCAATTCCAACAGGAAAATTATGAACAGCAATGCTCAGTGCTAAAAGTACACCGGAGCGAATGAAGATATCTTTTTGATGGCTGTCCGTAATGATGGTAATTTGATCCATAGTACGATGGATATACATAAAGAGCAACAATCCGACTGCGAAACCAAATGCTAAAACGACCCATCCACCCAACGCAATACTTTCAGGAATCATTTCAAGGAATAAAAGTCCTATTATTAGCCCTGCACACACGGAGTAAATAAAATTATACCCACGTTGAAACCTCTTCATAATCCAGGCTAGTCCACCACCAACGCCAATCCCAATAGCTGAAGCGAACGCTCCGACCATCCATGCTGCACTCATCAAATCGCTCCTCGTTAAAAATGTAACCCCAATAATAGGGAGTATAAAAAACGGATAAACCTACAATCATGTGAATGTTGACAATAACATTTGAAGTATTTATAATATGAGCATATGTTAATATATGCAACTATATAATGATTATTATACAACTTCTTTTCTAAATATTGTACGTTATATGTGGCAAGCTATACATTAAAATTTAAAAGTGGGGGAAATATAATGGATAAACATGAAGAAATAGTGGAACAAGAAACGTATCATGACTTGGACGAAGAAACATTATTTGTCGTGTCACAAACATTTAAGGCATTATGTGACCCAACAAGAATTCGCATTCTTAATTTACTTTTTCATAAGGAATATTCGGTAAATGAAATTGCTGAAAATTTGCATCTGAGACAATCAACTGTTTCGCATCAATTGCGTTTTTTAAAGAATTTACGGTTGGTAAAATATCGCCGTGCTGGAACAACGATGTTCTATTCGCATGATGATGAGCATGTCATGAATATGTTAAGGCAAACGATAGACCATGCTTGCCATAGTTAATACTGTTAAAACAATGTATTATAATTTACCTTTTTATTAATATTATATGAGTATATACAAATACGTGCATATTGGAGGAATTAAAATGGGACATGATCATGGCCATGACCATACACATGGAGCAAACAAAAAAACACTAATGATCAGTTTTTTCATTATTACCGGCTACATGATTGTTGAAGCAGTCGGAGGTTTCTTGACGAACAGTCTCGCACTCCTGTCAGATGCAGGACATATGTTAAGTGATTCCATATCACTGGGGGTAGGAGTATTAGCCTTTGCACTGGGAGAAAAGGTAGCAAACTATAGCAAGACGTATGGCTATAAACGGTTTGAAATATTGGCTGCTGTTTTTAACGGGGTAACGCTCATATTAATTGCACTCTATATTTTTTATGAAGCTTACCAACGGTTTTCCAACCCACCTGAAGTAGCCTCAACCGGAATGTTAATCATTGCTATTATTGGTTTATTGATAAACATTCTTGTTGCCTGGAACTTAATGCGCGGTGGGGATACAAAAGAAAATTTAAATATACGGGCAGCTTTTCTTCACGTAATAGGTGATCTGCTTGGTTCGGTTGGTGCGATTATTGCAGCACTGCTAATTATGTTTTTTAACTGGGGCTGGGCCGATCCATTAGCAAGTGTTATTGTGGCTGTTCTCGTGCTGATAAGCGGATGGCGTGTTACCAAAGATGCTGTCAACGTATTAATGGAAGGAACCCCCAAAAACATTGACTTGGAAGATATTATAAATACGATGGAAAATGTGACGGGAATTTTACGTATTCATGACTTGCACGTATGGAGTATCACGAGTGGGCAAAACGCCCTTTCCTGTCATGCGGTTGTCGACGGGGCCTTATCGGTAAATGAGAGCCAGCAATTATTGAGGAAGATTGAGCACGAATTGGAACACAAAGATATTGGTCATGTAACGATTCAACTGGAAAATAATGACCATCCACATGATGATTCATTGTTGTGTCAAAATGATCAGGAAAACATTACCGAGGGCCATGATCATCAACATTGAGGGATACGCATAATATGGGGAACATGCCTTCATTGGTGGAGGCATGTTCTAGCGTTTTCTGTAAAATTGTGATAAGTTTATGACAGTTATTGATTTTGCGATACTCTTGGTTCGAGTAATGCTATGATATAGTGTAGCGTTTTATATCTCCTTTTTCTTATAGTAAATGGGCTTGGGATATTTGAAAAAAAACATGTACTATATAAACATCTGTATTTGTAGGGAGGAACTAAACCATGAATTCCAAACGAACCAAATTACCTTTATATATCATTGCCACACTTCTGTTTGGCATTAAAACATATATTATTTATCGCTTTATGTTTAGCATTGAACTTGATAATTCCATGCAAGAACTTATCTTATTTATTAATCCGTTTGTTTCGGCATTTTTAGTTTTCGGATTAAGTGTCTGGTTTCAAAAGCAATCACGGCAAATGAAATTTTTGCGATACACTGCATTGATTGGAACATTAATTTTGTACTTCAATCTTGTATTCTATCGTTCGTTTTCCGACTTTATTACGATTCCACAGTTATTCCAGGGAAGCAATATGGGAGATTTGGGATCTAGTATTCTAACATTAATGAAGGTTTATGATATCTTGCTATTTGCTGATGTGGCTATCATTTGGTATTTAAGCAAGAAAAAGCAGGATGTAATGGCTGTACGCTATCCAAAAAGTGGCAAAGTGTTCGCTTTGGCAATGTCATTTTTACTGGTGGCAGGGAACTTTTTCCTGGCTGAAATGGAAAGACCACAGCTTTTTACACGCGCTTTTGATCGGGAATATTTGGTGAAAAATATTGGTATATTCAACTACCACATATACGATGCTGTTATGCAATCCAAAGTCAAAACAAAACGTGTTTTTGCAGATGAAAACGAGCTTACAGAAATAAAGGAATATGTGAATAATAGTAAAAGTAAGGATAAGTCAAACATGTTTCGTGCAGCGGAAGGTAAAAACTTGATTTTTATTTCTGTTGAATCATTGCAGAGCTTTGTCATAAATAATAAAGTTAATGGGGAAGAGATTACACCATTTTTAAATAGTTTGGTAGGAGATGAAGATACATTCTACTTTAACAATTTCTATCAACAAACCATGCAAGGAAGAACATCAGATTCTGAGTTTTTGGTCGAGAACTCTCTTTACCCACTGCCAAGGGGAGCTGTATTCTTTACCCACGGCCGGAATGAATACAATGCAATGCCGGAATTGCTGAAAAATAAGGGCTACTACACTTCTGTATTTCATGCAAACAATAAAAGTTTCTGGAATCGGGATCAAATGTATAATAGCCTAGGTTATGATCAGTTTTACGGGGAAGATTCTTTTGAAGAAACAGCCGAAAACACGATAGGATGGGGGCTAAAGGATAAAGCCTTTTTTGAGCAGTCTATTAAATATTTGCAGTCCATGGAACAACCTTTTTACACGAAATTCATTACGCTGACAAATCATTTTCCTTTCAACTTGGAGGAAGAGGATAGAACGATTGAGCCGTATGATTCAGGTTCGGCTACACTTAATAATTACTTCCCAACTGTACGATATACCGACGAAGCTTTAAAACAATTTTTTAAGCAATTAAAAGATGCCGGTATTTATGAGGACTCCATCATTGTTATAATGGGAGATCACTATGGGATTAGTGAAAATCATTATAAAGCAATGAGTCAATACCTGGGTAAAGAAGAAATCACACCGTATGATCATATACAATTGCAACGCGTTCCATTGTTTATTCATATCCCCGGAAGTGGAAAAGGAAAGGTAATGTCCAAGGTTGCCGGTCAAATTGATGTAAAACCAACCCTAATGAAACTGCTAGGTGTTGATATCAAAAACGACATCTACTTTGGCAACGATTTGTTTTCAGAAGATCGTAAAGGTTATGTTGCATTAAGGAATGGTGATTTCATTAGTGATAACTATATTTCGACTGAAGGTGTTTGCTATAATCGTCAAACCGGTGATCCGATTGAGAAAGCAAATGATTCTGTTGTAAAGGAAACGACGGAGAGCCCATGCAACCCAATTAAAGACAAGGTTTTAAAAGAGCTTGGGTATTCAGATGCTATTATTTACGGTGATTTATTCCGGTTTGAGGATTTTGAACCGGAAACCAATGATAGTGATAGCTGATTAAAAGATATTTGACAACAATTTAATGATAAAAAGGTGCATTCATTTAACGATGCACCTTTTTTTATTTGGATAGATCCATTATTTAAATGGTAAAGACTGTTTTTCTAAAAGTCTTTAAACCTGTTGAATTGTCACATATCGTTCACATTAATTTTATTGAGTATTTGTTCATTTGCAGATATGATGATGTTGGATGATGTGTAAGATTGTTTGGATTAAACCGATTTTATTCAGGAAACATTGTGTACAGTGAAGAATGATCAATGAATTCACTAGAGGGGAAGATTTAATGCTAAAAGCAAAACAAGCAGTGATACTGTTAAGTGCAATTTTATTGACCTTTTTAATTCCGGATAATATTGCCAACGCACATTCCGTATTGGAAAAAGCAATACCTGAAAACGAGGAGCAACTACAGGGTACAATAAATAGTATAAAATTGACTTTTAATACCAAAATTGAAAATGGAAGTACCCTTTCTGTTACTAGTGATAAGGGGGAAAAAATAGAGCCAGCATCTGTTAAAATAACCAACGATGTTTTAGATGCTACGTTTAAAGACCCACTTGAACCTGGTACCTACCAAGTGAATTGGAAAATTGTCGGCGCCGATGGTCACCCGATCGAAAATCAATATTCTTTTTCCATTGTAGCGGCCGAGGGTAATACGGAACAAACGGACGATGGGCAAAACAGTACTGTTGAGGAAAATAAATCGAAAAATGATGGTGAAACGACAGCTAAACGGAATAACCAGAATAAAAAGCAACAACAGAATTCTGCTGAACAAGAAAATGAGCAACCTTCATTAACAAGCTGGGTTATTATCGTTTTGATCATCGTAGGAATTGTATTGCTGGCCTGGATGATGTTTAGTAAACGTAAAAAGTAGGCAGGAGGTACATTAATTTGCTTTTCGTATCATTATCTGAATTAATCTTGTATATTTGTTTTTCTATACTGTTTGGATCATTAATACTATTCATGGTCCCGGAGGATAAAAAACCCCCAATATACATACCTAAAAAAATTCTTTATTTCGCAGCAATACTGATTCCTGTTGCTGCTTTTATGCCGGTTTTCCAGACTGCCAACATATTGGCAGCCGATAGGGATTTAGGATTCATTTTAAAAAATGTTGTACTTACGTTCGAAATTGGTAAAGCATGGCTGTTTGTTGTTTTTGTTTCTATTATTCTTATCTGTGTATTATTGGCTAAAAATTTAATTACTAAGAAACATTTAATGATGTGGGCGCTTGTGCTAACCTTACTGATGCTTTTTGGCTATACTACATCAAGCCATGCAGCAACTATTACTGATGGGAAAGGCTTTATTTTTCATACACTTCATTTTCTTGCAGTTACGATATGGATTGGAATTCTTTTTGTTGTTAGTTGGTTTTCTAAAACAAAGGATAATTGGTTAACTTTCTTGAAATGGTTCACTCCAGTCGCTCTAATATGTCTTGCCATCACGATTGTAGCCGGATATTTTACTATGGAGATTGATATTAATTCCTATGACGATCCAAATGCTTCCATTTTCCAGGAATATCAAAATAGCCTGATTGTGAATTATGGACAAGCGCTGGTTTTAAAGCATATTTTTATTATTTCATTAGTCGTATTCGCTTTTCTAAATGGAGTATTGTTCAGGAGGAAGAATAATCAGGAATTATTTAACCCGTTTAAATGGGCACGGCTGGAGAGTGTTTATGCCCTCATTGTATTTGGGATAACCGCATTCATGGGACAATCATGGCCACCACATCAAATTTACAGTTTAATAAAGACAGAGGGGGCTTCACCATTATTTAACGCTTTATACGATGGAGATATTATAGATACCATTCAAAATGCTGACAGTACGGGTATTTTTAACGTTACGATGTCTTTTGAATTTGAAAGTTATTTATTATTTGGACTAGGTTTGTTATTTATGTTGTTAACTATTTTCGGAGCCGTAAGGAAGAGGTCTGTTTATGTTTCCACATTCTCTTCACTATTAATGATTATATCTTTATATTTCGGAATAATTACAGGAATTCAGTAAGTTGAAAATTAAAGATAAAGAAAGGCAATCGATGCTTGCTCCTTTGCTCCAAATGGAGATAAAAGGAATAATGGGCTTAGGTGAATAAAATTCGGGGGAAATTGCTTATGAAAAAGTTTGTATCACTACTATTCATGTTATCGATCCCTTTTGGTTGGCTAAATCCTGTTCATGCCGAAGAAGAGGGTTCGATAAATGAGGAAATAATTTATAATATTTTTGTTGATCGTTTTAATAATGGAGATCCGATGCTTAGCGCTCAAGTTAATGTGGATGATCCAACGGCATACCACGGCGGGGATATCCAGGGAATTACGAACAAATTGGATTACATAAAAGAATTAGGTATGACAACGATAAGACTATCATCCATTATGGAAAATGCACCAAATGGCTATCATGGATACTGGATTGAGGATTTTTTCAAAGTAGATGATCAGTTTGGTACATTAGAAGATGTGCAGACGTTGGTGAAAGAAGCACATAAACGGGGTATAAAGGTAATGTTAGAGTTTGTACCGAATTATGTTGCACCGACCCATCCGTTTGCTAATGATTCAAATAAAACCATTCCTACCACGGTGGCCAATACGATGTGGTTAGACAAAGCAGTAACATTAAATCTGCGTAATCCACAGGTGAAGGCAACGATATTTAAAGCTGCAGATTATTGGCTTAAAGAAACAAATATTGATGGCTATAATATACATGCAATTGAGCAAACGCCAATCCCATTTTTGAATGAATTTGTTAAGCATGTGAAAAACGTTAAACCTGATATCCATTTGACAGGTAGTGTTTTAAACTCAGACGATTTAACCGAAGCGTATTTGAATACAGGTGTTTCATTAATTGATAACGACGTAATGCAAAAGGCAATGGTAAATGTATTCGCTAATGCGGGGACCCCCGTCAAAAACCTTTATAGCAAATGGGAAGCAATTGATAAAAGGTCAGGCCTATTGTATATCGATAATAAATTTACGACGCGCTTCACACGTGAAATCGTAAAGAATGGTCAAAACCCATTAACAACGTGGAAACTCGCTCTTACATACATGTATATGTCTCCGGGAGTCCCAATGATCTATCAGGGATCGGCAATTCCGATGGATGGCAATACACCCGAAGAAATACAACGATTAGTACAATTCAATAATAGTGATCCGGATTTACAAGAATTTTTTAATAAATTGTCATCGATTGGTACACAATTTCCAGTATTAGCAGACGGGGATTTTGAATTGTCTGGTTCAAATGGTGCAATGAGCATATTTAAGCGTTCAAATGAGGACACGACTTTATTTGTAGCAATTAACAATGGTAAAAAAACGGAGGATGTTTCCATTACCGATGTGCCGGATGGAATGCAGCTGACAGATTTATTAAGTGGTGATATTGTTCGTGAAAATGATGATGGCAAATATAGAGTTGGGCTCGATCGCGAAACAGTGGCAATTTTTGCTGTTGAGCAGGATAAAGGTCTAAATTGGGTATTTATCGGCATGATTATTAGTGTTTTCGTTGTATTTGCTTTTGTAATTGCTCTTTTGAGTAGAAAGCAAAAAACGCCGTCTGAATCAATTTTATAGTTAGTTTTATGATCGGTCTAGAACTAACTAACATGGGTTAGGTTTAAAAAATAGCTTAATTGGAAAGAGGTGCAATTCATATTTTAGAATTGCACCTCTATTACATTATTGGTTCGTTTCCGATTTAATTAAGTAGCATTAATATTGCGATAGGGTGAATGCGACTAATGGCAAAATTAGGATTGTCGTAAATCCTAGCCAATCTAGTATATTCCGCACTACATGTAACATCATTGGGCATGGTTTGATTTCTGAATTGTTTTCAAGTGGTTTTTAATTTATCCGTTCACACTAAGAGGGCATCAGACTAACCTAAAGTTAATTGCCCGTCCCCCCGTCCATTAATGATTTCCTACTCTACAAGCTAACAATTGGAATTTGTTTAAGTTTGGCCTCATCTTCGTCTCATAATATTTTTTTAATGCCGGTGAATAATAAGATAAGCTAAACCAAAAAGTGGGTAACCTCCTTCAAAAAAAGTCGATGGCAGAATGATCTTTTTCTGTGTATAGAATTAACAAAAGTAAAAGCAATAGTGATTACAGCCATCAAATTGATCCAGTTGTGCCATCTTTTTGATCCAACAGTGACAAGGAAATGATCCAGTCGTGACAAAGGTGATCCAATCCACAATTATAGCCTCTTCTTAACCACAGCTTTAGCTGCTTGCCCTTGACCGCCGTGCTACTTCTTAGTGATCGCTGGAAGGGGTCGGGGGCCCATAGCCATCAAGTTAAGCACAATATTTGGTATATAAGCCAATTTTTTCTTATGATCCTCTTAAGAGATAAAAAACCTGAGAGGAGCATTTTGATGTCTACCAAAGTAAATGTAGAAAACGAATTCGAACTGTTTGCTCGGGAGATGGAGCGTAAACTATCTAGTGAGCAAATTCGTCAATTGGCAAAAGAAGTGGATTTCATGCAAAGGAGTACAAAGTTGAAACCAGAATATTTTTGTCAACTGTGTTCTATTTTGGGTGAATCGTTTGGGAATAAGAGTCTCACTCAGCTTTGTGCGCAGCTTTGTTCATATTTTAATTTAGAAATTTCAGCAGAAGGGTTAAATCAGCGCTTCAATGAGGAATCAGTAGAATTCATGAGACGAATCTTCCAATCTTTATGGTTGAATCAGGTATCCGGATCCCTCCCTTTTGTGGAAAGGCATCTGTTTAAGCGGATTCGAATTTTGGATTCCTCCTCATTTGATTTGCCTTCCGATTATACAGGATACGATGGGCCAAATGGTACGGGAGTGAAGATTCAACTTGAGTATGAATTATATGAAGGAGTGTTCCGTCACCTTCAGATACAAAACGGAAAAGAAAGTGACATTAGCTATGCAAAAAGCATTCAAGATGATATTCAACCAGGAGATTTATGCTTACGTGATTTAGGCTATTTTTCTCAAGATAATTTATTGGCCATTGACAAAAAAGGCGGTTATTACGTTTCTAGAATAAGGAATCAAACGAACCTTTATCAAAAAAACGATGATGGACAATGGCAAAAGATAAATGTAACCAAAATGATGGAACCATTACAACCGGGAGAGGTAATCGAGTTAACCCAGGTACGAGTTGGTGCGAAAACCAAGGATCCACTTTTGGCACGGATAGTTGTTACAAAACTAACCGAAGAACAAAAAGAAAAGCGGCAGGAGCATTTAAACCAAAAAAAGAAGAGAAGGAAAAAATCCCTCTCTGCTCAGAAAAATATATCTGTAAATATATTTGCCACCAATATACCACAGGAACAGGTGAAAAAGGAAGAAATATACCCACTTTATTCCTTAAGGTGGCAAATTGAAATTCTTTTTAAGACATGGAAATCATTATTCGAGATACAAAAAGTAAAGAAAATGAAAAAAGAACGTTTCGAATGCCATTTATACGGCACACTCATCCAACTGCTTATATGTTCAACCGTAGCCTTCCAGTGTCGTAGGATGCTTTATCAGCAGTACCATATGGAGGTAAGTGAATACAAATCTATTGATATCGCAAAGGAGAGCCTGACTGTATCACAGCAAGGAATGATCGACAAGGGCAGGAGTCTTGTCGAGGTGCTCAAACGAATATACAAAAGTATACGCATGAACGGAAGGAAGTGTCATAAAAAACAAAAGAAAACCGTGTTTGACATTCTTCATATTGCATATAAACAAAGTATATCCCCTACAGCATAAAGTTATGAAACTAAAACCTTGCAAATATTTCTAAAACTAAGCCCTTTTTATAGGGCTTAGTTTGGCATGCGTTATTTTAGAGACACACTATGAAGCTTGTACGGAAAGCTGCAAAAGAAGGGTCTTTGCACGGTTTCATTTTTATTAACTTGATGGCTATGGGTCGGGGGCCCCACCAGCGGAACTTAGAAGTGATTGTCCGTGGTACGCTATTGATGCGAATGAGCCTCAAAGGATTTATTTTTGCCATTCGCCATCAAGACCACCACCACGGACACAAACAAGGTCAAGGGTGGTGGCGGTTGTTGCTAAACACGGAAGTATGTATACTGGTCCTCACTTGGCAGTGGTGGATCAAAATTGTGTCCTAAGTGGGTCAAAAACATGGCAGAGGTGGAGCTAAACAATATCTTTCTTCAAGCAATAGTAAGTAAGAACTCTTTCGGATTAACAAAAACATTATAAAGTAAGGATGATTATATGTTAAAAACAAGAAAGTCCTTTTTATTATTAATCGCTTTATTGTTAATCGGCTTAATTCCAATTAACACTTCGGAAGCACATTCTATTTTGGTAGAGACCGAGGATAATTCAGAAAAAATGGACAAACAGCAAAATGACACTGTAGAAGGAAGTAAAGATGAAACGGCAGATGAACAAAAAAATGAGCAATCTTCATTAACTACCTGGATTATTATCGCTTTCATCATTGCAGGAATTGTGTTGCTAGACTGGAATGATTTTTAGCAAACGTAAGAACGGTAGGAGGCACATTAATTTGCTTTTATGGCATTATCTGTATTTTTTCTACATTGTTTTGATCATTGATGCTATTTATCCCGGTAAAAACCCGAAATGTACATAAGGTAAAAAGAGATGCATTTGTTATGAACTACACCTCTTTTATTGGCTATTTCTTTTTCGGCTTGATAAAGAGCATGAATAGGATAATCAAGGTGAACGCAACTAATGCCAAAAATGGGATTGTAACAAATCCTAACCAATTAATATATTCCGCACTGCATGGAACACCGTTTGCGCATGGCCTGATTTCGGCAAACCCCGGTACTTTTTGCTCTAAATAATGAAAAAGTGAAATAGACCAGCCGATGATGGCTATTGGCAGCACATATTTCTTAACAGCCAGATCATTTTGAAATGTTGCTATTCCAAGGATCAATGTTAAGGGATACATTAGGATACGCTGATACCAACAAAGTTCACACGGAATAAAACCTCGTATTTCACTAAAGTAAAGACTCCCAAGTGTTGCAACAACTGTAACTAACCATGCCACATAAAGTGAAAACTGCTTAATATCTATTCTATTCATATTCTAATTTTCCTCTAGTGCATCTTCTATAGCCTTTTGAATTGCATCATAATCATATGGGTCTTCCATCACTTTTCCATTAACCATGATAGTAGGGGTGACTTCTACATTAAATTCTGTTACCAATTCCGAATCCTTATTTACCTCATTGATTTCTGAATTGTTTTCAATAGCTGCTTTTAATTTATCCGTGTTAATCTCTGGCACAGTACTGGCTACTTCAAGAATCTTTTCTGTTGTAATCCAACTGCTATCATGATTTTCACTGGGCTGCTCCTTGAAGAGCGCTTTGTGAAAATCCCAGTAAGCATTAGGGTTTTGTTTATAAACTGTTTCAGCTGCCAATGAACCCAACTTTGATTCTTGTCCGTGAAACAACACATTTATAAATGAAAATTTAACCTTTCCTGTATCGACATAATCACTTACTAATTGAGGAAAAATATCTGTTCCCCAAACCTTACAAGCAGGACACTTAAAGTCTCCAAATTCTACAACAGTTACCGGAGCATTAGTATCACCTAATGTCGGTTGTCCCTCAGTAGATGGCTGTTTCTCAAATGTCATTCCTTGATCCGATTCAGAGTTATTGTTGCTAATAACAACCAAAGCAATGATTAGTGCAACAATAACTAATGTAACAACTACAACAATTTTGAATGGAGAATTTTTTCTTTTCATGAAAACACCTCTCAATATTTTATGGATTCAATTTTAACATCAAATTTTTCCGAACATGGGTTAATCAGGTATTGTTCAAATACTTTTCACAAATAAAGATTTGACACACATATTAGTCGTTGTTAATATGATGATAACAAAACATATTATTACTGTCTAATATAATAGGGGGGGTAACACATGTTAAAGGCTGATATTGATACAAAGATGAAGTTTTTGCACGGCTTTTCACATAAAACAAGAATTCAAATATTAGAATGCATAAAAGAGGAGGAAAAAACAGTTTCGCAAATTGTTGATGATCTGAATGGTAATCAATCTAACATATCACAGCATTTGGCGTGTTTAAAAGGATGCGGGCTTGTTGTAGGGAGACAAGAAGGAAAATATGTTTATTACCGTGTACGTAATCAACTCGTACGAGATTTATTAACCATGTTTGATGTGGTGCTTGAGGACGTTCAAAATGATGTTACTTGTTGTAAAAATCATATCGATTAATGGGGTGGTATGAATGGCGGATAAATGCTGCGGTTCAAAAGATGAACTTATAACAATAAGGGATAGTAAAGGGTGTTGCAACAGTCACGCTGAAACATCGGCTACAGCGGCAAAAGCAGGGGACAGTTGTTGCAATGACCAAGGAGTAGCAGCAACTACTACTAATACATCTTGTTGCGGTAGTCAATCAGAAAGTGTAAATAATGAAGCTGTTGCTGATAGCTGTTGTAGCCAGGAATCAATCAAAGAATCAGACATACGGTCTTGTTGCAGCGGGATAGAGGATGAGACCACGACGGAGACATCAAATTGTTGCAGCAATAAAGATGAGATAATACCTAATATTAACACTACAGCTGTTACAGGGGAAAAGTTTGAATATCGGATACATGGGATGGATTGTCCTTCTTGTGCAGTGACGATAGAAAAAGGGTTGAATGGGTTAAATGACATTCAGGAAGCAAAGGTAATATACAATACTGCCAAATTGCAGGTTATTGGCAGCAATGCTCTATCGCTGGATAGTTTAGAAAGTGAGGTTCAAAAACTTGGTTATACGGTTGAACCTTTGTTGCAAAACAAAAACATAAGAACCTACGATGTAGTAGGAATGGATTGCGGCAGTTGCGCCAAAAGTATTGAAAAACATTTAAATACGATTTCGTCAGTTAACAGTGTGAGTGTCAGTTTCTCAACTGGAAAAATGAAAATAGACCATGCAAATAGTGTAGATGATATTGTTTCTGAGGTATCGAAACTTGGTTATAAAGCATCACTTATTACGAATAGCAATAAAACCACAGAAACATCGAAAAACAAAGAGGGATATAGCTTAATTACTTTCTCCGGAATTTTAATTGCGCTTGGGTTTATTGGTTCATACAATGGTATCCCAGCTTTAATGTCGATCCTCTTATATGCCACCGCTATCGCTATAAGTGGGTATAAACCAGTAAAGAGCGCTTATTTTGCGATAAAAAGCCGTTCACTTGATATGAATGTTCTCATGTCAGCAGCCGCAATTGGAGCCGCATTAATAGGAGAATGGTTTGAGGGTGCAACCGTCGTGTGGTTGTTTGCATTGGGTAATGCCCTGCAAAATAGGTCGATTGAGCAAACTAGGAAATCCATCAGCAATCTAATGGATTTGGCTCCGTCAGAGGCATGGATTAAAGTTGGAACAGAATTAATTAAAAAGCCGGTTGAAGAAATTTCAGTTGGTCAGGTTCTTGTTATTAAACCGGGTGATCGAATTCCGTTAGATGGGGAAATTATTCAAGGTGAGACTAGCGTTAATCAGGCGCCTATAACTGGAGAGTCCATTCCAGTGGATAAATTAATTGGAGACACTGTATATGCAGGAACAATTAACGAAAGTGGTTCCATTGAAATCAAGGTAACCAAGTTAGTCGAAGATACAACAATTTCAAAAATCATTCATCTGGTGGAAGAAGCCCAGGAACAAAAGGCTCCTACCCAAGCATTTATTGATAAGTTTGCCAGTATTTACACGCCGATCGTCTTTGTAACGGCCATAGCTGTTATTATATTTCCGCCACTTCTTGGTTTTGGTACATGGGGAGAATGGGTTTATAAAGGCCTTGCGCTATTAGTGGTTGCCTGTCCATGTGCATTAGTGATATCTACCCCTGTAGCAATTGTATCTGCTATTGGAAACGCTGCGAGGAATGGTGTCTTAATAAAAGGTGGAACGTTTCTGGAGAAGGCAGGTGCTATTGATGCGATAGCGTTTGATAAAACAGGTACATTAACGGAAGGAAAGCCGAAAGTCTCGGAAGTTATCGCACCAGCTGCATCGAAAGAAGAGCTAATTTCAATTGCATTCACATTAGAAGGTTACTCCACACATCCAATAGCTAAAACAATTGTTGATTATGCCAAAGACAAGGGAATTCAGTCTAAAAATGGGGAGTTATTTAAAACAATTGTTGGTAAGGGCGTTGAAGCGACAATCGATGGAAAAGTTTATTATGCTGGCAATCTCAAACTGTTTGAACAAATGGATGTACCTTTAGATGATATAAAAACGAAAGTTGATAAGATACAAAGTCAAGGAAAAACGGTAGTGATTATCGGTACACAAGAAGAAATAAAGGGTGTAATAGCTGTTGCTGATACGATTCGTACAACTACTGTTAAAGCGTTGAATGGATTAAAACAAGTCGGTGTTAAGCAGCTTGTTATGCTGACTGGTGATAATAAAGGTACAGCAAAAATGATTTCAAATGAAACGAATGTAAATCGTTACTTTGCAGAACTGTTGCCTGAGGACAAGGTAAATGCGATTAAACAATTGCAAAGTGAAGGTCATAAAGTCGCAATGGTTGGAGATGGTATCAATGATGCACCAGCACTTGCCACAGCGGATTTAGGAATTGCGATGGGTGGCGCCGGTACAGATACAGCAATGGAAACTGCCGATATCGTGCTAATGGCAGATAACCTTGAAAAACTACCACATACGGTTAAGTTAAGCAGGAAGGCATTGGCAATTATTAAACAAAATATCTGGTTTTCGCTAATTGTAAAATTTGCAGCACTAGTTCTTATATTCCCTGGGGTACTCACGCTATGGTTGGCAGTGTTAAGTGATACGGGGGCGGCGATTATTGTGATATTAAATGCTTTACGTCTTTTAAAGGTTAAAGGGTAATTAGAATAAGGGCTGTTCAATTCCCTGATTGAACAGCCTATTATATTATTCCAATCAAATACATAAATGGCAATTATATTAGTTTCAAAGAGGTGAAGGTTATTGAATAAAGAAAGAATTAGAAAAAGAAGATTAAGAAAATATTTCAGGGTATTTGTATTACTCTTACTGCTGTCAGCTGTGGTTTACGCACTTTATTTAAATGTAAACAAGGATAACACTGTTGTATCGGTGGGGGATTATGCACCAAACTTTTCCTTGGAAACACTTCAAGGTGAGCGTGTTGAACTAAAGGATTATAGAGGAAAAGGTGTATTTTTAAATTTTTGGGGAACATGGTGTAAGCCTTGTAAAGTAGAAATGCCATATATGGAGGAGGAGTATAAGAAATTTAAAGAGCAGGGTGTTGAGATCCTCGCTGTTAACATTGAAGAGTCTGATTTAATTGTACAAAATTTTGTCGATAGGTATGGTCTCACTTTTCCTATATTAATGGATAGAGGTGGCGCGGTAACCGGACAATATAAAATTGGTCCAATTCCGACCACTTACTTAATTGATGAGAATGGTAAGGTGCTAAAAATAATTACCGGTAATATGAATCAGGAAAGCGTTAGGGAATACATGAAATTAATTAAACCATCGTAACAAAAGGGGACAATCATATGCAGGATTTAACTATTTTCTTTGCCTTTGGAGCGGGATTGTTATCCTTTCTTTCACCATGTACCTTACCTGTTTATCCGGCTTTCTTGTCTTACATAACTGGTATGTCTGTGGAAGATCTGAGTAACAAAAAAAGGGCGCGAAAGGTTACATTATTACATTCCGTTTTCTTTCTGGCTGGGTTTTCAATCATTTTTCTAGCTTTAGGATTATCCGGATCTTTCATAGGTTCATTCTTTGTTCAAAATAAGGAATTACTGCGACAAATAGGTGCCATTCTAATTTTCTTTTTCGGACTAGTCATTACGGGCATTCTGAAGCTGGATTTTCTAATGAAGGATAAAAGGGTAAGGTTTAAGAGAAAACCTTCAGGATATTTAGGAACCGTTTTGATCGGCATGGGGTTTGCGGCTGGTTGGACACCTTGTACAGGGCCAATTTTAGCTGCAGTAATAGCACTAGGGATAACAAATCCAAGTGCAGGATTGTTTTATATGATCTGGTATGTAATAGGGTTTTCTATTCCATTTTTTCTTTTAACCTTCTTTGTTGGGAAGTTGAAATGGATTAACAAGTATAGTCGACTGATAATGAAAATTGGTGGCTATATTATGATTATAATGGGAATAGTGCTTTATTTTAATTGGATGACGAAAATAATATCATTTTTGACAAATTATCTTTTCGGTGGATTCACCGGATTTTAAAAAAGGGTGTGATATACTATGTACCATACCATCATAATCGGTGCTGGACAAGCCGGACTGGCAATGGGGTATTACTTAAAACAATCAAGTCATTCTTTCCTCGTGTTGGATGAAAATGAAGAGGTAGGGAAAGTATGGGAAAGGCGATATGATTCTTTGGTTTTGTTTACCCCTAGGTCATACAGTTCCTTACCCGGACTAGAACTTATAGGGAATGCACAAGGCTTTCCTACAAAAGATGAAATATCGCGATATTTAAAAGTCTATGCGGAATCTTTTAAGCTACCGATTAAGCATAACTCTAGGGTAATTAATGTTCGAAAAGAGAATAATATATTTCATATTACGACAGAGCATATGGTGTATAAAACCCAGAATGTGATAATCGCTACAGGTCCTTTTCAGAAGCCAAGAATTCCTGCTTTTGCAAATAGGTTGTCAAAGGGGATCGTTCAACTACATTCTTCTGAATATCATAACCTTTCTCAATTAAAAGAAGGGAATGCGTTAGTTGTGGGTGGAGGAAATAGTGGAGCACAAATAGCTGTAGAAATTTCACAAGAAAAGAAGACCTATCTATCTACTAGTCATAGATTGAATTTTCTGCCGTTATTAATTAAAAATAAAAGTATATTTTGGTGGTTTGATAAGGTTGGATTATTAAATGCAACTTCTAACTCGTTCAAAGGAAAACTAATTCAGAAAAAGGGGGACCCAATCTTCGGGCATCAATTGAAGGATGCTATTCGAAATGGCGATGTTACAAAAAAATAAATCTATTAGTGGTGACAATAATAAAGTTATATTCCAAGACAACACGTTTCTTGAAATACATAATATTATATGGGCCACTGGTTTCTTATCTGACTATTCCTGGTTAAATGTATCAGGCGTGTTGGATGAAAAAGGGAAACCAGTACATAAACGGGGTATCACAAATGTAGATGGATTATACTTTTTGGGCTTACCTTGGCAATATAGACGGGGGTCTGCACTTTTGCAAGGTGTAGGGTATGATGCGGAATATATAATGAAACATATTCAGAAAAATCTAGTTTAGGGTATATTAAAATGAAAAATAAAACAAATAGATCCCCATTTCACTACAATTTTATTGATAATTACAGTAAAATTAATAGTAGGAGAATTTGCCTATAAGGGTAAAGGGAGGTTTTACTATGTTAAATTTTAATAAACTATTGGAAGATACCCTGAGTAGTGAAGTAATAAATCCAATTGAAATTTTTGACTTGCTACCAGAAAAACATGAAAAATATGAAGAGTTACTAAGATCAGCTCAACAAAGAGTATTAGAGTCATGGTTTAATGATTTTAGAGATGATTCAAATTCCGTAATTAAAATGAATACAGGTAGTGGAAAAACCGTTGTTGGATTACTTATATTACAATCTTATTTGAATGAAGGTAAAGGTCCAGCGATATACATTGTTCCAGATAACTATTTAATTGAACAAATCATTAAAGAAGCTGATGATCTAGGAATAAGTATAACTAGAGATAGTAAATCAAATGAATTTTTAAACGGCGAATGTATCCTAGTGACCAATATGCACAAAATTATTAATGGAAGAACTGTTTTTGGTGTTGGTGAAATAAAAAAAGAAATAGGATGTATTGTTATTGACGATGCACATGCGTGTATGAAAGTCGCGAAGTCCCAATTTTCAATAAATATACCAAGAGAAAATAATATTTATGAAAAGTTTTTAAATATATTTAGTGATTGTATGAAAGAGCAATCTGAAAGTAAATACTTAGAGATTAGAGATGGGGATAAAAAGTCACAGCAACTAATTCCATTTTGGGAATGGAAAAATAATTACTCTAAAATTTTAAGTATACTTCATGAGCAACGTAATAATGATAGTGAGGAAAATAAAAGTTTATTTTTCAATTGGTCGTTGTTAAAAGATAACTTGGAACTTGCAGAATGTATTATTACTGGTCAAGAATTAGTTATTAAACTTGATTTTTTACCAATAGATGTAATTCAAAGTTTTGATGAGTGTACTCACAGGGTTTTCATGAGTGCTACAATTGAAGACGATTCAATTTTAGTCTCCCATTTTGATATTGATAGTAATCAAATAGAAAATGCTATCACCCCCGGCCAAGCCAATGATATTGGGGAAAGAATGATTCTAATACCTCAAGAATTGAACCCGAAAATTAAAGAGGATGATTTAAAACAGTACTATAAGAGCCTTTCGAATAAAGTAAATGTTGTAATATTAGTTCCATCTACATATAGATCTTATTACTGGAGAGATGTAGCGGATATAATAGTATCAAATCAAAATGAAATGCTTAGGACTGTAGATAAATTAAAGAACCAACATGTTGGTCTTATAGTGTTAATTAACAAATATGATGGGATTGATTTGCCTAAAAAAGCCTGTGAAGTTTTAGTCATTGATGGGATGCCGGATGTTAGAAGTGAATTTGAAAAGTACGAACAAATTGCATTAAGAGGTAGTAAGGAAGTTTTAAAAGATAATATACAAAGAATAGAACAAGGAATGGGACGTGGAATTAGATCAAAGGAAGATTATTGTGTAGTTTTTTTAATGGGAAGTTCATTGGTACAATCTCTTTATTCAAATGAAGCAAAAAAAATGTTTACGGAAGCAACACAAATGCAACTTAAGCTTTCTAAAAGCCTAGATAAGCAATTAAAAGGTGCTTCAATTAATGATATTGATAATGCAATTTCAAGCTGTCTATCTAGAAATCCAGATTGGGTTAAATTAAATAAAGCTACACTTCTAAAATTAAAATATAATCCTAAAAATTCTTTTGATCAAGATATTATAAAACAAAGAAAAGCTTTCAATGATGCTAAAAACAGAGATTATAATAGTGCAATGGATAAGATTCAGGAGATAATTAATTCTACAACAAATAATAATAAAAAAGGTTTCTTAAAGTATAAATTTGCTAAGTATCAAAACTTTGTAAGTCATGTTTCAGCACAACAGACCTTAATGTCTGCCAAAAAGATTAATAGTCAGTTACTTCACCCAGTAAATGGAATAGTATATAAAAAAATGCAATTTGATAATATACCTCAGGTCAATAAGTTATGTCAATTTAATATTGATAATTACAAAGATACCAATGAGTATTTACTGAGCTTTAACGCATTAATAGATAAACTTCATTTTGAAGATTTCTCTTCTAATGTTTTTGAACAAGCAATTAAAGATTTGGGTAAGCATTTAGGTTTTAATTCCCAAAGACCAGAAAATGATTTTAGGAAAGGTCCTGATAATTTATGGGCAAGTATTAACAATAATTGTTTTGTAATAGAATGTAAAAATGAAGCTACTGCTAGGACAATCTGTAAAGACTATTGTAACCAACTCAACGGGTCAATTGTTTGGTTTGAGAAAACATATCCAGCCGTTAATACATTTACACCTGTAATGATTCACCCAAATACCAAATTTGAATATGCAGCTACCCCTGACCCTAGAATTAGAATTATCAATAAAGAGAAACTAGAATTATTAAGAGGGAGATTAAGAGAGTTTGCAAGCCAAGTAGCACAATCAAATTATGATTTAAGTACTGTTGCTGGTTTATTGCAAACATTTAAACTAGAGGTAGAAAAATTTATTCAGGAATATACTGTTCATTTTGATAGATGAAAATTCAATATATGTAATTTGAACAACGGGCTCAAATATATAAACAAGGTACTCCTCGTTTTTTAGTTTTATACCTATGTTTGACAATCTAATAAGGAGTGAAAACTATGACCGCAGGGGCTCCGTGTAAAGAACCCAGGCCTAAATAGCAAGGTAACATAAATAGTTAATAATCTCTAATTACTTGGATGAGTTTGGTTTATAGATCCATTGAAAAGGTGGCTCGGAAACATGATATGGGTGGTCCTATCTCATGTTTTATTCAGTGCAGTGCAATTTACCACGAATCTAAATAACTGTCAGGGAATTATTATTCCTTGTAGGAATCAACTGACCATTTTTTTATAAAGCAACAAATTGATATTCTATATATTTTTCTTATAAAGTGACATTTGGGTGACGAATGTCTGAAATAGCCATGATTTCAAAGCTTATTAATGATATTGGATGAAAATACAACATGAGACAAAGCCTGAAATTGCGGGGATTAGAGAAACAAAGGAATTAATTGATAGTAAAGCCCATAACTATGGTAAGGAAGTGGTCATTTATTGAATAGGCGAGTTGTAACAATCGAACTTCAAATACAAGCTGGAGATAAAAAGTATGTCCAATTTCATTTTTGACTGCTTTTAAAACCTGTGTATAAGTACACGTAACATACAAGTAGCATACAAAAGTGCCTGCAAGCGTTGATTTTACTACCTCCCTCAGTTCTCAAAACGTTAAGCAAATTAGAAAAAACTATATCAAAAAACCCTTTCTCCATTGGTTCCGAGGAAGGGTTTTTTGTTTTACTTACTTCTCCGCTTTATCATCAGATACCCTTGGCTTCTTCACTTTCCCTGACTCCGTCTCTGTCAATTTTCCTTCGTCAATTGACGACTTAAATTGAAATGAATCATCATCCAGTTCATCATCTATCTCCGCAATCACAAGTGGATAGGTGAGCACTTGGATGTTCATGCTGCCCTTTTTTGGTTTGGTCTCTTCATAGCTGACAGTAATTTTATGATTACCTGCTTTCGATTCTGGTGAGGTTACTTGCAGTATTTGCCCAATTTTCACATCAAATCCGCCAGATGACTTTCGTCCAAGCATAACAATTACATACGTCTTACCGTTTACTTGGAAAACTTTATTCGCTTTTTCCGAACGATTTTTCGCAATCCATTTTTGAACCTTGTCTGGTGCATCCTCAACATTGATTGTCTTAAATGGAATTTCCGTAACATCCTTTTTCATTGGTATCTCCTCCTCAGTGTTTGAATTGTCCTTTTTTGCATCCGATCCGCACCCGGATAGGGATATACTTAGAAATATAACGATCATCAAACAATGCACAAGACTCCGCCTCATTTTAAGAATACCCCTTTCTGTTACATACCCTTTTTCCTATCACCGACCTGTCTTAGCTCCATCATACTTGACATTTGAACATATGTATAGTGCAGTATTTTTTACCAGCATTAAATTATTTCGCTGAAACTTTTATCCATGTTAGACTGTATAATAAT
The DNA here is from genome assembly GCF_900155625.1 of Virgibacillus dakarensis. Taxonomy (NCBI): domain Bacteria; kingdom Bacillati; phylum Bacillota; class Bacilli; order Caryophanales; family Bacillaceae; genus Virgibacillus; species Virgibacillus dakarensis. The sequence goes on from NZ_LT732554.1 coordinate 1,051,974, forward strand.
TAAAAAGAAAGGAGGAAAAAGATGTTTAGAAAAATACTAAAACAGCTTAATCGTGGCAGCAGCGAGCGCAGACATCGCCGCTATCATGGCAGCAGCAGTAGTAAGCGACGACACCACTATTATCACAGTGGCAGTGGCAGCAGTGGGCGCCATCGACACCATCCAATGAGTGGTAGTAAGCGTTACAAACGAAGAAGCTGGGGAAGCAGCAGCTAGTATCCCCCACTTGCTTTAATGGCAGCATGCAGATCTGCCTGAATTTCACGAGGATTTGAATAAGGACGAAGCAGCCGGAGTAACCTTTTCAGCAAATGAACCGTTTCATCCGCCAAAGAAAGTTCTTCTGTCCAAGGAAGAGCTTTTTTACTTTTGGAAGAATATGTCGTGTAAAGCAAATATAAAAGGATATCACCTAGATCATAATAATCCTGCAGTTTCATCTCCATAATAGCTTTATGAGAATAGACCGGATCATTTGAAGCGGCATGTTTTGCCAATCCAAAATCGATTAAAAAAGGTTCGTCATTTTTCAGCAAAATATTTGGAATCCGTAAATCCAGATGATAAATATCCCTTTTATGCAGATAATCAATTAATACGAGTAAATGGGCAAGGAAGAGCAGTGATTCTTGCTCGTTAAACGTTTTTTTCTTTAAAAAAATCTGCTTATCCAAATTATCCCCTTCCATGTAGCTCATAACATAAAAGAAATTACCGTTATGCGAAAAGGATTCATACAACGTTGGCATATTTTTATGTTCCAGCATACGTAATACAGCAATTTCCTTGTTAAAGATGTCAACCTCATTACGTTTACGCTGCTTGCTTGGCCGAAGCTGTTTAAGCCCTTTATTCTCCATGGTTTTCAAATCTTTGCAAAGATAAACAATACCATAGCTTCCAGTTCCGATAAGATCCAGAACCTGATAACTATCCTGTAAAACTGTCCCTGTTTGGAGTGGTTTGTCAACAAAATACTGATAGGTTTTTCTTATAAAACGTAAGATATGCACGACAATCACCTCGATCCAGAATCAGTCATTACTTTAATGACATATTTTGAATACTATTATACATGAAAATGGGACAGGCGAGCTTGGAATAATAAAAACAAACATTCTCCCTAAATCAAATGCCATTTTAGACTAGGGCAACGAATGGTTACCACACAAACACACCCATCCAAAATTCGACTTAACCAAAGACGATTTCTACCGTTAAGTGAGGGTAGTTTTCTTCTTTATAGCTAAAACATAGTCATTTTTCCCTAATATTTTCAAAACGCGTAAAAGTTGTAGAATTTTGTTATAGCTTGCGTTAAAATTGAAGTAATATAACGTTTAGAAAAGTCACTCAAAAAAGGAATGTAGCTTATGACCTACCACATCAACCTAATAAAACTCCTTTTTTCTATGGATGACCATTTATATCGAATTAATAAGGCAGAAAAAATCCAAGCTTTATGGAAATGGTGTTCACTTCTTTGCCTATTCAGTATCATTATATATGGCTGGATGGCGTTACTTGGGATTGGTTCCGATTTTATATCAAGTCATGCAACTGCATTAAACCCAACGGAATATGAGTTAAGCAAATTAGGCTTTGTTATTGGCCGGGGTTTGTACGCTATTTTGCTAACTGCTATTATCTTATTTCTTTCGGCACTTATCTTTTATTCCATAACCGGTATACCTTTTCGTAAACTGATCATTATGCAGCAGGTTGTGCTGTTAATGATGCTTGTCGAACGGGTTTTATGGATACCGCTGATGCTTTACTGGGGCCTGGATTGGTATGTTTCCCCATTGTCATTTGGCATTATCGCCTCTTATTTTACCGAATATCAGTGGATCATCTATTTTTTTGGTGCAATATCATTATTTCAATTATGGATTATCGGCTTTCAGGTCAAATTTTTACGTTACCTGTCTCCAATCAAACGACGGTGGATTTGGCTTACTGTCATTCTTTTACATATATTCTATTGGGCTGCAGCTGCTTCCTTGGCCTTGATTGATAATCATTTGGTAAGGGGGTGGTTTGGTTGAACCGGAGAAAAGTGATCCTTTTATGTGTAACTCTATTCGTTGGAATCAATAGTATATTACTAGTCATGGATGATAAAAAAGTAGAAAGAAAATCGTATGTGAGGGAATGGTCGAGAATAATAACTGCGGATATGTATGAAAAAATGCATAAACCAGGTGTCTTGACTCCAGTGGAAGAAAACAATGTCTACTTCAATGAAAAGATGGGGACCTTCGGGGAATTTTTACTGGAAGAAGGGGCAAAGGTAAACGTGGGCGATGCATTGTACACCTATCAGGTTCCAGACTATTATGCAACGAAAGCACAGCTAGAAAGTGAAGTGGATACGATTAACGGGGAAATTGCGGCAATCGAGCAGGCAATGTCGTCCATTTCAAATTACCAGATTCCCAAGATTGAGATGGTATTTGGGGATGGCAACGAAAAGGAAAATAGGGAAGGTAGAAAAACAACCATTCCGTCTGCCGATGCAGAATATATGAAGGAGCAATATGTAACCGAAAAGGAAAATGAACTGGCGCAAAAAAATGCTCAGTTGAAAAGTGTGCAAGCACAGTTAACCGAATTGGAAATGAGTGGGGATACCATTACGGTAGAAAGTCCGTTTCAAGGGAATGTAACGAATGTTTCAGATTCGCTGGATGATCCAATCATAACAATTGAATCGACCCAATTACATGTAACGGGTGAATTGACAGAAAAAGAGCGAATGGTGCTGGAGCAGGGGATGCCTGCAGAAATAAGCCTTTCGGAAAATGATACGGTTTTACAGGGGACTGTTCAGGAGGTAAGTGATTCCCCTAAAACGGTTGCCTTACAAGGAACAAGTTTGTACCCATTTTATGTGGCTTTTACGGATGAAGCTAAAGATGAAAATGATACGGAACAATTATTACCTGGCTATCATATCGATATGGCAATTACAACAAATGAATCGGCAAATGCTACGGTTGCACGGGAGGACGCCGTTTTTGGCAAAACGCTGTGGAAGATGACAAGTGAAGGTAATCTAGTCAAGCAAAAGATAACAACCGGTATTCATATGAATGAACAAATCGAGATTACAAAGGGCGCCAAACCTGGAGAGTGGGTGGCCAAAGATCAAAAGCGTCAATTCCGCTCCAACGTTACGTTTATTACACCATTGAAAATCAACCATATTCACTGGAAGCAATTTTTTAAGCAAGGGAACTGGAAGAAGGATGTTGTGACTGGGTTGTTGACGAGGTAAAGGGGAATATTTTCGAAAACGAAACAAGATAAGCCTTTTAAAATTGTAAGGGTTTATTTTGTTTGGTTTTTTATTCAATGGAATGGGAATATAGTAAAGAGTAAATAGGGAGGTTTATACGATCTGACGTATTCATAGCCACGGCTCCATAAACGATAATCCAGTTATCCAATTCCAGTCATAAACGCGAGCCTTGTCCCATAAAATAGTTCAAGCAGAGTGAATAAGGAGCGAATGAGATATGGGACGTGCTGGCAAAGTTGTGAGCTGGGGGGCAGGTTTAGTACTTTTAGCATTTTTAATTAATGTTCCAATTCAAATGTCGGAACAAACATGGGAAACATGGTCACTCCCGCTTGCAGGCAAAACAATCGTAATTGACCCGGGACATGGCGGACCGGATGGTGGAGCAGAAGGAAGAGATGACACACAGGAAAAAGACGTTGCGCTTGCCGTTTCTAAAAAACTGCAAGACTATTTGCAGCAATCAGGTGCACTTGTATATTTAACAAGGGAAAAGGATACGGATTTAGCGGAAAGTGGGACGAAGGGATTGTCACGGAGAAAATCGGAGGATATCCGCAAACGCCTTGCATTTATCCATGAAAAGAAAGCTGATTTTTATGTAACGGTTCATTTAAATGCTATCCCTTCAGCCAGATGGAGTGGTGCACAAACATTTTATTATCCAAAGTTTGAAGAAAGCAAACATTTGGCAAAAATGATTCAGTCGGAAATCATACGTAATCTTGAAAACACGAAACGAACCCCTTTAGCCATTAATGGGATTTATCTTCTAAAACACGCTGAAGTTCCCGGGGCTTTAGTAGAGATTGGCTTTTTATCGAACGAGCATGAACGGGAGTTGCTAAAACAGGATGAATACCAGCTGAAAATGGCTGGCAGTATATATGAGGGTATTTTGCGGTATGTGACGGAGGATGTGGAAGAGGAATGAGGCAGGCTATATAGGAAATTTGTTAATGAATGAAGAATGGCTCCAATGCGTGAAAAATAGGTGGGGATAGCGGTTGGATAACTAAAAACCGCCTTTCCAAAAATAACATCAAGCTTTTAAAGAATAACTCATCAACGGCATTTCATTTGACTATGAATATTCATTTAATACAATGTTTGTATTATTCATTATTATTTTAGGGTAATCGGAAGAATAAATAATCAAGGCTTATACATGAAATTCCGAATACCCAAAAATTATTCACTGTGTACCAGTGGAGGAGCTTTTCTTACTTTGCCAGATAGTGTAGGAAAAAGAGATGAGCCCATCTATTATTAATACAATTCCAATTCCCCAGAATACAGTTATCCAGTTAAACTGTTCAATCTTATATATCTGAACCCACCCTCCAAGGTGGTTTAAAAAGTTGCCTTTTACCCATTCTCCAAGAGGATTTAGGTTAAATAAATGCCAGTCTGGATAATGATCAAAAATGAAGAATGCAACCTGTGCACTTACAAAAATCAAAAGATGGATATACCAACTACAGAGTTTTTTTTGCATGCATACGATTCTTTTTATTCTTTACTTTCGTCATTACATTTCCTCCTTATGTAATAAAATCGATATTTTCGTAGATAGATCATCCTAAAGTTCAAAACTCTTTATGCTTATATATATGATTGGATATGACATATGAAACTGTTATGAGGAAAATAGGCAAAAGCAAGAAGCTTATAGAGAAAATTTCATCAAATTCATCTAGCTTTCCAATAATCACTGTCATTAAAAAAAACATCATACCATACATCCCCAAAGAAAAACCAATACTACATATCTAAATTACATGAAATCTAAGATAGATAATAACTATAAAAAACTAATCTGAATCTCTGAAATCTTAATCCTTTGTCTGGTCTGACTTTTAATTATTAGGTTGTCTTAAAAAAGAAAGGACTTTTTGTTATTTTGCTAATGCCGTGTTTACCGCTTCAATTGCATGAATAACAGTTGTGTCGAATAAAGGGACTTCTGAATCTTCCTGCTTTACCAATAATCCAATTTCAGTACAACCCAATATAATTCCCTCTGCTCCATTATCAATTAAATTTTTAATCACTTCTTTATAGTAATCCTTCGATGATTGACGAATTTGTCCTAAACATAACTCTTCATAAATTATTTTATTTACAATGTTTCCTATTTCTTTTTTTGGAACAACAACTTTAATCTCATTAGACTCTATTCGTGATTTATAAAATTCTTGTTCCATCGTATATTTTGTACCAAGCAAGCCTACTGTTTTTATATTAGCGTTTTGAATTTGATTTGCTGTTGCATCAGCAATATGTAAGACAGGTATTTGTATTTTTTCTTCGATATAATCAATTACTTTGTGCATAGTATTTGTACAGATAACAATAAATTCTGCCCCTGCTTTTTCTAAAGATAATGCTACCTCTCCTAACATTTTACCCGCTCTTTCCCAGTTACTTTGTGATTGATAGCGTTCAACCTCGTTAAAATCCACACTATATAACAGACATTTCGCAGAGTGAAGTCCGCCTAATTTGTTTTTTATTTCTTCGTTTATTATCCGATAATATTCAGCCGAAGATTCCCAACTCATTCCACCTATTAGTCCAATGGTTTTCATAAATATCTCCCCTACAAAGTTAATTTTTCCAATACCCAAAGTTTAAGCTAGTTTAGTTTAAGAACATTCCGGTGTAATCTTCATTTTAATCAAATTTTGAATTACCTTTAAATTAATCCCTCCTCTCAATCTAGCCAGTTTGTAGGATAACTTTAACTGGGTCATTTTGAACTGAGTAATTTTAATTCTGTTACTTGATTTTAATACCAGAAGGACCGTGAATTTTTTGATAAAATATAATTGTCTAATATAAATTATAATACGTATGTATTGTTTTTGTATATGCATCTTTGCATAGTTCTTTTGAAGGGGGACAATATAAATGGGGACTGTTGGTGAAAATATTCTTCAATACCGCTTAAAAAGGGGGCTTTCCCGGAACGAGCTTGTTGATGGTATTTGCAATGAATCCACTTTGTTTCGAATAGAGAAGGGAAATGTTCTCCCAAGTATGTATACCGTGGAGCAGCTATGCATAAGATTAAATATTCCGATGTCAGTGCTTTTTGATGAACAAAAAGATGATGAACGTATATCAATTATTTCATTAAAACAACGTTGCAGAAAACATGTATATGACAAAAATTATGACAAACTCTCCGAAGATCTGAGGAAACTTAAGGAAGAGACCAGTAATATGAATAATTATCTAGACCACTTATTTATTGTCTGGCATGAAGCGATTATTCTTCACAAGTTAAATCGTTGTTCAAAACAAGCAAAAGAAATACTGTTAAAATCTTTACCAGATAAATATGTACTAGAAACTGAAATCGCAATGGCAAATACTTTAGGTTTAATTTGTGCGTCATCAGAAGAAACTGACGAAGCACTTCATTATTTTAAGAAAGCATATATGGAGATCAAAAATATTACAGATCTTGACGATCAAACACTATATGTTCGTGTGGTTTATAATTATGCTTCCCAACTCTTTTATTTGAAAGATTATGAGCAGGTTATAATCCTCGCCAATCAATTAATCAGCTATCTTAAAAATAATCATTTATTTTATATGAGGGGTCGAACTTTTCACATGCTGGGAAAGACTTATGAAAAAATGAGTGATTTTGTTTTGGCCGAGAAATACATGTTACAGGCGATTTCTGTCTTTACGATTGAAGAGTTAGCAGACTATCTCAAAAAAGCGGAGGAGGATTTGACAGTTATTCGTTCACACCTAGTTTGAGCAACATCCTTGGTTTGTGCTTCGGGTCATTCCTTCTCAGTTGCTAAAGTGTTAAAGACCAATTATGGGGAGGTTTGTCCGATAAGGATGTGTTAAGATGCAGGATCCGACTGAACCATATCCATTGCCGTTAAACAACATCACTGGTAAAATGGAACTATATGAAATACCAAAATTCAGAAAGGTTGTGCCCAGTTGGAAGCATCCACAATAGTCCTCGAAAGAAAAGCCGCTTACGTTGATCATGATCGCTTGTTCAAGGAATTAATTCAGGCTTTTTTCAAAGAATTCATGGAAGTATTTTTTCCAAAAGAGCATGCGTACATTAACTATTCGACTGTAAAATTTCTAGAACAGGAAGTATTCACAGATATCGTAAAAGGTGAAAAACGCAGAATTGATATCCTGGCTGAGGTGAATTTAAAAGGTGAGGATAAAATAGTTCTCATTCACATTGAGCCACAATCCTATTATCAAGAAGAATTCCATGAACGAATGTTTATCTATTGTTCTCGCCTCTATGAAAAACATCGTAAACCCATTCTCCCCATTGGTGTTTTCAGTTATAATAATTCCAAAGAAGTATCAACCGAATTTAACATGCATTTTCCTACATTGATTGTACTTCAATTCCAATACTTACAACTTCATTTGATAAAACTAAATTGGCGAGAATATATCAGAAGTGACAATCCCGTGGCAGCAGCACTTCTTAGTAAAATGGGTTATCAAGAACATGAACGTGTCCAGATAAAAATGGAATTTCTGCGTATGTTAAGCCGGATGGAGCTAAATCCAGCAAAAATGGAACTCATTTATGGCTTTTTTGAAACATATCTGAAATTAAGCAGAGAGGAAGAAGAAAAAATGCGAAAGGAAATTGAAAAACTGCCTGAAGAAGAAGCGGATCGCATACTGGAATTGCCTAATTCCTATAGAGAAGAAGGAAGAGAGGAAGGAATGGAAATAGGGATTCAACGGGGAAAAGAACAAATGGTAATGCAAATGTTGAAAAAACGATTAGCAGACGACCTTATTGCTGATATAGCAGGCTTAAGTGTGATGAAAGTAAGGGAAATGAGGAAGAGGCTGGACGAAGGTTAATGAATGTCCTTACTAATTCACCAGTCCATGATTCAAATCACTTAGATTTTACCTGATTTATGTTATACTAGCTGTGGATGATGGATTTGTGCAGGCGCTTGCAAATCCTGTCGATGCTAGAAAAGGGATGGTGATTTACGTGCTTTCAAAGGATGAAGTTATTCAATTACTTAACCCAGTTAAGGATCCTTTTTTACATAAAACACTGGAAGAAACAGCTGGTGTAAAAGAGGTTACGATAAAGGAAGATAAAAAACATGTCAGTGTTAAAGTTGCGATCGGCAAAACAAATACTGCTGAACAAATGCAACTACAGCAGCAAATTGTTGGTATTTTAAAGAAAAACGGCGCGACAACAGTTGGATTGCGCTTTGAAAAATTACCTGATGAAGTTATTCAAAAGTATCAGCCAGCCGTGGAAAAAGAACAAGAAGCATCACTTATGGGCGGAAATACGAATACGAAATTTATCGCTGTTTCCAGTGGTAAAGGTGGCGTAGGAAAGTCAACTGTTACGGTTAACCTTGCTATTGCTTTAATGCGCCTTGGGAAAAAGGTTGGCATAATCGACGCCGATATTTATGGGTTCAGTATACCAGATATGATGGGTGTGGAAACACGTCCGGTTGTACGCAATGAAAAAATTTATCCTGTTGAACGGATGGGGGTTAAAGTCATTTCGATGGGCTTTTTTGTTGAGGATAACTCCCCAATCATTTGGCGTGGCCCAATGCTCGGCAAAATGTTAAACAGCTTTTTCAAGGAAGTGGAATGGGGCGAGCTTGACTATTTACTGCTTGACCTGCCACCAGGTACTGGTGATATTGCAATGGATGTTCATGAATTGCTCCCAACCTGTAAAGAAGTCATTGTTACGACTCCACATCCAACAGCTGCGTTTGTAGCGGCTCGGGCTGGACAAATGGCCGTGAAAACAAACCATGAAATTTTAGGTGTAGTGGAAAATATGGCTTATTTTGAAAGTGAGAAAACAGGTGAGAAAGAGTATGTCTTTGGCCGGGGCGGCGGTAAAAAATTGGCAGAAGTACTGAAAACACAAGTACTTGGTCAGCTGCCACTGCAACAACCGTATGAGGAAGAGGATGTTTTCGCCCCATCTGTATATCAGGAAGATCATCCAATTGGAAAAGAATATCATAAGATCGCTGCGAAAGTTATTGCAAAAATAGAAGGTTAAAATAAGAGGTGGCTGCTGTCACCTCTTTTACGTTAAAATGGTAAAACTCATTTAGCTTACTCTTTGTTACTTTAGGATTCTCCGCCCCCGGAACCACCTTTATCCTTTGATTTATCTCCTTGTTTCTGTTTCCCTTGCTCCTCAGCAGCTTTTAATAGGGTTTCTGCCATTTTTGCTTGGAATGTTGGTGTTTGTAAGGTTTCATTGATGGTGTCTTCTAAATGGGAACGAAATTGCTGGCTTTTCATTACTTCCAGCATTTGCTTAGATACTTCCGGATTATTTAGAAGTTCCAGAAGTTGCTTTTGAAAACCTGGATCGTTCATTAAATCCTTAACAAGCTTTTTTTGTTCTTCGCCGATGGATTTTGTAAAGCTTTGAACAAATTCCGGATCCTGAAATAATTTCGTCCAAACCTCTTTTCCCTGTTCAGAGACAAGTGCTTGATTTACTGCCTTTTTCACAGCATCATCCTGCATGATCAGCTGCTGCTTCATCTTTTCGTCGGCCATTATTTCAGTAAGTGCCTTTTTTCCATCTTCGGTCTGTAATATATCAACAACCATCTTTTTCGTTGTATCATAATCGGCTTGGTCAGCTGTTGCGTTTTGATTACCACATGCGGACATCATCATGAATGTTAGCCCAGTAAAGGAAATAAAAATTGCCCGAAGCATTTTTTTAATCCTCCTTCCCTTACATATATTTAATATGAGGAAGAAAAGAGAGAAATATGCACCTTATGAAGGAAAAAAGCATTGGTTCGTGATAAAATACCATTGAATGTTAATTTCATGAAAAATATGCTTGAAATACATAGCACGAATGGCAGGAGGATTTTGGATTGAATAGTCGTAAATGGGTAAGACTGTTTTTTACAACATTGGCACTTGGTGGTGCTGCAGGACTTGTTACGAGCTTTTTTGTAAAAACAGCTTCCTATACAAAATGGTTAAACCCGTTTGATTTCTATGATTTGTTAGGTGTGCTAGTCTTTTTTATCGGCCTTGGCTTTGTGTTTAGTCTTGTCAGTCAAACCGGCTTTTTTGCCTATTTGTTTATTAACCGGTTTGGATTGGGGATATTCCGGTCATTTTGGCCAACAGTCCAGGTGTTGTTAATTGCATTTGTTATTTTTGATTTGGTCTATTTTCCATATAGTGCATCAGATGGCGAGGGGTCACTTCTTGTATCTATGTTGATAGCCGCAGGAATACTTATATATGGCTGGATTATTGCAAAAATAAAGGCGAGAGAAACGAACCAGCGGGCATTTATTCCGGCATTGTTTCTCATGGTAGTCATGACAACAGTCGAATGGGTACCAGGTCTCAGGACAAGTGGAACGGAGTATGCGTGGTTAATGATTGTGCCATTATTAGTTTGTAACACGTACCAGTTGCTTATTCTGCATCGGATTAATAAGCCAGATCCAGGACAAGCAGCAAAACCTGCACAACGCAAAAAAGGTTCCTCCGCAGTAAGCAAAAATAAGGGTACTAAAAAGCATAACTATTGGATGTGATTGCAAGGACATAAAAAACGAAGGCCGATGCGGGAAATGGCAGGCCTTCGTTTTTTATTCCAGGCGAATGAATCATTCGACCAGTTCAGACTTTGCATGGGCTTGATTAATGAGCTCGGAAATGGTAACGAATTGGAAGCCCTTATTTTTCAACCCGGGTAGAATAGTCTTTAAAGCTTCGTTTGTTTGCTTAATGGAATCGGATGCGTGCATTAAAATAATGTCGCCGTTTGATGTTTCTTTCATCACGAAATCTGTAATGGCGTCTGTTCCAGGGTTTTTCCAGTCATTTGGGTTTACATTCCAATGAATCACGTGAAGGCCGAGGTTCTCTGCTAATGTGATGATTTCTTCGTTGAACTGTCCGCTTGGTGGCCGGACAAGGTTGATATCTTTGTAACCGAGCTTGCCAAACACCTCTTTCGCATGCAGCAAGTCCTTTTTTACTTGGTCCGTTTCCTGCTCCAAATAGCTCTTATAACGGTATCCAAGCATGCCAAGTTCATGTTCACCATCGGTAATTTTTTCGACTATTTCCGGATGCCGCTCCGCCCATTCACCACTTACAAAGAAGGTTGCTTGTACATTTTCTTGTTTCAGGCGCTTCAAAATATCAAATACCTTTTCTTCCCCCCAGCTAATATTAAAGGTTAATGCAATATTAGCCTCGTCCTTATTACCTTTCGTTAAAGCTGTAGGCTCTTCTTCAGCGGAAAAAACAGAAAATGCACCGTCGCGTTCAAACCACAAAATTAATGCGGTAAACAAGGCAAGTAAGATAACGACCATCCAACGTTTACCTTTATTTAATCGTAATGTGTAAAAGTGCTCCATCTCCATCCTCCTAAAATTTCTTTATTCTAAGTTTATGAATGGGATGGACCAATATAGAACAAGCTATTGGATGGATAAAACACAGCTAACGGGACATGCTAGAGCATAAAAGGCAGTGAAAAAGAAGGTGTAGTCGATTAGGGAGAGACCAATCATGTACATAAAATAAAAGCAGAACAACCGACAAAATTCGATATTGTTTACGAATGAATGTGGTACTGTACGTTTACTTAAAAGCGATGAAATACAAATAGGCAATACTAAAACGAGTTAGTTAACAGATTAGCAGATGAAGGTTTGAGGTGGAAGCAATGTTAGGATTATTAATTAATGATATAGAACAAAAAGAAGTGGAATATTTACTGAAACGGGAATTGGAAGAGTTATTAATGGATTTGGAGGATCATCGGATTGATCATTTAGTGAAGCGGGCAATGCGGGAACGGTACCGAATCCTTTTTCAATTGTTCCGGCGTGTAGCAAGTGAACAGGAATGCCTAAAGTACATGCCGAAGCGAACAAAGAATGAATAAAGTGACGTTCAAAAGCCGCAAAATTAGCAGGCCGACTAAGGACACCACGCTAATAGTTAACCTCGACATTAACACCTCTTGTACGTTCTAAGAAGGTTAAGACAGCTTAGTTAGAGTACAAAGGGAAACTCCCCCGAGTATGTATCGTACACTGGGTAAGTGGGAATATTCGCCAAGCAGCGGTCTGCTGTTGACTACTGAAGATTTATGTGGGGGGTCTCCTGGATACGTGAGCACAAAGGAAAAGGAAAGCTTCCCCGAGTTCACATCGTACGCAGGAAAAGAGCTAATATTCGCGAAGGAGCGGAGAAACAAGTAATCGTCCGGGGTCGCTGCTTATCATTTGGTTGGCTTTTTTGAACATCCTCTTAAAGGAAATACGTGAAATTTTTCTTCTTTAATGAATTAGGAATAACTGTATCGACAGCTAGTGCCGCATGTCTGAAATATATAACACATTGTTCACAGTTTCTTGAGAACGTATAGGATGGTTAATTCAGCTAAGTGGTACTAACTCATTTTCTTTGGAGGGTGAGGAGGCAGTTTTACCTGCCTCATGCAGATGTTAGTTAAACCAATGGGATTTCAGAGACAGGCCTTGAATATTGAAGTGGGAATCTTGGTTTCTTTAAAACTTGATAAACAAGATTGGTTGAGGCAATAGTGAAGTATGCTATTGTCCGTTTTATTTTATAATCCGTAGTCGATTAAAAAAAAGACTTGACACCTTTGTGGGGTGATTAAGAAAGATCTTATAAATTTTTCTCGTAATTTGTTGAAATAAAGTAAAATATATGCTATATTATTTCTTGTTGTCAGGTCGTTCATTATGGAGTCTTTAGTCTTTATAAAAATTATTTTTAAAAAACCTATTGACTTTTTTGAATAACCCTGATAGACTATATCTTGTCGCTAAAAACGACATAAGAAAAATTGCTCTTTGAAAACTGAACAAAACAACCAGTATGTAACGGATGTCAGAGGTTAGGTCAGAAGTCGGATCATTTGATTTGGATGGAGGACTAGAGCCCTGAAATCAATTTTTGAAGCTAAGACATTTCATAAGATTAATTGGTGTTAATCTTATTGCAAACTTTTTTGGAGAGTTTGATCTTGGCTCAGGACGAACGCTGGCGGCGTGCCTAATACATGCAAGTCGAGCGCGGGAAGCAAGCTGAATCCTTCGGGAGGACGCTAGTGGAACGAGCGGCGGACGGGTGAGTAACACGTGGGCAACCTGCCTGTAAGATCGGGATAACTCCGGGAAACCGGGGCTAATACCGGATAATACTTTTTCTCGCGTGGGGAGAAGTTGAAAGATGGCTTCGGCTATCGCTTACAGATGGGCCCGCGGCGCATTAGCTAGTTGGTAGGGTAACGGCCTACCAAGGCAACGATGCGTAGCCGACCTGAGAGGGTGATCGGCCACACTGGGACTGAGACACGGCCCAGACTCCTACGGGAGGCAGCAGTAGGGAATCTTCCGCAATGGACGAAAGTCTGACGGAGCAACGCCGCGTGAGTGATGAAGGTTTTCGGATCGTAAAACTCTGTTGTGAGGGAAGAACAAGTACCGTTCGAAGAGGGCGGTACCGTGACGGTACCTCACCAGAAAGCCCCGGCTAACTACGTGCCAGCAGCCGCGGTAATACGTAGGGGGCAAGCGTTGTCCGGAATTATTGGGCGTAAAGCGCGCGCAGGCGGTCTTTTAAGTCTGATGTGAAATCTCGCGGCTCAACCGCGAGCGGTCATTGGAAACTGGAGGACTTGAGTGCAGAAGAGGAGAGTGGAATTCCACGTGTAGCGGTGAAATGCGTAGAGATGTGGAGGAACACCAGTGGCGAAGGCGACTCTCTGGTCTGTAACTGACGCTGAGGTGCGAAAGCGTGGGGAGCGAACAGGATTAGATACCCTGGTAGTCCACGCCGTAAACGATGAGTGCTAGGTGTTAGGGGGTTTCCGCCCCTTAGTGCTGAAGTTAACGCATTAAGCACTCCGCCTGGGGAGTACGGCCGCAAGGCTGAAACTCAAAAGAATTGACGGGGGCCCGCACAAGCGGTGGAGCATGTGGTTTAATTCGAAGCAACGCGAAGAACCTTACCAGGTCTTGACATCCTCTGCTAGCGCTAGAGATAGCGTGTTCCCTTCGGGGACAGAGAGACAGGTGGTGCATGGTTGTCGTCAGCTCGTGTCGTGAGATGTTGGGTTAAGTCCCGCAACGAGCGCAACCCTTGATCTTAGTTGCCAGCATTCAGTTGGGCACTCTAAGGTGACTGCCGGTGACAAACCGGAGGAAGGTGGGGATGACGTCAAATCATCATGCCCCTTATGACCTGGGCTACACACGTGCTACAATGGATGGAACAAAGGGCAGCGAAGCCGCAAGGTGAAGCAAATCCCATAAAACCATTCCCAGTTCGGATTGCAGGCTGCAACTCGCCTGCATGAAGCCGGAATCGCTAGTAATCGCGGATCAGCATGCCGCGGTGAATACGTTCCCGGGCCTTGTACACACCGCCCGTCACACCACGAGAGTTGGCAACACCCGAAGTCGGTGAGGTAACCATTTGGAGCCAGCCGCCGAAGGTGGGGCCAATGATTGGGGTGAAGTCGTAACAAGGTAGCCGTATCGGAAGGTGCGGCTGGATCACCTCCTTTCTAAGGATAACTACGGAACGTGAAAGAGTCATCTTTCATAAGCCATACTGGGTTGTTTAGTTCAGTTTTGAGAGAGTAATTTCTCTTTCTATATAACATATGGATGGGCCTGTAGCTCAGCTGGTTAGAGCGCACGCCTGATAAGCGTGAGGTCGGTGGTTCGAGTCCACTCAGGCCCACCATCTATAAGAGAGTCACGGGGCCTTAGCTCAGCTGGGAGAGCGCCTGCTTTGCACGCAGGAGGTCAGCGGTTCGATCCCGCTAGGCTCCATTTTTGTACCTTGAAAACTAAATAAGAGAAAGACAAACAACGACATCAAACGTAATAGCGTTTTTAGAGCTTAGAAAATAGTTAAGTGAAGAAGGGCGCACGGTGGATGCCTTGGCACTAGGAGCCGAAGAAGGACGGGACTAACACCGATATGCCTCGGGGAGTCGTAAGTAGACTGCGATCCGGGGATTTCCGAATGGGGGAACCCACTGCTCGTAATGGAGCAGTACCTGTATCTGAATACATAGGATACAGGAGGCAGACCCGGGGAACTGAAACATCTCAGTACCCGGAGGAAGAGAAAGCAAACGCGATTTCCTGAGTAGCGGCGAGCGAAACGGAAACAGCCCAAACCAAAAGGCTTGCCTTTTGGGGTTGTAGGACACTCCACCAGGAGTTATCAAGAAATGTGTTAGACGAATCGATCTGGAACGATCAGCCAAAGCAGGTAAGAGCCCTGTAGTTGAAAAGGCATTTCCTCCGGAGTGGATCCTGAGTACGGCGGAACACGTGGAATTCCGTCGGAATCCGGGAGGACCATCTCCCAAGGCTAAATACTCCCTAGTGACCGATAGTGAACCAGTACCGTGAGGGAAAGGTGAAAAGCACCCCGGGAGGGGAGTGAAAGAGAACCTGAAACCGTGCGCTTACAAGTAGTCGGAGCACATTGATGTGTGACGGCGTACCTTTTGTAGAATGGACCGGCGAGTTACGATCGTATGCAAGGTTAAGTGGAAGACACGGAGCCGCAGCGAAAGCGAGTCTGAACAGGGCGAATGAGTATGCGGTCGTAGACCCGAAACCGTGTGATCTACCCATGTCCAGGGTGAAGGTCAGGTAACACTGACTGGAGGCCCGAACCCACGTATGTTGAAAAATGCGGGGATGAGGTGTGGGTAGGGGTGAAATGCCAATCGAACACGGAGATAGCTGGTTCTCTCCGAAATAGCTTTAGGGCTAGCCTCAAGGATAGCGAGTACTGGAGGTAGAGCACTGATTGGACTAGGGGCCCTCACCGGGTTACCGAATTCAGTCAAACTCCGAATGCCAGCTACTTCCCCTTGGGAGTCAGACTATGGGTGATAAGGTTCATAGTCGAAAGGGAAACAGCCCAGACCGCCAGCTAAGGTCCCCAAGTATACGTTAAGTGGAAAAGGATGTGGCGTTGCCCAGACAACCAGGATGTTGGCTTAGAAGCAGCCATCATTTAAAGAGTGCGTAATAGCTCACTGGTCGAGTGACACTGCGCCGAAAATATACCGGGGCTAAACGTATCACCGAAGCTGCGGATCCAGAGGTCAGATATCAGAGGCCGGAAGTCGGAAAAAGAGAGTGAATAGAAGATGATAAAAAGTTACCAAGAATTAAGAGTTTATAAAATCTCTTATCGGCTTGCGTTACAAGTTCATCAAATCACCCTAGAATTTCCAGACTTCGAAAAGTATGAACTTGGAAGTCAATTAAGAAGAGCAGCTACTTCCATACCCGTAAATATTGCTGAAGGGTATGGTAAGAAAAGTACGATTGCTGATTTTAAAAGGTTTTTGTTGATAGCACAGGGGTCTAAAGATGAGGTAAAGGTTTTATTAGAATTATCTAAGGATCTTCAATATATCAACAATGAGACTTTCGAGGAATTGTTTAACCAGTATGATGATTTAGGAAAGCAACTTTATTCAATGATCCAAAAATGGGTTTAAAGTAAATCTGACATCTGGTTTCTGATATCTGACTTCTGTGATGGTAGGAGAGCGTTCCAAGTGCTGCGAAGTCAGACCGTGAGGACTGGTGGAGCGCTTGGAAGTGAGAATGCCGGTATGAGTAGCGAAAAAAGAGTGAGAATCTCTTTCACCGAATGCCTAAGGTTTCCTGAGGAAGGCTCGTCCGCTCAGGGTTAGTCGGGACCTAAGCCGAGGCCGAAAGGCGTAGGCGATGGACAACAGGCAGATATTCCTGTACCACCTCATGACCGTTATGTAGCGATGGGGAGACGCAGTAGGATAAGGAAAGCGCACCGATGGATGTGTGCGCCCAAGCAGTAAGAGAGCTGGATAGGCAAATCCGTTCAGCAATCTCAAGCTGTGATGGGGAGTGAACATGAGTAGCGAAGTTCCTGATTTCACACTGCCAAGAAAACCCTCTAGCGAGGTCACAGGTGCCCGTACCGCAAACCGACACAGGTAGGCGAGGAGAGAATCCTAAGGTGATCGGGAGAACTCTCGTTAAGGAACTCGGCAAAATGACCCCGTAACTTCGGGAGAAGGGGTGCTTCATTTACATGGAGCCGCAGTGAATAGGCCCAAGCGACTGTTTAGCAAAAACACAGGTCTCTGCGAAGCCGAAAGGCGAAGTATAGGGGCTGACACCTGCCCGGTGCTGGAAGGTTAAGGGGAAGCGTTAGTACCTTCGGGTGCGAAGCGCAGAACCGAAGCCCCAGTAAACGGCGGCCGTAACTATAACGGTCCTAAGGTAGCGAAATTCCTTGTCGGGTAAGTTCCGACCCGCACGAAAGGTGCAACGACTTGGGCACTGTCTCAACGAGAGACCCGGTGAAATTATACGATGCGTGAAGATGCGCATTACCCGCGACAGGACGGAAAGACCCCGTGGAGCTTTACTGTAGCCTGATATTGCATGTTGGTACAGCTTGTACAGGATAGGTGGGAGCCTTAGAACCCGGAGCGCCAGCTTCGGTGGAGGCACCCGTGGGATACCACCCTGGCTGTACGGACATTCTAACCCAGGACCGTCATCCGGTTCGGAGACAGTGTCAGGCGGGCAGTTTGACTGGGGCGGTCGCCTCCTAAAAGGTAACGGAGGCGCCCAAAGGTTCCCTCAGAATGGTTGGAAATCATTCGTAGCGTGTAAAGGCAGAAGGGAGCTTGACTGCGAGACCTACAAGTCGAGCAGGGACGAAAGTCGGGCTTAGTGATCCGGTGGTTCCGCATGGAAGGGCCATCGCTCAACGGATAAAAGCTACCCCGGGGATAACAGGCTTATCTCCCCCAAGAGTTCACATCGACGGGGAGGTTTGGCACCTCGATGTCGGCTCATCGCATCCTGGGGCTGTAGTCGGTCCCAAGGGTTGGGCTGTTCGCCCATTAAAGCGGTACGCGAGCTGGGTTCAGAACGTCGTGAGACAGTTCGGTCCCTATCCGTCGTGGGCGCTGGAAGTTTGAGAGGAGCTGTCCTTAGTACGAGAGGACCGGGATGGACACACCGCTGGTGTACCAGTTGTTCCGCCAGGAGCATAGCTGGGTAGCTACGTGTGGCAAGGATAAGTGCTGAAAGCATCTAAGCATGAAGCCACCCTCAAGATGAGACTTCCCACTTCCAGAGGTCAGAGTTCAGAAGCCAGAAGTCAGAGAAAAAGCTTTGGCTGGGAAGGTTCAGGATGAATGAATCCGACCTCCGGTTTCTGACATCTGACCTCTGGAAGGTAAGATCCCTCAGAGACGATGAGGTAGATAGGTCCGAGGTGGAAGCGTGGTGACACGTGGAGCTGACGGATACTAATCGATCGAGGACTTAACTATAACCCATCTAATCTGATTTCGTTGTTTGTGGATCTCTTATTTAGTTTTTAAGGTATAAAAAAAGTTATACCACAAATAATATGTCTGGTAGCAATAGCGGAGAGGTCACACCTGTTCCCATGCCGAACACAGCAGTTAAGCTCTCCAGCGCCGATGGTAGTTGGGGCATTGCCCCTGCAAGAGTAGGACGCCGCCAGGCAAATTTTTTGTATAATATTCTGTTAGTTGTTAAACTAAAATAAATATTTCTGATTGTTCCACAGTAGCTCAGTGGTAGAGCTATCGGCTGTTAACCGATCGGTCGTAGGTTCGAATCCTACCTGTGGAGCCATTTTTATGCTTCCATAGCTCAGCAGGTAGAGCACTTCCATGGTAAGGAAGGGGTCAGCAGTTCGAGTCTGCTTGGAAGCTTTGCCTTTAAACCTTGATGTAAAGAGATTCCCCTGATGATTCCGGGAGTCGCTTTATTCTTCGATTTTTACTAATTCGCCGACATTCTAACGGCAGAAGCTTGTTTTTCATTGATTTTTTGATGGTTCATCTTGCTTTGTAATTTTTCTATTTTAAAACCTGACTTTTGCAGTTAAAATGAAGTAAAAACAGCCTTGAACCCCTATGATTACTGGTTCTTTGGCTGTTTTTGTTTGTCAAAAAGTTGTAGTGTAAATCACCCTTTGGCCGCTCCTAAAATTTTTTATTTCTCCTAAAAAGTTTGACCAACACAGATGGTAAGAAGGTATTGATTATGCTATAACTCTTATAAGCGGTGTAATTCCGGGGTTTGGTCTAGTAAAAGATATTGACAATCACATTCAGCAAGATCGAATCGTTAAGGTATTACAAATGTTAAACGATAAAGATATTGATTTAGAACAATAGTTTAAAAAGATACAAAATGAACAAAATGATGAAAAGCCTTTTTATCTCCTTACTAAACTATGACAAAATGTGTAAAAAGTGGTGCTATATAAATCAAAAACAGAAATTCATCTTTCACTTCAGATTGGAAACAAAACTTTTAGGAGAACCGACTACATATACCCAAAAGAAAACGTTTGCTTTTTGGTTGTTTATGACTGAATTTGATGTTATTATCTTGACTTCTGCAGTAAAGTGAGTAAAAGAACGGCTGTACCCCTTGTTATGATTGGGATTATGGCCGTTTCACTTTGTCAAAAAGTTGTAGTGTAGAATCATCCATTTTTGGTGCATCCTAAATTTTTTTACTTATCCTTGTAAAATGCACTTATGACAAGGGTTATACATCATTATTTTTAAATATTGAAGAAGTTCATCTTTTTAAAATTCATCATATATTTCTTTAGAATCTAATGTAAGTGCTATACCACGATTAACCATAAAAACCAGATTAATACTGCTTTAACCGCCAATAATATGACAAAAATAAAATGAAAAACACCAGGCAATATCATAGCGACAATGCTTCAGACTTACCTATTTGGAAAATGTGCTGCAAAACTAGGACTACATACATCCTCAAGAAAACGTTTGCTTTTTTGATTGATTTTGACTGAATTTGATGGCATAACCCGATTAAATATCTTTGCTTATGCTGCTTTACGAAAATTAAACATACCCTTAATAACTTGTTAACAGAGTTCTGCTATACTTATTTGTAATACATACAAGGAGGGAATTATCTTGCGCAAAGTGTATAAACCTGTTTTAATTCTTGTAATTGTAACAATGGTGATAGGAAGTTTTTCTGCAAAGGCATCAACTGTTTCAGCTTCAGGGAAAACATCTGGGGCAGATTTAGATGTCGGTTTAAAGGTGATGACATATAATTTGCGATATTTAAATGACAGCGACCCTTCCCCACATACTTGGGCTGAAAGACTTCCTGCCATAAAAAAGCTCATACGTAAAGAAAAACCGGGCATTTTTGGGACGCAGGAAGTTCTATATCAACAGTTGAAAGATTTGGAAGGTAGTTTACCAAAATATGAATGGATTGGTTTAGGGCGTGAAGGCGGAAGCAAGGGTGAATACTCGGCAATTTTTTATAACGAAAAACGTTATACCCCTTTAGAATATGATCACTTTTGGTTATCAGATACACCAAATGTGGTAGGTTCCAAAACATGGGGAAATTCAATAACACGTATGGTTACATGGGCAAAATTCGTCGATAAAAAAAGTAAGCAAAAATTCTATGTGGTGAACACTCATTTTGACCATGAATCTGCAAATGCTAGAGAAAAGAGTGCGGAATTAATTTTAGAAAAAGTAAATGAGTTTGATTCGGGACTTCCAATAGTATTAACGGGGGATTTCAATGCGGGTCCTGAAAGTGTTCCACACCAAACCTTAACAAGTGAGGGAGCATTTGATGATTTGTGGGAAGCTGCCGAGGTTAAAATAAATGCTGACCTTGGAACTGCCAATGGTTTTGAAGATCCGAATGGCGGTGGTCCGGAAAACCGAATTGATTGGATTCTTGCCAAAGGTGGTATTTCCGGACACTCAATTGAAATCTTAAATTATCGTAAAAATGGTCAATTCCCAAGCGATCATTATCCGGTTATAGCGAATATGACAATGTCACACTAGATACATATAATAGTAAAGTCTCCAATTAACGGAAGAAACAGGTGCTCTTAAGATTGGTACAGGTGGACTAGCTTGTACCGGTCTTTTTTGACTTCATGTCGGAATTCTACCATTTCTTTATCAGTTCAGTTGTAAAGGTTAATGGCCTAGATAATATGAGTGTATCGAAAGAACATTTTCACGAATTTTATGACCTTGTAAGGGCATCTGGTGTGACAGAGTTTGAAAAAATCAAATGGACGCTGCAGAACGGGCAGAAAGAAATCATGAACAGTTTTGGATTTGATCTAAACAATTGAAGGTATTAATAATCAAACAAAGATCTTAAAACAAAATCCATTTAGCCTTAAACGATTTGATCGATTTCGGCCGTGGGTATTATTACATCGCCAATATAAACAATTAGATGTCCGGGTTTAATAAGGAGTGAGCAAGGCGCTCACCCCAGCATTTAATTCTTTAAGTTCACTCACAGAAGCCAGTTCACCTATTATTTGTTAAGATTTCAAGAACGTTCGAGACAAAGATATCTTGATCAATTTCCAGGGCAATACGTGCACAATTTGGTCCAAAACAATTACTCGACTCTGGCCGGAAGTCAGCGATACTTTCCCCGTACGCAATGTCACCTTTGTGCCTCACTCTAACCTCTCGCTTTTTGTACCCATACAAACCATTGATGTCGAGAGCTGCCATCAAAGCGGCCAAATCGTGTTGTGGTGTTCCGGTTATACTTGGATCTCGTTGTTGATAATATTCATAATAGAAATCTAAGATCGGTTTGATTATCTTTTCTAAAGGTGAATCTGCACGAGTATCGATGAGATTGACAATCCCTGGGGTCAATATAGCATTCTTTGTCACGTTTAAAGGAACGATCGTTAGGTTAACTAGATTTTGACAAACGTAATCAGCGGCAATTGGATCACCGAAAAAGTTTGCTTCTGCTACTTCAGACGCATTGCCAGGTTCGAGGAATGCCCCACCCATTACATAGGTTGCTTTTACATCTTCCATCACTTCGGGACTTAAATAATGGGCGATGGCCAGAGAGGTACATCGTCCGACATTAACGATTATTACCTCATTCCGGTTTTCCTTGATCAACTGGAACAATTTACTGAAATTCGTCCGATTTGCATAGCGTTCCTCTGGAATTGGCGGATCGATCGGCCCCAGTCCTTCTATTCCATGAACTTCAGGAAAAAAGACAGGTTCTTCACCACTCAGGGGACGAGTGGCACCAGCAATAACAGGAATATCTGTACGGCCTGCCAGTTCCAATAAGTACTCGACATTCCTAAACGTTTTTTCCCGATCGACGTTACCGTAGCCACTTACAACACCAATCAGATCTATCTCAGGATTCTTCAGCGCGTAAGTCAATGCAATGGTATCGTCTATACCTGTATCGGCAAATAAGATTATTTTTGTCATTTTTTTCACCCCAACTTAGCTTATGAAAAAAAGACAGGCATGCTTGTATGTTTGTCCGAAGAACGTCTTCAAAAGAGCGGAAAATGGTTAAATGTAGTTGTCTCGCTAATGTGTTCCAGAACCAGAACCTAAAACGATAAATCTTTTTTATACAAACTAAACAGAACCCTTTCCATTTGTCGTACGGTCTTATCAATGTATTTAAAAGAATAGCTATGGATTTCAGCGGCGAATTTTGAAGTTTTTACATTGCCAATACCTTGTCTAACAACCGTTGATTTTCATGTCCATCCTCAATTAATGGCAGGTCTGGATCCAAATTGTGATAAGCAATGTATTCATAAACCTTGTCAATGAACGGAAAAAACGCGGGATAATAAGCACTGGCCTCTGTTGATAAATGCGATGGTATTTCATTAGCTGCTGGTGCGTCGACTACAATCAATTGTTCATTGGCTTTTCCATAGCATAATTGTTTATCACCAGTTAGCGTGATTGTTCCGGCACTGCCATATATTCGTAAAGAAGTGCCAAACCCATGTGTTATGCCGGATAATAATTGAATAGAGAAAGTGGCATGACGAGTTGTTTTTCCATGGATGAAAAATGCATCATCTGCGTTCCTTGTCTCTCCTGCACCTTGTGGGACATGGGTATGGACAAATCCGTTCATTTCCGTCATTTCATCGCCTGACAGCCATCTGATGCAATCAATCATGTGAGACCCAAGAGCTCCTAGCATCCCGCCGAAATTTTCCTTGCGCCCCATCCAGCCAATTATGTTGGAAGAGAGTCTTACATATTGCGGACTGGTTATATGATATTCATAATGAAGGGGCTCGCCAATTTTGTTTTCCTGGATCAGCTTTTTTATCTTTTGACGAACAGGCAAGTATCTCCATTCAAAATCAACGAATACCTCGGTCTGACATTCTTTGGAGAGCTCCACTAATGCCTGAGATTCCCGGCTATTCATGGTAAAGGGCTTCTCGCATACAACATGTATCCTTTTTAACAATGCATAGCGCACCATCTCATAATGGTGGATTGGTAGGGAGCTGACGAAACAAATATCCAGCTCTTCCCGAGCCAGCATTTCCTTCCAATCTTTGTAATGTTTCGGAGGGTTATTCCAGTTGTTTAATTCCTTTGGAAGCTGATGACGTGTAATAGTGCTGACAGCAGTTACCTCTATAGCTGGGTGTGTTTCGATAATTTGGGCTTGTACCCTTAGCCCAAATCCGCCTCCAATAATTCCGATTTTCACATGTATCACACTTTCGTTTTAGTTAGTACTTCTCCATCACCGGATGACCTAATTAAATCTGCACAATTAAAAATCCCATATATAATATTCGCTATATCAGTCACGAATCCTTTTTGTTTCAATTTGTTTATGTCATAATCAGGAACATTTCAATTAAATAAACAAAAAAATCTCATCATATACATTTAAACATTTTTCTATTATGCCGATATAAGTAATGTATCATCAGGGAGGATGATTGTGCCATGGCATTAACGTTAGGAAGAAAAGCCGGTGAAAAAGTGTTTATCATAGATGAACACGGCAGGGAAATTGAGATTGAAGTGATGAAAGCAGAGGGGAACATTAAAAATGCTCTCAGACTGCGAATCACAGCTCCACAGGAATTTAAAGTTGTTCGTGGAGAGGTTTATGACGGTAGTAGCTCCTAATCTAGGGGATATTATAAACTCTAGCAAGTCACAAGGATAGGTCTTGCTAGTAAAACAATTAAACAAGGAGGTAGATTGATTATGATTATCAATCACAACATTGCGGCACTTAACACACATCGTCAATTAAGTGCAAACAATGGTGCAGTACAAAATTCTTTGGAGAAGCTTTCTTCAGGTCTTAAGATCAACAAAGCTGGCGACGATGCAGCAGGTTTGGCAATCTCTGAAAAAATGCGTGGGCAGATTCGCGGGTTGGAAATGGCGTCTAAAAACGCTCAAGACGGTATTTCTCTGATTCAAACTGCTGAAGGTGCTTTGAATGAAACACATTCTATCTTACAAAGAATGCGTGAATTAGCAGTACAGTCTTCAAACGACACGAATACAGATACAGACCGTGCTGAGCTTCAAAAAGAAGCAAATCAATTGGCTGAAGAGTTGACTCGGATTGCTGACAATACAGAATTTAATACGCAAAAATTATTAGATGGTAATTTTAAAGCAACTTTTCATATTGGTGCAAACGAAGGTCAAAACTTAAAAATTGATGTTGCTGCAATGGGGGCTAATGCTTTAGGTGTTGAAGGTAAACTAACAGAAGATACTATTGAGGCTGCTGGCGATGGCGAAAAGCCTGAACTAGTTATAGGTGGCGAGGAGTTTACTGGAAAAGTACTTAAAAATGGTGAATCCGTAGTTGCTGTTGAGGTAGAGGGTAAATATTATTCGATTTCTGATGTGGAAGTTGATAAGCCAGGGACTCCCGGAGGAGAAGACACCGATGGAAATCCTGTGGCAGCAGAGCCTGCAACATTTAAATTTAAAGACGGTGCAGTTGAATTAAAATTAGCAGATGGTGATGCTTATGGAAGCATCGATATTTCAACTCAAGAAACAGCAGATGCTGCAATCACTAAGTTTCAAACAGCGATTGATACGGTCTCAGCAGAACGATCTAAACTTGGTGCAGTACAAAACCGCCTAGAACATACAATTAACAACCTAGGCGCATCTGCAGAAAACCTAACTGCTGCAGAATCACGTATTCGTGACGTTGATTATGACTTAGCTGCCGCTTAGCAGCGACAGTCACAGTCGTCCTAACTGGTAACGGTTAGTGATTATGATCGGGTGAATTGCTGGAAAACCCTATAGAACTTTCTTCCCCACAACGCAGCTGGAAACAGCAAACGTGAAGGGTCGAAAAGAAGAAAGATTTGGGCAATCAGCAGCCAAGCGCCTGTGGCGAAAGCCTGGCGAAGGTCCAACGACTAGGATAGACCACCTAACCCCCAAGAAGATATGGTGATGAAATCCGTAGGGATCTGACAGCGCCGCAAAATCTGTCAGCAACCGAAGTGCCCGACCCCTACTAGATGCTAGAGGGTGAAGATATAGTCTAGTCATTTATGAAAGTAAATGTTCGCACGATGGCGAAAGAGATGATGGAGTTCACAAAGAACAACATCCTAACTCAGGCGGCACAAGCAATGTTGGCTCAAGCAAACCAGCAGCCACAGGGCGTTTTACAATTGCTTCGCTAATTGTTGTTTATACAATAGACTCTGGCTATTTGGAAGCTGGAGTCTTTTTGCATTTCTAAAAATCTTAAAATAGTAAAGTGGAGGAAGTACAATAAAGACAGCAGAAACGAAAGGCAATCTATGAATTTATTAATACCTACTGGTAGAGCTGATTTAGATTAAAGCATAGCTTGTTATAGCGACTAAAATGATGATGGATGAAAAAGAGGTCAATCTTTATAATACATAGTATAGGGATTAAAGGATTAAACTTTCCAGGAGGTGAGTTAATGTTAATAACTCTTGAGGAATTGAAAGATAGTAAAGATCATTGGTTTGAAATTGAACTTTTGAATTGGAATGGTGCACAATACCAACGAATAAAAAGTGAGGAGTGTAATTCATTTCAAGAAGTTCTTAGGTTCATCAATAATTTAGAAAGTGAAGGGAAAATGGCCTATTATGAATTAACTTTAGATTTTAATAACAAAAGGGTTAGAAATGTTCGTAATCTGAATGATTTATTGTCATCTATAACGAAAACCAGATCTATGATGATGAATTAACTTGTTAGGGAATAAAGGTGTTTTGAAGCTACTTAGTTGATATGGAAGGACATCTAATTTGGTAATGGATTGGAGCATAACTGAGTGAATTGCTGGAACTTCCTAAAGTGTTTTGCACTGCAACATATCCGGAAACGGTGACGAAAGTCTGTTGAAGGTCCTACAACTAGAATGTACTGCCTAAAGCTAAGCTTTAGCCATTGCAATGAGATTCGTAGGGTGATAACAAAATCATTCGAGGTGCCCAGCCCCTTTGAAACCAAAGGGTGAAGATATAGTCTATTCTATGATTGAAAGGGATAGCGGCAAAGCAAGCCAACCAACAACCACAAGAAGTTTTGCAACTTCTTCGATAAAATAGTAAAAATAAAGAAGCCCTCGGCAAATGCCGAGGGCTGTTACGTTAAAGAATTTATAATGTGTTTTTGCATCAGCACATTCTCATTCCATTCATCTACATTTATTTCCTGGCCCACACGCAGACTGTCAAAGAAATCATGACTTTCCATTATGTTGTTATACAATAATTGGTTTATTTTTCGGTTTAAGTCACTAGCATTGCATAAATATAGTCAAAATGTTCAGTAACTACTATTCCCGTAATTTTTGCCAAAAAGTCAAAGTCCAATCAAAGGTGGCACCGTCCATTTGGTAAAATTATACAATTAATACGAATTGATACGACCTACAACACTGTTACTTATTACGGAACTGTTTTGTTTTCAAATCTGTGAAGCCAAATGTAAGCTGGCTTCCATAGTGCAGCCTTTAACCAACGGGTAATTCGAAGCAACGATTTCTTGCTTTTCGTTTCCAGTTGGATAAGCACATGTAAACAATAGGTGATGAGTGCTATATAGATTTGATTTTGTAAAGCTGTTTCACTCATTCCGTAAAAATGTTTGATTTCCACGTGCTGCTTTAACCATTTGAAAAACAGTTCAATTGCCCAGCGTGATCGATAAATATCACTAATTTCTTGTGGTTCCAAGTCAAATCGATTGGTAATCAATCGAAGGATATTTCCTTTCGTATCCATCACTTCGAGAAGACGAAAAACGTTTTCACAACGTTTTTGTGTGGAGCCTATGTAAACCATTCTATCGGTTAAAACCATTGATTCAGCTGGAACCGAGAATGAACATACTTCACGAATGACGGCATTTTTCTTTAGTCTGGATACGAAGAAGTATCCATCATCCGTCATCCGATCAAAACGTTCGTAGTCCATATAGCCGCGATCAAAGACATACATGGCTTCCTTGTCATCAACAAGGACTTCAAGTTGATTACGATCATGTTCTTTCGCTACTGTAATGACAGCCTTTTCAGGATAAACCGTTTCTTTATCCATGAAAACAAGGCGCAAATGTAACTTGACACCAGCCTTTGTTTTGCGGAATTTCGCCCACTTATAATTGGTTAAATTAAGAGGCAATGTACTCGAATCAATGATTTTTAACGGCATATGCTTGTAGGCTTTATTGTGATATCCGCGTATCTGGTAAACAAGATCTAAAAATAGGGTTGCTAATATGGATGGATCTATTTCTCTATTCTTGCGTGAGAGCTGAGATGCGCTAATCGATTCAAAACCAACAGCTCTCTGAAAGTCCGCATCCAATAAAGCATCACTTAGTGCTTGAAGCCCTTCCGTTTCATGTACTTGTGCATAAAGCATCAGTTTAATATAGGCTTCAGTCGTAAGTTTTTTGGTATAGCTATCTTGTTTTAGATTTTTAACTTGGTCAAAAAGCTTTTTAGAATTTATAGGTGCAATCCATTTACCAAATGCTGATTTTAGTGTATTCTTGTCCATGATATGGTCCTTTATATTGGATTTGGACAGGAAACCACCTGACCTATTCATTATAAAGGATTTTTTGTTGTCTAGACAGTTAAAAATTGAACATTACCAACATTTTTTATTATTAGTTATAATTAATGCAACGCTAGTGGGTTTAAGTACAACTCAAAAAGATTCTGGGTCAGACCATAACCAGTAGAAAATTTATGCAATAATTTATGCTGTTGGCTTTTAGCAAGTGTTTTCATTAATATTTCTTTAACATATTTATTTGCGGATAGAATATCCATGTTATTGACCTTATGGGATACCATTGACTCACCTTCTTTCATGGTCTTATTCTACCTTGATTGTACTATCAATTGCAAAGTCGCTTTGGAACACTGTCATTTGAAGTATAATGGTCTTATTATACAGGTTGTTGAATACAGACAGATAACTCTAACCTTTTAGATATTTTGTAGCATCCTTCAATAATTCCAAGGATATCTAAATGAAGACTACTATATCCCAAATGTCAATTCAGTTAACTTACTAGATGTTAATTCAGTTACTTCCTTTAAAAATAATAGTTTTTCCAGATTTTCTTTGGTAATAATGACTTGATAGGGTCTAGTAAAGTGTTGTTGTGGTACATTAGGATAATTCAAATAAAAAGTGCCCGTTTTATATTCTTTAATTAAAGCATCTAATTTGCGGAGGGCAAGATTAATATCTAATGTCGGTCTTTCTAGATGAATATTCTCTGATAAATACAATGTTGTTCGTTTGGATTTTACTGCGAAAGTAATATGAAATTGGTTAATTGTTTTTCTAAACATGCTGTTATGTATATAGGGATGTACCAAATGCAAAAAATAATAAATCTGGAATTGATCATACAAGATTATTCGATTTTGTTTGTCAGTTTTGAAAGCCAATGAATATTTTCTTAAAAGAAGATTTGCAAGGAACTTATTCTCGTTTTCGGTAAAACTCTCAGTTGACAATATAATTTTTTGGGGGTTATTGTTCTTTTGGTTTAAATGTCCATCATCCATATACCACCATGCTAGGCTCTCTGTTGAGAGGTATTCCTCAAGTAATTGAAAAGGGATTTGTTTTGTTAAATTTGGATACCAAGACTTCCACAAATATGTAATTAGGTCTGAAGTTCTTGACTGAGTATAATAGGACGTACTGAATCCAGTCTCTAGTCTTGAATCATATACTTTTTTATATTTCGGAGGATTTAATGGAATATAGTTTTTCAACTTTTTATAGCAATAGAGATTCCACTCGTAATCCTTATCGCAATGGGTATACTGGAAACGTGGTTTTCTCCCCTTTTGTTGTGTTATGCTACCATCTCCAAGTAGCTTGCCGATAATCCTTGCTTTAAAGGAATGGGATGTGTCTTCCCAGGAGTATTTCATGAAAACAACTCCGATATAAGAATATTTTTTCGATTATATCATAAAAGTAGTAATAGGGTTAGTTATTCTTTTATTGGAATTTACAGGTTCTTTATTTTAACTTTTTAATTTTGTTAGTTTAAAACCCAACAAAAAATATTCCAAGGAAAGGATGCCAATTAGTTTCTTGAATAAATGGTGGGAAATTGATTGGGAGGCCTTATTTTATATGGAAGAAATGTGGGGTGAAGGGGCCGATAGTCAGCCCCACTCTCATCAAGAACATACCGCAGCCAGCACCTTCTGCATCGTATAAACACTATCATCATTCTTAAATTCCTTATCAATCACTGGCTGCTCAGCACCAGAAATCCATATTTTCAATTCAGCGTCCAAGTCGAAATGACCAGCTGTTTCGACACTAAAATGGGAAATGCTCCGGTATGGGATGGAATGGTATTCTGTCCTTTTGCCGGTGACTCCCTGCTTGTCAATCAGGATAAGCCGTTTGTCTGTGAAAACGATCAAATCCCGAATCAGCTTGAAAGCCACATCAATTTCTTCATTATCCGCGAGTAATTTGCCGATATCTTTTCGTACAGCTTCCTTATTTGCTGTCGATGCATTCCCGATAATACCGCTTAAAAAGCCCATCATAACCCCTCCGAGTCTTATAGATTAAAAAATTCTAATATTATCGTACCATTTGTTTACGAATAGGAAAGCTGTGACCTTCATATCCATCATCATAAGGTCCAAGATTATCCTCTATTAATTTCACTGTCCTTCCGTTCCGATCCTGTAAAGCACCAATGAATAAGCGGCAAATCCTAATTAATCCCACCCGAATAAAATAGTTTTCTCCGCAGCGTCACATCAAGATGCTTCAACGTTTCTCCCTTAAAGCGAATCCAAGTTTCATCGTCGCAAACGTTTTGCGAACAATTACCCATCCATTGTAGCTTGTTAATCCAAGCGCTGTTAACTGTACAGATTCGATGAGGAATTTAACTGTCTCACTCTAATTAATAGTAACGTAAAGAGGACGAGATCGTTTAGATAC
The DNA here is from genome assembly GCF_900155625.1 of Virgibacillus dakarensis. Lineage (NCBI taxonomy): Bacteria > Bacillati > Bacillota > Bacilli > Caryophanales > Bacillaceae > Virgibacillus > Virgibacillus dakarensis. The sequence goes on from NZ_LT732554.1 coordinate 1,082,782, forward strand.
TAAATTCAGCGGCGACTATAACAACGGAAAATAAAACTCAACAGCAATATGTGCACTATAGAAAAAGAACTTGAAAAAATAGATAATGATAAAAGTCTGAGCCACGGTATGAAAGAAGCTTTAAAAGCAACAGTCAAAAGAACAGAAGGGATTAAATAGGGGGAGAGCTCGCCCCCCCTGATTACCTTTTAAGCAGCAGCTTGTTTCTCTTTTTCTTTTTTAAAGATTCCCATGAATCCTGCAATACCGATAAGCACTGCCGAAATAAGGTAAAACATTGAAATACTTATAAGTCCGCCTACTGCTGATATTAGTAAAAGTATTCCTCCAGCTTTTGCTTTTGATTTGACTACTACTGAACCTACTATAGCTAACGCGGAGAATAAAAATGCTGCCCAACCCAATCCAGTTACTTCACTTGTGCCGTCACTACTGAAGGCAGCATCAACACCTCCAATGAATAATGCTAAAATAGCAGCAAAGAATCCAATTATGCCGCCAATAAGTCCTAAAACGAATTCTGTAGTTCTATTCATGTTACCCCTCCTTTCCTGATACAATTTTACTATATAAACGAAAAGTAGCGCTACCCTTTCGACATAATTAGACAATTAATTTACCCTATTCAGATAATCCGGGCGATACCAAGGCAACTAGTCTCGTACCAATAACATTTGTGATGAAGTGAATACAGAAAAACGTTGAATTTACATTCTCTGCTGTTCAAATAAAAACAAATATTTCTGATTTCGTTTTTGCTATTTATAAAAAATCAAGATAAACCGATATATTTAATTATAGGTCTATAGAACTGGATGTTTTGTGAAAAATCATAAAAACAGCAAATGAGATGTAGGTTTTAAGACCTTTATACGTGGAATGCCAAAAAGCTTTTATTTTGATGGCGAAAAATATTAACTGAAAATTTAAATGGAGGGCTAAGAGTAAAGTGGATAAGACATCAATAATTGGGGTCATATTAGGGATTATTGCAATTGGAACAGGAATGGTATTAAAAGGTGTCAGCCCCATCGCCTTATTAAACCCAGCAGCTTTATTGATAATCTTTTTAGGGACAGCTGCATCTGTATGCGTCGCATTTCCAATGAGTACCATTAAAAAGGTGCCTTCCTATTTTAAAATACTGTTTAAGGAAGCGGATCGTACGGATATGAAAGAAGTTATTGAAATGTTTTCAAACTGGGCAGACCTTACCCGAAGAGAAGGCATATTGTCATTGGAAAAACAGATGGATAGCGTAAAAGACCCTTTTCTATTATCAGGACTACAATTTATTGTAGATGGAAAATCACCTGATTTTATCCGAGAGGTGATGTTGGAGAAAATCAGTGCAATGGAGGAAAGACATCAAAGAGGGATAACCGTGTTTTCACAAGCTGGTACATACGCACCTACCCTGGGAGTGCTCGGAGCGGTCATTGGTTTAATTGCAGCTCTTAGCAATCTAAATGATATAGAGGCTTTAGGTCATGCTATTTCCGCGGCTTTCATCGCAACGTTATTTGGTATTTTTTCAGGCTATGTTCTCTGGCATCCTTTTGCAAATAAATTAAAGGAAAAATCTAAAGATGAGGCTGAAGTGAAACTAATTATGATAGAGGGAATTTTAGCGATAACCAACGGCGAATCAAAACAAGTAGTAAACGATAAGCTTGGTTCTTACTTATCACAAAAAGAGTTAGCGAAGATAGATCTGGAGGAAGCCGATGCAGCAGAAGAAACGGAGTAAAAATAGGGAACATAAAGTTGATGAATCATGGCTGTTACCCTATTCCGATTTATTAACACTTCTATTGGCGCTATTTATTGTCCTATTTGCCATGAGTGAGATAGACGCTGAAAAATATGAACAGCTTACCAGGGTTTTTAAAAGTGAATTTTCCGGCGGTACAGGGTTCCTTGACGATAGTGGTGCTCCAGCAGAGGTTCCAGGTGAAGCGGATAAGGATGCAAAAGAAACGAAAACGAAAGGGAATAGCAAAAATGAATGGACTCAATTAAAGGAGCTCCAAACAAAAGTTGATGACTATACTGCAAATAATAATTTGGAAAAAGTATTGGAGACGCAATTAACAGGGGGAGGGCTCTTAATCACGATACGAAACGATGTTACATTCGATTCGGGAAGTGCCATTGTTAAAAAAGATGGAAGGAAAATTGCAGCAGAAGTATCAAAGCTTTTGATTGCCGATCCGCCTCGTGAAGTTGTGATCAGTGGCCATGCAGATGATCGTCCCATTAACAATAGTGAATTCAGATCCAATTGGGAATTAAGTGTTATGCGTGCAGTCAATTTCATGAGCCTTATTCTGAAGAACAACAGCCTTGACCCAACTATGTTTAGTGCAAAGGGATTTGGTGAGCATCAACCGATTGTACCTAATTCAAGCGAAGAAAATCGGGCAAAAAATAGAAGGGTAGAAGTTCTTGTATTACCTAATACTGAAATTGATGTAAAGGACAGTGAAAAAGCTGATGAATAAAAAACTGGAGGTTAAAGGAGGGGATCGTGTTGTCAGTAACAATGGAGAAAAACTTAGCCATAACAGAGCTGCTTAATAGTTCTTTTTTGTCCATAAAAAATGTCGTTCCTGTAGATCACGAGATAAAGAAGCCGCGGCGATTGGAACATCCCTTACGGCTGCAATTTGGTGTACTGATCGGTATTACTGGTGATGTAAAGGGCAAATTAGTAATGGCAGGGGATTCAGGTCTTTTTAGCATGATCGGAGAAAAAATGTTTGGTATGCCACTAGAAGGTGAAATGCTTTCCTCCTTCAGTGGGGAATTAGGGAATATGATTGCCGGCGGGATGGCTACGATTGTCGTTGAGAAGGGGCTTCAGATTGATATTACCTCCCCAACAATCCTGCAAGGCGACACTATGTTAACCGGATATAAATTGGCCCTTCAAGTAACCACCGCATTTGACAAGATGGGGGAATTGGATATTAACCTATTACTGGATTGATGAACGAACTTTTACAAAGTGATCTTGCCGCTGCTATGTTACGATAAAGGCTGAAGAAGCTAATACAGAGGGAATATATATTCACCAATTAGGTTCGAAATCTTCTAACTGAGCATAAGAGCGGAAAGGGAAATCGAATTGATTAAAAAAATGGATATTACCAACCCTGATTTGGCAGAAAAGGTATTAAACGTTCAATTACCTTCCTACAGGGTAGAAGCAGAACTAATTGATTATGATGATATACCTCCATTAAAAGATACAGTTACTACGTTACAACAATGCGGAGAAACTTTTTATGGGTACTATTTGGATGGGGAATTAGCCGGGGTTATAGCCATAAAGATTGAACAAGGTGTAATGGATATACATCGGTTAATCGTACACCCTAACCATTTTAGAAAGGGAATTGCCAAGAGGCTGCTGCATTTCATTGAAGGTAAGGACGGGGTTGAAATAATAAAGGTTACGACTGGGTCCAGAAATTCCCCCGCAATAAATTTTTATGAAAAAAATGGGTTTTACAGTGTTGGCGTAATCAGAGTAAATCAGTATCTATCCCTCGCTTCCTTTGAAAAGAGAATTTAATTTTCACTTCAGTAAATTGGATTGATCCAGGTATAGGTTATAAGTAGAGTCCCTTTAGATGGGACTTCACTTTTAAAACCTCTGCGTTTCGAAAGTGTAAATACGACCTACGTCTTTCGTACTTTTTTGCACCAAAAATTTCCTATTCAAAAAATAGCCCCATGTGCGATAATGAATCGCTCTAACCTCCGTTCAAAACTTGATTTTAAGTTTCTCCATGCTTCAAAAGAGAGGACTTATTCCATAGTAGATAGTCCAAATCAATATTTTTACCAAATAAATACTCACCTTCATAATACCTTTTTAAACTTTCCTGTTTCCGCTGAAATAAACTTTTAAAGTTGAAACCAATGCAACACCAACATGGCAGTATTAATTGTGATCGAAAAAAGTCCAGTACAATAATTGGGTTTTTGTTTATAAATTGGACGCAATGAATGGATTGTCAAGTAAACGTAACACGCTTGTCATGTTTTTAAATAAACGATTCAAATCTTCTATAAATAGGTTTAGGTCAACCTTTCATTATTACAAAACCATTTCATAATTAGAAAACCACGAAAAATATTGGAAACTTTGCCTATCTGGTTGTTTTAAGAATGTGTCCAGATGGGTACATTCAAAAAAACACCTAAAGAAAGGAGAATGATGGCGTGGCTGTGCAAAAAAGTACGGATAGTTGCAGTCTTGCCGAGGTTATTGACCGAATCCTTGACAAAGGTATTGTTATTGATGCATTTGCAAGAGTCTCTCTGGTAGGTATTGAAATTATTACTGTGGAAGCCCGCGTAGTTATTGCCAGTGTCGATACCTGGCTAGGATATGCAAATGCCGTTGGGCTGCTTCGTGACGATGTGGAGGAGGAATCCCTTCCGCAACAACAGAATGAAAGGACACCACAATTTAGTGTTTAGCATGGATGGTAGAAATACGGGTTCATGATGTTTTCTATAAAGTGGAGAGACATACTTCAATTACCGGCAAAAGAAATGAAATGAGTAAGTAAGCCACATTTGAAAGGGTGATTTGTTGGCGGAAACAAATTCTGATAATCAAAGGTTAAAAAGAGCAACCATTGTCGGGGGATTAGCTGCCGGTACCGCTTCATTTATGATTCCCGTGATTCGGGAGAAAGCAAAGGAAGGGGTGAAAAAGGCAGCGTTTAATACCGCCAAAACAGTCATCAAACATGCCCCTTCTGAATTAAGAGAGAAGGTCAAGGATGAGGCAAAAGAGAAGGTGGCTGAGAAATTTCAGGACAGAGTCAAGCAACAGGCTCGATTCAAGATGAACGAAGCTTCTGGAAAACTGGCCGAAGCGAAGGAAAAGAACGCCAACAAGGTGCACGAAAAGGCTAAGAAGGCAAGTTATAAGTTACAAGACGTTTTGTTAGGTATTCGTGAAAAGGTGAAAAAAGCAAAGGAAACCGGCGAAGCATTCCAGGCAAATATATCATCCAATGATAAAAATGGTAGCAAAACGATTAAAGGGATTAACGACATCAAGAGTGTGAATCAAATTAACAGCTATACGGACGTAAAGACTTCAGAGAATATTAAAACATTAAAAGATAGGGAGACAATGAGTTCTTAACCGAATAATCAAAAGGAGGTTATTTTAAATGGCTGTGCAAAAGAGTACCGATAGTTCCAGTCTAGCAGAGGTGATTGATCGTATCTTGGACAAAGGAATCGTCATTGATGCGTTTGCGAGGGTCTCCGTTGTAGGTATTGAAATATTAACGGTAGAAGCAAGAGTAGTGATCGCCAGTGTCGATACATGGTTGCGTTACGCAGAAGCTGTCGGATTGTTACGGGATGAGGTGGAGGAACAAGGTTTGCCATCCCAATCCAACGAAAGAGACAAAGCATTCAGCATTTAGCTTTACGAACTTTAAGTTTAAAAATGACCATGACTACCTTTATACATGGAGGAAGACGATGGAAATCAAGGAAATCATGAATGTTGTGAAGAACTTTTTTACTGAAAATGTTGCCCCTCCACATAAGATTACTTCCCTGGAGAAAACCGACGATGAAGGGTGGAGGGTCATCATTGAAGTTATTGAGGAAAGGGAGTACATGAAGAAATATGCCAAAGACGAGATGCTAGGCATTTATGACGTACTAGTAAACAAGGAAAAAGAAGTGACTTCCTTTACAAGAAAGAATATTCGTTATCGTAGTGCCATCCAACAAGAAGAATAGGAATAGGGAGGTGACCGCCAGGAGGGATATTGAAAAATGACTTTTTTAAAGGAAAACATTATCCGGGAAACGACAGCTTTTTTTCAGGATGACGGCTTGGAGAACTTAATGTCACGCTCGTTAGATTACCTTGTTGCTGGTTATCCGGTTCATTTTACAGGTCCATCTGGAGCCGGAAAGACATCACTCGCGCTTGCTGTTGCCAAAAAACGAAAACGCCCTGTCATGTTGATGCATGGCAATCATGTATTATCAAATGAAGATCTAATTGGTGCGTTTACAGGTTATTCGAGCAAGAAGGTTGTCGATAATTATATTCATTCTGTTTACAAGAAAGAGGAGAATGTCAAAGAATTATGGCGTAATGGCAGATTACTTGAAGCCGTGAAAAAAGGTTATACATTAATTTACGACGAATTTACCCGTTCCAGGCCGTCAACCAATAATTTGTTTCTTTCTATACTGGAGGAAGGCGTTCTTCCATTATACGGAACGAAATATGCAGAACCCTTTGTACGTGTCCATCCAGAATTTAACGTCATATTCACTAGTAATCCAGCTGAATATGCGGGAGTCTATCCGACACAGGATGCTTTATTGGATCGGCTGATAACTATTCCGCTCGGTTATAAAGATAATGAAACAGAAGCTGCTATTGTTCAGCGTAAAACAGGAGTTTCCGAAAACGAAGCGAAGGCTATTACTGCATTTGTTTCTCAACTTAGGAAGATTTGCAGTGGGGACGACAGCACTGGGCCAAGTCTCAGGGCTTCCATGATGATTGCACGGCTTGTCGAGGAAGCGGACATTTCAGTGGATGGCAGCGACAAGGAATTCCAACAGTTATGCAGAGATATTTTATGGTATCCCGTTAGCCGTTGCCTCGCTCAAAAGGGTTTTGACGAAAAAGCGGATGACCTGATTATTAAGGAATGCAGGAAAGTGTCCGTTAAAGAAGAATAGCAAGGAGGGAGAATGGTGAGTCAATCACATGAAATGGGAATTTATATTTTTTGCGGTGTGCAAACGGAAGAAGATGAATGGTTTGGTGAAGTGGTTATTGAAGGAGAAAAACACCCCACGTTCACCATTCACTATAAGGATGCAGCCATAGTCGCGGCGAAAGTTCCCATGAAAATCTATCATCCGAATAAAGAAAACTTGCTGATGCATCAAGAGATTATTTCCTCTGTGATGGAGCAAAAGGATACCGTCATTCCGATTAGTTTTGGCAATGTATTTAAGACAGAAAAGGACGTAGAAGCATTGCTTAAGAATCTTTATCCGCAGTTTGAAAAATTGTTTCCGGAAATTAAAGGGAAGTTCGAGCTCGGCTTAAAAGTCATCGGGAAAAGAGAATGGCTTGAGACGGAAATTAACAAGCATCCTGAAGTAGAAGGGATGTCCAAAAAGGTACGTGGGAAATCGGAGGCTGCTGGATTTTATGATCGTATCAGGCTTGGCGGGATGGCCCAGAAGTTCTTTTCAAAGATACAGGATGACATACGGACTGATATCCTTGAGCCGTTGGAAACCGATGCTGAAGCGGCCAGGCAAAATGAGCCGACAAGTGAGCGAATGCTTTTGAATGCATCCTTTTTAGTTGATAAAGACAATGAGGAACCATTCGACAGAAAAGTGAATGAACTGCACGAAAAATGGAAGGACAGGGTAGAGTTTAACTATTCGGGTCCGTGGCCTGCCTATAACTTTATTAATCTTAGGTTGAAGGTGGAGGAGACCTAATGCTGCATAAATTGGCTACTGCACCGATAAATATTGTCATTAAAGTTGCCGAGAAAGTGCAAGAAGAGGCAGACAAGGAACTTTATAATCTCCCCGCGATTCAGCAAAAGCTGATTCAACTGCAAATGATGTATGAATTAAATGATATTTCTGAAGCGGTTTACAAAGAGCAGGAAGATGAGTTGATAGCCCGATATGAGATTGCTAAGCAACGGGAGATGGAACAATGGGAGAATTTAACGAAGCAGCAGAGGTGAAGGAAAAATGGCTGAACTCGTTTATTTATACGGGGTTATCCCCGCTAAAGAGTTAAAGAAAGAAGCGTTTCCAGTCGTTAAGGGACTGGATCAACAACATAAGGTGTACCCGTTAGCAGTAAACAATACGCTGGCAGTTGTTTGCCATCTTGATGATCAGGACTATTCAGAGGAATCCATCAAGGAAAAGATGAACAATGATATGGAATGGCTGCGGGAAAAGGCCTTTCATCACCATGAAATGCTGATTGCACTCAATGAACGATATAATGTCATTCCAATGAAATTCTGTACCATCTTTGCTAATGAAGAAAATTTGCGGGAAACTATTGAAAAAAACGAGGAGAAACTTTTACGCTCATTTTCATTAATTGATGGAAGCGAAGAATGGAATCTGAAAATTTACTGTGATGATACTGTGTTGAAAAGCTACATCAGTGCGAACAATGCAAATATAGAAGCAAAAAAAGAAGAAATCAGCCAGTTCCCTCCAGGGAAGCAGTACTTTGCGAAAAGGAAGATAGAGCAAATGGTAGATAAAGAGCTGGAAAAGGAAAAAGATAAGGTTTGTGAAAATGCTCATGCACAACTTCGTCAATTTTCTCTGCACGAGACAATAAAGAAAAATTGGAACAAGGACGTAACGGGCAGGGAAGATAATATGAGTTGGAATAGTGTTTACCTTGTCCCGGTTTCACATGTTACAGGTTTTTTGCAGAAAATCAATGAATTAAAAGATACGTGGGCTAATCTAGGTTGGAAATTCGAAGCAACCGGTCCATGGCCTGCTTATCATTTTGCTGGTTTATCTTGAAAGTGAGGGGGACAGCTGATGTCTACTCAGAGGGAAGGCCACGCCAACAAGGATATTTCACTGATTGATATTTTGGATGTCATTCTTGATAAAGGGGTGGCAATTAAGGGAGATTTAATGATTTCAATTGCCGGGATTGATTTGGTCTATCTTGATTTACGTGTCCTGATCGCTTCCGTTGAAACTCTTGTAAAAGCACAGGCTAATGAGCGGAAGGAGCTTTCATCCGAGCAATTTGATAAAGAAAGGGAGGAATTGGTTTATGCAACCGGCCAACCAGACAAATGGACGAATCAATTTGGATCCTGATAATGCAGAACATGGGTTAGCTCAACTTGTCATGACAGTTATCGAATTGTTAAGGCAAATTGTTGAGCGGCATGCGATACGCCGTGTCGATGGTGGGACGCTGACTGATGAACAAATTGAAGATCTCGGTGTGGCCCTCATGAATTTGGAGTCGAAGATGCATGAGTTGAAGGAGGTCTTCAACCTTGATGATGAAGATTTAAATATTGATCTTGGCCCGTTAGGAAGTTTGCTTTAGGCAAGTATTACCGATAAGAGGTGTGATAAACATGACAGTAGAACATCCGGTGAAAACAGACACGATTGTTGATGTTTTAGAGAAAATATTAGATAAGGGCGTTGTTATTGCCGGAGATATTACAGTTGGAATCGCTGATGTGGAGCTGCTGACGATAAAGATTCGCCTGATCGTTGCTTCCGTGGATAAGGCAAAGGAAATCGGGCTGGATTGGTGGGAGGCCGATCCCTATTTAAGCTCCAAGGCCTCGGAAACAAACAACAAAGCTTTGGAAGAGGAAAACAAGAAACTGAATGATCGGCTTCAGCGACTGGAACAAAAGCTGGATGTAAAAGAAAGCTTACCAGATAAGGCAACAACAGAAAATTATTAAAAAATGAAACGGAGGAATTGAAGATGATTGACAAAAAGAAGCAAGTAAAAAACCTAGTTACTGGCGGGTCTGTGAAAAGAACAATTGCAGGCGGGGTTCTCGGTGCAACGGCTGGATACTTTGCTAATCCTGAAAGAGCGAAAAAGCTATTGTCACGCCTTGACAAGGAAAATTAAAAAGAAAAGGGAGCTAATGTAGGGAAAGCTACAAAAGAAAAACTTACAGAATTTAAAGATACTGGAACAGTCAAAATGCAAGAGGCGAGATCCCATCTGCTGAAAAAGGATAAAGCTAACAATAGCGATGAAAGTGAGTCGAGGGAAAAACAAAAAACAAGTGAGGTTACGGACGAAGGAGAGGTGACCCTTGACGATTACCATGCTCTAGCTGCAGAAAACCAGAAATTAAATGAACGGCTTGGCAAGCTGGAGGAAAAGATGCAGAGTTTAAGCAAGGAGAATGAAGAAAAGCAAGAGGAAGACAACAAAACAATAAAAGGCAGCAAAAAGAAAACAAAAGGTTCAAAAAAGATGGATGATAGGGAAGAGGACACGGCTGTTGCAAGAGAGGATGATACGGTTGCAAGTTAAATCATGGCGTGAAGGGGATGGTACTAATGAGTTCTGCAACCCAACCAAAAGATAATATACTGGAGTTTTTTGTAGAGGCTTCCAATAAATATGGTTTATCACTAGATATCACCTTGAATCTCAAGGGATTAGTCGTTACGGGGACAACAATCTCAGCTAAAGAATATTTCGAAAGCCTGAGCGAAAAATTCGAAGGCGGAAAGGATATTGCCCAAGAATTAAGCCAACAACTTGCTAAGGCGGGAGAAACGGCTGGCGAGAGTAATAACGAAGGGGCTAATTTCATCCATTTAAAGAACGCACGAATCTATTGCGGGGACAGTCATTCTACGCCATCAAAAGGAAAAATCATCTGGAGAGGGAAATTAGCTGAAGTCGATGGTTTTTTCCTCGGCAAAATACAAGAGACGAAAAGCAAAGGTGAAAAGAAATAAGCTTATTAACTTACCGGAAGCTAAAAAAGAGGGTTTGTCAAATAAAGTGTGTAAGTTAGAATTTACTCAAGAAGGTACCTGTTGTGTAGCAGGTGTCTTATTTTTTCCCGTCCAAATTCGTTACCATGTCTTTATGTAACATCCAAAGACCGTAACTAAAGGCTAATCTGTTGATCTAGGCAGCTATAAACCGGAATCACCCTCGGAAAAACGGGGAAATTACGGAAGATAGCAACCAAGTGGGGTTTCTTATTGGTCACTCTGCTCTTTCAAAACTACATATTAAGAAGTTAGACCAATAGTCTATTTAAATAGATTAGGAACATGATAAATGGTTCGCCTGTCTATGCTTCTGCTTCCAAACCATCCTCCTACAATTTACCACCCAATGGAACCCGGACTCAAAAGCTAAAATATACGTACTAAAATAGACGCTTGAAGGCAAGCGTCTATTTCATTTAGCCACCAATGATGTGATATCCCGAATCAACATGAAGAACTTCGCCGGTAATTCCTCTTGATAGTTCACTCATGAAGAATAATGTTGCATCGCCCACTTGATCTTGATCAATGTTACGGCGTAAAGGCGCTTTTTCCGTAATTACAGAGGTTTTTTCATTGAACCCGGATACACCTTTAGCGGATAATGTTCGAATTGGACCCGCAGAAACGGCATTTACCCGGATGCCATATTTTCCAACGTCCTCCGCCAAATACCGTACACTAGCCTCTAAGGATGCCTTTGCAACACCCATGACATTGTAGTTTTTAATAACTCGTTCTGCACCAAGGTAGGTTTGGGTAACAATACTGCCGCCCTCTGTCATGAGTTCTTTGGCAGCTTTTGTGACAGCTACAAGTGAATAAGCACTTATCTCCTGTGCCAATAAGAAGCCATCACGGGAAGTATCGGCATATTCGCCTTTTAATTCTTCTTTATTGGCAAAAGCAACAGAATGAACCAATCCATGAATAACGCCAACTTTATCCTTAATTTCACTGAAGGCAGATTGAATACTTTCGTCACTAGCAACATCACATGTGACAATTAATTTGGCTTCTATTCCGTTTTCCTCGAGCAGCTTGACTAATTTTTTATAGGAGCGTTCTTGTCTATTAGTGAAAATCAAATTTGCTCCCGCATTATGTAACGATTTGGTAATTCCCCAAGCAATGCTTCGCTGGTTTGCTACTCCCATTACAACGATATTTTTTCCTTTTAATAAATCGGACATTTGTTTACCTCCAATATATGAATACTGTACATATTATACCCCAAACCTTTCCGTTAAAGAAACCATAGTGTAAATGATGCTTAGCTGTTGATTAAATCAGGGGGCATTGCTGGAAGATGAGGAAATAACAACTTGGAAAGTGTGGATTTCGACCGGAAAAACAAGAACATCGACCGGAGAGCAGAAACATCGACCGGAAAGCGGAAACATCGGCGGAGGAGGAGAACATCGGCCGGAGAGCAGAAACATCAACCGGAGAGCAGAAACATCGGCCGGAAAGCGGAAACATCGACCGGAGAGCAGAAACATCGGCCGGAAAGCGGAAACATCGACCGGAGAGCAGAAACATCGGCCGGAAAGCGGAAACATCGACCGGAGAGCAGAAACATCGGCCGGAGATCGGAAACATCAACCGGAAAATGCAAAATATCGGCGGTTGGAAAGGTTTTTCCGTTATAAAGTAAAAAAATATAAAAATCCTCTTTACAAAAATAGGTTATCTGTATATAATAAAATTCGTCGGTTTGCGACAAGGTTTTATTTTAATCGATGACAAAGCCGTTAAGGCCCGTTGGTCAAGTGGTTAAGACACCGCCCTTTCACGGCGGTAACACGGGTTCGAATCCCGTACGGGTCACCACTAAAGATAAAATGGCAATTTGGCGGACATGTTAAATAACGTTATGTCACAATACATGCACCACCACATCCTGTACATGGAGGATTAGCTCAGCTGGGAGAGCACCTGCCTTACAAGCAGGGGGTCGCAGGTTCGAGCCCTGCATCCTCCACCATCTTACCCGAGCAAAGCTGTAATGTTCCGGTTTTCCCGATCTTACTGAATAAGCTTCTGGAACGATGAGCATACTTAGGTAAGAAACTATAGGCCGGCCTAGCTCAATTGGTAGAGCAACTGACTTGTAATCAGTAGGTTGGGGGTTCAAGTCCTCTGGCCGGCACCATTTTTTTATGTATAAATCGTGAAATATGGTTAACAATACGGAGGGGTAGCGAAGTGGCTAAACGCGGCGGACTGTAAATCCGCTCCCTCAGGGTTCGGCAGTTCGAATCTGCCCCCCTCCACCATTATCAGATTGTTGGGCTATAGCCAAGCGGTAAGGCAGCGGGTTTTGATCCCGTCATTCCCAGGTTCGAATCCTGGTAGCCCAGCCATTTTTTTATTTTTTCAACCGTTTATTACATAAGGACTAGCAATTGCCAATATTGCTTTTGAGCCATTAGCTCAGTCGGTAGAGCATCTGACTTTTAATCAGAGGGTCGGAGGTTCGAATCCTCCATGGCTCACCATTTATTCCATTATTTAATAACAATTTATCCAAAAGAACTCTAGCATAAATGTCACTATCCATAGTATAATTAGAAAAAACAAGGTCGTACTGTTTATCAACAACCTTGTTTATTTGCATTTTACGCTGTTTTTTTACATAATAGAAAGAGTAAATTTTTTTCTAAAAACAAATCATACATGATATAAATATATTATACGGAAGGCAAAAGGATGAGTTGGTATGAAAACTTCCAGGATCCCCGGTTTTTACAATATGACTGTTGAAAAGCGGCGAGAGCTACTGGCATCTATGCAATTATTCAATGACGAACAACTAAATAATTTACGTAAAGCTGAGTCGTTACCATTAGGTACAGCGGATAATATGATTGAGAACGTTATTGGAACCTTTCCCTTGCCACTTGGATTAGGATTAAACTTTTTAATTAATGGCAAGGATTATGCTGTGCCAATGGCTATCGAGGAGCCATCTGTTGTAGCGTCTGCCAGTTATATTGCCAAAATTGTCCGGGATGCCGGTGGATTCACAACAGAATCGACAGGGCGAGTTATGATCGGGCAAATTCAGGTTGTCGGTTGCCCTGATATCGAAGGGGCTAAAAAGGCGATATTGGCGGAAAGGGACGCATTGCTAAATGATGCAAATGCTGCATATCCTAGTTTAGTCGCCAGGGGTGGCGGCGCAGAGGATCTGGAAGTTAGACTTTTAAATGAAGGTTCAGGATCAAAATATGGTAAAATGCTTGTAGTCCATGTATATATTAATACGTGCGATGCGATGGGTGCCAATATTATCAATACCATGGTGGAAGCATTGGCACCCTCAATAGAACAACTAACAAATGGGAAGGTGTATTTACGTATCCTTTCCAATTATGCAGATCGATGCCTGGCTAAAGCAAGCTGTGCCATCCCGCCTGAACTCTTAGGGTCGGATGATTTTGCCGGAGAAGCGGTGCGGGACGGGGTTGTACATGCTTATGAATTTGCTGCCTCGGATCCTTACCGGGCGGTTACACATAACAAAGGGATTATGAATGGAATTGATCCGGTTGTTATTGCTACCGGCAATGATTGGAGAGCAGTTGAGGCTGGGGCGCATGCATATGCAGCTCGTTATGGAAAATACAGCTCCATGACAACGTGGGCTGTTGATGATAACGGAAATTTGGTGGGAGAGCTTGAATTGCCAATGTCTGTAGGGACTGTTGGCGGTTCAATTCGTGTTCATCCCATGGCGCAAATTGCCCATACCATATTAGGGGTAGCGTCTGCCGAGGAACTGGCACAAATCATTGTAGCAGTTGGACTCGCGCAAAACCTTGGGGCACTAAAAGCCTTGGTTACGGATGGTATTCAAAAGGGACATATGGCCTTACATTCTCGGTCTGTTGCCATGGCAGCAGGAGCTACTGGGGAGATGATTGATATTATTGCAGAACAATTGATTCAGGAAAAAGAAATCCGTGTTGGAAAAGCTAAAGAATTGGTGGAAGAATATATAAAATGAGTGCAGAAAAGGCAACAACTTCAGAACAAACAGCTATCGGTTTAGCTCATAGTAAATTGATTTTAATTGGGGAACATGCAGTTGTGCACGGACAACCTGCAATCGCAATCCCTTTTCCTTTGGTTGGAGTGGAATCAGTGGTTGAAAACGTACCCGGAGCAGTCAAAATGGATAGTACGTTTTATCATGGCCCACTTGACTTGGCACCGGAGGCATTGGATGGAATCGTGAACTGTGTAAAAGCGGCTATAAAAAAGCTTGGTTTACCGTGTAAAGATTTGTTGATTCGTATAAAGTCATCGATACCACCTGGCAAGGGTCTGGGATCCAGTGCCTCGGTTGCTATTGCTGTAATACGTTCATTATTTGCATATGCAGATGAACCCTATACGGAGGAGGAATTGCTCAGTCTCGCTAATATTTCGGAGACTTATGCACATGGTGCGCCAAGCGGGATTGATACATTGACGATTACGTCAGGATCTCCTGTTTGGTATGAAAAGGGGAGACCGTTCTATTTTATTCAACCTAAAGCAGACTTCCATTTCGTCGTTGCTGACTCCGGGCGGATGGGGGATACAAAATCTGCGGTTGAATCAGTGGCACAGTTATTTAAATCCGCACCGAGGAGAATACAAGCCAGCCTTGATCGTATTGGGGAAATTACCCATCATGCCAGACGAGCACTTGAAAAGGCTAGTAAACATATTTTAGGCAAAACCTTGAATGAGGCACAAAAGGAATTGGAAGCTCTTGGTGTAAGTGATGCGGGGCTAAACAGACTAATTTATTTAGCCCGGAGTGAGGGTGCGTTAGGTGCAAAGCTAACCGGCGGCGGAAATGGCGGCTGTATTATTGCTTTAGCACGGAACGAGGCACATTCGCATTACCTGTCCGAGAAATTAAAAAGGTTCGGAGCGCATGCAGTTTGGCCTTTTGTATTACGAAAACAATTGTAACTATTTTACGAGTGTGTTCAAAAAAGAGGATAAAAAGGATCAAGGTCGGCTAACGTCTCAGGCGTCCTGTTGCATCGCCGACTACTGGCTCACGTGCGTGTAGGAGATCAAGGCGCGGCGGGAGCGAAAAGGAAGGCTTTCCGAATAGACATCGCAGGAAAAGCGCTAATATCCCAGGAGCGGGCTTGTACAAGACGTAGGGACTTCTGCTGTTGGCGATTGTGGTAAGGCAGTTTTAACGGAAGATCTCCCACTGCTACTTAGAAACATCGATGTGTCATTTTACCGGACTTTTTGAACGCCCTTACAGCTAAGATGAAATGAGGATATTGATGAAGGCAACAGCTAAAGCACATACAAACATTGCCCTGATAAAATACTGGGGGAAAAGGGATGAATCCCTGATCCTGCCGATGAACAACAGTCTCTCATTGACACTGGACGTGTTCTATACGACAACTACGGTTACATTCCGTGAAGAGCTTTTCCAGGACGAGTTTCTTCTAAATGAGCAGGTTATTAGGGGTGAACAATATAATCGTGTTGCAGCGTTTCTTGATTTTATAAGAAGGGAAACGCAAGCAACAAGTTTACATGCTGAAGTCCGTTCGACCAATCATGTTCCAACCGCAGCAGGGTTTGCCTCATCAGCATCAGGATTTGCGGCATTAGCGGCAGCAACAACGAGAGCGCTTGATTTGTCGATTAGTGATCAGGAACTCTCGAGGTTGACCAGGCTGGGATCGGGATCGGCGTGCCGGTCTATTTTTGGCGGGTTTGTCGAATGGCATAAAGGAACGGAAAAGGATGGATCCGATTCCTATGCTGTTCAAGTGCAACCAGCGGAAGACTGGGATGTGAGGGTTGCAGCCGTGGTCTTATCGGAAACGACGAAAAAAATCTCCAGTCGGGAAGGTATGAAACGAACGGTTGACACGTCGGTGTTTTATCCAGGTTGGTTAAAAAGTATTCCGCGTGATCTTGAGCAAATAAAGGACGGAATTAACCAACGCGATTTTGAGAAAGTTGGCAGCATCTCGGAGGCAAATTGCTTGAGAATGCATGCGACAACACTTGGAGCGAATCCGCCGTTTACGTATTGGCACGATGCAACACTTCGGGTAATGCAGGGAGTACAGGCGATGAGGGAGCGCGGGATTTCGGTATTTTTTACGATTGATGCTGGTCCGAATGTGAAAGTTCTCTATTTACCTGAAGATGAAACAATCGTGCAGGAAACGCTCCGTCAGATACCTGGTGTACATGATGTGATTGTCAGTCGATCAGGACAGGGAGTAACCTATTTATGAGACATTTGCCGAACGCATCCATGACGATTCAGGTACCAGGGAAGCTTATGGTAGCTGGAGAATTCGCTGTTCTGGAGCCATATCACCAATTAGTTGTCATGGCGGTTGATCGTTATGTTTATGCTACGTTAACCGAAAGCAGTGACAATTATTTATCTTTACTGGATTTCGAATTGACAAGGCTAGCGTGGAAATATGAGAATAGTGAAATCAGGATTGCTACAGATGATGGCCGTATCCGGTTTGTTAAAGATGCGATGACTGTTGCGATTACTTATTTAAAGGAACATGGGATTACGCCAGCTGCTTTTCATTTATCAATTAAAAGTGAGCTGGAAGACGCTTCAGGTGTAAAGTATGGACTAGGATCAAGTGCAGCTGTCGTGACTTCGGTTGTTGCCGCGATTTTGCACAAGTACTTACCTGCAGATCCTTCAGCAGAATTGATATTTAAACTGGCAGCTGTGGCGCATGTTAAAACACAAGGTAGTGGTTCTGGAGCTGATGTTGCTGCATCATCCTATGGCGGCATTCTTCGCTATAGCTCATTTCAAGCGGATTGGCTCCTTGAGAACTACCAAAAGACAAGTTCCCTCAGCGAACTGCTGGAAAGCGATTGGCGTTATTTTTCTGTTAAGCCAATCGTACTTCCGAAAAATGTGTATATCTGTATCGGGTGGACAGGGAAACCTGCATCAACTTCGAGGTTAATTCCGGAAATCCGTAAGCTTAATGGCGCTCAACCAAGGCTTTATAAGCAATTTTTACATGAGAGCGAACAGGCTGTTCATACCTTTTTAGAGGGATTTGAAAAAGAAAACTTGGATCTCTTGTTCAAAGGGGTCAGACAGAATCGGCATGCACTTGCTACTGTAGGAGAAAACGCTGGAGTTGATGTTGAAACACCTTTATTAAAAACATTGTGTGATCTGGCTGAACAACATGGTGGTGCAGGAAAGCCTTCAGGTGCTGGCGGTGGGGATTGCGGTATTGCGTTTATGCCAAGTAAGGAAAATGCCCAGCAATTATTGAAGGCCTGGCAGGATGCGGGAATAAAGCCGTTAACGATTAACCCCAATTCCGATGGGGCAAGGGTTGTGGAAACATTTCACGAATGATGATCAGGTAATGTCCTTCACCGGATTTATACCTGATTTTTTATATGATAAAGGTATAAATGGAAGGTGATCAAATGGGTTTTGTGAAAGGAATCAATCATTTGCTGTTTTCGGTGTCTGATCTGGAAAAGTCGATCGCATTTTATCAAGCGGTATTTGACGCAAAATTGCTCGTAAAAGGGCGAAAAACCGCTTATTTTAACCTGGATGGATTATGGCTGGCGCTAAATGAGGAGACGGGTATTCCCCGAAAAGAAATTTGGGAGTCATATACACATACAGCTTTTTCTATCGAGGAAACAGATTTTGAATCCGTTTATCAGAAATTGCTGCAGCTTAATGCACATATTCTGCCGGGACGGGATCGTGATGAACGCGACCGGAAATCCATTTACTTTACGGATCCAGATGGGCATAAGTTTGAATTTCATACAGGAACGTTAAAGGATCGAATGGACTATTACAAAGCGGAGAAGCCGCATATGGAATTTTTTGATTAAGGAAAGCAAAGGTCTTTGATTGATGATCTTTGCCTTTTTATTAATTGTGTATTTTTTAACCATCTATCTGTTATCAATAAAATACCCACATCAAAAAAGCAGAAACAACGACAATGAAACGCCAATATCAACCGTGAAGAAAAAAACATCAGCGGAGTAACGCAAACATCAATCTGAACTACTATTACCTCCTGCATATATATACATATAAATGTCAAGTTGAGTCATTACCCTTATTTTAGCTAAAATAAAGACATGAGGAGGCAGATAGGATGAAAAAGGATATGTCTATCATCGGGGTACCGATGGATTTAGGACAAAATAGAAGAGGGGTTGATATGGGCCCAAGTGCAATGCGCTATGCAGGTGCTATTGAGAGATTACAACGTTTACAATATAATGTAAGCGATTTAGGGGATATCCCAATTAATCGGCCAGATGGAAAGGATGACAAGCGGGATGGAAACCTGCGTAACTTGCAACAAGTTGCTGAAGGGAATCAGGCATTAGCCGAAATGGTCGATCAGGAAATCGGCAAAAATCGGTTTCCGCTCATTTTTGGCGGGGATCATAGTATTGCGATTGGCAGTCTATCCGGAATTGCCAAGCATTATAAAAACCTGGGCGTCATTTGGTATGATGCTCATGGTGATTTGAATTGCGGAGAGACGTCACCATCAGGGAATATTCATGGCATGCCGCTTGCTGTCAGCCTTGGAATTGGGCATGAAAAACTAACAAATATGTTACATTACCAGCCTAAGGTCAAACCGGAAAACATCGTCATTGTCGGAGCGCGCTCACTCGACCCAGGTGAAAGAGAATTAATCAGAGAAAAAGGTATAAAAGTGTACACCATGCATGAAATTGATCGGATCGGTATGACGAAGGTGATGCAAGAAACAATTGACTATTTACAGGAGCGTACAGATGGTGTTCATCTTAGTCTTGATCTGGATGGACTGGATCCATCGGAAGCACCAGGCGTAGGGACTCCAGTCCTCGGTGGACTAACCTATCGCGAAAGTCATTTGGCGATGGAGATGCTTGCTGAAGCAGACATTCTTACATCTGCAGAATTTGTCGAAGTAAACCCGATATTGGATGACAAGAACAAGACGGCTACAGTTGCGGTCGGATTGATGGGGTCCTTATTTGGTGAAAAATTAAAATGAAAAATAGACTTTACAACTTTTATAAATAAGCGTAAGATAATGAGCATCATATTTTTACTTTTCATAACCGCTTAATTTCTAAATGAAAACGGGGGAACCATTTTTGTGATGTGATCATCACTAGGGGTGAATCCATATTAACGGTAGGGTGACTCTTAACACCCGAATCCGACAGCTAACCTCGTAAGCGTCCGTAAGAGGAGATACAGTGCTCATTACTGATCGAACCACAGGGCTCTGCCTCTGTGGTTTTTAGGTGACTGTAATGTGCATGTGGATTTATTTTCCTCGATATATAGCTAAAGAGGAGAAACAGCAGATGAATTTACGTAAAAGACGAATCAATCTTCACCCACCGCAATTTGTTATTTTAATTTTTAGTTGTTTTATTCTGATTGGTACTGTCCTGCTGAAGCTGCCATTTGCAACTACTGTATCGATTAGCTGGATTGATGCACTATTCACGAGTACATCGGCGATGACGGTTACGGGACTTGCTTCCGTTGACACAGGTACAACATTTACTTTATTTGGGCAAGTTGTTATTTTGGGGTTAATTCAAACGGGTGGTCTTGGTATTATGACCTTTGCTGTCCTGTTATTTATCATGCTTGGGAAGAAAATAGGTCTGAAGCAGCGCCTGATTATTCAACAAGCATTAAATCAGCCAAATCATGGTGGAGTGATTCGGCTGGTAAAGCAGCTATTCTTTTTTTCCATTACAATTGAAGCAATAGCTGTTATCATTCTGACGTTTCGCTGGGTGCCGGAATTTGGCTTACAAAAAGGAATTTATGTTAGTATATTTCATTCCATTTCCGCTTTTAACAATGCGGGTTTTTCTGTTTGGCCTGACAGCTTATCAGCTTATGTTGGCGATCCAATTGTTAATAGTGTGATTAGCCTATTATTTATTACTGGTGGAATTGGATTTACGGTTTTAACAGATATGTGGTATAACCGATCTTATAAGAAGTTTTCACTGCACACCAAATTAATGATCGTCGGTACAGTAGTGCTGAACGTTGCCGCTATGTTATTTATCTTTATTTTTGAGTTTAATAATGATGCAACATTAGGGACTTTATCATTTATGGATAAATTATATGGCTCGTATTTTCAAGCGGTAACGCCAAGAACGGCAGGGTTTAATTCGGTTGATATCGGTGGCCTGGAAGAACCTACTATATTACTGATGATGCTATTAATGTTCATTGGTGCAGGTAGTGCATCTACCGGAGGCGGGATCAAATTAACAACTTTTCTAATTATTGTATTTGCTGTTGTTAACTTCTTAAAAGGCAAGAAAGAAATTGTTATTAAACATAGACGAATTGACAATACACTAGTCGTCAAATCACTAGCCATCTTAACCATAAGCTTAACCTTTATTTTCCTGGCTATTTTGACATTGAGTATTACGGAACGTAGGCCCATTCTGCCAATTGTTTTTGAGGTGATTTCAGCGTTTGGAACAGTAGGATTGTCAATGGGGCTGACCGCCGATTTATCAGATGTTGGGAAGTGTATTATCATCTTTATGATGTTTATTGGCAAGCTGGGCCCGCTTACGTTAATGTTTTCATTAGCAAAAACCAAATTCGATAAGGTCCGTTATCCGAGTGAGGACGTTTTAACAGGATAAAAAAATCGAAACAAATAAAAAAGACATTGAATTCCGTGAAGAAATTTTGATGTCTTTTTTTACCCTTATTATTTTCTATTGTCATGATGAATTATATGTATTATCCAAGAAGTAAGCTGTTATGCACTTGCTGCTGCTTTAGTATGATATTCATTCAATAATTCATCCAATTGTTTACTGGATTTTACGACAATATCAGACGTTAATTCATACGAGCAACTTAACGTGATCATTTCATTACGACATTGTTCGATTTTTTTTAGTAAATTTTCCACACAACTATCCCCCTATCTAGTATACTATAATATGGAATTCCCTATATATTTGCAATAAAAAAGTTTTTATTTTTTTATAAGAAAAGTGAAACCTTTTGAGACTTGATTCGTAACACAATTTACCGCAGGCTAGCGGAGGTACTTGATAATGGACTTGATGATTAAAGAGAAAATAAAACAGGTAAAAAAAGGTGATCAAGCGGCTTTTGCCGATATCGTTACCTTTTTTCAGAATAAAATTTACCAGCATTGTTACAGGATGCTTGGTAATGCGCACGAGGCGGAGGATATAGCGCAAGAGGCTTTTATTCGGGCATATATCAATATCGATTCGTATGATGAAGGGCGGAAGTTCTCTACCTGGCTCTATCGAATTGCAACAAACTTGACGATCGATCGTTTACGAAAACGGAAACCGGATTATTATCTTGATGCTGATATAAAGGGTACAAAGGGATTGGATATGTATTCCCAGCTTCAGGCCGATAATCGATTGCCAGAAGAAGAAGTGGAAAATTTGGAATTACAGAGCTATATTCATCAGGAAATTTCCGAGTTGCCACCGAAATACCGATCCATTATTATGTTAAGGTATTTAGAGGAATTTTCCTTGAAAGAAATTAGTGAAATCTTGGACATTCCATTAGGGACGGTAAAAACGCGGATTCACCGAGGACGGGAAGCATTACGCAAAAAGCTTCGTCACGTGTAAAGGAGTGTGGACAGTTTGGGATGCAATCATGAAGCGATTGAGCTTATGCATAAATATTTAGATGGAGATTTAACGAAAACGGAAGAAGCGAACTTGCGCCTGCATTTGGAAAACTGTGAAAGCTGTCAACAGCACTTTCATGAATTAAAACGGACGATTACCTGGATTCAAAGTACCGAGCGTATAGAGGCGCCGCAAGACTTCACACAAAAGGTTATGGCGAAGCTGCCAAAGGAAAGAAAACGCGTCAGCTACAAGCGCTGGTTTAAGGCGCACCCAATCATTACTGCTGCTGCGATATTTTTTATTCTAATGTTTAGTGGAATATTCTCTGCCTGGAATCAGGATAACCAGCTAGTTGTCTCCAAACAGGAAAATTTAGTCATAGATGGAGACACCGTTATCGTTCCGGAGGGGGTAACGGTTTCTGGAGACCTTCTTGTTAAAAATGGCAATCTGAAAATTGACGGAACTGTTGACGGCAATGTTACTTTGATTAATGGAAAACTTATCGACAGTTCCATTGACGGGAAAGGACTAATGGCCTCGGTGGGGGAAGTTAACGGGGAATTTAAACAGGTTGATCAGGTTTTTGAATGGATTTGGTACCATTTAAAAAATATTTTTCGAAGCATTTTTTCATTCGGGGAATTATAATCCGGAAAATTGGAGGCGCTGGGCTGGACGTTGTTTATTATGACGCCCAGTTATCCGGCGCATAAATTGGGTCCACTTGCTGGCACCAGAAGATGGTCTAAAATTTCACCTGGGATATTTCCCGGGTTTTTTATTAGGTAAAAAGTATAAGAATATGGGCTCTATTCCGCTTATGTCAGGATAGGCCACGTCCGGCTCCAGCACCCAGCGGCTAGTATGCAACACCCGCCTCCGTACGATAAGTCAACATCGACTCCCTCTGGTCGTCGTGTTTCCTTTATCTCCTACGGCTCAGTCCAGCATATACGCCGCTAACCGGGTGCTTGCGCCTTTGTTCTTTTCATTGGGGAAATATGATATAATATATACTGTTATTAAGTATAGAATGGATGGAGTTTTATGATCAGAGGGAAGTGTAAGCATGCTTGATGGGGGATTTGACGTTTTAGACCTGCTTCGAATTGGCGTAGATATTGGTCTCGTCTGGTATGTATTATATAAATTAATCATGTTAATCAGAGGTACAAAGGCAATTCAGCTCTTGAAGGGAATTGCAGTCGTATTGATAGTTTGGCTTTTAAGTATTGTATTCGAGCTGCAAACAGTTCAATGGATAACCAATTACGCTATAACTTGGGGATTTTTGGTAATTGTGATTTTATTCCAGCCAGAACTTAGAAGGGCATTAGAGCAGCTTGGCCGTGGCAATTTTTTTTCCAGGGGAGCAAGGTCGGAGGAAGAGAGGATCGAACAGACAATTGAAGCGATTGTTCAATCGGCAAACTATATGGCCAAACGGCGTATCGGTGCACTTGTTTCGGTTGCTCGTGAAACAGGGATGGGTGACTATACAGAAACAGGTATCCAGATCAATGGAAAACTGACACACCAATTATTAACTAATATCTTTACCCCGAATACACCGTTGCATGATGGTGCTGTCATTATAAAAGGGGAGGAAATCGTAGCTGCGGCCTGTTACTTACCATTATCGGAAAGCCCGTTTATCTCAAAGGAGCTAGGAACAAGGCACCGGGCGGCAATGGGGATTAGTGAAGTAACAGATGCGTTGACGATCGTCGTATCGGAGGAAACAGGCTATATATCTTGTACAAAAAATGGTGAATTACATAGGAATTTGGACCAGGATGGGTTACGAGACTTTTTACGAGAAAATTTAGCCTTAACATTGAAATCCCCTGAATCAAAGTCATGGATCAAGAGGGGGAAACGAAATGGATAATTGGTTTAAAAGTAAATGGTTTGTCCGAGCTGTTTCGTTGGCGTTTGCGGTATTGCTGTTCATATTTGTCAATGTGGAAATAAATGATAAAAGTGCTGAAAATCGATTTTTTGGTACGTCAAATGAAACACAGACGATCGATAATGTCCCCGTGGATATTCGAATTGATAAAAACTTTGTCGTAAGCGGTGTACCAGAGCATGTACGTATGTCACTCGAGGGACCGCAGAGTGTATTGGCACCGGCGGCAAAACAGCGGAATTTCGAAGTGTTTGTCGATTTGCGTGGTTTAGGCGAGGGAAAACACAAGGTAGAAATAAAATATGCCAATATCTCGGACGATTTGAAGGTTTATATCGAACCGAAGACGATTGATGTCGTTATTGAAGAGCGAGCATCAAAGGAATTTAATGTGGATGTTGATTTTATTAATGAAGATAAGCTGCCTAGTGGTTATGAGCTTGGAGATTTCATGGTCAATCCCCAAACCGTAACAATTAGAAGCTCAAAAAGCGTTGTAGATCAGATCGCCTCCGTAAAGGTGTTTGTCGATGTTGCGGAATTAACCGAATCGATTAATAGCCGAGAGGTTCCGATCAAGGTTTATGACAGTCAGGGGAATGAATTAAATGTTGCGATTGACCCGGAAAATGTTGAAGTATCAGCAGAAATCAATAATCCAAGTAAAAAAGTACCGGTAAGTGTGAAGACAACCGGGAAATTGCCAGATGGTTACTCGCTTGTATCCATTACTCCTGAAGTTAATGAAATAGAGGTTTTTGGGACAAGCAATTCACTACAGGATCTTGAACAGGCTGCTACAAAAGAAATTGATTTATCCAAAATTACGGAGTCAGGGACAATTGATATTGGTTTTGCCTTGCCGGATGGTGTGAAAGCCCGTGATCAGGATTCATTAAATGTAACCATAGAACTTGAACAGACGAAGACGACGGAAACGACGAAAACAACGAAAACGACGAAAACAATTAACGATGTCCCTATTGAGGTAGAAAATCTGGGGAATGAACAAGAAGTGTCGTTTGTTGAGCCAAATAGTCCCAAAATGGATGTTACAGTTAATGGGAAACAGGAAGATATAGATAAACTCAAAAATGAAGATATTAAGCTATCCGTTAATGCGGATGGACTGGGTGAGGGAGAACATCAGGTTCCTGTAATGATTGAAGGACCTGATGGCAATGAGTATACAGGTGAATTTGAAGAGGTAACCATTGAAATCACTTAGACACAGAAGTGGAAGTGACCGGTTCAATTAGTACTGATGGTCTGTAGGATAAACGGGTAAGGTTTTATTAGCTAAAAGGGAATGTTTAACAGTTAAGAAGGATAGACAATTTTGCTCTCACTTTGCAAGAGTTGGTTAATTGGAGAAAAGGAGAGGTACAGCATGGGAAATTATTTTGGAACAGACGGTGTCAGAGGAGTAGCAAATCTTGAATTGACACCAGAATTAGCATTTAAAATAGGACGCTTTGGCGGATATGTATTAACAAAGGAAACAGAAAAGCCGAGAGTCCTAATTGGACGTGACACCCGTATTTCCGGTCATATGCTGGAAGGGGCACTTGTTGCAGGGCTGTTATCGATTGGTGCTGAGGTAATGCGGTTAGGCGTTATTTCAACTCCGGGGGTTGCTTATTTAACAAAAGCAACGAGTGCCCAGGCAGGGGTGATGATTTCTGCTTCGCATAATCCGGTCGAGGATAACGGGATCAAGTTTTTTGGACCGGATGGCTTTAAACTGTCGGATGAACAGGAGGATGAGATTGAGGCACTAATGGAAGGCGAGGATACCCTTCCACGCCCGGTTGGTGCTGATTTAGGAATTGTGAATGATTACTTTGAAGGTGGACAGAAATATCTTTCCTTCTTAAAAGAGTCGATTGATAATGATTTTGCCGGACTGGAAATCGCCTTGGATTGTGCGCATGGTGCAACCTCGGGACTGGCGACACATTTGTTTGCCGATTTGGAAGCAGATATTTTCACGATCGGTTCATCACCGGATGGCTTGAATATTAATGATGGGGTTGGTTCCACACACCCTGAGAGCTTGCAGGCCTTTGTTACCGAGAAAGGGGCAGATATTGGCCTTGCATTTGACGGAGACGGTGATCGTCTGATTGCCGTTGACGAAAAGGGAAATATTGTTGATGGCGATAAAATCATGTATATTTGTGGAAAATATATGAATGAAAAAGGTTTCCTGCGACATAAGACAGTTGTCTCCACGGTGATGAGCAATCTGGGTTTCTATAAGGCGCTAGAGAAGCATGGGATGCGCAGTGATAAAACTGCCGTTGGTGACCGTTATGTCATGGAAGAAATGCGTAAGGGCGGCTACAATCTGGGTGGTGAACAGTCTGGCCATATTATCTTCCTCGATTACAATACAACGGGCGATGGAATGTTATCAGCGCTTCAGTTAGTAAACGTGATGAAGGAAACGGGCAAGAAATTGTCGGAACTTGCTGATGAAATGGAAGTATATCCGCAAGTACTTAAAAATGTGAAGGTAACCGACAAGAAAAATGCTATGACCAATCCGCAGATAAAAGAGGCGATCGATGCAGTTGAACAGGAAATGGCCGGGGAAGGACGCGTGCTTGTCCGACCGTCAGGGACAGAGCCGCTTGTCCGGGTCATGGTGGAAGCGTCATCCAAGGAAGACTGTGAACGGTATGCGGATCGGGTTGTCAAAGTAATTGACGATTTACTGGGAATAAAATAATACAATTTGCCGAAACTGCTCTTATATAAGAGCAGTTTTTTTCGCCTTTGAAATTATTCACAGGGCCTGACGACATTTGCTTTCTAAAATTTGGCTGGTCAACGAAATTACTAATTGGAATTATAATGGGCCAAACAAAACGGTTATCATTAAGCAAACAGGTAAAGATTACTAGAGCAGATATTAAGGTGCAATTTATTACGCATTAACGGACTGTAATATCCCCACTAAATGAAGTTTCACTTTATCATAAAAGAATTTTAGAACATAGCCTGTTTAAACCGCGGAAATGAAGAATATATTCTATCAGCCCAAAACTGCCTCATAAAGGAATAATTGCAAGGATGAAATACGGAGTTACAAAAAACGAAAGTCGTAATGAAAACTTGCATCAATATAGTTCCTTAGTCCTACATAATGTAAGAAACACAGCCTTTTGTCACAAATCTATTATATTTGTAATACATTCTAGTAGATTTGGTAATGCTTGTAATAGAGTCTTAACGATTCTGTAACTGCATTGCCTCATTTCCTGTGATAGTATAGGCAATGTCAGAATTTGAAGGAGGGACTACCCTATGAAGAAAATGGTAGCAGCACTTGCTACAGGTGTCATGATTGCTGGCGCGGCTGTAACGAATGTTTCAGCAGAAGAATACAAAGTCCAAGAAGGAGATAGCCTCTGGGACATTGCAAATGAATACAACACTACCGTTGATGACTTAGTTGAAATAAACGAATTGAAATCTACCACTATTCACCCGAATCAAAAACTATTTATCAATGAGACATATAAGGTGGAAAAAGGTGATACATTAAGCGGTATCAGTAAAAAGTTTGATGTAGCGGTAGATGATATTAAGGAATGGAACGATTTAACATCTGACTTGATAGTAGCCGGCCAGAAATTAGAAATTAAAGGTGTAAACATTGTCCAGAAAGAGCAATCAACCAACGATGCTACTAACGTATCAAACGATGACGCTGTTGAATCATCATCAAACGATAATGAAAGCACGAATGAAAATACACAGAAGGCTTCTAAAACGGAACCTGCCAAAACGGTAAAAAAAGATGACACACCACAAGGTAAAACAGTTACGGTTAAAGCAACAGCTTATACATCCGATTGTGACGGATGCTCAGGGGTGACATCAACAGGGATTGACTTGAATGCAAATCCAGATGCAAAAGTAATCGCAGTTGATCCAGATCTAATCCCGTTAGGTTCAGAAGTTTATGTAGAAGGCTATGGGCATGCAACTGCAGCAGACGTTGGCAGTGCTATCAAAGGCAATAAAATTGATGTCCACGTTCCAAACAAAGACGATGCAACCCAATGGGGTGTACGTACAGTGGACGTAACGATCCTAAAATAAAATAAACATTTGAATAGTTGAATGTTAGCAAAGTATCAGGAAAACACCTTTATATTTGGTGTTTTCCTTTTTTTATGATAAAAAAAACATGGAATTACGATTGTATGGTTAAAGAAGCACGATTTTGGTCATTTGTATCAGCTGGCTTGGAAATAGTTTGTGTATAGCCAATAATACCAAATCCAAGGATTAACACCAAAAATAACGCGATTAAAACTTTTTTCATGTTATCTCCCCCGCCTTCACTTTTGCTGTCTAGGATTAGTATAATCAAAATTTGCCCTCCAAACCATTGATTTTCGTTACATTTTGGCGGTAATTCTTACAAAAATGAAAGAAACTGATTAGATATAGATGGAAGGAGGGGATAACTTAGGAGCATTACCGTTTAGACAGGTAACGCTCGCTCGTGCTGGATAAACACCAGGCACCTTTGCATCTACTTGCAGAAGGCCTTATTTCCGCATAATTATACGTTATGATCAGCAACATAATATCGTACACACAGCCATTAATAAACAAAAAGGAATAACTATGGTAAACTTATTTATGGAATAAGGTTATGCTCCGTTAATACGTTTACATATGAAGGAGGAAATTAAAATGACAAGCAAGGCACTGCAATCTTTTTTAGATGAAAATATTGCTGACTTAAAGGAACGTGGTTTATATAACGAAATTGATCCGGTTGAAGGTGCAAATGGGCCGGTTATCACGATCAACGGGAAAAAACTGATCAACCTGTCCTCGAATAACTATTTGGGGCTGGCAACTGATGATCGCCTGAAAAAGGTTGCAAAAGAAGTAGTCGATACTCATGGTGTTGGTGCGGGGGCTGTTCGAACCATTAACGGTACACTCGATCTGCATCTTGAATTGGAAAAGAAATTGGCGGAATTTAAAGGGACAGAAGCAGTTATTTCCTACCAATCTGGATTTAACTGTAACATGGCCGCTATTTCGGCCGTTATGGATAAACACGATGCTATTCTCTCTGATGAATTAAACCACGCTTCCATTATTGACGGCTGCCGCTTATCAAAGGCTAGAATTATCCGGTTCAACCATTCGGACATGGATGACCTCCGGCAAAAGGCGAAGGAAGCAGTCGAATCCGGGAACTACAATAAAATAATGGTGATTACCGATGGCGTATTTTCGATGGACGGAGATGTCGCGGATCTGCCGGGAATTGTTAAGGTGGCCGAGGAATTTGACCTGATTACATATGTTGATGATGCCCATGGATCCGGTGTTTTAGGAAAAGGCGCAGGAACCGTCAAACATTTCGGCTTACAGGACAAAATTGATTTCCAAATGGGGACACTTTCCAAGGCAATTGGTGTGATCGGTGGCTATGTAGCGGGCAAGGAAAATTTAATTGATTGGCTAAAAGTTCGCTCACGCCCATTTTTGTTCTCGACAGCAGTAACACCTGCCGACGCAGCAGCTGCAACCAAAGCAATTGAATTGTTAATGGAAAGTACGGCACTAAATGAAAAGCTTTGGGAAAATGGCGATTACCTGAAAGCGGGACTGAAAAAATTGGGCTTTGATATCGGCGACAGTGAAACGCCGATCACACCATGCATCATTGGTGAGGAAAAAGCTGCACAGGAATTCAGCAAGAAACTAATTGAAGCGGGTGTTTATGCAAAATCAATCGTTTTCCCGACCGTGCCAAGAGGAACAGGGCGTGTTCGTAATATGCCAACAGCTGCACACACGAAAGCGATGCTTGATGATGCATTGGCTATTTATGAAAAAACAGGGAAAGAAATGGGATTGATTTAGGCTGCGGTGATGAAGGAAATGATGCCGATTTTCCCGATACGATTCTCCATTTTTGGAAGCATAATGATAATGAACGAGGAAAATGGTAAAACAAAAGTCAGAGGTTTGATGTCGGATTGGTGAGTCAGCCAAAAAGGGGAAGATTGGAGCTAAACAGTCCTGACACGTTCAAGGGGAGGAAGGGAACACCCCACCCCAACTGAATAAAGTTTCACTTTATAACAAGGAGTAAAATGGAATGAAAAAGATTCTAGTCACTGGTGCTCTTGGACAGATCGGTTCAGAGCTTGTTACAAAACTTCGTAAAACATATGGTACGGAAAATGTAATTGGAACAGATATAAAGAAACAGGAAAAAAATGATGGTCCATTTGAAATTGTTGATGTAACGGACGGCGACCGATTGTTTTCGGTTGCCAAAGAACATCAGGTAGATACCATTATGCATTTAGCAGCATTATTATCGGCCAAGGCGGAAATAATCCCGAAAATGGCCTGGGACTTAAATATGGGTGGGCTAATCAACGCATTAGAGGTGGCGCGCGAGCTTAATTTGCAATTTTTCACCCCTAGTTCAATTGGAGCGTTTGGGCCGTCAACACCAAAAGATCATACACCACAAGATACAATCCAGCGCCCAACAACGATGTATGGCGTTAATAAGGTGGCTGGCGAACTACTTTGTGATTATTATTATCATCGATTCGGTGTTGATACGCGTGGGGTGAGGTATCCTGGATTAATTTCGCATGTGACATTGCCAGGCGGCGGCACAACTGATTATGCCGTGGAAATTTATTATGAGGCAATTAACAACAAAGCATATACCTCTTACATTGCTGAACATACATATATGGATATGATGTACATGCCCGATGCGTTAAACGCCATTATGCAGCTGATGGAAGCAAATCCGGACAACCTGAAGCATCGCAATGCATTTAATATTTCAGCGATCTCCGCAGCACCAGGGGATTTTGCAAAAGAAATCAGAAAGCATATACCCGAATTTACGCTTTCGTATGATGTTGATCCAGTACGGCAAAATATTGCGGAAAGCTGGCCAAATTCACTTGACTCTTCAGCGGCAACAGATGAGTGGGGGTTTAAAGCGGAATATGATATTGGCAGGATGACTGAGGATATGTTGGAGAAAATTGCTGGGAAATGAATGATGGAGAGGCCTTTTCTTTTGAGAGAGGGCCTTTTTATAGGAGGGAGATTGTTGGGGGTGTGGAGGATTGAGCTAAGAATGCGGAGGTTTTGACCGGAGCATCAACAGTTGAAATGGTGAGCATCGACAGGGAAGAGAGCAACATCAACAGTGGAATGGTGAACATCGACAGAGAAGAGAGCAACATCAACAGTTGAAAGGTGAGCATCGACAGAGAAGAGAGCAACATCAACAGTGGAAAGGTGAGCATCGATAGAGAAGAATGCAAAGTCAGTCGGGGCTTTCGCAGATTAATACGGAAAACAATCAGAATGGAAGCTTTGATTAAGATTAATATAAAGAATCCATTTTGAATAAAGATTGATCAAAATGGATTCTCATCTATCAAATTTCAAAAAAGTTAGATCATTTTCTGCTTGTGTCACTCAACAGTCCAGCAGCTAATGTAATATTAATCAAATAGTTGAAACACAGACTTATGCTTACCCGGGTAATCGGAGTTTTGTGGATAATTTTCAATACTTGGGCGAGATATTTTCTTGCACTATTTTTCCCAACATAGTGGAGTTTCATTGACTTCAGTAGATAATACATTACACTTGGTGAATCAATTTTTAGTAGTTCACGGCATTGCCGGTTGGTGATTGTATTATTAAAAAGTAGGAAATAATCCAAAATAATACGCTCATGCAACAATTTAATCTCTGCAGTACAGCTTCGGCAAGTCCACTTCTTGTTTATGCGTTCGACTGCTGTCTGCCAGCATGAGGGACAAACAATTCCATCAATAAGGTGCTTCTTTTGAATATTATATTGTTTTATTAAGTTGGGGTGATGTGGTATATCCCCACTTAATATGGCATTATTTAAATTTTTTATTTGAATATTGCTTAGCACAGTTTCAGTGTAATTGTCTGTTAATGCTTTTAAATGTAAATGTAAACCTTCCTTCCGTATCAATTTTCGATAAATAACGGGATCGTCCTGTTGGATTTTAATTATCGTTGATGGGTTACTGCTTACGACTAATGTTTCGATTGGGATAGACATGTTAAATTGCTGCAGCCATGCTTTTAAATGCATTTTTTGTGTCTCTGCCTGTAAAACAGGATCCTGAAATGCGGTGATTTTTCCACCATTAATCTGAACTAACTGATGCAACTCCGGATCGTATTCAATTGTACCAGCGAGATTTTTAATTTCTACAATGCATAAGAATGTTTTGGAAACGATCAGTGTATCAATTTGAAAATTTTTATTGTGGATTTTCAGGCGAATGTTGTGGAAAATGTAGAAGTTTTTATGGGGAAAAAGCGATAAGTTATAATCTACATCTTTTTCACCGCGATACCCGGCATTAAATCGATTAAAGTCTTCTGTGAGCTTTCGGTGTGTCCGGTAACCTTCTTTCAAATTCCGAAACAATGCCTCATAGCATAAAATAACGTATGGTTTTGTTCTATACTTTACCGTAAACAAATAAAAATCCTCCTCCTAGTGGTTGATATTGTAAGATATTCGACAAAAAAGATGAAATTCCTTTATTAATATAGGAACTTTTCATGATCTATTTGCCGATAATATCAAAATGCCCATGGAATATCAGGGGGAGAGTACGAAGCATCAACAGTAGAACGCGCAACATCGATAGCAAAAAGCAGAACATCAACAGTAGAACGCGCAACATCGATAGCAAAAAGCAGAACATCAACAGTAGAACGCGCAACATCGATAGCAAAAAGCAGAACATCAACAGTAGAGCGTGCAACATCGAGAGTAAAAAGCAGAACATCAACAGTAAAACGCTCAGCAACGTCGGCAGTAAAACCCGAAACACCAAATACGTCCCTCAACATCTTTCATATAGTCTAGCCCGGAATATGCAATAAATAAAAAATGCCTCTCAATCAAGGAGGCATTTCCATTAATACATTGCCGCAATTTCCTTCTGCAGCCTCTGATCCTGTACATACTCATCATAGCTCATCTCTTTATCGATGATTCCATTTGGTGTAAGCTCAATCAAGCGATTGGCAATACTTTGGATGAACTGATGATCATGCGATGTAAAGAGAATGGATCCTTTAAACTTGATTAATCCATTATTTAAAGCGGTAATCGACTCCAAATCCAAGTGGTTCGTCGGTTCATCAAGCAGTAAAACATTGGCATGGCTGAGCATCATTTTTGACAGCATGCAACGGACCTTTTCGCCACCGGATAATACACTTGCTTTCTTTAATGCTTCTTCTCCCGAGAATAGCATTCGTCCAAGAAAGCCGCGTAAAAATGTTTCAGTTTCGTCCTCCGGTGAATATTGCCGTAACCAGTCCACTAGTGGCAGATCATTGTTTTCGAAGTACTCCGAGTTGTCCTTTGGAAAATAGGATTGGGAAGTGGTGACACCCCATTTATACGTACCAGTGTCAGGCTCCATTTCTCCCATAAGAATTTTAAATAAGGTTGTCTTGGCGATATCATTTTTCCCGACAAAAGCGACTTTGTCATCTTTGTTGATCGTAAAACTAACGTTATCCAATACTTTTTTACCGCCAACCGTTTTGGTCAAATCTTCTACACGGAGTAAATCATTGCCGATTTCACGACCCGGTGTAAAAGCAATATATGGATATTTGCGGGATGATGGTTTAATGTCATCCAATGTAATAGTTTCCAGCAGCTTTTTCCGTGATGTCGCTTGTTTGGATTTGGAAGCATTCGCGCTAAATCGGGCAATGAATGATTGTAATTCCTTGATCTTCTCCTCTTTTTTCTTGTTCGCCTCCTGTGCCATCTTTAATGCAAGCTGGCTTGATTCGTACCAGAAGTCGTAGTTGCCAATATAGATCTGAATTTTGCCGTAGTCGACATCGGCAATATGGGTACACACTTTGTTTAAAAAATGCCGGTCGTGAGAAACAACGATAACGGTATTTTCAAAGTTAATCAGGAATTCCTCCAACCATTGAATGGCTTGGATATCCAAACCGTTTGTCGGCTCATCAAGCAATAAAATGTCCGGATTTCCGAATAATGCTTGGGCGAGCAATACCTTAACCTTCTGATCACCAGCTAAATCAGCCATTTTTGTTGTGTGAAGTGATTCATCAATACCTAATCCCTTAAGCAGGATCGCAGCGTCTGATTCAGCCTCCCAGCCATTCATTTCGGCAAATTCACCCTCAAGCTCTGCTGCACGCATTCCATCTTCCTCGGAAAAATCTGTTTTCATGTAAATAGCGTCTTTTTCCTGTTTTACCTTGTATAAACGCTCGTGCCCCATTAGAACAGTATCGATAACTTGATAGTCCTCATAGGCGAAATGATCCTGTTTTAATACAGCCATCCGCTCACCCGGAGACAGCGAAACATTGCCGGATTGGGCTTCCACTTCACCGGATAATACTTTCAGGAAGGTGGACTTGCCGGCACCATTCGCACCGATCACTCCATAACAGTTGCCATGGGTAAATTTTAAATTTACATCTTCAAATAATTTTTTATCACCATATCGCAAACTGATATTTGTAACAGTTACCATTTGTTTCATATCCTCCTTAGAAAAACTCGGCATCCGCCTCGTCCTTAATCGCGGGTGCCGTAGTTTTTCTTATACTTTAATCTTATAAAAATTTAACTTTCTTAAAGAGGATGTTCAAAAAGTCACCAAATGATAAGCGGCGACTTTTTGAGCACGCACTTAAAGTGAAAAAAAGTAATCATGGCTAGCTTAAGGGATTTACAGGGTTTCGTCAATCTTAAATGTGCATATAATAGAAAAAGCAATGTAAATTGTAAACCTAATCAGGAAAACATTCACAAAATAGCAAAAATCAGCTTGTATATTTTCGGCTTTTTCGGTAAAGTTTTAGGTAGTGTTTATTTTCATTAATTTTTTTATGAAAGGACTATATTTTTACAGGAAAATATGTAACAATGAAGCAACGTGATTTTTGTTTTGTGATTAGCATTTAAAGTCATTATACCCTAGGAAGCTTAATGGAGGGGACATTATGGGGGAGAAAACGATCTATTTCCTCTTTACTGACACGGGCACATACTTAGCCAAGGCAATTAATTATTGTACAAAGCAATCCTTGAACCATGTTTCCATAGCTTTTGACCATGAGCTAAAGGAGGTTTACAGCTTTGGAAGAAAAAGGCCCAGAAATCCATTTATCGGCGGATTTGTCAGAGAAGATATACGCAGTGACTTTCTGAAAGAGTCAGCCTGTGCCATCTATTCGTATCGTTTATCCGAGGCGGATTGTGAAAAAGTGCTTCGAAAAATCAAAGAAATTGAAGCACGAAAGCATGACTATAAGTATAATTTTCTTGGTCTGATCGGGGTTTTACTCCGAATTGAGATTGAACGGGAACACGCCTTGTTTTGCTCCCAATTTGTTGCGACGGTTTTACGGGAAACAGAATCATTTGATGTTAAAAAACCGCTTTGTTTCGTCACACCGGCAGACATCCGTAATCATATAGGGCTAAACCTGATTTACCGGGGGCGGCTTGGAGATTATCAGCAGTGTATGAAGCAAGCCGAGCACAAATTGGTAAAAGGCGAACAAACATTATCAAAGCAATCATTTATTTATACATTATCAGAGAAAGTTAAACAGTTTGTCATCAGGTAGGGAGCCATTCACATTTGTCGATGGTTCCTTTTTTATAGAGGATGTGGGAGCTGTTTAGAGATCCTACTGCGAGCAGAATAGAACTTGAATTTATATCCTTTCTTATCTTTAAAATATAGCCAAATGATTAGCGGTCAACCTCAGACGCCTTACTTGTGTCCACTGACCGATATCGGCCGACTTAACCTTCAGGATTAATCTGGCAGCCTTTTCAACAATTAAAAGGAGGTAAACAAAATGGAGCGGACAAGCAATTATCGCTTACTTAAAATCAAGGAAGTTTTATTTAATGAGACCGATGATTTTCATGAGCTTGGAATCGATGAACTACAGGAGCGGTTAAAGGAGATCATGAATGATGCTACCTATGATAGCCGTACGATTAAACGTGATTTGCAAACGCTTGATGATATGGACTTTGAAATTGTCCGTAATACCGGCAAGTTTGGCAAAACATTTTTCAGTCATCAGGCGCGACTGTTCGAAACCTATCAATTGCGGTTAATCATTGATGCAGTGCTATCTGCCCGATTTATCACAACGAATGAAAAAAAACAATTAATTAACAAAGTGAAACAACTGACAAGCAAGCATACTGCCAAAACATTGCCTGAGCCGATTTTATTCAGTCAATCAGCCAATACGAATTATGAGTTAGTCAAGCTTAATATCGATTGTGTTCATCGGGCAATTGCTGAGAGAAAAGTACTTACATATCAATATGGCAAGTTCAATGTCAACAAGGAGTTTGTTTATCATCGTGACGGTGCCATTTACCATGTTGCACCATATGCCTTAATCTGGCAAAACGATTATTACTACTTAATTGGTTTGTTTCAGGAAACAGATGAAATCCGCCATTACCGACTTGACCGTATCCGCAACATCTCCATAACCGAACAAACCTTTACGAAAAAGGATTTTCAGCTGAATGATTATGTGAATCAAAGCTTTCATATGTTTGCCGGTGATGAAATATGGATCAAGGTTCGTTTTCATATGAATCTGGTAAATGTCGTATTGGATCGCTTCGGGCATGAGGCAGATATTAAGCAGATTGATGAAGACTATTTTGTCCTGACAACGAAAGCAAAATTATCGGATGGGTTGCTTAACTGGATACTTACATGGGGGCATCAAGCAAAAGTGTTATCACCGGATTATCTTGTGGAAAGGGTGAAGGATAAAATCAGGCAGATGCAGGATGTATACGAAGATTAAGGAGAACAAAAGGAAAGACGGGGATTTTTGAAAAGTCCCGTCTTTTAACAAGTGCTAGTAAAGTTTTGCTAACTCAATCCCTAATGTCTCATAAGGGATTTCAATCTTAAACGCTATGTCATTTGCTTCCAAATCAAACCGATCAATACTTACCTGGAAATTACTTTTGATTTCCATGTCCTTTACAGCTACATAAATTTCCTCATTCTTTGGGTCAATGATTACCCAGTCAGGCATTGGCAAATACTTTTTCATGTATTCCATTATTTTCCGATTTGGCAGTTCCAGCAATCCGACAGAAATCGATTTCTGCTTGAGAACGACATTCCCATCATCCTGGACAATTGGTTCGAGATGAACGGATAATGGCACAGTTGTCGAAAATACCGGCAGCTCACCAATTAAATGGACATCATCTTCAAGTGAAACCCGGTAATGATGCTTGGAATCGTTTAATAGTTTATCAATATAAGCATTGACTAAATCGTTTAGGTTCTGTTTCGTTGTACGTACGATAAATTCAGAGCCTTCTTGTGCATTTTTGCTGTCCGGTTCTGGAACGGCTGTATCGGAAACAGGCCAAAAAATAAATAGAATCAGCATGATAACAATGAGCACATTAAGGGAAAGCAAGCCATAAAATAATCGCTTCCACTTATATCGTGATTGCCTGTTTTTCCTTGGTTCTGACATACTAGCTCCCCCCTTTATCTAGATAATAATCAAGAAGTATTGGTTACCATTCCTTTACTCTGTCAAATATTCCAATACCCGCTTGGCGATGCGCTGATAGCCAAGGGTGTTTGGATGGAAATTATCCTCGGCATATAAATCAACATTAGTATCTGCTAATAAATCTATTGTCGGTATAAATGCAGCATTTTCATACCCACTTGTGACATTTTTTCCGATCGTATTCCAGTCCTTAACAATAATACCGAGTTCTTTTATCTCCGGGAAATACTTTTCAAACGGGTTATAAAAACCGATCAGGTAAATTTTGGTTTTTGGGTTTAATTCGTTTATTTTATCAAAAATTTTGGTTAAGCGGTTTTTATAATCATCGCGTTCCTTGGCAAAGTCATTGTAAGATAAACTAGTGAAATTTTCCTTGAGTACTTTCATGATGTCATTTGCCCCAATTGTGATGATGACAATATCGGATTCTTTAATGGATTGGACAATTTGCGGATTGTCAAGACGCTTAAGCAACTGGTCGGATCGATTCCCGCGCTTACCGTAATTCTCAAACTCTGCCAGATGCGTTCTTTTATTTATCGTATTGTCCAGGATTCCGACATAACCGCCTTCTCCAGACGAATCACCGACTCCTTGTGTTAAAGAATCCCCAATTGCGACAATGTGTGCTTCCTTGTTTGTAAAGTAATCAATTGTGCTTTGTACCGCATCCTCCACGAACGTTTTAACATGTGTTTTAGCATCATCATTTTCAGATTCTTTCCTTTTCTCCTGTTCCTGTTTTGGCTCGCCCGTCTTGTTGTTATCATCGGTTGCTTCTTGCTCAGATGGCACGCTTTTAAAGGTCTGCTGTACTTCTGTATCCGAACTGGTAAAAATGAAAAAAACTCCAACGCCAGTAAAAACTAGTATTATAATCAAAATAAATGCCATTTTTCGCTTCATGTCCATCACACCTATATGGAAAAAATTCTTGTTGTCCTGTGCAGGGAATTTATCTATCTATAAAAATATAACTGTTGTTCCAATAGTATATGTATACCCGTTTTCATTGGCAAGTATATCATGTTTTATTCGTTCATTTTTTCTGTTATAAATTTGTAATGAAATTGAGAAATTGTCGTGGAAAGAGAAGGAGGCTGTCCATTGATGAATGGGGACAGCCCATGGTAAAGTGAAACTTCATTCAGTGGGGGGATTTCGACGCACAGGACGTGCTAGTGCAGGCGAAGGCATTCGGACGTGACGGTTTTCCTCCCCACCTTCTTCGTTTTTAGTTTACTCACGCTAAGGACGGAGGTATTAAAGCACGTTAATGCGTGATTAAATTCTACGGAAAAGCTAATGCAGCCACCGGCGATGTTGGCACTTCCGGATGTCCCCATATGTGGCAAAAATCCTCGATCATGGCACTGGCTGTCGGGAGAGAACCCGCGCCAGGGCCAACCAGTGTTAATGGGCCGAGAATATCCGCTTGCAGATGAATGGCATTGCTGACACCGTCGATTGCATATAATGGATGGGTTTCCGGGATGGCTACAGGCTCTATGCTTGCCGAAATAGTATCATTCGTAAAGGTAATTTCTGCAATATGTTTAATTCGTCTATTAGCATGCGCCTCTTCTATGTGCATTTCTGGTGTGATTCCTGTAATGCCAGTTCGTCTAACCTTCTTCCATACCGGCTGTTTGGCAAAAATAAGCTCACTTAAAATCATCAGTTTATAAAAAGCATCGTAGCCCTCAATATCATTCGTTGGATCAGCCTCTGCATAGCCCAGTTGTTGTGCTTCTTTTAATGCGTGGGAAAAAGTTGCCTTCTCTTCCCTCATTTTCGTCAATATATAATTTGAAGTACCATTAAGGATTGCTTGCAACTTGTCAATTTGATTCACATTTAACAGCCTTTTGACGGTTTGAATAATCGGAATTCCTCCGGCTGTTGTTGCTTCAAATCCAATCGTTACCTGATTTCGGGCGGCAAGTTCTGTTAATTCTTTTCCATGAAAAGCGAACATTTCTTTATTCGCCGTAATGATATGTTTTCCTTTTTCTATGCAGTGTTTCAGGTAGGTAAAAGCTGGTTCCCGCCCGACAATTGCTTCAAAAACAACATCAATGGCCGGATTTGATGCAATCTTATCGATATCCGCCGTAATTATCGCATCACCGGCTTTATTTTGATGCTTTTCCGGGTGTTCTACCAAAATAGCTGATACAGAAATCGGAAAACCGGTTATTTTTTGCAAGCGGTTTTGATGTCTCTGGATCGTTTCATAAACCCCGCTTCCAACCGTTCCAAAACCAAGTATTGCTACGGACAGTGTCTTCATAATCGGAATACCTCCCTTGTGCTTTATCACCCTTAAACTTGAACAGTCGTTTGTTCCGGTTTTTTACTGCGGAGGCGGGCAAATTCGTCATAAGGTTTTACTCCTGTAATAACCTTAATACCTGCTGCCTCGGCATGTTCCAATGTTTGATCCGTAACATTAGGCTTTTCAATCCATAAAATTTTGCCTTGCTTATTGATAAACTGCTCGATGAAGCTTGCAGGTACAGATCCTTCTTCCAGCCAAACGGCATCAATCGTAAATGGCAGATCATTCAGCTGCTCCTCGTCATTTACCGTTACAATTTGATATCCGAGTCGTTTTAATTTATCCGTTTGCAGCCCTGAGTCATTTTCCTTGCTGATGACAGCGATTGCCTTTTGTCTTACATTCCCACCTGTCCGGTCAAATGGCGAAGAAAGCAGCCATTTGACAGCGTCCTCGTTTGTTGTTTGGAATGAGGCTTTAGAATTGGTTGACTTGGCAATAGCTTGGTCCAGGTCAACTAAAATATCATGAACACGCTCAATTCCAATTGACAGGCGAACCAGTTCTTCTGATACACCACTTTTTTGTAAATCTTCCGGGCTTAATTGCTGGTGTGTGGTGGATGCCGGATGGATAATCAGCGATTTTGCATCACCAACATTGGCAACATGTGACCATATCGAAATATTGTCGATTAATTTTCTTCCCGCTTCACGGCCGCCCTTTATACCAAATGTAATAATGGAGCCAAAACCGTTTTGTAAATACTTGGTTGCTAAAACGTGTGCTGGATGATTCGTTAATCCCGGATAATTAATCCATTCTACAGCTGGGTGATTTTTTAAATATGCGGCAACCTCTTCTGCATTTTGATTGTGACGTTCCACCCGCAAATGCAACGTTTCCAGTCCTTGCAGAAGCAGAAAGGCATTTTGCGGGCTCAGGCATGCTCCGATATCGCGCAAAAGCTGTACGCGTAACTTTGTGGCAAAAGCGGCTGAGCCAATATCGGCATAGCGTATCCCATGATAGCTTTCATCTGGTTCGGCAAAGCCAGGGAATTTTTCATTATCCCAGTTAAACCGTCCGCCATCAACCACAATTCCACCAATTGAGTTGCCATGCCCACCAATCCATTTCGTGGCAGAATGGATGACAATGTCTGCTCCCCACGTTAATGGTTTGGCACTGTATGGTGTTGCAAATGTATTATCGACAATTAATGGAATGTTGTTGCCGTGGGCGATTGCTGCAATCCCTTCGACATCGAGAACATTAAGACTTGGGTTTGTAATAATTTCACCATATATTGCTTTCGTTTTCGGAGTGATGGCAGCTCGAATCGCCTCGAGGTTTGTTCCGTCAACGAATTTGACATTTATCCCATACCGTGGCAGTGTAATGGCAAACAGGTTGTATGTTCCGCCGTACAGGTTGCTGTCGGCAATAATCTCATCCCCTGCACCTGCCAGGTTAAGTATGGCTAGTGTGATAGCCGACATACCGGATGATGTGGCAACAGCAGCAACCCCGTCCTCCAGCTGTGCTAAACGCTCCTCAAGAACAGCGACTGTAGGATTGCCGATTCGTGTATAAATGTTGCCTGGCTCTTGCAGGGCGAATAAGTTTTGCGCATGCTCCGTGTCGCGGAACACATAGGAAGTAGTTTGGTAAATTGGTACTGCCCGAGACCCGGTTGTTGGGTCTGGTTCCTGTCCTCCGTGAAGTAATAGGGTTTCCTGATCGTGAAAATGAAAATTTGTCATGAAAAACTCCTCCTTTTTAATTTGTGTTCAAAAAGTCGCCGCTTCAACTGGTGACTTTTTGAACGTCTCTTTTAATAGTCGAAAGCTTCGGTCAAATAAGGATAGAGAGAGGGGAAAATAAAAAGCCCCCTTCCTAAGAAGAGGGCGTATCATCAACGTTCCTCCTCTTATCTTCCAGATCGTAATTGACCTGTAGGATGTAGCACCTTTCAGATCTGATGTCCAGTCTGATGGTTGCCGGGCTTCACAGGGCCTATTCCCTCCACCACTCTTGATAAGAGATTAAAGTTTGGAAAATTTAATTTAACAAGAATTATATACCTGACTTTGGCTATAAGTCAACTGTTTTTTAAAATTATTTTTTTAGGGTACCGGATTGCAAGAATGCAGGGCTTGGGGGAGAAACATCAACCGGAAAGCAGAAATATCAGCGGGAGAGCGAAAATATCAGCGGGAGAGCGGAAATATCAGCGGGAGGATAGGAACATCAACCGGAGAGCGGAAATATCAGCGGAAGCGTGGAAATATCAGCGGGAGGGCGGAAGCATCAACCGGAGGGCAGGAACATCAGCGGGAGAGCAGAAACATCAACCGGAGAGCAGAAATATCAGCGGGAGGGCGGGAAACATCAGCGGGAGGGCAGAAACATCGGCCTGAGAGCGGAAACATCAGCGGGAGGGCCGGAACATCAACCGGAGAGCAGAAACATCAGCCGGTGCGCGATGCTCCGTCCATCCACTGCCAAGAACGATCCGCTGACCTTCCTCAACTAGACATTCGTTTCTCCACGCGTTTTAACGGGCGCCGCTGTGCAGAGCTCATATAAATAATTAGTGCAATCCAAATTAGCGAAAACGATACGAGATGGGCACGTGAAAATGTTTCATGATAAAGAAACACACCCAATAGCAGCATAATGGTTGGGGCAATGTATTGCAGAAAGCCAACCATTGATAACGGAATTTGTTTTGCGCCGCTTGCAAATAACAATAGCGGAACAGCTGTTGCAACTCCGGCACCAATCAACAGGAGCGAAGTACTGGTGAAAAGACTATCCATCGTTAACACATGATTCGGTATCGCGATCAAATAAATAAGGGCAATCGGGGTTACGATCATCGTTTCAATTGCCAAACCGAACATTGCACCGATATCAACAGTTTTTTTCAATAACCCATACAGTCCGAAGCTAATCGCCAGCAATAAGGAGATCCATGGGAATACTCCATAGCTGACAGCAAGATTAATGACCCCGATGGCTGCAACGAGAAATGACAATAGCTGTCTTCGTGTTAATCGTTCTTTTAAGATAATAATTCCCAGCAAAATACTGATTAGCGGATTAATATAATACCCCAGACTTGCCTGAATTACATGGCCATTGTTGACAGCCCAAATATAGGTAAGCCAATTGATACTAATCACGATCGATGCAGTCGTGATACCGAACAATTTCTTTTTATTCTTAAAAATTGCTTTACATTCCTGAATAAATCCGGGCCATTTGCGAACAGAGAGAATGACCGCAATCATAAAAACAAATGACCAAACAATTCGATGGGCAAGAATGACGCCAGCAGGAACATTGTCGACCAGCTTCCAGTAAATTGGCAGGAATCCCCAGAGCAAATAGGCAAAAGCAGTATAGATAATTCCAAGTTTCTTATCCGTTTGGTTCATATTGTTTCCCTCTCAATCTGTTAAAGTACGTAGTCAAAGATCACCAAATGAGAACAATAGTACCACGTTAATAGCCAGCATCGATATTAACACGTCCATGCGTTGCAAGAATGACGAGACGATGACGCTTTTGAGGAACGGGGCTTTACAGGGCTTGCCAACCTCTCTTGTTGGCGGTTGAATGGCGGTTTTAATAAGGCTCCCCTATCGCTAACTCTGGACTTTTCGTTTATCATTTGATGACT
This sequence comes from Virgibacillus dakarensis, assembly GCF_900155625.1. Taxonomy (NCBI): domain Bacteria; kingdom Bacillati; phylum Bacillota; class Bacilli; order Caryophanales; family Bacillaceae; genus Virgibacillus; species Virgibacillus dakarensis. Next base: position 1,126,654 of record NZ_LT732554.1, read on the forward strand.
TTTTGAACACCTGGCAAACGGAATTTTTGCAAATCAAAGTAAGACAATTTTAGAATGTTGATTTAAAAAACGCAATGATCTTGCCTATAAAAAATGAAGTATCCGTAACATGGATAAAGACGGCATTCTGGCTTGTTAATGACAGAGGTTCTTAGTGTTTTTAATAATCCCGAGAACGCTTTCAATATCAGCTCATTTCCGCTATCATAGAAGTAGACAGATAAAAGGTTAAAAAGGGGAGAGGGCAGGATGGCAGGGAAATATAAGCATTTTGAAACGTCGGTCATTCATGAAGGTCACGATGCAAAAGACATGTTAGACAGTTTAACAACACCATTATTTCAAACGTCGACATTTACATTTGAAACAGCAGAACAGGGTGAACGGAGATTTGCAGGAGATGAAGCAGGGTTTATTTACTCACGTTTGGGCAATCCGACGGTGAGTGTTTTGGAAGAGCGAATTGCCGCCCTTGAAAATGGCGAGCGGGGACTCGCATTTGGTTCTGGCATGGCTGCAGTATCCGCTGTATTAGTGGCGCTGACGAAGGCGCACGACCATATTGTCTGCTCATCCGGATTGTACGGGTGTACGTTTGGGCTTTTGGCCATGATGGAAGAAAAGTACCATATAACACATGATTTTTCAGGGATGGAATCCAGTGAAAAGCTTCGTGCATTAATCAAACCGGAGACCGCGTGTATTTATGTGGAAACACCGATCAATCCGACGATGAAGCTGATTGACCTGGAAATGGTTGCGAATGTTGCCAAGGAATTTAATGTCCCAGTTGTGGTGGATAATATATTTTCCTCACCATACTTGCAACGACCGCTTGATTTGGGGTGTGATGTTGTCATTCATAGTGCAACAAAATATATCGGTGGGCATGGAGATGTCGTGGCAGGTCTTGCTGTCGGGAAAAAGGAATTTTTGGATTCGGTGCAAATGACGACCCAGAAGGATATCGGCGGGATTATTTCCCCATTTGATGCATGGCTCTTAATCAGGGGTTTAAAGACGTTGCCGATCCGTCTTGACCGGCACTGTGATAATGCCGAGAAAATTTTTGTGAAGCTGCGGAATCACCCGAAAGTGGCAAACGTATATTATCCTGACGACGAAGCCCATCCGGATTATCTGATTAGGGAAAAGCAGATGAAACGTGGCGGTGGTGTTATTTCGTTTGAAATCAACGGAACGAAACAGGATGCACAGGCGCTGTTAAATGCATTGTCGTTTTTGAAAATTGCGGTTAGCCTTGGAGACGCCGAGACGTTAATCGAGCATCCAGCAACCATGACCCATGCGGTTATCCCGGAAGCGTCGAGACTGAAAATGGGAATAACCGATCAACTCATTCGCTTATCAGTCGGATTGGAAGCATGGGAAGATATTTGGCATGATTTGGAACAGGCGCTGGATAAAATCTAGGGAACGCGGATAATGGAAAATGACCTTGTAAGTCGTACCGCTCTTTAAGTGGTACGGCTTTTTGCGATGCGGAAAAATAAATGGTTTTTTCCATGCTTGTTTTTTGCCAATACTAGTATACAATAATAACTTAGCTGAAGCTTTTTACTGGATTAATCCGTATTAATCAACAGGAAGTACCTAGTGTGTTGGCGAAGGGAGGATCTGCATGGTTTTCATTCCCTATTTTTTAGGTTTTATCATCATTTTCAATATTGCACTTGCTTTTACGATTATTTTCCTTGAACGCAAGGATCCGCAGTCTACGTGGGCGTGGCTGATGGTCTTGTTATTTATCCCGGTTGCCGGTTTCTTTTTATATTTAATATTTGGCAAAAGTATAAGCAAGCAGCGGATATTTATGTGGGATACGAAGAGCAGGCTTGGAGTGAAAAAAGCGGTACAGGAGCAAATGCGGGCACTGGAGGAAGACCGGTTTGTTTTCAAGCATCCTGATATTGCTGCTTATAAAGATTTGCACTTTTTACATTTACGAAACAATGATGCAATTTTCACCCAGGATAACAGGGTAGATATATATACGGATGGCAAGGAAAAATTTGATGCTCTGATCAAGGACTTGGAGGAGGCAACCGACCATATTCATTTGCTGTACTATATTATTCGTTACGATCAGCTAGGTAAACGGATTGCGGATTGTTTAGTTAAAAAGGCCAATGAAGGTGTGGAAGTACGTGTTCTTTATGATGATATGGGCTCACGATCATTAAGCAGAAAGTTTATTAAGCGGATTCGTCGTGCGGGAGGCCAAGTCGAGGCCTTCTTTCCCCCAAAGATTCCAAAAGTCAACTTTAAAATTAATTTCCGTAATCACCGAAAGCTGGCAATCATTGACGGCCGGATTGGCTATATCGGCGGCTTTAATATTGGTGATGAATACCTTGGAAAGGCTAGAAAATTCGGCTACTGGCGGGATAATCATTTACGGGTTGTTGGTGATGCAGTTACGAATATGCAAACCCGTTTTATTCTTGATTGGAACCAGGCATCACGGAATGATATTTTGTATGAAGATCGCTATTATGCGGCTGTTCCGGAGGGGGATGTTGGAATTCAGATCGTTTCCAGCGGGCCTGATTCGGAATGGGAACAAATAAAAAATGGGTACATCAAAATGATTTTATCGGCTAAAGAGTATGTTTACATGCAAACACCGTACTTTATTCCCGATGAAAGTCTGCGTGATGCTCTAAGAATAGCATGCTTATCTGGTGTGAATATTAAGGTCATGATACCAAATAAACCGGATCATCCATTTGTTTATTGGGCAACACTGTCCTATATTGGCGATTTATTAAATGCTGGTGCAGAGGTTTACATTTATCAAAGTGGCTTTTTACACGCGAAAACAATTATTGTCGATGGCAAAATTGCTTCTGTCGGAACGGCCAACATTGATGTACGCAGTTTTCGCCTGAATTTTGAAGTGAATGCATTTTTATATGATGCGGGGATTGCCGAAAAATTGGTCGAGGCATTTCAGCATGATATTTCTTTGTCCACGCAAATGACAAAAAAATTGTATGAAAAACGCTCGTTGGGAATCCGGTTTAAAGAGTCGCTATCCCGGTTATTGTCACCAATTTTGTAAAAAGACTCCTGTTAGCATTGCTTGTACTGAAGATTGACACATTACCGATGATTCCTCATAGTAAAATATTTCTTAGAATCCAATTCAGGAGGTAGCAAAATGGACAGAAAACCATGTTCAAATTCATTAGCAGTTAAAACATCACACGTTTTACCACCGGATACGAACAACCACGGGACATTGTTTGGCGGGAAATTAATGGCGCATATTGATGACGTGGCTGCGCTTGCGGCTGTTCGGCATGCACGGCTGCCGGTTGTTACGGCTTCAACTGATTCCGTGGATTTTCTCGAGCCTGTCAAAGAAGGAGATTCCATTTGTGTTGAGGCCTTTGTCACGTGGACACATAATACGTCGATGGAGGTATTCGTTAAAGCCGTTACGGAAGATTTATTGACAGGAGAACGGAGCGTTTGTACAACTGCCTTTTTAACGTTTGTAGCAGTCGATGATAACGGGCGCCCTATTCCAGTACCTGAAGTTTATCCGGAAACCGAGCAGGAAAAACAATTGCATCAATTTGCTCCTGAACGTGCTGCACAGCGGAAAAAAAGAAGACAGCATGCAAAAGAACTGGCAAAAAATTTCGGTACAGCTTACCCTTGGAACTAAGAAAAGCGGAAGCGCCCGGTTAGCGGCGTATGTGCTGGACTGAACCGCAGGAGATAAAGGAAACACGGTGAGCTGGAAGCGAACCGATGTTGACTTATCGTACGGAGGTGAAGGAAGCACACTAGCCGCTGGGCGCTGGAGCTGGACATGGCACATTCTGGTAATGAATTGTTACGGGTAAAATATATATGCTTTCTTTACTACGAACGAAAAATATGAAAAATGAAAAGTTTGTTTCGGAACAAAGAATAAGATACAATATTTAAATATAACATATGAACAGGAGCCTGCTAGTGTGGCTTCTTTTCTTATGAATTACTTCCTCCTTGCACTTATTTCAGGGATTTCTGTTTATCCTTATGGCATACATCAGTATGGACTGTACAACACAAGTTTCCACTTCTTTAAAACGTTACTTTTAGATAAATATCGGGAAGTGTAAAAGAATACATATAGTGTAAATGTTTCACCAACTTGAAGGGAGAATTCACCATGGATTTCATTGAAAATTTAGTAGGGGAAGTTAATGACGTATTGTGGGAGTATGTCCTGATTATCGTTTTAATTGGATTAGGTCTATGGTTCACAGTAAAAACAAACTTTGTTCAGTTCAGACTGTTTCCCGAGATGTTCCGGGTTGTCTTTGATAAGCGAGCTGTAAGTGCAGAAGGAAAAAAGGGTACATCATCGTTTCAGGCTTTTGCCATCAGTGCTGCGTCAAGGGTCGGAACAGGTAACCTTGCTGGTGTTGCAACTGCGGTAGCCGCTGGTGGCCCTGGTGCTATCTTTTGGATGTGGCTGATCGCACTGCTAGGTTCGGCGTCTGCCTTTGTAGAAAGTACATTGGCACAAGTTTATAAGGTGCCAGGGAAAAATCAGTATCGTGGCGGGCCTGCCTATTACATGGAGAAGGGACTTAATAAGCGATGGCTGGCAATTATCTTCGCGATTACGATAACATTCACATATGGGCTTGTTTTTAACTCTGTCCAGTCAAATACGATTAGTCTGGCATTCTCCGGTGAATTTGATTTTAATAAAAATTACATGGCTGTTATATTGGCTTTATTAACTGCTATTGTAATCTTTGGTGGCTTGAAAAGCATTGCCAATGTAGCCCAGATTATTGTGCCCGTAATGGCAATTTTATACATTTTTATAGCAATTTATGTACTGATTATTAATATTACGGCTGTTCCTGATATGATTGGATTGATTTTTGAAAATGCCTTTGGAATACGTGAAGTGGCTGGTGGCGGATTTGGTGCCGCGATTATGATGGGGATTAAGCGGGGCTTATTTTCGAATGAGGCTGGTATGGGTAGTGCACCAAATGCTGCAGCAACAGCTGAAGTCACACACCCGGCCAAGCAAGGGTTAATTCAGGCTTTAGGAGTATTTTTTGATACAATACTCATTTGTACTGCTACAGCATTTATTATTATTTCGGCTGGTGGTTATGAGGGAAGTGAATTGGACGGTATTCAATTGACACAAAATGCTTTTGGAATTCACATCGGTGACTGGGCTGCAGTATTAATAGCGATTGCAATCTTCCTGTTTGCCTATAGTTCGATTTTAGGCAACTATTATTACGGTGAAAACAATATTGGTTATGTAAAGGACAGTAAAGTTGGTCTATTCATTTACCGCATCGCCGTCCTTGCAATGGTCATATTCGGGGCAATTGCGACATTCGACCTTGTCTGGGCACTTGCAGACCTGACGATGGCGATCATGGCATTAATCAACCTTTACGCCATTACGAGATTGTTTAAGGTTGCAAGTCGTGTCCTGAAAGATTATCAAGAGCAGCGGAAGGCAGGGAAAGATCCAGTCTTTTACCGCGATACACTGGAAGATGATACAGGCGTTGCATTTTGGGATCGTGAGCAGGCGGAACACGCTGACAAATAAGATGAAAAGCGGAAGCGTGGGTTTATCGCTGGACGTGGCTTGTTTTGCTGTGGGCGAAAGACAACTAGCATACCCCCCATTGAGTGAAGTGGATATCTTCCAGAGGGAATCGTCCAAAATCAGCGAAATAACGCAATCTGCAGGTTTGAAATAAAGTTTGGCCAAAAACACCTTTGGATGAAGTTGAAAGTAAAAAGCTAGATGAACGTCTTATAATGATGAATGCTGAAGTATTATCAATCTGCCAGGCATACTTAATCATCCCCGTTTGCATGGTCAGATGTCATAGCGATGGCAAAAGAAACAACCGACCAACTGAAAAACACAGGCTATCAAAATTAGAAAAAGGCTGTCAAAATATGACAGCCTTTCTTTGCTTGGTGGATTACTTTTTTATATTAATCATCTAAATCATCGTCATCATCGTCATCATCGTCATCATCGTCATATTCTTTTTCAAGTACTTTTCCTGTAACAGCATCCACTTTAACTTCTGCCTCTCTTTTGCTTGTGTTTAGTTCAAATTCATAAACATAACGGTTATCATCTTCATCTAATTCCATTTCATTTACCGTTCCATTGACAGCTTTTTCGGCAATTTCTATCGCTTCTTGTTCAGAAATACTATTTTGTTTCGAAGGTTGGCCTTTTTCATCATGATCATCTGTAGATATCACTTCTTGGCTCTCCGTAACTTTTTGAATCTTTTCTTCTCCGTTATTATTCGTTGTTGCACCTACCGTTAAAGCTCCACTTAGAATTACACCTGCTGACAACATACCAATTAACATTTTGTTTTTCATGTTTATTTCCTCCTTGTATATTTTCTATATTTACAATATAGCCAACCAAGATTAGAGAGAAAGGAAAGTAACATTAGAATTTGATTAGAAGTTCTTTTGATTTCCATCATTTCCTTTTGGTGTAGCTTAGAATTGACGAACCCACATTTTAGAATAAAAAAAAGAAGCCATTTTGGAAAAAGATTGATCAAAATGGATTCTTGTCCAGCAGATTTAAATTTAGCTTTTATAAAATAGTCTGATCATTTTCTACTTCTGTTGTTCCTGAAAGTGCTCGATTGCCATAGCCTTCTTCCGCAGCCATTGCATCTGCTTTAGTCCTATGAACGGTACCAAATGGATGGTTTGGTGGGGCGTATATCGAGTATAGTTTTAAAGGGACATTTCCTGTATTTGTGACATTGTGCCACATTCCCGCCGGTATCATGATGGCAGAGTCATCAAAAATTCTCCTTTGAAAACTTAAGTTGTCTCTACTTTTGCCCATTTGTACAATTCCCTGACCTTGTTCAACCCTTAAGAATTGATCAACGTTAGGGTGCATCTCCAAACCAATATCTTCACCAACATGGAGACTCATTAATGTAACTTGCAAATGATTACCTGTCCATATTGCAGTACGATACGTATTGTTTTGCTTGGTGGCTTCATTGATATTTATAACAAATGGGTTTGCTCCATAATCTTTTAACGTATTCTGACCATAAGATGACTGATACGAAGCAAATGTCTCATTCGGATCAGCCCAATAACCTGTAAGATTTCTGTAGGTATGCATGGGTACATTCATATAATAAGGATATTGATACATATAGGGCACACCGTACATTTTCCTCAATCCCTTCACATTCATAAATTGTTATCACAAATTATCCTATGTACTGTAGGAGAGGTGTGTGCACTTGACCTAATGTAACTTTATATGAATATTTTAACCCTGAATCTTTTCTTACTAGCGTCTCCATAATAAATACATATTTCTTAATGATAAACCAATAATAGTGTTAAAAATGAAAGGGGGTAAACTATCCAATTGAAGCGTTCATCTAACATTAAGAAATTGATTAAAAAAATAAAGAAGAAAAATACAAAACCCCAACAGCAAAAATTCTCTAACGAGGATTGGCAGCCGTTTTCAACCAATATTCATGAAAACGAAGAAGCATTAAAACAACAGTTAGGTACAAGTCAGGATGTTATGTTTACCAAATTTACGATTAAATTACAAAATGGCGATACACTTAACGCTATATTAGTTGCGATTGATGGATTAGTTGATGAAGAAGCAAAACGTGACAATATAATAAAGCCACTGATTGAAAGTGCGCTGCAAGAAAAACCTAATGAAGATTTAAAACAGATACAGGAAAGAATTTCTGCAAAAAAAATTACCGTGGAAAGCAATTTATTTAAAGCTGTCCAGCAAGTCTTAAAAACAAAAGCATTACTAATCATTGACGGTTTTAATAAAGGGTTGCTAATCACTATCGAAGGGTTTGAAACTCGAGCTATCGAAGAACCCGATACAGAACAGGCAGTGCGAGGAGCAAGGGAAGGTTTTATCGAATCAACGGGGGTAAATGTTTCATTGCTTCGCCGTAGAATTGCCCACCCTTCTTTGCGATTCGAAACAATAGAGATCGGCAAGTATAGTCAAACGGGTGTTACGATAGCTTATATAAAGGACATCGTTGACCTTGACCTTGTACAACGAGTCAAGCATCGTCTTGATGAGATAAAGGTGGATTCAATTAACAGCTCAGGAGATGTTGAACAATTGATTGAAGATCACCCATATTCAATCCTTCCGACAGTTGGCAATACGGAACGGCCTGATAAGGCAGCAGCTTTGTTAATGGAAGGAAGAGTCTTGCTTTTAATTGATGGAAACCCCTTTTGTTTATATGTTCCACATTTGTTTCTCGAAAGTTTCCAGAACATTGAGGACTATAATTCTCGTCCATATTATAGCTCATTCATTCGTTTAATGCGTTTTTTGGCTTTTTTTATCAGCATCTCTTTTCCTGCTTTATATATTTCTGTCCTTAATTTTAATAAATCGTTAATTCCATCAGATATGATTGTACCACTAATTCAAGCAAGAGAAACGGTTCCGTTTCCACTTGCGATGGAAGTCATTATGATGATCTTGATGTTTGAAGTTGTTCGTGAGGCTGGAGTTAGACTGCCCAAACAACTCGGATCTGCTTTAAGCATCGTTGGTGCCTTAATTTTGGGAGATGTATCCGTATCGGCTGGACTTGTCGGAGCCCCGACAATTGTTATAGTTTCCATATCTTATATAGCCGCCTTCGTCATTACGCCAATCGCGGATGTCACTGCATTAATACGTATTGGTTTGTTCATTGCCAGTAGCGTGTTCGGATCATATGGATTGTGTATGGCTATGTTGGGTCTGTTAACCCATATGGTGTCATTAACATCACTTGGGGTTCCTTATATGACACCCTTTTCACCAAGCCACTTTCAAGATTGGAAGGACGGTATTATCCGTTTTCCAACGAAGTTGCTGAAACAGCGACCAAAAAGTATACCAAATCAACGCACAACAAGAATGAAGTCATTACCAAAAACAGGTGATAAACAATGATACGAACGATCTTCATCATGATTTGCAGCCTCTTTTTATTAACAGGTTGCTGGAACAACCAAGAGCTTGATAAAACAGCCCTCGTCCACGGAGTTGGTCTGGATAAGTCAGACGAACAATTAAAAATAAGCGTTGAAATCATTAAACCAACAAGTAATCAAGAAGGAGGTCAAGGTGGGGGTAAAGGTAGTGGACAACATATCATACTAGAAAAAAACGCTGATACATTTCTTGAGGGAGCTCGTGAATTGATTCGGTATGCAAAACGGCGCCTTCAATTCGGACATGCTCGTGCATGGATAGTTAGCGAGAGGTTAGCAAAAGGGAATTTTTTCCATTTACTCGACACTGTTAGACGGGATCAAATGTTTCGCTTAAACAGTCACCTATTTATAACGCAGGAAGATCCAAGCGAGATTTTGAACACGCCGACCCTGTATGAGAATCTTACCTCTATTGAGCTTGTGACTGCTTTGGAGCAAACACAATTTATTGCTGAATATGCACCAATAACTTCTCGTGAATTTTATAAGTTAATCGAAGGACCCATTCCTAATGGCTACATACCAATGCTTTCAATTAAAAAGGCAGGTGAACAAACAGTCACCTCAATTGACGGAACAGCAGTTATCAAAAACAATCAAATGGTGGGCAAGCTTAACACTGAAGAAACGATGGGGCTGAATTGGCTCTTAAATCATGTCGAGGGTGGGAGTATTACTGTTTCCCTCGATGAAAACGAGAAAGTTTCTTTAGAAATTACGAAAGCAAAAACAAAAACGAAACCGATTTTAAATGGAAGGCAGTTAAACGTGGGTATCCAAACAAAGATTGAAGGTACACTTTCAGATAATATGACGACAAAAAGAATTAACGAAGCTTTCTTAAAAGAAATTGAAAAAAAGATCTCTCATCACGTTCAAAATGAAATTCATACCACATTAAAGAAATTACAAAAAGAATTGGAAACAGATATTACTGAAATTGGATTAGAAACACATCGAACATATCCAGAACAGTGGCAAACTATTCATTCGGAATGGAATGATATCTTTGCTAATGCAAAGATATCTATCGATGTTGATGCCAACATTACCCATGAAGGGTTGATTAACGAAAATGATCCTCGTGAACATCGAAAACCATACAACAACCCCTATCCATTTTCAAAATGAACTTTATAATTATAAAGGAGTAAAAAAATATGTTAACAAAATGGGAGACGCTATTTTTATTAATCATGACACTTCCTGTTATGGGACATGTCCTTATCCTCCCGATAATGCTCGATGTTGCTGGAAGAGATGCTTGGATTTCCGTTCTTCTCTCACTTCCAGCCGCATTTGCATTTGCATATGCAATTTATCGACTGCGTTTGAACCATCCGGGCATCAATATTTCCGAAATGTTTGCCCTTCTTTTAGGTAAATGGTTTGGAAGAATTGTTGTCGGGCTTTTCATTCTCTATTTTTTATTTTTAACAATATTTTCATTTTCTGCCTTGGTTGATGTTGTTTTTATTGATTTTTTGCCTGAGACGCCTCGAATGGCCATTCTCATCTGGTTTTTAATCTTTTTCTTCTATGCAGCCACTAAGGGTATTAAACGAATTGCATTAACTGCTGGTGTGTTAGCTCTTATTGGCTTGATTACAGGTCATACCGTTACATTGATGGATACTCCAAAAAAGGATTGGAGTGAACTTCAGCCTTTGTTGGAGTTTGGATGGGGTCCAGTATTATGGGGCACTCTAATTCTTGTAAGCATTTGGATTGAGCTATTGTTGTTATTATGTGTTCCAATCAAAAACATTCACGAAAAACGATTGTTTTTATTATGGATCATTGGGGTATTGCTAAATGCACTGATGATGACTTCGACAATAACCGGCGTCATTACAATTTTTGGACAAGGACAAGCTGATAATTTTACGTATCCGGCAACGGAAATTGTACGAATTATCAATTTGGGGTTTATTGATCGCTTTGATATTTATGGCATGATTTTAATGACATTCGGTACGTATATCCGCTGTAGTCTTTATTTTCGGATTGCCTACAATATGAGCGTATCGGCAAATTCCTCGAAATGGGTGAAACGAATACTGTTTTCTTTTTTCGTTGTTCTTACTTTTTTCGGTACCCTTTATCTTTCAAAAGAACATTTTCGTATTACTGAAGCAATTAACATATATACATACATGATTGTCCTGTATCCGGTACCTTTTTTGTTGTTATTTATCTCCTGGATGAAGAAAAAGAAAGCATAAAGTGACATACAATCACTTGAAGTCAATAATGTACGATAATACATCTACATGTTTACAAATCTATTGGCTGCTTATGCCCTATAATTTGGCTTTACTCACTAATAAGTATAATGAAAATCTATTGGAAAAATTCCCAGCTGCCTACCGTCTTGGTTTAGTAGCAATGATGGCAAACCAAATATGAAGATGGAGTTTACCAAAAATCAATAAAAATTATCCAACCGTAGGATTTATAGGATGCCAAACCAGGAAGAGAACTATAAAACTGAATATAGAAATATAATATACTGGAGATTGATGATATATTTAAAAAGCCCCTTTAGACAAAGCAGCATCCAAAGGGAAGTAAAGCTTCGCGACTTTGTTTTAAATCTGCACGAGCTGCAGAAACATCATCACGAATTGACGATAAATCCGAGGAAAAGTAAATTCACCTCTTGCCAAAACAGAAGAATTGATTTAGTATTGGTATTACACAATTAATACAATATATTGTATTAACTACTATCCAGAAAACTATATATAGTATTTTAACCTAGGCTAAGATGCCGTTTGGCTTAATTGGGAATCTGGTGAAAGTCCAGAACTGCCCCCGCAACTGTAAATGCTGACGAAAGTGAAGAGATCCACTGTGTACGTGGTATACGGGAAGGAATCAGGAGTAGGTGGAAGCATCAGTCAGGAGACCTGTCTAGTATAAGGTGAAATTTCAGCTTCTTCGGGGATTGAGAAGATGGGATGATGGTGCTGTAGGTGTGTGTTCAAAAGGGAGGATAAATGTGTCTTTATTTACTGGATCTTTTGAACAACCTCTGTAGGGACAAGTTACCCTTCGTTTAGTTGTGCTGTCGTTTCATCCACTCAAATAATATTGGGTGGATTTTTAATTCCCGGAAAAGGATGTTCAAAAAGTAAGGGTTGACTTCGGGCACTTGTTTTGGACATATATCGGAAAAGGGAGGAAGAAGAAATGAGTTTACAAACAGCTTCAGTCATGGATGACATCATTGCCGAACTGGATGCAGCTGCACAAAAATATCATCTGGATACAGCAAGCATCACACAACAAATAAAGGCTTTAGACGTATCAAAAGAGGAAGCAAACCAGCAGGCATTATTCTATGCGCTGAATAATATTGCGATGGATCAGCCGGGGTGGACTTTTGTTGCTGCCAGAATGTATTTAAACGAATTATATCAGCAGGCGGCCACAAACCGCGGCTATAACGAAGACATAAAATATGGCGATTTTTATCAACTAATCAGGACGCTTTCAGAGAAAGGAATCTATGCAGAAGATCTGCTCTGTTTTTACGAAAAAGACGAAATCAAAGCATTGGAAAAAGAAATCGATCCTGAACGGGATCAATTGTTTAATTATATCGGCCTGTTTTTGCTTGCTGACCGTTACATAACAAAGGACCATGAACATCAGATTTATGAACTGCCGCAAGAGCGATTCATGATTATCGCCATGACATTGATGAAGCACGAACCAAAGGAAAACCGACTGGAATTGGTAAAAGAAGCTTACTGGGCAATGAGTAACCTGTATATGACTGTAGCAACACCAACACTTGCCAACGCGGGAAAAAGCTTTGGTCAGCTTTCCTCGTGCTTTATTGATACGGTTGATGACTCACTTGATGGGATCTATTTAAATAATTGGGATATTGCCAGACTTAGTAAAGATGGCGGTGGGATCGGTGTTTATTACGGAAAAGTGCGGGCACTTGGGTCGGATATTAAAAAATTCAAAGGAAATTCATCTGGTGTTGTTCCCTGGATCCGTTTGCTGAATGATACAGCGGTCAGTGTTGATCAGCTTGGCCAGCGTCAAGGAGCTGTTGCAGTTTATCTGGATGTGTTTCATAAGGACATCATGAATGGCTTCCTTGATCTGAAAACGAATAATGGGGACGAAAGGCGTAAAGCTCATGATATTTTTACAGGTGTAGCGATGCCAGACTTATTTATGGAAAAACTGCAGGAAGTTGATGAGAATGGCCGCAGTATTGGCCAGTGGCACACCTTTTGTCCGCATCAGGTGAAACAGATAATGGGATGGAAAGATGAATTTGGTAATGCACTTGGTTTAGAGGACTTTTATGACGAAACAGACCAGAAATACTTTGCCGAAAAATACGAGGAGGCGGTAAACCATCCATTGCTCCCCCGGAAAACATACCGGGCGATGGATATTATGGCACGAATCATGGTTGCACAGCTCGAAACCGGGACACCGTACATGTTTTACCGCGATGAAGCGAACCGGCAGAATCCGAATAAACATGTACGTGGAATTGGCCGGACATCGATTTACTGCAGCAATTTGTGCACGGAGATTATGCAAAATATGTCGGCAACTGCGATTACCAATGAATATCAGGATAATGACGGAAATATTGTCATTGTACGGAAACCGGGGGATTTTGTTGTTTGTAATCTATCATCTATTAATCTTCCGCGTGCAGTAGAGGCAGATGTATTAGATCGGCTTATTGCGATCCAAATGCGGATGCTTGACAATGTAATTGATTTGAACACGATTATGGTTGGACAAGCACAAGTAACGAACCAGAAATACCGTGCAGTGGGATTGGGAACTTTTGGTTGGCATCATCTATTGGCGCTGAAAGGTATTTATTGGGAGTCGGATCAAGCGGTAGCATATGCGGATGAATTGTATGAGAATATTGCCTATCATGCGATTAGGTCATCGATGGAGCTTGCTAAAGAAAAGGGAGCATACAGTAATTTCTCAGGTTCGGAATGGCAGACGGGTGCCTATTTTAACCGGAAAGGGTACAATAAAGATCGCTGGCTGGAACTGAGAGAACAAGTTGCGAAGCATGGTATCCGTAACGGTTGGCTAATGGCTGTAGCACCCAATTCATCGACTGCGAAAATCGGTGGCTCAACAGACGGGATTGATCCGATCTATGCTGTAGAATACGCCGAGGAAAAGAAAAATTTCAAATTCAAAGTTACAGCACCAGATTTGGATCATACGACATATGCCTTTTACCGCAGATCCCGGCATGAATTGGATCAGCACTGGAGTATTAGACAAAATGCGGCGCGACAACGTCATGTCGATCAATCGATTAGCTTTAATTTATACGTCCGGCATGATATTAAAGCAAGGGATTTGTTGAATCTGCACATGGACGCTTGGAAGCAAGGGTTGAAAACAACGTATTATGTGAGAAGCACTTCGCAGGCGGAGATAGAAGAATGTGAAGCATGTCATAGTTAGGAGACGCAATTAACTGTTTGCAGATTTGACAGGAAGAAATCGGCCTATCGCTGATTTCTTTCCGTAAATACTCCGGTAATGTTTTGATTAAATAGGGGAGGAATAAAATAAATGACTGTCAATACACCGATAAAGCGAATCAATTTATTAAACCCGGAATTTCCTAATAAATCGACCGGTATCATTAATGGAAAATCTTCTGGGCTATTAAACTGGAATGATATCGCTTATCCGCAGATGTACGATTTATATCAAGCATTGTTGTCAAACTTCTGGAAGGCTCAGGAAATAAATATGCAGGATGATATTAAACAATGGGATTTATTAAGTCAAAATGAACAAGATATTTTCTTACGGGTCAATACCCAGCTGGCGATGCTGGACAGTCTGCAAACACCAACAATGAATCAGGTGATGGACTATGTTTCGGATTCAAGTTTTAAAGCTATTTTTGCTGTAATATCCCAGCAAGAAGCGGTTCACAATGAATCATACTCGTATATTTTAAGCTCGTTAGTACCACTAAAAGAGCAAAATGAACGCTTTGACCAAGCGAAAAGTGATCCGATTGTTTTAAAGCGGAATCAGCTTATTTTAAATACCTATGATACCTTCAGAAATAATCCGACACCAGAAAATATTTTCAAACTTGGCGTGAACTCGATCAATTTGGAAGGAATTTATTTTTATGCGGGATTTGCCTTTTTCTATAATCTGGCACGTCAGCAAAAGATGTTGAAATCAAGTACGATGATTAGTTATATTCAACGTGATGAAATGCAGCATACGTACTTTATTACCCAATTCATCCGGATCCTGCTTGCGGAAAATCCGGAGTTAAATACAGATGAAAATATTGATTATATCTATCAATCGATTACCAATGCTACAGAATTGGAAAAAGAATGGGCGCATCATATTTTAGCTGATATTGAAGGAATTGATTTGACCGAATTTGATCAGTATGTCGAATATCTTGCCAACAAACGGTTGCGTCAATTAGGAATGAAAAATCTTTACGAGGAAAGAAAAAATCCAATGCCATGGATCCATGTATTTAGCGATGAAATGATCAATGAAACGAAATCTGACTTCTTTGAACAAAAGGCAAGGACATATTCCAAAGTAACCCAGTCCAATGGGTTTGAAGAATTGTAGGTGATAGTTTTGCGAATTGCGGTTGTTTACGCGTCGGTAACAGGTAATACAGAAGAATTGGCGGAAATGATCCAACAACAATTTACTGCCTCTTCTATTCACGTTGACCTTTTTTCGGTCAAGCATTTTCCGCTTAATTGCATTACCGATTATGATGGGATTGTGATTGGTACGTATACCTGGGCAAATGGCACCATCCCTGGAGAAATGCTTGCACTATATGAGCAAATTGAGTCAGCCGATACACAACAATTAACGACAGGTGTATTTGGTACGGGTGACAGCTTCTTCCCTTATTTTTGCGGAGCGGTAGAGGAATTTCGCGATATGCTGTACGTCCATACGAATTTAGCAGTGACAATGAAAGTAGAACTTAGACCTCAATCACAGGATTGGAGCAAATGCCGGAAATTTGTCGATTGCATTTTGGAACAGCTGGAGCACGAGTTGCAACCAATAGGGTAATCGAGTCGGAAGCATGAACAGATGAACAGACTAGAAAACGATGTATAGGAGATAATAAGCGAGAAGTATTACGTCAATTATTGTCGATATTTCCCGGGAAATAAGCTCCCTCATAATATGTGAGGGGGCTTAAATTTCGAGCAGACAAGGCAGGAAAGATCTAACTACTATAATGTTCAATATATCACCTATTAACCACCAGTAGCCTATCATATTTTACCCACATCAAGTAACTTGTTAAATCATTATTTTAAAGGTATGAAGTTGGGATCTAATATCTCCCGGTCTGAGACGTTCAACTGGTGATTTCAATTCTTTGTTGTCTAAATAAAGCGTGGCTGTTTTTACCTGTAATTGATATAACTTCTTGATAGCCTCGGTCGTACTAAACTTTGTATTTGCCTCCAAAAACCTTCCGAGTAATATGAATGTATAGATGAATGCACTCGTGTCGTAATATAGCACAATGGAGTCGGCGGATACAGCGTTTTTTAACATAGCAACTGTAAGGAAATGACTGTAGAAGAAACCTGCTGATGTAGTTAACACTACTAGAACGTCCATCGTTGCATTACCATTTTTTAATGCCTTCCATGCTCGCTCATAAAACGAAAACCCAATTATAAATTGAATCGGTACTGTAATTAAAAATTGAAAAAAAGGGTTGGTAAATAGTTCTGGAACGTAAACAAAGGAAGCCCATTTGAAATGAGCTAACATTGCCCATGCGAGTGGAAATGTTAGCATAGCCGAAAAGTGGAAAACATCGGCAGAAAAATACAAAACATTAACACGCAAGCAGAAACATTATCGAAATAATAGAAACGTCGGGTCGTCCCAGCAAAATATCACATAAATAACAGCCAAACTCTCTCCGGAACCCGAATGTTTGGCTGCACGAAGGTCTTTCACTTATACGGAGCATTTATGGGCTTATTTGTTTATGCAAGTATGCTCCAGCAAAATGGGAATTTGCCTCTTTGCCACCAAGTTTAACCGTGATCATCAGACCAATTTTGTGCAATCCCATCATGAAGATACCTGCCGCCAATTGATCAAGCTTCGTGTTAAACGGTGGCGGAAGTAACGAGACAGGACCCGAACCGGACTGTAATGGTAGACAGAGATTGGAGGTTGCTTGAGCAAGTAATGGATTATTTGCGCCATCAAATAGTGCATTCAAGATGAACAAAACACAGGCCGGCATTAAAATAAGCCCACTCATCAATGCATACCGTTTTTTCTGTTTATTCGATAAGCGCTGTTTTGGATCAGGGATTGCGATTGGCCACCACATACCAAAGGATAAAACAAACAGAAAACTTAAATATCCATTATGAAGAGAATTACTTTTTGTCAGAACGGTTAAAACAATTGGCAAATGGTACATAAAGAATAGAATAGCAAACGTAATCAGGGCAATCATCGACGGGAGCAATAACTTGCATATTTTTTTCATCCAGGGGGTTTTCCATAAAAATTCAAATAGGTGTTTTGGAATTCCCAACAATATAACAGGCGGGACAATAAAATAAAGGATGCTCATCTGCGTCATATGCAGACTAGATGAGAGGTGACTAAATTTTGCTAAAGGACTACCAGTTATCACGTATAGCAATCCGATGCCAAACAAAAAGAGAAGGACTTGCGGATGAGTCAGGTTGATCTTCGCAACTCGTTTAACGAAGAATACGTATACGCCGGCTATACATAAAAGACCAGTCAAGAAAGGAATATGCCATGTGATCGGTCCTAATAGCAGTATCTTATCAAACATGGGCCAACCCCTCCTTGTTTTGATTAGCTATTATTACCACATTAACAGAAGTACACTATGTCAATATCGAATTTGGGAATAGCGGGACACTCGGGCTTGCGTCCAATTAAGGAATAAAAAAGAACACCTCGCTCTTATAACCCGTCAAGTTTGATGACTACGGTTTACATTCCATAAAATTAACAGCATTGAAATCCCCACTGCATGAAGTACTTAATAATATAAGGATATTCATGGTTATTGCTGAGGATTTTTAGAATTTATGTGCGTATTCAAAAAGTCGCCACTTATCATTTGGGACTTTTTGAACATCCTCTTTAAGGGGAATTTAAAACAGTTTGGTTTGTACCGTCTTTCATGGATGGGGAAAAATTTCGTCACCGTTTTACCATATGTTTGGGTAGGCTTGGGTTATTACTAAAAACGCTCAGTATTGTGTGAGAATATAACAAATCTTTGAATAGCTTGAAAAGGGCTGATAGTTGGAACGTTTACCAAGTATTCACAGATCGTTCACATAAATTTCATTGATAAATCGAACTGTAATCGCTATACTTTGTTTGGAATTGTTATTTTTAGTTATAAATAATCAAATTGTGAATGGAGAGAAAATATGTTACCAATAGAACGCCAAAATCGTATTAAAGAATTGGTACGAGATAAACAAAACATAAAAATTACAGATTTAAGCGAGCTGTTGGGTGTATCGGAAATGACCATTCACCGAGATATTAAACCATTGATCAATGAAGGGGTTGTTATGAAAACCTTTGGGGGCATTTCGTTAGTTCGGGAACAACAACCCGGTAATCATTCTAACGTCGAAGTTTGTGTCTTTTGCAGCCGAAAAATTCAAGACAGATTAGCGTACCGGCTTATTCTATCAAACAATGAAACGGAAATGGCGTGTTGTGCACATTGTGGACTGCTCCGCCATCGTCAACTAGGTAAAAAGGTTGTTCAAGCAATTTGTCCTGATTTTTTTAAACAAACGACCATTAGTGCCCCGTTAGCCTGGTATGTAGTGGACGCATCTGTAGATATTGGCTGCTGTAAACCACAGGTTCTAACATTTGAGCAGAAAGAACCTGCGGATAATTTTGTCAAAGGGTTTGGTGGCCAGGTGTATACATTCAGTGAAGTAATCGAGGTTATTTTCCAGAAAATGAACGGTGGGCATTCGTGTTGCGGTAAACACCACCAAGAATAGGAAGCCTAATAAAGCCGCTAGTCGGAAGCGAAAAGCCGCCGATCGATGTGAAAAAAATTACCGATCCAAGCTAGGAAAGCTGCCAATCGGACGCAGAAGACAGCCTAGCCAATTCGGAATGGGGGGGTGGTCCAACTTGCCTATCTTCTGATGTAAACAAAGTTACTTGAGTTGGAAAATGATGGAGGGATTATCATGATGAAGAAGTTAGTAATGTTGGTTTTGTTCATTTCATTAGCTGTACTCGCTGCTTGTGGTAATGATGATAATGCAAGTGGAGATGATGAAATTAAAATGCTGGATGTTGTTTTTAACGTTCCGAAGACTGCTAAAGTAGATGAAACCGTCGAACTAAAAGCGAATGTTACATACGGTGATAAAAAAGTGAAAGAAGCGGAAGAAGTCGTTTTTGAATATTGGGAAAAGGGAGATGAAGACAACAGTACAAAGGTCGATGCGAAAAATAATGGCGATGGAACATATACAGCGGAAGTAGCTTTTGACCATGAGGGTGTGTTTGAAATGTATGCACATACGACAGCTGAGGGTTTGCACATGATGCCGAAAAAGTCAATTACGGTTGAAGAAGGTTCAGATACGAAGAATTAGGAAGGGAACGAAATGGACCGCGGGTTCTTCATTTCTTTCAATAGATAAACGATTTTTGTTAAGAAGTGAGTTAGGAAATTAGCTGAGCTGTCCCCCACTATAGCCTGTTTTAGGAAGGGTGACGGGAATGCTTACTTTCGCATCAACAGGAAAGAGAGAAATAATCTGTGAGAGGAGGGGATTACAATTAATAAAACAGCAGGCAGTTTACATAGCAAAGGGTTTTCCCGTTGTGCCAAGTTTATTGCCTTACTTATCGGCTTTTCGCTCTCATTTCTTTATACTTCAAATGTTGAAGCGCATTCCACTTTATTGGAAATGACACCAGCTGAAAAGGTAGTCGCAGAAGAATCGCCACCGACCTTAAAATTGCGTTTTAACGAGCCGATTGAACAGGATCTTGCTACGGTTACCATTTACGATTGGAATGCAAAACCGGTCTTTACAGGGAATCCCGATGAGGGCGGGCCAGAGCGGTCTCCACTCCTTGAGTTTACGCTGCCAGAGCTGATACAAGGGACTTATACTGTTCAATGGAATGTGGTCTCGTTAGACGGTCACCCCGTTAGTGGTTCATACGCTTTTGCTATCGGTGAGCCAACCGCGGGCGGGGCTAAGTCGGTCGCTGGCGCTGGGGAGAATGAAGGACCTCTAATTGCCGCCCGTACGATTGTGGAAGGATTAATACTTTTGGGGGCAGGTTTGTTCTGGTTTGGCTGGCTAGCTGAGAGATGTCATTTTCCAAGCCTTGATACAATATTTAAGAAAGGTAGACGAGTTGGTGCTGCGGTCCTTTTGTTAGGAACAATCGTCGAACTGGCAACATATGGTACGGCCCTGCCACCGGGGTTGATGAAAACGGTATTCAACGGAAGATGGGATTTATTAATTCAGTTTCCTTTCATACTTATGCTGTTCGCGCAATTGATTGCTCTGATTATGCTGCTCATTCCGGGAATGATGCGTGGCTGGTATTTGTTTATGTGGTTGTTACTTGCTGTCATTCCAGCCTTTGGTGGGCATGTTTGGGGATTGGAAAACCCGACGCTTGCTTTGATTCCGCGGATTATCCACCAGCTGTCAATTGCTTTTTGGCTTGGGGCGCTTGCGTATGTTATTTTACTCGTAATTTGGCAGCGAAAGCAGGACAAAGATATTTTATGGAAGGAATTTAGGCCATTTTTTGTAACCAAGATGATGATTGCTTCGGGATTAGTAATCGTTTCCGGATTTATCATGGTCTTTCTCCAGACCGGTTGGACTGCGGTGATAACCGATTGGATGGGATGGAGTACCTTGTTGCTTATTAAAATCATCTTGACGATCCTTATGCTATGTTTGGCGCTATTCCAAACGTTAAGATGGAGAAAACGTGAGAAGTTTACTACATCTCGTGTTATCCGGGTGGAATGGATTGTCGGTTTGGTTGTCATTGTAATAGGTGTATGGATGAGTCAAACAGCTTACCCAACTGCTGTTAAGTCATATGAAGATACATTGGCAGATGGTCAGGCCAAAGCAGCCGTCTACATCGATAAGCTAAAAACAGGTGACCAGAAAATGACCATCGAAATTCCTGAAGTGAATGGTGAACAACCGGAAGAAGTGACCGTTGCTATTTCCATGCCCGACCATGGAATGAAAGATGGCCCATTTACTGCAGAAAAAGCGGAATCCGGTGATTATGAAGTAGTATTACCATTTTCCATGTCGGGAACCTGGCGTCTCGATATTATAGCGAAATATCCGGGGGGTGACCAGAAAGAATGGACAGATGGTGATATATTTGTTACCGGAGACGGAAATCATTGATGATAAATTATAAATAGGAGGTTCAGTTAAATGATAAAAAGAACAAAATGGTTCATACCATTATTCGCAGTGCTCTTCCTGTTCGTAATGGCGCCTATTGCTGAAGCACATGTGACGGTACACCCGAGTGAAAGTTCAACAAATGACTACGAAAAATACACAGTGCGTGTTCCTGTAGAGAAGGATACGAATACAACCGAAGTAAAATTGGAGGTTCCAGAAGGTATAAATCTTGTTTCTGTTTTACCGATGCCAGATTGGGATTATAAATTGGAGAAGGACGACAATGATGTGATTACCTCAGTAACATGGCTTACAAAGGATAAAGGCATTGGGCCGAATGAATTTATTGAGTTTTCTTTTATCGGGGCAAATCCAGGTGAGCCTGGAGAATTCAGCTGGAAGGCTTACCAGACATATGATGATGGATCAGTTGTCGATTGGGTTGGTCCTGCTGATGCAGATGAGCCAGCTTCGGTGACAAAGGTTGTCGAGGGAGATGGTGCTGCACCTCACGGGGATAACCAAATAGCTGATCCAAGTAATACAACAGAGGAAAAAGCTGCTGATGATAATGCCACCTCAGGCACTGCTAACAACTGGTTATCTATTTCACTCGCAACAGTCGCAATCCTGTTAGCGATTATCAGCTTATTCCGTAAACGTGCCTGATATATATAAACTAAAGAGAAAGTTACGGTTACAAGAGTAGCAAAACGATACAATGGGACTTTTAAACACAGACTTATTAAAAAACCGATTACCTCACAAATAAGTGATGCATAATCGGTTTTTAACATTCTTAGGCCAAATTCAATAGGTAATCCCATCTTCATATAGAAGGTCAGAAAGGTCATTAAAAGTAGCCTTTTATGCTTTAAAAAACGGGTTGACTTTGTTGCTTTATTGCTTTACCATAATAAAGTAATATTTTTTAAAATAAGCTCAACCAGAATAATAAACGGGTTAAATTAGCCGTTGATAATCCAAATATACTGTTTCTTGTATTGTTGAGGTTATAAAACGCATAGATTTGTAGAAATAGATAAAGAAAATTACCGAATTGGAGGCTATGAAAATGGAAAGGCCCAAGAAAAAGATCTCATTAGGTTTAGCGTTGATTCCGTTCTTGGTCATGATTATCGCCATGACTTTTGTCATTATTAAGTTTGAAGGCTCACCGCACATTCCTATTCTACTTGGGGCAGTTATGGCTGCTTTTATCGCCTGGAGGTGTGGTTATTCGTGGAGTGATTTGGAGAAGTTTATTTACCAGGGAATTACGAAAGTGCTGCCTGCGGTAATCATTTTGATATTGGTTGGCCTGATTATCAGTGCTTGGATTGGCGGGGGAATTGTTACGACTATGATTTATTATGGACTGGAAATTATTTCACCATCATTTTTCCTTGCTGCCATGCTCATTATTTGTGCTATCGTTACCGTGATGATTGGCAGCTCATGGTCGACAATTGGAACGATCGGTGTTGCTGGAATGGGGATTGGAATCAGTATGGGAATCCCGCCTGCTATGATTGTCGGTGCAATTGTTTCTGGTGCATTTTTCGGTGATAAAATGTCGCCGCTTTCTGATACAACCATACTGGCATCGGGAATTGCTGGATCGAAATTGTCTGAACACATTAAACACATGCTTTATACAACGGTACCTGCTTTTATTATTGCTTTTATTGTCTATTTTTTTATGGGGATGAAGTTTGCTGGTAATACAGTCAATACGGAAAATATTGATGCTGTGATGAATAGTTTGCAGGCTAATTTTGTCATTTCGCCATGGCTGTTACTGATCCCGCTTGCTGTTATTCTTCTGGTAGTTAAAAAAGTTCCAGCCCTGCCAGCACTGACAGTGGGAATTATTTTAGGATTTCTGGCAGATATCTTGATTCAAGGAGGGAGTATCGGGGAAGCAGTTAATGCCCTGCAAGCCGGATATTCCATTGAGACAGGAAATGAAACGGTTGATCATTTATTGAAACAGGGCGGATTGGATTCCATGATGTATACCATATCGTTAGCCATGGTGGCCATGATATTCGGCGGCCTGATGGAGAGTACCGGAATGTTAAATGCTATCGTCGAACAAATTTTAAGACTGGCGCGTACAGGTAAAAGCCTATGTGCAACCACTGTCGTTTCATCCTTTTTCACAAACGTGATAACGGCAGAACAGTATATATCGATTATTATTCCAGGTAGAATGTATGCAAAAAGCTTTAAGGATAAAGAACTGCACCCGAAAAATCTTTCGCGTGCCCTAGAAGACGGAGGAACCATTACCTCGGCATTAGTGCCTTGGAGTACAGATGCTGTTTTCGTCTTGAGCACGTTAGGTGTCAGTGCATGGGCCTATGCACCTTATGCCGTGTTAAATTATTGTGTGCCAATTATATCGATTATTTTTTCCTTGATCGGGTATTCGGTTGTTTATACAAATAAAAAGGAAGCAACCGATTAATAGGTTGGCTTGCATCTCCAGAAGAAAGCGGTGATGCCAATTCTTAAGGTGTTTCTATATTAAGTAGCCCATAACGACGAAACTCCAATTGAATCATATACGCAGGAGCGAATCTCCTGTAAAAGAATGTTCGTGTTGCTCCTTGCAACTACGCCAAACCACACTAAAGCACATACCCCGCGGAACAGGGCAGTGTGCTTTTCCTTTATAAAAAAGCAGGCTGTCTCATCAACAGCCTGCTGCAACTTAACCGTTTTGCTCCTTAATTTCTTCCATCGTAATCCAGTCTTCCGCCCATTCCTGAATTTCTTTGATGACTGGTTCTAATGCTTTTCCCTTTTCCGATAATGAATATTCGATTCGAACCGGGAATTCCGAGTATATATTTCGCTCAACAATTCCTTCTTTTTCTAGCATTTTTAACCTGTCAGAGAGCAATCTTCCGCTGATTGGCAAGTCTGTTTCCATTTCTGAAAAACGTTTGGTACCTTTTAACAGTTCGAACAAAATAAGCCCGACCCATCGTTTACTCATAAGCTGCATTGCCTTTTCAAAACGTGGACATAATTCTTCCATGAAGATCACCTTCACTCTGGTATAATTAGTTTTATCTTGACATTATTATATCATAACCCAGCAATGGCTTTAATGAGAGCTATGACATAAGTAATTACGAAAAGTAACCTAATATGATCATAACATATGAAAGGCTTTCCGTAAATAAATACATGATGATCCGAAAAGTCGCAAAAATAAATCGCACAATTAAAAAATTATTTGGTAATCCTTTTATTTTTATGAAATAATAGTCGTAGGGGATGTTCAAAAAGTTGTAATCAGAACAAGGAAATGCGGGCACAAAGAACGTGCCAGGTCGACGTTGGCTAATGATTTGGCGATCTTGGTGACCTGTTAATTTGACAACTTTAGAACACGTATTAAACGAAATTTTTGGGAGGTAGAAACGATGGTAAGTAAACAAACACAGGAGAAATATGCTGAATTAGCATTAAAGAAGGGAGTCAACTTACAAAAAAATCAGGCACTCATGATTAATGCGCCAATTGAAGGTGCAGATTTTACCAGAATTGTCGTTCGAAAAGCATACGAATTGGGAGCTAAAGATGTACACATTAATTGGGGTGATGACGAATTAACAAAGCTATTTTATGAAAATGCACCAGACGAAGTTATCAATGACTTCCCCGATTGGAAAGTAAAGCTGCATGATACATATGCCGAAGATGGTGCAGCTGTTTTGTCCATACGTTCGACGAACCCCGATTTGTTAAAAGATATTGATCCGTCACGTGTTGCTAAAGCTAGCAAGGCGCGCGCACAGAAGATGAAGAATTTCCGGCAATACACGATGAACGATCGTATAACATGGTCAATCATCTCGATTCCAACTGGTGATTGGGCCCAAAAAATTTTCCCGGATAAATCAACAGAAGAGGCGATAGAAAGCCTGTGGGATGCCATTGTAAAAATTGTCCGGGTTGACAAGGATGATCCAATTGCTGCCTGGAAAGAACATAATGCAACATTAAAAACGGCTCGTGAACTGCTGAATAAGAAAAATTACAAAAAACTAATCTTTAAAGCACCGGGAACAAATCTGGAAATGGAACTGCCTGAAGGTCACATTTGGAAAGGGGGTTCGGCAGTATCAGAGAAAGGAATTACCTTTAATCCCAATATGCCGACGGAAGAGGTTTTTTCTATGCCACATAAATACGGTGTGAATGGTACAGTTTCCAGTACAAAGCCATTAAATTATGGTGGAAGCTTGATCGACAATTTTACGTTGACATTTAAAGATGGAAAAGTTGTTGATTTTAAAGCAGAACAAGGGGAAGATACGTTAAAACATTTACTGGATACGGATGAGGGCGCACGGAGGCTTGGCGAAGTCGCACTCGTACCACATGAGTCACCGGTTTCCCAGTCCGGACTGATTTTTTACAATACGCTATTTGATGAAAATGCTTCATGCCACATCGCACTCGGAAAAGCATATCCGACTAATTTGGCAGGCGGTGCGGAAATGAGCGAGGATGACCTTGATAAGCATGGTGTTAATGACAGCTTGAACCATGTCGATTTTATGATTGGGTCGGAGCAGCTTGACATTGATGGAGTCAAGGAAGATGGGACTTCAGAAGCAGTATTTCGTAATGGTACGTGGGCGTTTGATATTAAATAAAGTGTGAGAACGCCATGCAGTCCAGATTGGATGCATGGCGTTTGTTAATGTGCAATGTCGGCAGGATCACATCGTCCGGAATCACGGAAGTATCAGCCAGAATAGCGGAATATCAACCGGAACTCTGGAAGTATCGCCCGGAACCGTCTGAATATCAGCCGGAATCGCAAAACATCGACCAAAATGGCGGTAACATCGGCCGGGATCACTAATCTATGTCATCATTACATCAGTCCGTTCTTTACCAAAACCGCTTTTATTTTCGTATAACTATAGTCTTCGGGAAGTGCCTCACGTAACGGTTTCAATCTTGGCTCATCAATTTCCTCACGTGCGGCTAAAACTGCCGCCTCTTCCGCTTTATCAAAAAAGATATTCCAGGCAATTGGATATCCGTCTTTGAATGCTTTAAATATATGTCCCTCAATCGTTTGGGGAGAGAGCTCCCGGATAGCTGCAATGTCCTTGATTGATTTTCCAGATTGAAACAGTTGATAGCTGACAATATGACTTGGACCATCTTCGTCATTCCTTTTCACAGACCTTGGTTTAACCGGGTCGGAAATTCGTATTTTTGCTTTTACTTCCGGATTAGCGGCTCGCCATTCTACAATGGCACCGAGAAATGCATCACCGTACTGCTCAAATTTTTTCTCACCAACACCTTTAATCGTTAGCATGTCTTCTTTATTATCCGGGAAATAACGGCTTAATTCCTTTAATGTTGCATCAGAGAACAAGACATACGGTGGCACACCTTTTTCATCGGCAAGTTTTTTCCGTAGTCTACGCAAATTATCAAACAAGTCCAGATGGTAATCCGCTTCTTCAGTTACCGGAATTGGTGCTGTATAGATCCAAACTGTCCGGCGTCCTTTGAGCACTTCGACAGATTCTTTGTTCAACTTTAATGTAGGAAAACGGCCTTCCTCGGTATCAAGCAGCTTCTCGGCGACCAAAAAATGGATCCGTTCGGTTAATTCCTTTTCTGTATAAGCGGATAGGATGCCGTATGTTGTTAGCTTATGTAACCCAAAATTATGCAGCTTTTTATCGTTTGACCCTTTTAAAACTTTAGCCGTCATGCCAACACCGAAACGTTCGCCCATCCGTTTTACACAGGAAAGGATCATTTGTGCTTCTTCCGTAATATCGGTCTTTTCCTGCCGGTTGAGGCAATTGCTGCACCTTCCGCACGTTGTTTCAGCAGGTTTATCGTCGAAATATTCCAGGATGAAAGCAGTTAAACAACCGTGTGTATGGCAGTAGTTGATCATTGCCTGCAATTTTCGGTATTCAGCACGTTTGGCCTCGTCATCCATCAACGATTGTTCAATTAAAAATTTCTGCAGCTGCACATCCTGAGGTGAAAATAACAGGATGCAGTCACTTGGTTCCCCGTCCCGTCCAGCACGCCCTGCTTCCTGGTAATACGACTCGATTGTCATTGGCATTGCATAATGAATCACATAGCGCACATTCGATTTATCAATTCCCATACCAAATGCGTTTGTAGCGATCATGACTGTTTTCTCATCCTGAATAAATGCTGCCTGTGCACGCTTTCGTTCATCCTCCCCCATTCCAGCATGATATTTTTCACAGGCGATCCCTCTTCTCGAGAGCTGTTCGTATAACGTATCAGCCTGTTTCCGTGTTGCAGTATAAATAATCCCTGATTCATTAAGGTGTTCTTGTAAAAAAGAACGAACATAGGTGGCCTTGTCCTTCCCTTTCACAACATGAAAAGATAGGTTTTCTCGTTCAAATCCGGTATTAATTACATGGTTGTTTTTAATGTTCAGTAAAGATTGAATGTCGGTAATAACCTCTTCTGTAGCAGTTGCAGTTAAGGCTACGAAGACAGGGATATTCGTTAACCGGGTTAAATTGGGAACGATCGATCTGTAGCTCGGTCTGAAATCATGTCCCCATTGGGAAATACAATGGGCTTCATCAAATGCAACCAGTGATAGTGGAATGTTTTTAACAACATTAACAAAACTGCCGGATTCAAATCGTTCCGGAGCAACGTACACAAATTTATAGCGTCGGGCTGCCATGTTTTTTAAGCGCACTTGCTGTTCATTTGCTGACAGGGAGCTGTTAATAAATGTGGCAGGAATACCCAGGGCATTAAGGCCATCAACCTGATCTTTCATTAATGATATTAATGGAGAAATGATGATCGCGGTTCCATCAAGCGAGAGGCCGGGGATTTGGTAACATAAGGACTTCCCGCCGCCTGTTGGCATAACAGCGAGTGTATTGTTTGTCTGTAAAATATTAGCGATTGCTTCCTTTTGGCCTGGACGAAATGATTCATAGCCAAAATAGGTTTGCAAAATTTTTTCTTCTTCGCCCATCTTGTTCAACTCCTTTGCTAGTAGGTAAAGAAAGTATAAAAATTTAGGCTCTATTCTGCTTGCGTCAGAGTTGGCCATGTCCAGCTCCAGCGCTAAAGCCAAGCAAACTTCACACTCCTTCACTACGATAAGTCAACATCGGTTCGGGTAGGAAGGAAGGCCAACTAAAAGCGGACTTTGCGTCCAACTCACGTCTACCCCTATGAAGGGGCATGTTTCCTTTATCTTATTGCGGAGTGCTCCAGTTTGTACGTTGCTAAACGGGCACTTGCGCTTTTCTTATATAATCCTAACATATTTTTTTGACTCAGATGGCGTATTTTTTAAAATGATAATTTCGCAAATTTAGATGCCATAAAATAGAATTTTGTTGTTCAAACAGTGTTTAAAACAGTAAAAAGAGCTAACTTATATTGTTAGCTCCTAATGAGAATAATCTTGTGCAGCAGGTTCTCGAAAAAGCAATCCGATTAATCCGCCGGCTATAGCGGGAACAACCCAGCCCAGTCCGATGGAGAAAAACGGTAAATATTCCATGAATGGGGTAATTGTCTCTAACTTGAATCCATATGCAACCAACCCATCATACAAACTGGTAAGGGAGGTTAACACTATTGCCCCACGGTATACAGCCTTTGATCTGTGAAATAAGTTTTGCATAAATGTTAACAATATAAGTACAATGGCTATTGGATAAATAAATGTAAGGACTGGCACTGAGTAACCGATAATAGTGTTCAATCCTTGATTGGCAATGAGAAAACTGCCAATTGTTATAATAAGAACTATCCATCGATAGGAAAGGGCAGTAATTTTAGTGAAAAATTGCCCGCAAGCGACGACTAATCCTACTGAAGTGGTAAAGCATGCCAGGGTAACGATCACTCCAAGTAATAACGCACCGTAATTGCCAAACATGATAGTTGCAGCATTGGATAAAATATCGCCGCCATTGTCATAACTTCCTGTAGAGGCTAATTTTGCCCCGATCCAGCCGATCGAAACATAGACCGCCATTAATCCGATCGCGGTGATTAGCCCGGCTTTCAAGGTTGATCTGACCAATTCCCTCTGGGTGGATACCCCGCGTTCTTTAAAAGCATTGACGACAATAATGCCAAATGCCAGTGCAGCAATGGCATCCATTGTCAAATACCCTTCAACAAATCCTGTGAAAAAGGGGTTAACCGCATATTTATCTGTCGGGCTTTCAAGCGGGTGATCCAATAGTAAGAATCCGCCAACACTCAGTGCAATGATGGCAATTAACAAAATAGGTGTTAAGAATTGGCCAATTCGATCTACCATTTTTGACGGGTTTAAGCTTACCAAATAAACGAGAATAAAAAAGATCGTTGTAAAAATAAGTAATGAAAGTGTTGATGTGTTGTTTGTAAAAGGTTCTACACTCATTTCGTATGCAACGGTTGCCGCCCGGGGGATGCCAAAGAAAGGTCCAATTGCTAAATAAACGAGCGATGTAAAAATAAGTCCAAATAATGGATGAACCCGGTCAGCTAATTCACGAGCGTCATTTTTAACAAAAGAAATGGATGTGACAGCGAGGATTGGTAAACCAACCCCGGTAATGACAAATCCAGTGATCGCAGTCCAGTAAGAAGTACCAGAGTCGATTCCAAGTGTAGGCGGGTAAATTAAGTTCCCCGCTCCAAAAAATAAAGCAAAAAGCATAAATCCAATCGTGAAGATGTTTTTATTCATGTGATGATCCTCCTGCTATAATATCCGGCGTACCTGATCAGATGGTTATTTTCTATATTATCTGATAATTTGTATCAAAAAGTAGTTTGAAATGTCGCAAAGCAAAGTAATTTTAACAAGATTAATAAATGCTTGTCAATCCGAGTAACGTGTTTCGTTTTGACTATTTTGTGACATCTGGAAAAAGTATGGAAGAAGTGCACGATAAAGTAAAACTTCACCTGAGCGGGGGTTTCCGGCGCATAGAACGTGACGGTTTTAGTCTTTGTACCTATGATCGAATCTTTACGACTGTTTATCCCCCACCTTCCCGTTTTTGGTTTACGCATGCATAGGGGTGGGGTATTACACCGGTAAATACGTGATAAAATTTTTCGGAATCCACGGTTAAAATTGTTTACTTTATTTCAAACCGCGTTTAAAATACCTATATATTTAAGAAAAGAATGGGGGTATGATATGTTTCCATCTGTTTTGTTTGAAATTATGTTAATAGGCCTTCTCGGGATTGGCTCACAGTGGTTATCATGGCGCTACCGGATGCCGGCTATTGTTGTCATGTCGGTTGCCGGGTTAATAGTGGGACCATTTTTGGGCATCATGAATCCCCAGGAAGACTTTGGAACGCTATATAAACCAATCATTACTGTCGCAGTAGCGATTATCCTGTTTGAAGGCAGCTTAAATTTGAATTTTAAAGAACTGCGCGGGCTGGGACGACCGGTATTTCGCATTTCGACAATTGGTGCGTTTATTGCCTGGATATTAGGATCACTGACTGCGCATTATATTGCAGGCCTGTCGTGGGCAGTTGCTTTTGTAATCGGTGGTCTGTTCATTGTAACCGGTCCTACCGTTATTTTACCTTTATTGAGACAATCCAAATTAAAACCGCGTCCTGCCAAAATATTAAAATGGGAAGGAATTATTGTAGACCCAATCGGTGCGCTGCTCGCGGTATTTGCCTTTGAGATTATTTCTTATTTGACCGACAACGATCCTAGTGGTGTTTCACTTCTTTTATTTTTTGCTGCCTCGGTTTTTGCTGCAATACTTGGCTGGGCATTCGGCAGGGGAATTGGCTGGATGTTTGAAACAGGGAATATCCCTGAATATTTAAAGTCACCTACAGTGTTTATTGTTGTCATCATGTGTTTTACCATAGCGGATGAAATTACGCATGAAACAGGACTGCTTGCTGTTACTGCTATGGGGATGACGCTGGCAAATATGGGAATAAGCTCCGTTGAAGATATGCGCCATTTTAAGGAAAATATGTCCATCTTACTAATATCGGCGATCTTTATTATGCTTACTGCTTCCTTAAATATAGACACGATTTTGCATATTTTTGAACCAAGAATTATCGGGTATGTGGTATTGATGATGATTGCAGTACGACCACTATCGATTTTTCTGTCAACGATTGGAACTGACTTGGCGCTTAATGAAAAAGTGCTAGTCGGCTGGATTGCTCCACGGGGTATTGTAGCATTGACAGTTTCCAGCTATTTTGCTGCGATATTAGGGGATGCCGGATATGAAGATGCATCGATTATTACGACGCTAACCTTTGGGCTTGTCTTTTTTACGGTTGTTGCCCACGGTTTTTCAATTGGCTGGCTGGCAAAAAAACTTCATTTATCGATGGAGGGCAGGCCTGGGACGATTATTGTCGGCAGCAACACATTTACCGTAGAATTGGCAAAGTCGCTTATCAAAGCCAAAGCACCGGTAATCATTGTCGATTCCTCATGGGAAAAATTGCGAAAAGCTCGTGAAGCGGGGATCCCGTTCTATCACGGGGAAATGCTGTCAGAGCAAACAGAATATCATTTGGATACAACACCTTATGAATATTTAATCGCGGCAACTGATTATCATTCTTATAATTCACTCGTTTGTACAACGTTTATGCCGGAATATGGCCGAACCAATGTCTATAAGGTAAGTCCGTATAAGCAAATCGATAGTGACACAAATGATATTGTCAATAAAATTGGTGGACGTATCTTGTTTGGGGAGGAAGTTTCCACAGAAGATTTAAATCAGAACATTGCATCTGGCTTTGTTGTTAGACAAACAACTTTAACCGATCAATATAACTATAAGCAATATGTAAACGAACGTGATGATGCAGCGGTTCTCCTATATATGATCAAACCGTCTGGGAAAATTATTTTTTATGCCGAAGAGATGAAGGCAACACCTGAATCCGGTGATATTGTTGTCAGCCTTGCTCCACAGGATAAAAAAATCCAGGCAAAACTGGAAAACCGGCGAAATGGTACGAACGGGAATGGAAAGTAGGTAAAAATTGATTTAATCGTACCTGTTAAATAGCCCTATAATAAACGAGCGTAGATGAAGTCTGCGCTCGTTTATTTATAGGTGGCCATCTATTTGTTAAAAACATAGTTTGATCATTTGTAAAAAAGACTGATGTTTTGAAATAAAGATCGATCATTTGGCATAGAGTTTGATAAACTTCCCCATTAATATTGTGATTAAAGGGAACGGTTGTTGATAATGTCCTTTGCTTTGGCGCATATACCTTGGTAATTCCTTTTAACCTTAGATAAGTCAGCCTAAAATGCGGTATTAATGTTCTAATATTTGAAAGGAATCTTACAAGGTTTGGCGAATCTATTAAGGAGGATAATCAGTTTGCTTTGTCATTAACTTACCTTGGAAAGGGGTGAATAAGTTTGGGCCAAATCGATAAACGCAATCGTTTGGATGAGGAGTCTTTTAGTTATCGGGTCACCAAAAACAATACAGTTTTTATTGATTGGCAGAACAAACAAGTAAAGATTCTTAAGGGGAAGGAAGCCAAGAAGTTTCTGAACAAAATTAATCGTGTTAGGGATGAAAAAGAGCTGCAGCTATTAATGGCTAAAATAACCGGAAACTTCAAAAGAGGAAATGAACGAACTGTTAATAAAAATAAACGGTAAATATATTAAGAGCGTGTTTTGATCAATCTTTTTTCGAAACACGCTCTTTCCTTTTGTTTGTTCAAGTTTTTTAGTATCAATTTGACCAAACCTTTTTTAAGTAACATCTATTTCTTCTAATTTGCGATACATGTCCGCGATTTCTTCCTCTAATTCGATCAGTTTTTTTTCTGCAGTCGCCGTATTCTGACCAACCAATACCAATTTCTCAGCATCACCCTGGATTCGGACATAATCCGATTTCAGCTCCGCGATTTTAG
The DNA here is from genome assembly GCF_900155625.1 of Virgibacillus dakarensis. NCBI lineage: Bacteria > Bacillati > Bacillota > Bacilli > Caryophanales > Bacillaceae > Virgibacillus > Virgibacillus dakarensis. Next base: position 1,160,228 of record NZ_LT732554.1, read on the forward strand.
CCTCAATTTCTTTTTTTGTCATGTTTATCACTCCTATTCCTATTCTAACGGATTTTCTCTTTACAAAAAAGGATATTACGCTAAAATTAGTGAAAAAGGAGAATTGGATGAACATAACACTAGTATCCTCACCACAGGAATTTTCCCGGCTTATTGAACCATTGTTAATGCAAAAAGAAGCTTGCAACAATCTGATGCTTGGTATTATTCAGCGCTTATTGGATGACCCAGAAGGAGAGGAATACGGTTATTTAGGCTATGTAGAACAAGATCATAAGGTGGTATTTGCGTTCATGCAAACCCCAAAGAACTGGATATTAGCTGATGCATCCAATGTAGATGAACGTGTCGTGCAAACGATAACCCAGTTTTTGTTTAACCGGCACATCCATATTCCCAGTATTATAGGGCCGGAAAAAGTAGCTACTATGTTTGTTAAACAATGGGAACAACTCAGGGGCTTGAAAGCAACCATTCATATGGAACAATTAATCTATCAGCTGGATAATGTAAATACAGTACCTATCGCGGAGGGGGAATTAATCCCTGCATCCGAAACCGATCACGACCTGATTGCCCTGTGGCTTGTTCAATTTGGGATTGAGGCAAACGAACATATTTCTGAGGAACACGCAAATAAAGCTGCTGCCAAATTTATCGGTAATCAATCCATGTACGTATGGCAAGTGAAGGGTGAGCCGGTTTCCATGGTCAACCGGTCCAGAAGAACAAAACATGGTGCAACAATCAATGCCGTGTTTACTCCTGACATCCATAAACAAAAGGGATATGCGACTAGTGCAGTTGCAACGTTATCAGAGAAGCTGCTGGAAAGCGGGTTTCAATTTTGCAGTCTATATACCGACTTGAAAAACCCTGTATCCAATAGTATTTATAAAAAAATTGGTTATTATGTTGTTGGGGACTCCATCGTTTATAAATTTTCGTAATGCTATCAAAAGGAAGGGCGAGCAATAATTTGTCCTTTCTTTTGCCAGCTATATTAACGCATCCTCTTTATTGTCTTTCGAGTCCTGATACGTTCTATAAAAATGGACAATAATCGTTTTCACAACCGCATAGAACGGTACGGCAAAGAGGATGCCAAGGAAGCCAGCGATACTTCCGGCAGCCAGAATCAACGTAATAATCGTTAACGGGTGCAGCTTTAGTGCCCGCCCCATAATATTTGGCGAAATAAGATTACCTTCGAGCTGCTGGGCAACAATCATGACAATCGCAACCCAAACAGCCATCATCGGATCCTGGAAAAAGCCGACGATCATTGCTGGAACAACCGAGATAAATGGGCCGATAAATGGGATGACACACATTATCATACCAAATAATGCTAAGGTCAAGGCGTATTTCAAATGAATGATTAGATAACCAATAAATAATAATATACCAATACATAGACTGACAAAGAGCTGTCCGAGAATATAAGAAGCCAATGTTTCATCGATTTTGTGCAAAAGACTGCGAATATTGGCTGCCTTTTTCTTATTAAATATTTTCGTGACAAACGGGACGAATTTGTCACCATCCTTAAGCATAAAAAACAGGAAGAAAGGAACCAATACCAAGGAAAAGACAAATCCGATCAACTGGCTGATAAACCCGAATAAAAATGACATGGCACCTTCAATGTACGATTGCAGATTGGACGTTACATGGTTAATTGCCTGATTCATATCAGCGGGAATCATGTCCTGGTTTGATTGCCATAAAGTGATTAAATTTTGCGCTCCCTCAACCATTTCCGGCACATTGTTAATCAAATTGGTGAATTGTTTTTGGGCAATCGGAGCGATGTAATTGATAATCAGATAAATAATAAGAATTAATAGAATGAACACAATAAAAATAGCCAGGACGCGATGGACCCGATATTTTTCCAGAAAGTGCACGACTGGTCTTGTTATGTAAAAAAGGACACCGGCACCTACAACGGGCAAGGCAACGGCTGCCAAATACTTAAAAATCGGATCGAATAAAAAATCGGTTGCGGAGATTAACAAGATTAATAGAAAGACTAAAATAAAAACGACTAACGTTTGGAACCAGCGCTTACTGTACACGAACATCACCACTTTCCTCTTATATAATTATTTTAACGATAAACGGCAAAAATAGGAAGTATCTTTTATTCTTTCCCGAAACGGGTGGAGATAAACAAATTCAGGCCGACAAAAATAGAATTCATTTTAAAAGTATGCTAGAATTTGGGTCATAGAACAGGTTGAGAACAAAGGCGATGGAGCCGACCGTGGCCTACTCTGCTGTTAGCAGAATAGAGTCTTAGTCTATATTTTGTATCTTTTGAAAAAGGGGATAGGACAGCGAATGGAACAATGGGAAAAAGCTTATGATAAGTGGCAATTGTTTCCGCATCTTGAGCCATCATTGAAGAGCGAACTAGCCAATATGAAAGATAATACGACAGCTTTAGAGGATGCTTTTTATAAAGAATTAACATTTGGCACAGGTGGAATGCGTGGCATTTTAGGACCTGGCATCAATCGGATGAATATTTATACAGTAAGAAAAGCGGTAAATGGTCTGGCAAATTATTTGCAGGTTAATTGTGTCAATGTAAAAGACCGAGGAGTTGCCGTGTCCTATGATTCCCGCCATATGTCGCAAGAATTTGCGCTTGAAACTGCTAAGGTGCTAGGAGCGTATGGAATTAAAGCGTATGTATTTGATTCGTTGCACCCGACTCCACTGTTGTCATTTGCGGTAAGATATTTAGGGACAGCTGCTGGGGTAATGATAACAGCCAGCCACAATCCACCTGAATACAATGGCTTTAAGGTGTATAACGAGGATGGAGGGCAAATCACACCAGCCGAAGCAGAAGCCATTATCGGATTTATTAATGAAATGAAAAACGAATTAACAGTCCCGATTGTAGAAAGAAAACAACTAGAAGAACAGGAACTGCTAAACTGGATTGGGGAGGAGGTTGATAATGCCTATCTCGCCCAGTTAAAACAGATCTCTAGACTTAGTGATCAGGAACAGCAGGTAAAGAAGGATTTGCAAATTGTCTTTACAGCTCTTCATGGCACATCATACGATTTAGTTTTAAAAGGTCTTGCACAATTGAACTTTTCGAATGTTGCTGTAGTCAAGGAACAGGCAGAACCTGATCCCGAGTTTTCAACAGTAGCTTCACCGAACCCGGAAGAGCACCAGGCGTTCACCATGGCGATTGAACAAGGTAAAATGGTAAATGCGGATATTTTAATTGGTACAGACCCTGATGCTGACCGTCTTGGCGTTGCCGTCAAGGATAGCACGGGAGAGTATACCATTTTAACAGGTAACCAGTTTGGTTCGCTCGTACTGGACTATATTCTGTCTCATAGTGATAAAGCACTATTAACAAACGCTCGCATGTTAAAAACGATTGTAACAACCGAAATGGGAAGCGCAATTGCTAATGCTTATGGAGTCGAAACGATTGATACATTAACCGGATTTAAATATATCGGGGAAAAAATCCGCCAATTTGATACAACAGGAGAAACGTTCATTTTTGGTTTTGAAGAAAGCTATGGTTATTTAATCGGCAGTTTTGCCCGGGATAAGGATGCCGTACAAGCGGCACTTATGGCTTGTGAAATGGCCTATTTCTGGAAAAAGCAAGGGTTGACGCTGCTTGATGCATTAGATGTTCTTTATGAGAAACATGGATTTTACCTGGAAGGCTTGTCCCAGCTCACGTTACAGGGTAAAGAAGGTGCGGCGCAAATCAAGGCAATCATGGATGACGTTCGGAAAACCCCTTTAACTGAAATAGCTGGATTAAACGTACTGCAAGTGGAGGATTATCTCTCCGGTGAGCGCACCATAATAAATAAGAACCATAATGTGGAAAAAATCGAACTTCCAAAGGAAAATGTGGTCAAATATATTTTAGAACATGACAGCTGGGTATGCTTAAGACCCTCTGGTACCGAACCGAAAATTAAATGCTATTACGGTGTTTGTGAAAAAAGCCGTGAAGCAAGTGAGGAGAGGTTAGCCTCGTTAAAAAGTACAATGGAAGCAGTTATGGAAAGGAAATAAGACAAAGGATAGTTTTTTATCACGCATAAACGGGCTGTGATACCAAGTGGGGGAGGAATTTGCCCCCCAATGTGACCTTTATCATCTATGATAAGGGTCTTTTTTGATGACAAAAATGGTGTAATTTTCTAATTCCCAAATGTTTAAATTTGGTAACTTTACTTATGCTTAACATTTCAGTATAGGAACTTTACCTTGGAACAAACTATAAAAAAATTGAAAGGACATGATCAGATGCTAAAAAACTTCATCCGAATAGTTATCGTTTTATGTACGATCGGCTCGGCTTGCCTTCTTTCTAAGAGATCGTTTGTTAAGTATTTACCTGTTACATTATTTTCATCTGCCTCCGTACTTGCTGAAATTTTATATTTTACTGTTCATAAGCTATGGAAGGTTAAAGGTGGGCCAGGTTCACTAATATGTAACACATCAATTTTGGTTTTGGGTCCTTATTTTTTTGGCACCTTACTGAGTTTTCAATTATCAAAAGGAAAGCTTCTTAAATACGCTTTAATCAATATTATCGCAGACTTCATTTATGCCTTTCCCCTAATAAAATTATTCAAGAAACTGGATTTCTTTAAATTGAAAGTAAACTCGATTCAATTTTATGTATTGATCGTAACTAATGCATTTTTAAACTTTGGATTCCAAAAGTTTTATGAAAGGGTTACCCTTCCGGAAAAAACAAGTGATTAACCTTTTAAACGTTTAAAATATTTAAATTTGAATTCAATAGTTTATGAGCTTCATGAAAAAATAAGCCTTTTGCTTTGCAGCTTGGTTTGACAGTACAAGTTTTTTGTTGATCAAAAGAGGACCTTTCTGGCATAGGAGTCTCGGGCACTTCCGCCTTTAGTTCATGACAATAGGTGCATTCTGATTGATTGTTACATTTACTGGTAGCATAATAAATATACGGTTAGGCGGTTCTTATGGTTGAGTTTTGCAGGAATGGGTAAATCAATAGAAGAAGGGTACCTGATAAGAAGAATTAGATGGTGGAGTACTGTTTCGTGAAAAAAACAGAGCTGGAATTCAATCCATCGCACAATAGTATAGTGCAGGAAGGAGTGATTAGGAAATGCCAGTAGCTATTAAACGGGTTTACGAAGATGCCAGGGATAAAGACGGTGTACGTATATTGGTTGACCGTGTATGGCCAAGAGGGATGTCAAAAGAAAAAGCGAAACTCGATCATTGGATGAAGGAAGTCGGCCCGTCCAATGAGTTGCGGAAATGGTTTGGCCATGATCCGGACAAGTACGATGATTTTAAGAAGAAATATAAAGAGGAGCTTAAAAGCGGAACGCAGCACAAGGAACTTGAGAAACTAAAGCAAATAACGAAGGAACATGATAAGAACATTACATTATTATTTTCCGCCAAGGACGAAAAATATAATCAAGCACAAGTATTAAAGGAAATACTTGATCAGCAACAATAAAAGAGTTTTTAAGATTAACAACAAAACTGAGGTGATCAAATGGCGAAACATCATTTTCATTTACATGCAGACTGGCCGGGCGGACGTAATAGTGAGGGGTATATGGATGCCGGCAATCTAAAAACGAAAATTTCCATCCCGCCAGAAATGGATGGACCGGGAATTGGGACAAATCCGGATGAGATGCTGCTGGGTGCTGCAGCAACATGCTATATTATTACGTTGGCCGCCATGATCGAACGGGCAGAATTACCTTTGCAAAAAATGTCACTTGAATCGGAAGGGATTGTCGATGTGACGAATGGTGTATTTACATATAAAAAGATCATTCATAAACCGACAGTATCCTTGAAAAGTAGTGCAACCACGAAACAAATCGACAAACTGCGAAAATTGGTTGAAAAAGCCGAAATAAGCTGCATGATTTCACGTGCTATAAAAGGGAATGTTGAAATCGAATTGCAAGCTGCAATTAGATAAAGTGAAACTTCATTCAGTGGGGTTTCCAACGTACAGGACGTGCTTGTGCAGGCGAAGGCATGTGGACGTAACGGTTTTACCTCTCCTTCCGTCCCCACCTTCACGTTTCTGGTTTACTCACGCTTAGAGGCGGAAGTATTACAGCCCGTTAATGCGAGATAAATAGTCTGCATTCAGTCGAAATCAGATAACAAGTTAATATGAAATAAAAATGAAAATGGGCAAACACATATTTTCCATGTGAATTGCCCTTTTTCAATAGGGGAAATAGCTGCGCCAAATTTTTTTCTTGACACATTGTTCCCTATCCTTGTATAGTATTAAAGCATACTAAGGTTATCGGAATTATTTATTTTAATTTCGGTTTAATAAAAAACTATAGCAGATAGCTTCTGCCTAATGAAACAGGAGGGAGACAAACAGTGGATACATTTTTAATAATCGTGAACATTGCGGTTTTAATCGCTATTATTGGACTTCTTATTTGGATGCAAAAGAAACACTTGTCATTTACAAAACGCGTGTTTACTGGTTTAGGTGTGGGAATTGTGCTTGGAGCTGTTTTACAAGCAATCTATGGCACCGGTTCTGACGTATTAACCCAAACCACCGATTGGTACAATATCGTCGGCAGCGGGTATATCAATCTGCTCATGATGATTGTTGTTCCACTCGTAATGGTGTCGATTATTCAATCGATTATCAATTTGGAAAAATCATCTGAACTTGGGAAAATGTCAGCCTGGATTATCGGAATTCTTGTGGCAACCGCAATGATAGCGGCACTTGTAGGGATTGGCAGTGCAGCATTATTCGATCTGAATGCCGATCAAATCGAGGCGGGCCAAGCAGAAAATGATCGCAGTGCAATGCTGGAATCCACGTTAGATGAAGTGGAGGGTATGTCAGCACCTGATAAGATTTTAAGCTTCATCCCGTCAAATATCTTTCTGGATATGACACAACAACGGTCGACATCGGTTATCGCAGTTGTTATCTTTTCGATCATTGTTGGTGTCGCAGTTCTCGGGTTGCGAAGAAAAAAACCAGAACAGGCTGAATTGTTTACGAAAATAGTCAACTCGCTTTATGCCGTTGTCATGCGTATCGTAACCTTGATTCTACGGCTAACGCCATTTGGCATTCTTGCGCTAATGGCAAATACGGTCGCATCTACTGATTTTGCCGGTATTATCGAACTAGGAAAATTTGTCATAGCTTCCTATGTTGCGATTATTGCAATGTTTATTGTTCACCTGATTTTGGTAGGCGTATTCGGATTAAGTCCGATGACGTACTTGAAAAAGGTGTTACCAGTGTTAAGCTTTGCATTTACATCACGATCAAGCGCTGGTACGATTCCGTTAAACATTCAGGCGCAACGAAATTCACTTGGTGTGCATGAAGGAATTGCTAATATGTCAGCGTCATTTGGAGCAACAATCGGTCAAAACGGTTGTGCCGGATTATACCCGGCAATGCTTGCGATTATGATCGCACCATCAGTCGGAATAGATCCATTCACATTTGGATTCATTGCTAAATTGGTTATCATTGTCGGTATCAGCTCGTTTGGTGTGGCAGGAGTTGGTGGAGGAGCTACATTCGCAGCGATTATTGTGCTTTCATCCATGGGTCTGCCAGTAGGACTCGCCGGACTCCTTATTTCAATTGAAGCGTTAATTGATATGGGACGTACTGCACTTAATGTCAATGACGCCATGCTTTCGGGTACCTTAACATCACGAATCCTGGGAAAATTGAACCTGAAAACATTTAATGATAAAACGGCAATTGAAAAAGATATAGCTATATAAAAAAACGGCCACTTAAGTGGTCGTTTTTTGTTTCGATCAGGTGGGCATCTTTTCGATCAAGGATTGCTAAATTTGAATCGACCACACCCCAAAAACGATCGAGAAGCCGTAATTTCGAACGAGCACACCCTTAAATCAATCGGAGCCATGAATTTCTACCGAGCCCAGATCAAAATAATCGAGTACCTGCCGAATTATTTCCCGATCAGCCCTATCACTTTCTCCAAATTTTGCCTTTCCTTTTCGATAAAATATCCGGCAAATGGGCAACCGAGCAGTTTTACCCGTTCAACGGTATTGGCAATCGTAAATGGAATGGGTGATAATCCATCTTGCAATTCCTCCCAGAACAATGGTGTGGCAACCGTCGCCTCTTCTGTCTTTCTCGGGGAATACGGGGCAATGATCGTTTTATTCCGTCCGTGCTGTACATAATCAATATAAAGACGCCCGTGCCGGTTCTTCTTCATCCGTTCCGTGGTAAAATGTTGTGGATATTCCTGTTCAATCGTCTTGGCAATCGCTTGGGTAAATAAAGCTGTTTCTTCATAGCTAATACTTTTTTCCGGGATTGGAATGTGAACCTGCAACCCTTTGTTGCCGGACGTTTTTACAAACGCAGCAAGTTCCAGATCATCAAGAATCTGTTTCAACAACTTTGCCGCAACAACGGCAAGTGAAAATCCTTCGCGATCAGGTGGGTCAAGGTCAAATACAATCTCAGAAGGATACGTATTTCCAGCTTTTTGAAAAGGAACGTGGTATTCTATCGCACCATGATTACCGAACCATAATAATGCATCCAGTTTATTGCAAACAATGAATGTCTCCCCTTCCATTTCCATACTGTCAATAGAAGGCGGTGCATAATCCGGCAAATGTTTTTGAAAAAAAGACTCTGCGGACACACCGTCCGGGCAACGGATTAAGGTAAGCGCGTGTTCCTTTAAAAACGGTAGCATATATGGGGAAATTTCCCGCAAATAGATAAGCAGATCTCTTTTCGTCAGGTTTTCTTTTGGCCAAAATACTTTGTCTGTATTGGACAGTTCTAATTCATCCGGAAGCATGGCCATATCCAGCCGTAATTTATTGAGTGTACAATCAGAGGCAGAAGTATTGACGAGCAGCCTTGCAAACTCAGGCTCGCGAATTTCGCTTTTTAACAAATCGAGTGTATGGATCTCCGCACAAATTGCCGGTGGCAGCTTGTATCCGTCTCCGCTTTTACTTCCCTTTTCAGTAAATAATTGCTTCAATGTTTGAATCGATTCTGAATCGGGGCTGTGTTTACATTTGCCAACTTCCAGCAATTCATTGTTTTCGTATACGTTTGCGGTAAAATAATCATTATTGGGATCGAAATAGCTGAGCACACATTGGACCTGACGCCAATTTTTTATTTTAAACCAATCATTATGGTGTTTGCCTGCTCCGTAAACACTATTTTTTCGTTTAGCAACGATTCCTTCACCTTTGTATGTAAAAACAATGTCCCATAATTCGGCATGATTTTCATAATATGGGACATAACATAAACGATGCAGCGATGAAATATTGAAGGGAAATGCTCCCTTTTTAAAAAAATCCTGCAGCATGTCTTTTCGCTGCTGAAATTTTTCCTGAGCTACATCCTTTCCCTTTAAAAGCGTTATATCGAATGCTAAAAATGTTGCTGGTCGTGTTTGCGCATTATTTTTAATCGATGTTTTGTCCTTCAATCTCCCACGCTTTTGTATCCACGAAAAATTTGCCTGGTAGGGATTATTTAATACAACCAGTTCTCCATCCAGTCTAAGCGGAAGTAACGACTGAATCTTTTCCTGATGGGCTAAGCAAAAATCGGCAATCTCCGGAAAATTTGGGGTTAGATCCTTATTATTTTTACTTGTCAATGTAATGTGCCCCTGTTGCCAATCAAGGACACAGCGAAAGCCATCATACTTCACCTCATACAGCCATTCATCATCAGCTGGAATTTGGGTACTGGCTATTGGTTTCATTACATGCATATTCGAAACACCTCTCTCCCTATTAAGATGTCTAGAATGGCCAAGAATAAACCGCAGACGTGGTAAAAATTCGGCGAAATTCGGGAAATGACTTGGCACCGAAGAGGCACGGATGCGGCGGCACAACAACGGGATAAAAATAAATGGTGGCGGAACACTATAGAAAAAAGGGAGGTCGTTGCCATGCACACGATGTGGAAAGGTACAATCAGCTTTGGCCTGGTCAATATTCCGGTCAAAATGCATGCTGCTACCGAAAATAAAGATGTAAAGCTTAGGCAGCTCCATAAAGAATGCCAATCCCCAATTAAGTATGAACGTGTTTGTCCTGTGTGTGATCGGGAAGTAAAAAATGATGAAATTGTCAAAGCGTATGAGTATGCAAAAAACAAATTTGTCGTGTTAGATGAAGAGGAATTGCAAGCCTTGAAAAAGGAACAAGAAGATAAGGCAGTTGAAATTGTCGATTTTGTCCAATTAGAGGAAATTGACCCTATCTACTTTGAAAAAAGCTATTATTTATCGCCTAATGAGGGGGGCGGAAAGGCGTACGGGCTTTTGCGTGCGGCATTAATGGATACTGGGAAGATTGGTATTGCCAAAATGATTATTCGATCCAAGGAACAGCTTGCTGTTATCCGCGTTTATCAAAATACACTCGTTGTCGAAACGATACATTATCCTGACGAGGTACGCAAGGTTCAGGATGTTCCCAATGTCCCGGAACAAGCGGAACCGGAAAAAAAGGAATTGGAAACCGCTAAAATGCTGATTGATCAATTGACAACAGAATTTGATCCGGAGAAGTATAAAGATGAATACAGGACTGCACTGTTGGATTTAATTGAAGAAAAGAAAAATAAGGAGCAGGTCGTAACAGGTGAAAAGCAGCCAGTGCCAGATAATGTAACGAATCTGATGGATGCACTTCAGGCCTCACTGGATCGGGCAAAACAGGACAAACCAAAGCCGAAACAGCCCAAGCGGAAAACGAAAACAAATACAGGCGAGAAAAAGAAAAAGGTTGCAAAATAGAGATGGACAGGCACTTGCAGGGTTCCTGCGGGTGCCGGAGTCCGTCATAAATCCTTGCCATAACCGGTACGCTGGTCAATTAAACATTTCGGCACATTAAAATGTGGCATTTTCATGAAAAATATTACGCAATGGTATCTTTCTTTCATTCCATTTACAGTTCCCTAACAACCTTATGAATTCGCTGTTTTTCGCATGTATTTTTCTTTAAAAACGGGTAGACTTGATTATACAGAAGCGATACTTTATCAAAAAGGATGAGTTGCATGGAAAGAAATGCGTTTTTTGATAATGCGAAACTTGCATTAATATTTTTAGTCGTATTTGGGCACATGATTCAGCCATTTACAAATGGATCAAACGATATCAATACACTATATACATGGATCTACACCTTTCATATGCCTGCATTTATTTTCTTATCCGGATTTTTTGCCAAAGGCTCAGGAAATAAGGCTTATGTTCTTAAACTAGCAAAAAAACTAATACTGCCATATTTAATTTTTCAGCTTCTATATACGGCGTTTTACTTTTTCATCGGTAAAGACGATTGGCAATCAGGTGTTTTTTATCCACAATGGTCTTTGTGGTTCTTATTTAGTCTGTTCAGCTGGCACATGCTGCTCTATTGGTTTAAAAAGATACCACCAGTACTGAGTATTGCAATTGCGGTTGAAATTGGCTTAATCGTCGGCTACTTTGGCGAGGTTGGTCATACATTCAGCTTATCACGTACATTTGTATTCTTTCCGTTTTTCTTGATCGGATACTGGTTAAAAGAAGAGCATGTCATGCTGCTAAAAACAAAAGCAGCTAAAATTATTTCGGTAATTGTTATGCTGTCTGTGGCAGGAGCGATATATTTGGCTCCGGAGATTAATTCCGGCTGGCTGTTAGCTTCGAAATCATATGGGGATCTGGGGATGCCGGAGTTCGGCGGTTTGGCACGACTTATTGTCTATGTAACTTCTGCATTGATGGCGATGAGTGTTTTAGCCTGGATACCGAAAAGTAAACATAAGCTGACTATCTTGGGAACAAGAACACTCTACGTTTATTTATTGCACGGGTTTTTTATCCAGTTCTTCCGGGAAACAGATTTATTTGAAATCAATAATATAATTGATCTCTTTGGATTGGCCGTTATTTCAGCAGCAATTGTCCTCGTATTATCAAGTAAACCGATAAAAGTGGTTTGGCAGCCTTTTATTGAAGGGAAGATAGCTAATATAAGAGGTTTCTTTGGTCAGACAAACAGAAGAACACAGCACAACCAGAACCTTAACACGTAATCTTAATTCCAATCCATTAAGGGAAGGTGACAGAAATGAAGGTTTGTGTATTCGGCGCTAATGGTTATGTAGGTGCTTCAGTGTATCAGCAGCTTCATCATACAGACACGGATGAAGTGGTTGGGACATATTTACAGGAACCAGCAATCCTGGAAGGTCTATACAAATTGGATGTCAATGAGCCTGAGTCGTTCTCAAATTTTTACAAGAAGGAAAACCCGGACGTAGTCGTTTGGACGGTCATGAGCGGACCAAACGAACACAAGTTAACTGATCAAGGCCTGATCCATTTGATCACACACCTGACGCCGCAAACAAAATTGGTCTATATTTCGTCTGACTTTGTTTTCTCTGATGGAAACGGGCCTTATGAAGAAGATGATCCATTATCCAACCTGCCTGATGATCATTCGTTTAGTAACTATGCAAATGGGAAGGTAAAGGCAGAGCGTTTAATTGATAATGAATTAACCAATTATATCATTTTAAGGGCTGGCCCAATTTATGGGGAGAATGGAATTGGTAAGCTGGATGAACGAACCGATCAACTGTCTTACCATTTACGCTCCGGAAATCCAATCGAATTCCGGGATGACCTCATTCGCACCTTTGTGCATATCGATGATTTAACAAAGGCTATCGATGTAATGGTTCATAATGATGTGACAGGTGTTTACCATGTTGGTCCGGAAGAAAAACAAAGCTTTTATGAATTTATGAAACAGATGGCTAAACAAATGGGCTATGATGATCGGTTAGTTAAAAAGGGCAGTGAAATAGAAAAGGTTGATACCGAAATCCCGAAAAACACCTCGTTGATCACGGAAAAGATTAAGGATGTAGTAAGTATCGAATTTAAATAATCAAGTAAAAGCCACCACATAATTTTTGTGGTGGCTTTTACTATTAAAATAAAAAGTGTGCGATTAACGTAATAATCGGCAATGTAATAATAGTCCGCAGTAAAAAGATGATCAATAAGTCTTTAAACGACACCGGTACCTTGGAACCTAATAACAGTCCACCAACTTCAGACATATAAATCAGCTGTGTGACCGATAGTGCCGCAATGATAAATCTTGTCATATCCGCTTCGATTCCAGAACCGATAATGGTAGGCAGGAACATATCGGCGAAACCGACTAAAATGGTTTCCGAAGCCTCCGCGGCAAATGGGATCTGCATCGCTTCCAACAAAGGAATAAATGGGACACCGAGCCACTGGAAGAATGGCGTATACTCGGCAATGATCAGTGCAACCAGACCAAATGCCATTACCACTGGTGCAACACCCATCCACATATCAAGGACATTTTGCCCGCCTTCCTTAAAAAACTTGAACACGCTTGATTCTTTTCGCGCTTGTTCAATCGCTTTTTGATAACCGTATGATAAGCTATTATGACCCTCGGGAATTTGTTCCTCGTTATTTCCTTCTACTTCGTTGACATACGTATCCGGTTTTCGCGACAGTGGCGGAATCCGTGGCATAATGAGTGCGGCAATAAATCCGGCAGCAAGTACTGTTAAATAGAATGGTACGAACATATACCCAAGGTCGACCTGGCCTATAACAACCAATGTAAATGTGATCGATACAACAGAAAAGGTTGTCCCAATAACAGCCGCCTCACGTTTGGTGTAGTAGCCATCTTCATATTGCTTGCTTGTTAACAAAACGCCAATTGTCCCGTCACCGATCCAGGAAGCAAGGGAATCAATGGATGAGCGTCCCGGCAAGCGAAATAATGGCCGCATTACTTTGGTCATCAGCGTGCCAAATAAATCTAATAACCCAAAATTCATTAACAACGGTAAGAATAAGCCGGCAAACAGAAAGACCGCAAATAATGTGTGCAGTAAATCATCCAGTATCATTTGGCCGGTATCTTCGCTATATACAGCCTCGGGTCCCAGCTGGAAGTAAACCATCACAGCGAAAATGGCTGCCAGTACCCTTGTCACAGTCCAAAAGTTGCTGACATAAAATAATTGCTGAAAAAAAGGTGTTCGGGCGAAGCTTTCCGGTCCGGATACTTTAGCAATAACCGTCATAAGTGCAGTAATAACGATAATTATCATCATAATGGCTGATAATTGACCGGCAAGTCCGGCTTGTACCCAATTAGCCAACACCGCGATAGGGATCGTTAGCCCATCACTTGTTGGAACAGGTACCATAAATAAAAAAATACCGAGCAATGATGGAATAATAAACTTAAGGCTATCCACCAGTGTATATTTCCTCTCGTTCATGAAGTTGTCCCCCTGTGTATTCTCCTCTTGTTGTTGATCTCTGAAGTTCTCCCTGCATTTTCCTTTATTATAGCAGAGGGGAGGTTTAGAAACAATTTAATATTTTTGCAAAAGAGAAATTAATCATGCATAAATGATAACCAATTTTTTCGCATATACTAATAGTACGTGTTCAAAAAACCTCCAAATTGGAAGGGTGACTGAGAACGCGATCTCCTCTAGCAACACTAGCATGACCTGTACACCAGCAAGTAGGTAGAAGCGGCTCGCAGCAAGAAACAGGCAGGCCGGAATTTGCCGCTATCATTTGGTGACATTTCTGATTGCCTTCTAATAAGGATTATGAAGAAATTCCATAAATTTCTTCATACATTGCTTAAATACAAGGGAAAAATATCTTCTACTAATCCACCTATGTCAAGGCCAGTTCAGGAGACAGTACGTCCTCTGGAAGCCATCTTCTTGGAGACTGTACAATGATTCAGGGAGGATTGTTTCTAACGGTCAGGAACTTCTATCCCCTTTTTTGAACACGCCCTGATAATTCCAACCAGCTAAAGAGAAGGTTTAACGTAACCATTATTTCGGGTAGAGTATGTTGAGGTGTTGATCGTGCAAAACGGCTTAAAATACAATGTCATTTATCGTTGTACGATTATTGTTTGGATGACGGTGAAATTTATTTTCCGGCTATATTTTTTCCATTTGCGGCATCGGATATGGGATGAGCGAACAAGGCAAAAATGGAATGAACTTTTGCGGGAAATGGCAAGTGAATATCGAACGAAGGCGATTAAACTTGGCGGTGTTTTGATCAAAGTCGGACAGTTTTTAAGTACCAGGGCCGATTTCATGCCAGATGTATTTATCCGGGAATTAAGCGGACTCGTTGACCGTGTTCCACCGATACCATTTTCTTATGCCAAAGAAGTAATGGAAGAAGAATGGGGCGGGAGTATTGATGATCATTTTGCGGAAATAATTGATAAACCGATAGCCTCTGCGTCGATTGGCCAAGTTTATCAAGGAAAACTGCATGATGGAACAATCGTTGCGATTAAAGTACGAAGGCACCGTGTCAAAGAAATCTTTTACATTGACTTTAAAGCATTAAAGATCGTGTTTTGGCTTATCCGTCTGTTAACATCATTTGGCAAGAAGACAGATTTAAATGCATTATACCGTGAACTTGTTTTGGTGATGGAACGTGAGCTGGATTTTGAAAAGGAGCTCGCGTTTGGAAAGTATTTCAAAGAAAGGTATAAGGATTACCATTCCATCCATATTCCTGCATACGAAGAGCAGTTATGCACGAATAAAATCCTTGTCATGGAATGGATTGAGGGTGCAAAAATAACGGATACAGTTTATATGGCGGAGCACAATATTAATGTCAGGCAAACGGCAAAAGCAGTATTTGATTTTTACTTTGAGCAATTTTTCAACCCTGGTCATTTTCATGCTGACCCTCATGCCGGGAATATACTAATCCAGCAGGACGGAACCATCGCGATCATCGATTTTGGCATGATTGGGGAAATCCGCAAACAGGATACCCATCTTTTCAAACGGCTGATTCAGGGGATAATCGTTGACGATTACGATAGAATACTAAAGACGCTTGATGAAATGAATTTTATTTTACCAAATGCAGACAGGGATAAATTAATAAAAATAATTAAGCAAACAATCGAAATGTACGAAAACGGCTCATTTAAAGAAATGAATGCACATATTATGGAACAAATCAAGGATGACATCCGCATATTTATTAAAGAACAGCCAATTCAATTGTCAGCTGACTATGCCTATTTGGGCAGGGCGATTTCCATTGTTCTTGGGGTATTGATCAGCATTTATCCGGAAATTGACTTTGAAAAACTGGCAAAACCTAAAATTAAGGAATGGTACGGCGGTAAAGGCTTTATCGATTCGATTTATAAGCAAGTTGTCAAAGATGCCGCAAAACCCATTCTCTCTTTTCCAAATGCAATGTTAAATTGGCTGGAAAATGGGGAAAAGGATAGAAAATGGCAAAAAGAGCAGCAGCATACCAGATTACTAAATCAATTTTATTTGCTGCTCGAAATCGTAACGTTTATCATGGTGGCAGGCAGTATTGTATCAAGTATTTATGCCTATCAGGCTGGCAGGTCAATACTTTTTATCGGAAGTATTGTTGTCCTCGTCATCTTTTTCTTCATATTGAATTTCCTTTTCATCAAGCATTATCGTATGATCCGATCAATTAAATAGGGAGGCATCAACAATGGGTGACTTATTACGCAAGGGATTTTTATTAGGGTTAGGTGCAGCTGTGAGCGGTAAGGAGAAGCTGGAGCAGAAGCTAAAGGAACTCGTGGATAAAAATGAGCTGACCCAGGAGCAGGCACGAACCGTCTTAAACAACTTCATGGAAAAAGGAGAGACGAAAAAAAATGAATGGAGCGCCAAGCAATATGAGCAAACACAACAAATGATCAAAGACCTGGGCATCGCAACGAAAGACGATATTGATGCATTGCGATCACGAATCAAGGAGTTAGAGGAGAAAGTGAATAAGTAAGAAAACGAATGGAAGCGTCCGGGCTGAGCGCTTCCTTATTTGTTTTAAAGTTTACAAGAAGCTGTAGCAGGGAAATATCTATTTAGTAAATGGCCAAATTTTGCTTGGTTATCTAATAGGAAGAAGGGAGGCGATAAGAAATGACAACTAATCTGTTAATCACATTAATTGTCGTCTTGGGGATGGTAATTGTAGTCCCATTCGCAGTCTTCCTGCGAATTTACTTGCATGATCAGAAGCAAAAGGAACACTCGATATTGCGGAACTACCCTGTTTTAGGAAAAATACGTTATATCCTTGAAAAAGCCGGACCGGAATTCCGTCAATATCTTTTTAACAATAATAATGAGGGAAAACCGTTTAACCGGCGGGAATTTGAATTTGTTTATAAAGCAGCAAAATACAACGGCCGGATGATCGGGTATGGTTCGGAACGGGATTTTTCCGAGGAAGGGTTATATATCGTTAATCATATGTTTCCAAGTCAACGAGAGGAAATGAAGATTGATCAGCAGCCTAAAATTAAAACAAGGCTTTATACGATCGATAATGAAAAGCTTCTAAGTCGGAAAGAACACCATGAGGAAGCTATCCTTAACCCGTTTTATTTAACTGACGATGAAGCTATTATTCTCGGAAAAGATACCGTTCGTCATCCGTTTGAAATTAAAGGATTCATCGGCCAGTCGGCAATGAGCTTTGGTTCATTGGGGGATCATGCAATAACAGCACTTTCCAAAGGGCTGGGCATGGCTGGCGGTACATGGATGAATACTGGGGAAGGAAGCGTCTCCCCATATCATCAAAAGGGTGATGTAGATATTATTATGCAAATTAGTCCAGGGTTATTTGGTGTACGGACAAAGGATGGGGAGTTTTCCTGGCAGGAATTTAAAAACAGAAGCGAAATTGGACAGGTTAAAGCGTTTGAATTGAAATTAGCTCAAGGTGCAAAAACACGTGGGGGTCACGTGGAAGGCAGTAAAGTTACCGAGGAAATTGCGGAAATTCGTAAAGTAGAACCAGGGGTAACGATTAATAGTCCAAATAGATTCAGAGGGTTTCATGATGCAAAGGACTTACTGGAATTCGTCGATAACATGCGTGATATTGGCGGTAAACCAGTCGGTACCAAAATTGTTGTTGGTGATGAACATCAGGTGGAAAACTATATTCAGGCAATGAGCGAAACGGGAATTGTTCCAGATTTTATTACAGTCGACGGTGGGAACGGCGGTACGGGGGCTACTTATTATGAACTTGCTGAATCAGTAGGACTGCCAACATTTGCCGCATTGCCGCTTGTTGATGATATGCTGAAAAAATATCATTTGCGTGACAGAACAAAAATTATTGCCTCAGGGAAACTGATTACACCGGATAAAATTGCGATGGCACTTGCATTAGGCGCGGACATGATCAACATTGCCCGAGGTTTTATGCTTAGTGTCGGCTGTATTATGGCGCAGGTTTGCCATACAAATAATTGTCCTGTTGGTGTTGCAACGACAGATCCTAAACTTCAAAAGGCATTAAGCATTGAAGAGAAAAAATATCGTGTTTGTAATTATTTGGTCGCTCTGCGCGAAGGGGTTTTTGAAATGGCTGCTGTTGCCGGTTTGGACAGTCCGACAAAGTTTAATCGGGAGCATATTATTTACAAAGACCGGTTTAACCGGGTGAACAAGGTAAGGAGTTACTCCCATAGCGGCTAATAAAAAAGGAAGCAGGTGTTGTAAACTAGCAGCAGTGTGGAAATGGCCTTACCTGATAATGAATTACCGTATGAAATTAGACAACTTCTTTAATAAAGTGGTGAATATTTCGTATATTTGTAATTATAATGTTGACTCCTCTCAGAAATATTGGTACAATAAAGAGCAGAAAATGACTTTTGTTGTGATTGGGGGGGTTATAGCGTTTTGGAGAGCTTTTTACATGTATTAAAGGATACGGAAAAGAAGCTTGGCAGGCAGTTGCAAGAACGGGAAATTGAATTTTTGCAATGGGTGTATGATCGCTATACGGAAGAAGAGCAACAGAAGGAAAATATATGTCTATCGTAAAAGCCTTGGAGCAGAATCCAAGGCTTTTCAAATTGTCATAAACTTGTCTTTTCGCTATGCAGGCGTTACGTGTTATACTAAAGCAAGTTCTAGTAAAGGGGCGGTTTTTGATGTCCGTAACAAACAGTACAGTTATTCGAAAAATAATTAAAGAAGCTGAACAGGCAAAGGAAAAGCAAACGGATGATAAGCAAATGCTGAAGCATATCGCCAATGTAAAACTTTTATGTGAGCTGCTTTTAGAAGAAGAGGGCCCATTACAAGCAAATAGTAATGAAATAACAGCAGACGAAATAAGGACAATGATGGGCACGACCAATCATCAGTTGGTTGAGCAGCAACAGCCCAATCATTCTAAAAATGATCATGATGATGCCAATGGCGAATCAATTTTTGACTTTTAGTGTCAATCCAAGGGTTGCTGAATTGGGTTAGTAAGGGTCGGAGCTCGCTAGTTATTTTTTGAACAACCTTTTAAACAAGGAGTGGATCAATATGAAGTTATTTTTAGTGCTTGGTGTGATAAATGGATTTTTGGCAGTTGCCTTAGGAGCTTTTGGGGCACATGGTTTAGAAGGAAGGATCTCGGAGAAAGCACTAGGAACGTGGGAAAAGGCGGTCAATTATCAAATGTTCCACACGATGGCATTGCTTGTAACGGGACTGGTGATCAATAAAATTCAAACTGGCGGGGTGATGTGGGCAGGGTGGCTGTTCTTTATCGGAATCGTGTTGTTTTCCGGGAGCCTTTATATCTACTCCACCACTGGTATTAAAACGTTCGCCATGATCACACCACTTGGCGGAGTCGCATTTCTGCTTGGCTGGGTGTTGCTTGGATATGCCGTTGTCAAATATTTATAAGTTCAAATAGTTGCCAAGCTAGGACTGGAAGGTCTGGATCGCTTAGTGATGAGAGCTTTAAGGGTCAGGTCGCGGCAGGAAATGGGTTTATATTTGCCAAGGACGAGCTTGCTCAGGGCGGCTGGCATCTGTTGTTGGCGGTTGTCGTGGTTATTTTAGCAGAGGATCCCCCTATGTTTAGATACCGGAACAGCGGAGAAACAGGTAAGCGTCCGAGTTCGACTGCTGATCATTTGGTGGCTTTTTGAGCATCCTCTATAAATGAAAAATCATATACGTTGCGAAAATAAATAATAGTATTGCCTGCAAAAAATGTTTGCCGGCCTGGTTTGTCTGATGTGTGTGCCATTCAACAATTGCACCACTAAGCATACTAAAGGCAATCATATACAATGCAATGATAATCACGAAGGCAAAACCTTTAAGAAGGGCAATAATTCCAACGATTACAGCTACAATAATGAATAGTAGCTCCAAACGAATAAATTTTTCATATGGATGTCGCATATAAACTCCCCTTTTGGCTGAAAAACGGCAAGGAATTGAAAAGATCGCGGCAAACTGTATGTGAAGTCGGAAAACCCCGGTCGAACACGTAACAGTCCTGAACGAGCGCACAGGAATCCTGAACGAACTTGTACCTGGCTAAACTTACAAAAAGGATGACGCATCACAGAATTATGAACCCACTGTTTATAAAGCGGCTCATTCCATATGGTCATCCTTTCATGAAATAATGAGACATTACCTTGATGGATAACTGGCCAGTTGTCCCCCTGCTCCGCCGTACGGATATGCGTAATTGATTTCTTCATCGAATGTTACATAATCAAGATAAACCATTAATAACAAATACCGTCTGCCAGATTCAGGGTCACTTATGATGACGTGGTCCCGTCCAGCAGCTTCGATAATCCCCTTAAATACTTTCTGTTGTGTGTTTTCAAAGGTCATGTAAATGGTAGCTTCTTTACCTTTATTTAATCGTAATATGTTCTCGATATATGACTGTTGCTCTGGCAGCATCCCCTGTGTCGCTCCAGGTTGCTGTCCTTGCGGGAGTTGCTGTCCTTGCGGGAGTTGCTGTCCTTGTGCGTATTGCTGGGCTTGCGGGAATTGCTGGGCTTGTGGGGATTGCTGCTCTTGCCGAATTTGTTGTCTTGTATCATATACTGGATAATAGGCTTGGGAAGTCTGCGGGTAATAGTAGTATGGATAGGCTTGATAGGCGTTTGTATAGGATTGATTTGTACCGTCTTGCTTTTGACTCATAAAAAAACCTCCACTTAAATTTTAATATACTGCTGGGAAATCAGAAGCTATCAGGCGTAAAAAACAATGCACTTGTATCTACCGGCATTCCATCGACCATACCATTGGTACCGGGACACGTTCCTTCAGGTCCAAAAAAATAAATTTCCATTGATAATCTTTTCTGTTGATGATGTTTCTTGTTTGCACGCTGATAAAAGTATGTGCCACCGCAAACCCGCCAGGACTCTGAAAATCATATTTTCGTATTGAATTCTGGTAAAATCCAGGTAAGCAGACCTGATGCGAATTACTCGTATTACCGACCATTAGCGTATTTTGTGTTTGCCATCTGCCTCTTACTTACACATGTATCAATCGTGCAAGTAATTTGGGTACCCCTTTTCCGTCGGGGGAATAACAGCCGTAAAGTACACCTCATTTCTGTATATCTTTATGCTGGGCTTTTTAATGATGTGTATGATAATTTTAAGTGTAGTATGACAAAAATTGCTGTCGGGTATTTCTAGTTTGTAGATAACAGAAGAATAAGAAAAACACTAACGCGTCTTTCTAATATCAGAAGCCAGAGGTCGGATTGGGAAGAAATCGGTAGGTAGTCGATTTCAATATCTTTACTAAATGCCGATTTTTATACATTCGTATCCTTTAAAAAAGGTTTTCTGCACGTTTATACAGAAAACCTTTACTAACAGGATTATTATACTTGCAAAAAAGCTGGAACGTTTTCTTTTGGCAGATGGTTGCCAACGAAAAACTCACCAAATTCTCCAAAACGAGCACTAACTTCATCAAAACGCATTTCGTAAACGATTTTCTTTAATTGAACAGGATCATGAGCAAATAACGTCACGCCCCATTCCCAGTCGTCAAAACCGAATGATCCAGTAATGATTTGCTTGACTTTGCCCGTGTATTTACGGCCCGTTTTACTATGCTCGTACAATAACTTTGCACGAACATCCTTTTCCGTTGCATACCAGTTGTCTTCCCCTTGCCGGCGCTTGTCCATTGGGTAAAAACACATATGCTCCCATTTCGGCAAAATTGGTTTTAGCCGTTCTTGAATTCTTGGATATGATTCAAGGTCTGGCCCTTCCTTAGGCTCGGAGTATTTGGAAAGCTCGACAACCGAAACATAGGAATAAGCTGGCTGTAAGTATTCAGCAAATTTGGATTTATTAAATTCCGTTTCTAATTCATTTAATTCAACCATTGTCGGACGAAGAAACATGAACATGATGTCCGCTTTTTGTCCAACTACGGTATAGACAACATGACTGCCATTTTTCGCCGCTTCAACAGCTTCCCATTTTGTCAGTAATTGTTCAAATTCATGGATAGCTGCTTGTCTTTCCTCACTGGATGCCATCTTCCATGATGTCCAATCGATGCTTCGGAGGTCATGCAAGGAGTACCATCCATCCATTGTTTCAACTGCTTCAACCATCTATATCGCTCCTTTACGTACAATAAATAAAGCTGTTCTGTTTTTACTATATCACATTTGGGGAATGATAATCATGGAAAACGGATGTACTTTGGCGGTAGTATATTAATTTGTGAAAAGTTCGTGTCAATCGGGGTGAATAATAGATTAAAGGATAGGAATCGATTATCATTTTTGTATAAAGGAAAGGAAGGTTTTAACTATGAGCAACCTATTTACGGAAATAGCGAATACAATTGCGGATAAGAATAAACATATTGTGTTTCCGGAAGGGACGGATCAACGGATATTAGAGGCCGCAAGTAAACTGGGTGCTGCAGGAATTTTAACCCCGATCCTAATCGGGAATAAAGCTGGCATAAAACATACTGCTGAGGAGGTTGGTGTGGATGTTTCCTCATGTAAATTAATCGACCCAGCGGAATTTCAGGAGTATGAGCTGATGGTAGAAACATTTGTTGAAAGGCGCAAAGGGAAAGCGACTACCGAAGAGGCCCGTGAAATTTTACAGGATGAAAACTATTTCGGTACGATGCTCGTTTACATGAATCAGGCGGATGGTTTAGTAAGCGGGGCAATACACTCAACGGCAGATACGGTTCGGCCGGCACTGCAGATCATTAAAACAAAGGAAGGCATTAAAAAAACATCTGGTGTATTCATTATGGTCCGCGGCGAGGAAAAATATGTTTTTGCCGATTGTGCGATTAATATAGCACCGGACAGCCAGGATTTAGCCGAAATTGCAGTTGCAAGTGCAGAAACCGCAACGTTATTTGATATCGATCCCCGTGTGGCAATGCTCAGTTTTTCAACAAAAGGATCTGCAAAATCAGAGGAAACAGAAAAGGTTGCAGCAGCTGTCCGATTAGCTAAGGAAAAAAATGCGAATCTGTTAGTTGATGGAGAATTCCAGTTTGATGCTGCCTTTGTACCAAGTGTAGCACGAAAAAAAGCACCTGATTCCGTACTTGCGGGGAATGCAAATGTATTTATTTTTCCAAGTCTGGAAGCAGGGAACATCAGCTACAAAATAGCCCAGCGTCTTGGCGGGTTTGAAGCAGTCGGTCCCATTTTGCAAGGATTAAATCAGCCGGTCAATGATTTATCACGCGGCTGCAGCGCGGATGATGTATATAAGTTAGCACTGATCACAGCAGCCCAGGCTGAATAATTGGATGTAATCGAACTCGCAGTAGATTTTATGCAGTTTTGCTCGCATATCAGTGTGCGAGCAAATTTTGGCGGGGCTGGGGGCATCAACGGGAGAGTAGGAACCCCGGTTACTGTTCCCGGTCCTAAATTAAGCCATTTTGTGTAATAAATTCATTCCGCTTTTTCATTTGTTTTAGCCTGGTTTGGAAGGTCGCCAGTTCGCTTTCCGAAAAATCTGTTTCAACCACTTCATCACTTAATGCTTCCAATGTTGTATGGACACGCCTTTTTATATCATCCACAGTTAACTTCATACCAAGCAGTTCTGACAGTGAGGCCATTGTTGTTGGATCTACTGCAGGATACGTAAATTTTGTTTTTGCCCCTTGCAAACTGACATCATAAAATTTACGGATTAATGCAGCACGAGTAAAGCTCGACCCTTCCACATCCAAATAAATCTGTATCGCTGCGCCATCCTTGATCCGCCGCTGGGAAATTCCAGCAAATTTCCTGCCATCAATACTTAAATCATAATCTCCTGGACAATAGGAACCGACAATTTCGTACGCCTTAATGTTATCGGTAAGGTCACTTAGGATATATTGTACAAAACTGACCATCGCCTCATAGCATTCATAAATAGAAATATGCCGTACTCCGGGAAGGATGAGCGATATATTTAAAACTCCATCATCCAATGCGACAGCAAGACCGCCGGAATTACGAACAACTGCCTGATAACCTTGCTTCTGCAGCATGGAGATTCCATGTTCAATAAAGGGCAAGCGGGCGTCTGGGATACCGAGCACGACCGTATTGGGATGAACCCATAACCGGACAGAAGGTGGGGAAATTCCGTCACTGACCGAAGTAGCCAATGCATCATCAATTGCAAATGAGACCATCGCGGAAATCGGTACGTTATGGATATATGCTTCATTCGACTGATCGATATAGCGAAACGTCGTATGACGAATAATGTCTTTCCAGGTCTTCATCATGTGTTCTCCTTCAATTAAAAATTCCAAAGCAGAAAACTCCGGAGTATCGGCTGCTCTCCTCACTTCAGTTGTGCAAACGATTAACCAGCAATTTTACGTGCTGTTCCTCTTTTTAACTTTGACATTCTATTATATAATATAACAAAACTGTCGAAAAGAAACGGGTTGTTTAGTAATGGTTTATAAAGATGAGCAATTGGATGAGGAAAAGGTATTTAAGGATCCCGTACATCGATATGTCCACGTTAAGGACAGGGTAATATGGGACTTGATTGCGACGCCTGAATTTCAGCGGCTGCGGCGGATTAAACAGCTGGGCACGACAAATTTAACCTTTCATGGCGCAGAACACAGCCGTTTTAATCATTCATTGGGTGTGTATGAAATTGTCCGAAGAATTATTTTTAATTTCCGGAACGAGCCACATTGGAATACGAAAGAACGCCTGTTGTGTCTTTGTGCGGCTCTATTGCATGATCTGGGTCATGGCCCCTTTTCGCATTCATTTGAAAAGGTATTTAAACTGGATCACGAAGATTTCACCCAGCAAATTATTCTCGGGCGTACCCATGTACATACGATTTTGGAAAAAGTGGAACGAGGCTTTTCCCAAAAAGTTGCCGATGTGATTGCGAAAACATATGAGGATAAATTAGTGGTTAGTTTAATATCCAGTCAGATTGACGCTGATAGGATGGATTATTTGCAGCGTGACGCTTACTTTACTGGTGTAAGCTACGGCCATTTTGACATGGAACGGATTTTGCGGGTAATGCGTCCAATTGATGATCAGGTTGTCATTAAATCAAGCGGCATGCATGCAGTGGAAGATTATATTATGAGCCGTTACCAGATGTATTGGCAAGTATATTTTCACCCTGTCACAAGAAGTGCGGAAGTTATTTTGTCAAAAATTCTCCATCGGGCAAAGTATTTGTTTGAAAAAAAATATCGGTTCAAGCTGGAGCCTACCCATTTTATTTCGTTTTTTAACGAAAGGCCTGTACTTGACGAATATTTAAAACTGGATGAAGCAATTGTTTTCTATTATTTTCAGCTTTGGCAGGAAGAGGATGATCCGATTTTACGTGATCTGTGCGAACGATTTATGAACCGCCGGCTGTTTAAATATGTCGAATTTAATCCAAACCAGCAAATGAACCAGTGGATGGAACTATATCGTCTGTTTCAGGAAGCGGGTATTGATCCCGAATATTATCTTGTCGTTGATTCATCATCGGATTTGCCGTACGACTTTTACCGCCCTGGTGAAGAGGAGGAGCGGCTGCCGATTCATTTGCTGATGCCAAACAATGAGCTTAGAGAGCTGTCAAGACAATCGGATATTGTCGAGTCGATTTCCGGGAAAAAACGAACCGACCACAAGCTGTATTTTCCAGCAGATATAGTAAGCAGCATGCAAGATGGGAAGAAGCAACGGATTTTGGAACTTTTGGATAATGGGGGAGCGAAAAAACATGTTAACTAATCATGCAAAACTGATGCAATTTTTTTCCATCGCGAAGGAAGTTACCGGTCGAAAAAAACTGCAGAAAATGATTTATATTTTACAAAAAAACAATGTGCCGTTTGCAGAAAAGTACCAATTTCATTTTTACGGGCCTTACTCGGAGGAACTCTCGCTAAGAATCGAGGAACTGACCAATTTGGGATTTATTTCCGAGGAAAGGGAGGAAAAAAGCAATTATTATCAATACCATTATCAAATTACCGGAGACGGCCGGGAGTTTTTGAACCAATTCACGCTGGACATGCCGGATTTTACCTTAATGGTGGAACGATTAAACACAAAAAGTTCACGGTTTCTGGAGCTTGTTTCAACGATGCTTTATTTCGATGATTTACCAAGAAACGAGATCGCGGAAAAAGTCCATGTCGTGAAGCCGAAACAAAATTATACGGATGAAGAACTAAAAGAGGCTTGGATGTTTATCGATTCTTTGCAAGAAAATCAGTTGGTATAAAGGCGGCTATATGCGTACCTGGCCAGTAAATCGTTTATTTCGGACAGTATTTTATGGGAATTGGCTAGTAAATGCATGAAGTTGGACAGTATTTGTAAAATCTGGACAGTAAATGTACGAAATCGGACAGTAGTTACGATTTGACCAGTAAACGTATGAAGTCGGACACTATCTGCAGGTGAACTACAGCCCAGAAGATGTGAAATGGGCAATCGCCTGTGCTACAATAGGAATCAACATGATGAAGGAGGGTCCTTTAAAAATGAGTTCAGATCAATCTTCCAAAAATAAGAAAAGTAATCCATTCACGATTATAAAAGATGATCCACTTGATGGGGATAGAGGTTATGGTGCCGGATCAATAAGTCTTGAAAATATGTCATCGGTAATTGTTGATCCGAATGAAGACAGAGCATTTGTCGACATGGGTGCCATGCATGCGCGTAGTGAGGTGGAGCGCCGTGTCAAGTTTTTACCGGATAGGGATGCTGTTCCGAACGGGAAATTGTATTGGATTGTTTGGGTAACAGTCGAAAAGGGCGAAAACGGCCCATATTTTTCTGGGGTGTGCGGCAGTGAAATCCGGGTTGACCGTTCCATTAAACGTGCCTATAAATCAATGCCCGAGCATGTGACACATATGGAAAAGTCGTTAAAAGGCAAAATAATAGTTGCACATATGGATGAACATTCCAAAAGATTATTAAGAGACTTCCTTGTTGATTTTAAAGGCGGGGAAATGTGGGAAAATTCCTCGGATGAGTTGAAGCAGGCACTTCCGGAATCGTGAACAATTTGTGAACGAATCATGAACAATTACGGAAATTCTTGTGCTTTGCGATATTAATTTGTAAAATATGTATACATGGGCTTACACATGTATTACTAGGACAATAAAGAAGCTGACCTTAAAGCGGGACGGACCTGCCAGAAGTCAGCTTCTTTATTTTGTGGTAAAGATACGATAAACGGTAGAGAACAGGATCAAAGCTGGAGAAAGTGCCTTCCAAACGGGAGCGACTCGACACCTTCCCCGATCCGGAGACACCGTTACAGGGTTACGCAAGCGCTTCCCGGCTCCCGCTGCCTAAAACAACATATCAAATAACTTCTTTAAAACACCTTTTTTCTCAGCATCCTTCTGCTTGTCTTTTTGTTCACCGGCTCCATCCTCATCTGGAAAATGCAACGAACAATATTCTTTCGGTTCTGTACCTTTTTTAAAATACATGACACGGCTGTGTTTGCAGTAACGGGTTGCTCGCTTGCCGGTTTCCGGATCGATGGGCACGGCGACAACCCCGGATGGTACGTCAAACTTATGTGGCGGGATATGTTTATGGGCCCCTTCCATAAATCCGGCCCAAACATTTTTTGCATAGGAACCTTCTGCAACTTTTTCTATTGGGCGATTGTCGTCATAGCCTGTCCAAATACCCATTACCAGATCAGGGCTGTAGCCAATCATCCAGCTATCGGAATTCGTTGTTCCCGATTTGCCCGCATAAGTACGGGTCAGTTTATCTGCTATTGACGAACCAGTCACAGCCATATACCCATTTAACGAACGGTCAAACATTCCCGTCATTAGTTGCGTTAAAATAAATGTACGCTGGGCATCGAGGATTTGTTCACCTTGTGCATTGTCCCGTTCATAAACGGTTTTTCCATTGCGGTCAACAATTTTTTCAATCGTATGGCTGGAAATGTCGTGACCTCCGTTAGCCAGGATTCCGTAGCCCGTCACCATTTCATTGACAGATATTGAAGCAGTTCCCAATGCGAGTGATGGTACCTTGGGCAATTTGCTTTCAATCCCGAATCGCTGTGCCGTATCAATCAATTTCTCCACGCCTAAAAACAGGTTCGTTTTTACCGCGTAAACATTATCGGACAATGCTAATGCCTGTGCAAGCGTAATTGGTTCATTTGCGTAATACCCATTGTAATTGCCAGGCTGGTAAACCTGCCCATCCTCCAGTTCAAAAGTGGTTGGCTTGCTCATGAGCATGGTTGTTGGAGTATAGCCGTTTCCGAGTGCTGCATAATATAAAAACGGCTTAAAGGCAGATCCCGGCATCCGTTTTGCCTGGATAGCCCGATTGAATGTGCTATTCTGGTAATCACGGCCGCCAATAAGTGCGTGAATCCCGCCTGTATCCGGATCCATTGCAATTGCTCCTGCCTGGATTTTACTCCTTTCCTGAAAAACATCATTAACTTCCTGTTCCAGTTGTTTTTGCTGATTGATGTCTAACGTTGTATGAATTTGATAGCCGCCGGCACGTACTTTTTCTTTGTCAAGATCTAAAATCCCCGCAGCCTCCTGTAAAACAGTATCAAGAAAATATGGGGCAAGCTTGTCTTGTTTCTCCTCGACTGTTTCAGCAAAAGCAAGTTTTTCCTTTGTTGCCAGTAAGAAAGATTCGTTATCGATTACCTTTTTATCGCGCAATAATCCTAATATCCATTTTTGCCGTTCTTTTGCATTCTCCATGTTGTTGAATGGCGAATAATAGGCGGGTCCTTTTGGAATTGCAGCCAGCATCGCAGCTTCTGCAAGTGACAGTTCATTTGCCGATTTATCGAAAAAATACCGGCTTGCCGCTTCCACGCCATATGCACCATGCCCATAATAAATCGTATTTAAATAGCCTTCCAAAATCTCATCTTTTGAATAAAACATTTCCAGGCGGATCGTGTAAAAGGCTTCTTGTAATTTTCTTGTCCAAGTTTTTTCAAAGGACAAATATAAATTTCGGGCATATTGCTGTGTTAGTGTACTGGCGCCTTCTTTTAGCGACATCGTTTTCAGATCCGTCCAAAGAGCGCCGGCAATGCGCGGAATATCAAATCCATTATGGTCATAGAAATGCTGGTCTTCGGCAAGCAGTATAGCCTTAACCAGTTGTGGTGATATGTCGTCTAAGTCTACCCAGTAGCGGCTTCCGTTCCCGCTCTCTTCGCCAACCACCTGGCCGTCCTGGCTATAGTAAATGGTATTTTGTTCTGTTGACAGCTTCGGTGGTCCGAGTAGAAAGCTGACCAAATAAACACCCGCTATAAAGATAATAGCTGACAGGATAATACCGATCGTCAGTTTTCTAAAAAAATGTTTCTTTATCCAGCTCATCATTTTAGCTCCAATTTTCGTGTGTGCATTCATCAATCATTATGGGAAAAGGAAAACGGAAATAAACACCACTTAAGAAAAAAATGGCACGTATCCCACACTTTTTCGTTGATAATGTGCGATTCCAGTCGATATGTCGCGCTTTTTGGTTGATGGAGGCGATTTCTTAGATTATTACACAATTATACGGACTTAATCTAAACGTAGAATTCGATGATTCAGGGGAAATGCTGAACAAACGTTCGAAATCGCTGAACAAACGCGAAAAACCGCTGATCAAACGCAAAAGTCGCTGAACAAACGTTCGAAACCGCCGATCAAACGCGAAAAGACGCTAATCAAAATGGAAAAGTCCGATGATCAACAAGAACACCACCAAAAATCAGCTTAATATTGAATTACTCCCCCATTTATCGCTATAATAGGTAAATATCCGATTAATCAAGCAGGAGCGATTTTATGGAAATAGAGCAAACCCGGGTTGCCGTCGAATTTTGCATGACGATTGAGGATAATGGTCAACTGGAAGAAACGAAAGCAGAAGCAACCGGAGTTTTATATAAAAAGGGCCAGATGGATGTACTGACATATAATGAACATACCGAGGATAACGATATAATCAAAAACCTGCTGACTATTCAGCCGGAAAAGGTCAGCATTAAACGAACGGGACCAGTACAGATGCACCAGCAATTGCGGCTAAAGCAACCATCGGAAAATCTATTTCATCATGCACATGGTACGATACATATGGAAACATTCACGGACCGGATAAATTATCAGCCGTTAAGCACCACCAGCCAAGGGAAACTGGCAATCGATTATCATGTCAGACTAAATGGACAACAAATAGCACGCAAGCATCAATTAACACTGACGTTGAAAGAGGAGGAGTAAACGAAATGAACGTATTAGCACAAACGGAAGAAACATTGAAACAAGAAATTGCCAAAGCGGTAATTAAAGCGAATCTTGCTGCAGAAGCTGAATTGCCGGATATTATTCTGGAGAAGCCGAAAGACAAGGCACACGGAGATTTTGCTTCAAACATTGCGATGCAGCTTGCCCGGATTGCCAAAAAGGCACCACGGCAAATCGCCGAAGATATCGTGGCAAATCTGGATCAGACAAAGGCAGCAATTGAAAAAGTCGAAATTGCTGGTCCTGGCTTTATCAATTTTTTCACGAAAAATGATCTTTTGGGTGAGCTGATTCCGACCATTTTACAAGCGGATCATGCATACGGCAGGTCCAATGCTGGTCGAGGGGAAAAAATCCAAGTTGAATTTGTCTCGGTTAATCCGACTGGTGATTTGCATCTTGGCCATGCGCGAGGGGCTGCATTTGGTGACGTACTTTGCAATGTGCTGGATACAGCTGGCTATAAAGTCCAGCGTGAATACTACATGAATGATGCTGGCAAGCAAATCGACAACCTGGCATTATCCGTTGAAACCCGTTATTTGCAAGCGTTAAATATCGATGCTGAAATGCCTGAGGACAGTTATCGCGGCAAAGATATTGTTGGAATTGGCGAAGAACTTGCAAAAAAATACGGAAATAAGTGGGTCAACGCAGATCGGGATGAACGGCTTGCCTTTTTTAAAGAATATGGCCTGGAATATGAAATGGGTAAACTAAAAAAGGATTTGACCGATTTCGGCGTACATTTCGATAATTGGTTTTCCGAACGCTCTTTATATAAAGATAATAAAATTACCGATGCGTTAAACACGCTTAAGCAAGGTGGTTATATTTACGAAAAAGATGGGGCGACATGGTTCCGCTCCACTGAATTTGGCGATGATAAGGATCGTGTTTTAATCAAACAGGACGGGGGTTATACGTATCTGACACCGGATATTGCCTACCATCAAAATAAGCTGGAACGGGGCTTTGATAAAATAATTAACGTCTGGGGCGCAGACCATCACGGGTATATTCCGCGGATGCGGGCGGCGATTCAGGCTTTAGGTTATGAAAAAGAAAAGTTTGCTGTAAAGATTATTCAAATGGTTAACCTGTTTGAAAACGGTGAAAAAATTCGGATGAGCAAACGGACAGGAAACGCCGTTGCATTGCGTGAATTGATGGATGAAGTTGGTGTTGATGCGGTTCGCTATTTCTTCGTGATGCGTTCCAATGATTCCCAGCTTGATTTTGATTTAAGTCTGGCACGTTCCCAGTCAAATGATAATCCTGTTTATTACGTACAGTATGCCCATGCAAGGATTTGTACCATGCTGAAGCAAGCGGAAGATAGAGACTTGATTGACGAGCATTATGATGCAAGCTTGTTAACAGCGGAAAAGGAACTTGACTTATTGAAAAAATTAGGAGAATTCCCGCAAACCATTGCTGATGCAGCGGAAAAGGAAACACCACATAAGGTGACGCAATATATTTTTGAACTGGCTTCATTGCTGCATAGCTTTTACAATGCTGAAAAAGTGCTGGATGCCGAAAATCCGGAACGAACAAAAGCGCGGATTGCCTTAATGAAGGCCGTTCGAATTACGATTGCCAATGGCCTGAGCCTGATCGGTGTAACGGCTCCTGAAAAAATGTAACTTAGCCTCCTCATCCAATGTAGATGAGGAGATTTATTTTTTGTTTAAAGATATGTTCTCGGCAACGGAAGTTTTTTCCGTATTGAAGGGGCGTTTGTGCTTTTGTTTCATTGCTACTCCCTTACTATAATAAAAATGACAATTATCACATATATATATAAATATGTTGACTGAATGATCATTCATCATTTAAAGTAGTATTATAATCTTTTAAAGTTATGCTCTGACTTAGGAATTTTTCGGAAAATGCAATCGCTATCATTTTGGTTATAGTAGAGGCACCAGAGCTGGACGTGGCTTATCCATTCAATAACAAACTAGAGCCTGAATTTTATACTTTCTTTAAATAAGACAAAGGGGGAGCGGATAGGATATGGATACGTTTTTGTTGATCAATGCGATTCTATTTACAGCTATTGTTATGTATGGACTATATTTATTTGGTAGAGTCGTAGCAACACGGACAGCCTATATCAAACTGGGTAAAAAATCAACGTTTGATGGTGAAGTGAAGGAGCGCTTGCGGAGGATTGGCAAAATTGTTTTTGGGCAATCAAAACTGTTAAAGGATAAAAAATCCGGTATCATGCATGTCATGATGTTCTATGGATTTATCCTTGTTCAATTTGGTGCCATCGATATGTTTGTGAAAGGTCTGGCACCCGAAAGGCATTTACCATTTGGGGTATTTTATCCTGGGTTTACGTTTTTCCAGGAGCTTGTCACTTTAATGATTCTCGTTGCAGTTGCTATTGGCTTTCACCGCCGCTATGTGGAAAAAATTGTAAGGTTGAAACGTGGATTTAAAGCAGGACTAGTACTGATTTTTATTGGAACGTTAATGCTATCCGTATTGGTTGGAAACGGGATGGCCCAAATCTGGCACGGCCATGACGCAACCTGGACTGAACCGGTTGCCAGTTTGATCGGACTAGGCTTTGGCTGGATGTCCCCGACCGCAGCAGCAGTAGTGTTCTATATTGCCTGGTGGGTTCATGCCATTACCATTCTTACATTTTTAGTATATGTGCCGCAATCAAAGCATGCACACTTGATTGCAGCGCCGATCAACGTATTTTTAAGTAAACGGGTAACTGGAAAATTGAATAAACTGGATTTTGACATAGATGAGGATGCCGAAGAAAGTGAAGAGGAGATTTCCTTTGGCGTCGGGAAGGTAGAGGATTTTGAACAGTATCAGCTGATTGATTTTTACGCCTGTGTGGAATGTGGCCGCTGTACGGATGTATGCCCGGCAGCAGGAACGGGTAAAATGCTGTCGCCAATGGATTTGATGATCAAAATGCGTGACCATTTAACCGAGAAAGGGGCAGCGATTACTGGGAAAACGCCATGGGTTCCGGCGTATGCATTTGCCAATACCAAAGGCAACCAAATTGCAAAATCCGAGGCAGCTGCAAGTGTGGAAGATGTCAGCCTGATCGGTGATGTTATCACTATTGAAGAGCTTTCTGCATGTACAACTTGCCGGAATTGTGAAGATGCGTGCCCCGTGATGAACGAGCATGTTGATAAAATTATTGACCTTCGCCGTTATCTGGTCATGACAGAGGGGAAAATGGATCCAGATGCCCAACGTGCTGTGATGAACATCGAGCGTCAAGGTAATCCATGGGGCTTGTCGAAAAAAGACCGGATTAAATGGCGCGAATTAGATGAGTCTGTGTCTATTCCGACTGTTAAGGAATTGAAAAAGGAAGATAAAGAATTTGACTATTTATTCTGGGTAAGCTCAATGGGTGCCTATGATAACCGCAGTCAAAAAATTGCTATTGCATTTGCCAAACTGATGAATGAAGCAGGGATCCGTTTCGCGATACTAGGCAACAAAGAAGCAAATTCAGGCGATACAGCCCGCCGAATCGGCAATGAATTTTTATTCCAGGAAATTGCTGAGAAAAACATTAAAGAATTTGAAAAACATGACGTGAACAAGATCGTTACGATCGACCCACACGCGTACAATATTTTCAAAAATGAATATCCTGACTTTGGATTTGAAGCGGAAGTTTATCATCATACGCAATTATTGTTTGATTTGGTGATGAATGGAAAACTAAAACCGCAGCGGGAAATCAACGAAAGGCTTACGTATCATGATTCCTGTTATTTAGGGCGCTACAATGGTGTGTATGATCCGCCAAGGGAAATTCTCCAGTCGATACCAGGACTTGAACTTGTTGAAATGGAGCGCAGCCGGGAAAATGCGATGTGCTGTGGAGCTGGCGGCGGATTAATGTGGAGTGAAGAAACGACCGGTAACCGGATCAATGTCGCCCGAACAGAACAGGCAATCGCTGTTCAGCCATCCATGATTTCCAGCGCCTGTCCATATTGTCTAACAATGCTGAGTGACGGTACAAAAGCAAAAGAAGTGGAAGACGATATCGGCACAATGGACGTTGCGGAAATTCTGGCCTTATCCGTATTTGCCGAGGAACATTCGAAAACAGCATAATTCTTACTGTCCAATTTTGGCAAAGATGATCAAACTAGTAATCTTGTAGTGCGTGTTCAAAAAGTCGCCGCTTATCATTTGGTGACTTTTTGAACATCCTCTTGTATGTCAATTTTGCTTAATGATTCAAATTAATGATAGAATGGAAGAGAGGGTAAATAGCCCCCTCTTCATTTAAACTGTATATCTGAGCGAGCGTTCAATCGAATAAAGAAAGCGTTATCAAAGCTTGTTCTAATAGAAATACATAATTTAGAAGGGAATGGTTTAACAATGAGAAAAACAGTAATCATTTCAGGAGCAAGAACACCATTTGGCAAATTTGGCGGAGCATTAAAATCATTTACCGCTTCCCAACTAGGTGGAAAGGCAATCCGTTCCGCACTAGATCGTGCTGGTCTGACAGAATCGGAAATTGATGAAGTCATCATGGGAACGGTTTTGCAAGGCGGTCAAGGCCAGATTCCTTCACGACAGGCAGCACGGGAAGCAGGAATTCCATGGGAAGTAAAAACAGAAACGATTAACAAAGTATGTGCCTCAGGTCTCCGCAGCGTTACATTGGCCGATCAATTAATTCGTCTTGGCGATGAAGAAGTGATCGTTGCTGGTGGGATGGAGAGCATGAGCAATGCGCCATACTACCTGCCGGATGCTCGCTGGGGAAATCGCATGGGTGATAAAAAGGTAGTTGATTTGATGATACATGATGGCTTGACATGTTCGTTTAAAGGAATCCATATGGGTAACTATGGAAATTCAACTGCTGAAGAATTTGGATTGACAAGAGAACAGCAGGATGAGTGGTCACTCCGCAGTCACCAGCGAGCGATAAAAGCGATAGAGGACGGCAAATTCGCTGAGGAAATTGTCGCATTAGAGGTTCCGCAACGTAAAGGGGGAGCCATTGTTGTTGATACCGATGAGGCCCCCCGTAAAGATACAAGTATGGAAAAGCTGGCTACATTGCGCCCTGCTTTTGACCCGGATGGTACGGTCACAGCCGGTAATGCACCGGGAGTCAATGACGGCGCATGTGCATTTGTCGTTATGGCTGATGAAAAAGCAGCCGAGCTTGGCAAAACACCAATGGCAACGGTTCTAGGCCATGCAGAAGTAGCGGTTGAAGCTAAAAATTTTCCACAAACCCCAGGACTTGTAATTAATAAACTGCTCGAGAAAACAGGATACTCCAAGGATGATATTGATTTATTTGAGATTAACGAAGCTTTTGCCGTTGTTTCTTTGGCTAGTGGACAAATTGCTGGTATAGATCCGGAAAAGGTAAATGTGAATGGTGGCGCAGTAGCACTAGGTCACCCGATTGGTGCTAGCGGCGCTCGCATTATTTTAACACTGATTCATGAACTAAAACGCCGCGGTGGTGGATTAGGGATTGCGGCGATTTGCAGTGGCGGTGGCCAAGGGGATGCCATTTTAGTGGAAGTACCTAAACAGTAAACTATAGGCAAGGGGCAGTCTCTTAAATAGTAATATTTTGTACGGGATGAGCGCGCGGGTAACATTTTTGGACCGCGCAATACCATCCAAGTACTGTAAAATAGTGCATCCTAAGCAGTAATAACACCATATGCAAAGGCATATCACCAATAAATATCATGGTGCTCAGATCATAAGGGAGGAATCAGACGAACATGGATATAAAAAAAGTGATGGTAATCGGTGCAGGACAAATGGGCTCAGGGATTGCCCAGGTCTGTGCCCAGTCAGGCTTTGATGTTTTTTTAAACGATATGAGTGAGCAAGCATTGGAAAAAGGCATGAAAAATATTGAAAAGTTATTGATGCGAGCAGTCGAAAAAGAGCGAATCACGGAAACACAGAAAACGGACACGTTAAATCGGCTGCATCCTTCGACAACATTAACCGATGCCGCTTCGTGTGATGTAGTCATTGAAGCAGTCGTCGAAAATATGGAAGTGAAGGCTAAGGTGTTTGCCGAACTCGACAACATCACACCAAAACATGCCATTTTAGCGTCGAATACATCCTCATTACCAATTACAGAAATAGCAGGTGCAACAAGTCGCCCCGATCAGGTAATTGGGATGCATTTTATGAATCCGGTTCCAATAATGAAACTGGTTGAAATTATTCGCGGACTGCAAACGAGTGATGAAACATATCAGACAATAGAAAACATGGCAAAACAATTAGCGAAAACGTCTGTTGAAGTGAGTGATTTACCAGGATTCGCTGCCAATCGTATTCTTATGCCAATGATTAATGAAGCAGTATTTGCATTATACGAAGGAGTAGCATCGGTTGAAGACATTGACACAGTGATGAAACTCGGCATGAATCATCCGATGGGACCTTTGACATTAGCTGATTTCATCGGTTTGGACACGTGTCTTTATATCATGGAAGTACTTTACGAAGGATTTGGCGACAGTAAATATCGCCCATGTCCATTACTTCGGAAATATGTGAACGCTGGCTGGCTTGGTAAAAAGTCGGGCCGCGGATTTTACCAATACGGCGATTAAAGCCACACTGCCGGAAGCGCAATAGATAAATATAGAAGGTCAAAACGATTTTTACGATAACAGCATGATAGACAAAAAGGGGGCGAATGGATGAACTTGTATTTATCCGAGGAACAGGAAATGATCCGTAAGATGGTGCGCGACTTTGCCCATAAAGAAGTCGCAAAAGAAGTGGAACGTATGGAACGAGAAGACCGTTTCCCAAGAGAGCTCATTCAGAAGATGGGGAAGCTTGGGCTGATGGGAATCCCAATCCCGACGGAATATGGTGGAAGTGGCATGGATCTCATCTCTTATATTATTGCGATAAATGAATTATCCAAAGTTAGTGCCACACTTGGCGTCATTTTATCCGTACACACATCTGTAGGGACTAATCCAATCCGTTATTTCGGTAATGAAGAACAGAAGAAACACTACTTGCCTAAGCTTGCCTCCGGTGAATATTTGGGTGCGTTCGCCCTGACAGAGCCTGGTGCGGGTTCAGATGCAGCCAGTTTGAAAATGAAAGCGAAAAAAGCTGGCGACAACTATATTTTAAACGGGTCAAAGATGTTTATAACGAATGGGGGGGAAGCAGACACGTACATTACCTTTGCCCGCACAAGCGATGAACGGGGAAAAAGCGGTGTGAGTACATTTATCGTCGAAAAAGATACACCGGGTCTAGTCATCGGCAAGAAGGAAAAGAAAATGGGGTTACACGGTTCCAATACGGTACAACTAAATTTCGACCAGTGTATCGTTCCGCAAGAGCAGCTGCTTGGTAAAGAGGGAGACGGTTTCAAAATTGCGATGGCCATTCTGAATCATGGGCGAATTGGAATTGCTGCTCAGGCTTTAGGAATTGCTGAAGCAGCACTTGCGTACGCCACAAACTATGCGAGTACCCGTGAACAATTCGGTAAGCCCATTGCCCATAATCAAGGAATTTCCTTTAAACTAGCTGACATGGCAACAGAGGTAGAAGCTGCAAAACTATTAACCTATCATGCTGCATCGCTTGTTCAGCAAAATAGTGCGTGTAGCAAAGAGGTATCCATGGCCAAAATGTACGCGGCGAAAACCGCAAGAAAAACGGCAATTGAGGCTGTGCAAGTATACGGCGGTTACGGATATACCAAGGACTACCCTGTGGAACGCCTTTTCCGGGATGCGAAGATAACAGAAATCTATGAAGGAACAAACGAAATACAGCATATCGTTATCGCCAAACATCTCTTACTAGACTGAAAAGCTCTAACTAGCTGGCACTGTTTAGTGCTTTCAAGCATGGGCGAGTGCAGTTTTTTGAATAAGATATATGGAATCAATTAGTATAGCGATTTAACACAGGACTTATTAGATATAAAAGATTATAAGGGAGGTGACCCTGGTTGTTTTAATGTTTTTAACATGGATTGCACCTAAAATGACCAGGAGTACAAAATGAATTTTCAACTAACCGATGAACAGGAAATGCTGCGTAAAATGGTTCGGGATTTTGCGAAGAAAGACGTCGAGCCAACAGCAGCTAAGCGTGATGAAGAAGAACGCTTTGACCGCGAAATTTTTAATAAAATGGCGGAACTTGGCTTGACCGGGATTCCATGGCCTGAAGAATATGGCGGGATTGGTGGGGATTTTGTCAGTTATGTCATAGCTGTAGAGGAGCTATCACGTGTTTGTGCCTCAACAGGTGTTACACTATCGGCACACCTGTCGCTTTGCAGCTGGCCAATCTTTAAATACGGAAATGAAGCACAAAAGCAAACATTCCTCACTCGTTTGGCAACAGGTGAAGCATTGGGCGCCTATGCGCTGTCAGAGCCTGGTGCAGGAAGTGATGCGGCAGCTATGAAAACAACCGCGAAAAAAGATGGCGATCACTATGTGCTGAACGGGAATAAAGTGTGGATTACCAACGGTGGTGTGGCTGATATTTATCTTGTTTTTGCCAAGACAGATCCAGAGGCCAGACATAAAGGGGTTAGTGCTTTTATTGTCGAAAAAGGCACAAAGGGATTTACTTTCGGCAAAAAAGAAAAGAAATTGGGCATTCGTTCATCCCCTACAACCGAATTAATTTTTGAAAATTGCCGTGTACCGAAAGAAAATATGCTAGGTGCGGAAGGAGAAGGCTTTAAAATTGCCATGGCAACCCTTGACGGAGGACGCAATGGCATCGCAGCACAGGCATTAGGTATTGCCCAAGGAGCACTTGATGCGGCGGTTGACTATGCAAAAGAGCGTGAGCAATTTGGCAAACCGATTGCACATAATCAAGGAATCTCGTTTAAGTTAGCTGACATGGCAACCGAAGTTGAAGCTGCCCGTCTGTTAACCTACCAAGCAGCATGGCTGGAATCACAAGGACAGCCATACGGAAAAGCATCAGCAATGTCAAAATTATTTGCAGGTGACGCTGCGATGCGTATTACGGTGGAAGCAGTCCAGGTATTCGGTGGCTATGGCTATACAAAGGATTACCCGGTCGAGCGCTATATGCGCGATGCAAAAATTACGCAAATCTATGAAGGAACAAATGAAGTACAGCGCCTGGTTATTGGCAGGATGCTGACGAAATAAAGTTGGAGCAATGAAATCGGCATTGAGCCGATTTCGCGCGACAACCCAAGGGGAACGCGCGACATGATGTCGAGCTCGTATTGGATGAAGCTAGTGATCCATACAGGTTGTTATCGGAATGGTATCAAAAATGGAAGAAGGAAGGGAGGGTGTACATGACGGACAAACAAATTCTTTCCTCTGTAAAGGATCAGGAGTTGATTGAAAAACGGCGCACCCAAATGGTTCAAGGAGCGATTACCCTTTTCAAGGAAAAAGGCTTTCATCGGACCACTACGAGAGAAATTGCCAAGGAAGCGGGCTTCAGTATCGGAACGCTGTATGAATATATTCGTACAAAAGAAGATATTTTGTTTCTAGTTGTCGATTCGATTCACCATCAGGTTCGTGACCAGCTGGAGGCAAAAATTAACTTGGCAACTCCATCCGTTGCAAACTTTGTCTCTGTGATTCAATCCTATTTTCACTTGATGGATGACATGCAGGAGGAGGTTCTCATCCTATATCAGGAAGTAAAATCGCTCAAAAAGGAATCAAGAGAATACGTGCTGCGTAAAGAGCGGGATATGATCAGTATGCTCGAACGAGTTATTGCTGCCTGTCTGCCTGATGAAATAGCGAAACAGGATGTGGAGCTTTTAGCAAACAATATTTTTGTCCAAGGGCAAATGTGGGGATTCAGAAGGTGGATACTCCAAAAGCAATTTACACTGGAAGAATATATTGACGGTCAAATCAATTACCTGCTGAAAGGTTTAAATATTAAGGCACAACCAGACGAGGGATTTACACAAAAGGGAGGAGTATAAATAATGGAAAGCCCGGAAGTTTACTATCCAAAAAACCCTGTCCGTATCGTATCCGCTTCCAGTCTGTTTGATGGGCATGATGCATCGATTAACATTATGCGGAGAATTATGCAGTCCAGTGGTGCAGAGGTTATCCATTTGGGGCATAACCGCTCCGTCGAAGAAGTGGTGCACGCCGCCATTCAGGAGGATGCACAAGGAATAGCTATTTCATCCTATCAAGGAGGTCATGTCGAATATTTTAAATACATGGTTGATTTATTAAAGGAACTCGGTGCAGATCATATTAAGGTTGTCGGCGGCGGCGGTGGAACGATTCTTCCCCGCGAGATTAAGGAGCTGCACGAATATGGTGTGACATGGATCTTTTCACCGGAGGACGGCAGGAAGTATGGACTCCAAGGCATGATTAATCGTATCTTGGAAAAATGTGATTTCGTTCCCCCGATTAATGTCAAAAAGGATCAGGAAAAATTGTTCAAGGGAGATCGTGGTGCTATTGCAAAATTCATCACCTATATGGAGAACGGTTCGGTCGATGATACGGAAAAACAGACAGTATTGAAAGTGATCCGGCAGAAGGCACATGATAAAACCCCCGTTCTCGGGATTACTGGTACCGGCGGAGCAGGAAAGAGCTCCTTGACCGATGAATTAATCCGTCGTTTCATCCATGAGATTCCGGATAAAAAAATCGCGATTATTTCGATCGACCCGACAAAAAGGAAAACAGGTGGAGCGTTGCTTGGTGACCGGATTCGCATGAATGCCATTTTTAGCGACCGGGTTTATATGCGGTCACTTGCAACCCGCGATTCAAGTACGGAATTATCCAAAGCAATCCAGGAAGCCATCGAAGTTGTGAAAGCCTCCGGTTATGACTTCATTATTGTGGAAACAAGTGGTATCGGTCAGGGGAATGCTGCAATCACCGATGTAACGGATCTGTCCATGTATGTCATGACAGCGGAATTCGGGGCTCCATCCCAATTAGAGAAAATTGATATGATTGATTACGCCGACTTTATAGTCATTAATAAATTTGAGCAAAAAGGGTCTGAAGATGCACTGAATCAAGTTCGTAAGCAATATGAACGAAGCCATATGCTCTTCCACCAGGACCAAACAAAGTTCCCGGTATTTGGGACCATTGCAAGCCAGTTTAATGATGAAGGTACGAATGCATTATTTGCCTCGATTGTCGATACGTTAAACGAAAAATACGATTGGAATGAGACGATCGACTTCAATCGGAATACCATTGCCGAAAAGCAGAACATGATCATTACCAACGAGCGCCGTCATTATTTGCGCGAAATTGCAACACATGTGCGCAACTATCATCATAATGTCGAAAAGCAAAGTGATATCGCGCGAAAGCTTTACCAGCTTGAAGGGGTAAAAGAAGTATTGGATGGAGACGCTGCCATCCAAACCATTGATGATAAAATTGCCAGCCTCGAGGAAGAGCTTGATCCAAAAACAAAAAAACTGCTGGACAGCTGGGATGAAACAAAGGAAAGGTACAGTCAGGATAAAATGACATTCGCTGTTCGGGGTAAAGAAATCGAAATGGATATTGTCACCGAATCATTGTCAGGCTTAAAAATTCCGAAAGTTGCATTTCCCAATTATACAGACTGGGGTGAGCGGCTAACCTGGCTTTTAAAAGAAAATGTCCCTGGTGCTTTTCCATTTACAGCAGGAGTTTTCCCTTTTAAACGCAAAGGGGAGGATCCGACACGACAGTTCGCCGGTGAAGGGACACCAGAGCGGACAAACCGCCGTTTTCATTATTTATCAAAAAATAATGATGCGAAACGTCTTTCGACAGCGTTTGATTCGGTGACATTATACGGAGAAGACCCAGCAAAACGCCCGGATATCTATGGAAAAGTCGGCGAAAGCGGGGTTAATATTTGTACACTTAGAGACATGAAAAAGCTGTACGATGGTTTTGATTTAACGAATCCATTAACATCGGTATCGATGACGATCAACGGTCCGGCACCAATTATCCTGGCGATGTTTTTCAATACAGCAATTGATCAGCAACTTGCTAAATTTAAAGAAGAAAACGGCCGGGAACCTAACAAAGCGGAATATGAAAAACTGAAAGACGATACATTGGCCGTTGTTCGGGGAACGGTTCAGGCCGATATTTTAAAAGAAGATCAGGGGCAAAACACGTGTATTTTTTCAACTGAATTTGCGTTACGTATGATGGGGGATATTCAGCAATATTTTATCGATAAAAACGTCCGCAATTATTATTCGGTTTCGATATCCGGCTATCATATTGCCGAAGCAGGAGCAAATCCGATTACACAGCTTGCCTTTACACTGGCAAACGGATTTACTTATGTGGAATATTATTTGAGCCGGGGAATGGACATTAACAAATTCGCCAAAAACCTGTCCTTCTTTTTCTCAAACGGACTTGATCCGGAATATACGGTGATTGGCCGTGTTGCCCGTCGTATCTGGGCTGTGACCATGAGGGATAAATATGGCGCCGATGAACGGAGCCAGAAGTTGAAATATCATGTGCAAACGTCTGGAAGGTCTTTGCATGCACAGGAAATTCAATTTAATGATATTCGCACCACATTGCAGGCATTGCTAGCAATTCAGGATAACTGTAATTCTTTGCATACTAATTCTTATGATGAGGCGATTACAACGCCGACAGAGGAATCGGTACGACGAGCAATGGCGATTCAAATGATTATCAATAAAGAGTTCGGCCTAACGAAAAATGAAAACTCCCTGCAAGGTTCATTTATTGTTGAGGAGTTAACCGATCTTGTTGAGGAAGCAGTACTACAGGAATTTGAAAAAATGAATGACCGAGGCGGCGTATTAGGAGCAATGGAGCGGCAGTATCAACGTGGTAAAATCCAGGAAGAATCGCTTTATTACGAAGGCAAGAAACATTCAGGTGAACTGCCGATAATTGGCGTAAATACGTATTTAAGTCCAAATCCGCCTTCAGAGGAAGAGATTGATTCCATGGAGCTTGCCCGTTCATCGACTGAGGAAAAAGAACATCAAATCAGTGAGCTGCATAAATTCCAAAATGCCAATAAGGCGCATGTTGACGCTGCACTAAAACAGCTAAAGCAGGTTGCCACATCCGGTGGGAACATCTTTGCTGAACTGATGGAAACCGTCAAAGTGGCGAGTCTTGGACAAATTACGAATGCACTGTATGAAGTAGGCGGGCAGTACAGGAGAAATATGTGATTTCATGCGTTTTTTGATACGGAAGAAAAAAAGTGAACAAAGGCGCTGGAGCCGGACGTGGCCTGCCCTGACATGAGCGGAATAGTGCCGGATTTTTATACTTTCTTACCTGTTGAGAAAAACAAGATGTTTTTCTCAACTTTTTTATGGTTTTCCCTAGCATATTCAGTCTTGATTTGTTTATAATGTATGGTATGGTTTATTAGAAAATAGGCTAAAATGAAAGATTATTAATAAATGTCCATGATAAAAGCAAGGCTGATGATAAAATAGAAAAGGGAGTGCGTTACCGTGAGCTTGAAAACTTATAGCCACGAAGATTTAGCAGATATGTCGATGATCGAATTGGCAAATTTAATTTTATTAGATGAAAAAAAAGCGCTTGATTTTAGAGAGGTTTTTGAAA
Organism: Virgibacillus dakarensis; assembly: GCF_900155625.1. Classification (NCBI taxonomy): domain Bacteria; kingdom Bacillati; phylum Bacillota; class Bacilli; order Caryophanales; family Bacillaceae; genus Virgibacillus; species Virgibacillus dakarensis. The sequence goes on from NZ_LT732554.1 coordinate 1,204,730, forward strand.
AAATTTCGGAACTAAAAGGCTTTACGGAAGAACAGAAAGAACAATTTATTGCGCAATTTTATACGGACCTGAACATTGATGGCAGGTTTATGACACTTGGTTCCAATATGTGGGGGCTGAAACGGTGGTACCCGGTTGAGCAAATTGATGAGGAAATAACAGCTGAACCAAAGAAAAAGAAGAAGGCGAAGAAAAAGAAAAAAGCGGAAGAAGATTTTGAATCAGATGCTGAACTTGATATTGTTGACGAAGACATCGAAGTACTAACGGATGATTTCGTTGCCGATGAAGAGGAAGAAGACTTTGATGATTTTGAAGATGACGAAGAGCTTGATGAGGATTTTGCCGATGAAGATGAAGAGGACATCGACGATGATGAAGAGGAAGAAGAGAATAAATAATCCAAAATGGCTGCTTGACTTTTTCCTATCACATGAGTACAATTTTTATTGGGCTCTTTAAATTAAAATCAATGAAGCGTTCCCCCTGGTTGGGGGGAACGCTTTTCGTATTTTAAAGAGGCAAGCAAATAAATTTACGTTTAAATCACACATGTTGATGAACATTAAACGGTAATGATGCAGTTTTCTCAAAATGAAGCACCACCATATACAGTACAGAAGGAAGAGGGATGGATAATGACAAAGTATATTTTTGTAACGGGCGGTGTTGTATCATCGCTTGGAAAAGGGATTACGGCAGCTTCTTTAGGGAGATTATTAAAAAATCGCGGTTTAAAGGTGACCATTCAAAAGTTTGATCCCTATATCAACGTTGACCCCGGTACCATGAGCCCATATCAGCATGGTGAAGTATTTGTAACGGAGGATGGCGCGGAAACGGATCTGGATTTAGGTCATTATGAACGTTTTACCGACATCAACTTGAATAAATACAGTAACATTACAACGGGAAAAGTTTATTCAAGTGTTATTAAAAAAGAACGACGTGGGGATTATCTTGGTGGCACGGTTCAAGTTATTCCCCATATTACAAATGAAATAAAAGAGCAAGTATTTCGGGCTGGACAAGCAACTAAAGCGGACGTTGTAATTACAGAGATTGGCGGTACAGTCGGGGACATTGAATCATTGCCATTTTTGGAGGCAATCCGCCAGATTAAAAGTGATATCGGCCGCGACCATGTCATGTATATTCATTGTACACTTGTTCCATATATTAAAGCGGCAGGTGAAATGAAAACAAAGCCGACTCAGCATAGTGTGAAGGAGCTGCGTTCATTAGGAATTCAGCCGGATGCGATTATTTTGCGAACGGAACTACCAATTAGCCAGGACATGAAAGATAAAATTGCTCTTTTCTGTGATATTAACGAAAAGGCGGTTATTGAAATGCGTGACGCCGATACACTTTATCAAGTACCGATCGCACTGCAGGAACAGCATCTGGATCAATTAACTTGTGACCATTTCGGGCTGGATTGCAAGCCGGCTGCTATGGACGAATGGAAGCAGCTGGTCAATAAGGTGCGAAATTTGTCAAAAACAGTAAAAATTGGCCTTGTTGGAAAATATGTCGAACTTCCTGATGCCTATATTTCGGTTGTCGAATCATTGAAACATGCCGGATTTCTTTACGATACAGATATCGACATTCATTGGATCAACGCGGAGAAGCTGGATAAGGAAACAATTAAGAAGGAACTTGCCCAGGTTGATGGAATATTAGTCCCTGGAGGTTTTGGCGACCGGGGTATTGAAGGAAAAATTGAAGCAATCCACTATGCTCGGGAAAACAATGTTCCATTTTTCGGCATTTGTCTGGGAATGCAATTGGCTACCGTTGAATTTGCCCGCAATGTATTAGGGCTTGAAGGGGCACACTCAGCAGAAATAAATCCGGAAACATCATATCCGATCATTGATTTATTACCCGAACAGAAAAACATCTCTGATTTAGGTGGTACATTAAGGCTAGGGATATATCCATGTAAATTGCAGGATGGTACAAAAACGAAAGCTGCATACAATGGAGAGGATATCGTTTATGAACGGCACCGTCACCGATATGAATTTAATAATGAATACCGCAATCTAATGGAGGATAATGGCTTCATCTTCTCCGGCACGAGTCCAGATGAAAGATTGGTGGAAACGATTGAACTGGACAACCATCCATGGTTTATTGCCTGCCAGTTTCACCCGGAATTTAAATCGCGCCCTACCAGACCGCAACGTTTATTTGCCGGCTTTATTGACGCTGCGATAAAACATCAGTAATCACCTGATCAATATCAGCGACCATTGTGTTTTGCACTGTCCACTAAGTATGAATCATATAATTTTTAAAACTTGAAACCCGCCTATAATAGGCGGGTTCTTATTTGCATATAATTTTTATAATTTGGAATATAACCGTATTTGTGTTTTTGTTCTCTAAAAAGAAGGATATTGGCTATTTTTATCGAAATAACATTATGGAGGAACAAAGGCGCAAGCGCCCGGTTAGCGAAGTATAAACTGCGCCCTGCCAAGCAGGGTGGTTCGGTGTTGCTGCCGGGAGCAGCGGTTTTAACCGAACATTCCTACGAAGGAGATAAAGGAAGTTTACTACAGCTTTAGCGCTGGAGCCGGACGTGGCCTGCTCTGCTGTAAGCGTAATAGCGTCTCAAATTTTGTACTTTCTTTACTTATGATAAAGAGATACTTATAAGGATGGTTAGAGTCTATGAAAAAAGAGATATTAATAGTTGATGATCAACCTGGTATACGATTATTATTACAGGAAGTGTTTGAAAATAGTGGCTATCATGTTGTGACAGCTAAAACGGGGAAGGAAGCGTTGGATAAAATACATAGTGGTACGTTTGATTTAATGATGCTTGATTATAAATTACCTATTGTTGATGGTGTAAAGGTTCTCCAACAATTAGAACTTGAAGAGATTAACATACCGGCAATCGTCATGAGTGGTCTAGTTGAGGAACTCGTCAAGGAATTGGCGAATTATCCGAATGTAAAGGAAGTTGTCGGCAAACCTTTTAATATTAATAGCATATGCACCATTGTAAACAAACTGCTTGGGTGTGAATCATAAAGTGAAACTTCATTCAGTGGGGTTCCTTCCTCCCTCACTGAATGTTAGCCTGAGAACCACACGATGTGGGTCACGAAGACGTAGACATAAAAGGAGGTGGCATTTTTCTTATTGTATTTAGGCTCTATTCTGCTTACGTCAGAGTTGGCCATGTCCAGCTCCAGCGCTAAAGCCAAGCAAACTTCACACTCCTTCACTACGATAAGTCAACATCGGTTCGGGTAGGAAGGAAGGAAGGCCGACTAAAAACGGACTTTGCGTCCAACTCACGTCTACCCCTTTTGCAGGGGCATGTTTCCTTTATCTCATTGCGGAGTGCTCCAGTTTGTACGTTGCTAAACGGGCGCTTCCGCTTTTCTTATTGTTCCTAAAATCGGCCATTTACGGGCTATAAAGGAAATGAAGTGGCGGAAGTATACATATGTTGCGACTTTAAACGTGAATTGGTATTCTTATACTGTAATTAATACTAATTTGTATAGATGTACCTTGTCTATGAAGGAGGATAATAGGATGCCATTAGTGTCGATGAAAGAAATGCTTGAAAAAGGAAAAGCAAATGGGTATGCTGTTGGACAATTCAATATCAATAACCTAGAATATATTCAGGCTATATTACAAGCGGCCGAAGAAGAAAAATCACCAGTTATTCTCGGTGTTTCGGAAGGTGCCGGAAAGTATATGGGCGGCTTCAAGGTTGTTGTCGCGATGGTTAAAGCGTTAATGGAGGAATATGGTACAACCGTGCCTGTTGCGATCCACCTGGACCATGGTTCAAGCTTTGAAAAGGCTGCACAGGCAATTCACGCCGGATTTACCTCTGTTATGATCGATGCCTCACATGATCCACTGGAAGAAAATATTGCCGTAACAAGTAAAGTAGTTGAATTGGCACACATTCATGGTGTATCCGTGGAAGCCGAACTCGGTACAGTGGGCGGACAGGAAGATGACGTTGTGGCTAATGGCGTAATCTACGCAGACCCTAAGGAATGTTTAGAACTGGTTAATCGTACAGGAATTGATTGTTTGGCACCAGCACTAGGTTCCGTTCACGGGCCGTATAAAGGGGAACCAAACCTTGGATTTGCTGAAATGGAGGAAATCTCCAAAACAATCGAACTTCCTTTAGTATTGCATGGCGGTACAGGAATTCCAACAAAGGATATCCAACATTCTATTTCATTGGGTACGGCAAAAATTAATGTAAACACCGAAAATCAAATTGCCCAAGCGAAAAAGGTCCGGGAAGTATTAAATGAAAAACCTGACCTGTACGATCCGCGAAAATATTTAGGACCAAGCCGCGATGCCATTAAAGAAACCGTTATTGGCAAAATGCGTGAATTTGGTTCATCAAATCAAGCGTAAAAGCACAAAAGCGGAAGCACACTAGTCCCTGGGGCTGGGCAAGGAAAATAATTTTGCCCATTTGGACAACGAAATCGGCTTTAAATTGCCGATTTCTTTCATCTGACTTCTATTTACATGTTCTTTAAAATATATGTAGGGAAAGAGAGGATACAACGACATGAAATTTTTTATTGATACAGCAAATATTGATGAGATTCGCGAGGCAAATGCACTCGGAATCCTGGCCGGTGTTACAACGAATCCGAGTCTGGTCGCAAAAGAGGGCGTGTCTTTCCATGACCGTCTCCGGGAAATAACGAAAGAAGTTTCCGGATCTGTAAGTGCAGAAGTAATTTCGGAAGATGCAGAAGGGATGATTAAAGAAGGAAAAGAGCTTGCGGCAATTGCCCCTAACATCACGGTTAAAGTACCAATGACCCTGGAAGGACTTAAAGCCGTAAAAGCGTTCAGTGACTTAAACATCAAAACAAATGTAACATTGATTTTTAACGCGAACCAGGCATTGCTTGCTGCACGTGCAGGGGCAACCTATGTGTCGCCATTTTTAGGACGCTTGGACGATATTGGTCAAGAAGGTATGGATTTGGTCGCAACGATTGCAGAAATTTTTGACCGTCATAGCATTGCAACAGAAATCATTGCAGCATCAATCAGACATCCATTACACGTCACAGATGCAGCCTTAAACGGTGCACACATTGCTACTATTCCATATAAAGTACTGTCACAGCTTGTGAAACACCCATTAACCGACCAAGGAATTGAAAAGTTTCTTGCTGATTGGAACAACGCAAAATAAAATCGCATGAAATTGGAAAAAATGTGCAAGATAATAACAAAGGTGCTGTAGCTGGAGGATCAAAAGCGGAAACGCTCTGTTAAAAGGGAAAGCCGACTAAAAACCGGTGCGTTAATACGGGGTCGGCATCATCTGCATCCACCGTGTGTCATATGTGCTGGGCGGTCAATGGTGGTCTGATAATCGGTATAGCACGAGTTACAAAAAATTATTCGAAATGTGTGTGTTCAAAAGCTTATTTTGAACAACCTCAAAAGGCGGGGTTTTCCAATTGCAAAAAATGTTAGTAGAAGGCGGTCATACATTAAATGGCAAGGTGCGAATCAGTGGTGCGAAAAATAGTGCTGTTGCTCTTTTGCCTGCCGCTATATTGGCTGATTCTGATGTAACAATTGAAGGACTACCAGAAATCTCTGATGTTTACACGCTTGGAGATCTGCTTGAAGAAATCGGTGGCAAGGTAATGTGGAATGGTCAAACGGTACATATTGATCCGGAACATATGATTTCCATGCCGCTGCCCAACGGAAAAGTGAAAAAACTGCGGGCATCGTATTACTTTATGGGGGCAATGCTGGGTAAATTTAAACAAGCCGTTATCGGTCTCCCAGGCGGCTGCCATTTAGGGCCGAGGCCAATTGATCAGCATATCAAAGGGTTCGAAGCGTTAGGTGCGAAGGTAACCAATGAACAAGGTGCTATTTACATCCGTGCTGAAGAACTTACCGGTGCCAGGATCTATTTAGACGTTGTCAGTGTCGGTGCAACGATAAATATCATGCTTGCAGCGGTAAAGGCAAAAGGTAAAACAATCATTGAAAATGCCGCAAAGGAACCGGAAATTATTGACGTTGCAACACTTTTGACGAATATGGGTGCACAAATTAAAGGTGTTGGAACCGATGTTATTCGGATTGAAGGCGTTCCATCATTGCACGGATGCAGACACACAATTATTCCTGACCGCATTGAGGCAGGAACATACGCGATAGCCGCTGCCGCAGCTGGCAATGAAGTTGTTATCGACAATGTTATTTCCCAGCATTTAGAATCGCTGCTTGCTAAATTGCGCGAGATGGGGGTAACGGTTGAAGAAGGGGATGAACAGTTGTTAATTGCTTCCAAACAGCCATTAAAAAGTGTCGATATCAAAACGTTAGTTTATCCCGGTTTCCCAACCGACCTGCAGCAGCCATTTACAACGCTGTTGACAAAAACAGTTAATACAGGTGTTGTAACGGATACCATTTATTCAGCCCGACTAAAACATATTGACGAACTAAGGCGAATGAATGCTATAATAAAAGTGGAAGGTGGATCAGCAATCATTTCCGGTCCTGTGCAGCTTGAAGGAGCCAGAGTGAAAGCAACCGATTTACGTGCAGGGGCTGCGCTTATTGTAGCTGGTTTAATGGCCAATGGCATTACCGAAATAACCGGACTGGAGCATATTGACCGAGGATATGAAAAAATAACAGAAAAACTAACCGACCTCGGTGCAAATGTCTGGCGTGAAGAAATGAATGACCAGGAAATAGAGCAATTTCAAAATTCATGAACAAAGGCGCAAGCGCCCGTTAGCGACGTATATGCTGCGCCCTGCCAAGCAGGGTGGTTCGGTGTTGCTGCCGGGAGCAGCGGTCTTAACCGAACATTCCTACGTAGGAGATAAAGGAAACATGCTCCTTCATAGGGTAGACGTGAGTTGGGCGCAAAGCCCGTACTTAGTCGGGCATCCTTCTTACCCGAACGAGGGGATGTTCGACTAAGAACGCCACGTCCTGTGGCAACGTCGAACTGACCTACATCCTGTAGGCCCGACTTATCGTACGAAGGCGGGTGTTGCATACTAGTCGCTGGGCGCTGGAGCCGGACGTGGCCTACTCTGGCACGAGCAGAAGAGAGCCCTGATTTTTATACTTTCTTATCTGTAAACAAAAGTGTAGCACCTGGTTAGTGGCTGGGTAGTGAGCTGTATGTAGCCAATCCTGATGGTTGGCTCATAAAAATGGAATGTTTATTTTGAAATTGCTAAAAGAGATAAATAAATGCGGACAGTTAAAAATGTCCGCTTCGCTTTTCACGATCCATGGAATGAGGGGATTTTGCATAAAGGGGAGAAAAACCATGGAAAGAAGTTTAACAATGGAAATCGTACGTGTTACAGAGGCAGCAGCATTAAAATCGGCCCGTTGGATGGGACGAGGTAAAAAGGATGAGGCTGATGATGCTGCAACCTCTGCTATGCGTGCTGTATTTGATACAATTCCGATGCAAGGGACTGTCGTCATTGGCGAAGGTGAAATGGATGAGGCGCCAATGCTCTATATTGGGGAGAAGCTCGGAACAGGTGAAGGACCACGCGTTGATGTAGCGGTTGACCCGTTAGAGGGAACGAACATCGTTGCCCAAGGTACATGGAATGCGCTTGCCGTCATTGCAATCGCTGACCATAAAAAACTGCTCCATGCACCGGACATGTACATGCAAAAACTTGCTGTTGGTCCGCAAGCAGTTGGCAAGGTAGATATAAATGCTTCCACACTTGAGAATCTGCTGGCAGTCGCAAAAGCAAAAGGCAAAAATATCGAGGATGTTGTCGCAGTCTTATTAGATCGCCCGCGCCATGAAAGATTGATTGAAGAAATCAGACAAGCAGGAGCAAGAATTAAACTAATTCCCGATGGCGATGTTGCTGCTGCGATGAACACCGCATTTGATGATACAGGCGTTGATATCTTGTTTGGAATCGGTGGAGCTCCCGAAGGCGTGTTATCCGCAGTTGCATTGAAGTGTCTTGGCGGTGAAATCCAGGGAAAACTGATCCCGTCAAATGATGAAGAACGGGATCGCTGCAAGAAAATGGGGATTACTGATTTTGATAAAGCATTAACAATGGAAGACATCTGCGGTGGTGATGACGCTATTTTTGCGGCAACGGGGGTAACGGACGGCGAACTACTGAAAGGTGTCCAGTTCAAGGGCCAAAAAGCAACGACACAAACCGTTGTAATGCGCGCAAAAAGTGGAACTGTACGCTTCATCGATGGCGAACACAGCTTGCAAAAGAAACCAAACCTCGTAATCAAACCGTAAATGGAAAACGTAAAGTTTCTGTTTAACGGCATGTAGACGGAGTACAGCAAATCCCGGTGGAAACATTCTCTATAAGTGCATGTTCAAAAGTTACCATATATCATCTGGTGACTTTTGAACCCCCTCTGTTAGCCCAGTGCTTGCTGTAGACGTAATAAGAAGGAAGCCTATTATGTACCGGCTTCCTTCTCTATTAATTCATATCTAACTTTTTTATCAAAATAGAGTTGAATAATACTGCTGAAAAAGGTAATATTGTAGATGTTTAATAATAGTTAAGAATGGCTAATATAATTTGTAAAAGAGGATGTTCAAAAAGTCCGGTGAAAATGGCGCATTAAATTTCTTTGCTAGTTTGGTTGGACTGTTGCCCCCAAGTCTTCGATGTACAAGAAATAAGGTACGGTTTTTAGCCGACGTTGATCCTTTTATCTTCCTTTTTGAACAAACTTATAAACAAACTTCAATTCTAGCTTCCGACAATTCTTCATTTCTTCAAGGCATTCTTCAGGTAAAGAAGTGAAATCTCAGGTGAAATACGTTCATGGCAGTCGGTTTTAAGTGTCCAAACACTATTGTGGCAATGATGAAATTCTTATGGAATATTGATTAAATAAATAACTCGTGTTGATAACTGTAACATAATACAATTTGAAAAATGAATAGGCGTGGTGATGGAATGGCTACATTGACAATTTCTCATTTAGAAACACTCACATTAAAAGAAATTTATACACTGGCAAAGGAATATAAAGTATCCTATTATGCCAAGCTAACAAAACGGGAACTTATTTTTGCGATTTTAAAAGCACAGGCGGAAAAAGATGGGTATTTATTTATGGATGGTATTCTGGAAATCATCCCATCGGAAGGGTTTGGCTTCTTGCGTCCGATAAATTATTCCCCTAGTGCGGAGGACATTTATATTTCCGCTTCGCAAATCCGGCGTTTTGATTTACGTAATGGCGATAAGGTTTCCGGTAAGGTGCGGCCACCGAAAGAAAATGAACGCTATTACGGTCTGCTGCATGTCGATGCTGTAAATGACGAAGACCCAGATTCTGCAAAGGAACGTGTTCATTTTCCAGCATTAACCGCACTATATCCGGATCGATTAATGAATTTGGAAACAGGAACAAAAAAGTTATCTACTAGAATTATTGATTTAATGACGCCGGTTGGTTTTGGACAGCGTGGATTAATTGTTGCACCGCCAAAAGCGGGGAAGACAATGCTGTTAAAGGAAATCGCCAACAGTATTTCCGAGAACCATCCAGATGCCAAGCTGATTATTTTACTGGTGGACGAGCGCCCGGAAGAAGTAACCGATATCGAACGTTCAGTCCATTCCGATGTTGACGTTGTCAGCTCAACATTTGATGAAGTACCAGAGAGTCATATTAAAGTGTCAGAGCTTGTCCTGGAACGGGCAATGCGCCTAGTCGAACATAAGCGTGATGTTATTGTATTGATGGATAGTATAACAAGACTTGCCCGGGCATATAACCTGGTCATTCCCCCAAGTGGCCGAACACTTTCCGGTGGTATTGATCCGGCCGCATTTCACCGGCCAAAACGCTTTTTCGGTGCAGCGCGAAATATTGAAGAAGGTGGAAGTTTTACTATTTTAGCAACGGCATTAGTGGACACAGGATCACGGATGGACGATGTGATCTATGAGGAATTTAAAGGTACCGGCAATATGGAATTACATCTTGATCGCAATTTGGCGGAAAGAAGAATTTTCCCAGCCATCGATATTTTACGGTCTGGTACCAGAAAAGAAGAATTACTTGTTCCAAAGAGTCACCTTGATAAAATCTGGGCTATCCGCAAAACGATGCAGGATTCAAATGATTTTCTCGACCGCTTCCTAAAGCGGCTTAAGGCATCGAAAAGCAACGAGGAATTTCTCCAGCAGCTTGAAGAGGATATGAAGCGCCGTGGCACGAAAAGATAGATTTACTGACGCTGTCCTATTGCAATCGATAGCGCACACTGGTATAATCTCTTTATGTGAGTTTAGATAAGGTAAAACACCTATGACGGCTCTTGCAATAACTCTGTTTCTTAAGGATTCAGGGCAAAAAGGAGTGGAAAGACATGAAAAAGGAAATTCATCCAGAGTACAGAAAAGTTGTATTTCTTGATACTAGTTCAGATTTCAAATTCTTGAGCGGATCAACACAAAGCTCCGACGAAACAATTGAGTGGGAGGATGGCAACACGTACCCACTAATCCGTGTGGAAATTTCATCAGCATCACACCCATTCTACACAGGCAAACAAAAAGCAGACAAAGTCGGCGGCCGCGTAGACCGATTCAAGAAAAAATATAATATGAAATAAAAAGTGGAGCCGACCGTTTAGGGGCGTATGGACTGCGCCCGCGCAATGCGGGTGGTTCGGTGTTGCTGTGCAAAGCAGCGTTCTTAACCGAACATTCCTACCGCAGGAGATAAAGGAAACACGATGAGCTGTAAAGCGAATCGATGTTGACTTATCGGATGGAGGTGAAGGAAGTCCACTAGCCCCTGGGAGGCGGAACTAGATTAAATAAAAGGCTGAGGCGACTGTTTAGAAGCGGACGCATAAGCAAGGGACCGGAAAACACCTGGTCTTTGGTGTTTGGAGTGTCCATTGCTTATGACGGTAGCTTCTAGGAGCCGAAGCTTTTGAAGTAAAAAGTCGAGAGATCAAGGTTTCTTGATTCCTCTTTACAAAAACAGGCAAATTGTCTAAACGTTGCCTGTTTTTTTACTTTAAAAATACAAAAGATAAATGATGAATTCTGCAAAATTAGTGGTAAACTTACTACATACGATGAAACACTTGAGAAGGGAGAGACCCGCTCGTGTATGTAATGAAACAAAGTGGTTGGGTAGAAGTTATTTGCGGCAGCATGTTTTCTGGTAAATCAGAGGAACTAATCCGCCGGGTCCGCCGTGCAACATATGGAAATTTAACGGTACGAGTTTTTAAACCTGCTATCGATGATCGATATGCCGATGACTCAGTTGTATCTCATAATGGTACATCAACAATCGCCCGCCCAATCAGCAGTTCAGAGGAAATTCTGGAGAATATTGATAAAACAATTGATGTTATTGGGATTGATGAAGTGCAATTTTTTGACGAAAATATTGTAGCGGTTGCTGAGGAATTAGCGAACAAAGGAATTCGTGTCATTATTGCAGGGTTGGATACGGATTTCCGCGGAGAGCCATTTGGGCCAATGCCGAAATTAATGGCCTTAAGTGAATCGGTAACCAAGTTAAATGCGATTTGTCCAATATGCGGCTCTCCTGCAAGCAGAACACAGCGCTTAATTAATGGCAAACCTGCATCCTATGATGATCCGGTTATTTTAGTTGGTGCGTCCGAGGCATATGAACCGAGATGCCGCCACCATCACGAAGTGCCGAATAAGCCAAGTAATCAAATATTAAAGAGCTTTGTTAACTTGATCGAGTAAAAAGAGTGCGTGGGTGCTCTTTTTTTATTTCATTTCGTTATCTAAGTGCGTGTTCAAAAAGTCGGCGCCTATTATTCGGCGGCTTTATGAACATCCTCTCTAAGCTACAGCTTATGTATTCGAATTGAAGGATTTTTTGCTAGAACCCAACGACAATCGACTACAGCTGAATCAGCCCGCCCTTTGGCAAATAATTACCGCTTTTTTTCGTGTGATGGGCTACCCGTAGAAGCTCTTCTTGAACTTCTCCTTGAAAGGCTAATTCGTTTTAAGCAGAGGTGGAGACTGCAGGGGCTTTGCGTCAAAATTTCTACCTATTAAATAGATAAAAAGTACTACAAAACACCAACAATAAATTTAGGTAATATTAATCAAATTTTAAATATAAAGCAGATTTTTAGTCGTATGATAGGTACTTTATACCAATTATCGAAACAGTAAGGAAAATCATGGTTGACAGTGTAAAAGTAGTTCATTAGGATTGAATTAGGAACGGGTTTATCAATGCTTAAACCCAACTGATTTAAAGCTTTTATCTTTGCAAGTAATTATTTTATAAGGGAGATGAAGAAACATGGCAGGACAAATTCGCATGACGCCAGAAGAACTTCAGGCTAAAGCAAAGCGTTATGGTCAAAGTTCAGACCAAATCAGCCAAATTTTAAGAGATTTATCCAGTTTGCAAGAAGAACTAAGAGGGGAATGGGAAGGTCGTGCGTTCGAACGATTCGACGATCAGTTCAGAGAATTATCTCCAAAAGTCGAAAACTTTTCTCAGTTAATGTATGAAATTCAGGTTCAACTTGAGAAAACAGCTGATGCAGTGGCTCAACAAGATGAAGCTTTATCACAAAACTTTGGTCTTAGATAAGAGACTTTATTTGAGTTGAAATAAGTGAATTCGTGTCCATTCTTCACTACTTATGAGCTACACGACAATTGTTGTGTAGCTCATGTTCATTAAGCTTCTCTCTCCTTGCAGTATTTTTTCAATAATTTGGTATTATTTAATTTATTATTTATTTTTTATAAAGAATGAGCAGGAGTTGTTGACAAATGAAAAAGGGGTTTAAGCAATTAATATTGTTTCTGGTTTTAATGGTCGTCCTGGCTTCGGGTTCATCTTATTTATCGCTAAACCATGTTACAAAAAGTAAAAATGCCAAGGATGTTCAGACAATGGCAATTGCATTGGTAAATGAAGATGAGGGGGCAACATTTAATAACAATGATTTGTCATTTGGTGATGCTTTTGTAAAAAGTTTGGATAAGAACAATGAACATGACTGGTATGTTGTCAGCCGCGGTGTTGCCGAGAGCGGCCTTGAAAGAAATACATACGATATGATGGTTGTTATTCCAAATGATTTTTCTGAGAAGGCATTATCAATAAGTTCAGAAGCACCGGAGCATGTTGTGCTAAATTATAAAATAAACGCATCTGGTAATAAGAATTTTCAAGCGGAGGCAGAGAAAACCGCCAGTTCCATACTAAATGACTTTAATCGCCGGATTATTGATGTTTATTTTGCAAGTGTTATAGGTAATTTGCAGGAGGCACAAGATAACATTGGGGAGGTTGTAAAAGAAGAGGCATTATACACGAATACATATAACAACTCAATACACAACCCTCTTGCAAATTATACGGATCAATTTAGTAATGTAAAAGACAGTGCCAAGACATCCAAAGATAGTTTTAGTGGTCTGGAAGATACATTAGGCACTTTTGGGAAACAGTTAAGTGATGACGCTAATATGAATCAAGACTATTTATCTAGCATGAGTGACACCTCGAAATTGCTTGAAAACAATAGTGTTTTGTCGATGAATTTTCTTGATCAGTTGAAGCAGTTTAATGCTGGATTCAATAGTGGAGATGTTGAAGAGCAGCTTCAAGCATTAAAATCAGCAAACGACTTTATTAATAGCCAGTTTCGAAAAAGGGAAGATGATACATCAAATATCTTATCCGGTACTGTAGCACTACAATCGCATTTAGCATCGTCAAAGGAAAAGGTTGCAAATGCAAAAGATAAAGTAGATAGGATTTTAAATGAAGAAAATCGTGAGGGATTGGAGAATGAAGTTAAGAACCGACTTACAAAAGTATTTGGAGAAGCATTCGATGAAAAGTTAAATATGAATTCTTTATTTGAAGCTCCCGATAGAAGAGCTCGTGAAAGGATTAAAGAGCAAATAGAAAAATTACCTTCATTGAATGAAGATGATATTGATAATTTGGGTTTACCGCCAGATACAACAGTTGAACTTAAGAACGTTATTGCAGTAACAAATGAATATATTAAAGATCCGAAATTTAATTATGATGGTACGCCTACTAATGGTGCTGAAGAATTATCTTGGCAAGTAAAAAAATTAAAGGAACACTTAAATCAAACAGGTATAACGGAGACTGATTCTGTCAACCTGAAAGAAGTGGATGACAGTGAAAGGGGTTATCAGTTTAGGCTTAATATACCTACTGAATATACACTATCAGAACTTCTGATAAACGATGAAGATGTTGATGTAGGAGAACCTGAAATAAATAGGGGCAGGAAAGTTTATCCGGTTAATTTGGCAAATGTCAACGAGGGTGATTTTACAGTTAGTGTTACACTTGGGCTAGATAATACTAGTAGTTTAATTAATGTTTTTGAACCTGTGACATGGAGTTGGGAATTGGAACCAACTGATAGTGGGGAACCTGATGTTAAAGAGTATGCATCTATTCAGTTGCCAAATACACCATTAGTTGCAAGTATAAGCACCGTTCAAAGTGATAATAAAGAAACTGAAGAGAGTACATCTATTGATAATGAAACTGAAGGCGGAAACACTAATCCACCATCGGCAGAAAATGGCCAAGAAACAAACATTCCAAAAGAGAAAACTGATCAATCTGATGATCAAAAAAACAACAATAAGGAAAAGACTGAGACAGAAAAAGAATCAGATATAAAGAACAATGAAAGAAAAGAACAAACCGGTTCCGAAGATGGAACGGGGAACCCTAATGGAGACGAAGTGGATGGTGAAAATGATGAAGATGCTGATGGTAAAGATGAGGGAACTGATGATGTAGTTGTAATAAATAATTATGTTTATCACGAGGTAATGTCACCAGTTATAGATAATGCAACCAAAGATCTTATTAATGCATTACACTATACTGTGAATCATTATCAAAGAATGCTCACATTATATGAAATGTATTTTGGGTTTGGTTTATCTTGTGATGAAAATGACTGCCCAAACATAAAAGAAGGTCAATCCCTTATAGATATGGCAACAGATGATTCACTTTACAAGTTATTTAACGAAAAAGATATCGGTAAATTACTAACAGAATATGTCGTTGGTCGAGTAACAGAAGGTGTAACTGAACAAATCCGGCAACCATTAACAAGATTGCAGGGGCAAATAGGTAAGTTCCAGGAACAGGTTAACTGGGCAAATGGTAAAGCCGAAGAACTTGCAGAAGATGTTACTGAAACAAAACAGCAAGCAGTAGTTCTAAACGAAAGCCTAGCCGAAACACTGGCCAACGTTGCAAAATGGCGAGAACAAAGTTTACAACTGCTGGAACAACAAACCGAAATTCAAGCACATAACGATGAGGAACATACTGCAGTTATGACATTGGGCAGTGAGTTTCAACCGCTATTAATGTCGAGTCAAACACTTGCAGAGCAAGCGCAAACGAATCTTAATTCTGCAGAAAATGTTTATCAAACCTTTGATAATATTGATGAGCAAGCAAGTCAAATTCAGCAAAGCGGAACTAATTTAGTCAGCAAAGCTGGAGAATTATCGGTGAATATGACCAACAACCTTTTGGAGGATCAGGAGTTTGCGGATAATTTTGCTGATGTTCTAGCAAATAGCCGGATCGGTGACAGGCAGAATGAAGATCTGTATGATTTCCTATCCAATCCTGTGCAAACGAAGAATAACGGAACAATTGTGGCCGGTGATGATAAATTCACACCATACTTTCTTGTGTTAGTTTGCTTCATTGTTGCTCTGTTTACAGCCTATGTGATTTCGACAAACAATCAAAGGCGCATAGCTGACGACCAATTTGAATCAGAGAAATCCCTAATGGGGAAAAACACGCTCATAACAACAATTACAGGAAGTATCGGTGTTGCAGAGGGGATCATAATTGGTCTGCTATCGGGGTATTTCCTCCATATAAGCGAAGGGGAACTAATCAAGTGGACTGGGTTAATCACCTTGGTTATGGTAGTAATGCTGTTAGTAGCAACGTATTTATTAAGACAATTGAAAATGATTGGTATGTTTATCCTGCTTGTTGTACTAAGTCTGTATCTATTTTTAACAAAAGCGCTAGGGTCCGGTATTGCAGGGTTGGAAACATTACGCATGTATTCACCATTGCAACATGTTGAGACATTGATATCCAAAACGGCGCTGGGAGCAACAAGCTATGGAACAGGTGTGTTTGTTCTCCTTGGTCTGGCACTGATTGGTGTTCTTGCTAATTTGCTTGTCCTATACCGCACTGCAAGAAAAGGGGAAGAGGATGATGAACGTGTTGCAGAAGCTAATTAAACTTGTGTCTACGGGTATCTTCTGTCTGCTGCTGATGTTGCCATTTCAGGCATCAGCAGCAGACAGTCCTAAAAAAAATGGAGAACTGGAATGGAAGCTAGATCGAATTATTCAGAACGAATCTGGAGATAACCGGAGGAATACAGCAACCGAATTGGAAAAAACCTTCCCTGATTTGTTTAAAGAGGAAACAACATCTGTAATCGAGGAAAAACAGGTCGAAAGCACAGAATCAATTGAGAAGCTGGGGGAATCCCTATTTACGATGGAATCAGAGGGAAATACAACAATTAAAAAATTGGAAAACGCTTTGTTTACATCCGAATATACTGCTCCAACAACATCGTCCGAAAAGGCTCAAGAAGAACAAGAAAGTTCATGGTTAAATAATGCGCTTGTAGCTGGGTTAACCGGATTAGTATGTGTTGTATTTGGTGGTATTTATATCATGATGCGAAAATTGTCAGATTAGGAGAGTAGAAAATGCTGCATGATACCCATATTGATGTGACAATAGATTTTAGCAACCGAGGAGACGCAGGTCTATATGACTTGCGAATTCCGGTGCAGCTATCGGTTAAACAGTTACTGTTAAATGTAATGGAAACATTGAAACTTGATTTGGCTGATGGATCACGCTGTGCTATTAAAGTGATTACAAAAGATTTACTTCTGGCGGATGATGACATACTGGCGGATTATCCAGTGACAGATGGTGATATTTTAACAGTTTTGTAGAAAGGAATTTTCCGAGCTGACAGGTTTATTGGACCGCAGACGGAATATAAGTTTTCCGCTAAATGAAGGTTAACTTTATTCCAGAATGCGGTATGTTTATATGGTTGTTCAATATGGAGGAGTCAAAGGATATGAAGGAAAAAACGATTCAGTTTGATAAACTCTCACTTCAGTTTACGATTGAGGATGATATCTGGCAATTAAAACTGCCTAAATCACAGACACGCATAAAAGATGTCCGGCAAATGGGTGTGATGATTGAGGCACCTGAATTTTTTGTGCCGGTAAAAGTAAGTGATGAAGCAGATTTGTTTACCTTTTCCTTTTTTGTTGATCGGGAAAGAAAACAGTGGAAAGACGTGCTAAAACTTAATCGAAATGAGAAATTACGACTTTTATGCAACGTATCCCGGTTCGAAAAGGGGTTATCGACAAGGGTGACGTTCTTCCTTCATCCGGATAATCTGGTATTTGATGATAATTTGATGCCATTAGCCGTATATCGTGGAATCCGTGGTTTGGTTCCACCTTTTGATGTGGATGAAGCGGGTTTTCTTAAACAGCTAAAATGTTTAGCTATTGCTCTTTTGTCCAAAAAATATACCTTTGATGAACTGTATTACGGTTCATTACAAAATGCGAAGGATACTGAATTTGAGCGCCAAGTCAACGAAATAAGTGACCTGACGCAGTTAATCGCATTTTTAGAAGAGAGCTACCGGGCTGAGCAAAAGAAAACAGAAAAGAATATGCAAATTGTTCCGATTAAACGTTTTCGTCTGTTTAAACAATTGGCGATTATCATGATAGCCGTCTCTGTTTTATTGGCCGCACCACTTGTTTATTACGGGTTTGTAAAAGTGCCATACCAAGAGGAACTATTGGCAGCCCATGATGAATACCTTGCATCAGATTATGGAGAGGTCATTCATACACTAGAGGATACGGATGCGGAAAAGTTACCCGATGCAACGAAATATATCCTCGCTTATTCCTATATAAGTGTGGAAGATTTATCCGAACAAGAAAAAGAAGTCATTATGAAAAATGTAAGCTTGAAAAGTGATAAAAATTATTTGTTGTATTGGATTTATAATGGCCGCGGTGACTTCGATGAGTCGGTTGAAAAGGCAAAATATATTGATGATCCCCAGCTGATTATGTATGCTCTGATCAAAAAAATCGAGCAGGCAAAAAATAATCCGGATTTAACTGGTACCGAACGTGATGAAAAAGTAAGCAAACTGCAGGACGAACTGAACAAATATCAAGAAGAATATGATCTGCTCCCTGAAGAAGAAGCAACAAGCAATGATCCAACAAATGAAGCACAGGATATGCAAGAGGAAAATCTTGAAGAAGGGAATACGGAAGAAAATCCCGATCAAACAAACTCTGATAAGGAAAATACGCAACAACAGAAAGACAAAAAAGATGATGAAAAAAAGAAAAAGGATTAACAAGCGAATGGCAAAGTTGGACGGCAGGCAGTTCAACTTATAAGATGGATTGGTTTAGAGAGGAAGAAAAAGGATGGCACAGAAGACATTAGTGATAAGTTATGGTGATCAATTGCATAAATGCCATTTACCCGAAAATGACGCTAAAGAGATAACAATCGGAAATGATTGGTCTCGAACCGTAACGTTTTTGGCACTTGACCATTCCCTTTCTGTAACATGGGATGGGAAGGCGTGCAATATTAAAGGTAATGTACTACATATCAACGAGAGCTTAACAATTAATCAAGCAGATCCATTACATTTTTATCTAACAGATGTAAAGGAACGACATATATATGATACAACGGGTAAGCATAGTGTGACGTTCGGTGGCAACGAATATGATGACGTTCAGATAGAAGGGGTAAACGTAGATTTCACGTTAATCCGGGAGCATGCACAATCACTGTTTAAACTGGAAATCCATAAAGGGGATATCTACCATAATTATTACCGAACAACCGGAAATGTGTGTCTCGAACCAGGCGATGAACTCTTTTTTGATGGTGTTACCGTTCTTATTAACGATGAAAGCATACAAGTGATAACAGCGAAGCGCTTATCATCGAAATTAGTCCCGCTTGTGGAAACAGATAGTCATTACAGTGACGAATATCCTGACTATCATCGCTCACCGAGAATCATTTACAGGGAACCGGAAGATAAACGAACGATCGCCAAGCCATCCAATAAACCATCTAAACCAAGTGAACAGCTGGCTCGAACAATTGTACCACCACTGGTCATGATTGCAGCACTCGTTCTTATCACACTTGTACAGCCTAGAGGGATATATATTATCGTCATGCTTGCTATGACAGTTACGACAATCATCTTTTCGATCACTACTTATATAAAAAATGTTAAAAAATATAAAGCTGATATGAAAAGGCGTGACAAAACGTATAGAGAATATTTACAACGAAAGACGAAGGAATTGTACCTTGCCAGTGAAGAGCAGCGCCATGCCTTGGAATATCATTTTCCCGATGTGGAACAAATTCGGGATATGGCGATACATGTAGATGCCCGTACGTACGAGAAAACGATGTTTCATCATGACTTTTTGCAATTCCGCACAGGTTTAGGAAAAGTGGATTCAAGTTTTGATATCGAATTTAATGAGGAAGAGTTTACACAGGAAAAAGATGAGCTCGTCGATGCAGCGCGTGCACTTCTTTCCCAATATCAAGGAATAACGGATGTACCTGTTGTAACGTCGCTAATGAATGGTCCGGTTGGATACATTGGTCAGCGGGAACTTGTTTTGGAGCAGCTGCAGTTATTGGTCATGCAAACAGCTTTATTTCATAGTTATTATGACGTCCAATTTATTACGATTTTCCCGGAAGAAGAGAAAGCAGATTGGAACTGGATGCGCTGGCTTCCACATGCAAGCCTGCAGGATCTGAACGTTCGCGGGTTTGTCTATCATGAACGGTCAAGGGATCAGGTTTTGCATTCGATGTATCAGGTGTTAAAAGAGCGAAAACTTGCTTTGGATGAAAAAGCCAATAAGAATGAAAAACTCTATTTTTCACCCCATTATGTCGTGCTCATTACAGATGAGAAGCTGATTCTGGATCATACTATCATGGAATTTTTTAATGAGGATCCAAGTGAACTAGGGGTTTCACTAGTTTTCGTGGAAGACGTGTTGCAGTCGCTTCCGGAGCATGTCAAAACGGTAATTGATATCCGGGATGCAAAAAGCGGGAACATTTTACTTGAAGAGGGGGAACTGGTCAACAGATACTTTACCCCAGACCATTTTCCGGCGGGTTTTAACAAGGAAGATGTTTCAAGGGCACTCGCGCCGCTTAACCACTTGCAAAACTTGAAGAATTCGCTTCCGGAGAGTGTTACTTTTCTCGAAATGTACGGTGTGGAGAAAGTGGAGCAGCTGAGCATTTCAGGACGCTGGGAACGGAATCAGACATATAAAAGCCTGGCCGTTCCGCTGGGATTGCGTGGCAAGGAAGATATTGTTCAGTTAAATTTACACGAAAAAGCACATGGTCCGCATGGTTTGGTCGCCGGTACAACTGGTTCCGGTAAATCAGAAATTATTCAGTCCTATATTCTATCCCTGGCAGTAAATTTCCACCCTTACGAAGTTGCCTTTTTACTGATTGACTATAAAGGCGGCGGGATGGCAAATTTATTCAAAAATCTGCCACATTTAGTCGGAACCATCACAAACCTGGACCGTGCGCAATCAATGAGGGCACTTGCCTCCATTAAGGCAGAGCTGCAAAAACGCCAGCGACTCTTTGGCGAATATGATGTGAACCATATTAATCAATACCAAAAGCTTTATAAACAAGGGGAAGCAAGTGAAGCGATGCCACATCTATTCCTGATTTCGGATGAATTTGCCGAACTAAAATCGGAACAGCCAGACTTCATGAAGGAGCTTGTTTCCACCGCCCGGATTGGTCGTTCGTTAGGTATTCACCTGATTTTGGCCACGCAAAAGCCGAGTGGTGTCGTTGATGATCAAATCTGGTCAAACTCGAAATTCAAGCTTGCCCTTAAAGTGCAGAATACGAGTGATTCAAACGAAATCCTAAAAACGCCTGATGCGGCAGAGATCACACTACCAGGTCGTGCCTATTTGCAGGTCGGCAATAATGAAATATATGAATTGTTTCAAAGTGCCTGGAGCGGCGCAGATTATGTGCCGGATAAGGACGACCAGGAATTGGTTGATACGACGATTTATGCGATCAATGATTTAGGACAGTACGACATTTTAACCGAGGATTTAAGTGGATTAGACAAGAAAGAACAAATCGAAAAAGTCCCAACAGAGCTTGATGCGGTGATTGATTATATTCATGATTATACGGAGTCACAACAGATCGAGCCACTGCCAAGGCCATGGCTGCCACCATTGCCTGAGCGGATATTCGCGAAAGATCTGCATCCGGTTGATTTCGAGGAAGCATGGCAAGAACCGAAGAAACCGTTAAAGACTACTATTGGCCTGTTGGATCAGCCGGAATTGCAGGCGCAAGAGCCGCTTACGCTTGAGTTGGCAAAAGACGGACACATCGCGGTTTTCTCAAGCCCTGGATACGGCAAGTCAACATTTTTGCAGACATTGGTGATGGATTTAGCGAGACAGCATAACCCGGAACACTTGAATGTTTACTTGTTGGATTTTGGTACAAATGGATTGTTACCGCTGAAAAATCTCCCGCATGTGGCGGATACCATTTTGCTTGATGAAGTAGAAAAGATGGAGAAATTAATTCGTTTATTAACAACGAACATAAAAGAACGTAAGCAGAAACTAAGTCAGTACGGTGTCGCCAACATGGAAATGTATGAGCAAGCCAGTGGCGAAACGGTACCAAATATCTTTGTCGTCATCGATAACTATGATTCCGTTCGCGATGCAGACTTCGGCGACGAATTTGACCGGTTAATCACCCAAATCGCCCGGGAAGGTGCAAGTATTGGTATCCATTTAGCGATTAGCGCTGGACGACAAGGTGCAATGAGAATGCCGTTGTTATCCAATATTAAACTTCAAGTCGCCCTTTACCTGATTGATCAGACAGAGGCACGGGCAATTGTGGGAAGAACAGATCTGGAGATTGAGGAAATTGCCGGGCGGGGTCTGATTAAGTTGGAGGATCCTGCGTTGTTCCAGGCGATGTTGCCGGCAGAAGGGAAGGAAGCATTGGCAATTATTGATGCGATTCAGGAGACGGCGAGACGGATGGATGAACATTGGGATGGGGAGCGGCCAGAAGCTATTCCGATGATGCCTGAAGGAGCTATTGATTTTGAGCAGTTTAGGAAAAACAAAAAGGCGAAGGAACTGGTTAATAACCGATCCCTGCCACTCGGGCTTGAATTTGAAGATGTTAGTCCGATCGCCTTTAATCCAACAGAATACGGTCATTTGATCGCGGTCAGTGACAGAAAAGACGGCCTAGACAGATTACGCCATGCGTTAGTCAAGAATATATCACTGCTTTCAGACTCGTATCAAACCATGATACTTGACAAAAGTGATCAAAAGCTTGCTGATATAGCAACCAATGTAAATGCCTATATTTCAGAAAAAGACGGGATAACCGTTGCCAAAAGCGACATTATAAACGAGATTAATAGTTGCTCCGGAAATGATTCAGATGGAATGAAATGGATCATCTTAATTGCCGATTTGCAGGACTTCTGTGAACGAAGCAATCTGGATGAAAAGGAGCTTCCAGTATTGCTGGAAGATGGAGCGAATGCTGGCATCCATTTTATCATATGTGGCGACTATAGTTATATTGGCAAGAGTTTCGAACATGTACCGAAGTATGTTCGTAATATAGTAACAGTTGGTTTAATCAGCATGCGACTTGGCGATCAGGATATATTCCAGCAGCCATTTATCAGACAAGAAAAGTATCCAAATGCGTATGAGTGCTATTACGCAATGGATCATCAGCATGTGAAAATTAAAATACCGAAGTGAGGGGGAGTGGGTAGATGAGTGAACTTAGCACTTTAAAGGCGCAAAAAAGATCTGTGGAAGCAGGGATTTCGAATTCGAACAATCAAATAGCTCTTCTGGAGGATAAAATCAGCAGATTACAAGAGGCATCGGGAGAATTGGGAAAAAACATATCAGAGCTTGGAAAAATAAAAAAGAGTATTGATGGTCTGACGATTGATGAAAATAGTTGGCAAGGAAAAAAGGAAGATCAGTTTGAGAAAAATTATCAATGGTATAAAACCAGCGTAGTAAACTTTATTTCCAAAACGGAAGATGCGCAAACAACAATGGAAGAAGATATTACCAGATATCAAGGCACAATCGATTCGTATGAGAATGGATTGAAAACCCTGCGAAGTACACTCTCATCACTTGAGAGTCAAATAAGTGCTGCAGAAGCCGCTAAAAAGGAGTGATGTAAATGGCAGAAGTGGTAGGTATAAATATAGGTGAATTCCAATCCAATATCGAAAAACTAAGATCATCCCTTTCAGGTTTGGAAAGTAGTATTAAAACAAGTCGGACATTTGATAAAACAAATATTGCGCCTTTTACAGATGACTTGGAAAATACAATTAAAGCCGTTAAGTTACTTGAAGAATATAAGACATTACTGGATACGGATATCACTACGCTGGAAGATACAGGAGAACAGATGCGGGAGAATGATGAAAATCTGGCAAACTATAATAATCCCGATCCTGAGTCCGGTCCACAACCGTTACGAAATTAGGAGGGAAGTAAATGGGAAATAGAGTGGATATATCCGAGATCAGGGAATTTTCAGATGAATTAACGAAAACTGCATCTGATATTAAATCCAGTTTGGATAGTATTCAAGCTGAAATAGATCGGATCATAGCAATGGAATCTTTTTCTGGAAAAACCGCAAAAAGTGCCAAAAATTACTTTGCAGATCTGCATAAAACAATTTTGGAATCCTTTAACGGGCTATTTACAGACCTAAATGATAATTTAAAACTGCATGTAGATTTGTTTCAGTCCGATGTAGATTCAAGTCAATCGGCTATTGTAGACAGTGATTATTTGACGGATACCGAAATGGACGTTGATGAGAAATATGAAAAGTTAAATGGCGAGCATGTATCAATTAATCGAACAATTAACAATGTTGCGGATATTAGCAGTGCAACCAGCCCTAAATTTTCTTCCGTAACGATTAGAAGAGATGATGCTGTTGAAATAATAACAGATTTAAATGACAAGTTTATCGATTTTACGAGTGAAGGAAAAGACCATGATTCACAAACAAAGGAACTCCTGCACAATATTGAGGTTGCGATGAAATCAGCAGGCAGGAGCTCGGGTGTGAATCGATTTGCGGATTATAAAACTGCCACACTGTATCAGGGAATACCAGCTTTGAAGGATCATAATAGTGGTACCACAGATGAGAAGGAAAAGATAGATGAACTGTTAGAAGAGATCCAATTGGCCCGAAAAGCGAAAGATAAAGCAGTAAAAGATCTTGATGAACCTTTACAGGATATATTACAAAAAGCTTTTACAGATTTAAATAACGGCAAAATCGATGAGGGCCAATACTACGATATTTTATCTGATCTTAAAGCACTTCAAAATGGAAAGAACCCGGAAAAGGAAATGTCTAAAGGATTTATGGATTTCGTGATAGAGAGATCAGGGGAATTTAGTGGAATTTTCGCTCAGAATACCTTTGGCTCTTATATTGAGGATAACATTACAAAGCATGGAAATAAGGTACTTAGTCGCGGTGAAGTAATTGGACTAATGGGAAGTAATGCCCCCTCTCACGGTCCAGCTAATTCCTTGTTGAAAAAAGGAAAAAATATCATAAGAGTCGGACAGTCTGTTGGTGGAATACTTATGGGAGCGAGTGGCGCCATTACCATGTATGACGATTTGCATAATAACAACAAGACACCAGGTGAAGCAACCGCACATACCGCCGGGCTGTTGGGAGCAGGTATTGTTGGGGATGCGCTTGGAACAGGAGCAACTTATGGAATAGCAGCCCTTCTTGGGTCTAACCCAGGGGGATGGGCGGTAGCAGGAGGTATAGCCTTAGGTACACTTGCAACATGGGGTTTTAATAAAGCCTATGAAAATAACTTTTTGGGCATTCAAGACGGTTTGGATTATGTAGGTGAAAAAATAGATGAATTCACAAACAATGTTCATGAGGCCGTTAGCAATGTTAAAGAAACGGCAAGTGATTTTATGGAGGATGTCGGTGAAGCTATTAGTGGTACCCTAGATGCAATCAATCCGTTTTCTTAGCCCAATCAATCTAATGAAGTGGGGAATCGTTAAATGAATTGTAAAGTACAAGGTGTATTTAGAAACCTTAGATATAGAATCCTGACCATCGATGGGGAAGAGTATATCATGGACATGGGGCACTCTTTTTGGAAGATTATATTTCCGTTTTTTTTCTGGTTGCTCCCGAATCCTGTGTTTAAAGTAAATGACCCGAATATAGCAGAAAAATTGAAGTCACCAGAAGTGAACAAGGTTAAAACAGGGTATTCCAGTATATTGGGAGGGGGCATTGGCGTTCTTTTAGCAACACTTTTAAAGCCTATTGCAGACTACTTTGCACTTCCGGATACGCCATTAATCAATGCTATTATTCTCAGTATCCTTGTAGTATTCGAGTTGCTACTTTTCGTATCTCTAAATAATAAGTTTAAAAAGAAATTGCGTGGTGCTTTGAATCTTAAGGATCTAACGAAAGACAAATTATGGATAAGGCCACAGTCTTTCAAACATTTTTTTCAAGTTGTAGTAACCTATCTTTTTGTTCTGGCATTAACCTTTGTTCTATTTTATTTTTCTATTGTGGATTCGGATATCGTGACACTATTATTTGCAATTTGTTCCTTATTTTTTTTATTGATTATTCATGCTTTGACGGCAACAGTAGGTCATACCACCGTGAAATTCAAGGGCGAGAAAAAAACAGCGGTTTAATGCAGGATACTATATAAGAGGATGTTCAAAAAGTCACCAAATGATAAGCGGCGAATCTCTTCGTTGGCTTGCTTTTCCGCTGCTCATGTACCTTTTTATGTAAGCTACGTCGCCTCGACCTTCTTGCTTCTCATTCGGCGACTTTTTAAACACGCACTATAAAAGAGTTATTAATTGTAAAAATAGAATAGTAAAAAATTCAGGAAGGGGAATATTAATGTTACCGATTGGAACAATTGTGTATTTGAATGAAGGAACGAGCAAACTAATGATACTGAATAGGGGCCCTATTCTAGCAGGAGAAACTGAAGGAGAAAGGATATGGTATGATTACTCAGGGTGTTTTTATCCGCAGGGCCTGGATCCCAACAATGTTTTTTATTTTAATGAAGAAAATATAGATGAAGTGGTGTTTGAAGGATTTAAGGATGAAGAAGAACACCGTTTTAAAAAGATATTCAATGACCTGAAAGAAGAAAATAAGCCAAATATTAAAAAAGGAACAGTTACGGGTCCGTTGAAATAAAACAGGATAGTTTAATTATTGAAGAAGCATATGAACGATATGCTTCTTTTGTTTAGGGTTTACATGGGATTGGAATAGAGTAATTGGATAGGAGTCGTGTCGGAATAGTTCGTCTGTGGATGTTCTATTCCCTGTGCCCGAAGTGTCATTTATTTGAATAATCTACAAGAGAGTTCTGCAGCTATTCGATCAGGTTTAGACAAGGTAAAAAAATATTGAAGCGATTAATGGCATGGGTTCATTTTCCGGCAAAGCCGCAAAAGAAGCAAAACAATATTTTGGAGATTGCATTTAACAATATTGGAGTCATTTAAAGGATTGTTTAATGACCTTGAAGAAAATTTGCAGCAACATATCAAGTCATTCGCATCCAACGTGGATTGCAGTGATTCTGCCATCATTAAAAGCAACTATTTGCAAGATGTCAAAGAAGACATTAATGAAGTATTTGAGGATTTGGAGAAGCAGGACGAAATCATCCATAATACAATCCAAGAAGTATCCGATATTTCTTCCGCTGCTCCTCCATCTTTTGCGGATGTAAATGAGTGGAAGAAAAAAGCAGTAAAGAAAATTACAGAGCTGGATGAAGATTTATCCTCTTTCAACGGTGTAGGCGATAAAACCGCTAGTATGGAGTTATTACCTTTAGGTTCAGTAGTTAAATTGAAGAATGGAGAGCAGAAAATCATGATTACGGTTAGACTACCTTTGTATAATAATAAAGGAACAATTGGATATTTTCATTACGGGGCTTGCCTCTTTCCAAACGGTCAAGTCGACCAAAAAACGTACTTTTTTAACAACTCCGACATTGAGGAGATATTTTTTAAAGGATATATTGATGAATTGGAAGAGGATTTTCAAAAGAAATATCAAGAGGAGATAAAGAACATTCAATATCCGCAATTAGAGTTAGTACAGCAAGAAGCAGAAATTGAGGATTGAGTTTTCACTCGATATTGTTAAGAATACGTTTAAAGGGATGTGAGTGTATGCCAAGATCCTATGTAGCGATTTATCAAAATAAGGAATTAAATTATTTTTTATACTTTGATTTTAAAAAACATGAGTTTTTTTCAATTGCGGAACGAAAAAACCAATCAATGATACTTTTAACAAGCTTTGTTGCGATAGTTTTCTATGCAATAATGAAAAGTGTGTCATTTGGTATAGCAATAGATCCATTGAAAATGTTATTTATTGCTAGTATTCTAGGAATAATACTAGGCTATATAAGTATAAAATTAACAGACAGAGCAATCAAAAAAGGATTAGAACGCAGAAAAGAAGTGATACATCCAACGAATCGAGAGTTGCGTGAATATCTTTTCGAGGGGAAAAAACAATATAAAGTGCAAGTTTTTGTCATACTACTTTTATTCCTTTTTATTTTCTTAAGTGCGGTTCTTCTATATTTTATGCCGCAAAGTGTATTAATGTTTCTTGTTAACATTGGCTCATGGGTGGTTAGTATGTTAAGTGCCTGGCTAATAAGACCAATAAAGCGAAGTCAAGCCCATAAACAATTAGAAGGACAACTGGAAAAACACTCGGGTTGAATTTTGTCTATCCCGCTATTCAATAAACGAAAATTTGAAAATAAAATTGGCCTGAAGCAATCCATAGATGCGGATAATAATAAAGTAAAACAATGAAAGACATGCCGATTGAAGCGGAAGAATTTGCGAGCGTCAAAGGACATTGCCACCTATTATGATGGTAGTGGGGTGTCAGAACAGGATTTGAACCAATATGATGAAGAGATGAAGAAAAAAATATCAGGATGTCCTCGATTATCGGGATAAATTAATGGACCAATACAATCTTGTGCAAGCTGAAAATAAAGATGAAGACAGCAAATTTATAAACTTAAACGTGCGGAAGATTAATACAAAACGCTAAAAAAAGACAGATCTTATTACACGGGATCTGTCTTTTCTGTTCACGCTACATCTAACCCAACGTAGAATTTTAAGAGATGTGGGTTAAAGTTTCAAGAAAGCCGCCTCTTTATTCTTAGGGTCACATTTTTTGGGGGAAACAAACATTTTCTTTCATCAAGATCATGATCACATAAAAGAGGTTTACTACACGGATTTGATTCAGAAGGTTAAAAAATAGTATATTACAAATGTTATTAACCAATTTTTGAAGGAGTCAGTAAATTAAGTGGCCTTTGCAAATATTTGACCGTGCTAAGACAAGGTAAAAGAAAATATTGAAGCGATTAACAACATGGGTTCATTTTCCGGCAAAGCCACAAAAGAAGCAAAACGATATTTTGGAGAATTGCATGTAACAATATTGGAATCATTCCGGGGATTGTTTGCTGACCTTGAGGGAAATTTGCGGCAACATATCAAGATATTCGCATCCGACGTGGATTACAGCGATTCTGCCATCATTAAAAGCAACTATTTGCAAGAGGTCAAAGAAGACATTAATGAAGTGTTTGAGGATTTGAAAAAACAGGACGAAATCATCCATGATACAATTCAAGAAGTGTCCGATATTTCTTCCTCCACTCCCCCGTCTTTTTCGGATGTAGATGAGTGGAAGAAAAAGGCGATCAAGAAAATGATAGAGTTGGATGAAGATTTAGCCGCGTTCAACGGTGTAGGTGATGAAACAGATGTGAAAGCGATCATGCACCAAATTGAAACAGTGATGAGCAATGCCAAAACGAGTGAAGGGAAAGCGCGGTTTGCGGATTTTGAAGGTGCTTCTCAAGGTAGTGAGTTAGCGAAGTTACAGGATTATAATGAGGATAAGAAAGCAGAAAGAAATGCAGAAATTGAAAAGGGAAGGAAGACTAAGGATGCAGAATTAAAAAATTTAAATGATGGTGCGGATGATATACTAAATGCGGCATTTAATGATTTTGAAGAGGGTAAGATAGATAAGGAAACGTATTTAAATATTTTGAGTGGACTTAAAAAATTTGACAAAGATGTTAGCGAAGGTAAGGAAGACATCGAAGTTTCACCAGAACTTATTGATTATTTAAATGAAAATGACAATGATAACACGGATGATGTTGTAGATACTTCTGGTAAAATGACAAAACATGGAATAACAGTTGCAACTCTTGCAAAAGCGTATGACTTACACAAAAAAGGATTTGAAATTGAAAAATATAAGACAAAAGGGAAAAAAATGATCCGTTACAGGGTGCATAACCCAGAAGTTGCGGGAATAAATAAATCTAAGAATCGGAACACCAAAATATATGATAAAGAGTATGTGAAACAACAAGTGAACAGAGGAAAGTCTGGCGATAAAATACCTATTGCGGATAAAGTAAATGCTAAGGCAGGGGCTATAAGTGGATTAAAAACAAAGGCTGGTTGGTTGGGTGTTGCAATTGATGTAGGATTGAATGCAAAAGACAATATAGAAGATGGTGAATCTGTCCAGAGAATAGTTGGAGATGCAGGTGTTGATGTCGGCATTGGAGCTGTGTCATTAGCCACAGCCGGAGCTGCTGCAGCATTTGCGGTAGGCACTATGGGCGCACCAGTATTAGCAGGTGCAGCTATAGGAGTTGGGGTGTCTTACGGAATTTCCTTCGTAGCAGGGATCGAAATTGGTGGAAAAAGCGTCACTGATCATGTAAAGGATGGTGTCCAAGGTGTTGCTAATGGTATTAAAAGTGGTGTGAAAACAATTGCAGGTTGGTTTAAATAAGTTTTATATATGAATATGTTATTATAAAGAGAGGTGGAAATATGAAAATAAACCCCAAAATGAGACATCAGGATTTAGCTCAGCATGTTAATGAACAATTAGAATTTATTCCCGTAGAGGACGTTAGATCATCCGTAATAGTAATGATTCTTGTTATATACGATGTGCCTTTACTTATGGGTTTATTAAGTATATTTGAACTTGAATATTTATGGATTGTCTCACCTTTTATTCTTATCCTTCATTTATGGGGGACCAGACTTCTCATAAAAAATCCTTATTCTACACAGTTTGAGATGGTTTTATTTATGGGAATATGGGGTTCATTCGGGGCAATTTCCTTATTTGTTATGGTACAGGGGATGTCGTATTATACGCTTCATATTACCTCTGTGTTTTACTATATCGTTATCAATTTGACGTCCATCCTGTTGACGTATATTTTTGTAAAATACCAAATTGATAAATACTCCGGTGACCCAACGAAGGAAAAGAAACGTGGAAACAAATCAAAATATATGGGGGCATTAGCTATCGCCCCAGCAATAGGGTATATGCTAGGACAAAGTGTGCAAGAAACGATTGTTTTAAAATTTGTTATTGCATTAATCGTTATATACTTTTTCGCCATTTTTCTTGTGTATGCTGCAGCAAAGTTTTTACATCGTTACTTTTTTATGAAAGCGAATATGGACTATGTAAACTATCATCCATATTCCAACAAAAAAAAGGAAAAACTTATTAAACAAGGAGTTGAGATAAAATAATGGAGACACTATTACCGTACGGAACTATAGTCTTGTTAAAAGGCGGAAATAAACGTTTAGTGATTTATGGAAGAAAACAAATAGTTACAGGTGAAGGGGGAGAGGATATTCAGACACAAGAAGAGGAAATAACAGAACAAACGATGTATGACTATATTGGTGTTCCATACCCGGAAGGTTATATTAGTCAAGAGTACACTTATGCATTTAATCATTCTGACATTATCGACATTATATTTCGGGGCTATGAAGATGAAGAAGAAGAGGAGTTCCAAAAAACTTTAAGACAGGTTTAAAGACTTTAGAAAATGAATATGAGTAAAAAGGGGAGGCAAAATCCTCGGAGAATATAAAGGAGTTAAGTGGGCCTATCATGTGTTGGGTGACTTTAACTTCTTTTTTTTATAAGCATCTATTTAAAGGATGTTAAAGAAGACATTAATGAAGTATTTTGGGATTTGGAAAACAGGACAAAATCATCCATGATACAATTGAGGAAGTATCCGATATTTCTTCCGCTACCCCCTCTTTTTCGGATGTAGACAGTGGAAGAAAAGGCGATAAAGAAACTGATAGTGCTGGATGAAGGTTTATCCTCGTTCACCGGTGAGGCGATGAAACAGAAGTGGAAAAGTAATGCATCAAATTGAAGAAGCTAACAGTAAAATATAAACTCATAAGCCGAATTCTGTTTTGTAAAATTACATTATTTGTCGGGGGTTTTCCGTCTTTTTGGGAACTTTTTTAATTCTAAGTTAAAGATAAATTGAAGAAGATTACTGTAAATGAACCGTTCTAACAGGAAGGCAAACTTAACTTCTATTAGACGGAAACATATATAGGTTGGGTTTGACGTGTATGAAAGGTGGGTTTTATATGAAGGGAAAGGTGCCGTTATATGGTACGATAGCAGGTTTAATTTGTATTTGCTACGATAGGAATATATGGAGGAATTAAAACGCTCTTATATTCTAGTACCTGCTATCTTTATTCTTATAGCCTATTTCTTATTTAAGCTTTTACCTCAGTTATGGGCTTCTATCATAGTGGTGGCAAGCTTGGCTGTGTTTGGTGTGTATTTTCTTTTCGGATTATGGAGTCTTACTATTATTGTGTTATGTTACTTATCCTTTTTAATTTTTGTGAACTATGTAGTCAAAAACGATAAATGGTCATCGGTGGCGATGAATATTGCATCAATCGTATTTATGCTAATTTTATTTTTCCTTGTAGTAAAGAAAAATATATTATAAGTATGGAAGGTTTCGGAAAGGTGGATTAAACTGAAAAGATGGTTATTGGCGCTATTAGCTAGTTTCACTGTAGTCGTACTTGCTGCATGTAATGATGTAGCCGGGTCAACAGGTGGTTCAAACAAAGAAGATAGTGATATGACAGCGGAGGAAGTCTATTCACTAAAGCTTTAGATGCTTCAGAGATTTCCGGGGTTGAAGACAAAGGAATCGTACAGTAGCTGCGTTTGGAGACTAGTTAATGTTCCCTATCAATCTTTGCTATGGGACACTTTACTACGAACACGTCAGGAGAGGAACTATTATGGAAAAGAAATTGATTCCCTTCTATAGGGAAGCCTATCGTAACAGAATGGGGTGTACGTTATTTATTGACATGAACACAATGGGGATATATCGGGTATATGATGATAATTATCGTTTTTTCCAGAGCTCGCAGTACTGGTTCTATTTTTTAGGGGGTTATTGGATTCTAAAAGGGATAGGTGACTTTAACATACATATGAACTTTCTCCCAAGTGTCCTTATCTTACTTGTTATTGGCGGGGGATTCTTCTGGTATGGATATCACCATTTGTATAAAAAAGCGATGGAAAATATGAATTTAAAAAATGCCTATTTGACAAAGGATGAATTTATAGGTTACGCCAAAGCAGGCCGCCAAAATGCACGTTTGCTCATAATCGTATTGATGGTTATTATCATTATCTACCTTTTTCTCCTGAAGTTTTACCTTGCTGTGCCTGCAATTGACTTATTAATTATTATAAGCTTACTTTCGTTTGTTATAGGCGGGATAATTCGGTCGCTCCCTATCCAGCGACTTCGCCTAAACTATCAAAACAGTTTTTTGGATAAAGTAGCAACCGAAGTACATAATAAAATGGCACAGTAAAGCCGCTTTCATTAAAAAATGAAAGACATTAACTAGCCAGGAGCTTGGGTAGGTAAGCAAGTAGATAGAGAATAGAATAGTTTCAAAGATACGGCAGGTGATATTGCAAATAAGCTACAATAAATAAGGAAGTAGCAAAAATTTCTGGTTATGCGTTTGACCAATTAGAGTGTTGATGCGTATACGTCGGGCTAAGGGGTGAAATGTTTGAGCCTAAAGAAATACATAATCATAGCAATCTTGTCCACAGTTATCAATTTTTCAAGTGTTTTCAACGTTGCTTATGGAGTTTGGTCAATTGTATTACTTATATTCTCGATTTTTGCTGTTAATAATCGGGATTCGGAAAAAATTGAAAAGGATAAAAGATTGCTTGGGTTTATTCATACGTTTATGTTATGTGTGATAATTTTTATCAGTACAAGTATGGGCAGTATTTGGATTTTAAGTATGAGATATGTAGTTTATACTTATTTAAGTGACTTTCGTGTTCTATTTATAGTACTCTCTATTTTGGGGCTAATTGTTTATTATTATTTAATCATTCGGTTACTATTGGAAGCAATTGCTATTCTAAGGCAGAAAGGAGGAAAAAAGTGAGAGTAAGATATATTTTCCTGATTTGCTTTTTCAGTCTATTGATTAACATTGCCAGTATGTACAATATATTTTTTGGGATTTGCTCATTGTTTTTAATATTGCTCGTTGTAATTCCTCAGTTGATTGTTAAAACAGTAAATAGAGCTAAAAGGAAGGACAGTGAAAGATCCTTTGCTGTTAGAAATTTAGCGGAATATGGTTCACAGAAAATAACACGATCTATGAATAAATTTTCCATTTTATTTAGCTTAGCCGTAATTTATTGCGCTGCGGCAGCCTTCATATTTATACAAATAAACCGTAAAGATGCTGTTCGTGCCTTTATGATAAATCATTTTCAGTTTGGTAAAATAACATTGATTGCACAAACGCTAAGTATACTTGGATACATTTTATTTATAGTTTCATTGGCCCTTGTTACGTTGAACTCTATTCGATTGGTTAGAAACGAAGAAATATTTGCTGGTAAATAACATACGTTTCATTTCATGTATTAAATAACGGGCCGGGGGATTGAATAAATGAGTAAAACAATTATCTGTGCTCTGGTATTATTAGAGATAGGGACGATTTGGTAGACTATAAATTTCAATAAGGGGAGATACAAATGGTCGCAAAATACATCGGCTTTGCCGGTACATACACACGCCAAAATAGTAAAGGAATTTACCGTTTTGAGTTGGATACCGAAACGGGGACACTTGATATGTTACAGGTAGCGGATGAGATCGGAAATCCAACCTATCTAACCATCAGCGCAGACAATCACTATCTCTATTCAGTAGTTCAAGATGGGGGTAGAGGTGGTATAAATGCGTATGAGCTAGATCGTATAACAGGTACATTGCAACACATTAATAGCCAACTGACAGAAGGAGCGCCTCCCTGCCATTTGGATATTCGTGGGAACGTACTTGTTACCGGTAATTATCATAAAGGGGAAATTGGGCTTCATCATGTTCAGAAGCAAGGGGCGCTGGAAGCGGGAACATTTTTAAAGCATAAAGGGCACGGTATCCACGAACGCCAGGAAAAGTCACATGTGCACTATACCGGGTTTACTCCAGACGGGAAGCATGTCGTTGCTGTTGACCTTGGTACAGATGAGCTAGTTACGTATAAGGTAAAGGACAATAAACTTACACGTGTCGCTACACTGCAAGTAAAACAAGGTAGTGGCCCTCGACATATTGTATTCCATCCAAATGGAAATACTGCTTATCTTCTTACGGAATTAAGCTCAGAGGTAATTGTTTTAATGTATGATGCGGAAACGGGGACTTTTTCCGAAAAACAATACATAAGAACGGTTCCCGATAATTTTACAGATAAAAATGATGCTAGTGCCATTCGCATTTCTGCTGACGGAAAATTTGTCTATACCGGGAATCGTGGGCACAATAGTATTGCTGTATTCCAAGTTGATGAAGAATCATTCACCCTTTCGATGGTAGAAATTGTCCCGTCAGGTGGGGAGTGGCCACGAGATTTTATTATAGATCCAAGTGAAGCTTACATTATCGTATCCAACCAGCATACCGGAAACCTCGTCCTGTTTACCCGTAATAATGAAACAGGAAAGCTCTCTAGAATGGGTTCTGAAATTAAGGTGCCTGAAGTAGTCTGTGTAACGTTTTTGAGGTAATACAGAAACATTCTTTTCGATAGAGAACGTTGGTGGCGTTACCAATCCTTTTTGTACCTACTAAGCCCGATTGACTAAGAGAAAAACCCTATCGAAGTGAGGAAACTCGATCGAAGGCGGAAAAAACCGATCGGAAGTGGAAAAACCCCGATCGAAGGTGAGAAAAACCCGATCGGAAGTGGAAAAACCCCGATCGACTAGAAGAAAAGCCCGATCGAAGTGAGGAAAGACCAAAACAGCTGCCTTTTTACAGCAAAAGGTTCGACAGTTGGGCTGACAAACTAGACCGAGCAATTTGCCCGGTCTTGTCAATCCTTTCTCTGCAACTGCTCATTCAGGTCATTTTCCATTTTTTTAAAGTATAAGTAGTACCCTGTCCAATATAAACTGTACATGATAATAAACAGTAAAATGCCAAGCAGGATAGACAAGATTTGGAATGGAATCCAGCCAATCGGGATCGCAATAAGAAAAAAAACTATGATGGAAAGGCTAAAATGGATGACCGTCTTTTTTAATGGGCTCCATCTGTCATTTTCATAAATAAATGAGGATAACCCAAAATAAATACCAAGTATAAGGCTTGCAAGCATATGCGTCCATACCTCGGATATGGAAACTTCTATATGATTAAACTTTATAATGGTCAGGGCAACAAATGTATAGATCCCACCGAAGGCAACACCGATCATGCCTCTTTTAAGTATTTCAATCATCATTTGTCACCCCTCCTGTTAACAATTTTTCTTTTACTTTTGCTACATGGTTTCGTGAAATATATTCTTTATTTCCAGATTGGAAGTAGACACAAAGGTTTCCATTAAACGATAGCTCAAATCGCTGGATAAGATGGAGATTGCCGATAACTGATTTGGAAAAACGCATAAAGTGATAAGGAGTCAGTATTTCTTCTACTTCATAAAGCTTCATTTTAATTTCAAATCTTTTATTTTTTACGGCTGCGAATACTTTTCTCTTTTCAGCGTATACGAAATCGATATCATTTGGATCAAGCAGCACGGTTTGATCATCTTCTATGCCAAATAAACGTCTTGATTTTCTTTTTCTGATGAGATTAACGATCTTATCCAGATCTTCAGACCATTGACTGGCTTGAATGGTAATCGATGTTTCCGTGTGTTTTTCATCAATATCTATGTTTACCTTCATCCCCATCCCCCTTATGCCTTAACTAGCCCCGTGCTCGTTTTAAAAAATATGGATAGCGTACGGTTGCAATGATAAAACCAATGCTGCCAAATGCAAATAAAATGAGTAATGTCTGAAAGAGCCCCTTGAACATTAGTGTACCATTCATTGCATCCTGAAATGCTTGGTGCGCCCAATATTGTGGAAGGAAGCGGGCGATGGTTTGCAGGAAATCAGGCATCATATCAATTGGTATCCACAGCCCGCTTAACAAGGCACCACCAAGCCCGATAATCTGGGTGATGGCAAGCCCCATATTGTCTGTCTTTACAAGTAATGCTAATGCTAACCCCAGTCCAGTGGCGGTTAAAGCTAAAATTACTGACAAAACGAGCAGAAATATCGGTTGTGCTAATGGTATCTGATAAACGAGTTTACCAAACAAAAATAAAATAATAATTTGCACCCATACTATAAAGATATATGGTATCCATTTACCAAGCAAATAAAAATAAGGGGAAATCGGTGTACTGGCAATTCTGGCTGTCATTCCTAAGTCTCGGTCTTTAAGAAACGTGGATACCATTGAAATCATAATAAAAAATACAAACATAACCGTATAACCGGGAACAATAGAGGTAATAATTTGCTGTCTGGCCGACCCATCGACTCCTGAGGTGAATACAGCAATAAATAAAACAGTAAAAATGATTGGTAAGATAAGCATCCAAAACAGCAATCCCCGATCTTGCAGATTTTTTTTAATTTCCCACGTAACTATGGCTCCCATAAAACCTCTCCTAATTAAATTATTTCATCCCTCAACTTATTTCCGGTTACCGTAAAAAAGACATCTTCCAAACGCGGCCGGACGAGCTCTAAACGTTCCAATCCATTATCCCGGATTTTATAAAACATCAGTACCTCCTCCATTGCCGATAGCGGAGTTTTTGTCGTTAACAGATAACCGTCTTTATGAGGGGATACTTCTCCAAACCTTTCCATCTCCTTTGGCAATGATATGGTTCCTTTTACAAAAATAGCTGGGATTGCATACTGTTGTAACAAATCGCCGGTCTTACCATAGTGTATGGTTTTTCCGTGATCCATAAATGCCACCTCATCACATAACTGCTCCACTTCTTCCATATAATGGCTGGCACAGATAATAGTACATCCTTTTTGTTGTAATCGCTGGATCATTTCAAAAATATAGCGCCGTGATTGTGGATCAATGCCGACAGTAGGTTCATCCATAATAATCAGCTTCGGCTGATGCATTAACGCACAGCCAATGTTTAAACGACGCTTCATTCCTCCTGAGAAATGGAGTACCTTGTCTTTTACCCGATCGGCTAATCCGATCTGATGCAAAACCTCTGTTGCTCTATGCTGGAGTGTTTTTCCTTTTAAACCGTATAACTTTCCAAAAAAGCAGAGGTTGCTGTACGCAGATAAGGTTTGTTCTAAACATATTTCTTGTGGTACGTAACCAATCTCTTCTTTTCTATTGCGGCCGTTGGTCACCTGTATATTTCCGTGGTAATCCTGGATGATGGAGGCAATAATTTTTAATAATGTCGATTTACCTGCCCCATTCGGTCCTACTAAGCCAAAACAGCTGCCTTCAGAAATGGATAGAGAAATTTGTTTTAAAGCCTCCTTTTTTCCGTAGAATTTCGTAACATTTGTAATGGTTATCAATGGTCCCACCTTCCTTTATCACATTATCGCAAATGTTTTTCGTTTATTTCTCGAAAGCAGGGATAACTTGCATTATTCGATGTATGAAGTAACAGATTTATGGTACGAGTGCGGGTACAAACGTAAGCCTGGTTTAAAAAGCAAATAATATCCATTTAAAATGGGTAAAATACCTTCAAGGTAATGTTGTAAGTTTCCACAAGAAAAAATCCATCGTTGTCGGAGCTCTTGTTAACGTAAAGGTACTATTGATAGTGTAGTTTCGAGTACGAGAAACGCTTTCCAAATTTTCCTTGAGCATTTGTATCTCTTTTTCCTGTAAGAAAGCTTACGAAGGATGAGTTGGTTTTCAATAGTAATTTAGAAAATAGGTGCTGTGGGGATGTAATGAATAACTTTTAAAGGGGAGGGTTACAAAATGGTAAACAAACTTTTCATCATCCTCGTCATAATCGGATTGCCACTATCAATAATTGGCTCCCTATTTCACTGGTCCGAGGTTATCATGTTTGTTGTGTACTGTTTGACAATTGTTGCCCTGGCTGGGTTTATCGGACGGGCGACGGATAGTTTATCGATTGTGATGGGGCCGAGAATTGGCGGGTTAATGAATGCTACGTTTGGGAATGCGGTTGAACTGATTATTTCTATTTTTTCCCTTAAGGCTGGACTTATCGGGATTGTTTTGGCATCGCTCACCGGCTCTGTCCTGGGGAACTTGCTCTTTGTGGCAGGGCTTTCCTTTTTTATCGGCGGTTTGAAATATAAGCGCCAGTCGTTTGATATTTATAATGCAAGACATAATGCTGGACTGCTCATTTTTGCTGTATTGGTTGCTTTTGTTATCCCCGAAGTATTTTCCCATACGATGAATGATCGGGACACAATGACACTCAGTATCGGGGTATCGATTATTTTAATTATTTTGTATGCGGCCGCACTCGTATTTAAGCTGGTAACCCATCGCGGTGTATATCCAAATAATGGAGAAACGGAGCAAACGGATCAGGAAGAG
This sequence comes from Virgibacillus dakarensis, assembly GCF_900155625.1. Lineage (NCBI taxonomy): Bacteria > Bacillati > Bacillota > Bacilli > Caryophanales > Bacillaceae > Virgibacillus > Virgibacillus dakarensis. Next base: position 1,244,070 of record NZ_LT732554.1, read on the forward strand.
GAAACACCGGAGTGGGGGAAAGGAAAAGCTGTTATCATCCTGGCTGCGGCAACAATTGCAGTTGCCTATGTTTCGGAAAACTTGGTTCATACATTTCATACAGTTGGCGATACATTTGGCTGGTCAGAGTTATTTATTGGGGTAATTATTGTGGCGATCGTCGGGAATGCTGCAGAACATGCATCCGCGGTAATAATGGCTTATAAAAACAAAATGGAGGTAGCCGTAGAAATTGCCGTCGGTTCAACGCTGCAAATAGCGATGTTTGTGGCACCGGTTCTCGTTTTACTATCACTCTTTTTCACAACTTCCATGCCGCTTGTTTTTACCTGGGCAGAATTAATCAGCATGGTAATGGCAATTTTGCTAATGATTATGATTTCCGTCGATGGGGATTCCAACTGGTTTGATGGCCTTGTTTTGCTCGCCGCGTATTTCATTATGGGGATTGGTTTTTATTTGCTGTAGTTTTGGAAGTAGATGTTGACGTCGTAGTTTCGAGCTGCGGAGAAAGAAGTAATCCTTACACAATTCGCCGCTAATCATTTGAGGTTTTTTGAGAAACCTCAATATAATAAATAAAATCCTCATCCCGATGGGGAAATCGGGGTGAGGATTTTTGTACGGTTTTGTATCGGTTAATTGCCTGGCGGGCGGTTGCGTTTATATTTATTTTGGTTCTTCATATCGTTCAGTTCTTCCTTGCTCTTGTTTTTCGTCTTTGTTTTATCCTTTGCCATTAAAATAGCCTCCTTTTCGTTTAGTTTGGCTAAATATTATTAAAAAGATGCAGGGAAGCTTTTATTCAAACAGCTTTGCAAAAGCTTCCTTCTTGATTTTGTAATCGCTTGTTGTCCGTTCTTGTTTTAATTCGTTGATTTCCTGTTTTAGATCGTTTATTTTCTCCGTTTGTTTTTCGATCATTTTGATTCGCTTCTTTTGCTTGTCCTGTTGTTCTTTTACAGCCGTTATCGATTTTTCCTGGCTGGCGACATTGGCTACGGTTTTTCCAATTGTCTGCATCACCGTTAAGATGTTATCCTTGTAATTCCCCTGATCCAACGCGGACTGGACATCTTCTATTGAACTCTTCTTTGTAACCATAAAACTTCTGTCACCTAGCATTTTCTTAATGGATGCTTTTTTATAATTTTGGTTTTTACATTGTTTAATAAATTTCAAAACGTCGATTGCCTCAGGATGGTAGTATATTACATCCTGCTTTTCTGCTTTTGGGATATACACGTTAAATTCCTCGATCCAATTTTCTGCAGTACTTTGTGGAACGTCAACGATATGGCACAGACCATGTAAATTTAACAATTCCAAAGCTTTCACCGTCTTTCTCATCGTAATTTTTCATGTGACCATATTCAATTGTATTTTTTAATGGTAGTATAATATTGTGGAAAAAATATGTAAGACATACGGAAAAAACGAATAATCTTTTCATGATGAAACGCACAGACTTGATACCATATTTTTAAAAAAGTGAATAAAGTGAAACCTTTTATTTCGTTGTCCGTATACATATTTGTAGAATTATTTTGGAAAGGTGGATACAATTTGAAAAAATGGATGTTATTAATCGTGGCCGGGGTATTGGCACTTGTACTTGCTGCATGTAATAAGACTGCCGAACCAACAGAAGGCACGAGCAAGGAAAAAGAGAGTGACTTAACAGCGGAGGAAGTATATACGAAGGCATTGGAAACCTCTGAGAAAATGGAAAGTGCCGAAGTATCAATGAACTTGAAACAGCGAATGGAGTCTGAGGCAGATTCGGTTGCAATGGATACGGAAAGTAAATTTGATACAAAAATGACGATGGATCCAATGGCAGTTTATCTGAAAGGAACTACAAAAATGACGATGGACGGTTCCGAAGAGAAAATGCCAGAAATGGATATGGAAATGTATATGGTTGATGATGGAATGTATATGTTTAGTGATCAGCTTGGCGGCGGCAACTGGTTGAAAATGGAAGGTGCTTCAATGGACGCTATCCAAGAAATGGCTGGTCAGCAGCCAAATCCATCTGATCAGTTGAAAATGCTGAAAGATTACGCAAAAGATCTTTCATTTGAACAGTCAGATAATGAATTTATCTTAAAGCTGTCTGCTGACGGGGAAAAATTCAATGATTTGATGCAACAAACGATAAAGGACTCCTTGCCGCCAGAATTGATGCAGCAAATGGGTGAGGAAGGAAAGCAGGCTCTTGAGAATACAAAGATTAACAGCATGAACTATGAAATTACGATCGATAAAGAAACATTTGAAATGAAAACATTCAATATGGACATGGATATGGCCATGGAACAGAATGGTTCTGCCTTAAATATTGTGCAGAATATGGAATCCGAGTACTCGAACATTAATAAAGTCGACGCAATCGAAGTGCCGGCAGATGTGAAGGAAAATGCAATAGATGCAGCAAATCAGCAACAATAGAGATTAATAGTTTTTTGTTTGGAAAAATGCGCCGTTTATTAGGCGCATTTTTTATTTGGTGACGGATAGCCATAAATCCGTGCTATTGATAAAAAATGACATTGAAAAATAGAAAGTAGTGACGGTTTACGCTTTAAAACAGATTTTTAGGAGATTTTATTTATCTTAACCATTTTTGTAGTATGATAGGATATAGACTACAAGAAAGGATATGGTTGAATGATTATCCCCCTTGATGAATCGGATTATATCCCCCAATTAAAAGCCTTGGATCAAAGGATCGCACTACAACATCCCGAAAAGCAGCTTATACAAGGTCATCTAAAAAAAGAAATGGCCGGTGCCAAGGGCCAGTCCGCATTAACCTTCCATTTGAAATTATTGCGTGATGAAGATTATTACATTTTACGCAACCCGCGGATTGATGATGGAAATAAGCACTTCGAAATTGATAACCTTATTTTATCCAACAAATACTTTCTCCTGGTAGAGGTAAAAAACTGGTATGGCACATTATTTTTTGATGGTGAAAAACAAGTTATTCGTGTTGGTGATGATGGTAAGGAAGAAGGGCTCCCCAATCCGATTCCACAGGTAAAACTGCAACGGCATCGGTTGCAAAAATGGTTGCGCCAATTAGATATCCCGCAAATTCCCCTGCTCCATTTCGTTGTAATCAGCTTTCCTAGCACGATTATTAAACCCATGTATACAGACCAACCAGTTCCAGATGAAATATTCCACAGTAATTTACTCCCATTAAAAATAGAAGAACTAAATCAGCAATACAGTAAAAACATCTTGCCCGAGAATACGCTCAAATCAGTGGCCGCACACGTTCGTAATGCACATCGAATAAAGAAAGTAAAGGTATTGGAAAAGTTTCATATTCCTAAAAACGAACTTATCAACGGGGTGTTTTGTCAAAAGTGTTCCGCAAACCCCATGGATTGGCTAAATGGTGCATGGTATTGTCCGGTTTGCATGCATATATCAAAAAACGCACACATACCGGCGCTTAATGATTATAGTCTACTAATTAATAAGGAAATTACTAATCGCGAGGCCAGAGCATTTTTACGGATTGATTCACCGCATGCTGCCAAAAGGATTTTATCAAGTAACTACCTGCCAATTGGAAAAAACGGTTGGCGACGTTATAAATTAAGATGAGAAATAAATTCAAAAAAGAAAAGCCGCCGATCGAAGTCGAAAAGCCGCCGATCGAAAGTGGGAATCCGCTGATCGAAAACGAAAAGCCGCTGATCGAAAGTGGGAAGTCCGCCGATCGAAAAGGAGAATTCGCTGATCGAAAGTGGGAAGCCGCTGATCGAAAAGGGGAATCCGCTGATCGAAAGTGGGAATCCGCTGATCGAAAAGGGGAATCCGCTGATCGAAAGTGGGAATTCGCTGATCGAAAAGGAGAATCCGCTGGTCGAAAGTGGGAAGTCCGCCGATCGAAAAGGGGAATCCGCTGATCGAAAGCGGAAGTCCGCCGATCGAAAAGGGGAATCCGCTGATCGAAAGTGGGAATTCGCTGATCGAAAGTGGGAATTCGCTGATCGAAAGTGGGAGTCCGCCGATCGAAAGCGGAAGTCCGCCGATCGAAAAGGAGAAGTCGCTGATCGAAAGTGGGAATCCGCTGATCGAAAGTGGGAATCCGCCGATCGAAAGTGGGAATTCGCCGATCGAAAGTGGGAAGTCGCTGATCGAAAAGGAGAATCCGCCGATCGAAAAGGGGAATCCGCTGATCGAAAGTGGGAATTCGCTGATCGAAAGTGGGAATCCGCTAATCGAAAACGAAAAGCCGCTGATCGAAAGTGGGAAGTCCGCCGATCGAAAAGGAGAACCCGTTGATCGAAGGTGAAAAGCCGCCGATCTCGAACGGAGCAACCCGATTAGCATCGCCCACTCGATAGCACCACCAACCATACACCCACCCAAAAGAATTTTGACCTCCACCAGCGAGTATACTATAATTAGACTGTTAATCAGAAAGAGGTGGACGTGGTGTTAGACCGTTTACAATCATTGGAAGATCGCTATGATAAATTAAATGAACTGCTAAGTGACCCGGATGTTATTAGTGATACGAAAAAGTTGCGGGAATACTCAAAGGAACAATCGGATTTGGAAGAAGTAGTGCAGGCCTATCGCGAATATAAAGATGTGACTACCCAGCTAAAAGATGCCAAAGAAATGCTTGAAGATGAGCTGGATGATGACATGATTGAGATGGTTAAGGCAGAAATTGCTGAACTTGCTGAATCCAAGGTTGAGCTTGAGGAAAAAATGAAGGTGCTGCTATTGCCGAAAGATCCGAACGATGACAAGAACGTGATTATGGAAATTCGTGGGGCTGCTGGTGGTGATGAGGCTGCATTGTTTGCGGGGGATTTGTACCGGATGTATTCTCGCTATGCGGAATCACAGGGCTGGAAAACGGACGTATTGGAAGCACACACGACCGGAGTCGGCGGATACAAGGAAATCATTTTTATGATTAATGGTACTGGTGCATACTCCAAGCTGAAGTTTGAAAATGGTGCCCATCGGGTTCAGCGTGTTCCCGAAACAGAATCTGGTGGCAGAATCCATACATCGACTGCTACCGTCGCGGTGTTACCGGAGACAGAGGAGGTCGAGGTTGAAGTTCATGAAAAGGATATCCGTGTTGACACATACGCATCAAGTGGTCCTGGTGGGCAAAGTGTCAATACAACAATGTCGGCTGTCCGTTTGACGCATGAACCGACTGGGATTGTCGTTTCCATTCAGGATGAAAAATCACAAATCAAAAACAAGGAAAAAGCGATGAAGGTGTTGCGTGCGCGGATTTATGATAAATACCAGCAGGAAGCACAGGCGGAATATGATGAATCGCGAAAATCAGCAGTAGGTACCGGTGACCGGTCTGAGCGGATTCGCACGTATAATTTTCCGCAAAACCGTGTAACCGATCATCGGATCAATTTAACGATTCAAAAATTGGATCAGATTTTAACTGGTAAATTAGATGAGTTTATCGATGCATTGCTTATTGAAGAACAAACGAAAAAATTGGAACAGATTGGTGAATAAAATGGAAAAGCCAATGAAACAATATGAAGTCCTCAGGCGGGCTTCTCTTTTTTTAGCAGAACATAACCGGGAAGAAAACGTTGCCTCAATTTTGCTGCAGCATTACTTGGGTATGTCAAGGGCGGCGTTTTTTGCCGGAATGCGGGATCCGGTTCCGGAAACCATTGCCCAGCAATTTGCAACAGCCATCAAAGCGCATGCGGAAACAGGGATTCCGGTTCAGCATTTGACGGGCTATGAGATATTTTACGGCCGCAGGTTTCATGTTAATGAACATGTACTGATCCCAAGGCCGGAAACAGAGGAGCTTGTCCAGCATGTCATTCAGTTCGTACAGCAATGTAATACGGATAAGTCCTTGACGATTGCCGATATTGGAACAGGAAGCGGGATTATTGCCTGTACACTCGCGCTTGAATTGGAAAATACTACCATTTATGCAACGGATATTTCGGAGGATGCTTTAACGGTTGCCGAAAAAAATGCTAACGAACTTCAAGCAAACGTCACCTTTTTACAAGGGGATTTTTTACAGCCGCTTCTTCAGCAAAACATAAAAGCAGATATCATCGTGTCTAATCCACCGTATATTGCCAGGTCAGAAACAAGCATGATGTCTGATACAGTTATCCAGTTTGATCCGGAGCTGGCGCTTTTTGCCGAGGAAAATGGGTTAGCCGCCTACCGAAAAATAATTGGGATGCTTCCGAAAGTTATTAAGCGAAATGCAATGGTGGCCTTTGAGATCGGCTATCAGCAAGGAGAAGTGGTTAAACGTCTATTAAAAGCACAGTTACCGCAAAGCACCGTGCAAGTTCATCAGGATATTAATCAAAAGGATCGCATTGTTTTGGCAAAAATCACCAAGTAACCTTAGCCGACTAGACCACTTTAGCACACATTAGCGGGCTGTAATATACCCCTGTAAACATGAGTACACCAAAAAGGGGATAAACACAGCCCGTAAATACCTGATTCGTTCGGGCCTACACGATGCAGGTCACAAAGGCGTTTTAACAGGACGTTGCGACCTTTAGCCTTTGTTCCTTTCGTTCAGTGGGCGAGGGAAACCTCCACTGGATGAAGTTTCACTTTATAAAAATATAAATTTTACTAGAATACTAGTTTAAAAACATGATTTCCCGCCCATACTGTTTATAAATTAAACAAGAGAGGGTTCGAAATGATGAAGAAACTAGTATTTTTTGCTTTTATAGTTATACTTATTTTTATCATGCTGCCGACCAAAGGCATTTTTCAACAAGCTAGTTCAGATCAGGGTTATCAAGTGATCCCGGACGAGGCCATTCGACTGCGGATTTTGGCTAATAGTGATGGGGATGAAGATCAGCGGATTAAACGAGCAGTCCGTGATGAGGTAAATAAATCGATTGCTGGATGGGTGGAAGATATTGCCGATATTAATAAAGCTCGGGAAGTAATTCAAGGAAAGCTGCCAGCGATTGAAAAAATAGTCGGTAAAGTCCTGGAAAAAGAAGGCGTATCACAAGCTTATCAGGTAGAGTACGGTGAAAATGTTACATTTCCAACTAAATTGTACGGTACTTATTTATATCCAGCGGGTGAATATGAAGCAGTGCTGATCACGCTTGGCGAAGGAGAAGGGGCAAACTGGTGGTGTGTATTGTTCCCGCCGTTATGTTTTTTAGACTTTTCCAACGGGGCCACTGTTGCAGAGGCTGCCAGTGTTGAGGAAGAAGTAAAGGAAAAAGAGGAAGAGGAAAAGGAAGAAGAAGTTGAAGTAAAGTTTTTCTTGTTTGAATGGTTAGGTTTGTCATAGATTCCATTACCACCGCATAGAATCATAGAAAAGGAAAATCCAAATCTACTAAATTTAGCTGAGGTGATGAAGATGAATCTAGTCGCGATCAAGCATGCATCGAAAGAAAAGGTAGAACAATTTTTGGATCATAATCAAGACGTTGTCCGCGATTCACTTTTTAAGAATGGTTATGTAATAGAAATGGATCAGCAAATTGAAGGGTGCTTTATTTTGGAACAGGTTGATATTGGTGTTTACTGGTTAAAGCAGCTTCATGTAACGAAGAAAGCAGCACCATCGCTTCCCGTCTTGCTGGAATCCGTTTTGGCTCTGGCAAAAGAACGAAATGCGAGAAGTGTTTATGTGCATAGTCATCAGCCAATGGTAGATGTCTTGCTTGAGGCACTGCAATTCCATCCACAAAAAGAAAATGTATTTGTGGATAATTATTCGGCAGACAAAGGGAATTGGTGGTCATATAACGTGTCTTAAATGAGTTATCCACACATTTCCGTGGATAATCATCCTAAAAGCTGTTGATAATGTGTACAGTATTAATTTTACTAATAAAATATGTGGATTATGTGTATAACAATAAAATACCTTCTTAAAGTCTGTGGATAATTTCCATGGACTTTTTTTGTGAAAACAGGAAATCCAGCATCGCGCCGTACAAGTAAAAAATGATATGCTAAGGGAACAATAGCCACAAACAACGGAGGAGATATTTTGAAACAAATCAAAACACTGACAGAGGCTGATTATGATGCTGTCTTTTCCCTGTCACAGTTTGCTTTTCAGTATGAATTATCAAAAGAAGGGTTGTTGAAAAAACAGGAGGAAGTAAAGCGCCATATGATTTGGGGCTGGATGGAGGACGATCGGCTGGCAGCGAAACTTCATCTTATTCCATTATCCTGTTACATAAATGGCAACGCTTTTTCGATGGGAGGAATTAGTGCTGTTGCGACATGGCCTGAATACCGCAGACAAGGGATGGTGAAGCACCTGCTTTATCATGCTTTAACATATATGAGGGAAAATGGACAAAGCCTGTCATTCCTTCATCCTTTTTCGTTTGCCTTTTACCGGAAATATGGATGGGAGTATGCTTTTACGGAGCAGCATTACGCCATTCCGCTAGAAAAGTTGAAAAAGAAATGGAGTCCTATTGAAGGATATGTACGGCGAATACAGCCGGATATACCATTATTGCATCGTATTTACACAGAATATGCGAAAGTCTATAATGGCATGCTCGTACGGGATGAGAAATGGTGGAAGCAGCGTGTACTAAAGGATAAGCAACAAATTGCGGTAGCCTATAATGGGGAGGGACATCCAGAAGGGTACCTCATTTATAATGTGAAGGAGCATGTATTTGACGTGACGGAAATGGTTTATAGCAACCTGAATGGATGGAAGCAATTGCTTCATTTTATTGCCAATCATGATTCCATGGCCGATAAGGTGAAGCTTACCGTTCCGGAAAATGATAAACTCCCGCTGTTACTTGATGAACCAAGATTTGAGCAGAAACTGGATCCCTACTTTATGGCACGGATTGTTGATGTTCAGCGATTTTTACAAGCGTACCCTTTCCAACAAGATGGAAAGCTCACTTTCGTTATCAAAGATGAATTTTTCCCGGAAAATAGTGGGACGTATCAATGGCAAAAAACGGCGGAGGAAACAAATGTGACAATTTCAAGATCCAGTAATACAGTAGATGCCGTTCATTGTACGATCCAGGTTCTGACAGGTATGTTACTGAATTTTAAACGCCCAAAAGAATATTATCACGTTGGTCTTCTTAGTGGTGAGGAAAAAACGATTGATCGGCTTGAGCAGCTGATTCCTAACCGGCAAACATTTCTAACCGATTTCTTTTAGGTTTGCGCCCTAATTGTGAATAATGTGGATAATTTTTGTAGCCTGTGGATAAAACCAGAGCAGGCTTTTATATTTTATACATTTTCTATTATCGGCTAGAATAAGTGGTAGAAAAGAGGTCAACGAAGATGCAAACAAAACTTTGGAAAGTGATAGAGCAACAAGGGATACAGGAGGCCGCAGCACTGTTGAAAAACGGTGAGGCGGTTGCGTTTCCAACCGAAACGGTATATGGCTTAGGAGCTGATGCGACAAGCGAAACGGCAGTGGCGAAAATTTTTCAGGCAAAAGGACGTCCGGCAGATAACCCGTTGATTGCCCATGTTGCAACAAAGGAACAACTAGAAAAATTGGTATCGGCAATCCCGCCGTTTGTGGATAAGTTGATTAACGCTTTTTCACCTGGACCATTAACCTATGTTTTGCCAAGTAATGGCCGGTGTGCGGAAAATGTGACGGCGGGGTTATCCACAATTGGGGTTCGTATGCCCAGCCATCCAGTTTCACAAATGCTCCTGCGGGAATGTGATATTCCGATCGCAGCACCAAGCGCGAATATTTCCGGCAAACCGAGTCCGACCACAGCCGAACATGTATGGCAAGATTTAAACGGTAAAATTGCTGGTGTATTGGATGGTGGACCAACCGGTGTCGGGCTTGAATCAACTGTCATTGATTGTACAGGAGAAATCCCCATTGTCTTGCGCCCGGGCGGAATTACCAGTGAACAGCTGGAACAGGTAATTGGGCGTATTATGGTGGATCCGGCGCTTGCCAATACAGATAGGAGACCAAAAGCGCCAGGGATGAAATATCGGCATTACGCCCCTGAAGTTCCTATGTGGCTCGTCGAAGGATCGGCGAAAGAATTGCAGACGGTGATCACAAGGGAGCAGAAAAACTATGACCGGATTGGTGTGATGGCGAGTAATGAAACAGCTTCACTAGTAACGGCTGATCAGATGATTGCACTTGGGGCTAAAGAATCCTTAGCGGAAATTGCCGCAAACCTGTATGATGCATTACGAACCTTTAAAGAAGGTGACATTGATCTTATTTTATGTGAAACATTTCCGGAAGCGGGTATCGGACGAGCAATTATGAACCGGCTGAAAAAAGCTGCGAGTGTTTATGTACAGGAATAGTTTACTAGGCACTTAACGATATGTTGAGATTCGGTGGGTGATGCCATGCTCGATTTAGGGCGGAGAAATCAGCGCCCCATATAGCCTTCATTCATAATCCAACTTGGACATGCATAGGATCTAATAGCATGTCCGGGGAGGTTTGTGGATGTCGGCACATCAGTTGGGCGAAATTGTTTCGTTAGTATTTATGGCTTTTGCCCTGGGAATGGACGCTTTTTCCGTCAGTCTCGGGATGGGGATGCAAAGCTTGCGTCTCAAACGAATAGCATTTATCGGAATGGTGATCGGCTTATTCCATATTATCATGCCGTTTATGGGAATTATGGTAGGAAAAGCGATATCTGTAAAAATTGGTGAGTTAACAACACTGGTAGCCGGCACGCTATTATTTGCGATTGGAGCACAGATGCTTTTCTCCGCGTTTAACCATGAAATAAAAAAAGTTGTGAAGCCTGCTGGAATTGGGCTGTTATTTTTTGCCATAAGTGTCAGCGTGGATAGCTTTTCAGTTGGCTTAAGTCTTGGAATGTCGGGTGTGAAAATAGCAATAGCACTTCTTTTGTTCGGTGCGGTGAGTACTGTTTTAACCTGGATCGGCATGCTTCTGGGAAAAAAAGTTCATGGCCTCCTGGGGGTTTACAGTGAAATATTAGGCGGCAGCATATTATGCGGGTTCGGATTATATATGTTATTCGGGTAAAATAACGGGTGCCAGATGTTGTACGACATCCGTTTTTAATTGGAGCCATTAAGCATTTTCGATCGAGTCCGGTGTGAAAACGCTCGAGAAGTACTTGAAATCGCTCAAGTCTGCCGCGAACCCGCTCGAGAAGCAGCTGAACCCGCTCAAGTCTGCCGCGGAATCGCTCGAGAAGCAGTTGAACCCGCTCAATTCTGATGTGAAACCGCTCGAGAAACACCTGAAACGCCCCCACGCTAATAAAGATCATATATTTTCAATCGGCAATACTGCAATCTCGATCGACAGCCCCTGCTTTTTTAACTATTCTTCTAGAGGATGTTCAAAAAGTCCGGTAAAAATGACACTTCGGGATAGGGGATCTTCGACTAAGTGCCGACACGTCCTGTGTCGAACGTCGAAGTCACCACATCCTGTGGAAGCTCGTTGGCTTGCTTCTCCGCTCCTCATGTACCTGGGATAAGGATCTTCTGCTAAAACCGCCCACGACAATCGCCAACAGCAGAAGTCAGTACCTCCTGTACAAGCCCGGTGCCGGGAGCTACGCCGCCTCGAACTTCTCGGTCCTTTTTATCCTCCTTTTTGAACACGCTCTTCTAAACAGACGTTTAATACTGCTCATTTCTCATCTTAACTGTTTTTTCTGACATTCCTTGTCTTTCTATGGTATAGTTTGAGTAGAAGTTTTTTCCCACCTCAATCGGCAGTAAAACCCTACTTCAAGGCTTCAGAGAAAACAGTATGTGGGGATTAGCTGGCCGTCAAAATCCGATTCGATCGGGCCTGCACGACCCAGTCACAAAGGCGTTGCAATAGGACGTTGCAGCTTTAGCCTTTGTTCTCGTCTAGGAAATTATAAAATTTTGCGGCTGTGGATAACTTAATAACCGGATAAGCCACGTCCGGCTCCAGCGCCCAGCGGCTAGTGTGCAACACCCGCCTCCGTACGATAAGTCAACATCGGTTCGGATAAGGAGGAAGGCCGACTAAGTACGGGCTTTGCGCCCAACGTCGGCATACCCCTTTTGCAGGGGCATGTTTCCTTTATCTCCTACGGTAGGAATGTTCGGTTAAAACCGCTGCTTTGCGGAGCAACACCGAACCACCCTGCTTGGCAGGGCGCAGCACATACGCCGCTAAACGGGCGCTTGCGCCTTTGTTCCTTAAGTTCAGTGAGGGTTAAAAAGAATCCCCTGCTGAATGAAGTTTTCACTTTATAATGGGGGTTCCTTTATGAAAATCTTGTTTATTTGTACCGGAAATACATGTCGAAGTCCGATGGCTGAGGCGTTAATGAAGCATAAATATCCTCAGGCGGAAGTGCAGTCAGCGGGGATTTTTGCTGGGAAAAACCAGCGGGCAAACCAAACTGCGATAGAAGCGCTCAAGCGTTTGGGGATTCCGATTGATCACCGTTCCCAGCCAGTTACCGCTAAATTGCTCAATTGGGCGGATCTCGTACTGACAATGACAACACAGCATAAACAATCACTGATTTTGCAATATCCAAAATTCCAGGACAACTATTTTACATTGAAGGAATATGTTTCAGAAGCGGATAAAAGAGTGTGGCAGGAAATTAAGCGGGCTTATGCTGACTATGAAGAAAAGCGCTCTATTTATATCCAGGAGTATCAGCACAAACTGGATAACGCTAAACTTGAGGCAAAATTGGCTGAACTGTTGCATGATGATGTGCAGCGAATTCAACAAATGGAAGCCAGTTTAATCAATTACGATATATCGGATCCATTTGGCGGAGATTTGGCCATTTATCAAAATACATTAAAAGAATTAGATGAAAATGTCGATTTATTAATCAGGAAGATAAAAAACAACTGAATAAGGTGCAGGGGGAAAAAGGGATGAAGAAAAAGTACCGGTTTAGCTTACGACTTAAATTTGTGCTGTTAACAACAATTCTAGCTATTATTACGTATTCATTTACAGCGTTATTTATTTACATTGTCTATGATGCTGTTCACCAGTTTTGGGCAATTTCACAGCAGGGCTTCATCATCATGACGTTACTAATGGGGATTTTTTGGTCCGGTATATTAGCCTATTTTGCTGCAAGGTTTGTGACAAGACCACTGGAGAAACTGGAGGGTGCCGCCTCTCGTGCTGCAGATGGTGATCTGAATCAGTCTATTGACGTTTCCAGATCTGACGACGAAATTCGCGGGCTTACCATTTCCTTTAATACAATGCTTAAAAATTTAACCAATATGGTGCATAATATAGAGAAGCACTTTGAAAATACGAATCAATCGGTTCGTCAGTTGAAGGATGCCTCGAATGAAGCTGCCCAGCATTCACAACTAATTGGGGCCTCCATTGATGAAATTTCCAAAGGCGCGGAAAGCTCATCAGATGCCATTCAGCAAACGGTGCTATCAGTTGAAGTGGCAACGGAACTGGCGGAGGAAGTACAAAGCAAAGCTAGCCGGTCAAAGGATAAATCCAATACAATGCTGGGAACGTTAAACAAGAGCAAACTGGTGGTAAATCAATTAGTGACGGGTATTCAGGAGGTGGCCGGCAGCCAGGAAAAATCCTTGCAAGATGTCGAGCATTTAAAGGAAAATGCGCTGCAGGTGGAAACCATTATTTCCATGGTTGGGGAAATTTCCGAGCAAACGAATCTTCTGGCATTAAATGCATCCATTGAAGCTGCTCATGCCGGCGAACATGGCAAGGGGTTTGCAGTGGTAGCTGAAGAAATACGTAAATTGGCTGATCAAAGTGCAAATGCCGTTAAACGTATTTCTGATTTAATTACCGCCATCCAGGATGATGTTGCGATAGTCGCTAAGAAAATTAATGACAATGTCGTATATGTAAAAGAGGAAACAAAAAAAGGGGTAGAGACAAATCAGGCCATTGAACAAATGGCCAGCTCTGTTAATGATGTAGCTTCGGAAATTGCTGCGATTGCAACAGTTGTCAACAAGCAGTTGGAATCGATTCAAGCTACTAGTGTACAATCACAGGAGGTCGCGGCAATCGCCCAGGAAACATCGGCAGGAACGGAGGAAGTGAATGCGTCGATTCAGGAACAGGCAAGTATTATTGAGGACGTTGATAATATGGCATCTTCATTAGAAAAACAGGCTCAAACCTTAAATGAGCAAATCCGGCAGTTTAAGGTTTCGTAAAACTATACAACAAAGACAAGGAGCGATAGCAATGAAAGTAATTTTAACTGCTGACCATGCGGGGATGACGATCCGCAATGAGGTGAAAGCACTTCTGGATGAAGCAGGGATAGAATACGAAGATACCGGCTGTGATTGTCAAGGCTCGGTTGACTATCCAGATTATGCACTTCCTGCAGCGGAACGTGTAGCGAAGGGGGAGTTTGATCGCGGTATTTTTATTTGTGGAACCGGCATTGGCATGTCGATTGCTGCAAATAAAGTGAAAGGCATTCGCTGTGCGCTGGTACATGATGTTTACAGTGCAAAATTAACCAGACAGCATAATGATTCGAATGTATTGGCCATGGGAGAACGCGTCATTGGATCAGGGCTTGCCCGGGAAATTGCTAAAACTTGGCTTGAAACCGAATTTGACGGTGGCCGCCACGCAAACCGGATTGGAAAAATTACAACGTATGAAGGTTAAATAGGTGATGGATGGGGATTTGTGACCGGCTGCCTGATAATGAAAGGGAGATAACTTGATGTAAGATGGCAGCTACATTTAAAATTGGGATAACGGCGACCTGAAGTGAATCCCCCAATGTCTCGTCACGTTAAATAAGGCAGGTGAAGTGGATAATGGAGTTACATCAACAGGTGCAACATGATATGGAGTCTGCCCTCCAGGAATGGATAAACAGCGGGTATATACATGATGGTGATTTGTTTGTCGTCGGCTGCTCGACAAGTGAAGTGATCGGCAAGCATATTGGTACTGCCGGAAGTGAAGATATCGCAGCAATTATTTTCGAAAAACTGGCACATTTCCAGCAGCAATTAAAAATTAAGCTAGCTTTTCAATGCTGTGAGCATTTGAACAGGGCACTTGTCGTAGAAAAAGCCACCATGCTGGCACATCAGCTTGAGGAAGTATCGGTAGTTCCGGTGCTAACAGCAGGAGGTTCAATGGCTTCATATGCTTATAAACAGATGGATAATCCTGTCGTTGTCGAAAAACTCCAGGCAAACGCGGGAATGGATATTGGTGAAACAATGATTGGCATGCATCTGAAACGTGTTGCTGTTCCATTACGTTTTGCAAAGCGCCAGATCGGCAATGCCCGGCTTAGCACAGCACGGACCCGGCCGAAATTAATCGGCGGGGAGCGCGCCAACTATAAAGAAACAGCAGTTAATAATAGTTGTAAGTAGGGACTGGAAACACCAGTACCAAAAAAATATATAGGAGGGTTTACACATGGAGACAGCAACAAAGTCAGCAACAAAACTAAAGCAAGCAGATCAGGAACTGTACGAGGCAATGCAAAATGAAAAGCAGCGTCAACAGCAAAAAATTGAGCTGATCGCATCGGAAAATTTTGTGTCTGAAGCAGTTATGGAGGCGATGGGTTCCGTGTTAACGAATAAATATGCCGAGGGATATCCAGGTAAACGCTATTACGGTGGCTGTGAGTTTGTTGATGTTGTAGAGAATTTGGCCCGTGATCGTGCAAAGGAGTTATTTGGTGCTGATCATGTTAATGTTCAGCCACACTCCGGGGCACAAGCTAATATGGCTGTATATTTTACCGCTTTAGAGACAGGTGACACGGTTTTAGGGATGAACTTAAACCATGGTGGCCACTTAACACATGGGAGTCCGGTGAATTTTAGCGGTAAACTTTATCATTTTGTTGATTATGGTGTTGACAAGGAAACGGAACAGCTTGATTATGATGCGGTTTTGGAAAAAGCAAAGGAGGTTCAGCCGAAACTTATTGTTGCTGGTGCCAGTGCGTATTCCCGGACACTTGATTTTGCCAGGTTCCGTGAAATTGCCGATCAGGTCGGTGCATACTTAATGGTGGATATGGCACATATTGCCGGTTTGGTCGCTGCCGGTTTACACCCAAATCCAGTGCCGTATGCCGATTTTGTTACAACGACGACACATAAAACACTAAGAGGACCACGTGGCGGCATGATTTTATGTAAAGAGGAATTCGCGAAGAAAATTGATAAATCTGTTTTCCCTGGTATGCAAGGCGGCCCATTGATGCACATTATTGCCGCAAAAGCAGCGTCATTTAAAGAAGCGCTATCTGATGATTTCAAAGCATATGCCAACCAAATCATTAAAAATGCTAAAACGTTGGGTGAAGAGTTGAGGAATGAAGGAATCCGTATTGTCTCTGGCGGTACTGATAATCATTTGCTGCTATTAGATGTTACACCGCTCAACCTTACTGGGAAGGTAGCCGAGAAGGTACTGGATGATATTGGTATTACAACGAATAAAAATACGATTCCGTTTGACACAGAAAGCCCATTCGTAACTAGTGGTGTTCGTATCGGTACAGCAGCCGTAACGACACGTGGTTTTGCTGAAGCTGAAATGAAGGAAATTGCCGCGATTATTTCCCTTACATTAAAAAATCATGAAGACGAAGCAAAATTAAAAAATGCAGCAAATCGTGTAAAAGTATTAACGGATAAATTTCCGCTATATGCATAACGATATCGACGTTCCTTTTATGGAGCGTCTTTTTGCATGGATTTTTACGGTATCAGAAGTACCTGTTTAAAAACAGCAAATTGCTGAATAAACTGCAAAGTTGCTGTTATTATTGCTAAACGGGTATAAGCTCCGGAATACCAGTGTAAACGAGGAAAGCATGATCAGGAATTTAACTGCACCGCCGCCCCAACCTCACCAACTTTTTGAACGCATTTAAAGGCGGAATCATTTATATCAGCGCTTGAAACGTTACCATTTTTTCAGTACAATTTGAAGGATGCAACTAATAAAGAGGAGTGATCAGCATTATGGGAAATGTACACGTACTGGATCATCCGTTAATTCAGCATAAATTAACGTACATAAGGGATAATGACACAGGAACAAAGGAATTCCGCGAACTTGTCGATGAAGTAGCTATGTTGATGGCATTTGAAATTACCCGTGATCTTCCACTAAAGGAGATTGACACGAACACTCCTGTTACCACTGCTAAAACAAAGGTATTGGCGGGGAAAAAGATTGGTCTGATCCCGATTTTGCGTGCAGGTCTTGGTATGGTAGATGGTATGTTAAGGCTAATCCCGGCTGCCCGCGTTGGTCATGTAGGCCTATATCGCGATCCCGAAACACTACAACCGGTCGAATACTATATTAAATTACCATCAGATATTTCTGAACGTGAGCTGATCGTGATTGATCCAATGCTTGCTACAGGCGGTTCGGCAAACGACGCAATCGCTTCACTAAAAAAACGCGGAGCTAAGCAAATCCGCTTAATGTGCCTGATTGCTGCACCAGAAGGCGTCAAAAAAATACAGGAAGAACATCCGGATGTTGATATTTATCTGGCAGCTTTGGATGAAAAATTGGACGACCATGGTTATATTGTTCCAGGCCTCGGCGACGCTGGTGATCGGCTTTACGGGACAAAATAGGTTAAAAATGCTAAGTGGAGTGACGAGAAATGACAAAGCACACTAAAGTAATGACGATTTTCGGGACAAGGCCGGAAGCGATCAAAATGGCACCGCTTGTGCTGGAATTACAAAAACGGGAAGGTGAATTTGCATCTCTTGTAACAGTGACCGCACAGCACCGGGAAATGCTTGATCAGGTGCTTGCCATTTTCGGGATTACACCTGATTTTGACCTGAACATTATGAAGCAAAAGCAAACACTAGCGCAAATTGCAACACGAGCATTAGAAGGCTTGGATAAAGTGATGAAAGAAACCAAGCCGGATATTGTATTGGTCCACGGGGATACCAGTACAACATTCGTTGCTTCACTTGCAGCTTATTACAACAAAATAGCGGTTGGTCATGTGGAGGCAGGACTTCGAACATGGAATAAATACTCACCATATCCGGAAGAAATGAATCGCCAGCTAACAGGTGTTATGGCAGATCTGCATTTTGCGCCAACGGAAAAGTCAAAGCAAAACCTTTTGCAGGAAAATAAACCAGCCAATCGGGTTTTCGTAACGGGAAATACGGCAATTGATGCTTTAAAAACAACGGTCCAAGATGCATATACAAGCCCGATACTTGATGAGCTGGGTGATCAGCGGCTAGTGCTGATGACCGCACACCGCCGGGAGAATCTAGGGGAAAATATGCAGCAAATGTTTCGGGCGATCAGACGGATAGTTGAAACACATGATGATGTACAAGTCATTTATCCGGTACATTTAAACCCGGTCGTACAGCAAACAGCAAACAAAATTTTAGGAAACCATGATCGAATTAAACTTATTGCACCACTCAGTGTCGTGGATTTCCATAACTTTGCTGCCCGCGCCCATTTAATTTTGACAGATTCTGGCGGGATACAAGAGGAAGCTCCTTCACTCGGTGTTCCGGTACTGGTATTACGTGACACTACCGAACGCCCTGAAGGAATCGAAGCCGGGACATTGAAATTAGCTGGTACGGATGAGGATACAATTTTTACGTTAGCAGATGAACTGCTGTCGGACAACGAAGCACATGAACGAATGGCTAAGGCTGCCAATCCATATGGAGACGGTCACGCATCCGAAAAAATTGCTGATGCAATTGCGAAGTATTTTAAATAAAAAAGGATTCAGTGGGCAGACTGAATCCTTTTTAAAATTATCGATCTTAGGACTTAAGAACGTTTAGGGGGATAACCGGTGGCGAGGAAACATCGTCCGGAGCGCGAGAACATCGTCCGGAGCGTGAAAACATCGTCCGGAACTCGGAAACATCACCCGGAGCGGGGAAACATCGTCCGGAGCGTGAAAACATCAGCCGGAGTGCGGGAACATCGCCCGGAGCGAGGAAACATCGTCCGGATCCCGGGAACATCGCCCGGAGCGTGAAAACATCGCCCGGAGCGGGGAAACATCGTCCGGAGCGTGAAAACATCAGCCGGAGTGCGGGAACATCGCCCGGAGCGAGGAAACATCGTCCGGATCCCGGGAACATCGTCCGGAGCGTGAAAACATCGCCCGGAGCGGGGAAACATCGTCCGGAGCGTGAAAACATCAGCCGGAGTGCGGGAACATCGCCCGGAGCGAGGAAACATCGTCCGGATCCCGGGAACATCGTCCGGATCGCGGTAAACATCGTCCGGAACGCGAGAACATCAACACAAGATCAGTAACATCAACAAAAAACCAACCATATACACGCTCAAAATAATCTCACTCCTGTCACGTAGAAAAATTCCCTGCCTATACATGCATGATTTTCATCTTTTTCCAAAAAATAAAGGGAAAAGGGGGGACTTCAGCATGCGGCGATGTTTCATGGTAAGTATAATGGTAACAATGCTCCTGGCACTACTTCATACAACCACGTTAGCTAATACAGAAGAAGACGATGATACTGTATCCGTCATTATTGAAGTAGATGGGGAGCCGGGAGAACATCAAAAGTACATTGAGACATACTACCCTTCTATTGATGTTGTTGCTACATATGACAAACTTTTCCACGGTCTAGCACTACAGGGCGATCCGAAAAAGCTCGCCAAAATGGAGTCGCTTGAATTTATTAAAGCAGTCCATCCTGTCACAACGTATGAGGCAAATTCCGTTGGCCCTCCACCAATAGAAGACATTCAAATAGAAGTTGAAAACAACAGAAAAGCTCATTCATTAAACAAAAATAAGTCTAACGCTGTTGTTCCTGAGGCAGTCAATAATACTTCCTACACGGGAAAAGGGGTTAAGGTTGGTGTTGTCGATACGGGGATTGATTACAACCACCCGGATCTGGCAAAAAACTATACACAAGGTTATGACCTCGTTGATCTTGACGATGACCCAATGGAAACGGTTGCCTCGCAGGGGATACCGACCCTCCATGGGACCCATGTTGCCGGGATTATTGCCGCAGACGGAAAACTTAAGGGAGTTGCTCCTGATGCCGAAATTTATGCATACCGGGCATTAGGTCCAGGCGGACAGGGGACATCAGTACAGGTGATTGCCGCACTGGAACAAGCGGTAAAAGATGGCGTCGATATGATTAATCTGTCATTAGGAAACGCTGTTAATGGTCCGGATTATCCGACAAGTATTGCCGTAAATCGTGCAGTTGACCTTGGTGTTGCGGTTGTTACGGCTAATGGAAACAGTGGTCCGGAGAATTGGACGGTTGGATCACCAGCGACTGCATCAAAAGCGTTGGCTGTTGGTGCATTGACCATGCCACAAGCGGTGCCATTTCTTTATGAACCTACTAATGATAAAACGATAGCGATTACTCCAATGGCCGGTTCACAAGCGTGGGATCTGGATAAAGATTATCAAGTTGTACATACAACAGGCAAACCAACAAATGTCCGGGGAAAAATAGTGCTCATGGAACGTGGGAAAATTCCTTTTTACGAAAAGGCAAAGATGGCGGAAGAGGCAGGCGCTGAAGCAGTAGTTATTTATAATAATGAGCAAGGTGCTTTACAAGGATCTGTCGAAAATGAAAAGGATCCGCTAACCATTCCGGTTGCAGCCACTACGAAGCAAGCGGGAGAGTGGCTAGTCAACAAATCGCAAAAGGACGCTGTTTATCTCGAGACAACCTATAAACAAACAAAGAAGAATATTGCCGATTTCAGTTCGCGTGGTCCGGTTACCGTTGATTGGGATATCAAGCCAGAGGTTATCGCGCCCGGAGCAAAAATTTTAAGTACGGTTCCTGGTGGTTATCGTGAATTGCAAGGGACAAGTATGGCAGCCCCACATGTCACAGGCGCGATGGCTTTATTGAAGCAGGCACACCCTGATTGGTCAGTAGAACAAATGGAAGGTGCGTTAAAAACGACGGCACTGCCGCTGGGAAAACAAGGACAATTGTATGATCCAATTGTCCAGGGAATGGGACAAATCAGGCCAAAACTGGCCATTAACACAGACACCATTATTTATGATCCTTTACTATCATTCGGTAAAATAACCGGATACAAAAAAAGTAAAACGGTCGACCTGGTAATTGAAAATACAACAGCGCAGGATCAAAGCTATTCGTTTGACATCCCAAGCATGAAAAAAGGCCAGCACTTTCAATTACCTAAAAACTTTACGGTTAACGCACATGAACGAAAAACCGTTCAAGTTAAGTTGGATGTTGTCAGCCAACAGCTGGAGGAAGGGATCTATCAAGGCTGGCTGACATTAAACCAGGAAAAGAAAAAATATCATCTGCCATATTTGTTTGTGAATCAAACGGCAGATTATCCAAAAGCAATGGGATTTGATTTTTCATTAAAACCCTTTTCAGATGACAGTTACATGTATCAGTTGTATGTAACCGACCCGGTCAAAAGTGTTACAGTCAATTTATACAATTCTGCTACATTATTATATGAACGACCATTTGTAA
This sequence comes from Virgibacillus dakarensis, assembly GCF_900155625.1. NCBI lineage: Bacteria > Bacillati > Bacillota > Bacilli > Caryophanales > Bacillaceae > Virgibacillus > Virgibacillus dakarensis. Next base: position 1,265,643 of record NZ_LT732554.1, read on the forward strand.
CGATTGATGACCCAAAAATAGGGATGAACGAGGGCGAAATCGACAAACGTGACCTAGGTGAACCAGGAGTTTATAAAGCACTGATCACCGTTCAACTGGAAAATGGCGAATATGAAAGCTATGAAACGGAGATAGAAATAACTGAAGAACGCAGCTGACTGGTAATTGAGGGGGACAATGGCAGATACAAAAATAGCTTCACATTGAATTAATTTTGCAGCATGAAATGTCAATTTCCCCCTCCGATTCTAGTCACTATTTCGTTCACAAAAATGTCATGATATAGGCAAATATTTTCCTTTATAATGGAAGAGTGGATGCTAACATTACAACCTGCAAAATCAGAAAAGTGTAGTTAGAGTACGAATGGCTAGGGTGAAATTCAGCCACCTTACTCCTGGAAAAAATGGGCTAATTGCCAATTTGTATTTTATATCACAAACCAATTGACAACAGAGTATGGCTATTGTACACTATCCTAGTATGGGATGGTAGGGTTTTCACTATATTGTGATAATTGTGCGTAATCGAAAGAGCCGTTAGGAATAGGAAAATGATGTCGAATTTTTCTTATGTGTTAACAGAAGGTCATCCGAACCCGAGATTCCTGTTTTTAATATGCACGATTATAACAGTATGAGGAAACTTATCTGTAAAGTCAGTGATTTTTCTCACTTCTTGTCAACTTGGACGACTGGCGAAAAGAATGTTGGACTGACAAAACATACGGCTACCTGGAGCATAAGGGCGTTAAAGCGAAATACTAGAAATCATATGTTTCATTATTGCAAAAAACATCGACTGAAAAACATAAAAGTCGCTTATGAAGCATGCGCTTTAACGAGCGTGAATATTTACAGGAGAAGAGTAAACCATGTCGCAATATCAAAATATGATAGCAAGAGAACGCAAAATGATGTTCTACCTTCTCGCTATTTGGGTGCTTGGAGCCGGATTTACACCATATCCACAAATATTCCTTGGACTTCTTTTAGGAAGTATCGCCAGTTTCTATAATTTATACCTTTTGCAAAGGAAGATTAATGACTTTGCAGAAGCCGTAGAAAAAAAGCAATCGACAAAGGGACTTGGCACTATTTCGCGATTTGCCGCAGCCGCATTGGCAATTATAATCGCGCTTCAATTTGAGAACTATTTTCACATTATTGCTGTTTTAATTGGAATAATGACATCCTACCTTGTCATTATGATAGATTTAGTTATCTTTAAAATTAGGGATTAGTGCATGGAAGCGGGGTGAATAAAATGGATCATGAAGCACCAATAGTGGAAGACGTATTTGGAATACCATGGCTTGATTTTAATTTATCGAATGTGGTAATGATGGCAGTTGCCTCATTAATTGTGTTCATCCTTTGTGTTTTAGGTGTACGAAAGCTCCAGATGAAACCTACTGGTGCACAGAACTTTATGGAATGGGCCCTTGACTTTGTAAAGGGAATTATCAATGGGGCAATGGATTGGAAGACGGGGAAAATATTTTTACCGTTAGCACTGACACTAATCACTTATATCTTTGTCAGTAATCTATTAGGTGTTATCACGATGGCAACATTTGGCCATGAACTATGGTGGAAATCACCAACATCCGACCCGGGTATCACGTTAACATTATCGACTATGGTTATTCTGTTGACGCATTTTTATGGGATTAAGATGCGTGGTGCAAAAGAATATGGGAAAGACTTCTTAAAACCATTCCCGGCTTTTTTACCAATTAAACTAGTTGAAGAATTTGCGAATACGATGACACTGGGTCTTCGTCTGTTCGGAAATATCTATGCAGGTGAAGTCCTTTTAGGGCTATTGGCAGGATTAACATCGTCGAGCGTGCTTGGCTTCTTAGGAGGAGCAATTCCAATGCTGGCATGGCAAGGATTCAGTATTTTTATTGGCGGGATTCAGGCGTTTATTTTCACAACGTTAGCGATGGTTTACATGTCGCATAAAGTGAGCAATGATCATTAAGCATGATTTCATATTGTTAATTAACCGGTTTTGACAGTTTACCTGTTAAAACAGGAAATGATTAAAAAACATATCTAATTACTTTGAGGAGGATTTATATTATGGGAGCTTTAGCAGCTGCAATTGCAGTAGGTTTAGGTGCATTAGGTGCCGGTGTAGGTAACGGTTTGATTGTAAGTCGTACAGTTGAAGGGATTGCCCGTCAACCTGAACTAAGAGGTCAACTGCAAACAACAATGTACATTGGTATTGGTCTGGTTGAGGCGATGCCGATTATCGCCGTAGTTATCGCACTAATGGTAATGGGTAGATAAATAAACAAATAATGAAATGGCGAAGTTTGTCTTCCACAAGATCCTTCGCCGTTGTTTTTACTGGAAATAAGCTAAGAACGAATGTTAAATAAAAGAAATTCCTGCCTGATTAGATGGGAAAGGAGTGAATTCTGTGCAAGTATTTACTGGGTTTTCTATTATCAATGCATCAGTTGGCAGTCTCCAAGTCGGGGACATGTTAGCCCAACTATTCTTCTTTATCGTTCTACTCGTATTAATACGTAAATTTGCCTGGGGACCATTAATGTCCATGATGCAGAAGCGTGAAGAATATGTTGCATCAGAAATCGAGGCTGCTGAAAAAAGCCGTGCTGAGGCTGAACGTGCGCAAGAAGAGGCGACAGTCCAATTAAAACAAACGAAACAGGAAGCACAAAAAATTATTGAAGATGCAAGAAATGTTGGAGCAAGGCAAGAACAGGAGATTGTTGATTCAGCTCGAAAAGAAGCAGAGCGTATCAAACGTGCTGCGCAAGAAGAAATTCAAAATGAGAAGGAAAAGGCAATCCAGGCACTTCAGGATAAAGTGGCTTCATTATCAGTTCTTATTGCAAGTAAAGTAATTGAGAAAGAAATAAGTGCACAAGATCAGGAAAAATTGATCAATGACTACATTAAAGAGGTAGGAGAAGAGCAATGAGTGAAGCAGTAGTTGCTAAACGTTATGCAGATGCTCTCTTTCAGCTCGGTACTGAAAAACAAGCACATGAAGAAATGGTTGAGGAATTTCGTGTTGTGAAAGAAATTTTTCAAGATAATAAGCGACTTTACACATTCCTCAAGCATCCTCGTGTCAATAATGAGAAAAAGAAACAATTCCTGGATGAAGTGTTTCAAGGTATGTCAACCGATGTCGTCAATACATTAAAATTGCTTGTAGAACGTCATCGTGTTGAGATCATCCCGTTCGTTATTGATCAGTTTAGACAAATGGTCTACGATGCACAGGGAATTGCAGAAGCAACGGTATATTCTGTTCAGGAGTTATCTGATGCTGAAATAAAAGAGCTTGCAGCCGTATTTGCCAAGCGATTGGGTAAAAAAGAAATTAAACTTGAAAACAAAATTGATCCGTCGATAATCGGCGGTGTGAAACTTCAGATAGGCAATACGATCTATGATGGTTCGCTTCATGCAAAATTGAAACGAATCGAACGGAATATTGCAGGAGCAAACTAATGATGATAGGGGTGAAATGGTATGAGCATTAAGGCGGAAGAAATCAGTGCGCTTATCAAGGAGCAGATTGAGGACTTTGACGCACAAATTGAAGTAAGTGATGTCGGTACAGTAATTGAGGTTGGTGACGGGATCGCACGTGCTCACGGTCTTGACAATTGCATGGCCAATGAGCTAATTGAATTTTCTAACGGTGTAATGGGGTTAGCACAAAACCTTGAAGAAGCAAACGTTGGTATTGTTATCCTTGGACCGTATACAGATATTAATGAAGGTGATGAAGTTCGCCGTACAGGCAGAATTATGCAAGTACCAGTTGGAGAGGAATTACTTGGACGTGTGGTGAATCCGCTTGGTCAGCCGATTGATGGGAAAGGTCCGGTTGAAACAGCAAAAACTCGTCCAATTGAATCCCCTGCACCTGGTGTTATGGCACGTAAATCTGTTGATGAACCATTACAAACAGGGATTAAAGCAATTGATGCACTTGTACCGATTGGACGCGGACAGCGTGAATTGATCATTGGTGACCGTCAAACTGGTAAAACAACGGTTGCCGTAGATACGATCATTAATCAAAAAGATCAAGATATGATCTGTATTTATGTGGCAATCGGACAAAAAGAATCGACTGTACGTGGAACGGTAGAAACTTTTCGTCGTTACGGTGCGCTTGATTATACAATCGTTGTATCTGCTGGTGCATCAGATCCTGCGCCATTATTGTACCTTGCACCATATGCAGGTGTATCAATGGGTGAAGAATTCATGTACAACGGCAAGCATGTCTTGGTTGTTTATGATGACTTATCGAAACAGGCAGCTGCTTATCGTGAACTTTCTTTACTATTACGTCGTCCACCAGGCCGTGAAGCGTTTCCTGGGGATGTATTCTATTTACACTCACGTCTACTTGAACGTGCAGCAAAATTGAATGATGACTTAGGTGGCGGTTCCTTAACGGCATTGCCATTTGTTGAAACGCAAGCAGGTGATATTGCCGCTTATATTCCAACAAACGTTATCTCCATCACAGATGGACAAATTTTCTTGCAGTCGGATTTATTTTTCTCGGGTGTACGACCAGCAATCAACCCTGGACTTTCCGTATCACGTGTTGGTGGTTCCGCACAAATTAAGGCAATGAGGAAAGTTGCTGGTACACTAAGGCTTGACCTTGCTTCTTTCCGTGAATTAGAATCATTTGCACAGTTTGGTTCTGATTTGGATAAAGCAACGAAGGCAAAACTGGATCGTGGTGCACGAACAGTTGAGGTTTTGAAACAAGGATTGCATAAACCTTTGGCTGCTGAAAAGCAGGTTATGATTATTTATGCATTGACAAAAGGATTCCTGGATGATGTTCCAGTTGAAGATGTTACCCGCTTTGAGGAAGAATTCCACCTATGGATGGATGAAAACCGCAAAGAATTGTTAGCAGCTATCCGCAATACTGGTCAACTTCAGGAAGCTGAAGATATGAATGAAGCAATTGAGTCCTTTAAGAAAACATTCTTGCCTAGTGATAAATAGAATTTTTAGAGAACAGAGTAACATGTCAATAAGTATGTTTTGCCTACATCTGACATCCAACTTCTGGTCTCTGCTAAGAAAGGACGGTGACAAGCTTGGCATCACTCAGAGATATTAAACATCGGATTGATTCAACAAAAAGCATGAAAAAAATCACTGGGGCAATGGAAATGGTTTCTGCTTCCAAATTGACACGTGCAGAACAAAATGCAAGATCTTTTGTCCCGTATAGTGAGAAAATGCAAGAGGTTGTAGCAAGTATTGCCGCAAACAATACGAGCGTTGATCATCCGATGTTACAATCCCGTGAAGTAAAAAAGACAGGTTATCTCATTATTACGTCAGATCGCGGTTTGGCCGGTGCATACAACAGTAACGTATTGCGAAATTTACATCAAACAATCGAAAAACGCCATCGTTCAAAGGATGATTATTTGGTTATTGCTGTTGGCCGTGTAGGCTATGAATTTTGTAGAAGCCGCAATCTACCGGTAGCAAAAAGTATTCTTGGACTTGCAGATCAGCCGAATTTTGCTGATATAAGTGAATTGGCTAAAGAAACAGTTCAAATGTATAGTGACGAAGAAATTGATGAATTGACTATTTTTTATAACCATTTTGTAAGCAGAATCTCTCAAGAGGTAACGACGAAAAAGCTATTACCACTTACAGACTTACAAACAGGATTGGGTTCAGCTTCTTTGAGCCAATATGAGTACGAACCAGGTGAAGAGGAAATTTTGAATGTGCTTTTACCACAGTATGCGGAAAGTTTGATTTATGGTGCATTACTTGATGGGAAAGCAAGTGAACATGCGGCACGGATGAATGCAATGCGTAATGCTACAGACAACGCTACAGATATTATTGATGATTTATCATTAACATATAACCGTGCGCGCCAAGCAGCGATCACACAGGAAATTACCGAAATTGTTGGTGGAGCAGCTGCTTTGGAATAGCCTTGCCGATTGAAAGAAAGTTAGGAGGGAAATTGATGACGAAAGGTTACGTTACACAAGTCATGGGACCTGTTGTCGATGTGAAATTTGATGATGGCCAGCTCCCTGACATTTATAATGCATTACATGTCGGTTTCACTGCAGACGATGACACACATGTAAGTATCGATCTGACATTGGAAGTAGCACTTCATCTTGGCGACAATTCCGTACGTACAATTGCCATGTCGTCAACAGATGGTGTCATGCGCGGCATGGAAGTTGAAGATTTAGACGGCCCGATATCAGTACCAGTTGGCGATGATACATTAGGCCGTGTATTTAACGTTTTAGGTGATAAGATTGACCTTGATGAGCCGTTAGATAAAGGGGTGCGCAGGGATCCTATTCACCGCGAATCACCAAAGTTTGAAGATCTTGCGACGGAAACGGAAATATTGGAAACCGGTATTAAGGTTGTTGACCTGCTTGCCCCGTATATTAAGGGTGGTAAAATCGGCTTGTTTGGTGGAGCTGGTGTAGGAAAAACAGTTTTAATCCAGGAATTAATTAATAACATTGCCCAGGAACATGGTGGTATTTCCGTGTTCGCTGGTGTTGGAGAGCGTACTCGGGAAGGGAACGACCTTTACTATGAAATGAAAGACTCAGGCGTTATCGCCAAAACAGCAATGGTATTCGGGCAAATGAACGAGCCGCCAGGGGCACGGATGCGTGTGGCATTAACTGGTTTGACAATGGCTGAATATTTCCGTGATGAACAAGGGCAGGACGTATTGTTATTTATTGATAACATTTTCCGTTTCACACAAGCAGGTTCAGAGGTTTCCGCTTTACTTGGCCGTATGCCTTCTGCCGTTGGTTATCAGCCGACACTTGCAACCGAAATGGGACAATTGCAGGAGCGGATTACATCAACGAATAAAGGATCTGTAACGTCCATTCAGGCAATTTATGTACCTGCCGATGACTATACGGACCCGGCGCCTGCAACAACATTCGCTCACCTTGATGCGACGACAAACCTTGACCGTGGTCTGTCTGAGCAAGGTATTTATCCGGCGGTGGATCCATTAGCATCAACATCACGTGCATTGGATCCAGAGATTGTCGGCGAAGAGCATTATAAAGTAGCACGTGAAGTACAACAAACACTGCAGCGCTATAAAGAATTGCAAGATATCATTGCAATACTTGGTATGGATGAACTTTCCGATGAAGATAAATTAACAGTGGCACGTGCACGTCGAATTCAATTTTTCTTATCGCAAAACTTCCACGTTGCTGAACAGTTTACCGGACAACCGGGTTCATATGTTCCAGTTAGCGAAACTGTTAGTGGCTTCAGGGAAATTTTAGATGGTAAATATGATGACCTGCCAGAGGATGCTTTCCGATTGGTTGGACGAATAGAGGAAGTTATTGAAAAAGCGAAGGAAATGGAATAATATTGCGGACTTATTAAAGCAGCAGCTGTGTTGTAACGATATATAAGAAATAACCAGTGCTGCTCATTAGGTCACAAGGAGGGGTTACATTGAAAACACTAACGGTGAGTGTTGTTACTCCTGATGGTCCAATTTTGGAAGATAGTTATGATATGGTTAGCTGTAAAGCTGAAAATGGGGAACTTGGTATTTTACCAGGTCACATTCCATTAGTCGCTCCATTAACAATTAGTGCAGTACGATTAAAACGCGGTAATGATATGGAACGATTAGCTGTTAACGGCGGATTTTTGGAGGTGCGGCCGGATAAGGTAACAATTCTTGCCCAATCTGCCGAGCGACCTTCCGATATCAATGTTGACCGCGCTGAGCGAGCTAAAAAACGCGCAGAACAACGCCTCCAGTCTAAACAGGATGAAATCGACTTCCAAAGGGCAGAATTAGCACTCAAACGAGCATTAAACCGATTGGATATTGCTCGATAGATTTATAAGTAAAGCCTAACAAGAAAAGTCTCTCACTACTGGTGGGAGATTTTTGCTGTGAAATAAGCCATACGAAATGAAACAAAACACCTTTAAAAATAACGTCGATATTTCCCGGGAAATGTAGTTGACGCCAGCATAATAATTTCCCACATCGTAACAGTATTCGACTTTTTTTGCTGGGAATGAAATGCACGAGTAATCAATTGACATTTGTCTGTATACATGGCAAAGTTACAATAGTAAAGCACGATGAATTACATAATAAGGTGTGAACGAAATGTTTTCAATTGGACAACTTGCAATCGTAAGTATGATATCGCATTTAATCTTCATATTTATTACCTGGAAGGTTGTACAAACGATTAATGTTGATCCGCTTATTCAAAAAGGGCGTATAACAGAGGCACGAATTCTCTTGCTATTTATTACCATTGTAATTGGTTCAGGTGTCAGCAGGTTCTTCCTTGAATTCCTTCAATGGTCACGGGATCTTATTTTTCTTTTTTAACGGATAGGAAAAATAAAGATCGGCAGGTAGGAAAGATATTGAAATCGGCTACCTAGCCGATTTCTTCCAATCTAACCTCTGGCTTCTGAAATTTAAAAAGACGCTCAAGCGTTTATTTATTGGGTTGCGGCGGTTTTGGTGCTGGTACCCCCTTGAAACCTGTAAACTATATTAGATGGAATCTACCCTATTACTCTAGTAATCATGTCGATATTTGTACGGTATTAATTTTTATCCCCCTGTTCATACTGGTTATAGAACCGAACAGGGGGAATTATGATGAAAAAAACAGGTCTTTTTCTTTTATTGCTGCTTGCATTATTAACGAAAACCGTTTTTGGATATACCACTACTGCGGACGATGAAATAGTCGATTTAGCATCAGTTGTTTTGGAGAATAATTTAGCCGTTGAAGATTGGCAAGTAACGATTAAAGAACAGGTCACCCGAGCAAAAGCAGATAAGTTGGTACAGCAATTAAAAAATAGTTATTTAGCCTCTACTACAAATGATGAGAACGTTATAAAATATTCATTTAGTGACGCTCAAAAACAGAAAAGCGTTGTCGAATCATTTAAGGTCATCGTTCCTAAAAACGCCAATTATAAAGCGGAGGTTATTGCGGTTATTCGTGGTGATTACTGGGACCAATCAATCAAGCAGGCTTATTATTCGACAATAAATGCATTGCCTGAATCTTTGTTCACAAAACAGGCAAAAGAATTTGCTTGTCTGACGACTGAAAGTAATGGTACAATTAGCAGTGATGATTTTTTAAAAGCGTTTATGAACGAATTAAAGGTAAAACAAATTTTGACACAAACAGACAACATTAACCATTCAACGGTTGGAAAAATTATTTATGGGTATACACCATTATGGAATCAAGAGATCTCCATAATGGACAAAACAATGAATATTCAATTGGCAATGAATGAAAATGAAAACGGCGATACAACATTCACGATAGGAACACCTATCTTGATAACTGAATATTAATATAGGGAAATTGCAACTGAAGGAGATTGAAACATGGAAAAGATCATCGTTCGCGGCGGGAGACAATTAAACGGCGCCGTTAAGGTTGAAGGTGCTAAGAATGCAGTGCTGCCTGTAATCGCTGCAAGTATTATCGCAAGCAAAGGAAAAAGTGTTTTACATGATGTTCCGGTTTTAGCTGATGTATATACAATTAATGAAGTTATTCGTAATATGAATGCAGATGTACACTTTGAAAATAATACCATTACAATTGATGCGTCAAAACCGTTAACAACGGAAGCCCCTTTTGAATACGTACGTAAAATGCGTGCGTCCGTATTAGTGTTGGGGCCTCTTTTGGCGCGCTATGGTCATGGCAAAGTTGCAATGCCTGGTGGCTGTGCCATTGGCTCCAGGCCAATTGATTTACATCTAAAGGGTTTCGAAGCAATGGGCGCGGAGGTACATGTTGGCAACGGCTTTGTTGAAGCAAAGGTTAATGGCCGTCTGCAGGGTGCCAAGATCTACTTGGATGTTCCAAGCGTTGGTGCTACCGAGAATATTATGATGGCAGCTGCACTGGCAGAAGGAAAAACAGTGATTGAAAACTGTGCAAAAGAGCCTGAGATTGTTGATTTGGCTAATTTCTTGAATAAAATGGGCGCACGAATTGTTGGAGCTGGTACAGAAACGATTCGAATTGAAGGTGTCGATAGCCTGCACGGAACAGAACATGCAATTATACCGGACCGTGTCGAAGCAGGTACATTTATGGTAGCTGCGGCGATTACTGGGGGAAATATTTATATTGAAAATGCGGTGAGTGAACATCTTCGTTCAGTTATTTCCAAGCTTGAAGAAATGAATGTAACGATTAGAGAAGAAAACGGTGGATTACGTGTAATTGGCCCGAAAAAATTAAAGGCAACAGACATCAAAACATTGCCACATCCAGGATTTCCAACTGATATGCAATCGCAAATGATGGCGTTGATGCTGTTCGCACAAGGTACAAGTGTGATAACAGAAACCGTATTTGAAAATCGCTTCATGCATGTGGAAGAGTTCCGGCGTATGAACGCTAAAATGAAGATTGAAGGCCGGAGTGTCATTATAGAAGGTGACGCCGATTTGCAAGGTGCCGAGGTAGCTGCTACCGATTTACGTGCGGCTGCAGCGTTGATTCTTGCTGGATTAAGAGCGGAAGGTTATACACGTGTTACGGAATTAAAACATCTGGATCGCGGCTATGTTAACCTCGCTGGCAAATTAGCTGCCTTAGGGGCAAATATTGAACGTGTGGATGAAAAAGCGGAAATCGAAGAACCGGAAGCAGAACTAGATTACCAGAATAATAATTTCATAGCAAAGTTATCTTAACTATACGTTCTTGTTCAAGGGGGCCGCTTATCATTTGGTGACTTTTTGAACATCCTCTATACTATTGTATGTTAAAGCAGGTAATGCCATGTAGGGCATTACCTGCTTTTTGCGTGTAGAAGAATAGAGCCTTGGTATACACGTTCCCTCCGGAGCGGAGACACCGATTCGAGATCAGGAATATCGCCCCGAGGAGCAGGGATATCGACTCAAAAAGAGAAACATCGCCCCGAGGAAGGAAACATCGACCCAAGAAGAGAAACATCAACCCGAGCGTGAAAACATCGTCCCGAGAAGAGAAACATCAACCCGAAAGCGTAAATATCGCCCGGCGATCGTGGAAACATCGCCCCGAGAACGAATACATCAACCCCAGCGCAAAAACTATACCCAATCGAACTAACCTACCACTAGGAACATCCGCGTGAATGACCCCACCTTATCATCCTTTCGGAATGCTTGAAGGTGGGGCTTCCTGTTTCACAGACCATTGCATCTTAGGGGATTCCTAAGACGTCTTACATTGTCTCCACAGGCTTTGTTTAGACTGTTCGGACACAACCTTGCCCTACAGTTTTTCGTGTTCTCATTTAGTCGATGGCCATCATCTGATCCAGCTGTTCCATTCCTTTACGCAATATATTAAGACTTGCATTGTGGTCACGATCCAGGATTGTTCCACATCCTTTACAGATATGCGTACGAATAGAAAGAGATTTCTTCACTCGTGTTCCGCATGTAGAACAATCCTGTGACGTGAATGCTGGATCGACTTTTAGCAAGATACTTCCATTTCGTTCACATTTATAGGAGAGCATGTTTCGAAACATGCCCCATCCTGCATCGGAAATGGATTTTGACAAACGTTTATTTTTTACCATATGACGGATTTCGAGATCCTCTACGGCAATGATCGAATAGTCTTTCGCCAAATGGTAGCTTAATTTATGTAAAAAATCTCTTCGCTGATTCGCTACCTTTTCATGAAGGGAACGGACTTTAATCATTTGTTTCACATAATTTGCCGATCCGCGTTTCATTTTAGAAAGTTTTACCTAGGCTCTTTTTCGTTTCTTTTCTGTTTTACGAATAAATATAGGGTTTTCATAGCTTTTTCCATCGGACAGAACTGCGTATTTATTTATCCCTACATCAATGCCAACTGCAAGATCACGATTGATTGGTGCTGGATATGCTTGTCCTTCGACACTGAAAATAGCATACCAGCGACTGCCTTGTCGCTTGATGAGGAGTTGTTTGATTGTGCCTCCCATTGGTCGATGTAAGTGAATAGGAATTTGCCCGAGCTTGGATAGTTGTAACTTGCCGTTTTCTGTAAAAGATGCTGCATAGCGATGATGTGTATTCGGTTTGAAGCCAAATTGTGGGAAGGTCATGCTGTTGTAATCCTTGTATTTTTTGAGTTTGGGGTAGTTCGCTTCTTTTCGAAAGAATTTGGTAAATGCATGGTCTAGGCGGCGGAACACTTCTTGTAAGGCTTGTGATGGTATTTCTTTTAGGAATTCCCATTCTTGCTTGTCTTGTTTCAATTGCTTTTGCATGTCAAAACGACTATACGATTCCTTCGATTGTCTGTATTTACGTTGTTTGTCGAGAAGTGCAGAGTTATATGTTAGCCGACAATAGGAAAGCCAGGTCTCCAGTATTTCTATTTGTTCAGATGAAGGGAAAATTTCATATTTTTGATTCAGTAACATGAATGCACCTCCTAACCCTATTATGGATCATGCGTTTGGGGTTGGCAAGCATTTTACTAAAGCAAACCGAAATTCATCTCCCCCTTAGCCTTTAGGGGTTGCCAGTAACAGGCTTGAAGAGGGAGACTTCTTTCGGAAGGCAGTTAAATTAAACCTTTAAAATTTGTTATTATTGTGGTAAAATTGTAAAAAAATTAATAATAGTCCACAAGGGGGAGGAGCAACATGAAATTATATATGTCAGTGGACATGGAAGGGATAACAGGACTTCCGGACTATACATATGTTGATTCGGCTAAACATAATTACGAACGAGCGCGAAAGATAATGACGGAAGAAACCAATTACGTGGTGGATGCAGCTTTTAAATTTGGCTGTGATACGGTTTTGGTCAATGACAGTCATTCGAAAATGAATAATATTTTAATCGATCAATTGCATCCAGAGGCACTTTTAATTACTGGAGATGTGAAACCGTTTTCAATGGTGCAAGGGCTTGACAATACCTATGGAGGAGCAATATTTCTCGGTTATCATGCACGGGCAGGACAATTTGGTGTAATGGCACATGCGATGATTCATGCAGTCCGAAGCTTTTATATTAATGATATACCGATTGGTGAGCTTGGTTTCAATGCATATGTGGCGGGATACTATGGTGTTCCTGTTCTAATGGTTGCGGGTGACGACCAGGCTGCAAAGGAAGCGGAGGAACTTATTCCAAACGTTACAACGGCGGTTGTCAAAGAAACCATCTCTCGCTCGGCTGTTAAAAGTCTGACACCGAAAAAATCTGGAGAATTACTTACGGAAAAAACAGAAGTAGCATTAAAAAATCGGCATCATGTTAAACCACTTATACCGCCGGAGAATCCAGTGTTACGAATTGAATTTAACAATTACGGTCAGGCTGAATGGGCAAATCTTATGCCGGGAACAGAACCTGTGCCAAATTCAAGCATTGTGACCTATCAGGCAAAGGATATTCTGGAGGCGTATCAAGCGATGCTTGTCATGACGGAGCTTGCAATGCGTACAACCTTTTCATAGGAGTGGAACGACATGCTTAGATATATTTTAAAACGATTTGCTATGATGGTCATCACGATTTGGATTATCGTTACATTGACGTTTATTTTAATGGTGTCGATTCCTGGTTCACCTTTTAACGAAGAACGGGGTACGAATGAGACGGTTCAGGCCAATCTCGAGGCACATTACAATCTCGATGAACCATACTACATACAGTATTTGCTTTATTTAAAATCAATTGTAACGTTTGACTTTGGCCCTTCCATCAAGCAGCCGACAGAAACGGTAAACGATCTGCTTGGACGCGGGTTCCCGATTTCCTTTGAACTAGGAATCGTTACGATTATCGTCGCAGTTATCTCCGGTATTATCTTAGGAATTATGGCGGCTCTACGGCATAACAAGCTAATCGATTACGCCGCTATGAGTTTTGCTGTACTGGGTATCTCGATTCCCAACTTTGTTCTGGCAACATTGTTAATCCAGCAATTAGCCGTTAACTTGCAGCTTTTTCCGCCGGCAACATGGTCAAGTCCCGCCCATATGGTGCTTCCAGTCATTGCGCTGGCAACCGGCCCGATGGCGATTATTGCCAGGCTGACACGGTCAACAATGCTTGAGGTGCTGACACAGGATTATATCAAAATGGCCCGGGCCAAAGGTCTGACACCTTGGAAAATCGTTGTTAAACATGCATTGAAAAACGCGCTTATGCCAGTCGTGACCATATTAGGGACATTGCTCGCAAGTATTTTGACCGGTACATTCGTTATCGAGAAGATATTTGCCATACCAGGGATGGGAAAATATTTTGTAGAAAGCATCAACCAGCGGGACTACCCGGTCATCATGGGGACAACTGTATTTTATAGTGCCTTTCTCATCTTTATGCTGTTTCTGGTAGACATTGCATATGGTTTCCTGGATCCAAGAATCAAGCTGCATAAAAAGGGAGGAGAATAAGGCATGAAACAAGCGAGTGAACAGACAATAACAGATTCTCCTTCCAGGCAAGAGGTTTCTGACTTATTGTTCAAATGGAAGGAAAAAGATTTAAAAGCAGCCGAAGCCGTTTCCAGACCTTCTCTATCCTACTGGCAGGATGCATGGAGACGGCTGATGAAAAATAAACTGGCAATGGCGGGATTAATTTTTTTAGTCCTGTTAACCATTATGGCTGTAATAGGTCCAATGCTAACACCATACTCGGTTAGAGATCAGGATTTACCTAATCAGTTTTTACCCCCATCCGGAGCCCATTGGTTTGGTACTGATTCGTTGGGGCGCGATGTCTTTACCCGTACATGGTATGGAGCGAGAATTTCATTATTTGTCGGCTTAATGGCCGCGCTTATCGATTTTTTCGTTGGTGTTGTTTATGGGGGGGTTGCTGGCTATAAAGGTGGTCGCACCGACAACATCATGATGCGTATCATTGAAATTTTATACGGGCTTCCGTATTTGCTCGTTGTTATTTTGCTATTAGTTGTCATGGGTCCTAGTCTAACAACGATTATTGTTGCGCTGACGGTCACTGGCTGGGTAGGGATGGCTCGAATTGTCAGGGGACAGGTTTTGCAAATTAAAAATTATGAGTTTGTTCTTGCCTCGAAATCATTTGGTACCAAGACGAAGCGGATTATTCGCAAAAACCTGCTGCCTAACACAATGGGGCCAATTATTGTACAAATGACCTTAACGGTGCCGAGTGCTATTTTTGCTGAAGCATTTTTAAGCTTTTTAGGCTTAGGCGTACAATCACCATTCGCAAGCTGGGGTATGATGGCGAATGATGCACTTGGCGCCATTCTGTCAGGAAACTGGTGGACTTTATTTTTCCCGGCATTTTTCATCTCGTTTACGATGTTTGCTTTTAATGTTTTAGGTGACGGGCTTCAGGATGCACTTGATCCGAAGCTGAGAAAGTAGGGGATACAATTGGAAAAAATTCTCGAAGTAAATGATCTCCATGTTACCTTCTCCACATATGGAGGAACGGTAAAAGCCGTTCGTGGAGTCAATTTTCATTTAAATAAAGGGGAAACCTTGGCAATCGTTGGTGAGTCCGGCTGCGGAAAGAGTGTTACCTCCAATGCAATCATGCGGCTTATCCCGGATCCTCCGGGCAAAATATCTGGCGGTTCTATCCTGTTCAATGGGCGGGATCTTACCAAGCTTTCTGACAAAGAAATGCGCCGGATTCGCGGTGTCGATATTTCAATGATCTTTCAGGATCCGATGACGGCATTAAATCCAACGTTAACGATTGGCAGTCAGCTCATGGAAGGACTAAGGCAGCACCATAAAATTTCAAGTGATCATGCCAAAAAGAAGGCACTGGAAATGATGGATCTGGTCGGGATCCCCAACCCGGAAGAACGGCTGAAGCAATACCCGCACCAATTTAGTGGTGGGATGCGGCAGCGAATTGTCATTGCCATGGCGCTCATTTGTGAACCAGAGCTGTTAATTGCCGATGAACCGACGACAGCACTTGATGTAACGATTCAGGCACAAATCCTCGAGCTGTTTGAAAAAATTCAAGCTGGTACTGGTGTTTCGATTATTTTGATCACCCATGATTTAGGGGTCGTTGCCAAAATCGCTGATCGTATTGCTGTGATGTATGCAGGAAAAATAATTGAAGTTGGTACCAAACGGGAAATTTTTTATGAACAGGAGCATCCGTATACGAAGGGTTTGCTCAAATCTGTTCCAAGGCTCGATTTAAAGGGGGAGAAGCTCACCCCAATTGATGGTACACCACCAGATTTATTCTCACCTCCACAAGGATGTCCGTTTACCGCACGATGTCCAATGGCAATGGAGGTGTGTGATAAAGTTTATCCCTTTTCATCTGAGCTGTCAGATACACACCATGTGGACTGCTGGCTGCAGGATGAACGGGCTAAACAGCTTTTGGCTGAAGCAGCCGCGAAATAAAATCAAAGGCGGAAGCGCCCGGTTAGCGGCGTATGGACTGCGCCCGTGCAACACGGGTGGTTCAATGTTGCCGCGCAAAGCGGCGGTCTTAATTGAACATTCCTTCGTAGGAGATAAAGGAAACACGGTAAGCTGGAAGCGAACCGATGTTGACTTATCGTACGGAGGCGGGTGTTGTCCACTAGCCGCTGGGCGCTGGAGCCGGACGTGTCCAACTTTGGTGTAAGCTGGATTGAGCCAAGACTATCTTTACTAATTAAAAGGGGGAAAATTTTCATGAAGAAGTGGCTTTTACTGTTTTTGGCAGCATTGACGTTCACTGTTCTGGCAGCATGTACAGCAAATAAAGATGCTGGCAAGAAGCAAGATGATGACAGTGGCACAAAAGGAGAAGCAGCGAGTGAGGAAAAGGTATTGCTTATGAATAACGGAGAGGAGCCATCTTCGTTAAATCCGCCAGAAGGTTTTGACTCGGTTTCATGGAACGTGTTAAACAACCTGATGGAGGGAATGACACGTCTTGGGAAAGACGACAAGCCTGAAGCAGCAACTGCCGAGAGCTGGGATGTCTCTGAAGACGGAAAAACGTACACATTCCATATTCGTGAAGACGCCAATTGGTCAAACGGTGATCCCGTAACAGCTGGTGACTTCGAGTTTGCCTGGAAGCAGTTGCTTGACCCGGAAACAGGATCGCCAGCAGCATTTTTAGGATATTTTATTGAAGGCGGCGAGGCATTTAACAATGGGGAAGGGTCAGCAGATGATGTGATGGTTACAGCAAAAGACGACAAGACGTTGGAAGTTACCTTAAAAGCGCCTACCGGATTTTTCCTGCATGTCATTTCAAACCCGGCGTTTTTCCCGGTAAATGAAAAAGTAGCCAAAGAAAATCCCGAGTGGTATGCCGATGCCGACTCATTTGTAGCCAATGGTCCATTCAAAATGGAAACATGGGAACACGACAGCAAAATCGTCATGGTGAAAAACGATCAATATTGGGATAAAGACACCGTGAAATTAGATAAAGTCGATTGGGCAATGGTTCCGGAAACAAATACGGAATATCAAATGTTCCAAAGTAATGAGCTTGATATGACAGAAATTCCATCTGATATGGCGGATCAGTTGATTGATGGAGATGACGTAGTAATTGAAGATCAGGCAGGTCTCTATTTTTACCGATTTAATGTGGAGAAAGAGCCATTCCAAAACGTGAAAATCAGAAAAGCATTTGCGATGGCTGTTGATCAGAATAAAATTGTTGACTTCGTTACGAAAAATAAAGAAGAAGCGGCACATGGTTTTGTATCACCAGGTTTTACCGACCCTTCAGGCACTGATTTTCGTGAAGCAAACGGCGATCTCGTAACGTTTGATCCAGAAAAAGCCAAGCAACTATTGAAGGAAGGGATGGAGGAAGAAGGCTATGATAAGCTTCCGCCAGTGACATTGACCTACAGCACAGATGAAGCACATAAAGCAATCGCTGAAACATTGCAAAATATGTTCAGTGAAAATCTTGGTGTAGATGTTACATTGGAAAATACCGAGTGGAACGTATTTTCAGAGGATCAAAAGGCATTGAAACTTCAGCTATCACGCAGTACCTTCTTATTTGACTATGGGGACCCAGTTAACTTCCTGGAAAGCTTCATTACTGGCTCAACGATGAACCGTACAGGATGGTCGAACGAAGAATACGATAAGCTGATCGAAAAAGCAAAAACAGAGACCGATGAACAAAAGCGCTGGGATTATATGTATGAAGCGGAAAAACTGTTAGCAGAAGAAATGCCGATCTTCCCGATTCATTATTATAATCAGGTATACATTTATAAAGATAATATTTCCGGAGTAGTCCGCCACCCGGTTGGATATTTGGAATTGAAATGGGCGGATAAGGAGTAGCTGTTTTGTATGGGTTGCACAAGCTGGCTTTAGTCCTGGAGGAATGTCCCCGATTTGCTTTGCGATAAGGGCGCACGGGTCCGGGAGAGTGTGGGCTTCGCTGATTGAGTGTAGCTTCGCTGGTCGAGAGGGAGGCCGCCGATCAAAAGGGAAAAGCTGTGATCGAGCTTAAGAAGCCGCTGAACAAAAGGGAAAAGCCGCCGATCGAGCTCAAGAATTCGCTGAACAAAAGGGAAAAGCCGCCGATCGAGCTCAAGAATTCGCTGATCAAAAAGGAAAAGCCGCCGATCGAGCTCAAGAATTCGCCGATCAAAAAGGAAAAGCCGCCGATCGAGCTCAAGAATTCGCCGATCAAAAGGGAAAAGCCGCCGATCGAGCTCAAGAATTCGCTGAACAAAAGGGAAAAGTCGCCGATCGAGCACAAGAAATCGCTGATCAAAAGGAAAAACTTGCCGATCAGCAGCTTGGAACCCGGGAAAACAGCGCGAACCCGGATCAATACCGCGCGAAGAAGCCTAAAAGTCACGCGAATGATCACTTCGTTTTTAATGAAGCCAAGCGTATTCATATCAGAAAGGAACGGTCCATTTACACATGCTCATGGGCCGCTCCTTACATACATAGTAATAGCGATACATAGAAGGAAGGTTTTATCATGATCTATCCAGCACGCATCCATAAAGGTGACACAATTGGTGTGATTGCACCAGCCAGCCCGGTAATTCGAAAAGAACTGTACCGCGGGATTACGTTTTTTGAAGAAATGGGACTGTATGTCAAGCTTGGCAAGCATATTGACCAGGCGTGCGGTTATTTGGCTGGTACGGATCAGGAGCGGTTGGCGGATATGCATGCGATGTTTGCTGATCCTTCTGTGAAAGCCATTTTTTGTGCCCGTGGCGGTTACGGGACAGGAAGAATGGCAGCGGAGATTGATTATGATCTTATTCGAAAACACCCGAAAATTTTTTGGGGATATAGTGATATTACCTATTTACATACGGCAATACGACAAACAACAGGGCTTGTTACATTCCATGGGCCGATGGTTGCATCCGATATCGCAAAGGCTGATTTTGCTGAGTTGTCAGCAAACCTTTTTGAACAACTATTCTTTCCAACGAAACTTTGCTATTCGGAGGCAGTATCTCCCTTACAGGTGCTTGTGCCTGGTGAAGCAACCGGAGAGATTGTTGGCGGTAATTTATCACTTTTGGTCAGTACGCTTGGAACCCCGCATGAAATTGATACAGAAGGAAAATTGCTGTTATTAGAGGATATTGGTGAAGAGCCGTATCGGGTTGATACAATGCTCAATCAGCTGAAGCTCGCTGGCAAGCTGTGTCACGTGGCAGGCATGATCATCGGTGACTTTGCTTTGCCAACACCAAAAAAAGAGAAGCCTTCCTTAAGTTTAGATCAGGTTTTTCAGCATTATTTTGCTGAACTGAACTGTCCAGTAATGTCAGGGTTTAAAATAGGCCATTGTACACCAAACTTTTCCGTTCCTTTAGGGGTAAAAGCAACATTATCGACTTCCAAAAAAACCCTTGTTATAAACGCAGGGGTAAAGTAGTGGATGGTCTCCTGCATAATAACGCGTTAAAGCCGTCGGAGGGACAATGTATAGTGAACATAAAAACGGCAGACCACTGCATACATCATTCGAGGTAAACAGGGCTGTGGTTAGGTAATTGCATGTGAAGTAAGGAACCGGATCCGCTTCTGGGGAGCTGTTCGTTGGATAATACGGAATCTCTTTTGACCTAAAGAATGCAACATACTAAAAAGAATAATTCCAGCCCTATTAAACATGGGCGTATACCTTAAACATGTCCTCAACAAGTAATTTGACAGGAAAGGAGCACGAAAGGATGGTTAATCAAACGTTTGAACAATTTCCCGAAACACTATGGGTTGCGTCAGTACAGGTTGCCACCGTTTGGACAAATCCGGAGTCGGCCAGGGAAATGGACAGATTTGGAACGAGTAATCCAACAAACATGGATAAATGGATCGAGTCATTAACCTTTGAGCAGCGTGTTGCTTTGTGTGATGAAAACCGTGTGCAAACACAACTATTATATGGAGAAATGGTGCTTATCAGCGAAGTTCAGGATGATTGGGCGCATGTCATTATCCCAAGCCAGCCCTCACATAAGGACGACCGCGGTTATCCGGGCTGGGTACCAGCCAAACAGCTGAAAAAAGTGGCAAAACGTGATTGGCGTTGCAGCAAAACGGCTGCCGTTACAGAAAAATTTGCTTGGCTTGAAACCGAGTCTGGGGAGCATTTTTTGAAAATAAGTTATCAAACCCAACTTCCATTAATAAAGGAACACCCCGATCGAGTTGAAGTGATGACACCCCACGGGCCTTTATTTATAAAAAAAGGAGCAGTTACAGTTTTTCGGGCGGCTACTGGACTGAAAAAACAGGATGGAGGCCAGGTTGTCCAGGCTGGCGAGCAATTTCTCGGACTGGAATATTTTTGGGGCGGCATGAGTTCGTTCGGCTACGATTGCTCGGGTTTCAGTTATGCCATGCACAAAGCGAATGGCTACCTAATACCGCGTGATGCAGGTGATCAGGCAAAAAACGGGGAAAAAGTTTCATATGATCAACTATTGCCAGGAGATTTGATTTTCTTCGCGTATGAGGAAGGGAAGGGGGCCCTTCATCATGTCGGTATCTATTACGGTGACGGAAAAATGCTTCATTCACCGAAAACGGGGAAACGAATTGAAATAATTGCCCTTGAAGGAACCGTATATGAACGGGAACTTTGTGCGGCAACGAGGTACTGGCACAGGGAGGAATTGAAGTGAATGAGGATAAAATTTTGCAGGTTAACAACCTGAAAAAATATTTTCAAATGGGAAAAGGCCAAGTTTTAAAAGCGGTTGAGGATGTCAGCTTTTATGTTAAAAAGGGAGAAACATTTGGCCTTGTCGGTGAGTCGGGCTGTGGTAAATCAACGATCGGCCGAACGATCATGGGCCTGTATGATAAGACAGCTGGTGATGTCATTTTTGCTGGGAAAAATGTGCATGCGCTTGATGAAAAGGAAAAATTTAGTTTTTACCGCAGCATGCAAATGATTTTTCAAGATCCGTACGCATCGCTGAATCCCCGTTCCACGGTAAGGGAAGTGATCGCTGAGCCGATGGAGGTTCACCGGTTATTTTCCAATAAACAAGAGCAGGTTGCCCGTGTTTATGAGCTTTTGGAGGAAGTTGGTTTAAATCGTGATCATGCCAACCGTTACCCGCATGAATTCAGCGGCGGGCAGCGTCAGCGTATTGGAATTGCCCGTGCGCTCGCATTAAATCCGGATTTTATCATAGCTGATGAGCCAATTTCTGCGCTTGATGTCTCGGTCCAGGCACAGGTTGTTAATTTACTGAAAGACTTGCAAATGGATAAGGGGTTGACATTTCTATTTATTGCCCATGATTTATCGATGGTCAAACAAATTTCCGACAGAATTGCTGTGATGTATTTAGGCAATATGGTTGAATTAACTGCAAGTGAAGCACTTTATGATACCCCACTGCATCCCTATACGCAGGCATTATTATCAGCCATTCCGATTCCAGATCCGGATATTGAGGAAAGCCGTGAACGAATCATTCTGGAAGGTGAATTACCAAGTCCAATTAACCCGCCAAGCGGCTGTGTCTTCCGTACCCGCTGCCCCATGGCCATGGAAATTTGTTCAATCAAAAAACCAGCGTGGCAGGAAGTTGAGCAAAGTCATTATGTAGCTTGTCATTTATATGATGATACAGTGGAAGATAAAACGC
Organism: Virgibacillus dakarensis; assembly: GCF_900155625.1. NCBI lineage: Bacteria > Bacillati > Bacillota > Bacilli > Caryophanales > Bacillaceae > Virgibacillus > Virgibacillus dakarensis. Next base: position 1,287,856 of record NZ_LT732554.1, read on the forward strand.
CGCTAAAACGGTTAAGCACAGTTTAAATAAGACCCTTTCGCCCGGAGACTGGCGGAAGGTTTGTTTTTTAAGAAGTGTTTAACGAAAACATCGTCAGTAAACCGGGCAACATCAACAGAAAAGGAGTCAACATCGTCAGTAAACCGCTCAACATCAACGGAAAAGAGGCCATCATCAACAAAAAGCCACTTAACACTAACGAGAAAAGAACCCAACGTGGCATGGAACCACGCAGTATAGTCCGGTGCAGTGTTTATCCTACAAATCATCATCAAAACTACCAATCCTGTACAATTGCTCTACCCAGAATAGCTTGTCTATTTCCAAACATAATTCCTGTTTTTCTGGTTCTATTGTTTTCTGGGTTTGTATAAGTTTAATAGTAGGGATGCTAGAAGAGGATGTTCAAAGGTCACCAAATGATAAGCGGCGCACTCCAGAGTCGGCAGCAGGGTCTCTTCTGCTAAAACTACCCATGAAAATCGCTAACGTAGAAGTCAGCACCCCTGTTAGCCCGGTGCCGGAAGCTGGGAAGCCGCGTCTTTCAAGAGCCAATCAGCGATTCTTTGAACATCCATTAGAAGCTTCTTAATACGTTGTTGGATGAACCCGAGTATCAGGAATAGCAACATTCGAACCAGCATACAAATTTCTTACGAGGAGGCGGCAGATGAAAAATCGCAACTACAACTACAAAATGCCTAAAGCGTGGAAAAAGAAGAAAAAATCCACCTTCAATCGAAAAAGCACTTCCCTTATGCCTGTAAAAAAGGGGGAATTACCGGGGAAGCTCAATCAAAAAAAATATAAGCAGCTAACGGGAACATCATCTACATGGAAATTACCGGGTATATTATTTGTGGCCAGTTTAAGCATCATTATGTTGATCATTCCTACATTAATTGTTATGCCAGATGGGAGCAAGAATGATAAGCAAATGACAGTGAATGCCGGTCAAGAGCCCGAGGAGACCGTTGAACTAAGTGCAGGTGATTCTCCTTTCTCGGTAGAAGTCATGCGGGCAAGCAGTGACAAAGTCGAAAATGTGCCATTGGAAACATATGTATCCCGGGTTGTGGCCTCCGAAATGCCAAGTGAATTTGAATTGGAGGCATTAAAGGCTCAAGCACTTGCAGCAAGGACATATATAGTGGATTTGCTATTAAACCAGGATCAGGAGGATAAACCGGCAGTGACCGACACTACGGCAAATCAGGTATACAGCAATGAAGCAGAACTGCGCAAAAAATGGGGGAAAGACTACAATAAGAATATGCAAAAGATAAATAAGGCGGTTGCCTCGACAAAAGGGGAAATATTGACGTACGATAACGCTCCAATATTCCCGGCGTTCTTTTCGACAAGCAATGGGTATACAGAGAACTCTGAGGATTATTGGGAAAATAAACTTCCCTATTTACGCAGTGTCAAAAGCCCATGGGACAAAAATTCGCCGAAGTTTTTAGACCAAACGGTTGTCTCAATCGAGGATGCAGAACAAGCACTTGGGGTTGATCTGGGGGATCAGATTCAGGTTGATATAGCCCGAACAGACAGCAACCGGGTCAGCAAGCTGACAGTTGCTGGGAAGGAGTTTTCAGGAAGAGAAATTCGTGAAAAATTCAAATTGAGATCCAGTGATTTTGACATTGAGCAAAAAAACGGTCATCTCATATTTACAACAAAAGGATTTGGCCATGGAATCGGCATGAGCCAGTATGGGGCAAATGGAATGGCCAAAAATGGAAAAAGTTATCAAGACATTGTAAAGTACTATTATCAGGGAGTTAAAATAAGTGAAGTTGCAGAGACAGCACCAACACTTGTAGCAAAATAATGATATATAGTTGGAGGGCAGCATGATCGGTTATGGACAATTAACGTTTTCCTGACCAGGACTGCACCCTCTATTTTATATGGAAGTGTGCTTTCCTGGAAAAAATACTATTCTCCTAAACGAAATCCTGTACCTGTATAAAATCCTTACTTTCCCCCACATGCTGTAAAAAATACACAAAATCGAGAAATTTTTTTTATAAAATGTATAGTTTTTCTTTTTTCTGATCAGAATGGTTGTTGAGGTGATGATCAAATGAAAGAAGAAAACAATGGTACTCCAAAAAATAAATGGAGCCGCATTTTTCGCAAGAAGTGGTTTTTCCCAGCGTTATACCTGGTAATTGCCGCCCTGTTATTGTCAGTGGTCGTATGGTACCAAAATCTGGATAATCAAGTACAGGAGCCGAAAGACCAAGGCGTTTCAGATGACTACGCGAAAAGTCCGTACGATGATGAAGCGCAAACTGTAACCGAGCAGCAGGAAGCTGTTAAAATGCCTGTCGAAAAAGCAGATCAAGCAGAAATTGTAACTAAATTTTTTGATTACAACGCAGACCAAAAGGATCAGGAAAGTGCCCTTGTCCATTACAACAACCGATACTATCAAAGTACTGGTATCGACATTGCATCTCCAGAAGTTGAAAAATTTAATGTTACAGCTGCGTTAAGTGGAACTGTCACAGAAGTAAAGGAAGATCCGCTTTTAGGCAATGTTGTTGAGCTATCACACGAGAACGATGTGACAACGTACTATGCAAGTCTTGGAAAAGTTGATGTCAAAGCCGGAGATAAGGTGAAGCAAGGCGACGTTATTGGGACAGGCGGTAAAAACTTATTTGGTAAAGACAAAGGTGTACACGTCCATTTTGAATTAAGAAAAGATGGAAAAGCTGTCAATCCGGAGGAATTTTTTAACCAGCCTGTAAGCAAACTGGACAGTGCAGTAAAAGAGGATTCGAACACGGATGAGTCTGATCAGGCAGAGGAATCTGGAGCAACGGAGGATTCCAACCAAACCGATGAATCCAATGGTACTGATAATTCCAGCGATGCAGATGATGCAAATTCTGATGATCAATCTGGTACAAATGATGAAAGTGAAACACCGGATGCGGATCAGGGCAACAGTGATCAGAATCCAGATCAAGGTCAAGACAAAGAAACAGATGCAACGGATGGAAATTCTGCCGGAGCAACCTCCGATTCATCCAAAGCATCAGCAAATGCCTAATTTCATATAGGTATATAAATTGTTAGATTTACCCTAGTATAATTTGCTAGGGTTATTTTTTTGTGGATGCGGCTATCATCTTGCTGAGACAAGGCTCATGGAATCTATTCCAGGCGAGAGTCGAAAATTGTCGAACGATTCCGCTTTTTTTCTGCTAAAAATGTGTTATTATAATAGTAATCGTTGGTTATTGTTAGAGTTTGTCAGAATGTGTCGGAATAGCCATCTAATATACTTGAAACTTGAGTTCATATACGTAAAGGCCTGAGTTTATTAGAAAGGAGAAGCAACGTGAAGTATCCCAAGGCTGACATAACAGCTAATTCTTTAAATCCCATTTCCTCTGATGACAAACAGACATTGGAACAAATAATCCCAATGTTGCAACAGGAATACGATAACGAAACTGTTTTACAACTGACACGAAAACTTTGTCTCCAGTCGACCTCAGATGACATAAATAAAAAGGGAATGGAATTTTTATTTACTAATGGCTATTTGCATGACTTGCAACTACTTATTAACAAGAATAGAGAATCAGAAAGTAAATCAAACAGAGAATGGGCTGAAGTCTATCAACTTGTTGTTGACAGAGCAGAATTCCGTGCCTATCCTCGTAAATTATTAAGACAATTGGAATTTTGTCATACAGATGATCCTGAACTGCGCTGTGTGATTGAATTTCTTAAAATATCTATTCACTTTGACTTGAGAGAATTCGGTAAAATTGGCAATTTCCTTGATAAACAAACCTCTTTATTCGATGAGGTAGATGACACACTACTATTATCTTTTTTTAATTCAAGACTTTATCAAACCCTGTTTATCTATTATTGGACAAGAAATGAACTGATTGTTGCCAGAAAATATGCTTTCCGTGTACTTAATGAAACAACAAACAATAGAACGGCGGTAAACATGCATATTAATCTGGGGTTGACTTATACGTTTGATACTTATTTTCAAGGGATGTATCATCTGAATGAAGCGTTGAGGCTTGCCAAAAAACTAAATTATCAAGATGGCATTAACATAATTAACCAACAAAACATACCTTTTTTATCAGCCCATTTTAAAAAATTCGAAGGCATTACAACAGATGATAAAAGTGAACAAGCTCATTTGGAAATAGCAAAAGGGAATCATGCAAAAGGGATTGAACTTCTGAATCAGCTGAAAATCGACAGCCCTTTTAAAATGTATTACCTTGGCATCGCCAAACGAGACAAAAATATACTTCTCCGATCCTATAATTATTTTATTGAGAAGAGAAGTGATTATTTCTTCAGCAAATTACCACTAAGTGTCTTGGCAAATATGGATTGAGCAAAACAGCACTAACAACGTGGGTAGAAGTGGGGTTGCTCAAAAAAAATACCCTGCTTTTATTATAAAAAACCAGCAAAGAGAACAACACACCATGATGGGATTTCTTTTCATCTTTATCTTTAGCCAACTTAAAACAGGGAAGGGAGGGATATACATGAAGAAGGCACGCGCATTGGTTCTTGCAGCTGCGATGTTATTAGGAATCACATTTGCAACTGGCATGGTTAATTCAGGGTCTGCTTATTCGGTTGATCCGGGATATGGCGATATATTCAGTGACCCGGGATATGGTGACATATTTAAGGACCCAGGATACGGCGATATTTTCAGTGATCCAGGATATGGTGACATATTCAATGATCCAGGATATGGCGACATTTTTTAATTGTTGTTAGGATGTTTTGATATGGGACCATTCTCCAAAGTTTTGGTGAATTACAGTGTTTTCCACGCAGTTGCAACTGTAGCAATGACATCTTCCGTTTTTTTATTTTAACATTAGCACTGTAATTCACTCCTTCTAAAAATAACTGCTTGTCTCCTTCTTCAATCGCGTAATTTTAATCATAATCCACGAAATTTAGTAATAAAATGTTACAAACCAAGCAATCAATTCATGGTCTGAGGTGAGAGCTTGTGTAGCATGTCAAGCCTTTTTGTTAACCATCCAATACATACATTTTTTTTATAACTTTGATCGTCTTCACATATATATTACCGATTAGACTAAAAAATCGACATTGAGGGGTATTTTTATGCCCTGTTTTTTGAAAATTAAAAACGATACAAGACATCGCTGCACAATAATACATTTCCAGCTGATAATGAAGTCGTAATAATTCTTGATCACCTTGTCTCAGGTACACACCTCGGAAACAGACAACTTAGGGAGGCGAACGGTGTGCACGATTACATCAAGGAAAGGACTATCAGGATAGGGAAACATGTCGTTGAGACGAGGAAAACCGTCCGAATGATAGCAAAGGAATTTGGTGTGTCCAAAAGTACTGTCCACAAAGATTTAACAGAGCGTCTACCAGAAATAAACCCAGAACTGGCAAACCAAGTAAAAGATATCCTGGAATACCACAAATCCATCCGCCATCTCCGCGGAGGCGAAGCAACCAGAAAAAAATACAAGATCGAACCAGAAAAAGCAACAACCATTGAACCGGTAGGATAAACAGCACGAGAAATTAAAGGAGGTGGTTGGCAGCAGGTAAAACCTAACAGTACATTAGCTTTTTAATTTGCCGAAGACTCCAGCCGATATGTCTGGGGTCTTCCGTGTTTTGTTCCAAAGCAGGCGATAGCAGCCATTTTTTTAACAAAGGTATCAATCCATGAACTACGGGTATCGCGTCATAAGCAATTGCTCAATCCCAAAAATGGGGCATCACCCGGGGAGCAGGAACATCAACTGGGGGGCGAGGAACATCGGCGGTAGAGCGGGAACATTCGCCGGAGAACAGAAACATCGGCGGGAGGGCAGGAATATCCCCCGGAGAGCGAGGAACATCAGCCCAAGAGCCAGAATATCTCAGGAATATCAACCGGATACTGTTACTCAACTGCCAGGGCAAGAATATCGACGCGAGGCAGAGCAGAAACATCAATCCAAATATGTGAACAAGAATTCCAAGGTGAAATACAACTTCAGGTAGAATTAACATTGTGTTTTTAGTTAGTCAAAAATATCGAATACAGATTTATATTTACCCGGGAAATCGGAATTCTGCGGAAAGTCATTTACATTTGGTGAAAGGTATTTTCTAGCGCTATTTTTTCCGATATATTGTAAATTCATAGAGTTTAATATTGTATAGGAGCTTTTTGGTGAATTTATTCGCAGTAACTCCCTGCATTGTTTATTTGTGATTGTATTGTTGTAAAGAAGAAAGTAATCAAGTATATAACGTTCATGTAGTTTATACCCCGGTGTAGTGCATGAAGGGCATGCCCATTTTTTATAAAGGAGGTTCATGGGAATATGTCCACAAGCGGGGCAGGGAATTCCTTTTATAAGATGCTGCTCCTGAACGTTGTATTTACTAATTAAATCTGGGTGTTTTGGGGAATTTTCATTTAATATAATTTCACTAATCATTTTCATCTGGGCTTTGTTTAATACATTTTCGGGATACTTTTTAACCAGTTCATTTAGATGCAAGTACAGACTTTCTGTTCTAATTATTTTTCTATAAATATCCGGATCATTCTGCTTTATTCTTAGAATGGTTGATGGATTACTACTTACCACCAATGTTTCGATTGGCACCGTTAAATTAAATCGCTGCAGCCAGGTGTTTAATTGCATTCTTTGCGACTCGGCTTGAAGTATTGGATCCTTAATTGCAATTACTTTGTCTCCTTTTTTCTGTATTAATTGATGCAGCTCTTGATCATACTCTATTTCTCCAGCCAGGTTTTTGATTTCTAGAATACATATGAAATTTTTAGAAATAATTAGTGTATCAATTTGAAAGTGTTTGTTGAAGATTTTCAAGCGGATGTCATGTAAAATAAAGAAGTTTTTGTGAGGATAAAGGGATAAGTTATAATCTACATCTTTTTCACCATAATAACCAGCGTTAAAACGTTTGTAATCCTCAATAAGTTTATGGTTCCTCCTGTATGTTTCTTTCAAATTTCTAAACAAAGCCTCGTAGCACAAAATAACGTAAGGTTTTTTTCTCTCATTTAAAAACAATAAAAATCTCCTCCTTTTCAATAGTACATTTATTAATTCGACAAAAAGTGAGAAAGTCCTGCAATTAAATTATGAATTTTATGTGAATGTTTTAAAGTAGTTTTGAGAAAACCCACCTGACGATCAATAACATCAGCTGGAGGGCAGGAACATCCCCTGGAGATCATGAACATCAGCGGGAAAGCGAGAACATCCCCCCGGAGAGCAGGGACATCAGCGGTAGAGCAGGAACATCGCCCGGAGCGCGAGAAACATCAGCGAGAGGGCAGGAACATCGGCGGGAGAGCGAAAACATCAACCGGAGAACAGGAACATCAGCAGGAAAGCGAGTAACATCAACCGGAGAACAGGAACATCGCCCGGAGAGCGAGGAACATCAGCGAGAGGGCAGGAACATCGGCGGGAGAGCGAAAACATCGACCGTAGAACAGGAACATCAGCAGGAGAGCGAGTAACATCAACCGGAGAGCAGGAACATCAGCGGGAGAGCGGAAACATCGACCGGAGAACAGAAACATCAACGCGAGAGCAAAAACATCAACTCGAATGCGAGAGCATCAACCCGTACAAGGAACACATTACCCAAGGGAAATGCATTGTCCCTGATCTACGCTGGAAACTGGAGACGGTCTAATGACACACGAAAAAATCCCTAAACTTTTTTCCAATATATGCAGTTAATTGTTGAACTTTGTGGTAAAATATTATATTAGTAGCATTATGTCCTCTGACAGATGCGCGATGAGTAAATGTAGCAAGGAGGATCTTGATTCATGTTTTCTAGGGATATTGGAATTGACCTTGGAACCGCCAATGTATTAATTCACTTAAAGGGAAAAGGAATTGTTTTGAATGAGCCGTCAGTCGTTGCGATGGATCGTACCACAGGCAGAGTGCTTGAGGTTGGCGAGGCAGCGCGGCGAATGGTTGGGCGTACACCAGGAAATATTGAAGCCATCCGTCCATTGAAAGATGGAGTTATAGCGGACTTTGATGTGACAGAAGCAATGTTAAAACATTTTATAAATAAAATTAATGTAAAGGGGTTTTTGTCGAAACCACGGATGTTGATTTGCTGCCCAACGAACATTACGAAAGTGGAGCAAAAGGCAATTAAGGAAGCGGCTGAGAAATCCGGCGGCAAGAAAGTATATTTGGAAGAGGAACCGAAAGTAGCAGCAATTGGAGCAGGGATGGAAATTTTCCAGCCGAGCGGAAATATGGTCGTTGATATTGGCGGCGGTACAACAGATGTAGCCGTATTGTCGATGGGTGATATTGTAACCGCACAGTCGATTAAAATGGCTGGCGACAAATTTGACGGAGAGATTCTTCAATACATAAAGAAAAAGTATAAACTGCTAATTGGGGAACGTACTGCAGAGGATATAAAAATTAACGTTGCAACGGTTTTCAAAAATTCGCGTAAAGAGGAAATGGATATTCGCGGACGTGACATGGTATCCGGCTTGCCGCGCACAATTACCGTCTACTCTCATGAAATTGAGGAGGCACTGAGCGAATCGGTGGCATTAATTACACAAGCGGCCAAATCAGTATTGGAGCACACACCGCCAGAATTATCCGCTGACATTATCGATCGCGGCGTCATTCTTACAGGTGGAGGCGCATTGATTCATGGTATTGATCAACTGCTAGCAGAGGAATTGAAGGTTCCTGTCTTTATGTCAGAAGAACCGATGAATTGTGTTGCCAAGGGAACGGGTATTATGTTGGAGAATATTGATAAAATTGAACGGAGAAAAATTGTTTAATGGTAAACTGGACACATCTAGGTTAAGTCAATCGGACAAGTATCACATCTCGTATGAAACATCACGCTGTAAACAGCAATTATCGAGGTATTCCTGATTGGAAAGGGGACTTTCATACAGAAAATTTCCTGTTGCCTCATTACTTTATCATACACTAATGCCCGATTTTCAATTGTATCAAACGTTGAACAAAAGCGGAAGCGCCCGTTTATCGGCTAGAGTGCTCTCGCCCTGCCAAGCAGGGTGGTTCGGTGTTGCTGCCTGGAGCAGCGGTTTTAACCGAACAAACAACCGCCGGAGATAAAGGAACCATGCCCCTAAAAAAGGGGTAGACGTGAGTTGGGCGCAAAGCCCGTTTTTAGTCGGCGGATCCTTCCTACCCGAACGAGGGGATGTTCGACTAAGAACGCCACGTCCGCATGTCTTCGTCGAACTGACCTACATCCTGTAGGCCCGACTTATCGTACGGAGGCGGGTGTTGCACAATAGGCGCTGGAACTGGACGTGGCTTACTCTGCCGAGAGCAGAATAGAGCCTAAATTTATATACTTCCTTATCTTTAAAAAATTCCTTACATAAAGGGGATCTGAGTATTGTGCTTAGAGGATTTTACACAGCAGCCAGCGGAATGATTGCCCAACAAAGGCGGCAGGAAGCCTTATCCAATAATATTGCCAATGCGAATACTCCTGGCTATAAAGCGGATCAGCCAACATTACGTGCATTCCCAGAATTATTAATACAGCAGATGGGGGCAAAATCGATTCCGACAACGAAGGGACTGAATTTGCCAACCCAAAATCCGCTTGGCAGCCTGAACACAGGGGTTTACGTTCAGGAAACAGTACCGAATTATGCCCAAGGTGATATCAGGGAAACAGGCATTTCAACCGACGTCGCATTAATTAATGGCGAACTGCCGGATGAGACGGGCTCATTATTTTTTACCGTACAAAATGAAGCAGGGGAGCAGCGCTATACAAGAAATGGCAATTTTACAGTTGATGGACAAGGTTTTTTAGTGACGAATCAAGGATATTACGTGTTAGACCAGGCAGGTAATCCGATTCAAACAAATGGAATGGACTTTGATGTTACCGATAATGGCGTGATTCAAATAGGTGGACAGACAGCCCCACTTGGCATTGCATATGCTGCAAACGCCGATGAGCTTGAAAAAGAGGGCAATGGCTTGTTTAATGGTGAGGCTGGTGCAGTCCCCGCCGGTGCCACTTTCAATGTGAAACAAGGATTTTTGGAACGCTCCAATGTGGACGCATTGCAGGCGATGACACAAATGATGCAATCCTACCGTTCGTTTGAAACAAATCAGCGTGTATTAAAAGCATATGATGAAAGTATGAGCAAAGCCGTTAACGAGATCGGCCGGCTCGGTTAGGAGAGGAATTGGATGTCACGAACAATGATCCAAGCTGCAGTGACGATGAATCAGCTGCAGAACAAACTTGATTTAATTGGACATAACTTGGCGAACAGTCAAACAACCGGTTATAAAAGTCGCCAGGCAGATTTTTCATCCCTATTATTTCAGCAGATCGACAACCTGACAGATCCCGCTAATGCAGAAGGCCGGCTTACCCCTGATGGTGTTCGTGTCGGGTCTGGAGCCATATTAGGTCACACGAATATTAAGTTAACACCCGGTGCATTAAAGGAAACCGGACGGGGATTAGACGTTGCCTTATTAAAAGACAATCAGTTTTTCCAAATTCAAGTGACGGAAAATGGTGTTGCCGAAACACGTTACACAAGGGATGGGTCGTTTTACCTAAGTCCTGTTAATAATAATCAGGTAATGCTGACGACCACTGACGGCCAGCCTGTTCTTGGAGAGAATGGCCCGATAACTTTTGCGGATGGATTTGATGAAATTGCAATCCAATCGGACGGACAGATTGTTGTCAAACGGGGAAATCAAACGGAAGCAGTTGGCAGGCTTTCAATTGTGGAATCAGTACGTCCGAGACTTTTGGAAGCCACAGGACAAAACACTTATCGTCTTCCTGATCTGGATGCATTAAACATTCAATACGTCGATGTTATGCAGGCGGTCAATCCAGACGCTGATGTGTTAAAAACTGGTGCCCTCGAACAATCGAACGTTGACATGGAAAAACAGATGAGTGATTTGATCATGGCGCAGCGATCATACCAATTCAATGCACGGACAATTTCGATGAGTGATCAAATGTCGGGTCTTATCAATCAGCTTCGTTAGTGTTTATCACGCATTAACGGGCTGTAATACCTCTCCCTCTATAGTGTAAAGGTGGGGTATTACAGCCCGTTAATTCCTGATTCGTTTGTGGGCCTGCGCGATGCAGGTCACAAAGGCGTTGCAACAGGACGCCTGAGAATGTAGCCTTTGTTCCTTTAGCGCAGTGTGCAAGGAAGGAAACCCCCCACTTCAATCTTTAGAGAAGAATAAGTGGGGTAAACAGCCCCGTTCCACCAACTTTCAAGGGGGATGAAGGAAGGCATCTATACAAGTCCTGTGGAAACCACCTGCAACAGCGCATCCTGTACGTTTCCCCCCACTGAATGAAGTTTGGCGGAACCATCCCTGCCATTTCACCTTATTGACGAATGGCATAAAAATCACTATAGTAGTTTTATGAATGTATAAGATTATTAGATTACCAGATAAAGCTTTCATAGGATTTAATGCTTTCCGAAAGAAGTCTCCCTCTTCAAACGTGAAGGGTGAAGTACACGATAAGGGGGAGATGAATTTCAGTTGGGCGGTAGCTCAAAGGCTTTTTTCTTTTACTCTTTTCTTTATCTTGCTATAATCGGTATTATAAGGATAAGGGATTGATATAAAGATGAATTTGGATAGTAATAATCACTCAGTGTTCTCGATGTACTACCATCTTGTTTTAGTAATAAAACACAGAAGAAAAGTTATAGACAATAGTATTTCTGATTATGCAAAAGAAAAATTTGTATCGTTGGGTGAAAAATACAATATTACCTTGATGGAGTGGAACCACGATATAGATCATATTCACATTTTGTTCAAAGCCCACCCTAATAGTGAGTTATCCAAGTTTATCAATGCTTATAAAAGTGCGAGTTCAAGACTCATCAAAAAGGATTTTCCTCATGTTCGAAAAAAGCTGTGGAAAGAAATGTTTTGGTCAAGAAGCTATTGTTTGTTGACCACTGGTGGTTCTCCAACCGAGGTGATAAAAAAGTATATCCAGAATCAAGGGATGAAATGAGGTGGTTTTGGTATGAAAAAACAAAATAAAGCCTACAAGTTTCGATTGTACCCGACAGAAGAACAAGCTTTGTTCATACGCAAAACATTCGGTTGTGTTCGCTTTGTCTACAACAAAATGTTAGCAGAACGGAAAGAAACCTATGAAACGTTCCAAGATGATAAAGAAGCGTTGAAGCAGATAAAACATCCTACTCCTGCAAAATACAAACATGAATTTGAGGCTAAATGAGGTAGATTCTTTAGCCTTGGCGAATGCACAATTAAATTTAGACAAGGCATATAAAGCTTTTTTCGAAGGTAATGCTAAGTTCCCGAAATTCAAGAGTAAACGGCATAGACAAAGTTATACGACGAATGTTGTGAACGGAAATATTGAGTTGTTAGATGGTCAAATCAAGTTACCTAAATTAAAAATAGTGAAAGTGAAACAACATCGAATCATTCCATCAGACCATACGATTAAGTCTTGTACGATTTCGATGACTTCATCCAGAAAATACTATATCTCCATTCTTACTGAATACGAAAAGGAGATTAGGCATAAGGATATTGAAAACGTTGTTGGTTTGGATTTTGCTATGGATGGGTTGTTTGTGGATAGTGAAATGGGTGAGAAAGCCAATTACCCACGTTTCTATCGGCAAATGCTGGAGAAATTAGGTACTGAACAACGAAAACTCTCTCGTAAAAAGAAAGGTTCTTCAAATTGGAACAAGCAACGTATTCGAGTCGCTAAAATCCAAGAAAAGGTAGCGAATCAGCGCAAAAATTTCCTTCATCATAAATCAAAAGAACTAGTTACCAACTATGATGCCGTCATCATCGAAGATTTGGATATGAAAGGGATGTCGCAGGCACTAAAATTCGGAAAAAGTGTAGCTGACAATGGTTGGGGAATGTTCACCTCTTTCCTGCAGTACAAACTGAAAGAACAAGGAAAGCTACTTATCAAAATAGAAAAATGGTTTCCTTCCACAAAGACTTGTTCAAGTTGTGGTTCGGTTAGAGAAGTAAAGCTATCAGAACGTACTTATCAATGTGCTTGTGGACTACATATCGATAGGGATTATAATTCCGCACTCAATATCAAAAAAGAAGGCATGCGCTTACTAGCGATTGTCTAAAAACATAGATAAACTCTTGGAACGAGAGGGTTAGCTTGGTCAATTTCGTCAGCTAGTAAAAGTGGCGACTACCCAAGAAGCCCCCACTTCAACCAACCCGTAAGAATGGTAAGTGGTGGGTAGTTCACTGCTTTCCGAGAATGGATCATCATGAACGTAAGGAAGTAAGGAGAACCGCGCCATGTCCACTAACCAATCGAAAAAGCCTGTTAATGAGGAACAGCCTAAAAATCGACTTCTAAAAGATATGCTTCGAAAGGGAAAAAGATTGCTGAGGCGGTTGCAAGCTTTGCTGAAACGCCTTTCAGAAAAACTTAAAGTCCTGCTTGCAAAACTACGTGCGTTATTGAAGCAGTTCGTTGAAAAAGTAAAGCCCCTGATACGTAGATTGCAGCATTTATGGAAAAGGTTTATAGCAACACTTAAAGATAAGCTAGAAGAAATCCGGCAAGAGCTTAAGCGTAATCAAGAGAAGCGAAAGCAAGTCAAAGTAGTAAAAAAAGAGCAATCTGATCAGCAGGGTAGTGTTTTAGTCAAGAAGCGGGCAAGGCAAACGGAAAAAGAAACGAAGAAATGGTCAAAACAAAAGCGGGTCGATCCGGCGGCAGAGAAAACCGTCGAGGTGAAAACCCGTAAACAACAGAAGCAACTGCAGAAAAAAGAAAAAAATAAAAGACCTAGACGACGTGTTTTCCCAATCTGGCTGCGGCTTATTGTCATTCTGATTCTTTGTGTGGTAGCTCTTATCGTCGGATTAATGGTTGGTTTCGGTGTGATTGGCGATGGTAACCCAACAGACGCATTGCAAAAAAGTACGTGGCAGCATATTATTGATATCGTTAAGAAGGAAAAATAAACAGCATGGCTGCAGTTAGTGCAGCCATGCTTGTTTTATATCTTGGAAAAACCCCGCTATGATTTGCGGTTGCCTGTGAATAATCGTATGACCAATACAATAATGGCAATAACAAGTAATACATGTATAAGGCCTCCAGCTATTTTAAAAACCAAGCCAAGTATCCACAAGACAAGCAGAATAATGAATATTGTCCACAGCATCAAACTCACTCCTTGTCGTTTAATTTGTCCATCTTTTAACTCCGTATTCTTAAGGGCAATGAATGTCGACATCGTTCACTACCCTTTTTTTCGTCGATTTAACCAATTCTTTTGTTATAATGGGAAAAGTACATAAAGAAAAAGGAGCGAGTTTATCATGGACATGCAGCAAATAAAAGATATTATTCCGCACCGCTACCCATTTTTATTGGTGGACAAAATTACCGAGGTGGAGGAAGGAAAGCGTGTTTCCGGAATCAAGAATGTATCCATTAATGAACCTTTTTTTCAAGGGCATTTTCCTGATTATCCAGTCATGCCGGGTGTACTGATTATCGAGGCACTTGCACAGGTCGGCGCTATCACCATGTTAGGCAAGGAAGATAATAAAGGGAAGATTGGTTTCCTGGCAGGTGTCGACAAATGCCGGTTTAAACGTCAAGTAAAGCCTGGTGATCAATTAAATTTGCAGGTCGAAATTTTGCGTTTGAAAGGTCCGATTGGAAAAGGAAAAGGTGTTGCAACGGTTGACGGCGAAGTCGCCTGTGAAGCAGAGATTATGTTTGCGATAAAGTGAGGTTTCAAAAGTGGGGTGTTTTTGCACCTCACTTAAATTTTATTACGCTAATTACATGCACCTGAATGATAGCGGCTTTTTCGTAGAATTTGGGCGTATTGCTGTCGCTTTTTTCGTTGGTTTTGTGTACTTTACTGCCGATGTTCGTACCCTTTTCGTTGATGTTCGCGTTCCGGCCGATGTTCGTACCCTTTTGGTTGATGTTCGCGTTCCGGCCGATGTTCGTACCCTTTTGGTTGATGTTCGTGTTCCGGCCGATATTCGCACCCTCTGAGATGATATTCGGCTCAGACGATTTACCATTACAACGGACACCGCGTGTACACCCATTCCATCCCCCTATCAATTTTAATTATATTGCGTCATTTTATCCTTTCTTTTGCGCAAAATATGACTATCCGTGAAGATAGCCTCCATCCTTTTACTAAATTCCATCTGATATAATTATTCTGCTTTACTGAAACCTTTAAGTTCAACAATTGGACCAGGAAACTTTGGATTTTCTACAGTGCGAGCTTTCAAGCAAAAAGCATTTGGGCAAGTAGCCTTCTTGTTTGAAGGTAACTTATCAACATAGTACATCACGGTAGATGGAACGCCGGATGCTGGGAAAATAGTACGTCTATAGTGGGGAGCAGGGGAAAAGCTGGAGATAACCTCAAAGGCTTACCTACCGCTAACCATTCCGGAGTAAGGATTTGACTCTCTATTTATGAATAGGGCCATTATCTTAAATAACCGCTTTGATTTAAAGTATGAGCTCGAAAAAAATTTCGATTTCGTTCTATTCTAATGCTGTTTTAATATGGGTAATATAAAAATGTAAGGTGTGGCAATTAATTCAACTATCCCTAAAAAGGGTTTACCACGAAGGCAATAAATTAAAATCTTTATCTTATCTTTACATCATTGTGATATTCTTTCACATAGGTACTAATCTTTAAGACATTGCGAGGGAGAAAATTGCAAAAAACAATATTAATTGTAGAGGATGAAGACATTTTACGTGAAATAGTTAAGGATTATTTATTAAATGCAGAATATGAAGTATTAGAAGCAGCAGATGGAAATGAAGCTTTAGCTATATTTGAAGAACAGGAAGTCCATTTAATTATTCTAGATATTATGTTGCCAGAGTTAGACGGATGGTCTGTTTGCAGACGAATTCGCAAATCATCCGATGTGCCTATTATTATGCTGACAGCTCGTGCGGATGAAGACGATACGTTACTTGGTTTTGAATTAGGTGCTGATGATTATGTTACAAAACCATACAGTCCACCAATTTTGTTGGCAAGAGTAAAACGATTAATGGATAGTCGATATTCTCATGCAGATAAGTTATCTAATCAAGATACTTTAATTAGCAATGGTATCCAAGTCTATTTCCCTTCACGTACAGTGACTGTAGATGGAGAAAGCATAAGTTTGACACACACAGAGTTTGAAATATTAACGTATTTAATGCAAAATCAAGGGATTATTATTACGAGAGAACAACTTATTACTAAAATTTGGGGTTATGAATTCGTTGGTGATGACCGCACAATTAATAGTCATATCCGTAATTTACGTCATAAATTAGCTAATAAAGCAAATAGTATTGTAACTGTTATTCGGGCCGGTTACAAATTTGAGGCCAAAGCATGAAAAGAGGAATTGTAACAAAATTATTTATGCTAACGGCATTATTATGTATGTTCATTTTGGCAACTATTTTCATTGGACAAACCATATTTTTTAAGCAATATTATGCAAACCAAAAGATAAATGATATTAAAGCGAGTATTCAATCTTTTGAGAAAGACTACTTAAAGACTGGAGAAGATGTATCAGCAATTCAAAGGCTAGAGCAGGATTTCTACCAAGAAAATTCAACATGGATTACAACATTGGACAGTGTAGGAAATATTAAATACGCAAATGATTTTTCTGTAAAAATTCAATTAGATCCTTCTCGAGATAAGGATTTCTCTAATCGTATAATGAACATCCCATTGTATAGCCTCATTGGTCTTGAAGATATGCAAAGGGTAAGGTTTCAATTAGAACAGGGAAATCGTATTTATATTGATGGGATAAAAAAGGATAATACAATCATTCCTGCTATTTTAACGGTAAAAAATAAGAATGTTGTATTAGAGAATATGCAACTATCGGAAAAGTTATATGGCAAAAGGGATGCGACAGAACCTTCTCCAAAAGATAGCTCACAGATCTTTTTTAAAGGAGAGATTAAGAAATTACAATTACCGTCGGGTGCCGTACGTTCAAACATTTATACAAATCGTGTGTTTATAGAAAGAATAAAACGATTTCAAGTAAACCTATTATTAAATGAAAATTATAATAGTAATGCCAAAACAATGGACTATGAGGAAAATAATATTAGTTACAAAATAATAATTAGACCCATAAAAGATACGACTGGTGAAACAACTTATATTTTTGCTATGACATCCTTACAACCAGTTGATGAAGCCGTACAAATGTTAAAAGATTATTATGTATACTTAATTATATTTGTACTAATTCTTATTGTTTTGGCATCATTTTATTATTCAAAAAAGATCGCTAAACCATTGTTACAAATAAATGACACGACAAATAAGATTGCAAACTTGGATTTTTCGGAAAAAATACCCATTACATCAAAAGATGAAATTGGTACATTATCACACAATATTAATACACTCTCTGCCACTTTGAATTCATATATTAATCAATTGCAGCAGGATATAGAGAAAGAAAAACAATTAGAAAATACACGTAAAGAATTTATTTCCGGTGTTTCACATGAACTAAAGACGCCTTTAAGTATAATGAAGAGTTGCATCTCCATTTTGGAAGATGGAGTTGCAAGTAATAAAAAAGATTATTATTTTAAGGCAATGGCAAACGAAGTAGATAAAATGAATATGCTCATTGTTGATATGCTTGAATTAGCAAAATTTGAATCTGGTACGTTTAAAATGAAAATGGATGTTTTCTATATCGATCAGATCATTGAGTATATATGTGAACAATTAACATTAGATATAAGAAACAAGCAATTACATGTTCATAGACACCTTTCTAAGATTAAGGTAGTTGCAAATCAACATCGGATTGAACAAGTGATTACGAACTTTATCACCAATGCGATTCGTTATACACCAGAAAATAAAAGTATTATGATTTCCACAAAAGAAGAAAATGAGCGTGTAAAAGTATGTGTAGAAAATAACGGGGCCCATATTCCCGAGGAACATTTAGAGAAAATATGGGATCGTTTTTATCGTGGAGACACATCTCGCAGGCGTTCGAAAGGTGGAACAGGATTAGGGCTTGCTATTTCAAAAAATATTTTAGAGCTGCATGAGTCGCAGTATGGTGTATCGAATACCGAAGACGGTGTGCTGTTTTTCTTCTATTTAAACAAAGAAGGGTAGATATATTATTAAGAAAACTTTTACATTCTGCATACTTAAGGGATAATGAGGTTTAATTTTATTTAAGCTGTCCGTTCAATGGGCCTTTAATGAAGGTATTGAACGGATGGCTTTTTTTGTATGAACGTGATCATAGACCGTATTAATTTTAACCGCAACATCATTTATAAATCTTTAAATGATTTCTATATTATCTTTATCTCATCTTTATCTCTTTCTATTAATATTTAAACAGTTGAAACGTGCTTAGAACCAGGAGGGATAGATTATCAACAGCTTTACAGCAGAAAACTAGGAGAATCATCCGTCAAAAAGCAAAAATCAGTAACTACTAAATGCAATGACTTTTGTCAACGTCAGTACGTTAATAGTACTCCTAAACCATAGAAAATATAGAAAGAAGGTAGAAGCATGAAAAAAATACTATTTATTCCATTACTATTACTTTTAATTGTAATAATATCAGTTTTCATAAGCAACTCGGTCAACAATAAAACGAACGCTAATCATAATAATATCATTAACAATAATGATGATCATAATGATGATAAAGACACAGTTCTTAAAGTTGTCATTGATCCAGGACATGGCGGTAAAGATAAAGGGGCGACAGGCGCCAGCGGTAAGTATGAAAAGGATTTTACGCTAAGTTTATCGAAAAAGGTGGAAGAACTGTTGGAGCAGGAATCTGGAATACAGGTTTTTATGACCAGAACGGATGATAGCTTTATTTCACAAGAAAGCCGATACAGACCAAAATATGCTAATAAACTAGATGCAGATTTATTTATATCTATTCACGGTAACACCTTTTCCGATCCCGATGTTTCAGGCACCGAAACGTATTATTATCACAAGAATTCCCGCCTATTTGCTAAGTTCTTACAGAAACATGTGGTTGAAGCAACCGGGTTCAGGGATAGAGGAACAACGAAAAAAGATTTATTTGTTGTAAGAGATACGAAAATGCCAGCGGCTTTGATCGAAGTAGGTTATCTAACGAATCCCCAGGAAGAGTCCAAAATGTTGACGGACGATATTCAATCACGTGTTGCTAATTCAATTGTTGAAGGGATTAAAGAATACAAGGAGAGATCGGAAAAACAAGGGATCTTAGAATGGATCTTTTAAAAATCAATACAGAACGTGGGTATGTTTTTTCTTTCATCTTCATAAAAGGTAAAATTACCATCACAGTAAGCCATCCAATTTTATGACTTTATATGTCATATATATGGATGGCTTCTTATCATTTTATTTAATCTTTAACGTAAATCCATTTGTCCTTCATCTCTTCTTTACCTCATTTTATTAATCTATCAACAAGGATGAAAACGATATAGAATAGAGGTTTTTAAATGAAAAAGCTTAAACTATTTATTTTTCTTGCCTGTTTGGTTATTTTTTATGGATGTCAAAGTGATTTGGACCATGATCAGAAGGAATCAAAGGCGAAGAAATCCATTGTAACAAGTCAACATACAGAGTCGGAACTTAATAATAAAAAGTCCATGAAGCAAAAAACGGAATCTGAGAAGTCTGAGGCGGATAAAGAGAATATAGAAAAAACTGTTTACCTGACCTTTGATGACGGTCCTACTTCAGCAACAACAGATATTCTAGATACTTTACACCAATTTGATGCTGAAGCAACATTTTTCATGCTGGAACCTTCTATGAAGGAATTACCAGAAGCTGTAGACAAAATTGTAGAGGAAGGTCATGCTGCGGGTTTACATGGTGTGACCCATGACATATACCACTTTTATAAATCCGAACAATCTGCTCTTGAAGAAATGACTACTGCTCAGGAGACACTTAAACAAATTGCAGATGTCCAGTCCAATCTGATTCGGACACCTTATGGAAGTGTTCCTTATTTAACTGAATCATATCGAGAGGTTTTAGATAGCAATGGGTTTAAAGTGTGGGATTGGAATATTGACAGTGATGATTGGTCATTATCCGGTGACCAGTATGTAGATACGGTTATTGGACAAATAGAAGAGCTGGTTAATGCCGGGGAGGCACCAATTATTCTTATGCATGATAAACAAAATACAGCTGACCATTTGTCTAAGCTATTAACCTATCTAGCAGAACATGGATTTCAAACAAAAAAAATTGAAGAAAATACACAACCATATAACTTCAACTGTTATCAACGGTGTCATCGACTTTCTACAAAGGAGTAGCATAAACAAGCATTAAGGAAGGCGCAAAAGCTAAACGGACCATTGCGCCTTTGTTATGTTCACGCAAAACGAAAGCAATTTAAATAATAAATTGATACCATCCCCCCTGTAAATAGGAAAACTTATATCCCATTCTATGCCTCTGATTGTAAACTTTTTTCAAACAACAATAATATTAATTAGCAAATCATCTGAAAAAATAGTACAATAGTCATGAGAATGGGAGGATTGACTGATGGGCGTTGTTGTAAATTCACCTATTTATGTGATAACACCACAAACGAAAGCAATTTTACAAAAGAATTCTGCCTATTATCGTTCGCGAGTTTTGGAAATAGGACGGGAAAGGTCTTCTATTTACAGGCCGGAACACATCTTAAATCATAACTGTACCATTAATGGCGCAACTTTATCAGGGAGAAGAGCTGCAGTAAAACATATTTTAAAGGCCTGCAGCAAATTACCGATCCCGGTTATCCCCTGCAAAGATGTGTACATGCTGCCGACAGCCTCGATCAAAAGCAGAGATTGTGTATGGCTCTCCTATTATCACGTTCATTATTATGAACAACGGGATAACAAAACATATGTCGCCTTTCGTGATGGTTCAGGTCTCTATGTTAACGCCTCAGAAAATGCAGTGGATATGCAATTCAAGAAAGCCAGTCAGGTAATTGCCCAGATGAAACGCCCTACCTTTCAAAATGTAATAGGTTGAGTAACAACGCCTGACCTGGGCAACTATGGCCAGCTTTTTCACAATAAGTGTGGCTAATTAACCATTACCCCGGGTCGATTTCGTACGTTTCCTGCCCAAAACCTGATTTGTCCACCAGTTATTATTGAGAAGCCTTCTATACTTGCTTCATTTACTCCGACCCATGTATGATGGAAAAAAGAAAAGCAGTATTCACACCTATATGACTGACCGATCAGTCAAAACGCATGGAGAGGGGAATAGTAATGAATAATCCATATGAACAGGTTCGAGAATTTCATCAGGCATTTCGTCATCCAATAAATGATAAGCCAACAGCAATGGACAAGGAAACAGCGTTAAAACGTGCGGCTTGGACAACGGAAGAGGTTGTTGAATTTTTATACGCAACTGTTTCTGGCAACAAGGATGAGTTTCATCATTTAGTTGATCAATTACATGAATCCATCGAAAAAACAAGGGAAAAAATTATCCGAAAAAACGAAGAAATCACGGATGTTGTTGTCGCACAGGCAGACGCATTAACGGATATCAGTTATTTCAACTATGGATCCTTTACCATAATGGGTGTGGAACCGCAGCCGTTATTTGATATTGTTCAACAAGCAAACATGGGGAAATTATGGGATGACGGCAAAGCACGATACAGGGAAGAAGACGGTAAAATTATTAAACCGCCAATGTGGGAAAAGAATTTTGCACCAGAACCCAAAATAAAAGCAGAAATTGATCGTCAATCCAAATTGTAGACTGAAACCTTTCAGAATGTAATACGTATAAAGAACCGGGTGTTAAGATGAATGAGAAGTTAATGCTGATCGAGAAAAGCATGAATTTGCTTGCCCGGAAAGGATACCATACCACATCCATTCAGGAAATCGCCACTGCTGCCGTTGTATCAAAAGGAGCATTTTACCTGTATTTTTAATCGAAAGAAGATTTTATCAGGACAGCATTCCGTTATTACTATAAGCAAATTTCAGAAAAAGTGGGAAAACCTCAATTGCAAAAGCAGCAGCTCCATGAAGCGCTTGATGTTATTTTGAATGAAATAGGAGAAGCTACACCACAGCTAATACTCATTCAAGGGATGCTGGCACATTTTCAAAATAGTACCGATTTTAAAACAGAGTGTCACGAGGTTGCCCGGCTTTTAGAGATAGAACTGCTGTGACAGAAATTAAAAACAGAGGAGATACATAGATGAAACGAACACTTTTAGCGGCACTGGCAGTCGTAGTAATCGGACTGCTTACGGCATGCAATCAAGATGATAAGGAAAACAAGGAAGCGAAGGAGACCGTCACCCCTGTCGAAACGGCGAAAGTGGAACAGGGCGATTTTGTTATCGAAAAATCGATCTATGGCCGTACAGCACCAGCCTCTTCAACTCCAATTATGGTACCTAATCCAGGGGAAATCACCGCACTTGAAGTAGAGAACGGGGATACGGTTGACAAGGGTGATTTAATTGCGACCATTTCTGGCGGCCAAAATATTTATGCCGCAAAAGCCGGCGAAATTGCCAATTTAACTGCTGAAGAGGGTTCGCTTGTATCCAACGAGGATCCAATAGCGGTAATTGCCGATTTTGATACGTTAAAAATCCAATTAACCGTCACGTCAGACGAATTGAATTTGTTTGAAAAAGAAGCGAAACACAATGCTACAATCGATGGGAATGAAGGGAAGGCAGAAATCACGTCCATTGCAAAATTGCCGAATGATACTGGGCTATATCCGGTTGAAGCGACGATTGATAACGAAAACGAGGAGATGTTACCAGGAGAAGTAGCGACACTTTACGTACCCGAGAAAAAGGTCAAGGATACACTGATTGTACCAACCGCAGCAATTGTGGAAGAGGGCGGGGAATCGTTTGTCTATGTTGTAAAAGACGGTAAGGTGGTAAAAACAGATGTGAAAGTAAAAGAAGGACAATCAGACAAGACGGCAATTGAAGGTGAACTCAAAAAAGGTGCTGAAGTCGTAACTAGTGGACAGTTGACACTTGAGGACGGCAGCAAGGTCAATGTTGTGAAAGCGGGGAATCAGTCGTGAAGCTAGTAAACACCTCTGTCAAACGACCTGTTGGCGTGATCATGATCGTCCTGGCGATTTTGGCGCTGGGATTTGTATCAATGCGAAATCTGGTCATCGATCTATTCCCAAAAATTGATCTGCCGATTGCGGTTGTTGCGACAACCTATCAAGATGCAGCACCGCAGGAAGTAGAAAACTTAATCAGCCGGCCGATTGAATCCTCCGTCAGCTCGGTGGAAGGAATTGAAACCGTTCAGTCCCAGTCCCAATCCGGTTCATCACTCGTCATGATGATGTTCAAGAATGGCACTGATCTTGACCAGGCATTACTCGATGTCCGGGAAAAAATTGATCAAACAAAGGGACTATTGCCAGAAGATGCTGGTGACCCAAGCGTTCTGCGGTTTAGCCCGGATCAAATGCCAGTTATGTGGGTTGGGTTAACCGGAAAAGATCCGGCAGCCTTAACAAAAATTGCCGAAGATCAGCTTGTCCCGTTTTTCGAACGACAAGGTGGTGTCGCATCGGTAACCGTTGAAGGTGGGAAGGAACGGGAAATACAGCTGGTTTTAGATCAGGCAAAATTACAGCAATATGGCGTTACACCACAAGGCTTGACCCAGGCATTAAACAGCTCGAATAAATCCCTATCAGCCGGGTCAGTGGAAAAAGGAAAGCAGGACCTGCAAATTCGTGTTACTGGGGAATTTGACTCCATTGCTGATATTAAACAAACGATTGTTCAAACTGAAAATGGTGCTACGATTCATGTAGAAGATGTTGCCAAGGTGAAAGATACGTATAAAGCACCGCAGACTACAACACTCGTAAACGGTGAACCCTCTGTTGTACTTTCGATCATGAAAAAGACAGACGGTAATACGGTTCAGGTATCAGATAATATTAAAGCAGGTATGGATGAAATAAAAGATAGTTTGCCGGCAGATGTGAATTTGGATGTTATCATTGATACATCTGAATTTATTACACTTTCGATCAACTCCGTGGTGCAAAACATTCTGCTTGGCGGGATCATTTCCATTGTTATTTTGCTGTTATTTTTGAAAAGCATCCGTGCAACCCTGGTTATCGGGCTTTCCATTCCAATTGCGATCATTTCCACGTTTACCTTAATGTATTTTACCGGGGAAACGTTGAACGTCTTAACACTTGGTGGATTAGCGCTCGGAATTGGGATGATGGTCGACAGCTCAATTGTCATTCTGGAAAATATCTATTCCTACCGACAGCGCGGTTACAGTTTATTTGAAGCGGCCACAAAGGGTGCATCGGAGCTTGCCCCGGCCGTTATTGCCTCGACAACAACGACACTCGTCGTATTTTTGCCGATTGTCTTTGTAGAAGGGATTGCGTCCGATTTATTTACGCCGCTTGCCCTGGCCGTTTCCTTTTCCTTGATCGCGTCGCTCGTTGTCGCGGTAACATTAGTGCCAATGCTGTCATCAAAACTGCTTTCGAAGGCGATGGAGGATCATGGCCGACGATACTGGTTCGACCGTTTTATGAATCGTGTGAATAACGGTTACCGGAATGTTCTAAAATGGGTATTGAAACATCGTAAAACAACCGTCTTCGGAACGCTTGCGGCGATAATCGCAAGTTTAGCACTTGTTCCATTTATTGGTGCTGAATTTATCCCGGCCTCCGATCAAGGGCAAGTGCAAATACAAGTCGAAGCCCCGGCGGGAAGCTCACTAAAGCATACAGAGGAGATTGTCGAGCAAGTAAACGGGAAATTGGATGCGTATGAAGAACTAATGGAAACGAGCTATGTAAGTGTCGGCGGTAGTGGCTTCGGTGTTGGGGCTGCAAGTGGTGATACAGCGACTTACACGATACAGCTTATCCCATCATCAGACAGGGAGAAAACAACAGATGATATTGTTCAGGAAATCAATAACGAGATAAAAGATATCCCTGGTGCTGAAATTACCGTTAGCTCGATGGAAAGCGGAATGAGCATGGGCGATCCGGTACAAATTCAATTGAGCGGGCCAGAACATGAAGTATTACGGGAACTAAGCGATCAGGTTGTTGCAAGTATTTCTGACATTAACGGCGTTTATAATCCGGAATCGTCCGCTGCTGAAGGTGTACCACAGCAGACGATCACGATCAACGAAGATAAGGCGGCTATGTACGGGTTAACACAGGAGCAAATTACCGGTCAAATTCAATTGCAGTTTACGGGCCAAGCCGCAACAAAATACCGCGAAGCCGGGCATGAGATGGATGTAACGATGATATATCCAGAAGATGAGCGCAGTCAAATCAGTGATTTGCAAAATATGAAAATAACGTCGCCATCCGGTGCCGCCGTCCCACTGGAGGATGTTGCGGAATTCAAGGAAATGCAAGGTCCCGTTACACTACAACGGGAAAATCAACAGCCACAATTAAATGTGACAAGTGATGTTGTTGACCGCGATCTTGCAGGTGTTGTCAGTGATATCGAAGCAACATTGGACGAGATGAATTTTCCAGAGGGTTACAGCTACAAAATCGGTGGTCAAGCAGAGGATATGGCCGATTCATTTTCGGACTTGGCAATGGCGTTGATCTTCTCGATATTCCTGGTTTACGCCGTAATGGCAGTGCAGTTTGAGAACTTCCTTTTCCCGTTCATTATTATGTTCT
Source organism: Virgibacillus dakarensis (assembly GCF_900155625.1). Lineage (NCBI taxonomy): Bacteria > Bacillati > Bacillota > Bacilli > Caryophanales > Bacillaceae > Virgibacillus > Virgibacillus dakarensis. The sequence continues at coordinate 1,313,792 of NZ_LT732554.1, forward strand.
CCATGCCAGCAACGGTCATCGGTGTTATGCTTGGTTTATTCGTAACTGGATTACCATTGAGTATCCCAGCCTTTATCGGAGTTATCATGCTGGCCGGAATCGTCGTCAACAACTCCATTGTTTTAGTTGACTATATAAATATTCTCCGGCGCAAAGGGATCGACCGCTGCGAAGCAATTTTACAAGCTGGTCCAAGCCGCTTGCGCCCAATCCTGATGACAACCTTGACAACGATCCTGGGAATGGTGCCACTCGCACTCGCATTAGGGGAAGGCGCCGAAACACAACAGCCATTAGCAATTACGATCATATTTGGCCTGGGTGTTTCCAGTATCTTCACCCTGTTACTGATTCCAGTTGTGTATACGTTGTTTGATGATTTGACAGGGAAGATTACGAGGCGGAAGAAGAAAAAAGCATAGAGTTTTGTTGTAAGGGATCCCTGTTTAAGCGGGGATCCCTTTAGTTTTGCGACCTGTTTATGTTCAGTGGGCAAGTTGTGTACACGAACGTGAAGGCCGCTGATCGAAAGGAGAAAATCGCCGATCGAAGCCGAGAAATCGCCGATCGGAAGAAGAAAGCCGCCGATCCAAGTCGAGAATCCGCTGATCGAAGTCGGAAAACCGCCGATCGAAAGGGGAAAGTCGCCGATCAGAACCAGAACTTCAGCGATCCAAACTCGTTTCGCTAATGTTCAAAGAGCAAAAGCAAATGTTTGTAATTTACTCCATAATCCACCATTCCGGCATCTTCCTTTTACACATTCATTTATGTCCGTTTTTAAACAATTATGAATTATGGTTGTAAACAAGTAAAGCTATGGTACGATTTATATATCAGGAAATAAGGGGATGTATAACGTGGATAGGTTGGATAACTTTGAATTTTTATCCTACTTCAATGAGGATGAGCTGAAAAAGCTAAAAAAAATGTTGCATAGAAGTACGTTTAAAAAAAATCAGCAATTGTTTGCAGAAGGAGACCCAAGGGAACGAATATTTTTGTTGAAAGATGGTTATATAAAATTGGAGAAAACGAACCTTGATGCAACGATGCTTTATATTAATTATGTTAAGTCGAATGAGCTTTTTCCATATGTCGGTTTGTTTACAGAGGAATTTTATCGTTATTCCGCATATGCCCTAACAGATGTTTCGGTCTACTATATTCCAGTTCAACAATTTGAATCACTGATTCGTTCGAACAATGAGCAGTTATTTTTAATAATAAAAAAGTTGGATCGGCTTACAAAACGGCACCAGGATCGACTGCAGACGATTTCCACCCCATATGCAACAGATCGGGTAATTCAGGCGCTTAACTATTTGGTTCAGAACTTTTCCTCCAAAAAAGGAGAAGATTTTGTTGTTGATGTGCCCATGACGATGACCGAGATTGCCAAATTATCCGGGGCCAGCCGCGAAACAGTTTCCCATGTTTTTAAAAGACTAAAATGTGATGGAATTTTGTCTATGACGAGGAGACAAATTATCATCCGTAATATCAATTATTTTAATGAAAAAAATGCATAAAACCTCATAAAAACCGGACATTTCATTGTCGGGTTTTTTTATTTTGCAAAATGAATGCCCCCAGTCCTAAAGATTTTTTTGCCAAATCCTTCACAAGTAAGTTGTGATGAATTTCACATATAAACGGATTGAAGTGATTTATGATCAATTATGAAATCATTATTTCAGTTGCAAAGGAGGAGGAAAATGAAAGTTAACAGTATTATTTTTATCGTTGGTTTTCTTGTTGCGTTTACCGCCGGTTATTTATTTTTTGGTAGTGATAACAGTTCTGCCAACAAAGATGAACAGCCTGCTGAAACGCAAAATTTATCAGATGATGAGGCGTCAGCAGATGATAATCAAGCAGCAAGTGACAAGTCAACAGCGAAGTCTGAAGAGGGGGATGCAACCGTACCAGCCGAGGCAGCACCGTTAAGCAGAAATAATTGCCTATCCTGTCATGCGATTGAATCACTTGGAGCTAAAGGTGGTACAACAGGTCCAGATCTTTCGAACGCGTTTACCGAGGTGGAAGGTAAACATGGCAAACCACTAGAAGAATTTTTAAAAGAGCCCACATCAGCTGTAATGTCAGGTGTGATTGGGGACAATCCATTAAAAGATGAAGAAAGAAAAGCGATTATTGAAGCGTTGAAAAAAGCTGCTGAAAAAGGAGGTCAATCATAATCATGAATGCCAGTTTGACGAAAGTCTTATCAGGAATAATTGGAATTGCAGCAGGTTTATTGGTTGCCTTTCTGGTCTTTGGCAATACAGGATCAAGTGATATGGCTACAACCAATAAGCAAAATAAATCGAACGCTGAAAAGGTGTATGTTCCACCTGGAGAACATGATGAATATTACATGATGGCATCTGGGGGCCATTCCGGACAACTTTTTGTTTACGGACTTCCATCCATGCGCTTGATCCGTCAAGTTCCTGTATTTAGTCCAGATCCAGCCACAGGTTATGGATTTGATGATGCATCAAAGGAAATGCTTAATGGCTACAAATGGGGGGATTTTCACCATCCAGCCATTTCCGAAACCGAGGGGGAATATGATGGGCGTGCATTGTTCGCGTCAGATGTCGGAAACAACCGGGCAGCATACGTTGATTTAGAAACGTTTCACACAACCGATATACTAGAAATTCCAAACGTTTCTGGTCCGCACTGTGCAGCATTTGTTACTCCAAATACGGAATATTTATTTCTACCAACACGTTTTAGCGTACCGATAGGCGGAGAATATGCCGAACTGGATGAGTACAGTGAGAAATACAAGGGCGTTATGACAGCAGTGAAACCGGATGTCAAAAATAAAAAAATGGATATAGCCTTTCAGGTAATGCTGCCACCATGGGCTTATGACTTATCGGATGCTGGTAAAAAGCTATCAAACGGATGGAGCTTTCTTTCTACTTATAATACAGAAGAAGCAACGACAACGTTAGAAATCAATGCATCGCAAAATGATCGTGACTATATCGTGATGTTTAACTGGAAACAAATTGCCAAGGAAGTAAAAGACGGTAATTTTACAGAAGTAAACGGTGAAAAAATGTTTGACCCTGCAAAATATCCTGGATCGGTTTATTTAGTTCCCGTTCCGAAATCTCCTCACGGTGTAGATGTCACCCCAGATGGTGAGCATTTCATTGCCAGTGGGAAACTTTCACCTACGACATCGATGTATAGTTTCGAAAAAGCGCTAGAAGCCATTGAAAAAGAGGATTTCCAAGGAGAAGCGAAAGGACTGCCAATTCTTAACTATGATAGTGTCATTGATAAGGAAGTTGAAGTTGGTTTAGGGCCGCTTCATACACAATTTGATAATAATGGAAATGCTTATACAACGCTGTTTATCGATTCACAAGTGGTGAAATGGAATCTGGAATCTGGAAAAGTTATTGACAAAGCAGAAGTAGCCTATTCCCCAGGTCACCTGGCAGCTGTGGAGGGTGATACAGCAAATCCTGGTGGAAAGTGGCTTGTATCGCTGAACAAAATTGCCAAAGACCAGTACCTCTCTGTTGGTCCGTCACATCCGGAAAGTATGGATCTGGTTGACATAACGGGTGAGAAAATGGAACTGGTAGCAAATGCACCATCACAGCCAGAACCGCATTATGCGCAAATTATTAATGCAGATAAGATTAAAACAACGGAAGTAATGGATAAAGATGAAAAGCGCAAAAATGCTGTCTGGAGTAAAGATGAAGCTCATATCGAACGCGATGGCGATGAAGTGCACGTTTATGGTGTTGCATTTCGGTCCCGGTTTGTATTTGATGCACAGAGTGATAAGCCGGATGTCGTCAAGGTAAAAGAAGGTGATACGGTTCATTTTCATATGACAAATATTGACCGGGATGAAGATATTACGCACGGTTTTGGGATCAATGGTTATAATGAAAACTTTGAAGTACAGCCGGGCGAGACAAAAACACTCACGGTAAAAGCGGATAAATCAGGAACGTTCCCAATTTACTGCACCAACTTCTGTTCGGCATTGCACCAGGAAATGACCGGATACCTCCTTGTGGAACCGAAATAGTGACAGATCGTCAGCAATTTGAGACACATAGAGGTGCAGTGAAATAAACTGCACCTCCCAATCAACATGTCATGATGAAAGGGATGAGCATATGGGACGAATTAGTTTCAAGGGAATGCTGGGGTTAGTTCTTTCCGCTATTTGTTTTGCCGTATCCATATTTTTCCCTTGGTGGGCACTTCGGCTAACTGCTCCACAATATAAGGAAGGATTATATATGTGGGTATATCCGTATAAAATGGAAGGTAATCTCGATATTATCAACAGTTTGAACCATTACATCGGCATGAAACAGTTCAGTGAAGCAACATTTCCAGAGTTATCATATCTCAGTTATATTGTTGGTGGCGTAGCGATTTTAACGCTTGTCATTGCTATCAGCCGAAATCGCACATTGCTTGCCGGTTGGACAGTGATTATTCTGGCACTGGGTATTGTCGGTATTTATGATATTTATCGCTGGCTGCACACGTTTGGTGCAAATTTATCATCTTCTGCTCCTATTGAAGTTGACCCGTTCACACCACCAATCTTTGGCACAAATCAGCTAGCAAACTTTGAAACATTCTCATTTTTTTCATACGGAGCAGGTTTCGCAGGGATAGCTATTTTTCTCTTGCTTGTCGTTCTTTGGAAAGGAAAAGAACGTCATGTATAGACGGATGATTATTATCGTGTTTACAGGTTTATTTTCCATGCTTTTTCCGAAAACGCTGCTGGCTGAAGAAAGCGAATCAATTCAAGCATTACTGGAAAAAGCAAAGCCAGGAGATACGATACAACTCGAAAATCGTGTTTATCAAGAGGATGTCGTAATCAACAAGCCTGTTGTTATCAAAGGTGCTGGCAACACCGTTATAAAAGGAAGTGGAGATGGAAATGTTGTCACGCTAACACATGATGGAATCACACTGGAAAATGTAACAATTAAAAACAGCAGTTCTATCCTTGATAAAGACTTTGCAGGAATTAAAATTTATTCGAATGACAACAAGGTGATGCATATACGGATTGAAAACAGCCTTCATGGTATTTATTTAAGTGAAAATAAAGGGAACAAGCTGATTGACAATACCATTACTGGTGATCAAAAGCGGAATCAGTCGCGACGGGGAAATGGCATTCATTTGTTTCATTCATCAGAAAATGTCATTAAAGGAAATACCATCGATTCAGCACGAGATGGGATTTACTTTTCGTTTGCTGAACATAATCAAATAAAACAAAACACCCTAACCGGCAATCGTTACGGACTTCATTATATGTACTCGGATCAAAATACATTTTACCAAAACGAGTTTTTTGAAAATGTTGGCGGTGCAGCTATCATGTATTCGGATGATATTGTGTTAAAAGAAAATCGGTTCCATGATCATTATGGTCTGCAATCGTTTGGCGTACTTCTGCAAACAGCCAATAATGTAAAAATGATCGATAACCAAATCAATTTTAACCAAAAGGGAATTTTTATGGATCAATCCAATCGAAATGTTTTAAAGGACAATCAAATTATAAATAACCGGATTGGAGTCGATGTATGGTCGAGTTCGGTTGATAATATATTTTCGGAAAACAGGATTATCGGAAATAATCTTCAATACAGCACAAATAGCGGCAAGGACGCTAACAATTGGAGTGAAGCGGGAATTGGAAATGCATGGTCTGATCATACGGTAGTAGATTTAGATCAAGATGGAATTGCCGATAACCCTTATCAATTTACCTCGGCTTTTGGAGAAGTGCTTTCTAAACAGCCGCTTGGAACGTTATTTCTGGACAGTCCGGCTTTGGGTCTCTATGAAAAATGGAATCAACTAATTGGAACAGATACCAGCAATATAAAAGATCCGTATCCAGTCAAAGTAAATCAATTGGCTTTTTCGATATTTCCATTTGGATTAATAATCATTTTATTGACGATAGGTGCTTTGTGGATAGGACACAAACGGGCAATACAGGTATGGGGAAGGGGGAGATAAAATTGGTGATGATCGTAAAAGAGTGGAGAGAATATCACCGTAGTTCTTTGTTGCTTATGACAGTTGGCCTTGTAGTACTGTCAGCATGGTTTGTTGTATTTCAATATCATGGTATGAACGTCTCTGTCTCATTTCGTACAGGTCTCGTGCCAATATTTCAAACTTCATTGTACTTTTTGCCGCTTCTGGCTATCTTTTATGGAGCGTTTTCCATGGCATTGGAAAAAAGCCAGCGAACGCTGCCGATTCTGTTGGCTAGAGGCATGACGGTTCCACAATTCGTATTGCGTAAATTCGTCTCTCTTTTTTCAGTATTTTTGCCAACCATAACGCTTGCCTATCTCATTGCAATGATTCCTGCCAAAATGGTTTTTGAGAATTTTGATATAAGAGAGTTTGCTGTTTTTCTGTTCTCAGTACTACTGTTGAGCGCTATTTTCATTACGATTGGTATTTTACTAGGCACAATCATTAATCAAAAAGTGACGCTGGTCGGATATATTATCGGCGTATGGCTAGTGTTAATTTATTTAGCTGACCTGTTGCTCATGTATTGGCTTCCGTCTGTTGCGATGAATGAAGTATTCATGTTTTCCGTCATTTACTTTTTATCACCAGTCCATGCGGTCCAATACTTTTTGTTTGTTCAGCTTCATATTTACCAGCTTTCTGATTTAAGCGCCGTATACGAACAATTTATTTTTGAATCGCCTTGGCTGATTCTGCTGGGAAATACGGTATTGTGGATTGGCATGTCTATGTGCATATCTATTTATATATTGAAGCGAAAGGGTGTTACCCATGATTAAAGTAGAAGGTGCAACCCAAATATATCGTTTGCAAACGATCTTTGACGAAGCAAACTTTGTCATCGAACGAGGTGAGCGTATAGCAGTTGTCGGAAGAAATGGGGCTGGGAAGACGACATTATTACATGCATTGGCAGGTTTTACCCGATTGAAGAAAGGCACGATAACAATTGACGGGAAGCGTGTATACCATCCGGGGGCATGGAATAACAAGCTTTCTTATTTACCCGAAAAATTCCAGCTATACGCACAGCTTTCGGTGGAAGAAAATGTACAATATTTTGCTGATACACTGCGATTGCCCAAAGAAGTTGTAAAGCAGTCGCTTACACATACAAACATGTGGGATCATCGAACAAAACGGATGACACAGCTGTCCAAAGGGATGCTGCAGCGGGTAGGGTTAAGTATTGCACTTATAGGTGAGCCGGAATGGATTATTTTAGATGAGCCGACATCGGGACTTGACCCTTTTGGGCGAAAAGAATTTCTCCGGCTTTTGGAGCAGATTGATTCAGAGAGGCAAACGCTTTTGTTTACAACACACCACTTTGATGAAGTAAAACAGCTGGCAACACATGTGCTCTATTTGCGTGACCGTACAGTAAGCAAAATGAATTCTGTTGATTTTTTACACCAGTTCGAAGGGAGCATGTCGATATGTGGAAATGGGTAATGTTGATCATCATAACGATTGGATTGTTTGGTTGTTCCCAAACAACTGAAGACCAGAAAGGAAATGACGATGAAAAAGACACGCAGCAAGAAGACCAGTCAGTATCTGTGGCAGAGAAGGCAAATTCTGACACGATAGTAGCAAAAGTGGCTGACCATGAAATAACAGGCGAAGACCTCCATTATGAAATGAAGCGACTGGCGCTGATTTCCAAGTTGCAGGGTGCCGAAAAGAAACAGGAACAGCCATCTTCCCAAATAGCGATCCAGGAATTGATCCGCAATCATATCATTCATCAAATCGCGCAGGAAGAGGGAATAACAGTTGATAAGTCCAAGCAGCAAAAACGTGCTCAATCTGTTCGTCAGGATGTTGAAAGCAGTGACGGATATACTGATTTAATGCAGGGAATTGACGAAGAAAAATTCTGGTCAAGAGAAAAAGACCGATATGAAATCATATTGGAAGCAGAAAAACTCATTACAAAGCTAATGGATGGCGTGCAAAAAAAGCACCCGGATTACAGCAAACAAGCATTAAAATTTGACGCCCAAAAGGAATTGGAGGAAATCATTCAAGAAGAACTAGCAGAAACAAATGTAGAAATATATGATTAAAGACAGTGGGAACATGTAGAGCCCAAAACTTGTTTCGCTAATATTCACAGGCTTTCACTAAAGTTCACGCTAGTCTATTTAACCTGAATTCCCGGAATGTATAACGATGAAAACCTCATGAATCTCTTTCGTGCCAACTGTTAAGGGATTTCTTATGCCTCGTTACACTTTAGAAAGTATAACGAGGAAATGCAATACTACCCAAATGTATCATTGTAGAAAACTGTTGATTTGTCAGCCTACACAAGATGATGGCTACCAAATATATGCTACCTCGTTATAAATGGTGGGAATCCAGGATTTAACGGACACGTCAAAAGATAATCGTGTATATTTTAATTTCAGAAGAGGAAGTGTTTATTATGGGGAAGCGCGTGTGCCGGAATGCATAAAGTATAATTCAATATTTTAATCGTTGAGGAGGGGAGAGCTGCTTGGCAAGTAGCACGTGGAATGGGGTTTCGTGATTCTACTGTATGTAAGTGGGTTTCCAACTAGTGGAATTACCAACATGTCGCGGAAAACATACGTTAAGCAAATTTCGACATAAAAGAACCATATTTTTTATACGCCAAGACTGTTATAGGTGTAACAAAACTTATTTTTTCCTTATTATCTGAACATAGATAAAGAGATAAGTTATGAAAAATCTCATAAATCCTTTAGTAACAAGGCGTTCAGTAACTTTCTGGAACACCCCCTTAACGAATGTTTTCAGCGTTTTGCTGGTAGGACACCTATAAGTAGATTAAACTAATTCAAGAGGTGGTACTTATTAATCTTGAAAGGGGGAATATTGTTATCCACGATTAAATAGTCTTCCGGAAGCAATCATAAAACCCGGGGAAATAAATGATATCTCGCCGGAAATGAAAACATCAATGGGGCATCATAAAGCCGCCGATCCAAGTCAGGAAGCCGCCGATCGGAGTCGAGAATCCGCCGATCCAAAGTAGAAAGCCGCTGATCCAAGTTGGAAAGTCGCCGATCGGAAGCAGAAAGCCGCCGATCGAACGGGGAAAGTCATCTATCTCACCCTGCCCGCCGCCACACCCATTTCCGGATCAACTGATTCACAACTTCAGAAAACATCAATCCAATTGCAATACCGCCAGACAACAGCATCACTTTCGCTGACAATTGAACCGCGGTGTAATAGTCATTTTCGACAAAGTTGCGCATGGCATCATACGCACTTCCACCTGGTACAAGTGGTATAATTCCGGACACGATAAAAATGATGATCGGGGTTTTATACAGCTTGGCACAAATTTGGCTCAGGGCACCTACTAACATCGCTGCAAAAACTGTTGCGGGAACAACATCCATTCCTTGCTGTACAAGTAAAAAGTAAAGAATCCAGCCAAACATGCCAACCAGCCCGCATTGAATTAAGGCTTTTCTTGGTGCATTAAATAAAATGCCGAACCCGGCTGCTGCAATGAAGCTGGTAAAAAGCTGTGCAATGATTGTCATGTTGATTCTCCTTTTGGTTGGTGAAGTATTTTGGAACGTAATATGAGAGCGGCGTTCGAGCATCGACCCGAGAGCGAGAACATCGGTCGTATTCGAGTAGATATCGACTCGAGTGTGCGAATATCAGCCCGGGTGCACAGGCATCAACCGGTTGATTGCGGGTATCAGCCCGATCACTCCAATCATCTACACGAGTGTTCAAACGTCAATCTACAATACCCCAAAAACTACTGCAATGCCCGCACCGATTGCGAATGCAGTCAGCAATGCTTCTACGCCCTTCGATACACCCGCTACCAAATGACCGGACATTAAATCGCGTACAGCGTTGGTGATAGGCAGGCCTGGTACGAGCGGCATCACCGCGCCAATAATAATTTTGTCCAGTTCCACTCCCAGACCACTATAGATAAATCCAAATGCCAGTAGCCCAATTACAAGCGAGGCAAAAAATTCTGCAATAAATCGAATTTCGACAAGCCGATCACAGCCTAACATCGCGGCAAATCCCATCCCACCAACAATAAATGTCGGGATATAATCAGGCCATGTTCCGCCAAACATGATAGTAAAGCTGCCGCTGACAAATGCTGCTGCAACAATTTGCATCCAGCTCGGAAATGTTAGCTGAGTATGATCAACTTTTTTCAGCATTGCTAATGCTTCAACAAGATCCACGCTGCCAGCTGTAACTTTCCGTGATATATCATTAACATTCGAAATTTTATGTAAATCAGTTGAGCGTTTGGAAATGCGAATAAAAGTCGTTGATTCAGCAACATCAGTCGAAAAATTGATGCCGGTTGGGGTTGCATAGCTCTGTGCATCAGCCAACCCATAAGCCGCTGCGATACGATTCATGGTATCCTCGACACGATAGGTTTCGGCACCACTTTCCAGCATAATTTTCCCCGCAAGTATACACACCTTAGAAATCGAAACCGGTTCATGCACTCGTGTTTCACCCCGCAACTAAAGAAATCTGTACTAATCCATGCCAATAGTATAATGGCAAATGACCCGGATGAAAAGAATAACAAGTCAAGGAGTACTCCCGCATGACGTTACTTTATTTATGGAGGATTAATTGAAGATCACGTCGTTCATGCCCATGCTGAGTTACTGAAAGATGACTTTTCCTCCGCAATCGGTCGTTCATTCCCCTGCTGAGTGACCCAATGATGACTTTTCCTCCGCAATCGGTCGTTCATTCCCCTGCTGAGTGACCCAATGATGACTTTTCCTCCGCGTTCGGTCGTTCATTCCCCTGCTGAGTGACCGAAAGATGACTTCTTCTCCGCGTTCGGTCGCTCATTCCCCTGCTGAGTGACCGAAAGATGACTTTTCCTCCGCGTTCGGTCGTTCATGCCTCTGCTGAGTTACCCAATGATGACTTTTCCTCCGCGTTCGGTCGTTCATTCCCCTGCTGAGTGACCGAAAGATGACTTCTCCTCCACAATCGGTCGTTCATTCCCCTGCTGAGTTACTGAAAGATGATTTTTCCTTCGCGTTGAGTAGTTGATTAATTTCTGGTATGTGTAATGCCCGGGACTTTTACAGATCGCCATTACATTTAAATCAGTAGTCTAAAAGTTTAATAAAAAACGTGCTACTGTATAATTTTAGTAGCACGTTAATATAAAAAATTGCATTCTTTCAAATCAAAGGAATGCTTAATTCTGGTCATACAAAATTGTTTGGGCAATCCCTATAAAATACTCCGATTCATCAACAATATGGTCAATCACAACTTTTGCCGTCTGATTTCCGGAAACAGCTTTACTCTCCGTCTTAACTTGTCGGCAAAATTGGATAAAAGCAACACTTTCCTGCAAGCAGAATGACACAAGGTCAAGTACCTGCTGATACAATTGCGGTGAAACTTGGTTGTTGCTTCGAATGACCGACTCCACAAAACGGGTTACATGCTGGTGTGTCGTATTCAATACATCCTCCCATCGTTTAAGTGCATCGACAAATTCCTGTTCCAGATTCTGCACAAGCTCCCGCATGACCACAGTATGCTCTGCTTCCTGCTGCTTCCAAAACTCCGCCTCATCCAGTACCCGAAGCGGCATCTGACTTCCGTAATAATACTGCACCCGACTATCCCTCCAATGTAAACAAATGATGTCTAATAATATGTATGCTGGAGAAAAGACAATCATGTTTAATATCTTACAAACGGAAAAGTGGGAAAATCGATAAAACCAGGTTTACAAAATTACGATGATATAATAGGATATATGTGTGAGTACTCACTCATTTAAAATGAAGAGGTGAAAATAACAGGAGTTTTTGGCAGGAACATCAGCCGGAAAGCAGGAACATCTGCGCGAAAGCAGGAACATCAGCCGGAAAGCAAGAACATCAACCGGAGAGCAAGAACATCAGCGCGAAAGCAAGAACATCAGCCGGAGAGCGAGAACATCGTCCCGAAAGCAGGCACATCAGCCGAAAAGCGGGAACATCAGCGCGAAAGCAGGAACATCAACCGTAGAGCGAGAACATCAGCGCGAAAGCAGGACATCAACCGTAGAGCGAGAACATCAGCCGGAAAGCGAGAAACATCGCCCGGGAAGCGAAGCCAACACATCAATCGAGCCGCGGAAATATCAACGCAAAACGGGGCGCCTGCCGTTAGGGTTGTATCTAAAAACAGAAGAGGGAGGTAACGCACTATGTCATCTTTTATCAATTTAAAAGGCATCCAGCAAAGCTTTGATGATGAGACGGTCTTGGAAAATATCGATCTTACCATACCAGAGGGGCAGCTTTTTGGATTGCTTGGGCCATCGGGATCGGGGAAGACAACACTCGTTAAAATTATGATTGGACTTTTGAACCCAACAAGCGGGGCTGTTCTGATTGATGGTAAGCAGATGCCGTCATTAAAAGCAATGCAGCATATTGGTTATATGGCTCAATCAGATGCTTTGTACGATGAATTAACCGCAAAGCAAAACCTTGACTTTTTTGCGTGTATTTACGGGGTTCCAAAAAAGAAACGAAAGGAACAGATCAGTCAAGTTGCAAAGGTTGTCAATCTGACCGAGCATCTTGATAAAAGGCTGGAGCATTACTCGGGAGGGATGAAGCGACGGATGTCATTAGCCGTAGCACTTTTGCATGAACCAAAACTATTGATTCTGGATGAGCCTACTGTCGGGATTGATCCAGTCCTTCGTGCCTCCATCTGGCGGGATTTGAAGGAGCTGCAAAAGCAGGGCACAACGATTATTGTGACGACACATGTGATGGATGAAGCCGAAAAGTGTGACAGTCTGGCATTGCTTCGAGATGGTTATATCATCGCACATGGAAGTCCAGATGAATTAAAAGAAAAAAGTGAAACAGAAACATTAGAAGCGGCATTTTTGTATTTTGGAGAAGGCAAACAGGTGGAGGTGTAACACATGCGGATTCTTGCGATTGTCAAACGGATATTTCTACAGTTTAAAATGGATAAGCGCAGTCTGGCACTATTATTCATTGCCCCATTATTTGTCCTGACGCTGCTGTGGGTTGTGCTGGATATGAAGCAATACGAACCAACGATTGCCGTAACGGATATACCAGAAAAATTCCAGACGATTCTGGACGATGAGGATGTAACCGTCAAAGAAATGAATGATGTAGAGGCAAAAGAGGCATTACAGGAAAATACGATCGATGCGCATTTGACTTGGGATGGGAAACAGCCACAGTTAATAATGGAAGGAAGCGATCCGACAGCAACAAGGGTTGTCCAGCAAGTATTAAATCAGGCTGCCAAACAAATGAATCCGAATACGCTGGATATGGACGTTGATTTCCTGCATGGATCAACTGATTTAGAACTTTTCGATAATATTGGACCTGTTTTAATCGGTCTGTTCGTTTTCTTTTTTGTCTTCCTATTGAGTGGGGTCTCCTTTTTACGCGAGCGTACACAAGGAACGCTGGAGCGGCTTTTGGCAACGCCGTTAAAACGCTGGGAAATTGTCGCGGGCTATCTGGGTGGATTTGGTATCTTTATTATTCTGCAGTCAATTATCATCGTCCTCTATTCTGTTTATGCATTGGGTATGTATATGGATGGTTCCATTTTTGCCGTATTGTGCATCACTTTCTTACTGGCGATTGCCGCCGAAAGCTTGGGGACATTACTTTCGGCATATGCCAAGAATGAATTCCAAATGATCCAGTTCGTCCCAATTGCAATCGTTCCGCAAGTATTTTTTTCCGGGATTTTTCATACGGAGCAGGTCGAGTGGATTGATGCAATCGGTAAAGTTATGCCACTGACGTATGGCGGTAATGCACTTAAGGAAATTATGATCCGCGGTCAGGGGCTCACGTCCGTTATGGGAGACATTTGGGTATTAATCGGCTTTTCACTGGTGTTTATTTTGCTGAATGTAGTAGCATTAAGAAAACACCGCAAGTTATAATAAATGCTAGGAGAAGATAACATGTCAGATAATCCATCAGCATCCCGTTCTATGACGGAGGTGCTTCGGCAAACAGAAAAAATGACATCAAAGCAGATCAAGATTCTGGAAGCAGCCATTGAACTTATTGCGGAAAAAGGGTATTCCGCTACATCAACAAGTGAAATTGCCAAACGTGCTGGTGTAGCAGAGGGTACGATATTTCGCCATTACCGGACCAAAAAGGATCTGCTTTTATCCATTGTCAATCCGGTAATCATCAATTTTATGGCACCGGTTTTTGCCGAGAAATTTGTTGACCAAGTATTCCATGAATCCCATACAAGTTTCGAGGATTTCTTGTATCTGTTTATTAAAAATCGTTTTGAGTTTGTCCAGTCCAATGTTCCACTCATAAAAATAGTGATACAGGAATTAGCGTTTCATCCGGAAATCCAGGCTGCTTTTAAAAAAGCGTCGCTTGAAAAAGTATTTCCGGCCATTGACCAGACGCTAAATGTATACAAAGAAAAAAATCAGCTGAAAAACATACCGAATGACAGTATCATGCGGATGATCGCCCCAACGGTCATTGGGTTCCTGCTTACACGTTTCATTATACAACCGGATAAGGACTGGGATGATGATGCAGAAATCAGGCGGACCGTTGAGTATATTTTGCATGGTGTTGGGAAGTAGACTTTTTTACGGGGGTATAAACAAAACACATGTACAGGAGATTAATGCATGTAATGGCGATCGCCCCCTAAAGTCTAATCAGTTCTGGTTTTCCTAAATGATGGTTTCCCCTGTAATGAAAACTACTCCATTGAAATACTATCCTCCATTTGCGAACGTCCGACATTTTTCGATATAATCAAATTCAAGACATGACTAGATGATGGCATAATAGCAACACTCGAATACATACATTCAGGAGATTTTTATGTTTAATTATATCGATCTTTCCATTGCATTTTTAATCGCACTAATAGCAACCTTTCTTTTAACCTATCCAATTAAGAAGCTGGCGATAAGAATTGGCATTGTGGATTTGCCGAATGCGCGAAAAATCCACAAGTATGTTACACCTCGATTAGGTGGTTTGGCGATCTTTCTTGGCGCGCTTTTCGGAGCGCTTTATTTGCAGCCGCATCATCCACATTTACCTGAAATTTTACTTGGCGCGATCGTTATTATTATCACCGGTATGCTCGATGATAAATACCAGATTCGGCCGGTCGTAAAGCTGACAGGTCAGCTGATTGCCGCTTCCTTTTTAATTTCATCGGGATTAATCATTGAACGGATTACCATTCCGGTTTTTGGCCTAATTGACCTAGGCCTTTTTTATATGTAAAGAAAGTATAAAATTTGAGGCGCTATTATGCGTACAGCAGAGCAGGCCACGTCCGGCTCCAGCGCCCAGCGGCTAGTATGCTTCCTTCACCTCCGTACGATAAGTCAACATCGACTCCCTCTGGTCGTCGTGTTTCCTTTATCTCCTACGGCTCAGTCCAGCATATACGCCACTAAACGGGCGCTTGCGCCTTTGTTCGTGTGCTCGTGACCGTTTTGTGGGTTGTCGGGATTACCAACGCAATTAATCTGATTGACGGTCTCGATGGTCTCGCAACAGGAGTAACAACGATTGCCCTCACGAGTATGTTTATTATGGCAATCATCGATGTCCAGGTCATAGCGGCTTATTTGTGTATTGTGCTTATTGGTGCCAATCTCGGGTTTTTATACCACAATTTTTACCCAGCAAAAATATACATGGGGGATACGGGCTCCAATTTTCTTGGCTACATGATCGCAGTTGTCTCCATGCTCGGTTTGTTTAAAAATATTGCTTTATTTGGTTTCATTATCCCGATTATCATCCTCGCTGTACCGATATTTGACACGCTTTTTGCTATTGTCCGGCGGGCATTTAATGGGGAAAATATTATGATGCCTGACAATAAACATATTCATTATCAGCTCCTGAAAAAGGGCTTCAGCCACAGGCAGGCGGTGTTGATTATCTATGGCTTTAGTGCGTTATTTGGTGCAATTGCGATTTTGCTTTCCAATGCCACCATTACAACAGCACTGGTTGTTATCGTTCTTGTGCTCGTTTTGTTCCACATTCTCGCGGAACTTGGTGGGTTGGTAATGAACGGGAAGCGGCCTGTGATTGATTTGGTTGGGAAGGTGTTTAGGAGGAGGAGAAGGGATTGAATGTATCTCCTTATAAATTAGTGCCTATACGCTTGTGTATAGGCACTAATTTACTTATGAAATCGTTACTTCACTAGTAGCAGCATTTTCATCAATTAAAACAATTTTTAGGCCCAATGCTTTTGCTAACTTTTCAAGTGCATCCAGATGTGGGATGACAGCCTCGTTTTCAAGACGAGCGATTGCCGGTTGTTTAATTAAACCTTGTTTGTCCTCCTTCCTAAGTTTTTAAGTGACAATATATAGGATGTGACGCTATTTCAATGGGAGTGTGGAAGTGCAACCCCCAATTTAAGTAGAACAATTACGAAATTTATGGCAGTCAAGAGTTTATTAAGCTGAATAAACCAGCTATAACATACGTTCTATTATTAATTGAGGGGTCAAGAACAAGGGGACATGTAATAAGTGGAACGTAATGATACGCTTGATTTTATTAAATTCTTTGCAATCTTTTTCGTTGTAGCCATTCATTCAGGGACATTTAAAGGCGTTGAATTAGGAGCCGTACAAGGCGATGATGTTGACTTTGCAATTGATACATTTGCACGTTTCGCAGTTCCGTTTTTCTTTGTCGCTTCGGGATATTTGTTTATGCAAAAAATGAAGGACATACAGGAAAAAAACAAAAGGTCTGCTTCAAAAAAACAGCTTACTTATTTAAAAAAATATTTGATAAAATTAGTAAAGCTCTATTTTGCATGGGTTATATTTTACTTTATGTTCGCTCTGGCAATCAATGTTATCGAAACAGAAAAAACAAGAGAAGCAATGATCCCCATGTTAATTGACTTTATTGCAAGCTTTAAATTGGAGTCCATACTTTATTATGGCTTAGATTGGCCGCAGTATCATTTATGGTTCTTGCTAGCATTAATATGGGCCATTCTAATTCTATTTGTTTTTTCTAAAGCTAGATTACTCAAGGTGTTATTGATCGTAAGTTTGGGATTAAATATTTACGGCCTATTCGGCCAATCATACTCCTTTCTTTACGAGGCACCCCATAAAACGAGAGATGCATTGTTTTTTGCGTTATTTTATGTAACACTTGGTGCAATAATGGCAAGGTATTATCCAACTGTTAAATCAATAGCAGATAAAATTCCAACGAAAGAGTATGTGTTGGGGGTTGCCTGCTTATCCGCCCTTCAGGTTGTTGAGGGGTTCATAACATTGCAAATATATGATGGTAAATCGGAAAACTACTATATCACGACTATACCATTATTAATTGTATTGTTCTTATTTGTTATTAAACATAGCCGCATTGGCAAAAACTCACTTTTTTCTAAAATCG
Organism: Virgibacillus dakarensis; assembly: GCF_900155625.1. Lineage (NCBI taxonomy): Bacteria > Bacillati > Bacillota > Bacilli > Caryophanales > Bacillaceae > Virgibacillus > Virgibacillus dakarensis. The sequence goes on from NZ_LT732554.1 coordinate 1,331,362, forward strand.
GAGCTAATGCAGTAGGAATCTATGTGTCACATGTGTTTATCATGGAGTCGATTCGTATTTTCATGCAGCGATTGGGATTGACGGCTTTTGAGGATACGGTTTTATGGAAATTGGTCTTTACACCAATGGTCTTTATTATGGCCTATTTCTTTTATAGCGGGCTGCAAAACGGTAAAAAAATTGTACAATCTGCAGGAAAAGAAAAGACTTCGACCACAATAAGAAATCGGGAACTGGAATATCAACAAAGGGGAGGGTAGCATCTGCCGCGCTGCAGGGATCTGCCTTCTTAAAATTTTTTCTTTTATGTACCACCATTGTCTAGTGCAAACCTGATTTCCTGCCTTCAACCGTCATATCCCGACAAAAAATTCCCCTCTATTAAACAAAATAATCATACGCGCCAATTTTTCTTATCCTTTCGCCATTATCCTGCAAACAATGCAAATTGCACTCCTGTCCACACTTTGATATAAAGGGATAATAGAAAAAATCTCACAAACGAGGAGTTCAATCATGGAAGAACGACAGAAATTAAAGAAGTCATTGAAACCGCATTGGGTCTGGGCGATTGCGTTAGGTTCATCAATTGGCTGGGGTGCGTTCGTACAGCCAACCGTCTGGATGAAGGACGGGGGTCCACTTGGGGTTGTAATCGGGTTTTTAATCGGGGCAGCGTTGATGATGCTGATCGCTGTCAGTTATGGATTTTTGATCAAAAGTTTTCCTGTATCAGGCGGAGAATTTGCCTATGCCTTCGTTAGTTTAGGCCGTACACACGCATTTATATGTGGCTGGTTTTTAACACTCGGATACATTTGTATCGTTGCCCTCAACGCATCTGCATTTGCATTAATGTTCAAATTTATTTTCCCGAAACTTATTAAAAATCTGCATCTGTATCAAGTTGCTGGGTGGGATGTATATGGAATGGAAGTGATCATCGCCTCATTAGTGTTGATCGTATTCGGCTATCTCAACATTCGTGGGACAGGCCTGACCGGTCGCATGCAGTTTATTTTTTGCGTGATTATGCTTGCCGGGGTACTGGCAATCACACTTCTAATCGGTGGAAACCCGGGGACGTCACTCGCTGATATCAAGCCATACTTTCCGTCAAACACATCAACGTTTGCAGCGATCATTTCCATTGTTGCAATTGCGCCATGGGCATATGTTGGTTTCGACAATGTGCCACAGGCGGCAGAAGAATTTAATTTTTCTTCTAAAAAAGCGTTTAGCTTGATCATCCTGGCGATTCTTTTTTCAGGGCTGCTATACAGTTTTATGATCATCGCTACGGCAATGGCGCGACCATGGGAGGCGCTTGTTGCTGAAAATAATCTCTGGGGTGCAGCGGTAGCAGTCACAGATGTTCTCGGCACGTTGGGCTTAGTAATCCTGGTTGTTGCGCTTAGCATGGGGATATTTACTGGCTTAAACGGATTTATTATTTCATCCAGCCGTTTGCTTTTCGCGATGTCCCGTGCCAAAATTTTGCCTGAAGCATTTTCCAAGGTTCATCCTAAATACAAGACACCGTACGTCGGTATCATTTTTACCGTCATTGTTGCCATGCTCGCACCTTGGTTTGGTCGTGAAGCACTATTATGGGTAGTTGACATGTCATCGATTGGTGTTTCGATTGCTTATTTCTATACGTGTTATACCGCGTTCAGTATATTCAAGTGGTCGATGGACAAAGAATATAACCCGGCAAAACATGTTATTGCGCCAGGGAAAAAATTTATCGCGCTTATCGGGATGCTGGCGAGCGTCACGTTCATTGCACTTTTGCTTATCCCGGGTTCACCTGCATTTCTTGGAATTGAATCAAGAATCGCCTTGATTGCCTGGATTGTGCTTGGGGTTGTATTCTATCTGGCAAAACGGACGGAATTTAACAAGATACCGAAAGAAGAGTTGAATTATTTGATTTTGGGGAACAAGAAGATTGAAGTTGAGAATGAATAGGATCTGAGGAAAAGCCTCTGTTTGCATGGACAAACGGAGGTTTTTTTGATCGGAAAAAGTGGAGCGCCCCCCGGTAATAAGGATGGTAATCAGGGAAAAAATGGGGCGACCTCCGGTAATAATGAAAAAACTTTGGGTAATACTCATGATTTTCCACGTGAAAGGGAAGATTTATTGGAAATTGCACGACCAGCCAGGGAAAAGTCCAGGCTTAGTCCAGAGGAATTAAGAAGGTTGATTTTGATATTGTGTACGGATCGATTTTTGACATTACATGAACTTTCCCAATTATTAAAGAGGGATTCTAATGGACTTAGAAAGAATCATATTAAAAAATTGGTAGAAATGAAAAAGCTAAGACTACGTTATCCAGACGTACCAAGTCATCGAAATCAGGCGTACAAAACAGTTCAGTGATCTTCAGCTACTATTGGTGGACAATTCCCACTAGACTAATGCTTTATCGGTATAACGGAAGACCTTGGTAGCTATGGTTAGTGGAAATTATCACAACAACAAGGAAAAACCATAATTCAAAATTGCGGAATTGAATAAGCCAGGAGAGCACTGCCCAGCCATAAACCGGTCAAATAAAACGGTGCGGCTTAGCATGGTGAGGGTTACCGTTTTTACACCATTCCTTGAAGACATTAGTGTAAACGGTAACCCGCTATTTGGTTATTATTCTGCAAAAAGCAAAATACGAGCCGGTGCTGCGTCCGTACCCTGGATTTTCAATGGGGAAGCAACCATGAAATACCTTCCCTCAGTCACCGCTTCCAAGCGAAGCCCTTCGATAATAATTACGTTATGACTAAAAAGTGTGCGATGGGTTGGATGTTCCGGCTGGCTTCGTTCAATCCCGAGCCCGTCTATCCCGACACCTTTAACTCCAAGTCCAGCCAGGTGGACAGCCGCATCCTCCGCAACAAAAATAAAGTTGAAATCAAATTCATCCTGTAGTGAGTTTTTCGTTTTAAACAGGACAAAATCATCCTTTTCAATCGTAAATGATTCGATATCCTTTTTGCTAATGTGATCCTCGACATTGGTTAGATCAAATAACTTTACATGTCCAACCAAATCATGAATATCAATGGTTTCCATCGTGTTGCCATTATTAATCATGTGCAATGGGGAGTCAACATGTGTGCCAGTGTGGAGATCCATAGCAATGCGGGATTCCGTTACATGTCCATTTGTTTCTGTCGTGATTTTTGGCTGTTTTGCTTCTTTATTTTTGTACACGGGCATTCCTTCGTAAATAGGTGCTGTTACATCATATAATTTCATCATCGTACGCTCCTTCTTTTCTTTTTTAATCCTCGACTATTGGCCACCAGTGGAATCCATCCTTTTCAAGCAGTTTGTCCGCTTCCAATGGTCCCATTGAACCTGCTGCATAGTTGGGAAAATCCGGTTGATCCGATTCCCATAATTTCAGAATCGGATCAACAAACGACCAGGACTGGGCAACTTCATTCCAATGTGTAAAATTGGTCATATCACCAATCATGCAGTCGTAAATCAGCTTTTCATATGCCTCAGGTGTATTGATCCCGTTAATCCCATTATTATTATAAGCAAGTTTTATCGGTTTTACATCAGTACCTGCACCTGCTTTTTTTGCGTTAAGATAAAGGGTGATTCCTTCGTTCGGCTGAATATTGATGACAAGTAAATTCGGATGTTTTTCCTGTTTGTTTTTATAGTATAAATTCATCGGGATATCTTTGAATTCGACAACAATTTTTATTGATTTCTTGGCCATGCGTTTGCCAGTTCGAATATAAAAGGGAACCCCGGCCCAGCGGTAATTGTCGATCATAATTTTTCCTGCGACAAATGTTTCAGTTTTGGATGCTGACAATTGAGGTGCTTCCTTACGATACCCGATGCCAGTTTCGCCATCCCCATATTGGCCGCGGACAAAATAGTCATCCACACCGTTTACTTCCATCTGTCGGAGAGCGCGAAGTACTTTGACCTTTTCGGAACGAATTTCTTCGGTTGTCAAGTTGATTGGTGGCTCCATGGCAAGTAATGCAACCATTTGCAGCATGTGGTTTTGCACCATGTCACGAACGGCACCTGAGTTGTCATAATAACGTGATCGGTCTTCAACGCCAAGTGATTCACTTGAGGTAATTTGCACGTTGGAAATGAACCGATTATTCCAAAGATGTTCAAAAATTCCATTGGCGAATCGGATCACCTCAATGTTTTGCACCATTTCTTTCCCTAAGTAATGATCAATCCGGTAAATTTGCTCTTCATCAAACACCGCACGTATTTCCTTATTCAATGCCTTGGCAGACGGCAAGTCGTTGCCGAATGGTTTTTCAATGACAAGGCGTGTCCACCCAGCAGCATCTTTTAAACCGCTTGCCTTTAAATTGTTGGCAATAATTCCGAAAAAATCAGGTGCCATCGCCAAATAGAATATTCGATTGCCCCCTGTTTTATAGTAGCCCTCCAGTTCATGCAACAAAGCCTCTAGCCCCAGATAAGAAGAAGGTTCTGATACATCAAGAGGATGATAGAAAAAATGGGATGTAAATGTATCCAGATCCGCATGGGAGGAAATATTGCTCCCAAGTGATTTTTTCACGTTTTCACGGAAGACATCATTTGTCCATTGTCTTCGCCCTGTACCAACAACGGCAAAATCTTCACCAATTTTGCCGTTTTGAACGAGACGATAGATTGACGGGAACAATTTGCGTTTCGCCAGATCACCTGTTGCTCCAAAAATAACGATAACCGCCTTTGGTCTCTGCTGTTTACTCATGTACTAACGCCTCACTTTACAAAAAATCCTATCTTTTTTATCCTAATCGTATTGAAATGGTAAATCAACTTTGAGGATTCAGTAAGGTTGAAGTTGTAATATCTGTCGAAAAATGTCTTCCTTTAAACCTGTTTCGGGGATATCCGGTAGCGGGATAGAGCGAATGATGGGGGCGGGAAAAGAAAAAAGCTGGCAAAAAATTTTACTTTGTCAGCTTTAGTGGGGATGACACGCCACTTACCTCTATTAATTATCAGAAAGCCCCTCATCGGCGCAATCACAGTCCCGAGTGGGAACATCATTATTCGGATTCGGCACGACAATCATCGTGGTCAGACCGATAATGGCTAATGTATAAACGAACAGCGCAATACCTATAATAATCTTTTTTGATTTGTCCATCACAATCCTCCCCCTGTATTTGGTACACTTTTATCCCAATTTTAACGTTATCACATCGGTCTTACAGGGGCAAGGGGAGGGGGCCGAACCGAGACTAATTCACTTGTATAGTAAATTGATTAGTTTTTCACTGGAAGTACCTGTTGAGTATTGGTTCCATTGGTCAGCAAAATCTCTAATGCGCTGGATATCATAATTGCCTTCCTTCATAACACGAATTAATCCTTCTGTGTCTGTCACAACCGGCCCCGGAACTAACTCATCATAATCGGTCCAAAAGCCCCTAGTCTGGCGATATTCAGCTAAATCGTAAGCAAAGAATATCATCGGGCGCCCCAGTAAGGAAAATTCAAACGGAATCGACGAGTAATCCGTTATCAAAATATCGGTAATCACAAGCAATTCATTAACATTGGTAACATCCGAGACATCATACACAATACCAGGATATCTATTATGATAATCGTGTGTAATTGCGGGATGCAGCCGCAAAAATAAAACATATTCGTCACAAAACACGTCACAAAATTTTTCCACATCAAACGGAATCGTGGAATCGGCTGTTTCATTGTCACGAAATGTTGGGGCATATAGAACAATTTTTTTCTTGCTTGTTACCGGAAATTTCTTCCGTAAAATCAATTCGACACTTTTCATTTCAACTGGACGAAAGAAAAAATCGGTCCGAGGCACACCACATCGTAAAATAGCCTTATCCGGGATGTCGAAGCTTTTCCCAAAAATAGTGGCCATTTTATCTGAACCAACCGTAACATGTGTAAATCGCCGATAAACCATCTTCATACGTTTTTGGGCATGTGTTGAGCGTGTTTTAAAAGAGGGATCTTCAAGTCCAAAGCGTTTAATTGCACCGGCTGCATGCCATAATTGGATACATCGTACGTTCGGTCTTAGATTCATTTTTGCCAATATGCCAAAATAATTGTCGACAAAGATAATCCGTGACGTAGCCAGGTGATAGACAGCCTGAATCCAGTGAGTCGGTTTTTTTAAGTCTAATACCTTGCCGGAAGAAACACGGGAAAAATGAATACTGCATTTTGGAGTTTTAATAATGACAAAGGGCTCATCCGTCTGTTTTTCCAGTTCATGCACGGTATATAAAATGTTATCCCCAAATGAGGCGATAAAGGCTGTTTTCCTTTTCATGGGGCATAGCCTAAAGACCTGATAAAAGCTTTGAAAAACAGCCAGGTATACGGTGATGATCCATTCTCTAAACATTGTTCCGATTGAAGTCATTTTTAATTTTGGTTGTCGAGATACCAACTGTACGCGGTAAATAAACAACTTGACAATAATCATTCAGAAAATCGAATTTACCTTTCCAGTCATCACCCATCACAAAAACATCAATATGGTACTTCAGAACGTCATCAACTTTTTGCTCCCACGTGTTTTCCGGAATAACTTTATCAACATAGCGAATCGCTTCCAGAATAGCCTTTCGCTGCTCGAAGCTATAGTAGGCCTTTTTATTTTTAAGCACGTTGAATTCGTCCGTAGAAATGGCAACGATTAAATAATCTCCGTATTCCTTGGCGCGCCGTAATAAGTTAATGTGCCCGGTGTGGAGTAAGTCGAACGTTCCGTAAGTGATTACTTTTTTCATGGGAAGACCTCCGATATTAAGTACAGTATCTTATTAGCATTATCTTATATTATGAAGATTATCATGTCTATATTTACCTGATAAAAAAAGATGCTGATTTGTATTACGTCTTGTGGTTAATTTTACTTACTGTATTCATATATGGGGTTGTTTATTCCTATTTCCCATTGTAAAACTACCGCTTAATTATAAAGGCAACCAGATGATTCGAAATTCTAGTGACTAGCCATGAAGTCGCTGATCGAAAGCAAAAAGACCGCCGATCGAAATCGAAAAAGCGCTGATCGAAAGCGAAAATCCACCGATCGAAAACATACTACTAGACTATATAAGTAATATTTACCAAAAGGGGCAATTTACAGTGCCCATCGATTAATTATTGAGGAGAAAGAGGTTTGAGAAAATTTTAGGGGGGCATATGGTGTGGGTTATGTGCGCATGCGCGCCATTTAGATCCAGCCGGAGACTTTGGCCGAACCAAACGGCAGCGACAGGTTATTGCGGCTATTATCGATAAAGGTACGAGTGTCGCGTCTGTTCCCAAATTAAATAACATGATAGATGTACTTGGAAATAATATGGAAACAAACATGGATTTTGATGATATGAAGAATTTGCTACTGAATTATAAAGGCGTTCGGAACAATACTGTTAGTTATATGATGAAAGGGAATGGAACGAAAATTGGCGGTGTTTATTATTTGATTGTGCCAGATGAGGAAGTTGCGAAGGTGCATGAGACGATTGCGGATTTGTTTTGATGGGATGACCGTCAAATAAATCATACCTATTAAATGCAGGCGAGATTTATTTGACGTTTACTCAATCCAAGCATTGTAGGATTCGATGTAAAACAAAGTCTGGGCATATGCCAGTGTCGGTTTTCGATCCTCCACGCACCCATACAGGATGCGACAGTCTATGACGATCGCACTAATGAAACGCTTTTCGAGCGATCCTCCCATACAGGATGCGACTAATACATAAGTAATACACATCGATAAACCAAACTTTTCGAGCGATCCTCCCATACAGGATGCGACTACGAAAAAGATGTAAAATCGACAAAAACACTAGTATTTCACGTACTTTTCACAGGGCAAGTATGTAAAATACATAACTACCCCTCTATTTTATTCAAATTTTGGTAAATATACAAAGAAAATGTGGTGCGAATCCCTCTGAATTTTTATGTACACTATAGGTTCGCACCCGGGACTTTTAATGTATTACTTAAAATGCAGTGAACGGTCTTTACACGGAGAGATGGTTATTGTAGGCGTTCTTGCCAAGCAAGCCCATAGCTGCCTTTTTTGTCTAAATCCATAACCACCGAGGCTCCGTATCAAGACCCCATACGCAAATAAGCAAATTCAATACGATGGTAATAAAGACCTGATTTATTGGGCGAATTTGGTTTATGGACTAAATGAAAGAGTGGATCTAAAACATGGCAAAGGTTGATCCCATGGATGGCAATATTCAAGCGGGACGAAATTAAAATATAATTGGGAGGGAAATTTCAGCTCCTTGTAAGTCAATTTGTAGAAGGCGAGGTGGCTCATCATAATAACTAAAAATACAATCCACTATTTATTATTAAATGTAAATAATTGGGGATTATGGATAGGATCTATCCTTCATATCTCCTTTGACTTTTTTTATAAAATACCAAAAAATTATACAGAATATTCATCGCCACCATTTGATGGTGATTAAAAGCTATTTGACAAAGTAAAAAAAGTCTTATGCAATACTACTGATAATCAGTACAAGAAATATTTGAAAACTTGCAGGATTATTATACTATTGTGTCGAAGTAAGGGTTTCAATAGGATATTTTATTTTAAATATTGGGGGTATGAAATTGAAATTACATTCACTACGAATTCAAGGGTTTAGAAGACACATTGATACTAAAATAGTGTTTTCTAATGCTACCTTTTTAATTGGTGAAAATAACATCGGAAAGAGCTCTGTCCTAAAAGCACTTGAATATTTACTTACTGATACTAAAAAAATACCAGCTGATGAATTTTTCAGTACCTATTCAGAGGATACAGGCGATCACACTTACTTAACAGATGAAATTATTTTAACAGCTGAATTTAGAAATTTGCCTTCTAACGCTAAAGATTGGCGTGGATTCAAGGGAAGATTATTAAAGTATGATATTACTGATACGCCAGATGAAACAGGTTATATGGTGGTCTACAAAAAAATATTTAAACCAAATAAAGATTATGTTGTTGAAATGAGGGAGTACGAAAAAAGTTTAAAGGAAGAATTTAAAGATTGTAAAACACTCCAGGACTTTATAGACAGTGGATTAAGTGCTAATATTATTAATGAGCTTTTTCCAACTGAAGATGTAAATAAAACACTGACAAAAAGCTCAAAGGTGTATAAATCAGTAATTACTATTGATGATTTATATAATATTGATGAGTCTATAGAAAAATGGGTTGAGAATCCTGGGGGGATACCAGGAAACGTACTAGTTAAATTGCCAAAGTTTTTATTAATTCCTGCCCAAGATAAAATTGATGAAATCTCAGGAAGTAGTGGTGCCCTTAAGAAAACATTAAATAGTTTATTTGAAGATGTTAGGGATGCATCCGACCATTTTAGCAAAGTCCAGCATTATTTAAGCCTACTTCAACAGGAGCTAAATCCTGAAGATGGAGATACTGAGTTTGGAAAAATGATGATAGAATTAAATAGGATATTGAGTGATGTGTTTCCGAGTACAAAACTATTAGCTGCAACAAATTTATCTGATGCTGAAGTGATTAAACCGAAATTTGATATAGAAATGAGCAGTAACACTAAGACCCCTATTCAAAATCAAGGTACAGGGGTAATTCGTTCTGCAGTTTTTGCTATGTTGAGATATAGAAGTCTTAGGGAGAATACAGATTCACGCCCATTGTTGATAGGTTTTGAGGAACCCGAAATATATTTACATCCAAATGCGGCAAATCAGATGAGAGATACAATTTATGAATTGGCTTCTTCAGGAAATAATCAAATTGTTTGTACCACGCATTCAACGTTTATGATTGATTTAGGTCGTAAACCTTCTCAAATCTTAAATAGTTTGAGTGAGAAAGAAATTATGTTCGAAAAAGAAAATGATCGATATTCTGTTTCAAAAGTAGTTTCAAATCCTTTTAATATCTCGCAAGCCTTCAAAAAATTACAGGGGGATGAAAGGTCTTATATGAAAATGCTTGTAAAGATGGATGATAATATGTCAAAAGTCTTTTTTGCTAAAAATGTATTAATAGTTGAAGGTGATACAGAAGAAATTGTTTTTAAAGAAACTATTACAAGGATGCCCCCAGAAATTAAAAAATACATGCAACATAATTGGGAAATTGTAAAAGCGAGAGGCAAAGCAACAATAATATCTTTGGTTAAGTATTTACATTCTCTAGGTATTCAACCATATGTTATTCATGATGCAGATGAGGAAAAAGACGGTGCAAGAAAATTTAATGACCATATTGTATCTGCATTAGGAGACAATGGTAGACAATTTATGGTTAGGAATTGCATTGAAGATGTATTAGGATATACTGCTTCATCGAGCGATAAACCATTCAAGGCTTATGAATTTATAAGTCGTGAGTGGGGTGAAGATTGGAATAGTATACCTACAAATTGGACTGAAATAGTGCAGCAGATATTTAGCCTTTCAATTGTGAACGGGAAGGTCGAGATTGAAGATAGGAGAGTTAATGAAGAAGTTGAGGTAAAGTCTTAAGTTTACCTTACTTTTGGCACGGTACGTCACTGCTGAAGTAGCTCTTTGATAAAGTGGGACAGACCCCACTGCGATAATGCATTAAAGTGATGAAGTATATTTAATTAGTAATATGTGAGGAAAGCCGTGTGATCCATTGCATTTTAAGTGGACCAATGGCTTTTTTGATGGGGATAAAATAATTATAAAAATGGATTTTGATCCTTTTTTTAAGCGGAAAATAACATTTTGATAATTTATGGTGCTTGAGAATTAAAATTTCCCATTTTTGCACGTTACAAAATCCATTTTTGATGGATTAAATAGTGAACTTATGTTTTTGACTAATTGTCTTCTATCACTAGCGTTGCATTAATTATAACTAATAATAAAAAATGTTGGTAATGTTCAATTTTTAACTGTCTAGACAACAAAAAATCCTTTATAATGAATAGGTCAGGTGGTTTCCTGTCCAAATCCAATATAAAGGACCATATCATGGACAAGAATACACTAAAATCAGCATTTGGTAAATGGATTGCACCTATAAATTCTAAAAAGCTTTTTGACCAAGTTAAAAATCTAAAACAAGATAGCTATACCAAAAAACTTACGACTGAAGCCTATATTAAACTGATGCTTTATGCACAAGTACATGAAACGGAAGGGCTTCAAGCACTAAGTGATGCTTTATTGGATGCGGACTTTCAGAGAGCTGTTGGTTTTGAATCGATTAGCGCATCTCAGCTCTCACGCAAGAATAGAGAAATAGATCCATCCATATTAGCAACCCTATTTTTAGATCTTGTTTACCAGATACGCGGATATCACAATAAAGCCTACAAGCATATGCCGTTAAAAATCATTGATTCGAGTACATTGCCTCTTAATTTAACCAATTATAAGTGGGCGAAATTCCGCAAAACAAAGGCTGGTGTCAAGTTACATTTGCGCCTTGTTTTCATGGATAAAGAAACGGTTTATCCTGAAAAGGCTGTCATTACAGTAGCGAAAGAACATGATCGTAATCAACTTGAAGTCCTTGTTGATGACAAGGAAGCCATGTATGTCTTTGATCGCGGCTATATGGACTACGAACGTTTTGATCGGATGACGGATGATGGATACTTCTTCGTATCCAGACTAAAGAAAAATGCCGTCATTCGTGAAGTATGTTCATTCTCGGTTCCAGCTGAATCAATGGTTTTAACCGATAGAATGGTTTACATAGGCTCCACACAAAAACGTTGTGAAAACGTTTTTCGTCTTCTCGAAGTGATGGATACGAAAGGAAATATCCTTCGATTGATTACCAATCGATTTGACTTGGAACCACAAGAAATTAGTGATATTTATCGATCACGCTGGGCAATTGAACTGTTTTTCAAATGGTTAAAGCAGCACGTGGAAATCAAACATTTTTACGGAATGAGTGAAACAGCTTTACAAAATCAAATCTATATAGCACTCATCACCTATTGTTTACATGTGCTTATCCAACTGGAAACGAAAAGCAAGAAATCGTTGCTTCGAATTACCCGTTGGTTAAAGGCTGCACTATGGAAGCCAGCTTACATTTGGCTTCACAGATTTGAAAACAAAACAGTTCCGTAATAAGTAACAGTGTTGTAGGTCGTATCAATTCGTATTAATTGTATAATTTTACCAAATGGACGGTGCCACCTTTGATTGGACTTTGACTTTTTGGCAAAAATTACGGGAATAGTAGTTACTGAACATTTTGACTATATTTATGCAATGCTAGTGGTCTTCTATAGATTATCTTTTACATATCATGTTAAAAGAAAGGTGTCATAGCAATGAAAACAGTAGTATCTATTTTGTGTATTTGGCAAGTGAAAAATGGGATATCTTTTTTGTAGCTATATAAGTTGACTTAAAGTTTCCATATTCATCCATTCGGGTATAGAAATACAAATACCTGAACGGAAGGGTGATAGCCGTGAATACTCAAAGTAAGATTGAGGAACTCAAAAAGCCGAGGATCCCCGTCATTTCGAACGTTATCAAGCAGTCTATCTTTATTTAAGTGGTTATACCATGAAAGAAATTGGTAAAATAATTAATCGCCACCATGAAATTGTCGGCATATATATTAAATCATACAAAGAAGGTTCCCTTGAAGGTCTAGCTCTTGGACATTCAACGGGTAAACCTTCCAAATTATCGGAAGAACAAAAGGCTGAGCTTTTAGAAACCGTGTCAACCAAAGTTCCAGCAGATGTTGGCTTTAAAGCCCGATTTAACTGGACTCTCGCCCTTATTACCGAATTCGTAAAAAGAGAATGGAACATCGATTATAGTTTACGCGGGATGTCACGTGTTTTGCATTCACTTGGGCTTAGCTATACCCGTCCTACTTATACGTTGGAAAAGGCAGATCCTGAAAAACAAAAAGAATTTATCGAAGTGACCTTTCCAGCTCTAAAAAAAACTTTTAAATGAAGAAATAGACCACATCCTTTTCGAGGACGAGTCGATGATACGTGATTATCAGGCCATTCAACGAACTTGGTTCCTAAAGGGACAACAACGAATTATCCCGACGTATGGACAGCATCGCGGTGTAAAACTCATCGGTACATTGAATTATGAAACGGGAGAAGTTTTCTGCACCGAAGAAGAAAAATATGACGCTGTCGCTTTTCTCAACTTTTTAAAAGACATTCTCAAACATTACCCTTCCGGAAAAATTGTTATGATTTTAGACAATGCACGTATTCATCATGCCAAACTTCTTCGTCCATTTCTGGAAGAAAATAAAGATCGTCTGGAACTCGTTTATTTACCTCCCTACAGTCCACAACTTAACCTAGTTGAAGGTTTATGGAAGTGGTTAAAGAGTCAGTAATTAATAATGTCTTTTTTCCTAACGTTCAAAAAATCACTCTGAAAGTCAGAGAATTTATAAGCGGTGTGAATCAACGTCCAAGCGAGGTTATCGATCGGTTATGCGTGCGATTATAATTTAGAATCTTTTGTTCAACTTATATACTTGCCAACTTCAACTTTATCTACCCTGCGATGAATTACACTGATTCTTTCAAACGATGGCTTTCTACTTTGAACAGAGCTAAGTGTGAATGGTCACTCAACCTGTCCACGACAGCTTCCGTCAATATTGGGTCTCCAAATACATGGTTCCATTGACCAAACTGAAGGTTCGTGGTGATGATTAAGCTACTCTTTTCATAACACAACGAAATGGCTTAAAAAAGCTTATTCCCCTGTTTGTGTAACAGAATATACCCTAGTTCGTCCAAAATAAGAAGATCTAGCTTTTCGTGTTTATGGCAATATAAAAATCTGGATTTCAGCATCTCTTTTGGAAATGATAAAACATTTACCGGACGGCTGGCGAGGTATAACAACTAAGTTTTATTGGAGAAAAATATATGTCTTATTTAAACTTGTACGGAGACTAGCTTTGGAATATACGTTCTGTTATGATAATAATATGCTATACTTTTTAAGTTGAAGATATTAAAATAAAGTTGTAAAATGATTTCAAGAAGCATGAGTTGGGGGGGCAAAAGTTTGAAAAAGTCCGTATTTCTTTTTGTCGGATGGTTAATTGTCATTTGTTTGATTATAATGGTTTGGTTCAATTCTGTGTCCTTTTTTGTTAATGGTACAATAATTTTAGGTTGGTTTCTTTTCATGCTTCAACTAACGTGGAATCAATCTGAATTTTTTTACATGTATATAAAAAAGATTTGGTTCATGATTAAAAATCCCGATTGTGTTTGGAATATGCACGTTGAATTTAATGGCGGTTTTGATGAAAATACTTTCACAAAAATAGATGAAGTGTTTAATGACCAAATCGGTGATATGAAACAAATAAAATTGAGCAATCAAAGGAAATTATATCGCTTAGGTACCTTGAATTTTGAGATCAATATAGATGAAAGTAACAATAAAATTATTCTATCGCTAAACGATTTAGAAGTGTCGTTTAGAAGGTCACGAAAAATAATTGACCAAGAGCTAGGATGTTTATTAGAAACATTATCTAAAACGCTTAAGGATGATCGAAGTGAATATTTTTTTAACATAAATTTTAAGGATTTTAATCCCTATTTTGGCTTTTTTATAAGAAGACTAAATGCAAAGGAAATTAACACGTTTAATGTTAAATTTAATGTTCAAAACGATAGAGTTACAATAAATAAAAAATCAATTCAGGTTTATACCACTAGCCTTCAGAAGCTTAATTCTTTTTCAAAAGAATATCTCACTTTATCCCCACGCTAACTATAGGTGGGGCTTAATAAATTGTTCATATACTTCATACACTATATCGATTTCATCTTCAATAGTGGGAAAAGTATCATATAAAATAATTGATCCTTTCTTGGAAATAGCAATATAATGTTCTTTACCACTTTTAAGGCTAATATATTTCATTTGAATTGATGAAACATTTCCTTCTGCTGCGGATTCCTTATATTCTTCACTTCTATGTACATTGTGACCAAAATATCCAGCCGTTTTTAAGTGGGCCCTTTTTAAATCAGCTATCCAAGCTCCCGCAACTTCTGTGATAAGTGGAATCATACTTTTAAAGTCGATCTTCACTGTTTCTAAATTATATTCTTTTGTTCTACTTAATTTCGATATAAAGTCTAATGCTGCGTCGGTTTTTGTTTGGATAAATAGCAGATTTTCATCCTCTTTATAATAGGAATAAAAAGAGAGTGGCTCAAGATAATAATTAAAATCCTTATTAAACACCCTCCCCCGGGTATTATGTATATAATCATTATGGCATATATATTGGTCAAATTTTAAATGGAAATTAGTATAATTTAAATCTATTGATACAACAGATTCACCCTCGTTTTCTAGTAATTCTTGCTGAATTGGGATTAAAAAATTATCTTTTTTAAACTTTTTAGAGTTACATATCAGAAAAGCTTTAGGCAAAATCTATCCCCCCAATATTTTTCTCAAAAAATCACTTGTGCATTTGATTTTTATTTGTTCTTAGTTTTTGTTCTTTCCTTCAAAGTAATTCTCTAACTCTTTGATTTCTCCTGGCCCCGATGTGTCCATTTTAGATCCTAAAATATCCATAGTATTTACTACCGTTAATTTTCTTTCAATTCTTTTAAATCCATTGTACCAAATTCATCCATATATAGACAAACAAAATTTGATCAAAAGTCCATCTAGCTCTACTAGTGTTACAAAACAACTCGCCAGACTTTGTTAAACACTACCAAATTCCCATATTGGGTATATGTAATATTTGGTTTAATTGTTTTATTCCATCTTCAGCAAAAGTCGTTTTTCCTTATAGGCAGGGACAAATTCAAAACAAGCGGAGTATGATTTTAAGAAGCCAAAAAGGGGAAAAAAGTACAATATTAAGGATTACTTCGAAAAGGAAATAGAACAGTATACGATTCAAACTGGAAAAGGTAGATGAACATCCAAGGGAAACAAGTTTAGATAAATTAGGTAAGTTAAAAACAGTTTTTAAAGTAAGTGGTACCGTTACAGTGGGGAATGCAGCATTAAAACGCGGATATAAACCCAAGGCGCAAATCATAGCTTAGGCAGAGGTTGTTCACCTCGATTAATGGTTATGGGAGCGGTTCAGCTACATTAAAGCCACCAAAACAAACGGATTTATCACTTAAGTTTCACACCTTGAAAATCCAATAAAAAACCCTTTTTTAAAATAGAAAAAGGATATAGAAAATCCGCATGAACACTGGGTTTTTGGTATAATTAAGGTACTAATCCAAATTAACCAAAAAGGACGTGTTATCATGCGGAAAAAAGTTAAAGAAATCGAAAATGTATTTCAATCTCATGGATTTTCGATTGACTCCATTATACAAAAGGTAATGGAGAAATTCAAATTTCGTTCGCTATGGTATGTGTCAAGTTTTTCTCGACGTTGCTTTCATACCAATATTTCAGGCGCTCCCATTTTGTACACCTTGTTCGGCTACCGCGCTGTCGCTTGCTGGCCTCATTTTTGACAGAACGGTCTTAAAAACCAAAGACCGTTCCATCAAAAACGAGGTTTATTGTAATATTTTAAATAAGTTACCTATGGCTGTTGAATGAGCCGCATATAAAGCGACAGAACCTTGTTTTACACCAATAGATGGTTGTGTTGGCTGACGTAATAATTGGGCCACTCTGACAGCTTTTTTTACATCCCGTTGTTTCCTGGTACTCCGTTCATTGCATTTCAGATAAGCGTTACGCAATGTATTATTCAACATGCCTTGTTTGATTTTCACCATTGCCTCCGCACCATCATTACTCCAATGCATTCCACGCTTTTTCATACGAAAAGACACATGCCGCTGGTTGGATTCCATAGCACCGAGTTTCCTGGCATCTCTAGGGCTGTCTGTTACAATATCCCGCCAGTCGTAAATGCGTTCCCAATTGTTGAGAATGTAACTGCGAAAGACGTTGATTTTCTCCATCTGCTTATCGTCTTCCAATGTGCTTTCGTATGTATCTAATTGAAGCTTGAATGCTTCTAAATCATGTTCCTTCAGTGCCTTTCTTCCTGCATCTTTATAGGCATTTCCTGCACTGCCAAATGCACGGTTAAATCCTTGTGAGATATGATAGTCATCCAGTTGGTTTAAAATCGGTTTATTCGATTGGGAAAAAGCAGCTTGAAACCTTTCAACTGTATAACCCGGGCCACCGTCACTGTTAGTAACAACCTGTGCGTCTTCCAGTGTATATCGGCTGGATGCCATCGCCTGCGTTTCATCCCAAAATGCATCTGTAGATTGCGTTGTCATAATTACTGTCGGTTCCTTAAGGGATACACGTTTCCCGTTTTTCTCCCATCCTTCATACATGATCGCATGGTGCACTTCCATACTCTGTTTTTTTTGGAGTCCGCGGACAAAAACACCATCTGCCTCGGCATAAAAGAAATCAACCTTTTTTCCTTCTGGCAGGGACGCTGCTTCATCCAACTCTTTCACCATCTCTTGATCCATCTCTGCCTGGGCTTTACCCACAGTCTTTACCATATTTCCTACTGTTTGGTGACTTAAACTTACAGGTGTCCATTCCTTGAGAGTACGGGCCACTTGCCGGTATGTACTTTCACTCGCCATTTCAGCTACTTTCAGTTCCACCAATGGACTGTATCGCTGCCTATCCCGCAGACCAATCCACTCATCCAATGGATAGACTGCTTTTCCCTTTTTATCCCACATCAACGTATGATCAAAGGTAACCGTCCCAAACATAAATTGTACACTTCTTGAATCTGTGGTTTCCACTTTCCAGTCATCTGCACGTCTTTGTGCCACAATGACTTGATTTAATTCACTGAACATACGCCCCACCAAAGAGGAAAAGAAGTTATACATTAAAATTTGAGCTCTCTCTTCAAACTCCACCAGATTCGCTATGTGTAAAATATTTCTCGAGGGTATTTGAGCTATATTCTAGCAAAAAAAGAAAAGGCACTCTATCATAAAATGTATGCTTTGACCAGGCAAATACATTTCAGAGAGAGGCCTTTCCATGGGGAATATTATATCAAATATCAATGAACTAATAAAGAATACCGGTAATTTAATTGAATTAGAGGAAAGCATTCGGTTGTTCATGTATGAAGTATTTGCTTCAGTATTGGGGGAAGTATTTACACGATTAAATCAGGTCATAAACGAAAATAACAGGCCATGGGTTGGACAGTGAAGCGAGAAGATTGGAAAACCGTCCAGTTTACCTTTGGGGCTGTACGTTTTCGTCACACGCTTATGGCTGATGAAAATGGAGATTCGCATTACCCTTTCGATGAATGGTTGGGGCTAAGAAAGAGCCAACGACATAGCCCATTGGTGGAAGTAAAAGTGGCAGAGTTGGCTAGTGAAAGTACCTATCGTGAAACGGCACGTGTATTAAAGGAATGGACGGCAGTTAATCTTAGTCATACAACGGTTGGAAGCATTGTAAGGCGCGTTGGAAAAGCACAAGCACAGGCGGATGAGGAAATGGTGACGGAATTGGATGAGGCGGCTTCCTTACCAGAGGGGAAAAAGGTGGAGTATCTTTATGCGGAGGCAGACGGTGTCTTTGTGCGTGGTACAGAGAAGAAAAAAAGCCTAGAAGTGCGTCATGCCGTTGTCCATGAAGGTTGGGAGAGGAATGGGAAACGAGTAGCTTTACGGGAACCAAAAGTAATTATGACAACACAATCAACGCCAGATTTTTGGAAGGAAGTGCAAGCTCTTACAGCTCACTGCTATTCACTTGAGGATACACAGGTTGTCACAAATAGCGATGGTGGTTTGGGATATACAGCCGAGAAGTTTCAAGAAGCCTTTTCCCAATCCAATTTACCAGTTTTGAATCAACTAGATCATTACCATGTTTCACAGGCGTTAAATCGCGCTTTAGGTGGCGGCCAGAGCGAGTATAAGGATGGCATCAAAAAGGCACTGAAAGATCATAACCTGGATGATTTTATGTTATGGCTAGATACGTATGGAGAGCACCTTAGACGATGCAAAAAGAATAGAAAAGGTAAAAGCATTTCGCACGTATATTACAAACAACTGGGAGCGAATTTTCGACTGGCGAGAAGTAGTAGAAAATCCACCGAAGGGCGCAAGAAGCCTGGGAGCGATGGAATCCAATCAAAGGCACATTTCTTTCCGCATGAAAAAGAGAGGCATGCATTGGAGTTCAGAAGGCGGAGAAGCCATGGTTAAAGTGAAACAAGGGATCCTAAACCAAACATTGCGGAACGTGTATGTAAAACACCAACACAGAAGTGCTAGAAAGCAACGAGAAGTGAAAAGGATTGTAAGAATGTCGGAGATTTTACGTAATCCAACCCGTCCATCAGTGGGGGTTAAACAGGGCGCTATAGGCTTATATACGGCTCATTCTACAGCCATGGGTCATTTAGTTAAAAGCTTTAAATAAATAATACCCTGATGTTGGGGTTACGTTCTTGGGTTGTAGAACGTTACCACAACATCAGGGCCAGCAAGCGACAGCGCGGTAGCCGAACAAAGTGTACAAAATGATGATGCCTGGAATATTGGTATGAAAGCAACGTCGAGAAAAACTTGACACATACCCAGATTCGTGGTATTCTTTATTAATTCATACAGCTTTGATATAATATGATCCATGAGAAGGCTTCTTTCTAAAATGTATTATGCCGTGCAAAGCATACATTTTAATGATAGAGCGCCTTCTCTTTTTTGGCTATCAAAAAGTACCGCAATTACTACCGAGTATAATTTTACACATACTCGCTATGTCACCAGGCCGGATTTAAAAAGCAAGGGTTTTCCATCATCGATATTTTGTCGTTAATGCTTTTTTAATGTTATAACCTCATTAATATCCTCAATCTCCAACGCATTAGCAATCTTCTCAATATGCTTCAACTGAATTCTTTGCCGCTTCCCATTAGCCAATTCACTAAGTGTAGCCCGGCGAATTCCGGTTAACAAATGCAACTGGTTTATGCTCAAATCGTATCGACTAAGTAACTCATTCAAGACAATCTCTACCTTAACCAATCTCTTTCCTCATTTCCATACTAAAGGTTGACTGTACTTATAAGCGTACTATATAATATAACCAATAGTTGTACGCATATAAGTACAGATTTAAAAATATGGGAGGGATCGGTAAATGGAAAAGCTGGAGGTAACCCAACATAACCTACTAAACGAACTACACACAAAATGGACCCTAACCGACATGAAAAGCAGGATCATTCAAACCATATGCAGCTTGATAGACGACCAAGTATATACAAAGAACGATGCTGTCTATTCTTTGCTGGAGGTAGTGGCGTTGATTGAATTAGAAGAGAAAAAGGTTAAGCCAGTTGAGGCTAAACAATGTTTAGGGAATGGAAAATAGAATGGTGAGTTTATGGAATTGTTGCAGCTGTTGCAATTTCTCCGAATTGGATCGTTTCTCAGCCTTGTTTGTATCCAAGCTACAACAATTTCAACTTAATTTTTTATTCTCTTTGTGGCAAAGGATTTATAATTGCTGCTGTGTGATGTTATTTCTCTGTACAGCCCCATTTCACGATATCTTATGCTCAAACAAACATGTAGCCGTTCGCTCCATCTGCTTCTCCCATACAAAATGCGAAACGTCAATTGGTAATAGCTGTCCATTTTTAAACGTAATAATGGATTTTACTTCTGGGTATTTGCGTGATTGGTATGCCCTTATTTCCAGGATATGATGATAGAAGATCCAGTTACATTGGAAATCTGTTTGGGGGGGTGGTTGGGAAGGTGGATATGCCTTTGTACGGATCAATTGGAATGGGGACCTTCCGTTTGAATCCGGCTTGATGCATGACGACAGCTTTTCTCCGCCGCTCATATGAAGCGTAATTGTCTAAGCAGGAAGCAGGCTATATGAATAAGCTGGATGGGAGTTTTGCGAACGAATACCTGTATCTCCCGTTAAAGCACAATTGTATCATAGCCCAATTGTGCTGCAGGCAGGAGTGCCATCGTATGCTCATTTATCTTGTAATGATTTAGAATTTCCTTTCACAACATATAGCACCTTTTTAAAAAGCCGTATTTGTTATGATGCAAGGTAAGGTACAAATCAAGGAATCTTCACTTCTATTTTTCAACTCTTTTTTAACATCTCAATCAACGGATCCACCTTGATGTCCAGAGCTTCACAGATCCTCACAGCTGTATAGAGCAGCATTTGCTTTTTTCTCCGCGCTCCAGCCGACCCGTATGTTTATCGTTCAATCCTGCATCACCTGCCAGCTCTCTTGGGACAAGTGTAAACGTTAAAATATAATTAACAGTTTTCCACAAATAAGGTTAAACAGAATTCAGCAAATACGGATTAACCCCCGAATTTTGGACAATAACACTCTTAAACTAGCTTTTCCTTAAAATTACGTTATTTTCTCCAGTTTATCTTCTTCTTTTGTCCGCCTGAGATTATAGCCAATGCTTCCATTCCATCAAGGGTAAAGGCTTTGCCCTCGCTACGCTTCGCCCTTGATTCCATTCCAGGATTGGCTGGTTTCAAGGCGTGGACAAAAGGAAGAAAAATGGAAGGGGGATTAAACCCGTATTTCCTTTATGTCTGCCTTCTTGCCTTTTTGTAACTTGTAGAACTCATTAGGTGCTAAGTCACGAATACTAGAATGAATGCGCCGATTGTTGTAAAAGTCCATGAAATTTGTAATTGCTTCATACGCCTCTCCATAGGTTTCAAATTCAAATCGGGACATACAATCGTCCTCCATGATGCGATGGAATGATTCAATATGGGCATTCATATTTGGCGTCTTAGGCGGTATACGCTCATGTTCCACATTTAGACCCTCACAATGATCTTCAAATGTATTTGAAATGAATTGTGGTCCGTTATCTGTACGTACGACAGGCTTTTCTTGCGCTTCAAATAACTGTCGTTTCAATAAGGCCCGATTTAATATCTGCACAGTATCAACTGCAGTACAATGCAGTCCTATATGATAATTGATGATAGATCTGTCACATACATCGATAATGGAAAAAACAAAGAGAAATCGGTCTTCACCGTGGACATAGCCGTATTTAATATCTGCCTCCCAGAGCTGATTAGATTCAGTAATAACGCGATTTCTTGCCAGTTTCCTAGGATGCGAGATTTTTTTCCTTCTTTGTGGTTTTAAAATATCTAGCTCCTTACAAAGGCGGTATACCTTCTTTTTATTGATTTTTAGTTTATATTGATCGCGGCGTAGGGCCAGGGTTAATTTGCGATAACCATAACCATTACACTCGCCAGATATAAGTTCTAACAAGAATTCTTTGATTTGTTCGTCGGATACTTTCTTTCCGTCCTCATTGATGGAGTAGCCTGGTGCTGGACGGCCCTCACTCACTTGCCTCTCTTCCACACGGTAATTCTTTTGGTAATAGTATGTGGAACGAGGAACATTTACGATTTTCAATACCAATTTGATGGCATATCCTTTTTGGATCCATTTATCGGCTACTTTAATTTTTTCAGCAAGTGAGGGTCCTGCTTTTTTACAAGATCCCGTAAAACGGCGATTTCGAGATCCTTTTCACCCAATATTTTTTTCAAATGGTCATTCTCATTGGCAAGCTGCTTGGAATCAAGATCTGGAATAGTTGTCACATCAACATCTCCGTACTTGCCGTCCTTGTACTCTCGCACCCACCGTGTCACCATGTTGGCATTTAAATCATAACGGCGTGCAACAACAGATGTTTTTCCTGTTTCCATTGCTTCTTTGATAACCTGTATTTTAAATTCTTTTGAATGTCTTGTGCGTTTCATGTTGTAAGCCTCCCTAACACATTAAGTAGTATAATACATTCCACTCTTAGTGTCCAAGTTCATTTAGGGGCTTATGAGAATAAGACTCAACAGTTTATCTTAAATAACACACTTTCTATATACTTTAAGTAGTCTATGGAAAGTGAGGAACAGGAAGTGGAAAAGTTGACACCGGTTCGAAACCCTTACGATCAGTGTTGCTTACAGCGCGATAACGGTTGGGCCATATACGGCACAAATGATTGCTGGTGTGATTGCAGACTGAAGTCTTGCGCTGTTTCAAAGTGCTGTTGGTTCCCAAGAAAAGACAGCTGTTCTTGCTAACAAAAACCCCCTAAGCGGGGGTTTTTAATATATATATATTTCTGCTATTCATTAATTATCTCAAGAGCTGACTTAAATTCTTTCCCTTCTGTCGTACTAACGGTTAAAGGTTCTTTGATCTCATCGAGTCCTATATAAATAAACGGGGACTTGTTAGGGTTGTTTTCATCCTCAACCACATTCAAAACAACTTCTGTGCTTTCGTTTTGATTAATTTCCTCAACTTCAATTTTCTTACCGATATATTCTTCGCCAAGTTTTAAATAAATTTCTTTGTTTCCTTCTGAGATTGTTGAAACACGATAATGAGTATAGGTGTCATCATTAACAACGGTGTGCCCTTCATCAATAATCCAATAATCATCATCCTTTAGATTCACAACGAATATGGTGGTGAAAAAGAGCACCGATAATACGAATAGACCGATTTTATCCCAAATAGAAACCTTTGTGAGTTTAGACGATTTAGTCAATAATGGCAATGCCATCGTTCCCAATACACTGATTAGAAAGATGCCCCCTGCTAGGAATACATAACCCATTCCTTCAAACCCTCTTACAAAGAAAAAACTATAAAAACCAATGATTAAAGCTGTAATAAATGTCAGCAGTGGGGCCAAATAATACTGCTCTTTAAATTTTGAAAGGATAAAGAAGAAGCCAAAAACCAAAAAACCTAAAAACAATCCACCCGCAAGTATTAAATACACCCAATCCCCTCCTTAAAACTAATGTAATAATGGAAGTTGCCAAATGGCTAGTAAAATCACTAAGTCTACTATTAATGAATAGATGATCCATTTTTTATTTAAGAACGTCCATGTGAAAACTAGCAGAAAAATGGCTGTTGGTAAATAAAACAAAAAGGCTCCAAACTGAAAAGTCTGTATGGCTAACGCGTCTCCAAAGTCGTGGAAACGTAAACTATCAAAAGATATAACGAAAAGCACCAATATCCTCATTAAGAACAACAGAAGCCGTATGCCTATATTTATATGGACTAATTTCTTGAGGGGCTTAATATCAATGTCCTCACTCTCGTTGTTTTCCGTGTTCTCAATAGTTGTATTAAAAAAATCTCTCTTATCGAGCATGTTGTCACATTCAGGACAACAGTGGATATGCTCGTTGATTATTTCTTGTGTCTCTGTATCTAAATCATCAAAAACTGGAATTAATTCCTTACATAGTTTATGAATTTTCTTTTCATACTCATTCATCTAAATCATTCCTCGCTTTTATCAACCTTTTCTTAACCCGAAACACGCGC
Organism: Virgibacillus dakarensis; assembly: GCF_900155625.1. Taxonomy (NCBI): domain Bacteria; kingdom Bacillati; phylum Bacillota; class Bacilli; order Caryophanales; family Bacillaceae; genus Virgibacillus; species Virgibacillus dakarensis. The sequence continues at coordinate 1,355,840 of NZ_LT732554.1, forward strand.
GATTTGATTGTAGAAATACTCAGATTTAACATTTCACTTATTTCTTTATAATCATAACCATAATATTCTTTAGTAAGAATGATAGATTTATCCGTTTTAGACAGAGTAGCAAGTATAGAACCCAGCTGCGCATCTATGATTATTTGATCTTCAGGTGAATAATTATTGATTAACAAGTCTTCTATAATGTCCCCTTCTTTTAATAAGCTAGGTCTATTCTTTTTGTATCTGTCTATAAGGGTATTTCGTGCCGCTACTTTTAGCCATCCTTTAATGGAACGAACATCCTTGATAATACTGGGTTTGGTTATTATTTCGTGAAAAGCTCCTGAATAATATCATCTGCTTCTTCCTGGCTGTAGGTCATCTTTGTTAAATACCGTCTTAAATCGTGGTGGTAATGATCTTCATAAATACGTTCTACATACTGAAAGGGTCTCAATTTGGCCAACGTAAGAACTCCTTAATAACGTTCTCATTACAGAGGACGATTTTTTAAAAGGGAAAGTTGTACGTAAATTACTTTTTTAAAAAACCTCGGTATTTTAGAGTATACTATCAGGGTTATAAATTAAAAACCAGTATCAGAAGGCTTATATGTATGGAAGGTTTTCTTTTTATTGTGGCTGTTTTCGCATTAATTGTTGCTTTCTTGACCATACTCGTAGAAGGTTAATATAATAACGTTCAAGAGGCGTTCAGGGTGTGGAAAAATGTATATGAAGATTTTAGTGATTTAACTAAACCAGAGCAGTTAGCATTGTTTAATGCTATGAAAGAAGATTTATTTCCAGAAGAACCAGATAAAATCACAAAAATACTTAACACCATTCGTTAGGCTCGGTTTGCTTCTGGTATGGCTTTGTGTTCATTGTGGCAGTATGTCTGTAAAACGTAGTGGTAAATACCGTTCAAGGCAACGCTATCTTTGTAAGGATTGCAATAAGACTTTCAATGATATGACCAACACTCCGTTTTCAGGCTCACGTTACCCTGAAAAATGGGTAAAATACATCGAACTAATGGTAGAGGGCTATACCCTGCTCAAAATTGCTAAACGCCTTCAAATACGCATATCCACCGCATTTTATTGGAGACACAAAATCTTGAACGTATTAGGTAGTCTTGGATTTAGTCAACTACAAGGTATCGTTGAGAGTGACGAAACCTTCTTTCGTGAGTCTTTAAAAGGTAGTGAAGTCACCGATAGAAAGCCCAAGAAACGTGGAGAAAAAGACAAGAAAAGGGGCATTCTAACTCTAAAATTGCTGTCGTAGTAGCACAAGACCGCAACGGAAATCTAATCGTTCGAAAAGCAGGAACAGGACGTGTAAAAGCGGAAGAAATTGATACTGTGATAGGTGAGTATATTCACCCGTCTGCTTTGTTATGTACAAACACAGCAACGAACTACAAGAAGTTTACAAAACGTAAAGAATTGCTGCTGCACGAAACAGTTAATGAGCGTCAAAAGCAACGTGTAAAGAAGGGCATCTATCATATTCAACACGTTAAAAACTCTCATAGTCGCCTAAAAGGTTGGATGGAGCGATTTCAAGGTGTGGCTACTAAATACTTAGACAAACTACCTTTATTGGTTCCGTTGGCTTGAATTTGGGAAGGACTGGCATTTGACAAACGAGTGGAGCAAATGCTTATTTTAGCGTGTCAGAAATCAAATTACAAGACTGTACAAATGTTTAGAAGTGCATAAAAAAATAGCCACAAGGTTAGTGACTCTTCCTTAGTCTGTTCTTTTAAGGTATTCACAAGTTGTTTAGACTCTATCATAATATTTCTTGTTTCTAACCAACAATCATTAGACCAACCTTTGTACCAAGACCTGTTTCCCAAAAAATAAAAAAATTACCATTACGAGAAACCAAGAAATTCGCTAAGTCTTGTTCGGGCGTACAAATTGAACAATATATAAGATACCCCAAATGGCAAACGAAAGCCCCGTTGCGAGCCACATATAGGAATATACTCCACCTTCACTCATTCCAGCCCAAATAAGGCTATTGCGTTAAATGACAATAATAATAACAAAAAAATGATGTTGTAGATATGAAATGCCTTCTTATTCAATAGAACCACTCCTTTAACTGACATATTTCTTTATTCTATTTGATATGTCATAATCCTATTCTATCAGAAAATCAAATTATTAAAAATATATCTCAAAAACAACAATATTTGAGAAAACAGCCTTTATTGTATACCCTCTTTTTAAATCGTGATATATCAAATGGAGGGTGTAAATGACGAGCGTTCAACGGCTTTAACCGTCATGCCCAGATTTTCGGCAACTTGATGCACTGTTTTATTTTCATGAGCTAATTGACAGATGATTGCTGCTCTTAATTTCATCCGATATTGGATGCGTTGACCATTTTTTCCAATGATGCAATATATTCTGTTCGCGTCTTGAAAGATTGATAGACATGCCATTCACCCCACCAAATGGATATATTTCATATTAATTCCATTCTAACAAGATTCACGCTATGATATGAAATAATCAAACTGGAAAGGATTTCTGGTTTGCTCTACTGGGAGGAATCATCACATGACAAAAATAGGAAGCAATTCGACACGGAGTTCAAGCAAGTCGCTGTCAATTACTATTATACATCAGGTAAAAGCCTGGAAAAAGCGAATAGCAAACTAGGTATTTCGTATCATTGACAAAAGGGTGGAAGTTATTGATAGTGAAAATAAAGAATGAATGGTCGTTGTTAGCCTGTATGAATCGAAAAAGAGGGGGGATTACATGTCTACGGAAATAAAAATTGAACAAAACCCGATCAAGCAAGCTATTTCTGCACTGGAAGGAGCTGCGCAAAACTTTGAATCTGCTTTTCCAGAAAAGATCGAAGGAGAAAATCAACTGGATCTTTTGGGCCAGCTAAATCAATTAAATCATGCCTATTCATCCCTGATTAATTCTTATCAGTTATTGCTGCTTCACCATTTAAGAACAACGGAAGGTTCTGTGGAGTCGCTAATCGAAACGGATCTGATTCTAGCTGACTACATGACGTTTAATAAATAGCTGAGGAGGGGGGTGTAATGAAGACTTTAGATTCTGCAAGTTTGCATGAAGGAATCAATGCGACACTAAAGGAAATCAGCCATGTTCAAGCCAAAATAACCGAAATGCAAAAAGGCGTCAGGGGTATTATTGATTTAGAAAACTATTTAAGAGGTAGGACAGGCGAGTCGATCCGTTCCTTTTATGAAGGCATTCATGCTCCCTTTTTGATCTTTTTGTACCAGTCGTTAACCCATTACAGGCAAACATTAGAAAAGCTGCAGCAGGCTGTTCAATCCTATGAACCAAATGAACAGGGGTTGGTCAGAGAGGAATTTCTGGAGGTCGATGTTCAAAATGGATTGGATAAAGCAGAACGGGTAGCGGCTGATTTAGTTGATGAAGCCAATGGGATAATGGCCAGTGTTTCGGATCTTGTCTCTTTACCCAAGCTTGACATGGAGGAATTTAGCTCCATGGTCCAAAAAGGAAAAAAGAAAGTGAAGAATAATATCGAGCAGCTGTATAATCTGGACTACGAACAGACGAAGTCCTTAACGAAAGTGGGGGAAGATCTGACGCTGTTGAATCAATACATAAACGAGATGTCACGTACGTTTGCTTCTGATTATTCCATTACCACGTTTAATGCATTGACGGCATTAAAGTTGCCTTCCCTTCCCACGATTTTAAAAGAAGTGTATGGGGAGCCGGTTATAGAGGAAAAGGAAGAAACCAGTTTATGGACAAAAATAGTGGATGGCGCCGTTGAGCTCGGGAAAGGGATAGTCAACACTAGTAAAGGTGCGGCGATTGGAGTCTATGATGTAGGAAAGGACACGTTAGTTGGGATAGGAAATACCATCATTCACCCGGTTGAAACGGTGGATTCAACGGCGACTATGGTGATTCACCCTGTTGAAACAGGCAAATATATCGGGAATGCCATAGCCGAATCCTTTGAACGTGATATGATCAATGGTGATGCTGAGAGTCGTTCGCATTGGGTTACGTATGCGTTAGGTACTGTTGCTACAGCTGTGTTTGGTACAAAAGGTGCGGGGACTGTTACGAAGACTGGGGTGGCGACGACTAAGACGGGGGCAAAAAAGGCTGCGGCAGCCGTGGAAAATATCGATTTGTCGCGGTTTTTACCTTATGCACCACAGTATCAGCTGGCTGGGGGATCTAGGGTTCCTTATAATGTGGTGGATGGGAATTATTTGAAGGATCAGTTGATTTTGCAAGCAGAGGTTTTGCAGGGAAACGAGAGGAATATAAGAGGGATTAAGCGGACAGATAATGGTAAATTTGGTAAATATTCTACTAATATTGATGACAAAGTAAAAGTAATTGAAAAAGAGGATTTACCTTATTGGATAAGTGAGTCATTTACTGACAGTGTGTATAGAACTGTCGTAACAAAAGAAAACATTACTTTTTATAGATCTTTTGGTGGTGGAGCAAGAGCTAATGGGGCATTTGTAACTACTAGTTCAGCTGGTAATAGAATAAACGCAAAAATAAATACTGCGTTGGTTCCTGATTGGGGAAATACTAGACAGTATGAAGCTGTAATAGAAGTTCCAAAGGGTGAGGTTTTAAACATAGGTAGGGTTGAAAAGCAATATACCAAAACAGGAACATTACTAGACGGAGATGGCGATCAAATACTATTACCACAGGAATGGCCATCAGAATGGATAAAAGAAATTAGAGAAGTTCCGAGTAGGTAGGAGGATGTAATAATGGATAAGAAAGAGCAGTTAACCAAGCAAATAAAAGTGGTAATAGATAAACTTGAAAATAATTATTGTAAGGAAATAAATAGCGGTGTGTTACAACTTATATATAAAAGATATAAGCGTGCACTGGAAATTTTAAATAATAATAATGACATCAAAGAGATTAATATTATTGGTGGTCTAAGGGCTTATATGGATTACTATAGTGATTATCAAAATCCACTTTTGGAAGAATTACATAAAGCAGAGAGGCTAAATAAAGAGTTATTAAATTGATGCTGTCTCTACGCTGCCCACTTAAACAGTTAGATATATGGTTTTGGGGTCAAATCCCGACTACGTTAATGCGTTAGAGTGATAAAGTATATTTATGATGTGAAGAAAGCCGTGTGATCTATTGCCACTTTCAATGGATCAATGGCTTTTTTGATTAGGATAAAATAATTTTAAAAATGAATTTTCTTATTCTTTATTGTCAAAACGAAAAATGCTCGTATTCATACTTTGGCATTTGGATTAAGTCAGAAACACAAAATTGAAGGGAATGTTTGGTGGGACGTGAGGAAATATGCCTGGCCTCACTTAGTTTGTTTATGACTTTGGAACGGTGAATCGTGCCTATTTCCGCTTAGTCGTAAACTCTCCCAGCAGTCTTCTCAAACTCCTCGCGTTCTCTAGCCTCGGCAGCCAGGTCAAGTTTTTGCTCGGGCTGTTTCACTTTCCCCTTTTGTGCTTGCTTGTGTTTTCGCTCGATAAACCAGTCTGGAACGATTGCTTGCCTGTTGTATTCTCATGGCGGGGGCCACGTTTGTGACTGTTCCGAATACCTTGCAGTCAGCTTCTGCCTGTTCAAGGGTTGTAATTCCTTTTTTGTTCCATGCATAGATCCGTGTTGTTTTATTTTGCTCCAGTTGCCTGTTTCATGGCATGCAAAAAAGAGGTTCACCGATATCCCTGATCCAGTAGACGTTAGGTTAGAATGTCCGGATACGTTAGCATCACAGAGCACCTCCTTGTACTTGCGGTGAAGAGGATGATAAATGTCTTTGATAGGAACCTGCATGATCGTATTCCGATAGTTGCGGCTTCTTCCCGTTGTTTGGCCGACGCACAGCCAATTGGCTACCATTTTTTGTTGTTCCATATCTTGATGATACTTATAAGATAAGTTAAGTATTCACGAAAATCTTAAAAGAAGGTGAATTTTTTGGAAGGACATTTTGGGGTACGCGAACAGTTATCTTAAAACGCGGAACCTTCATTCTTATCTTATACTCCCTACTTTCATAAATCTGATTGGATCCAGTGGGCTAGCACTCCAATTTTATAAAGATAATAATTCGCCTTTTTGCGAAGGTGATTGGTGTCTTTTTTTATTGTAAATTCAGGGGGGTAAAATACTGCTTGTTTGCTTTTAACATCCGTATGTTAAAAGTGAACTATGTAAAATGTCGGGATAAATAAAAATACACTGTCCAAGCCTATATTATTTCCGCTTTCATCCAAATACGCAAACTAAATAATAATAAAATCTTATAAAAATGATTAAAAAACAAAAAATATATTGACATATTCGAACAAATTGAACATAATATAACATACAAAGTGTTAAAAGCTAACAAATATAAAGAAGTAAGAGAGTGATGTAGTTGCTACCTATAGAAAGAAGAAAGTGGATAGAACAAGAACTTATTGTAAACAAAAAAATAGATATTGAAGAAGTCTCCAAGAAATTAAATGTTTCTGCGATGACGATTCGCAGGGACTTGAAGGAATTAGAAAGTAATGGGAAGGCTATTCGTACACATGGTGGTGCGATTTCAGTTGATTCCATAACGGAAGAGGTTCCATATTCCTCTAAGAAGGTTAAAAATAACGCTGAAAAGAGAGCGGTTGCAAACAAGGCGTTGTCACTTATTGGAGAGAATTCAACAATTATTTTAGATTCAGGTACCACGACGTTTGAACTTGCAAAATTGTTGAGAGACAGAAGTGACTTAACTGTCGTTACAAACGATATTAAAATTGCCAACGAATTATTAGAAAGCCCTAATAAGGTAATTGTCACTGGGGGAGAGCTTCAGCAAGGAGTCGGAGCCCTTTACGGGTCAGGTACCCAAAAAATGCTTAGCATTATTCATGCGGACCTTTTCTTTTTAGGGGCACATGCAATTGATTTAGAACGTGGTGTTACTGCTCCTACTTTTGAAAAATCATTAATCAAACAATTGATGTTAAATGCAGCAGAAAAAACTTGGATTTTAGCAGATTATAGTAAGTTTAATCGAAAAGCATTTTCCAATGTTTGTGATTTGTCAGAAGTAGAGGGAATCATCACAAATGCTAATGTTGATTCTTCCATTGTTGAAGAATACGACAATCGCACCCAAATTTTACTTGGAGGGGGAGATTGATCTTGAAAGTTGGGGTTATTGCTGATGATTTAACGGGTGCCAACGGTACAGGTGTTAAATTATCTAAGTTAGGTTTCAAGTCTATCACTAGTTTTGAGCGTATACCAAGCCATACCCCCGAGTCCGGTATAGCTATCTGTTTGGATACGGACAGTCGCTATGTTTCCCCAAACATTGCTGAAGATAGAGTTCAACATTCGATAACTCAATTACAAGCTTGGGGAGCAGAAATAATATGTAAGCGGATTGATAGTACATTTCGGGGGAATATTGGTGTGGAGCTGGATGCAGTATTAGAGAGTATGGACGATTCCGTTGCCATCATAGTACCATCCTATCCTAGCTCTAGAAGGGTTGTAGTTGGCGGTTATATGTTGGTGAATGGCGTGTTATTACACGAAACAGATGTAGCGAAAGACCCAATACATCCGATAACTGATTCCTATCTACCAGCGATTTTAGGTAGGCAGACAGATAATCATGTTGGTTATATAGAATTAAAGAAAGTAAGTTTGGGAACTTCAGTCATAGCGGAGCAACTAAATAAAGTTATCAGTGAAGGTAATAGATTTATCATTTGTGATGCTGTTACGGATGAACAAATCGAGGCGATTGCAAATGCAATGGTAACCTTAAAAGATAAGCGCTTCATTCCGGTGGATCCTGGGCCACTGACAGAGTATTTTGTTAGAAAATTAAATCAATCTAACCCTAAGGATGAACCCAAAATACTGGTTTCCGTTGGGAGTGTAACATCTGTTATACAGAACCAGCTTCAGTATTTTATAAAGGAGACGCAAGTAACTCCTGTTTATGTTCGCCCAGATAGATTAGTAACCTTCAGCTCTAGTTGGGATGAAGAGATTCATAGAGTGGTTGAGGTAGCAAAAGCTGTTATGGAGAACCACGCTACTATTTTGGTTACAACGAATCATCCGAATCAATCAATTGTTAATTTTAAACAAATTGCTTCTACGGAAGGTGTATCTGAGGTTAGGTTAGCAAAACGAATTACTAATGGATTAGCTGAGATTAGCAAACAACTTATTCTTGCTAATGAATCTATTAAAGGGTGCTTTTTTAGTGGTGGAGATATAACCGCTTCCTTCTGTGGAACAGCAAAAGTAGAAGGGATAAATTTAATCGATGAAGTAATGCCACTAGCGGCCTTTGGTGAAATCATGGGTGGAAAGTTCGATGGTCTAGCCATTGTAACAAAAGGTGGTCTTGTTGGAGGGAACACCGCTATTTTTGATAGCGTGGAATATATAAAACAGCATATTAACAACAAAGGGAGGACTTTTCATGAGTCATAAAATTATTGCAATTCCAATGGGAGATCCCGCTGGTATTGGACCTGAAATTACAGTTAAGGCCCTAGCGAAACAAGAAATATATGATGTATCTTCTCCAATCGTAATTGGAAATGCAGGTGTTTTAAAAAAAGCTTTAAAGATTACCAATACAGACTTAGCGATTAACGAAATTACTGATGTAGAAGATGCGAAATTTGAATATGGAACAATTGATGTTATCTCCTTAAATAATATCAATGCGGATACATTGAAATTGGGAGAAGTAAATGCTGATTGTGGAAAGGCTGCGTTTGAATATATCAAACTATCTGTTGAGCTTGCGCTTGAAGGAAAAGTGTCAGCACTAGCAACTACTCCGATTAATAAAGAATCTTTAAAGGCTGGTAAGGTTCCTTATATCGGTCATACAGAAATGCTAGAGGAACTAACTAATTCAAAGGATCCACTAACCATGTTTGAGGTTAGAGATATGAGAATTTTCTTCTTAACAAGACACGTTTCATTAAAGGATGCAATTGGTCAAATGACGAAAGAGCGTGTTCATGATTATCTAATCCGCTGTGATGAATCATTACAACGATTAGGAGTGAAGGACCGCGTAATCGCTGTTGCAGGATTAAATCCACATGCAGGTGAAAGTGGTCTTTTTGGAAGAGAAGAAATGGACGAGTTGACACCTGGTATAAAAGCGGCTGTAAAGGCTGGGATAAATGCAGTGGGTCCTGTTCCAGCTGACTCTGTATTCCATCATGCATTAAATGGGAAATATGCTGCTGTACTCTCTCTATACCATGATCAAGGTCATATCGCTGCAAAAATGACTGATTTTGAAAGAACCATCTCCATTACAAATGGTCTTCCATTCTTACGAACATCTGTTGATCATGGAACTGCTTTTGATATTGCAGGAATAGGTATTGCAAGTAGTGTAAGTATGGAAGAATGCATTAAGCTTGCAGCAAAATACAGCGAATCTTTCTATTTAGTAGAAAGTAAATAAATATATATGCTTCAAGGAGGTAATGATGATGAGAAATAAAAGCCTTGTCATAGGTATCACTTTAGGGGATGCAACAGGGATTGGGCCAGAATTAATAGTAAAATCATTTCAGGATACTGATATTCGTAATTTAGCAACATGGTTTATCGCTGGTGATAAGCGTGTATTTTTACAAGGTAAATCAATTGCGGGTGTAGAACTAGAAGTAATTGAAATTGATAATGTTGATCAAGTGGAAAATAACAAAGGTTCTATATACTTTATCGATCTTGCAAATTTAGATCCAAATAAGTATGAGCTTGGTAAGCTTTCTCCTGTTTCAGGTAAAGCGACGGGAGAAACGCTAAAATATCTATTGGATCTATCAAAGGATAAAAAGATAGATGGTGTAATGTATGGACCATTAAACAAGGAAGCATTACACCGAGGTGGGCATCATTTCCAAGATGAATTACACTTCTTTGCTGATTTACTTGATTGCAAGGAAGGATTTAGCGAAATAAATTATATGAGTGGTCTCTGGGTAACTAGAGCAACCTCTCATATTCCACTTAGAAATGTAAGCGAAAACATTACCAAGAAAAAAATTGTGGAACGAATTAGATTTGCCCATAAAACATTGATAAATGCAGGGATTGAAAATCCAAAAATAGTTGTATCTGCTTTAAACCCACATGCGGGTGATGGAGGATTACTTGGTAATGAAGAAATCGATTTTATCATTCCCGCAATTAATGACATGAAGGAAGAGGGGATAAATGTTCAGGGACCATACCCAGCTGATACATTGTTCTTGCGTTTGGAAAAAGACCCATTTGAATGTTTACTGGCCATGTATCATGATCAAGCTCAAACAGGTATGAAATTATTAGGATTTAATCGTGGAGTGACAATGAGTGGTGGTTTACCAATTACATTAACAACACCTGCTCATGGCACTGCATTTGATATAGCTGGAAAAGGTATTGCGGACGAAGGGGCAACAAAAGAAGCAATTAAGATGGTAGTGCGAATGAATTCAACTTCGAATCAAACGAAAGCAAAGCAACAAACTTAACTAAGGGGGAAATTGATGTGTTAAAGAAAAAGTCATTATTAATTAGTATGATAGCTTTATTACTTATTATTATGAGTGCTTGTTCCAACAGTGCTGGAGGTTCAGATGAAGCATCTGGAGAAAACTATCCAGACAGTGATATTGAGGTTTATGTTGGGCATGGACCTGGTGGTGGTACAGATACTTTCGTACGTACCATTACAAACTTAATGGCTGAAGATTTAGATGCAAACTTTAACATTATTAACCAGGAAGGTGGATCTGGTGTTATCGCAATGGAAAATGCGATGAAAGAAGAAGCTGATGGCTACACATTAGTTGGGGACTCAGCTTATGCGGTAACAACAGCAGCAGGAACAAATCAATTCGGTTTAGATAAAGTAAAACCAATTGCACGTATTCAAAGTGATGTCTATGCATTACAAGTTAAAAAAGGTACTTTTGAAAGTATTGATGAATTAGTTGCTTATGCTGAAGAAAACCCTGGTGAAGTTCGTATTGCAGCAGTAGGCACAATGGGTATTGATGAAATTACAGCTCGTAGATTTATTAAAGAAGCTGGTGTAGAAATGAACTATATCCCAGCTGAAGGTGCAGGTAACATGCACTCCGACCTACTAGGCGGTCATGTCGATGTTATTCTAGAGGAAGTTGGACCTACTATTTCTTATATTGAAGAGGGAGAATTTGTACCGCTAGTATTCTTTGCGGAAGAACGGTTAGAAGATTTCCCTGATGTTCCTACAACAGTAGAAAAAGGTTGGGACTTAACAGATGGTGTTGAACGTTATCTAATGATTCATGCTGATGCCCCACAAAAAATTGTTGATTTACTAGAAGAATCAGCTAAGAAAGCAATGGAAACAGAAGAATATCAAGAGTACGCTAAAAATTCTTATCTAGACCTTCGTGATGGTTGGATGGGGTCTGAAGATTTCACGAAAAAACTAGAAAAAGATATTGAAAAGTATAAAGAGATCATTGCTGAAATCGAATAGTAATATGAATTAGGTGGGAGGAGGAAAACTCCTTCTCCTTTAATAGGGAGGAAATACAGAATGAAATCAAATATAATTTTGGGCGTTATTACAATTCTGTTTTCTGTGTTTTTCTTAATATTTACCATGCAACTTCCAGAAGCTAGAGCTTCATCTGTCGTTGGCCCTGCAGGGTGGCCTAGTGTTATCTTAACCTTCATGCTTATTATGGGGATCTTACAAATTGTAAAAACGGTTCGTGAACATAAAAAAGCAATAGGTGAACCAACGAAGATTTCAACTGAGGAAGAGAAATTACCAGAAGTACAATGCAAAGATAATGAGAAGATTATTGGTAGCCACTGGTACGTATTAATTGCTATCGCTGTATATGTTTTGCTTTTACCAATTATAGGATTTCTGGTTGTTACGCCTATCCTATTCTTCTTCTTGGCATGGTTATTTGGAATGCGTAAAAAACGCCATCTTATTAGTACAACTGTAGCAAGCTATGTCATTTTTGTTTTGTTATTCATCTATGCTTTGGGCATTCCGTTTCCTAGAGGAATTGGTATTTTCCAGACACTTAGTTTCTGGATTTATTAAGCAAAACGTACAGAAAGGAGTTTAAGTCATGATTGATGGATTATTAATGGGATTTGAAAACCTGTTTCAACCAATTCCTTTACTAATATTGTTAGCAGCAACGTTAATGGGTTTCTTTGGCGGGGCGTTGCCTGGAATTAGTGGAACAATGCTTGTTATTATTCTTCTCCCAATTTCCTATGGACTTGATGCAATTCCCGCATTTATCCTGTTAACGACAATTTATGCATCTTCCGTATTTTCAGGTTTAATTAGTGCTGTACTCTTCCGTACTCCTGGTACACCAGAAGCGGTTGCGACAGTACTAGATGGCTATCCAATGGCACAAAAGGGGAAACCTGGACAAGCATTAGGTATAGGGATTTTGAGCTCTGTTAGTGGAGGAACCTTTGGTGTTTTGTGTCTTATCTTTCTAACACCTCTACTTGCATCGTTCGCATTAAAGTTTTCATCTCCTGAATACTTTGCTTTAGCAGTACTAGGGTTAACAGTTGTTGTTTCGTTAAGTGGTAGTGATTTAATCAAAGGGTTTATCGGGGTTGGTCTAGGATTATTCATTGCTACGATTGGAATGGATCCATTAACAGGAACACAAAGATTTACATTTGATTCATTAGAATTAGTGAGTGGAATTGATCTTATTCCTGTATTGATTGGTCTATTTGCGGTATCGGAAGTATTGAGAAAAAGTAAAGAAGACCATACCATTAAACAGCAAATGCAAAAGTTCAAAACGAAAATATTTGATAGTAAAATCTTTAACCAGATAAAAGGTACGATTGCTCGTTCTTCTGTATTAGGTACGTTAATTGGTATACTACCTGGTGTTGGTGCAACAACCGCTGCGATGGTCAGTTATAGTGAAGCAACACGTTGGTCAAAAAATAAAGAGGAATTTGGAACGGGTATTCCAGAAGGTATTGCAGCACCAGAATCGGCAAACAATGCTGCCGCAATGGGGGCAATGGTGCCGTTACTATCCCTAGGGATTCCAGGTAGTGCAACAACTGCAATTATTTTGGGGGCATTTGTACTTCATGGCCTTCAGCCTGGACCGATGCTTATTAAGAACTCACCAGATTTAGTTTATACTATTTTTATTTCATTACTTTTTGTAAATCTATTAATTCTAGTTCTTTCTAAGCCGTTTATTCGAGTTTTTTCTAAAATAATGAAGGTTCCATATTATACATTGGGTCCAGCAATCGTTATTTTCTGTATCATTGGAACTTATGCTGTTCGAAATTCTGTGTTTGATATTTGGGTTATGCTTCTATTCGGTCTAGTAGGCTATTATTTGGATAAAATGAAGTTTCCTTTAGCAGCTGTTATTCTTGGGTTAGTATTAGGTCCAATTGCAGAAACAGAATTTAGAAGAGGGTTACAAATGTCAAATGGAGACTTAAGTATTTTTGTTACACGCCCTATCAGTGCGGTATTACTAGGCTTGGCTGTAGTTGCTATTGCACTTCCTTTATGGAGTAGCTATCGAAAGAAAAAGAAAGCGGCTGCTTAAAAAGATATTTTTTGATAAAGCAAACTTATTAGCTCTAACGACTGATAAGTTTGTTTTTATTTTACAGGTAAGGCAATTAGGATATAGAGTTCAATGCTATATTGGTTCTTATTTTTTCCTATTTTTTTGGACTTTATCTGTGCCCCCCAAGACACAGGTGGGGGTTATTTGACGTTTACATTGTTAGGATAAAATTTTATTTCTCCGAAAAAACACTAAATCCCACCTGAACTTCCAGTGAGATTTTAAAATGTCGTTATATGTTAAGAAATATTCTTTTGAGCTTCATATTGTGCTAAAGCTTCCTGAGCTTCTGTTGCATTCATTTTATAAATTCCTATTCCGGCAAATGCTAGAATAATAGCTATAATTGGCGTAGAATAAGTTAATACACTCCATAGGGCATATCCATTTGCTCCAAATACCGGGATACCAAGTGTGCTAATATAAAATGCTCCAGAGGTCCCCCATGGTACAAGTGATGCCATCATCGTACCTACGTCCTCTATAGACCTGGAAAGAGCCTTCGTGCCCATACCAGCTTTTAAAAACGGCTTTTTAAACATCTCCGGGATCATGATAGCTACCGTATAAGAAGTCCCAGAAAATACTAGGATAAAAAGTTCCGTAAATAGTGTTGTTATCATAAGTGGGCCTCTCTTTTTCACTCTATTTGTAAGAGGCCGAAGAGCTGTTTCCAAAAAGCCAGCTTTACTTATGATAGCTGTATAGGAATAACCGCAGTAAATAATGATTACAACACCAACCATGGACATGACACCGCCGCGGTTAAGTAACGTAATAAGGGCATCAGACCAATTAGCCGACTCCATCCCTGGAACCATACTAACATTAAAGCCACTAAAAGCTGCTGTTATACCACTTTCCAAAGTAAACCCTTGATAAAACACACCAATTATTAGGGACAGTAAAGAACCTAATAACATTACTGGTACAGGAGGTTTTCTAAAAATAGCACCCAATAATATAACTAGAAAAGGTAGTATTAAAAGAATGTTCCAATCGAATATTTGATCAAGTCCTGCAAGCATTTCCGTAGAAGATGCAGCAGAAGTATTTTCGGTAATCTCTAAGTTTAGTCCAATTATATAAAAAAACAGAAATGTGATAATGGAAGCCGGTATCGTAGTCCATAACATGGATTTAATATGATCATACAGATTAACGCCTGAAGTTGCCGCGGCCAAGTTAGTTGTTTCTGAAAGAGGTGACAATTTATCCCCAAATATAGCACCACAAATAACAGCTGCTGCAGTAATATGCAATGGCACCCCTATACCGGCAGCTATACTCATCATTGCAACCCCTACAGTTCCAACAGAGCCCCATGAAGTACCTGTCACAATGGAAAATATGATATTCAGAAGAAATGCAGAGATTAATAGGTGTTCAGGATTGACAATTTTAATTCCATAATATATTAACATCGGAATGGAACCGCTAAAAATAAATGTGGCGATGACAATACCAATTACCCAGATAATTAATATTGCAGGTGTTGCACTGATAATTCGCTCACTAATCGTTTTCTCCATTTCCGTCCAGGTTAATCCTATCCTCCATGCTAAAATCCCAGCACAAGCTGCAGCGGCCACCATCATTAGTTCAACCCGAAGGCCAAACAATAAGTATCCTATAAATACGAAGAAAAACATAAAAAACAGTGATAAAACGGATTCAAAAAAAGTTGCCTCTCTTTTTTTATTCATATTTACCTCCTAGAAAATTTTTTTATAACCTAACCTTTGTAGTTCAGTTTTTATTTATTTTTTTCTAGTTGTCAAAAATAGACTTTGGCTCTTCCAAAGAATTTAGTGTTGACTCTAAATGGGTTCGTACTGCCTTTTCAGCTTGGAGCGGATTTCTATTACTTAAAGTTTCAACTATTTTTTTATGTTCAGGTATATTTTTTGCAGTATCTACAGATCGATTATAAAAAGGGTCGTTAAGTACAATATAACAATCACTCCAATTTAATAAGGAATTAATTTGCTTGATCAAGCTTTTATTTTGAGTGACAATTGCCGGTGTTTGATGAATGGAGTTATTAATGGTGATAAAACTTTCAAAGTCTCTAGTTTCATAGGCTTCTTTTTCCTTTTCTATCAATTCATCTAATTGGGAAATGTATTGATCACTAATCATACTTGCTGCCTTTTTAGCTGCATAGCATTCCAACACTATCCTTACTTCAAAAACATCTCTTATTTCCTTAATAGTAGGCTCATATACAAATGCTCCTCTACGTGGAATAATTTCTACTAACCTTTCTTCTTCCAACTTCTTAAAAGCTGCTCTAACCGGCGTCCTGCTCATATTCAGATTTCTGCTTATCCACTCTTCTGATAATTTCTGTCCTGGTAGAAGTCTTTTTAGCATAATCGCTCTTTTAATTTGTTGATAAGCATTTATTTCTGCATTCTTACTATCCAAAAGCATTTCTATCACTACATTTCTATATAATTATTTAAAGGTTACAATAGCTTATTTAGCATTTTATATACAGACGGACGCTGTATTTATATTTTGTATACAATTAATAAATACTATATCAGCATTATAATAAGATCTACTTAGTATGTCAACGGATATTTTTGTAAATTAAATATATTTCCATGTGTTTGACTTTTCCAACTGTATACAATAAAATTAAACAAAAATTGTATACATAAGGAGATGTAATAGTGCAAAATGCTAACTCTTATTGGCAAGCTACAGCCAATAACACAAAAAAAAGACCTTCATTGTTTGGTGAGCAGAAAACCGAAGTTACAATAATAGGAGGAGGGTTCAGTGGATTAGCAACGTCCTATTTTCTAAATTGTTTGGGTATAAAAACGATATTAATAGAACAACATTCCATCGGCTGGGGGGCCAGTGGTAGAAATGCAGGTATGTTAACTACGGGTTTTAAAAAATCGACTGCAGTCCTTTCTAAAAAACTGGGAACTGATCGAGCCAAAGAGTTACTGAAAATGTCTGTTGATTGCATTCGTTTAGTGGATGAAGTCGCAAAAAAAGAAAAGATAGATTGCTCACTTAATTATAATGGCGGTCTAAAACTTGCATATAAATCAAAGCATTTCGATGCATTAAGGAGAGAGCATGAGTTTATGCTGGAAAAGTTTAATTACCAAACAGAGATTATTCCCCCTTCTGATATTGAAAAGGAAATTAACTCACCCATATATGCACATGGGGGTTTAATGGATCCTCACAGTTATGCTTTTCATCCATTAAATTATGCAATAGGTCTGGGAGACGCCGTTGAGCGACTTGGTGGGATTATTTATGAGAATTCGCAAGTTACTTCTGTAAATAAATTTAAAGATGGTTACATTGTAAAAACAGAGAATGGTGAAATAGTATCGAATGGAGTAGTGGTGGCCACTAATGGGTATACAACAACCAACACAAATAAAAAATTAACGAAGTCTATTATGCCGATTAAGAGCCATGTAATAACTACAGAACCACTACCCAAGGAATTATCCAAGCGATTAATTCCACATAATCGTGTATCAATTGACACGAAGAATTTCCTATATTACTTTAGAATGACGGAAGATTACAGATTGCTTTTTGGAGGTAGAGTAAGCTTCGTAAAGAAAGATAACTCTCAAAACAATCCTGAACTATATGAAGTACTCAGGAGAAACATGGTTAACGTTTTTCCAGAATTAAAAGATACTAAAGTAGACTACCAATGGGGTGGCACGACTGCATTTACATTTGATTTTATGCCGCATCTTGGAAAAACGGAAGAAGGATTATTTTATATGACAGGGTTTTGTGGCCATGGTGCGGCTATGTCCACGCTGCTTGGCAAAATCATTGCTTCAAGTATTGCAGAAAAAAATCAATTGGATAATGTTCTAGGAGACTTACCGTTAACAAAGATTCCATTTCATAATCAACGTGGAAAAATTTTAAGTTTGGCAGAAAACTACCTTAAAGTAATAGACAAAATTTCATAAGGGAGAATACAAATCGGTCAAAAATTTTCCGTAAGGATTTCCATATAAGAGGATATTTTAACGTAAATAATCCATCTTCAGGAAAGTGATTCAAGAAGTAGTTGTAAATACAGATGACGAAGTGATGTACCGTGGTTATTTCGATAGACTTTATGTTCGTAAAGATCATCGGGAAAAGGGGAAGCTTCAGCTTTAATTGAAAGAATGGAGTTGGAGTCTAAAGCGTTAAAGCTACAAGAAATTGAAATTGGTTGTCAATGCTGTCATTCACTGCAGGGCTTCCTGCCATTAATTTTGTTGGTGTAGAGAAGCACCTTACTCCAGCAAAAAACAGGCATTTTTTGTACATTAGAACGGATTTATTCACGCTATCTCAGACAAAATCTGGTGTAATGTGAAAATTCCAACCCATTTATTTACAATTAAACTATTGTGGCTTGGCTTTGAGCCTCTGTGGGCATGAGTTATAGTGAAAGGTGAAATGGGAAAACCTTCATTTACAAGGCGTGTAGCCTATCATGCCCACTTCTCCAGTAAAGCCGTTCATGAAATTTTGTAAGTACTTACCAATTTTTAATACCGTGCTAATGTGAAAGCGAAATAATGTGGATATTTACACCATTGGTTGGATTTTTAAGAAGCTTTATAGAGAAATCTCTATAGGGCTTTTCGTACTAGTTGCTAGCACATACATCTATAGGGTGCAAGTTCCGATGCACCGCACGGCCGGTAATCATTAGCTGGCAAATAGTTTGTTTACTGTAAGGTGGCGTGCGGAGAAATGGGATAAAAAAGCAGGAATTTTTATTTGTCGGTTTTTTGAAGGGTGATTAACATGGTCAGTATTATACCAGATCAAAGGTCTACAGACAAAGCTAGGTGATATTTCAAAGGGAAGGGGGCTTCTTATTAAAATAACGAATGGTTTCAGCTATCGAAAACGCGCATTTTACCATCTGCAGCAACTGATGTAAACGACCCGAACGCATCAAATCAATCATGTAATGTCAGGGCCCATTAGTCACATGACCGGCCCATTGCAATGCAGGAGTTCCAACGTTGAATTTCTCGCATAGATCTCGGGTAGTCCGATTGACGGTTTTAGGTTTTTATAGATATACTGGACCGGGAGGCCTACCATGAAGGTGTTTACCTTCATGGAGCTGTAGAAAATTATATAGCAGACGGGTCCGGATTAGATCGTATTTCGGCATGTCTACAGGAAGCGAGTGAAGCGGTCATCGTCCCTCAATCCTTGGCCCCGGAAAAAGTCCCCCGGTGTACTATTTTATTTCTTTTTCAATGTATGTTCGAGTTGTTTCTTTCAAGTGATATAGAAAAATAAAACTACGAATGACCAGGGCTAAATAGATTAGTTCTCTAGCACCTAATTAGTCATCAAAAATATGAGCTCTAGCTACGGGTGTTAGCCAGAAACACCATAAGTATTCAAAACAGCTCTAAACAAAATATTCACCCCATTTATTAGTGCATCTTTATCAAATGTCATTTCCGGGTGATGTAAACCGGGTTTCAAATCACATCCCAATCCTAACATCGTTGCCTTAAGATCTGATTTCTTAATTGTATAAAAGTGGAAATCATCCCCTCCAGGTGTCACCAAAGGTTCATCCACTTTGTCTTTTCCCAGCGTGTCTTCTATTGCTTTTTTCATAATGTTTATTGCTTCATTATTTGTTTTAGCTGCAGCAATTCCATGCGAATCTACTTTAATATCTATATGATACAAATCTTCTATCGACTTAAAAATACTATGAACTTCTTTTTCTAATTCGTCCATTAATTCATTATTCTGGGCTCTCATATCTAATGAAAAAGTAGCATTTCCCGGAATAATGTTGGCACTTTTCCCTCCGGCATGAAAGTTTGTCATCTTAACGGAATAAGGAATACGAGGGTCCAAATGGATTTTACTAAGCATATTTACAATTTCCGCGCCGATTTCAATTGCGTTATGATTTAGGTGTGGCCTTGCCCCATGTGCATCTTCACCTTCGATTTCTGCGTTTAATGTTTTGGTAGCTCCATGGACAATTACAGGTGTTGCCTGTCCAAGTTTGGTTTCCTGATAAGGTCTTAAGTGAACTCCAAATAAATAATCAACATCATCAACCACGTCTTTTTCAATCATTTTTAATGCACCTGCACCCTTCTCTTCAGCGGGTTGGAAAATAAATTTAATAGCTACTTTATCTTTAAGTTCGGGGTTTTGTTCAAGAGTCCATAGAACACCTAATACCATAGACATGTGAGCGTCATGGCCACATGAATGATTTGCCTGGAATTTGCCATTAACCTCTTGCCACAATGCGTCAATATCAGCACGTATTGCTATGACCGGATGATTGCAGTTAAAGTTACCATATTCTCCAATAACTCCTGTGCAATCATCAAAAGTCTTCACTTTACAGCCATTTTCTTCTAGAATTTTTTTTATATATTTTGTTGTTTCGATTTCCTCCCAACTGATTTCAGCATGTTCGTGCAGGTAATGAAAAGTATTTTTTACCCTTTTTTCAATTGTATTTGTCACTAATATTCGCCATCCTTTATAAAATATTTGTATGTTTCATGGATTTTTTCTCTTTCCTCAACGCGTTGAATGACTTCATATAAAATAGCATTGACAATAGATAATGTGACTGGACCTTTGCTAAATATATCCTTGTTTTTCATATCAATAGGTATAACAATGTCTGCAAACTCGGTTACAGGTGCCACACGAGAGTCTGTTATAGTGACAACCTTTATCTTCTTATTTTTAGCTTCCTTCGCAAGACGTAAAGTATCAAGTGCATATCTATAAAATGAGAAGACGATGATAGATGATTTTTTCGGTAGTAAATCCAATATGCCTGCATCAGTTTCTGGTCGATATAAGGAGGCATTCCCCAATATGTAATTCAGGTTAAAATAAAGCCAATGTGCAAATGTAAAAGAATGATAATATCCTGCGATAACTAATTTCTTGCTATCAATGATTGTCTCTACAAAAGCATTGACATTTTCTAATTCAATATTATTAATATTGCTTTTTAAGCTGTTAATATCTGCTATCATGCTTTTAACATAATTATTATTTTGGGGATTCTTTAAATCTAATTCTCTTAATGAATTTTGATTTAAATCCAATAGGTGTTTTCTTACTTCTTTTTGGAGTGGCGTGTACCCGCTATAACCAATATTGTTACAGAATCGTATAACCATTGTCTCGCTAACCCCAATGATTTTCCCTACTTTTTTCGCAGGATGAATAGCAAATAGCATTGGTTCAGATATCAAATGGTCTGCTACTTTTTTCAAGCCTTTCGTTAGTTTTGGGAAGCTTTCTTTAGTCCTTTTTAAATAATCCTGAGCCATTGTCTCACCTTTTTTGAAGTATTTACAATATTTAACCTTGAAATAAATTATATACTTTATTATAATTAAACGCAACTTGCTAATATTTAGATTTTTTAAAGGGGGAGAAGGCATGAATGGGAATCAAGGATCGCGAAAAGAGAAAAAGAGGAAACTAGGCTTACCTGACGCATATGTTATTTTATTTGCTATTTTAATTCTTGCTGCAGCCGCTACTTATTTTATTCCTGCAGGTAGTTTTGAAAGAGAAACAACCGATGAAATCACAACCGTAGTGCCTGACAGCTATCATAGTATAGATCAACAGCCTTCGAGTTTTATTGAAATTTTTCGGGCGATACAGCAAGGTATGATTGATTCAGCGGGATTAATTTTTCTTGTGTTGATTATTGGTGGGGCATTTGCTGTTATTGAGCATACGGGTGCCATTGACGCTCTCATTATGAAAACTATTAACAAGACGAAAAACAAGGAATACTTATTGATTATTATTGTATGTACCCTATTCTCCATATTTGGTGCATTGGGCATTATTGTTAATGCTGTTATCGCCTTTATTCCAATCGGGATTATTTTGGCTCGCTCCATGAAACTTGATGCTGTAGTAGGTGTGTCAATTATTTATTTAGGAGCATATGCAGGATTTAATACAGCTTTTCTCGATCCTTTGACAACAGGAATGGCTCAACAAATAGCTCAGGTGCCATTGTTTTCTGGAATTGGTTTTCGAATACTTATTTATATAACAGTACTTGCTGCGACAATTTTATATATTTGGTGGTATGCGAATAAAGTTAAGAAAAATCCGGAAAAAAGTGTACTAGGTAACAATAGGTTCCCGAAGTACGATGAAAAAAGTACTGAAAATGCCCCCAGTGAGTTAACTGGCATTCATAAACTTGTCATTACCTGGTTAGCAGTTGGAATCGGTATTTATATATTTGGTGTTTTCCAATTTGGATGGTCATTGAATGAAATGGCTGCCATGTTTATTGTTATCGCAATTGGAACAGCCATCATCGCTAAAATAACACCAAACAAATTAGTTGAGGTGTTTTTCGAGGGTTGTAAAGGACTTGTATATGGGGCATTAATTATTGGGATGGCAAGATCAATCGTTGTTATCTTAGAGAATGGACAAATTCTAGATACAATTGTTCAAGGCATGGCAACCGTAATGGAACCATTTTCGAGTGTTTTAGGTGCAATCGTAATGTTAATAGCAAATGGGGTCTTTAATTTGATTGTATCTTCAGGGAGTGGACAGGCAGTTATTGTTATGCCAATTATGACACCACTTGCAGACATTATGGATATCACTCGCCAAGTAGCAGTTCAAGCTTATAAAATGGGTGATGGATTTACAAATGTAATTACCCCGATATCTGGAATTTTAATGGCAAACCTAGCGATAGCAGGTATACCTTGGACGAAATGGATTAAATATATTTTTCCATTGGTATTGATTTGGTTTGCAATTGGAGCAGTTTACTTAACAATTGCAGTTTTAATAGGTTGGGGACCAATTTAAAGAGAGGGGTTATGTCAAATGATAGTTAATGAGATCATATTGTATAAAGTTCAAATGAGAATGAAAAATCCTTTTACAACGAGTTTTGGAACGGAACAAGAACGATTGTTCTTATTAGTAGAGGCCAAAAATGAAGAAGGTATCTCTGGCTGGGGAGAATGTGTAACTTCAGAGCGCCCTTTATATAGTGAAGAATTTACACAATCCAGTTGGCATATGTTAGAAGAATTCCTCATTCCTATGGTTCTTAAAAAGGAAATCCAACATCCAGATGAATTACAAGAAAAATTTAATATGTATAAACGCAATAATATGGCTAAGTCAGCACTAGAGGCCGCAATCTGGGACTTATACGCTAAGTCGAAAGGAGAACCCCTTTCTAAAGCATTGGGTGGAGTAAAGTCAACGGTTGAAGTCGGGATCAGCCTTGGGATTGAAGATGATGTGGAGGACCTTCTGAAATCGATTCAACAAAAAACGGATGAAGGTTACAGGCGAATCAAGGTGAAAATAAAGCCAGGTAAGGACATAAATGTACTGCAGCAGATACGTAATAATTTTCCTGACATCCCATTAATGGCAGACGCAAACTCTGCCTATACATTAAAAGATATCGATACATTAAAAGCAATGGATCAATTTAATTTAATGATGATTGAACAGCCTCTGACAGCGGGGGACTTAATTGATCATGCTAAATTGCAAAAACAAATCAAAACGCCAATTTGCCTTGACGAAAGTATTCACTCTTATGAAGATGCCAGACAAGCAATTGAATTAGGAAGCTGTAAAATCATTAATATGAAGATTGGTAGAGTAGGAGGTCTAACCCAGGCAAAAAGAATTCATGACCTATGTAAGAAAGAAGATATACCGCTCTGGTGTGGTGGAATGCTTGAATCAGGGGTCGGGCGCGCGCACAACATAGCCATTACATCTTTGACCAACTTTAAGCTTCCAGGAGATACAGCATCTTCTTCACGTTATTGGGAAAGAGATATCATTGAGCCAGAAGTAGTAGCTGAAAATGGTGTGTTGCAAGTTCCGGAAAAGCCTGGGATTGGCTTTGATGTAAATATCGAGGAAGTTGAAAACAATACTGTGGATAGGAAGGTATTTCGTTAGTTGTACTTTCCATCTTTACGTAATTATTTTTTTATGTCAGACCTGTCTCAAGGGAAAGTATGTATTTCACAGAACTTGATATAGGAATGGTCTGATCGGATTGGAAATAAACAAATACAAATAATACCGAATGAGTATAAGGAATTTGTAAAGGGATACGGTGAAACCTTTTTTGAAGAAGATGTAAGTTTTAAGCCGTTAGAGCCATCACCTACAATAACGAAAGATGGTAAACAATATTTCGATGGTTTTTATGGACTAATGGGTGAAAACAACATTATTCAACAAATAGACGATTATGAATATCGAATTCCAGGCAGCTTAATTCCTATTGGTGAATGCCCGGGAGGAAACTTAATTTGTATAGGTGTAAATGAGTAAGCGTCAAATAATCCCCATCTGATAATAGGTGGGGGTTATTTGACGCTTACTTACTTTATCTTTACTCTACAACTATTAGCAAATCTTTTGTTTGTTTCAATTGAATCATTGTCACTTCATATTAGCTATCAGTAAGTTTATAGGAAGAGCCTCGTCCAGCTCCAGCACCCGGCAGCAAGTGTGTAACACCTGTCCCCTCAATTTAAGTGTTCCGAACAACTCTCCCTGACTAATACTTGTATTTATTTACATTTCCAAGGCTGACCTTATAAAAAACACAGAAAAATCGCTACCTAATATTTGGTGGCGGTCCTTCTTTCCTTCAATCCTTTACTAGCTTAAGAAATTCATTTAATTTCATTCGAGCTTCTGGACTTAGTGTTTTAACAGTGTCAATCAGTTGAATCAGATCCTCGGGTAGATCATGCAAATCACTTGAGAAAAATGATGATAGATCTGTACCGAGAGATGTTAATATTCTCTCCAGCATATCAACATCAGGGATAGCTCGGCCATTCTCAAAACGACTAATGTAGGATTGTGAAATGTTGACCTTTTTGGCTAATTCTTCTGTTGTTAAATTTTTTGCTTTTCTTAGTGCTTTTAATTTATTCCCAATTCTATTGTTATCTACCATAATTAACTCCCTTTAAATGGTTGCTATATATAGTTTAGCTTGATTCCGTCAAAAGTGGAGGAATATTTCATTTTTAGAACTAATAATTATAAAATGTATTGACTTTTAGAACTATACATCATAAAATGCAGATTAATAGGATTTTTAAAACAACTAATCAGTTAGAGAGGAGGACAGACGTTAACCTGGTCAGTAGATTTAATAAAAAAAGGAGTGGTTACTATCAAAATCCTAAATAGAGTTAAGAATAGTCAATTGACTTCAGAAATGAAAAATCGGTTTTATAACGTTGAACCTGCAACAATCGGTCATCATTTACACTACGGGTTTATGGATCCGAGAATAAGATCCATGTTACATGATGTGAAAATTGTAGGAACAGCATTTACGGTAAAAACAAATTCCAATGATTCTACGATGGTACATAAGGCGGTTAGCCTTGCTGAAGAGGATGACATCATTGTTATTGATCGTACCGGTGATAATAAACATGCTTGCGTGGGGGAAATGGTGGCGTATGCGGCAAATTCCAGAAAAGTAGCAGGTGTCATTATTGATGGTACTTGCACGGATATTCAGGCATTACGTGAAATAGGACTCCCCATATTTGCAACAGGATTATCGCCAATAACCACTAAATTATATGGGATAAGTGGCGAAGTAAATACAATGGTTCAATGCGGTGGTGTTTCTGTTCAACCAGGTGATTTAATTCTAGCTGATGATAATGGCGTGTTAGTAATTCCAAAGGATACCGATTATCAATATATATTGGAGAAAGTAGAGGGAAATGAGGAGAGAGAAGCGGAAAGCAAAAAGATGATAGATAGTGGAAAAACTTTAAGCAGTATCACGAAGGCTGATCAATTAATAGAGCAATTTTTATCACAGCGGTAGGGGGATAATGAATGAAAAGGATGACCTGTTTTACCATCATATTAGTTATAGCTCTATTTGTAAGCGGTTGCGGTAAGGATTCAACTGCTAATAGTTCATCTAAGCCCATTGAATTAAAATTAGGGACCAAAATGTCTGCTGAATCACTTGAAGGGAAGGCCTTTGAACACTTTGCCGATCTAGTAAAAGAAAAAAGCAACGGCGAAATAGTGGTCAAAGTTTATCCAGCTGAGCAATTAGGAAAAGGGAAAACGCAAATCGATAATATGTTATTAGGCACACAGGACATGTATGCAGAAGGGATAACATACTTTGATGATTATGACTCAAGGGTACAGGTAAGCAGTATTCCCTTTCTCTTTAGAGACTTTGAGCACTTTCAAAAGTACAACACTGGAGAAATGGGGGAAGATATTCAAAAAAAATTAATTTCACAAGGGATAAGAATTCTTAATACTGACCGAAACTTTACACGTGGTCCATACCGTGTTTTGTTGTCAACGAAACCTATTAAATCAGTGGATGATTTGAAAGGTTTAAAAATAAGATCGTTTGAATCGGAATTCTATTCTGACGCATATGAATCGGTGGGCGCCAACCCCACGGTAGTTGCTTGGACGGAAACCTATTTAGCAATTAAACAAAATTTAGTCGATGCAGTCACTTCGCCGATATCACTGGTTTGGTCTATGAAATTTACCGAAGTTGCCCCATATATGACATTAATTGATGAGTATCCTCAAGATATCGTCATTGCAATGGGAGAAGATCAATTTTCAGAGCTATCAAAAGAGCAACAAGACATTTTAATTGAAGCCGCTAATCAGGCCGGAGCGGATGCTGCTGAAAAATTGGAATCCGAAGTAGAAGAGCAAATCGGTTTAATGAAAGAAGAACATAATATGGAGATTTTTGAAATTGATAAAGATGAATGGGTAGATGCCTTTTCAGACTTCCATCAAGAACTAGATGATACAGGAGTATTTCCAGAAGGGTATATCGATAAGATTCAAGCGATTGAATAAAGAAGGTGATAAGCAGTATGAAAAAAGTTCTTGATACAATAGCAACTATTTATTCATTCATCGCCTTAGTTTGCTTACTGGCGTTGATAGGAATTTTAACCGTAGAAATTGTCTCCAGGTATTTTTTCAGCAGCTCGATTATATGGTCCCAGGAGTTCTTTTCTATTGTAATTTGCTGGATTACGTTTCTTGGGTTTGGCAAGCTGGTTGTTGATCGGGAAGACATTATGATTACGTTTTTTGTTAAAAAGTTGGATCTATTTAAAAGGAAGATTGCGGGGGTTGTTACAAGTTTTTTAATGTTAATTACTTCAAGCATATTGTTATTTTTTTCGATCCAATTAACTATTAAACAATGGGATAAGACGACAGTCATCATGAATGCTTCGACAGCCTGGTTTTATCTGCCGTTTGTATTATTACTTGGATTGATTGTTCTAACTTCCATTTATCATATAACCTTGTCATTCAAACCTGGTATTGATTTGTTGGCAACGGAAGAGGGGGAATAAAGGTTGATATTAGGCATTGCTATGTTCCTCGTATTCCTGCTGTTATTGGCGATTGGATTTCCGGTATCTTTTGCAATGATGTTATCAACGCTAGTTGCATTGTTTATGGGTGGGTACGTATTAGATGTTCTCCCATTACAATTAATGGAGGGGATCAAAGGTTATACCCTACTTGCGATTCCGTTATTTATATTAGCGGGTAATTTAATGAACACAGCTGGGATAACCCAACGGATTTTTGATTTTTCCAATTCATTGATTGGTCATATACGAGGTGGGTTAGCCCAAGTGAATATTTTTGCCAGTGTCATCTTTTCCGGTATTTCTGGAACTGCAGTTGGAGATCAGGCAGGTCTTGGAGCTATTGAAATGAAGGCAATGGTGGAGAAGGGTTATCAAAAGCCATTTAGTGCGGCCCTTACATTGGCTTCGTCTGTTATCGGTGCTATTATACCGCCGAGTGTCCCATTTATTGTCTATTCATACCTTGCAGAAGTTTCAGTGGAAAAGTTATTTATTGCTGGGGTTATACCAGGCTTAATGATAGCCGTTGCATTGTCGATGTATGTATATGTTGGGGTAACACGGGGGGTTATATCGGCCCCTCCTCCAAAATCTTTTTCGGTCAAATCACTTTCCGAGACGTTTAAAAACGGTTTCTTTGCATTGATGGCGCCAGTTGTTATTTTAGGTGGAATGCTTGGGGGGGTTGTTACACCAACGGAAGCTGGTGCAATTGCAGTAGTATACGCTCTATTTTGTGCCGTTATTTATAGGGAATTCAAATGGGAAACGTTAAAGGAAGGGTTTATGGCTAGTGTTGGTTCGACAGCACAGATCATGTTTTTAATTGGTGTGGGTACAGCCTTGGGTTGGGTCATCTCGGCTGAACAATTACCGTATTTATTATCAGATTCTCTACTCACATTAACAGAAAACAAGTACCTAATGTTATTGATTATCAATATCTTGTTATTGTTTTTAGGAAGTATTATGGAAGGTATTCCGATAAAATTAATCATGCTTCCGGTCTTGTTACCAATAATTGATAGTCTTGGAATTGATCGAATTCACTTCGGCGTAGTTATGTCTTATAACTTATTATTAGGAATGATAACACCGCCAGTTGGAATTGGGTTATATGTCATGAGTCGGGTAGGAAAGCTTTCTTTTGAAAGTATTGTCAGAAGAATTATTCCGTTTTATATTCCATTAATCATTACACTAATTATCATTACCTATTTCCCACAATTGTCTCTATGGTTGCCGTCATTATTAAAATAATTGTTACGGGAGAGCAATTTCCCGTTGAAACGTTACCAATGATGGTTGGGGAAGGAAAAGTATTTGGAGGAGAGTAAGTGAATAAGAAAAGAAATGGAGAGGATAACGTATGAAAGTAGCTGTTATTCAATTGAATTCAACATCTGATAAACAGGAAAATTTAAAAAATATATCTGACTATATTAAGAAAGCTGCTAAAGATGGTGCTGAACTTGTTTCATTGCCAGAGTATTGTAATTTTATGGGTAGAGATACGGAGAAAATAGTAAACGCAGAAAAAATACCGGATGGAGAAACGACTAGATTATTGGTGAAACTCGCAATGGAATATAACCTGTTTGTGCACGTGGGTAGTATTGTGGAAAGATATAACGGCGAAAAGTCATACAATACAAGTTACATTGTCAATCCTGATGGTAAGTTATTGGATAAATACCGAAAAATTCATTTGTTCGATATTGAAATTGAAGGAATGCCTGGTTACAAAGAGTCGGATTCAATTCAAGGCGGAACAAATCCTGTTATGACAAGGTTACCATTTGGTAATGCGGGTTTGAGCATATGCTACGACTTGAGATTTGCGGAGCTGTATCGAAATTATGCAACACACGATGCAAAAATACTATTTATACCGGCAGCGTTTACCAGATATACCGGAATGCTTCATTGGGAAAATTTGTTGAGGGCACGTGCAATAGAAAATCAATGTTATGTTGTTGCTGCTGGACAGTTTGGTAAGTATTTGCCTGAAAAAGAATGCTACGGTAACAGTATGATTATTGATCCTTGGGGAACAGTTGTAGCTCGTGCATCTGAAGGAGAAGGAATTATCATAGCGGAATTGCGGGAAGAGCTCATTCAATCCGCAAGAGAAAGTATACCTTGTTTGAAGCATAGAAAACCGGAGTTCTATGACAATTTGATGGTAAAATAGTAAGTATAGGATATGTTCCAATCTTGGTCATATTTTAAAGTGAAGGAGGAAAACATTAGGTTTTGCTCCTTTTTGTGTGAGTGGCAGCACATACGCTATAGGGGTGCAAGTCCTGACTGCGCCGTACAGCCGGTCTAAAGATGCAAAACAATCTTAAAGAACTTGATAATATTGACTCTCTTTTCGAAAAATCCGAACGAGGTGAACTTTCAGGCGATGATGTATCTTGTTTAAGATTAAATGACGACAAAGTTTTTAGAACTAGCTAGTTTAATAAAGTCTAACGCTATTTTATATTCACAAACAAATCGGTACCTTTCAACTAAAAGTACCGATTGTTTGTTTTTTGATTTATTATTGTTTATTTCATTTTCATGATGTATTATAGCCGCAAAAGCAGCATATCTTTCTTTATTGCTAAAGCATGATATTAAGCACGTAGAAATGATTTGATAAAGGAATAAGTTTGCAGTCTCTAACGATTACCTTAGCTGAGTTTAAAAAATTCAATTCAATAAATTAAGTTTGATCCAGAGGCTTATTTTTACTGGTATAAATGTATTCAAATTATTGAAGTAGAGGCTAAGGCTAAAATATAAAATACTAGAAAACATTTTTATAACTGAGGGTTCTCGCTCATCGCACCCACGTGTGGAAAAATGTCACAAATCTGTCACAATTATCAATCCGTATTTTCTAGCAGCATAATTCGACACAAATAGCAAAACATGCCGTCACTCAAGTTAATTCGACAATTTTCGATAACTGTTTCGTGGTCTTTCGACAATTAATGCGCGCCATTCCGGTTTTTCGGACGACTTGACACGATCTGCCATAATAGAGGTAAGCGCGCAATTATAGCAAGGCCGGCCTTGAGGAAAGAGTGAGGCTGTAATGAATATTCTTATTGGGGAATCTTTTGAGGAAGTCTTACGAAAACATGAGGGAAGAATTTATTACCACATCCACAAGTTAAACATCTTTGACCCGCACCGGGAATTTTACCAGGAAGGTTTATGTGCTTTATGGGAAGCGTATAAGACATACCAACCGGATAAAGCACAACTTTCCACTCACCTCCATAATGCGATTCGCAATCGTTTAATCGATTTACTACGAAAAAAGGCATGCCAACAACGTCACGATGAGATGTTTCATCAAGAAGAAATGAAAAAACAAGTAAGCGGAAATCGCCGTTGCAATGTAAATATGCCGATTCATGATGATCCAAGGATTATGCTCCATGAAGCTAAACTATGGCAGCAGGTGCGAGCTTTGCTAACTGTCAATCAGTGGAAATGGCTGAAGTTTAATATTTTAATGGGTCTTTCGAATCAGGAAATAGCAGAACAGGAAGGTGTTTCCGTTGCAGCTGTCCATAGTTGGGCGAAAACCGCAAAACGGAGATTGAGGAAGGAATTGAGTAAATGGAAGCGTTATTTAGACTGGGATGGAGTAAGCTGGATCGGTTGATGATGTAGGAAACACGGGTTGCCCGTTCGTACGTTTGCAAAGACGGGTAACCCTTTGGCCATTGGAAGTGTGGAGTATATGCTTAAGTAATTTCCGCAAATGGACCTTACATATAAGCCTATTTGAATGTGGTTAATCATGGAAACCGGCTCTTTTTATTTATATAAATATTTGTTGAAAAATATATATTTTTTTAATAAAACGTGCTACTTTTATACTACTTAATTCGATAATAGTAGTAGGGGAGGAGTTTAAAAATATAGATCAAAAGTCACTTTTGGGAATAGGGAGCGAATGCTGATAAGCTGTATCATTGGCAAACTGCATTCATCGTTGATTCCCATACATACATCATCCCCTTAAAGATTATCTCCATCGTTCCCACACCTGTCGCCACGCAATTAGCCCACCTAAAAATGGGGCAGGCCTCTGTCCCGCTATTAGTTTCCAAATTATGAATGATTCGGCTAATGAACATGGAGATAATCTGACTTTGCATCATATTGCGAAAGCTGGCTTTTGGGAAAAGAGGCGAGAGATGCGTAACGAGGAAAAGGGTAATGAGGAAAAAAGCTGTAATGAACAACGTCATGGGGAAAGTATTCGTGGACAAAGGGGGCATAAGGAAGAAGGTAATGAAGAAAAGGTGAGTTTTGAGGACATTTTCAAGCAGAATGAGCGGCGCATTCATTACCACATCCATAAGCTGCACATTCAGGATCCGCATAACGAATTTTATGTAGAAGGCTTGTACGCCTTGTGGTGTGCCTATAAGAAATACAGACCTGATCAGGGAGTCATGTCCACTTACTTCAACTTCACCATCCGCAATCGTTTAATCGATATGCTCCGTAAGAAAAACCGAGAAAACCAACATCAAGAAACGTTTATCCAGAATGAAAAACAAAAAATGGATAACGGCAATCGTGACTGCCGGACCAATCTTCCTATTCCTGATATGAATGGGATTGAGTTGCAGGATGATGTGCTTTGGGAGAAAGTGCGAGCCATGCTGACGGACAATCAATGGAAATGGGTGAAGTATCACATTATCGCGGGCATGCCGTTGAAGCAGATTGCAGAACAGGAAGGAGTAACGGTTGATGCGGTGAAGAGTTGGAGAAAGACAGCGAAGAAGAGGCTGGAGAAGGTTGGGATTAGGGAGTTGTTGGAATAAGGAAAGAAAAGCCGGGCAGGTGCGGCCAGCGGGACAGAGGGCCGGATCCTTTGTCCTGTCACTATTTGCCACACGGAGTGACTGGGAAAAGTTGGTCGGGTGCATAACCGATCGAGTAATTTTAAATTCATTTTTTGCTATTATGCCAAATTAATTGTCGATATATAATTCTTGAAATAGCCAGATGATAGAGAGCTGAACCCATTGTATTGGTTTATTAAAGTTTATTACCTTGCAAGAGAAGACTTGGGAGAACCTAATACTGCATTTCAGGGTTTTAATAATGACAAAGGGCTCGTCCGTTTTTGGTGCCAGCTCATGTACGGTATTATCCCCAAATGAAGCGATAAAGATTGTTTCCCTTTATAGAAATTACCTGAAATCAGTAAATAGGGTTTGAAAAACTCCGAAGTATATGGTGATAAAATTCTTTTTCTAAACCTTATTCTGATTGAAGTCATTTTTAATTTTGGTTGTCGAGATACCGACTGTACGCGGTAAATAAACAACTTGACAATAATCATTGAGAAAATCGAATTTACCTTTCCAGTCATCACCCATCACAAAAACATCAATATGGTACTTCAGCACATCATCAACTTTTTGCTCCCACGTGTTTTCCGGAATAACTTTGTCCACATAGCGAATCGCTTCCAGAATAGCCTTTCGCTGCTCAAAGCTATAGTAGGCTTTTTTATCTTTAAGCCTGTTAAATTCGTCTGTCGAAATGGCAACAATCAGGTAATCACCATATGTCTTTGCCCTTCGCAATAAGTTAATGTGCCCAGTATGGAGTAAATCGAATGTTCCATAGGTGATAACTTTTTTCATGGTATTCCCCCCGAAAACAGTATCGTTAATTATTATTATCTCAAACATGGATTCATGATAAACAATTGATCGAATGGTATGCAGTTTTTAACACCCATTCATAAAAAAAGACACCAGTCGGCGCCTATATATTAGTTTTCTACTGCTTGATACTGTTCCTCTTCGCGATATAGTTTATTAATTAAAGTTTTACTTGCATTCCCTTTGGAGTATTGATTCCATAGATTTGCAAAATCTTTAATACGTTCTATATCAAAGTAGCCATTTTCAATAACATCAATTAAATCATCGGTATTGTCTACAACCGGACCCGGGACAAGCGTTTCATAGTCTTCCCAGAAACCCGTTGTTCGTTCATACTTATCCAAGTCATAAGCAAAGAAAATCATTGGCCGCTCCAATAAAGAAAATTCAAATGGGATAGAGGAATAATCCGTTATTAAAATATCAGTAATTACCAGTAAGTGATTAATGTCGGTAACATCTGAAACATCATATACAAAGTCAGAATGTTGGTTACGGAATTCATGTTTCACTGCTGGATGCAATCGTAGAAATAAAACATAGTCATCATGGAACTTTTCATAAAGCTTTTCGATTTCAAGTGCAATTTCAGCTTTGTTTAGTTGATCATCCCGATAAGTAGGGGCATATAAAATGACCTTTTTACGATTCGTTACCGGATAAATTTGCCGCAACTCCTGCTCAACATTTTTTTTCTCCTGAATATTAAAGAAAAAATCACTTCGAGGGATCCCACTTCGCAAAATTGCTTCATTCGCCAGGCCAAAGCTTTGCCGGAAAATGGCTGCCATTTTTTCAGAGCCCACAACTACATGAGTAAATCGCTGATAAACGCTTTTAAAACGCTCAAGAGCTCGTTCAGACCTATTTTCAACAGAAGGATCTTTTAACCCAAATCGTTTTATGGCACCTGCAGCATGCCACAATTGAACACATTGAACATTTGGCTTGAAATCTGTCACTGCTAAAAAGCCAAAATAGTTATCGACAAATACTTTATCTGCAGTAGCCAAATGATAGATCGCTTGAATCCATTGCAATAGATTCATAGATTCGAAATTCAGCACGTTATCATCGTGTTCAAAGTCAACCTTGCATTGGGAGGTTTTGAGAATAACAACAGGATAATTTGTATGCTTTTTTAACTCATTTAACGTATACAAAATATTATCCCCAAATGAAGCAACAAAAATTGCTTTCTTCTTTTGGGGAAATAATTTAAAGCCATTAAAGAGTATCTGAAAAACAAAAAGGTACACCGTAACTACCAGTTCTCTAGCCATTGTTCGATAGCTGCAAATCTTTTTTGATTTTTGTGGTTGATATTCCAACTGTGCGTGGTAAATAGACAACTTTACAATAGTCTTTCAAGAAGTCAAATTTTCCTTCCCAGTCATCTCCCATTACAAACGTATCGACTTGATGCTTTTGAACGTCTTCTACTTTTTGTTCCCAATTGTGTTCCGGGATAACTTCATCGACGTAGCGTATAGCTTCAAGGATGGCTTTACGCTGTTCAAATGAATAATATGCCTTTTTACCTTTTATTGCATTAAATTCATCTGAGGAAATAGCAACGATCAAGTAGTCACCGTATTCCTTGGCACGACGCAATATATTTATATGGCCTGTATGAAGTAAATCGAATGTTCCGTATGTGATTATTTTTTTCATAAATAAAACCCCCGTTCAAAATTCATTACATATAATTATACTATATTTAACGTTACAGTGAGTTAACAAATTTGTATCAATTTTATTTGACAAAATATATTGTCGTAATATGCATTACTACTATATTATTTTATATTATAGCATTAATATGCAACGGTTTCTAGGTAACCTATGATTTATTTTTACAAGATATGCACTACTAAATAGGTTTTCTGTGAGCTTTAATCAAAATTTGGGCAAGGATTGCAATGTTTTTTGTGTGTCTAATCTTATAGATAAATTATAACTTATAAAAACTTAAGAAAAAGGAATTCAAGTTTCCTATGCACTTATAGTAGTAGGTTTTTCTGAGCTTCTTATATTAGATCTTTTGTTTGAACGAACAACAGTAACTATATAATTCCCAAATGGAAGTTTAACTATTAATTTTACGAGTGCTATAGATACAAATAAAGTAAATAGGAAGACTAAAGGTAAGAATCTAGTTCGATCAAAGTAGTGATTGAAAATCTCATACCTGCGCAGAAAAAATAAAATTAGTGGATGAACTAAATAGATTCCCATTGATAAGTTACCTATTTCAACAAAGTAATATTTAATCTTATTCCAAGAAGAAAGCGAAGAATATATACCTGCTAAAGCAACAAAAAGTAATGGAAGGTTTATCATATTCAGTGATCTATTAGAATCAATCCATCCAGCTAATTGATACTCCAATATCCCCCCAATAACCACTACAAGCCCTAAAAGCATACTGAAAATTGTATTTTGCTTTATCCATTTTATAATAAGATCCCAATAATAAACTAATAACCCACCCATAAAAAAGTAGTATACCCAATGAAAGAAAAATACTCTCTCGTTAAGGAATTTATTAAATAAGCCATTCCCAATCTCTATTTTATATTCTACAAAGAAAAAATTGACAAAAAATGATATTAACGTAAAAAGCATAAGAGATTTCTTAGATTTAAATAGCTGTAATAGAGGAAATAGTAAATAAAATTGGACTACAATAGCGATAAAATAAAGGTGATAATTACTTTTTCCTGTAAAAAAGTAATATAGGAAATATTTGATTTCCTCAGAAGAATCTAGCGAAGGTATTGCAAACAGATTATATTTCCATTTGATCAGAAGATATAATAAGCTCCAGATAAAAAAAGGAGTGATTACTTTCGTAAAACGCGATTTCCAAAATTTTTTAAAATTAAACCCCCTTTTGATAACCTGATTATACAATAGAAAACCGCTTATAATTGCAAATGCGGGGGTTCCAAACCGTGAAATTTGATTCAGAAATTGAGTTAACCAGTTGAAAGAATTCCCATTTTCATAGTAGAAACCTGCTGTTACATGTACCGTGACAACACAAAGACAGGCAATTGCACGGATGAAACTTATTTCGTAAAAGTATTTTTTTGATGATTTTATGTTTCCTTGGTTAATTTCCATTTTGTAAGCGCTCTTTCCTTAGCTGTAATTTGTTTTAATTCTCTATCTATAATAACAGCAAATTAGTACTCTTTCAATAGTATATTTTTAATTGATGGTTGAATGAATGTTTTAGAGGATGGGAGGTTGTTCCAAAAGTTCAGTGGAGAATGGCACTTTAATGTTTTTAGTTAGTTTGTTTCTTTCACTGCTCACTGCCATGTATCTAACTGTATACATTATGCCACCCCTTGAACTTCTTTTCCCTTTTTCCTCCTTTTTGAACACCCTCAAAAAGTATCGTAATAATTTTCAAGATCTTACTAAACTATCAAGAGTTAAAAAAACGGCAGTATATATACTATATAAATCAACCCATAAAATACTTGAATTTAATGGAATTAAACCGATAATAGTATATATAGTATTTTATTCTATGTTTAAGGGGGTGGAGTACATAAACGAGGTTCGATTTATTAAAATTGTAAACTTTTATTTCGAATAACGAACAAGGAGGTATTGAATGAAAAACATAGTACGCATTTTGGTATTTTTGCTAATATTTAGTTTAGCAGGACCTTATTCTTTATCAGCTAAAAGTATTGCTAATACAACGGAAGGAGTTGAGTCTGCTCCGGTTAATGAAGGTAAAGAAGATCCATCTTCGAATCAGAAAGAATTGGAACTAGACGATAAAAATAAAATTGAAAAAAATGGTGATAATACAAAAGGTGAAACTAACAATCAGGATAATGGAGTTCATGATGAAAAAGTAAACAAGAATGACTCCAGTACCGTAGAAGATACCGAATATGATGATCGGCAGAATGATAAAAAAGCGGAGAATACTGATAAGGATACTGAGAGCTCAATTGAAAAAAAGGACGCAAAAGGTAATGGAATAAACAATGTAGAAGACTCGGAAACTAGCAAGAACTACACTGAAAGTCATTTAACTTCCAAAATGAATGTGAACGAAAGCAAAACAAGCAGACTAGGACATATCCGAAGGGCAGACGTAAAAATATACAAAACTTTAGATGACCCGTCATCGGCTATAAAAGCAGGATCGACCTATACCAACTCGGTATATTATATAAAGAAACAAGCAAATGTAGGTAATCAACTGTATTATTTAATTAGCAATGAAGCAAGCAGTGTAAAAGGAGTAGTAGGTTGGGTGAAAGCCGAAGATCTCTCCACACATGCACATTTATCCGTAGATAAAAAGGCTAAAACGTTTTATGTAAAAGGAACCGGCAACGCATATAGCCGAGCCTGGGGAGGAAGTAAAAACCTGGTCTATAACCTCTCGAAATATAAGGGAGAAAAATTCGAAGTACATTTAACCGAAAAGGTAGGAACGAATGTATGGTATCGTGGCAAATTGAATGGCAAGACAGTGTGGATGCATTCAAGTTACGTACTATCAAAAAACGAAAGCAAAACAAGCAGACTAGGTCATATTCGAAGGGCAGATGTAAAAATATATAAAGAGGCGGGGGATGAATCCTCCGCAGTAACAGCAGGAACAACTTATACCAACTCGGTATATTATATAAAGAAACAAGCGAATAAAGACAATCAACTATATTATTTAATAAGCAATGAACCAAGCAGTGTAAAGGGAGTAGTAGGTTGGGTGAAAGCCGAGGATCTCTCCACACATGCACATTTATCCGTAGATAAAAAGGCTAAAACGTTTTATGTAAAAGGAACCGGCAACGCATATAGCCGAGCCTGGGGAGGAAGTAAGAACCTAGTCTATAACCTCTCGAAATATAAGGGAGAAAAATTCGAAGTACATTTAACCGAAAAGGTAGGAACAAATGTATGGTATCGTGGTAAATTGAATGGCAAGACAGTGTGGATGCATTCAAGTTACGTACTATCAAAAAACGAAAGCAAAACAAGCAGACTGGGTCATATACGAAGAGCAGATGTAAAAATATATAAAGAGCTGGGGGATGAATCCTCTGCAATAACAGCAGGAGCGACCTATACCAACTCGGTATATTATATAAAGAAACAAGCGAATGTAGGTAATCAACTGTATTATTTAATTAGTAATGAAGCAAGCAGTGTAAAAGGAGTAGTAGGTTGGGTGAAAGCCGAAGATCTCTCCACACATGCACATTTATCCGTAGATAAAAAGGCTAAAACGTTTTATGTAAAAGGAACCGGCAACGCATATAGCCGAGCCTGGGGAGGAAGTAAAAACCTGGTCTATAACCTCTCGAAATATAAGGGAGAAAAATTCGAAGTACATTTAACCGAAAAGGTAGGAACAAATGTATGGTATCGTGGTAAATTGAATGGCAAGACAGTGTGGATGCATTCAAGTTACGTACTATCAAAAAACGAAAGCAAAACAAGCAGACTGGGTCATATACGAAGAGCAGATGTAAAAATATATAAAGAGGTGGGGGACGAATCCTCCGCAATAACAGCAGGAGCGACCTATACCAACTCGGTATATTATATAAAGAAACAAGCAAATGTGGGTAGTCAACTATACTATTTAATTAGCAATGAACCAAGTAGTGTAAAGGGAGTAGTAGGTTGGGTGAAAGCCGAAGATCTCTCCACACATGCACATTTATCCGTAGATAAAAAGGCTAAAACGTTTTACGTAAAAGGAACCGGCAACGCATATAGCCGAGCCTGGGGAGGAAGTAAAAACCTAGTCTATAACCTCTCGAAATATAAGGGAGAAAAATTCGAAGTACATTTAACCGAAAAGGTAGGAACAAATGTATGGTATCGTGGTAAATTGAATGGCAAGACAGTGTGGATGCATTCAAGTTACGTACTATCAAAAAACGAAAGCAAAACAAGCAGACTGGGTCATATACGAAGAGCAGATGTAAAAATATATAAAGAGGTGGGGGACGAATCCTCCGCAATAACAGCAGGAGCGACCTATACCAACTCGGTATATTATATAAAGAAACAAGCAAATGTGGGTAGTCAACTATACTATTTAATTAGCAATGAACCAAGTAGTGTAAAGGGAGTAGTAGGTTGGGTGAAAGCCGAAGATCTCTCCACACATGCACATTTATCCGTAGATAAAAAGGCTAAAACGTTTTACGTAAAAGGAACCGGCAACGCATATAGCCGAGCCTGGGGAGGAAGTAAAAACCTAGTCTATAACCTCTCGAAATATAAGGGAGAAAAATTCGAAGTACATTTAACCGAAAAGGTAGGAACAAATGTATGGTATCGTGGTAAATTGAATGGCAAGACAGTGTGGATACACAATGCATATCTTAATGGAGCTGTTACCGTATATACTAGTTATGATATGACCATTAATAATATGGTTAATATTCAAATGGCTGTGTCACCTCAAACAGATAAAAAATACAAACTTTGGATCAGAGAAGACGGGATTAGGAAAACTAGTAACGATAGTGGTGTTGTTAATGGGAGTAACTGGAATCTGCGAAGAGGACCAGGAACAAATTATATTGTAGGTGGAAAAGTTAATAAAGGAACAAAGCTTAATTTATATTCAAGTACTAAAGCGTCAGATGGTTATACATGGTACCATGTAAAATATACTTCTGGGTGGGTTACTCCAAGTAAAAGTGATTTGAAATATTATCT
Organism: Virgibacillus dakarensis; assembly: GCF_900155625.1. Lineage (NCBI taxonomy): Bacteria > Bacillati > Bacillota > Bacilli > Caryophanales > Bacillaceae > Virgibacillus > Virgibacillus dakarensis. Next base: position 1,395,435 of record NZ_LT732554.1, read on the forward strand.
TACACCTAACAACTTTACTAATGACTTAAAAAGTTCATTCCAATTCTTGTTATTATCAAAAAATGCAGGTGTTAACGTAAATGAAGTTAATAAAAAAATCCTAAAAGGAAAAGGAATACTGGCAGGTAAAGCAAAAGCATTTGTAGAGGGTGGAAAGAAGCATGGAGTAAATGAAATATATCTAATTTCACATGCTCTTTTAGAAACAGGAAATGGAACATCGGAATTAGCGACAGGTGTAAAATATAAAGGTAAGACTGTTTATAATATGTACGGAATAGGTGCTAAAGATGGTTGTGCGTTAGAATGTGGAGCTAAATATGCCTACAATGCGGGTTGGTTTACACCTGAAGAAGCAATTAAAGGCGGGGCTGAATTTGTAGGGAAAAACTATCTGGATGTAGGCCAAGATACCTTATATAAAATGCGTTGGAACCCTGGATTTGCGGCGCAGAATGGGTATGCGACACATCAATATGCATCGGATATAGGTTGGGCAGATAAGCAAACTACTAAAATGTATCAATTATATAGCCTGTTAGATGGGTATAGTTTAACTTTTGATATACCTAAATATAAATAAGCTATCTTGCTTATAGCACCTTGATTACGGGTTTACCGTAATTCAGGGTGCTTTTTACTTTAAAATATAGTTCTCTGCTTATTACATATAATTAATTCAATTGATTAGAAAAGTATTTTCCTTTAATTGCTGGATTTTTCATTTTCCTAAATGAGAATCATAATGATTTGCGTACATAAAATTGATCTGTTAATCGAATTGAATTATAATAAGGTTTATGATATTAATGTTTAATAATATAAATAATTGGTCAGTAAATCTAGATGGAAATGTATTATATTAAGGTATATATATATTTTGATTTAAAGTTTTCAATTACATAAACTAAAAATATTCATTGTGTAAAAGTTTGGAATTAAGTTAAGTATTGAGCAAAAAAATAAGCGTTAAATTTATTTTCAAGGAGTGCAGTTATGGAAAAGGTTTCGGTTATCATACCTGTTTATAACACTGAAGATTATATAAAAGATTGTTTGAATTCCGTAATGGAACAAACATATACAAATATTGAAATTTTATTAGTAAATGACAATAGTAATAAAGAGTGTACGCTGTTGCTTGAAAGAATATCTAAACAAGATAGCAGAATTCAGTTATTTCACTTTCAAAAAAGAGGGGGAGTTGGGGCGGCAAGAAACTTTGGAATAGAAAAAGCAAATGGGGATTTTATATACTTTTTAGACAGTGATGATTATCTACCCAATAAAACATTAGAAATATTAGTGAAAAATATTAAAAATAACAATATGATTCACGGGAAAATAAAGTCTACTTATTTCAATAGTGGTATGGCGATTATCCTAGAGGGTTTATATAAAATCAAAACATATTCTGATGAAAAATATAACTTGATTAAAAACAACTTAGTAAATAATTTTTTGTTTAAAAAAGAATTTATACTGGATAATAAGTTATTTTTCTTTGAAGATGTAGAAGTTTATACGGATTTAACGTTTATGGTGCCTGCGTTAATTAATACAGAACAAGTACCTCATATTAAAGAAGCAGTTTATTTTAAAAGAAAAAGGAACGATCCAATTACAAATCCTTCTTTATCACAAATGGATGAGTATATAAAAATAAAAGACTTTTTGTATATATATAGTACTTTAAAAAATATTTACAATGATGAATTGGCAAATAATTTTCTTGACGAACATTTACTAAACTTTTATAGAAAGGATATCGTTACTTATTTTAAACAAAGTGAAAATATAGATCCCCTTTTTTCCCAACTTGTCAAAACTCTGAAAAAAGTTGATACTAAAATATTAGGTGATCAAGATTTTATATTAAAAAGAGAAGCAAAAAAAATTATTAAAGGAGATATTGACAAGTATAAGAAGATAAATTCTAGGCATCAATGGTTAAGGGAACTTAAAGGGGGTTTAAAAGGCAGACGAAGATTTTATAGATTTTTATATAATAGGCTGTTCATAAAACTTCCAATTAAGCAAGAGTGGGTTTTTTTTGAAAGCTTTTTAGGGAAATCCTACTCTGATAATTCAAAGTACATTTATGAATACATGATAAATAATAATATGAAGTTTAAATATATTTGGAGTTTGAATGAAAAAAAGGACATTCCTGGAACTCCGATACAAGTAAAGAGGTTTAGTTTGCGTTATTTTTATTACTTAGCAAGGTCGGGGTATTGGGTGAGTAATTCAAGGTTACCAAAATATTTAACAAAAAGAGAAGGTAATATATATTTGCAAACTTGGCATGGAACGCCTTTAAAAACACTTGTATTTGATATAAAAGACATTTATTCAGCAGATCCAAATTATAAGAAAAATTTTTTTGTGCAGTCTAGAAGATGGGATTATTTAAATTCGCCAAACTTATATTCAAGTGAAATTTTCAGAAGGGCTTTTAAATATGATGGGCGTATGCTGGAGTTTGGATACCCTAGAAATGATATATTATATAAGAAAAATACAAAAGAATATATCTTAGGTTTAAAAAAGCAAATGAACATTCCAGCCAATAAAAAAGTAATTTTATATGCACCGACATGGCGTGATGATGAATTTTATGGTCGTGGAAAATATAAATTCAATTTACAATTAGATTTAGAAAAATTACAGAATGAGTTTGAAGATGAGTATATTATATTATTACGCATGCATTATTTTATAGCATCACAAATGGATATTTCTGAATTTGAAGGTTTTGTTTACGACTTTTCCGATTATGATGATATTGCGGAGCTTTATTTAGTATCAGATATTTTAATAACTGATTATTCCTCTGTATTCTTTGATTATGCGAATTTACAAAGACCAATATTGTTTTACACTTACGATTTGAAAAAATACCGTGATAAATTAAGAGGGTTTTACATTGATCTTGAAAAAGAAGCACCAGGCCCTTTATTAATGAATACGGATGAAGTTCTTGACGCAGTGAAGCATATTGAGGATACTAAAAAGAAATACGAGTATAAATATAGAGCCTTCTATGAAAGATTTTGCGAATGGGATGATGGAAATGCGACAGAAAATACAGTAAAGTCTGTTTTTGGAAAAGAGTAGATTCTACTAATATTGGTGCCTCTTATTGGGGGTACTTTTTTGATTATGTGTGAAGGAAAACCCAAGCTGAGGTGTTTTAATAATTGAATATTAAAAAAGGGATAATAGGAATTTTTAAATTACTTTTTTATACAGTTGGAAGATTGCCAATAAAAAAAAATACAATTGTATTTGAAAGCTTTTTGGGGAAACAGTTTAGTGATAATCCTAAAGCTCTTTATGATTATATAAAAAACAATTACCCTAACTATAAACTTTACTGGAGTTTTGATAGAAAGTACAAGTACAATTTTAGTAATCATGACTTGAATGTCTTGCCACGTTTTAGTTTAAAATGGATTTTTGTTATGGCTAGGGCACAATACTGGATAACAAACAGTCGTCTGCCTTTATGGATTCCTAAACTAAAACACACAATTTACGTCCAAACTTGGCATGGGACACCCTTAAAAAAACTTGGAACTGATATTAACAAAGTACAAATGCCCGGCACTAATACTCAAATTTATAAGAATGAGTTTATAGAAGAGGCTAATAAATGGGACTATTTAATATCGCCAAATTCATATTCTACGACTATTTTTAAAAGCGCATTTGAATTTGATAAAACTATAATCGAAAGTGGTTATCCACGAAATGATATTTTGTACTTAAAGAATACTCCTAAAGAGATTAAAAAATATAAGGAAAAAATGAATATTCCTTTTGAAAAAAAAGTAATTCTTTATGCGCCGACATGGAGAGATAATGATTATTATACAATTGGGAAATACAAATTTAGCTTAAAACTGGATTTAGCTAAAATAAAAGAGGAATTTGGAAATGATTATATCGTTATTCTTCGAATGCATTACTTGGTAGCTGAAAGTTTTGATTTAAGGGGCCTTGGTGATTTCGTATATGACTTTTCCTACTATAATGATATTAGTGATCTGTATTTAATTTCTGACCTATTAATTACGGATTATTCTTCAGTCTTTTTCGATTATGCAAACTTAAAAAAGCCAATTTTATTTTACACTTATGATATAGAGAGTTATCGAGATAAATTGCGTGGTTTTTATTTTGACTTTGAACAAGAAGCACCAGGTCCGCTTCTTACTACTACTGAAGAAATAATGTATTATTTAAGATTAATTAATAATAATCAATTTCAACTAGATAATGAATTTGAAAAGTTCTACAACAAGTTTTGTTATTTAGAGGATGGTAGAGCTTCACAGAGAGTAATTGAAGCCATTTTAGAAGGATAAGGTAGAAAAAGAGAACAAATAGCTGGATTTTTGAAGGGAGATAGTAATGGTGAAAAGAACTCCTGTAATAATGATACGGTCATTAAAGGCGGAAAGAGGAGGGATTACAAGGGCAGCCATAACTCGTGCTAATGCCTTTGCCGAAAAGTTTGATGAGGTTATCATTGTTACGTTTTTATATCAACAATATCATAAAAAGATAATTGCTGATTTAAAGGAAAAAAGACTTTTGTCTAAAAAAGTGAAGGTACTTAATTTTTTTGAAGACACAAAACCGAATATAAAAAGACGTGGGGAGTCTAGGGATACACAGAAGAATTTAATAAAAGAAAAAGGATTAGTTGAGTTTCCTGATAAAAGGTATAAGGAAGAGCCTTCGTATCGATATTACGAAAATGGTATATATATAAAGTACAAACGATTTACCGAAGATGGTCAATTAAAATTTATTGACTATATGGATTCAAACAGATATAGAATAAAAAGAGAGGAGTTTAATGAGCAGGGGCTATTAGTGCGGACGAGGCATATGGATTACTTATGCAATAAGTCAAGAATGGACAGATACTTTGACGATGCTGGAAATTGCTATATGAGTGTATGGCTAAATGCGGAAACCGGGGATGAAGAACGTACATTAACGTTTTCTGGTAAGCCAAATGAATATAAAAATTTGTATAAATGCCAAACAATGTGGCTGGAAAAAACCCTAAACAACATAGCTTTTCCAACTATTATGTGTGAACAAAGAACTTTAGATAAAATGTTACGTGAAGTCAAACACTATAATATTAAAAGAGTTAGTGTCGTTCATGCAAACCATTTAGAAAAGCCTTTTAATAATATATTTGATATTAAGAAAAGTTATACTAACCTTTTTAAAAATGGAAATAAATTTGATAAAATTATTCTTTTAACAAAGGAACAAAAAAAAGATGTTGAAAAAGCATATAAAGATCTTAAGAATATTTGTGTAATACCACATCCATGTGAACAAATTAATGAACTGGCTAAAGATAGGCATAAGGTAAACTGTAATCCCAATTTAGCTGTGACATTAGCCCGTTTCCATAAGGACAAACGTTTAGACGAGGCTATTCATGCTTTTAAATTTGTGGTTAATCAAATCCCGGAAGCTAAATACTATATCTACGGCTATGGGGAATTAAAAAAAGAATTACAAGAACTAATTGACAAGTTAAATTTGAATGAAAATGTGTATCTAAAAGATTACACGTTAAATCAAAAAGAAGTCTATCAATCAGCAGCTTGTTCAATATTGACATCTAGACAAGAGGGATTTGGCATGGTTATCACAGAAAGTATGGCAGTAGGAACTCCTGTAGTTTCTTATGATACTAAGTATGGGCCAAAGGATATTATAGAGGATGGTGTCGATGGTTATGTAGTTGAGCAAGGCAATAAGGAGCAGTTGGCAGAGAAAATTATTAAAATAATGCAGGATAAAAAACTTCGTGAAATATTGTCTGAAAATGCATTAAAGGTTAAAAAAACTTTTAGTGAGAAAAAGTATAAAAATTCTTGGTTTGATTTAATTTAAAGATTTGGATTTGTTTTGTGGCTAGAATAAAAAGGAGAAACAAAAGAGTCACTTTGTAAGAACATATTTTCAAAGATTTTCCGACTGTGGGGATAGATGGTAAATGTGGAAAGTAACTTTGTAAAATTATTTAGTGGAGCTACTTTTTAAAACTTATAAGTAATATTTGCTATTTAGAAGTAGAAGATAGAAAAACAAGCAAATGACCGTAAAAGGTAAGCGTAAAATAATCCCCACCTATTTTCAGATGGGGATTTCATGTATGCTTTATTTAGATTTATTTGGGACACGACATTCTTCTGGGAGTGTCTGGGACCAAGGTAGAAGTTGATCTAATTTATTTGCATCTGTTGTATCCATATTGGGAAGCTCCTCAAATAGGTAGCTAAGATAGTTAAATGGGTTCAATCCATTTTCTTTGGCTGTCTCCACCATACTATAAATGATCGCACTGGACTCTGCTCCCTTTGCGGTGTTGCTAAAGAGCCAATTCTTTCGGCCGATCACGAAAGGTTTAATCGAGCGCTCAGCACGGTTGTTATCTATCTCTAAACGGCCATCCTGTAAGAATCCACTCAATCGCTCCCACTGGTTACGACAGTATTTGATTGCTTCTCCAAGCGCGCTTTTGGGCAGCACACGTGGTGTTTGTTCACGAAGCCATGCTGAAAAAGCCTCCATTACTGGCTGGCTGCGTTCCAAACGTATGTTATAGCGTTCTTCAGGGCTAGCGTCCTTGAGTTCGTGTTCAATGGTATAAAGTTGGTTACAAAATGCCAGGCCTTCTTTTGCTTTAACGGTGAAAAGTGCTGCTGAATCCGGAAGTGCCTTTAACGCTTCCGTAAATTTGCGGCGGGCATGGGCCCAGCACCCAACTAATGTTACACCGGAAATCTTGTTATAACCAGCGTACCCATCGACATGTACGTATCCATTGAAATTTGCTAAAAAGCGCGATGGATGTTTACCTGCACGGGTTTGCCTATAATCATACAGAACAATTGGCGTATCGTCTTTTCCTGTACGATAAAGCCACATATAGGATTTTGATGTGGCAGGCCGTTCCGGTTCAGAGAGAACTTGCAGGGTTGTCTCATCTGAATGTAATATATCCCGTTCCAGGAGATGTTCCTGCATCCGGTCATATATCAGACGAAGCCATGTATCTGCACCATACAGAATCCAATTAGCCAGCGTTTGACGTGGTATGGATATTCCAAAACGCTCCAAATGCTTCTCCTGACGATACAATGGCATACCTTCCACATATTTTTGCGTCATCGTATAAGCCATTGCGGATGGAGAGGCCAGGCTTCCCGGAAAAACAGGGGCGGGCATTGTTGCTGTTACAATTGGCGTTTCTATTTCATGGCGCTCACAATGACGGCAACAGTAAACATAGCGAACATGCTCCTTCACGTTTACTTGTGCAGGAATAACTTCTATTTCCTTACGCACTTCTGTACTCATTTCGTGAAGGTCGCCACCGCAGCACGAACAAACCTGTTCCTCTTCGGATAAACGATATTCGATCGTCTCCGTAGGCAGGTTTTCAAGCATCAGTTTACGCTGACCACGTTGTTTTTTACGTTTATATGTAATCGTATCAACAGTTGGTTCTTCGATTGTTGAGTCAGCTGTGTCCTCAGCTTCATTAAAAAGGGAAAGTTGGTCTGGATTGGTTTTCTCGCTGGAAGAACCGAATCGTTGTTGCTGGCTTAGGCGAAATTGCTCCTCATACCATTTTAATTTTGCCTCTAAAGCTTCCTTTTCCAATTGTAGCTTTTCAGCACGTTCTTTATAGTATTCCATTGCCTTTGGTGATTGCGCCGTATTTTCCATACCTTAAGTATAAGGGAAGGAACCCGGCTTGCCTAGTCGAATTCCCATTTTCCCATATTTCACTTTATTTATAGGATGGTACGCGCTTTTACTTCATGATGTGCCTGCTTTTGTTCGAGTGGTAACCCGTCCAACAACCAGCGTAACTGCCGTGGGTTAATACGCACGGCGCCGGAATCCTTTTCAGATGGCCACCGGAATGTTCCGCGTTCCAACCGACGGTAATGCAACCAAAACCCGTTATGTTCCCATTGAAGAATTTTGAGCTTATCGCGTTTTCGATTACAGAATACGAAGACGCTGGGAGAAAAAGGGTCGAGATCAAAGCATTCCTTTACGATAACGGCTAAACCATCTATAGACTTTCGGAGATCCGTACTTCCGCGAGCTAAGTAGACCCGTTCAATTGGTGCATTCGTTAACATTGATTTTGTAGCACATGGACAACATCGGATAATACGGCCATATTAGCTCCTGGACGTACTTCAACGGAAATAGCCCCGAAATGAATGAATACAGGCTCCTGTCCAGTAGTGACATTGATCGGTTCATCAACTTTGACCGTCAGCCATTGCGTTTCCGATGTTTCCTTTTTTGGAGTATCGTACTCAAATTTCTGTATCCAATAATACATTTGATGATCTTTTACACCTTGTTTACGACACCACTCGGCCACACTGAACCCACTTGCTTTCCAGGCATCAAACCGCGCTTTCCATTCTATTCTTTTGTCTGCTTGGGTCATCGCAAAACCTCCCGAATTAATTTCTAAGGAGATTATCGCATGATAAGCTCATGAATCATAGGTGGGTAGTACTTGACGCTTACGTCGAAATGACAAGTTAGCGGCTTATACTATAGATGGTATAAGCCTTCTTTTTATTGTCATTTTTGTTTGTTGCCTGTATAATTTATTAAGTTGCATTTGTTTATAAAAAAGTTATGATAAAAACCATTAAATAAAATTACAAAAAAAGAGATTTATTAAGGTTTGAAAGGATACACTTATGAAATCTGCAATTACCGTTATCAAAGAACAAATAAAGCATTTTTATTTAATTAGGCGGCTGTCTGTGTATGAAATAAAAAGCAAGAATAAAAATAATTACCTGGGGATATTATGGGAAATTCTTAATCCATTAATACAGATTCTAATTTATTGGTTTGTATTCAGTGCTATTCGGGAACGGGCACCAATCAAAATGGCTGGAATGGATATACCATTTTTTAGCTGGTTACTTGCTGCGTTCTTTTTATGGATGTTTTTTTATCAATCCACCATACAAGGGTCTAAATCGATTTACTCGAAATTGAGAATGTTGTCAAAAATGAATTTTCCAATGAGCGTTATTCCAAGCTACACCATATTTTCGCTGTTTTATGTTCACTTGTTCATGCTAGTGTTATCGATTATCATTTTTCAATTCAATGGATTTTATGTCAATATATACTATTTGCAGCTTATTTATTTCATATTTGCAGCACTTTGTTTAATTTTTTCGTTATCGTTGATTACATCAACATTATCAACGATTATTAGGGATGTACACATGCTGTTGAATTCAACATTACGTATGTTGCTATATTTATCGGGGGTATTGTGGCCGATAACGATTCTAAGCGATCAATTTCCAAAGATCATGCAATTACTGAAATTAAATCCCTTATTGTATTTAATCGAAGGGTATCGCGCTGCATTTTTTGGAACAGGCTGGTATTTTATCGAACATTGGCATTACACACTTTATTTCTGGGGATTAGTAATTGTGCTATTCTTGTTTGGATCCATGCTGCATGTGAAGTTCCGGAGACACTTTATTGATTATTTATAAAGGCTTGTGATTAAAATGGAAAAAGCGATAGTCGCTAAAAATATTACGAAAAAATATAAATTATATCATGGAACAAAGGAACGTTTGCTGGATTTAGTTACTCCAAAAAGCTACGGGGAAGACTTTTATGCGTTAGCAGATGTAAGCTTTGAAGCTGAAAAAGGTGATGTCGTTGGCTTTATCGGTATAAATGGATCCGGGAAATCAACGTTATCCAACATTGTTGCCGGAATTGTTCCTGAAACATCCGGAACAATTGAAATTAATGGCCAGGCATCGTTAATTGCTGTTGCCTCGGGTCTAAAAGGCGATTTAACAGGTAGGGATAACATTGAACTAAAATGTCTCATGTTAGGTTTTAGCAAAGATGAAATTAAAAAACTTGAGCCCCAGATTATTGAATTCTCTGAGCTAGATAACTTTATTGATCAGCCTGTAAAATCTTACTCAAGCGGAATGAAGTCGAGGCTCGGTTTTGCGATTTCCGTTAATGTTGATCCAGATATCTTAATTATCGATGAAGCTTTATCAGTCGGTGACAAAGCGTTTGCAGAAAAAAGCTTAGATAAAATGAAGGAATTTAAAAAGATGGGAAAAACAATGATCTTTGTTAGTCACTCTATTGGCCAAATGAAACAATTCTGTGAAAAAATCCTATGGTTAGAATATGGAATGGTAAAAGACTTTGGGACAGTAGAAGAAGTTATGCCAAAATATGAAACGTTTTTAAAGGAATATAAAAAAATGTCCAAGGAAGAAAGAGAAGCATATAAGAATGATGCATTACAAGAACAGCAGAAGGTCTTAATGGCTAAAGCATAAATAATTTTATATGTTAGGAGGCTAACTATCCGGAAAAAGGGGATACCGGTTATAGTAGCTATAGTTATTTTTAGTATCTTGTGGTCAGTTGTAAACTCAAAAAACTTTGGTCCAGATGAATGGAATCAATATCGTATGGACAGTGACAAAAATGCAGTATATGATAATGGATCTAAACCGCTAGATTATCATGAGTTTCAAACCGCTGATGAAGTTCGGGCAACTCCAGTTGTTGCTGGAAATAAGTTGTTTATTGGGAATCATGATTCTGGAGATTTATTTGCCTTCGATGTAACAACCGGAGAAAAACTATGGCAAAGTAAAGCACCGAACTGGATTCATTCTGAAATGATTTATCATGATGGAAAAGTTTATGTTGGTTTTGGTAATCGATTTTTCCAGGATGATGGAATTCGTGGAACTGAAGAAAGTGGTGTTTTGGGGTTAGATGCTGAAACAGGGGAAATTCTCTGGAAGTATAATACAGAAGGCGAAGTAATGCCAACTCCTGCCTATTCCGATGGGGCTATTTATGTTGCTACTGGTGATAGACTTTTATATAAGCTGGATCCTGAAACAGGTAAATTATTGAATAAAGCGGATATTGGTTCCGTAATTAGTATGTCAGCCCCGAGCATAGATCAGAGAACACTTTATGTGGGGGGTGGTCGCCCTAAGCCATATACATTTTCAGCATACGACCTGCAAACAGATGAATTCAAATGGCAAACAGAATTTCCCGACGTATTTGCCGGATTAGACGATGTCCCACCGGCAGTATCTAATAATATTGTTGTGACCACTGCTTTAGAGGGGGATAGCGATAATCCAGAACATTTTATGTATGCACTAAACACTGAGACCGGCGAAATTATTTGGGAAGAGAGTCTAGGTAAAGGTGAGTTTGTAGAAAACAATAAATCTGGAGCGCCAATTATTTATGATAACAAAATTTATGTTGGAAGCCCAATCACTAAGACATTCTACGCCTATGATATAAAAACTGGTGAACAGTTGTGGAAATTTAAGAATGAAGTGATGAAAGCTCCGCCAGTTGCACAAGATGGTGTTGTTTATTTTTCAAATACAAAAGGATTCGTTTATGCTTTAGATGCTGAATCAGGTGAAGTTGTCGGAAAAAAGGAGCTGGGTGGTAAATTAGCACCAGCCGGACCAATTATTATTAATGATACATTGTTTGTTGGAAGCCAGGACTCAAATGTCTATGCAGTCCCACTGGCTGATATCACCAAAGGAGAGCATGATGATGAACCTAAGGTCGCGTTAAAACAGGAAAGCAATACAATACAATATGCTATCATTGCTGTTTTAATTGTAGTGTTGATTGGATTATTATTGATCATGTTTAGAGGTAGGAGAAAATAATACTTGATAAAGAGACGAGGCTCCACACCAAACTAACTGGAGCCTTTTCCCATTCACCGCCCAAACACCCCCACACTATTCGAAAACACCCCATCCACACCAAACCCAACCAATTCCTCATACCGTTCCTCCGTATTTACTGTATACGGATAAATCTTATATCCAAGCCGTTTACATTCCTGAACAAACGTTTGATCAACATATACTTGATTCGGATGAATGCTGCTGATCTTTAGGCCGCTATTTTTTGCATACTCCCATTCGCGTAAAATACGATAATAAAACAGCATTCCGAGCTCCATATCTGGTGCAAGCTCCTGCACATTGGCCAATGCGACATGATCAAAAGATGAAATAATAATGTTTTCCATACGGTCATGCTCTTTTAGACAATCCAGCAGAATGCGCTCGATACCGTTGTAAATGACAGGGATATTCTTAATCTCAATGTTTAGAATGATATCATCAGGGCAAATAGCCAGAAGCTCCTCCAATGTAATTAATGTTGTTCCTTTAAATTCCTCAGAAAAGGCAGTACCCACATCGATTTGTTTAATTTCGGACAGTGTATAATCTTTGATTAGTCCGTTCACTTCTTTATTAAACCGCGCAAATTTATGGTCGTGACAGATAACAAGCCGATTATCCTTCGTTAATTGTACATCTAATTCGAGCGCCTGTGCGCCATGATCGATTGCCTTTTGAAATGATGGCAGTGTATTTTCCGGTGCTTCCGTGAGTGAACCTCTGTGTGCGAAATTAAGTGCCAAGTGGCATCTCCCCAATCTGATTTAGAAGTTACTCAAATCATAACATATAGGGACAGTCTGCTAACACACAGAATTGTGATTTGTACGAAAGAAATGATTAGAAAAGAAAGGGAACGGGAATTTGGGTAGTAACACTTGAAAAGGAAGGGGTTGTCCGTACGATATACTATGTATAAATGCATGAAGGAAACAAAAACTAATGATGGAAAACTTTAATTAGGTTAGGAGAGGGATATTGTGGGTGTTATTTGGATGCTTATCGTTGGCGGTGTTATTGGCTGGTTAGGAGGCTTAATCGCCAGTCGTGATATACCAGGTGGGATTATTGGCAACATAATTGCCGGACTTATTGGTTCATGGTTAGGAACACTTATCCTTGGTCATTGGGGGCCTGAACTCGCCGGCATTTTCATTATCCCGGCAATTATCGGTGCGGTTATTTTAGTACTAATCCTTAGCTTCATTTTTCGATCGTTTCGAAGTGATTGAAAATAAATAGGGGATCTACAGTTTGAGAGGTGGAGTTTCCATCTCTTTTTTATAGCAAAAAAAACAAGTAAAACACCTAAGGCTTTTTATTCATTTTAGATAAATTTCCCTGTTTCATGAAAAATAGGTGGAAGATTCTGCTATAGTTTTATTATAAATATGGAAAACAACTCCTCTTTATTACTTGGTTAATACAAGCAAAATAAAAGCGAGAGATGACGGGCTTAGTAAAAAGAGGTCATGTACTTATTTTATTGCTGTTCCTTTAATGGTAATAAGTGGATGTTCAAACGAAAGGAGATTCAAAAATGGGAAAAGGAATGATTCGGTTAATTACTATTTTTTTCTTATTTTTTGGTTTAGTTGCATGCACGAACGACGAGACTAGTCAAACGAAAGATAAAGGTAAGGAACTATCCAGCAACAATACTGCGGAACAGACTAGTGAGGAAGTAGAACAAAGCCCTGAAGAATTATTTAATAAAGTAAAAAACAACTCACCAACAAGTGAAAGAATTAAGGCTTTAGAAGATATTGCCATGCACTACTATTGGTATGGTGGAGATGTTAAAAAAGCAGAAAAGGACGTATTCAAAGGAATCACATTGCATGGTGATTATGATGTAGTGGAAGAAGCTTTTCGCCAAGCATCCAAGATAGACCCATATAATCTTGATTTAAAATATTCGTTGGCATCTGCTCATATTCTACAAAAAGAGATACCAGAGGCTTTAGATACTTATCAGCAAATCCTGGCCTTCGATAATAACCAATTTAATGCACGTCTTTTGTATGCGATTTATTCCAAGGTTCAAGGAAACGATAAGGAATTTGAATCCAACTTTGACGAATTAATAAAAATGAATAAGGAAAAAGCAGATTTATATAAGAAAAGAATAGAACTTGTCGAGCAAATAAAAGAAGAACCATTCAATAAAGCTGTACCAGATGATCTTTCGAAGAAGCACCATGCTTTTGTTGTACTTGGATATGCACTGTCTGATGAAGGAGAAATGCAAGACACGTTAAAAGAAAGATTAAAAGTGGCGAAAAAAGCAGCGGATACATATCCAAATTCAAAAATTATTGTTTCAGGTGGTGTACCTAAAAAAGGAAATACAGAAGCCGATGTGATGTTTGATTGGCTGACTGAACAAGGAATCGATAAGGATCGGATCATTAAAGAAGATTTGGCAACAGATACCGTTGAGAATGCTTTGTTTTCGATGGATATTGCAGAACAAGAAAATATTGAGGATATTACGTTAATAACGAGTGCCAGCCATATGCGTAGAGCGTTGGTAATCTTTAATGAAATAAATCAAATGCACGAAAAAATAAATAATGAAACTCCTGATCGTCAGATTTCAAATATTGTCTACATGGATTATGACAGCGATGAAGAGGCAAAGAAAGTTACGAAAGATGAAGAACTGGTTGTCTATCGTGACCTAATGAGAGCTTCGGGTATTTGGGCATTTCCAGGCCTGCAACGATAACGATTCAGAACCCTAAGCAAATTTGTAAATCAATTTATACGGAAGCTTCAGATCACTTACCAATTATGACTGAATTGACATTTATACGGTGATTGGAGAGGTGTAGTTATGAAAGTGTAACGCAGACACACTTAATGGTACCTCCCAGAAGTAATGTACCGTTTGCATATTATTTTTAGAAAGTTTTGCTTCCAATTTTAATTTTAGTGCTAACTATTTATTGGGATTAAAGTTAAAATGCAAAATCAATGAGATATTAGAATAAGCCATCAAAGAGACTTCACATTTTTTTGTGAAGTCTCTTTCAAGTTAGTGTAATTTCAAAACATAACAATCCCCTGCTAAAAACTGATAGCGCTTACACTAAAAATAGAAGATTTATCTTACTATGAATTATTGAAAAATTTGTTGACTTTTGTCTAATATGCTCGTATAATTCTACCTAACACTTGTTAGGTTGGTGGTTGGCATGAGGAAAAAGTTAATCGATGCTGCACTGCGTCATTATTCCTTACATGGGTATCAGGGGGCGACAATGAGAAAGATTGCGACAGATGTTGGCATTAAACCGGCATCTATCTATTTTTTTTATAAAAACAAGGAGGCGCTGTTTATTGATGCGTTTCAACAGCTTCTTGATAACCACTTTCATGCAATGGAAAGGGCTCTGCGGGAAAACAAGGACAAGCCGATTGAGCAAATATTTTCAGCTATGCTTCATGGAAGTGTGACGCATCATAAGGACGATGAACCTGGCACTAAAGCATATATTTCGCTCGTTACAGCACCGATTCCGGAAATCAAACAGCACTTGACCAGTCATATGCAGCGATATAATGACTGGCTTGTTGATTCGTTGGAAGCAGCTCTGAAAAGCAGCTACCCTTTAATGCCATCCAGGGAAGTAGCGCGAGTGATTAAACAATTTGTGTTGATTGGTAATGGCGTTTTTTGGGGGATTAATTTGTATGAGGGGAAGGATTTTGCAGAGCAGGTGGATTTGGCGGATCAGATGATTCAAACGCTGGTTCTTGAGCTAAACCAAAATTGTCAAAATACTTAATTATATTATGCAGCAGGAGGGAAACATCATGGCAAATCGATTTGACTTGGTCCAGGATTATGAGCTGGAACCAGTACCCCAGGAAAAACGAAAAGGGTGGGGGAAATTGTCCTTTGTATGGATTGGCGGAATTGTTGCTTTATCCGCTATTGTCCTTGGTGGAACACTTGGGGCGGGCTTACCTTTATCGGAGGCAATTATTGCTTCATTCATTGGTTCGTTTATTTTGGCAATACTTAGTGCTTTATGTTGTGTAGTTGGGGCTAAAACAGGATTGTCGACGGCGTTAGTATCCCGATTTGCTTTAGGCAGATATGGATCATACGCCGTTTCCATTATTATAGCGCTTGCTTTATTTGGCTGGTTTGGTGTCCAGCTTGACTTGTTCGGAAGCAGCTTGCGGGAATGTATTGATTGATGGCTTAAATATTCATATTCCAGCCTTTATCCTCGTCATCATTGGTGGTATTTTGATGACTACCACTGCATTTATCGGCTATAAGGCAATCGAAAAATTAAGCCTTTTGGCTGTACCGCTGCTGGCAATCTTATTGATTAGCTCGCTGGTTAAAGTAGTGGGCGGGCAATCATTTGCGAAAATAGCTCAGGCACCGATTATTGGTGATCCTTTAACATTTGGCTCGGCGGTATCGTTGATCATTGGATCGCTGGCGATTGGAGCCATTATCGGACCGGATATATCACGGTATGCACGATCAACAAAAGATGCGGTCATCTCGTCGTTTGTTGGATATTTTATCGGATTTAGTATTGTATTAATTATTGCCGCCATCCTGGCCAAGGCGACCACCAAGGTAGATATCGTGGAGATTATGCTTGGTCTTGGCTGGGGAACGGCAGCACTGCTTATTTTGATACTGGCACAGTGGACTACAAATGATAACAATTTGTACTCATCGGCATTAGGATTTTCAACGATTTTTCCGAAAATACCTAAATCAGTCCTCACGATTTCGGCAGGGGTCATTGGTACAGGGATGGCATTAGCAGGAATTTACGATAATTTTATTCCGTTTTTGAATTTCCTGAGTGCGTTTATTCCTCCTGTAGGCGGGATTTACGTAGCTGATTTCATTATAAATCACAGAAAATATAACTTTACAAAGCTAGCGGAAATTAAAAATGTGGAAATTACCAGTGTGCTTATTTGGATAATTGCTGTGGTGATTGCTTTCATGACAACAGCTGTCCCAACTGGATTTGGCTGGTTTACCATAACCGGTGCATCGGGATTTGATGCTTTCTTAGTTGCGTTTGTGTTACAGCTTATCGCAGGGAAATTGGTTAGCAAATCCAGGGCAGAAAAATTAGTCTCGCAATCA
Source organism: Virgibacillus dakarensis (assembly GCF_900155625.1). Classification (NCBI taxonomy): domain Bacteria; kingdom Bacillati; phylum Bacillota; class Bacilli; order Caryophanales; family Bacillaceae; genus Virgibacillus; species Virgibacillus dakarensis. Next base: position 1,412,415 of record NZ_LT732554.1, read on the forward strand.
CAGGTTAAAGGAGGAAATGCTTCATGAGATTAATTGGTAAACAAGAGATAGAAGATATTGCAATTGGTGCTGCTCTTTTAGGAACAGGGGGTGGCGGTGACCCTTATATTGGGAAACTAATGGCGCTTCAGGCAATTGAAGATAATGGACCAGTTAAAGTATTGTCGGTTGACGAAGTACCTGATGATGCCTTAATTGTTCCTTCTGCATCAATGGGGGCGCCAACTGTCATGGTCGAAAAGGTGCCAAGCGGAGAAGAAGCTATTGGTGCTTTTCAATCCTTGGAGACATACCTTGGGAAAAAGATTTTTGCAACCATGCCGATTGAAGCTGGCGGCGTTAACTCCATGTTACCTTTTGTGTTAGCAGCAAGGTTAGGACTGCCGGTCGTTGATGCGGACGGGATGGGACGAGCATTTCCTGAGCTGCAGATGGTGACCTTCTATTTGGAAGGTGTTTCAGCTACGCCAATGGTTCTTGCTGATGAAAAAGGGAATCATTCCTTGCTTAATACGGTTAACAATGTATGGGCAGAACGGATTGCCCGTAGTGCGACAATTGAAACGGGTGGATCGGTAATGCTGTCGATTTATCCAATGGATGGGCAAACCGTCAAGCGAAGCGGAATTCCCGATACACTCTTGTTAGAGGAAAAAATCGGGCGATCAATTCGCGAGGCCAAGCAGCGAAACGAAGACCCAATTACGGAAGTGTTAAAGCTGACCAATGGCTATAAATTGTTCAAAGGTAAAGTTACGGACATTGATCGTAAAACGGAAACAGGGTTTGCCCGTGGGGTTGCAACGATTGAAGGTATGGAAGCATATCAACACGAAGAGCTGTATTTACGATTCCAAAATGAGCATCTTTTAGCCGAAACAAAGGAGAAAGTTTTATGCATGACGCCAGACTTAATTGCAGTTCTTGATTCTGATACGGGAATGTCGATTACGACAGAAGGATTGCGATATGGAGCCCGCTGTGTTGTAGTTGGCCTGCCTTGTCATCCTAAATGGCGGACGACAAAAGGGATCGAAACAACCGGCCCGCGCTATTTCGGGTATGATGTAGATTACACACCAGTTGAAAAGCTTGCAGATAAGGAGGAAGCATAATGCCAAGTTATCGCATTGGAATCGATGTAGGCGGAACACATACAGATGCTGTCATCTTGGATGAAGCGTATAACGTTATAGCAGAAACGAAAGCCCCTACAACTGAAGATGTTAGCAGCGGAATTTATCAGGCATTGAAGGAAGTGGTAGCTGTTTCCCGCGTACCGGTTGAGGAGATTAATTACGCGATGTTAGGTACAACCCATTGCACCAATGCCATTGTGGAACGGAAGCGGCTTAATAAAGTTGCCGTCATTCGGATCGGTGCACCAGCGACATTATCCGTTAAGCCCCTGATTGGTGTACCGGAGGACCTGAAGGCTATTTTAGGAAAATACATGTATATTGTTCGCGGGGGTCATGAATTTGACGGACGTGAAATAACCGAACTTGATGAAAAGCAGCTATATCGAATAGCCAATGAATTAAAGGGGAAAGTCGATTCTATTGCTATTACATCAGTTTTTTCACCCGTTTCCAATCAACATGAACAACGTGCTGCTGAGATAATCCAAAAGGTGCTTGGCGAAGATGTGGCGGTTTCCTTATCAAGTGAAATTGGCAATGTCGGGCTATTGGAACGTGAAAATGCAACGATCTTAAATGCAGCAGTTGTGGAAGTGGCAAGAACAACAGCAAACGGATTTATCAATGCATTAAAGGAAGAAAATATAGATGCGAAGGTTTTCTTTGGCCAAAATGATGGTACACTCATGTCGGTGGAATACACGGTTCGCTATCCAATTCTAACAATTGCTTGTGGACCGACAAATAGTTTGCGGGGAGCGTCTTATTTATCGAATATATCAGATGCCTTAGTCATTGATGTCGGCGGGACCACGACAGACATTGGTGTGTTAACAAATGCCTTCCCGCGTCAATCATCATTAGCGGTTGAAATCGGCGGGGTACGCACCAATTTTCGGATGCCGGATATCATGTCTGTCGGACTTGGTGGTGGAACAATTATTCAAGTTCAGGACGACAAAACATTCCAGATTGGACCAAGCAGTGTTGGTCACCAGCTTTCTGAAAAAGCCCTTATTTTTGGCGGGGATATGTTAACGGCAACAGATGTGATTGTCGGATTAGGAAAAGCTGAGCTAGGGGATCCATCAAAAGTTGCGCATTTGGACATGACACTGTTAGAGCGTATCTATTCCAAAATGGTGCATATGGTGGAAGAGGCACTGGATAAAATGAAAACAAGTGCTGAGCCTGTACCAGTTATTTTAGTTGGTGGAGGGAGCATTTTACTTCCAGATACGTTAAAAGGCGCTTCGGAAGTCATTTGTCCAGCTAACTTTGGCGTTGCAAATGCGATTGGCTCTGCTATTTCACAGGTCAGTGGTCAAATCGAGAAAATTTTTGCAATGGATGAGCTTGGTCGGAAAGAAACCATTGAGGCTGCTAAAGAAATGGCCCGTAATGAAGCAATTGTAGCAGGTGCTGATCCTGATGATCTTGTGATTGTCGATCTGGAAGATGTTCCACTTGCTTATTTGCCGGGAAATGCAACAAGGATTCGTGTTAAGGCGGCAGGAGCATTGAAAAAATAACGTTGAAGTAATGAATGAAAAATTGGTTGGCGCCCTGTTATTTCTTGAAATGGAGATAACGGGGCTTGGTTTTGGAATGAAGAAAATAGATAAGCACTTGTCTTTGGTGAAATGTTCTGATATATTAATTTTAGAAATAACTCCCCTTGTTCCTGCCTCATACCCTCGCAAAGGATGTGCTATCATGTTACCCCCAACGCTGATAAAAGAAAAACCCCACGGCTACACGAAGCATGACCAACTATTCAAACAGTTAATTCACACATTTTTCGACGATTTTTTAGAAGCCTTTTTTCCCGACGTTCACCAAAACATTGATTTTCAATCCATTAAACCATTTTCTGAGGAAGTTTATACAGATTTAGTGCAAGGAAAAACACGAAGACTGGATATTGTGGTGGAAACCAAACTGAAAGGAACGGATACAGTTATTATCATTCACATTGAACCGCAGAATAGTAAGCAAGACAACTTTCATGAGCGAATGTTCCATTATTTTAGTTTGTTATATAATAAATATAGGAAGCCCATTATTCCAATTGCTGTTTTCAGTTATGAGGAAAAGTGGGAAAGAAACCTATACACGATGGAATTCCCTTTCTTTCATGTATTATCATTTCATTACATGACACTACATTTACGTAAAAGGGATTGGAAAAATTACATTAGATCGAATAACCCAGCCGCAGCTGCATTACTCAGTAAAATGGATTATAAAGATGATGAAAAAGTGCAGGTCCAGGTTGAATTCCTTAAAATGATGGCCAGGATGGAATTGGATCCGGCGCGGCAAAGGCTGATATACGGTTTTTTCGAAACGTATTTAAAATTAACCGAAAGGCAGGAGGAAGCGGTAATGGAAGAGATCAAACAACTGGATAACGCTGATAAGATTATGGAGCTGCCGATTTCGTATGAGGAGCGGGGAATTGCCAAAGGAAAGGAAATCGGAGAGAAGGTTGGTAAGGAGATTGGTAGAGAAATTGGCAAGCAGATTGGTATCAAGGAAGTAGCCCTTGAAATGTTAAGGAAAGGGATGTCGGTTGAACTAATTGCGGAAGTAACCCATTTGGAAAAGGAAGAGATTGAGCGATTGCGTGAAACGTTGTAGTATCTTGATTAAGCATCTATTAGATGAATAAATATTAACTTACACACTTTATTTGACAAACCCTGACCATGTCGCAACCGTATGACACCTTTGACAGGGAATACTGGCTGACAAGCTCTATACCATCCATAAAAGGGACTCCCAGATTTACTGTGGAGTCTCTTTAATTAGAAGTTTAACACTTCTGCCGATAATCATCCTCCATTTGCTTTCCCCAGCCGCCTAACAACCATCTCTTTCATATTTTGAAACACCATCATCATCATCCTCCAGTTGTACATGAAAAATAAGAGTATTCCTAAACAAATGCTTATCGCGATTCCGACCCAGTCAAAGATAAATGGGACAATAATTGCAGCCGCCATTACTGGCAGCAATATCAGCATATCGCGATAATTGATGCGGATAGTAAAATAGCTGCCAGCAAAATACACCCTCATCAACCACATCACTAAAAAGGCCAAAAAAGTAGAAATCGCTACTGCATATAACCCGATATACCGGATTAGCAGCAAATTGACGAGCACATTCACAATAGCACCAACAAGCGACGATACGAAAATGAGATTCGTTTTTCTGGCTCCATGATAGCCTGCTCCCCAAAACTGGGAAAAGGAACTTACCAGCGTTGCGAGCAACAAAATGCCGATATATTTCCATGAACTGTAAAAGTCACCCGCAATAAAGAGTGCCAGAACAGGTTTTGTCAGTAGCGTTAGGCAAATGACTGCAGTTGTCATCAAACGGAAAAAGTGTCGGAAAACCTTGGAGTAGTATTCATTTTTGTCAGCCGATTCGAACTCTACGATAGCACTATCCTTCCAGGCAAGCGAAAAAACCGAGCTTACCATTAGCAGGACAGCGGGAATTTTATTGGCGATCGCATAAATGCCGTTATCATCCATCCCCAAAAAGATCGTTATAAAATACCTGTCCGACATCGTCATCACCCACCAGCTGGCCGCACCAGGTATGATCGGGATTGAGTAAACAAGAAAGGATTTAACAAGCTTTTTGGAATAAGCCTTCAGAGAAAGATAACGACCGAAGCCCATAGCAATCCAGGCCATAACCACAACACATATCCCGGCTATAATGGCTGAGTAAAAAAACGCCTCAAGTCGCAAATCCAGGATGAGGATGAAAATAAGATTTAACGTTACCGTGATGGCAGTTTGCACGATGCCGATAAGGGCAAAAAGCTTATTAAAGCCCAACCCTCTTGCACATTGCTGCATAAAACTGGTGAAAACCGAAACATCAATAAATGCAAGTGCTTCCCAGCCGTAGGGGACAGAAATAAAAACGAACAGGAATACAGTGAGAACATTAAAAATCAGCAGATTGCGGAGGATGGTGACCGCACCTGATGTGATAATGCTTTGTTTCGCTGCTTTCGCGTTCTCTTCAAGCAACCACCGGTAAACTGCTGCAACTAATTCAAATGTAATAAATGGTGCCAGCAATGTCGCTGTTGTTACAACGATGTCCCACAAGCCGTATTCGGCCGTGGTGAAATAATGGGTATACAACGGCAGCATCAAAAAGACCAATATTTTTGAGCCGAAATTAGCTACCGAGTAAAGTAATGTATCCTTTAACAATTTCGTTCCATTTGCCATGCTACGTCTTTCCTTTTAAGATAAAAGATTTTTTAAGAGTAACGTAATTAAAATCGGAATTCGCACGCTAAGCCAAGGAGCTCGCGCATCAGATCAAGAAACTCGAATGATCAGTCTTTCCGGTCGATGCTTGCGTTCTCCGGTTGATGTTCCAGTTCACGGGTTGAAGTTCCAGCTCACCGGCTGAAATTTCCGCTCATCGGCCGAAGTTTCCGTTCACGGGCTGAAGTTCCTGCTCATCGGTCGAAGTTTCCCGCTCACCGGCCGAAGTTTCCTGATCACCGGCCGAAGATCCCGCTCACCGGCTGAAATTTCCTGCTCACCGGCTGAAGTTCTCGCTCACCGGCCGAAGTTTCCGTTCACCGGCTGAAGTTTCCAGCTCACGGGCTGAAGTTCTCGCTCACCGGCCGAAGTTTCCGCCCACCGGCCGAAGTTTCTGCTCATGGGCTGAAGTTCCTGCTCACCGGCCGAAGATCCCGCTCTCCGGCTGAAATTTCCTGCTCACCGGCTGAAGTTCCCGCTCACCGGCCGAAGATCCTGCTCCCCGGCTGAAGTTCCCGCTCTCCGGTCAGAAATCCAGTGCGACAAATTGGAACTCGCGTGATCATCTCAAATCCCGCGCGATCAGGCCTGGGCAATAACCTTGAGTCCGTTCTATATTGTTACCCTATCCTATTATCCTGAGTTTCGTCAGTACCTTCTTAACGGAGAATTTAAGTAGGTAGTAAGGTGTCAGCATGACGGATGCAGCGGGAATTTTATAGTTATAGCGCTTCATTTCCTGGTAAATCTCCCTGGAATATTGCTCGCTTTTGAGAGTTGCTAAAACTTGTGCAATATAGCCAGTTTTTCGGTACTGGTATTTTTTAAGATCAAACACCTTTTCATACAGCTGCAGTTTTCCCATTACATCGAAGGTCAGCATGGTACGGAGACATTTTTCACATGTCGAGCAATTTGCTGCATCCCCGTTCGTGCATACATTCAAATAGCGGTAGGTCGGTTCATAATTGGCAACTATTTTTGTCTTCTCGACCCGGGAATAGCTTGAACCGGTTGAAAAAAATGTTAACGATTCTGTCGATAGCATATTCAGCGTCAAAATATCATAGGATGCCCCAATTGTCGGGCTTAATTCGAAGTGCTGGAACTGTCTGCCTGATGAATAATAGTAATAACGGAATAACTTCTGCAAGGCGAGTATGCAAGCGGCATTTCGGATTGTATGGGACGGCACGTAATCCATGTTGAGCACTTCACTTATGTTGGAATCGATGGGGATCATGTCCATTTCCTTCTCGTTACAGAACGGTGTTACCAATTTTAGTCTTTCCTTAAAAAGGGTTCTGGCATTCTCACCGCCAAAGTCACCATTTGAGCCGGCGTTATGGAACGTAAAATGCGTCAATTTTAACGATTCCGGGCATTCATCCATGAGGTGCTCATAAACGGTGCAAAACGAATCAACACCTGCAGAAAAGCCTGTCCCGACCGCACCGATCGTTTTGATTGGAGCACTTTCCAACCCATTATGGATAATCGATATTTGGGTTAAATGAGGCATGGCAATTGTTAGTGCCTTTATTAAATAGTTCGTCAGCGTATAATAGAGACGCTCTGAAATGGGAAAATGGAGTTTAATATCCTGACCCTGTTTCATGGCGAGCAGCAGCAATCCTACCAAAAAAGAGTCCCCTCTTTCGTACGTCAGGTAATCCTTGTATTGCTTTGGTACGGAGAACCAGAGAAAATCCTTTTTATCACCTATTTCTAGTAGGGCACGAATGATTCCCCTATCCTTTTCTGTGAGAACTTCAGGTTTGTGAATGATAAGCAAGCGCGTCTCCTCTTTCTAATCCTTCTTTAAATAATGATCGAGCACTTCAAATTGTTTTTCCGCACATTTCACTTGTTGCGTAACATCCATTATGTTTGTTTGCATACTCGCAAAAACAGCTTCAGCTTCGAGCGTTTGGATTGTGCTGAAATCTGTATAAGCCCCAGTAAATCCCGCATCCTGCATTACATTGGTCATTTTGTTGCTGTAAACGATTGGGAATACTCTCTTATTCATGACCCAGCCGAGAATCATAGCATGAAACCTTGAGGCAACTATGAAACTGGATGTTGCTAGCAGGTTTAGTGTTTCATCGATATTAGATCGATAAAAATGCTTTGTAATACTGTTTTTATAGCCTGGCGGGATTTGCCCCATAATCATTTCCACAGCCTCGTCATCCTTCTCCATTCCGCAAAAAGCCATCAGTGTGACATGATATCCTTTCTCTATGAAAAAGACAGCGATCTCTGTCATCTTTTGATAATAAACGGTGTCGCAGCCAGCTAAATGTTTGCGAATGGAAGGTTTGATGACAGATAGGACAACCCTTTTTTCCTGCTTGGCTGTAGCGGGTTCTTTTAGTTGAAAAATAATATCATCCGCCATCCGTACTTGCGGTAAATCGCTGAAAAGGTCATAGGAGTAGTTTTCACGAAAACAGATGTCGGTATAAGTGCGAAACAGTTCTTTATATTCCTTGAAGAACGCTTTGTCAGAAAAAGGCCCGAAGTTTGCCCCTAACAGAAAAAAAGGCTTGTCCTTCAGCTGCATTGTTTTGTTATGGTTTAGTTCCTCTCGCCAATTTTCCCCTTGGATGAACAGGGAACCCCCGATTTGGATGGCCATAGTACATGATTTAGCGATTAGCCGGCGTGTAAAACTGTATATATGAAAGCGGCGGAAAAGAAAATTTAGTCCTTTGAATATTAATTTGTCACTGGGAATAATCCGGATATTTGCCAGTTCTTTAAAAGTTTGTTTATAGCCGCTCGGTGCGTAAAGCATGAAGGTTGTGTCCGGATAACGTTCGCATAAAATTTTTATAAATAAATCATCACCTAAATTAAATTGTGTGTAGGCGTAAATCATTACCTTTTTCATGTTAATCATTCCTCATTCTTGGGGCTCGCCCCTATCTAACATGATTGCACAAAATGAACATGTTTAGACATGAAAGGTGTTGAAAACGAATGATCGATACCTATAATAGATGTCAGAATAGTTTTGGATGAGAAAATGGAAGGGGTGACGGATACCAGGAAATGTTAACTGGAGAAGCTGGAAGTCAGGAGAAAAACTTACACAGGAATAGTTCCAAGAAGAAGTGAGAGAGAAGTTCACATTCTTGGAGGAGTTTCAGAAGGAAGAAAAAAAGAAATTTGAAACTCAGAAAAAATTTCAGACAGAAGTAAGAAAGAGGTTTGAATCTTAGGTCATCAGGCTTACATCACGTGAGGAGGGACAAGATAAAAATATGCTTTACTTGTCACCGTAAGTGCTAGCGAACCACTAGACAGAACAGAAGCACTTGCGAAACGAATGCGGAATGTGGAATGCGACATATCACAAATAAAATGCAGAACAGGGATTTAAAATAAAGGCACTTGGCGAATATCCCAGTGTTTTTTAAAAAAAGAACTTCATTTGTTCAAGAAGACAAATTCATCCGTTTCAGCAAATAAAATAGTGGGTGCAGTCGCTGATGGAGCATATTTTTTACCACAAAAAACAGATATATTCCATTTACTGATTTGTGCTCAATCATACTTCCGACCAGCCGGGATTGCAGCGTATCCGAAAAATGGGCATGCTTCACATTATCAGCAGAAATGATGGTCGCGATCGCAGCTTTTTTCTGCCTTGGTGTCAGGCTGCTATGCTGGTGAAACAAATTGTTAAGACCATTCACAATTCCATTGGCTTGAATGATCGCCAGAAAATAATGATTATCACCCGTGTAGCAATTCTTTCTCTGCAAAAAATCCTGTACACGTCCAATTAATACTTGTTGATTTTCCATTAAATCCTCTTTAAAAACCTTTGTCAGCGAGTTATGGTTCATACAATAGTTGTACAATGTATCACGAATGATGTGAATCCGGTCGCAAACATTAAGGTAAGCGAGATTAAACAAAAGATCCTCACCCATGGTAAAATGCTTGTCAAAGCGAATATCGTAATCGTTGATAACGGCTGCATCATACAGTTTATTACAAGGTGAGGGGAGCAGGATGTTTTTATAAAGCTCACCGACATGCTTTAAAAAGGCAGCATTTGCATAAACGCCGGGAATCGATGGGATTATCGCCGATGTCATTCTTCTATGCATCATTTTATACCCACAAATAACAAGCTGAACCTCATTTTTCATAGCTTCTACAAGGCGGGCGGTCATTGTCGAATCAATGCAATCATCGCCATCAACAAACTGGATATAGTCGCCACTTGCAGCTGCAATGCCAGTATTACGGGCAACGGATGGACCAGCGTTTTGCTGATGGATCACCTGAACACGGCGATCCCATTTTGCGTAACGATCACAAATGGCCCCGCTGTCATCGGTCGAGCCATCATTGACCAGAATCACCTCAATCAGCTTGTGCGTTTGATTTAAAATACTGCTGATGCATCTGCTGAGGTATTTCTCTGCGTTATATACGGGTACGATAATACTTACTAAATTAGGTAACGCCATCTTTGTTCACCTCAACATTTTCCATTCCTAATCCTAAAATACAAATAGTTACATATGACATCACGGACGGCGCGAATAGCACATGACCAGCCAAAAAGGCAATCCCTAGACATAACCCAAGTGTTAATACCAAGAGGAATTTACGTATATTCAACGGGAAAATTCCTTTTAACAGCTGGGTTATCAGATAAATAAGCGGCATAACCAATAAAATGCTGCCAATTACCCCATACCCGAAAAAAAGGTCAAAAAAGTCCATTTCAATCAACTTGGGAGCCTCGGTGTAGTCACCGGCATATCCCAGCCCGAATAATTTTCGGGTGTTGGTAGCTTCCGTATAATCTGCTTTTGTTTGCTGTAAATAGATATCCCGAGAGCTTAAAATCTTCCCGACCAATCCACTTGTCCTATTTGGATCTGTAACTTGTTCCGTATGCTCGACATCCGTGACGTAATCCATTTGCTTGGTATTGAAAAAAATCGGCGATAATGGAATGCAACATACGAACAAGACAACAATGCTGAGAAAGAATAAGGCACTTTTCTCCCTTACTATACGGAATCGAAAGGTAAACAACACATACAAAACACCTGCCAAAACGATGAACAAGCCCCCAAAAAAAGCAGTTTTTGTCCCGATCATCGGTACCATACTCACCATCAAAATGAAGGCGAGCCATGTACGGAATCTCTGCTCATACCAAAGGTAAACAAGACTTAAGCTAAGCAATACAATAACAATCACACTTAATTCATTTGCCGAGAAAAACCAACCGGAAAACCCGACGCTTCCATGCCGATAGCTGTCGATGCTTGTCCCTGTCATAATGGCCAGCCAATAGCTAATCCCAACGATAAGGCTAACGACTGCAGCGGACTGGTAAAGGAGTGCTTTGTTTATTATTCTTTGCTGTAAAAGAATGATTGATGCATGAATCATGACAAGATAATAACTTGTTTTGATTGCAAAATTAATTTCCTGAAAATAGGCTACAGGTGTTTTTTGTAAACCATTAACGATCAGCATCAGTAAAATTGGCGCATACGAAACAGCAAATGGTAAAATCATCGCCCGTTTGTAACGGAATAAATAACGAAAAATATAGACAACTAATCCTGCCATAATCAGCGCTCGGGATAATGATCCGATTGTTATTGCCATGCCATAGTAGCTTGATATGGAAGTAATGATGTCAATTATTGGTTGCAGCACGATAAGGAAAAAAATAAATTTATCCCGCTTGGTTTTGGTAATCTCCATTGTGTTATGTCCTTTCATTTTTACCATCATACACCACAATTATAGTCATTTGCCGATCAAATATTCACTGCTATTATAATTTCCGCTTAGTCTGGGTATATTGATTTACTACATCAAGTAAGTACAAAAGCACACTGACTGCTACATCTGGACATGGCTGATTAGCACATCCAAATTTTTCTAATAAATCCGCTTGGAGATAGTTTACTGTCAGGCGTCGGAAAAAGGGAGTGAATAGGAAGGAATGAAAATATTACATTTAAACGCAGGAAACGAAACTGGTGGCGGTATGCACCATATTCTTGGGTTATTGAAAGAATTTAACCGGGACGAATTTATTTTAGGCGTTCTGGAAAAGGGAGAAATGCTGAAACAGGCGGAGAGACTAGGGATTCAGACGGTATACTTTTCCAATCGTGTAAAACTTAGTATCCCGCTCATACATAAAATAGCCAGCTATATTAAACGGGAACGGATTGGCCTTGTTCATACACACGGACCACGCGCGAATGTGTACGCGAAAGTTCTAAAAAAAATGGCACCCTTTCATTGGATTGTAACCGTACATAGTGACCCGACCCACGACTTCATGGGCAAGGGGATGTATGGGGATTTTTTGTGCCGGCTTCATTTAAATGCTATCAGGAATGCAGACCGAATCATCGCTATTTCCGAGCCTTTTCGCACGAATCTTCATGGCGTCGGGGTAGAAAATAATAAAATTGTCACCGCATTAAATGGGATTGATTTCCGGAAAAAAGCGGACAAGCCACATGTAAGAAATGATTTTGGCTTTGGTGAACATGATTTTTTGTTTTTAATGGCAGCAAGGCTTGAACCGGTAAAGGGTCATCAAATAGCTTTGGAGGCTTTTTCCGAAATTATCAAAGGACATAACGGCTGTCACCTGCTGCTTGCCGGGGACGGGACGCTTACGGACACCTTAAAACGGGCGGCACGGGATTTGGGTGTCGAAAAAAATGTCCATTTCCTCGGCCACCGCCACGATATTGATAAATTTTACGGAATGGCAGATATCACCATGCTCACCTCATTCAGTGAAAGTTTTCCATTAGTATTATTGGAGTCTGCCAGGGCCAAAACACCGGTCATCGCAACAGATGTCGGCGGGGTTTCCGAATTGCTATGCGACAAATCATTAGGCTGGAAAACAAGCCCGGGTAATGTTCGAGAACTGACAAGTGCAATGGAAGAGGCGATAATTTTTCGCAACAAGGGTATGTTAAAAAGGATGGGAGAAAAACTCGAGTCCCACGCTTCAAGCAAATTTTCGTTGGAGATTTTTGCTGAAAACGTTTATAATGTATACTTAAGTATGGATAAAGTAAATTTAAATGTAAAAAGCGAATGGAATTGATTGATGCGCCCGAGTGGAGTGCGCGATACAATATCGATCGGGTACTATATAAAATCGATCCAGCAGGGCTCATTTTTAATCGAGCGAGAAGCAAAGACGATTGAGCGTCGCAAAAACGATCGAACAGGGGGCAAAGTCGATCGATAGCGGGATAAAATCGATCGAGTACCAGGAAACTCGTTTAACATTTAGTATGTGCAACACGAAAAATGCTTTTATCGATAATTACAAAATTCCAACATCATAATTATAAGTGTGTGTTGAAAAAGTCGCCGCTTATCTTTGGTGACTTTTGAACATTCTCTATAAGTAAAAAGAGTCTATGTTAAAATAGACAATTGAGGTGGGCTAAGTGATAAAAATTGTAGTATTAGCCTTTTTAACATTGTTAATTTCGTTAATGATAACGCCGTTTCTGATAAAAATTTCGTTAAAATTTAATGCAACAGATAAACCGAACCATCGAAAAGTTCATGCAACCCCAATTCCAACTTTGGGCGGGCTGGCAATTTATTTTAGTTTTCTCATTGGCTTAGTCATTTTACAACCGGAAAACGACTATCATCTTGCAATCATCTGTGGTGGATTTATTATTATCGTACTCGGTTGTTTAGACGATCTATTTGACTTATCGCCCAAGGTAAAATTTATTACCCAAATTATCGTTGCGGTTCTGGTCGTTTTCTGGGGTGGATTGCAGGTTGAATTTATTAATTTACCGTTTGGCGGACAAATCGAATTTGGCTTTTTAAGCTCCGTTGTGACGATTTTTTGGATAGTCGGAATTACCAATGCGATTAACCTGATTGACGGGTTGGACGGGCTGGCTGCAGGAGTATCATCGATTGCATTATTTACGATCGCTGGTATGGCTGTTATTATGGGAGACGTTTATGTTGCAACCATGGCTTTGATCCTGTTTTTTAGCACGGTTGGATTTTTACGCTATAATTTTTATCCCGCAAAAATATTCATGGGGGATACGGGGGCGCTTTTTTTAGGGTATATGATTTCGGTGTTGGCGCTTCTCGGCTTTAAAAATGTAACCATTATTTCGTTTATCATTCCAATCTTTATCTTGGGAGTGCCAATTTCCGATACACTCATTGCGATGGTTAGAAGGTATATTAATAATCAGCCACTGTCGAGTCCGGACAGCTCGCATTTGCATCATCGCCTAGTCAAGTCAGGCTTCACCCACAAGCAGACTGTCCTGATCATATACGCGCTAAGTGCGATGTTCAGTGTAGCCGCTATATTATTTTCCATGACAACGGTTTGGGGATCACTGCTGATCTTCACGATATCATTACTGGCAGTACAATTTTTAATTGAAAATCTGGAATTAATCAATGCGGAATATAAGCCATTAACCAATTTTGTAAAAGGCTTGCGACATAAATAGCAGCGGAGGTTCCGCTGCTATTTATGTCGCTGGTTGTTGTAATTGGCGATCTTCCTTTTCGATTTTTGTCAAGGGAATAGATGCCCATGCTTCAGGAATTGTCTACCCGTGTTCAAAAGTCGAGCGGATCGAGCTAAGGAATTGTGCGCTCATGTTACAAAGACAGGCGCTCAAGCACATAACAGCGCGTACCAGAAAACAACAACCGCTACCCTCCCACAAAAAAAGCCGCCAGCCATACGGCCAGCAGCTTCTCCAATCTAATATGAAGTTGTTGTCGGGCTCTCGGTAGTACCGGTTTCCGCCGTACTATTGTCAGCTTCACTAGCTGTTGTGCTTGTATTATCTGCCAAATCCAATTGATTTTTCAGAATTTGCTTCGTCTCTTCAAGCGCTACTTCATCCAATTGATAATAATACGTGCTACCTGGCTGGTAATCATGACCTTCTAATGTTAGTGACTCAATGTTTAAATTTTTTCCGCTTGTGCCATAGGAAATAAAACTTTTCATTTCATCAAATGTCATGTTGGTTGTCATGTTTTTTCCGACTGCTTCAATGATGTTATCAAATTTTAAAATGGAATCCATCGATACAGCCTTCTTCATAACTGCTTTAATTACTTCCTGTTGCCGTTTCCCTCGCTCAATATCATTATCTTGTTTTCGTGTTCTGGCAAAAGCTAGTGCCTCTTCGCCATTTAATACCTGCTCACCAGGTGATAATTGAATGGCACCAGCCTTGTCCTTGGAATCTTGTTCACTCATTTCATAAGGAACATCAACGGTTACGCCATCAACTGCATTAACTACATCGATAAATGCTTCAAAGTTCACTTTGACATAATAATCGACCGGAATGTCCAATAAATTTTCAACTGTATCAATCGTTGCTCTCGGCCCACCGTACGCATGGGCATGGTTGATTTTTGTTTCATACCCGACCTCCGGAACGTAAACATAAGAATCACGTGGAATACTCAGCAGCTTGACACTCTTATCATCCTTGTTCAGTGTGGCAAGCATCAAGGAGTCTGTCCGTGAATCATCGTTATCTTTATTGTTCCTGACATCACTGGCATCAACACCCATAATCAGAACGGATACATTATCGACATCTGGATCCACTATTGTCTCACGCAAATCTGATTTTTCCCGTCCATCATTCTTATAGGAATCAGAGAATACCGAATCAGCTTTAATATATAAGTAAGTAGCATAGGTTGCAACAGCAAAAAAGGCGACTAAAACCGGCACCAATATGAAAACAACGCGCTTTTTCAGCTTGCGTTTCTTCGTTCTCCGGACACGACGTGTATTGTTATACATTAAAATTCCCCTTTTATGCAAAATACCTTACAATTAGTATTATGCTAATTTGATTATCTATATTGCAAAAAAATCAGTTGGAAAAACCTGACTATAAATGATATCATAATTTCGAGTAACATTTACATAATAACTGAAAAACTAACATTAATTTTACTAGAAAAATGCCCAGTAGTAAATTAAAATTTGATTACAATTTTGTAAGAATTGTTTAGACAGTTGGAAAATTGGTATATGTATAGCCGTTTCAGCTGATATAAGATTTATTTCATCTGAGTTCTTTTAGAAAGGTTGCAAATAATGACGAAAGCTAATGATTCTGTAACAATTATGGACATTCCTTTTTTAAATACGACAAAAGATGACTTTCTGCACCAATACCTTTTTCCAAGGCTAGCTGATCAAAAAAAAAGTTTTGTTGTAACAGCAAATCCGGAAATTGTCATGCGTGCAAAAGAAGACACAACATATAAAGAAATTATTCAATCCGCAAATTATGTTATCCCTGACGGATCTGGAATACTGATGGCGGCAAAATATAAAAACGAGCCACTTCAGGAACGAATACCTGGCTACGACCTTATGCTGGATTTGCTTAAACATGCTGAAGAAAAGGGTTATAGCTGCTATTTCCTCGGGGCAAAGGAATCGGTTAACGAAAAAGTTGTAAAAGAAGTAAATAGGCAATACCCTGGACTGAAAATCGCCGGTCATCACCACGGCTTTTTCGCTATCGATGACCCGGAAATGGCTGCAACAGTGAAGACCGCAAATCCCGATCTGATTTTCGTTGCGCTGGGAGTTCCCCGGCAGGAAATGTGGATTGCGAAGCATAAGGATCAATTCGCAAAGGGTCTATTTATTGGTATAGGCGGCAGCTTCGATATCATAGCAGGAGAGACAAAACGTGCTCCACAGTTATGGATTAACTTAAATTTAGAGTGGCTGTACCGCCTTATTAAACAACCCACACGTTTTAAGCGTATTTTGAAAGTGTTTGAATTTATGGGGCGAGTTATTTTAAGACGGGATTAATACTGTTGCCTCCCGTTAAGCTAAAGTAATAAAGTGGCAGGAGGCTAACCTTTGGATTGAACAAGGATTTATTCTGGCATACTCTAATGAATGTTCATGGGAATCCCCTTAATCCCTTATTTTCCTGAATTTTTGGAATGATATTTTTGTGAGCAGTATGATATACGATCGGCGACTTTTCGCTTTCGATCGGCGACATTCCGGTTTCGATCGGCGGGATTTCGCTTTTGATCAGCGTTTTTTCGCTTTTGATCGGCGACATTCCGGATTCGATCGGCGGCTTTTCGCTTTCGATCAGCGATTTTTCGCTTTCGATCGGCGGGATTTCGCTTTCGATCGGCGGGATTTCGCTTTTGATCAGCGTTTTTTCGCTTTTGATCGGCGACATTCCGGATTCGATCGGCGGCTTTTCGCTTTTGATCAGCGTTTTTTCGCTTTCGATCAGCGGTTTTCTGCTTTTGATCCGCGACTTCCCACTTTTGATCGGTGACTTCATGGGAATTCATCACCACCCTTGGAATGTAAAAGTTCGTTTGTTGCATTTTTATCCTCGACTGCACCAATTAAATCGACTTCTTCAACAATTTCTTGTTCATTATCATTCATAAGCTTTGAAGACAAGGTCTTAAGTTTTACAAATTGATTGGGATACATTTCACGAACAGAAGACCACTTCATTTATATCATGCCTCCTGCTTTTTTATCTTATTTTAATTTTTACTGGTACTCGGCTGAATGATAGTATTCGGCGAAATTCTGGATTTAGCACTTCCTATAAAGAACCTGTTGTATCTATTATCGTCTATGCTCCACCACAAGTGTCATCATTGCAAAATTAATTTTTAAATTCCCATGCCCCCCTTTCCCCTTTCCAGACGATTGTAATGGTGAAAGGAGGGGATGAACATGGCAGTAGCAGAAATGTACAAATCCACTTTGCAGCTCGTTTTGGACGATGGTGTGGATGAGTTGACAGGGAAGCCGATTTATAAAACGAAAAGCTTCAATAATGTCAAGACCGAGGCAACGGCTGATCAGCTTTATACGATCGCACAAGCCTTTGCCGGACTGCAGGAGCGCCCGCTTTACGATATTGAGCGAAAAGACAGCTCTGAGATCAGGCAGGCATAATGCTATACCCGGTGCAAGCACCATTGCTTCCTGACCGCGTCATACGCAGTCAAGCATCAAAAAAATTGGAATAGAAGGGAGGGAAGACTTTTGAAAAAGCTTGAACTGAAATTTTTAAATGAGGACGGGAAAACCGTTACCTACTCATTAGAAAAACCAGCTGAACCGGTTGATCCAGCAGCTGTCAAAAGTGCGATGGACGAGATCCTGACGGAAAACATTTTCACAACTTCCGGTGGTGACATTGTTTCCATCAAAGGTGCACGAATTGTTGATCGTGAAGTGACGGAGATTGAGTTGGGATAAGGATGGGGAACGGATCCTGGGAAATCTGGGTATGTTCTCTTCTAATAAAACAAGATCAGCGCGCGCAAATGGGATGCGTGCTGGTCTTTTTCAGGTTAAAGCGTAAAGTCGTATTGCAAGGGTCTTCTATATCTGCTCGTACAGAATAAGTACTGCCTATGCCATTATTAAATAATGTCAACAACACATTTGCCAAATCGCCTTTAAGATTAGCTTGATGATGGCCTTGTAAGCGCTGTAAAATTAAATCAGGAATCATTATTGGAAAATCATAATTGAAAAGGGGGATTTTTATTATGGCAAATAAAGGCATTCGTGCGAAGCTACAGCACTTTGGCAGTTATTTGAGTGGGATGATAATGCCGAATATAGGCGCTTTTATCGCCTGGGGTATTATCACGGCATTATTCATTCCAGATGGTTATTGGCCAAACGAGGATTTGGCAGCATTAGTAGACCCAATGAAATTTTACTTGTTGCCACTCTTGATTGGGTTTACCGGTGGACGATTGGTGCATGATGTACGTGGCGGGGTGGTAGGTGCTATTGCTACGATGGGGGTTATCGTAGGAGCAGACATCCCCATGTTTCTGGGAGCCATGATCATGGGACCGCTAGCTGGATATTGCATGAAAAAGATCGATGACGTATTACAGGATAAAATCAAGTCGGGTTTCGAAATGCTTTATAACAATTTTTCTGCCGGTATTTTAGGGGCGATTTTGGCAGGTATTTCTGTCAAATTGATTGGGCCAGTCGTTGCAGGTTTGAATAATATATTGGCTTCAGGGGTAGAAGCAATCATTAATGCAGGCTTACTGCCGCTGGCAAATATCATTATTGAACCAGCCAAGATTTTATTTTTAAATAATGCCATTAATCATGGAATCTTAAGTCCAATTGGAGTCGAGCAAGTGGGCGATGCAGGGAAATCTATACTATTCCTGTTGGAAGCAAACCCCGGCCCAGGGTTGGGCATCCTGCTGGCATTCGCAATTTTTGGCAAAGGGATGTCAAAAAGCTCCGCACCTGGTGCAGCGGTCATTCATTTTTTGGGTGGGATACATGAGATTTATTTCCCATATGTCCTAATAAAACCCACCTTACTACTAGCAGCTATTGGCGGTGGTATAAGTGGTGTATTCACCCTAAACGTCTTTAACGCGGGATTAGTAGCACCAGCATCACCAGGAAGTATTCTTGCTGTAATGGCAATGACACCACAAGGAAATTATATCGGTGTGATCCTTGGTGTGCTTGTAGCAACAGTCGTTTCCTTCTTAATTGCATCGTTTATTTTGAAAACAAGCAAGTCAAGTGGCGAGGAAGATTTATCAGCTGCTACGGGTAAAATGGAAGAAATGAAAGGCAAGAAAAGTTCTGTTGCCGATGCTCTTACCCAAGACGAAGAGGCTGTAAAAAAGCGTTCAGATGAAGTTCATAAAATTATTTTCGCCTGTGATGCAGGAATGGGTTCAAGTGCAATGGGTGCCTCATTATTGAAGAAAAAATTTAAAGAGGCTAATATTGATGTGGCAGTTACGAATACATCGATTAACCAACTGCCAGATGATGCAGACATCGTCATAACGCATCAAGACTTAACGGATCGAGCCAAGGCTAAATTATCAAGTGCCGAGCATGTGTCGGTAGAAAACTTCCTGAATAGCCCTAAATATGATGAGTTGGTGGATCGACTTAAAGATAACGTAACGGAAGATGGCCCAAAAGTCACCAAATGATAGGTGGTGAACTTTGGAGTTAGCAATAAATGATTCTTCTGTTAAACCGCCTGTGACAATTGCTAACACAGAAGTAAGCACGTTCTGTGCAAGCCTAGTAGACGGGTGCTATTCCGCATCAACTTTCAAAAATCAGGTTCGGCCACTTTTGAGCATACGCTAATAATATGGCTGCAGGAGGTGAACAGTTTGTATATTACGGGGCGGGAACGCAAGATAATCGAATATATATTGCATGCACAAGCAGCTGTTACAGTGAAAGAAATTGCTGATGATCTGAACGTCAGTGAGCGTACGATTCATCGTGATTTGAAAAATATTGAAAGAATAATTTTGGAATACAATTTGGAATTACAAAAGAAGGCAGGGGTTGGTCTCCGTATCATTGGGGATGAGAACGACAAACAGCAATTGGAATTAACCCTTTCCAATGCAGCAACAGCAGATTTTACACCAGATGAACGGCAGGCAATCATTTTATCAACACTTCTTGAAGCAACCGAACCAATCAAACTGTTCACCCTTGCTAATGAATTAAAGGTAACAATTGCAACAATAAGCAATGACTTGGATCAATTGGAAAATGAGTTAGCAGGCTTCGACCTATCCGTCATCAGAAGAAGAGGGTATGGGGTGAAGGTGGAAGGTGATGAAACGAATAAACGCGCCGCTATAAGCAAGCTGATTACTAAGTATATGGATCCTTTTGAATATGTGTCGCTTTTAAAAGAGACTATCCAAAAGAAGTCGCAGCAGCAATTAAATACGATTTCAAGGCGACTGCTAGGATTAGTTAATCTGGAGACGTTACACACAATTGAGGATAGAGTAGAACAAGTTAGGGACGAACTACCACATGAATTAGCTGATAACGCTTATATTGGCCTGGTTGTTCATCTAGCATTAGCGATTGAACGACTGAAAAAGGGAGACAAAATAAAGTTTGATACGACGTTTATGAGACAAATTGAGGAAACAAAAGAATATGAAATTGCCAAAGAGGTTGTTCAGGATCTGGAAATAGCGCTATCCATGGATATTCCGGAGGATGAAATCGGCTATATTACGATGCACCTGATGGGAGCCAAACTGCGTGTTGATCACAATTATGTAATTGAAGATTCGAGCTTGGATATTGCCTTGCAATCAAAGGAATTAATTCAATATATCAATTCTCGTCTCAATGCTGATTTAGCAGCAGATAATTCATTGCTTAATGGGCTGGTTGCTCACTTAAAACCAGCTATTTATCGGCTAAAACAAGGAATGAATATCAATAACCCAATAATGGATGAAATTAAAAGCGAATATAGGGAGCTTTTTCAAGTTATTCAGGATGGTATCAAGCGAACGTTTCCGGATCTGCCATTTCCAGACGATGAAATTGGGTATCTCGTGCTTCATTTTGCAGCCGCACTACTTGATGGGAAAGAGGAAGTAGCATTACGCGCCTTAATTATCTGTTCCAGCGGGATCGGCACAGCAAAAATTCTCGCTACAAAATTAACACAGCGGTTTCCAGAAATTAAACAGGTGGAAAATAAATCGCTGTTCGACCTGAATCATCTTGATCCTGATAAATACGACATTGTTGTGTCAACGATCCCGTTAAAAGGATTTGCTGGTGATTATATCCTTGCATCACCAATTTTATCGCAAGCGGAAGTTCATCGTATCAAAAAGGTCATTCAGCATAAAAAGCTTTCGTTTAAGGCGAAGAGAACCCAAGCAAAGTCAAATCGTGAGGACGAACAGGTTTTGGCTTTTATTCCAAAGCTGGAGGTCATGCAGCATTATGCAAAAGTCATGTTGGATTTGCTTGAGGTATTTAACTTAAAGAAAATTACCGGACGAAGCTCATTACCTTCCGTTTTACATTTGATTTGTAAAGAACTAGCAGACAGGCGGCTGCTGAAAAATGAAGAAAATGTTGCCAAAAGGCTGTTAGAGAGAGAAAAGGCTGGTGGATTGGGGATTCCCGGTACACCGCTTGCCCTTTATCATACGCGGTCAAAGGCGATTGAACGGCCAAGCTTTACTATTTACCGGCTGGAGCATGCGTTAACCGTAAGAGGGATGGACGGAGGCAGAATGGAGATGAGCACATTAGTACTGATGCTTGCTCCAGAAGCTGCCTCACAGGAATTATTAGAAGTGCTTAGCTATCTAAGCAGCTTACTCATACAAGGAGAAGAAAGTGTGAAGATGTTTGAGACAGGGGACGAAATGCAAATCAAACAATTTTTATCCCAGCAATTTCAAACTTTTTTACAAGAAAAAAATCTATGGTAAGGAGTGTAGCTAGACATGACAAAAGAAATTTTAAGCAAAGATAATATTCAGCTAAACGTAACATTGCGCGACGAGGAAGAAGCAATCCGTTATACCGGAGATATCCTGGTAAGGAACGGGTATGTGGAAGCATCCTATGTAGAAAAAATGCTGGAAAGGGAAGAAATGACATCTACTTTTATGGGGAACCATGTCGCCATTCCACACGGCACAGAAGATGCCAAGGAAGCTGTTTTGGCAACAGGCATTACCGTGGTAACGGTTCCTGATGGGGTTGATTTTGGCGGAGGAAATATAGTAAAGGTTCTTATCGGTATTGCCGGAAAAGGGGATGAGCATTTAGACGTACTGTCCGACATTGCCATTGTCTGCTCAGAAGAGGAGAATATCCAGCAAATAGTCAACGCCCAATCGAAGGAAGACATTCTGAATCTATTTAATGGGGTGAATTAAATGTTAGCTGTACACGTTGGCGCAGGAAATATTGGCCGGGGTTTTATTGGTTCCCTCCTTTACCAGGCAAATTATCAAACCGTTTTTGTTGATGTAAACGATGAAGTGATTCAAAAGCTGAACGAAAAGCAACAGTACAATGTCCGATTGGCTGCTGAAACTAGCAAAACATTAACTGTGAAAAACGTATCAGGAATTAATAGTATCCGTAATCCAAATAAAGTTATCCAGGCTATTGTGGAAGCTAATATTGTGACAACTGCTGTAGGACCAAACATTTTACCAGTTATTTCAGAGCTTGTAGCGAAAGGATTGCGTGAACGGCTGAAATCTAGTAAAAAGCCATTAAACATTATCGCTTGTGAAAACATGATTGGCGGAAGCTCGCTACTAAAGGAAAAAGTAATGGAACACTTAACGAAAGAAGAGTGCAAAGCGCTTGATACGATGGTTGGGTTTCCGAATGCTGCTGTTGACCGAATTGTACCGAATCAAAGTCATCATGACCTGCTGGAGGTTTCTGTAGAGCCGTATTATGAGTGGGTCGTGGAAGAAACAGCGATCAAAGGAGAAAAGCCGTCAATTGAAGGGGTTACGTATGTTTCCGACTTAACACCATACATTGAACGAAAATTGTTTACCGTCAATACTGGTCATACGATACCGGCGTATGTAGGTCGTTATTTGGGATATACAACCATTAATGATGCGATGCATGATAAAACGGTTCAGGAAATCATTCGAGGGGCATTAACAGAATCTGGCGAAGCGCTTATCCAAGCGTACCAATTTGACAGGGAAAAACACCAGGCATATGTTGATAAAATTATCGAGCGATTTAGGAACCCGTATATTTCCGACGAGGTTACTAGAGTAGGGCGGGGGCCGATTCGCAAATTGGGACCACAGGACCGTCTGATTCGCCCGGCAACAATGTATATGGATGTCACTGGGAAAGCCCCACGCTATCTGGCAAAAACGATTGCGGCCGTTCTGGAGTATCATAATGAAAACGATGAAGAAGCGGTTAAATTACAGCAAATGATTACGAATAAAGGATATGAAAAAACATTACAATTGGTGTCCGAATTGGATTCGGATCATCCGTTGATCCCAGTAGTTATGAAGCAGTTGGAGGAAATGAAGGCTTTACAAAGATAATAATAGTTCGCGTAATGCGCAATCCGATAAAAAAGTATTGGCCTGCACAAATGTGTGGGCCATTGCTGATGGTTCTTTAGTTCTAAATTTTCGGAATAATTGTTCTCGCTTTCTGCCAATCCGGCAACCAGCTATGGTAAACTATAATTAGCAACTACATAGGTATTGTGGGCGGTTGGCCATCGTTCCTTGTCCCTTAAGCCATGTGTAAGCTTAGGGAAAGGAGGTGGTAGGATGACGACATATCAAGCATTAAGTTTGGCGTTGCAGTTTGGATTGCTCCAAATTACAGCACTCACTTTTATTGTTACGATTGTCGTTTATTTAATTAAAAAAAAGTAATCGCCCCGACCAAGGTTAGCGATTACTTCTTTAGATAATACATTTTAACAGCTGGCCAACTGCACTTAATGCAGTTTGTAGTTGCCGGAACCGGATAGTTAGCGCTATTCGGTTCCTTATTCTATTTTTATTGTAATTCTATTTAATTATACTGTCAATTTTTTGTGCGTTGGTTCAAGTATCTCGTTCCCCTTATTATTACCCCATCAGTTTACAGATACTTCCGATTTCATTGCCATAAACACGTACGTATTGTTAAAACTCTTTATAAGTAGCAGGATCTTGATTGTTAATTCTGCCATCTGGGCGATTATCCAAACTTATCAATTCGCAAGGGAAGTACACTAAACTTATGTGAATAGATTATTCAGCAGTTTATGAACCCGTATATTTCCTATCAGGTTACCAGAGTAGGGCGAGCACCAGTATGTAAACTAGGACCAAAAGATCGACTGATTCGCCCAGCCAGTATGTATATGAAGGTCACCAAAATGGCTCCATTCCATCTTGCGAAAACAATAGCGACCGCCCTGGAATACCATAATGAACAGGATGAAGAAGCGGTTAAGCTGCTGCAAATGATTGTAGAAAAAGGATATAGCAAACATTACAAACTGTTTCCGGGTTTGATGCTAATCATCCGTTAATTTCGGTTGTTTTGAAGGAATTGGAAGAGATGAATGATTAGAAAGGAATAGTGTAGTGAGGCTCCATTCAATTGAAAATTTATGTCCACACATTTGTGTGATCCTTTAGTTAATGAATCGTTTAAAAGAGCTTCGAACTAGCCTACCAATCCTGCAAAAGTTATGATAAATTATAAGTAGCAACTACATAGGTATTGTGGGCGGTTGGCCATCGTTCCTTGTCCCTTAAGCCATGTGTAAGCTTAGGGAAAGGAGGTGGTAGGATGACGGCATATCAAGCATTAAGTTTGGCGTTGCAGTTTGGATTGCTCCAAATTACAACACTAACTTTTATTGTTACGATTGTCGTTTATCTGACAAAAAAGAAGTAATCGCCCCCAACCCAAGGCCGGCAATTACTTCTTCAGAAAAAACATATTGAAACTCTGGCCAACTGCACTTAATGCAGTTTGTAGTTGTCGGAACCGGGTAGTTCGCGCTACCTTGGTTCCCTTATTCTAAGTATATTATAAAATTTATTTATTATACTGTCAATTTTTTGTGCATTCGTTAAAATATCACGTTCCCTTTGGTATACCCCATCAGTTTAACATGATACTTCTGATTTCGTTGCCCATCAAATTCGTAAAAATAAACACGCACTCATTGTTAAAATTCCTCATAAGTAGCAGGGTCTTGATTGTTAATTCTGCCATCTGGGCGAGTTAATGCCGCGATTGCATTCATTTCTGTTTCATTTAGAGAGAAATCAAAAATTGATATATTTTCAAGTTGCCGTTCAGGAGATGAAGATTTAGGAATTGGGATTGCCCCTAGTTGGTAATGCCAACGTAAAATAATTTGTGAAATCGTCTTGTTATGATAGCTGGCAATTCTTCCAATTGTTTCATTTTGTAAAACCGCATTTGCCCGAGCTAATGGACTCCAGGATTCTGTTATAATGTTGTTCTCCTCGTGCCATATTCTTTGTTGTTCCTGGTTGAAAAATGGGTGTAATTCTATTTGGTTGATGCTCGGCTTCGTACCAGTTTCCTTTTCTAACCGCTCGATATGTTCAGGAAGGAAATTACAAACACCGATTGAACGAATCAGTCCCCATTTTTTTGCGTCAATTAATGCTTGCCAAGCTTCTACATAGTTATTTTGTTCTGGGTTAGGCCAATGAATAAGATATAAATCGTAATAATCCAGATTTGCCCGATATAAGGATTCTTGAATGGTAGTGACGGCTTTATCATACGCATGATAACGACCTGGTAATTTGGATGTAATCCTTAATTCTTCCCTTGGAACAGAACTGCGGCGAACGGCTTCGCCTACCGTTCCTTCGTTTTCATAATTATAAGCAGTATCAATCAGGCGATAACCTGCATCAATTGCACTAGTTATGGCATTGGCCCCTTCATTTCCATTAAGTTTGTATGTACCAAAACCTATAACGGGCAAAGTAACGCCATCATTAAGTGTGATCTCTGGAATTGATATACTCATAACGATCCACTCCTTTCCATAATACTTTTACATTACCACTTACAGGAATAGAGATCCAAATATTTGATCTACTGTTTCCGGGGAGACAATGATTATTATTTGGATAAGTAATTCTATTGGATTGGGGAAATGAGAAGCAGTATCATTTGCAGTAGTAGCACAATAATACTAGCTTGCATGACGCTCCTCGTCATAAAAGAAATCAGTTCAATAAGAATATTGCTGGTAAATGAAACATAGGGTAAACCAAATTCCTTTAATGATAAGGTGGTATCACAAGGATATGGACTTCCCCAATTTCAAAGTTCAAGCGTTTCTTAAGCAGCATATTGTCGATACCGTTAATTTTTATGCCCCGCGTTGTATTGATGCTGAGACAGGAGGTTATATAAACTGCTTTCTGGATGATGGGACAATTTGTGATAAAAAAACGAAGCATCTTGTTGGGCAATCCAGGTTTATTTATATTTTCTCCATTGCAGCTATGATCAGCGATTCATCCTGCTATAAACAGATGGCAGAATGGGGGTTAAAATTTTTACAGCATCATCAGCGGGATCCGAAAAACGGTGGATATTATTGGGTACTTAAGGGGCTCAAGGTTGAGGATTCCAGCAAACAGGCCTATGGTCATGCCTTTGTCCTAATAGCTGCAGCCACCGCTTATAAAGCAGGCATTAGTTATGCAGGAGGAATAATTGCGGAGGTTTATGACATACTGGAACGCCATTTTTGGAGAGAACAGGATGGGCTGTATGTAGATGAAATCTCGAGAGACTGGCAAACCGTATCTTCGTATCGTGGACAAAATGCGAATATGCATTTGTGTGAAGCGATGTTGACAGCATATGAGGCTACAGGTGAAGCGCGTTATTTGCAGCGAGCCTATCGTATTGCCTATTCCGTTATATTCAAACTGCTCCCGCAATCAGGTTATTTGATTTGGGAACATTACGATGAGGACTGGAAAATTGACTGGAACTATAATAAAGGGAATACAAAAGATGAATTCCGTCCGTATGGATATATTTTCGGGCATTCGATCGAATGGAGTAAACTGCTTCAACGCCTGGAGAAGCATTTGTATGAGCCATGGATGTTTCCCCATGCGAAAATGTTATTTGATCAGGCTGTCCGTAAAGGAATTGATTACAAGAATGGAGGAATTTTCTACAGCATGGCACCAGCAGGCGAGATCATTGATTCTGATAAAGTCTATTGGGTGATAGCAGAGGCAATTGGAGCTTCTGCCCTGTTTGCTGCAAAAACAGATGATCCAACCTATTGGGAGTTTTACGACCAAATTTTTGCATACAGCTGGGAATTTCTGATTGATCAAAAAAGAGGGGGCTGGTATCAAA
This sequence comes from Virgibacillus dakarensis, assembly GCF_900155625.1. Classification (NCBI taxonomy): domain Bacteria; kingdom Bacillati; phylum Bacillota; class Bacilli; order Caryophanales; family Bacillaceae; genus Virgibacillus; species Virgibacillus dakarensis. The sequence goes on from NZ_LT732554.1 coordinate 1,439,690, forward strand.
TGCTGAACAGGAACAATCAAAAATACAGCAATATCAAAAGCTCTCCTCCAAAAACCGATTATCATCCTGTCACGAATTGCGTTACCGCTTTACGGGCTTTTTATGATAGCGATGGTGTTAATAAACAGGCTTGAAAAGAAAATTTATTTTTTCAGGAGTGTGTGGACATCACAGGAAACGTGGATATCCGAAGTAGTGTCCCTGATTGGTGCCAGGAGAATTTCGTCCTTATTTGGACTAATTCTGGTGGCGGAGAATGAGTCTCCACTGAATGAATGCTACTTCAGGAAGAAACAAATTGCCCTCCGTTGACATGAATTGTCTGTCCGGTTATATAGGAACCATCATCTGATGCGAGCAGGACATAGACCGGAGCAAGCTCAAACGGCTGGCCAGCTCTTTTCATTGGTACGTCGGCTCCAAACGATTTGACCATTTCTGGTGTAAATGTAGCTGGAATAAGCGGCGTCCAAATCGGGCCGGCAACGGCATTGACTCGGATACCTTGTTCAACAACATTTTTGGCCAGTGCCCTTGTATAACTGACGATCGCTCCTTTTGTAGAAGAATAATCGATTAAATTTTCACGTCCGATATATGCATTTACCGATGTGGTATTAACAATACTGCTTCCCGCAGGCATATGGGGGAGGGCAGCTTTTGTCAAATGGAAGAACGATAAGATATTCGTTTGAAACGAAGCTTGCAGCTGTTCTGCACTGATATCCAGCAAGCTGTCTCTGATAAACTGAACGGCATGATTGTTAACAAGAACATCTATTTTTTCAAATAAATCAGCAGTAACATGGACCACATGCTGGCAGACCTCTTCCTTCCTTAAATCACCTGGTATTAACACACAGCGTCTTCCGAGTTGCTCAATCGCCTGCTTCGTTTCTACTGCATCCTGATGCTTATCAAGGTAGGAAATGACAATATCGGCTCCTTCCTTGGCAAATGCTACTGCCACTGCTCTTCCGATACCACTGTCCCCGCCACTGATGATCGCCACTTTATCTTTTAACTTGCCTGTTCCGACATAGTTTGGATTATCATAAATCGGGCGAGGCACCATTAAATATTCAAATCCCGGCTGCCGGTATTGTTGTTGTGGTGGAAAGGTTACAGGAATCTTTTCACACTTTTGTTCATACCCATAATAAGGATATTTCGGATACAAGCTGGATCCCCTCTCAGTCACTTTATTAGATATGGTATTATGTATATGCTGCCTAACTAAACAGGTGAATGCCTAAACGGATTGGACATGCTGCCTGATTTTCCTGGAGCAACTGATAAATAGGCCCTATTTACTGAGCCGGAGCAGAATCATTACTTTTGATACTTCACTTTTATAAGGCTTGTCGTCAACCTAATTAAAAATCACTCCGACTCTAGTTAAGATTTAGCTAATCACTTGTTTTAGTAGCCAACTGACTTATTCAGTTTGCAGCTATTGGTGGCGAATAATTAGCACTATTCGGGATCCTATCAATAATTTTTTCCGGATTAAAGTCCCCGACTTGAGTCTATTCGAAACTTAATGCCTATCCAAATTGAGTTAAAAATAGTCATTTATACCCCTTTCGAACAGGGCAAAAATACCATATAATGAGTAGATGGCTGGTAAAATATTCTTGCCGGACGTGATGACCTAGAGGTGACGCAAATGGAAATGTTATATGTTATCGATGATCAAATCTCTACCCTTCAAAGCTCCATTTACTCCACGAATCAACAGCTTATTCAAAAACGGGATGACTTAGAACGGTTGAAAACTTTATTTGGACAGCTTGAGGACTATCAGGAAGAATTCAAGGTAAATCAAAAGTACTGTTGTGACCCGGAACTCTCCGTACATACTTGGAATGGACAATTGGCAACGCAATTCCATTTATTTCGCATCGAGGAAATCCAAACAAGCTATCAATCCATATCGGAATACCAATTAGACGGGATGATTATGCAAATAGCTGATAAAATTGCAGAAATAAAAGCAACGATCGGTGATTTGCAAAGTGACTATGCAGCTAAAAATGCAAACTTAAGTGATTTGAAAGCGCAGCGGCGAGAGGAGATGGCGAAATAATGAGTGAAGAGATCAAACTTATTTTTGAGGATGTAGAAAATACACTAGCTGAATTGAGAGCTTCTGTTCAATCGTTAAAGCCAACATCTGTGGTTGCGATTACCGATAATCAGCTTGCTACAGCAGATAAGTTGAACATGATTAATCAAACGCTTGATCAAGTAATAACGTCCTATAAAACCTTATTGTTAAACAATGAGGAAGCGACAATAAATTCAGTGAAAGCATTAAAGGATACGGAAGAAAAGGCGGCAAGTGCAATCCAACTGCTAGAATGAGGCAGAAAGCGGTGAGAGTAAACCATGAAGCGTTTAGATAAGTGGAAGCTTAATGAGGGAATTGATGCTACGTTATTATGGGATCAGATCCATGATGTTCAGGAGTCAGTAAACGAAATATTATTAATCTGAACGAATCTAAAAGGAAAACTGGAAATGCAATTTGCTCATTTATAATGAAGATAAATATATCAATGAAAAATAGCTTTCACCTTAATCTACATAGCTGAAAAGGAATTGTTATTCCAATGAGTGACAATTGTGTGCAATTGGCTCGTCCTGTCGAAAATAACCCCGATTATACTCGAAAATGAATAATGAGCAAATGATAATAATATCTATTTCCCGGGAAATATCGACATATATTTTCATGTGTCAGGGTTACCTTTTAAAATGGATGTAAGCAATAGAAAACATTAATCAAGTGGAATGCGAGGGTTTGCCAAATTTAACGGATTTTTAACTTATCGTTCATGGAATGAAGAATGGATACCGCAGCTCGTTTGACGTATTTGAATGTACAACGTAACTTAAAACGCCTAATCTAAACATGGCAGATTAGGCGTTTTATCTTTTTGCACTTTAAGAAATTTCTGCTTTGTTAAAGGATTAAAGTATAAGAAAAACGTGACTTGTCACCAAATCTTTAGCGACAAGTGACATTTTTCTAATATTCAATGAGCGGATGTTGTTTAGCTCAAACACTTAGGCAACTTAATCAAGTGTTTTGGGGAATCAACTTAAGAACTGGTTGATTCTCCACCATCCACATGCAATACTTGCCCCGTTACCAGTTGTGAGTCATCTGAAGCGAGATAGACAAATGTCGGGGCTAATTCAAATGGTTGGCCGATACGGTTGAATAGGTTGTTCCCATGCAGGGCATTTTCATCAGATGAGAAGCTCGCAGGGATAAGTGGTGTCCATATTCTTCCCGGTGCAATGGCATTTACCCGAATCCCTTGACCCGCGAGACTTTTGGCAAGTGATCGTGTCCACCCGACAATCGCCCCCTTTGTTGCCGAATAATCAATTAATAAGGGTTCCCCTGCATAAGTAACCACGGATGTTGTGCCAATGATTGAGCTTCCTGGTTTTAAATGTGGTAAAGCAGCTTTGGTAGTATAAAAGTGAGCGTAAATATTTACTTTGAATGTGTCATCAAATTGCTCATCTGTAATGTCCAGCAGACTATTTTGCTGAAATTGAATGCCTACATGATTACAAAGAATATCCAGCCCGCCAAATGTCTGAACTGTTTGTTTGACAATGGTTTTACATTGTTGCTTTTCTCTTAAATCTCCTGGTAATAGGAGACAACGTTGACCAAGTTCTTCTATCCTATTCTTGGTTCGTTCTGCATCATCGTGTTCATCCAAATAAGCAATAGCTACATTTGCTCCTTCTTTTGCAAACGCAATTGCCGCTGCTGCTCCCATTCCACTGTCTCCACCAGTTATCAAAGCTACCTTATTTTTCAGCTTCCCGCTGCCTTTGTAGTTAGGATTTTCAATAATTGGTTTTGGAACCATCAGGTCTTCGTGGCCTGGCTGTTTTAGCTGGCGTTGTTCAGGGTTAGCTAATGGAACCTCTTGATAGCGCGTTATCTTTCCGTAATTCGGATAGAGCGGATATGGTTTTGTTTGTTTATTTTCCTCAAACCATTTTTGGTATGCTCGTATTTCTCGTAATTCACTCTCTGTTGGCATTTGCTCATTATTGTTACTAGGGTCGTCTTGTTGATACAAACGTATAACCTCCCTCTGATGTTTATCCTATGTAATGTATGATTAGGCGATCGTCTATGTGCGTGTCTGGATATATTGCAACGATGGACTTGCTCCAAAGCCTCTAGCCTTACGTAGAATGCTAAATAGGGAGGTGTCACAATTGCGTATTGAATTTAACCCTAAGGTAAAGTGGCTGTTAGTTGACCAATCAGATGAAAAAGTAAAATTGAATTATCTCCAACATAGCTGGTTGATGCCTGTTATTGTAAAGAGACCGCCATACTATACGAATCCGCGTTACGAGCCCTATTATCCGCTTGTTAAGAGATGAGGCTGTTCAAACTATAAAATAGATTGAGAGGGACACAAGCTGTACAGCGTAGTTACAAAAAAGGGCCGAAATCGAAATCCGATTTCGGCTCTGTTTATCCGGACCCTGAAAAGATACTAGAGCAGCTTCAAGTAGGTGGGCCAGGGGAATTAAAGAAAGAAGGGTATGTACTTGCCTCCAGCCAAAATAGACATAAGCAAAATTGTACTTGCTGGAAAGGATAAAGCGGGAACCTACTATGCTGCGCAAACGTTTAAACAATTTTTGATTTATTGTTGGATTCGATCGGCGGCTTTTCGTTTTCGATCAGCGACTTTTTGGATTCGATCAGCGGCTTTTCGTTTTCGATCAGCGACTTTTTGGATTCGATCAGCGGCTTTTCCCTTTCGATCGGCGGATTTTTGGATTCGATCGGCGGCTTTTCGTTTTCGATCAGCGACTTTTTGGATTCGATCAGCGGCTTTTCGCTTTTGATCGGCGGCTTTTCGTTTTCGATCAGCGGTTTTTCGCGTTTGATCAGCGGCTTTTCGCTTTTGATCGGCGACTTCTCGCTTCGATCAGCGACTTCCCGGTTTCAATGGGCGATTTCTCTCTTTCGGTCAACCGAAATAACAGACCAGTACTAATCAGGCCCATCACAGCCATCATGATGGTCAGCACAATTGGTGGAAGCCAGCTGCTAATAATGAGAAAAACTCCGGCTGTACTGACCCCAAGGAAGACAGCAATCGTATATATTGCCATATAGGAACTGCGTTTATGATTAGGAACAGTATTCGCAAGCATCGTTTGTTGGATAGGTGCATACATCATTTCCCCGATAGATGCGATAACCATTGCAATCATTAACAGGAATGGGAAAGTACTATAACTGATGATGGTGTAGCCGATAAAAAAGAGACACAGTCCGGTTAACAAAACAAATTGCTCATTCCAACGCTTTATTATCCTCGCAATTAGCATGGTACAAAAAACTACGATTAATGTATTTGTCGTTTTCAGCATACCGACTAGATTCATGCCATCGACTTGCAGAGAAAACAGTGGCAGAAGCTGCACCGGTTCATTAATTTTGTTGACTAGTCGTACACCAATGTAGTTGGTTAGTTGTTCCTCAACAGATACGATGAGTAAAGCCGCAATCGTAAATGTGAAAAAGAATTTGTGAGCGAGTACGTTTTTATATGTTTGCAGTATTTGCAGGGGCTGTTTTTTTCCTTGTAAACCATTTTTCATTACAGCTTTTTCTGTTATAGGGATGTATGTTTCCTGTATATAGAAAAAGGTAATCAGAAGAGAAATCAGCGTACAAAGCGCCACACCTATAAAAAGGTAAAAATGATAGTTATGAAATAGGAATGCACCAATCATACTTCCAATAGCTGCAGCCATATTTCTTAGCCAGTAAGCATACGTATAGATCATTTTTCTATTATCTGGCTGGCTCACATCAACAATTAATGCTTGATATACAGGGGTAGCAGCTCCTGTACTAAATTGGATAAAAATAAACAGGCTAAAGGTGATATATGGAGATGTATGCCAAGGTGAATTAACAGAAGCAGCACCAATAAATCCAATAAAGATAATGAATTCCGCTAACAAAATCACACGTTTACGACCGATTTGATCAGAAATATAACCTCCTAGTATGGAACCGCACACATTAGCGGCCATTACAACGAGAAACAGAAAACCTGTAATGAATGTTCCTAACTGATCGGAAAAAAAGATAATTATAAAAGGGATGACGGACATGGTGGCCATCGTGGTTAGAAATTGCAATAACAACCGGATTCGAATGACTGGAAGAAAACGGAATATGTTCATATTATCCTCCTAAAATATGATTGATCAATCAATCGCTTGTAAAGTAAAAGATTAGACCTACTAGTTGATAGGTCCAAAAAGCTGAAGAGCAGGTGATATATATTGATCCCATATTTTACTGTAACGGGTATCTGTATTATTCAAACGAATGCCGATCAGCAGGCTCGTATAGAGAGTAGCGACAGGCATGGTATCCTGTTTCATCAAAACCCCTTTATGTTGTCCGTTTTTGATTAGACAACTGATTTTCTCCCTTAATTGATCGTGGAACTGATCGAGCTGTTCAAACGCTGCAGGATAACGATGAGGTTGACCGACGACTTGCGCAACGAGTGTTAAATAACTTTTTACTCCAGCGAACAATTGAATATGTTTCGTTACCATCTCTTGTAATTCAACTAGTGGATCTTCCGCATCAGTATTGAAATCCAATACTTGTTCCGAAAAGGTCCCCAGTGGCTCGACAACGGAAGCTAAAAAGAGCTGTTCCTTATCCTTAAAGTATGTGAACACATTTCCAAAGCTCACCTCAGCAGATTCTGCAATTTTTTTAATCGTCGTTCCTTCATACCCTTCCGATGCAAAAAGGGTAATTGCACTATCAAGGATTTTCTGCCGTTTTTTTATCATATTTAATCGCTGTTCTTCAGATAATGGCATCGTTATGTCTCCTTATATTGATGAATGATTAATCAATCGTTAATAGAAGAATAGCAAAAAAGGAGCTGGATGTAAAGCTGTTTTTGCCCAAAATGCAGCTCGTTTTAGGACAGGGATATTTTCAATAAGCGATGGGAGCCCTAAAACAGGGCCCAGATAGGGGTACATAGGGGCTAGGAGGTAACCTTTGAGGTAAAGTCGGTGGTTTAACTGATTCGTGAGTCACACTCTTGTCTGACTCAATGTTTTACAATGTAATCATTTTCTCGCCTTATTATCTTTGGTTTCTAGAGCACATCAAGTTTTTCAAACGTTTGCACTAATTAGACTATAAACTTATCAATGGTTATGATAAAATTAATATAGCAACTACATAGGTATTGTGGGCGGTTGGCCATCGTTCCTTGTCCCTTAAGCCACGTGAAAGCTTAAGGAAGGGAGGTGGCAGGATGACGACATATGAAGCATTAAGTTTGGCGTTGCAGTTTAGTTTACTCCAAATTGCAACACTAACTTTTATTGTTACTATTGTCGTTTATCTAATCAAAAAGAAGTAACCGCCCACCACCCCAGGTCGCGATTACTTCAGTAGATAGGCAACATGTTTCAGCGGCCAACTGCACTTAATGCAGTTTGTAGTTGCCGGAACCGGGTAGTTAACGCTACCTCGGTTCCTACTTCTAAGTATAGTATAAAATTTATTTATTATACTGTCAATTTTTTATGGGTTGTTTAAAATACACAGATCCCCTTATTACTGCCCAAGCGGTTTCATATGATACCGCTGGTTCCGCGGCCCATGTCCCCTATACATGTTTTCCATCAGAAATAATTAATGCTTGGCTGTGACCAACTGCACTTGTTTCAGGTGGGCTGCCGTATTCCCTTCGATGTGTTTAGTTTCTGGGTGGTTCTATGGAAAAGTTACATACAGCCGCATTAACATATCCGTTTTTACATCCTAATCAGCATTTTCATTAACGGAAATCCCGGTAGTTGTAACAGAGAGGAGACAACCTCAAGGAAACCTTCATTAGTAGGCTTACGGGATTTACATTTGGGTGCTATTCAAAAACCAATCTATTAAATCTGGTATTATATCCTCACTTTCTTTTCAGTATGTTAAAATAATAGGATAGTACATGTCATAAATAGGGGTGAAAAGCAAATTGGAAACGTATCTGTTTCATGTAAATAAAGAACTTTTCGATCTCCAGGCAATGGACATGGATGATACGCTAATTCACTTCTTTTCTTGAAACCCAGATTACAGACGAAGCATTTACGATGGAAAATGATCAGAGACTAAGGAGAAATTTTACCATTGACTGGGATGAAAGGCTGCTGCAGGGGAGAGGAATCAAGGGTTTTTTTGCACCTTACACCGAAGAATTTTTACTCGTTGTCCATACAGAAGATAACCGCATCGTTGTTTGCCAGCAAGACGATTCATTGCCGGTGGATGCAGAGAACACCCTACATCACAAGGAGCGGGCACATCAGGTGATGGAATCACTATCAAGTTTTAGCAATAACGCGGAAAAATGGTTTCAATTATAACAAATCGCTGAACAGTATAGGGTGCAGCCAAGTGAAAACGAATTGCTTTGTTTGCCATATGTCCGTGAATTGGAAACATTTGATTATCAGGTGAAAATAGTTAAATCAGTGCTGAACCGGTTTAAAGGGCGCGTGATGTTAAGCGATGAGGTTGGTCTGGGCACAACCGTTGAAGCAGGTATGGCAATGCTGGAATATGTTATGCGTGGTCTGGCGCGGCGAATACTGATTCTTGTCCCACCATCCCTTGTCGGCCAATGGGAGAATGAGATGAAAAGGAAATTCAATCAGGATTTTGTCCGGGCAGATCACCCTGATTTTAAAAAGCACGGTCAAAACGCGTGGGCACATTACTCGAAAGTCATTGCTTCGATTGATACAGCAAAACGTAAAAACAATCGCGAATCCATTTTCAAGGAACAGTACGATTTAATTATTGTGGACGAGGCCCATCACTTAAAAAACCGGACAACCCAAAAATGGCAGTTCGTCAACGGAATCAACAAAAAATATATTTTCCTTTTAACAGCTACGCCAGTGCAAAATCATTTGGAGGAATTGTATAATCTGATCACCCTGTTAAAACCTGGGCAATTACGAACGTACAGCTATTTCAAGAAAAATTTTGTCGAAAGCAAAGACGGAATTGAAGCAAAGAATGTTGATAAATTGAAAGGTCTGCTGGCGGACGTCATGATTCGCAATAAGCGCAGTAATGTGGATGTTACTTTTACCAAACGGACAGCTTACACACGAACCATTGACATGACAAACGATGAAAAGGCCTTGTATAACAACCTTAGTCTATTTGTTCGGGAACGTTATCATGTAAAACATCCGGTCTTGAACAGGTTTCAGCTAAAACGTCTGCAGGAACAGATCGGCAGCTCCATTACGTCTGTTGTCCCTTCGTTAGAACGCCTGAGTGTGAATGAGAAGCTAACCGAATTTGAGCGGAAAGCCATGAAACGGTTTCTGGATGAGGCAAAAACGATTGCGGAAAATACTTCAGGTTCCCGTACAAAGGTGGATGAACTTGTCTCCATTTTAACCGAATTTAATGATAAAATGATTGTTTTTACCAAATTTGCTGCTACACAAAAGTATATTAGCAACGTACTCAAGGACCGCGGCTTTCAAGTTGCTGAATTTCACGGGGCGATGCGTAGAAAAGAAAAGGAAGAACAAGTAACCTGGTTTAAGGAGGAAGCGGATGTATTGGTGAGTACCGAAGTTGGCGGCGAAGGGAGAAATCTGCAATTTTGTCATGGAATGATTAACTATGATCTTCCCTGGAATCCGATGGCCATTGAACAACGAATCGGGAGAATACACCGGATTGGCCAGGAAAACGATGTTGTTGTTTATAACCTTGCTGCCAAAGATACGATTGAATATTATATTCTGGATTTACTGGATCGCAAAATTAACATGTTTGAACTGGTTGTCGGTGAGGTTGATGCCATTCTGGGAGATCTGGAGGAAAAGGAGGACTTTTCCGAGCTTGTGATGAAGGCCTGGGTTGATTCGCAAACAAAAGCAGATGTGGAAGCAGAATTGGATCAACTTGGAGAAGTCATGTTAAAAAACAAACAAAAACTGGCGAAGCAAAAACATCTGGATGATCGATTATTTTAACCTGATGGAGGTGTAGTGATGCAGTTGCAGCAGTTTGTTACAGAAGTAGTCGAGCAATTGGGCGGGATCGTTATTCCTGTGGAGTATGGATTGTGCCAGGTACTCATCCCTGAAGCGTACGCGCCGTACTTTCAACATAAAACAGAATTGCAGCTTTCCTTTGATTATGAGGTTGCCCAAGAGAATCCGGATTCAGAATTTGTGACGTTTGGGAGCTACATCCTGGAGCAGCTACTCGAATTGATCCATCAGCAAACCGTCAGTACAATGTGATTTGCTGAAGTGGACCGTCTGGAATTGGGAAATGCATTGAAAAAAATAAGGGATTTTCTAAAGGAAGACCCAGGCAAACTTACGATTATGGAGGAAAGACCTGTTATGGGTGTGTGGGCAGTTTTTCAATACAATGTTGCCTACGTAGCCGATGAAAAAACGGAATCCTCCAGACAGGTTTGGGTAAATTTGTTAACGAATCGTATAAGCCATACAATGAAACGGGAACAAAGCCGGATTATGTATCAGCATGAACCTGTTTATACCTACCCACTTCCTGTATCCATTGATGTTCCCCAAGCATTTTCAATGGCGACTGCACATGTAAAAAAGTTGAGCGAACAACAGAAAAGTGATCCAACGAGAATGGCTGCTATGGATAAGGATATTAATCGAATAACCACTTATTATCGAGAACTTGTTGCAGAAAATGAAAGACGAGCTGACAGGAAAGGAATAAGTGAAGAAAAAAGAAGAGAGTATCTTGAAAAAACGGAGGCCATTAAACTTGAAAGAGACAAGCAATTACAGGAGATTCGCAATAAGTACAATGGGCAAATAGAAATCAACATCGATAATGGGATACTCTATTTTGTACCGATACTGGAATACCGTTTATTGCTTGAGCACAGGGGTGATGCGTCTGAACGAATACTCTATTATAATCCGGTAACCAAGCAGTTTTTCAGTAGACAGGACGAAACGAGTGAAACAGCTGTGCCTTCCCTGTAGACTGGTGAAGTGTGGCGTGAGTGTACAGACAGCCCGCACACTTACACATCAACCTCATGGCAAGATCATAATGACTGAACACTATGGTCAATCGTTAATAAAAACTGTATACCTGCAAAGAAATATTATATAATGGGTATAGGATGAAAAATTGTGTTAACAAAATGCTTACAATTTAAGCCATTATTCAAAGGTCAGTGGAGGGAAAAGCATGGTTTTACCACAAGAAAACAAATTGACTTATGCTGAATACCTGAAATTGGATAACGATATACAATATGAAGTAATTGATGGCCATATATATGACATGGCGCCATCACCAAACGTGAAACATCAATCCATTGCAATGGAGCTTGCCACTGAATTTAACATGTTTTTTAGGAATCAATCATGCAGGGTAATTAGTGAGATTGATGTTTGTCTTTGGGGAAAAAAGGATCCTTCTGAAGTAAACGAATGGGTTAAACCGGATATTGTGATTGTATGTGACAAAGAAAAAATCATGAAGAATCATATTGCGGGAGCACCAGAATTGATCGTGGAAATTCTATCGAAGTCAACTGCAAAAATGGATAAAATGATTAAGTTTAACTGCTATCAAAAAGCAGGTGTGAATGAATACTGGATTGTTGATCCTGCACATGAGACTGTTGACGTTTATGTATTGGAGAATGAGTACTACAAACATGTTGGCACGTTTACAAATGATGAAGTGATCAACGTTACGAGCTTTGAAAATCTCTCCATCAATTTAAAACATGTTTTTAGGGAAGATTTTTAGCCCGAGAAGTGATTTCGGTTGGATAAACATTAATCAGTAGCCAAACAAGGTCACTTATATGTACGGAAGGGTAAACAGATATTAGAGAAAAAGAGCACAACAGGCTGGAGTAACCAACTAAAGGCTGAAATAGAGAACAAAACTTGATGAGGTTTTTTGCATAGAAAGCATGATCCAATGTAATACAGAACTCTGGACAAAGTGGATTATCAGCTGAAAATTAAAACCAAAAATCGCATAATAATAAGGATTTTTTTTAACCCATGCCAGAGAAGTTTTTTATAGTTACCTTAAAAAGTATTTGTTCCGATAGTCAATTAAATCGTTCCTCCATAAATTCAACTTGTAACTATAAAAAACTTTTTTGGATGTCCTCAGTCCTGTAATATAGAATTGGATCATGTCCTTCTTCACCATTTTTAGTCAGATAAACTGGCTCACCTGATTCCTTGCAAAGCGAAGATATCTCATTATAGTTATTACGTATTGAAGCAGATGGTTTGATATTTATCATGCACAACAAACCTCCATATGATTATTATATCTATATTTTACTATGATTATGTAGTCAAAATGTTGCGGACTCCTGTAGAAGGGTATGTATAAAAGATCCCCATCCAATTTTAAAACATCTGGATGGGGAAATTGAGAAAAATGGCTGCTATTGACCTACTTCACCAACCCCAATTCCTTCAACCCATTAAATATCCCCGATTCCTCAACCGAAGTTGTCCTCCGGTTTGCATATTTAAACAGCTCAGGAGATGCGTTTCCCATGGCAAACCCAACGCCTGCAACTTGCAGCATTTCCTTATCGTTCATTCCATCCCCGAAGGCAATCGCATTTTCAGCCGGGATGTTCAGGCGTTTGAGTACCTGCTTGATCGCTTCCCCTTTGTTTACGGCTTTACGAATGATGTCATAGCAATGTTTAACGCCCTCAATGTTAACCTGTGAAAGATGGATATCTGCTTCAATTTCGTAAAGTGGTACTTCAGCCGGTTGCATATTGATAACCGTGCCACCTAGGACATGGTCAACTATATCGAGGGAAAAGGCTTCATTTTCCTTCATTTGGAATTTCTCAATAAACTGCTGCACTTCCGGTGTTTCAAAGGTTGTGAAATAATTTTTTTCATTTGTATATAGCACGAGTTCATTTCTGTTACTTTCTGCAACTTTCAGGAACTCTGTCACTGTATTAGTGTCCAAAGGTTCATTAATAATGGATTCATTTTGATATATTGCATGTGCGCCATTATATCCAATGAATGAATTAACACCAAGCTCTTCAGCCAGTTCAGCAATCTCATGAATCGGCCGACCCGTTGCAAGGAAAACTTCAATACCCTTTTCCTTTAACTGGGCAATCGCATCCTTCGTTGATGGGCTGTAGGTATGATCTGGTTTTAGTATGGTTCCGTCGATGTCGAGGAATAGTACGTTGTATGGCATGGTTGTCTCCTTCTGTAGGTAATTATTGATATTAAAAATGATTGTATCATATTTTGGATGGAATTTGGTGGTTGGAGGTCTGACAGGGATCCTCCAGTACAACGAAAAAGACGTTCCTTATTATCAGCAGCTTTTACACCGCGCAGTTTAAAAAATTGGGAACCCCGTATTGGGCGGATAGCAACTGAACTTGTCGATGATATAGAAGAAAATTCTACTGTTGATATCCTTCATCGTGTGAGGGAGAATGATATTATCCCCTTTAAGTAGACAGGAAAGAGAAAGCCTATTACTGTTTACTTGAAGGGGAATTTCTATGGGGGAATTGCTAACTTTATAGCGTTAGTACATCCAGCTTTTTAACATATTTGTCATCTCAACGTGGTCAAACATTTACCATCGATATAGTCTTTTACTCCTCCTATCCATTCATTTTTTTACCAACTTTTTCAAAAATCCTGAACTTATAGGGTCCAAGCTTGATAGGCGATTCTCCGATTTCAATTGGACTTTTCTTAAACACGTTTCCTGAAAAAATACGTTCATCAAACTTACCTGAAAGCCCAAATGATCCTGTCACTTGCTTAGGGCTATTATTAACCGCAACTATGACATGGTTGCTCTTATTATATTTTTCAAAAACAATCGTATTTTTTGCATCGTCTACATCCAGAAAGCGAAAACTTCCCCCATTAGCGTAAACGGGATGCGACTTCCGCAAGGCAATTAGTGCTTTTACAAACTGGAAAAGATCATGATTTTGCCCATCCTCTTCCCAAATCATGCATGCGCGGCACCCTGGATCTTGTCCTCCCGCCATACCGATTTCATCTCCATAATAGATACAAGGCGTACCAATAAAAGTTAATTGGAAGAGGTATAGTAATCTTACACGGTCTACGTTTCCGTCAGCCAACGTTAAAATGCGTGGCGTGTCATGACTATCAAGCAGGTTAAACGCCACCTCATTCACATTGGCAGGGTACATGTGTAATACTTCCGTTATGGAGTTGGCAAATGTACTAGCCTTCATTTCCTGTTTCGCAAAAAAGTCAATCGCTCCATTTGTAAACGGATAGTTCATAACAGCGTCAAACTGATCACCTAAAAGCCAGGGCATTGCGTCATGCCAAATTTCACCCAAAATATAGGCATCCGGTTTAACCGATTTAACAACCTTGCGAAATTCGCGCCAAAATGCATGATCGACTTCATTGGCTACGTCCAAACGCCACCCATCAATATCGAATTCTTCTATCCAATAACGGCCAACATCCAACAAGTATTGCTTTACTTCAGGATTTTCCGTGTTCAGCTTTGGCATTGAACTAACAAAACCGAATGTATCATAGTTAGGCGCGGGATTGGTTTTGACAGGAAAATCCCATAGGTGGAACCATTTTTTATAACGGGACTTCTCCTGATTTTCAAGCACATCCTGAAATGGTGGAAAATAATAGCCGCTATGATTGAATACAGCATCAAGCATGACTCGAATTCCCCGTTTGTGACATGCCTTGACTAATCGTCGGAATGTTTCCTTGTCCCCAAACTGCGGATCAATTTCCATATAATCGATTGTGTCATACTTATGGTTTGAGTGTGCCTTGAAAATAGGGGTAAAGTAAATCCCGTTTATCCCTAAGTTGACCAAATGATCAAGATGGTCCATTACACCTTGGAAATCACCACCGAAAAAGTTGGTCGGTGTTGGTTTGACCTCGCCCCATGGTAATGTGCCTTTTGGGTCGTTGGAAGGATCTCCATTTGCAAAGCGTTCCGGGAAAATTTGATACCAGATCGTGTCTTTAACCCAGGATGGAGCGTTGAATACGTCTGCTTTGTTTAGGTATGGGAAGCAGAAATAGTTTGAAATCTCACTAGGTGGGTCAGAGAAAATTCCACGCTCAGTATAAAAACACGTTTCGACATTATCTGTACAACGGAAAGCATAACGCGTTCTATGAAATTGTGGTTTAACCTCAGTCGACCAATAATCATGTAAACTGGTTGAACCCGATTTTTTCATGTTTCTTGTATTCGTTTGCCATTGCTCATTTTTCCATTCATAAGGGTCACCAAAAACAAGTTCAACAGATTTCATGTCATCTTTCTTCGCTTTCAAAACAATATGAAGGGTATTATCATCGTAAGCGTATGCAAAATTATTTTTTGGACGGTGGAAAATTGCTTCTTTTATCATTTATAAGAACTCCTTTCGTAATAAAATAGCGCAAACGATTTCATGAAAAGGTTGTTTAAAAAACATGTCATCATTCCTCCTGTTTATTAAATTTAGCTTCAATCCTCTCTTCAAAAAACAACCCCAGCTTTTATCATAAAAAGCCGGGGTTGTTTGAATACAAATCATTGCCCTCTAATTGTGAATAATGATAAATCTTGTTGTTATAACTATTAATATATAACATAATATGCAATTGTCAATAGGATTCTAGACTTGAAATAATGTTTTCAAAAAAAATAAAGAAAACGCTTGCAGTAAATATGAAATAACTGTAGAATAATAATAAACCTAATGCAAACGTTTGCACATACAATTTTGTCATAATCAGTTCCTATTTTGTTTGAGGTTAGGTTATATCATCAAAAAGGGGAGAAATTTAATGAAGAAGAAGAAGGGCATGCTTTTATTAGCGTTAGTACTATTACTAACCTTACTTGCGGCGTGTGCACCGAATCGTGAAGACAGGACCAACGCGAATACTGATGAGGGTAAAACAGAGAAGACCGAAAAACCAGAAGAACTGACTATCTGGGCAAATGATGAGGAGAAGCAACTGGAAGCAATCAAAAAAATTGCGGCTGATTATGAGGAAAAAGAGGGAATTAAAGTTAATGTTGTAGCGAAGGCAATGCTGGACCAATTGCAAGAGTTGTCTCTTGCGGGTCCGGAGGGCAAAGGCCCTGATTTATTTTTTCAACCACATGACCAAACAGGGAATATTGTAGCACAAGGGCTTGCAGAACCTCTTGATTTATCGGATGAGGAAACAAATGGATATAGCAAGGCTGCTATTGAGGCTGTTACTTATAATTTTGATGGAAAGACCGATATATATGGAATTCCTGCAGTTATTGAAACGTATGGAATTTTTTACAATAAAGATATTGTTTCCAAAGCCCCGAAAACAATTGATGATTTATTGGCGATTCTTGAGGAAAATACGGACGCTTCAAACGAACAATATGGCTTTTTAATGAAACCTAATGATCTTTATTTTGCTTTTCCTTTTTTTAAGAATTATGGTAGCTATATTTTTGGGGGAGACACCGGAGAATATAATACGGATGATATTGGTTTGAATAATGAGGGCTCTGTTGAAGGTGGTAAGTTATTCCAATCATTTTTTGGTGGGGATAAAATACCTGCATCAACAACTGTAGACGTAGTCGATGGGTTATTTACAGAAGGAAAGGTAGGAGCAGTCATTAATGGGCCGTGGAGTATCGCATCATATAAAGAAGCTCTTGGCGACAGTGTTGGATTTGCGCCATTTCCAACAATTAACGGCGAACCTGGTCAGACATTGGTAGGGGTAAAATCATGGTTTGTTTCCTATTACTCTGAAGATAAAGATTGGGCAAAAGAATTAGCGTTGTTTATGACAAATGAAGAAAATCTTTCCTATTATTTTGAAGTAGCTGGGGAACTTCCTCCGAATACAAATGCTTTGGAATCTATTGATGACCCAATATATTCTGCTTTTGCTGAACAAATAAAACATGGGGTACCAATGCCAAGTACACCGCAAATGTCTCAAGTCTGGGAGCCAATGAATAATGCGTTACAGTTCCTGGCCGAGGGAGAGGAAGTTCAATCAGTGTTGGATGAGGCTGTTCAACAAATGGAGGATAATATTGCGGCTAGCGGTTCAGGTCAATAGGGGGTAGATGGGGAGGAGTATCTTCTTCCCATTATTTTCTTCTATCTACTAAACTAAGGGGGTGTTGGCGTTGACTGTACCAACCGAAGAAGATTCAAATAGAAAAAGGTTAAATATAAAGGATGTCAGAAAACATAGTCCTAAATTAGCTATGTTCCTATCGATTTTATTTGCTGGTTTAGGTCAATTGTACAACCGTAGATTTTTAAAGGGGGCTATATTTCTTTTAATTGAGGTTTCATTTCTTGTAACTTTGCTAGACTCAATAAATTTTGGATTATGGGGTTTGCGTACACTTGGTACGATTCCAGGAACTGACCATTCCATTCGTTTACTAGTATTTGGGGTTCTTGCTTTAATTGCTGTTTTCTTTGCAATCAGTTTATATGTATTTAATGTAATTGATGCGAGGAATCAGGCACGTAAAATTCAAAACGGATGGAAACCCTTGAAATTTAAAGAAACTGTAAAAGAAGCTTATGATAATGCTTTTCCTTATTTAATGACGTTTCCTGGTTTATTTTTAATGATTTTTGTAGTTATATTTCCCTTGTTATTTTCTGTTTTACTAGCATTTACCAACTATAATTTATATCACTCTCCACCTCGTAATCTGGTTGATTGGGTTGGATTTGATAATTTTGTTGACTTGGTTACTGTTCCAATTTGGCAAGATACGTTTATTAGCGTTTTTGCTTGGACGGTTGTTTGGACCGTTGTGGCGACAACATTGCAAATTGCCTTGGGGTTGTTCCTTGCTTTAATTGTAAACGATCCCAGAATCAAATTTAAAAAATTAATTCGTACAATCTTGATATTACCATGGGCGGTTCCGGCATTTGTTACAATTTTGATATTCTCGGCTATGTTTAATGATGACTTTGGTGCGATCAATCGAGATATTATTATCCCGCTTTTTGGTGGAGAAGGTTTCCCTTGGTTAAGTGACCCTGCATATGCGCGAATAGCTATTATTATGATTCAAACATGGTTGGGATTTCCTTTTATATTTGCATTATTTACCGGTGTTTTACAAAGTATTTCAAAAGACTGGTACGAAGCTGCAGACGTAGATGGCGGTTCACGGTTTCAAAAGTTTCGTCATATTACGTTTCCACATGTAATGTTTGCAACGGCCCCATTATTAATTATGCAATACGCACAAAACTTTAATAACTTTAATATCATTTACTTATTCAATGAAGGGGGACCACCAGTAAGAGGACAAAATGCGGGTGGAACGGATATTCTTATTTCGTGGGTTTATAAACTGACTTTTGACACAAATAATTATGCCATGGCAGCGGTTATATCGTTGATTATGGGGTTAATTGTTTCCGGATTTGCTTTTTATCAGTTTAAGAAAACGAGATCGTTCAAGGAAGAGGGTGAAATCTAATGAATCAAAAAATGAAGTCCAAACTTGAAGTGACGGTACTTTATGTCATATTGGCTATTGTTGCTGTAATTATATTCTATCCTTTGGTATGGACTATTGGTATGTCCTTCAACCAGGGAACAAGCCTATACTCTTCCTCGCTAATACCAAAAGCCTTTTCATTAGATCACTATAAATGGTTGTTTAGTGAAGCCAGTGATTATTTATTATGGTATAAAAATTCGCTTATTGTGTCTGTAGCTGTAGCGATCGGTAGTGTTATTATAACTTCGCTTGTCGCCTATGCATTTTCCAGATATAAATTTGTAGGGAGAAAGAATGGACTATATGTCTTTTTACTCTTACAAATGTTTCCGGTCATGATGGCAATGGTCGCATTGTATATTTTTTTGAATATGCTTGGCTTACTAGATACACTGACAGGATTAATATTTATATATTTAGGTGGACAGATACCGTTTAATGCGTGGTTGGTGAAAGGATACTTTGACACAATTCCACGTGAGTTGGACCAGGCAGCAAGAATAGATGGTGCAGGACATTTAAGGGTTTTCTGGAGTATAATGCTTCCACTTGCCAAGCCGATTTTGGCAGTAGTTGCTTTATTTAACTTTATGATGCCATTATTTGACTTTCTTCTACCATCAATTGTCCTTTCAAGCCCAGAAAATTATACCTTGGCAGTAGGACTTTATAATTTCATTAATGATCAATTTGCAAATAATTTCACTAGATTTGCTGCGGGGTCAATATTAATAGCAGTTCCTATTGCAGCTGTTTATTTATATTTACAGAGATATTTAATCTCCGGCTTGACTGCTGGGGGATCAAAAGGATAAAACATATCATTTGATAATTATTTTTTGATGGAGGTACATCAATGCTTGAAGACACTAGCTTTGCAATTCACCCGGGAAAAGAAAAAGATGCCGAAAATGGACCTTATTACGATATTGGGAAACTATTAGATCACAAAAAGATAGACAACACCTATTTCTTTAATTGTGAAAACGGCAAAGTAGCTATCCGATTTTATACGGATATTATTGTACAAGTAGTCATGAATCCAACTGATGAACCAAAAATGGAAGGATCAAGGGCTGTCATTGCTTTGCCTGAAAATGTTGCTGTTGAAGAGCAGCAAAATGAAGCGCATTTGACATTAAAAACAGACAAGTTGGAGGTTGTCATAAAAAAATCGCCGTTTCGAATAACGATTAATGACCATGATGGCCGTGAATTAGTGGCAGAAACGGATCGAGGAATGGGCTTCAAAAAGGGTGGGGAAGTCATAGCATATAAAGTCATGCATGATAACGATCATTTTTATGGTTTTGGTGAGAAATCTGGCCATTTGGATAAGCGTGGGGAAAAGTATGAAATGTGGAATACGGATGTCTATGCACCTCATAATCCGGAAACAGATCCCTTATATGAGTCGATTCCCTATTTCATGACATTGCGTGAAGGACGTGCCCATGGTGTGTTTTTCGATAATACATTTCGAACCGTTTTCGATATGAAATCGGAGGAAAATAATTATTCTTTTTGGGCAGAAGGTGGGCAACTTGATTACTATGTTTTTGCTGGACCTGAACCGAAGACTGTATTAGAGCAATACACACACCTGACAGGTAGAATGCCACTGCCGCCGAAATGGGCATTAGGATACCACCAGTCGCGTTATAGCTATGAATCAGAAGCAGAAGTACGAGAGCTTGCGAAAACATTCATCGAGCATGGTATCCCGCTGGATGCTATCCACCTGGACATCCATTACATGAACGGATATCGGGTGTTCACCTTTGACTCGGAACGCTTCCCAACCCCGGAAAAATTAATTGCGGATCTGCGTGAGATGGGAATTCGGATTATTCCGATTGTGGATTCAGGTGTAAAGAAGGATCCTGAATATCACATTTATCAAGAAGGTGTTAACGAGGATCTTTTCTGTAAATATATTGAAGGTGCTATTTATTTTGGAGATGTGTGGCCTGGCACAAGTGCATTTCCTGACTTTACGGATGACAAAGTACGCAAATGGTGGGGCGATAAACATCAATTTTATACAGATTTGGGTATAGAGGGAATCTGGAATGACATGAACGAACCTGCTGTATTCAATGAAACAAAAACAATGAACGTGGCAGTAATGCACCGCAATGACGGGAATCCAGCCACACACCGTGAACTTCATAATATTTATGGATTCTTAATGGAGGAAGCGACTTATGAGGGGATGAAGGATCAGCTTGAAGGCAAACGTCCATTTCTATTGACCCGTGCAGGATATGCAGGTGTCCAGCGCTATGCAGCTGTCTGGACAGGGGATAACCGGAGCTTTTGGGAGCATTTGCAAATGTCACTTCCCATGGTCATGAACCTTGGACTGTCCGGGGTTCCTTTGGCCGGCCCTGATGTTGGCGGATTTGCCCATGATACCAATGCAGAACTGCTTACACGTTGGACACAGGTAGGCGCATTTACACCGTTTTTCCGGAATCATTCGGCGCTCGGGTTTAAATATCAGGAACCATGGCAATTTGGTGAAATATATGAAACGATGATGAAAAAATATATTCGGATGCGTTATGAGTGGATGCCCCAGCTGTATTCCTTGTTTTATCAAGCTAGCAAGACAGGCATTCCAGTCATGCGTCCATTGATGCTTGAGTTTCCGGATGATGAAAAAACTTATAATTTGAACGATCAATTTATGATTGGCGATAATGTCATTGTTGCACCAATTTTGGCACCTTCCATTACAGACCGGGCTGTTTATTTACCCGAGGGAGAGTGGGTTGAATTATTTACTGATGTTACGTATGAAGGAAAGCTAACACATTTAATTCATGCCGAGCTGGATCATATGCCGATCTTTGTAAAGAGAGGATCAGCTCTGATGCAGACAGATTGGACGTCAAATACAAATAAAACACCAAAAACGATGACAATGCATGTGTATGCGAGTGATTCCGATGAAAGCTATCGTTTTACATTCTATGATGATGATGGGGAGACATTCGAATACCAAGAGGATGGGTTTCTGGAGCTTGACATTGAATTAAAGTCAAGTGCAGATTCTGTTGTGATAAATGTATTGCAGCAAAATGGTGTATTTTTACCGGTATATAAAGAAATAAATGTAAATATAGCAGGACTGATGGAAGGACAACGTGTTATAATTAACGGTGAAACCAGCGGAGAAAAACACGTTATTCCATTAAAATAGACGATGTAGAGGGCTGATAGCAAAGTGGTAACAATTAAAGATGTAGCAAAAGCAAGTGGAGTATCCCCCTCTACGGTCTCAAGAGTTATTGCCGACAATCCGAGAATAAGTGCGGATACAAAGAAAAAGGTACGTAAGGTCATGAAGAAACTTGGCTATCACACGAATATAAATGCAAGGAATCTTGTCGTTAAATCTACAAAGGCAATCGGGGTTATTATGCCTTCTTCAACAAATAAAGCGTTGCAAAATCCATTTTTCCCTGAGATTCTTCGCGGGATTGGTTCGGTTATTCATAAAATGCAATATTCGATGTCACTATCAACCGGGGAGACGGAAGATGAGATCTTTGAAGAGGTAAAGCGAATGGTGTATGGCAGTTATGTTGATGGTGTCATTTTGCTCTATTCCCGGGTCGATGACAGTGTCACGAATTTCTTATATGAACAGGATTTTCCGTTTGTCATTGTAGGGAAACCGCATGAATATGTGAACGAAATCACCCATGTGGACAATGATAATTTTCGGGCTGGAAAGGAAATTACCGAATATTTGGTTGCAAAAGGGCATCAAAAAATTGCTTTTATCGGGGGAGCAAGCGACCTGTTTGTAACGATGGATCGGCAAGCAGGATACGAATCAGCTTTAACAGAGGCAGGTATCGGGAATTGCGAGGAATACAAAATTCATACGGAGTTTCTGGAATCAGGTGGCCGGGGAGCAGTTGAAAGCTTGTTTGCACTAAATAGCCCGCCAACTGGGATCGTCGTCAGTGATGATTTGATCAGTCTTGGGGTGTTAAGCATGCTTGAAGACTCTGGGTATCACATTCCAGAGGATATTTCACTCGTTAGTTTTAACAATGTTTATTTGTCCGAAATAACAAGACCACCTTTGACAACAGTAGATGTGCAAATTTACAAGCTTGGAGCACAGTCGGCAAAGGCGCTGATTGAAAAGACATTGAATAAGAATGAGCCTGCAAAGCGGATTATTATCCCGCATCGGATTGTTTATCGGGATTCGGTGAGTGAACGTTGAAAGAAACTGTCCATCAAGGTCATGAAAACTGCCCTTGGAGGACAGTTTTTTCGTTCGTACTTCTATATTCAATTTTTATTAACAAATCCCTGAAAAACAAGATACTTATATTCAACATTTATGTCAAATGGTGAACTTTTGCTATTTTGTCGTAAACTTTCGCGATTTCTTGCCGAACTTTTGCTTTTTGATGTCGAACTTTGGCTAATTCATGTCGAACTTTCGCCTTTTTGACAAATCCACAACAAAAAAGCCATTGCAGCATAACGGAACAGCTTTATGATTGCGATTTTTTGTTTTATGGGAACCCTCACAGAATGCTGTTTCGGCCCTTCCCTACCTCCTACGGTTCAATCCTGCACAGATAATATGAAATTGAATTTAGTGACCGCAATTTGTTATTATTAATATAACAATTAGCTGAGGAATGATCGAATGAGTCTGTATGAACAAATTTACAATTATATACTTGACAAAATAAAAGCAGGTGAGATGAAGCGGGGAGATAAAATCCCTACAGAGTATGAATTGGCGAAGCTATTTCGCGTAAGTAGAATCACTTCTAAAAAAGCACTGGATATGCTTTCACAGAATAATATAATTGAACGCTTCCAGGGAAGAGGGTCGTTTGTTTCCAGTACGCTGCCTGATTTTAGCACTATTTCTGCGAAGCGGGAATATTTGGATACGGAAAGGGATAATTTAATTGGATTGATCATACCCGATTTTATGGATACTTATGGTCTAGAGTTAGTAAAGGCAATTGAGAGAGGCTGCTCGGACCACCAATACAATCTTGTACTAAAGCGGACGTTGGGATTGCAAGAAGAAGAGAAGAAGGCAATCAATTCCTGTATAAATATGGGAGTTAAAGGAATTATTGTACTGCCGGTACAGGGTACGCACTATAACAATGAACTGCTTCGCCTTGTAGTAGAGGAATATCCGCTAGTTCTCATCGACCGTTATTTGAAAGGAATACCTGCAAGTTCTGTTTCTATTGATAATAAGAAGGCAATGCGGGAGTTAACCGGTTTAGTATTGGAAAGTGGTCATCGGAATATAGCCTTTATTTCTCCATCCATTGAAGGTACATCTTCTGTAGAGGAACGGTTTATAGGATTTCAGGCAGCTTTTTCGGAAAAAGGGAAGCCGTTAAACCCGGATTATATTTTAACGGAAATGAAAAGTACAATGCCTGTAAACGTGCATGGTGACAAGCAAATGGGCTATGAAACGGAGGATTGTGACAAGTTAGCCCGATTTATTGAACGTAACCCAACGATCACAGCTTATATTTGCAGCGAATACGAAATAGCTGTGATGTTGTATAAAGTTCTTGGAACGCTGGGCAAAAAAGTTCCAAAGGATGTATCAATTGTTTGTTTTGACTCACCTAATGCCTATTTGGACTATCCTTTTTTTACACACATACGTCAGGATCAGGATGCTATGGGACGAAATGCAGTAGAATTATTAATGAAGCAATTAGCAGGAGAGAATGAGCCTTTCAATTGTAAAGTTAACTTTCGTTTAGAGAAGGGGCAGTCACTGAAAACAATTGAATTGGAAAAACAGGAGTAATCATGTTTTTAAAAAGAGGATGTTCAAAAAGTCACCAATTGATAAGCAGATGAATTGGCGAGCTTCATTGATTTTCCACCCCCGATGTACTTAAGTGATAAGGCGGTTTTCTACTAAAACCGCCTACGTCCTGCAGGCAACGAGAAGTTAACACCTTCTGTACCAAGTCCGATGCTGGAGATCTATGCTGCCTAAAGCCTTCAAGACTCAGATTCGGCAACGTTTTGAACACGCACTAAAAGATAAGGATATGGAACCATGAAACTGGAGTTACCTGTACAGGGTCATCTCCTTTTTTGTTCGCCTATTTACTCGAAAATAGTTGCAAATAAAAAATATTGGCATTAATAATTTGGATTATTAATATAATGATATATCAAAACAGGCTAATTTACAGCATTAATCTCTCATTAAAAATTCCAAGATTGCTACTATTTACAACGAAATAGTTGTGTATCAATAAAAAGAAAGGGGGATAGAAGGTTTGAAAATATCCAAATACAAGGGGGAGAACCATTGTTCCTAAAGAGTGGAAGGTTAAGAAAAAACGTATTGGTTATTGTTCTGATGTTGGCACTTGCACTAGTGGCGTGTTCCGATAATGGGAAGTCCGGGGAAGCAAAATTGGAAAAATATGGTGTAACTACTGTTACGTTTTGGCATGAAAATACAGGTGTTGGAGAAGAAGCGATTAAGGCTGTAGTAGATGCCTTTAATAAAAAACACGAAGACATAAAGGTGAAACCGGTCTACACTGCTGCAGACGAATCACAAAATGAAAAGCTGCTGGCGGCGGTCGCGGGAGGCAACCCACCCGATGTGTCATGGTTTGACCGTTTTAAAGTCGGCTCATGGGCTGAACAGGGTGCCTTGACAGATCTTACGGAGTACGCAAAGCAAGATGGCGTTACCAAGGATAACTATTATCCATTTGCCTGGAACGAGGCAAATTATCAGGGAAAGCTTTATGCGATGCCGGTTGATACAGATGCACGCATGTTGTTTTACAATAAAGATGCATTCAAAGATGCGGGTTTAGATCCTGACAAGCCTCCGAAAACCATAGCAGAACTCGAAGAAGCAGCTGAAAAACTAACCATTAAGGAAGGAAGCAGGTTTAAACGAATTGGTTTTATTCCTTGGTACAACCAAGGTTGGCTTTATTCCTGGGGCTGGGCATTCGGGGGAGATTTTTATAATGAAGAAGAAGGCAACGTAACGCTTGATGATCCGAAAATAGTTGAATCTCTTGAATGGATGACCGAATTTGCAAAGAAATATGATGTAGAAGATATCACCGGCTTTACGGACTCAAGCGGTTCTGGAGCAATGGATCCATTCCTTACAGGCCAACTCGCGATGCATATTGGAGGAAACTGGAGTATTTCGGGTTACTTGAAGTATAAACCGGATTTAAATTATGGGGTCGCACCGATACCAACTCCAACAGGGGATAATTTCACTTCCTGGTCTGGTGGTATGGCAGTTGTTATTCCGAAAGGTGCCAAGCATCCCGATGAAGCATGGGAGTTCGTTAAGTTCTTTGGCTCTGAAGAAGGTCAGGAAATATATAATGATATTTATAAAACGTTATCTGTAATGGATTCCGTTAATGAAAAACTTGGATATAAAGACGATCCTATTTTTAGTGAATTTGTCAAAATTCTTCCTAAATCACATAACCGTCCAGTGCTGCCTGAGGGTGAATTATTATGGAATGAATTGGCCAATGCGGTGGACAATGCTATACACGGAAACGGAGAACCAAAAGAATTGCTGAAATCAACAAGTGATCTAGTAAACGCGGAACTCGAATAACTAAACAGATAGGGAGAGGGAAGTAGTCGCTTCTCCCTTCTTGATAAAAAGGGGAGGGTAAATTGAAATCGATAGCAAATAAAAGAAAGGTGGCTCGTACTGCAAAAACCAATAACATAAATAATGGGGCAACAGGGTGGTTGTTTGCAGCACCATGGATTATTGGCCTGTTTTTGTTCTATATCCTGCCATTGGTCGTGTCGATATTTTTCAGTTTTACATCTTATTCTATTCTGCAGCCTGGTGAATTTATTGGGTTTCAGAACTACAAGGAATTAATAAATGACGAATTATTTTTTAAATCGATTTATAATACCGTTTACTTTGCTGTTATCTTCGTCCCTCTAAGTATTATTTTTGGTGTCGCCCTAGCAATGTTATTGAATATCAAAATCAAAGGTATGACGATCTACCGAACTATTTTCTTTCTGCCGACTTTGGTTCCGCACGTGGCGATCGCCGTGCTTTGGATGTGGATGTTAAACCCGGGCTTTGGTCTTGTAAATGGGTTCCTTGACATGATCGGGATAAAAGGACCAGCTTGGCTTGGGAGTGAGGAGTGGTCGAAACCTTCCCTTATTTTTATGTCTCTATGGGGAATTGGGCAAGCTATCGTAATTTATCTGGCAGGTTTGGGCGATATTTCTGATGAATATTATGAAGCAGCTGAAGTGGATGGGGCAAATTGGTTCCAAAAAACGTTTCATATTACCCTGCCTCTCTTGACTCCGGTCATCTTTTTCAACCTTGTCATGGGTGTCATCGGAGCA
Organism: Virgibacillus dakarensis; assembly: GCF_900155625.1. Lineage (NCBI taxonomy): Bacteria > Bacillati > Bacillota > Bacilli > Caryophanales > Bacillaceae > Virgibacillus > Virgibacillus dakarensis. Next base: position 1,466,796 of record NZ_LT732554.1, read on the forward strand.
TTTCAACAGTTTACCCTGCCTTACACACTTACACAAGGACAGGGTAAGCCCGCAAACTCGTTAACGTTTTATGTGATGTACTTATATGATAATGGATTTAAATACTTCAAGATGGGTTATGCCTCCGCGATGGCCTGGATCCTGTTTGTGGTTATTATGATCTTAACGATACTTATATTCTGGTCTTCCAAGCGCTGGGTACATTATCAAGGTAAATAAAAGGAGGGAATTCAATGAATCCGGAGCATGCAAAGAAAATAAAATTTACAGCGGCACATGTTTGCTTAATGATAGCTTCTCTGTTTTTCTTAATCCCGTTTATCTGGATGGTTTCAACATCGCTGAAGCCTATTGAACAGGTTTTTACATTTCCGCCTGAGTGGATTCCCAGACCATTTCATTGGAAGAATTATAGCGAGGCGATTGAATACATTCCTTTTTGGAAGTATTTGATTAATACGTCCGTCATTACCATCTTAAGCACGATTGGTGTGGTTCTAACCTGTCCACTTGTGGCTTACAGTTTTGCCAAATTGCGGTGGAAGGGCAGAAATATTGTTTTTGCAATCACGTTGGCTGTTATGATGATTCCCGCCCAAGTTACCATGATTCCCCTATTTTTGTTATTTAATAAATTAGGGTGGGTGGGTACTCCATTACCGCTAATTGTGCCGCAATTTTTCGGGGTACCATTTTACATATTTTTGCTGCGTCAGTTTTTTATGGGTCTGCCGGACTCTCTCAGAGAAGCTGCGAAGATGGACGGAGCAAGTGAACTTCGGGTTTACTGGCAGATTATGCTTCCATTGGCGAAACCAGCAATTCTGGCAGTTGGATTGTTCCAGTTAATGGCGAGCTGGACTGATTTCCTCGGTCCTTTGCTGTATCTGACAAATGAAGATTCCTATACACTATCTTTAGCCTTGCAGCAGTTCCAGAATAAGCAGGGATCCGAGTGGAGTCTAATGATGGCTGTGTCTACACTAATGACTTTACCAATTATCATTCTGTTCTTCTTCCTGCAAAAAACATTTATTAAGGGAATCACATTTAGTGGGATTAAAGGGTAGATAAATAAACTTTTAAACTAGAAAAAATAGTATAATTAAAATGAGAGGATAAGAAAAGAGGGGTATAGTGTTTCAAACTGAAAAAAAACTTGCAGCAAGAATAACCGAGTTACAAGCCTATCGATATAGGGGCAAAATAGCAATACCATCTTTCCAATTTCAACTTGATGAACAGGGGGATGCTGGAGCTTCACCTGCAACAACAGGAGAATGGTCCACATTAAAAAAAGGAGAGCAATGGACAGGAAGAGATTTATATGCATGGCTTAAGGCAAAAGTTAACCTCCCGGAGGAGTGGAAATCAAAAGAGATTGTCGGGGTTTTTGATTTCGGAAGTACTGACGGTGGAACGAATTCTGGCTTTGAGTCCTTATTATATGTCAATCAGTCACCTTATCAGGGGGTTGACGGCAATCATAAAGAAGTATTTCTTGCCAATGAACTTGCTGGAACCTCGGTTCAACTTATGTTTCGTTTATGGTCGGGGTTGGAAGGAGGGGGACAGCCTCAGAAGCAGGTGCATACATTTAAGCAGGCTTTTATATCCTGGCTTGATAAAAGTACGGATGATTTGTATTACACAGGTAAAGCCGCCCTCCAGACAATTGAAATGCTGGATACGATGAATCCAGCTCGCGAAGATATACTGATCGCCTTAAACCGAGCCTTTAATCAAGTGGACTGGGTATCACCCGGATCGGAGGCGTTTTACCAATCAATTGCAGCTGCACAGAAATATTTGCATAAAAGCATACAGAAGCTGGAAAAACATCATCCGGTTACTGTTCATGCGGTTGGCCATACACATATCGACGTTGCCTGGCTGTGGCGTCTGCAGCATACACGTGAGAAGGCGGCCCGTTCGTTTTCAACGGTACTTCGCCTAATGGAAAAATACCCGGAATACCTTTTTCAACAGGCACAGCCACAACTCTATGACTTTATTAAACAGGATTATCCGGAGCTCTACTGCGAGATCCAACAACGCGTGAAGGAAGGTCGTTGGGAGCCTGATGGCGGAATGTGGCTGGAACCGGACTGTAATCTGCCGTCAGGGGAATCATTTATCCGGCAGCTGTTGCACGGTACCCGGTTTTTTCGGAAGGAATTTGGTGTTGAATGCACGTATCTTTGGCTGCCAGACGTATTCGGTTATAGCTGGGCGCTGCCGCAGATTTTAAAAAAATCAGGTATCAAATCGTTTGTGACAACTAAAATCAGCTGGAATCAATATAACCGCATGCCGCATGATGTCTTTACATGGCGTGGAATAGATGGATCAGAGATTCTGACTTACTTTATCACTACTCCTTACCCTGGGCGAAAAGGCTGGGGAGCAGATTATAATGCAGAGATAACAGCAGAAACGATGGTTGGAGCATGGGAAGCATTCAGAGATAAAGGAGTTACCAAAGAGATCATGGTGACATATGGTCATGGTGACGGTGGTGGTGGAGTCACCAGGGATATGCTGGAAATGAGGCGCAGACTGAATGACATGCCTGGTATTCCAAATGTCGTGCCAGCTAAAGCAGTTGACTATTTGAAAAACCTTCATACAAATGTGGAAGAAACGGATGGTTATGTTCATTTATGGGATGGTGAGCTTTATCTGGAATTTCACCGTGGAACCTATACATCACAAGCGAATAATAAGAAATATAATCGCAAGCTGGAGCTTTTGTATAAGGAGGTGGAACTGTTAAGTGTTTTGGCGAGTGCTATCAAAAATGACTGGGCGAAATATCCACAGGCACAATTAAATCAGGGCTGGAAAATAATTTTGCGGAATCAGTTTCACGATATTCTGCCTGGTTCCGCAATTAAAGAAGTCTATGAAGATAGCAAACTGGAATATAAGGAAGCAGAAAAAATTGCTTTATCTGTAAAAGCCAATAGTGATGGCAGGGACTATACCGGTGAGGAGAAGATTTCTTTCAACGTCATCAACCAGTCTTCATGGAACCGGAATTCTCATGTGTCCATCCCGGTTAGACCAGGACTGGAAAACGGATTGTGGTTTGATCATCAGATGACGCCACTGCATGCAGAAAAAACTGGCGATGAATGGCTGGTTCAAGTAAAGGTTCCCTCCTTGGGCATTACAAGAATTACGTTTGATTCGGCTCTGAAGGAAGGCGGAAAAGATAAAGAGTCCCCATTCGTCATTGGCAAAAACGCCATTAAAACGCCTTTTTATGAAATAGAATGGAATGAAGCAGGACATCTGACGAAGATTTTTGACATTGCAAACAATCGGGAAGTATTGAAGGAAAACCAATCCGGCAATGTTTTACAGATTTTTGAAGATAAACCATTAAGATGGGATGCCTGGGAAATTGATCTTTTTTATCAAGAGAAGATGAAAGAAATAAAAAATGTAAAATCGATAAAGGTGCTGGAATCCAATTCTATTCGTGCTGTTGTCCAGTTTACCTGGGAATATAATAATTCTTTCTTTAAACAAAATATGATCGTTTATGCGAATAAGCGTCGAATCGATTTTGCTACCAATATTCAATGGCATGAGGTACATCATTTGCTTAAAGTGGCTTTCCCAGTGGAAATTCGCTCAACGGAAGCGACATTCGATATTCAATTTGGGAATGTAAAACGTCCTACACACTGGAATACGAGCTGGGATCTGGCAAAGTTTGAAACAGTTGGTCACCAGTGGGCTGATTTATCTGAGCAAGGCTATGGAGTAAGTTTGCTAAATGATTGCAAATACGGCTACGACATTAAGGACTCTACCATACGGCTTACACTAATGAAGGGCGCGACATATCCGGATTATTCCCAAGATCAAGGGGAGCATGAATTCACCTATTCTTTACTGCCGCATAATGGCACTTGGATAGAGGGGGCTACTGTTAAGGAAGCCTACGATTTAAATCAGCCATTATCATCGATTCCGGGTGATTTAAATTATGATCGTTTAAGTCTGTTCACGGTTTCAGCAGACTATGTCATGGTGGATGCAGTAAAAAAAGCAGAGGACAGCAGCAAAGTGGTCATTCGGCTTCATGAATTTACCGGAAGAAGAGGCCCTGTAACTATATCATCCGACCTAGTTATCAAGAGCTGGCAGGAATGCAATTTAATGGAGGAGCCTCAGGGTGAAGTCTTTCATGAAAAAGCTATAAAATTTGCTATTAAACCATACGAAATCAAAACATTTCTTGTTGATTTAAGGAATGGCCAAGTATGATGATAGCTGTTTGACGGCATGACTTGTTTTTATGCTAATTGCGGTTAACGGGAAAATAGGTTCCGCAAAAGGGGGAGAGTAGCGGCGGGAGATTCCTGTTCCAATGACTCAATGATTGGCAAGAGTCTATATATTGATACGAGGAGGAAACTGATGAAAAAATTTGTTGGATGTCTGGTTTGTGCAGGTGTTTTGGTAAGTGGCGTTTTTGGAGGCTATTCTGGAGTTCATGCTGAAGAGACGTCCGCGATTGAGAAAGAGGTCAACAACTCGCCAAGTTCAACCCTGTATGAAAAAAGAGGGTATACACTGGTGGTTATTAAAGGAGTAGATGATCCGGCCATTGATCCAATCATTGATGAGTTTGTAAATCTTTACTTCAAGGTTTATCCAAAACTGGTTAAAAAGTATGCCGCTAATCCAAAGGAACATAGCAGGGAAGTAACCCTGGAATTTGATCCGCAGTATGATGGGGTGGCCTACGCAGACAATGGGAAAATTGTTGTTAGTACAAATTGGATACTTGACAATCCCGATGATGTGGCGCTTTTCACGCATGAATTGACCCATCTTGCCCAAGCTTACCCAACTTATAATGATCAGACATGGTGGATTACGGAAGGTATTGCGGATTATGCCAGATACGTCTATGGACCACATAATGGAGATTGGCGGTTACCTGAAGAAGTCAAGGATACAGACAACTATGACAGCGGCTATCGTGTAACTGCCAGATTTTTACTATGGATTACCCAAAACAAGAATCATTTTGCTGTCGATATCATCAACCGGGCACTTCAATACGATATATTTGATCTGAGACTTTTTAAGGTCATAACTGGTAAATCTGTGGAAGATCTTTGGGAAGAGTATCGTGAAAACCCGGAAGTGAGAACAGATTATTAGAAGGGTCTTTTCCGCATCGGATTGTTTATCGGGTTTCAGTGAGTGAACGTTGAAAGAGACTGTCCATCAAAGGTTATGAGAGCTGATCTTGGAGGACAGTTCTTTTTATGTAGTAAAGAAAATGTGGCAAGGGTCATGAATATGTTCTTTGGATGAGTCTTTCCAGGCTTTCGAATGGTGATGAGAAAAGATGCAAACGACATTGACAATAAAGGCACATACCAGTAAGATTATTTGTAATCGATTACATTTTTTGTAGAGAAGGAAGGTGATTTCATGGCAACGATACAGGAAGTAGCCAAAAGGGCAGGTGTTTCTGTTGCGACCGTTTCACGGGTTATCAATAAGCGGAGCAAAGTTTCCATGAAAGCCAGGATTCGGGTGGAGCAAGCAATTAAGGAATTGAATTATGAGCCGAGTGTACTTGGACGAAACTTAAGGAACTCTGAAAGCAGGCTATTACTCGTTTTATTGCCAAGCATTTCAAATCCGTTTTATTCCGAAATTATAAATGGGATTGAGGATACTGCTATCGGACAGGGATATAACATTCTTCTGTGTGAGACCGATTCGAACCCAGAGCGGGAGGCAATCTATTTTAATATGATGCGAAACCGATTAGCTGATGGAATTATTTTAATGGATCCCACAGTAAATCAGGAAAACTTGCATGAACTGGCAAGTAAATATCCGGTAGTTCAGTGTAGTGAGTTTGATGAAGACGGAAATATTTCGTATGTAACAATTAATAATGAATTGGCCGCATATCAAGCTGTAAAGCATTTGATTAAGCTGGGGAAGCAAAAAATCGCGTTGATCAACTCGGATGAAAAGTTTCTTTATGCACGGGAACGAAGAAGCGGTTATGAGAAGGCATTAAAGGAATTTGCTATCCCGATCGAGGAAAAATGGATTTATAATACGGATAACCTTAGTTTTGAGAGTGGCCAACAGGCAATGCGATTCCTGCTGAACGAGGAAGATCGCCCTGCAGCTGTTTTCGCTGTTTCTGACTTATTTGCGATTGGTGCATTGAAAGAGATAAATTCGAATGGGTTACGGGTGCCAGATGATATTGCAGTGATTGGCTTTGATAAAATCAGCTTTTCCAATATGACGTATCCAACATTAACGACTGTTGCACAACCGATGTACCGGATGGGCTGCATTTCAGCAAATATGATTATCAATAAAATAAAAGGTGAAAAAGTAGACAGTTTAATTTTGGACCATGAACTGATTATTCGTGAATCTACCTAAAGGAAGTAGGACATGTATCATTTGGACAATCAAATTGCTGTTGTAACAGGAGTGAGCCACGCAAAAGGGATTGGCGCTGCTATTTGCAGGAAACTTGCTGAAAGTGGAGCAGATATCTTTTTTACATATTGGCAGGCGGAGTCCGAATGGCTTAAAGATTTTCAACGGGAAATAAAAATGAAAGGTGCACAGTGTGCATGTAGTGAAATCGATTTATCCAAGGATACCGCTTCAATTCAATTATTTGATCATGTTACAGAAGTGCTTGGTTTTCCCTCGATTTTAATCAATAATGCTGCACATTCGAAAAGAGACGGTTATAAAAAGCTTGATGCACAACTGCTTGATGACCATTATGCTGTAAACATGAGAGGAACACTTTTGCTTAGTGTTGAGTTTGCACGCCGCTTTGAACAATCCGAATTAAAAAAAGGAAGGATTATTAACATTATATCCGGTCAAGGTCAGGGGCCAATGTTGGAGGAACTCGCTTACGGGGCAACAAAAGGTGCGATTTCAGCATTCACACTGTCGTTATCTGCAGAGGTTGCACCACTAGGGATTACGGTGAATGCAGTTAATCCTGGTCCGACTGATACCGGGTGGATGTCAGAAGAACTTAAGCAGGAATTATTGCCGAAATTTTTAATGGGACGAGCTGGAATGCCAGAGGATGCGGCTAGACTGGTTGCGTTTCTTGCTAGTAATGAGGCCGAATGGATTACCGGACAATTTATAAATTCAGAGGGCGGTTTTTTGCGGAAATAGGTAATCATTGTTATTTCCTGCATGACAGTTATTTTAGAGGTTGCAAAATAATGATTGACATCAAACAAACATCTTGTATAATATAACCTAAGTTGTAATCGATTTCACTTTTTGCAATATTCATGTTTGGTTTCATCAGAAATGAAGCAAAATGCCGGATCCCGGTAAGAACCGGAAAGGGGGTTGTATAACGGCTTTGGCAATTATGAGTAGTAAATATTGTAATGAAAATGGGGTCAGTCACTGGGGGGAAAACACCAGAGATATAGTAGCAGCTCCGGAATTAGTAACGACAACTATGTAATCGCTATCATTTAACAATGTAAAGCGGAAATTGGAAGTTCACCACTTATAAAAAATAAGCATTACAAGGAGGAGGAGTTATCGTGAAGGTTTGGAAGGGTGTTTTGGGAAGCTTATCAATTCTTATGTTAATTGTATTTCTTGCTGCTTGTGGAAATGACGATGAGGCAGCAACCAAAAAAGACGCGGATAAAGGAACAAATAATGATGCCAAAACAGAGGAATCTGACGAAGAGGTAACGATTGTATATGCTCGCGGTGTTGATACAACGCCTGGTACAGATGCAGTAATCAAAGCATTTGAAGAAGCTCATCCGAATATCAAAGTGGAACAGCGAGAGATGCCGGCTGATACGGGGCAATCACATGATCAATATGTAACCGCATTCAGTTCGCAAAGCTCGGAAATTGACGTATTCAATGCTGATGTAATCTGGCCAGCGGAGTTTGCCCAGGCGAATTATGCACTTGAGCTTGATCGCTTCATCGAGAAGGATGGTATTGACATGGATGCATACTTTCCGGGGACTGTCGCTGCCGGCAACTTTAATGGAAAACAGTGGGCGATGCCGCAATATACTGACGCTGGTGTATTCTATTACAGAACAGATATTGTGGAAGAACCACCGGCTACTTGGGATGAATTGATAAAGCAGGCAAGTGAACTACAGGGAGAAGAAGGAACCAAATTTGGCTACATTATGCAAGCAGCCCAATATGAAGGACTCATCACAAATGCGATTGAATTTATTGCATCCTACGGTGGAGAGGTGGTTGACGAAAATAATAATGTTGTTGTAGATAGCCCTGAAACGGTTAAAGCAATTAAGAAGATGCAGGAAGTCGTAAATTCAGATTTTGCTCCAGATAATATTTCCAACTTCCAGGAAATAGAAACAGAAAATGCATGGATTGAAGGAAATTCAGTATTTGCTCGAAATTGGCCATATATGATATCTTCCTCGAATGATGAAGAGCGTTCCGAAGTGGTTGGAAATGTGGAAATGGCCAGACTTCCAGCTGGTGACAAAGGAAGTGCGGCTGCGCTAGGTGGCTGGATGACAATGATCAATCGTTATTCCGAGCATCCACAAGAAGCGTGGGAATTTGTTAAGTTCATTTCCGGACCAGAAGGACAGAAAATTACTGCAATAGAAGGTGGGCGGGCGCCGACGTTAAAGAAATTATATGACGATCCGGAAGTGCAGGCAGTAAGTTCATTATTCGCTAATCCAGAGTTTACAGAAGTTTTGCAAACGGCAGTACCTAGACCAGTGTCACCAATATATCCGGAAATTTCGGATATTATGCAAATAGAGCTTTCAAAGGCTCTCGCTGGTGACCAAACTGCGGAAGAGGCAGCGGCAAATATGCAGGAAAAAATGGAAGCTGCAATGCGGGAATAATTGGTCAGAAGAGAAGCAAGATGGGCGGGAACTCTCATCTTGCCTTCCCATTTATCCTAGTTTCAATCCTTACATTGCGAGGAGATTGACAATGAATAAGAGGAAAAGGCGTAAATTTCAACTAAATGAAAAGCAACTTGGATATGTCATGGTTATCCCATCACTTATCTTGGTTTTTGTTGTAGTTCTGTGGCCAGTTGCCCAGTCTTTCTATAACAGTTTGTTTGATTATAGATTAAATGATCCTGCACGCTCCCAGCTTATGCTCGGTGCAACAATAGATTTAGAGCGTTATGTCGATAATCACTATTATTTTGACAACCAACTGGAGGATCTTACAAGTGGCGAAGAGGACGAGGAAATAATAAATACGATCAAGTCTATTAAAGAAAGTGTCGACCAATACCATGCACAGTTAATAAGTGATGAAGTAATTAATACAAAGGTTGAGAAAATTGATGAGATGCTTGCGAGTTTTACCCCGGTTACGGATGAAGATTTGAAATATGCCAAGATTGATAATGATTTAGCATCTGATTACCGGGAAAAGCTGCAGTCTTCTTCGGAGGAACTTACAGCGATAGCTGAATCAGCAGGTGATCAAACGAAAAACCAGAAATTCCAGCAAACTGCTGATTTGCTAGAAGCAACTAGTGGAAATATCTTGGAATCTAACTTCATCGGCTTTGCTAATTATGGAAAGTATTTCAAGGATGCACGTATGTGGAATTCTTTATGGAATACAACGGTTTTTACCGTCGTTTCGGTAGCACTTGAATTAGCACTTGGATTAGGCGTGGCGCTGCTGATTAACCGTGCGTTCAAAGGAAGAGGTCTAATAAGAGCTTCCGTCCTAATACCGTGGGCCATACCAACGGCGGTGGCTGCGATGATGTGGGGCTTCTTGTATGATGGCCAATCCGGTATTATAGCGCATTACTTGGAAGTTTTAAACATTATACCAGGTTCTTCCTGGCTGCTATCAACATCAGGTGGTGGAATGTTTTCTATTATTCTAGCGGATGTTTGGAAAACAACTCCATATATGGCACTGTTGCTTTTAGCAGGATTACAAACAATACCTCATTCTTTATACGAGGCATCAAATGTGGACGGAGCAAATAAATGGCAACAATTTTGGAGGATTACCCTGCCTTTATTGAAATCCTCCATTCTAGTAGCATTATTGTTCAGAACACTAGATGCTTTTCGCGTTTTCGACCTGATTTATGTGTTAACTGGTGGAGGTCCTGCAAACGCCACCGAATCCATCTCGATTTATGCGTATAAAACATTGTTCGCTCAGCAAAATTTCGGGGAAGGCTCCGTACTTTCGGTTATCGTGTTCTTATGTGTAGCTTTGATCAGCTTTATTTACGTCAAACTAATCGGTTCAGATCTCTTTGCAGGTCGTACAAAATGAGGAGGGTACTGAATGACTAAACGAGCAGGGATTGGATTTTATGTGTTTTTGGCGGTTTTCGTGTTTCTTGTTATGTTTCCGTTTATTTGGGTGTTTTTAACATCGATTAAACCACCTGGTGAAATTTTCTCGTCCTTTAAATGGTTTACCAGTAACCCGTCACTCGAATCGTACGATGCTGCATTATCCAACAGGCCATTACTTCGTTATATGTTAAATAGCTTTGTTGTGTCCTCGTTAACAACCATTTTGGCACTATTGTTTGCCTCATTCACGGCGTATGCGGTGACAAGGCTGCCAATTAAGGGAAAAGGATTGATACTGGGAATCGTACTGGCGGCATCGATGTTTCCGCAAATTGCGATTATTTCACCAATGTTTAATTTGGTTACCGACTTGGGATTACGTAACAGCTACCTTGGTCTTGTAATTCCATACATTACAATTAGTTTGCCGTTAGCAATTTGGATTTTATCCACATTCTTCCAAAAAATTCCATTTGAACTGGAGGAATCAGCAAAATTGGATGGGGCAAGTCCCTTTCAAACGTTTCGCAAAGTGGTTTTTCCATTGGCAGCACCTGGTGTGTTTACTACGGGGATCCTCGTTTTTATTGCTGCGTGGAATGAATATTTGTTTGCATTGACGATTAATAGTGATGACATGTGGAGGACTGTGCCGGTCGGAATATCCATGTATCAGAGTCAGTACTCGATTCCATGGGGTGATATTTCTGCGGCAACCGTAATTGTAACTATTCCTATTGTTATTCTTGTGCTATTTTTCCAACGCAGAATTGTGTCTGGTTTGACGTCAGGTTCTGTTAAGGAATAAGAGACTGGTGAAACGGTTTAGTAAGGAGCTGGATAAAGCAATCGCTTTGTTCATATAATTTCTAAAACATAAAAAAAAGGATGAAGAGGATATGTCAACGAACGTAAACGTTGCAATCATTGGCTGCGGCGGGATTGCCAACGGGAAGCATCTACCAAGTTTGAAGAAATTACAACAAGTCAAACTTATCGCATTTTGTGATCGCGATATCGAAAAAACAAAATTGGCAGCAGCTAAGTATGGGGAAGCGGATGCGGCTGTCTATACGGATTATAAGGAGCTTTTGCAGAATTCATCAATTGATGTTGTTCATGTTTGTACACCGAACAATACCCATGCTGAAATTTCCATCGCTGCACTGGAAGCGGGAAAGCATGTGATGTGTGAAAAACCAATGGCCAAAACATCGCAGGAAGCAAAAGCAATGCTCGACGCCGCAGAAAGAACGGGAAAGAAACTGACGATTGGTTATCAAAACCGTTTCCGGCAAGACAGTCAATATTTGCATCATGTGTGCAAACGCGGTGATTTAGGTGAGGTATATTATGCCAAAGCACACGCCATTCGCCGGCGTGCAGTACCAACATGGGGGGTATTTTTGGATGAGAAAAAGCAAGGTGGTGGCCCGTTAATTGATATTGGTACACATGCACTGGATTTAACACTATGGATGATGAACAATTATGAGCCGAAATCGGTTATGGGTACAACGTTTCACAAATTAGGGAAAAAAGCCAATGCCGCAAACGCGTGGGGGTCGTGGGATCCGGAAAAGTTCACCGTGGAGGATTCAGCATTTGGTTTTATTACAATGAAAAACGGTGCGACAATTGTACTGGAATCCAGCTGGGCACTTAATTCCCTTGATGTTGACGAGGCTAAATGCTCGCTCTCCGGAACAGAGGGTGGAGCAGATATGAAGGATGGATTAAGGATTAACGGCGAGGAATTTGGCAAGCTGTACACGACCAATGTAGAGCTTTCCAATAGTGGTGTAGCTTTTTATGAAGGCGATACCGAGAGTGATGCTGATCTGGAGGCGCGCCTGTGGATAGAGAGCATTGTGAATGATACGGAACCGATTGTTAAACCGAAAGAGGCGCTTGTCGTGACGCAGATTTTGGAGGCAATCTATGAATCTGCTAAAACTGGAAAGGCTGTTTATTTCGAATAGCATTATAGCGTATTCCGCTGTGATGAAGTAATGTGGTTTACTGTCGAAGTATGGCGGATCACTGTTGATGTTAGGCGATTTACTGTTGATATTGCGCAATCCACTGTTGAAGTAATGCGATTTACTGTTGATATTGCGCAGTCCACTGTTGAAGTAATGCGATTAACTGTTGAAGTAAGGCGGATCACTATTGATGTTAGGCAATTTACTGTTGATATTGCGCAAATCACTGTCGATGTAATGTAATTTACAAGGATGAGTGGAAAAGTGGGACGAGGAAGCTGTCCCCGTGTACCACCAGGAAAGGAGTAATTAAAATTGAATGTGACCGTATGGAATGAATACCGGCATGAAAAAGAAAATGCAACCGTTCAGAACATTTACCCAGATGGAATCCATCAGACCATCGCCGACTTTTTACAGGAAGAGGGACACCAAGTCAAAACGGCAATTTTGGATGAAGTGGAGCACGGATTAACAGAGGGGGTTCTATCAAAAACAGACGTGTTAATCTGGTGGGGACATAAGGCGCATGGTGAAGTGAAAGAGGAGATCGCAGAAAGCGTAAAACAACGTGTGTTGGCTGGCATGGGGTTAATTGTTTTGCATTCTGGCCATTTCTCCAAGGTTTTCAAAAAATTAATGGGTACAACGTGCGATTTAAAATGGCGGGAAGCGGATGACAAAGAACGTCTTTGGGTAGCCGATCCGAGCCACCCGATTACAGCCGGACTTGGCGAGTATATCGAACTGGAAAAGGAAGAAATGTACGGGGAGCATTTTGATATTCCTGCACCAGATGAAGTGGTTTTTATCAGCTGGTTTGAGGGCGGCGAGGTGTTCCGGAGTGGAGCGACATTTAAACGCGGTAACGGAAAAATATTTTATTTCCGTCCAGGGCATGAGACGTACCCAACGTACCACAATCGGGAAATTCAGCAGGTGATCAAAAATGCAGTGAACTGGGCTGCGGGTTCGAATAGAGCAAGGCCGGTGTATGGTAATGCGAAGCCGCTGGAGCAGATAGCTGAAAAAGGATAGATTTTCCTTATCAAACATACAAGGAAGGGAAATTTCCTCCTTGATATAGAATGTTCAGCATTGGAGATGAAAACATGACGAAATTAAAAATGGGAATCATTGGTGCAGGTGGGATTGCCCAGAACCGGCATCTTCCCGCATATCAAAGTCTGGGGGATATGGTTGAGGTTGTTGCCGTTCAAGATGTGAACAGTGCGCGCGCGAAAGAGGCTGCGGAAAAATTTCAGATCCCCCTGGTTTTTGAAGATTATCATCAATTATTCAAGGAAGTGGATGCAGTAACCATTTGTACACCGAATAAATTCCACGCTGAAATTACCGTTGCAGCTTTGGAAGCAGGGGTACATGTAATGTGTGAAAAACCGATGGCGATGACAACAGAGGAATGCAAGCAAATGATCGGAGCATCGGAAAAGGCGGGCAAACTCCTGTCGATTGCCTATCATTACAGGCAAACAGACGCAGCCCAGGTTGCCAAGCGCGCGGTCATGGATGGAGAGGTTGGTGACCCGCTTGTTGTCAGGGTTCGTGCCATGAGACGGCGGAAGGTTCCAGGCTGGGGTGTGTTTATCAATAAGGAATTACAAGGTGGTGGCAGCTTAATCGATTATGGATGCCATCTATTGGATATGGCGTTATGGCTTTTAGGAAATCCAGTGCCTGTGGAGGTGCTTGGCTCAACGTATAACCGTTTAAGTAAAACCCCAAATCAGCCTAATGACTGGGGAATCTTTGATCACGAAATATTTGACGTGGATGATCATGTATCGGGATATATTACCTTTCAGAATGGTGTATCGTTATTGCTGGAGTGTTCATGGGCAGCAAATATCAAGGAAGACACCATGCATCTGAGCATATCTGGTTCAGATGGCGGTATAAATGTTTATCCGTTTGAGCTTTATCGTCCTAAGCATGGAACATTTCTGACCAGTGAAGCGAAGGCTGAACATAACGAACAGGAAGCAGGACTCAGGCAGGCAAAGAATTTTGTGGAAAGTTGTTTGGGCAAGGCAGAACAGCTGGTAAGGCCCGAACAGGCAATGCAAGTAAGTCAGCTGATTGAAGCGATTTATCGAAGTAGTGAGACAGGTAAAAGTATAAGACTCGTATAGTAGGGTGCGCGGGGAGTGAGGTTACGCATTCCACAAAAAGAATGTGAGGAGAGGCAAGGAACCCGATTCTTATCGCATTACATAAAAATGGAGGGAAGTAAACGATGAAACTAGGCGTATTTACCGTTCTATTTGCAGGAAAAACATTGGATGACATGCTTGATCATGTTCGTGATTCCGGTCTGCAGGCAGTGGAAATCGGAACAGGAGGCAATCCCGGCATCGATTTTTGTGATGTTGATGCGTTGCTGGCAAGTGGGGAAAAGCGAAAAGAGTATTTGGATAAGGTGCACTCACGTGGCCTGACAATCAGTGCATTCAGCTGTCATGATAATCCGGTTTCTCCAAATGAGGCAGAGGCAAAAAAGGCGCATGATACCTTTGTGAAAACGGTTAGGTTGGCAGAATTAATGCATGTTCCGGTTGTAAATACATTTTCCGGAACACCTGGATCTCATGAAGGGTCCAAATATCCGAACTGGCCAGTTACCCCTTGGCCAACAGCGTATTCCGAAATACTGGAATGGCAATGGGAGAAAAAATTGATTCCGTATTGGAAGGAGCAAGGTCAGTTTGCCAAGGATCATGGTGTCAAGGTTGGGTTGGAACTCCATGCCGGATTTTCCGTACATACCCCATATACGATGCTGAAGCTTCGGGAGGCAACGTGCGATACAATTGGCGCCAATCTTGACCCAAGTCATTTATGGTGGCAGGGAATCGATCCGGTGGCAGCGATCAAAATTCTTGGGAAGGCAAATGCAATCCACCATTTTCATGCAAAAGACACCTACATTGATCAGGATAATGTCAACATGTATGGACTGACCGATATGCAGCCTTATTCCAACGTGCAAACCCGCGGCTGGACTTTCCGGTCGGTTGGCTATGGTCATAGTACAAAAGAATGGTCCGATATTGTCAGTGCATTAAGGACATATGGATATGATTATGTGATCAGTATTGAACATGAGGATCCGATTATGTCGATTGATGAAGGATTCAGGCAGGCAGTTAGAAATTTAAAAGCAGTTAATATGGAGGAGAAGCCTGCGGATATGTGGTGGGCTTAGTAGGGCCGAGATAGCCGCGGGCACGTGAGAAGTGTAGAAGTTTTATGGTTCTTTGACGCGAAACCTGGAGTTAAGAAGAAGTCAAATACTTGTACAAAAAATGATATCCACCCCAATAGTATTGCAAATGTTGGGGATTCGGATTATAGTATAGAAACCTAAATAGCTAGGTCATTATTTTTAAAACTATAAAACGATAAAAGTGTGGAATTCTACACAAAAGTGAAACTGTCAATTGCATGCTTAGAAAAGGATGTTACAAAAGAAAAAATAAGAGACTCATGTAAAAATGAGGGTTATACTAAAATGGTAGAAGAAAAGTAGCAACTTGCTTACTTTTCTTCTAATTGTATCATTATTTTTGTTACATAATTATCTTCCCCGCATACACTTACCTCATCAATTACATACTCTTCAAAGCTGTCACCACAAATACGATACCCTTCCTTACTCAAATAAGTTTTCATTTTTTCATAGGTTTCTTGAATCGTCATATAACTACCTTTATGATAGGCAATCACATATTTTCCGGCTTTTTTGATAAAAGGTTCTGCTAAATCAGGTTGATCCACACGCATATAAAAATGCGAATAATTCCAATAATCTCCTGCATCTACTTGCTCTTGACGGATCAAACCTCCAATAGGATAACCAGTTTCAAGTTCTTCTTGCTTTGTATATTTAATAAATGACATAATTGACCTTGTAAATTCTTTATCGGAACAGTTTTAAAGTATTTTCACTTAATACATAGCATTCTGTTTCCATCTTTTCGATTGTAAACCAATCAAAATTCAATCGTAATGCTTCCTCAATTTGCTTTTTCTTGTTTTGAATAATTTGCTGTGTACGCTGCATTTTCACGATTTTCTTTTTCACTTTCTCTTCTTTTTCCGTTAATAATTCGAGGGTTTTTGAAATGCAAAAAGTCTTTAATTTCTGCTAAAGATATACAAATTTCTTTCAGCATCTCAATTACACTAAAAACCTCCTCTTGCGTTTTTAAGGAAATTTATGGATAACCAATGCCCATAATATTGAAATAAACCTTTCATGAAAAAAGTGTTAGTAGCTTTCTTGCAATTATGATAAAATGAATGAAGCAATTACATAGGTGTGTGGGCAGTTGGCCATCTTTCCTTGTTCCTTAAGTCACGTGAAACTACTTAAGAAGGGAAGGTGGTAGGATGACGACATACGAAGCATTAAGTTTAGTAGCGCAATTTAGTTTAACGCTTGTAGCTACTTTTACTCTAATTGTAACTATTGTCGTTTATCTCATCAAAAAAAGTAATCGCCCCCTATCCCAAGGTCAGCGATTACTCCACCTAGATAAAAACATAATTATGTTGGCCAACTGCTTTTCATGCAGTGTGTAGTTGTCGGTACTGAGTAGTTAGCGCTACTCGGTACCTTATTCTAAGTACAGTATAAAATTTATTTTTTATACTGTCAATTTTATTTTACAAAAGTTTAAAAAGGGGAAACAATATAATTGCCTCTACATCTGTATTCCTTTTATTTGATCAAGACTGCTTATTCAAGGTTTTCTCTTTATCATTTCCACTTTTCCTTTCTTCTTCATCTCCTAATAGTTCGATCAGCCATTTCGAAAACGAGAAAAACACTTTTTTGAGAATTTATTCGGTTTTGAGCAACAGCACTACGCAAAATCAATCGAGGGCACCGCGAAATCGATCGAGGGCACCCCAAAACCAATCGAGAACACACAAAATCGATTTTGAACCCGGATCGAAAAACTTGTTAAATTATGTAATCCAAATAAATAGTAAATATGTCCCAAACCCTCATTTTTTGGGGTTTTTTTACTTAGTACTATATCACTAATTTATTAAAAAATCCAACAACAAGCAATATTCATAAAAAATATGACAATATTTCTGTTGTGAAAGCGTTTTAACAGGGTTAATCTTAACTTGTATTATCGCACCTTACACAGGGAGATTCTGGGTATAAAAATATCTCCATTTTTTAAAGGTTGATATGCTCGACTCGCCCATCCGTTTTTCATCTATCAAAAAAGGAGGTTAACATGACAAGTGGCAAAAAAATTTTCTAGAAAAGCATTAACAGTGTTACTGGCATTTCTGCTATTGGTTCCTTTTGCATTCACGAATCTTTCACCGTCAGTTCATGCAGAAGGATCGAAGCAAAACGCACCTGCCGGGGACAAAACAACTGAAATCGTACAACAACAGAAAAACCGCAATGACAAGTCAGAAACTGAGAAACAAGCTAGTAACCAGGATGCAAGGGCAAAAACGAAAGCGACACAAAAAAGGGAGGAATCACAAGAAACTGCTGAATCCTCTAATAGTCAAGGAGAAATCACAGACGAGAACCTGGAAGAAGGTGACTTTGAAATTATTCAAGGTGACGGAAAGCTAACCTATAACGATGATGGATCCGCAACGTTTGGTGTTACATCGAATGGGAAAAATAAAATAGTTTACAAAAATATGGAAAAAATCAAGAATGGTATTTTTGAAGCGGACATTACATCGGATACGGACTTGAATCGTTTTGGGGTTATTTATCGTGTTCAAGATCCTTCAGCGTATTCGTACGCGGGAACAGGGGATCAGAACAGTCAGTATTTCCACGAAATCTTCGGCCCGGCAAACAAATGGACTTCGATGACGAAAGGTGCCCCATTAAAAGCGGATCAAACCTATCATCTGCGTGTCAGGTTTATTGATGATTCCGCAACTTTGTACATTAATGACGAGAAAATGGGTTCCTGGACTCAAGCAGGCGGTGTAGATAAAGCAGGGTTGCTGGGATTCGAGAAGAGCCGTGGTGCTGCTAACATTACGATCTCTAATGTAAGCATCAAGGAATACAATCCACCAGAGCCGCCAAATAAAGAGCCGATAGAACAGACGTTAAGCTCGGAGTATATGGATGTCACGATTGATGAGGTATTCCCGCGCATTATCGAATATAATGTTGGCGATCACGTCATGAATGGGCAGGAATCGCCTGTTTATGGATTAAAAGTAAATAATATGCTTTACTATCCAGAAGTAAGCTTTGAAAAGGTTAGTGATAGGGAAGCGGTTTATACGTTAAAAGTTAAAGATGAATTTGCGGATCTTGATGCTACCTTTACCGTTTCGCTAAAAGTGGATGATAATAAGGCCATTTACAGCTTTGAGGAAATGAATAACAAAGGGGATGCAGCAATTGAGACGGTTGAATTTGCCGATATGAATTTTATTTCGGTAGATGCCTCGCAAACAGGTGCAAAAGCTAAATTAACCAATCTCAGCGGTGACGTTACTAAACCCGGTGACGTAAACGTGAAGGTTGATTCATCAATGAAAGAAATCGGAACATCAAAGGGGTACTATACCGCCTTCTTGTCGACAGACGATTTGAGTGCAGGGGTATGGTCCAGTTCGGAAGTAGATGGATACCATAACTTGATTGCTAACCGTTACGAAAATGCTAATGGTGACAAGGCAATGGGTATAGCGTCTAGCTCTCTCTATTACCAGCGGGAGTTTATGCCGGAGCCATCGTCCAGCAAACCAACGATAAAAATCGTCATCACGGAAGATAGGAACGATGACAAGAAAGTGGACTGGCAGGATGGTGCGATTGCTTATCGGGATATCATGCAAGATATTAAGGGATCCGAAAATGTGAACAATAACGTCGGTATGCGGATTGCGATGAATTTTGGCTCACAGGCCCAGCAGCCATTCCTAAAAACACTGGACAATGTTAAAAAGGTCGCGCTCGCAACGGATGGGTTAGGACAAGCCGTTTTATTGAAAGGGTATGCTAATGAAGGGCATGACAGTGCACATCCGGATTATGGTGATGTCGGTGAGCGCATGGGTGGTGCTGTAGACTTAAATACCTTAATTGAAGAAGGACATAAATACAATTCGGAATTTGGTGTCCACATTAATGCGCAAGAAACGTATCCTGAAGCTGATGCCTTTAATGAGGATTTTATCGATGGTCCAAATGATAAAGGATGGGGCTGGCTGGATCAGTCATATACGATTGATAAATTAAAAGATTTGTATTCAGGGACCCGAGCAGAACGACTGGACAAACTGAAAGCTGCCGTGCCAGGACTTGACTTCGTTTACTTGGACGTTTGGTATCAGGATCAATGGGAGTCCGATCGAATTGCTGAACAATTTATCGATAGAGGATGGAGAGTGACGACTGAATTTGGTACGTCTATTCCAAACTATTCCACTTGGCAGCATTGGGCTACTGATAAAAACTATGGTGGAGCATCCAGTAAGGGGATCAATTCCGAAGTACTGCGATTTATCAGCAACCAGCAAAAAGACTCCTGGGTATTGAATTGGCCGGAAGCGGGAGGAACTGCGGATCATCCATTACTTGGCGGATTTGAATTAGCAGGTTTTGAAGGATGGCAGTCAGATAAGAATTTTGATCATTTTATCCGCATGACATTTGATACCAATCTGCCAACGAAATTTTTGCAAAAATATTATGTGACCAATTGGGAAACAACAGATGGAGATCCAACGAAAACCAATCTGGAAAAGGAAATTAAGTTAAAAGATCCAAGCAACGGCGATCAGGTTGTCGTCACAAGAAAAGATGATTCAAGAGAACGGATCATTACGCTTAACGATAATGTCGTACTTGATGAACACAAGTATCTGATTCCGTGGGTAGAACAGGACTTTGCAACGCCTACACCTGATTCTAGTAAACTATATCACTGGAATTTGGATGGTGGAAAATCAACGTGGACACTTCCAGATGAATACGAAGGTATTACTAGTCTGAAGGTCTACAAGCTAACGGATCAAGGCAGAACCGATATGCAAGAGGTTGACGTAGTAGATAATCAAATTACACTGAACGCCGAAGTAGCAACTCCTTATATTGTCGTTACCGGGGAAGATGATGGTGAAAAGGTTGATGATTGGAGTACAGGCGCCCATGTCCATGATTCCGGGTTTAATACAGGAACCGTTGATGATGACTTCACGAAGGTTAAGGGCGATAAGCAGGCAGTAAGTGTTGTCCGAACCGATCAAACAGGTGATGCCCGGAATTTAAGCAGTGGTGACTATTATTTAAATGTTGCCAGTCCAGCAAAGCAGACGAGCGTAACGAGGACATTTACCGACCTGGAACCAGGCAAGGATTATGTAGCGGAGGTATATGTGGAAAACAACAGTGATGAAAAAGCTTCAATTGCTGTTACAGGCGGTGTCAAGGATGTAAACAATTATACATTACGCAGCCTGCAAAAGAACTATGTCAAAGCTGATTCGCATGCAACAAATGATGGATATAACAGCAAAATGCAACGAATGCAAGTAAGCTTTACCGCTGAAAGTGACACAGCGAAATTAACGCTTAGCCGTGAAGCGGGAGAAGGAAATACAAAATTTGATGACATCCGAATCGTGCAAAAGTCACTAAATAATTATATCTCACCAAGTGTGTTTGAACAGGATTTTGAAACAGTCGCCCAAGGAATTTACCCATTTGTTATCGGTAACACAGAGGGTGTCGAGGATAATCGAATCCATCTGGCCGAGCTTCATGCTCCGTATACGCAAAAAGGATGGGCGGGTAAAAAGGCAGTGGATGATGTACTTGATGGAAACTGGTCCCTGAAGGTGAATACCGGAAACAGTGGATTGGTATATCGGACAATTCCGCAGCATTTTCACTTTGAACCGAGGGTAACGTACAAGGTGAGCTTTGACTATCAAACAACTGCCGATTCCTACCGGTTTATCGCTGGTAATCAAGCGATTGATGTTCGAAATATCGGTGATGCAAAAGGATTAACAGCAAATGAACTACTTCCTTCATCTACCGATACGAAAACAGCGGAGTTTACGATTACCGGCTCGGAAAATGGACAAACGTATATTGGCCTCTTTAGTGATGGAACGTCGGTCAATATGGATACTGGGGAAGGCACGTTCATGTTGGATAATCTCCGGATCGAACAGGTAGCTCCGGTATCAAGTGTGGCTGACTTGCGTACATTAGTTGATCAATATGATGAATCTGGCGCGTTTGCAAACGATAGCACCGTACATGCTTTAAAAATGCATCTAACCGCAGTTAAACGATTTGAACAAAAAGAGCAAGCAGAAAAGATCGTGAAACACTTGAAAGGGTTTAAACTGCTGCTTGACCATCAACAAGAAAAAGAGCTGATAACAGATGAAGCCTATGAGGGTCTTGTGTCTGGTACCAACAGCTTGATTGCAAATGGCAATAGGTAACGCATCATGCGTTGCCTTTAGCCTGGCAATCATGATCGGCAACAGGGATTAGCAAATCTACTAACATAGCACAAAATATGAAGGAGGATTTTGGATGGGAATTAAAAAGCAATTGGGTATAGGAATCATGTCGGCGGCATTAGGTATAGCGTTAATTGGTGGTGGAACATATGCGTATTTCAGTGACAGTGAGCAGACAAACAATACATTTGCTGCCGGTACACTGGATTTGTCCGTTGAGCCTACTACCATTATCGATGTTGAGGGTCTGAAACCTGGTGATTATGTCATTCGGGATTTTGAACTGCAAAATAATGGTTCACTGGACATTGAAAAAGTTTTTTTGGAAACGGATTATAAGATTGTGGATGCGAAGGGCGACAATACAGATGATTTCGGGAAACATATCGAGGTTGAATTTTTATATAATGCGGACAAGCTTGACGAGGTCATCTACAAGACAACCCTTGCTGAATTGAAGGAGATGACTCCAGAAGCTGTCAATAAGCATATTTTCTATCCAACCCTTGGCGAAAAAGGACTGCAATCCGGTGATCTCGATGATTTGGTTGTCAAATTTAATTTTGTCGATAATGGGGAGGACCAAAACGAATTTCAGGGAGACGCGCTGGAGCTTGAGTGGACGTTTAATGCGGAGCAGGCAACTGGCGGGGAAAAATGATAGATTAATTCGTACTTGGTTAAATTTGTTTCAAGATATAAGAGTTGCTAGAATATCCCAATAATTATAAGTTAAGGTGTATAAGAGGGTATACAAGATTTAATGGAGGGATCAGTAATGGGAGCAAAGAATATAAATAAAATTATCATTCTATCATTTGCGTTAACATTCATGCTGCTATGTGGGATCACCTTGAATGCAGCGATTTCCCATGCAGCTAAGGATACGAAAGATAGTTCTCGCACTGACAAGTTAAGCGATCCCCCAACAACGTCTTCGTGGCTGAGTGATTTGGAACCAATTAAAGCCGAAAATGGTTGGGGCCCTGTGGAACTTGATAGCAGTAATGGCGAATCTGGCGAAGGCGATGGTAATATCTTAACATTAAATGGTGTTACGTATGATAAAGGTTTAGGTGTACATGCGCCATCAAAGGTTTCCTATTACCTCGGTGGTAATGCCTCCAGATTCATCTCCGATATAGGAGTTGACGATGAAATAAGTGCAAACGGTTCGCAGACCTATGGAACAGTCGAATTTCAAGTTCTGGCAGACGGAGAAAAAGTTTATGAGTGAGGAGCCGCTGCAATGGTTGGAACAAACGCTTGAGAAACACGATGATTCGACCAAACCAATTTTTGTCTATCTGCACAATCCATTGCCATATTCGTTTACAGGAACGGATATTGAGTATTATCAACGTGGTATCTTACAGGATAAGCAACTAAGGGAGATTCTTTCCCAATATCCGCAAGTGATTTTTTTCTCTGGCCATACACATCATGAATTGCATATACCTGGCTTGTTTGTGAAAGATGGATTTTATGCATTAGCCGAGAACACTCGTGATTTCAATCATGAGATGAATCGGCTTCGAATCGGGCGTGACTTCATGTCACGTTAACGATTCAACATTTGTAATATAAAAAGATGCATAATGTTCTTGTTTAATCATAATTCCTATCATAAAACGCACTAACATATGGTACAATACATGTGAGGTGGCTGATATGGCAGGGGATATGTGTACACTATTCAATATCATCTTGTATGGTGTGTAAAATATCGTCATAACGTATTAACAGGCGATATAGATACAAGATTAAAGGAATTGCTACATCAAATTGCTGCGGATAACGGTTTTACCATTGTGGAGATGGAGAGTGACCATGACCATATGCATCTATTGGTGGATTGTACGCCACAACATTCTATCCCAACGATGATCAAAACAGTAAAGGGTGTTTCAGCTAGATTACTATTTAAAGAGTTCCCTGAATTAAAAAGGAAACTTTGGGGTGGTCATCTTTGGAACCCCTCTTACTTTGTGGCAACGGTTAGCGAGCAAACAGAAGCACAGATTCGACAGTATATTCAAAACCAGAAAGCGAGGTGAGCATTCCATTGTTGGTGAAGAAAGCTTATAAGTTCAGAATCTATCCGACCAAAAAACAAGAAGTCCTCATTGCGAAAACGATAGGTTGTTGCCGTTTTGTTTACAATTTTTTCGTGGGCAAACAAAAAGAACAGGATGCTTATTGGCACACCGTTCATGAAATGGTTCAAAAAGGACAACTCCCTCAAAATAATTGGAGAGGGAAATTCTTCGACAAAAACAAGTCCATCAAAGCCATTCGTGATTTGAAAGCGCATTATGCATTCCTGAAAGAAGTAGATAGTATAGCCCTGCAAAAGTCAGTTGAAATCGTGAATGATGCCTATAAAAGGTATTACAAAAAGCAAAATAATGAGCCATGCTTTAAATCTAAAAAGAATCCAGTTCAGTCCTATACAACGAAGCATGTGAATGGAAATATTGCTATACGAGACAAACATCTGAAACTCCCAAAACTTGGGCTTGTACGCTTTGCGAAAAGTCGGGAAGTTCATGGGAGAATCATAAACGCCACGATTAGACGGAATCCTAGTGGGAAATACTTTGTTTCCATTCTTGCAGAAGTAGACGTGCTACCATTGCCAAAAACAGGTTCATCCGTAGGCGTCGATGTAGGGTTAAAGGATTTCGCTACACTGTCAGATGGGACTGTCTACGAAAATCCAACGTTTTTTCGTAGACTGGAAGAAAAATTGGCTAGAGCTCAACGGGTCTTATCAAGAAGAAAAGTCGATTCTTCTAATTGGCATAAACAACGAGTGAAAATCGCCAAAACCCACGAAAAAATCACGAATGCAAGGAAAGATATGTTACATAAAATCTCCACCCATCTTGTCAAAAACCACGATATCATTGGGATGGAAGATTTAGCTGTCAAGAATATGCTTCAAAATGGTCGTCTGGCAAAGGCCATAAGCGAAGTATCATGGGCACAATTCAGAGTGATGGTGGAGTACAAAGCAACGTGGTATGGAAAGCAAGTGGTCACCGTGGCGAAAAACTTTGCTTCCAGCCAATTGTGTTCCAATTGTGGTCATCAACATAAAGATGTTAAGGATCTTGCGCTGCGTGAATGGACATGCCCGATTTGCAAGTGTCATCATCATCGTGACCTTAACGCAAGTATTAATCTTCGCAATGAAGCATTGCGATTAACCGCAGGAACTGCGGGGATAGCCTAATCCATTAGAAGCCAATAGGTTTCCGTACTTAGGAATCTCGCGACTTCAGTCGTGAGAGGTTCAAATGGCAACGTCGGGAAGTGTGTACAATACCTATGGGCTAGACGGACATGGGAATGAAATCATCATCGATCATGCTGGAAGCCAGGGCTTATACGTCCAGGTTTATGATGATAAAGTTGTAATAAAAGGTCGTGATTTTGCTAAAAAAGAATGGATTGACGAATATCATCATGAAATTCCCGTAGAGGATGCGACAGCACCGGTAGAAAATGCTACCGATTTAAAAAAGCTTGTGGAACAGTATGAAGAAGGTGGAGAGTTCTCCGGTGATAATACAGCGCACATGTTAAAACTTCATATGAATGCAGTGAAGCGTTTCGAAGACCAAGAAAAAGTGGAGAAAATACTTAAGCACTTAAAAGGGTTTGAAAAATTGCTTGATCAGCATAGAGAAAAACAATGGATTTCCGAAAAGGCTTATGACGTACTTAAGTTAAGCACAGAAATGTTGATTAAGAAATGGCAATAGCTTAGTGTAAAACGACCCCCATAGTAATTAATCTACCACGGGGGGTCTTAACATAAGCAGTTGACTGTAATTTAACTACCAGATGGGTGTCCGGTGTAGGTGTTACATCTGCATGGTTAGGTATTGACTTTCCAAAGAGGATGACTGTTAACCAGACTATAACGGGAGTATAAAAGGGTTGGCAACCGTTTCCAGAAATATGAAATTTAATTTTGGGATGGAAGCAAATGGGCAACGGTTATAGGGCGGCGTACCATCCGCCATGGAGATTGACCAATTTCCTTTCCTGCTGTTACAACGAATAAGTTGCGCTTAGCCTTTGAGGTCATTCCAACCTCCAATTCAGATTATTTACCAATAACCGCAAACTTTAAAGTTGAAAGCACGCCATAGTTTTATAAGTAGGGTGCCCCTTTCGTAGCAAGTGCGATGGCTCGACACAAGGTATTTAAACAAATCTAACAAAGAGAGGAGAAGGTGACGTTGATCAAAAAAATATCGAAATTAGTCCCCTTGTTGTTTATTATTTTCCTAGTCACATCGACATTTGACAGTATCAATGAGAGTCAAGTATCAGCGGAAGCGCCCGACGATTTCGAACAAATGCGATCCCAATGGTTTAATAAATTAACGGGTGGAAAGGACTTGGATTTAGCAGACCCTGATATACAAGCGAAGATAGAAGCGATTAACGAGGAGGCCACTGACTATTGGACGAGTATGGATACTGATCCAGAAACGGAGCGCCTGTGGGAAGACCTTGATGTTCCCGAAAGTGCCCATAATTATCCTTTCAACATGCAAGCTTCGTACACTCGTTTAAAGCAAATGGCTCTGGCATATTCGATAAAAGGATCAGAACTTTACCATGACGAGCGTTTATTGGATGACATAATTATGGGAATGGAATGGGTTTATACAGAAAAATACAACGAAAATACCAATCAGATTGGCAACTGGTGGCAGTGGCAAATAGGACTACCTTTATTGTTAAATGATCTTGTCGTCTTACTCTACGATGAGTTGACAGAAACTCAGAAAACCAATTACATGAACACTATCGATCATTTCGTTCCGGATCCGACTAGGAGAGGAAACGGGAATCTTGAAGAAACTGGTGCTAACCGTGTGGACAAGGCGTTAGCCGTTGCGCTTAGAGGTGTAATCGGTAAAAATCCAGACAAAATCGCTCAAGGACGAGACGCATTAAGTAAAGTGTTTCTTTATTCAACGGGAGGGGACGGATTTTATAAAGACGGTTCATTTATTCAGCACGGCAATGTTGCCTATACGGGGAGTTATGGGTATGTGCTGATAGACCACTTAGTTGATGCTCTGTACTTGTTGGGCAATTCCTCTTGGGAAGTCACAGATCCGAACTTAGAAAATGTTTATAAATGGGTAAAAGAATCTTATGAACCTCTTGTTTATAACGGGCTCATGATGGATATGGTTCGAGGAAGGGCAATATCGAGGGAAATTCAGCAAGATAACATCGTGGGGAGTGATTTGGCTGCAATTTTTCTCCGACTGTCCCAAATAGCACCACCTGAAAAAGCCGATTATATCAACAGTATGGTTAAATCATGGATTGAAGAAAACGATAGATTGAACTACGAAGGGATGGAACTCGGAGACATTCTCGCTGTCAATACATTGTTAAACGATAGTAGTGTTGAACCTAAACCAGATTTAACCTTGCATAAACAATTTCCGGCGATGGACCGTATCATTCATCGCCGTCCGGGATTCGCCTTTGGGATTAGTATGAGCTCCGAGCGTATTCGAAACTACGAGACGGGTAACGATGAAAACCTGAGGGCATGGTATACGGGTCAAGGGATGACGTATTTGTACAACGGCGACTTGGCACAATTTAATGACAACTTTTGGCCGAACGTTGATCATTACCGTTTACCGGGAACGACATCTGATGGACAAACACGACAAGGTGAAACAACAGACCAGTCATGGGCTGGCGGGGCATCGATGGATGATCTTTACGGCGTTGCCGGGATGAAACTGGACCCGGATTTAGAAACCACCAGTGGACAGGCGTCCAGCTTGAGTGGTCAAAAGTCCTGGTTTATGTTTGACGATGAAATCGTTGCTCTTGGAGCTGGAATAACGAGTGAATCTGGATCACAGGTAGAAACAATCGTAGAAAATCGTAAAATCAACGAAGAGGGCGATAATACATTAACCGTCAACGGAGAAGCTAAACCATCTCATTTAGGTTGGTCGGAAACAATGGAAAACGTCGATTGGGCTCACTTAGAGGGGAACACTAAAAATTCGGATATCGGCTACTTTTTTCCGGATGGATCAAACGTTATCGGAAAAAGAGAATCCAGCACACATGCATGGTCCTTTATAAATGAGTTGCCAGAATATGCTACCTATACACCAAGTACGCGCAACTTTTTATCACTTGCAATTGAACACGGTATCGATCCAGTGGATGATAACTATTCCTACGTTCTACTTCCAAATAAGAATGTAGATGAAACGGAGCAGTACCAAAATGATCCGGACATTCAAATCTTGAGTAATACCAATCGGATTCAGGCAGTTAAGGAAACACAACTTGATTTGACAGCGGCAAACTTTTTTGAATCTGGCCCTAATCAAATCAATTTTATTCGTTCGTATGATCCTGCGTCGGTGATCATAAATGAAGAAGGAGATGAACTAACAGTTTCTGTATCTGATCCGACAAAGGAGCAAGAAAAGATAACACTTGAACTAGGGAAAACTAGTTTTTCGGTTCTTAGTAAAGACGATAATATAGATGTTTTAACTATGCAACCCTATACAAAAATTGAAATAGACGTGTCCGGTTCACTTGGGGAATCACATACAGTGAAACTTTCGTATAACCAAAAAGAAGGTGAACTTCCTTCTCGTGCAGACGCTCTCAAGACGTTTGTTGAGCAATTTGCAGAAGAAGGAGCATTCGCAAACACAGAGGCCCCTCACGCTTTAATGCTTCATTTGACTGCGGTGAGTCATTACGAAGATCAAGAAGCAGCAGAAAAAGTAGTTAAACACATGGAGGAAGGTTTTAAAGATTTGCTTGATTATCAAAAAGAGAATGAATTGATTTCTAATGAAGCGTTCAATAGTTTGCAGATTCAGGCCGACGAATTAATTGCAGCATGGCAATAGGTTTTGCCGTTTTACGAATATGACAACCCTTTGTGGCAGGTTACGACCTGTCACAAGGGGGATGTAAAATAGTTGTATAAATTCTTTGGGACAAACAAAGAGACAGGTATGCTAAGAATTAGACTGTTAAAGAGATAAGAAACCCTTCTGTTGAACAATATGAAGAAGATGAATTCTCCAATGATACGATAGCGCAGGTGTTGAAACTTCATATGAAAACAGTGAAGCATTTTGAAGACCAGGAAAAAGCGAGGAAATTTGTCAAGCACGGAAACGTTGATTAAGAAATGGATACAGAAGAATTAATTGCAAAGTAGAAGTGAAGGAATTAAGAGTTGCCCGGCATTAGTCTAAATAGAATTGGAACGCTGGTAGCGAAGTTACGAGAAGGCTAAAACGTCTATCGCGTAACTTCTCTTTTTTTGCTTTTTACTAGAGGTATCGACTGGAGAAGCTCGACCATCGACCGGAGCGCGACCAAGGAGGGAACAAAACATTAGCTGCAAATTCCACTGTACAAAAATATGCTTCCCACTTATAGACTAGTCCAGAAACCCTGTAACCGCTTGATATTAACTGTTTTACACAACCTTTTCACCCATAGCCTCACGTTTATGCTAGTGCTAACTATTCATTTTTTAAATAATCAGATTTATACGACATTATTCGACACCATTTGCAAATGAATTCTATTATACTTCAAGTAGAAATGATGTACATAAAAGGTTTTTACACATCCAAAGAAGAAGTAAAAATTTTTTGGAAAGGAGTGTATTTTTTAACACATTTTGTGATTGGAGGTCGAGAAAGATGACGAAATGGTAAAGAACGTATGATATTGTAAATGCTTCACGTTTTGTAGCTAATCTTAATGCATGTCAAAGGAAGATGAAAATGCCTGACCAGCGAAAAAGCATCACCAAGAGAAAAAGCAGGATTTGGTTACGAAGCCTCACCATTGTGTATTTGACGTTCCTGATTGTCCATGTACTAACCTCTCCAACCAATGCTTACTTCACGGATACAGCGTCATATGATGAAAAATTGCAGATGAAAGCCGAAGTTAACGGCGGAGACCCGACTGAGCAGCAAACCACGGAATCAACTGATAACAAAGTTGATGAACCAAAAGAAAGTCAAGAGGAAACAGTGGACAAAAAAGATAACCAGCAGGTGACAAAAAATCAGGAACGCCGAGATGAGAAGGATAATGCAACAAAAGAGCC
This sequence comes from Virgibacillus dakarensis, assembly GCF_900155625.1. Taxonomy (NCBI): domain Bacteria; kingdom Bacillati; phylum Bacillota; class Bacilli; order Caryophanales; family Bacillaceae; genus Virgibacillus; species Virgibacillus dakarensis. The sequence goes on from NZ_LT732554.1 coordinate 1,496,837, forward strand.
TCGTAATCTATCTGAAGAGACGGATGCTCCAGAACAAGAAAAGGCTGAGGAAACAAATGAAAATCCTGACTCATCAGCCAGTAAAACAAATGTAGAAGAAGATCCAGAAACGAACAACTAATATTTTGGGAGGAATTACAGATGGGTTTGAAAAAACAATTAGGTATGGGAATGATGTCAGCGGCACTTGGGTTAACATTGATCGGGGGAGGGACATATGCGTATTTCAGTTCAAGCGAGACAACGAATAACACGTTTGCAGCTGGTACGCTTGACCTGGCAGTGGAGCCAACAGCGCTGATCGAAGTGGAAAATTTAAAACCGGGTGATTCGATTATCCGTGACTTTGAGTTGCAAAATAATGGAACATTGGATATCGAAAAAGTGACATTGGATACGAATTACAATGTTACGGATGCTAAAGGGGACAATACAGAGGATTTTGGAAAACATATTGAAGTGGAATTTTTATATAATGCGGACAAGCTTGATGAGGTTATTTTTAAAACAACACTGGATCAGCTGAAAAACATGAGTCCAGAAGCGATTAACGAACATATTTTTTATCCGGACCTAGGAGAAAAGGGGCTGCCAGCAGGTTCCCTGGATGATCTTGTTGTGAAGTTTAATTTTGTGGATAACGGCGAGGATCAAAACCAGTTCCAAGGAGATTCATTGCAACTGGAATGGACGTTTCAGGGTATGCAAACAACCGGAGAGGAAAAGTAATGGTGATGAGAGGGGGAAATTCCTCTCTCTTTTATTCTATTACGCCTGAAACGGAAAGGAGCATAACATAATGAAACTACTTAAGCGATCGATCTATTTAATGATTCTACTAATAATGTTGCTGTCGACACCGGTTTATGCGGCCCAGTCTGGTTTGCCCGCCTTTCCTAAGCCGATTGATCCCGAAAACTTTGAACTTCCAGAGGATATGACATGGGAGGATTATCAGCCGGTTCCTGGCATTGACTGGAATGAAACAGATATTGAGCCGGAAAGAGTTCTTAAAGGTGCGTTAGTGGTTGTGGATTTTCAGGATCGTGATTTTATTTTAAGTCAGGAAGAAGGTACGGAGGTTGCAGGAAATCCGATCGGAATTGGAGCAATACCTAGAGAAGATGTTCCGGAGTTTTGGGAGGATTTCTTAATGGAGCCTCAAGCCCTTAACAATTTTCACTCGATCAACGAATTTTGGCGGGAAAACTCTTTTGGTGAATGGGCGGTGGAAATAGACGCTTTTGGCCCTTATCGAATGGATGGAAAAGAGTTTCAGTATGGACTAAGCAGGGGACATGGGCAACATGAGAATATGCCTCCAGGGTATGAGGCCAAAGATTTACGATCAGAGGCTATGAGTAAGGCAGAGGCAGATATAGAGGCGGCTAGTGAAGAATATGATTTCACATTTGTCTTACATGCAGGTTACGACGAATCAGGGGTTTGGCAGGAATTTGGGGAAATGAAATTCCTGAATCCTGAGGCAGTAACCGATGAATATGGACCCGAAGCCGAGCTTGGCGATTTGCCTAATTGGACAAATACCCGTTATGTTGACTGGACATCTTGGTTAGCAGGGAAAAGTATTTGGTCCAGTGCCGACATACGAAATGGTATTTCCGTTCAAGGTGAAAATGATGGGATGGGTACGTTCGCCCACGAGTTTGGCCATATTATGAGTTTGCTAGATAACTATAATAATCCTTATGGAGAGCCGGTATCCCGTTCTTATTCAGGTCCCTGGGAATTAATGAGCCGCGGCAGTTTCAATGGGCCAGGGGGACCGCACACCCGCTGGATGGTTATGCCAACATTGGGCGGTTCTGCTCCTTCCCATCATATGTTACGTAACAAGATAAAACAGGGATTTTTATCAGAGGATCAGTACCTGAAGATTGATCGTGATGAACTTGATGAAACTGGACCAGTGTTCGCGGATATTCTGGCACGGGAAATCCCAACCGGAAGTGAGTTTGGCCGAACTGGGCTGTCTGGTATTAACATTACGATGGAAGATTTAACGCCGGCAAATTCACTTGAAGATGATTGGCGTGCGGATATGCAACGTGGGGAAAAGTGGTATGACAACTACACGGTAGAGGTTGTCGATCGTGTTGGATTCGATTCCTTTACCCCTGATTCCGGTGTTTTGCTGGCCAAAACGAAAGATGAAGAAAGTGCACCAAATATATGGGTAGTAGATTCACATCGGGATGATATTAATAAGGTTGATTTTACCCGTCCAGATGGAACAGAGGCAATGTACTCCAAAGGGGATTACCGCCAGTTAGCTGATGCTTTATTTAAGGCCGGGACCAGCGAGGGTGTCGTTAGTGAGTATAAAGATGAGTATAACCGGTTGCATTTCTATATTTTGGATAAAAAATATGACGAGGAAGGTGCACTATCGTATCGGGTCGCTGTACGTCATATGGATGGTGCGGGAGACTATGCTCGTGGTGTAACCGTTAAGAATAGTAGAGATGAACGTACGACCCCAGGCCGTGTAGCTGTTCATCATTTTAACGTAACTAACACAGGTGAGGCGACGGACCTTATCCGACTTCAAGCGGAAACGGATGCTGGTTGGAAAACGCAGCTGCAGCACAACGTTATTGAAGTAAAAGCTGGAGAGACTGTAACCGTACCTGTATATGTGGAGATTCCGAAAGAAAAAGGTGATCAACCTGCAGAGCTTGTGTTTACAACTGCTTCGGAAACGGATTCCAATCAGACTGCAACGGATACAGATGTTTTATTGAACGATATAAGTGCACCTGGATTAAAAATGCTAGTTTCTTATTTTGCAGATAACGAGGAGATAACGGATCCTGATTCTGTACACGCTTTAAACCTTCACTTAACAGCAGTAGGGCAGTTTGCAGAACAAGGTGCAAATGAGAAGGTTGTGAAGCACATGAATGGGTTTAAGACCTTACTAAACAAACAGTTGGAAAATGGATTGATTTCAGAGGATGCTGCCAATGCCCTTCATGATTATGCTGACTTTGTAATAGCGGAATGGGAGATTGATGGATAGAATTGAGCCATTAAAAAAGAGAGAACCTTCATCTAGATTTAATTAAGCAACCCCCTCTTTTCGTTAGAGTTAGAAGAGGGGGTTCTATTTATACAAGGGAGGCGAAACCGTTGAAAAATAAAAGTCTTTTAACAATTGTATTTGGTATGATCCTATTTTTTGCCGTGTTTTCCCAGCAAAACGGCAAAACATTTGCAAAGGCAGCGGAGCTTGTACCAGGTGATCCCGTAAGTGTACAAATGCTTGAGCAGCCCCTATCCGATATTGATGATGAAATCGCAGAGGCAATGGCGAATAAGGAAATGCCGGGAGCAGTTGTACTTGTTGCCCGGGATGGAAAAATAGTGAAGCAAAAAGCATACGGCTACGCACTTCGCTATGCTGACTTGGATTTTACGGAAGTTGAGAACCCAGTGAAGATGGAAAGTGATACCATTTTTGATTTAGCTTCTATTAGTAAACTGTTTACCACGACTGCTGCCATGCAGTTGTACGAGGAAGGAAAATTTGAACTTGATGATCCTGTCGCGGAGCATATACCGGCGTTTGCGGAAAACGGGAAGGAAGATGTGACAATTCGTCAGCTTATGACACATACTTCCGGATTCACGGCATGGATTCCGCTTTATAACATGACCGATAACCGGGAGGAAGCAATTGATATTGTTTTAACCTATCCATTGAAGAACGAACCGGGTACCCATTACGAGTACAGTGATCTAAACCTGATTACTTTGGGAGCCCTGGTTGAAAAGTGGTCTGGCCAACGTCTGGATGAATATGTCGCGGAAAATATTACGGAACCGCTTGGTATGACGGACACGATGTATAATCCGCCAGCATCTTTAATCGACCGTATAGCTGCGACAGCGTACGTTCCTGGCAGGGGAATGGTCCGTGGTGTTGTTCATGACGGCAATGCGCTTGTCCTTGACGGTGTTGCTGGACATGCAGGTGTGTTTTCAACCGCAAATGATATGGCTGTTTTCGGGCAAATGATGTTAAATAAGGGAATCTATCAAGGTATTCGTATTTTGAATAAGGAAACAGTAGACTTAATTACGAAAAACCATATTCCGGAATTTCCTGGAGATGACCATGGCTTGGGGTGGGAGCTAAATCAGGACTGGTTTATGAGCGGCTTAGCTGAGCCAACAACAATGGGTCACACAGGGTTCACCGGGACGTCTATAGTAGTCAGCCCATCACAAAATTCGATAACCATTTTACTCACGAACCGTGTTCATCCAACAGATGTGACACCGTCTACGAATCCAATTCGCCAAGCAGTAGCACAGAAAACAGCGGATGCGATGTATGCGTGGAATGCCGAAACACTGCAAACACTTGTCACAAAACTTAAGGACAAGGGTGAATTAACGGAAGATTCCACACATCGGTTGAACGTCCATTTAACTGCGGTACATCGCTTTGAGGAAAAAAATAATGCGGAGAAAGTGCTAAAACATATGGAGGGCTTCATGTTGTTGCTGAACAAGCAAAAAGATAATGGAATTATCGACGAAGATACCTATCAGACGCTTAACACGGATGCAGCGTATTTGATTGGGAAGTGGCAATAGACCTTTTTAAAAGGGTGATAACACATTTAGCGCTTTTTACGCTATCGATGTTCGCGTTTCCGGTTACGGGAAACGCGAACATCAACAGTAAAGCTAGGAACATCAACAGTAAAGCTAGGAACATCAACAGTAAAGCTAGGAACATCAACAGTAAAGCTAGGAACATCAACAGTAAAGCTAGGAACATCAACAGTAAAGCTAGGAACATCAACAGTAAAGCTAGGAACATCAACAGTAAAGCTAGGAACATCAACAGTAAAGCTAGGAACATCAACAGTAAAGCTAGGAACATCAACAGTAAAGCTAGGAACATCAACAGTAAAGCCAGGAACTCGTTGTCTGACAATTATTACGGGAGGTGCTTTGGATGAAAAAATGGGCGTTCGTACTTATTTTTATGCTGTTGCTATTACCGCTGAATACGGTGTTTGCCAAAAATGACACACAAGAAGGCAGGGAGCTTACAGCCACGGTGGCAACGTACAATTTGCATGCCGGGATTGGGACGGATGGAAAGTATGATCTTGATCGAATCGCGGCAACGATCCGAGATATGGATGCAGAAGTTATTGGCCTGCAGGAAGTTGATGTGCATTGGGGTGACAGGAGCAATAACGAGAATACTATAAAGCTATTGGCAGAAAAATTGGACATGGAATATTTCTTTGCACCGATTTATGACTTTGATCCAGCGAGTGCCGGTGAGCCACGGAGACAATACGGTGTGGCAATTTTGAGCAAATATCCAATTGTAAGTGCGGCAAATCGCAATATAACGAGATTATCTACACAAGACCCTGATCCGGAACCAAAACTTGCACCAGGATTCCTGGAAGCACAAATAAATATCAATGGTGCAAATGTATGGTTTTATGTAACACATCTGGATTACCGGGGAGATCCAAGTGTTCGTGAAATGCAAGTGCAGGACATGCTTAAGGTAATGAGCGAGCATCAATACAATATTTTGGTCGGTGATATGAATGCTGCAGCTGAGGCTGATGAATTACAACCGCTTTTTCTTTGGTTTAGCGATTCATGGGCAATGACCGAAAGTGGTAATGGATATACCTACCCGGCTGCATCACCTGAAAAAAGGATTGATATGATTTTAGCCTCACCTAGAATGAAGGTGAATAATGTGCAGGTGTATTCCTCCCTTGCATCCGATCATCTGCCGGTTGCGGCTGATATAACCTTGGTCCGCGGCAGTCATTCGCTAACGACTGATGGGATGAAAATACTTGTCGAAGCATTTTTAGAAAATGATGAGATTGCAAGCGAAGAAGCTGCACACGCATTGACCATGCATTTGCAGGCTTTACATTATTATGAAAGTCACGGCATGAAAGATAAAATGATCAAACACTTGGGAACGTTTGCAGGATTGCTTCAGCAGCTAAAGATTAATGAAGCTATTTCAGAACATGCGTACACAACCTTGCAGGAGGACGCGGAGTATTTGCAGGAAAAGTGGGAGAGCAAGTAAAAACAAGACGCGTATTCACTACCCGTTTATGAAAAATCAGCGGGGAGGAAAATTATCCTCCCTGTTGGTAGACTGTTAGGGAGAAAGGAAGAAGTCCCTTTATCGAAAGCGGGAATTCGCTGATCGAAAGTGGGAAGTCGCCGATCAAAAGTGGGAAGTCGCTGATCGAAATGGAGAAATCGCTGATCAAAAGCGGGAATTCGCTGATCGAAAGTGGGAAGTCGCCGATCAAAAGTGGGAAGTCGCTGATCGAAATGGAGAAATCGCTGATCAAAAGTGGGAATTCGCTGATCGAAAGTAGGAAGTTGCCGATCAAAAGCGGGAAGTCGCTGATCGAAAGCGGGAATTTGCTGATCGAAATGGAGAAACCGCTGATCGAAAGTGGGAAGTCGCCGATCAAAAGTGGGAATTCGCTGATCGAAATGGAGAAACCGCTGATCGAAAGCGGGAAACCGCTGATCGAAATGGAGAAACCGCTGATCGAAAGCGGAAATTCGCTGATCGAAAGTGGAAAAGCGCTGATCGAAATGGAGAAACTGCTGATCAAAAGCGGAAATTCACCGACCAAAACCGAAAAGGTCGCTGATCCCAAAACAAGCAGCCGATCCAGTTAGCAGGTTCTATTTACCTTCCACCTCTTTCCCAGCTTTTTTCCGATATTTAGATGGTGTTTGCCCGGTTGCGCGTTTAAATGCCTGGGCAAAAAAGGATTGGGAAGAAAAGCCGATGAATTCAGCTATGTGGGCAATATTATAATTGGTTGTCTCCAGCAGAATTTGCGATTCCCTGATTCTGACCTGGTTTAAATATTCGATGGGGGAAATTCCGATATCCTTTTTAAAGGTATGGGCCAAATAATATTTATTAATATGTCCTGCCTTGGCCAATGTATCGAGTGTAATCGGATCACGGTAATTTTGATTGATATAATACTTAATGAAAGCAACTGCTTTATTGATGTTTTTAGGCTGCGTTTTTTCAATGGTAAATTTTTTGCCGCGACGCAATTTGACAATGAGTATTTCAATGATATTTTGGCAGATGACTTCATATTCATCATGATTATGCTGAATTTCATCCAATAATTTGTTAAGGTAGAATAGAATATCCACGCGATCACCTTGATACGTATACAACCCCATTTGTGAGTCCTTTTCCTCCGGGAGCGAGAAAGACAATCCTTCAATTCCCAATGCAATGTATTCAAGTGAATCCTGATGATTGGACTTTTCCGTATGCTCAACGTTTGGATTAATAATGACCAAATCGTTTTCTTTAACCGGGATATCATGATCCGGCAGTATAAAGGACCCTTTCCCTTTTACGATATAGAAAAGTTCCGTAAAGTGATGGGTATGTTGTGTGCTGTGCCACCCTTTGTCATATTCCGACCGTGTAACATACAAAAGTTTAAAAGGCATCTTTTTAGTAGAAAAATCCTTCATTTTATAAACCTCGTAGGACATTTTCACCCCTCCTTAATTAGCAAACTTTTCCCATAACTTTTATTTTATTGGTGTTCGACATAAAAAGCAAGATATATAAAAATCTCGACAAGATGTTTATTGTGAAAGCGTTTTAAGATGTGTACGATAAAAACGAAAAGTAAAATTAAAAATAGGGGGCACCCAATTATGAAGATGAAGAGTCTTTTATTTGGTATATCAATTATCTTGATAACACTTAGTTTAGCTGCATGTTCGGGTAAGGATAACAGCGGATCCAAGAAATCTGCTGATGGAGCAGCAGGATCGGAAACGACTTTACATGTTGCTGCTTTAGAATCGGCATATGGTCCGGATATGTGGGATGAGATCGTTAAATCCTATGAAGCTGCTAATAAAAATGTCAAGGTTGAGTTGACCGTTAAAAAGAACCTTGAAGAAGTAATCCGGCCAAATATGCAGGCAGGCGAGTATCCGGATGTTGTTTTACTGGCAACTGGCAGACCTGAAGCACTTACTGAAACGTTAATTAAGGAAAACGGATTGGAAGATATTACGGATGTTCTCGGGATGGATGTGTCTGGTGAAGATGTAAAGGTAGAGGATAAATTACTGGATGGGTTTACCGATACACTTGCTACCAATCCGTACGATGATGGCAAAACGTATTTGGCACCGATGTTTTATAGCCCGACTGGATTGTTCTATAATGCTGGATTATTTGAAGAAAAAGGCTGGGAAATTCCGCAGACTTGGGATGAAATGTGGGAATTGGGTGATAAAGCTGCCGAAGAGGGGATTTCACTCTTTACGTATCCGACAACCGGATACTTTGACACATTCATTGGTTCCATGTTGTATGCTTCCGGTGGTCCTGAATTTTTTAATTCTGCAATGACCTATGAAGATGATGTTTGGGAGTCGAAAGAAGCAACACAGGTATTTGAAACGGTTAAAAAGTTAGCAGATTATACGCATCCCAATACAGTTGCAAACGCCAATCCAAATGACTTTACCAAAAACCAGCAAATGATTTTGGACAATAAAGCATTGTTCATGCCGAATGGGAACTGGGTTGTTGATGAAATGAAGGATGCCCCAAGAGCAGATAACTTTGAATGGGGGATGATGCCGATTCCTGCATTTAAAGATGGTGGAGACCGGTACGCATTTACCTTCTTTGAGCAAATGTGGATTCCGTCTGCTGCTGAAAATAAAGATGCCGCAAAGGATTTTATTACGTACATGTATTCAGATGATGCAGCTCAGGCGTTCTTAGAAGCTGGTGCAGTACAGCCAATTAATGGTATGACCGATCAATTGGATGGCCAAAAGCAAACCTTCTATGGCATCTATGAGGAGGAAGGAGCACTTCCGGCTATGGGGACATTTGCTTCAACTAAACCTGTTCCGGGAGTCAACATGGGAGATACATTATACGGTTCAATTGATAGTTTAATGAGCGGTGATATTTCCTATAAGGAATGGCAAAAAAACGTTGAAGAAGCTAGTGACAAACTAAGACCAGCTATGAATTAAGCCGTTTCTAGTGTTTATATCTGATGATAAAGTTAAACGGTGAGAAGTTATGTCTCACCGTTTTATTCCGTCATCATCAGCTCCGGTGCACCCAGCGGCCAGTCTGGCAGGGTGCAGTGAGCCAGCTGCTGCCTAGAAATCCACTTTTGTAGAAAGAGGTGAAGTTTTTTGAGTAAAAAGAAGTCCAGGAATCTGTTTATTGGCGTATGTATTGCGCCGGCATTACTATTACTGATTCTTTTTATGGTGGTACCGACAATCGAAGTTTTCCGCATGTCGCTTTATCAATGGGGTGGGTTTTCGAATCATCAGCAATTTGTAGGTTTTGATAATTTCAAAGTTTTGTGGAATGATATGAACTTTATTCGTTCATTTCAAAATTCCATTTTACTAATCGTGATCGTAGCCCTTGTAACCCTGGTTATTGCACTCTTTTTTGCGGCTGTTTTAACAAAAGAGAATGTGCGAGGTGGAAACTTTTTCCGGGTTATATTCTACGTCCCTAACATTCTATCGATAGTCGTAATTGCCGGTATCTTTTCGGCTATTTACGACCCGTCAAGCGGATTGTTGAACAGCATTCTTGATGTATTCAGTTTGGAAAGCTTGCAGCAGATGTGGCTAGGCAACCAGGATATCGTTATCTTCAGTGTTGGGGCTGCTTTGATCTGGCAGGCAATTGGTTATTACATGGTGATGTACATGTCGAGTATGGCTAGTATTCCAGCAAGCTACTATGAAGCGGCTTCACTGGAGGGCGCAAGTAAAATGAAACAGTTTACTAGTATTACATTGCCGCTCATATGGAATAATCTGCGTACCACATTAACATTCTTTATTATCAGTACGATTAATTTGAGCTTCTTGCTCGTTAAAGCGATGACAGGCGGAGGGCCTGATGGGTCAACAGAAGTCTTCCTGTCTTATATGTACGATCAGGCTTATGGAAATTCGACATATGGTTACGGCATGGCAATCGGTGTCGTTGTCTTCCTTTTCTCATTTGTCCTTGCCGCCATTGTTAGTCGCATTACAAAGCGCGACGTCCTGGAGTATTAAGGAAGGAGGTTCTACTATTTCATGAAAAAATCAAAAGGTCTCAGCACAGATACACTTGTTAAACTGTTTATTTATGTTGCTTTAATTGCCTTGGCCATTTCGATTATTGTGCCAGTCGCATGGGTTTTTATGGCTTCCGTCAAGGGAAATTCGGAATTCTATGGGAGTCCCTGGACGCTGCCGGATGGTTTTCATTTTGAAAATTTTATAGAAGCATTTCAGGCGGCAAAAATGGGGGAATACTTGCTTAATTCCGTAGTTGTTACCGCCCTGGCTTTATTGATTTTGCTAGTTGTGGCTTTGCCCGCAGCATATGTGCTATCCAGATTTAAATTTAAGGGGAGCAATTTTCTTAATTCCTTTGTAAAAGCGGGTCTGTTTATTAATGTCAGCTATATTGCGGTACCAATTTTTCTCATGCTGCTGGATTGGGATACGGTTATCAAAGGTATATTGGGGGATGGTTTCTTTTTAAACAATCGATTTATGCTTGCCCTTATCTATGCTGCCACAGCACTGCCGTTTACAATCTATCTCTTATCCAGCTATTTTGAGACATTGCCATCTGATTTTGAAGAAGCAGCAAGCATTGATGGTGCGGGATATTACCGGACGATGTTCTCGGTTATGCTGCCAATGGCAACACCAAGTATTGTGATCGTTATTCTCTTTAACTTTCTGTTGTTTTGGAATGAATATATTTTGGCACTGACGCTAATGCCTGGGGGAAATCAAACGCTCCCGGTTGGGCTGTTGAACTTGATGGCTGCTGAACGATCGGCAGTTAACTACGGACCGTTATATGCCGGCATGGTAATCGTCATGATGCCTACATTAATTTTATATATCATCGTTCAAAAGCGGTTGACACAAGGTATGACTGTTGGAGGAGTGAAAGGATAGGTGCAGGAAATGAAGAAGTCAAAAGGGAGAGTTACGCTGCCAAGTGAGCAAAACTTCTTGGAGGAAACAAAAGAACTGATGGAACGCTGGGGAGCAGATGCACTCCGTGACAGCGATGGAACGAAACTCGACGATGAAATAAAACAACTGGATGCAAAAATATATACAACTTATTTTGTGGCGCGCAGCCACAATGAATTTGCCGAGCAGCATCCAGAAGAAGTACAGCAGCTGTATCTGATGTCACAGTACAATACCGCGAAGGATACAGAACTGGAAATCGCATTTATGAACGGGTATTTTACCGAGCAAATCGAGCCTGATTATATACATGACCCTAAAGTTTGGTGGGAGGTCATCGACCGGACAACCGGGGAAGTAGTTGATACGGATAATTGGGAGGTCAAAAAAACTGCGAATCTGCTGCTGATTCGAAATGCAGTACCTTGGCACGAATATACGGTTTCGTTTTTAGCCTATATGAAATGGGATCCGACACAAATGTACAACCATATAACGAATGACTGGGGAGATAAACCGCATGAAATTCCATTTGATGCCCGCCAGCCGCATTCGAATCAGTTTATTAAAACCTATTTAAAAAAATGGCTGAAGGAAAACCCGGATACAGATGTCGTCCGATTCACCACCTTTTTCTATCATTTTACATTGGTATTCAATCATTTAGGCAAAGAAAAATTTGTGGACTGGTTTGGATATGGAGCAAGTGTATCTGTAGCTGCATTGGAAGCATTTGAACAAGAAAAAGGGTATCGGTTAAGACCGGAAGATATTGTTGACCAAGGCTATTACAATACAACGTTTCGGGTCCCATCAAATGCCTATTTGGATTATATGGACTTTATTCAGCAATTTGTTGCGCGGGAAGTAAAGGAACTGGTGGAGTCGGTCCACGAAAGTGGCAAGGAAGCCATGATGTTTTTAGGCGATAACTGGATTGGAACGGAGCCATATGGTAAGTATTTTGCGGAAACAGGAATCGATGCGGTTGTCGGAAGTGTCGGCGATGGAACAACATTGCGAATGATCGCCGACATCCCGAATGTAAGATATACAGAGGGAAGATTTTTGCCTTACTTTTTCCCAGATACGTTTTACGAAGGTAACAACCCAGTAATTGAAGCGAATGAAAATTGGCTGACTGCCAGAAGAGCACTGATGCGCAAGCCGCTTGACCGGATTGGCTATGGTGGATATGTAAGTTTAGCCTACAAATTTCCTGACTTTGTTAATTATGTCGAGCATATTACGGATGAATTCCGTGATATTTACAGCAAAATCAAGGATGTGAAGCCATATGCCGGAATCAAAGTTGCTATCTTAAATGCCTGGGGCAAACTGAGAACGTGGCAGTCACACACAGTAGCACATGGGAAATGGTACAAACAAACCTATTCGTATCATGGTGTTTTGGAAGCACTCAGCGGTTCTGCTGTAGATGTTACGTTCATTCGTTTTGATGATGTGATCGAACATGGCGTTCCTGAGGATGTGGATGTCATCGTTAATGTGGGCGACGCTGGTACTGCCTTCTCCGGTGGTGAGCGATGGCTTGATGAAGCATTGACCGCAAAAATAAGAGAGTGGGTATACAATGGCGGCGGTTTTATCGGTATTGGAGAACCAACCGCATGCCATCATGAAGGGCGTTATTTCCAGCTTGCCAATGTATTGGGCGTCGATAAAGAATTAGGCTTCAGTTTATCAACAAATAAATACTTTACAGAAGCGGTCGATTCCCATTTTATTGCAGAAGATAGTAATGGGTATGATTTTGGCGAAAGTATGAAAAACATCTATGCATTATGTGATGAAACGGAAATTATTGAGTACACTGACGGGGGAATCCATCTTTCCAGTTCCCCATTTGGAAAAGGTCGCGGTGTATATATCGCCGGTCTTCCTTTCAGTCATGAGAATACACGGTTGCTGATGCGGGCATTGTTTTATGCAGCACATAAGGAGGACCAATTTAAAATTTGGTATGCTTCCAATATACATTGCGAGGTTCATGCATACCCGGAAATTAAAAAATATGCAGTAGTTAACAATTCAACAGAAAAACAAGTCACCGATGTCTACGATGGTTATGGTAAAAAACATAGCGTGAAATTGGCACCAAGTGAAATAATATGGGAGGAATTTTCAGATGAAGGATAATATCTTTCGGATCTTAAAAATTGTCTTCTTTCTCTTTTGCATGTTTTTAATTATTAACGGACAACGGACAGTTGGCAGGATGGAGTTGTTCACCCAATTAATCGGCCTTGCCGGACTACTGTTTTTGCTTTGGAATTATAATCGGAAGTTTACTTGAAAATGGGTAAAAGGGCAAAACCTTGGGGTAGGTCTGGTTTGCCCTCCCTTTTGATTTCTGGAAAAAATGAAGGTAGGGATTTAGATGAAGTATGCAATCGGAATCGATATCGGCGGAACAAAAATTGCCTCCGGAATCGTCAATGAAAAAGGGGATTTGATCCAAAAGGAAGTAGTAAAAAGCGACCCTTCTGACAAAGAGCGGATGTTTTCACAAGTCATCACATCTGTGGAAGCTCTCTTAAATCATTCCAGTATTCCGGCTAATGAAATTTATGGGATTGGTGCAGGAATTCCCGGAAAAGTTGACCGGGAAAACGGTATTGCTGTTTTTCAAAATAATTTGCCATGGAGTAATTTCCGATTTGTCAATCGAATACAAGAAGCGCTGCAGATTGATAGGGTTGTCATCGATAATGATGTCTACATGGCGGCATTTGCCGAGTGGAAGGAAGCAGGTCTAGGGGAAAAGGAATTATTCGTTTACATAACCATAAGTACAGGAATTGCTTGTGCGATTATTCAGGGAGGGCAATTTATTCGCGGGGCGGGCTTTGCTGGTGAAATTGGTTTAGTTCCGGTATATGCGGGGGATCGGGGTAAACATTTGGAGCGACTTGAATGGACTGCCTCGGGTCCTGCTGTACAGGCCCGTGCGAGAGAAGAATATGGGGATGATTCCTTAACAGCGAAGGAACTCTTTTCAGCATTTTATAGTGGCGATGCTAAAGTAAAACAGCTAATTGATGAAATGGCATCATCACTTACGCATGGCGTTTACATGATCCATAGCTTATTGGATCCGCATAAAATTGTTTTTGGCGGAAGTGTTGCGACGCACAATCCTTATTTGCTAAATGTAGTAAGGGAAAAATTGGCTAGTTATTTGATTGAAGAACAGAAACATATTCTGGATGAGATGGACATTAGCAGGTTGGGTAATGAGCAAGGGGTTATTGGTGCGGGGTTAAGGGCACTTGAACTTTAATTATAGGGATTTTGTTTTTTGCTATAAGCCGCGTTTCATATAATAATGAGTGTAGTGACACGCACTTTTTGTATAGCTCTTAAAAATACACTAGAAAAGATGAGTTTTGTTTCCTCTCTTCTAGTGTATTTTTATCACGCATTATCGGGCTGTAATACCCCCACCGAAAGAAGAAGTTCCACTTTATCTTTGGTCATTTTATGGCTTTTCCTTTTTCTTGTTCGCCAAGTTATCTTCGTCACCATCACTGATCAAATCACTGGCTGATTGCTTAAATTCATTTAATGTTTGGCCGGCAGCCTTACCGATTTCCGGCAGCTTCCTGGGCCCGAAAATAATCAGAGCCAGAATGATAATGAGAATTAAGCCCGGAATGCCGATATTAGCTATCCCCATAAGGTTCACCTCTTTACCGAATTTCTAAAACGTACGGTTAGTTTAACCTGTTTGCTTTTGTTTTATCCAAAGAGCGTTTGGCATCAATTTTTAACCAGTAATTCACCACTGTCCAACAAAAATAAAGTTGCATAATTTTAACGAGCGAAAGCCGCATTCTTCCAACCCAAATTGCGGCTGCCTTAAAAATAGTTGTTTAATTTTCATGTTCGATTCCCGTTACGAACAGAATTTGTGATAAAAAAGTTGTAAAAAACTGCTCCACAATCGCGCCCTTTTGAGGAACATCCTTATTGTAACAGAAGTGTCTTTAATACCAACGAATGGCAGGTTTGGTAGCTTCAAAAGTCAATGATCTCGATTTTCTTTCTCGATGTGGCTTAAAAATAAGAACCGTGATATTCTTATTTCGTCGAAGGAATTAATTCATTAATCCAATTGAAAAAAGCAGCTACCGAAGACATTGGAGAAGAGGATTTTATTGGCTTAAAAATATAAACTATCTTATGGGGAGAGGAAAAAAATGATTAATCATGGAGACGGAGAAAATCTGGTAAACAAATTCAATGAAAATCAGGATATATTGTTTGCAATCGGAGATCAAACCAGGCAAGCCATCCTTATTACCCTAATGCAAGGACTACAACATCCCGGTATGCGGGTGGGAGAGATTACGGCAAAAACACATCTTTCACGCCCAACTGTATCCCATCATTTAAAAATCTTGAAGGATGCACAGATCATTAGTGTGCATAAAGTTGGAACCATGAATTATTATCACCTGGACTCCAAAAGCAAGTTCAAGTCACTTAAAGGTCTCATCGATCAGATTGAGGAAATGTTCTTGAAATGTGAATCAGACACTATCCTATATCAGGCCGAAAGGAACGGGGTATGAAAATGACTGTAGAAACTAAGACAAATGAAGCGGTTAATGGCGTGAAAATCCCTCAATTGGGTTTCGGGGTGTACAAAATTAAGAAAAAAGAAGAGTTTGAAAGGGCGATTCGTGAGGCTATACGGGTAGGATATCGCCATTTTGATACGGCAAAAATTTATGGAAATGAAAAAGCATTAGGAACAGCCATTGAAAAAAGTCAGATTCCCCGAGAACAATTTTTCATCACTTCTAAAGTGTGGAATACGGATCACGGCTACAAAGCGACCAAGAAGGCGTTTGATCAAACCTGTAAAAAGCTGAATGTAAGGTATCTGGATATGTACCTCATCCATTTTGCTTCCTCTCACTATCTGGAAACATGGAAGGCAATGGAGGAACTATACATGGAGGGAAGGATCAAGGTCATTGGCGTTGCGAATTTTGAAATTCAACACCTTGAAAACATCAAGAAACATTCCGAAATCCCACCGATGATTAACCAGATTGAAACGCACCCGGAGTTCCCGCAAAATGAACTTCACGACTACCTCAAGAATCATCACATCTTACATGAGGCTTGGGGACCTTTAGGACAAGGGAATAAAGCGTTATTAGAACATCCAGAGTTAAAAATCATTGCCCGTGATCATCAGAAAACGGTAGCCCAAGTCATTCTACGTTGGCATCTACAACGAGGCATTATTATTATTCCAAAATCATCAAATCCAAAAAGAATTAAGGAGAACAGCGAGATTTTTGATTTTGTGTTAACCCATGAAGAAATGGGGAAAATCAGCCAACTCAACACGGGAAAAAGGTATTCGATAAACCCCACTGGTTACATGATTCATCCATTTTACAATAGATTGATGAAAATTTTCATGAAGTAGGCCAGTATATAATTTTAATGCCATTACAGATTTGAGCGTTTTTCTTTTTCAAGAAAAACGCCCACTTCAGGAAGAAATTTATTCCTGAAATGCGCCCAATAAATGAATAAATGTTCCTCTTTAACCCATTATCTTAAACGAAAATATCTCCAAATAAAAAGTATCATTGTACCAAATGAAGACGGGGAACCAGCTATCCCCTTCGCCATTTATGCTGATGGAGTTGTGGTGGGGTTTTTGATGTATTCTTAAGTTATAGGAAAGTATAAAAATTTAGGTTGCGTTAATGTCACTTTCTGCGAGAGCCACGTCCGGCTCCAGCGCCCAGCAACTAGCAAACTTCACACTTCTCCACTACGATAAGTCAACATCGGTTCGCTTCCAGCTCACCGTGTTTCCTTTATCTCATTGCGAAGTGCTCCAGTTTGTACGTTGCTAAACGGGCGCTTGCGCCTTTGTTCTGATATATTGGATCATGAATCATTTGAAAATGAAATTTTTTACAGGGAGATGGGCTAATCATTTTTATTCTCCTCTCCTAAGACAAGTCACTTCCAAACATAGTCTAAAACATTCCAAGTATCATTACCATTATTCTCAAAATAGGGTACATAAAATATTCATCAATGCTAAACTCTTCTCTCCCTGTGATCTCTAATCCTTGTTCCGCAAAATGGCCCAGATTCTGGAGGATTAAGGATATGAATTATACAACTTTATTACGCTTAACCACTTTTTATAGTAAGGTGGTAGAAGTGAAGGTTGTTTTCTTTGGCTACATTCTTTCTTCAACCTTGTTTAAGTCAGATTGACCATACTTGCTTTTAGAGATATATTTCAAAATAAAAATACATTTCCCACGGAATACCTTCACGTAATGAGATATCGATAGAGAATCGCAGCTCGAATTTCCGATTTTAAATAAAACCTATTTTGGTGAATAGAATTGATCATATGCGAAACAATCGAATGACAACTATATTGAGAGAACTAAATGTCAGCAAAATTTCCAATAACATGTGGATACTTGCTAATGTTATCTAGGTAGCTCACAGAACAGTCAGGAATGATATAATGGAACTAAATAGTGTTATCTCTAAATATGGAAGCAAGATCAAATCAATGCAAGGGATTGGATATAAGCTAAGCTTGAAGTTTTGGCCCACTAGATGTTTCTTAAATTGTTTCAACGGGTTTTTTAGGACTGACTGTTTACAAATAGATCCAATCCCAATTCTTTCTGAAGAGCGAGTTGGAATGGCAATGATTTGAAAATGCCGCGAATCATTAGTTGTAAATAATCAGGAAAAGTAGAGAGGGTGTGGGATATGACAAAGTTAATTATCAATGCGGACGATTTTGGTTATTCCAAGGGCGTTAATTTGGGAATTATTGAAGCGTATAAAAATGGTATCGTAACATCAAGTACAATGATGACGAATATGCCGTTTGCCGATGATGCTGCAGCACTCGCTAAAGTGAACCCTGGGCTCGGAGTAGGTGTACATCTTGTATTAGACTGTGGATTTCCGGTTAACAATAATGTACCTTCCCTCATCGATAAAGAGGGAAAGTTTCGTAAAATCGATGGAATGAGTTGGAATGCCGAGGAAAGGGATATAGAGAAAGAGTATACAAGTCAAATCGAAAAATTTCTTTCATTTGGTCTAGTTCCTACACACCTCGACAGTCACCATCATTTACACGGTCATGAAAAGGTGTTTCCTATTGTAGAAAAGCTGGCAAACAAGTACAACCTGCCAATTCGAAATGTAACTAATCACTCAGGAGCAACCCAGTTGAATATGGTTCAGTATTTTGACCAACGTTTTTATGGGGATCAATTAACATCTGATGTTTTGTTGAAAATACTAGATAAAGTAGGCTCATATGATTCAGCAGAAATTATGACACACCCGGCGTATATAGATGAAGCTTTGCTTTCGGGAAGCTCCTATGCTCTACAACGTGCCAGAGAATTAACTATACTAACGGACAAAAAGATACTTCAGAACATTTTAGATAAAGATGTAGAGCTCGTGACGTATAGGGATATAGGATGATAAGTATTTTTTGGAGTCACTTAGATGTGTCTTGCAAGGCACATAGATTTCAGACTGATTTAATTTAGGGGGAGCAAGAGGGGAAAAGAAAGAAGTAAGATTACTGCTTGTGCATGCGCAGGATCATTTGATGAATGCGATAACAGTTATTGATCTGGCTGGAGAGTTAATCGCTATTCAGAAAAAACTTGCTTAGGGGGATCAACTATGAGTAAAAAAATCAAAATTGCAACAATCGGTGGAGGCTCCAGCTACACACCGGAACTTGTCGAGGGATTTATTAAACGATATGAGGAGTTTCCGTTATCAGAGTTGTGGTTAGTTGATATTGAAGAGGGAAAAGAAAAATTGGAAATTGTCGGGAACCTGGCTAAACGTATGATTGCTAAGGCTGGACTGCCAATCGATGTTTATTTAACACTAGATCGCAGGGAAGCATTAAAAGACGCTGATTTCGTTACTACTCAATTCCGTGTAGGGCTGCTTAATGCACGGGCAAAAGACGAGAGAATCCCGTTGAAATATGGTGTCCTTGGTCAGGAAACAAATGGCCCTGGCGGATTGTTTAAAGGGTTACGGACTATTCCGGTTATCTTGGACATTTGCAAGGAAATGGAGGAATTATGTCCGAATGCCTGGCTTATTAATTTTGCTAATCCAGCGGGAATGATAACGGAGGCTGTACTGCGTTATTCAAATATTGAAAAAGTAGTTGGGCTTTGCAATGTGCCGATTGGTATGGAAATGGGTATTGCGAAATTATTAGATGTGGATCATTCCCGTGTTCGCATTGACTTTGCCGGGCTAAATCACATGGTTTATGGTTTGGATGTTTATGTTGATGGTGTCAGTGTAAAGGAACAGGTGATGGAAAAATTAACCGATCCTGAGAACAGCAGCTTCGTAAAAAATATTGAAGGTCAGGGTTGGGAGCCGGAGTTCTTACGGGCGTTAAATGCACTGCCATGTCCGTACCATAACTATTATTATAAATCCAAAGATATGGTCGATAAGGCCTTGAAAAGCGCTGAAACAGAAGGTACTCGTGCTGAAGTGGTGCAAAAGCTTGAGAATGAACTATTTGAATTATATAAGAACCCTGATTTGGTAATTAAACCACCACAATTAGAAGAGCGCGGCGGTGCTTATTATTCCGATGCTGCAGTGCGATTGATTACCTCTATTTACAATGATAAACGGGATATTCAGCCTGTAAACACGATGAACCGTGGTGCAATTGCCAGCATTCCGAATGATTCAGCGGTAGAGGTAAGCTGTATTATCACAAAGGATGGTCCAAAGCCGATTACCGTCGGAGATTTGCCAGTTCCTGTTCGTGGACTTGTTCAGTCAATTAAATCATTTGAACGTGTAGCGGCTGAAGCGGCAGTAACTGGTAATTATAATACAGCAGTTCTTGCGTTAACGATTAATCCACTTACACCATCTGATACGATCGCTAAACAAATCGTTGATGAAATGCTTGATGCGCATAGAGAATATTTGCCACAGTTTTTTAAAGAGACTGTTGAAACAAAATAGAAAAGACAATAACGGTTCTAGTGCTGTGTGTATTAGTAGCCGTTATTGTTTTTTTATGAAAATAACCGCCACTAATTTGTTATATTAAACTCCAATTAATTGAATAGATTTCGAATAGAATTTACTCGGAACTTCTCTAATTTCTTTTATCCATTCTGATGGCCATTCTTGTGGTAACAGTATTTGATCGCCATCTCCGTCTAGTAATGTTCCTGTTTTGATATATTGCTTTTCAACTCTACCTATGTTTAAAACCTTACCCTTTGGAACTTCTATTACAGCTTCATACTGTCTAGTATTTCCTCAACAGTATTTTATTTTTGCGTTTATTCTATTACCACCTGAACTAGTAGTTACAATGCCCCATTAGCTCTTGCTCCACCACCAAAAGATCTATAAAAAGTTATGTTTTCTTTTGTTACTACAGTTCTATAAACGCTGTCTGTAAATGACTCACTTATCCAATCAGGTAAATCCTCTTTTTCAATTACTTTTACTTTGTCATCAATATTAGTAGAATACTTACCAAATTTACCATTATCTGTCCGCTTAATCCCTCCCATATTCCTCTCGTTTCCCCACAAACTCTCTGCCTTCAAAATCAACTGATATTTATAGCGTTTTTGCTTCAATCTACAGCGAATCCCGGACAATCTACAGCGATTCTGGCTCGTTCTACAGCGATTATCCATCAATCTACAGCGCACCGCTCAAGTCTACAGCGTTTTTACTTTAATCAGCGCATAATCTGGCATATTAGTATTAATTATATAAATTTTAAGGAATGGCGATCTCCAAGTCCAGCTGCTTAGTGGCTTGTGTACAACACCCGCCTCCATTGGATAAGACAACACCTATGCAGGGTATGCTGCGTTAATAACCGGCGTCGAACTAGCTTACATCCAGCAGATCCGGTTCTTTTTAGATGATTTTACTTTCAACAATGGCTATAGACTTGTTCTTAGATCTTCGTAGATTGTTCACTGACTGCTTCTAGTTTATCATGTACCAAGTTTACCCTGATTTATTTTCATCACTATCAAGAATGCCCTCTCTTTTTCCATCCTTTCTCTTTATAGTAGTTCACCCAATTTTGGACAATACTTTTCCATTATACCGAATTTTTATTCAAGTTTTTATAGACAAAAATATAACTCCGTGATATTATTAAAAAAATTAGTAAATGTTTTATTATATTTATTTACTAAATAATTTATTTAATTTTTGAAAGCGCATTCTAGCTTGATTTATGAAATAAGAGGTGAACAACTTGGTGTATGCATTAGGTGTTGATATAGGTGGTACGAAGGTTGCGTCTGTTGTGATTAATCAGCAAGCTGAAATATTATATCGATCAGAGGTTAAAAGCAACCCGACAGATAAAGAAGCAATGTTTAAACAGGTAGTTTTAAGTATTGAAAAGGTCCTAGCGAAATCGCAAATGGAAAAAAATAACATGATAGGAATGGGGGTAGGAGTCCCAGGGAAAGTAGACCGCCATAATGGGATTGCTGTATATCAAAATAACCTGCCCTGGCATCACTTTCCGATAGTTAAGCGGTTACGTGATTACTTTTCGATAAAGAATATAACCATTGATAATGATGTCTACATGGCGGCATTTGCAGAATGGAAGCAGGCAAATGTAAACGATCAAAATACTTTTGTATACATAACGGTGAGTACTGGAGTGTCCTGTTCCATTATTCATCAGGGGTCATTTGTACGCGGGGCAGGATTTGCGGGGGAAATTGGATTGTTCCCGGTTCTGGCAAAATCCTCTCTAAATGGGATTGCTAATTTAGAAAAATCCGCGTCCGGTCCGGCAATTCAGAAACTAGCTGAAAAGAACTTTAAAGATAGGAAAATTTCAATAGCAGATTTTTTTCAGGAATATCATAACGGTAACGCCATTGCGCTTTCTGCAATGGATGAAATTGTTGAGTCATTAGCTCATGGTATTTACTCCATCATTTGCTTATTGGATCCACATAGAATTGTATTTGGCGGAGGAGTAATGAATAACAACCCATTTCTTTTAGATTTGCTAAAGGATGAACTCCAAAACTACTTAATACCTGAACAGTTTGGGATTCTGGAGAGGATGACACTAAGTATCTTAAAAGAAAATGCGGGAATTGTTGGGGCTGGTTTAAAAGGGGTGGAGAGCCCTGTCCATATAGCTGAACCATTGCTGAAAGGGGGAGGACCTATGTCGTAACAATGGTTATTAGATAATTAATAAACATTTATGTTAATGGGTTACTTCAAAAAAGGCCACTCATTTTCGCTAATATATGTAGTGCATGTATATGCGATTAACCATATTATGGATCTATGTCAAGAAATTGGACACTAGAAATGGTGAATTTTTTAAATTCCTACCGCGCTCCGCTTGCTTCCCTCTCTGTTAAAATAAGGGGAAAGAACGCCCCTTCTTTTAACAGAGAGGCTAGTACGTTTTTCTATAAAGCTATCTTACCTTAGATACATTTTTTCATACGCCATTGGTGCCATATATCCAATGGTCGAGTGAATTCGCTTGAAATTATAAAACGTCATGATGTAAGAGAAGATATTACGCTTTGCTTCTTCTCTGGTTTGATAATTCTCATGAAAGATTAATTCCTTCTTGAGCACACTATGAAACGACTCGATACATGCATTATCATAACAGTTGCCTTTCCGGCTCATACTTGTGATGATATGATGTTTTCTTAAAAGCGCCTGATACTCCTTCGCTGCATATTGGCTGCCTCTATCTGAATGATGAATCAACCCTTCTTGCGGCGTTTGCTGGCTGATGGCTCTTTTTAATGCAGTGAGTGTTAATTCTTTGGTCATTCGATGACTCATTGCCCAACCAATAATTCGCCTGGAAAACAAATCCATGACGGTCGCTAGGTAGAGCCATCCTTCTTTGGTCCAAATGTACGTGATATCGCTCACCCATACTTGTCCTGGCTTATCTACCCGAAAATTTTGGTTTAATAGATTTGGATAGACAGGGTGCGAATGCTTCGAGTTCGTTGTCGCCTTATATTTCTTCACCGTTTTAGAACGTAAGCCATTTTCCCTCATGATACGAGACACCGTTTTTTGAGAAACAGGTATCCCTTCACCACGTAAAACCTGGGTGATTTTAGGGCTTCCATACCTTCTCTTCGATTCAATAAATACACGTTTGATTTGGGACGTCAGTTTTTGTTTGCGTTTGGCTCGATCGCTGACAGGACGATCTCTCCACTCATAATAACCACTCTTGGAAACACCTAGTACTTGGCACATCTTCTCTACACGAAATTCGTGGCGGTGTTCTTGGATAAATACATAAATTATCTCTGGTTTTTTGCGAAGATGCCCATAGCCTTTTTTAAAATAGCTACCTCCTCTTCCAAATCCCGAATCCGTTTATCTTTTTCATATCCAGCTTGATCTTTAGGACTTCGATTCCCACTTCCTACAAAACTATCCTCTTGGTCCTCCTTATACTTAGCTACCCATTTTTGCAGCGTCTGTGGGACTAAATCTAATTCCCTTGCCACTTCTGCTGTTTTCCTACCGTCTTCGGCTACCAGTTTCACTGCGTATACTTTAAATTCTTTATCATATCGTTTGGCCATCTTAGACACTCCTAGAGATTATTATATTTAGTATAAAAATCCCCATTTGTTATGTCCAATTATTAGACTAACATCATTATACTGTGGTTTTGAATAGTGTTTTTTAGAAACAGCTTTTTTTGGGGACTGATCATGTTAATTAATTACTAAGTAGTTAGGGGATGATACCAGTAAACTTTGAACTTAACATTACTTTCAAAAGGGATTAAATATAAAATGAAAGCGGTATAACCAAAGTTTCGAAAGTTATTTACTAACTTAAAACGTTCGGAAATTTGTAAAATTATCCTAACAATATCTTTTTCCTATCGTTTTTCATAAATTTGCAATTTAGAAATTTTACGGGAGGTTGGTTAAAATGAGTGTAGAAAATTGGATTGTTCTTGCTACCATGGGTGCTTACCTTTTGTTTATGTTATGGATTGGTCGGAGAACTTCCCATAGTGTTAGTGATTTAGATAGTTATATACTTGCGGGTCGAAATCTTTCTTGGCCAATGCTGGCAATGACATATCTTGCGACGGTGGCTAGTACAGTACAGCTTTTAGGACAACCGGGCCTTGCTTATGAGAACGGTTTCTCTTTGTACTTTTGGGAAAAGGTTGTAGTTATTACAGTTATTATTCTATTTGTGGTTCCTTTGGCTAGACGATTAAGGGGTTTGAAAGTTTCGACTCTTGCGGATATAGCTTTAGCTAGATTTCCGGATAGCAATCGAATACATTATATTTTAACAATTACACAAATTATTTGGGGGATTTTTGTTGCAGCTCTTTCTGTTTTTGGAGGTTCATTATTAGTCACGACAGTAACAGGTATCCCGTTACCTGTATCACTGGTAATTATCGTTGGTGTTACCTTAGGTTACACTATCCTAGGAGGTCTTAGTGCTGTTGTGGTCACTGATGCTGCACAATGGGGCATTATTATAATCGGATCTGCTATATTTCTTCCTTTACTATATTTAGCAGTTGATCCGTTTACCACATTTTTTGCACAGTATCTTGGAGCTGACGGTTTCTCTTTAACACAGGCAGCTTCTAATACAAATATCGAACCGGGCTTTACAGATATATATACTTTACCAGTGGCCCCGTTAACCGCCATTGCTTTTCTTATAACATCAGGAGGTTTACCTGCAGTAGATCCCAGTTATGCACAAAGGCTGTTATCTGCTCGCAGTGAACGGGAGGGTCGAAAAGGGTTATATGTTTTTGCAGGAGTTTATTTGTTACTTATGACTCTAATTTTAACGGTCGGAATGTACGGGGCTGGGTTAAGACCAACCCTTGAAAATCCAGACCAAATTTTACTGGTTATGGCTCAAGATTATTTGCCGCTATTCGGAAAGGCATTATTTCTTACAGCTGTCGCAGCGGCAGCAATGTCAACCGTATCTTCTTATTTAAATGTCACAGCTGGTTTAATTGTTAAGAACCTTATTTTAGAATTAGTGCCCGGTCTTTCACAAAAACGTCAAATTTTTTGGGCGCGTATAAGTACTGTGATTGTAGCGGTAGTAACCTTGTCGTTTGCACCTATAGCTACTACTGGCCTTGCTGTTGCAGCCGTAGCGGCACAAATTATATTAATTGCGGCAATGGGGCCGCTCATTTATCTAATCTTATTTTGGCGAAGACTTACTGAAAGGGCCGCTTTTTGGGGGACATTAATAACTGCTGTAGCAACATTTATGCTTGTAATTGTTGTAGGAGGCCCTGACGCAGCTGTTTTAGGACCAGGGTTATTTGGGTTACCGGTGCTATTCTGGGGATTTATGATTGCTGCAATTACTTTTGGTGGTTTAAGCTTCTTAGAACCATATTCGCCACATAATCTATCACCTAAATTTCGATCTGTTTTTGAGAGAAATTCCCCAAAGGTGATGCTTTCCAATCGGGGATTAATTGGTGTATGTGTTATGTGGTTGGTGTTGTTTATACCTTGGGGATACATGAAGCTTTCAGGAACCCATTCCGCGTTTCCTTTCCTAGGTGGCAGCTTTTCATGGTTTACTGATATTTTTTTCTTAGTAGCGGCTTTTTTAGTTTTTGGTTTAAGTATTTATTTAATGACACGTTTAGTTAAGTTTTTGCGGAGAAGCAACTATGACAAGGTTACGGAAGAGGTTGAAAATCAACGAATCAATCAAGGGTGATCATAAGATATCTTAATTTAGTAATTTTCATGATATAAAAAAGGAAGGGGATTTAAATGATTAAATTTGGGATAATTGGTATGGGAACAAGAGGGCAAATATATGCAGACACAATTAAGCAAAGTGGTACAGCAGAAGTTGCTGCAATTACCGATATAAATGAAGAAAGTTTAGAAGTAAATATGGAAAAGTATAACACAAATGGGTACACCAAATTTGGGAAAATGTTTGAAAAGGAAAAACTTGATGCAGTAATTGTCGCTACGCCTGACTTTCTTCACAAAGATCCAGTTGTTATTGCTGCAGAAAAGGGAATTCATGTTATGGTTGAAAAACCATTTTCGACCGATCTTAAAGAGGCGACTGAAATGGTTGAAGCAATTAAAAGAGGTGGGGTAAAGTGTTTAGTTGGATTTGAAAACAGATGGAACAGCCCTTTTGTAGCAGCCAAAGAGACGGTAGATAATGGTGATTTAGGGGAAATAGTTACGTTAAATAGTAGATTGAATGATACTATTTATGTTCCAACAAAGATGCTTAAATGGTCGTTAAATTCAACGCCTGGATGGTTTTTATTGTCGCATTCTATTGATCTTGCATGTTGGTTAAAAAACGTTAAACCAATTAGAGTATTTAGTGTTGGTACACGTAAAAAGCTAGTATCAATGGGGATTGACACTTACGATTCCATACAAGCAACAGTCGCTTTTTCAGACAACACACATGCTACCTTTACTTCTAGTTGGATATTACCGGAAACCATGCCGTTACTATATGATTTTAAGTATGAAATAATCGGTGAGAATGGAAGCTTGTATGTCGATTTACATGATCAAATGGTGAAAAAAGCCACCGGGCGCTTTGAGCATGTACACACACTTGGTACGCAGATTAATGGAAAATTAACTTCGGCACCAAGTCAAATGTTACTTTCATTCATAGATAACATTCGATATGGCACAGATCCTATTGCTGGGCCGGAAGATGGTCTATTGAATACCAAAATTGTGAATGCATTGCACAAATCTATAGAAGAAGGAGAAATTCAAGAAATATAAAATTAAGTTAATTATTTTCCCTTGGCTCTAAAAAAAGTAGACTAAATTAGAAAAGTTCCATAAAAGTTCTTTAAGTGCGTGTTCAAAAAGTCGCCGAATTGGGTCTTGAAGGTAGAGGCGGCGTAGCTCCCGGCACCGAGCTTGAGGCAGGACGTACTGACCTCTACGTTCCCCACAGGACGTGGGCGGTTTTAGTAGAAGATCCTTATTCCCCGTACATGAAGAGCGGAGAAGCAAGCGGGCGACACGATTCGCCGCTTATCATTTAGTGACTTTTTAAACATCTAATAGAAATATAGATAAAATAGTTTCAGTTTCAGGGGAGTGATAAAATGCAACCAAAGACAGCAGTAGTAATTGGCGCAGGTGATCGCGGTGCAAGAGCATATGCGCCTTATGCCTTGGAATATCCAAATGAATTAAAAATTGTAGCAGTAGCTGAGCCCAATGCCGAGAGAAGGGATAAGTTTCAGGAAGCGTATTCCATTCCCCAAGATAATTGCTTTTCCTCATGGCAAAACATGATGGAAGGGGGGAAATTGGCTGACATTGCCATCATCTGCACACAAGATCGATACCACTTTGAGCCAACAATCAAAGCATTGGAATCAGGGTATCATGTATTACTTGAGAAGCCAATGTCGCCTGATCCGAAAGAATGTATCGAGATGGAAATTGTTGCAAAGAAATATCAGCGCCAGTTAACGATTTGCCATGTACTGAGATATACAGATTTCTGGTCAACGATAAAAAAAGTCGTTTCAGAAGGACAAATAGGAGAGATCGCATCTGTCCAATTGAACGAAAATGTCGAGATTATGCATATGTCACACAGTTTTGTGAGGGGGAACTAGAACACAAAGAGAAGTCCAGTCCTATGATCTTACAGAAATCCTGTCACGATATGGATATTATTAGCTTTATCATGGACAAGAAATGCGAGCGAATTAGTTCTTATGGTTCGTTGCTGCATTTTAAAAAAGAAAATGCACCGATTGGAGCTCCGGAAAGGTGCTTAGACGGGTGTCCTGCTGAACGTGAGTGCCCATTTCATGCAGGCAGGTATTACCTTGGTGAAGGAAGAGGCTGGGCCAAGAAGTTTACCGAGGATCACACGCGTGAAGGAATCATTAAGGCATTACAGGAAACGCCTTATGGAAGATGTGTCTATCAGTCCGATAATAATGTAGTCGATCACCAGGTTGTAAATATGGAGTTCGAAGGTGGTGCAACCGCTACCTTTAGTATGTGTGGCTTTACCCGTGAGCAAACAAGGATCGTCCAAATCATGGGCACAAAAGGAGAAATAAGAGGAAACATGGAGGAGAACCGTATTTCTATCTATGATTTTCTTACAAAGCATGAAACAGTCATTCATTTTGACCAGCCTGTTGGGGGCCATAGCGGTGGTGACAAAGGTATTATTCGATCCTTTTTATGGGAAATCGATAATGTAGATGTCACGAAAAGTATTTCTTCGGCTAACATTTCGTTAAGAAGTCATTTAATGGCTTTTGCGGCAGAAGAATCGAGATTGAATCAAGGGAAATCAATTGAATTAGATGAATACCATAATAGTTTTCAGGTTCATTATTAAAGTTTGGGATAGTTTTAACGTACTTCCGAAAGAAGTCTCCCTCTTCAAGCGTGTGAAGGGCGTAGCCCAACGGTAAGGGGGAGATGAATTTCGGTTGGGTGACAGCCCAAAGGTTTTTTTGCCTTTTTTGTTCAACATGGTATAATCAGTATTATAAATTATGAAGGTTGATATAACAATGAGTTTAGATAGTAATAATCACTCAGTATTCTTGATGTATTACCATCTTGTGTTAGTCGTGAAGTATCGAAGGAAAGTAATAGATGATACCGTTTCAGACTATGCCAAAGATAAATTTGTGTCATGGAGTGAAAAATATAATATCACGTTAGTCGAATGGAACCACGATATCGACCATATACATATCTTGTTCAAAGCACAACCCAACAGTGAATTATCAAAATTCATCAATGCCTATAAAAGTGCCAGTTCAAGGCTTATCAAGAAGGATTTTCCCCATGTTCGTAAAAAGTTATGGAAAGAAATGTTTTGGACAAGAAGTTTTTGTTTGTTGACGACTGGTGGTTCACCTATTGAAGTGGTGAAAAAATATATGGAAACTCAAGGGATAAAGTGAGGTGATGTGATATGGCTAAACAAAATAAAGCGTACAAGTTCAGATTGTATCCAACAGCTGAACAGGCCTTGATTATACGCAAAACATTCGGATGTGTTCGTTTCGTCTACAACAAGATGTTAGCTGAACGTAAAAGAACTTATGAGTTATGGAAAGAGGATAAAGATGCCTTAAAAAAGGTGAAGCCCCCTACTCCCGCCAAGTACAAAAAAGAGTATGAATGGCTGAAGGAAGTAGATTCATTAGCGTTAGCGAACGCACAACTCAACTTGGATAAGGCATATAAAGCATTCTTCAAAGGGAATGCCAAGTTCCCAAAATTCAAAAGTAAACGACACAAGCAAAGCTACACAACAAATGTCGTAAACGGTAATATTCAATTGTTGGATGGTCATATCAAATTACCTAAAATAAAAATGGTCAAAATCAAGCAACATCGAGAAATTCCTTCGAGGTACAATATCAAATCTTGTACTCTGTCAATGACTGCATCAGGAAAATACTATATTGCTATTCTTACAGAATACGAGAAGCAGATTGATAATAAGGAAATTGAAAGCGTTGTTGGATTAGATTTTGCGATGGATGGGCTATTTGTCGATAGTGAGGGTGAGAAAGCCAATTACCCTAAGTTTTATCGACAAATGCTTGAAAAATTAGCAACAGAACAACGTAAACTTTCTCGTAAAAAGAAAGGGTCTTCGAACTGGAATAAACAACGCATTCAGGTAGCTAAAATTCAAGAGAAAGTTGCCAATCAACGCAAGAATTTTCTTCACCATCAATCAAAAAAATTAGCAACTAAATACGATGCCGTTGTGATGGAAGATTTAGACATGAAGGGAATGTCACAAGCGCTAAGGTTTGGCAAAAGTGTCGCTGATAATGGTTGGGGAATGTTCACCTCTTTCTTACAATATAAACTAAAAGAACAAGGGAAACAACTTATCAAAATTGACAAATGGTTCCCATCCACCAAAACTTGTTCAAATTGTGGTTCAGTAAAAGAAGTCAAGTTATCTGAACGTACCTACCAATGTACTTGTGGTCTAAGTATCAACAGGGATTATAATTCAGCACTCAATATCAAAAAAGAGGGCATTCGCTTATTAGCAAGTGTCTAATAAAAATATAAACTTTTGGAACAAGAGGGTTAGCTTGGTCAATTTCGTCAGCTACCAAAAGTGGCGATTACCCAAGAAGCCCCCACTTCAAGCAACCCGTAAGGGTGGTAAGTGGTGGGAGTAGTTCACTATGGTGATTTTCCAATATAAATAGCTATTGTAATAAAGGACATGGTAGAATAACTATATAATGACATTAGGAATGGTTGGAAAAAAGGGTGATTTTCATTGGCAACAATTAAGGACATTGCACAGAAAGCAGGGGTTTCACCCGCAACAGTCTCACGTGTGCTTAATTATGATGCGAGCTTATCAGTAGCAGATGATACAAAGAAAAAGATTTTTGAAGCTGCTGAAGAACTTTCCTATCGAAAGCGTCCAACTAAACGGTATTCTAACAAAAAGATTGCTGTTGTTCATTGGTATACAGAAAAAGAGGAATTGAATGATCTTTATTATTTATCGATAAGACTTGGTATTGAAAAACGCTGTAAAGAACTGGATATGAATGCGAATATCTATTTTTTTGATAATATACATGAAATTCCCGCCGATGATATAGAAGGAATTATCGCTGTTGGAAAGTTTAGTGATAAACAAGTTAAAGAACTAACCAAAATCAACCCGGCAGTAGTATTTGTTGACTACTCCCCGGACGAAGATAAATATGATGCTGTAGTGATTGATTTTACAAAGGCAACCCAAAAAATTGTCGATTATTTTATGGCAACGGGTCATCAACAAATTGGTTTCATTGGTGGCAGAGAATTCTTAAAGGGGCAAACCGTACCGCTGGAAGATTTGCGGGAAAAGGCATTCCAAAGCTATATGAAAGAAAAAGGGTTATATGATGAGCGATTTGTATATATAGGATCCTTTTCAGTCGAGGATGGGTATCATTTGATGAAGCAGGCAATAGCAGATCTTGGTGACCAATTACCTACAGCCTTTTTTACGAGCAGTGATGTGGTGGCAATTGGCAGCTTACGGGCATTGCATGAGGCTAAGATTGCAATTCCGGATCGGGTGAGCATTATTGGTCTTAACGATATGTCTGTTTCCAAATACGTATACCCATCATTAAGTACGATTAAAGTATACACAGAAATTATGGGAGAGACAGCTGTAGATACACTGTTGGAACGGTTGGAAGGCAGGAGTATTGCAAAAAAGGTGTTCATTTCAACCAAACTCGTTATCCGAAAAAGTGTCAGATCTTGAATGGTCTGGCACTTTTTTTGATATAAATAGAGTCGCTTGTTCTAATTCCCCTAACGACTGTATTAAGCGTTAGAGGAGATTTTTCGTTCCAATTTGTTAATAGGTACAATAAGCATAGTAAAGGAAATCTATCATTATCCATGCAGTATTAGTAAAAAAGTAGCATTTGGTTTTGAATAGAAATACCCTTTTAAATTTTCGTAAAACAATTTATGCTTATATAGCAACTGGTTATAACCAGATGAATTACATTGTACTATTTTGGAAAAGCCATGGGAATCGGAAAATAGGTTAATAGCTGCAAGGATGGTTTGATGTCAGCAAACAGGCAGGCGTTTTTCGGGTTTTCAAAGAGAGGAGGTGCTACAGCCTAAAACTGATTATGTAGCCTATTTTGTAATGCAAGCGATTGTCGAAATGAAATAGGAAAATTAAAAAACAAGGGGCGTGTTAACGAATATGAAGAACTATTTAAAAGTCTTCGTTTTCAGTGCTGTTCTTATGTTTGCGCTTACTATTATAACACCAGACAGCTCTGCAAAAGCGGAAAAGCAGGATGAAACCGTGATCGGCGACCTTACAGACTTTGCTGCTGAGGAGAACACGTATACACTATCTGCCGGAGATGCGAAAGTTCGTGTAAAATTCTATAAGGACGATATGTTTCGTATCTGGCTTGCCCAAGATGGGAAATTTACCGATCCTGCCGGGGATGAAATTATTGTCAAAAATGAATTTCCGGAGCTGACAACGGACTGGTCGGATGAAGGGGATTATTATCGTGTTAACACCAAAGATGTAACATTACGGATTTATAAAAAACCATTACGATTCGAGCTGTACGAATCAGACAATAAAACATTGGTGTGGAAGGAAACAAAGGGATTATCTTGGAATGGTGAGGAAACAAAGCAAACATTAAGCCGTGATGAAAAAGAGCAATTCTTTGGCGGCGGCATGCAAAACGGCCGGTTTACGCATCGGGATGAAACAATCGAGATTTCAAGATCTACTAATTGGGAGGATGGCGGACATCCAAATGCTGCCCCTTTCTACATGAGTACAAACGGGTACGGTGTTTTTCGAAATACATTCGCCCCAGGGTCTTATTCGTATAAGGATCCAGTAGTGACGACACATAAAGAAAATAGATTTGATTCCTTTTATTTTTATGGACCTGGACTGAAAGAAATACTGGATGGGTACACAGAGCTTACCGGAAGACCATTTATGCCACCATTATATGGGCTTGAGCCTGGTGATGCTGATTGTTACAATGACGAAGGCCAGACGACTTTAGATGCATTGGAAGTCGCTGATGGCTATAAAGAAAACGATATGCCAGCTGGATGGATGCTTGTGAACGACGGGTATGGTTGCGGCTATGAGGATCTTGAGCAAGTAGGCACGGAATTGAGAGATCGTAACATAGAAATGGGATTATGGACAGAGGATGGCTTGCCGAATCAGGAATTTGAGGTGAATAAAGCAGGCGTACGTGTACGAAAACTCGACGTTGCATGGGTAGGTCCCGGTTATCAGTTTGCACTGGACGCTGCTCAGGAGGCATACGAAGGAATTGAACAATATAGTGATGCACGCGGCTTTGTTTGGATGGTGGAAGGCTGGTCCGGAGCGCAACGTTATGCTGTTCAGTGGACAGGTGATCAATCAGGATCATGGGAAAACATTCGCTTTCACATCCCGACCATTGCAGGTTCGGGAATGTCAGGACAGGCATTCACAACGGGAGACATTGATGGAATCTTTGGCGGGAGCCCCGAGACGTATGTAAGAGATTTACAATGGAAAGCCTTTAATCCGGTGTTGATGAGTATGTCAGGCTGGGCTGAAACAGATAAACAGCCTTGGCGTTATGGTGAACCCTATACCTCGATAAACCGGAAATACTTAAAACTGAGGCAGCAGCTTTTGCCATACATTTATACGTATGCTGCTGAAGCACATCAAAGTGGTGTCCCTTTAGCTAGATCAATGGTATTGGAATATCCTGACGATCCGGTAACATGGGATACAACAACGCAATATCAATACCTGTTTGGTGAATCCCTGCTTGTAGCACCGGTATTTGAAGATACGGATAAACGGGATGGTATTTATCTCCCTAAGGGAAAATGGATCGACTATTGGAGCGGGGAAGTCTATAATGGTCCACGCATGGTAAATGATTATCAAGCACCATTGGAAAAACTGCCATTGTTTGTCAAAGCAGGTGCGATTGTTCCGATGTGGCCTGAAAATAATTCCTATAAAGAGTTGGCAAATGATCATCCATTGATCGTTGATATCTATCCTGAAGGAAAAAACAGTTTTACCTTATACGAGGATGATGGTGTTACGCGTGCGTATCAGGAAGGTGCTTTTGCGGAACAAAAGATTACGACCGATGCGCCGGAAAATGGAAGTGGAAATATTGAAATTACAGTTGGTGCCAGTAAAGGTGAATATGAGGGCAAACCAGAGCACAGACCGTATGAGTTTACGATCCATACGAGTAAAAAACCTGCTAATGTTGGAATCGGAAAAGGTAAGAAATTAAAGCAATATGAGTCAAAAAATGAGTTTTCGGAAGCAAGTGAGGGTTGGTATTATGACGAAGCTGACCGTAACGGTGTCGTTCACGTAAAAACCGCGTCTATGGCAACGAATAAGTCATTCACGATGACGGTTTATGGCTCAAGTAGTGTTGGAGAAGGTGAGGGTGATCCAGCTGCATTGTTACAATTGGATGTACCTGATGAAATTGAAGCCGGAAATTCCTTTGATGTGACTGCCAGCTTCTTAAATGGATCGACCAAGAAAATGAACGATGTGCAACTTTCTCTAAATCTGCCTGAAGGATGGAAGGCCAATGGAGCAACAGATGCAACGTTCGATAAGGTGGATACGGGCCAAGAGGTTACAGCCACGTTCTCCGTCACACCGCCTGAGGATACTGAAGAAGCTAATTATGACATATCTGCACAATCAACTTTTAAGCAAACGGGCAGTGACTATTCTGTTAACGCTAATGCGGATATTTTTGTAACGGATCCTTATAAAATAAAACAATCGGAAATGACGGCAACAGCGACGAGTGAACAATCAGGTTCTGATTCAGCTGAACATGCTATTGATGGAAAAAAGAGCACGATGTGGCATACCGATTGGTCCGGGAATGATAAATTGCCCCAATCGATTACGCTGGACTTGGGAGGCACGCATGAAATTAGTGAAGTCACGTATTTACCAAGACAATCTGGTACAAACGGGATTATTACAGATTACAAGTTGTATGTAAGCACAGATGGGGAAAATTTCACGGAGATAGCAAGCGGGAAGTGGAATAACGATAAAACCGAAAAAAGAATTGGTTTTGATCCAATTGAGGCAACACATATTAAATTGGAAGCGATAGAAGGTGTTGGCGGATTTGCTTCCGCTGCAGAATTAAACGTTTTTGTTGCAAAACAACAAGATGTAAGCATTTCATCAATGCTGGAAACGCTCAATAATCATCGTGAAGATGTCGTTTCAGAAGATGCCTACCGCTTGTTGGAGACGCATTTGAAAGCAGTGAGACGTTATGAAAGTCAGGAGAAGGCAAAGAAAATAGTTAAACATATGGAAGGGTTTAAGGATTTGCTTGAACATCAGCATAAAGAGAAGTTAATTTCTGACAACGTATTTGCTATTCTCCGTGACCAGACTGGTAAGTTGATTAAGCACTGGAAATAGGTTTCTAATTCCCTTGTGGCGATAACTTGCCACAGGGGAATTTTACTGCTGAATTATTTTTGCTCTATACATTTCATGGACTTAAAGGTATATTTGTAATGAAACAGCAGCAGTAGAATCCCTTTACATTTTCGTAATCGTGGTTTATACTAAAATCAACTGGTTATAACCACTGTAATTCATAATAGAATTTGGAAACAGGAGGTGGCAGCTTACTAATTGGATAAGTATAGCAAAGTACCACTGTATTTACAGCTTATGGAGGAATTAATTAAAAAAATCGAAGCCCAACAATACACGGAACATGAAAAACTGCCTTCCGAACGTGAGTTGTGCGCGATCTATGATTTAAGCAGAATTACGGTAAGACAGGCTTTACAGGAATTGGAACGTGAAGGGTATATTTATAAGCTTCATGGAAAAGGTACGTTTGTTGCACCGAAATCGTATAATCAGGATTTGGTAAAACTTTATAGTTTCACCGAGGAAATGAGACAAATGGGTAAGCGGCCGACAACCCAAGTACTCTCGTTTCAAGAGATGGCGGTGGATGAACGGCTGGCAGGAAAGATGGGATTGGCCCCTTTGGATGAGGTGTATCAAGTTGTTCGTTTACGACTTGCGGATAATGAACCATTGATGTATGAAACATCCTATTTGCCGAAAAAAACATTTCCCAATTTAACGGAAGCAGAATTCAATAAACGGCCAATGTATGATATCTTTCTGGACGATTACCAAATGGGTGTAACAAAAGCAATTGAACGTTTTTCTGCCACGAGTGTACGCCAAAAGGAAGCGGAGCATTTACGTATCGTAACGAACCAACCTGCGATGCTGATCAAACGTTTTGCTTATCATAATGAAAGCCTGATTGAATATACTATTAGTGTAGCCCGTGGAGATAAATTTGATTATACAGTGGAATTAACTTAATAAACTCTATTAACTCATTTAATAGAGTTTATTAAAGCGATAACTGGTTATGACAACATAACCACAAATAGAAAGAAAATACTAGAATACAGCAAGATGGAGGATGGCAAATGTTTAACCTGACAAGTGAAGAGTTGAAAAAACAGGAAGCAACATATACAGCAAATGAAATTCACCAACAACCTGACGTGTGGCAGGAACTCGTTTCAACGATTTTTCAGCAGAAAGAGTCGTCACGTGGATTTATCGAATCGATCTATCGTAAGCATGACAATACAAGGGTAATCTTAACGGGTGCCGGTACATCGGCATTTATCGGTGACATTCTTGTTCCGGAATTACGCAAACAAACAAATGGAAAAGTACAGTTTGAAGCAATCCCGACAACAGATATCGTTTCCAACCCGAATGAATACCTTTTAAAGGATGTCCCTACCATTATGGTTTCATTTGCCAGATCTGGTAATAGTCCAGAAAGTATAGCAGCCGTAACGCTTGGGGAGCAATTTATTGATAACTTTTATCAAGTCGTTATTACCTGTAATAAAGATGGGGAATTAGCGAAAAACATAAAAAATGATGATAATGCCATTACGATTTTGACACCGGATAAAGCACATGACAAAGGGTTTGCCATGACAAGCAGTTTTACGTGCATGATTATTACGGCGTACACACTGTTTACGCCTAATGCTTTTACTGGTAACAAGGCGAAACAAATTATCGCAAACGGGGAACGGTTAGTCGATTCGGTTGCGGATCATATTGATGATATTTTGCAATTTGATTTTCATAGACTTGTTTACTTGGGCTCGGGGCTGCTCGGTCAGCTTTCACATGAGGCTTCATTAAAAATGCTTGAGTTATCAGCTGGTAAAGTTGCCGCAACATATGAATCTTCCTTAGGCTTTCGGCATGGTCCTAAATCGATTTTAGATGAAAGGTCGGTCGTGGTTTTATTTATGTCTCAAGACGCTTATACCAGAAAGTACGATATGGATATTTTGCGGGAGCTGGCAGCAGATAAGTCGGAAATGAAGGTTATTGCACTTACCGAGAAGAAGGATCAGGAAGTAGAGGAGCTTGCCGATTGGACGATTACGGTAAATGATAGCCAAGCTTCATTTACGAGCGATTTTCAGCTTGCATTATTATATATCATTTTTGCCCAAGTACTGGCATTGAAAAAGTCGATTCAGCTCGGTATTACACCGGATAATCCTAGTCCCGACGGTCGTGTCAATCGTGTCGTACAGGGTGTAACGATTTATGAATACGATCAATAAAACTCAAAGAATCGCGTGGCACTACTTTTAGTGTTGCGCGATAGCAGTAAAAGCCATTTTACTACCGTTTACAAAATTAAAAATGCAAAGGGATGAGAGATATGACAACAGCGCCAAATATTTTACTAACAAGAATTGATAATCGTTTGATCCACGGTCAAGTAGGTGTTACGTGGGTGAATCATTTAGGTGCTAACTTAGTAGTTGTTGCGAACGACAAAGTTTCAGAAGATGATGTCCAGCAGAGTTTGATGGATATGGTTTTACCCGATGTTATTCAAGCTCGTTATTTCTCATTGCAAAAGACAATTGACATTATTCATAAGGCATCACCGCGTCAGAAAATATTTTTAGTAGTAAAAGATGTGCATGATGCATTGAAGTTGAAGGAAGGTGGTGTTCCAATTGACCATTTGAATATCGGAAACATGCATTATGAAGAAGGAAAAAAGCAAATTTCCTCGACTGTATCGGTTGACGAAAAAGATATCGAAGCGTTCAAACGGCTGAACGAACTCGGTGTAAAACTTGATTTGCGCAGAGTTCCGGATGAAAAGGGACAAAATATTTTGGACTTGTTTTAAAAGGATAGTTGAAATCAGCTACCTCGCTGATTTCTTCCAATCCGACCTCTAGCTTCCGACCTCTAAAAAAGACGATATCAGCGTTTTTCTTAACGGATGCTAGATTAATAGATTACATTACATTCTTTAAGGGAGGTTTAACCAATGTTACTTGAGGCAATATTGATTGCACTTTGGGCAGGGATTATCGGGATTGATTTGTATGTCGGTCTGACACATATTCACCGTCCAGTAGTGACAGGGCTTGTCGTTGGTTTGATTCTAGGCGATGTAACAACAGGCTTAATGGTAGGGGGAACACTAGAATTAATTTGGATGGGAATGGTGCCACTTGCTGGTGCCCAACCACCGAACGTAGTTATTGGCGGCGTTATTGGCACCGCTTTTGGTATCATTGCCGGCCAGGATCCAAATGTTGCCGTTGGAGTGGCAATTCCATTCGCGGTTGCAGTGCAAGGATTGATTACACTATTTTTCACAGCCTTCGCACCCGTCATGCATAAAGCCGATCAGTACGCATTAGATGCCAATTATAAGGGGATAGACCGAATAAATTATTTAGGTGTAACGATTCTCTTTGTTTTTAATGCCTTAATTGCTTTTTTACCTATTTACTTTGGTGCAGAAGAAGCGGCCGCATTTGTCGAAACGGTGCCGCAATGGATTATTGATGGTCTATCTGTTGCTGGGGGAATCATGCCGGCAATCGGTTTTGCGATGTTATTGAAAATAATGATGAAGGTCGAATATGTCATGTTCTTCATCGTAGGATTTGTTTTGGCAGCATATTTGGAAATGCCGATATTGGCTATTGCGTTAATTGGTTTGGCCATTGCCTTGTATGATTTTTATCAAAACAAAAAGAAACAAGGTCCAACGAATACACCTGCACCTCGAGAGGAGGAAATAACCGATGGCATCTAATGTATATGAAGATCAAACACCAGCACCGGATTTACAGCCGAAACAACTGCGTCATTTAGTATGGCGATCGTTATTCCTGCAGGCATCTTTCAACTATGAGCGGATGCAGGCTTGTGGCTGGTTATACTCGATCTTGCCAGGACTCCGCCACATTCATAAGAACAAAAAAGACTTAAGTAAATCAATGAAAGATAATATGGAGTTTTTTAATACTCACCCATTTCTTGTTACGTTTATCATGGGTGTTATTCTCGCAATGGAACAAAAGAAAGAGGATCGTGAAGCCATTCGGGGAATAAAAGTTGCGACAATGGGCCCGCTTGGCGGGATTGGGGATGCGCTATTTTACTTAACATTACTGCCGATCACTGCCGGAATTGGTGCCTCACTCGCAGTAGATGGAAATGTTCTCGGGCCGTTCGTATTTATCA
Source organism: Virgibacillus dakarensis (assembly GCF_900155625.1). NCBI lineage: Bacteria > Bacillati > Bacillota > Bacilli > Caryophanales > Bacillaceae > Virgibacillus > Virgibacillus dakarensis. The sequence goes on from NZ_LT732554.1 coordinate 1,536,251, forward strand.
TTGCATTTAATGTGATTCATTTTGGTGTTCGGTTTGGGTTAATGAGCTATGGGTATAAAACGGGTGTTAAAGCAATTGCAAAATTAAAAGAAGGTACAAAGCATGTGTCACGTGCTGCCTCTATTGTTGGTTTGACAGTAGTTGGAGGATTAATCGCAACATATGTAGCATTTAACGTCACATATGTCTGGAAATCCGGGGAAGCAGAATTGAAAGTGCAGGAGGATGTATTGGATCAAATTATGCCAGCAATGCTTCCATTGGCCTATACCTTGCTGATGTACTGGTTATTGAAAAAAGGTCGTTCACCACTAATGTTAATTGGCTTGACAGTAGTTGTTGGATTAATTGGCTCCTACTTTAAAATTTTATGATCATAGGTGGGGTTTCTCTTTCGTATTCAGAAACCCCCTTCTCTAAATGAGAAAGGTTGGATAGCATGATTGGAATGATACTAACAGGGCATGGGTCTTTTCCAGATGGGATGCTAACATCAGTACAATTGATTACAGGTGAAGTGAAACAGGTTGAAGTTATTCCGTTTGAAGAGGATCAAGAAAAGCTGCAAGCAGAATTGGAGAAGGCAATTGATAAAGTAGATACTGGTTCTGGAGTTGTTTGCTTTGCCGATTTAGCTGGCGGTACACCATTTAATGTATGTTCCCGCTTGGCGGCAACGAAGGGAAATGTTCGTGTGATTGGCGGGACAAATTCACCAATGCTATTAAGTGGAATATTCCAACGGGACCTTCCTATTGATGAATTTGTCGAGAAGGTCTTAGTTGAAGGGAAGGAAAATATCAAGCAGTTTAAGGTCAAACAAAAACAGACGGCAAAAGGTACAGATGGGATTTAATCTTTTTTCACTTTAGAAAAATTTAGGATTTTATAGGATTAAAGTATAAGAAAAACTTCGGCACCCGCTAGTACAGAGAGGCAAATGCCGAGTTTTTCTAAAAAGGAAGCATAAAACAATGAACTTTTACATCAAAGCAGACCGATTTCTACTTGATAATAAAGAGGTCAATGATCAATATTTAGAAGTGTGTAACGGACGGTTTGGATCATTTGTTGATACGGTTTCAACGGGTGATAAAGTAGTTGACTGGTCCGGCTATACGATTGCACCGGGCTTGTTCGACACCCATATTCACGGAATCAACGGGTACGACGTGATGGATGGGACAGAGGATGCTATCAAGGAAATTTCGAAAGCAATCCTGCGGTTAGGTGTAACCAGATTTCTGCCGACCACACTGACGTCAAGCAAAGCGGATTTGGACTTGGCGATTAAATCGGTAAGCCAAGCTGTTGCACAGGGACTGCCGGGTGCACAGTCGGAAGGGATTTTTCTGGAAGGTCCGTATTTCACGGAAAAACATAAAGGGGCACAAAATCCTGGGTATTTTCGTGATCCTAATTATACGGAATTTCAGCGTTGGCAAAGGCTTTCCGACGGGGCGATTGTCAAAATTGCTCTAGCACCGGAACGCGCTGGTGCGCTGGAGTTTATCCAGCAAGTTAGTAAGGAAGGCGTTTTAGCAAGTATTGCCCATACTGATGCCGACTATGATTGCTGTTGTGCTGCGGTTGATGCAGGGGCACGGAATTTTGTACATTTGTTTAATGGGATGTCAGGGCTGCATCATCGCGAGCCCGGTGTTGCAGGTGCGGCATTAACCGACTCCCGTGCGTTTGCTGAGCTGATTTGTGATGGGCACCATGTACATCCTGCTGTGGCAACGTTGGCGGCGCAAGTGAAGGGTGAAAAATTGCTGCTAATTACGGATTGTATGCTTGCTGGGTTAATGCCAGACGGGAATTATCATTTAGGTGAATTTCCGGTTGTGATGCAAGATGGTGTTGCCCGAACAGAATCCGGCTCCCTTGCCGGCAGTACGCTTAGGCTGATTGATGGTGTTCGTAATTTGCATCAATGGAGCAAACGTCCGTTATATGAAATTTGGCATCGTGGCTCCCTATCACCGGCTGCAAGTTTAGGGCGAGATATGGAGCTTGGCAGTATTGCAATTGGAAAGCTGGCAGACTATGTGGTGCTGGACGAAAACATGACCGTACAAGCAACAGCGGTTGAAGGTGAGATAAAGTATCAAAAAGCGTAATAAATGGAAGTTGTACTGGTTTGTGAGGTGACTGGAATGATTTTAACGATAACCCTTAATCCTTCTGTTGATATCAGTTATAAGCTCGATCATTTTTCCATTGACAATGTCAATCGGGTACGTGATGTATCAAAAACTGCGGGTGGTAAAGGGTTAAATGTGACTAGGGTATTAAAGCAACTTGGCGAAGAGGCTGCTGCAACAGGTTTTTTAGGCGGTAGCTTAGGGGACTTTATCCGTTCCGAGCTGAGTGATTTAGGGATTCATGACTATTTTATCGGGATTAAAGAGGAAACGCGAAACTGTATTGCCGTTATTCATGAAGGAAAACAGACGGAAATATTGGAAGCGGGTCCTACCGTTACGGAAAATGAGGCCGTGGAATTTTTGGACAGACTGGCAGAATACGTAAAAAAGGTGGACTTGGTTACTATTTCGGGGAGTTTACCAAAGGGCTTGGCGGATAATTTTTATAATAAAATCATGGAGATAGCGGGAAGTAAAAATACACCGGTTTTATTGGATACAAAGGGCGAGCTTTTGGGGAAAACACTCGAAGGTAAGGTCAAGCCATTTTTGATTAAGCCAAATCAGGATGAGCTGGCTGATTTATTGGGAGAGCAGCTGAATGATCAAAAGCGGATTATCGATGCATTAAGACTGCCGATATTTGCCGATGTGAATTGGGTTGTCGTTACAACCGGAGCTAAAGGTGCAATGATTAAACAAGGCAGTCATTTTTATCGGGCAATGGCACCTGAAATCAATGCCGTAAACCCTGTAGGATCCGGGGATTCGGTGATTGCCGGATTTGCTGCCGGGTTGAAACGCGGCCTGACGGATGAGGAATTGATCCGATTTGGACTAGCAATGGGCGTATTAAATGCAATGGAAGAAAAGACAGGACATATCAATACAGCAAAAATTGATTGGTGTATGAAACAAATAGAGGTAGAAGAGCTTTCATAATTTCAGGCAGGAGGACAAGCAGATGAACTTATCACCGGGAAAAAAACGCGGACTAGAACTAATTTCGAGTGACAATCATGTTATTTTAGCAACAGCAATGGATCAGCGGGGATCACTAGGGAAAATGATCCAATCGTTTAACGACTCGATTTCCTATGAACAAGGATTGAGCCAGTTCAAAGAGGGGGTCAGTGAAGTACTTGGCAATCAATCATCCTCCTTACTTCTCGATCCTGAATATGGATGGGATGCTGCAAAAAAATTAAATAAGGATATCGGTTTAATCATGGCGTATGAAAAGACAGGTTATGATGCTACGGAAAAGGGGCGCCTTCCGAATTTGGTCGATCACTATGCCGTTCAGGATTTAGTAAAAGCTGGTGCAAGTGCTATTAAACTGCTCGTTTATTACGATCATCAGGAAGAAGAGGAAATCAACAACATGAAAACGACACTGATTAAACGTGTCGGGGACGAATGTAAACAAAATGATGTTCTCTTCATATTAGAGCCTGTTTCCTACAGTGCCGAGGGTCTTGATTCGAAGGGTACTGAATTTGCCAAAAGGAAACCAGAAATTGTCGAATATTTTATGGAGGAATTTTCAAAGGATGAATACAGCATTGATGTCTTAAAGGTAGAAGTTCCGGTTTCCATTTTCCATATTGAAGGATATGAGCAATACGATAATTATCAGCCGGTTTTCAGTAAGGATGAAGCGGTGGAATTTTACCGTACTTGTTCAGAAAAAAGCAGCCTGCCATTTATCTATTTAAGCGGTGGCGTGACAAATGAACAATTTATTGAAACATTGCGTTTTGCCAAAGAGGCAGGTGCTAAATTTAGCGGCAGTCTTTGTGGACGGGCAATTTGGAAGGAAGGCGTGAAGCCGTTTGCGAAGGATGGCAAGGATGCGTATTATGAGTGGCTTGAAACGACAGGGGCGGCGAATCTACAGAGGGTGATGGATGCGATTAGGGAGAATGCGACGCCTTGGGATGAGTTGTAGGAATTAGATGAGTGAAAGGGGAAAGCTCCGGTTTGTGTGGCCGGGGCTTTTTATTGCATCATGTGCCTGAATGGTTTGACAGCTTGGAATTGATACGGCCCTTGAAACTTGTGCAATTCAGGCAAGCCGGGGATTAGCATTTGAGAAAAAATCCTTCAAATATCGACATTAGCAGTTCGGAAATATGTTATACTGGACGAAAGGAATAGGAGGTGAGTAGATTGGAAAAAGAAGATAAGATCATCGGTATGCTGGAGGCCATTACGGAAAGACTTGATAGTATGGATAAACGCTTTGACGGCATAGACGCACGGTTTGGCGAAGTGGATAAACGCTTTGACGGCATAGACGCACGGTTTGGCGAAGTGGATAAACGCTTTGACGGCATAGACGCACGGTTTGGCGAAGTGGATAAACGCTTTGACGGCATAGACGCACGGTTTGGCGAAGTGGATAAGCGCTTTGACGGCATGGACTCACGCTTTGGCGAAGTGGATAAGCGCTTTGACGGCATGGACTCACGCTTTAGTGAAGCGGACAAGCGAATGGAAGGATTTGAGCAAAAGCTGGAAATGCAAGGGGAAACGTTGAAAGAACATGGACAAATTTTGCGTGCTTTACGGACTGGACAAGAACACTTAAAAGCAGAAATTGATGGTATGAAGATTTCAAATGCAAAGGAATTCGGTTCGTTGAAAGAGGCGCTGGATGATCATTCCGTAAAATTGGAGCTTGTGCGAGAAGACACCTGGGCAAATAAAGTGGACATACATCGTATTAAGACAACAATGGGCATGAAATGACTACTAGATTACCTGCACATAAAACACTTCAATAAAATTTTTCCTCATATTATAGGGTGGACAGATGTTCATCCTTTTTTTATGGTTTAATTTTAAATTATCTTCCTTCTTGATGATACTACTGATTGGGTCAGTTTTGTGCTTAATTAAAAATTTGCTATTTCTACAAGGGGATTGAGATTTGGTATCCACTTTAAAATAAAAAATGTTAAAATAATTTCTTGTATTGATTGTACGTACGAATTATATTATTATAAAGATATGGTTGTTATCTTATACGTACAAGGTGCTTTTCGATGGAGGGTGGGGTAAGTATGCTAGAAGATTTAAAACAGGTTGTTCTTGAAGCAAATTTGGCATTACCGAAGCACAATCTAGTAACTTTTACTTGGGGTAATGTAAGCGGTGTCAGCAGAGAAGAAGAATTAATTGTTATTAAACCAAGTGGTGTTCCGTATGAAAAGCTTAAGCGGGACAATATGGTCGTTGTTGATTTTAATGGTGATGTGGTGGAAGGGGAATTAAATCCTTCATCAGACACGCCGACACATGTTGTATTGTACAAAAACTTCCCAAACATTGGCGGCGTTGTTCATACACATGCACCATGGTCGACAAGCTGGGCCCAGGCTGGGAAGGACCTGCCAGCGTTAGGCACAACCCATGCCGATTATTTTTACGGAACGATTCCATGTACAAGACCGATGAGCGACGAGGAAATTCTTGGAGCGTATGAACGGGAAACGGGTAATGTCATTGTGGAGACATTCAACCATATTAATCCCGTGGAGCTGCCAGGCGTGCTTGTACATAGTCATGCACCATTTTCGTGGGGGAAAGATCCAAACCAAGCGGTGCATAATGCCGTCGTGTTGGAAGAAGTTGCGAAAATGGCCATCCAGACCTATCAAATTAATCCTGATGTGCCATCGATTAATCAGGCTATTTTAGATAAACATTACCTCAGGAAACACGGTGCAGATGCATATTACGGTCAGAAGAAAAATGGGGTGAAAAAATGATGGGAGAGAAATATACCATTGGTGTGGACTATGGAACAGAATCAGGGCGGGCAGTTCTTGTTTCGCTAAAAGATGGCAGGGAGATTGCCGACCATGTGACACCATATCCGCATGGGGTGATCGATGACATGCTGCCGAATTCATCTATAAAACTGGAGCATGAGTGGGCGTTGCAGCATCCGACCGATTATCTGGAGGTTTTGAAACAATCGATTCCAGCTGTAATGAAAGCCTCTGGGATCAATTCGGAAGATGTTATTGGCCTGGGAATTGATTTCACGGCATGTACAATGCTGCCAATCGATCCACAAGGTAATCCGCTTTGTTTTAATGAAGAATTGAAAAACAATCCGCACAGTTGGGTGAAGCTGTGGAAGCATCATGCAGCCCAGGATGAAGCGAATCAAATTAATCAAATTGCTGAAACCAGAGGCGAGGAATTTTTACCACGGTATGGTGGGAAAATTTCATCGGAATGGATGATCGCAAAAATATGGCAAATCCTAGACGAGGCCCCGGAAATTTACGAGCAAACCGATCAGTTTGTTGAAGCAACGGACTGGGTGATCTCAGTTCTTACAGATAATTTATTGCGCAATAGCTGTACGGCAGGTTATAAAGCAATTTGGCATAAACAGGATGGATATCCAGGCAAAGCGTTTTTTCATGATCTTGATCCAAGGCTGACAGACTTAGCTGAAACAAAACTGCGCGGTGATGTGGTACCACTAGGGACTAATGCAGGTGGGTTAACGGAAAAAATGGCAGCGCTAACAGGTTTGCCACAAGGAACTGCTGTTGCTGTTGGGAATGTCGATGCACATGCTTCGGTTCCAGCAGTTGGTGTGGTAACCCCTGGGAAAATGGTGATGGCGATGGGGACGTCCATTTGTCATATGTTATTAGGAACCGATGAGAAACAAGTAGAAGGTATGTGCGGTGTTGTCGAGGATGGAATTATTCCAGGGCTTTATGGATATGAAGCAGGGCAATCAGCAGTCGGGGATATTTTCGCCTGGTATGTCAATCAGGGGGTACCAGCATATGTACATGATGCTGCAGAAGAGGAAGGAGTCAGCGTTCACCAATGGCTGGAGCAAAAGGCGGCATATTATATGCCTGGCGAAACAGGATTATTGGCGCTGGATTGGTGGAATGGAAACCGATCCGTACTGGTTGATACGGAACTAAGTGGGTTACTAATTGGTGCGACATTGCAAACCAAACCTGAGGAGATTTATCGCGCGCTACTTGAAGCAACAGCATTTGGTACCAGAAAAATTGTCGATGCATTCCACGAAAATAGTGTGCCTGTTGACGAATTGTATGCTTGTGGCGGTCTGCCGCAGAAAAATAAATTATTGATGCAAATTTATGCCGATGTGACGAACCGGACAATTAAAATTGCGGATTCCAAGCAAACCCCGGCATTGGGTGCGGCCATGTTCGCTGCAGTTGCAGCCGGAGCAAGAAATGGCGGTTACGATACGATTTTAGAAGCAGCGGAAAAGATGGCGCGAATCAAGGATGAAATTATTACCCCAATTCCGGAAAATGTAGCAGTCTATGAAAAAATCTACCAGGAATATTCGAAGCTACATGATTATTTTGGGCGCGGTGAAAATAATGTCATGAAGCGGTTGATGGCACTAAGAACGGTTACCGATAATCCAGTGAATCTAGTAAACTAGTCAAAGAAAATGGGAGGAAATTAAATGCTAACAATTAAACCTTATGAATTTTGGTTCGTCACCGGAAGCCAGCATCTATACGGAGACGATGCACTTAAGGAAGTAGATGATCATTCCAAAGTGATTACGGAAAACTTAAATGAAAATGGTAACTTGCCATTTTCCATCACTTTCAAAAAAGTACTTACAAACGCTAACGCTATTCATTCCTTAATGCTTGAAGCAAATCGTGATGAAAAATGCGCTGGGGTTATTACGTGGATGCATACTTTTTCACCAGCAAAAATGTGGATCGCCGGACTAAAAGCGTTGCAGAAGCCGCTCATGCATTTGCATACACAGTTCAATCGTGATATTCCTTGGGATAAAATTGATATGGATTTCATGAATTTAAACCAATCCGCCCATGGGGATCGTGAATATGGATTTATCGGTACACGTTTGAACATTCCGCGCAAAGTAGTTGTCGGACATTGGGAAAATCCTGATGTTACCACGAAAATCGGGAGCTGGATGAAAACAGCAGTAGCCGTTATGGAAGGTACTAACATCAGGGTAGCCCGCTTTGGCGACAATATGCGAAACGTTGCGGTTACTGATGGGGATAAAGTGGAAGCACAAATTAAATTTGGCTGGACAGTTGATTATTACGGCATAGGTGATTTGGTAGAGGAAATGTTAAAAGTATCCGATGAAGAAATTGAGGAGCTGTTTGAAGAATATAACAAGTTGTACGAACTGCCTGATGAAGCAAATGAGGCAGGACCAGTACGGGATTCCATTTTGGAACAAGCACGAATTGAGCTAGGCCTTAAAGCATTTTTGTCAGAGCGGGGGTATAATGCGTTTACGACAAATTTTGAGGATTTACATGGGATGAAACAATTGCCAGGATTAGCAGCCCAGCGGTTAATGGCAGAAGGTTATGGTTTTGCGGGTGAGGGCGATTGGCGTACGGCAGCATTACTACGAATGATGAAGGTTATTTCCGGTAACAACGGGACATCCTTTATGGAGGATTATACGTACCACTTAGAGCCCGGCAATGAAATGATCTTAGGATCGCACATGTTGGAAGTTTGTCCAACTGTTGCAGCAACGAAACCAAAAATAGTTGTCCAGCCACTTGGAATTGGCGGGAAAAGTGATCCAGCTCGATTGGTGTTTGATGGACGGGGCGGTAAAGCGGTTGTTGCTTCACTTATTGAACTAGGGGGAAGATATAGACTTGTTGTTAATGAAGTGCAGGGCGAACAGGCAACCAAAGCGACACCACATTTGCCGGTTGCGAAAGTTCTATGGAAGCCTAAGCCTTCATTAAGCGAAGCAACCGAATCGTGGATTTACGCAGGTGGAGCGCACCATACAGTTTTTTCATTTGATGTAACGATAGAGCAATTATATGATTTTGCCGATATGACAAATATTGAGTGCATCGTGATTGACAAGGATACCAAATCAAGGAATCTTCGGAATGAATTAAAATTAAGTAAGGCCGTTTGGAATTAATTTTTTATTATGCAGGGCTGTGCTATATAGCTCTGCATTAAATTTTGGAAATAGGTAAATGTGTATTTTTATGTTAAGCTTAACTTATACGAATGAGTATAAGTGTATAAACGAGCTGAGGTGCATTTATGGAAACGAAATATAACATTGTTAAGCAGGCAATTAAATCAAAAATAATGGACGGGACATATACGTCAAATCAAAAAATTAGTTCAGAAAGTGAGCTGATGAAGGAGTTTGGGGTTAGCCGTCATACGGTTCGTCTCGCAATTGGTGATTTAGTAACACAGGGCTGGCTATATCGTGAACAAGGATCAGGGACGTTTTGTGCAGACAGGTCAACTGCAAATGATGGTCAGAATGTGAGTAGTCAAAAGAATATAGCGATTGTTACGACCTATATTTCCGATTATATTTTCCCTTCAATTATAAGAGGAGCTGAGTCGAAGTTAAGCGAGGAAGGATATCAAGTGAGTATTTTCAGTACGGATAATGATCATGAGAAGGAGCGGCAAATCCTGGAGAAAATACTTGTCCATAAATTTGATGGCGTCATTGTGGAACCGACGAAAAGTGCCTATTCCAATCCCAATATCAAATATTATTTAAATCTCGAACGCTTGTCCATACCATACATTATGATTAATGCTTATTACGATGAATTAGAGCCGATAAGCATTGTCATGGATGATGAACAGGGTGGATTTATGCAGACGGAGCATTTGATTAAATTGGGGCATCAAGAGATTATTGGGTGTTTTAAAACCGATGATCTGCAAGGAACCAAGCGGATGAAGGGATTTTTAAAGGCTCATAGGAAGTACGGAATATCGTTAAACCCTAAAAATATCATCACATATGATACGAAAGGCAAGCATACGAAGCCGGTTGAAGAATTGACGAAAATGCTTGCATCCAGAACAAATTCTGTAACAGGAATCGTATGCTATAATGATGAGCTTGTTATTAAGGTGCTGAATGTATTACGTGAAAAGAAAATTAATGTTCCAGGCGATATATCTATTGTTGGTTATGATAATTCCGTGTTAACTGATGTGTCTGAAGTGAAATTAACGTCGATTGATCATCCCAAAAGTACAATGGGCAGGGATGCTGCTAGTACAATTATTGACTTGATTAAATTGAAATCGCATCATAAAAGTAATGGCTCACTGCCTGTTGAATCGGTTATCTATAAGCCGGAACTGATGATCAGAAATTCGACAATGGATGTAAATCATGAGAAAATTACCTCTTAAAGGCAGGGCATCTCGTTTTCGTACGAGATGTTTTTTGTTTATTAAGAAAGATTTTTAGAAATCTTGTTGCCAAATAGCACTTTATATTTTATAATAAATGTACGTACAAGATGGGTGATAACTGTTCCTATATTGTACGAACGATTTAGGTGATAGCTAGAATTTGTGTGTAGTTAGATATAATATACATAGTTTGCTTATTTTATGGGTTTTGTGTAAGCGCTATCTAATGCTTTCTGACTATGCAGCTTATTAAATTGAGAAAAGGGGGAACCAAAGTGAAGAAGATCAGTTGGGTATTGCTAATGTTTGTTCTGGTAATTGCCATGGTGGGTTGTAGCAACAGCACTGGTGGAGAAGATGGAGGTGACAAGAAGACGGTTGGTATTGCCATGCCTACAAAATCATCTGAGCGTTGGGTTAAAGACGGAGAAAATATGAAAAAGGAATTTGAGAATTTAGGTTACACGGTAGATCTGCAATATGCGGAGGATGTTGTTGAAAATCAATTGTCACAAATTGAAAACATGATTACAAAGGGTGTTGACATTCTTGTTATAGCATCCATAGATGGGGAAGCTCTTACCGATGTGTTGGAACAAGCAAAGAATCAAGATATTCCAGTAATTGCATACGACCGTTTAATAATGAATAGTGATCATGTAAGCTATTACGCAACATTTGATAACTTTCAGGTAGGTGTTCTTCAGGGTGAATATATTGAAGAGAAGTTGGGATTAAAGGAAGGGAAGGGTCCATTTAATATTGAATTATTTGCAGGATCACCTGATGACAATAATGCATATTTCTTCTGGGATGGTGCCATGTCAATACTGCAGCCATACATTGATGAAGGGAAGTTGGTCGTGCAGAGTGGACAGACCAGTTTTGAGCAAGGTGCAACGCTGCGCTGGGACGGATCAAAAGCACAGGAAAGAATGGACAACTTGTTAAGCGCCCATTATTCCAGTGAAAATATAGACGTTGTATATTCACCATTCGATGGCATTAGCCGGGGAGTTATTTCTTCATTAAAGGCAGTTGGATACGGTTCGGATAATAAGCCAATGCCGATTGTCACAGGACAGGATGCGGAGTTATCTTCCATCAAATCAATAATAGCTGGTGAACAAACCCAAACAATTTTTAAAGATACCAGAGAATTGGCCAAACAGGCCGTAAACATGGCTGACTCCGTACTTAAAGGGGAAGAACCCGAAGTTAATGATACGGAGACATATGATAATGGAGAAAAGGTGGTTCCTTCTTACTTACTGGCACCTATCTCAGTAGATATCGACAATTATAAAGAGGTTTTGGTAGACACGGATTACTATACGGAAGACCAATTAAAATAAAAATACTCGGTGATTTAGCATGTGCAGTGTGCATTGCTAAATCACCGAACTTACTCCATACACAAAGGGTGTGATTAACATGGCTGAATCCATATTGGAAATGAAGGGGATAACCAAGACGTTTCCAGGTGTTAAGGCGTTGGATAATGTGAATTTAAGTGTTAAACCTGGCGAGATTCACGCTCTGATAGGGGAGAATGGGGCTGGCAAATCTACATTAATGAAAGTTTTAAGTGGTGTCCATCCATATGGAACGTATGAAGGCGATATCTTATTTCAGGATACCATATGTAACTTTAAGAACATTAATGAAAGTGAAGAACGCGGTATAGTGATTATCCATCAAGAATTGGCACTAATACCTGAATTATCGATAGCTGAAAACATATTTCTTGGTAATGAACAAGCTGTTAAGGGCGTTATTAATTGGAATGAAACAATAATTGAAACAAGAAAGCTATTAAAAAAAGTGGGGTTAAAAGTAGATCCACAAGAACTGATTAAAAATATTGGGGTAGGTCAGCAACAGTTAGTTGAAATTGCGAAGGCACTTTCAAAAAAAGTAAAATTATTAATTCTCGATGAACCGACTGCAGCGTTAAATGAAGATGATAGTGAAAATCTTCTAAATCTCCTCTTGGAATTCAAAAAACAAGGTATGACATCCATTTTAATTTCGCATAAATTAAAGGAACTATTCAAGGTGTCAGATAGTATAACCGTTTTACGGGATGGACAAACAATTCAAACCTATCATTTGAATGAAAACCAAATTACAGAAAATAAAATAATTAAGGATATGGTTGGGAGAGATTTAACAAATTTATTTCCGGAACGTAACCATGAAATTGAAGATAAAGCCGTTTTTGAAATTAAAAATTGGTCAGCCTTTCACCCGATCGATTCAGGAAGAAAAATATTGGATGATGTTAATTTATATGTTAAAAAAGGCGAAATAATTGGGATCGCAGGGCTAATGGGCGCCGGACGGACAGAACTCGCAATGAGCGTTTTTGGGAAATCCTATGGTAAAAAAATATCAGGCCAACTGTATAAGGATGGAAAAGAAGTAAGATTTAAAAATGTAAATGATGCAATTAAACATGGTGTAGCATATGTATCCGAGAATCGGAAGGAATACGGGTTAATTTTAATCGATAGTGTTAAAGATAACATCACGCTTGCAAACTTAAAAAAAGTTTCAAGCAAAAATGTGCTTCAAAAAGGTAGAGAAATTGGTGAGGCAGAATCTATTAAATCAAAAATAAACATTAAAACTCCTACCATTCAACAAAAAGTTTTGAATTTAAGCGGTGGAAATCAACAAAAAGTTGTTCTGGGGAAATGGATATTTACGGATCCGGATGTATTAATCCTTGATGAGCCCACAAGAGGGATAGATGTAGGAGCGAAATTCGAAATATATAAGATCATCAATGAGCTTGCCGAATCCGGGAAGAGCATTATTATGATTTCATCTGAGTTGCCTGAATTGATCGGGATGTGTGATCGGATTTATACACTAAATGAAGGAAAAATAACAGGTGATTTTGAAAAAGATAGAGTAGATCAGGAAAAGTTAATGACGTATATGACACACAGTTGGAGGTCTTAAAAAGTGGATGGAATAAAAAATCTAATTAATAGTAATGTAAGAAGATTTGGGATGATTATTGCTTTGGTGGGCATTGCAATTTTGTTTCAATTTTTAACTAATGGCATTCTATTAACACCGTTGAATATCACAAATATTATTATGCAAAATAGTTATGTTATCGTACTGGCAATTGGTATGATGTTAATTATTATAACTGGTGAAATTGATCTTTCGGTTGGATCAGTTGCGGCATTTATCGGGGCTGTATCCGGGGTGTTATTAGTATCGTGGGATTTGCCAGTTTTCGCTGGAATCTTGTTATGCCTGGTTTTTGGTGCAATTATTGGTGCGTGGCAAGGTTTTTGGGTTGCTTACGTTAATATTCCTTCATTTATTGTAACACTAGCAGGCATGTTGATTTTCAGGGGATTGACTTTAGTCGTTTTGCAAGGTCAAACGATCGCGCCGTTTCCTGACAGTTTTCGAAGCCTAAGTTCCGCCTTCCTACCAGATATTTTTGGTGGAGAAGGAGAGATTCAACTATTTACGATAGTCGTAGGAATAGTATTATCAATTATATATATCATTAATGAATTGAGGATACGAAGAACGGATCTAAAGTATAACTTTAAAACGACAACGCTTCCTTTATTCATTGTCAAACTTATTCTTTTTACAGCTGTTATTAATGTGTTTACATATGTACTGGCACAGTATGAAGGTATTCCTTATGTTTTAATCATATTATTGGTATTAATTATCGGATACACATTTGTTATGAATAAAACGGTTACAGGAAGACATATTTATGCCGTCGGTGGTAATGTAAATGCAGCACAATTATCTGGTGTTAAAACAAAGAAAATGAAGTTTTGGGTATTTGTGAATATGGGTGTTCTAGCTGCACTCAGTGGTATGATATTTGCTGGGAGATTGAATGCTGCTACACCTCAAGCCGGTAATTTATTTGAACTGGATGCAATTGCTGCAGCGGTTATTGGTGGTGCTTCCTTCACTGGGGGTGTTGGGACAGTGTTTGGAGCGGTAATCGGTGCACTAGTCATGGGAGTATTGAATAATGGAATGTCCTTGATGGGGATTGGGATAGACTGGCAACAAGCGATTAAAGGGTTGGTGTTGCTTGCCGCTGTGGCCTTTGATGTTTTAAACAAGAATAAGTAGGATTTTTTAATAGAAAAAATATAAAGAATAATACTAAATTGTATGGAAAGCCCCTGGTCTAAAAACCAAGGCTTTTTTGTTGTGTCTCCGACATGGGGGCGACCGTCATGTCTGAAGGAAGTCGGCGGCAAATTTCTGCCAAAGGTATTACAGAATTAACTTACGAGATTCATCCAATATAATTAAAAAAGATGGATATTTATCACTTTTTTGTTTATATTAGATTAATGAGTAAAAGGAATGATTATAGGGAGGAATAACTGTGCTGGAGTTATCAATAAATAAATTAAAAGAGTTACAGAAGGTTGCCCATGCGTTGTCATCCGATGAACGGTTAAACATTATTAGTCTATTAAATACAGGTAATATGAACATACACCAATTAGCCACTACTTTGAAGATACCTGTATCAACCGCCGCATCCCATGTTAAAGTATTGGAGGAATCGGGTCTTATTTTGACAGAGCTGCGGCCGGCAAGCAGAGGAGCAATGAAGGTTTGTACACGAAATTTTGATGATATCCATATTCAACTAAAAGCAAGTCCAAGTCAGAACAGTGACAAGAAGGTATTTGCTTTAGAGATGCCAATTGGGCAATATGTTGACTTTGATGTCGCTCCTACTTGTGGAATGGCAGATCAAGAAAATTTTCTGATCCCGGAGGATGAACCAGTTCACTTTTTCAACCCAGTACGTTCTCGCGCCCAGATAATTTGGACAAGAAAAGGTTTTTTTGAATATAAATTCCCGCTTATTGTTCCTCCTGAGACAAACGTTAGCAAAGTAGAGTTTTCGGTTGAAATCTGTTCGGAAGCCCCAAATCATGATCATAATTGGCCATCTGATATTACGATATGGGTTAATGGAATTGAAATAGGAACATGGACAAGCCCTGGAGATTTCGGTGACCGTCCAGGAAAACTAAACCCGGAATATTGGGCAGAGTCAACTAGTACACAGTACGGGACGTTAAAGACATGGAAAGTAACGAACAAGGAAACTACTATCGATGACGTTCATCTTTCTAACGTTACAGTAGATGACTTAAATATTTTAGATAGAAATTATTTATCATTGCGGATTGGGATTAAGGAAGATGCCATCCATAAAGGTGGAATCAATCTCTTTGGTAAAAAATTTGGAGACCACGAACAGGATATTAAACTTAGAGTAGAATTTTCCAAATAGAGTATAGAGTAGTACATTGATAAAAAAAAGCTATCCTTAGCGTATGGATAGCTTTTTTAATACAACAAAAAAACTGAAATAAATCATAAATTTTAAAAATAATATTGACAAACCTCTGCTGTAAGCGTATTCTTTAATAAAATAAACAAAAAAACAAATTTATTACATATATTTTGTATACTTAAAGAGTTCATTTATTAACTAATAAGTTAACTTAATTCATTTACGTTAAGGGGGGATATAATCCTTATTAACAGTTAACAGTTAACAGTTTTAGTAAGTTGATGAAAAAATTAAATTAGGGGGCAGTAAAAATGAGAAAACTAGGTCTATTATTTATGGCAATGATTCTTGTTGCCGTATTATCCGCCTGTGGCAGTGATTCTTCCGGTTCAAGTTCTGGTTCAAGTAAAGAAATTGTCTTTTGGAATCCATTCACAGGACCGGATGGTGAAAATATGAAAAAAATGGTAGATGAATATAACAAATCAGATCCAGAATATAAAATAAAAAATATTTCCCTAAAAGAGGGAGATATGTATACAAAAATTCAGACGGTAGTTAATTCTGGGGAAAATATTCCGGATTTGATGATTGTTCATGCAGAACGTATTAAACAGTATGTAGATAATGAGATGTTAACTAGTTATGATGATTATTTAAGTGATTACCCAGAAATAAAAGAAGAAAATTATATGCCAGAAGCATGGAAAATTGGAGATTTAGATGGATCTAGATACAGTATTCCTCTTGATATCCATTCATTCGTAATGTATTACAACAAAGATCTAGTAGAAAAATATGCTCCAGGGGCACTTGACGATAATATTGTTACGTTTGATGAACTTGAAGCTGCCGGGGAAAAATCACAGCAGGATAAGATTACTAGCTTAGGAGTTACGTGGGTTAAACCGAATTTTCTTTCCTTGTACGCACAAAATGTTGGGAAGTTAACGGAAAATGGTATAGACCCAACCATTGATAACGATCAAGCAAAAGCAACATTCCAAAAATGGATTGATTTATATGAGTCACAGGTTACAAACAAAGATGGGGAAGACCCTGCGCAATTATTCCTTCAAGAGAAATTAATCTTCTATCCTGAAGGAATCTGGATGAATAATAGTTTAAAAGATGCAAAATTCGAATATGGATTAACCAATGCACCACAACTTACGGATGATAAGAGCAAAATGGTCAATTGGTCTTCATCCCATCAATTTGTTATGTTTAACAGTAAAGATCGTTCGGATGAGAAAGCTAAGGGTGTTGTAGCTTTTATAGATTGGATTCGTGACAACTCACTAGAATGGGCAAAAGCAGGACAAAACCCAGCTTCACTTAAAATTCTTGATGATCCAGAATATCAAAAAATGGCTCAATCATTCTTATTGAAAGATCTTGAAGTACAAGCTTCACTGAAGATCTTTGACTATAAATACAATGGGTATGTTTCAGAAGAGCTGGATGCAAAGGGTCTTGATATTATATTTGGAAAAATTCCTGTCGATAAAGGACTTGCTGATATTCAAAAAACACTAGAAGATAAAATAGCTAAGGATGCTTCAAATAAATAGAAAGCGAAGAATTAAACGTAAAGCAATGGAAGCTGTTTCTATAAAAATAAACTAGAATGCAGCTTCCATGAAATAATTATTCTGGAGGGGTAGCAGTGGAAGTACCTGTGAAGTCTATGGAGCCACAGCCACAGCCAAAGCCAAAGACGAAGATAAAACCGTCCAATAGAAAGTCTGTGAATTGGACTCCTTGGGTTTTTATTACACCACATTTGTTGATCTTTAGTGTTTTTTTTCTAGTGCCGATTATTTATGGGATTTACATTTCTTTTACTAGTTGGGATTTGATTGGGAAAGCAGATTTTGTCGGATTAGCGAATTACAAGGAGATCTTGTTCCAAAAGGATTCATCCTTTTATACACAATTCCAAAACGGATTTAAAAATACATTCATTTTTGTCATTTTATCTGTTCCTAGTTGTATAATCGTACCGCTATTGCTGGCTAGTGCTTTAAATGCCAAACCAAGATTTCATAAGTTCTATCAATCTATTTTTTACATGCCAACTTTATTTTCTATTTCCGCTGTCGTGATTATCTGGACCTTAATGTTTAATGTGAATCAAGGACCTATCAATAATTTCCTGGGTGAATCAATTCTTTGGACTAGTACTCAGCCATATGCCTGGGCAGCTATTGTGATTTTAACAGTGTGGTGGTGCATTGGCGGCAACATGATTATTTACCAAGCCGCTTTGAATGGTGTACCTAGAGATCTTTATGAGGCTGCATCCATAGATGGAGCTAACGCTGTTCAAAAGTTCTTTAAAATTACACTTCCAAGCATTCGTGGGCCAATACTTTATACAGTAGTTATTACAACCATTGCTCAATTTAATGTATATGGTCAGCCTTTGATGCTTACGGGAGGAGGTCCAGCTGACTCTACACGAGTTTTGTTAATGGATATTCAACAGAATGCCTTTGGATCTGGTCAACCGATTGCGGGTATCGCATCAGCCATGGCCATTATCCTTGGTCTATGTATCATGGTTGTAACGTTTATTCAATTTCTCTTTTTACGGAACAAAGAATAGATGTGGGGTGAAGAATGAATGAAATCTAAACTACTGTCTTTTCCTAAATTAGTAGCTTTTTTATTTCTGCTATTAATGGCAATTATATGGGTTATCCCGTTAGTATGGGGTCTAGTAACATCATTTAAGGATGATATGGAATTTCAGACGATGGGTTTTAAATTTTTGCCCGTTGAATGGGTAACCACTAACTACACTTCACTTTTAGTAGATAACTATAGTACACCATTGTTACAATGGTTCTTTAATTCATTAATTATATCTGTTGTTCATACGCTATTAGTTTTAGTCGTAGTCTCTTTAGCTGCATTCGCTTACGGTCGATTACGTTTTAAAGGCCGTAATATTATTTTTATGTTTTTAATGGCTACAATGATGTTTCCAGCTGTTGTTAACTTAGTCCCTTTGTATAAAATTGTTGATACGCTTGGCTGGGTTAATTCTTATTGGGCAGCAATTGTTCCCGGGGCTGCTGGGGTTTTTAATATTTTCCTGGTAAGGCAATTTTTGGCGAATATTCCGCTCGAATATGATGAGGCGGCAAAAGTAGACGGTGCCGGGGATTTTCAAATATTTTTTAAAGTTGTCTTGCCACAACTAAAACCTATTTTAATGGTTGTTGCCTTATTCAGTTTTACAGGTTCGTGGAATGACTTTCTATGGCCATCCATTGTTTTCAACGATATTGAAAAAATGCCGATAACTGCAGGACTTCAGTTATTACAAGGAATGTACATATCACAACCGACTATACTCATGGCTGGAGCTGTAATAGCTATTATTCCGACGTTTATTATATATTTATTCGCACAAAAGTATTTTATACAATCAATGTCGCTTTCTGCTGGTATAAAAGGTTAAAAAGGAGCTGTGAGAATGTCTAATAAAATGGAAAAAACTTTAGTTTATATTGCATCTGGCTGGCAGCTATTAGATGGACTCATAACTATCTTTATTTATGGACCTTATATAAGGCAAAAAGGGTCACATACTGCTGAATTATCTTTTGTGGAAAGAGAAGGGTTAAACTCTCTCTTAGGGAGTATTTATAGCGTTGCTTCTATCTTCGGGATTTTACTCATTTTACTAGGTTTAATAACTATTTATCTAACAAGGACCTATTTAAAAAAAGGCATAGTACCTAAGAAGGTTCCCATTTGGTTTCTGATATGTGGTATATTTTCATATTTTACGATGGATATAATCAGTTTAATTCTGTATATGGGAGCTGGAATTATTATACTTGCGAAAAATCGCTCATTAAAAATTCATGAAAAGTTTTAAATGATCAACCTAAGGAGGAAACAAAATGAAAGAATTACATCCAAGACCACAGTTTACCCGAAATGATTGGGAGTCACTTGATGGTGAGTGGCAATTTGCATTCGATGATAAAAATATTGGGGAAGTGAATGATTGGTCAAATGGTATTCCGAAAGATAAAACTATTCAAGTTCCATTTAGCTATGAAACAAAAAAGAGTGGTATAAAGGATCCTTCACATCACCCAGTTGTCTGGTATGAACGCACAATTAACATGGCGCACGATAAAAATGTATTGCTTCATTTTGAAGGAGCGGATTATGATACAACACTATGGGTTAATGGATTAAAAGTAGGGAATCATCAAGGAGCTTATACTGCTTTTGTATTTGATATTACCAACTATGTACATCAAGGTGAAAATCAAATAGTTGTTAAAGTGGAGGATTCGATCGATTGTGCCCAACCGCGTGGCAAACAAAGATGGTTAAAAGATAACTTTGGTTGTTGGTATGTGCAAACGACTGGTATATGGAAAACCGTCTGGCTGGAATATGTTTCACCAATACATATGGACTATGTGAAAATGACACCTGCGTATGATAAAGGAGAAATTGCCGTTGAATTGTACACGAATAAATTGCATTCTGATGCAAATATTACGGCCAGTGCTGAGATTACTTTTGAAGGAAAAGTAATTAATAAGGTAATGGTAAATGTAATCGATGGAATAGCAAAGTTTTCAGCAAGTGTTATTGAGAAAGGTAATCCTTGGAGTATGAAGAGCTGGAGTCCAGATACTCCAAATTTATACGATATCCAATTTGAGTTATTTCAAGATGGTAATTCAGTAGATCTGGTTAATTCATATTTTGGAATGCGCAAAATTTCGATTGAAGGTAGGAAAATACTTTTAAATAATCGAGAATTATACCAACGCCTAATATTAGATCAAGGCTATTGGGAGGAAAGTGATTTAACCCCACCATCAGTAGAAGCACTTGAAACAGATATTGATAAGATAATTGAAATGGGTTACAACGGTGTCAGAAAGCATCAAAAGATTGAGGATAATCGTTTCCTCTATCTTTGTGATAAGAAAGGTTTACTGGTATGGTCAGAGGTTGGCGCAACGTATACATTCAATGATCAAGCTGTGTCTAATTTCACAAATGAATGGTTAGAAATAGTGAAACAAAATTACAATCATCCTTGTATCATTACATGGGTACCATTTAATGAATCCTGGGGGATAGGGGATGTCTTTGTTAGTGATGCACAGCAAAAGTTTACGGAAGGTATCTATTATTTAACAAAAACATTTGATTCCATGCGACCAGTTGTAACAAATGACGGTTGGGAGCATACCATTTCAGATATTATCACGCTCCATGATTATGAAGAATTTGGAGAGGAATTCAGGAAGCGTTACGAAAATGATGAAGAGTTGCTTTCAAATAACATCCAGCATAATAAGGAACGCTATCCATTTGCTAAAGGTTATGGCTATAAAGGACAACCTGTTATTATTTCTGAATTTGGCGGTATTGCGTTTGCTTCAGAAAGTGGCTGGGGTTACGGCAACCAGGTGAAAGATGAAGCGGCGTTTATAAAACGCTTTGACCGTATTCATCAAGCGATTCAGGATCTCGACTATGTATGTGGTTTCTGTTATACACAGGTAACAGATGTGCAACAAGAGATAAATGGATTACTTACCATAGATAGAAAAGCAAAAGTAGATGTAACAAAGATTCGTGAAATTAATGAAAGAAGAATAAAATAATATTCTTTTTGAATGAGTTTTAACGCTCTTAATAGGTAAGACACTAGGTGATACTGCTAGTTTCTTGCCTATTATTATATATTTTCAACATAAATATATTTAAAAGAAGAGGCTTATTCTGAATAAGCTAGTGTAAATGGAGGTAATTGAGGTAAACATCACAAGGTTTTAGATGTCTACCATTTTAAAAATAGAGTATAGTATTGTACTTAACTTATGGAGGTACTAAAAATGAAAACCCAACCCCACAACAACGTTACAGGTGAAAAAAGTGAAATGTTTATGAATCCTTTACTTGAAAGTGGCCCAGATCCTTATGTTTATAAACATACAGACGGGTACTACTATTTTATGATCACTTTGTCTAATCATATAGCAATTTGGAAGAGCCCAACGGTAACAGGAATCGCAACATCAGAGAAAAAAATAATATGGACTCCACCAGCAGAAGGTCCTTATAGCCACAATATTTGGGCCCCTGAAATACATTATATTAATGGAAAGTGGTTCATTTATTTTACTGCCAATGATGGTGGTGGAGATGACACTCGTCATATCTTTGTGCTTGAAAATTCTTCACCTGATCCGTTGCTGGGTGATTGGCATTTCAAGGATGCTGTTAATACCGAACATTCTGGTTTAGATGGAACTGTACTCCAACATATGGATGAATTATATTTTGTTTATTCAGGATATGGGTATTTTCCTGATTATGGATCAGCACTTTACATAGCAAAAATGAAAAACCCGTGGACATTAATAGGTGAAAACGTATTAATATCAGCCCCATCAGATGAATGGGAGAAACAAGGTGGAATGGCAATAAATGAAGGACCTATATTTCTAAAGAGGGATGGAAAAATATTTTTAGTTTTTTCCGCAAGTGCAACGTGGTCTGATGACTATTGCTTAGGTATGCTTACAGCGTGTGAAACGGCTAATCTTCTTGATCCTGATTCTTGGATAAAAAGTCCAGAGCCAGTTTTCTCGAAAAATGTAAAGAACCGAGTATTTTCTCCTGGGCATAATAGTTTTACTAAATCTCCAGACGAAACAGAGGATTGGATCGTCTATCACGCATTTTCTTTTTCAGAGGGGGAAGGAGACCATGGATTGGGAAAACTCAGGAGTCCAAGGATTCAGAAAATCAATTGGAAACCAGATGGCACCCCTGACTTTGATACACCACTACCAGCCTATACACCGATAGCTAAACCTAGTGGAGAAGTGTAAAGAAGGTTTCCCCTACAGGGAGAAGCCAGCATGTCAATGATGACCTTTTACGAGGATCAGAGGTCAATGGACTTGGTGATGCCTCCGCTGATGATTATATTATAAAAAGTGTAAAGAAAAACGAATTTATTCCGGAGGGACGATGAATTAAAAAAAGCCTAATTTGCTATTGATACTTGCGGATGATTCAGGGTTCTCGGATTTGGGATGCTTTGGCAGTGAAATTGATACCCCGAATATTGACCAGGTTGCCACTGACGGTTTGCGGTTTACACAATTTTATCCTAAAGACCGAGAACACCCCCATCCTCTATAGGTGGGGGATGAATCGGCCGGTCTTAACCCATGTTTTTCCTTGCCAGAACGAATCAAAATACGTATACTAATGTCAAGGAGGTGAGAACACGTGTACGAAACACAGCAAATATGGATTAAACTTTGCCATCCTTTGTTTTCCCATCTCAGTCGCTTAACCGAAGCCAGCAAAAATCTCTACAACACGACGAACTTCTATATCCGCCAGATCTACACGTCACTCCAGACAAACAAGCCTTTGCATCTGCTCCAACAAGAAGTTATGGATCAGCTTCGAGAGTATCTTCCCGTCATGAATGAAAACCAGAGAAATGCGTATCATAAACGCTTAAAAAAACAACAAGAAAAGGCCACAGAGGAGCGTAAAGAAGTTAAATTAATACTGTTTGAGATGCCAACAAAAGAAAAACCCTTTGTGTCCTATATCTTTTTGGATGCCCTATTCAAAGCAATGAAACAACCAGATTACAAAGCCCTTCCTGCCCATACGGCACAGGGAACATGAAAAATGTGTTTCAAAATTGGAATAGCTTTTTTAAAAAGTAATGCGGATTATAAACGTCATCCAGATAAGTATCAGGCTCGCCCCCGTATTCCGAATTACGGTTGAGGGTGCAGATTGGTTTCATCCATAAGGACCGGGCTCATCAGTGAATGGATCACCCAGTCATCCATGTTTCATGGAATGATGCTCTCTCATTTTGCGATTGGGCTGGTAAACGATTACCAACAGAAGCGGAATGGGAGTATGCGGCATGAGGTGGGTTAGAGCAAAAATATCCCTGGGGTAATCAGCTAGTTACAAATGGTCAGCATAACTGCAATATTTGGCAAGGCAGTTTCCCGGTCGAAAACAGTAAGGAGGATGGGTATCTTGGAACGGCACCCGCCAAATCATTTCCCCCAAACGGCTTTGGCTTATATAATGTTTCCGGAAATGTTTGGGAATGGTGTTCCGATTGGTTTTCAATAAATAGAGAAGAAGGTGGCAGATTAAATCCTCAAGGGCCTGACACAGGTTCCACCAAGGTAATTAAGGGTGGGTCCTATTTATGTCATCAATCTTATTGCAATCGTTACCGGGTAGCAGCCCGAAGCTTTAACACGATTGACAGTTCTACGGGAAACATGGGGTTTAGATGTGCTGTTGATGGATAAATTACGTGAAACCGTTTAAACAGGTAAACGGTGAGATTTAGTTGCGTTCGCTTATATTATTACTTTTATGAGAGATCAAAATCGAGATACTTACCATACAAGATGATATTCCTCAACCGCTTTCTGTTATCAAGCGGAGTCACATAATACATTTTAAAAATCGTTCTATTGGTAGGCATTACCAGGGAGTATATTTATAGCTGCTATCCTTATTAGTTTGGTACGGGTGGGAAAAGAAACCTATCCTTTGCCCCGCCCTTTACCACAGGATTTCCCCTTATAAGATATTCCCCACTTTTGCATAAAGATACATAGAGTGTTCCTAGGTTTAAAATGTCAGTTTTCGATGCTATATTGATAAATTTCATCTTGCAAAGGGATGATGGTAAGGTTTCCTTGCCTTTTTTTGTTTTACAAAGGAATTTCTGGGACAAGTTCTATCCCCTATACATTATTGTAAAACCCCACCCTCCACCATAAGTAAATCACAATATTGCACAAAATATGTTCGACAGATTGCAATGAAAACGTGTTCATAACGATCGCTGCCAGTGATACACTTAATAGTGAAAGGCGGGTTATCATGCAACTTGATGATCGGAGCAATAAAATTTTAGAGGCGTTAATCAGTAATCCAAGTATTACGAGCAAGGATGTTGAGAAGAAATATGACTTGACTAGAAGACAGCTTGGTTACAGCTTCAACAAAATCAATGACTGGCTTCTGCATAACAATCTTCCTGCAATTGAACGCACGAGACAAGGCCATTTTATTATTGATCAAACCGTATTTACGAAATTGAACAGTGAACAGGACGGCATGCCACAAGATCTGGACATCCTTTCCGAGAAACAAAGGATTTATATTATCGTCATGATGCTGTTAAGTAATGACGACCTTTCCTTGCTTCATTTTACAAGTGAATTGGAGGTCAGCAAAAATACAGTGCTTACTGATTTGAAGCGTGCGCAGGATTATGTGGCGGATTACGACCTTGCAATCCGCTATTCCAGACGATTGGGATATGTAATGGAAGGTAATGAATTTCTAATTCGAAAATTGCTTATTCAGGTTACCTATAAAATTCTGGAAATGCCGAATGGCACCGATAGACTCCGTAAATTAGCAGGAATTCAAGAGAATGAAATTGGCGAGCTTGATAAACGAATCGATCAGGTAGAAAGAAAGCTGAATTTGCAATTCACCGATGAAAAAGTTACCACTATGCCATATACACTCATTTTAGTATTAAGAAGAATTAAAAAAGGGAAGCAAGTGAAATCATTTTATATTAAATACGAGGAATTATCGGATACAAAGGAATATCAAGCCACAGAGGAAATTCTCTATGACTTTAAAGCTATTCCGATGGAAGAACGATTATTTATTACCTTGCACCTACTTACAACAAACGTATATTGGTCGGAGTATTTAACCGAGGAAGCAATCCCGAATTTACAGCAGGCGCTGGATGAGATGCTGCGGTTATTTGAAAAAAGGGCATGTGTTGTCATTCAGGATCGGGAGCAATTGCTAAATAAGCTGCTCCTCCATGTAAAACCTGCCTATTACCGAATTAAATATCATCTTATGGAAACAAATGATATGCAGGATTCTGTTAGTAAGGATTTTATGGCATTACATCATCTCGTGCAGAAATCAACAAAGCCGTTAACCGATTTAATCGGGATGAAAATACCAGACAGTGAAACAACGTATTTGACAATGTTAATTGGTGGCTGGCTAACCAGACAGGGGGACAGCATCCAGGAAAAAGTGAAAGCAATTGTTGTGTGTCCAAAAGGGGTCTCCGTATCACGGTTAATGCTGAGTGAATTACGCGAATTATTCCCGGAGTTTATCTTTCTGGATTCGTTATCGGTAAGGGAGTTTCAAGCTTACAAACTGGATTATGATCTTGTTTTTTCGCCGATATTTTTGGAAACAGACAAGAAGCTGTTTATTGCCAATTCATTTCTCGAACGTGAGGAGAAAAGTCGATTGCGCAAACAGGTCATGATGGAGCTTCACGGCTACATTCCTTCTGATTTCAATGTAGACGATATCATGAACATCATTAAAAACTACGCATCGATCGATAATGAACAAGAACTTTCAAAAGAATTATACCGCTATATTAATCGGGATGAGACTGCGTCTGTAAAGCAACAGCGGCTGGAGGAGCGACCAACGGCAAATTTAAGTGATTTAATAACACCGAATAAGATTACACTGCGCGATGCTGCTGATTCCTGGGAGTCAGCAATCCGGATGAGTGCCCAGCCATTAATGGAAAGCGGACATATTGAACCGGAATATGTAGAAGCCATGATTAAGCATTGCGAGAAGGATCCATACATTGTGATAGGATCGAATATCGCCATTCCGCATGCGGCTCCAGATGAAGGGGTAAATGATGTTTCCATGAGTCTGCTCAGACTTAAAGAGGGTGTGAAATTCACAGATGATTATTCCATTAACCTGGTAATTGTCATAGCTGCACTAGATAAGCAGCAGCATTTGAAAGCATTGATGCAGCTAATGAAGCTTGCGGGCTCTGATAAAGATCGAGATGTTGTCGTGAATGCTGCCTCAGTAGAAGAAATCTATACGATAATAAGAAAATATTCCGTAGACTAAACAACTTAGACGAGAGGTGCAAGAAATTGAGTGATATCTATTTTGACGAATCTATCATTCTCCTGGATTTAGAAGGGGAAACGAAAGAAGAAGTTTTAACAGCTATGGGGCAAAACATGACTGAAAAGGGACTCGTAAAGACAACTTTCACGGAGGCAATCATTGCCCGTGAGGCAGAATTTGCTACGGGCTTGCCAACTAGCGGTGTTTCGGTAGCCATTCCCCATACCGACGTGGAGCATGTGAATAAGAAGGCGATTAGTGTCGCTGTCTTAAAGGATCCAGTTGCGTTTGGCGTGATGGGAGATCCGGATGAGACTACTCCAGTTAAATTGGTTTTTATGCTTGCAATGGATGAGGCACATTCACAGCTGTCATTACTGCAGCGTTTAATGCATATCTTTCAGGATCAAGAAACATTAACCTATTTAACTAGTGAAAAAAGCAATGCAAATGTAAAAGCATTTTTGGAAAGTAAACTGGATTTTACCTTTAAAGGAGGTGAGTAATGTGGAAAAGAAACAAGTATTAGTAGCATGTGGTGCAGGAATCGCGACATCAACGGTTGTAAATAGCGCTATTGAAGAAATGGCGAAGGAAAACAATCTCAGTGTTGATTTAAGACAAATTAAAATTGCGGAAGTAGGGGCATATGTTGATACAGCTGACTTACTCGTAACGACGGCAATGACAAAAAAGGAATACCCATTCCCAGTGATCAATGCGCGTTCATTCCTGACAGGTATTGGTACAGAAGATACAAAGAAACAAATACTAGAGGAATTAAAAAAATAGCAGCTATTGAACCGATTTCCTCGAGGTCGGGGAAATCGGGAAAATTCATAACTATAAGGGGGAGAAAATCCATGCAAGGATTTGTCGATTTTATACAAGCCTTTTTAGACTTGGGAGCTACCGTCATTCTTCCAGTCGTTATCTTCTTACTAGGTTTATTCTTCGGACAAAAGCCAGGTAAAGCATTTCGCTCCGGTTTAACAATTGGTGTTGCATTTGTTGGTATTTTCTTAGTAATCGATTTGCTTGTTGATAATCTGGGACCAGCCGCACAAGGGATGGTCGAAAATTTAGGAGTAAGCTTGAATGTTATTGATGTAGGATGGCCTGCTACATCATCGATTGCTTGGGCATCCGTTGTAGCTGCATTCATTATTCCGCTTGGTTTAATTGTAAACGTCATCATGCTTTTAACAAAAACAACGAAAACCATGAACGTGGATATTTGGAATTTCTGGCACTATACCTTCATGGCTGCAATGGTATATGCAATCTCGGATAGTATCGTTCAAGGGTTAATTGCAGCAGTAATTTTCCAAATTGTTTGTCTGAAAGTAGCCGACTGGACGGTGCCGATGGTTAGTGAATTTTATGAATTACCAGGTGTTTCGCTGGCAACTGGTAGTACCATTTCTTACTCACCAGGAATTTTCCTGGTTAAATTACTGCAAAAAATCCCTGGGGTAAAAAATTGGAATGCCGATCCAGAAACGATTCAAAAGCGATTCGGTATCTTTGGAGAGTCTATTTTTATCGGATTATTCCTGGGCGCCCTTATAGGTGCACTAGCAGGTTATGGTGTTGGCGATATCATTGAAATCGGGATGGCAATGGCGGCAGTTATGGTCTTGATGCCGAAAATGGTTAAGATCCTGATGGAAGGGTTAATGCCTGTATCGGAATCTGCAAGAGAATGGCTAAATAAACGGTTTGGCGATAAGGAAATTTATATTGGGCTTGATGCGGCAGTAGCTTTAGGACATCCAGCTGTTATTTCGACCGCGTTGATATTAGTTCCCATCACTGTTTTATTAGCGGTTATTTTACCAGGTAATACGGTATTGCCATTTGGTGATTTAGCAACGATTCCGTTTATTGTCGCATTTATCGTAGGTGCAGCCAGAGGAAATATCGTGCATTCGGTTATTGCAGGAACCATTATGATTGCTATTTCTTTGTATATTGCAACCGATGTCGCACCGATCTTTACGCAAATGGCAGAAAATGCAAGCTTCGATATGCCAGAAGGTTCTGCAAAAATATCCAGTATTGACCAGGGTGGTAATATCGTAAACTGGGTTATTTTTAAGATCTTCAGTTTGTTTAATTAAGAGATTATTTGACAGGGTTATTGTCACTAAATATGGGAACATCGGAGTGTGTTTCCTTTGTTCCCGCTCGCAAGAATGTTTTCCTCTGCCAGCAATCGTTCAGACAGAAGAATAGGAGGAGCTTATATGAAAGCATTAGTCAAAACAGAACTTGGATTTGGAAATTTGGAAATACAGGACAAAGAAGAACCGCAAGTCGGGAGTGATCAAGTAAAAATTGAAGTGAAGTATGCAGGGATTTGCGGTTCGGATATTCATACGTATGAAGGACATTATAAAGTAGCCGCTCCGGTAACATTGGGACATGAGTTTGCCGGCGTTGTTGTAGAAGTTGGCGACAATGTCAGTGAATGTAAAATAGGCGACCGGGTAACATCAGAAACAACCTTTTATATTTGCGGTGAATGTGAATACTGCCAAACCGGTGATTATAATCTGTGTAACCATCGAAAGGGCTTGGGGACACAGCAGAATGGCGGATTTGCGAAATATTTGATCGCCCGCAAAGAAAGTGTCCACAAACTTCCGGAAAATGTTGATTTTCCATCAGCGGCAATGACTGAACCATTGTCATGTGCCCACCATGTTGTTGCCAAAACAACGATTCATGAAGGTGACGTTGTTGTTGTAACTGGTCCTGGTCCAATCGGGCTGTTAACAGCACAGGTTGCGAAAAGCCAAGGCGCAACAGTTATTATTACTGGCTTAACTAATGACAAGGTGCGTCTGGATAAAGCCAGGGAAATTGGGATAGATTATACCGTTAATATCCAGGAAGAGGACGTAAAAGAAGTCGTAAATCGATTAACGGATGGATACGGTGCGGATCTTGTATTTGAATGCTCCGGTGCAGTACCAGCTGTAAAAATGGGGCTGGATCTGTTACGGAAAAAGGGCCAATATGGTCAGATTGGTATTTTTGCTTCAGCGGAAATCCCTGTTGATTTTGAAAAAATTATTCAAAAGGAAATTCGCGTTGTCGGAAGCAGAAGCCAGAATCCACACGACTGGGAACCATCCCTTGCATTAATGAATGATAGGTGTGTGGATGCCAAAGCATTGGTAACACATAAATTTGATATTACACAATGGGATGAGGCGTACGAGAAAATTAAAAGCGGGGAAGCGATTAAGGTATTGTTAACACCGGTAGATTAATGGATAGGTGTGAGTGGCGCGTTGAATTATTTCCGGTAAGACTGTGACTGCGGCGTATTAATAGTACTTTACAGGAATGATTCTAGTAAATGTGGAATCATTCCTTCCCTAATTAATTAGAGATGAGGGTGGTAACAAATGGTAGATGCACTTTTAGATTTCATGCTCGGATCTGTTGGCAGGTCAATTGGTGATTTCTATGTTGAACATCAGGTAATCTTCAATAGTATTGTTGTAGGTCTCGCCCTTATAGGAATTGTTATGAAGAGAAAACGCAACACAGAGAATGAATCAGCTAACTAGATAGAAAGGGTGATCGTAATGCGTTCCCTGAGACTTTATGGAAAACAGGATATGCGGTTTGAGGAAGCGGAAGAACCAGTTATTAAAAATGCTGATGATGTCATTATCAGGGTCAAAGCTGTTGGGATTTGCGGATCGGACATTTCCAGATTTAATAAATTAGGTCCTTATGTCGAAGGTACCATATTCGGTCATGAGTTTTCCGGTGAAGTTGTGGAAGTCGGATCTAATGTAGAAAATGTAAAAGCTGGTGATCGTGTGGCGGGCTGTCCTGCCTTTAATTGCGGTGAATGTGAAAGCTGCAGAAAAGGTGAACCTGCACGCTGTAAAAAGCTTCATGTGATGGGGGCTTACCATCCGGGGGCATATGCGGAATACGCCATGCTGCCCGCAGAAAATGTTGTACCAATTCCGGATAATGTTGATTTTGATACAGCCGCTATGATTGAACCATCATCCGTTGTTGTCCATGGATTTTACCGGACAAATATGCAGCCAGGTGCTGAGGTTGCCGTGATGGGATGCGGGAATATTGGCTTATTAGCGATCCAGTGGGCAAAGATTTTTGGAGCGAAGACGGTCTATGCCATTGATATTGATGATGCCAAACTTGCGATCGCCAAGGAAGTAGGAGCGGACGTTGTCATTAATTCAAAGGAAAAAGCAGCTCACGATCAAATTAACGAATTAAATGGCAACCATTGTGTTGACGTTGCCATCGAATCAGCGGGGTCACCAATTACATCCGCACAGGTTTTTGCCTTGCCGAAAAAAGGTGGGCAGGTTGTTTTCATGGGAATTCCATATGCAGATATCAATATTGTACGTTCCTATTTCGAACGGATTGTCCGCAACGAACTAACTGTTTTAGGATCATGGAATGCCATCTCCGCACCATTCCCCGGCAAAGAATGGAGTACATCCGTTCACTACATGAGTACTGGCCAAATTAATGTAAAACCAATTATTTCTCACCGATTACAGCTGCGGCAAGGGCCGGAAACGTTTAAGAAGATAATTAATCGGGATGGAACTTTTGGGAAGGTGTTGTTTTATCCGGAGCGGGGGTAGGAGAACGCCAAAATTTTGCTGTTAGAGTTCTTTTGGGATAATTCTAACTTGGTTACAGAAATGATCAGCCAAGCAAACGCTTTTATGCACATACGGGGAACTGCTAGGAAATCGAGGTTAGAGTATTTTTATAACACAATTAAAATTAGTTAAAAAGCTAAAAATACAAAAGGAGCCACCCGCTTGGATTGGCTCCTTTTGTATTATCCTAAGGTACATGTATGGATTACAGTTTAAAGTTCTTAACCAATTCCTGCAGCTTTTCGGCCATTTGTGATAAAGAAGTGGCAGAACCTGAAATTTCCTCCATTGATGCTAACTGTTCTTGTGTTGATTCGGAAACATTTTGAGCTCCATCCGACGTTGTTTCTGATACGGTTGTTACTTTATCAAACGTGGCAACAAAATGTTACGCACTTGAAGAAATGACGTCAATTTGGGATGAAACTTGCTGATAATACGGCCGGTTTAAGAGCAATCCCCATAATCATGAAAAGTGACATAAAAAATACCTTCACTCCAGGATCAATGATAGATGGATGCGAAGGTATTATGCATTAGTGAATAAGTAATATATGTGCTAAATTAGAAGACCAAACGTAGTTAAGGCCTGGTGATAAGCCAGGTTTTCTGCTATTTCGGGATTGCGTTATGTGAGGAACTACAGCTGTTAGGAAAACTGACGGAGCTTTTTCTCATGTTGAGCAGTTTTACTTAATAGATAATCAGTGGTTTCCTGTGTTTCTGTTAATTCCACTCGAATACCGTCGACTTTTTTACCAAGTCGATCAAAGCCTTTGTCCATTTTCGAATCTAATTCTTTTATCATGGTACCCATTTTCGATTCCAGTTCGTTTTTCATGTTGTCCATCTTCTCATTCATCTGGCCTGAATGGCGTCGTAACTCGTGTAATATTTCATTTAGAACCGTTTCCTGTTCCATGTCTTCACCCCCTCTATAGACATAGTATATATGATTATAGACAGATTGAAAAGACGCTAGAGAATCACCAAAAAGCTGATTTTGATCATTGGAGAATGGAATAATATAAAAATACAAATTTTATGTTGAAGAACATTAATTATTGGAAAAGTAAAGAGGGGAGATTGCTTTTTTTGAAAAGCAAAGAAACAGAGTTGGCCATGTCCAGCTCCAGCGCCCAGCAACTAGCAAACTTCACACTCCTTCATTACGATAAGTCAACATCGGTTCGCTTCCAGCTCACCGTGTTTCCTTTATCTCATTGCGGAGTGCTCCAGTTTGTACGTTGCTAAACGGGCGCTTGCGCTTTTCTTATAAAATTACAATTGTTGAAAATTAATAGAGTTAATCTGTTTTTTCTTAATATAGTTTTGCAACTTTAAAAGAGGCCTCGTACATTAATAACCACGAAATACAAACAGACCTGGAGGCTTGTTTCACATCAAATGGTTAAACAAATTATGGGAAGTACCTGCTGCGATCCGTACAAAACTGAGAGGCGTTCGACCTTTAACGCTACACCTAAGCGCTGTCAGTCATTATGAAAGCAAACAATTGGCGGATAAAGTTGTTAAACACTTAAAGAGTTTTAAACCATTGCTTGAATATGGGTTGAAAAACGCATTGATTTCCAAGGATGCGTATAATACCCTAATGATGAATACTGATGCTTTAATCGAGAAGTGGGAATAAGGTTTCCCTCAAACCCTGACACCCCCGATGGTTTGGTAATGCTACCAAAAACCATTGGGGGTGTCCTGTTTATTACAGCCGATAATTTACCTCTTGTTAACATTAACCCATGTTTCAAAAAATCGAAAAGCCTCCGTAGTTTTCAAGGAATTAATTTAATTTAATTGGGATAAGGAAATGAACAGTGTTGCTAATTCTAATAGAGTATAGTTTAATAAGGTTATATTAATTTGAACAAAGGGGATTATTATGAATATTGTCGTTGCGCCGGATTCCTTTAAAGGGAGTTTAACATCAGTTGAAGCATCTGAAATAATGAAATCCGCCATCTTGAATGTGGATTCCGGATATTCCGTCACCATGAAACCGATGGCCGATGGTGGGGAGGGAACTTTGGAATCGTTACTTAAGGCAAGAAATGGCGAACGTATAGAAGTGGATTGTACCGGACCTTTGGGAGATAAAGTAACGACCTCGTATGGAATAATAAACGGCAAAACAGCTGTTATTGAGTGTGCGAATATTGTTGGGCTTACGCAAGTTCCGGAAAATAAACTTAATCCGGATAATACAACAACATACGGTATCGGTGAGGTAATCATTCATGCACTTAATAAGGGGTGCGAATCCTTTATCATCGGCTTAGGTGGCAGCTCCACGAATGATGGAGGGCTAGGGATGCTCCTTGCTTTAGGAATGAGTGCCTGGGATAAAGACGGTAATCAAATAACTGGATATGGACGGGATTTGTACTCGGTGGAGAGGGTTCAATTTGATAATTTGGATACGCGAATTGCTAAGGTGGAAATTAATATAGCAAGTGATGTTGAAAATCCGTTATGTGGGGAGTTGGGTGCAACAAGCGTTTTTGGCCCACAGAAAGGTGCGTCTCCAAAGCAAGTTAAACAATTAGATGAAGCTTTAAGGCATTTCGGAAATTTGGTTGAATCTGAACTCCATGTCAATATACAAGAAATACCTGGCGCTGGCGCTGCAGGAGGCTTAGGATTTGCTCTCATGGCAATTGGTGGCAGTTTGGTCTCCGGTGCAGCATTAGTAGGTGATGCGATAGGTATTGAAAGTGCGATTGAAGCAGCTGAACTTGTTGTTACCGGAGAAGGGCAGAGTGACGAACAAACACTTTATGGCAAGGCACCGGGTTACGTTGCGACAATTGCTAAAAAATATGGCGTGCCTGTTGTACTAATTTCGGGAAGCCTCAATGGCAATTTGGATCCATTACGGGAGAGGTTTTCCGGCTGCTTTTCCATTATTAATAAACCATTATCCCTACAACAATGTTTTGAAAAGGCTGATAAACTGCTTTTTGAACAAACAAAACAAGTGGTTCACTTGGCAGGCAATATCAAGTAAGGAAGGGGATACCTATGGATGGCAAAGAATTAGAAAAACGCGTTATTCGTTTGAATGAGAGTATCCATTCTGAGAAGGACACGGTTAAGGAGCATTTCCATCAGACTTTTCAGATCCTGTATGCAATGGAAAATGATGGAGAAATAAGTCTTAATGGAGAAACTTATTCATTTAATCGTGATCAGGTAGCGTTCATTACACCTTATTCCAACCATTCTATTTTTGCGCATACGAAGTTTGCAGTTCTGGTGCTTGAGTTCGAGCCAATAATTTTAGATTCAACCATTCACCATAAACTAATTGAAGCGTATTTCAATCAATCGAAAATAATTAAAGTAAATGAATTTGATGCAATGGAAATAAGACAATTACTTCGGAAAATGTTATATCAGCAATCGTTAGGCGATTCCCTTAATCTCGTTTGAATGCAAGTATACCTTCTCCAGCTTTTGTACCTTTTTGCAAGATCCCAGAAGGACGCCGTCATTACAGATGCCAATACTTTAAGGGCGGAAAAATTGAAGGAATATATCGATTCCAACTACTTTAATGTGATGAGTGCAGGTGACTTGTCCGCTAAGCCGGGAGTCAGTTCACGTCATGTAAATACGATTTTCAAAGAACGTTACAATATGACACCACTGTAATATTTAACAGAAGACCGCTTAGAGATAGCGAAGAAGCTGTTATTGGAAACAGATAAGGATATTATCTCCATTTGTTTTGAGGTAGGGTTCGAATCACTTTCCACGTTTTATCGAACGTTTAGCAATTATACATAAACATCTCCAAAGAAATACAGATACATCAATAATCATAGCTCTGCTTTTGCTACGGAGACCAGGTTATCCGATAGTGATGCATCCAAATCGATGCACCCTTTGGCTTTCGAACCAACTGCTATTTTCTTCATGTACATATCCGGTGCATGTAATAAGGTTCTTGCTTCTCCAGCAGCGATTACCGTTGAGGCATTGTTTTGTCCAGAGGCAATTCAAGGTTGTTCCTTCAATTGGATCAACGGCTATATCTATTTTCGGACCGAA
The DNA here is from genome assembly GCF_900155625.1 of Virgibacillus dakarensis. Classification (NCBI taxonomy): domain Bacteria; kingdom Bacillati; phylum Bacillota; class Bacilli; order Caryophanales; family Bacillaceae; genus Virgibacillus; species Virgibacillus dakarensis. Next base: position 1,571,725 of record NZ_LT732554.1, read on the forward strand.
ACCAGTACCGACCTTTTCTCCAATGTAAAGCATTGGGGCGTCGTCCATTTCTCCTTCTCCGATTACTATCTTGCCATCAATATTGATCATGTTCAACTGATGTCTTAATGCTTCGGTTGCAGCGCGATCCGCTTCTACTTTGTTATACTTTCCTACCCATGGATATGCAGCTATGGCGGCTGGCTTGGTTACTTCAAGAAAATCCAGAATCAACGGTCTCTGAAAAGCTGTATGCCTTTCTACCATCGGGATTGCACCTCCGATCCATTAATTTAAAGACGGCCTATTTAGATGTATTTGCAATTGCTTTGACCTCTTCTAAAAATGCTGATAAAACAATAAATGCTGATGTTGCCCCTGGATCCTGATGTCCGATTGATCTCTCTCCTAATCGACTGGATCTTCCTTTTTTTGATGGCATTTCTTTCGTAGATTCCATTCCTTTTTTAGCGTCCTCTACTGCGTTTGTAAATGCTGTCAGAATATCTTGCGATTCTTCAAATGTTTTTACCATACTATTTTTTGCAGGCTCAAAGGTATCAATCATTGTCTTATCGCCAACTTCTGCTTGACCACGCTCTTTTATGCCATCAATAAAAGCGGTCCAGAAATTTACAAGGTCTATTTCGGTAAATGCAGTTTTTCCTTGAACTACTTTTGCTCCTTTTATGAATCCTGTTGCATATAAGGGGCCTACGGAAGAACCGACTGCATTTAAAAAAGACCTTCCTGTTATCGCGGAAATTTTTCCGCAATCTTCCTCTTCCAATAATTCCTCGCTAACCTTTTTGCGGATTGCTTTCCAGCCAATTGACATCGTAATACCATGATCACCATCACCCAGCATGATATCCAAATCAGATAAATAATCCTTATTTTGCTCCATTAAATCGCCTACATTAATTAAAAAATGTTTAAAGTTAATAGCTGTGAATTTCATGTATACCCTCCCTATTTTTGAACGTACATTGGACAATCTGCGGGATGATCGATCATTTCAGTTAATTCTTCATTCAATTTCAATAAAGTAACAGAACAGCCTCCCATTTCTTGTGAAGTACTGTAATCACCGATATAAGAGCGATAAATCGTAATACCTCTTTCACTGAGCAATTGCTCTACTCTCCTGAAAACAATTAGTAGCTCCATCCGTGTGGTTGATCCTAATCCATTTATTAGTACTGCAACATTATCCCCATTTGCTAAAGGCATGTCTATTAAAATATCATGAATAAGTCTATCTGTAACTTTATCCGCAGTTTGCAAGATTCCCTTCTCTACTCCAGGTTCACCGTGATGACCAAGTCCAATTTCCATTTCACTATCTGCCAATTGAAAGCTAGGTTTTCCGGTTTGCGGAAGTGTACATGGACTAAGTCCTACGCCCATTGTTCGTACATAATCATTTGCCTTTCTGGCTATTCTTGCTACTTCATGTACATCGTATCCCTTTTCTGCCGCCGCTCCAGCCGCTTTTGTAATAAAAAATTCCCCTGCTATTCCTCTTCGTTTATCACTTTCTTCTTTGGGAGCTGAAGCAACATCATCTGTCGCGATGACGGATTCCACGTGTATATCGCTTTCAAGCTCAGCTAATTCTGCTCCCATACCAAAATTCATAACATCTCCCGCATAATTCCCGTAAACATAGACAACGCCAGTTCCCTTGTCAACCGCTTTTGTTGCTTCTAATATTGGGTCGGGTGGGGGAGAGGCAAAAATATTACCAACTGCAACACCATCAGCCATGCCATCACCAACATACCCCATGAAAGCAGGTTCATGCCCGGAACCACCACCTATGATGACACCTACCTTATTTTCAGGTGTTACTTTTGCCGTAACTAATGATCGTTTGTTTTTAGGTAGTTGCCTCACATGATTTGGATAAGCCTTTACATACCCTTCCAGCATTTCCTCCACCACATCATTTGGATCATTCAATAATTTCTTCATTCCTGCATTCCTCCCGTTTTAGAGATTCTTTTTCTTTGTCAATAATTTGTTGAACTTTTCTTGCCGAATTTCCACCAGTAAAAGTTGATTTAAGATATGTCTCGACAACTTGTTTCGCTATTTCTATTCCTATAATTTTTGCTCCCATGGTTAGTACCTGTGCATTATTACTTTTTTGTGCACGTTCCGCAGAATATGTGTCGTGGCAAAGAGCGGCTCTTATACCAGGGATTTTATCAGCTGATATTGCCATTCCGATTCCAGTTCCACAAATTAATATTCCCCGGTCAATTTTTTGCTTGTTTATATCATTACAAACTTCAAAAGCAACACCAGGATAATCAACTTCATCATAAGAGTAGCACCCGTAATCACTGACATTGTGGCCGAGTTCCAGGATATGCTCTTTAATATTTTCTTTCATGTCAAAGGCATTATGATCAGCACCTAAACCGATTTTCATTTTGTACAACTCCCTTTCATTAAACATTATTTTTCTTTTTAATTACTTTGCAGTAAAGTAAAAGCCGGCTAGGTTAATATGCTGGTAACCGTTTTCATTTTAATATTACATACCGTAGGAAATATTGATTATTGCGAGATATTTATTATTTGGCAAATAATTATTTTCATTATATTACTTTTATTAATGAATAGTCAATAAAATTTTTATTTGTTGTTAATTATAATCATTTAATTTCATTATTGGGTATTTTAAATTATTATAGAATGGTAGTATAAATTTGTGCTAATAATTTCTTATTATTGTTAAAATCTAACGCAAAAGTGTGGTGATATGATTGTGAAGATGTTTGCATCCGAGAGAAGAATAGTGATTCTAAAAAAACTAAATGAGCAAAAACGAATTATTGTAAAAGATCTTTCTATTGAAATGAATATTTCAGAAGCAACACTCCGGATGGATCTTAGTAAAATGGAAGATCAAGGCCTCCTGCAACGCACGCATGGCGGAGCAATTTTAGTGGATAATAAAATAGATGTAGACACTAGCTTCTCTAGCCGGGAAAAAGCCAATAAAAACGAAAAACATGCAATTGCTAATCAAGCAATCAAATTAATTTCGGATGGACAATGTATAATGCTTGATGCAAGCTCCACAGCCCTTGAATTGGTAAAGCTGTTAAAGGATAGAGAAATCAGGCTTACCGTTGTCACGAGTGGTATTAATACAGCTTTGGAATTGAATGAACATCCCGATATTACGGTTATTATGTTAGGAGGAATTCTTAGAAGAGGATCCAACTCATTAGAGGGAAATCTGGGGATAGATATCCTGGATGAAATTAATATTGATCTGCTATTTACGTCGGCGAATGGTTTTTCGGTTGAAGCAGGACTAACAGATTTTAGTGTTTACGAGGTACAATTGAAAAAAGCTATGGTGAATGTAGCAAGAAAAGTAATTGCATTGCTTGACCATTCAAAGATAAATAACAATTCCATTGCTTCCTTTGCTTCTATTCAGCAAATTAATACGATAATTACAGATTATGATATGCCAGATAATGATCTACAGGCTCTTGAAAAGGAAGATATTGATGTATTTATAGTCCCTAGTGTCAGACAATAATGTAAATGCTGTTAGATAAGGATAAAATTAAAAGGTGTTCAAAAGCGGATCCATTGAACACCTATTTTCGATCAAACAAGTCGGACATCAATGCCGTTATCTGTCAAGCTGGTTATATTTTCTTCACTCAGTTGACTTGTTATTAAAGAATCAATGTCCTTGTTTTTGGCTACGGTATGTAACGAAACTCTGCCAATTTTAGTGTGGTCGCATACAACGACTGTCTTTTTTGCGGAGCGAATCATTGCTCTTTTTGCCGGAACTAATGTTTCGTCAAAATGAGTTAGACCTAATGTTGGATGGAAGGCAGGAGTTCCAATAAAGGCAATATGGACATGCAACTTGTCCAGTACTTCATCGGTAATCATCCCGTTTAAAATATAGCTTTCCGGAAAAAGCATCCCCCCTGTTACGATTACCTTTATACTAAGTGAAAACCTTAGTTTGGCTGCTATGTTAATGTCATTTGTAATGACTGTTAGATTTTGCTTTTCGGTGATGGCATCCGCTATATGTGCTGTAGTAGTTCCAGAATCGAGAATAATGTGATGTCCATCCTCAATTAGTTCAGCCGCCAGCTGCCCGATTTTTCTTTTTTCCTCATATTGCGCGGATTCCCGCTCGTTAAAAGGTGGCTCCGAATGAATCTCGTCATCGATCATCACTCCACCATGTGTCCGTTTAAGTTTCCCTTCTTTTTCAAGTAATGAAAGATCACGTCGGATTGTCGCTTCATGAACCTCGAAATGATTCGCAAGCTCCGTAACTGTTGCAACCCTTTTATTTTTGACATATTGTAATACTTTGTTTTGTCTATCAAGTATGAGCATCTCAGCACCCCAACTTTTGGCTTTCTTGAATCTGTACCTAGATTATATTATATTCACCGGCCATATCAAGGAAATGATGTTTTATTCTTTATCCCAATCAAAGGATAAAAGGGATTTTTGCCATGCTTTTTGTTTTATGGTTGTGTCCATTGCTTCCTTCAAATCATTAGCATTCTTTATATAAAATGTATGTTCAGGGATTAGTTTCGCTAATGTTTGTTGTAAATCTTTATTTTGAAAGGCTTTCATAAGTCGTACAAAATCACTTGCTGTGCTCCTGGAACTTCCGTAAATGGTGAGCCCTTTTTCCAAAACATCCCGGGTATTAATTGGCACTCGTTTTTCAGATACCCCTATTAGTGTTAAAACTCCTTTACGCTCAATCAGATCAATCGCCTGGTTGACAGCGCTTTCGCTGAATTGCCCACCAGTACATTCGAATATAGAAGTTACTCCTTTTTCTTGATTAAAATTAAAGTCATGAACAAGATGTTGGGTCGCAAAATTGAAATGCTGAAGTTTCTCCGGAACAGCGCCAAAGATAAGTAATCTATCCTTAGGAATACGATAGATGTGATGCAGCATTGCGGTAGTCAGGTACCCAACCGGACCATCCCCGAATACAGCAATTTTTCCATTTCTCAGACTTTCTGCGTTCAGTTGCCCGATTGCATGAAGAGAGACGGAGCAAAGTTCTGCAAGGACAGCTATTTCATCAGGTACGTCATCTGGTATCAATAGAACGTTTTCCTTGGGAAGGACTAGATGTGATTGCCCAATTCCATCAAAGCCGCTTCCTAAAAAAACTGAGTTCTCGCAATAATTTTCGTCCACACCTCTTCTGCATGGGTTGCAACAATCAACCTTTTTTTTTTGTTCCAATATATAACCAGGTATGTTTGGGATAATCACGACCCTATCGCCATTTAAAAATTTATTTGAATATGAACCTGTAATTCTACCAATTCCTTCGTGAAATAATGCCATCGGGAGTTTACGTTTAAGCGCTTCCTTTCTCCTGTTGCCCGTATAGTAGCGCAAATCTGCGTGGCAAATGCTTGCAAGACTTGGTATTATAACCACTTCTCCCTCCTTCAATGCATGTTTTAAAGTAGTTTCTTCAAATAGTTCTGGTCTTGTCAGACGATATGCAGTTGATGAGATTTCTTTCGTTTTATTCATCTTATCCCCCTCTTTGATAACGTTTTTTTAATTTTAAAACATTCACAGAATATAAGTCAATACAAAATGAACTAAAATAAACAGTATATTTGTTTATAAATGTTAATTTATGCTCTTGACTGGTCCATTTATGTGCATTATAATTTATTCAAATATATAAATAATGGGATAATTCCTGCCCCGAATATGAAATTGTAACTACATAAATGACAATATTAAAAGAAAATGAAAAAATATATTGACTATTCATAAATGGAAATAATATAATGAAAACAATTAAACTAAAAAGAAAGCAGGCAACGGAAATCGAAAACAATCGAAAATTTATTTTGGTCTAGAAGGCTTTTTATAGATTGTAAGCGGTTTCTGAACAAAAAATAAAAACAGGGGGAGAGAAAATGTCTGAAAAAATGAAGGCAGTTGTTGCTTATGCACCTGGCGATTATCGTTTAAAAGAGGTTCCGGTTCCAACTATTAATAAAGATGAAATCTTGATAAAAGTTGAAGGCTGTGGTATTTGTGCCGGCGACTTGAAGGCATACGATGGGGCACCAAGTTTCTGGGGAGATGACAAACAGCCTCCATATATTAAAGCGCCAATGATCCCAGGTCATGAGTTTATCGGACATGTTGTTGAACTAGGGGAGAATGTTACAGAATTCGAAATAGGTGATCGTGTAATATCAGAGCAAATTGTCCCTTGTTGGGAATGCCGCTTTTGCAATAGAGGTCAATATTGGATGTGTGAAAAGCATGATCTCTACGGATTTCAAAATAACGTAAATGGTGGCATGGCAGAATATATGAAATTTACAAAGGAGGCAATTAATTATCGAGTCCCTGACGATCTTCCGCTGGAGAAAGCGATTTTAATAGAACCATATGCATGTTCTTTTCATGCTGTTCAGCGCGCACAGATCCAACTCGGAGATATCGTTGTGCTAGCCGGAGCAGGTACATTGGGGTTAGGTATGATTGGGGCTATTAAAAAGTCAGGGCCGGGGAAATTGATTGTACTTGATTTATTTGATGACCGCTTGGAGCTAGCAAAGAAATTTGGTGCAGACATGGTGTTAAACCCGAAAAAGGATGATGTAGTAGAGAAGGTTAAATCATTAACCGATGGGTATGGATGTGACATTTATATTGAAGCTACTGGAGCTGGAAAATCGGTGGAACAAGGTTTATCGATGATTCGTAAGCTTGGCAGATTTGTAGAGTTCAGCGTATTTAAAGATCCTGTTACTGTGGACTGGAGTATCATAAGTGATCGTAAAGAGCTGGATGTTTTGGGTTCTCATTTAGGACCATATTGTTATGAACATGTTATTAATGGGATTGTAAATGGCGATTTACCTACTGAGGGCGTAGTCACACATCAATTACCATTGGAGGAATTTGAAAGGGGATTTGAATTGGTCAAAAAAGGAGATAACTCGTTAAAGGTTGCTTTAATACCTAATTAATGAAAAAGTATTTTAATTACATCTTACTAAATTTGATTATGTTACACCTAATAACCCTTTATACAGTTTCAAATAAGGCAGGATGTAAAAAAAAATATATTAAATATTAAAGCAGGTTTAGTTTTCCAAGAATGGAGATGATAATTAAATAATTATTTCAGTTTATCTTAACGGTATTAATTACGCTAAAAAATAAGAGATTGGGAGGGTAATTATGTTCAAGAAGAATGTAACCATTTTCGCTGTGTTTTTAATGACATTATTGATTGCAAGTGCATGTTCAAGCTCTAATAGTTCCTCTACTAGTAATGGTGAACAGGAATCCACTGATTTAGAAGAATTGGATGGTTTTGATTGGAAAAGGTTCGAGGGTGAAGAAATTAATGTAATGTTAAATCAGCATCCTTACGCAGAAGCAATTATTGAAAGGTTACCCGAATTTGAGGAGAAAACAGGGATAAAAGTTCAACATTCCATTACACCGGAAGAAAGTTATTTTGATAAACTAACGACTGCTTTAAACGCCCAAAACGGAAATCCTGATGTTTTTATGACAGGTGCATATCAAGTATGGGAATATTCAACATCTGATTATATGCAAGAATTAGACTCATTTTTAGAAGATGAAAACAGAACATCACCTGATTATGATGTAGATGACTTTATCGAAGGTGCTTTGAATGCAGGTAGATGGGATGGTGTCCCTGGACATCAAGTAGGTACCGGGAATCTATGGACTGTTCCGCTTGGCTTCGAAATAAATTATTTACATTATAATAAAAGGGCTTTCGAACAAGCAGGAATCGAAGGACCTCCAGAAACATTTGATGAATTAATAGAAATTGCCTCACAATTACAAGAGTGGGATGGAGCAGGGACATACGGGATTGGGCTAAGAGGAACTAGATCATGGGCAACAATTCATCCCGGCTTTATGACTTCTTTTACAAATCATGGGGCAAAAGATTTTGAAATTGAAGATGGAAAACTGGTAACAAAAGTGAACAGCCCGGAAGCCGTAGAAATTACTGATAAATTTGTGGAATTAATAAAAAAGGGTGGGGCGTCAGATTGGTCAAACTACACTTGGTACCAGGTATCGACAGATTTAGCAGAAGGAAAGTCCGCAATGGCTTATGACGCTAGTTGGTGGCCAATCAACTACAATAAAGAGGGTGCCTCAAAAGAAGCCGGAAACTTGGCTGTAGCTCCACCACCAAAATCAAAAGATGGAGAAATTGGTTCTAACATGTGGGTTTGGTCCCTTGCAATGAATAATTCTTCTGAAAAGAAAGATGCAGCATGGTTGTTCATGCAGTACTTTACTAGCAAAGAACATATGCTATGGGGAGCTACGGAGGCCGATGTTGTTGACCCTGTACGAAATTCAGTTTGGGAAGATGAAAAATTTAAGGAACTAATCAGTAATACAGATGGGTATGAAGAAACATTTAACACCGTAATCGACAATTCAACAGTTAAGTTCACCCCACAACCAGAATTTTTTAACACTACAACTGAATGGGCTGCAGCCTTACAGGATATTGTAAATGGAGCAGACACCCAGGAACGGTTGGATGACTTAGCAGAGGAAATTAATAAAAGTGTATCCAGAATAAGAACGGAATAAAAATGAATATAAACCGGAGGCGAAGGTAATTCTTCGCCCCTTATGAAAGAGGGGAAAATAAAATGGGAATTAGAAAACCTGAACAGGAAGAAATTATAGGTAATGAAATTCCTAATGAAGGTAAAGAGCAAAATGTAGACACTGAAATTTCATTAAATAAAAAAATGCGGCCCCTTATTATATTAAGTCCTGCTTTCTTACTCACCGTTGGAATATTAATTCCATTTGGAATGGCGATTTACTTTTCCTTTACAAATTATTCTTTTAAGTATCCAGGCTTTAGTTTCGTAGGGTTAGAAAATTATATCGACATGTTTCAAAGTAAAACGTTTTGGCATAGTGTACAGGTTACGCTTTCATATGCGGGATTGTCAACTATCATAGAAACAATATTAGGTGTGGCTATTGCCCTCCTTTTAAATCGGGGAAACGTATTAGCAAAATCATTACGAACTATTTTAATTTTCCCTTTAGTTATAGCTCCAGTAATTGCAACCCTTATTTGGCAATTAATGACTAACAATTCCGTTGGTATTTTAAGCGATTGGTTACGATCAATCGGAATCGAGAATTTTACATGGGGTGCCGATCCATCAACAGCCCTTTTTACGGTTATAGTCATTGATGCTTGGGTTTATACTCCTTTTGTAACTATTCTTGTATTAGCAGGATTGGGATCTTTGCCAAAGGCCCCTTTTGAATCTGCAAAAATAGATGGGGGATCAGCATGGTTTACGTTTAAGAATTTAACATTACCAATGATTATGCCAATGTTATTAATTGCGGTTCTATTTCGTTTTATGCTATCCATTCAAATGTTTGATATTATTTTTGCCTTAACGCGTGGGGGTCCAGGGGATACTTTGATGACACTTCCGCTAACAGCATATACAGAAGCATTTACATATAAAGATCTAGGATATTCTTTGCCATATATGTTAATTCTCTGGGTTTTTGTATATATCGTTAGTTATTTTATGGTTAAATACTGGTCACATACGCAGAAAAAAGCTTCAGGGAGGTAGGGGGAAATAATGAGACAAAAAATTTCTGGATTTTTGCAAAATATTGCTTTGGTTGTTTACGCCGTTTTTGCTTTGTTTCCTTTATTATGGCTTGTAATCTTATCATTTAAAGCAGATAAGGATATGTTTAATACAAGGTTCATTTTTACGCCCACCTTGTCTAATTATGAGGTTTTATTTTCTGATGGAGTGTTTATTGGATATTTTATAGATAATTTAATTGTAAGTATTGGAGCAATAGTACTTTCGATTATAGTAGGAGTTCCCGCAGCTTATGCGTTAGCTAGGTTTGATTTTAAAGGAAGGGAATCAATAGCTTTTACATTTCTATCGTTTAGATTTGCTCCGGAGATTTTAGTGGTACTGCCAATTTTCTTAATATACCAGCAAATCGGTCTGTATGACACATACTTTGGGTTGATATGGGTGTTTCAAGTAATTTCATTACCACTACTAATCTGGATTTTACGTGGTTACTTTGAAGATATCTCCGTGGAAATAGAGAATGCTGCTCGTTTAGATGGGTATAAATGGTGGCAAGTATTTATAAAAATCATTCTGCCTTTAATTAAACCAGGATTGGTTGCATCTTCGTTACTTTCATTTATTTTTGTATGGAATAACTTTACTTTTTCACTGCTATTAGCGGGTCAAAATGTAACAACAACAACAGTTGCTATGCTCAAATACGTAGCTTCGGATACAGTTCATTATGGACAAATGGCTGGGGCGGTACTTATTTCTTCCTTACCTATTATAATTCTTGCATTAGCAATTCAGAAGCATCTTGTTCGTGGTCTTAGCATGGGGGCTGTTAAAGGTTAAATAAAAGGGGAGAGGTTTATGGCTGATATTCAGTTGAAGGATATTTATAAAAGTTTCCATAAGAAATCCGTTTTGGAAGCAATCAATTTAGAAATAAAGGATAAAGAGTTTTTTATTGTCTTTGGGCCTGCAGGTGCGGGTAAAACAACATTATTAAATATTATTGCCGGTTTACACCTTCCCGACAGAGGTGAGGTCATTCTTAATGGGAAGAGTATTAATAATATGGAACCTGAGGATCGAAATATAGCAATGGTGTTTGAAAATTATGCACTTTATCCTCATCTTACAGTTTTTGATAATATGGCTTCTCCATTACGAAGTCCGAAATATAAAGTATCTAAAGAAGTAGTACATCAGGAGATATTGCGTGTAGCAAAAATGTTAAAGATTGATATGTTATTAGATCGTAATCCTTCTGAACTGTCAAATGGGCAACGCCAACGTGTTGGTTTAGGTCGTGCACTTGTAAGGAATCCAAATGTATTCTTAATGGATGAACCGATTACACACTTGGATGCTAAATTGCGTCATCAGATGAGAGCTGAACTAAAAGATATGCAAAAGAACCTTGATACAACAACAATTTATGTCACCCATGATTATTTAGAAGCACTTAGTCTAGGTGATCGTATTGCGGTTGTAAATAATGGGAAAATTGAACAGATAGGAAGCCCAATGGAAATATATTATGTCCCCCGGAATGAATTTGTGGCCAGTTCATTTGGAGAGCCCGAAATTAATATTATTGATGCAAAAATAATAAAACATGATGAGGATGATTTACGTGTAGGGCTTCTTGATGGACAGTATAGTTTTAATCCGTTAGAGGAAATTAAAAAGTTTATAGCTGCAGAAAGAATTGAAAATGTAAGGGTAGGAATTAGGCCAAAGGACGTAAAAGTTAGGTTTGAAAAGAATGATAATAACTTAATTAATGCTAATGTCTACAGTTTTGAGCCTTTAGGTGCAAAAGCAGTTATGACAGTGAAAGTACAGGACCGACTAATTCGAATAATTATAGGGTCTGATTTAAAAGTCCAAATTAACCAGGAACTTTTTATCGAATTTAACTTTAACAATGCTATTTTTTTTGATACAGATAAAAAGAATCTTCTTTCTACAAAGAATGAAGACAGGAGGATCGTTGCATGGCAAAACTAGTTTTAAACAATATTTCCAAAACCTATTATAAAAATAAACAACCTGTTCCAGCAGTAAGAAACTTGAATTTGGAATTTGAAGATGGTGAGTTCATAGCGTTGTTAGGTCCTTCAGGATGTGGTAAATCGACAACTTTGAGAATGATAGCTGGCTTAGAAGATATAACAGACGGAGATATTATTATAGGTGATACTAGAATTAACGATTTAGCTCCTAAAGACCGAAATATTGGTCTTGCTTTTGAAAACTATGCAATGTATCCTCCACTAACAGTTTACGAGAATATAAGTTTTAATTTACGGGCAAAAAAGGTTTCAAAGAGGGAAATAAAGTCCAGGGTAGAAGAGATTTCCAAGTTATTAGACATTACTGATTTGCTTAATATGAGTCCAAATGCTCTATCAGGTGGTCAAAAACAGCGGATAAATATTGCAAGAGCTATTGTAAGACAACCTGAGGTTCTTCTTTTAGATGAACCACTGTCACATCTTGATGGAAAGGTACGGCTAAAAATGAGGACGGAGATTAAACACCTACATTATAAAATTAACTGTACTACTATTATTGTGACACACGATCAACTAGAGGCAATGGCAATGGCTGATCGAATTGCAATAATTGATAATGGAGTTCTTCAGCAGTTTGGAACACCACTGGAGGTTTTTAACAATCCGGTAAATGAGTTTGTTGCTGGGTTTATTGGTGAACCTCCCATGAATCTGTTTGATGTATTTACAATTATTGAAAATGGTGAATTACATTTTAAAACAAAGGGCTCAAGAATTAAATTTAAGGTACCTGAATTCTACCTAAAATTTGTCAGTGATGGGGAACAATATCGTTTTGGAATACGCCCTACCGACATAAAGATTGTTATGAATGATGATAATTATACAACTGAAGCAAAAATATCTGTATATGAGAATTTAGGAGAGGAGTGCAGAATTCATATAAAGCTTGAGAATGATAATATGTTAAGCGTAGTATCTGATGACCTTTTGCAGTATAAAGCAGGAGATAAAATTAATTTGTTATTTAATTCGGAAAGGATCCATATATTTGATAAAGATACAGGTGAACGAATTGAAAAAAGGAAAGTTTTAGTCTAAATGGCTGTTCTGCTGGGACTATAATTAAACTTATTGGAAATTATAAATTTGATTTTGAATGAAAGAATAAAGCAGCTGTTTTAGTTAACATTTGTTGGCACATTTACAGTTCCAGTTTCTTTTAGAAAAATGATCATCGGAGAATTATATAATGATTTTTTATTCCAAAGGAGGTATATAATGGCGGGAAAATATGTTATTGGTGTTGACTTTGGAACTGAATCCGGTCGGGCTGTTCTAGTTTCTGTTGATGGTGGTGAAGAGATTGCCTCTCATGTGACACGCTATAAACATGGTGTTATTGATCAGGAATTGCCTGAAAGCGGGATAAAGCTAAATAGTGGATGGGCACTTCAGCATCCATTAGATTACCTTGATGTTGTTAAAAAGTCGATCCCTAAGGTAATACAAGATGCAAAAATTCCCTCTTCTGAAATAATTGGATTAGGCATTGCTTTTACCTCTTGTACGATGCTGCCGATTGGTCAAAATGGGGATCCATTGTGTATAAATCCTCAATTTAAAGATAACCCGCATAGTTGGGTGAAACTCTGGAAACACCATGCGGCGCATAAGGAAGCAAATCAATTAAATGACATTACAAAACAAATCGATACAAGTTTATTGAATAGATATGGAGGCAAGATTTCCTCGGAATGGATGATTCCTAAGTTGTGGCAAATATTAAAAGAAGCACCTGATTTGTATGAGTCAACGGATCTTTTTGTAGAAGCATCTGACTGGGTTACATATAAATTAACTAATAATTTTGTTCGGAATAGTTGTGCTGCGGGTTATAAGTCATTGTGGGCTAAAAGAGGAGGGTATCCTAGTAAACAATTTTTTAAATCGCTTGATAATCAATTAGAAGATTTAACTTGTAATAAACTCCGTGGAGAAATCTTCCCCTCAGGTACAAGGGCTGGAGGATTAACAAAAGAGATGGCATTGTTAACAGGGTTAAATGAAGGTTTAGCAGTTGCTGTTGGAAATGTAGATGCACATGTATCTGTTCCTGGAATGGGAGTAACAGAGCCAGGTACATTAGTAATGACAATGGGTACCTCTATTTGTCATTTGCTACTTGGAAATGAAGAAAAACAAATAAAGGGAATATGCGGAGTAGTTGAAGATGGAATAATACCTGGTTATTACGGATATGAAGCAGGACAACCTGCAGTTGGAGATATATTTGCTTGGTATATTAACAGGGCTGTTCCAGCATACATACATGAAGAGGCAACGGCCAAAGGAATTAGTATACACCAATTATTGGAAGAAAAAGCAGCAGATTATAATCCTGGAGAATCCGGACTATTAGCATTAGATTGGTGGAATGGAAATCGTTCCATTCTAGTTGATGCTGATGTGAGTGGTCTCTTGTTAGGAATGAATCTACAAACAAAACCTGAAGAGATTTATCGTACTTTATTAGAATCTACTGCATTTGGTACGCGCAGAATCTTGGATGAATTCTCCAAAAGTGGTTTAGAAGTAAATGAACTTTATGTTTGCGGGGGTTTAACGCATAATAACAGGTTGTTAATGCAAATATATGCTGATGTAACAAATAGAGTAATAAAGATAGCGGATTCTGCTCACATCTCAGCCTTGGGAGCTGCAATGTTTGGTGCAGTTGCAGCTGGAGAAGAAAATGGAGGTTATAATTCGATCATCGAAGCTTCAAAAGAAATGGCATCCATGAAAAATACAGTTATAAAACCAATACCTCAGAATGTAAAAGTATATGAAAAAATATATAAAGAATATTCCTTACTCCATGACTACTTTGGAGAAGGAGAAAATGATGTTATGAAACAATTACGTGCAATTCAATTGGGAAACAAACAGATGGTAATGGGGTCAACCTAATCTTAGAATGCAAAAATACGGGTGTTAAGTAGAGTTATGCTATTTTTCACCTAGTGAAGATTAAAAGATTTTCGTGCAGTCCCTAGTGATAATTGAAAAAATGGTCATTAAACAACTACTGGCTTAGCTGGTAGTTGTTTAACTTAATGAGAATGTTAGTCCATATCGAGCTACTAAAAACAAGTCTGGCATGTGTTATATTTATTTCGGTTATTTCTTTATTTTAGTATTACCTGGAAAAACTGTAATATATGATTATTTGGAGCATCGTGCAGCATGCAAAAAGTAATCCTGGTACAGAGTCAAAAACTGATAGGACGATTAGGGAGGCACAAAGTATGGAAGGGAAAATGAAGGCAGCCGTTTTACATGGATTAGGTGATATTCGCGCAGAAACAGTTGAGATACCTCAAATAAATGATCAAGAAGTACTAATTAAAGTTAAATATTGTGGAATTTGCGGTTCGGACGTACCACGTTCTATGATAAGCGGAGCACGAAAGTATCCGCTGATCCTTGGCCACGAGTTTACCGGAGAACTAGTGGAAGTAGGAGCAGATGTAGATAATTTAAAGTCGGGTGATCGCGTCGTAGTTGCCCCTCTTATACCATGCGGTGAATGTCAGCATTGTAAGGCTGGGGACTACGGATTATGTGACAATTATAACATTATCGGTACGGGTAGTAATGGTGCTTTCGCCGAGTACGTTAAAGCTCCGAAAAATCATGTATTGTCAATAGATGATAGTTTGGAATTCGAAATAGCTGCCGGAATTGAACCAGCAACAATAGGATACCATGGCTTGCAAAAAGCAAATATACAACCGGGTGAAACAGTGGTTGTAATGGGATGTGGCCCAATCGGTCAATTGACACTTCAATGGGCCAACGTTTTTGGTGCGTCTACAGTAATTGCCGTTGATATTATTGGTGAAAAGCTTGAATTAGCAAAAGAGCTTGGTGCTGACATTACGATTAACTCTAAAGAAGTGGATGCGGTCCAGAAAATTAAAGAAATTACTGGCGGTGGAGCTGCAGTCGTTGCAGAAACTGCCGGTAGTGTTATTACCCAGCAACAAGCAGTTCTTGTAGCGAAGAAAAAAGGGCGAGTAGTCTTTTTGGGTATTACCCATAAAGGCCTGGATTTAAAAGAGGAGATGATAGAGCATATCATGCGGGGGGAATTAACAATTAAAGGATCCTGGAATTCTTATGAGCCGCCATATCCTGGTTTGGCATGGCAAGCAACCTTAGATTTTATGACAAAAGGTGCTATTAAATTTAAACCAATGATTTCACATAAAATCGCTGTTGACGGGGTAGGGGACTATCTAAAAGGTATGGCGGACAGAACCTTATTTTATAATAAAGTTCTCGTATCCTTTGATGATTAGTGATAGATAAACGTGAAGGGAGAATAGAGTGCAGTGTTAGAAAATCTAAAAAAAGAAGTACTGGAAGCTAACCTTGGTCTGCCCAAACACGGATTAGTTACATTTACATGGGGAAATGTGAGTGGAATTGATCGAGAATCCGGGTTGGTTGTCATTAAGCCAAGCGGAGTTGAATATGACAAGTTAACTGTTGATAGTTTAGTAGTTGTTGATCTAGATGGCAACACTGTAGAAGGAGATTTAAAACCATCTTCAGACACAAAAACACATCTTGTACTGTACAAAAGTTTCAAAGAAATAGGTGGTGTCGTTCATACCCATTCAACATGGGCAACTAGCTGGGCCCAAGCAACAATGGATTTGCCCGCTTTTGGAACGACGCACGCCGATACTTTTTATGGATCTATTCCGTGTACAAGAAATTTAATCAAGGAAGAAATTAATCAAGATTATGAACTAGAAACAGGTAATGTGATTGTAGAAACATTTAACGAACGCAATATAGATCCTAATGCAGTCCCTTCAGCATTAGTTTATAGTCACGGACCATTTGCATGGGGGAAAAATGCCGGTAAAGCCCTTGAGAATGCAGTTGTTTTAGAAGAAATCTCTAAAATGGCATATTACACATTAACGCTTAATGCAAACGTTTCTACAATAGAACAGCAGTTGCTTGACAAACATTATTTAAGAAAACATGGTAAATATGCATATTATGGGCAATAATAATTCTTTTTTTGACAGAAGAGTGAGATATAGAAGAATGGTTCAAAATACTATTAGGAGCTTCAACTTTAAGGTTCCTTTTAGATTACTTAAAAATACCTTCGAACCTAAATCTTTGCAAATCACACGGAGCATTAAAGTGTAATGATTTACACAGATAATATGACGTTACATGACTAAAGAACTAAAGTAATGGTGCAAATTTACCTTTATTAAAAACAATCCGGAAGGGTGTTGACATCTCACTGTTTCGTGACTAGTATTGTATACAATACATATTTAGTATTGGACTTACTTTCAATTTGATGTGGAACCCGAGTTTTTTGTTGTTTTTTTCAAATCGTTGATATATCAATGCTTTTGCTATCTCAACAAAAGA
This sequence comes from Virgibacillus dakarensis, assembly GCF_900155625.1. NCBI lineage: Bacteria > Bacillati > Bacillota > Bacilli > Caryophanales > Bacillaceae > Virgibacillus > Virgibacillus dakarensis. The sequence continues at coordinate 1,588,874 of NZ_LT732554.1, forward strand.
TTGTAGTCCAAAACGGAATAGACGTTAAAAAAGCCTGTCAGACCGAATTTTAAAATGGCTAATATTGCAAATTAGGACTACAATATTCAGTTTAAAGTTCTAAAGCCTTGCTACCATTGAACTTGGAAATTTTTGTCGCAAAACTCGTGGTGGAACACTGTTTTTATATCGTTTCTGATCGCCTTTTTGTAATTTTAACCTTATACCCCAAGATATCTTCTACATTTTGCACCATCAGATTTCCCAACAAGAATAAGCGTAAAAATAAACGCTGAACTCCACCATGACAGCTAACTTTCATTGATTGTCATGAAGTTTCATAGACTAATAAAAAACAAATTACAAGCCTTCTTCTTTTAACATAAGTTTTTTGTTTTTGATCATCTCAAATGACGCAACCAACAGGGACCAAATTTAATGATAACAATCAAGTTACAAGCGGCTGCCAAGTACTTTAAGTAAAGACAATTTCATCGGACATCCATAGACAAAAATCATGGTTGAGAGAACCATAAGAATCCATTTTGCGAGAAAACATCAACGTATCATTTCAAAGGAGAGAAACGCTCCAAAAAAAATTTTCTTAATAAAATAGTGTGATTACGATACTGCTTTTGATTCTTTTTATTGAATGATCGGCATTGCGGTCGCCATACGTGCGTCCGGGGAGGGCGGACAGAATTTTTAGTTATCAGGGATTAATGGAACACCTTACCCATGCAGGTTTTGTGATAAGAATAAGATCCGTGGATAATTTAGGTTGAATTCCAAAAGGTGATGTTATTATTTATTGGGCCAAAGACACATCTTGATAAGCATCGTATTGCGGGACGAGAACCACGGAAGGAAGTTTACATAAGAGTACAACAACGATGCACCGAATCCTGAAGCTGTACTTAGGAAAAACATTTAAGGGTATCTATTCGGGCATGGCGATTACCTATATGGGCTATGCAATAAACGTTGCTAATGGCGACAAAGATAGCATATTGTTGTTCATCGTTCACTGTCTTGTGATAATAGGTAATGTTTGCTGTCACGATTTGGCACGTGATGTGTCAATCTAAAAGGGTTAATAAGCCCCAACCAAAATGGTCGTTTGTAACGGCCTCGAGCCGTTCAAAAATATAGATTTTATATGAGGAGGATTTTATGGGATTGAAGAAACAGCTTGACATTAGGTGTCATTTTAACGGCACTGGGTTTATTATGAATTGGAGGAAGGAGGTTGGATCTGTCGGCGGAACCGACTAAAGGGATTAACAATATCAATCCAAGCTACTCTATGACCCGTGATTTTGAGATGAATGAGCAGTGTCATAGGAGATTAATAATGTGTAGCTGGATACCGACTATGATGCCGAAGATGCTGAAGCTGATAACTATGAAATCATTGGAAAGTATATCGATGTTGAGTTTCTTTACAATGCGGATCAAGTTAAAGAAGTCGTTTGTAAACAACGTTTGACGAGCTTAAAGATATAAGTCTGGAACCGGTTGAGGAAAATGAAGCTTTCTGGGAATACAATTATGTTGTCGAAAATCACTAAGGAACAGAAGGGGCGAAGTGTAATAATGAAAGTTAAATTTTTATTGCTTGCAATTCTGTGTGTATTTGTATTTTCATATACGCTAGGTAGTAGTGTTACTGCAGCATCCACTGATAACTGGTTACAAGATAACAAGTCAGAATTAAGTGCTCATCGTGGTGCACATGTGGTTGCTCCCGAAAACTCAGTGGAAGCAATTAAGTGGGCTGGGTTATTAGGATATGGTTTTGTTGAAATTGATATCCAAACAACGAAAGATGGTCATTACGTATTAATGCACGATTCAACAATTAATCGAACAACAACAGGCTCCGGTAAGGTGAAAAATTTAACATTAGAAGAAATTAAAAGTTATTCCATGGTAGATGAGGATGGGACCAAAACAAATTACAAAGTACCAACGCTAAGTGAAGCATTAGAAGCGGCTCACAAGTACGATGTCGGTGTCAACTTTGATGGCTCAAAAGGTGATTGGAATGATAAACAATTTGTTGATTATATTATGGATGCGGCTGAGGAAGCCGGAGTGTTAGATCATTCGTTCTTTGTATTGAGCAACAAGGAAATCCGCGATCAATTTAATGCTTGGTACCCTGAAGCAACTGTAACATTCCTCGGTAATGCTTTAAAAAATGTAGATAAGGATATAGAAGAACTAAAGAAATACAATAGTTCGATTTATACAACATCTATTGATAATATTGATCAAGAAGCTGCCAAAAAAATTGATGAAGCAGATATCAAAACGCATCTTTATAAGGTAAACTCTGCTGAAACATATACAAAAGCTATTAAATTACAACCGCGATTAATTGAAACGGATGTAATTGTACCTGGCGGGGCAGATAAGTTAAAGACTAGTGTGGAGAAGTTGCAGAACGATGGAGTAATTGAAAGCGTTCAAGCAGCTCATGAATTGGAACTTCACTTAACTGCGGTAAACCATTTTGAGAAACAGGAGAAGTCCCAAAAAGTCGTTAAGCATATGAACGGCTTTAAAAAGATAATAGAACATCAGAAAAACAAGGAATTGATCCCCGAATATGTAAATAACATATTGGAAGTTAATGCAAATAAAATTATAAATAAATGGCAGTAGAAGTATTAAATATAAAATGGTGTTTTAATTATTGAGATAAATCACGCGTTCCTCTTCCAACTTTAGACCATCAGTGATGATGGTTTTTTCTTTTGCCCCAACTATTACTTTTCCTTCTGTATTGCGGATTTAAGTTCAAATTTGCTTGTTTGTGTTCCTGATTGAAGAATATTTGTTATATCACGAACATAAATAAATATAAATAAACATTATGGAGGCGCTAACTATAGATGAATGAAGAAACTGTTGAATCCAAGACTTACCGATTAGTAAAACCCGGGAAATTCGAGGAAACTATACTTCATCATAATGTAAAGGATGGTGAGGTCGTAGTACAACCCAGTTTAGCAAGTATATGTCATGCAGATTTACGATATTATACAGGACAAAGGAGAAAAGAAGCTCTTGAAAAAAAACTTCCAATGGCATTGTTCCATGAAGGGATAGGTCAGGTGGTTAAATCAAGGGATGAATCGATACAAACCGGTCAACGTGTAATAATCGTTCCAAACATTGCTGGAAGACTACTAAATGATAACAAAAATAATGATACCGCATCTGCGACCAGACGGATAGTTGCTGATAATTATTCCGAAAATGGGGCTTTTCTAGGAAGTGGTTATGATGGAATCGGCCAAAATCGCCTTGTTTTGCCTTCAGAGAATGTAGTTCCAATTCCTGAAGATGTCCCGGATAAAATTGCTGTGCTTGCCGAAATGAGCTCTGTATCACTTCATGCGCTTAGCCATGTATGTGCTTCACTAAATGATGGTAAGGTTTCAGTTTTTGGAGATGGACCTGTTGGCTATTTAACAGCCGCCTTGTTGTACCACATATACGGGATTCCAAAATCGGAACTTATCGTATTTGGAGCAATAAAGGATAAATTGAAGCATTTCAATTTCGCAACAACCCATCTTGTACATGATTTTGACTTTAAAGCTCAGAAAGAGGTTGTAACAGCTATTGAGGGTACTGGTGGAAAGTTTTCAGAAAGTGCAATCAATCAGGCTATCGATTTAATTGAGCCACAGGGAAAGATTACTTTAATGGGTGTTTCAGAGGACCTTGTTCCTATTAATACCAGGGATGTCCTTCAAAAGGGTTTAACACTATTTGGCAGTTCAAGAAGTACAGTAAAAGAATTTAAAATACTGATGAAGGCTTTCCAGAATCAGGCTTATCAAAAAACATTGGAAAGAATTTTGCCTGCTCAAAATGAATTAATTAGAAGTGCGGAAGATTTAAAAAAGGCAATGGATAAAGCCTCGACAAACAAGGGATGGGGTAAAATTCTCTTGTCATTTGAATGGGATTAATTTATAGAAGGTATTTCTATATTTGGTTCAAGGTAACTTTCAGAATTACTTTAGGTTTTGTTAAATATATTAAAAATAGCAGCTCATTTTGAATTACAAAAGGGGGAGAGGGATGCATTACAAATTATTGCAAAATTACAAGTGCGTCCAGTAGCTTAGTGAAAAGAAATGGGTCGTGCGGAGAAAATTAATTATTTTTAGGAGGGAGAAATGATGTTGAAAAAAAGTTTTATATTTGTTCCGGTGATTTGTGTGCTATTGCTGCTAGGCGCTTGCGAGGGTAACGAAAAATCTTCTGGAGATAAAGACTCCTATGATAAATTGACGATGTATACTACTTTACCTGAAGAAAACGCAGAAGCATATATAAAAGAATTTCAAAAAGATACCGGGATTGAAGTAAGGTACACCCGTCTAAGCACAGGAGAAATTCTGTCAAAACTCGAAAGTCAAAAAGGTCATAACGATGCAAGCATATGGTTTGCCGGCCCGTCCGATAGTTTCATTATAGCGGATGAGAAAGGGTTATTGGAGGAATATGACCCCGAGGTATTGGGAAATTATGATGAAATTTATGAAAATGCGCTAATTGAGGATGCTAATTGGCTCCCTATCTACCAGGGTCCTATAGCATTTGCATCCAACGAGGATTGGTTGGAGGAAAATGGAATCGAGGCACCAACGAGCTGGGATGATCTCTTGAAACCGGAGTTTAAAGACCAAATAATGTTGGCTCACCCTGCTGCATCAGGTACGGGGTATACATTTGTATCTGCGCTTGTTCAAATGATGGGGGAAGATGAGGCATTTGACTACTTAAAAGAGTTCAATAAAAATGTAAAACAATGGACAAAATCAGGGTCTTCAAATGCACAATTTATCGGAATAGGTGAAGTTGGTGTTGGGCTTGCATTTGCTCAGGACTTGTTACCGGTGAAGGAACAAGGTTATAACATTAAACTTACTTATCCAGAGGATGGAGTACCAGTGGCAGTTGAGGGGGTTGCTAAAATAAAGGGTGGGCCAGAAAAGGAAAACGAAAATGCAAAAGAATTTATGAAGTGGATAAATAGTGACGAAGGTCAAAATGTGTATGCGAATACTGGGTTCTACCATCTACCGGTAATACCGGACGCAAAGTTACCAGAAGGGGCTCCAAACCTTAGTGAATTAAATGTAGCTGATACGGATGATGTTTGGGGTAGTAAACATCGTGAAGAAATTGTTAATCGATTCGAAAAAGAGGTTGAATCTGAAGATAAAGCTTCCGACAAATAATCACTTTTCAGAAGGTGTCTTATTGGCAATGCGTTCATCTAAAGTCAACCTCTTAATTGGGTTATCGGTTTTGAATATCTATCTTTGAGTTTGAGTCTTATACTCTAGCCTTGTTGTTGATTAGTTGCTTCACATGCCTAATTTTAAAACATGCAAGGAAATATGCACCAGCAAGTGTTGATTTTAGGGGTGGGTGCAGTCTGTACCAATTATAATGGTTCATGAGTTTGGGGTTCACATATGGTTTTACCGAATAAAACAAAACCGTTCTGTTTCTTTAAATGCTTTCCCAAACTCCCCGGTTACATTGGTCACGGACCTACCCACCATAAATAAGGAATATCAATTGATCACAATACCGGATACATAAAACTTGCTGGCATCGAGTACGTTTATGATAACTGTTGCTGTTAGAATCATGTGGCCACGAGAAATAACCGGAATCGATTCCGATAGGGAGGGTTTAATAGATTGTCAAATTCAAGCATAGTTGGAAAGCCAATGAAAGCAATGAAAAAGGATCCATATATAATTGGCTTAGTCATTTTGGTGCTAATATCACTTTTTTTGTTTTCGGCTTATCCAATATATAATATTTTTAAAACAATTTTTATCGGTGAAAGTGGTTTTGATATTACAGCAGTACAAAAAATCCTTAGTAAGCCCAGAATATGGGAAACGATACGGAATAGTTTGGTGTTAGGGGTTTTATCGGCTTTTATTAGCACTGTGGTAGGGTTTGTTTTTGCTTATTCTGTGACAAGAACCCGCATGGTTGGCAGGAAATTTTTTAATTTAATTGCAGTATTTCCTGTTGTATCACCTCCTTTTGTACTAGCATTATCGATGATTTTACTATTTGGTAATTCCGGATTAATTTCTAAGGAATTGCTTGGGATGCAAAACACGAATGTTTATGGTTTTACAAGCCTAGTAATTATTCAAGCCATGTCCTTTTTTCCCATTGCATACCTTAATTTAAAAGGTTTACTTGAATCAATGGATGCCTCACTGGAGGATTCTGCTTTAAGTTTGGGGGCTTCCAGATTGAAGGTGGTTACTACCGTCACGTTGCCATTAATGATACCGGGCATTTTTAGTTCCATACTTTTAACATTTATTAAATCAATTGAAGACTTCGGGAACCCGATGGTTATTGGCGGGGATTACACAACTTTGGCTACTGATGCGTATACGACAATTATAGGTATGCACGATCTGAGGTCAGGTTCATTATTAGCAGTTTCCATTCTATTCCCTGTTTTAGCCGCCTATTTGATTCAACGGTATTGGGTTAGTAGAAGGTCATATACAACCGTAACAGGGAAAACATCACAAAGCTCCGTATTTATTAAAGAAAAGAAGATAATTGTACCATTATTTATCATCTGCCTATCCATAACAGGGATCATTGTTTTATTTTACGGTACCATTATTATGACTGCTTTCGTCAAACTATGGGGAGTAGATTACTCATTGACTTTGGACCATTTTAGATACATTTTTGATGTTGGTCTAGACACTATTTTGGATACAATAATTCTTGCTGTTATTGCAACTCCACTAATGGTTTTGATAGGTATGGTGATTTCGTTTTTAACTGTAAGAAAAAGTTTTCCAGGAAAAAAATTAATGGAAGCAGGTTCAATACTGCTCTTTGCTGTTCCTGGCACAGTTGTCGGTGTGGGATATCTGTTAACGTTTAATAGTCCACCATTGGTTATTACAGGAACTGCGGCTATTATCATTTTGGCGCTTGTTTTTCGTTATATGTCCTTGGGGATCGAAGCTGGAGCGAACGCCTTAAGACAGATCGATCCATCACTGGAGGAAGCATCCAAATCTCTGGGTGCCAGTGGGTTCACTACTTTTAGGAAAATAACATTACCCTTAATAAAGTCAGCAATGTTTTCAAGTGCAATATATGGGTTCACCAGGGCGATGACTTCCATAAGTGCTATCATATTTTTGGTCTCCGCGAGTTGGAATCTGATGACAGTTTCCATTTTATCAGCTGTTGACTTTGGTAGGCTTAGCGTTGCTGCGGCCTATTGTGTATTATTGCTCATCATTGTATTAATTGCATTCTCTGCTTTAAATATATTTTTAAAACAAAGTGAAAGGTCGATGTAAATGAACTCAAATACAGGATCTGATTTGGTAAAGGTTGAAAACTTGGTGAAAGTATTTACATCCCGTGATAAGAAAAAAGATTTTTATGCTGTTGATAATGTATCTATTAATTTTAAGTACGGAGAATTAACAACTTTGCTAGGACCTTCAGGGTGTGGCAAAACGACAACATTACGTATGTTGGCAGGCTTTGAATTTCCGACAAGTGGAAAAGTGATTGTTGACGGGAAGGATATAACAATGCAAACTCCAAATAAACGTGATGTAGGTATGGTGTTTCAAAACTATGCCTTGTTCCCACATCTAACGGTTTATGAAAATGTATCGTATGGATTGAAAATAAAAAAGGTAGGTAAGGCTGAACTCAAAAATAGGACGGAAAAAATATTATCGCTTATGCAACTGGAAAAAATGAAAGATCGAACTCCTTCAGAGCTTTCGGGGGGTCAGCAGCAACGTGTAGCTATTGCAAGAGCAATTATAACCGAGCCTAAGATACTATTATTTGACGAACCGCTTTCCAATTTAGACGCTAAGCTTCGTCAATATATGAGGATGGAGCTTCGAAATTTACAACGCAGACTTGGTATTACTAGCGTATACGTTACCCATGACCAAGAAGAAGCTATGGCTATTTCCGATCAAATAGTGATTTTGAACAAAGGGCAAATTCAACAGGTGGGGTCTCCACTGGAGGTCTATTTAAATCCTGTTAATAAATTTGTTGCCAATTTTGTTGGGAATTCAGATATCCTACAGGCTTCCATTAACAAAGTCACGGAGAAATCTATTGGATTAAGTCTTGAAGGGACAAATATTCAAGTGAAAAGTATTCTCGATCATAAGTTTAAAAAAGGTGATTTAGTTGACTGTGCAATAAAACCCGAGTTTTGGTCTATTGACGATGAAGGGAATTTTTTAGTCGAGATCATTCAAGCTACATTTTTAGGGTCATATATGGAATATTTAGCAAAGCTAGGTGAGCAGTCATTTACATTTGTTGATTATTATTATTATGAAAATGGTCAGAAAGAAATAGGATCAAAAATATGGTTGAGATTAAGAAATGATTTGATTAAAGTTTTGGAATGAATGTCTTCATCTGTTATATACAGGGTAATGCTGATGACCAATGTAGTAGTTAATCCAATGCTTTTTTTCATGTCGAGGTTGGAAAGTTGCTCAGGAACAAATAGGCCAGGTGATCAAAGAGTTTAAGAGGTACAACAACGATTTCTTTTTTCTGGCTATTTGTTTAAGTTCAGCTGTTAACACTTTAAAACTTAAAAATTCCGTTACTCAAAGGAAGTTTTTCACCACCGAAAGTTGAGATAACAAATTATACTAATAAGAGGATGATTTATGATGGGACAAATTAAAATTATGGTCGGAAATGATTCTATACATTGAGAAATGAGGAGTTAACAAAATGCTGCCTTGAAAGACAAGGAAGGGAGTTACAGTTTCTTAACTCAAGTTTCGGACATAATAAATAGACATCAACACTTGGTGTTAAAGGAATGCAAACTTATCTATTATGAAGCTACACCGGTATTAAGTAACGGTTTTCGTAAAAAGTCAGGCAAATTGCTAAAAAGCGGATCAAAAAATTCATTGGTTTGCTCGTCAGTAAGAAGATATCTTCGGCCATGGTTGAACCTATTAATTTTAATATGGTCATCAACGCTTGAGCAAAACGGATATTTTCCATTTCATCACAGCATACATAGAAGAGTTAACCAAGGGATCTGGGATCTTCTTCTTCCCGAACACTAAGGGATAACATCATATCACTAACCCATTAAACGAACCTATTGTTGCGACGGAGTTTGCCAAGAATAATAAAGAAAAAAAAGATGATGAATCGCAGGGTGATCACGTTATACCAGCTGGAAGTTCTATTAAAAAACGTATTAATTGAATGCTATATTTCAGGTGTTAATTTGTTACAACAATATGTTTATTGTACGAATGATTTGAATGAAAAGTTTTTGGTGTTCGAAGGTAATAAACCTTTTCCCGGCAGGTAGAAACAATTTCATCCAAAATCTTTGTATAGCTTTTGTATCTAGTGGATGAATGTACTCCTTAAATACATTTTTTATGGTATTATTGTCCATGTTAGCTCCTTATAGTTAGGGATTTGGACTGGACTACCATACCCTAATTATAAGGCTTTTTTAATGGTTTTTAAAAGCTAAATTGCCATTATTCCCAAATTTCACGTAAAGTATATTTCCTGACTTTTTTGTTTTATTTTCCTGTGAGAAAAAATAGAGATACGAAAATGCCACAAAACTGTGGATATATTACAACAGCTAAATAAAAGCGTAAAACTTAAAATTCAGATGATGGATGAGGAACTACCTTTATAGCCCCTTTATCCTTTTTTCTCCGATTCATGCAAAAAAAATAAAACTGAATATTCTTTACGATGAATAAATGTAAATAAATTACAAATCAAAGTGTTTCACTAAATCTATTATTTTTTATGCAACGCTAGTGATATCATGTAAAGGCCTTCATGTAGAGCGCGGCATTAGTGAATCAAATGAACAACAGGCGCTAATTAAGAAAAAGATGATTGAAATTGCAGATACGGTTTACGTTATGGTCGATTACAGTAAATTTGGTGTACAGGCTTTTTCGCGGCTTAGTGGTATAGAATCGATTGACCATATTATTACAAATAGTAATGTTGATGATAAGGTGATCAGCCAATTAAATGATAAATCCATGCACTTGATTAGAGTCTAAACGAGAAGGGTTCCATTGATGAAAAATCAACATCCAAGGAAAGTGGAAACAGGAATCATTCGTTTTGCCGTCATTGGCTTGGCTCAGATCATATTTATAGAATGTACAATGGACAAATAGAAGCCGGCGGAGATTTAACGTATGTTTATGATCCAGATACCAAAAAGGTAAAGAAATTTTATAAGGTCTACACAAGTTTTACACCAGTATCATCAGAAAAGGAAATTCTTGAAAATCAGGAAATAAAACTGGTAGCAAATGCCATAGTTCCTTCATTTCGCGGAACGCTAAGCTTAAGGTTTTGGATAGCGGTGAACACTACTTTGCGGCTTGCTTTTGCAAAAAAAGAGAAAGTAAAAAAACAGTAGCAAAAGCAAAGGAACTAGCTTAGTATGGGGTATATATTATAGTGAAAGACTGCACGCAGAAAGTGCCATATTTACGGGACAGCTTATTGAACAGGGAGCAGTTGACAAGGGTGTACAGGTAATTGGGACTGGTCCGTACCGGGCAAATGTAGGAAGTAGGCCTAATTGGTTTTTCGACCCCAGCTTATTTTGGCGGCATCCTTTGTGAAATTAGCAGTCATCAAATTGAAGAAACTTTCACCTTTGATAGAATTGATTCGCTTAAAATGACTAAGAAAGGTGGAGTTTCTTAAGCCCCACATAAACATGACACATCTTAAACTCAAAAATCCAATTGACAAAATTAAAAATTAACTATAAAGTATAACATAAGTCATCAGATGACCTGAAAACCATATTATAGGAGCTGTTTTATTATAAATGAAACCGCCTTTATATGTTGTGTGATCATTAAACGAGGGGGAGTTTTTGGAAATGTTTCTGCTTGTAGCATTAAGTGCAGTTATTGCACCTTTCATTTTCTTGGTTATTTTCAGAATGACTGCTGTTAAGGGAATGTTCCTGAGCGCTATTATTGTTATTGCCCTAGCTTTGTTTGTATGGGGAATGGGGGGAACAATTGTCATTGCTTCTATTTTACAAGGAATACATAAGGCATTAACCATCTTATTAATTTTATTTGGAGCTATTGTGCTTTTGAATACATTACGACACACCGGGGCAGTTGATCGTATAAATCAAGGGTTTCGTAGTATATCTAGTGATATGCGTGTACAAGTTATTATTGTAGCGTTTTTATTTGGTGCATTAATTGAGGGGGCCGCCGGTTTTGGTACTCCCGCCGCAGTCACAGGGCCTTTAATGGTTGCGTTAGGTTTTAATCCTATAGCCGCAGCTACCTTAGCGTTGATTGCTGATAGCTCGTCTGTACCTTTTGGGGCAGTTGGTACACCTGTTCAAATTGGTTTAAGCAATATCCAGGGAGCGGATTTGGCGTTTTTTAATGAAATTGGCGTAAAAATCACGATGATAGATTTATTTGCCGGGACTTTTGTGCCATTTGTTTTAGTGGCGATTTTAACCTTTTTCTTTGGAAAGAAAAAGGGGCAATCTGGTGTGCTTTCGATGCTGCCATGGACCCTCCTGATCGGAATTACATATACAGGATCGGCACTTTTGTTTGCGGTTGTGGTTGGACAAGAGTTTGTATCAATTCTGGCATCTCTAACTGGGCTTTTTGTGGCAACATTAACAGCGAAGAAAAAATTTCTATTGCCTAAGGTTCAATGGAAAGACGCATTGCAGGCTGATTTTAAGATAAATGATAGGAAAATAGATATGAGTATTATGAAAGCGTGGTCACCTTATGTGATAGTAGTAGGATTGCTGTTAATTACTAGAATTGTAGATCCTGTCAAAGATTTTACCCTTTCTTATCTCAATTTAACATGGAACAACATTCTTGGTATGAAGGGAGTTACATCGGAGTGGGAAGTGTTATATTCTCCCGGCACAGTGTTAATTCTAGCAGCAGTATTTGCTATTCTTATCCAGCGTAAATCATTTTCTAACTTTGCTAAAGCCTCCAAAGACTCTCTTGGTTCTATTAAGAGTGCTGGTTTAGCTTTATTTTCTACACTCGCGTTGGTTCAGGTTTTTACTAACTCAGGAATGAATATGAATGATTTAATCAGTATGCCACAATATATAGCTGAGTCATTAGCAGTAACCTTTGGGACAGCCTGGGTATTTGTAGCACCATTCTTAGGTGAACTCGGTGCATTTATAACGGGGAGTGCAACAGTTTCTACATTAACTTTTTCACCGATCCAAAGCAATATTGCAAATCAGACAGGGGTCAGTGAAAGCGTTATATTGGCATTGCAAGTAATTGGTAGCGCTGCCGGAAATATGATTTGTGTCCATAATGTCGTCGCTGCTTCAACCGTTGTTGGCTTGGCTGGGAAAGAAGGAGATATTATCCGTAAGACCTTAATTCCGGCTATATTATACGGAGTTTTTGCTGGAATAGGTGGATTTATCTTACTTAGCATAATAGGATAGTTATTTTTAAATTCATAAGATTAAGATGCTGTATTCTCCTTTCTTATTCCTTTCATTTGCAGTAAACTGGTAGGAAAGGAAAACGTGAGGTGGAAGACATACGTTGAAAGTTAATCCGATTAAAACTAGAAAAATATATGAAGAAGTTTCTGATTCGTTAATCGAACTGTTAAAAACCGGGCAGCTTCACCCCGGTGATAAATTAAATTCAGTTGAACAACTCGCGAAGGATTATGATGTTAGTCGTTCGGCGATCCGTGAAGCATTAAGCGGTTTGCGGGCTATGGGTTTAGTGGAAATGCGGCAAGGGGAGGGGACATATATTACCCAATTTGATGCCTCCCAGTTCTCACTTCCTGTAGCAACTGCACTGCTTATGAAGCGCGATGACATCAAAGACTTATCGGAAGTACGAAAGATTCTTGAAGTGGGGTCGGCCTCCTCGGCTGCTATCAGCCATTGTGAAGAAGATTTGCTTCCAATGAGAGAGGCGTTACAGGCAATGAAAGATGCCAAGGGGAAAGGTGAACTGGGGGAAAAGGCCGATTTAGATTTTCACTTGGCAATAGCTAATGCTACCCATAACCAAATGCTCATCAGTTTAATGAGCAGTGTATCAGATATTATGGTTGAATCGATGCGGGAAACACGAAGATTAATCTTGTATTCTGAGGAAAGAAGTATTCAACTATTTAAAGAGCATCAACGTATTTTTGATGCGATCGAAGCGAGAGATGCTGACGATGCTCAAAAGGCAATGCTCGATCATTTAATAGAAGTAGACCGAGTTTTAGCAAAATATATAGAGAAGAAATAATAGGTTTACGAATGACAAGATTAATTCATTTGGGATAATCGTCTGATGACCTGTTTTTTAATGTTTATGGAGGTGAACGTATTGAAAGTATCCTTTTTCATCACCTGCATGTGCGACATCATCACCCCAGAAGTGGGAAAACATGCAGTAGAACTATTAGAAAGATTAGGTTGCGAGGTAGATTTTCCAGTAGCACAAACCTGCTGCGGACAGCCGGCATTTAACAGTGGCTATCTGGAGGATGCAAAGGAGTCTATGAAACAAATGATGCGGGCTTTTAAAGATTCCGAGTATGTTGTTGGTCCATCCGGATCTTGTGTCGGTATGCTCCGAGAATATCCGAAAGTTTTCAAAGATGATCCAGAATGGGAACAGCCTGCCAAGGAACTTGCGGCAAAAGCGTATGAACTGACACAATTTATTGTTGACGTTCTTGATGTGGAGGATGTTGGTGCTCGCTTCCATGGCAGGGTTACCTACCATCCATCTTGCCATATGACAAGAATTCTCGGTGTAAAGGAAGCACCATTAAAACTATTGAAGAATGTCAAGGATTTAAACCTGATTGAGCTGCCAATTAAAGAAGATTGCTGCGGATTTGGTGGAACCTTTGCAGTGAAAAACTCGATTATTTCAGGGGAAATGGTTAAAGAAAAATCGAAACATGTTTCCGAGACAAGGGCTGAGTACCTGGTCGGCGGGGATATGGCATGTTTGCTGAACATTGGTGGGAGGATGCAGCGGGAAGGCAAGTATGTTGAAATCAAACATATTGTAGAGATCTTAAATTCCCATTAACGGATCAAGTTAGAAGCCAAAATGAACGGAGGGGAAATGACATGGGTATAAAAATAAGTTATAAACCCTACAATGAACGAGTCAAAGAAGGCGTGGATAATAGTTTCATGCAACAGGCCGTTGCTTCGGCACAGGGACGATTTCGCAGCGGCAGACAAAATCGTGCAGATGAACTTGGTGACTGGGAGGACTGGCGTACATTAGGTGAAGAAATCCGCACCCATACATTGCAAAATATTGATTACTATTTGCAGGAACTTAGTGAAAACGTTGTGAAACGGGGCGGCAATGTTTTCTTTGCGGAAACGAAAGAAGAAGCAAATGCCTATATCCAAGAGGTTGTCCGGAAAAAGAACGCCAAAAAAGTAGTCAAATCGAAGTCGATGGTGACAGAAGAAATCGGGATGAATGAGGCAATTGAAGCCGCCGGAGCCGAAATTGTGGAATCCGATCTAGGCGAGTGGATTTTACAGCTGGATAATGACCCGCCGTCCCATATTGTTGCACCATCAATACATAAAAACAAAGAACAGATTCAGAAAACCTTTGCTGAGAAAAAAGGATATACTGGAACGGATAAACCGGAAGAGCTTGGCCTATTTGCCCGCGAGCAGTTGCGCGAAGAGTTCTTGGATGCTGACATTGGCATTACTGGCTGTAACTTTGCCGTTGCCGAGTCTGGTGCCGTCACATTTGTTACCAATGAAGGAAATGCACGGATGGTTACAAGCCTGCCAGATACGCAAATTACGGTTATGGGACTGGAACGGGTTGTACCGACATGGGAGGAATTAGATGTCCTTGTCAGTCTCTTGACGCGCGCAGCTGTCGGACAAAAATTGACCAGTTATGTTACTTCCATTACGGGTACGCGGCTCGAAGGGGAAACGGATGGACCTGAGGAATACCATTTAGTCATTGTAGACAACGGTCGTTCAAAAATATTAGGTTCGGAATTCCAATCTGCGCTTCACTGTATTCGCTGTGCAGCATGTATCAATGTTTGTCCCGTATATCGTCATGTAGGCGGTTATGCGTATGGCTCGATTTATCCGGGCCCAATTGGAGCGGTACTCACACCACTGCTTGATGGGTACGAAGACCATAAAGAATTGCCATACGCATCATCACTATGTGGCGCCTGTACGGAGGTTTGTCCAGTGAAAATACCGCTTCATGAACAGCTGATACGTCATCGACAAATTATTGTGGAAGATGAAGGAATGTCACCTGTTTCCGAACGAATTGCGATGAAAGGATTCGCCAAATGGGGGGCAAGTCCTGCCGCCTATAAAATGAGTGCGGCGGCTGCCCGTCCTGCGTTAAAACCTTTCTCAAGACACGAAACGATTAAAAATGGCCCAGGACCATTAAAGGATTGGACAGTGAACCGTGATTTTCCTCTACCTGCTAAACAGACTTTTCGTTCCTGGTTTCAAAAACGGTAAAAAGGAGGAGAGGCAAAATGACGATTAAAAATCGTGATTCTTTCTTGGATAATCTAGCGGGGCAGCTTGGACGCAAGCGGAATACGAAAGGTGTTGAGCGCCCAAAATGGAGTATCAATCCACAACATCGTGTCTTAAAAGATGCCACACAAGATGAACTAGTAGAAGTTTTAGAAACACAATGTAAAGAAATTCATACCGATTTTATAAGTACAGACAAAAAAGGGTTGGCTGATGCTTTAGAGGAATTTATCGATAAATACCATGGAAAGTCCATTGTTTCCGCTGGTGGTCCGAGGATAAATGAATTTGGATTAGCTCAGCTTTATGAAAAGATGGCTGCTGATGGAAAGGACATTCATCTCTGGGATGAGGAAAAGGGAGAGGAAAACAAGGTATTTGCCGAACATGCCGATATTGGAATAACCTTCAGTGATATCACCCTGGCAGAGTCAGGAACAGTGACGCTGTTTAACGATAAATACAATGGGCGTTCCATTAGCCTATTGCCACAATCCTATATTGCTATTATTCCGAAAAGCACGATTGTACCAAGAATGACCCAAGCGACGGAAAAAATCCATCAGCAACATCAGAACGGACAGCTTGTTTCATCCTGCGTTTCGTTTGTAACAGGTCCGAGTAATAGTGCGGATATTGAGATGAAATTAATTGTCGGTGTCCATGGACCGGTGGCTGCGAGTTATGTGGTAGTGGAGGACGCGTGAATTTGTAGAGATGTGTTTTGTTATTATGATTAGAGGGACATTACTCCAGTGTCCCTTTTAGATTTGTCAATTTCTTATATTTGGTATTGTAGCCTTCCAATAATGATCCCGTGAAACTACAAGATTAATGAAGTTGCAATTCGGATAAGGATAATTCAGAGTAAAAATAATTTATGAAAACAATGTTTTTCCCCTAAATATTTTTATAAATATTCCGATATAGTAAATATATTCTAATAGAGAGTGAATTTTGATTCTATTAGAACAAAAAAATAAGTATGAAGAAAATGATTACAGTAGTAAGGGTAGTGTTAACAGTCTTTCTGGCGGTAGGAACAGCTTCAGCATCTTTAAAAGAAGAATCTATTGATTTGCAGAAGGATTTGCTTAAGGAACAAGCTCTACAGTCTTTTCAAGAGGAATATCCTGATGCACAATTTATTAATGTAGACGAAGCGGAAGGAGAATCGGCAGAAACTATGACACCTTTTCAAGGAGCTGCTTCTCCTTTAACTTCTTTGAGGGTATATGCCGCTATTTCTACTAAATATCCACAATATGAATATTTTGCATTGAATCAACTAACATCTACTGCAGACCATGGTGGAGAAGAAATGTATATTGTTACAAGAGAAATTGGTTATAGTAAATTAAGGATAGCATAAATGGGTGGCGAGGATATACCTATGATTATGACTGAAGACATTGATTTTGAATGGTGATAGAATTGTTGACGGAACTTTTAGATGGTGGGACGCCAGTGGATATGAGGAAAGTAGATTTACTTACCAAGCTACCTCTATCAATGATCCTTGGAATACAATGAACGCTTGGGTGAATATTAGATAACAAGAAGTTTATAGGAGAATATAATATGAATATCAATCACATTACTTCAATGCCATCACATGCGTTATCTGCTAAGTCAGCAATAAGAAACACAGAAACTGAAGACCAATTTAGCAAAGAAGTGGAGAAAACGCAAAATACGTCCTTAATGGAGAAAGATACATCAAATATATGGGAAGAACTTTCTAAAAAATATGATGTAACCAATGCTACCTTTGATGAACTTAAAGAGATTAGTATGTCGTTATATGAATACGGTGAAATTTCTTTTAAGGAACATGCTATCTTAACTTTTGATTTTGACAGAGGAGCAGAATCATTAAAAGAGGAGATATCTGGATTATCCCCTAATTTTACTATGTATGCCACACAAGCTGATGCATCTGGAAAAAGAAATTGGATAGAAGAATTTCAAGCAAGAGCAGATAGAGCATTCGGATACGGTAATTTAATTGGACACCATACGAATCTAAGTTTAGCAGGAATTTTACAGAGATTAGAACGTTAAAGTGCTGAATTAAGGTATTTAAATGATAAGAAAAGTAGATAAACGGTATGTAATAAATTCTTTTAACGTACTTTCGAAAGAAGTCTCCCTCTTCAAGCGTGTGAAGGGCGTAGCCCAACGGTAAGGGGGAGATGAATTTCGGTTGAGTGACAGCCCAAAGGCTTTTTTTGCCTTTTTTGTTCAATAAGGAAATTGAAAGCGTTGTTGGATTAGATTTTGCGATGGATGGGCTATTTGTCGATAGTGAGGGTGAGAAAGCCAATTACCCTAAGTTCTATCGACAAATGCTTGAAAAATTAGCAAAAGAACAACGTAAACTTTCTCGTAAAAAGAAAGGGTCTTCGAACTGGAATAAACAACGCATTCAGGTAGCTAAAATTCAAGAGAAAGTTGCCAATCAACGCAAGAATTTTCTTCACCATCAATCAAAAAAATTAGCAACTAAATATGATGCCGTTGTGATGGAAGATTTAGACATGAAAGGGATGTCACAAGCTCTAAGGTTTGGCAAAAGTGTCGCTGATAATGGTTGGGGAATGTTCACCTCTTTCTTACAATATAAACTACAAGAACAAGGGAAACAACTTATCAAAATTGACAAATGGTTCCCATCCACCAAAACTTGTTCAAATTGTGGTTCAGTAAAAGAAGTCAAGTTATCTGAACGTACCTACCAATGTACTTGTGGTCTAAGTATCAACAGGGATTATAATTCAGCACTCAATATCAAAAAAGAAGGCATTCGCTTATTAGCAAGTGTCTAATAAAAATTTAAACTTTTGGAACAAGAGGGTTAGCTTGGTCCATTTCGTCAGCTACCAAAAGTGGCGATTACCCAAGAAGCCCCCACTTCAAGCAACCCGTAACGGTGGTAAGTGGTGGGAGTAGTTCACTTAAATGACTACACTTCCTTAACCGAAATCGCCGCGGTAAAAGTCGTACTTCTGCATCCCTCAAGATCATTCTCATCCAATAACCCCAAGCTAATAGCTGAACTTATCTTTTCCTTGTCCGGTATTTTCACGACTTTAATCAAATCATTCAGCTTTAACTCCTCTAAGCGGTTAACGGTAATTTCATCATTGAATTTTTCCTTTTTGCGGATTTGCCGTTGGAGTTTGTAACCGCCATCTTTTATTTCCCCTTTTTCATCGGAGCCCACTTGCTGATCAAAATAAGTGTGAAACAGGTTCTTTAGCTGGTTCATTTCCTGTTCGATTTCTTTCTTTTTCTTGTTAAGATCATAATATTTGGCCAATGTTTCCCCAGTAATAAACGAATCATGCTCGATCATGATACCACTCCCTATAAAAAGCACTTGATAGTGAATCTTATTGCGGAAGGTGAGGGATTATTACTCGTATTTTTGGTAATTGTTACAGTGTCGGAGTATATCAATCAAAGTTATGTTAGAAAACTCCTCCTGCCCTTCAAAACTTTTTATAGAAAATATTGAATGTTGATGGCATAAATGCTATCATATTGGTAATAATATAATAAAGGATAAAAAAATGAGTGAATCCGGTAAATTTAAAATAATATACGAAGGAAATGTAAGTGAATTTGAAAAGCAAATTTTATACAATTCGGATCAAGAAGTTATAAAGGGTAAGCCTGGGGGTTGGTGCCAATTGGCAGATGTTTATGCACGGCAACTTGCCATAATTAGTCACAATCCTTATCCAGAGGAACTTGACGGGGGAAAATCAATGGATGACGAAACACCTCCATCTGTAAACATATTTATAAAAACACCATATATGGGAACCTTTATAGGTGGGGTATACAAGGCGGATGGGCTGGGAATCATCGGATTATTTATACGATCCATAATTATCATAAGGTAATCATGCTTTATTACTTTGACAAGCAATACAATGGCTTAATTAAGCGAAGGGATATCGTTCCTGCTGAATTAACATATGAGAAATATTGTGCTTTAGATCCGAATCTTTATTAAGTGTAAGGAGGTCTTAAAATGAGCGACTTTTTTAAAAAGTACTCTGAAATCCGTGGAGAAAATCATGTGCAAACCCTGCAACTGGAAGGACGTATAGCGGTACAAATTAAAACAATACGTAAAAGCCTAAACTTGTCTCAGCAAGGTCTTGCGGATTTGGCAGGTGTCCCCAAATCCACAATAGGGAGAATTGAAGCTGGTTTAACTAGCCCTAGGGTGGAAACATTATTGCAACTATCCAGAGCTTTGGATACCCCCTTTATTATCGATGGAACTAATAACAGTGACAACCACAATTTATATATACAGGTATAGTATAGGATGAACTTCACTCCGATCATAATTAATAAAAAACGAAGCAAAGCACCAATTTTGCTTCGTTCCCTATTTAATCACCGATCACGCAAAGCCTCATTTAACATATCCGGATCATTCGTAAACTATTCCGGTCACGCCCCAGTCCAATAACTCTTTCATACCTTCTCTGGTATTTACCGTATTGGGGTGATAAGTAAGTTATGCTAACGAGCTTTGTGCACATACATCCTAGTCAATCTTCTTACGGCTTATATCAATTCCCACTGTGTATTGTTCAATTTGGCTCCATTCTAAAACGGTAATTGTTACAGGTCTATAAGTACGAAATTAAGGATGCATAATTCAAGGTAAAAATAAAACTTTTATTTTTTTCTTGACATTCAGAACAGATAGATGTAATTTAAATAATAACAATTTCAATATGCAATTTTTTCTTATCCAGAGAGGTGGAGGGACTGGCCCTTTGAAGCCTCGGCAACAGACTCGAGAAAGAGTACTGTGCCAATTCCAGAAGCGTAATGCTTGAAGATAAGAGGAGCGAATAGCTATGGTAACGAAACCTCTTCTTATTTCAGGAAGGGGGTTTTTTGATTGTCAATACAAAGGCCCCTCGTAATCTAGCAGGGAATGAGAGGTGTTGCGGGGAGTATCAAAACCAATTTTGCTGCAATCATGTTGTTCGTTAAACCAGGAACATAAAAAAAGAGGAAAGAGGGAATAGAATATGTCTATTACATTAACGAAAGCACCATTTAAAGCTGATCATGTCGGAAGCTTGCTCCGTCCAGAAAATTTGCATCTGGCAAGAAAGGAATTCAAGGAAGGAAACATCTCTGTTGAACAACTACGTGAGGTAGAAACAAAGGAAATCAAGCGGATCGTTGACAAGCAGATTGAAGTCGGCTTGAAAGCTGTAACCGATGGCGAGTTCAGACGCAGATTCTGGCATACGGATTTCCTGGAACATTTAAACGGCGTAGAAGGCTATGTTCCTGAAACGGGCTACATTTTTCATGGCAATGAGGAAACAGAAAGGTACAATGTTCGAAACACAGGAAAGATTTCGTTCAATCCAGATCACCCGTTTATCAAAGACTTTATCCTGTTTAATGAAATTGTAGGAGGCCGTGCAGTTGCCAAGCAAACAATCCCGAGCCCTAACCAATTATTTAACGAAGGCATCCGCGCTGAAACTATCTATCCGGACATCGAGGAATATGCAGATGATATTATCCAAACCTACCGGGATGCGATAAAGGCATTTTATGAAGCTGGTGTACGATACTTGCAGTTTGATGATGTTTATATTGCCGGACTTTCTTCACCAAACATTCCGTTCAACGACGGTAAATACTCCAGAGATCAGCTAATTGATTTGGCACTGCGAGTTGTTAACAGCGTGTTGGAAGGAAAACCAGTAGATTTGCATGTGACAACCCATCTATGTCGTGGAAACTACCGATCTAACTGGGCATTTGCCGGAAGTTATGAACTTATTGCCCCAACACTATTTGCCAAAGAAAACGTAAATGGATTCTTCCTGGAATATGACGATGATCGTTCAGGTGATTTTAAACCATTGGAATATATTCCAAACGGAGGGGCTCAAGTCGTACTTGGACTTGTCACATCCAAATTTGGTGAGTTGGAAGACAAAGAAAAAATTAAGGCGCGGATTAAGGAAGCTTCGCAATATGTACCGCTCGAGCAATTAGCCCTGAGCCCACAATGTGGATTTGCTTCTACCCATCATGGAAATAAATTGACAGAAGAGGAACAGTGGGAGAAGCTGAAATTTATTGCCGATATTGCGAATGAAGTTTGGGGATTTTGACATTTTGCCAAGTCGACTAAAGACTAAGAAAGCAATACCAGATTTGTCAGCAAAAAATTTTATTCAGAGGAATTGGGTTGGCAGCCGGGTTATGGCCTTAAACCTAAACTTGGTGAGCGTTGAAATGTCCAAAGATAAGAAGATTTTCATTAGGAACTTCCTATTAGGAGGTTCCGTTTTTTATTTTAAACACGAGAGCTAAGAAATGAAGGATAGATATGCTGCCAAAATGTAACAATCAACATATGGAACATGACTAGTAGAACATACCAGAAATTCCTTCCAGTTTAATTAATTCACATGATCCCATTGACCTTTGTTACATTGGAAATAGAATCCAATTCCTAAATTTTTCTATGGGGTGCGAAACTTAAGATACAGAAATCCTCAAAAAAAGAGAAACCGCAAAAATACGAATAAAAATGACCTCATTACATCTTTGCAGTTTCTCCATTTTTCCAACGCATTTATTAACTTATCTTTATCATAGCAACGAAATCTGTGTAGAACATTATTTTCTAAACCCTTTCGTTACAGCAAAAGACAATGTTTCCTATATCTTTATCCATGTTAGATTCAACAGTTGCAAATGTGCTAATTTCTGATCCTAACTTATGATTGGCTTCAATACCTTTTTATGATTGCCATTTTTCAATCAATAGATTAGCCTGAAGCATCAGGCTGTCATATGCTTCTTCAGTTATCCATTCTTCACTTTGATAGTGATTAAGCAAGTTCTTAAAGCCATTTGCATGCTTAACAACTTTGTCTCTTGCTGCTTCATCTTCAAAATGACTTATTGATGTTAAATGGATAGTTAGAGCATTGAATGCTTCCTCGTTTTCAATTGCTCCTTTGTCATAAAATTTATCTACTAGACTTTGTATATAGGAAGCACTATGAAATTCAGTAATGACGTCACTAAAAAGGTCAGGGTAATTTGTAAATAACCCCGTGACCCCCCATTCCAAAGCTGTTTTCATGGCCTCTTTGGTGTTAACTGTATATGGATGGATTTGTAATTCATGGCTTCTAACAGTATGAACATATTCTTCATTGATGTTATTAAAGTTTGGTCCAACCCCTATAGCGTACTGTTCTATTTCTTCAAGCTCGTCTTCAGCATTATTTCCCAAAGCCGGCTGACTAATCAATTGAACAAGGGGCATAGATGGATCCAATGAATGAGTTAATTTCAAACTGTCAGAAGAGAACGACTGAATGAGCACATTGTCTGAGAGACCATAACTTTCTATTAAACGCAATAGTTCCTCTTCCATTCCTGGATAGACATCCGGTGATTTTGTTTCAATGTAATAGTTTGATCCAGAACCGAATCTATCAAAGATTTCCTCTAGCGTGGGCACCTTTAAACCAACATACTCTTCCTTTGCTTTTTCCGGGTAAGCTGCATTAAACCATGAACCAGCATCCAATTGTTTTATTTCTTCCACCGTCATATTTTCTACCAAACCAGTCCCATCTGTTGTCCGGTCCACTGATACATCATGCATGGCAATGAGCGTGCCATCCGATGTCATTTGCAAATCAACCTCAATGTAATCCCCGTTTAGTTCTTCTCCAAGTTCATAAGAGGGGATTGTATGTTCAGGTGCATATCCGGAAGCTCCGCGATGAGCAACATTTACAATTTTTCCCTCTGGGTATTGAAGGTTAGCTGGAATCACTTTCTCTGCAGCTGATCCTATGTTTGGCATGTAGAAACATGCTACTAAAGTGACAATCATGAAAGCAGAAGCAGTTTTAAACCAGGTTTTCATATTTAATTCCACCCTTTAACTGTTGGATTTTAGTTCCTGCTTGATTAACACTTATTCACTACTGTTTTTTTACAAAGTGGTTGAACTAAGAAACAAGGTACTTTTCGCATGTCTTTATCGACAAACATCCTTAGGAATTTTGCTTTATAGGTATCCTCCTTCCTTATTCCATATCAATATTTACAGAAATTGATCAATCACCTCCACTGTGTATTAATAAAAGATGACCTTAACAAGCTATGAAGTTAGCAAATATACTAAGCAATCTATTTCTATCAGTAAGAAAAAAATACAGGATATAAAAATAAACCCAGCCAAAACTATGAATACGATAATAGCAACCGCACGCTAGGAGAGGTTATCCAAATACTATTCTCTCATAATATAGTTAATAGTAGCAAAATTGCGATATGTAATCAATGGGAATAGAATAGTTGTTAAAAAATGGGGCGAAAGTGGGATAAATAAGATATAGTTTCTCATTATAGTATGCCTTTGGACCTGCTACTAAATGATGTCAAAGGAATGCTTACAGAATTCCCGCGTGATAGATGAAAACTATTATCTATATGGGGGAGGCTTATGGATTACATGGGAATATCACCTTATATGGGAACCTTTTATATAATAGATGACTTTGTAAACCAACTATCTTCTTCTCCGGTTTACCCAGTAGAGACGCGCAATAAAGTATGGAACTTACTAAACCATCAATGAAAGTCGTGCAATAACTCATGGAACTTGTGCAGTATAGGCCATCTTCTTTGCAAATCATGGTCATGCCCATATCTACACTCCTAACGCGTCCAAAGTTATACATAAAAATAATTTACCCTCATATATTTCTAGAGAAAAGTATAGACAAGGGGGAGCTAGTTTGAAAAAAACATTATCGCTATTTATATCCGTTTGTTTTTTACTAAGTTTTGTTTTGCTTAGTGCTTGTGCCGGGGATGATGCATCGGGTGAAGAGGAGGGGGGAGGTAAGCCGATAACGTTATATTCACCAGAAACTCCGGAGCTTTCCAAGGAGCTGGCGGCTAAATACGAGGAATTAAATGGTACAAAAGTCAATGTTAATTATGCAGGTACAAACGTACTCGTTAACAAAATGATGGCTGAAAAGGGGAACCCTCAGGCTGACGTATGGTATGGCGGAGGAGGCATTTTGCCATTTGAAGCGGCGGTGGATAAAGATATCATTACATCCTATATTCCTGAGAGCGCGGAGGATTGGGAGGTAGTGGAAGATGGTATAAAGGTGAAGCATGAGGATGGGTATTATGTTGGTACGGAGATGTTTGTGCTTGGATTTGCCTACAATACGGAATTAGTGTCGGAAGAAGAAGCCCCAAAAACGTGGGAGGATTTGTTGGATCCAAAATGGAAGGGAAAAATTCAATTCCCTAATCCAGCAGCGTCCGGGACGGCTACATTAATGGTATTGAGCTATATGATGCAGCATGGGGAAGAGGCAGGCTGGGAGTACTTCCAGAAATTAAAAGATCAGGCAAATTCCATCCCTGACTCAGGTTCAGGTCCAACAAAGGGTGCTTCAATGGGGGAGGCACATATCGCGATAGGCTTCGATTTCATGGCTTATGAGCATAAAGCAAATGGAGAAACGGTCGACTTTATCGTACCGGAAAAAACTCCTATTCTTGTTAATCCAGTCACACTTGTTAAAGATGGCCCCAATCCTGAAGGCGGTAAGAAATTTATCGATTTCATGCTGAGTAAAGATGCCCAGCAAATTTTGACTGATTGGTACCATATTCCAATTAATCCGGAAGTAGAATCAAAGACTTCCTTATCCGTAGACAATATAAAAGAACATGCTGTCGACTTGGATATCGACTGGGTAAATGAAAACTACGATCGAATCAGGGACGAATGGAAAACGAAAATAAAGTAAAGGAAGCTGATAGACATGGGGTCAGTTGTGGTTGAACAACTAACAAAGGATTTTTCAGGTGTGACTGTACTTCAAAACATCAATTTGGACATTCAAGAGGGCGAGTTTTTTGCCCTCTTGGGACCATCTGGCTGTGGGAAAACAACGACGATGCGCTGTATTGCCGGATTTGAGAAGCCTACAAAAGGTGTTATAAAAATTGGGGATAAAAATTTAAACGGACTGGCACCAAACGAACGAAATTGCGGGATGGTTTTTCAAAGCTATGCACTTTTTCCACACATGAATGTATTCGATAATGTGGCGTACAGCCTTAATATAAAGCGGCTGAAGGAGAGCAACTTTTTTAAGAAAATTGGTACTTACACGAGGATGCTCAATAGCAGGCTGGTGAAGTACCCGAAAAATATTGAGAAGAAGGTTATGGAAATTTTAGAGTACGTGGAATTAACCGATCATGCTAAAAAGTTGACAAGTGCATTGTCTGGAGGTCAGCAGCAACGGGTCGCATTGGCAAGGGCACTTGTCATGGAGCCTGAGGTATTGCTGATGGACGAGCCGCTATCCAACTTGGACCAGAAACTAAGGCATACGATGCGGAATACCATCCGGCAAATTCAACAGGATTTAAAGATTACGACTATTTTCGTTACACACGACCAGGAAGAAGCAATGAGTATGGCCGACCGGGTAGCGGTTATGAAGGATGGGGAAATATTACAAATTGGTACACCGACAGATTTGTACAGTAACCCAAAAAGTCCATTTATTGCTGACTTTGTTGGGACATCAAACATTATTCCGGGAAAAGTGATGGAACAGGAAAATGGCTTGTCCGTCATTCAGATTGGCAATCAAACTTTAAAATCGGTCGCAACTGCTGATAAACAAGAGGTTCAAGTCATTATTAGACCAGAAAATATCAATGTATTAAACGAGAACTCCATGGAATATGACAACTCATTTGATGGAGAAATCTTATTTTCCACGTATTTGGGTTCAACGGTCAGATATGATATTAAGGTTGGTGACTATACATTAACCGCTGATACAACCTATGAATCTGGTAATCAAATCCTGAAAAGTGGAGCTTCGGTAAAATTAGGCGTTTCCCCTGAGAGGGTGTTGTTAATATGAAAGGCTTAAAAAAGAATTTGACTGGCATCGGGATTATGAAGCTGCTAATTTATGCCTTTTTTATTCTATTCTTGATT
Source organism: Virgibacillus dakarensis (assembly GCF_900155625.1). Lineage (NCBI taxonomy): Bacteria > Bacillati > Bacillota > Bacilli > Caryophanales > Bacillaceae > Virgibacillus > Virgibacillus dakarensis. Next base: position 1,615,612 of record NZ_LT732554.1, read on the forward strand.
ATCCCGCTGCTATCGGTTTTTTTAGTTAGTTTCACAGGGGAGCCTATTAATTTCTTTGGGTCACTTATTAGCCTTGATACAATGCAACAAACATTTGACCAATTTAAAAATGCGACGTTAGATAATTTTAAAGCGATCTTTTCCAATGGTTCGTATTTTAAAGCATTGACGAACAGTTTATATTTATCGCTGTTGGTCTCGGTGATCGTATTAGTGATTTGTGTCCCGATTGCTTATGGTATTGCCAGAACAAAAATGCCATTTAAGAAAACGATTAGTGCTTTATGTACCGTTCCACTAATTGTCCCTACATTCATTTCGGCGTATGCATTTATCATTATGTTCGGCAGAGCCGGGTGGGTGACTTATATCTACCAGGCATTAGGTGGGGAAGGGTTTTTAATTGATCCATATTCGTTTACCGGAATTGTTCTAGTGCAAGTATTTTTCTTTTTCCCGTACGCGCTTTGGCCGATGGTTGCGGCGTTTAAAGTAAGCGACGTCTCATTGGAGGAAGCGTCAAGAAGTATGGGCTCAAAAAGCTGGCTGACTTTTTTCACAGTAACGTTTCCACTTGCTATTCCGGGGATGCTTTCCACAGCGTTAGTTATCTTTGCTGTAAGTTTTTCTGACTTTGGCACGCCAATCATTCTCGCGCCTACCGATTTGAACTTACTCGTTGTTGAGGCTTATCGGGAAATAGCTGGATTTTTCAATTGGGGCGGTGCAGCAATTTTAACCGTCATCATGATCGCTGTGGCTGGATTTGTCTTCTGGCTGCAAAATGCGTTCTTTAAAGGAAAGGATTATGGCTCACTATCCGGAAAGCCGACACAGGTGAAAATGAATAATAATAAAGTGCTAACGGTATCATTGTCCATTTTTTCCAGCTTAGTTGTGCTCGTCCCTTTGTTGGCAATGCTGACTGTTTTTATGCAGTCGATCGCGACCACATGGGGTGTTGAACCGCTTCCTTCCGGATATACATTAAATCACTATAAAGATATTTTTACAAATTCACTCGGAAATATCCAAAACAGTATTATATTGGCACTTGGGGCACTAGTGTTAAGTATTGTTATTGCGACGTTTGTTTCCTATTTTGTAGTACGGCAAAATTCCACGGGCCTGGATTTCATGACAACCGTCCCGCTTATTGTTCCGGGTATCGCCTTTGGTATTGCCTTGATCCAGACGTTTAATACAGCACCTTTACAGTTGACCGGGACAGCCGTGATATTAATTATTGCGTATACAATTCGGCGTATTCCTTATATGATCAGGTCGACGGTAGGAACGATGAAATCAATAAAAGCAGATATTGAAGAGGCAGCCGTTAATCTCGGTGCTTCCACACTGACAGCAGCTATTACCGTAATTGGGCCACTTATGTTACCGGGTATTGCAGCGGGATCAATTTTGGTATTTGTAACGGTCATCAAAGAAACAAGTATATCCATTTTAATGGCCCCCGCTAATTGGGCGCCGATGAGTTTAGCGATCTTTCAAAATATTTTACGGGCAGAGTATTACTCCGCTGCGGCAATGTCGATTGTCCTGGTTGTTTTAGTTCTGGTTTTGCAAGCAATAGCCAATCGATTTTCACGAAAGCAATTATAGTAAAAATGGAACATCGACAGTAGAAAGTGAAACATCAACAGAGGAGCGAGCAACATCGACAGTAGAAAGTGAAACATCAACAGCGAAGCGAGCAACATCAACAGTAGAAAGTGAAACATCAACAGAAAAGCGAGGAACATCGACAGTAGAAAGTGAAACATCAACAGCGAAGTGAGCAACATCGACAGTAGAAAGTGAAACATCAACAGCGAAGCGAGGAACATCGACAGTAGAAAGTGAAACATCAACAGAAAAGCGATCAATATCAACAGTAGAAAGCGAAACATCAACAGAAAAGCGAGCAATATCGACAGTAGAAAGTGAAACATCAACAGAAAAGCGGGGAACATCGACAGTAGAAAGTGAAACATCAACAGCGAAGCGAGCAACATCAACAGTAGAAAGTGAAACATCAACAGAAAAGCGAGCAATATCGACAGTAGAAAGTGAAAGATCAACAGAGGAGCGAGCAATATCGAAAGTAGAAAGTGAAAGATCAACAGAGGAGCGAGCAATATCAACAGTGAATCGCACAACGACAGGGGGATGGGAAGTTGGCTAATGGATTTATTTTTGACTTGGATGGAACTGTCTATTTGGGTAACAAATTAATTGCCGGTGCTGCTGAAACGATAAGTCATTTAAGGAATCGTGGAGATAAGGTCATATTTTTAACGAATAAATCGATTGAAACGGTTCAAAATTACGTGGAAAAGTTAAACCGTCTGGGAATCGATACGGATTATCATGAGGTGATTAATTCCAATTATTTGGTCGCTAGGTATTTAAAATCGAGGTTGAAACAAAATGAAAAAGTGATGGTCATTGGGGAGCAGCCGCTTATCGATGAATTGAATGACTTGAATATTGCTATAACAGATAATAGTAAAGAGGCAAGCTATGTTGTTTTAGGCTGGGATCGTCAATTTACGTATGAAAAGTTAAATAATGCTTTTCAGGCCTGGAGAAATGGGGCACGTGTTATTGCGACGAATCCCGATAGAACTTGCCCTGTCGAAGGTGGGCAAGTTCCGGATTGTGGAGCGATGATCGGTGCGCTGGAAGGAGCTACTGGTGAAAAAGTAGAGATAATCGTAGGCAAGCCATCGACACACGCTGCGCATTTTATTGTTTCAGAGATTTTGCAGCTTCCACCGGAAAATTGCTTTATTGTTGGCGATCGGCTGGCGACCGATATGAAGATGGGGCTGGACTACGGATTGCAGGCAGTTCTTGTTCTTACCGGAATTACGAATCTCGGTATGGTTGAGGACTCTCGTATGAAACCGTCAGTGATTTTAGATAGTATTAGAGAAGTAGTAGATTTATAAACTTTGGATTAGGGGGAAGAGGTAAAGCTCCGGTATTGTAGCCGGAGCTTTTGAACGGCAAATTGATTTGGATCGGGATATTTCTGCGATCTATCGGGCAAATTGCGAATTGGATCGGGATATTTCTGTGATTGATCGGGCAAATTGCGAATTGGATCGGGATATTTCTGTGATTGATCGGGCAAATTGCGAATTGGATCGGGATATTTCCGTGATTGATCGGGCAAATTGCGAATTGGACCGGGATATTTCCGTGATTGATCGGGCAAATTGCGAATTGGATCGGGGTTTTTCCGCGGTCCATCGGGATTTTTGCGAATTGGATCGGGATATTCCGCGATTGATCGGGCTTTTTACGCTTTGGATCGGGAATTATGCATTTAGGATTGAACTGCGGGCGCTGCTCGATCAAATTGGGTGATCTCGTTTGTTTATATTGCTCGATCGATTTTGGAGGAAGCTTGATCGAAAAGGGTTAGAACACGATTAACTTTACGCTACGGTTCGCTTGTTACATGAATCATTTGGGTGATCATATGAAGGTTGATTGAGCGCTTACGCTTATTGTCGTGCGATTTTGCTTTAAGCCGAACTCGCCTAGCCACCCAAAACCTTTCTCCTGGTTGTCCGCAAAAACAGTTATTTCTTCCCTTTCGAAATGGTAGTGATTTCCTATATAATACAGATAGAATTAATGAGATTTTCACGAGAATAAAGGACCTAACGGGGGTGTGGTCTATCAAGGTATTAGATGTAAAAAGTTTGCGCGCCGGAATAGGGGCTACCAAAACAGGTCTGCATACACTAGAACAGCAGGTCAAGGACCTTGAGCAGCGGGTGCAGGCGGTTATCACACTTGATGAAGCCTTTAAAGGGAAAGGTGCCCAGGCGATTCGCTCATTTTATCAGGAATTACATATGCCATTCCTGCTGTTCCTGGAGGGATTTATTGCGGACTATCAGGAAATTTTGACGGAAATGGAGAATGCCCTGCAATCGCTGGAGGGTGCGGAGGATGGCTATATTCACGAGCAATTTTTAGAGCATGATTTAGTGGACGGCTTAAAAAAGGCGGAACGGGTGACGACTGCGTTAACGGATGAGGTAAATGCTTCGATCAAGACAGTAAGAGATATTATCAGCCTGCCAACGCTTGATGATGAGGAATTTCTGTTTAACCTGACACAGGGTCGAACCCAGATATATGACACGCTTGAAAAGCTTCACGATTATGATACCAGGCAATCCGCCAAACTTGAGGACGTAGAAACGGATCTGCAGGTGATGAAAAACTATTTGGAGCAGATCGGCAGCAAGTTTGCGAGTGGGGAACTGGGTATTAAGAACTATTCCGTGAAGCAGCTGGAAGGAAATAATGCTTATGACTGGCTGCTGAAAAGTGTGCAAAGTAAAGTGAGAGGAAATACGTTTTCATTCGATAATATTTTAATGTATGGTGCAAAGGAATTTTTGACCCGGTTCACGAAATTGCCAATACCGGGTGCCGCGGTAACCTATATCCAGAAAAAGCTGGAAATGCGGACGGTGGACTATAGTGCCCGGGCGATGAAGGTGCTAATGGATATAAAAAGTGACTCCATTACAGCTCAAGAATTTGCAACTATTCAGGCTAATATCACGGACATCGAACAAGTTTCCGATTATAAGGGTGAATTTCAAGGAAAATATCTTGCGTTTGCGGATGGGCGAATTGTTCGGAAGTTTAAAGATGGTGACGGAAATGTAAAGTATGAATTTGTGAGAGACATTCCAGAAAATAGAGAGAAGCCGGAAGAAGTGAACCCGTTTGTAAAGGCGGGACAGAGTATACTGGAGATAGGGGAAGATATTAAGCACGGATTTGAAGAGCGGGCGGATAAGCGCCATGATTCGTGGTATGATTATGCCAACTACTGGACGAGTGGACTTCTTGATATTGGTAAGGGATTTGGCGAAGGTTTGGAGAGCCGAGGCGAAGAGGTATTGGAATCACCATCCTTTTATAGTGTAACAAATTGGATTAGTATAGGCGGTTTAGATTTGGTTAACGGTGCTGTCAATCCGGATGAGGCGCTTTCGAAAGAGCATCTGATGGCTAGCTTCGGTCTTGCAAGTTTGTTTAGTATAGCAAAAGCACCTGTCACGTCAGGCGGTTCTTCCGCGGTGAAAGCTGCCGGGAAAGCAGCGGACGCGGAGAAAAAGGTGAAGCCTGTTGAGGGGAAGGAGAAAGCTTCATCTCGTAGTTCGGTTAAGGGTGCTGCTTCGAAATTAAAGGATGACATGTTTAAGCCAATTCTGATTCCGTCAGTGAGTAATTTGTTTAATTGGATTAGGAAGAATGTTCCGGAAGTTGGGCTTGTGCGGGAGGCCGGTACGGGGCAGTATTACTTTTTTGCGCGGGAGAATAATGGCGGAGGTTCGTTTCGTGATAGGAATAAATCAACTGATTCTAATAATTTTAATTTTTCGGATTTAACTCATGAAGAAAAGTTGAAGATTACAAAAGAATATGCAATACGGTCTCCCATAGAAATTCCTAGTGCCGCAAAAGTGAAGGTGAGATCAAAAACTAGCTATGAGCAAATTACGTATAAATGGAACGATGGGGATTATAAATATGAAGTAAGATGGCACACAAGGACACCAGGTGCTCCGGAATCTCAAGGTAATACGTGGGTTATACAAAGAACGATTCCAGGAAATGGAGGTTCAATGCCACAAACATTTTTCATGGTTGGAAAAAACGAGTGGATAGAAGCACATAAGTGGTATGATGCAATAGCTGCAAGGAAAGCAGGAGTTGCTACAAATGAACAATTAAAACTATTAAATGATGGGCATTGGAAGGATTAGGGGTGAGATAGTGGATATAAAAGAAAAATACTATAAAGGATTCGAGGGAGAGCCTGAGATTGAAATAGTCAACGAAGGGGAAAAGGTATTAAGAATATGGAATGGTTATTTTGAAACTTTGTTAGAAAGCCTATTCAATGAAGAGGACCCCGTTGGATTGATTAAAGAATACGTTTTTCATGAAGGATGGTATGATGAAAGTCCATGGGAAATTAAAGATCTTGACTTAGCCATAGAGCAATTTAAGAAATCGGACATAAATAATATAAGGCACAAAGAAGAAATTCAAAATATATTACCAATTCTTCCTGAATTATCGAGAGAAATAGTTTCTTTTTTACAAGATTCAAAAGAAAAGGGAAAAAAAGTGTATATTGTTTATGAATAAAGCATCAATAATTGCGAATGGTTTCTTTGAATTCGGTAAAAGTTTTTCGGATGGCCAACAGATTTATGGTAGATTATACAATTGATCGAGAACCATATACGAAAGTATTCCGGATCAGTCAGTAGGATAATAATGGAAGTCGAAAAATGGAAGGGTTGTATCAAGAAGCCGCTAAATTATTGATGAGATGATACCCGAAGAATGGGAAAAAGTTTACCTGTATGGACAGCTTGGTGAAGATGAGGAACAGTGTTATTTTATTATATACCAAAACATGGTAAACCTTTCTGCAGTTTGAATATACCAAATGAATTTCAGATAAATGTCGATGAATATTTAAATTTAAGAATTGAATTAGACGACTGACTTTTTGCCTTATCTCCCGAACTCGGGGAGAGTTGTGAGGAGCAGATACATTTAACTTTTATATTGGAAGATACAGAGCGTTATAAATTTAAGTACAGTTATGGGGAATTAAATAGTGATCCGAGACAACAAGTAAACAATTGTATTAACCGGTTTTTAAGTGCTACTCACAGCCCTTAGATTAAAAGCTTAATGAAACATTGAAAGAACCAATATATTGCCTGGATGTAAAAACGTGAAGAAGGGTTACAATGAATTTAAAATAATGAAACTAGAAGATTATTTAGTTATAACTAAATGCAAAATTAGTTGATATTAAAAATGGAGTCGTTAGATTGGCAAGTATTAAACTCGAGATTGATGAATTCACTATACCCAAAGACCTACTAGTAAATGATTACATCCAATTTGAATGCTCAAGACTCGATTTGATTATAAGGCATATGCTTGGATGGGAAAAGAATGATATATAGTGATTGATACAAATCAAGTGAAGACAATAATTAATGAACGGAAAAAAATACATCCGGACGATCCGTCAACCAAAATTAAGTGGCAAGAATTAATAGATGTATTCACTAAAAATGAGGATGATACAATCCATTGCTTAGTAAACTGTGACAAAGAGGACATTGAATGGATAAGTGAAGTGTTTGAAGATATTTCTGAAAAACTACAAAGTAAAAAGTTTATCGAGTGCATTGAACTTCTTCAAAAAAAATATCCGGAACTAGATTTAAAAACAGATGTAGATTTTGCTAAGGAAGCAATGAAATAATCTAACGGAGCGAAAATATGCCAACAAAAAAGATAACAAACAACTGCAAAATCGGTCAGTTAACCTATTCTAAGGAGAGTAATGAATTTCAATCAGCCCCTGAAGCAAATTCCGATATCATATTATTACTAGGCTATATCAACATTAGATTTAATTCGGAAACAGAAACTGCAACGCAGGTTTGGGGATTTCATCACAATTTTAATTGGATTGAGAGAAAAATAGTATCTCCTAATGCTTCAAAAGGTATTTTGCGTTTAAATCTGGATCTTGATCCGGGTGATACCAAAAGACTTAATCAACCAAATGAATGGAATACTTATTATGATCGGGAATCGGGTTGGATATGTTTTGGAAATCCTGAAAATTCCAGCAGGGATAACAGTGTGGAGTTTTTTACGAATACGATTGTTACGCTAAGTAATACAGGGGAGATTGAATCATTGTGGTTGAAGCCGGAATTCATTGAGTAAAACTTGCATTTAAAATTTTAGGGTTCCTAATGCGAACAAAATTAAATTCAGATTATGGAATGAAGAAAATCCAGTGAGATACAAGTGTCAATCACTGGATTCTGTAGAATATCCTGCTTTTGATGTATGTTTGTGGTGCCTTTTGAAACGTTCTTTGTAAGCCTAAGAGCAAAGCAAGAGTTGCGCAAATGGCTGAGAGGTATCCCTGATAATAAATCGGAAATAGAGGAGATATTAAATACGGTGAAAACTAATTTTTTGGGGGAATAAGGAATTAGAATTGATATTGGTTTGGTTTGAACAGAAGCCTTACAATCCAGACTCTGGTAGGAAAAAAAGTTCATAGGGAGTTCACGCAAGTTGGGGGGTCATACCGTAAATGGTGAATAGGAATAAAGAAGTAATCCCCTTATGGCGAAAGTTGTTAATTCACATGAAAGCTTTCAATCGAACAAATTGAGCACTTTGAATTTGAGAGCAACATAAATTTTACAAAATTATATAAAAAGTTCCTACTTGAACACAATGGCGGCAAGGCTAGACCCAATGTATTTAAAATTTCGGATGTACAGGGGCCAATTGTTATAAATGCATTCTTTGGAATAGGAGATTTGTATGACAATTTGGAGGATAATATTGATATACTTGGTGAAAGGTTACCCGAAGTATTCATTCCAATTGGAGAAGAGCCTGGAGGAAATGTCATATGTTTAGGCAACAAAAGAGCCCTATTTTAAAAATATTTATTTTGGGATCATGAGAACGAATCAGAAAACCCAAATGATATGAAGAACATGTATTTCCTTACTAATGACATTTATGAGTTTCTTGGTATGTTATACGAGGATACTGAAAAATAAGTTAATTGATTTATAGATGTGTATAGGGAAAGTACTGTAAAAGATATTGATTAATAGTTTAAAAAGTGTAAATGAAGCATTTAGGTTATTTAGGGGGATTTACGGGTTTATTTTTAAGGGAGGATAAAATGGAGCTTAAAGAACTGTCAATAATTACCCCTTTACCGGACGACGAGTTACTGCTTGAACGGGAACGCAAATGTGAGATAAGTTTACCAGAAAGCTATAAAAAATTTATCAAAGAATATAGTGGGGCAATTCCAAGGACTAGTTCATTTCCCAGTAATGGACATTCGTATGCAATTGATAGGTTTCTATGTATTTTAGAAGAAACTGAAAATCATGATTTGGGTGTCTATGATATTGACGTAACCTTAACAAGGATAGAAGAAAGACTTACAGACAATGAAGATTTGACAGGAGTAGAATTGTTGCCTATTGCTATTTTTTTTCAGGTGATTATTTGTGGTTGGATTTCAAAAAATACAAATACATACGCAAGTGTTTGCATTTGGAGTCATGAGGAATCGGGAGAATTAGATCCTGTAACATATTTTGTTTGCAAAAATTTTGATGAATTCCTTGAAATGTAGGAAGAATAAAAAAATGTGGGGCCAAAAATTTTACTAGGTCTCACATTTTTATTTTGTACATTAAAATACATTGGTTTATTCATTATTATATCGTTTGTAAAATACCACTGTTAAGGGTGCGGCTACAAAATTAAAGGATGGGACATTTCAGCCGTATTGATTCGGTCGGTGAGTAATCTATATAATTGGTTTAAGAAGAATATGCCGGAAGTTAGGCTTGTGCAGGAGGCTGGCACAGGGCAAACTTACTTTTTTGTGCGAAGGAATGATGGCAGTAGTAGTAATAATCAGAGAACCAACAGCACAAACCATTTTAAATTTGGAAGTAACGCCAAAAATCACTTAATTAATTCTGAAGGATTCAATCGAAATGGTGTCAAAGGTGGCCATAATTTAGATTCATTTAATAATGAACTGAAAACACAAGGATTCAACCCCAGCGATTGTATTATTAAAAAGACACCTCACCCTACTGTTAAAGGAGTATATGAAATTAAATATCAGGTTCCTAAGAAGGACTTAGCCGGAAACTTGCTTATTCCAAAACAATACAGGGTAATTAAGGATCCTAAAACCGTTTATAACCCCGAACTGATTAGTAATGAACAAATGTTTAATTGGGGAAAAGAAGCAATGAATAATGGATCCATAAACGGTAGAAGAGTTGAAGGTACCGCGTCCAATGGATTAAAATTTATTGGTTGGCTGGATGAATCCGGAAATGTTAAAAATTTCTACCCTATAATAAATTGAAAGGTGTAGTTTCAAATGACATACAAATTAATTATAGATAAAAATGAAATTACTAATCTACTAAATGATTACTTTTTTGAGGTATCAGGTGTAAGAGGGTTACTTCCTGAAGCATTAAAGTATTTTGGTAAAAAAGAGGGTTTTGGAAGTGGTGGAAAAACCATTCTATTTCTTAATGATTTAGATGAATCGGATGAAGCATATGCTGTTTTAAAAGGAGATGGAAAGGTTCTATTATCAGTGGATGAAGCTACTTCAAGTGCTGATCAAGATTGTGAGGCATATTTAACTTTTCAGGAATTCTATGATTATCTTATTAAAGAGGTGCAAAAAGTAAGTAAAGAAAAACCCGAGCAGAAGCAAGAATTGGAAAGCTTGATGTTAGATGTGAAAAAAGGATTAAATATATAGTGAAAATGGCAAAGGCTGTAATGAATTGTTGATTAAAATTGCAAAGAAGCTGGAGAAATTTAATCTTCAGCTCTTTTTAATTTTAACTATGATTTAAAAATCCTACGTTGAATCATTGTCTTGAATTGATAGCGATGGATTATAGTGCTAGCGGGTATAAAAAGTGATTCCATTACGTCGGAATAATTTTGATCGGATACTATGTTTCCAAATGATTCCCTACAATTTTGGGTATCTTTAACAAACCAGTACTTTATCCCTTTTGCACGTTATATCACTTTTTCCTATTTTTCCGTAACCTTTTTTTACCTGTTTTACATACTTCATCTACAAGTGGAACACAGGGATTCTTTGATCTGGTTGGTACCCTAATTATACTAAAAGTCCAGTTACATGCGGGTTTTTCATACCTTTTCTGTTATAAAACTAGATTTTTACTGTTTGGGAAAATAAAAAATTATAACTGTTGCGTCCTGCTTCAGCGCTCAAGTTTGCAACACCTATTTCTTCTGCTGCGGCAAATGGTTGCTGACACACAATAATCCTTCTGGGCATAAAATTAAGAAAGAATGAAATGACAGGAGGTTTAAATAAATTGTATCCATATATGTATTATCCATATTTAATGTACTATCCGATAAGAGAAGAGATGAGCAGGGCGTATGCTGAAATAAGAGGTAGTCAACTGGCTCCCAATTTACGGGGGTATGTTACATTTACAGATATTCCGAACGGGACAGAGGTATCTGTAGAAGTAGTTGGATTACCACCATACAAACCCGCACAAGGGGATCAGGCACCAATAGGTCCCCATGGTTTCCATATCCATGAAAAAGGGAATTGCGAAGTTGGAGATGAAACGGATCCATTTCAGCAGGCTGGCGGGCATTGGAATCCGGAAAATCAGCCGCATGGTCACCATCCCGGAGACTTTCCAGTTCTTTTTTCCAATAACGGATATGCTAGAATGTCCTTTTTTACAAACAGATTTAAAAGTAAAGATGTAATTGGCAAGTCCGTCATGATTCATCAAAACCCGGATGACTACCGCACACAACCAGCTGGAGACGCTGGAAAACGAATAGGCTGTGGAGTTATTAAGGCGTATTAGTCTAAATGGGTGCATGTCTAGCTTCAAGGCCTGCGGTAAGTTAAATCCGAAAGCAGCAGTGGTTTGACTAAGGAAGCACGGGAAACCCCTAATATGATAGCTTACCAATACCGGGGTTTTCCTCTTATTATATTTCCGCAGTCACAAAACTTTAATTGTAAGTGATTGCAGTTTCCATTACAAAGTAACACCAGGAAGACGAACAAAGTCATATAACGCCAATTATTTTGTAGATATTTCCCGGGAAATGTTGGTGTTCACATAAAAGCATGCAATTAAGGGGGGAATCCTGTGACTGGATTTGTTACATTATTCGTTAAGTTCCTCTAAAAATATAAACTGCCGAGAAAAACGAATATTGGATGAATAAAGCCCGTTAAATAATGTCGAAAATGAATTAAAGTTAACATGCCCCGTTTTATCCATTAACCAGTGGCTCATGGAGACAATAAATTAGGTATTATAACTTAAGAAAAGCCATGTTTTGTCATAAAATACTGCAACCGTCCTCTGAAAGTGAACCTACTTAGTATTCGGAGCCTTGAAACAATGGAACATTCCAGGCATGATGTTAATGAGTAGTAGCAGAATTAAAGATCTATTACCCTTTTCCCTTTCCCCTACATGTTCATATTGTATCTCCTTTAACCGCTGAACAGTGTTTGGTGAGCAAAACCAGGAATCCTGCAAATATTCCTTTTTTAAGACAAGTTTATGTACATATTTTATCACCTGTTCTGAAAAAATTTCTTTCTAAAATTGATATGTGTTGAACCATAATGGAGACTTGCTCGAATCCTATGTTTACTACATTTTCCCTCCGGCAAAAAGGCAGCGGTGATTGGGGTTGCGCCGGTTAGTGGTGAGGGTTATGATAGATTGTAGAGAAGAATGGAAGTTTGGCGGATGTAGATGGGGAAAATTCCGCTAAAGAGCTGGCTAAATAGCTAAATAAGCGTGAAAAGATAGATTTCCGACTTTCCCCACCAATAAATAGATTCTCGATGAGCGATAGAAAAGGGGTTTTTCCATGCGTTTGTTAGAAGATTATAAAGAAAAACGTAAAAAATTTCGCGATTTACATTCCAGAATTCTGAACAGTGTAAGTTCAAGTTATGGATACAAAGCCGCAGAGGTTATGGGAATTCTGGAGAACAAACGGATTGTTTTTGAATCATATCCCGAAAGAGACGCACATTTGGATTTTACGGTATATGGAGAAATTGAGGATGGAAATAGCGCCTTATCGAACTATTTAAACGATCACGATGCAAAAAATGAAGAGGAAGAAGGATTTTTAAAGATAATGGAACAATCGGTAGTCTCCTTTTATGAAATTACCGGGGTTGATCCGGAAAACAATACCATTATGCTGGCGGATATTTTGAATCCTTCTCATGTTTATAAGGTTATTGATGTGGCACTTAGTGGTTCAGCAAAAGAAAAGACACTTATATGTACACGTCTTTTTCATCTTGGTTCTTACAGTATGACGTCTGGTTTGCTCTTTCTATTTAGCCCGGATCACCGGGAATATATACTGAGAAGAAGCAGGAAAATGATGAAAAAAATGAAGGGTGCTAATAAATCCGACAAGCGTTTTCTTGCCTTTTTTGATCTGAATAGAAGGGATGGACTTCCAGCCATGCTTGAAGATGTAAAATAGTTGGAGTGGAAAGGTAATGATGGAGCCCATGGTGGAAATGATCGCGCGGTCCAGAAGGTGAATGGATAAACCGATCGGGTCGTGGAAAACGATCAAGCGAATAGCAAACCGATCGAGTCGCGCGGAAAGTCGATCGAAGAAGGGAAAAAACGATCGGACCGTGCTGGAAACTGATTGAGCGCGAGGGAGAAGCAATTGAACGAATGGCAAAACCTTAAGCCACACGGGAAAATGTTCGAATCAAACGGAAAAACGCTCGAGCACAACTTGAAATCGATCGTCACCGAGCGTGAGAGAGTTTTTCTAAATAAACGGGACAGGGAGCCTGAAACTTTGTCTAGAAAAGAGAAAGGAGCATCCTCTTGAAAGTAACAGTATTAGGTGGAGGAAATGAAATTGGAGCCTCTTGCCTGCATATTCAATTTGATGAAACAAGTATTCTGATTGATGCTGGAATGCGGATGCATGGGGAAAATAACTTACCGATGTTCGGGATGCTGGATGAATTGGCAAAGCCGGACGCCATCGTTGTGACACATGCTCATGCAGACCATATTGGTGCGTTGCCGGTTGTACATGCCTTGTATCCGGATGTTCCGGTATTTTCAACGCCGCCGACAGCAGATTTAATGCAAATTATGATGAAAGACTCTTATAAAATTTTGACCGAACAAAGCCGTCTGACGCAATCGCTCATGCCCTATACGGAGGAACAAATGAACCAGTTTCTGGAGCGGGCTCGTACTTTTCCGGCAAAAGGGGTATTGCAAATTGGTGATGTAAAAATCACCGCCTACCGCGCAGGACATATTATTGGTGCGGTGATGTTCCTGATTGAGGGGGATGGGGAGAGCATTTTGGTTACAGGGGATTTATCCTTTCGCAGTGGACGAACAATTCCGGGTGCAAAAGTTGCAGAAAATATTCGGCCGGATGTTGTCATCATGGAATCGACATACGGCAATCGCCTGCATACGGATCGTAACACCGAGGAAAAGCGATTGGCCGAACATGTTGCCGCAACAATCGAGAATGGCGGTTTTGCCTTAGTCCCCGCCTTTGCACTTGGACGTGCACAGGAGGTTCTGCTCATCCTCCAGGACTATATGGAAAAAGGGCTGATCCCGACATTTCCGATTTATGTTGATGGTTTGGTAACACCAGTGTGCCGGATTTATAAAAATTACCCCCATTACTTGAAAGGCCCTGTTGCTCACCGCATTCGCACAAATGGAGATGCATTTTTAACAGAAGGCCGATGTATCGCAGTTAGTCCAAAAGAAAGGGAAACCGTTGTGAAAGGAAAGCCTGCGTGTATTGTTGCTTCATCCGGGATGCTGACAGGTGGAGCCAGTGCCTGGTATGCCAAACATCTTGTTGGAAATAACAAGAATGCCGTTTATCTTACCGGGTATCAGGATGAGGAAAGCCCTGGTAAAAAGCTGCTCGCACTTGCCGATGGGACAGAAAGCACGTTGGATATTGATGGCACAACCTATCAGGTGAACTGCCTTGTTGATAAATTCGGTCTGTCGGCACATGCGGATGCCAGTGAAATGACCAGGTTTATTGAAACACTTGATCCAACGTACACCCTGCTTGTACATGGTGATGATGATGCAAGAAGCTCACTGGCAAATAAAATTCACCCAAGATTTCAACCAGTACTGGTGGAAAACGGCGAGACCTATCCATTTGAAAAAAGAAAAGAAGGAAAAGGAATTGTCGGCAAAAAATATAAACGCAATCGGGAACAGGAGCGGTTACGAAGTTATATCGGATCCGTACTGCTGTACAAAAAGGAAAGCAGCCAGGCATTGAAATTTGGCCTTTGTCAAAATGTTCATCCCAAAATAGCAACCTTTTTTTGTGAAACGCCCAAGGGAAAATTGGATAAGGTGGAATCGGTTCGAGTAGCTGAAACACTCGGCCCGTGGAATGCCTCCATTGAAACGTTTGCCGAAGCAGCGACTGATGTGCTGACGTTTAGCCGCCCATATTTGGAAGATGTCAACTGGGATTTGCTGCCGGATTACATTGTATCCTTGCAGGAAGTATTTACCCTGTTGCAGGTAGAGAATGAAGCACAGCAATTTGCCATTGCACTAGCATTACAAAGTATCCCCGATGAACACCGGCATGTGGATCCGGAAGGCCGAATCGGGTACAAGCTGGATAAGAATTTGCGTTTTCAATTAAGCAATCTTGATTTGCCGATACAGGCGATAAAAATGAATGCAAATTACGCCATGGATCTTATTCGCACGTATTTTGCCGAGCATCCGCGTTTTTTACGCTGCGGTGTTCAACAGAACGGAACGGAGCAGGAACATATTCTTCTGTCATTTGATTTTCCGAAAAGTATTACTGATAGAGAGCGGGAACAAATCAAAAGAGACATTAGGAAACGGACGGGCTGGGAGGTTGCGTTTTCTGATGCTGTCCGGCACGAAGCATTTCAGCCGTTGCTTGCATCTTTATTGGGGAAAAACATTGACATGCCATCAGTCCACATTAACGAATCACTTGTCGTGACAAAGGAGACAAAACCGGAAAACAGTCAGGCAATTGCTGACCAATTCAAGAAAACGACCGGCTTTGACTTGCGTTTTGCTGACGAAGGTGGTTTGGGTGATGAGAAAGGTGATCGGTCTGATTTATACGAAGCTACATCCGGAGCAGAGCCGATGGAAAATAATCAAGCCATTGCGGTTGCCAAACAATATGGTGAGGATCGTCACGTTAAAATTTACAAAGCGAGTATGAAACAACTGAATGGGCAGCCGTTAATGGAAGTACATTTTATTTCCCCGGAGATTGCTATGAAATATGGCGATATGCTGCGGGATTTAAGTAATGAAATTGGCATGGCGGTTCAATACGCGAAACAGCCAAAACAAAATGAAATTATCCGGATTACAAGAGATGCGATACCGCTAGCTTGGGGGATGAAAGGCAATCCATCCGTTCATATGGACAAAGCAGCAGTTTCGATTAAAGTCGCCAATGAGCCGACGGAAACAGAATTCACGGAAGTCGGTGAGGCTGTGTTGCAGCAAACAGGGTATACACTCATGTTGAAGTAGTTGGCAGGGAGGCAGGTTCCTTGTTTAGAGAAATCGGTCAAGCTTAGGGGGGATCAGAGTGTGTGAGAGAAAATCGATCGAGTAGTGCGGGAAATCGATCGAAACGCGTGGAAAGCCGAACGAACCCGCCTTAAAATCGATCGAACCACACGGACAATCGACCGAGATCACTCTTAAATCCGATCAAATCACACCCAATTAGGAAAGAACCTTGCCCACAGCCACGTCACTACGATTCATATAAAATTTTCCCTGTCATACGGAGATCGTACCCTTTTAATTGTTCAAGTTGGGAACGATATTCAGTTGCGTTTACGGCGTCTTTAATGACCTGGAGCAGTTCCCGGTTTTCTTTCGTTTTCAAAATGACGAGATCATATTGTTCTTTGACTAGTGGGATAAAGTCAACGTTAACCATTTTAGCGGCGTTTTCGATGCCAACACCGGCGTCTGCTTGCCCGCTGGCGACGGCTGAAGCAACGGAGAAATGACTGGTCAATTCTTTGTCATAACCCTTTACGGAATTGGTGGCAATCTGATTTATCCGCAGTTGTTCGTCCAATAAAACCCTTGCACCTGAACCTTTTTCACGGTTAACGAGTGTTATTTGTGGATTGGCTAAGTCTTTCCACGACTTTATGCTGTGCGGATTCCCTTTTTGCACATAAATTCCCGCTGTTCGGCAAACTAAATTGATCAAGATAAATGGGCGGCTGACCAAAATGTGTTTGACATAAGGGACATTGTAGTCGCCCGTATCACCATCAAATAAATGGGTGCTGACAACATCGCATTCTCCGTTATACATGGAAACAAGACTATTTAAACTGCCGTTATAAGATCGTAGTGGGACAAGGTCTGTATGGGTTTCAATATATTTGCTTAGTATGTCAAGCACCATATCCTGCCCGCTAATTACGATTTCCCGCTGATCATGTTTTGACTCCTTAGTTCCTCCGCCGTGAGGACTTCCTTTCTCCGCGGTTCCGGTTTTATTTTTCGATTTATAGCTTTCCAGATCCTGGACGTCCACCCTCATCTGCCTGCCAACTCGATAGGCGGGAAGTTCTTCCTTCTTAATCAAATCGTAAACGGTCAATTTCGATACACGCAGTAATTGTGAAACCTCTTCAATTGTATATGATGAGTTCGTATTCAAATCGATCACTCCTTTCCCTATTATAACGTGATTTTTTCCGAAGGGCGAATTTGCAAATAATGCTTTCAGTATAGCTGGATATAAGTACTCATGAAACCTGAATTATTCATAGAAACAAAGCATTTTTTGAAGGTAAGATCTAAAAGCCAGGAAGAATTTGGATTGATCTTTTATGATTAGCTATCTGATATGGTTATTTTTGGTGTTAGTTACTATGTCATGGAGAACGTAACAAACGACACCAAGCTATCTTTTTCGAATATCAAGGATATACATGAAAAGCTAACAGACCGGTTATTAATTGACAAAGGGCAGTTCAAACAATCAGATACCCCACTTTTTACCTAGAAAAATATGATACAATTATAAGTGTTACATTTTTCACACAAGTACTACATTATATATTATAGAATCGCAGCCATTGTTCTCGCTTAGGAAGTGATTGCATGAACACACGTTTACAACAGATACTTAAACAATTAAGACTAGCTGGGGGGCCCTTGACCAGTTCTGAAATTGCATCTTTGTTGCAGGTCAGTTCCAAAACGATACGCAATGATGTAAAAGTGTTAAATGAGCTATTAGAATCATATGGTGCACATGTAGCATCCTTAAGAGGAAAAGGATATCAACTTATTATTCAAAATGGACAATTATTCCATCAATTTATTCAGTCCCAAGAGAATGATTATCGGGATGGTATTCCTTCCAATCATCAAGAACGTGTCAACTATTTAATGGAAAAGCTGCTGATGAGTTCGGATTATAGTAAGATAGAAGATTTAGCTGATGAGCTGTATATAAGCCGTTCTACATTACAGCATGATTTAAAACATATTCGCGATATATTAAAGGAATATAACTTAGCTTTGGATCAAAGGCCCTATTATGGTATTAAGGTTATTGGGGATGAAACACAAATCAGGTATTGTATCTCCGAGTATTTGTTTAATCAGCAATCAACCTTAAAAGATAATATGGATGACTGGTTGGAGATTTTACCTGAAGGGGAATTGGAAGTTATTAAAGATGGTGTTTTGTTTAACCTAAGAAAACATCATATTATTATTTCGGATATCAGCTTACAAAATTTAATTACCCATATTGCTATTGCCTGTAAACGGGTTCGGGAGAGTAACTCCGTTCAGATCGTCCATCATCACTTGCAAGAGGTAGAGACGAGAAAAGAGTTTTTAGTTGCAAAAGAAATCGCAAAGGCTATTCATGGAAAACTTAATATTTCATTTTCCAATCACGAGGTTGCATACTTGGCCATTCATTTACAAGGAACGAAGCTTTCAAATTCATCTATTCGAAATATGGAGGTTAATTTCGTTATCGATAATGATATTCAAGAAACAGTTAAGGAAATGGTAAAACGTATCGATGATGAGTACGGATTTCATTTAGCTAATGATGAAGAACTACTGTTAGCGATGAGCCTGCATTTAAAACCGGCAATAAATCGGTATAAATACAAGATGAACATTAGGAATCCAATGTTAGGCGATATTAAATCAAAGTACCGATTCTCCTTTGATGCTGCCTTAATTGGAGCACAAGTAGTACAAGAAAAGATGGGCATCACGATTGATGAGAATGAGATTGGTTACTTGACCCTTCATATTGAAGTGGCACAAGAAAGGCAAAAGAAGAATAGAAAAGATGTCCCAAGCTGCTTAATTGTCTGTGCATCTGGATTGGGAAGTGCGCAGCTTTTAATGTACAAGCTGCAAAATGAAGTTGGGGACCAGTTAAATATTATCGGGTCAACAGAATACTATAATTTACGTCAACAGTCGTTTCATGACATCGATTTCATCATCAGCACGATTCCAATTGAGGAGAAATTACCTGTTCCCGTTATACAAGTAAGTACCATTCTTGGAGAAACAGATTTAAGTAAAATCAATACGTTACTAATCCAGGGAGAGGTTGTATCAGATAAGTATTTACGGAAAAAATATAGTTATCTTCAAAAGGACTTTTGTACGCGAGAAGATGTTCTGCACTTTATCTGTAAAGAACTCCAATCGGACGGGAAGGTTGATGGAAGCTATGTAGAGTCAGTGCTTCAACGGGAAAGCTATTCTCCAACTAGTTTCGGCAATATGGTCGCTATTCCTCATCCAATTGAACCGCAAACAGAAGATACATTCTGGTCGGTTGTTACACTTCGGAGGCCTATTCAATGGGGGGACAAGCCTGTACAGTTAATCGTGCTATTAAATATTAGCAAAGATATAAAATATGATTTAAAACCAATGTATTCCATGTTAATGGGGCTGCTAGACGATAAAAATATGGTGAAAGAAATTTTGCAATGTAAGACTTATCAACAGTTAAAAAGGATAATGAAGTGAACTATGTGCACGAACACCTGGGAAATGAATGCTTTTCCCGGGTATTTTTATGTTAAAATTCCAACTCGGTGTGAGGAATTGCCTTTGCTAACGGAAAATAAGTCTCTGTATTTGAATGCGTTTACATTTTACAATGAAGACAAGATGGTTATGGGAGGAGATGGAAGTCCCGTTATATCATCTATAAAATTCGACGTAAAGAACATGGCTTATCAGAAGGAGTGGATTTCAGATGTCAAAACTACCTGATAGTTTCTTATGGGGTGGCGCTGTCGCCGCACATCAATTAGAAGGTGCCTGGAAAGAAGGCGGAAAAGGGGTAAGCGTTGCTGACGTTATGACTGGAGGCGCACATGGAGTACCCCGTGAAATTACCGATGGCGTTATTGAAGGTAAAAATTATCCAAACCACGAAGCGATCGACTTTTATCATCGATACAAAGAGGATATTGCACTGTTTGCCGAGATGGGTTTTACATGTTTTCGAACATCTATTGCCTGGTCACGTATTTTTCCAAATGGCGATGAAACGGAGCCGAATGAGGAAGGGTTAAAGTTTTACGATGATTTATTTGATGAGTGCCTAAAATATGGGATTGAACCAGTTGTAACATTGTCTCACTTTGAAATGCCATATCATCTGGTTACGGAATATGGTGGTTTCAGGAACCGTAAGTTAATTGATTTCTTCGTTCATTTTGCACGTGTATGTTTTGAGCGTTATCAAGATAAAGTTAACTATTGGATGACATTTAATGAAATTAATAACCAAGCCAATTTCCATGAAGATTTTGCACCATTTACAAACTCTGGTGTGAAATATAAAGATGGCGAAGACCGTGAACGCATTATGTATCAAGCTGCACATTACGAGCTTGTTGCAAGTGCAAAAGCAGTAAAGATTGGTAAAGAAATAAATTCGGATTTCCAAATTGGATGTATGATTGCCATGTGTCCGATTTACCCATCGACTTCTCATCCAAAAGATATGTTAATGGCGCAAAAAGCAATGCAAAAACGCTATTACTTTACAGATGTTCACGTCCACGGAGAATACCCTGGACATATGACGAAGTATTTTGAACGTAAAAAATTTCATTTAGATATAACGAAAGACGATTTAGAAATCTTAAAGGAAGGCACGGTAGATTATATCGGCTTTAGTTATTACATGTCATTTGCAATCAGTCATCAACAATCGAGTGAAGAATATGATTATAATGAGTCGCGAGATATAGTTAAAAATGAATATATTAAAGCATCTGATTGGGGATGGCCAATTGATCCTGAAGGCCTCCGTTATGCCTTAAACTGGTTTACCGATATGTATCGTTTGCCACTCTTTATTGTAGAAAATGGTTTTGGTGCAATTGATGAATTCAGTGAAGACGGCAAGATACACGATGATTATCGAATTGATTACCTCCGGGCACATATAGAACAAATGATGAAGGCGATGAATGAAGACGGTGTTGATTTAATGGGATATACGCCATGGGGATGTATTGATCTAGTATCAGCAGGAACTGGTGAAATGAAGAAAAGGTACGGATTTATCTACGTTGATAAAGATAATGAAGGTAACGGTACTTTAGATCGATATCGCAAAGATTCTTTTTACTGGTATAAAGAAGTAATCGCTTCAAATGGTGAGAAATTATAGGAATATTATATTTTAATGGAGGATTGCAGGATGAAAAACGTTTTAATTATTTGTGCAGGTGGTATGTCATCTTCTTTAATGGCAAAGAAGACAACAGAATTCTTGAAAAGTAAAGGGAACGAAATTGCAGTAGAGGCGACCTCTGCTACTGAAGGCGGTAAGATGATTGAAAAGGGCAACTTTGATTTATATTTAGTTAGCCCTCAAACAAAAATGTATTATAAACAACTTAAAGAAGCAGGAGATCGCGCGGGGAAACCAGTTGTAAACATTCCGCCACAGGCTTACGTTCCTATTCCTATGGGCATTGAAAAATTAGGGAACGTAATCTTGCAGGAACTGCCGGATCAATGATTTGTTTTGCATGATGTTCCAGTAAAAAACGAGGCGGATAACATTTAGGTGTCTTCATGTATTCGCCTTAAAATAGGATAGCGGTTGCTGTACTTTAGATAGAAGAAAGGAAGAAATCGATGGAACAAGAACAAATTCAAAGTGTTGCCTTTGAAATTATTTTGCATAGCGGCTCTTCTAGAACAATGATACACGAAGCATTTGAAATGATGCGGAATAATGAATTTGAAAATGCTCGAAACAAGTTAAAAGAAGCAAATAATGAAGTTTTATTGGCACATCAATCCCAAACAGCATTATTACAACAATATTCTTCAGGAGAAACAATCAATACGGATATTATCATGGTGCATGCACAAGATCACTTAATGACGACGATGACATTGAGAGAAGTTGCACTAGAAATGTTACATCTGTATGAAAAACTCGAAAAAGAAAAATAAATGAGGGATTTGTATATGAAAAGCGATGAAAGGGCACGAATCGAACAAAACAGGAAAGAATTTAGTATTAAATCGATGTACTTTAATCGGTTTTTACTTGTAAGATATGTTTCTGCATTATTCTTTTTCACCAATTTATACTGGTTCATTTCAATGTTAATGAGCGATTCATCACTATTTGTTATCCCGTTGATATTAATGATCGTATTATTATTTAGTATTGCAGAGCAAGTGAAGATGTATGGCAAGCATACCAATAATGCCAAATACACAAAGTATTGTTTTATGATTTTGCTTTCTACAAATGTAATTTTAATTGTAACTACATGTTTTTCTTCATCCTTCACTCAATTATATCCGTTTCTTTTAAATCAAGATAAGTCTAAAATATTGGTTCTAACTATTTTGATTGTTGGGATATTACTAAGTGTATTCATTCTCTATCGTTTAATTCAGATTAAACATAATAAGGATAAGCATTATCAACGCATTAAGAAATATGAAGAGGTTATTAATTAACAATAGAAAAGAGGGATTTCTATGGCTTCAGAAAACAAAGTATTCGGTCTCTTGGAAAAGTATCTAATGGGTCCCATGGGTAAAGTCGCATCCTGGCGTTTTGTACGTGCCATCATGGCTGCAGGGATGGCTACCATTCCATTTGTAATCGTAGGTTCGATGTTTCTGGTGTTAAACGTATTACCACAAACGTTTACATTTTTGGAAGGATTTTTCGATAATACATTTTTTAGAATCAGTGATTTGTACATGTTGGCAAATAAAGCAACGATGGGGTTATTAGCACTATACTTTGGCCTTGTTGTTGGGTATGAGTATACAAAAATATATGCTGAAGAAGAAGAGTTAAATCTAAACCCATTGAATGGTGCTTTACTATCCATGTTTGCCTTTTTTATGACTATTCCGCAATTAGTTTTTAAAGATGGCAGAATGTCTTTAGTAGAACAAATGGATGATGACACTACCATTATTCATGGATGGGAAGTTGTTGCAGATGGTTTAAGTCGTTTAGGTGCTACAGGAATATTTACGGCTATCATTATGGGTATTGTGGCTGTGCAATTATACAGGCTGTGTGTGAAACGAAATTGGATTATAAAAATGCCGGAAGCAGTGCCAGATGGTGTATCTAGAGCATTCACCGCATTAATTCCAGCATTTTTAGTTGCTATTGTCGTTTTATTAATAAACGGTATTTTAATTGCATTAGGTACGGATATATTTAAATTAGTAGTCATTCCTTTTGGATTTGTTGTTCATTTAACAGATAGCTGGTTAGGTCTTATGGTTATATTCTTTATCATCCATGCACTTTGGATTGTGGGTATCCATGGAGCAAATATTGTTAGTGGATTCCTGTTGCCAATCGTTCTTGCAAATTTGCAATCCAACATTGATGGCGCAAATATTCCATACGCAGGCGAATTCCAAAATGCATTTGTAGTTATGGGTGGTTCTGGGGCAACATTAGGTTTATGTATATTTATTGCATTTTTAGCTAGATCGAAACAATTAAAGGTTTTGGGCAAAGCGGCTCTTGCCCCCGGTATTTTTAATATTAACGAACCATTAATATTTGGATTGCCGATTGTCTATAATCCATTCTTGGCTATACCGTTCTTTTTAGCACCAATGGTTTCAGCATCAATCGCTTATTGGGCAATTAGCCTGCATATTGTTCAGCCAATTATTGCAATGATGCCTTGGCCTACTCCAATAGGTGCAGGCGCTTTTATTGGTACGGGTGGCGACTTTATGGCGATCATTGTTGCATTGATTTGTGGTATTGCAGCATTTCTGGTTTGGCTTCCGTTCATTAAAATGTATGATAAAAAGTTAGTTGAGCAAGAGGAAGGTGGGGAAGCAGTAATTTGATTAAAATCATTAGATAATTTTGCTGAATTACGCTCAACAATTTAAAATGAACACAAAAAAACAAGAAGCGCCCTAAATTTTTAGGACGCTTCTTTTGTGGCATAACATTTTTAGTCCAAATCTTTGGCTACTTCATCTTTCACAATACATCCAGCCGCTTCCAGTTCTGCAATTTTCTCAGCAAACTGAGGCAGATATTTTTTATGGGCAATCAATAGTTCATCTAATACACGTTTTGCCGTTTCACCATTTGGAATCAGCGGGTTCATCGTGAAGGCTTGTAATGCTAAACCGTAATTGCCGGTTACTGCCGCTTCTTCCACACATAACTCCATACTTTTCATTAATTGCAGCCAGCCTCTTTCAGCCGGTTGAAAAGAACCGAAAGCAATTGGTCTTGCTCCTGCAGCCCCGACATAGGCGGAAACCTCGACAACATCATCTGGTGCCAAATCAGGAACAGCACCATTGTTTTTAGTTGAAACAACAATTTGCGTATTTTTATTTGCATAGATGGAAGCAATGGTTTCACAAGCAGCATCGGAGTAATGGGCGCCGCCGCGTTTTGATAATTGTTCGGGTTTATAATCTAAATTAGGATCTTTGTACAACTCGAACAATTCCGCTTCCGTTTGTTTTACTTGCTGTGCTCTTGTACCAACATCTGGATCATTATATTCTTTGAGCATGTGCGCTAGCATTTCTTCAGAGCGGTAATAATAACGATGGTAGCCGCACGGAATCATATTCATCTGTTTCAGTTGTTCGATAAAAAATGGTGTATCATGAATATTTGCCGGAATTCCCGAATCATTGCTATACGTTTTATCAATAATTTCAGACGTAACATCATTTCCCTGTAAATCTTTCACCCGATGCCAATGAAAATGATTTATACCAGCAAAGGCATAAACGAGTTCATCGAGCGTTTTTCCGATTAATTCCGGTTCAGCCATCATCGCACCGACAGGAACATTGCACAAACCAATCACCTTTTCCCATTTACCATAGCGAATGATGGCATCGGTAACCATTCCGGCTGGGTTTGT
Source organism: Virgibacillus dakarensis (assembly GCF_900155625.1). Taxonomy (NCBI): domain Bacteria; kingdom Bacillati; phylum Bacillota; class Bacilli; order Caryophanales; family Bacillaceae; genus Virgibacillus; species Virgibacillus dakarensis. Next base: position 1,640,828 of record NZ_LT732554.1, read on the forward strand.
GAAGTTGATTAACCAGGCATTCGGGCATAATTCTTTTATATCTTCCACAATGCTTAAAACAACTGGAATCGTCCGGAACGCTTTAAAGATTCCACCAGCCCCATTGGTTTCCTGTCCGACCATACCATAGGATAATGGAATTCGTTCGTCTTTTACCCTGGCATTTAATAAACCAACCCTAAATTGCGTTGTTACAAAGTCAGCATCCTTTAATGCCTCCCGGCGGTCCAACGATAAATGAACGTTTACATCATAAGGAGACGAATCCCACATTCGTTGGGCCATCTTACCAACCGTTTCCAGTTTTTCCTTGCCATCTTCAATATCAACAAGCCAAATTTCCTTTATTGGAAGTTCATCATATCTTTTAATAAATCCTTCCATCAATTCTGGCGTATAGCTGCTTCCTCCGCCAATCGTTACAATTTTTACACCTTTTGACATACATCATTCCTCCTCTTCTTCTATTGTAAAACACCAAAAACAATAAACAAGGCAATGAGGGAATTCTCAATTCTCATTTACAATTCATTTACAAAAATCTATTATTTTTGTAAATGCTGTTTACAGAGGATATACTATGGATGGTGATGCGTATGTTGTTGACGGAAAAAATGAAGGAAAATAGCTTTTCTCCAGCTGAAAAAGCGATTATTGATTATATGTTTGACGAGCGGGAGAATATCCATGATAAAACAGCAAAACAAATAGCGGAAGAAACGTACACACATCCCTCGACACTAATAAGAGTTGCCAAAAAACTCAGGCTTAATGGATGGATTGAACTAAAAAATATATTTATGGAAGAAATTGACTACCTGAATAGTCATTTTAAAGATATTGATGCCAATTATCCATTTAACGAACGGGACAGCGCTTTGACGATTGCAAACAAGATGGCGTTATTGAATCAGATGACCATTAGCGACACATTATCGTTAATCAACCATGATGAATTACAAAAGGCAACCGATCTACTGAATCAGGCAGAAGAAATCAAAATATTTTCGTTGAGCAACAACCTGCTTCTCTGTCATGATTTTAAATCACAGATGATTCGAATTGGCAAAAAGGTCAATCTTTGCACGGTAGATCGGGAACATGAAGCGGCCAGTTGCAATTCAAATACATGTTCAATTGTGATCTCCTATACAGGAGAAACGCCAACTATTACTGGTTTATTACCGATGTTAAAGAAACGAAAAACACCGATTATTGCGTTGACAAGTATTGGAGACAATACATTAACGAAATACGCAGACTGTATTTTTCGAATTACGACGCGTGAAAAATTGTATTCGAAAATAGGCAGCTTCAGTTCGAATGATTCTATCTCCTTCCTTTTGGATGTTCTCTATGGATGTGTATTTTCCAAGGATTATAAAAAGAATCTGTCCTATAAAATTAATATTTCCAAATATTACGACCACCGAAAAAGTTCCAATAAGGTTATGGAAGAAAGCAATCACGATCATGTTTGAAAATTGGGTGTTTCTAAGATTCCACTCCTATTGCTTTTTCGTTTACACTCGTCATAGAAGGAGCCCCCTTGGTATGTTTTTTGGCTTTTGTCACCTATTAAATTACCAAAAGTTGGGCTCCTTTTCATGTTTTTTACCTTCACCTTTTGGGTGATATTACTTTGTCTTCAAAACAGCTGATACAACTGGATTGTTAATGGTTGCAGCATTAAGCTATGAATAATTCGGGTGAAATAAACGCCGTAAAACGTAATAGAGCAGGTAACTATAATTTTGGCTGTGTGATAAAAGTCATTGAAAGATATATTTAGATATAATAGGATATATTTAGTTATAATTAATTATTGTAAAAGGATGGGCAGGATATGCAAAAACCGATTAAAATCGTTTTGATATTCGTTTTTTTATTAATGTTTATTACGGCATGTTCTAATGATAAGGAAACTGACCAATCATCTGACAGCAAGGAAAAGGTGGAGTTAACTATTTCTGCAGCAGCCAGTTTGAAGGATGCGATGGCCGAGATTCAGGATACATATAGGCAAGAACATCCGGAGGTGACGTTGAGATTTAACTTTGCTGGTTCTGGTTCCCTTATGCAGCAAATTTCTAAGGGAGCTCCGGTTGATCTATTTTTCTCAGCCGCAGAAGATAAATTTGATCGATTAGTGGAGGAAGGTAAGATAGAGAAGGAAGACGGTGTGGATCTTCTTGGTAATTCGCTTGTCCTGGTTGTTCCGGATGAGGAGGAATCGGTTAGCAGCTTTGACGATTTGACCAATACGAATATCAACAAAATGGCAATTGGTACTCCGGAATCTGTACCAGCGGGGAAATATGCGAAAGAGTCCCTAAAGAAGTTGGGGATATGGAAGGATGTCGAGTCTAAAATGGTTTATGCAAAAGATGTCCGACAAGTATTATCCTATGTCGAAACCGGTAATGTCGCCGCTGGAATGGTCTATAAAACCGATGCAGTGCTTTCAGATAAGGTGAAAATTACTGCAACTGCAGAACCGGAGACCCATACCCCGATCATTTACCCGGTTGGCATTGTAAAGAATACGGAACATTATGATGCAGCCAAGGATTTTTATCAATATTTACAACGTGATCAAGCGTTAAAGGTGTTTGAGAAATATGGATTCAATATTGAATGAGGTATCCATGAGCGAGTTTTTAAGTCCAATTTGGTTATCGTTAAAAGTTGCCGCTGTAGCCGGAATTGCGGTTATTTTAGTTGGAACTATTGTAGGGCGATTATTGGCGCGGAAAGGCTTCAGGGGAAAGGCCATCCTGGAAACGCTCCTGATGCTACCGATGGTTCTCCCGCCAACCGTTGTCGGATTCTTCCTGATTGTTATCTTTGGCAGGAATAGTCCAGCAGGGAAGGCTATTGAATGGATCTTCCAGCAGCCCGTCATATTCACCTGGGTGGCCGCGGCTATTGCTTCTGTCGTTGTTGCCTTCCCGCTCATGTACCAGTCCGCGAAATCAGGATTTCAGGGCGTCGACCAAGATATTGAGGAAGCGGCCAGGGTAGATGGGGCAAAGGAATGGAAGATTTTTTTCCTGATTTCCATTCCATTGGCTTCCAGAGCACTTATTTCGGGAAGTATTTTAAGTGTGGCTCGGGCGTTAGGCGAATTCGGGGCAACGCTAATGTTCGCCGGAAATATCCCTGGTGAAACGCAAACGATCCCAACTGCCATTTATATCGCAATTGATACGGGTAATATGCAAATGGCCTGGCTGTGGGTGATCTCGATTGTGATTATTTCGTTTGTGATGCTGCTGTCCGTGCAGCGGAAGTAGAAAGCATGCCAGGCACCTAAGCAATTCAGAATTGTTTGGGTGCCTGGCACGCTTAATGGTTTTTTTTGCCAATTTTTGAATCTGTATGCTGTTTTTCTATGGGGTAAAATGGCACAAAATACCCTGCAAATTGAACCTGTCATCACGTATGATTAAATTACTAGAAAAATACCTAAATTTAAAACCTAAATTGAGAAGAATGGATTAGTGGGGTGGGGTGGTAAACATGAGCGCAGTGGGTGCACAGCTTGCGGCTATTCAGAGTCTTATAAGTGCATACCGTTTACGGTTAAGTGAGAAGCAGGAAGAGTTAAAACGTTTACAAAGGGCGTTGTCCGAGTTGGGAATGAACAAAAGTGATTTTATTGAATCGAAAGGGATCTGCCTGAAACCTGAGTTTACAGCTAAAACCTTTCATGGTGAAAATGCCGAGGATTTGGATGGGTTTAGAGCAGATGGTTTGCAGGCAAGCTTTGTCGCTGTCCCAAATGAACAAATTAGTGCCGCAGAGGGGAAAATTAGTGATCAGATTGCAATAGTGGAAAAAGAAATAGCAAGCCTCGAAAGCACAATTTCGTCACTTGAAGCACAGTTAGCGGCATTATCAGCAGCATTGTAACTGGAGGTGAAAATCAATTATGAGTAATGAAATTAAGCTTCAGCCTGATAAAATAGATAAGGGCATCGCTGATTTACGTTCATCCGTAGAGGAGCTGAAGACTACTTTTGCAAAAGAAATCGAAGGACAGAATAAACTTGATATGGTCACTGCATTCAATGAAATTAAAAAGGATTATGATCAGCTGCTTAGTCAGTTTAAAGCATTGTTTCTAAATAATGTTCAAGCAGCTGATGAAGCTGTTAAAGATTTTCTGGAGAAAGAAAAAGAGGCGGCAGAAGCAATCGAAATGACGGATTAATCTCATACGTTATATGCGTAGGCTATAGAAACTACACTTAAGGGAACGTTGATTTGGAGGTGCTTGCATTGAAAGTTTTAGAGGTTAGCAGCTTGGAAACCGGGATTGACAATGCTGTACGTGATATTGATACCTTTTACGATCAAATTAGTGCTATGCAGCGTGCAGTACGGGATTTTTACGGCCTGGAAGATGCATTGAAAGGAAAAGGCGGGGATGCGATTCGCTCCTTTTTTTAATGAGGTGCACCAGCCTTTTCTAAAAAGGTAAGAAACCAACATGGCTCCGCATTCGCGCAGCCACCATCTATGATGAAAAAGAATTTCTAGCCTGGATAGGAGGTATATCACATTCATTTATTGCCAATACAGTTTAATAACAATACAACAAGGCCGAAAATACTCTGGTGGATCCTGAAAGGGGATACCCTGTATAAGAAACGGGTTGTGACAGTATAGAAGTACCATCTATTGTGACTAGAACACGTATACAAAAGTTTTTCAATAATACTACTGTCATTTGTATTGTTATATTGGTAATGTGGTCATCCTCCATTAACTATAATATAAAGGAGACCCTAACCAAAATTGCTAAATTTGTTCAAAGAAAGGACATAGTATTTTATCTTTAGATCACAAATAAAGCCCGTAGATAATTTAACCCCTTCAAAAAATTGAATGATGAAGGGTCTAGCTTTGTATTGGCTTTTCTCGATAAGTGTTTTCATACAAAAGTATAAAAATCCTGGCTCTATTCTGATCATGCCAGGGTTGGCCACGTCCGGCTCCAGCGCCCAGCGGCTAGTATGCTTCCTTCACCTTCGTACGATAAGTCAACATCGGTTCGCTTCCAGCTCACCGTGTTTCCTTTATCTCCTACGGCTCAGTCCAGCATATACGCCGCTAACAGGGCGCTTCCGCCTTTGTTCTATATCTTTATCAATCTGTGGTCGATTACCAAAATGTGCTGACAGATATGAAAGATTCTGTTAAAACGTTTGAGTCGCATTCGAGTGGTTTCGTCAGCCAGCAATTTTTGGAACAAGACGTGGAAGACGGATTTTATAAGGTAAAAAAGAAGACGATTTCACTAACGGATGATGCGAATAGTATTATTGAGAGTGTGCAAGATCTGGTTGCGGTTAAAAACATCGATGATTCGGAGGTTCTCAACAATGTCCAGGATGGGAAGAAAAAAGCGGAGCGGATTGTGGAGGAGCTAACGATTCTTGATGACTATGGAACGTCACAGCTTGAACAGACTAAAGAAGATTTGCAGACGATGAAAACGTATTTATCGGATATTGAGTCTAGGTTTAAAAGTGGCGATTTATCGGTTGCTAATTTTGATCTGGAAGCTGTGAAGGGTATTGATTCGTATAGATCGATGATGGACAGCATTTATGGTGAGGGATACATAGATAGTATGGAGTTTAAACCACTTTTTGAAAAAATGCTTAAGGGTGAAACATTAACACCTGCTGAGAAGGGCAAACTTTATGATTATTTTCAACATGTGTATTTGGACACGAAAACAAAAGACGAAATTAAGGCGATTGCTGATTCGGTTAGTGAAGATGGCATTGATAAGTTAAAGGAAAGACTGAATGAAAAAGTGGTTATCTCAAAAGATGCGTTAGAAGATGAAATGGCAATTGTTCAAGCCTATTTATATTTAGGGGATAAAATTCCAAGTGAAACACACCTAGACAATGAAACAAGGGCTAAATTAGGAGCGTATTTAGTTCTTCTTAAAAATTACCATTCCGCTATGGAAGGTGACACTGTTATAACAGTCGATAAACTTAAATATGAAAAAAATCATGAAGATGTTCCGGGGCATTATATATTCTCGGCTCTACAAACAGCGGACTATAATGTGGATAAAGACATTATGGATAAGGAAAGGTTCCGGGAATGGATTTTTGATCCAGATAATTTTACTGTGGATAATTTTAGTTTATCAGAAATAACGTATTATACTGGAACAAATGCAGCCGCCAATCATATAAGTCAACAAATGTACGATTTGGAAGATAAACTAGCGAATTATACACCAAATTTTGTAGCAAAAAAAGTTTATGACAAGGTTATTTCTCAGGCAGCAAATGCACTTAAAATTGGAGAGGTCGTAAACATTGCAAAAACAGCAGCCGAATATCAATCGGGAAAAGATAAACTGGAACGAGAGATAAAGGTTGGTGACGCGCAAAAAGCAGCAATTAAGTTAGATTTGGAATACACTATTTCAAAGAATCGTTCCATCCCAAGTTCCGGTGAACAGTTAGATATTCAACTCTATCCAAAGGATAAAACATTTGAGATTCTTGACCGGTGGCAAGAAGTTCATAGAATTAATCCTGAAATTCCGTATCCAGAAGACCCTATTCAATCACAAGATTGGTATGAAACATCAGAAATATTACGTGAAGTTGAACTGGAATACGGAATGGATTTGACAGATTATATTGTAGATGGAACGTTGAGTGAGGACGAAACTGTCAATGATATCACAAATGGAACTAAGTGATATTATGTTATCATTTAGTACGATTAATTTTGAAAGTGCTTGGTTAACACTTACCTCCAAGGTGGGGTTAAAGGAGAGGCTAACATGAAAAAGAGTTGTTTACTTATTTTTTTTATCATCCTGCTCGCAGGGTGCAGTGAAGACGTGACTAAAGATTACTTAATCGGCGGTCACTGGGTTGGAACTGCAGGATATGAAGATGAGGAAATCGGAGGAGAGCCATATTGTTCTCCTTTCGACAAAGGAATGGAATTCAAAGATGAGGACACTGTTTATATCGACGCCTATGAAAGGGATTTTGAATACAAGCTTGAAGAAAGCGATAATGGACTGGTAATTGAATTTTACGATCCGGATAAGTCTTTACTAAGTTATTATCTTACAAAGATTAGTGAAGATGAAATGGGTTTTATAGGAGTTGGTGATTTTCAAGATGGTGAGTCATGTTATCTGGAAAGAAAATAAAGATGGCATAGGTTAATGAAGTAGTTGAGATTATCTCATTTATTTAAAAAGGGATTCAACATGAAAATTTTATCTATGATTATAGGAATAACACTGGTGGTGTCCCTATCTGGTTGTTCCAATAGCGATGAAGTAGCTAATGAATTGATTGAATATCATAATGACAGCTTTCTAACATTTAAGGCAATGAAAGAAGGAGAATTCATGTCTAAAGTGGGCGAATACATTAAGATTGTAAAAAAAGGTGATGATCAAGTAAGTGCTGATTTTTTAGAGGAAGAAATGTTACCAAAATTAAATGAAGTACTTGATTATCTTAAAGGTGTTGAACCGGATCACAAAGAAGTACGAGAGTTAAATGAATTGCTAATAGAGGCTAAAGAGGCGGGATATAAAGCAATTAAGGAAGGGACTGAGTTGGCCGGTATAAAAGAAGGTGAAACCAATGAAAAGATGTTACAAATTGATAAATATGAAAATGAGCTTCAAGAAATGTATGATTCATTTCTTGAACGAAGGGATGAACTAATGGAGAAATATGATATTCATTGGGTCGAGGAAAATGGAGAAGATGGAAAACGTATAAAAAAGATGGAGCGGGATGCTGAACATTAAACGATGGTAAAGGGGATTAGCTTTGGAAAGTTTATATTCGAGAAACCCATGCTTGTTTCTTGAATCTCTAATTTAAATATTGGACGGACTGCATCAAAAATTATCAGAGTTTCGTATCCTGGCCTTTTGCATTTTAATATGCATGGATTATAATAAACATAAGAAACCCATCGATTTAATTTTATCCTGGAGGTGTCAAGATGGATCAATCTAAAGAGATACGATGGAAACAGAGGTTTGAAAACTTTTCACGGTCGTATAAATTGCTTGATAAGTACGCAGAAAAGCCTATTGAAACAGAGCTGGAGCGTGCTGGAATTATTCAGTTTTTTGAAATGACATTTGAATTATCCTGGAAAGTTTTAAAAGATTACCTGGAAATGCAAGGCTATAAGGTGAGTAGTCCAAGGGAGGCAATTAAACAAGCATTTCAGATTGATTTAATTGAAAATGGCCATGTCTGGATGGAGGCTTTGACTAAACGAAATTTAACAACGCATACATATGATGAAGAAATGGCAAAGGAATTTGTTGAGGAGATTACAGTTGTGTTTTTACCGGAATTCAAGTTATTGTATGAGCGACTGCTAAAGGAGGAGTAAAATGATGAATGGCTTGCTGAAAAGTGACAATGAATTTATTTTAAAGGCATTACGTCATTTTGATGAAATTGATCGGGCGGTTATTTTTGGAAGTAGAGCTATGGGGAATTTTAAAAAAGGCTCAGATGTTGATATTGCTGTACAAGGAGAAAAAGTCACCAGAAAGACGGTAGCCGATCTGGATTTCCTCTTGAATGAAGAATATCCGCTTCCATATTTTTTTGATGTTGTTCATTACGAAAATATTAAAAATGATAAATTAGTTGAACACATTGATAGAGTTGGAGTTGAAATGTATCGTAAGGGGGTTAGTTAATTTATTAATTAATAACTCAAGTATCGGACATGATAAATAAACCTCAACCTATGGTATAAATAGAACAGAGGTGATTTTATATCATGCTGCACCTGGATTAAGTAACGGGTTACGTAAGAATCCAGGTAATTTGTTAAAAAAGCGATCCAGAAATTCATTAATTTGTTCATCCGTTAGAAGACATTCTTCCGCAAGCATGGATCCTAATACTTCCAGTATGGTCATTAATGCTTCGGCAAAGCGAAGATCATCAAGCTCATCACAGCACATATAGAACAGCTGTCCAAGAGTTTTGGGATCTTCTTCCTCACGGGCGCTCAATGACAACATCATGTAACGCAGAAAGACAATCGTTGTATGTGCAGTCATGGAATCGTAGCTTTGACATTGAAACTCCTTGGCCAGTCGCAAATGAGATTTGACCACCTTGAAAAAGCACTCAATTTCCCAGCGCTTTCCATAAATTCGGATGGCATCTTCTTCCGTATGGGCGAGGTTGGTTGTTAAAAGTGCAAGCCACTTTTTGGAACGGTTTCGATCACGTACGAAAACAATCCGCGCCTGAATTTCATTGCCATTTTCGTCATCGTGACCAAGTCCAACTACGATGCTTGCAAGAATTTTGGCGCGACCACGCTTTTTGCGAACCTTTTTGTAAAGTTGGTTCAATGTGTAAGACTCTCCTTCATATGTATAGTGAATCTTTGGAGAACGTTTAATCATACAAACAACATGGAGAGGGTAGTTTTTCACGATTTTCGATATGATTGCCGGATAAGCAAACCAGCTATCAAAAAGAACGGTTTTCGCGCCAAGCTTTTTTGGATGAATGGAGTCCAAAAGATTGAACATTGTTTCGGTGCTCTTTTGTGTTGCCTCTTGGCGTCTATGATAACCGACTGTTCGCTTGTCTATTTTCGAGTCCATCTCTCGATAACGAGAGGCAACATTTTTGGAGCTTAAAAGCGAAAAAGCAAGTGGCATAAACGTAGCTCCATCAGACCAACCGAGTGTAAGCATACGGAAGCCTTTGAAATATCTCCCGGTTGTGTGATCTTTAACACGTGCAAGCAATTCAACGACCTTACTCCGATTGCGACTAAATAGAGAATCATCAAAGATCAGCACACGATCCCGGTCCTTGGACGTTAATGGGAGAATGTACTTTATAACGAGGTATGATCCAACACATGCAAGAAACTTACGCCAGTTATACGTAGGGTTTTTCAAAAGGTCGTATACAGTATCCTTTTGAAAATGCTTTGGAATTCGTTCGGATTCGAGTGCCCGGGAAAAGCCCATGCCATGAAGAACGAGTGCAAAAATGAATTGAACAATAATACGAGCAGAAACTCCCTTTTCCTTATGAATATTGGACTGATGCAGGAAAGTTCCAATTTTTGCTTGGGTGAAAAAACGCAGCATACGTGAATTTGATTTTTCATTTTCATTAGAATTTGGTAAAATAGTAGACAAGGAAAACATCCTTTCTTTGGTTGGTGTCGTTACCTATATTTTACCAAAGAATAGGGTGTTTTTTGTATTTTTTTGATTTGTTTTTGATAGTAAACCCTGATTTGATATGGGTTTGAACGGATTTTTTTACTCCGAAACTTGAGTTAATAACCGAAACAGGCTTCAAGTATCCGATTCCCCAGTCAGAAAATCACCAGCTCTTCCTCGAAAATTGGCTGCACGACTTTCGCTTTCCTAACGTATTCATTCACTACATCATTGCCATTGCAGAGCCAAGTACCATTATAAAAGTTAAGGGTGACAAGTAGGCCATTGCCAAAGTTGTCATGCACGGCGAGCACAAACGCGCGATAAAACGTTGCGAACGCGCAGTCCCGGGCCATGAACGCGCAATAAGGCGTGGTAAACGCGCAATCCCGGGCTATGAACGCGCGATAAAGCGTGGTGAACGCGCAACCCCAGGCCGAGAACGCGCGATAAAGTGAGCTGAACGCGCAATCCTGGACCGAGAACGCGCGATAAGGTGTGACGAACGAGCAATCCCGTGCGGAGAACGCGCGATAAAGCGTGGCGAACGTGCAACCCCAGGCCGAGAACGCGCGATAAGGCGAGCTGAACGCGCAATCCCGGGCCATGACCGCGCGATAAAGCGTGGCGAACGTGCAACCCCAGGCCGAGAACGCGCGATAAGGCGAGCTGAACGCGCAAACCCGGGCCATGACCGCGCAATAAAGCGTGGTGAACGCGCAATCCCGGGCCAAGAACGCGCGATAAAGTGAGCTGAACGCGCAACCCTGGACCAAAATCGCGCAATAAAGCGTAACGAACGCGCAAACCCGAGCCATAGCCGCGCAATAAAGCGAGACGAACGCGCACTTCATTAACAAAAAATCCACAGAAACAGGAGAGCAGTATCCGTGCTCTCCTGTCATCAGATGTAATGAATCTATCATTCAACGATTTAGCTACTGCCAAAGTTTTACCATATAATCTCCATTATCCTTAAGTATGTTATAGGCTTCCTTGGTTAGCAGCCCGGATTCTTGCTGTTGCTTTAGCAATAGGTTGAAACTTTTCATGTGTTTTACTACTTTTTTTGCTTTCCCTTGTTTTTCAAACTGTTCTACTGCGGTCAGGTGCATTTCCAAGGCACGAACGGCAGCTTTCTCCAGGTCGCCTTCATCATGTAAACGTTGAACCAGGCTTTGGATACCTGCAGCCATTCCGACTGGCGGTTCCTTAAAACCAAGAAATTCTACTTCTGATAACGTCGTTGATTGGCTACCACCATTATCGGTGATTTCTAACTGGTAGAACGAGTAGGCCTCCGGATCATCGATTTCAAATGCCCGGGTGTAGTTTCGCCAATCGAATGATTCGTTTTTCCGTTCATCCAGTACCTTCCAGTTTTCGCCGTCATTGGAACCTTTTAATACCCAGCTTTTCGGGTCAGATCCCTGTGAATCCGGTTTCTCTGATTCAGAACTAGTACCGGAAGTTAATGTATACATCTGCACTTTTTTCTTCTCTTTAAACTGATATTGGATCGAAGGTTTCATGTTATCGAAATTAACTTGTGTTTCAGATGTATTATCAAATAAGCGTTCCGTTTTTTCTTTTTCGCTATCTGTTGCAGTACCTGCTGCTTGATCGGTAAAATCATGCAATGATCCGGAAATAGATAATCCATCTGTTGCTGCTGGTGTAATAGATTCCGGTAAATCGGTTAGTTTACTGCCCCATTCAGACGGCTCCGGTCCCATTTCAAAGTCTAATGTTGCTCCGTCGGCTAAGACCTCGTGTGTAATATAATTTTTCGTATAGTCCTTGCCATTCACTTTTAGGCTTTGAACATATTTATTTTCTTTACTATTTTTTGGGGCATTAATAACAATGTCTTTGCCATTTTCCAAATGAATCGTTGCTTTTTTAAACAGCGGCGCGCCTATTGCGTATTCCGAACTTCCCATTTTGAGCGGGTAGAAACCAAGTGCGCTGAAAAGATACCAGGCGGACATTTCCCCGTTATCTTCATCACCTGCGTACCCTTGGCCAATCTCACTTCCGATGTACAATCTGTCTAACACCTCGCGCACCTTTTCCTGCGTTTTCCAAGGCTTGCCAACATAATTGTACATATACAAGATGTGATGGGCTGGCTGGTTACTATGTCCATACATTCCCATTCTGACGTCTCTTGCCTCGCGCATTTCATGGATGAGTCCGCCATAGCTTCCTGGATAGGCGGCCGTTTCCGGTGTGTTAAATAATTCATCCAGCTTTCCTTCTAGACCTTTCTTTCCTCCATAGAGATTGGCTAGTCCCTGTCCATCTTGAGGAGCATGGAAAGCCATATTCCACGCATTTGTTTCGGTATAATCATGACCCCATTCAGCTGGATTAAACGTTTCCGGTGTCGAACGCCATTCTCCGGACGGCTTTCTTCCATTGAAAAATCCAATGTTAGGATTGAACATCTTATCGTAATTTTGGGCCCGGCTTAGAAAGTAGTTATAATCGTCTTTGTAATAGGCTTGATAGGGATTATTTTCATTATCCTGTTTATCAAGTGATTTTGCTAATTGGGCGATACCAAAATCGTTGATATAGCCATCAAGTGCCCATGACATTCCTTCACCAGTTGATGTGTTTGTATAGCCATCAAAAATGGAGGTTTTCATCCCCTTTCTGCCAACATTACCATTTGGCGGTACAACGGATGCATCTTTTATAGCCGACTGATAAAAACTTTCTACATCAAAATTGGTAACACCTTTCTGGTAGGCATCCGCAAAGGCAATATTTGCGCTTGTTCCCACCATTAAATTTGCGTATCCTGGTGATGACCATCTTGAAATCCAGCCGCCATCTTTATATTGTTGGACAAAGCCGTCGATCATTTCACCTGTTTTTGTAGGAGTTAACAGGGAATATGCCGGCCACGTCGTTCGATAGGTATCCCAAAATCCATTGTTGACGTAAATTTTTCCATCCTCAATTTGTGCACAAGTTTCGGTTGCTGTACTTGTTGTGCATGGGTTAAGCGAAAGTTGGTTAGCATGCTTGAAATCTGGTTTTTCTACCGTCCCTACATTTTCAAATCCGGAATTCGGATACAGAAATAACCGATACATGTTTGAGTACAGGGTTGTAAGTTGTTCTTCTGTTGCCCCTTCAACTTCGATTTTTCCGAGTAAGTCATTCCATTTCTGTTCTGATTTTTTCTTTATGGTTTCAAACGTATCCTCAGCACTGATTTCCTGTTCTAAATTTTTCTTCGCTTGCTCAACACTAATGAGTGAAGTGGCAATTCGCATTGTTACCTCTTTATCCTCTGTTGTATCAAATTTATAGTAGGCGGTTACATTATCTCTGCCTTCACCGGTTAGTTTACCGCCATCGACAACGGATTTATCAAATGTTGCATAGACAAACATACGTGTCGCTCCTGTAGATAAACCACTTTTCTGATCCGTATATCCCGATATGGTTCCATTTTCCGCGTCCAGCGTAATGCCACCATCATTACTAACATTATCAAATATAATATTGGAGGTGTCATCTTTGAACGTAAATCTTAGCATGGCTGCATGGTCAGTAGGTGTCATTTCTGCTTGAATTCCATTTTCAAACGTAACGCCATAATAATGTGCCTGCGCTATCTCATTATCATGTTTAAAAGGCAATGCGCGGGCTTCGCGATTCGCATCGGGTTCCCCCTCTGCATCCGACGGCATGACTTGAAATGTCTGTCGGTCTCCCATCCATGGGCTTGTTTCATGACTTAACGCAAGCGCTTGGAGCATTGGCAGGTTATCGTCATTATTACTTTCATGATAAGCGTAAATCCAGTTCGATCCTGCATTGGTCACTGGTGTCCAGAAATTAAAGCCATGGGGTACAGCAACGGCGGGAAAATTATTTCCCCTGGAAAAAGTTCCATTGGATTGTGTACCTCTAAGCGTATTCACATAATCGGAAGGATTGTCATATGTTTTGTTGACAGGTTTTCCGTCAATTTGAATATCATCAATGTGTCCTCTAAATGTTGCCGGTCCTTTCGGGTTATCATAGGCAACAAGAATCCGTTTAATTGTTTTCCCTTTCGCAACAGCACCAATGTCAGCTTTTTTGAAATTCCATTGATTAGCATACAGTGTTTTCGAATCCCCTTGACTCTGTGGGTTCAGTTTTATACCATGCTGATCCATTACATCCAGATCATGCAGATAGGTCCCATCAGAAAATGCTAAATCAATGGATGCATAGGTGCTAGCATATTTTGTATGATCTTTGTCGGTAAAGGCAGGAAAAATATAATAAGATAACGCTGTATCGTCCGTCACCTTAATGTCAACATCAAGAATCTTATTGTAGGAATATGCTCTATCATCCGACAGGTGCGAACCCTCGTACGTGATTGTATTTTTACCTGTCCAGCCAACATTTGCTTTTGCGGTATAGGTACTTGCTGGCCCGTTGGATAGCAATGATTTCATATCTGATGGTGGTGGTGCTGGTACATCAATACCGTTTGAAATGGCCAGTTCTGATAGTTGAATAATGGAATCACCGCTATTTTTGGTAATGTTTAACCGATAAAAGCGGTACTTCTCCGTATTTTCAAACTCATATACCTCCCGCTGATAACGGTCACTGAATTTTTCATCCGTTCTCGTATCAAGGGTTGTCCAATTTTTCCCGTCGTTGGATCCGGCAAATTCCCAATCACTTGGATCTCGGCCAGGGAAATCATTCGCCGATGTTAATGCATATTTCACGACAGCGTCTGGCTGGTCCAGTTCAAATTGAATCGTAGCAGTGTCGTCAAACGTCAACCATTTTGTCGTCTCGTCTCGATCAATTAACTTGTCCTTCACTTCACTTGGCGGATTTTCATCGGATACTTCAATGTTTACAACCTTATCCGTAATGTCTCCTTGAATGCCGTCAAACGGGATGTTTCCATCAATTCCGGAAGTCATTTTATTTCCATCCGCATTTGTTTCCACTGTATTTTCCCAGTCAAGTTGCGGGTCATCCGGCTCAAATGAAGTAAAATAATCTGTCGAAGCGGCTGAGGCTGGTTGAGCAGGTGTGATAGGCACAATCCCTATTAGTAAGACAAAACAAACTAGAACATAAACTAGCTTCTTGACTTGTCCACTTTTCATCAACTTTTATCCTCCTTCATCAGTTTGATTTTCCAGACTAATACTGAACATACGGCAGCATTACGTTTGTTTATCCTCCTCTCCATACCTAGTTTTTAACTTTTGCTATCCGCAGCCGTAATGATGCCTATATTCGTTGTTTGCAGTTCTTAGAGGTAATAATTAAAACTTTTGCAAAATGCCATGAATTGGATTTATGGCATATGTGCAGCCAATAGTAAATAATAAAATCGCATACACATCACCTCCTGTTAAATGATAGCGATTTCATTGTAAATCAAAAATTTATCGCGGTATATCGAGAATCGGTCGGATTCGAGGAAGCTTCACTTCGTTCTATTTGGGAAATAACATACAGGACAGTGTTCCTTAAAACGGCATCATCAGAATCCGTATAGGTAATTATATTTAGGTAAAATGATACATATATACCTATTATTTCCTTTATTATATATCAACTATTTGCAATTTTTTAAATTGAATTCTGCACTTTTTAATGATTATCTGTACTTTTTACAGATTGCGATATTTGAGAGGCAAGTTTTGCTAGACGTTTGACCTGTCGATAAAGGCCTTAACAGATTATCTGGAATTTGAAGGATTTCTTATTTTTGATCTGGAAGATGACATTAAACGGGTGCATCAAGTTGATTTAATTGGGAATGACGATAACTTGCTGAGGCTTTGTAAAACGGTATTTAACCATGCAACTATAGGACAAAGAGAGGACAAATGGATTTATCGCTGAAATTTTGAGGTATAGTTCAAGAATTGTGCAATATTTCCAGCCACCTACAATACGTGGTATGCTACATATAACAAATCTCCATTTCATAATCCATTTCTAAGGGAGGAATAAGGTAATGGTTTTAACCCCCAGACAAAAGGAAATTCTTCTTCCGGTATCAACCAATCACGAGCGTCTTAAATCAATACTCTCTAAGCATAGCGGGATGAAGGAAAAGATGCGGCAAGATGAAAAATCCTATTATGATGAGGAGAAAGATGCCCGGACAGTGGAGCAATACTATCGTTGTATTGATTTTGACGGTGATGGTGGTGAAGTAATTCCAGCACTTGAGAGGCTTCTTAAGGAGACGCATACCAATCAGGTGCCATATGAACCAACCGAATATGTTTACCCGTGGGTTGACCTGCGTTCCAATGGAGATCTAAAGAGCATTTACTCGGGAAAGAACCGACAGGCAGAAGATGTGATTAAAGCAGATTATCAAGCATCATTAAAAAGAAAAGAGAAAATCGACAAGCTTGATACGGATCAAGAAGTGGGATTGGATCAACTTGCAATGGTTCCGGACGAATTTCTATATAATTGTGAGCATGTGGTCCCACAATCGTGGTTCAACGAGCGGAAGCCGATGCGTGGCGATATTCACCACTTGTTTACTTGTGATCCTGATTGCAACTCGCTTCGAAGCAATTATCCTTATCATGATTTTGCAGACTATAACCCGCATACTATCGGAGACCAACGAGTAGAAGATGCATGCGGCAAGGCGGAGGAGAGCCTATTTGAACCGGAATATGGGAAAGGGACTGTGGCAAGAGCCATGTTGTATTTTCTAATAAGGTATCCGGATGAAATTGAGCAGTCCCATAAAGAGACGATCGATACGGAATTGTTGCTGGAATGGCATCAACAGTTTCCGCCGGATCTTTATGAAAAGCACCGCAATCAAGCTATCCATGAAATTCAGGGGAACCGCAACCCATTTATTGATTATCCCGACAAGATGATTCAGCTCTTTAGAAAACCTTAATGGTAAAAATGCGAACAGAAATGAGAGTGAGGAATGCACGTAAATAATTGATGAAAACTAGAGAGGGAAGCCTAATAGGGTTGAATTCCTTCTCCTGGAAACGATTCCGATGCTTCTGATGGTTCTTTGGCCAACCGTTAATCGATATTTTATAGTCCGGTGGGAAGGTCAATTGAATGGGGGCTTCCTGCAGCTTGTCATAGCTGCTATCGTTGTGGTATTTCTGAACATGTATCATGAAGTTGATTTGATGGTTAAACACTCAGTTAAACGGACTATTTTGATTGAATGTAACGCAAAAGCGATCGAGCAGGGTCCCGGTATCGATCGAGCCCTCGCAGCACACTACGTATCTGGTCTATAAAACAAAAAAGACTCCAGCACAACGCCGGAGTCTCCTGTAACCGATCCTTCATTAACTAAAAGCCATCTATCAATAAAAATCAATAAAACCGTTTGAATCCTTCAAAATGCTTACTCCAATAAGAGTTGCTTAAGCTATTAATCTTCACGCCGTCTGATTCAGCGCTGATAAATTGATTATTGCCCAAATAGATCCCTAAATGCGAGATTCCTTTCTTGTAGGTGTTTTCGAAAAATACGAGGTCACCTGCTGCTGGTTTGTTTACATAGTATGAGCGGTTGTAATAGCCGCCGCTTGTTAGGCGTCCGATTGATTTGCCTGCTTTATTGTACGTATAATAGATGAATCCGCTGCAGTCAAAGCCGCTTGGTGTAGAGCCTCCCCATACGTAGTGGATGCCTTGTAAGCTTTTTGCTGTGCTGATTAATTTATTGACGTTGTAATCGACATTCGCTCCCGAACCGTCGGAACCGGAGCTGCCATTCCCGCTCCCTGATCCGGAGTTAGCGCTTGCGCCGATTTTTAGTTTTTGCCCGACGATGATAAGATCGGATTTCAGTCCGTTCCATTTTTTCAGGTTGGTAACTGTAACATTGTATTTGATGGCGATGCCGGATAATGTGTCACCGGATTTAACGGTGTAGGTGGAGCTGTTCGATGATCCGGAGCTTCCACTTCCAGAGCCACTTGAATTAGAACTTCCCGAATTTGAAGATGATGCTCCATTCTTGGATACGACAAATACATCACCAGGATAGATTAATGTCGAGTCAAGCTTGTTCCATTTCATCAAGTTGGATAATGATATGTTATGTTTGAACGCAATTCCGCTCAATGTGTCACCTGATTTAACGGTGTATGTAGCAGATTTATTACTTGATTGTTTGTTACTAGAATTAGATGAGTTCGTTTTGCTGCCCGTTTCCAGTACTTGATTCGGAAAAATAAGATCACTTGTCAGATTGTTGACTGATTTTAAATGGGAAATGGTTGTATCATATTTTTGGGCAATGACCCATAGTGAGTCACCACTTTTAACTTTATAGGATGCTGCGTCTGCCTCTTCAGCTGCTAAAAATGCGGAGGCGATCACTGCGCTCGCTGTTACCGACATCATGATTTTTTTGTTGGCCACGTCTTTACCCCTCTCATAAGAAAATTTTACTAATTCATTTGACCTAATTATAGCAACTGAGTTAAAATTTTCATAGATTTATAGGACATTTGTAATGTTATTGTAATATAATAGATCCAAACTATTGAACTGGATGAGAAATCGATCTGGGATATGCCGAAATTAATTGAGGGAGGCGAAACGGTCGGGTGATCTCCGAGTGTTGAGGGTGCAAAAAAAACCGCCCAAGTGTGCAATATCAAGGTGTTGAGCATGCAAAAGCGATCGAAAGACAATGCATTTCCCTGCTTCGGCAACTTTTAGAAAAGACACTTTTAGAAAAAATTTACGCGAAATTCGTATGTTTATGTTATAATTTCGATTATAATGTCGAAATAATAAATAGATCTATTTAACTAGAGAATATATGGAGGTACTTAAATGGAGGAGACAATATCCCTCAAAGAGATAGTTGAGGTTATGAAAAAGCGTTTGCTGCTCATTATTGCGTTGATTGTTGGTGCAGCGTTGATTGCTGCTGTCATCAGTTACTTTGTGTTAACACCAACCTACCAGTCTAGTACGCAATTTATTGTGAACCAAAGTGAGCAGGACCCGGCTGCACAATATGATGTGAACAATATCCGGACAAATGTCGAACTGATCAATACGTATAATATCATTATTAAAAGTCCTGCTATTTTAGAAGATGTGGTGGAAGAGCTTGACCTTCCGATTACAAGCAGCCAGCTGCAAAGTAAAATAGAGGTGTCGAGTGCGGAAAATTCACAAGTTGTAACGGTAACGGTAACGGATCCGGATCCGCAGCTTGCGGTACAAATGGCCAATACGACAGTGGAGACGTTCCAGAAGAAGATCCCTGATATTATGAATGCCGATAATGTGAAAATTTTGTCTGAGGCGGAAATGCAGGAAGATCCAGCGCCGGTTAGTCCGAAGCCAATGCTGAATATCGCCATTGCCATTGTGCTTGGTGCGATGGTCGGGGTTGGGATTGCATTTTTACTGGAATACTTAGATAACACGATTAAATCAGAAAATGATATTGAGAAAAAATTAAATGTACCTGTGCTTGGCATCGTGTCCCATGTGGCGGATGACGATATTCAAATGGAACAGGTGACAAATGAGGTAAATAGAAGGGGAAGGAGTGGGTTCAGTGGTGCGCCGAAAAAATCAGTCCAGAAACAGTAAGACGAGACATTTAATTGCCCAGCTCAGTCCGCGTTCACCGATATCCGAGCAGTATCGTACCATTCGGACAAATTTGCAGTTTTCGTCTGTCGATGATGAATTAAAATCTATGCTGGTTACGTCAGCAGGTCCTGGTGAGGGAAAGTCGATGACAACGGCTAACTTGGCGGTGGTGTATGCGCAACAGGGGAAAAAGGTACTATTGATTGACGCTGATTTGCGGAAGCCGACGATGCATTACACATTCCGTGTCGATAATTTAAAGGGGCTTAGCAATATTCTAGTCGGGGAAACATTGCTTGAGGCTGCCATTTCCCCCACAGATGTGGAAAATTTAGATGTAATTTCATGTGGTCCGATCCCGCCGAATCCGTCCGAGCTGCTTGCTTCAAAACGAATGCAGCAGCTGCTGTACAGTGCAAATGAACTATATGATCTGGTGATATTTGATACACCACCAATCCTGGCAGTTGCGGATGCGAAAATTCTTGCTAACATTTGTGATGGTGCGATTCTTGTTGTGCGCAGCAAGCACACGGAATATGAAGCAGCAGCAAAAGCAGTTGAATTATTGGAACCTTCGCATGCAAAAATGCTCGGTACAATCTTGAATGATCGCAGCAAGAAGGAAGCTAATTATTACTACTATTACGGGAACAATTAACGGAAATCTCCTCTTCTTACTGGAAGGGGGGTTCTCCCGTTTTCCCTCGATAATTACCCCTGTAAACCTCGGTAATACTGCAAATCATCTACAATTTGGGATGTTAACCACTCCTATTTTATGACTTTCCCACCAATAAAATGACTTTTTCGTGACCATATTTTCCTTACGTTTAACGACTAACCTGTTAAAATGAAGTGATAGGCAAAAATAACTGGTTAAAGATATCTATTATATTTCGATATATTAAAGATAAAAAGTTTGAATTGTTACGTAGTGGGGTGTACGAGATGATTGATATTCATTGTCATATTTTACCTGGTGTTGATGATGGTGCCAGGACGTTGACCGAAAGTTTAGCGATGGCGCATGAGGCTGCAAGTCAAGGGATCCAAAAAATAATTGCAACGCCACACCATCATAACGGGTCGTTTGATAACCCGGGTCAGGATGTTATCGGTGCGGTGGAATATTTAAATTGGAAATTTCAGGAGGAACAAATTCCGGTTGAGATTGTACCTGGACAAGAGCCTAGAATTAATGGGGATGTTGTGGAAGACTTGAAACGCGGGGATATCCTGCCGTTGAATGTAACGAGCGGCTATGTTTTTATTGAGCTGCCATCAAGTCATGTCCCACAGTACACAACGCAGCTGTTATTTGACGTGCAAATTGCTGGTTACAAGCCGATTATTGTACATCCGGAGCGAAATCATGAATTGATGGACAACCCGGATAAATTGTACCGCATGGTGAAAAATGGTGCGTTAACCCAGATAACAGCGGCTAGTGTGGTTGGGAAGAATGGTGGCAAAGTTCAAAAGTTCACGAACCAACTGGTTGAAGCGAATCTGACACACTTTGTCGCTTCGGATGCGCATAATGTGAAGAAGCGCGGGTTTTACATGCAGGATGCTTTTGAACAGATTAAGAAACAGTTTGGCAATATGATGCAATACCAATTCATGGAGAACAGTGAGGCATTGATTGTTGGCAAACCGATTCATGCAGACGAGCCGGAGCGGATTAAAGCGAAAAAATTATGGGGTCTGCTGCGAAAATAGCAGGAAATAAATCGCCTCGGTCATGTTCGGGGTACAAAAAAAGTCTATAATAAAATAGACTTTTTTTAACTAGGAAAAACGGCGGCTATTCTGCGCCGTTTTTCCTGGTTAAAAAATAGATGACGATTCCATTATCATCCTAAAGACTTAGATATTGTAAACTAATGTAGTTTTCTGATATAGTAAAAGGGAATATTTACATAATTAGCAAAAAGCATCATTTTAGGAGTGAATGGCGTGATCGATATCCATTGTCATATTTTGCCCGGTATCGATGATGGTGCCAGGACAACAGAGGATAGTCTGGAAATGGCGCGGGCCGCTGTTGACCAGGGGATTCGAACGATTATTGCGACGCCACACCATCGGAATGGCAAGTATAACAACGTGAAAAAGCAAATTTTGCAAGACGTAACCGAACTAAAGGCACGACTAGAAGTGGAAAAGATCCCGCTGACAATCCTGCCTGGACAGGAAACACGGCTTAATGGGGATATGGTTACGAGTTTGCAGGAGGATGAAGTCCTGCCGTTAAACAACACAGCATACGTGTTTATCGAATTTCCAACGGCACATGTCCCGCGTTATGCGAAGCAAATGCTATTTGATCTGCAGGTGGCGGGGTACAAGCCGATCATTGTGCATCCGGAACGAAACAGGGAAATTGCTGAGCACCCATCGATCCTATATGAATTTGTGCGAAAAGGTGCGTTGACACAGGTGACGGCAGCGAGTGTTTGCGGGAAATTTGGGAAAACAGTGCAGAAATTAACCCATAACCTGATGGAGGCAAATCTGACCCATTTTATTGCGTCCGATGCCCACAATACGACAACACGCGGATTTGCGATGCAGGAGGCTTTTCGGGAAGTACAGACGCGTCATGGCAATGAAGCTGTTTTTATGTTTATGGAAAATGCACAGCTCCTTATTGATGGGAATACCGTGCACCGGGGTGAGCCGCAACCGGTAAGAACGAAAAAGTTGTTCGGTTTATTTTAAAAAGATGTGCTAGAGGGAATGATACAAACAACCTCTAGCCATTTTCATAAGGGTATGCATAATTTTGTGTAGCCTGTATTGTATGATAAGTACAAGGCAAGAATAAATGGGAGTAGTATCGCCATAATATAGGTCATCTACACTAGGAAGTAGTAATTAGATAGGGTGATCTAGTCAACTTTCCTGTATACCAACAAGATGCTGCAACATGGTTCGGAATAGTTTGTCCCGTTCTGCTCTGGGTAAATGGTAATAGTGAAAGGGGTTAGGCTTTTGATAAAGGTTTTGTTTGTGGATGATCAGCGCTTGTTTCGAGAAGGGGTCGGGGCATTAATTGCGAAAACAGACGATATTTGTGTAATTGGGACAGCGGACAATGGGGAAGCTGCCATTCAACAAATAGCAGAAAAACCGCCGAATGTTGTGTTAATGGATATCCATATGCCGAATTTGGACGGGATTAAAACGACTGTATACATAAAGGAGCACTATCCGGATATAAAGGTTATCATGTTAACATCAGACGTCGAGGAGGATCTCGTGATCAGGGCAATCAGTGTCGGTGCTGATGGGTTTTTATTGAAGTCATTATATGCGGATGATTTAATTCGGTCCATCCATGATGCATTCCGTGGCCAAATCGTGCTGTCAGGTGAGGTGGCGAGGATCCTTGCCAATAAGATAAGGGAGCTGACCCTTGACAAAAAACAGATTTTTGCTAAACGGCTCGAAAATAGGGGATTACACTTTTCAAATAGGGAATTAGACATCGCATATCTGTTAATGGGAGGTCATACGAACAAACATATCGCCCAAAAGTTATTTCTGGCGGAAGGGACGGTGAAGAATTATATAAGTGAAATTTATAATAAACTGAATATCCGGAATCGGGCTGAAATTATTGCATTTTTGCGTAAAATCATGCGCTAAAGAAACCGTATTCATCAATATATGACTTTTTTCTCGAAAAGTCACTAAAAAAATGACTGGTTATTTAGTACTATTGTATGTATTGCTTCTACTATTGTCAATTTTAACAGCTTTTGACCGTAATTAGTGAAAAGAGGCGGTTATGTATACATGATGAATGTTTGTTTGATAAGTAAACAGTATATTTTAGTATCGGTTACTAATCTATTAGAAAGCCAATCTGATATGACAATAAAAAGTCCTATTACTTATGCAGAAGAACAGTGGAATTAGTTGAGCTATTCGAACCTGATATTGTCCTGATTGATCTTGATGGACAGCCACCATATCTAAAAAAAGGTTAAACAGAATAAGCGTAAGGACGTGAATGCTTTTTTTAAGCGATTTTTATAGGTGAATTATTACTTTTAATCTGGTAGAATAGAACTAACTTTTGTTACTGTTCAGTTACAAAATGAATCAAATTCCCCTGAAGAAAGGAGTTGGCAAGATGACCTACCGAACAAGATTGACCTTGCTGATCTTACTAGATTCGATTATCGTTACATTTGCGCTATTCGCTGCGGCATGGGTTGTGTATCCAACCTTGGACATATTGGACATGCCCGCACTTGTTATTAGCGCTGTTGCTCTATTAATCTTTCATCATATATTCGCGTTTGTTTATAAACTATATAACAAGGTTTGGGCGTATGCCAGTGTTGGCGAATTAAAGGCAATCGTAAAAGCTATCACACTATCTATTATATCGGCAGGGATTGTTCAATATTTAGTAAATGATTTTAATATTTACCGACGGGCGTTAGTTGTTACATGGTTATTGCACATTATTTTAATCGGCGGTTCCCGGTTCATATGGCGCATTTTCCGTGATCGATACATAGCAACGGAAGGGGATAAGAAGCGAACACTAATTGTTGGCGCTGGTTCAGCCGGGGCGATGATCGCAAGACAGCTGAAAAATGATCATAACAATGACGAATTATTGCCAGTCGCATTTGTGGATGATGATCTTTCCAAACAAAAAATGCAATTATATAATCTTTCTGTCGTAGGCACTGTGAAAGATATCCCACAAATTGTCGATAGGATGAATATCGAGCATATCGTGATCGCGATTCCGTCATTACGCAATGGGGCGCTTGAGAAAATTGTTGTAGAATGTAATAAGACAAATGCGAAGGTGCAAATGATCCCGAAATTGGAAGATCTGATGACTGGAAAGGTATCGGTCAGCAATTTGAAGAATGTTGAGGTCGAGGACTTACTTGGCCGCAAGCCAGTTAAACTGGATATTGAAGCGATATCCGAATATGTCACAGGTAATACCGTCATGGTAACCGGTGCAGGCGGATCGATTGGTTCTGAAATCTGCCGACAATTGATGCGGTTTACACCTGGGAAAATACTACTAGTCGGACATGGCGAGTATAGCATTTATTCGATTGATATGGAGCTGCGGGAAAGATTCGGAGAGACGGAAACAGAAATTGTCCCGATTATCGGTGATGTGCAAGATCGTGCGCGTATATTTGAGATTGTCGATCAGCATCAGCCGGCAATTATTTATCATGCAGCGGCACATAAGCATGTACCCTTAATGGAATACAATCCGCATGAAGCAGTGAAGAACAATATCATCGGCACGAAAAATGTTGCAGAAGCCGCGGATACATATGGTGTAAAAACATTTGTGATGGTATCAACAGACAAAGCGGTAAACCCAACGAACGTGATGGGGGCAACCAAACGTGTGGCGGAAATGGTTGTGCAGGATATGGCGGCAAGAAGCAAGACGAAATTTGTCGCTGTACGGTTTGGAAATGTGCTAGGAAGTCGTGGCAGTGTTATTCCGTTGTTTAAGAAGCAGATTGAAAATGGTGGACCAATTACGGTTACCCATCCAGATATAACGAGGTACTTTATGACGATTCCGGAGGCGTCAAGGTTGGTTGTTCAGGCCGGAACACTTGCGAAAGGCGGGGAGATCTTTGTGCTTGATATGGGTGAGCCGGTGAAAATTGTTGATTTGGCTAAAAACCTGATTAAATTGTCTGGTTATACCGAAGAGGAGATTCAGATTGAGTATTCGGGACTTCGACCGGGTGAGAAGATGTATGAGGAACTGCTTAGTGATAAAGATGTTCATCCTGGAGAAGTGTATGAGAAAATTTATGTGGGACGGACAAGCATAGTGGATGCAAATCTTTTCCTTTCCTTGCTTGATCGGTTTGAAGGCTACTCTACAGTTGGTTTAAAAGAGGAATTGTTGAGAATCGCCCATACGAAACACACGTTAATGGCGGTTCATGAATCTTCCTAAATAAATAGAATTAGATAAAAGAAAAGTTATATATAAATAAAATTATATTAATTAAAGTTATTTCATAGGAAGCTACAGTAATTTCTATTCTTTGGGGGTCGTGAAATTGAAGACTGTTAAAAAGGCGATTATTCCAGCAGCGGGCCTGGGAACCAGATTTTTACCCGCAACCAAGGCAATGCCGAAAGAAATGTTGCCGATTGTGGATAAGCCAACGATTCAGTATATTGTGGAAGAAGCAATTGAATCGGGAATTGAGGATATTATCATTGTAACGGGTAAAGGAAAACGTGCGATTGAGGATCATTTTGATAATAACTTCGAATTGGAAGATAACCTTGTGAAAAAGGAAAAGTTTGAGTTACTAGAGAAAGTGAAGCAGCCGTCAAAAGTTGACATTCACTATATTCGGCAAAAAGAGCCAAAAGGATTAGGACATGCGGTATGGTGTGCACGGAAGTTTATTGGCGATGAGCCGTTTGCAGTATTACTTGGCGATGATATTGTACAAGCTGAAAAACCTTGTCTGAAACAACTAATGGACCAATTTGATGAAACTCAATCGTCAGTAATAGGTGTTCAACAGGTACCTGATGAGGAAACACACCGCTATGGCATTATTGATCCCCTTACAATTGAGGGTAGGCGTTATCAAGTAAGTAACTTTGTGGAGAAGCCTGAACAGGGAACTGCACCATCGAATCTAGCAATTATGGGTCGTTATATATTAACACCTGAGATTTTTGGGTTTCTTGACAGGCAGGAAACTGGTGCTGGTGGGGAAATTCAGTTGACGGATGCGATTCAAAAGTTGAATGAGATTCAGAATGTGTATGCTTATGATTTTGAGGGTAAGCGGTATGATGTTGGAGAGAAATTAGGGTTTGTAAAGACGACGGTGGATATGGCTTTGGAGAATGAGGAGATTAAGGAAGAACTTTATAAGTATTTGGCAAAAAAAATCAAAGAACAAAAAATGACTGTATAAATTGTTAAAAGACTTTAGTAATGAAAGGTAGTCTAGATAATGGCGGATCGAATCTTTCTTTCATCACCGCATATGAGTGATGAAGGGTATGAAATGCAGTATGTAAAGGAAGCATTTAAAACAAATTGGATAGCACCGCTTGGAGAAAACGTGAATCAATTTGAAAAGGAATTAGCAGATAAGGTTGGATCGAAAGCTGCCGCTGCACTTTCTTCCGGGACAGCGGCTATCCACTTAGCCCTTAAGGCAGCTGGGGTAGGAGAAGGGGATATTGTTTTTTGCCCAACACTTACTTTTTCAGCTACTGCAAACCCAATTATCTATCAAAATGCTATTCCTGTTTTTATAGATAGTGACTATGAAACCTGGAACATGAGTCCTGAAGCATTGGAAGAAGCATTCAAAAAATATCCAGAGGTAAAGGCTGTTCTCGTCGTTCATTTATATGGCTTATCTGCAGATATGGATAAGATTATGGAGATCTGCAGGAAGCATAAAGTAGTGGTTATAGAAGATGCGGCGGAGTCTTTAGGTACTTACTATAAAGGTAAACACACTGGGACTTTTGGTGATTATGGCATCTTCTCCTTTAATGGGAACAAGATTATCACTACTTCTGGTGGCGGGATGCTTGTTTCCAATAATGAAAAAAGAATTGCTAAGGTGAGATTTTGGGCTACTCAATCAAGGGATCAAGCAAGGCATTATCAACATAGTGAATTAGGGTTTAATTATCGAATGAGTAATGTAGTTGCTGGGATTGGTAGAGGACAACTTAAGGTGTTAGATCAGAGAGTTGCGAGGAAGAATTATATTTTTGAGTTTTATAAGAGAGAACTTGGTGAACTTGAAGGTGTTGAGTTTATGCCTGCCAATGAATGGAATGAACCGAATTATTGGTTAAGCTCGATAACATTGTCTGGTAAAGTAAAACCTGTTGATATATTTGATGCATTGGAAGCTGAAAATATCGAGTCAAGACCGGTCTGGAAACCAATGCATATTCAGCCATTCTTTGAGGAATATGATTTTATTGGTGAGGGTGTATCCGAAAGACTGTTTGAGAATGGTGTTTGTTTGCCGTCTGATACAAAGATGACTGATGATGATTTAGAAAGAGTAGTAAAGATTACTAAAGGGTTGTGGTTAGAGTAATGAGGAATTCCAAAGGTGGTATTTATAGAAGATTTATTAAAAGACCGATGGATTTCATACTATCATTGATTGCCATTATTGTTCTAAGTCCAATATTTCTTGTAGTAACATTACTTGTTAAGGTTAAGCTTGGTGGCCCAGTACTTTTTAAACAGAAAAGACCAGGGTTGAATGAGAATATTTTTATAATGTATAAATTTCGAACAATGACTGATGAGAGGGATGAGGATGGGCAACCTCTTCCTGATAATGTTAGGTTAACCAGGTTTGGAAGGTTTTTACGTTCTACATCCCTTGATGAACTTCCGGAACTGTTAAATATTTTAAAGGGGGATATGTCCATTATAGGACCTAGACCATTACTTGTACAGTATCTTCCGCTCTACAATGAACATCAAAAACGGCGTCATGAGGTTAGGCCCGGCTTATCTGGCTTGGCACAGATCGGAGGTAGAAATGCTATCGGTTGGGAAGATAAATTTAATCTGGATGTTGAGTACGTGGATAATTTAGGTTTCGTTAAAGATTGGAAGATTATCTTTTTGACTATTAAAATGGTTTTTGTAAGAGAGGGTATTAATTCGGAGACTGCAGCTACAATGGAACCTTTTAGGGGAACCAAAAAGGAAAGAATAGGGTTATGAAAAACAAACTTCTTATAATAGGTGCCAGTGGTCATGGAAAAGTTATTGCGGACATTGCATTGAAAATGAATAAATGGGAAAATATTGCTTTCCTAGACGATGATGAAAGCCTTAAATCATCAATGGGGTTGGAGGTCATTGGAACATCAGATAATGTTTTTACATTTGTAGATGAGTGGGAAGTCTTTGTTGGTGTTGGCAATAATATTACAAGACAAAGGATTCATGAGATGCTTGAGACAGCAGGAGCCAGTATACCAATGTTAATTCACCCACATGCAGTTATAGGAGCACAGGTGGAGATAGGAAGTGGAACTGTTGTTATGGCGGGGGCAGTTATTAACTGCTGTACCTCAATAGGTAAAGGTTGCATCATCAATACCGGATCTACAATAGATCATGATAATTATATTGAAGATTTCGTTCATATATCTCCAGGCGTACATTTAGCGGGTACAGTTAAAGTTGGACAAGGGTCATGGTTAGGTATTGGTAGTGTGGTTAGTAATAACGTAACTATAATTAGTGGGTGCAAAATGGGTGCGGGCGCTGTTGTGGTTAGGGATATAACCAAACCTGGAATTTATGTTGGAGTTCCAGTTAGGAGAGTTTAGAATATGAATATCTTGTTTTTAACACTTTTAGATTTTTCAACACTTGATGAAAGTGGGATATACACGGATTTAATGAGACAGTTTGTAAAAGACAACCATAAAGTGTGCATTATCTCGCCAACAGAAAAAAGAAAACAACAACCAACAAGACTAATTGATAATGATAATTATAAGATACTAAAATTACAAATAGGTAATACACAAAAAACAAACTTAATAGAAAAAGGCATTTCAACTCTTACTCTTGAGTCCAAATTTAAAAGAGGAATAAAAAAATATTTTTCTGATATGAAATATGACTTGGTTATTTATACAACACCCCCAATAACATTGCAAAAGGCTATTGAATATTTGAAAAATAGAGATAATGCAACAACCTATCTATTGTTAAAAGATATCTTTCCTCAAAATGCTGTAGACCTTGGAATGGTTAAGAAAACCGGAATCAAAGGTCTGTTATATGGTTATTTTAAGTCTAAAGAAAAAAAGTTATATGAACTCTCGGATTATATTGGGTGTATGTCCCAGGCAAATGTGGATTTTTTATTAAAACAGAACCCTGAAATATTACCTAATACGGTGGAAGTATGCCCAAACAGTATTGAACCATTAACAATAGAGAAAGATGAGCAAAAGGTAAAAAAGATTAAAAATAAATATAAAATACCGCTTGATTGTACGGTATTTATTTATGGTGGAAATCTTGGGAAACCTCAAGGTATTGACTTCCTAATCGAGTGTTTAAAGTTCAATAAAGAAAACAACCAAGTTTATTTTGTCATTGCGGGATCAGGAACAGAGTTTAATAGACTTAAAACCTTTTTAAACACTGAAAAGTTAACCAATGCCCAATTATTTGCGCAACTACCAAAAGAGGATTATGAAGTTTTGGCTAATTCTTGTGATGTTGGATTAATATTTCTTGATAAGCGGTTTACGATACCAAATTTTCCATCCAGACTTCTTTCCTATATGCAGGCATCAATGCCCGTTTTAGCAGCAACTGATATTAACACTGATATCGGAAAGGTCATTGAAAAAGGCGGGTTCGGTCTTTGGTGCGAGAGTAGTGATGTTGAACAATTTCACAAAAGGGTAGACAGATTGTGTGATAAAAATATAAGAAAACAAATGGGTGTAAACGCTAGACGGTATTTAGAAGATAACTACACAGCCAAGCATTCATACGAAATAATAATGAGTCATTTTAATTATATGAAAAGAGGTAAAAGCATGTTTAAGGATAAAACCTTACTAATAACCGGAGGTACAGGTTCTTTTGGAAATGCGGTAATGCAGCGATTTTTAGATACCGGCATAAAAGAAATCCGCATTTTTTCACGTGACGAAAAAAAACAAGACGATATGAGAAAGCAATATAAGAACGATAAGTTAAAGTTTTACATTGGTGATGTAAGAGACTTGGCAAGTGTAAAAAATGCCATGCATGGCGTTGATTATATTTTTCATGCTGCAGCGTTAAAACAAGTGCCCTCATGTGAATTTTTCCCCCTTGAAGCGGTAAATACGAACGTGTTGGGAACAGACAATGTGCTAACAGCCGCAATAGAATATGGTGTTAAAAAGGTAATATGCCTATCTACTGATAAGGCTGCGTATCCAATTAATGCAATGGGAATATCAAAAGCTATGATGGAAAAGGTCTTTGTTGCAAAATCAAAAAAGGTTTTGCCAGAACGGACATTAATCACTGGCACAAGATATGGAAATGTCATGGCCTCACGTGGTTCGGTAATTCCATTATTTATTGAACAAATTAAAAATGGAGACCCTCTAACTGTAACAGATCCAAGTATGACAAGATTTCTTATGAGTCTTGAAGAGGCAGTTGAATTAGTCATATTTGCTTTCCAAAATGCTGAGGCTGGAGACATTATGGTACAGAAATCTCCTTCAAGTACCATCGGTGACCTTGCCCAAGCGGTAAAAGAATTATTTAACGCCGATAACGAAATTAAAATCATTGGGACTCGGCATGGGGAAAAGAAATACGAAACCCTTCTGACTAAAGAAGAATATGTTAAGGCGGAAGATTTAGGAGGTTTCTTTAGAGTGCCCGCAGATCAAAGGGATCTTAACTATGATAAATATTTTGCGGATGGAGACCAAAAGCTTACTACTGTAGCGGAATACAATTCCGACAATACACAGATTCTCAATATTGAACAGATTAAAGAAAAGCTACTTGAATTAGACTATGTTCAAAATGAATTAAAGGAATGGAATACTAAAAATCATGTAATGAACTAAAGGACGGTTTAATTAATGAATATTCTTGTGACCGGCGCAAAAGGATTTGTTGGGAAAAACCTCATTGCCGAACTAAAAAATAAAGGATATAACAATATATTAGAATTTAGTAGAGAAAGTGATCCTGCATTGCTTGAGGAATATGCTGAAAGATGTGATTTTGTGTTTCATCTTGCAGGGGTAAATAGACCAAAGGATGAAAGTGAATTTATGAAAGGTAATTACGATTTTACATCTACATTACTAGATTTACTAAAAAAATATAAAAATAAAGCTCCAGTGCTTATTACATCATCTATTCAGGCATTAAGGGACAATCCTTATGGTAGAAGCAAAAGAGCAGGGGAACAATTATTATTTAATTATGACAAGAAGACTGATGCAAAGGTTTATGTGTATAGACTGCCTAACCTATTTGGTAAGTGGAGTAAACCTAATTATAATTCAGTTGTAGCCACATTCTGTCATAATGTAGCTAGAGATATGGATATACAAATTAATAATTCCGATGCGGAACTTAACCTCTGCTATATAGATGATGTATTAGAAGAGTTTGTTAGAGCATTGGAAGATAATCCAACCGTAGACAATGGTTATTGTGTTGTACCTATAACGCATTGTATTAGACTTGGTGAACTAGCTAATCTCATTAAAAGCTTCAAAGATAGTAGATCAAACTTAAGTGTTCCGAACATGGATGATGCATTGACTAAAAAGCTTTACAGTACTTATTTAAGCTTTTTACCAGAGGATAAATTCTCTTATGATCTTAAAATGAATGTTGATAATAGAGGTTCTTTTACAGAATTTATGAGAACACCTGAAAGAGGACAGGTCTCTGTTAATGTTTCAAAACCGGGCATAACAAAGGGCAACCATTGGCATCATACAAAAAATGAAAAGTTTTTAGTTGTAAGTGGAGAAGGTCTAATTAGATTTCGGAAGATAGACTCTGATGAGATCATTGAATATAGAGTAAGCGGAAAAAAGTTGCAGATTGTGGATATACCAACCGGTTATACGCACTCTATTGTTAATGTTGGAGAAAGAGACCTTGTAACAGTAATGTGGGCGAATGAATGCTTTGATCCGGATAAGCCTGACACGTACTTCTTGGAGGTATAATTAATGAAGAGATTAAAAGTCATGACAGTCGTTGGGACTAGACCAGAGATTATAAGATTGTCGGCTGTTATAAACAAATTAGATGAATCAAATGCGATTGAACATACACTTGTCCATACGGGACAAAACTATGATTATGAATTAAACGAAGTCTTCTTTAAAGATTTTAATTTAAAAAGGCCGGACTATTTCCTTAATGCTGCTATTGGATCAGCGGTTGAAACTATTGGTAATATCTTAGTTAAAATAGATCCCGTCATGGAACAAGTAAGGCCGGATGCTTTTTTAGTGTTGGGGGATACCAATAGTTGTTTATGTGCAATAGCGGCTAAGCGAAGACAAATACCTATTTTCCATATGGAAGCAGGAAATAGATGTTTTGATCAAAGAGTACCGGAGGAAACGAATAGAAAGATTGTTGATCATACCGCTGATATTAATTTAACTTATAGCGATATCGCAAGGGAATACCTTCTTAGAGAGGGATTTCCAACGGATAGAATTATTAAAACGGGAAGTCCAATGTTTGAAGTTTTAAATTCTAGAAAAGATGACATTGGGAACTCAGATGTACTAGACAGATTGGATCTGGTAGCTGGAAACTATTTTGTAGTATCAGCTCATAGAGAAGAAAATATTAATTCAGAAGTTAATTTTCGAGATCTAGTTGACAGTATAAATCATATTGTAGAAGAATATAGCATGCCTATGATTGTAAGTACGCATCCACGAACTCAAAATATGATTAATGCTAATGGGATAGAATTTAACCCTTTAGTTAAAACGATGAAGCCTTTAGGATTTAATGATTATGTGAAATTGCAAACCAAAGCAAGAGCGGTACTTAGTGATAGTGGTACTATTAGTGAAGAATCTTCTATTCTTGGATTTAAGGCTCTGAATATCAGACAGGCCCATGAAAGGCCAGAGGCGATGGAAGAAGCATCGGTTATGATGGTGGGGTTAAAAAAGGAGAGGATTTTACAAGGGTTGAAAGTTTTGGAAACACAAGAGGAAAAATCTTTAAGGGCTGTTGGGGATTATAGTATGCCCAATGTGTCAGAAAAAGTATTGAGGGTCATATTATCATATACAGATTATGTGAATAGGGTTGTTTGGAGGAAACGTTGGTGAGAGTTTTACAAATAAATTCTGTTTGTGGCATTGGTAGTACGGGAAGAATTGCCACTGATATCCATGCAATTTTAAAAGAGCAAGGACATGAAAGTTATATTGCGTATGGAAGGGATAATCCAATAAATTGTGAAACTGCTATAAGAATAGGGAATAAAATTGATAATTATACACATGTAGCTAAAACAAGAATATTTGATAAACATGGTTTTGGATCAATAAAGGCTACAAAGAGATTTATTTCTAAGATTAAGGAACTTAATCCCGATGTTATTCATTTGCATAATATTCATGGGTATTATATAAATGTAGAAATTTTATTTGATTATCTGAAGGAAGCTAATAAACCAGTGGTTTGGACTTTACATGATTGTTGGGCATTTACGGGTCATTGTGCATACTTTGACTATGCGGGATGCGATTGCTGGAAAATAGATGGTGATCACAAATGTATTCAAAAAAGAAGTTATCCTGCAAGCTTATTTAAAAATAATTCCAGAAAAAATTATAAAAGAAAAAGGAATTCCTTTATTGGAGTTAAGAATTTAACAATTGTCACTCCATCAAGGTGGTTAGCTCAACTCGTAAAACAGTCCTTTTTGGGTGGATATCCAATAAAGGTAATTAATAATGGTATCGACTTAGATCTATTTAAGCCAACCCAGAGTGCGTTCAGGGAAAGGCAAAACTTAAATAATAAGTTTATTATCCTAGGCGTAGCAAATGTTTGGGATGAAAGAAAGGGGAAAAACTATTTCAAAGAGTTGTCTCAGCGTATAAGGGGAGACGAAATTATCATATTGGTCGGTCTCACTGAGAAACAACTAAAAGTTCTACCAAATAATATAATCGGTGTTACACAAACAGATAGTGTGAGAGAATTGGTAGATATATACTGCTCAGCTGATGTCTTTGTGAATCCAACACTTGAAGAGGTTATGGGTTTAACTAATGTCGAAGCATTAGCATGTGGAGTTCCGGTTATTACTTTTAATACAGGTGGAAGTGTTGAATGTGTAGATAAAAAGACAGGAATTATTGTAAAAAAAGGGAACTTAGAGGAAATAATTGATGGAATAAAAAAGGTGAGGGAAAATGGAAAATCTTCTTATTCAGCACACTGTATAGATCGTACAAATAAATTATATAATAAAAACCATAGATATAACGAATATACAAAAATATACAGCAAGGTATTCCAACAATAAGTGAACTAAACCCTATAAGAAAAGATCGCCTATTGAGTCAGTGTAAGATGTAAAGGTGGAAATGTTGTGAAGATAATACTAGTTGGCTTAGCTACAAGGTTTACAGAAGGAATGACTTATCAAGATAACCTATTGGCAAATCAGTTAAGAACCGATGGAAATGAAGTAATAGTAATCTCGGATTGTTATAAATATGACAATGGTTCAGTTGTAAAAACAGAAGAAGAAGATAGGATACTAGACAATGGAATTCGACTGATAAGAATGGAATATAGAAATATTCTAGGTGGATTTATTTCGAATAAAGTAAGAGCGGTAAATGGTCTATATGAGTTTTTGGAAAAAGAAAAACCCGATATTGTGTTTCACCATGGTGTACAGTCGTATGAGCTTTTAACAGTTGCAAATTACAAAAAAGATCACCCTAAGGTTAAATTTTTCGTCGATAACCATGCTGATTTCCATAACTCTGCTACTAACTTTTTTTCAAAGTATATATTACACAAAACCTTTTATAGATATATAATACAAATATCCTTACCTTATATCGACAAGGTATTCTACATTGGTTATGATGGGCCTGTTTTTTTAAAAAAAATATATAATGTTCCTAATGATATGATGGAATTCTATCCGTTAGGTGGTATAGTACCAACAGAAAAGGAGAGAAGAGAAAAAAGACAAGAAATACGAAATAGTTTAAGGCTAAAAGAAGATGAGGTATTACTAGTTCATACTGGAAAGATGGATAAGCTTAAACGAACAGTAGAAATTTTAGAAACCTTTATTCAGGTGCCAAGTGAAAGATTAAGACTTGTCCTTATAGGTTCTTTAAGTGACGATATAAAGGAAACTGTAGAAAACCTCGTTTTGTCTGATAAAAGAATTAGTTTTTTAGGCTGGAAAAATGCCAATCAGTTATTTAAGTATTTGTGTGCCAGTGACTTATATTTACAGCCCGGAAGTAAATCTGCAACTATGCAAAATGCTCTTTGTTGTGGAAGTGCGGTGGCAATATATCCATATCAAAGCTATGAATATTATCTTAATAAGGAAACTGTGTTTTACATTAGGACTACTAACGATATGAAGGATGTTTTTGAGAGTATATCTATAGACCCAAGGCAGCTCGATGGAAAAAGGAAAGCATCGGGTAAAATAGTTCGTGAAACTCTTGATTATAAGGTTTTAGCTTCAAGACTATATAGATAAACCGAATCTTCAATTATTGTTTTGGGAGAATCATCACAAGTAATCATAATAGTGTTCTCTCTACGCAAAATAGAGTGGCTTTTAAAGGAGTTATAAAATTGTATGTTACATTTTAAGGAAAAAGTATTTAATTATGGCTCTTTAAATTCGGATAAGCTTGATAAGAAGATTAGTTTTGCTATAGTATTTCAATTATGTATCCTAATTACAAATTATACGATTAAGGAGGTTTTTGGGGTATACAATTCCTCCTTTCGCGAAATTATTAGCCTCTTATTTATGATATTGGTTGGTTTGGTTTTCCTAAAAAATTTACCAATCATATTTAATAGAATAGGTAAAATCTTCTTATTTACGTATATTATATGTATCATTATTTTTTTAATCAATATATTACTTTATTTTCAAAATTTAAATTATATAATCAGTGTCTCTTTCTGGTTTTTTCTTATATGTCTACCTACAGGATTATTTTATATTGCAATTAAAAATAAAACTATATTCCTTAATATGTTAATTAAATCAGCTTATTATCAAATTGTTATGGGATTAGCCTTTATATTAAGTTCTCTTACTAAAGATCCCAGTTATGATATGGTCTTTTCTTATTTAATTTTATTACCTTTAATTGTTCTCGTTTATAAGAGCTTTTACAAATTTCTAATAGTAGATTTTATTTTAATATTATCTGGTTTGATTTCAATAATTATAATTGGATCAAGAGGGCCGCTTCTTTCACTTGCAGTTTTTTTTGTTATATTACTAAGTAACCGTTTATTTAGAGATCGAAAAAAAATTAAGGATATATTTGTATTCCTGTTAACTTGCTTAAGCTTAATCCTTTTGTTTGTTTTTTATGACTCATTTTTATTAAGGTTCGGAAATATATTAGGAAATTATGGTATAAGTAGTAGAACTCTATTTTTGTTCACAAATGACAATGCGAATTTTTTAACGGGTAGGTCCGATTTATATAATACAACTATACAAAAAATAACTGAAAAACCTTTTTTGGGATATGGAATAGCTGGAGACAGAATTTTTTTAAATGGAACTTACCCTCATAATCTAATTTTAGAATTATTATCTCAGTTTGGGGTAATATTAGGTGCTTTTATTATTATTTTATTATTATTTTATTGGATCAATGGTATTTTAAATAAAAATAGAATAGAAAGAGACATAGCAATAATCTTTTTGGGGATTGGTTTAATCCAATTGTTTATATCAGGTTCATATTTAACATCTAGTAACTTTTGGCTATTTATGGCAGTATGTATCTCTGCTTTACACTTTAATGACAAAAAATACATGAAGGACACAGTTTAATGGGTATGATTAATCTAGAAAGGTAATTTTTATGAAAAAAAAAATAATATCGGATGTATTACTTAACATACTGGCATCTGTATTTCCAATATTTATACTTCAGTTTATACTTTTACCATTGGTTGCTTCGGATATAGATGCTAATTCATATGGGTATCTCATAACAATAATTGCATGGATAAATTTGTCAGCATTGACTTTAGGAAGTGTCTTGAATAATTCTAGATTAATTTACAATTCTACTTACGAAGAGTTAAATTTTAAAGGTGATTATAATATATTATTATTATCGTTTTTATTAATAAATATTTTAATTACCCCTATAGGAGTTTGGTATTTTGAAAAAGAATTTAATTTAATTAACATTGTTTTAATGCTTTTCATTTCAATTTTTATGTTTGTTAGAGGGTATGCGATAGTCGAATTTAGAATCAAATTAAACTATAAGTATATTTTGTTGGACAGTGTTTATGTGATGGTAGGTTATGGTGTAGGGTATGTACTGTTCATAATTAGTGATTATTGGCAACTAATTTATTTGTGTGGCTTTGTCTTTAGCTTTTTGTTTGTGGTAAATAAGACCAATATATTAAGAGAACCGTTTAATAGGACACCTCTTTTTAAAAAAACAAGTTTAAGAACATTTACGCTATTGGTCTCAGCCCTTTTAAATGGGGTTACCGTATATTTGGATAAGTTACTTTTATTTCCATTATTAGGGGGCTTAAGTGTATCAATTTATTACACGGCGACCATACTGGGGAAAACAATTACATTGGTGATTGGTCCGACAACGGGAGTGTTTCTTAGCTATTTAGCCCGTTTAAAAAAAATAGAGAATAAAAGCTTTTTAATATTACTTGTTTCATCTTTTATAGTTGGGGTAATCGGTTACTTCTTCGTAATACTTATTAGTAAACCACTGTTGGGATTTCTATATCCACAATTTGTGAGTGAGGCCTTAAATTATATTTATATTACCACATTGTCTATAATAATTACGATTACAAGTAACATATTAAATCCAGTCATTTTAAAATTTTGTGGAGTAAAATGGCAGGTGATAATAAACTTTATCTACCTAATTAATTATACAGGTTTATCGTTAATTTTGCTTAATTACTATGGTTTAATGGGTTTTTGTATTGGTATTTTAATAGCAAGCATTATAAAGTTATTTTCTATTATTATAGTTTATTTCCTAACCTTTTCGAAAAAAAGAGGAACCATCAGATGTTAAGTGTAAAGATTAAATTATTTTAGGAAAAAATTTAAGTTTAAAAAAAGGAGCCCTTATTCATGAAAAATACTGTATCGCATACATTAAAGAAAAAAATTGAAAACAAAACTGCCACACTGGGTGTTATAGGTCTCGGCTATGTTGGATTACCTCTTGCGGTTGAAAAAGCAAAAGCCGGGTACAAAACCATTGGCTTTGATGTACAAGAAAATAAAGTTGAGATGGTAAATGCAGGAGAGAATTACATTGGTGATGTTGTCAATGAAGACCTTCAAAATATAGTAAAGTCAGGATTCCTAACAGCTACAACGGATTTTGCACAGGTAGCTGAGGCGGATTGTGTGAGTGTTTGCGTCCCGACACCACTTGATAAGCACCAGCAACCGGATATTAGTTATGTTAAAGCATCTGCTGAAAGTATCGTATCCTACATGCATAAAGATATGCTAATTGTCTTAGAATCAACCACATACCCGGGTACTACTGAAGAGGTTCTAAAGCCTATTCTTGAAACTTCGGGGCTAGAATGTGGTAAGGACTTTTATCTAGCTTTTTCTCCTGAACGTGTTGATCCTGGTAATTTGATATATAAGACTAAAAATACACCGAAAGTAGTTGGAGGAATTACGTCTGAGTGTACAGATGTAGCTGCTGCACTTTATGAAAATATATTAGAAGCACCTATCCACCGTGTTTCATCGCCAGCTATAGCGGAGATGGAGAAGATCCTGGAAAACACGTATAGAAATGTAAACATTGGTCTTGTTAATGAACTTGCTATTTTAAGCGATAAGATGGGTATTAATTTCTGGGAAGTTGTGGATGCTGCTAAATCTAAGCCATATGGTTTTCGTGCATTTTATCCAGGCCCAGGGCTTGGGGGACATTGTATTCCACTTGATCCTTACTATCTTTCCTGGAAGGCACGTGAATATGGGTTCCACACATCAATGATTGAATCCTCTATGATGGTTAATGACCGAATGCCTGAATACTGTGTTGGGAGATCCAGTAAAATTCTAAATAGGTCTAAGAAGGCTATGAATGGATCAAAGATTCTTGTTCTTGGTGTCGCATATAAACAGGATATCGATGATTATAGAGAGAGCCCCGCCCTTAAGGTTATCGAAGAGCTTGAAAAAGAGGGGGCGGAGGTTGTTTACTATGACCCTTATGTACAAGAGTATTTTAGGAATGGAAAGGTTAAAAAAGGTGAACCCGAGTTAACGGTGGAACTCATTGAAAGTAATGATTTAGTAATTGTAACAACTGCACATACAACGGTTGACTACTCTTTTATACAGCAACATGCAAAGGCTATATTTGATACTAAAAATGCAATGAAAGATTTAAATAACAGAGAAAATATTGAGTTATTATAGGGGGCGATAGTCATGAGTTTAAGATATGCAATAATTGGTTGTGGAAGAATTTCATCAAATCATATAGCCGCTGCTATAGATAATGAACTTGAAATTGTTGCCTTATGTGATATTACACCTGAGAAAATGGAGGATAAAGTTTTAAAATTTAACCTTCCTAAATCAACTCACCAATACAATGACTATAAGGAATTAATTGAAAAGGAAAAACCTGATTTAGTAGCAATATGTACTGAAAGTGGTATACATGGTCAAATTGCATTGGATTGTATTCAAGCAGGGGCTAATCTAATAATTGAGAAGCCAATAGCTCTTTCATTAGAAGAAGCGGATGCAATTATTGAAAAAGCTAAAGAAAAAAATGTTAAGGTGAGTGCTTGTCACCAAAATCGATTTAATAAATCGGTTCAAAAAATAAGACAAGCAATAGAAGAAGGACGCTTTGGAAGATTACTCCATGGTACTGCTCATATTCGTTGGAATAGGGGAGAAGATTATTATAAACAAGCACCTTGGCGAGGTACTTGGGAACAAGATGGTGGAGCATTGATGAACCAATGCATTCATAATATTGATCTATTGCGATGGATGATGGGGAACAAAGTAGTAGAAGTATTCGGAATGACCGATAATATGAAACATAATTTTATTGAAGCTGAAGACTTAGGTATGGCACTTATTAAGTTTTCTAATGGAAGTTATGGGGTTGTAGAAGGAACAACTAATATTTATCCAAATAATCTTGAGGAAACCTTATATATATTTGGGGATAAAGGTACAGTTAAAGCTGGCGGAAAGTCTGTAAACATTATTGAAGAATGGCAGTTCGCTGATATGCTGGATGATCCAGATGAAGTCAAAACAAATTATCAAGAAAATCCACCAAGTGTATATGGATTTGGTCATAATCCACTCTATGCTGATGTAATTGATGCTATTCACAATGATCGAGATCCTTATGTTACTGCTCAAGATGGAAGAAGAGCATTAGAACTTGTGCTTGCCATTTATAAATCATCAGCAGAAGGTAAAAGTGTAAAGTTACCTTTGGATAAATGCAGTACGAAAGATTTTAAGGGGAGATTTAAAACGGTTTAATTATTTATGATGGCAAATAATTAAACTTCCCAAAATAGGAGTTGACAAATGAAATTATCCGAAATTGAATTTATAAATGGGAATTTTCAAATTAAATCTGATTGTGAGTTTGATGCCTTGGGATTAGCCACGTCACACTACGAAAAGAAAAAAGTTTTAAGCTTTTTAACTGATATTAAATATTTAGATTCTGTTAT
The DNA here is from genome assembly GCF_900155625.1 of Virgibacillus dakarensis. NCBI lineage: Bacteria > Bacillati > Bacillota > Bacilli > Caryophanales > Bacillaceae > Virgibacillus > Virgibacillus dakarensis. The sequence continues at coordinate 1,682,275 of NZ_LT732554.1, forward strand.
TAATAATAAAGAAATAACAGGATTAATATGCACAATGGAAATATATAACAATATTAAAGCCACTAGAAAGTTTGGCTTCATGATTTCTGAGAACCCTAAAGTTGCATTTTTCAATCTTCATAACCACTTAGTGGAACGGAATTTTTATGGGGAGGGCTTTGATAATAACATTTCAATGGATACAAAAATTTCTAAACATGCAATTATTGGTGATAATAGCATAAAGATTGGAAAAAACACCATAATAGAAGCAGGTGTGGTTATACACCCTGGTAGTATTATAGGTAACAATGTAATTATTCGTTCAGGTTCCCAAATAGGTACAACGGGCTTTCAATTTATTAAAGATAAGGGAAAAGTAATCCCTGTTAAATCCTCAGGGAGGGTTATTATTAAGGATAATGTTGAAGTACAACACAATTGTTGTATTGATAAAGGTGTTTTAGGCGGAGACACTATACTTGAAAAAGATGTAAAGGTAAGTAATGCGGTAAATGTAGGTCATGATAATGTAATAGGCGAGAGAACATTTATAACTGCGGGGGTAGTGCTTGGAGGAAGGGTTGCCATAGGTAGGGATTGTTGGATTGGGATTAATGCAACGGTATCTAATGGTATAAAAATAGGGGGTAACAGCAAAGTTTCCCTAGGGGCTGTAGTAACCAAAAATGTTGAAGCAAATAGTACAGTATCAGGTAATTTTGCAATTAACCATGATAAATTTCTTAGATTTATAAAATCTATATGATAAGCAAGCGAGACTTCAATGAGAAGGGGGATAACAGTGCAGTTTAGAGATTTAAAAGCACAATATAAAAAACATAAACTGGAAATTGATACGGCAATACAGGAAGTAATTACTAATGCAAATTTTATTGGTGGAAAAGAAGTAATTGAGCTTGAAAAAGAGTTATCGGAATTTGTTGGGGCAAAATACTGTGTTACTTGTGCTAACGGGACAGAAGCGATGACTTTGGCTATGATGGCGTGGGATATTAAAGAAGGAGATGCGGTATTTATACCTGATTTTACATTCTTTTCAACAGGTGAAGTTGTTTCATTAAAAGGCGCGACGCCTGTTTTTGTTGATGTAGACAGGGAAACATTTAATATTGATACGGTTAAATTAGAAACGACAATTATAAAAACAATTGAAGAGGGAAAATTAACTCCTAAGGTTATTATTCCTGTAGATCTGTTTGGTCTTCCATCAAATTATTTTGAAATTAATAGAATTGCAAAAAAATATGATTTATTCGTGTTAGAAGATAGTGCACAGGGTTTTGGGGGTAATATTAATGGTAAGAGTGCATGTAGCTTCGGCGATGTAGCGACTACTTCTTTCTTCCCTGCTAAACCTCTAGGATGCTACGGAGATGGGGGTGCCATTTTTACAAATGACGACCGTATAGCGGAGTTAATTAAATCTTTTAGGGTTCATGGTAAGGGAATTAATAAATATGACAATGTAAGAATTGGAGTTAATTCAAGACTTGATACTATCCAGGCTGCAATATTAAAAGTTAAATTAAGGGCATTTATTGAACATGAATTAGAAGACGTAAACCGTGTATACCAATTATATAATGAAAGATTAGCTGGAATTGTAGAAATTCCATTTATACCGGAGGGTTACTATTCAAGTTTTGCCCAGTACACCATCAAGCTTAAGAATAAAGAACAGCGTAAAATTTTACAGACGAAACTGAAAGAGAATGGAATTCCTAGCATGATATATTATGTTAAGCCAATGCATAAGCAGGAAGCCTTTTCGTATTTGGAGTTTGATGAGAGGGACTTTGTAATAACTAATGAGCTTTGCGATAAAGTATTGTCATTACCTATGCATCCATATTTAAGTGAAGAGGAAATAAACACAGTGTGTGATGTGATAATAGGGTTTATTGAATAACTAATACCAATATGCCTTAGTTTGGCTACTTGCATTTCCTTATCACTTTCCGAGTCTTGTTAAACAGTTTATCTTGTCGAGGGATGGGCAGCCTTATACTAGGTGTATGTTTAGTCGAAATAGGCCTTCGAGTAACCTGTGTAGGAATTGAGGAGCATTCTTTGGAAATTAGGACGGTAGATCTCCCAGTAAAGTATACCTCATTACAGGAGCATCAGGTTTTATTGGTTATTACTTATCTAAAAGACTCCTTCAACAGGGCTGCACAGTTGTGGATATTGATAATATCAATGATTACTATGATGTAAACCTTAAATATACTCGCTTGGAACAACTAAAACCTTATGAGAATTTTACTTTTATCAAAGGTGATATTTCTAATAAGGAGATGGTTACTAAAACCTTTGAAGAATACAAGCCAAATGTTGTGGTAAATCTGGCTGCACAAGCCGGAGTGCGCTATTCGATTGAGAATCCGGATGTTTATATTCAAAGCAATATCATTGGGTTTTATAATATTCTTGAGGCTTGCAGATATAACCCGGTAGATCACCTGGTTTATGCTTTATCAAGTTCTGTCTATGGAGCAAATAAGAAGGTTCCCTTTGAAGAATCCGATTTTGTGGACAATCCGGTGTCTTTTTATGCCTCTACTAAGAAGTCAAATGAGTTGATGGCACACACCTATAGCCATTTATATAAGATCCCAGCAACAGGACTAAGTTTCTTTACTGTTTACGGTCCAATGGGCAGACCAGATATGGCGTACTTTGGATTTACGGATAAGTATTTTGCTGGTGAGCCGATTAAGATATTTAATAATGGCGATTTTGATAATGATCTATATCGTGATTTCACTTATATAGATGATATTGTTGAGGGGATTGTACGACTTATCGGGTTACCACCTGTAGAGAGTGTTCCCCATAAGGTGTATAATGTTGGGAACAATAGCCCAGAGAAATTGATGGTATTTATTCAAGCATTGGAAAAAGCTTTGAGTAGTGCTTTGGAAAAGAACGTGGAGTTTAACAAGGTTTATGAGCCTATTAAGCCGGGGGATGTTCCTGCAACTTATGCTTCGACTGATTTGCTGCAGAAGGCTGTTGGATTTAAGCCGGAGACTTCGATTGAGGATGGATTGAGGAAATTTGCGGAGTGGTATGTGGGGTATTATGGGATGAGGTAATGGGACCGGAAGGCTTGCTTACCACTAACCAAAACACTGCAAATTTAAATAGGCCAATAATATTTCAGTCTCAGAAATTGTATGCGCCTTCAACTAGGGCTTTATTGGTAGAAATTGTTCATTGCAGGAGGAACGTAGGGACAAGACATCATTTGATGGAAGATTATTCATGAACCTAAATAAAGGTTATGCTGAAGTGACGGTTACCATGCCTTTTCTTGACAGTACTAGCTTCCCCGCCGTTAACAACTAGCATTTTTTAAAGTGAAAGTATAACAAGAATTGGAGCGATTAATTATGAACGGACATATAGAATTACCAAGCGATAATGAAAAAAATGGTAAAATAATATCTTTTATTAATATGAAAGGGGGAGTTGGTAAAACAACTTTAAGTGTTGGGATTGCTGATTTCCTAACACATTACAGGGAGGAATCAAATCTAAAAGTCTTATTAATAGATGCAGATCCTCAATTTAATGCTACGCAAGCTTTATTAGATAGTTACTTTGATGGTGATTATTTTGAAGATATCTTGCCTAACGAAAAAACTATCAATAAATTATTCAAGCCTCAAGTTCAATTTTCTCAACAATATAAATCTCCTTTTCCTGATGAAATGATTGTTGAGCTATCAGATAACTTACATATTGTTTGTGGAGATTTGAATTTGGTCTTAGCAAATAAATCAAGCGATTATACACATGTGAAAAGGTTGAAAAGGTTTATTAAAGATAATAGTCTTAGGGAAATTTATGATTTGATTATTATTGATTGTCCCCCCACCCTAACAATCTATACTGATAGTGCGTTAATGGCATCTGATTATTATCTTGTCCCAAATCGAATTGATCGATATTCAATCATAGGTATCTCATCTCTTCAGAAAGCTATAAATAATTTAACGGGAGAGGAAGATATAGATTTGGAATGTTTAGGCTTAATTTATACTATACTTGATGATGAATTGACTCTTAAACAGCAGGAAATGAAATCTAACTTTGAATCAAAGGAAGAAGTTCAACAAATATATATATTTACTGGTTATACTAGTAATGTGAAGGATATTCAAATAGGAAAACAAGGTCCAATCCCAACTAGGTATAAAAAATCCAGAACCGACCTTGCAGACATTTGTGCAGAACTATTAGATAGAATTCAACAAGGAGATAATATAGTATGAGTACCAGACTAAATTATTATAGAAGTGAGCTTAAATCCAAAAATGTTGCAAAGTATAAATTAATAGGTATCAACTCCGAACTTATCTTAAACACAACTATTTTCCCTAGAAATAAGGATATAGTAGCTTTCTTGAAGACTATTTATAATCTTACTTATAGAATATACATTATCAAGTCAAGAACATTGATATTAGCTAGAACTACTAGAGATATTTACGAAATGGACAGTAAGGAATATGAAATTTCAAGAAAGAAACTGTTGGATTTTGTAAATGGATACCTGGAGCTTTCAGCTAAAAATAAAGAAAGTATAACAACAAATAATGACTTTAGTAAGTGGATGGATGGAATCAAAGATGCTGACAGTTGATTTTACTTTTAAAGAATTGGATTCTATAAAGTCTGAGATTAATAGTTTCATAGAAGTTGAATTTAACATACTCGACGAATTAGAAAGAAACAATTTAAGGTTTGTACTAAAAAAGCTTGTCTTTCTAAAATATTTAGTTAGGCAATCGGATGGGGATTTCAGATATCAGGCATTAATCTCGGATATTATGTATTTAATTAGCTCTATAAAAAAGGGTGAAACAAGATACTATTATTTTAATTTGAGATCAATAATTGAACAAGCACTTCGAATTATTAATAATATTAATTCAACTGATACTATAACTAATTCCGATATAATGGAAAAGACAAAGGAGTTAATAGAAGCAAATAAATTAGTTATTAATCTAGATATAATTAAAGATGAATATAAGACATCTTGCCTTTATGTACACGGAAGTGAAAATGCGAACATGAACTTAGCAGAGTTTTACGATAGTTGTATCAATCATAATAATCAACTTGAAAATATACATCAAAAACTAACGGTACTTATAAAGCTTTTGAAAAAGTTATTTGATCTAATATTAATAATTCAAAATCCTATAGTGGATGCAGCCTTTCACAGAAGAAAATCCATATTAAAGTTTTTGGTCGGCGATCAATCATACTCAAACTTTAGACAATTTAAGGCGGTATAAACAATGTTTGGGTGCTGTCACTTCCTGAATTTTTTCGAATGAAACCAATGGAATCGATGAGATTTGCCCAATGTTTCGTAAAAATGTTCCCGCAACAAGTATTACTGTCGCCTGCAATAAGATTGATACACTTACCAAGAAATTGCTTTAGGATAAGAACAGTGATTATTTATTTAGAAATGCACTGAAAAAGACAAAGAATAATACCACGCTTGCCATCTTTCCAAGCTATTTGCATGGTTTTGGGGTCAGCCCCCGCTACGTTAATGCGTTAACGTAATAAAGTGTATTAAATTAATAATATTTGAGGAAAGCCGTGTGATCTATTGCATCTTGTAGCGTAAAATAATCCCACCTTCAGATGGGGATTTCATGATGCTTTATTTAGATTTATGTTGGACGCGACATCCTTCTGGGAGTGTCTGGGACCAAGGAAGAAGTTGATCTATTTTATTTGCATCTGTTGTATCCATATTGGGAAGCTCCTCAAATAAGTAGCTAAGATAGTTAAATGGGTTCAATCCATTTTCTTTGGCTGTCTGATTATTTCACATAAACAGATCCACCAATATCCATATCGAGTCCATTGGTTTTTCCAATTAGGTTTATCTGAACTAAAATTGAATATACACATGGAGTCCGCTGTTTCATGATTCAAGTCCATTTAACAGCTGAAATAAAATAAGCCCATTGTTTCAGCATAGGAATGGAGCAACGTCGCCACCACCCTTGACCATTGTTTGTGTCCGTGGCGGTGAATTTATGACGGATGGAAAAAGCAAGCCTTTAAGGCTCCTTCCGCATCAATAGCGTACCACGGACAATCCATTCTAAGTTCCGCTGGCGGGGCCCCCACCCCATAGCCATCAAGTTAATAAAAATGAAACCGTGCAAAGACCCTTCTTTTGCAGCTTTCCGTACAAGCTTCATAGTGTGTCTCTAAAATAACGCATGCCAAACTAAGCCCTATAAAAAGGGCTTAGTTTTAGAAATATTTGCAAGGTTTTAGTTTCATAACTTTATGCTGTAGGGGATATACTTTGTTTATATGCAATATGAAGAATGTCAAACACGGTTTTCTTTTGTTTTTTATGACACTTCCTTCCGTTCATGCGTATACTTTTGTATATTCGTTTGAGCACCTCGACAAGACTCCTGCCCTTGTCGATCATTCCTTGCTGTGATACAGTCAGGCTCTCCTTTGCGATATCAATAGATTTGTATTCACTTACCTCCATATGGTACTGCTGATAAAGCATCCTACGACACTGGAAGGCTACGGTTGAACATATAAGCAGTTGGATGAGTGTGCCGTATAAATGGCATTCGAAACGTTCTTTTTTCATTTTCTTTACTTTTTGTATCTCGAATAATGATTTCCATGTCTTAAAAAGAATTTCAATTTGCCACCTTAAGGAATAAAGTGGGTATATTTCTTCCTTTTTCACCTGTTCCTGTGGTATATTGGTGGCAAATATATTTACAGATATATTTTTCTGAGCAGAGAGGGATTTTTTCCTTCTCTTCTTTTTTTGGTTTAAATGCTCCTGCCGCTTTTCTTTTTGTTCTTCGGTTAGTTTTGTAACAACTATCCGTGCCAAAAGTGGATCCTTGGTTTTCGCACCAACTCGTACCTGGGTTAACTCGATTACCTCTCCCGGTTGTAATGGTTCCATCATTTTGGTTACATTTATCTTTTGCCATTGTCCATCATCGTTTTTTTGATAAAGGTTCGTTTGATTCCTTATTCTAGAAACGTAATAACCGCCTTTTTTGTCAATGGCCAATAAATTATCTTGAGAAAAATAGCCTAAATCACGTAAGCATAAATCTCCTGGTTGAATATCATCTTGAATGCTTTTTGCATAGCTAATGTCACTTTCTTTTCCGTTTTGTATCTGAAGGTGACGGAACACTCCTTCATATAATTCATACTCAAGTTGAATCTTCACTCCCGTACCATTTGGCCCATCGTATCCTGTATAATCGGAAGGCAAATCAAATGAGGAGGAATCCAAAATTCGAATCCGCTTAAACAGATGCCTTTCCACAAAAGGGAGGGATCCGGATACCTGATTCAACCATAAAGATTGGAAGATTCGTCTCATGAATTCTACTGATTCCTCATTGAAGCGCTGATTTAACCCTTCTGCTGAAATTTCTAAATTAAAATATGAACAAAGCTGCGCACAAAGCTGAGTGAGACTCTTATTCCCAAACGATTCACCCAAAATAGAACACAGTTGACAAAAATATTCTGGTTTCAACTTTGTACTCCTTTGCATGAAATCCACTTCTTTTGCCAATTGACGAATTTGCTCACTAGATAGTTTACGCTCCATCTCCCGAGCAAACAGTTCGAATTCGTTTTCTACATTTACTTTGGTAGACATCAAAATGCTCCTCTCAGGTTTTTTATCTCTTAAGAGGATCATAAGAAAAAATTGGCTTATATACCAAATATTGTGCTTAACTTGATGGCTATGGGCCCCCACCCCTTCCAGCGGTCACTAAGAATTGGCACAATGGTAAAGGGCAAGCAGCTAAAGCTGTGGTTAAAAATTGCTATACTCCAGTAAAATAAATCATTATTGTCATAAGTGGACTTCAATTGAGAATTAATGGACTCCTATTGAATATTAGAGGATCTCTTCTTGTGAATCCATGGACTTATTCTTGTGAAATAATCAGCTGTCTCCACAATACTATAAGTCATCGCACTGGACTCTGCTTCCTTTGCGGTGTTGCTAAAGAGCCAATTCTTTCTGCCGATCACGAAAGGTTTAATCGAGCGCTCAGCACGGTTGTTATCTATCTCCAAACGTCCATCCTGTAAAAATCCACTCAGTCGCTCCCATTGGTTACGACAGTATTTGATTGCTTCTCCAAGCGCGCTTTTGGGCAGCACACGTGGTGTTTGTTCAACGATTTGTGATTTGAATTCGGGTGTATATCTTTTTCGTTTCATATACTACCTTAACATCTCCTTTTTTCGTATCTAAAATCTTGGGTCCATTATAGTGACAAATCAGCCTGCCATAATACGTTAACTCTATCATAGCGTTTGCGTTCCTTTTCCGGATGAAAACTTATATGATTTCTGCTCTTAACAAATTTTTATTTACTTTTCGAATTTTTGTTGTTATAATAATTGTATACAATTATTATAATATACAAACAGGGGTGATAAGAACATGCCAACGAGTAAACAATCAAGGCGGTCAGTGGCAGATATTGCTTATAATGAGCTGAAAGATAAAATTATTAAATGTGAATTTACCCCGGGTCAACCAATTGTCGAGGATGAATTAACGAGTGACTTGGAAGTAAGTCGGACCCCATTAAGGGAGGCTTTGAAGCGACTCGAATTAGAAGAGTTGGTAATTCGTGCTTCTAATGGTAGGTTACGTGTCACGGCAATATCTGAAAAGGAAGTTCGAGAACTTTTCACCGTTAGGAGCCACCTAGAGTCTATAATAATTTCCGAGGCAATCGATAACATTAATGAAGAGGAAATCAAGCATTTATCCTACCTGGTCCGGATGGTGAAAATGACATCACGAATCGAGGATGTAGAGGAAGTCAATTTCTTTGGTAGTGAATTTCACAACTTTTTATACAGCATAAGCAAGAACAACACGGTCACCAAAATCCTCAGACAACTCAATGATCGGATCACCAGATATCGACGACTGGCATATATCCATATTACTGACACGAAAAAGTCATCCGATGAACATGAAGTTATACTCGATTTCATTATAAAAAAGGATAAAAAAAAAGCCGAACTTACGATAAGAAAACATGTCCTAGACTCAATGGAACAAGCATTAAAAGCAGTGAGGCAATACAAGAAAATTACTGGGATTTAAATCATTCTGAAAATGATAATCTAAATTACATCTTACGATTTAACCTACGATCAAACGCCAATCCCGACAAAGCCCAGGAAAGAAAGGGCCTACATCGCAGTCTACTATGGAAGTACTAAACAAATCATAAAACGGTCAATCATCAACAGGAATTACATCCAAATAAACATGTAACTTACTCATATTACACATCATTAACAACTTGTTGAACATACAACACAATTACTCGACAAAAACAACCAGTTATAGAACTCGAGTACTATCACTCTTAAGAATATTCGTTTTTATAGGATAATAGTGCCGTTATAAACATGAATACTACCCGTTTACATACCGGAAGAAGGGAACAGCATGAAGTATACAGTTTTTGTGGCTGGTTATATAAGGATATAATTAATAATCTATTTAAAATTATATAATAATACATTTTATCCTAAATATATTTTCGAATAAAACTACTCAGCTATAATGAAATCTAACTATTAGATTTATATATAAAAAGATGTATCTTTAAACATTTTTATTTAAATTAATATTAGGTAAATGTCATCAATCAGGTAATTATTTTAATTAATATAATTTTTGTTAGGAGGGATTTTATGGATGCAGATGTTGCTGTAATTGGAGTTGGAACGATGGGAAGTATGGCGGTTTGGCATCTAGTCCGCAAAGGTGTTTCAGTCTTAGGTTTTGAACAGTTTGGGATTGGTCATGATCGTTCTGCAGTTGGAGGGGGATCAAGGATTTTTAGAACTGCTTACTTAGAAGGACATGAATACGTTCCAATTCTGAAGGAGTCTTATCGTCAATGGCGAATGCTGGAAAAAGAAAGTAACCAAGAATTATTAACGATTAATGGTGGTTTAATGATAGGAGATAGCAATCTAGGTCCAATGAAAGCTTTGATGGAAAGTATAGATAAATATAACCTAGAACATGAAGTTTTAAACGAAGAGGATGCTAAAGAGCGTTATCCACAGCATCGCCTGTTGACTGGAGAAAAAATGGTTCTGGATAAAAACGCTGGCTTCCTTAGACCAGAACTATCAGTAATTTCTGCTGTTAATCTAGCTGAAAACTTAGGTGCAAAAGTATTTAGCTATACTAAAGTAACTAACATAGCCTATGATGGTACGGGTGTAACGATTACTACAAATGATAATGAGTATAGAGTAGGAAAGGTAATCATAACTACAGGACCTTGGGTAAAAAATATTGTTCCAGAATTTAATGATGTAATAAAAATTCGCCGATTAATAATGGCGTGGTTTGCACCTAAAGATGTTTTCCAATTTGAACCCGAAAATTTCCCTGTGTTTGCTAGAAGGAGTAGAAATGAAGTAATTACAGGTGCACCAGTAATAGATGGTAATATGGTGAGGATTTCCAATAATACTACTCTTGCTAACGTAGATAAACCAGAATTATTTGATAAGAATATACCGATTGAAGACGTGTTACCTATTAGAAATGCGGTTCAAGATTATTTTTCAGGTCTTCATCCAGATCCTGTAAGAGTCAATGCATTTATGGAGGGGTATACAGAGGACAAACATCCAATAGTAGGTAAAATGCCAGGGAAAGACAATACAATAATACTATGTGGTTTTTCAGGCCATGGTTTTAAGATGTCACCAGTTATGGGGGAAATTGCAGCCAATTTTGCTTTAGACATTGAATCTCCTTTTTCGGTAGATTTTTTATCTCCCACTAGATACGCAAATGCTTAGCGACAAATGGTTACTATTAAACAATTCACATTGGAATGTAAAAGAATGAGAGGGGATAAATACTAATGGAAAAAGTTTTTCAATATATTGAGGAAAATCAGGAAATGTATGTTGAATGGCTTCAGAAATTATGCCAGCAGCCAAGTGTATCAACGCAAAATCGAGGGATGGAGGAAACGGTTCGATTAGTCAAGGAATTTCTAGAGATAACCAATTCCAACATTGAGATAATTGAAACGAAGGGATATCCAGTTGTTTATGGTGAATTAAAAAAGCCAAATTCTAAAACATTATCATTTTATAATCACTATGATGTTCAACCAGAAGACCCAATTGACCAATGGGATGATGACCCTTTTTCGGCAGTCATTAAAGATGGAAAAATGATTGCTAGAGGTGTAGCTGATAATAAGGGCAGTCTATTGTCTAGGATTTGTGCAGTACATGCGTATCAGCAAGTTAAAGGGGAATTACCAGGTAATATTAAGTTTATATTTGAAGGGGAAGAAGAAATCGGTAGTCCAAATATAGAAGAATTTAAAGAAAAATATCCCGAAAAAATTAAAACGGATGGTTTCATATGGGAAGGTGGAGGAGTTAGAGAAGATGATGGTACGATGCAAGTAGCTTTAGGAGTAAAGGGGACTTGCTATGTAGAATTGAAAGCAAAAGGTGCCAAAACAGATATTCATTCCTCTGAAGCGGCAATAGTTGAAAACCCTGTATGGAGATTAATATGGGCATTAAATACGATTAAAAATGAACAGGAAGAAATTCTAATTGACGGTTTTTACGACCAAGTAAAGAAACCAAGTGAAACTGATTTGAAACTTATCGAAGAAATGCAATTAGACGAGAATGGAAAATTAGCCGGTCTGGGATTAGACAGCTTCTTATTAAATTTAGAAGGGACCGACTTGAAGGAAAAGTATTATTTTAAGCCAACCGGTACAATTTGCGGCATCCAAGCGGGATATACTGGGGAAGGAACGAAAACGGTGTTGCCATCAGAGGCATTTGCAAAAATTGACTTTCGTTTAGTACACAACCAGGAACCGAATGAAATCACACGGTTATTGCGAAAACACTTAGATAAACATGGATTTGAAGATATTGAAGTGGAGTTATTAACGGGAATCCAACCGTTCAAAACCGATCCGGATACGGAGTTAGCACAAATAGTTATGAACAATATCGAAGAAATTTATGGGAAACCTCCAAAGGTATTGCCGGTTCTTGCAGGTTCCAGTTCTATATATAAACTATGTAAGGATGATAACATACCAGCTATATTAGTTGGGGTTGGAAATGTGAATTCCAATTTTCATGGTCCAAACGAAAATATTTATATCAGAGATTATATTGATGGGATTAAGCTTACAGCATCAGTGATTAATGACTTTTTAAATACTTAATAATAATTTCAATCTTTAACAAAAATAACGGGAGATTCAAGGAGGGAATATGAATGAGAAAGATATCCTTTTTATTAATACTTTTAGTGTTAATGCTGTTTGGCTGTAGTAGTGCTGATGATGGTAAGGCAGAGGGGGAGACCACAAAAGATGATAATAGATTAACGATAGCACAAGGTGCAGACTTATTATCTTTTGATACCGCCAACAATAGGCATACACCATCTGATGTGATTTTAAGAAACATGTTTAATCGTTTGTTTAAAAGAGAAAATCCAGAAACAATGAAAATAGTTCCTGAATTAGTTGAGGAATATGAAATGGTAAGCGACGATACATGGAACTTTAAACTAAAAGAAGGAGTAACTTTTCATAACGGGGATCCACTAACAGCTGAGGATGTAGCATTTACTCTTAATAGGGTAGCAAGTGATGATCAAGTATCGGAAAATGTTTATTTTGGTCCAGTAATTGATAGTGTCAATGTAATTGATGACTATGAGTTCGAAATAATTACAAATGGACCATCACCAACATTACTGACTTTACTATCAAAAAGCGGTAGTGACATCTTACCAAAAAATTATATTGATGAAGTTGGAATGGAAGAGTTTCAAAAAAATCCAGTAGGTTCTGGACCGTATAAATATGTAGATTGGATAAAAGATGACCGTGTTATTTTGGAGGCAAATGAAGACTATTTTGAAGGAGTAGTAACTTGGGATGAAGTTGTCATTCGCTCCATTCCTGAGGATTCTACTAGAGTATCTGAGTTATTAACTGGTGGCGTAGATATTATCATGAATGTACCTCCAAGTGAATGGGATAGAGTCAATGATAATGAAGATTTGAGTATTGTGAACTCCAATACTTCCAGAGTGATGACCTTAATTCTTCGTTTAGGAGAAGATTATATTACAAGTGATCCAAAGGTTCGTGAAGCAATCGATTTGGCTATTGATAAGGAAGTATTGGTAGATGAAATATTACAAGGATCTGGAACCCCGCTTAGGACACGTGTTATAGATGCGTCATTTGGTGCAAATCCTGATTTACAAAATACTTCAGTATATGACCCGGGTCGTGCGAAGCAGCTTTTAGAAGAGTCTGCATACTCTGAAGATGAACTAACACTAACCTTACAAGCACCACAAGGAAGATATTTAATGGATAGTGAAGTTGCTGAGATGATTGCCAATATGTTAACAGAAGTAGGATTTACAGTTGATTTGCAATTGATGGAGTCTAGTAGTTTCTCTAATGTCTATTCCTCTGCTGAAAATGAAGAAATATTGCTTGTTGGGTTAGGTGATCCAATGATGGATGCCTCTTATTCACTAAACCATTTTCACTCGGATAATGCAGTTCGTTTAATGGATTATAAGAACGAAGAAGTAGATGAACTGTTTGAGGCTGCTGGTTCTAATATGGATCCGGAAAAACGTGCAAAACAATATCATAGAATTCAAGAGATTATAGCTGAGGAAAGACCACAAATAACGCTATATTCAGAAGCGGCTAATTATGGTGTTAACAATTCAGTTTCTCTAACTCCTTTTATGAATGATGAAATAAGATTTAATGAAATTGATAAAAAGTAAAGTCTAGTTATAAGAAAGATAGGAAGGTAGATTCTAAATAACACTCTGGTTGATTTTGTATAGCTGTTGTCTTTCTACCTTTCTACTCCATTTTTTAACATACATTGGTGGTGAAATCATTTATGAAGGGTTTTTTATTAAAAAAGGTATTTGAAATAGTATTAGTCCTCTTTATAGTATCATCAGTTGTTTTTGTGTTAGTATTTATTGCTGGTGACCCTGTAGCTTTAATGTTGCCAGATGGTGCAACACAACAGGATATTGATGCATTAAGAACAGCTTTAGGTTTAAATGATCCTTTCATTGTGCAATATTTTAGGTACCTCAGTGACCTCCTGCAGGGGAGCTTTGGTGAGTCATGGAGATATAATGCAGGGGCTCTTCCAATTGTTTTAGAACGATTACCAGCAACTTTTGAATTGGCGTTTTACTCCTTACTAGTGGCTATATTTATTTCCATTCCATTGGGAATCTGGTCAGCTACGAAACGTAATTCAATTATAGATATTTTTATAACTGGTGGTTCAGTACTTGGGAAAGCGATGCCTAATTTCTGGCTTGGTATCATGTTGATTTTGTTTTTCTCTGTTACATATCAAATCTTCCCGGTATCAGGAAGGGGATCATTTGCTCATATCGTACTTCCGGCTATTACCATGGGGACAGGAATGGCATCGGAGATGACTAGATTGCTGAGGTCTAAGATGATTGAAATTTTAAGCCAAGATTACATTAGAACTGCAAAAAGTAAAGGACTTAAGAAATATGTTGTTATTTATAAACATGCACTGAAAAATGGCCTTAATCCCGTGATAACCATCTTGGCTTTGCAAACGTCAACAGTAATTGGTGGTGCCCTTATTACGGAAACGGTTTTTGCCTGGCCGGGGCTAGGGCAGCTATTAGTTCAGGCAGTGTATCAAAGGGATATGGCAATTGTGCAGGCAGCGGTGTTTGTGGTTGCATTTTTAGTTATTATCATGAACCTCTTAGCAGACATTATTTATAGAGTTATTGATCCAACAATTAAGTATTCAAGGGAGTGACTATTTTGCTTTCATCAAACACTCAAACTGAGGTTAAAGGAGAATTAAGCAATCCTAACGTAAAATCTTATAAGAGATGGTTATATCAACTCTATAAGAGTAAAACAGGAACACTAGGGTTAATCATAGTATTTTGCATTATTATGACAGCTATACTTGCTCCCTTATTATCTCCACATGACCCTACTCAAACCTATACATCTAAGATATTAACGCCGCCAATTTGGAATGAGGATGGAAGTGCAGAACATATACTGGGTACAGATAATCTTGGCAGAGATGTCCTAAGTAGAATCATTTATGGAACAAGAATCTCGTTATTAGTAGGTTTGTTTTCGGTCTTTGTGGCTGGAATAATCGGGATAATAATTGGGTTGATTGCAGGTTATTACGGTGGGTTAATCGATAAAATACTTATGCGCTTGGTCGACTCATTTTTATCTATTCCAAATATATTGTTCATAATTGTGATATTAACGGTCTTTACTCCTGGTGTTCTAACTTTAATATTTGTAATTGGTGCTACTACTTGGGTGCAATATGCACGGATTATTCGTGGAGAAGTACTGAGTATCAGGGAAAGGGATTATGTAAAAGCAGCAAAGTCTATCGGAGTAAAAACACATTTAATATTAATGAAACATATAATTCCAAATGTTTTCTCCACATTTATCGTTATCGCAACGTTAAATGTTGCAACTACAATTATATTGGAAGCTTCTTTAAGCTTTTTAGGAATTGGTATTCAACCACCTGATATATCTTGGGGCATGATGTTAAACGATGGTAGGGATTATCTTGCTACTTCATGGTGGCTAGCAACATTTCCGGGGATTGCAATCACGGTAACAGTATTAGGAATTATCTTCTTAGGTGATTGGTTGCGAGATGTACTTGATCCTAAATTTTACAATGAAAAATAAATGAAGGAAGGGGACGTTAGTATTATGAGTGATATTTTATTAGATATACAAAATCTGAAAACTTCCTTTTACTCTCAAAAAGGAGAAATCCCTTCTGTAAATGGTGTCAGTTTTACTATTAAAAAAGGAGAAACTGTAGCTCTTGTTGGGGAGTCAGGTTCAGGTAAAAGTGTTACCTCTTTGTCTATAATGAGGCTTTTAGAATCACCAGGTAGAGTAAAGAGTGGAGGAATATTATTTGAAGGAAAAGACTTATTAGGTATTCCCGAGAGTGAGATGCTCAAAATTCGAGGGAATGATATATCCATGATTTTCCAGGAGCCATTATCTTCTTTAAATCCTGTTTTTACGGTTGGTAATCAAGTAAATGAATCGATTCTGGCCCATCAAAATATAAGCAAGAAGGAAGCAAAAGCAAGAACAATCATGCAGTTAGGTAAAGTTGGAATACCAAATCCGGAAAAAGTATTTAATATGTATCCCCATTCTTTAAGTGGTGGGATGAGGCAAAGGGTTATGATAGCAATGGCTTTATCCTGTAATCCTAAATTATTAATTGCTGATGAACCTACGACAGCATTAGATGTAACTATACAAGCTCAAATATTGAAATTAATGAAAGCCTTAATAAAGGAATACGATACTTCTATATTAATGATTACACATGATATAGGGGTTGTAGCAGAAATAGCGGATCGTGTATTAGTTATGTATGCTGGAAAGTTAGTCGAGGAAGGGGATGTTTATTCTATATTTAAGAATCCAAAACATCCTTATACAAAAGGTCTATTAAATAGTACTCCAAACATTAACTTGGTAACTGATAAATTAGAATCTATCAAAGGGACTGTCCCTCCGCCGAACCAATTGCCAAGTGGATGTGCTTTTCATCCTAGATGTGAATTTGCTACAGAGGAATGCAAAACCCATGAACCCCCAATGTTTCATATAGATGAAAATTATTTAGTAAAATGTTGGCTGCACAAAGAAATAGAGAAGGGAGTGAAATAATGTGACGAAAATTGATGAACAAGACAAAACCATACTCGAAATTAAAGGAATAAAAAAATATTACGATGTATCGAACAGTTGGCTTAAATCTAAAAAACAATACTTACAAGCTGTTGATGGGGTAGACCTAACAGTTAAAGAAGGCGAAACATTAGGTGTTGTAGGAGAATCAGGCTGTGGGAAATCAACTTTAGGAAATATTATTATGTCATTGCTTAAACCTACTGAAGGGAAAGTGGTTTTTGATGGTATTGATTTATCAAGTTTAAAAGAAAAAGAGATACGAGAAATGAGAAAAAATATACAAATGATATTTCAAGACCCAGTTTCTTCCCTAAATCCAAGAATGAAAGTCTTTGATATTATTGCTGAACCATTAATTACACATAGTAATTTATCAAAAAAAGAATTAGAGATTAAAGTATTGGATTTATTAGAAAAGGTCGGTTTGGATAAATCCTACGCTCAAAGATATCCACATGAATTCAGTGGTGGACAAAAGCAAAGGATTGGTATTGCAAGAGCAATTGCTCTTGAGCCCAAAATTATTGTTTGTGATGAGCCTGTATCTGCACTGGATGTATCAGTTCAGGCGCAAATCTTAAATCTTCTTTCAGAGCTACAAAAGGAATATAATCTAACGTATATCTTTATAGCACATGGAATACCAGCAGTAAAACATATAAGTGATCGTATAGCAGTTATGTACTTGGGTAAAATTGTAGAAATGACTACAAAAGAGAAGCTGAATACAGAACCAAAACACCCTTATACAGAGGGGTTAATTAATGCAGTACCAATACCAGATCCGACTCAACGGGACAAAAGAGAAATTATAATCTTAGACGGGGATAATCCAAGTCCTATTAATATACCAGAAGGTTGTCGTTTCCAAAAAAGATGTCCTTACGCTCAAGAGATTTGTAAAGTAAAGGATCCGACTTTGCAGGATATCGATAAAAACCATCAAGTTGCCTGTCATTTCCCGTTAACTAGTAATTTACAAACTATTAAACAACTACAGGAAAACTATTAATGAAAGAAATGGTAGAGCAGCTCACATTTTAGGACCAATAGTAATATTTAGGTAATCTTGTAAACAATAAAAATACGGAGAAGGGGCGAGATATAATGGATGCTGATGTGGCTGTTATTGGATTAGGAACAATGGGGAGTATGGCAATATGGCAACTTGCAGGCCAAGGTGTATCTGTATTAGGGTTTGAACAATATGGAATAGGTCATGACCGCTCTGCTTATGGTGGTGAGTCAAGACGTTTTAGAATTGCTTCTCCTTTAGTAGGAGAAACTCCATTCATAAAGGCTTCGTATCGTAAGTTTAGGGAACTTGAACAAGATACAGGAAAGCAACTCTTATCTGATAGTGGAGCTTTGACAATAGGAGATCCTAATACGGGACGAATGAAAAATGTAATGATTAGTATTGAAAAATATGATCTGGATCATAAAATTTTTGAGGGAAACGAAGCCATGTCACGTTATCCACAGCATCCATTACTACCTGGTGAGGTCATAATCTGGGATGATTTAGGTGGCATTCTTCGTCCAGAGCAAATTGTGATTTCTGCTGTTAATCGTGCAAAATCATTGGGTGCTAAAATACATTCATATACTCCAGTAGTTGATATCCAAGCTGATTCCAATGGTGTTACTATTCATACCAATGATTCTACTTATAGAGTAGGAAAAGTTGTCGTAACAACGGGGCCATGGGCAAATAAATTAGTTCCAAGTTTGAATAATGTTTTCTCTGTACATCGTTTATTGATGACATGGTTTATGCCTGAAGATCCAGAACTATTTAAAGAAAGTAAGTTTCCTAACTTTTCAAGATTGAGTGATGGCGTACATATACAAGGCACTCCAGCATTGGATGGAAGAATGGTTAGAGTAAGTGATAATTCAATAAAAGCAGAAGTGAAAGATGCAAACTTTTTTGATAAGAATGTTGCAGTAGAGGATATTCTAGGAGTAAGAGAGTCTGTTAAAAAATTGTTACCAAACCTAAATCCTGATCCCATGCGTATTAGCGCATTTATGGAAGGCTTTACTTCTGATGGGCTACCAATTGTGGGGAGCTTACAAGAAAATAAGAATATTATATTGGTATGCGGCTTCTCAGGTCAGGGTTTTTCGCAATCACCTGCAATGGGGGAAATAGCAAAAGACCTTGTTATATATAATAATACAGACTATCAAATTGATCATCTTTCACCTTATAGGTTTGGATTAGTAAACTATGATTATATACAGACTGCCAGCGAATAAATTTGAATAATATTCGGGGAACAAGTAGTTGATGAGTGAATCTAACTGGAATCCATTGGAGTGGTTATAATTAAGATTGAACTTAAAGATGATTACTCTTTACCATCTACCTATTGAATGGCGATGGCAATTTAATGCATGTCGTCGAACACTGTTGTGGCGTATAGAAATCCATACTACATAAAGCCCTAGGGCCACCTACTGGAAGAACCAAGGGTTAAAAGGTATGGAACTTTATATTTTATGTAATCTGGGACCACCGTTAATGTTTAATGGAACCTTACATGAGAGTGTGAGAGGAGGGGATTAGTCACCCCCTCTATTTTTTCACCCTTACTTTATTCCGTTATACCGAATCTTTCATTTAGTATCTTAATATCCTCCAGCTGTCTTAATAATTCACCTTTGCTTCTGACTGTTAGTAAATATATGAGTATATCAATTATAAAAATTGTTCCTAAATGTGAATTTGAAAACGAAAGGGAGTCAACTCTGGTTAACAGCAAGACATCTGCGTTTTTACCAATATGATGCAAGTGTGAATTTGTTATAGCAATTTGTGGTATCTCTTTTTCGCTTAAATAATCACTATAAAACTTCATTCTTTTAGAGTATGATGGAATTGATATAAATATAACTAAATCCTTATTAGTAAATCCACGAATATAATCTAAGGCTTCAACACTTTCTCCATCCAATATTTTTGACTTGGCAAAAACTTCATTTAGATGGACATTTAACAGATAAGCTGGGCCAAATGAGTTTTGTCTTGCTAATATGAGAATTTTATTTGCCTCCAGAATTTTATCTAAGAATTTGATATACGTGTCAATAGGGTTTTTATTGAATATTTCATCAATGTTCCTTATAGATTTGCTGTAAATATCCAACAAATCGTTATTAGTAATTTCATGGTCATTTGTATCACTAGGTATTTCAATAATGGGATTGACAAGTCGAGACTTAAGTATCTTTTGTAATTCTTTTTGAAGTTCTGGGAAGCCTGAGAAATTTAGGTCTTGTGAGAATCTAACTACTACCGACTCACTAACTCCGGCATTTTTTGCAACTCTAGAAGCAGATAGAAAAGCAACTTCTACCCAATTATCTAATATATAATATGCTACATTTTTTTTCGCATCACTAAGTGAATCTATTGCAACTTGTATATTGTTAAATAAAGACATTTTTTCCTCCATATAACGTAAAATTAATATATCATGGTTTTAAATTAATTTGATGACTTGCTTGATAAATTTTCATATAGGTGAATTTAAAGTAATATCCATTTAGTCGAGTGTTATACCTTTTTCCATAAAGTCATAATTATAAATTGCTGAAGCTAAGTTGATTATGGAATCTATTTGTAGTTTTAACATAATTTAATGGGCCAGTTCTTTCATAGGAACAACACTCATAGGAATGTCCTCCATTACATATTTTCACGAATTTCAATGGGTGCATATATTTCATCATAGCTAGAATTTATCTGGATTATTTCGTTTACCCACATAGATATACTTTGTAATTATAACTTAACCAATTTTTTGCCTAAAGCAATTTAAGCTCAAATTCTTAGGTGATTGCTAATCTTTCTTCATCTAATGATTCAAGTAAACTAGTGATAGTTGGATAATTCCGTCATGTTAATGTATTGCTGTCTTTTTCAAATTTGGTAGAACAGAATGGGAAATTGCACCAATATGCTAAGAGTAGTTGAGAACACGGTTTCACTATTATGGAAATAAATTTATCGAATAGGTTAAATGCCACTCCTTTCTTAAGTAATTTTACACCAAATGCTAAACCACGATTTCAGAATCCTATAATTAAATTTTTAATTTTATCATCCTCTCAGCAACAAATATTGTTGTTAAGCAATAAAAATTTTGTTAATATAATTATATATTAATTCTGAAAGGGAGGAAAGTATTTTGAATTCGAATATTTTATTTTTGAGTCAAGAGGATATAAAAAAATGTGGAGGTGAAGATATATCACTTGCAATTGATACAATGGAGAAAGTTTTCTCTTTACACCAAAAAAAGAAATATGTTCTGCCAAACAAAACAGTATTACGATGGGGGGATATTGACTCGGAAAATACTAGAGGAAGAATTAATTCGATGCCTGCTTCAATTGAAGGAGATTTTAATTCAATAGGTATCAAATGGATTTCTAGTGCACCTCAAAATCCGGATAAATATGGATTACCGAGGGCTTCCGGAATTATAATCCTAAATGATTACGAGACGTTTTTTCCAAAAGCTATCATGGATGGGATGCTATTAAGTGCAATGAGAACCGGAGCCAATTCAGGCGTTGCTGCAAAATATCTTGCAAAAAAAAATTCCAAAGTATTAGGTTTAATTGGTGCCGGTCCCCAAAGCAAAACACAACTTTTAGCAATGAATCATGTTTTAAAAGAAATTAATGAAATAAAGATAAATGATCTTAATATTGAATGCGCTTACAAATTTGCTGAAGAGATGGGCAAAAAAGTGAATTTACCTATAAAAGTTGTAGATACAGCAGAAAAAGCGGTCAGAGGGTCAGATGTATTTATAACAGCAACTGTTACAAAAGTTCCTATTGTAAAACCAGAATGGATTGATAGTGGAGCTTTGTACATTCATGTGGGAAGTCATGAATGTGAATTTGAGGTTATAGAGAAGGCAGAAAAGATTGTTGTTGATGACTGGGAGGAACTTAAGCATCGAGGGGTTGAAACAATTTCAATCATGTATAAAGAAGGAAAGTTTAAGGATAGTAAAATTGATGCGCAATTGGGTGAAGTTGTAAATTCCATAAAAAGTGGTAGAACAAATAATGAAGAATTTATATATTTTAATAGTGTTGGAATGGGAATTCAGGACGTAGCGTTAGCATCTGTTATTTATGAAAAAGCAATGAAGGAAAAAATTGGTATAGAATTTAACATGTATGGGAAGCCATCGTTTGTCTAAAAGCATAAATTTCACATCTAAGATCTGCCTTCTATAAATAAAAAGGGGGAATAAGAATGATACCAACAGAAGCCATATCTTCTGAGACACTTAACAATTTATTATTTTATTTTATCGTTATGGGCTTACTTCTAGTTTTAGCCACATTTATAAGATTAAGGTTCAAAATACTCAAAAGATACTTTATACCAGCTTCATTAATAGCAGGTTTTATAGGACTGGCTTTGGGTCCATATGGTGTAAAGATATTTTCATCAGAAATGGTTAGTACTTGGGGGTCATTGGCAGGTATCTTAATATCAATTGTTTTTGCACCAATGCTGATGGGGATGAAACGTCAAAAACACGCAGGGGCAACTAAACTAGTAGCGAGACATATAATGTATAGTTATACAGGTAGTCTTCTACAATTATCTATACCTTTAATAGTTGCCGGTTTAATCTTAATACCATTATTTGATTTAAATGAAATGTTTGCATCAATTATTGAAGTTGGATGGGCTGGAGGACATGGAACAGCTGCTGGAATGACAGAAGTTTATAACGATTTAGGATGGAGCGAAGGAGCATCATTAGGAGTTACATCTGCTACCATGGGTATCGTTATTGGTATCATTTCGGGTATTATCATGATTAATCATGGTGTTAAAAAAGGATACACTTCCATTATTAAAAAACCTGAAGATATGGCCAAAAATAGTAAATCTGATGTGATTCAAGCAAAAGAACAAAAACCTAACTCACTAAATACACTTAATCCTGATCTGGTTGAAAGCTTTGCTTTTCATGCAGGCTTGATTTCAATTGCGATTTTAATAGGTTGGTTTATGGAAAAAGCAATTGAATGTGTACGGCGGACTATTTTTACCACTTGTGCGATCTTTTTTACCACCTTTTGCGGCGGGATGTACCACTCACTGCGGAACACTTTACCACATGTATAAAGAAATCCCCCGACTGTTTGGGGGGATTTCTTTATACACTAAAACGGAAGAATTCCTAATTGAAGTTCAAGCTTTAATTTCTCACAACGCAGTCTATCAATCTCTTTCTGTAACTCCTGCACCATTTCCTCGAGTCTTTCTATTTTGGTTTTATCATCAATTCCTTTTTCATAGGCTGTTCCAACACGACTTAAATCTATCAAGAAAGATAACACAGCTGGTTCATAAATATGGTAGTTCCCTTCAAATTCTGTTGCTTCGATTTCACCTTTAGCTATCCATTGCCTAACATCTTTTTCATCACATTCCAACTCATAGTTGTGTAAGAGATCAACCGTTTCTGATATTGTCATGTAATCCTTCATTTAAAACTCCCTTTCTGTTCTTATTCTTGGTATTTATTAAAGGCTGCTGTTCTCTTCATCGTTTTTCTTTTGATGGTGCACACCAAGACGTTCACGCATCGATACTTTTCCGTCAATAAAAATATCATAAGAATCATGAACAATCCGGTCTAGAATGGCTTCTGCCAGGGTTCCGCCTCCCAATTTTTCATACCATCCATCAAGATCAAATTGGGAACAGAATATATTGGATTGTTTTGCCTGACGTCTTGTATTAATCACTTCAAGAAGGAGAGCTGTTTCTTCATCCGTTAATGTATAAAGCAGCCATTCATCAAGAATAAGAAGGTCAACCTTCAGAAGCTTTTTCATTAATTTGGTGTAGCTGTCATCCTGTTGATATTTTGCTATTTTAAATGCTTCTAATAAATCTGGAAGTCGTGTATATTGAACCTTGAAGAATTGACGGCATGCTTGTACACCAAATGCGATAGCCATCCAAGACTTCCCGGCTCCAGACACTCCTTTAAAGATAATATTTCTCCCATCCAGAATATAACTGCCACTGGCTAGACGTAAGATTAAATCCTTATCCAGTTTTCGATCTTCATAGTAGATGATTTCCTCCATAGAGGCAGACTCAGGAAATGCTGCCTGTTTAAGAAGTCGATTGATTTTATTGCTTTTCCGCCGGGATTCCTCATGGTCAATCAAGATGCCGAATAATGTATCAAAATCCATCTCTTTATTTTCTCCCTTGGTAGAAATAGTTTCATAGGCTTCTGCCATCCCTGATAGTTTCAATGCTTTTAGTTTATCTATATTCTGTTGATTCATTTATTTTTCCCTCCAAAATAAGAAGCCCCGCGAGTGAAACCGTGCTTATTTTGCACATTATCTTTCTTCTGTGTGAAAGTTTTCTCTGAGTCTGCTTTTTTATTGTTTTTGATAAGTGTTTGAATACTTTTCACGGTTGGTCGATTCGTGATTTCATGCACCATTTTACACGCACGTTCGATTTCATAAACAGTATAGGTACGCTCCAGTTTCTTTAGGGCAAAGACGGACTTCATTGCTTGTTTTTCAACTTCGTAGCTATCCAATAGAAACTTCACCACAAATAGCGTATGTTCTCCAATATTCTCCGCCCAATCCAATGCGTCTTGCGGTGTTTGTTCCACGTAAAGTTTATGATTATCCGGCATATGATCATGTACAGTAGAAAATTGCCCGTATTTCCCATGCAGTGTTGGATGAGAAGCGATTCTCATGTAATTGAAATAAACTTCAATCGCCTCATCTGAGACTTTCACATCGACTTGTTTTCCTATATACTCATAGGGAACGGAGTAAAACATACTTTTTACAGAGATATGATAATCAGGCTGCACTTTGGCTGTTCGCCACTCAGACATCTGGTAGGGCTTAGCGGGAAGAGGAGTAAGGGCGTACTTCTCTTCTTCTATAAATGCTGACCAACGGGAGCCTTCTTTTTTTGTGAAAGGCCGGTGGTTAAACTCCTCCAGTTTCTTTCGAATCTCCTGGTTTATTTCCTCTATCGTAAAACATTGAGTATTCCTTAATGCGGCAATAATCCAGGTTGACACCGTGTTCACGGAACCTTCTACATTCGGTTTATCCTTTGGTGAACGCACGCGTGCTGGCATGACCACCGAGTGATAGTGGCGGACCATTTCTTCGTATGTTTTGTTTAACACCAGTTCTTTGCGGGTATGTTTGGTCACTCCTGTCTTTAAATTGTCTGGAACAATGATTTGAGTGCTTCCTCCCATGTATTCAAACGTGTGTTGATGAAGCTTTATCCAAGACGCTAAATCCATGGATAAAGAACCTTCGACATAGGAAAGCAGCGAACATGGTAAAGTTGCCACAAATACATACACTTTCACTTTTTCCCCTGTATCGGGATCAATGATAAATAAAGTAGAACCTGCCCAATCTACTTCTAACAATTCCCCTGGTTTCCGTTTGATTCGCAAGGTTGCTTTATATTTTTGGGCAAAGTTATGGTAATGCTCCGTGAATGTCCGGTAGGCATAGGGAATCTTTTCTTGTTCCTCGGATTTCCTCACATATTCTTCATGAAGCAATGTCAATGTAACATGTGGTTTGGCCAACTCTTTATGCAGATAATCAAAATCAATCATTTGCCGACCTGAAGCTTCCAGTTTTTTCTCAGGATAGAGAAAATCTTCAATCCAAGAATCTGTCATTTCTTCATCTAATGGACATTTCAATCCCCTTTTTTCCGCTAATCGTATGACTTCTGTGACTTTTTGTCGTGAATGGCGAGTCATCGCTGCGATATTTCGTAAACTCCTTTCCTCGTCATATAATTCCAGCATCTGTCGATATGGAAACATAAAAAACCTCCTGTATTCCTAATGTCATGCCGGTTGGCATGCACATTAAGTATACAGGAGTCGATAAAATGGTAAAGACT
Source organism: Virgibacillus dakarensis (assembly GCF_900155625.1). NCBI lineage: Bacteria > Bacillati > Bacillota > Bacilli > Caryophanales > Bacillaceae > Virgibacillus > Virgibacillus dakarensis. The sequence continues at coordinate 1,708,195 of NZ_LT732554.1, forward strand.
TCCGCAAAAGGTGGTAAAATTCTCCGCATTTAGTGGTAAAAAAGATTGCAAGGCTGGTACATATTGAATGCCATACTCAATTGAAATATATGTTCCGGGTATACCACTTTTCCCATTAGCGATGATTGGTGGGTTAATAGTAAATGTAATAGTTTCAGAAACTAAGTATTTCGATATGATTGACGTTAATACATTAAATAGAATACAAGGAATTGCTTTAGATTTTCTTATAATAGGAGCAGTTGCGGCTATTAAAGTTCCGATAGTGTTGGAATTTGCTATACCGTTGGTTATTCTAACTCTAGTGACTATGATTATTATGCTCTGGTTCTTTTATTACCTTGGAAAAAGGTTTTTTCCCGAAAATTGGTTTGAAAGTGCAATTGTACATTACGGAGCATATTCAGGTGTAACCGCTGTAGGATTAATGCTCTTAAGAACTTCAGACCCAGAAATGAAAACGAATTCAAGCATGGGGTTTGCTTTGAGAGCACCATTCTATAGTCCCTTTCTAGGTGGAGGATTAATTACATCAATTATTCCCGTGTTAATGATCAAAAGTAATTCTTTAATCGTTGGACTTTCAAGCTTGGCAATATTGATTTTATTACTTGTAGTAGGTAAGTTTACCGGGTTAATTGTTAAACCTAAAAGTCATTCCAAATCTCAAATAAAACAAAAAGTTGTTTAACTTTTTGGTAATTTAACCAATACGCAATTTAATAAAAGCCTGCAAAAGCATATGATTGTAAAACCTTTGCGGGCTTTTTAGTATAATATTACTAGCTCTATAATCTAACATTAAAGAATTCTAAGGTGTCTTGAAACTAAGATTACCGAGTATATGACGATGTTAGTAAATACTTCTGTCCTTTGATCAATGGATTGTCAAGTAGAGCACCCGAAAATCATATGGGGTGGGGGGAGTTCACTCAACGAAGGAACAACTTTAGTCAAGAATCCTTAACCAAATCCTTTTTGTTGATTGTTAAGTGAGATGGAGATGAAATTACGCGATGAATGGTATCTGCGTACTTTTCGTTTGTAAGCTTGAACTCAAACCATTTTTCCCTTCCGACAGCCGTTTGTCAGTTCCATTCATTTATTCTACTAAGCCTTACAATCTCATTAATATCTTCAATTCCCAACGCATTAGCAATCTTTTCAATATGCTCCAACTGAATTCGTTGCCGCTTTCCATTCGCCAATTCGCTTAGCGTAGCCCGGCGAATTCCGGTTAACAAATGCAACTGGTTAATGCTTAAATCATATCGACTTAGCAATTCATTTAGAATAATCTCTACCTTAACCAATCTTTTTCCTCATTTCCATACTAAAGGTTGACTGTACTTAAAAGCGTACTATATAATATAACCAATAGTTGTACGTATATAAGTACAGATTTTAAAAATATGGGGAGGGATCGGTACATGGAAAAGCTAGAGGTAACCCAACATAACCTACTAAACGAACTACACACAAAATGGACCCTAACCGACATGAAAAACAGAATCATTCAAACCATATGCAGCTTGATAGACGATCAGGTATATACAAAGAATGATGCTGTTTATTCTTTGCTGGAGGTAGTGGCGCTGATCGAATTAGAAGAGAAAAAGGTGAAGCCAGGTGAGGCAGTGCAGTGTTTAGGGAACGGAAAATAGAATGATTGTGGACATGTATTTATGTACCGCCATTACAATTTGCTAACTACGAAATACCGCTTCATCCGCTATTACTTGTTCAAAAGGGACAGTGCATCTGTCCCCGATCCCTTTTCTATTACTTCCGACCACCCCTAAACTCTGCCAGCAGCTTATCAAATTCCTCTCGTTCCTTAGCCTCGGCAGCCGGGTCCGGTTTCGGTTTGGGCGGTTTTGCCTTTCTCATTTGTGCTTGCTTGTGTTTTCGCTCGATAAACCAATCCGGAACAACTGCTTCTCTGGTGCCATTCTCATGATAGGGTCTGCGTTTTTGCCTATTCCTGAACGCCCTTGAATCGGCATCCGCTTGTTTAATGGTTGTAATTCCCTTTTTGTCCCATGCCCTCAGTATTGCCTTTACGTAGCTCCATGTTGCCTTATTTTGCTCCAGGGCCCGTTTCATGGCATGCAAAACGAGCGGATTTCCTACGTCCTTGATCCAACTATTCATTTCCTCAGCAACAAACGAACGAATCACACCGAAATTTTCCTGGTAAAAGCGGATAGCGTCTGCAGTTGTTGTTTGTTTCGTATTTGTTTGGTTTGGTTTATTGTTTTGTTTATATAATGGGGCCGGACTGTGGTCCACATTGCCGTCCGTGTTGACTCCCGTATAATCAGCCACACTTAATGCCATATTGTTCTCCGGCGCGTGGGCTTCGGCAGAGATAACGGTGGTGTTGGGTGTTGTTTGATGATGCGGCGTTTTCGTTTCTGTTTGGGGCTCGACATAAAAATGTTTGAACAGGGGTATCACTTTGCTCTGAATTGTGCTGCTGGGAAATGATCTGATAGATTGCTGCCTGATTTCCGCCTCTTGATGTGAAACGGATATATCCTTTCTTCTGCAGTTCATCCCGTGCCCGCTTAAACGTGGTTCCTTTGATTCCGGATTTTAGATGCAAAAGAGAAACGGAAGCAGTGAATTCTTTCTTCCATCCGCATAAATTGTTTATATGCATTAGCGCGTTCCAGAGAGTCATAGCTGATCCGGAAAGTGGGTTAATAAGGACTTGATTATAAAATGCATTCAGTTCTTTTATGTAATTCATATTTTTTCCTCCATTAGATGTGTGTTTTTGAAAAAATTTTTAGTAGAATTGCACGCCGCCCGAAACAGATGCAACGCATGTGAAAAGGAGCCATCACCGCCCATGAGAATCCAGTTTGTATTTCTTGATTGTTCAAAACCATGATGAAGTGGGAAGCGTTAGTTGGATACATAGTGAAGACGGTGGCGGTTATGGGCTCCGTCAAGCGGGAGAGCGACTTGCTGCTTGTGGATGTTCTATAAGGCTAAAGAGATTTACGAAATGCTTCATTGCATAATTTTTTTCTGACCTGTTTTCCCCAGCTTTTCACTGCCTCAACGGTGGTATTTTCCTGAATTGCAATATCTTTTACGGACATGTCGCAGGCGATGTAATAATACACCCATTTCCATTGGTTTTCGGTAAGACGGGATTCAAGCTCTTTCCAAAGGGAAGGGTCGGTTAGCGGAAGCTCCGAGAGATGGGGAAGCGGATGATTGGTCGATTCTTTGCTCCGGAGATAGTTTCCGTCGCGGACCTGCGGGATTTGCTTAAGCAGGACTTGCTGTTCGTTTTGCTTTATCCTTGTTTCTTTGCGGATCTTGTCAATTAGCCGGTTGCGGATGGTAAAGTTAAAATACGTAGCCATTGGGCCTTTGTCAGGCTGATATGTTTCATAGGCATTCCACATCGCAACGAGGCCTTCCTGAAAATAATCGTGATGCGGATCGTGGATGTTCAGTTTATGAAGGTGATAATAGATTCGTCTTTCATTTTGCTTGAAGATCACTTCGAATGGTATTTTATTGTCCATATGAATTCCCCTTTTTTGATAGATTTACTGGCAGGCAAGTTGTCATTATTATCGTGTTGCGGGATCTGACGGTTGATATGTGTTTTGGAAATTTTATTAAAAAGAAAGGATTCAGAAACAGGGAGCTGGGATGTTCTACTTTTTCCAAGGAATAAAGAAGCTTATGTGACGTTTCAGTGGCAAATGGTGTCATGGGAATGGGGTTTACATGTATTTGAATTGCTTCATGGGCATCACTCCTTTTGGTGGGGGGCAGGTGTTGGAATTTGTGAGGAGAATGAATCTGTTTCGTGGATACAGGCTTTCTATGGGTGGGAAAGGCGTGGTAACAATGGTTTTTTTGACATCACACGGATTAGGGATAGATCGGTTTTAGTCTAGTTTCGTTTGTTTTCTTCAATTATGATCTGATCTATTACCGAGTCAACACTGATACCGAGGTGTTTCCTTAGTTTATAGAGAGTCGTTATTTTCGGAAGCCTCTCGCCGCGTTCATTCTTTCCCAAGCTTTTGTCATCGATATCAGCTATCTCAGCGAGTCTTTCCATTGTTAATTCCTTTACTTTTTTCCTTCTGTATCGTATGTGATTTCCTAATTCAAGGGCAAGCAGTTTTTCAAGCTCTTTGTCTTCCAACCCGATTTCTCCCTTTTTAAAACCTATTATCAAGTTGGAATGATAGAATGAACACGCCTTGGGAGACGCTTTTTGGGGTGATTGATTTGGCTAATGTGGAGGTTTTGGGGTTAGACTCCCACAACGTTTAAACAAAAAGATAAACAAAACAAGACAATACAAAACAAACCAACTACAACAGACGCGATCCGTTTCTATTAGGAAAATTTTAGTGTCGCTAGTTCATATGTTCAGGATGACATTGTCGATTGGATAAATGACATTTGGGAGAAATTAGTGCTGCGTGTGATGAATATTGATTGGAACGGAACGAGGCCATTGTCGTTTTTCAAAGAGGATATTGTTGCAGTGGGCAAAGAAGGGCATTGCTACAGTGGGGCCCGCGGTTAATGAAATGGCGTTTCGGAATCAGTACAGTCAGGGGCGGCGTGATCGGGGTTATGGTGCTAAGGATGAGGTTGTGCCGGAGTGGTTTTTGGAGCAGAAGCGGAAGGAAGGAGAAGGAGCGGGTAAAGGATCTGGAGCAGTTGTGATGACGGATGAGTGGTTGTTGGGAGAGTTAGGGGGAAGAAAGCTGAAGAGAGTAGCTTAAAGCCACGGAAAAGGAAAAATATCCTGACCTCACATCTTCTCTCATTCTATCAATTTGTTAATTATAAACATAATTTAAATTTAATCTCTTGACAAAAGTGTTATAAATGAACATAATATAATTACAAAATGTTTAAAAATAACAAGGGTGATAGGAATGGTACCGGTAGATCGCAGAAAATGGATTTTAGACCTATTAAGTAAAAGTGAAAAAATAGATATTGATCAATTAGCGGAGCAATTAAATGTTTCAGCAATGACCATTCGTAGGGATTTGACTTATTTAGAGGAGAATGAGAAGGTCATACGGACTCACGGGGGAGCAATTTTGAATAAGCCCACGGTTCTTGAAACACCTTTTCAAGCAAAAGAAGGAAAATTCAGTAACGAAAAAAGGGAAATTGCCAAAATTGCGTTGAACTATATTCAAGACCATTCAACCATTTTATTAGATTCAGGAACAACGACTCTTGAAATTGCAAAACGGATTAAAGATAAACAGAACATAACAGTAGTTACAAATGATATAAAAATTGCAGCTGAACTAATGGATAGTGAGGCAAAAGTAATTGTGACCGGTGGGGAGATTCAAAATAATATCGGGACATTATTTGGTCCTTTAACAGAATATACCCTTGAAAATTTGCATGTTGATTTATTTTTCCTTGGGGCACATGCTGTTGATCTGGAAGCGGGGGTCACGGTACCAACTTTTGAAAAGGCATCCGCAAAGCGGTTAATGATAAAAGCAGCAGAAACTACATGGTTAGTAGTCGATTCGAGCAAATTTGACCAAAAATCTTTCGCCAAAGTTTGTGATCTTTCATTGATTAATGGCGTGATTACGGATGATGGGGTAAATAATGTAATGGAAAAAAAATTAAAAGAGTACTTGACAGTTATCAAACCTGAAGGGAGGGTACCTTTTGAAAATCGGGGTTATTGCAGATGATTTAACAGGTGCAAATGCAACAGGAGTAAGGCTTACGAAGCAAGGTTTTTCGGCAGCTACAATGGTGTATTTTGACCAACCACCCATATCTGGTCCTTTTAACGCTGTTTGTATAGATACAGATAGTCGTTATGTCAAAGAAAATATTGCTCAAAAGAGAGTCCGGAAAGTACTAGAAAACTTTACAAAATGGGGAGCAGATGTCATTTGTAAGCGCATTGATAGTACGGTGAGAGGGAATATTGGAATTGAGATTGATACATTATTGGCTGAACTTGGCGAAAAGGCTATAGCAGTGGTTGTTCCTTCTTTTCCGGATTCAGGAAGAATTACATCAGGAGGCTATCTATTAGTGAATGGTGTGCCAGTACAGGCGACAGATGTAGGAAGGGATCCGGTTAGACCAGTTAAACAATCATATGTACCGGAAATTGTTCAAAAGCAAAGTAAATATCCAGTTACACACATTGATCTTGATAAGGTCTTAGCTGGAGAAAATGTAATTGAACAAGCGCTTAGAGAAAAGATAGCGTTAGGAAATCGTATTATCGTTTTAGATGTCGTAACAAATGATGATATCGATGCTATTGCTAATGCTATGAAATCTATTAAAGAATATCAAATGATTCCAGCCGATTCAGGACCACTAACGGCTACCTACTCTAGAGTGTATACCCGCCAACATAAAACAGATAAAAAAATCATTGTAACGGTGGGAAGTGTTACCTCTAATAGTAGTATGCAGCTACATTATCTAATGGACAAAACTAATTCCAAGCCTATTTATGTAGATCCGGAAAAATTGGCTACCTTAGATAGTGCATGGGATGAGGAGGTAGAAAGGGTCATAAATAGGGCCATGGAGGAAATGGATAAGCAAGATATATTAATTATTACTACAGATTCTCCAACGGCTAAAGTAATTAACCTTAAAGAAGTAGCAAAAGAACTGGGTGTTAGCCAGGACTATTTAGCAAAAAGAATAGCTGATGGATTAGGGAAAATTACTAGAATGGTCATTCAAAATAGCAAGTATGAAATTGGTGGATGTTTCTCTAGTGGTGGAGATGTAACTGCCTCCTTATGTTCGGTTGGGCTAGCAGAAGGAATTAATTTGAAAGATGAAGTTCTATCTCGTGTGGCTTATGGCCAGTTTATTGGGGGTTATTTTGATGGGATTCCGCTAGTCACAAAAGGTGGCACGGCTGGAGATAAAAAAGCAATCTATACGAGCGTTAAATATTTGGAGGCAAAATTTTAAGGAGGAGTTTATATGGCAACTGAAAGAGTAATAATCTCAATTCCAATGGGTGACCCGGCAGGTATTGGACCAGAAATTGCAATGAAATCTCTTACAAAAAAAGAAATATATGATGTTTGTAAACCATTGATAATTGGTGATACAGCTGTAATCAAAAAGGCAATTTCTATTGTGAATGCTAATTTAGAAGTGAATGAAGTGGCTTCACCAGCTGAAGGTAAATATGAGTTAGGTACAGTCGATGTAATAAATTTAAATAACATTGATATGGATAAACTTGCGTATGGCCAAGTGTCTGCACAATGTGGTCAAGGAGCTTTTGAATATATTAAAAAAGCAGTGGAATTGGCTATGGCAGGTGAAGTTAAAGCGCTTGCGACAACACCAATAAACAAAGAATCATTAAAAGCTGCAAAAGTTCCTTACATTGGACACACGGAAATGCTTGAAGATCTAGCAAGTTCAGACGACCCACTAACAATGTTTGAAGTAAGAGGAATGAGAATCTTCTTCTTAACTCGTCATTTATCATTAAAAGATGCTATTGGACAGATGACAAAAGAAAGAGTTCATGACTATTTAATCCGTTGTGACAAGGCCCTTCAACGGCTAGGTGTAGAAGGTAGAAGATTCGCTGTTGCTGGCCTAAATCCTCACAGTGGGGAAGGCGGATTATTTGGATGGGAGGAGGTAGAAGAAATTAAACCGGGTATTGAAGCTGCCTTAAAAGATGGGATTAATGCAGAAGGACCTGTTCCAGCTGATTCCGTATTTTTCCAAGCATTAAATGGAAAGTATGATGCTGTGCTTTCTCTTTACCATGATCAAGGGCATATCGCTGCTAAGATGACGGACTTTCACAGGACTATTTCGATCACTAATGGATTACCGTTCTTAAGGACATCTGTCGATCACGGTACTGCATTTGATATTGCAGGTAAAAATATTGCTGAAAGTGTAAGTATGGAAGAGTGCATCATGCTTGCTGCTCAATATGCACCAAATTTTACAAGAAATACTTTATAGAAAAATACGGATTGTAGTATGTAAAACCAAGGATGGATAACATCCGTCCTTGGTTTTTACACGATGGGATGAAAGCACTTACAAATAAAGGGGAGTAAAGATATGGATGCAGTTTCAGGCACACAAATGGTTACTGGACTTATACTAGGGATTGTTGTATTAATTTTGTTAGTTTTAAAAACGAAAATACATGCTTTTATAGCACTTCTTGTAGGAGCTTCGATTGCAGGTATTGTTGGTGGTATGGTTCCCGGGGATGTAGCTGGCGCTATTTCAGGAGGATTCGGGAGTACGCTGGCATCTATTGGGATTGTAATTGGACTTGGTGTTATGATGGGGCGGATTCTTGAAGTAACAGGAGCCGCTGAGACATTAGCCTACTCGTTAATAAAATTTGTTGGACAGAAAAAAGAAGAATGGGCGATGGCAATAGCTGGGTATATTATTTCTATTCCAATTTTTGTTGATTCAGCTTTTGTTATTTTAAACCCTTTAGTTAAAACGCTTTCTAGAAAGACAGGGAAATCAGTTATTTCTATCGGTGTCGCATTAGCAGCTGGACTTGTTATTACACACTCATTAGTTCCTCCTACACCAGGTCCATTAGGGGTAGCAGGGATTTTCGGAGTCGACATTGGTATTATGATTGCATTGGGTATGGTGTTTGCTATCCCTCTTATAATTGTAGGGGTTCTATATGCGAAATGGTTAGGAAAGAAAATTTATCAAATTCCTGATGATTCAGAATCCGGATATACTAGACCCGAGAAACAAGCTTCATATCCAGACTTGTTAGAAGTTATCAATGAACGAGGAAAAGATCTCCCGTCGTTTGCAAGATCAATACTGCCGATTCTTATACCAATTATTCTCATTTTCTTGAACACAACACTGTCAGCTTTAGAGTTAACAGAAGGATTTTATGGAATTCTATACTTTTTAGGTCAACCAATTGTTGCCGTTGCCCTAGGTGTAATTATCTCCATCTACGCACTTACTGGCGGATTAGGTCGTAGAGAAACACTTGAAGTAATGGAAAAAGGAATTCAGGATGCTGGTATCATTCTGCTTGTTACAGGTGCAGGTGGGGCGCTTGGAAATGTACTACGTGAAAGTGGAACAGGGGACTATATCGCTGGGCAAATTGCTGACTTACCATTACCAGCAATTTTAATACCTTTCCTTGTCGCTAGTCTTGTTCGTTTAGTTCAAGGAAGTGGTACGGTAGCTATGATTACAGCAGCATCGATTTCAGCACCAATTTTAGCGCAATTAGATGTCAATATGGCACTTGCTGCCCAAGCTGCTGCATTAGGTTCACTCATCTTCTCTTATTTTAATGATAGCTTTTTCTGGGTAGTAAACCGTATGCTAGGAATAAAAGAAGTGAAAGAGCAAGTTATGGTTTGGTCCGTTCCAACGACACTTATGTGGTTTGTAGGTTTAATTTGTTTACTAATTGCCAATATGTTTTTTTAAGATGTAATTAAGTGAATAGGATTGTTTTTTCTTTCCAGATGTTTTTGTTAACGTTAACACTATAAGGGATAAACATACGTTGCCACATGGTATGGTAGCGTATGTTTTATTTATTTTGCGGGCTCACCAATGACTATACATTCAATTTGAAGCAAGGGGGACGGGTTCCACTACTTTCTTTTGATACAGTTGCGAGCCCCCACCTAAAATGCAAGGAATCTAGTGCGAAGGGCGTGAACCATAGAAGACCAATGCGAGTAGACTGACACTTATGACTGCAGGAAAAGACAGGAGCTGGACAAGAGCCAAGATGGGCTGATGCCAGGGTGGAACAAACGGGTACACCGTCTATCACCTAAATGAAGATATAAGGGATTGCGATGTGCTATTCTATTACCCTTGAGTTCCATTTCATGGGAAAAGCAGAAACAGAGGAAGAAACGAAAGTAATGACGTACTTTAATGTGCAACAGAGCTTGCCCAGGTACGCTAAAGTAAGGGTCCTTCCTGAGTTTTGTCGAATGCAATCGATGTTGTTTAATCCAATGTTCCATAAGGTTAGCGTTATTCTAGTATAACCTTCCTATGGAACAGCTTTTTCCTTTAAATAGATTAAAATTAAATTTTGATGTTTATTTTAAGCTGATTTACCCTACTTACCTTTGTCAAAATTAATTTTTGTTATATTTAAGTCCTATAATCATGTAATTTTGGAGAAAAAAATCAATTTTAGCATTTTGACCTTCCTATCAATCTGACTTATCGTATAGATAACAAACACAAAAGGTTGTGAAACGATGGCGACTGTAGTATCAAGTATTGGTTCAAATGGGATGGAGGGTTACTGCAGACAGGTGGAGTTACTATTAATTTCTGGTATTGAAAGAGAGCGGTTACCCAGATCTAATGAAATGTTAATGAATCCATGTTATAATTTAACTAGGTGGATTCTGATTGGGGTTATGACTATTGCATATTCATTATGAATCGAATCTTCCATTGTATCATGGAACAATTAATTTATACTCCGACAGTATCGCTAAACATGGGATAGAGATATTTCCGAGGAAAAAAGGTGGGGTTGATTTCGGACCCGGTTTTTATTTAACAAACAGTTTTGACCAAGCCAAGGAATGGGCAGAACGCAGAACCGATAGACCAGTCCTTCCGAATAAACGAATTTTAGAAATATCCGGTGTTACCATTGGAGATTTTCTTGGAATGAAAAAGGACTTCAAACCAGTTGTTCTTAAGTTTGGGATTAAGGATTTAATTAAATGGGCACAATTAAATTATAAAATCTATGAACTTAATGACAATGATTGGAAACATTTTGTTTGGAATATGCGGCAAGATAACCTGCAAACTAAAATTAATTTGGATTGGATTTATGGTCCAGTTGCTGATGGTGGTTTAGTATCAGTGAATTATAAAGATATAAAAGCATATAATAATAAAAATCAATTGGCTGTATTAACAAACGAAGCTGCTAGATATTTAGAGATATTGGAGGTGATACAATGTTAAATATAAATAATGGTCCGGAACTTCGCAATGAGATTAATTTAATCATTAATCGTATTTCCAATGAATTGATTAATGAGTTCGGTAAAAGTAAAGATGAAGCTATGGATTTAATAAATAGGTCTGAAGTAGAAGCATCTTTAATCAAGGACAAAATGGGGTTTCATGAATCTCCATATAATTGGGCAATAAGCATACTAACAGAGCACAATGATTATGAAGCACTGGAAAAGTATTTGGACCATTGATAAGGAAGTAAAAGCAATTAATTGTTGTTTTTGCCTCCTTTTTTATTTGACGCTTGCATTGCAGGTATAAGAGAAAATGGAATATGAACACTTCAAACCGGATAGTATAGTTGGATGATCAGCTGCGGGGGAGGTGTTATCATTTATGGTTGCCGGGACTTTTAGGTTACTACTGCAGACAAATAATAATTTAGTCAAGCGGGGATTTTTTAGGGCCACATTAATGGAGGATGAGTATTATTCTTTTAATGCAAATTTGTCCTGTTTCAAAAAGAAACCCGGATAAGAGGAGCTAATCCCAAGACTTATCCGAGTGTCGATTATCTTATTCCGCCAACCATTTTCTTGCTGTTTCCAGTTCGCCCGGTGAATACTGGGCGACTTCTACTCCAGGGATGATATTTGCAATGGTTGCATCCACTTTTGTAAACGTGTCATCCGCAACAATGGCGCCTTTTTTGATGCTTTTCATATATGGAAAAGTTTTCATATCTTCCATTAGTCCTTTGGGTGTGATACCTTCTATATTTTTGAAAATAAACAAGATGTTGAGCGGTTCCTCCTGCAGTATTTTCATACGTATTGCTTCTTTGAATTTCTGTAAATCCTCTTGTGTGGCTGTACCCTGTGTGGTAATCTCCAACAACGCACCCTGTTCCTGTCCTTTAACTTCCAACATGTTTCTCATCCTTTCGTTTTCATGTCTTAGTAAAAGGATTCCTCTTGGGATAATGTTTAAAACATGTTGCAAGTTCGATAGCGATTTTTCCATATGGGTTGACAAGGGGAAACCGGTTGACCTGTAACAGGTATAGACCCGGAGACTGATAAACCATATCTAAAGGTGAAACAAGGCTTGTATTTGCCGAAGTAACACCATTTGGCAAGTTAATTAGAATAAATATAAAATAGATGATAGAGTGGGTTTTTTTTACATTATATTTTCCATCAGTATGTTTATTTAAAGGGATGGTAGCGTTGAGGATTATTTTTATGTGTGGATGGTCGCTAATAATGGCAGCATTTTTGTTCACTTCAGATATAAATGCACTACTTTCTCACAGTGCATTGGATATACACATGACATCACATCCAGATTTTGTTTTTTTCGAAATATATGAGCTTAGTCCGAATTTATTGATACAAAAGGTTGGGCACCTTCTTATGTTTGCAATGTGGTTGTTATCTATCTTTCTAGGTATCAAAAGGTTGAAAACAGCTGTCTGGATCACTTTGGGACTTGCCGTGGTTTCCGAGCTGATTCAACCCTATTTCTCCAGGGATGGGCATCTGTTGGATGTTGCCTTTGATAGCATAGGTATCCTGCTGATGGAATTCTTTATTCATATTTTTTTATCAGCGACATCTGATATTAATAGATAGAGTGACTGCCGGGTTTAGAAGCGAGTGCAAGTTTATGGGTAATAAAAAAGGTGCGATTAACTCAAGTGAAAGTGCAATGACAGACGACCAGGATCTACATGTGGGATCTGGTCCCGCTTTTTTTACTCCGAAACTTGAATGTGTAAGTAAAGACGCGTCCGATTCTTACTTACACAATTCAGTTTAATTTACTCACTTTATTGACAAACCCGATCAACCATTATTTTTTTCTTAGGAGCTATTGTTTTCACCATCGCTTCCGCTATCATCATCCTTTTGCTTATCCTTGTCATTTTGCCCGTTGTCGTTATCGCCTCCGTTACCGTGATCGTCCTCTTTATTCTTTTGTTCATCTTCTTGGTCCTGATTTCCCTTGTCATTTCCCTGATCAGGTTGTTCCTTGTTCTGTTCGTCTTCTTGTTTTTCGTTATCCTTGTTTTCTTCTCGATTAGATTGTTCCTCGTTTTGTTTATCTTCTTGTTTTTGGTTTTCCTGATCTTTCCCTTGATCGGCTTGTTCCTCGTCCTGTTCGTCTTTTTGGTTTTGTTTTTCCTTGTCTTCTTCTTGATTAGTTTGTTCCTCGTCCTGTTTGTCTTCCTGTTTTTGATTTTCCTCGTTTTTTCCTTGATCCGCTTGTTCCTCGGTTTGTTGATCTTGCTGTGTACCCCGTACATACAGTTCCGAGCCAATAGAGATCACCGTATCCGGTTTCTCGAAATCACCCATATTCGGATCCGAAATTTCGGACATTAGATTCCGAAAAAGTTGCATAGCAATATTCTGTGTGCCGTCGTATCGGATATATTGTACATCGCCGTCTTTATTTTTTAACGACGGGTAACCGGTCCAAATAGCAAGGGAATATTGAGGCGTATATCCAACAAACCACGAATCAAGCAAACCATCCCCGAGCCCGTATTGGTCTTGGATCTCTTTCGGAATATTGGTCGATCCGGTTTTTCCTGCCACAGGTATTCCAGGGATGTTTGCTTGTGTCCCGGTTCCGCTTGAAATGACAGTCTTGAGCATATCGGTGATCATATAGGCAGTATAATCATTTATTGCATCATGTGACTTTGGTTCTGGCTTCCATTCCTTTCCACTCGGGAAAACGATTTTTTTAACCGTGAATGGTTCGTGATAGGTACCGCCATTACCAAATGCAGCATAAGCCTCCGCCATTTGTAAGGGGGAAACGCCGTCAAAACCGCCAATCGCAGCCGATTCATAGATCGGATCAATATCGATACCCAGCTCTGAAGCAAACTCTTGTGCTTTGTCTTTTCCGACAGCCTGCAATGCCTTCAGGGCAGGAATATTTCGCGACCATTCCAAAGCACGCCGTATGGTAATATCACCCCAGTATTCGTTATCCCATTCATTGATTGGTGTTCCGTCGCTATACTGGTATTGCTCGTCACGCAGTATGTGGGATGTCGGCCATTTCAAGTATTCAATCGCTGGACCGTAATCCAAAATTGGCTTGATCGTTGAACCTGGTTGATTTTGGACATCAGAGCCGTAATTGGTATATCCGATCGCTTCGAAATGGCGCCCACCTCCGACGGCTTTGACGGCACCCGTTTTCGTATCTACAAGCGAGATCCCTGTTTCAAAATTTTCATCGGGATAGGGGATATCCTCTGATCGTATCAAGTTATAGACAGCTTGTTGTGCTTTTGAATCGAGCGTCGTATAGATTTTCAACCCGCCTTGGTAAAACTCTTTTTCAGAGACGATCTTTTTTTGGTTGACCAGTTGTTCATATACCGTATCGATAAAAGCATTATAAGGGTCGTTGTTCTCCTGCCTTTTTTCTTCTTTTCTAAGAAGTTCTGAGATCGGTTTGTCTTTGGCCTTTTCAGCCTGCTGTTTGGAAATGAAATGGTTGCTTACCATTGCCGACAATACCTGGTCGCGGCGTTCTTTTGCCCGTTCAGGATGCTTGAAAGGATCGTCAGCGCTTGGCGCATTTGGCAGGCCGGCGAGCAAGGCTACCTGCGACAAATTTAATTCGGAAAGATCCTTGCCGAAATATATTTCAGAAGCTGTTTTTATGCCATACGCTCCGTGTCCGAAATAGATATTGTTTAAATACATTTCTAGAATTTGATCTTTCGAGTATTTCCTCTCCAATTGTGAAGCAAGCCATGCTTCTTGTACTTTTCGCTTCAAGGTTTTTTCCGGTGATAGGACACTCCGTTTGATAACTTGTTGTGTAATGGTCGAACCACCTTCTGAACCCCAGCCGTTTTTGATATTGGCAATCACCGCCCCGAACAAACGACGGATATCAATACCACGATGATCGTGAAATCTTTTGTCTTCTATAGAAATGACAGCGTCTTTTACCATTTTTGGAACATTGTCGATATCGATTTTGATGCGATTTTCCTCGTGAAATAACGTACTGACAAGTTTTCCGTCCTGATCATATATCCGTGTGGACTGCGGCGTCTGTAGATCACTTGCTTTCAATGTTGGTGCATCATGGAGCATGATAGCGATCGTGATACCGCATGCGATTACCACAAGTATAAAAGCCGCACACAAACTGAGCAGAATCCATTTCCACCAGCTTCTTTTTTGTCGATGTGATCCTGTTTTCTTCTGTTGTTTCCGTCGTTCTTGTCTTGAAGTGTATTCGTTAGGCATATGCAGTACTCCTACCTTGTCTCATAATCTATCTTCCGTTAAATAAAGGACATCTACAGGGTATATGTAGAAATCCTTTCATCATTTTACTTTTTTAAAATGGAGTTCCCTCTTTTGGTATATGGTGGGACGGGAACATCTGTTACTTTTGCGAAGTCACTTGCCCTCATTCTTCTTATTTCCCGTTTTTCATTCATTTTTAACTTTTTTTGTCTTGGGTTATGGCATTAGGCAAACTTAAGAGACGTCAAAATTGATTTGACGATATATACTATGTCGTTGTGGGCTTATAAATTACTTAAGTTTGGGTGGGAGTTGGGCGGGGGGCTCTTGCTCATTGTCGAGTGAAAGGAACTGGGCGAGATCACTGCTAAGTCGGGAGAGAATGGGTTGAAATTGGTGGAGCCACGGAAATTGCCGAAATGCCCTTTTCATGGATGATGGTGACTTCAAGTCATTTTTTCATAAATAGGGAAACATTTATGACTGGTGAGGATTTTGATTCTGTAATTAGTAGTTTCTGTAATTGAAAAAGGGGATTTACCCGATTGGATAAGTGAGTCTTTACCGACCAGCGTATATAAAACTGCCGTAACAAAGGAAAACATTACTTTTGAAAAAGGCCATTTGCCACGTTATAATTTGTAAAAGTATATCTGCTTTGTTAGTTAAGTATTTTACAAATTATAAATCACTGTAAAGATACAGGAGAGAAGTTGGATGGACTTAAAAAAGATGTGGGAGAAATATGCGGTTGAGACAAAACTTAATTTCTCCGTTATTTCTGATTTTATAGGTGAACATGGGACAGAGTTAGTTTTTAAACCAAATTCAGTGATCATTTCCAGAGGGGAATTTCCCAATAATGTCTATTTCATGAAAGAGGGCATAGCTATTGGATTAAGGGATTATGAGGATGGAAGGGATTATAGTTATTTTCAGGTAGATAAAACAAATGGAAATATCGGGTTGCTGGAGGTGCTTTCCAGGAAAGAGCAATACATTGCAACAATAACATGTTTAACAGAGGTAACTGTACTCAGAGTAGATTCAGCATTCGTTTACCAGCTGATTATGTCTAATTTATCGCTTTTAAGAAGATGTTCTGTATTATTAGCCGAAGACTTATATAGTAGGTCTGGAAATGATGGGATCCTTTACCACTATAAAGGTATTGACCGTCTTAGATATTATTTAATTCTATACTATGAAAATAACAGGAGACAAACAGAGTCCGTTTGTATAAATAATTATTATAAGGATATTGCCAGCCAAATAGGGGTAAGTGTTCGAACGGTTGGCAGAAGCATAAATAAATTAAAAAAACTTAATGAGGTATCTAGCACTGATCGAAAATTAACCATGTCAAAACAGCAATATGAGAAAATGAAACAGAGTATAGTTTATATGGATTATTGACGATGCCGGAACATAAAGGGTAAATCATTATAGAGTATATAACACTTGCAAAGGGGAATCCGAACTAAAAAACAAATCTTATTGGAGGATTTGATAATAGTTCGGATTTTTTGTGTTCGCTTTTAGGATTGAAATAGTGTCTGAAGGGACATCTGTCCTTTCTTGCCTTTTACTGAAGACGATATACTAAATTTAATCCCAAATATCCAGTTTTATAAATAAATGACAACGCTTAAAAGGTTGTTTATTGCTGGTATTTGAGGAAGTTATATTTTTATGTGGAATACTATTTACACATTACAGATTTTGTAATCTTTAAAAGGAGCGGAAAGATGAAAAGAGGGATAAGGTACGATTTTTCATTGCTGGCACTGTTGTTGATTCCAGTGGGTGTTTCATTGAATGTAGTGGGTTATCAACTATCGACTATTTTAAAGCTTCCGGTTTTTATTGATCAAATAGGTACCATTATGGTATCGATGATTGCAGGGCCATGGGTTGGATTACTGACAGGTTTACTGGGAAACGTTGTAAACGGGATGATTAATCCCATTGCAATAGGGTTTAGTGTTGTCTCGATGAGTGTCGGTATTGTATCAGGATATTTATCAAAGTGGAGATTTTATACAAATATTTTTGGCATTATTATTTCTTGTGTACTTTTAACAATTGTGGCAGCCTTTCCTGCGGCCATCGTTACTGTTTTTCTATTTGGTGGAGTAACTGGTGCAGGAACAGATTTACTTACAGCAACATTTCTAGCTACGGGTAAAGAATTATGGAATTCCATTGTGTCTACAAATTTAATTACAGGTTCTATTAATACCATTATAAACTTTGGTATTAGCTGGCTGATTATTAGAAGGGTTCCAGACAGATTTTTAATTAAGTTAAATTACGGTGAGCCTTATATTAAGAAAGGGGTGCATGTCAATGGATAGCCGCATAGGTAAGCTGTATCCCTCATCTAAGTTTGCGTTTATCATACTAATTATTTTATTAAGTATGTTTACACCCGGATATACAATGCAATATATGGTTCTTCCGCTTATTTTAATCATCAGTGTTTTTTCCGGAACAGCTGTTAATTTTTTAACCACGTTTATAAAATCGATTTTTATTCTTGTGTTATTTATTTTTATTCTCCAGGTTTTTATTATTGTTAATGATGATTCTGAGAAAATTTGGGGCTTTATTCACTTTTCGCAGATGGGCTTGATGACAAGTTTAAGTATGACATCCAAAATTGTTGCGATTAGTTCATGTATTATTTGGTTTTTCCAGGTAACAAGTGTAAAGGATATCATCTATGCTTTGGAGAAATCAGGGGTCTCCCGGAAAGTGACCTTTGTGATAGCTTCTACCATTCAGCTTATTCCGCAAATGTTAAATTTGTCTAAAACGATTACGGATGCCCAAAAGTCACGGGGAGCCGAAACAGAGGGAAAGATAATCGTTCGGTTGAAGGCGTTTGTTCCAATGATCGGCCCTTTGGTTCTATCATCTATTCAGCAAATTGAGGAAAGGGTGCTGGCATTGGAATCGCGTGCTTTTTCTTCCCAAGCAAAAAAGACATCTATTTACGAACTAGAAAAACAACCCGCTGATTATATGATTGTGACATTTTGCGTGCTAATTTTAATCGGTTATATAGTTTGGAGGATACTGTCATGAGTATTATATCTTTAAAAAATATTAGTTATAAATATCCTTTAGATGAAAAGGAAGCGATTCGCGATGTTTCCTTTACGTTTGAAAAAGGACGCGTTTATGGCTTAATGGGTGCGAATGAGTCAGGAAAAACAACAATCTGCAATATCATCAGGGGCTTTATTCCGGGGCTGTACAAAGGTCAATTAACAGGCGAGGTAACGATCAAAGAGAAACATATTAATGACTATAACATCGGTGACCTTGCAACCATTATCGGTTATTCATTTCAAAATCCTTTCACCCAATTATCTGGGGTAAAAGATAATGTTTATGAGGAGCTTGCCTATGGTATGGAGAATATAGGCATCCCGCGCAATCGGATGATAAAAAAGGTTGATGAACTTGTAGAAATGTTTCAGCTAGATGATTTGGCTGATAAAAATCCGTTTGAATTATCAGGCGGTCAAAAACAAAGGGTGGCCATAGCGTCAATGATTGCATTGGATCCAGAAATTATTATTTTAGATGAGCCAACCTCACAACTTGATCCCAAAAGCAGTGAAGATATTTTTAAAATCCTTCATCTGTTAAAAGACCAAGGCAAGACCATTTTGCTTGTGGAGCATAAGGTGGATTTATTAGCGGAGTATTGTGATGAAACATTATTAATGAATAAAGGGGAGCTTGTTATGACAGGTCCCGTAAAGGAAATTTTGTCTAATCCGATGGTATTGCAGTACGGCGGACAGCTGCCGCAAGTCGCATTATATTATATAAAAAAAGCGAAGGATACGAATATGAAAACAACAAATCTGATACCATTAACAGTCAAGGAAGTCTATGAAGGCTTGCAAAAGGATGGTGAGGTATAAGTGGCTTTTTTATCTTTGAAAAATGTTTCGTACGCCTATCCGAACGGCTATGAAGCTGTCCAAGATGTTAATCTTGATTTCGAATTAGGGGAATCTGTTGCCATTATCGGGCAGAATGGTGCGGGGAAGACGACAACAGTAAAACTAATGAATAGGTTGTTAACACCAACAAAAGGTGACGTGTTAGTGGATGGTGTCTCTACTAAGGGAAGAACAACTGCGGCGATTTCCCGAATGGTTGGTTACGTGTTTCAAAATCCTGACGACCAGATTTTTCAGGACACGATTTATAAAGAGATTGCATATGGCCCGAAAAATCAGAAATTGGGGGCTAGTGAAGTTGAAGAAAGGATAAAAGATGCTGCTGACATTTGCGGATTAACCGAGTCATTGCAGGAACATCCTTATAATTTACCTTATTCAAAGAGGAAGTTTATAACCATTGCTGCGGTATTGGCAATGGATCCGAATGTGATTATTCTCGATGAACCTACTGCTGGACAAGACAGGGAATCACTTAAACGTTTAGGCAATATTATTAACTATTTATCGGAAAATCATAAAACAGTGATTACAATTACACATGATATGGAATTTGTTGTGCGCGAATTTAAACGGGTGATTGTTTTTGCTGCTAAACAAAAACGAAGAGATGCATCACCCAAGGAAATATTTTGGGATGAAAAACTGCTGGAATTCAGTGATTTAAAACAACCTTACATTTGCCAGCTTGCTGCTATTCTAGGGTATAAAGATGTATTAACGATTGAGGACTTATTGGAAAGGGAGAAAAATGAAAAACATTCTAATTGATTGTGATCCAGGACACGATGATGCATTAGCTATATTAACAGCTATTGCTAATGCTGAGAAAATAAATATTTTAGGAATTACTACTATAGGCGGTAACCAAACATTAGAAAAGGTCACTGCAAATGCAAAGAATATATTGGAGTTTGTGAATTCGGATATTCCGTTAGCAACAGGACAATCAGGTCCTTTGACAAAAGAGTTACGAATTGCACCAGAAGCTCATGGTGATAGTGGAATGGATGGCCCTTACTTTAATGGAGAAGATTATCCAATCTCTTCAAAGAATGCTATTACATTTATGTATGAAAAAATTATGAAGTGCGATCAAAAGGTGATTCTAGTTGGGTTAGGTCCATTGACAAATATAGCGTTATTAATCAAAGTATTTCCAGAGTTGCAGGAAAAAATAGAATACATTAGCATTATGGGCGGAGGACTTAACCATGGCAATGTAACACCTCTTTCTGAATTTAATACGTATGTAGATCCTGAGGGGGCACAAATTGTTTTCCATTCTGGCATTCCCGTGGTTATGTCTGGTTTGGATGTTACGGAGAAGGCGGAAATAACAGTAAAGGAAATTGATTCACTAAAAGATAAAGGTAGGGTTAGTCATTTAGCTTACGAACTGCTACATTTTTACAACAAATCCGGAAGACAATTTGGCTTTATACACAGTCCTATTCATGATTTATGTGCAGTTGCTTATATAGTAAACCCAGAAATGTTTTCTGGTACTTCTTATTATGTCGATGTTGTGACAGATGGGAAAGCAAGAGGTTTAACTTTTGCTGATAAAAGGTTAGTGACTGATAAAGGTAAAAACACGCTAGTATTAGAAGGTGTTGATCGGGAAATGTTTGTATGTTTATTGTTAGATGCATTGGAGTTGTTGGATGGAGAGTAGGTTGTGAGAAAATGTGGTGGGCATTTAGATAAATCATGCTTGTCTTACCATTGGAAATCATGTATCATGTGACCCCAGCATATATAGCGGAAGTGCTGTTTGAAAAATTAAATTCTTTCCCTTGACTAAATCCTATTATAAAGCTAAAATTAGACAACAACTACATATTCATTTCTTATCCAGAGAGGTGGAGGGACTGGCCCATTGAAGCCTCAGCAACGGACATTTGTACTGTGCTAATTCCAGAAGCGTAAAGCTTGAAGATAAGAAGAGCTGCCTATGAATTCTCAACCTCTTCTTATTTAGGAAGGGGTTATTTATATTTTAAAAGGAGTTGGAAGAAATGACGAAAATAGCGACAAAAGCACCGTTCCGAGCAGATGTTGTTGGAAGTTTTCTACGTCCTCAGGTACTTAAGGAAGCAAGGGATAACTATCAACAGGGAAAGATTTCTAGGGAAGATTTACGTTCAATAGAAGATGTAGAAATTGCTAAGCTAGTAGAGAAACAGAAGGAAGCAGGTCTCCAGGCAGTTACGGATGGGGAATTCCGGAGAAAATATTGGCATGCCGATTTCATTGGAGGCATTGAAGGAATTCGTACATTTGAAGTGGAGGTACCTGGTTTCTTTCAAGGAGAAATGAAAACTTTAACATCCTATACCGTAGAATCTGCATTAAGATTCCCTAAAGATCACCCATTTTTGGAAGACTTCCGTTATTTAAAGAGCATTGCAGGAGAACACTTAGCCAAAATAACGATTCCCGGTCCCAACATGATTTTCCATTCCGGTGTTGTGAGTAGCCAACCGTATCTGGATAATCCATCATACCCGACACTTGCAGCTGTGGCAAAAGATATTGCGAAGGTGTATCAAGATGCAATTCAAGCCTTTTATAATGCAGGCTGTCGTTATTTACAATTCGATGATACAAGCTGGGGAGCTTTTCTAGGTCAGAAATTCCGTGAGAAAATCGAAGCAAACGGGTGGAATATTCATGAGTTAATGAAAATGTTTGCCGACATAACGATTGAGGCGCTCGCCAACAAACCAGAAGATATGGTTATCACACTCCATGTTTGCCGAGGCAATTTCAAATCTTCGTGGTTATATGAAGGGGATTATGAAGCAATTTCCAAGCAATTATTTTCACGTGTTCCGGTAGACGCTTTCTTTTTGGAATTTGACGATGAACGTTCCGGTGATTTCACACCGCTCCGATATATTCAACATCAAAAGGTTGTTTTAGGGTTGATTACTTCTAAAGCAGCGGAATTGGAAGATCCGGAAAAGATAAAAGAGCGGGTGGCCCAAGCGACGGAATATGTCGATCTTGATCAGCTTTGCCTCAGTCCCCAATGTGGATTTGCTTCGACTGAAGAGGGAAATCTTATTACGGAAGAGGAGCAGTGGGCGAAGGTACGTCATGTTGTGGAACTTGCACGTGAAATTTGGGATGTATAATTTTGAGCTATGGTGTCAGACCCCACTACTTTTGCTGAGTAGTGGGGTCTGTTGAATTTGAAGAGAAAAAGGTTGAGCTAGATGATGCTGTACAGTGAGAGTGGGAAGAAATGACTAGTTTATGGAATTGTTGTATTTAGTCTAACTGTAGAACGTTTCTAGAACATATCTCACCTCATCATATGTAAAGGTATGGTATAAAGTTTATAGCTCGCGGCGAATTAAGTTCAATTGGCCTTTTTCTACTCGACTAACTGGGAATTTAGTTGAGTAAGTTGCGGATGACGTTTTTCCAATTAAACGTTGTTAGGCCTTATTCATTCAAGCAGTAAAACCATGAAAAACCAGTCAATGTAAAGAATAAATTGGTTAGCGCCCATTGACATTAACCCGTATATAAGCTATATTAAAGCTAACAGAACCCACCACGCCTCTGACTTAAGCGGACCACGGTGGGTCTTTTGACTTTTAGGGGGAAATTAGATGGAAAAAGATAGCCCTATAAAAATGCCCACTACATTTTCCGAACAAATTGAATTATTAAAGTCGAGGAATCTGAATATTGAGGATGCTGAATTTGCAGAAAGGGCCTTAAAGCGAATTAATTATTATAGACTATCCGCATATATGCTAACCCTTAAAACAGATAATGAGTTTATTGAAGGGGCAACCTTTAAGCAATTATTAACGATATATGAGGTAGATCGCAAATTAAGACAATTATTAATGGAGACTTTGGAGAATATTGAAATTGCATTCAGAACACATATTGCTTATCTGATAGCTCATAAATACGGTACACTTGGCTATGAAAATCAAGCAAATTTCTTAGATGAAACTTGGCATGCCCAGTTTCTTTCTGAACTTGAAAGAGCTTTTGCTGCAAGAAGAAAAAGTGAATTATTCATCGAACATCACTACCACAAATACTCTGGTAAATTTCCAATTTGGGTAGCAACAGAAGTCACTTCTTTTGGCACGCTATCGAAGTTATATAAGAACTTGAAAGTAAATGATAAAAAAGAAATCGCCAAAACCTATTATAACGTACCATATACATATATTGAAAGTTGGCTACGAACCTTATCAAATGTTAGAAATGCATGTGCCCACTTTGGTAGGTTATATAATAAGGATCTTACTTTTAGACCAATGCTATTTAATAATGAAAAGAAGCTCATAAGTAATAAAAAGGTCTTTGCTGCAATTTATGTTGCAAAAAGATTACTGACAAAACAGGAGGTTGATCGTTTACTAACAGCACTAGAAGCCTTAATCGATGAGTACGAAGAACAAATAGATCTATCTTGCCTCGGTTTTAAAAGTAACTGGAAGCAGTTGCTCAGAGGCCGGAAGTGATAGTATGAATGGTGGTACATTCAGCTATGATATCGCAAGGAGAAAATTCGACGTTTATGCTCGTTACGTAAGCGTCAAATAATCCCCATCTAATAATTTTACAGGTGGGGATTATTTGACGCTTACATTTAAAAAGTTGTTTATAGTCAGTATAAATCCTATTTACATCACATTCATCTGCTTTCCCCTGGGTTCCTTCTTGTTTTAAATCAGAAACAGCAATAATTCTAGCCTTCTAATTATTGCGGCATCAGCCAATATGTGTACTGGGCAAAGGTAAGAAATCAGAACGAGGAGCTCCTTAACAAATCCATTTACCTCCTTTACCCAGTATGATTTTATATATATGAATCAAAAATATAATCCTTCGCTTCCTATCTCCGTTTTTAAAAGTACTCAGCAAAAATTTCCGGACAAGTCATTTCCTCTACCTAGGGGAAAAACTCTCCCTGTGAAACTTTCGACCCATTAATTAAAATTAACGTAAGGGGGTATAAAAATTGTCTTTATATTTATCCGACAGAATGGAAGAAATTATTAAAATACTCTCTTCAACAAATGGTTTCACCACAAGCAGGAAAATTGCTGAAAAACTGGGGGTGACATCAAGAACAATACGAGAAGATATCAAGATAATTAATGGCAAAATAAATGGTTTCCAAACAAAAATCATATCCAAAAAAAGTAAAGGCTATAAAATTATTGCCGAGTCCCACGAACAGCTCTTTGAATTGCTGCATGAGGTTGATTCAGAAAATCTTCTGTTCGATGTCAATTCCGTCACACCTGAGGATAGGGTGCGATTTATTATGAAAAAGCTTTTATATTCCAATGAAAGCATAAAGATAGAATCATTTATGGAAGAATTATATGTAAGCGATTCAACAATTAAAAATGATCTTATAAAAGTGAAAGAAGTTTTAAAGAAATACAACATCAAAATTGTTAAAGACAACAATGGAATGCGAGCTAAAGGAAATGAGGTAAATAAACGATTTTGCATTTCTGATTACTTCATCTATAGTGAGGAAATCGACAATCGTTTAATCATTAAACTTGTCAATAGTTTTGGCTATCATTTCTCTGATGATGATATCAATAGAGTAAAAGAAATCATTCTTCAAGAATTAAGCGAAAATGATATCGAAATCACAGATGATACATTAAACAAAATCGCTATCCATATAATCATTGCCATTGGAAGGATTAAAAGCGGCCAACCTGTCAGCACCCTCAGCAACATGAATTATCTTAAAAATGAAAGTGAGTACGGAATAGCAAAAAAGATTAACAAATCGATTGAATCCTTGTACAAAATTGCGTTTCCTGAGCAGGAAACAGCCTATACCACCCTGCATTTAGTTGGTAATCGACTAGGTCAAAAAGGAAAAACTCCGGTGCCTGATATAAAGTTGTTTTTAGGCGACGATATCTTCCAATTATCGGTGGATATCATTGAACAAACCAGAATTGGCTTGAAAGGAGTGAATATCAGCGAGGATGAGGAACTGATTTACAGTCTCGGTTTACATCTGAAGCAATTGGTAACGAGACTTACTTTTAATATGAATATCAGGAACCCGTTGGTTGACGAAATAAAAATCAAATATCCCCTGGCTTTTGAAACAGGAGTCATTGCAGCCCACTGTGTAGAGAAAGAAACAGGTTTTCGTGTGAATGAGAATGAAATCGGTTTTTTAGCTTTGCATTTTGGCGCGGCGATTGAAAGGCAACGGTTAAAGCCAACATCCAAGAAAAAGATCGCATTGGTATGTGCCTCAGGTATGGCAACATCGGAACTGCTGCTGACGAAGTTATCTCATGCTTTGGATAACAGCTATAACCTTATCGGCGCTTATGCCCTGCATCAGCTGGAGGAACTTTTAAAACAAAATCCCGATCTTATTCTGACGACTGTAACAATTGAAAAAGAACTCGATATACCTGTTGTTCATGTTCCCTCCATTTTAGATGACAACGATGTATCAGCAATCCAAAGGTCCTTGGAAAAAGTCCATGATAATAAGAAAATCATTAGTCAGTTTTTCAGTAAAGAATTATTTTTTCCAGGTTTAAAAATGAAGACAAAAGAGGAAACACTGGCATTTCTGACGAGAGCAATGATACAGCAGGGGTATATAGACTCAAGAATCGAAAAGTCCATCATGGAACGTGAGCGGATCGCTTCAACCTCTATTGGAAACATGGTTGCGATTCCACATCCGTTGAATACGGTCTCCAACCAATCTTTCATATGTACAGCAATATTGGATAGGCCATTAAAATGGTCTGACAATGAAGAGGTTGAATTGGTCATGATCATCCTGTTGGAAAAAAGATTGCAGGAAAAGTTTCAAGAGATTTTCGCATCATTGTATGAGATTATCCAGTCATCCGAAAATGTCCAGAGCTTGTGCAAGAAAAGAAATTTTGATGAATTTCTGGAATTCATTGACTCAATTTAGTAAGGAGAATCATCTATGAATTATTCAGAATTAATAAATGAACATCTGATTGACCTAAATGTTAAGGCGAAAACTAAAGAAGATGCATTAAGAGAAGTTGCTAATATCGCTTTTAATGCCGGCCGTGTGGAAAGTGCAGAAGCCTATTTGAATGGAATGATGGAAAGAGAAAACACATCAACAACCGGATTCGGTGGAAGGATTGCGATTCCGCATGCCAAAATTGATGAAGTTATCAAACCTACCATCAGTGTAGTAAAGCTAGAAGAAGCCGTAGATTGGCAGGCAATGGATGATAGGCCTGTACAGTTATTGATTGCATTGGCTGTCCCGACGAAGCAGGAAGGAACCGTTCATCTGCAATTATTGGCAAAGTTATCTGAGAACCTCATGGAAGATGAATTCACAGGTGCCTTACTGTCAGCTGATACAGAAAATGAAATATATCAAACAATCACTAGTATTTTCAACGAATAAAGGAGAGATTGAATCATGAACATTATAGCAGTAACAGCATGCCCAGCTGGAGTGGCTCATACGTATATGGCCAAAAAAGGATTAGAAAAAGCGGCTAAGAAATTTGGACATAAAATCAAAGTAGAAACCCAAGGATCAATGGGAATTGAAAATGAAATCAAAACGAAAGATCTGGAAAAAGCCGATTTAGTCATTTTAGCAGTCGATACAAAAATTGAAAAAGCAAACAGGTTTGATAATAAAACTATACACGAAGTTCCCGTTGCAGCAGCAGTCAAAAATGCGGCAAAGGTAATTGAGGACGCGGTAGCTAAACTATAAGATATTGGAGTGAAAATGATGTGGAACGAAGCAAAAAAACATCTGATGACAGGCGTTTCTTACATGATTCCTATCGTCGTTGCAGGTGGTATATTACTTTCACTGGGAGTAATCATTGGCGAAGAAACTTCGGTAGGTGAACAATTCGTTAACTATGGGGTATGGACTTTAGGGTTGATGGTCCCCATGATCGCCGGTTATATTTCCTATTCCATTGCTGATAGACCAGGTATCGCCGTTGGTTTAGCAAGTGGTGTATTTGCAGCTGAACTGGGTACTGGCTATATTGGTGGTATTTTAGTCGGTTTCTTTGCAGGCTGGATCACGAACCTATTAAAAAAAATACCGATGCATCCAAATATTGCCGTTATCAAACCTATCATGGTCATACCTGTACTCGGTATTGGAGCATCCGCCATTTTCATGTGGCTGATATCCATACCATTAGCACCAGCAATGACAGGTCTGGAAAATTGGCTGAATTCCTTAGACGGCAATAATCTGTTAATCTTAGGATTCATTATTGGTGCCATGATGGCATTCGATATGGGTGGTCCAGTAAATAAAATAGCTTTGGCATTCTGTTATGCTACACTTTCTGAAGGAATCTACGCCCCGATGGCAGCATGCTGGATTGGTATTATGGCAGCGCCACTGGGATTATCTTTAGCAACACTGATTTTCCCTAAAAAATTCTCTAAATCAGAGAAGGGTAACGCGATTCCAGCAGCATTAATGGGCTCATTGGGAATTACGGAAGGGGCTATTCCCTATGCTGTCGCTACACCATTAAAAGTCATTCCAGTCATTACAATCGGGTCCGGAATTGGCGGAGGCCTTGCATTAATGTTGGGGGCAGAATCCCCAATCCCTGCTGCAATCGGAATCTGGGGTTTGCCATTTGTTAACGGTCCATTTATGCTGTTAATCGGACTTCTTGTCGCTGTCGTTATTATTGCAATTACAGTTGGATTTTTACGTAAAGAGAGTGACGTAGATGATTCAGAAGATGCGGAATTATCATTTTAATAAATAAAACCCATCATTCCAAGGGAGGTGTTTCCTTGCGTATAAATTTTGATAAAGTAATTAATAGAAAAGAAACTTATTGCACGCAGTGGGATTTTACCGAAGACCGCTTTGGCAAAAGTGATGTTCTCCCATTTTCCATATCGGATATGGATTTCCAAAGCCCGCCAGAAATATTACGAGCAATTGCCGAGCATGTGAAACACGGAATATTTGGGTATACGAGATGGAATCATGATGCATATAAGTCAGCCATTGCACATTGGTACAAATCACGTTTTTCAACGGATATATCCGATGAGTGGATTGTTTACAGTCCGAGTGTCATTTATTCCATTTCTACGTTAATCGTAATTTTAACAAACGAAACAGACCAGGTCATTTTACAGACTCCCGGCTACGATGCCTTTTTCAAACAGCTATCCGCATCGGGCAGAGAAATGGTCCAAAACCCATTGATCTATAAAAATAGTTCTTATTCAATCGATTTTGATTTATTGGAAAGGCAGTTATCCAACCCAAAAGCGAAAATTCTGCTTTTCTGCAACCCGCATAATCCGACTGGTAGGGTATGGAGTCATCGGGAATTACAAAATATCGTGGATTTGTGTGAGAAGCATCATGTAAAAATCATTTCTGATGATATTCATATGGATATTGTCTATCAAAACCACAGATATACACCGATTACGGACATAACTGGCAATCCGGATAATGTATTTATCTGCACATCTGCTAGTAAAACATTTAATACACCAAGTTTGGGCGGTTCCTATGCATTCATTCCTGATGAAAAGGTGAGAGATCAGTTTTTGGCAATTATGAAGCAACGGGATGGCTTATCAAGTGCAACGATATTTGGAGTACTTTCCATTATTGAAGGGTACAATCATGCTGCCTATTGGGTAGATGAACTAGTTGCTTACTTATATGACAATATGAAGCTTGTATCTTCTTTCATACAGGAAGAGCTTCCGAATATGACATTTAAGATTCCAGAGTCTACTTATCTTGCTTGGATTGATTGCTCTAAACTGCATCCATCGGACGATGAAATTCAGGATTTTTTGGTGAATATCGGTAATGTGGGCATTATGTCAGGCGGTGTTTATCATGTAAGCGAGGGGAAATTCCTGCGCATGAATCTTGGCTGTCCACGAGATAAATTGGTGGATGGATTGGAAAGATTGAAGAAATCTGTTCAGAAAATAGAATTGTTGCTTTAATTATAGTTTGATCAAAATACCCCAAATCAACATTTACTAGGGAGAAAACGGGAATTTTGCCTTCTTGTCATCAGGCTTTTATGGTTTTCTGCCTTAAGCAAGACTTGATGGCAGTTCCCTTTTTTTTCCATCACCTAATAAGCCAGCTTTTATTGAAGGGGAGTTTTTAAAACGATTACTTCTTCGATTTCTATGAATAGTGATCAAACTGGTGAGCATAAAACGAAGGGGATATCAGGACTTTGTTTCCAGCTAACAAACATAGAAAAATAGCAGGGAATATATTTTTAAAATACCCCGCTATTTTTTTCAATTTCTGATGATATAAGAACTACGAAGCTATTCCAGTCTCTTTCGTTTCCCACCTATCAATCAAATCATCCGCGTAAAAAGTCAGAATCTCAAACGTTCTTCTCGAAATCAGTTCATTTTCCTTCTGGTGGTTAAGCAGCTGCTTAAAGCCATTTAGATGTTTAACAACCTTTTCACTGCTTCCTTGCTTTTCGAATTGCCCTATAGCGGCCAAATGAATGTTTAGAGCATGGGCAGCTGGTTCACTTTTAATTGCTTCCGCGTCTTTAAAATGCTGAACAAGTGCCTTTATATCATCTGCTCCTTCCACTTTGGTGACAGCTTGCTCGTAAACTGCATTGGAAAATAGCCTGTACAGGTGGTCTGAGTAGTTGCGGAATCCTGCCCGTAACCCTACTAAGAGAACATTCTTTGCGTTATCTTTAACTATAACGGCTTTGCCAGCGGCTTGTTCGTGGTCTTTCCAAAAACCGGCCTTGAAAAAGTCTTCATTTGCAAAGGAAGCTACAATTGTCTCATCGTCAATGTCTGTGTACCAGACGGGATCATAAACGAAGCCTGTTCCATTTGCGGAATAACCAGCCGTCAGTAAATTATCTTTATTGTATTGGACATGGACAATCGCATTGCTGTAACTGCTGTCTGATCCTTGGATACTAACATCCGTTAACTCTAATGTTTTGGCGACCTCGGCAGCACCTTTGCCAACCGCAACATATTTGCCTCGGCTTGAAACGAATTCGTTCATATTTTGTTTAAAATCATCATATTGACCTTTATTTTTTAAAGAGTCCAGCAATTTTTTTGAGCCGCTGTAAACAAGGACATCGATATCAGATAAGCCTTCTTCTGCCACGGAATCAGGTGTGATTTTTGTAACCTTAAACCCGAGCCTTTCAAGCGCAAGTTTCGCACCGCCTTCTTCCAGGACAGCGATGTTCAAGTTCAGCAATGGCTTGGCACTTTCCGGAAGTTGGCTTGTTTCTACGCGAAGGCCGGACTTTTTAACAGCTTTCCGTAAAATATTTCCCTTTTGATTTTTTACATAGAAATTACCTTCGTCCCCTTGATAAACGGTTATATCCTGCTGAAGTAAATCATTTATAAGCGCTATTGCCTGTACAGAACTGTTTGGAATTAGGTAAGGTCCTTTGCCAGATAGTTCTCCTTCGTGTGAAATATGTTTTACACTTTTGGTATTGGTAACTTTTTCGTCTACACCTATTGCGTCAAATCCCCATAAGTCAGGTAAGCCTGAAACTGCGATGTCATACATAGAAGCCGTTATGTCACTTACATCTTCCCCTTCCCATAGCATCATGTTAGCCATTCCCGCTTTGGGCTGGTTCATATTAACGATGAAGGTGCCTGCATCATATTCTTCTCCGCCTGCAGTAAACGGTTCCCTGGCCTGCTCAACTTTTACACCGTTTTTCAGTAAATGATTAACAGCCTTTATCGTAACGGTAGGATCAGTTTCGTCTACTGGCAGCAGATACGTTTCCGGGTACAAATCTTCATCATCTCCAGGGTGTATAAAATTAACACCGCGCTTAAATATCTCAATCTGGTCGTACAGCATTCCAGCTTTATTCTCTGCCGCAAATTTTAGTGCGCCCATGACAGCGTTAACGTGCCACGTAACCCCATCTTCTGTATTATTTGGTGCTTCAAGTGTATAACTGTACGTACCGTTATACATGGCATATTGCGTTGTGAAAATGGGCGGGTATCCATCCCAGCCGGATTCCATATCACGGTATGGAATAGTAACCTGATCCAGATTTTTATAGTAATCAGATTCATAGTCTTCCTTATTTGAAATCACTTCATCTTCCATTGCAATTGCATGATCCAGTGCCCATTTAATGAATAAGTCAAACTCATAATTTGGGTTATAAGGATCTGTCGTCGGTTCAATCAAATTGACATATCCGTGCAGATCCATAAAGACCATTGGATTCCATCTCGTCATTAAATTAACTAAGGCTTTCGCTTCGGGTTGTGTCTGAACTAGGAAATCCCGATTTATATCCAATCCATTACTATTTTGTCTTGTGCCGTTAATCCGTCCATCAGGATTTGACACAACATTGAAAACTAATATGGTGTTGCTTAAAATGTCTTCTGCCACTTGATCATCTGCAAAGGCAAAATACTCCACTAACTGCAATACGGCATCGGTTCCAACATACTCATCGCCATGTATCGAGCCGTTCATTAAAATTGGTACTTTGAAATCAGGATGGTTTTCAATCCATTCCTGTGCCTCAGCAGGATTTTCAATCATCTTCTTTTTAATAGTTTTCCAATTTCCATACCTGCCATTACCTAAACTTGGATCACTAATAGTCACGGAATAGAGGTTATGCCCTCCCGCAGATTTGCCAATAACGTTGACTTGGACCCGATTACTGTTGTTTTCTATCTCACGTAATATTTCGGGGATTTCACGATATGGCGTATGTTCATAATCCTCATCGTTGGCCAATAACTTGGCATTGAAATTTAGCAGCTGATGTGGAAATTCGTTAAAAGGTATTCGATCATAGTCCTCGTTATTCGTTTGAAATGTTTCATGCTGGGCAAATGCCTGGTTGTCCATGTTGTCCGGACTGAGAAGGCCAATTAAAACCATAAGCAGAAAAAAGAGACCGCTACGCAGTACGATTCGCACAAATATCTCCTCCTTGAGTTTGCTGAATTTATCTAAAATAAACTCTATTACTAGTAATTATAGGAACTAGATTTATATAGTTCAATGATAAATATGAAAATTTAAAATTTTGGTAATGAAGGAGTGTCCCAATAGTCATGCTTTTGTACAGGAACGGGAATTTAGACTCAAGACTGGCGAGATACTTCCGTGTGTATTTATTACTGTTTTTTGAATCCGTTTTCATTTACTATTGACTTCAAAAGGTGTAGTGATAGAATATAATTGTTGGAATATTGGAACACATGTTACTGATGCGATCAGGCATGGTGATAATTGAAATGGATTAAAGGAACTTAACCCATTGTTTATCACCATGCCTTTTATTTTTCCGAATTTGACAAACCTCTATTGAAATTACAGGCTAAAACTATTAGGAAAAGCGGGTGTCAACAGCCATATGCTTAACTGCCCACCTATGGGAAGATAAATAACCTTCGCTGCATGAACTTTGAATTTAGTGCTCCATACTCCAACAAATAGCAAGATAATCTACTGTTTTGCAAATCAAGGAGGTGTAAATGAAACCGTTATCAAGCAAGTTTTTCTAATTACCTACTTATATAAAGGCAGGAAAGGAAGGGATAAAGAATATGAAAAAACGATTATTGTTCTGTTTAATGATTATCACTACCATGGTATTTAGCACAGTCTCAAGTGTGTTCGTGCCAGTTGCAAGTGCAGCAGGTAAAAGCCCTGCAAAGGATTACGAAATTTATCCGATTCCCCATAGCATTGAGTATGGTAAGGGCATGACTTCCCTAAGGAAAGGGGTTCAAGTTATTTATGACGATACAATTGATGACGTTACAAAAAGAAAAGTTGAAAAAGTATTTACGAATAATGGTTTAGAGGCACCAACTGTTGTTACAGAACCATCAAAGGATAAAATTAATTTGCTTATTGGCACAAAAGGTTCAAATGGTCCAGTTGACAAATTTGCAGTTAAACATGTTGACAGTCAAGGAATGGATTTTGACCAAATAGATGCCTACCAATTAGAAATTAAAGACAACAACATTACGATTTTAGGAAAGGATACGGATGCAAGCTTTTACGGCTTAGTTACACTAGAGGCAATCCTCGCACAAAGTCCGCAAAAAGTAATTCGCAATTTGAGTATTGAAGATTTTGCGAATACGGAAATTAGAGGTTTTATTGAAGGGTACTATGGGATTCCCTGGAGCAATGAAGATCGAATATCCCTAATGAAATTTGGTGGCAACTATAAAATGAATTCATATATATTTGCACCAAAGGATGATCCTTACCATAGGGAAAAGTGGGATAAATTATATCCCGAGGAAGAGTTAGCAGGGATACAAAAAATGGCACAAGTCGGGAATGAAACAAAAACGCGTTTTGTTTGGACGATCTCCCCATTGGGTGAAGTGGCTGACCTTGCACGAAGGGAAGGCGAAGATGCAGCCATGGCGGTCCTTGATGAAAATACAGAAAAACTTCTTGCAAAGTTTGAACAATTATACGATGCGGGTGTGCGCCAATTCGGTGTATTGGGTGACGATGTTGGAAGCCTGCCACTTGATTATGTCGTCCAATTAATGAATTCTGTTTCGGAATGGGCAGAGGAAAAGGGGGATGTGTATGACCTTGTCTATTGTCCAGCGAGCTATAACTCTGGATGGGCCTGGAATCCGGAAGAGTTAAATGCATATGAAGAAGGGTTTGACGAGGATATTAAGATCTTCTGGACGGGATCAACTACTTGTGCGCCAGTTGTCCAAAGTACAATTGATGTATTTAAAAATAAAAGTAATAATGGAGTGGAAAGAAGAGACCCGCTATTTTGGCTGAACTGGCCGGTAAACGATGTGGATATGTCAAGGGTCTTCCTTGGTAAAGGAGAAATGCTTCAGCCCGGCATCGAAAATCTTGCTGGTGTTGTGACAAATCCAATGCAAGAAGCTGAGGCATCAAAAATTGCTCTTTTCGCCATCGCAGACTACACATGGAACACCGTTGACTTTAATCCGCAAAAAAGCTGGGATGACAGCTTTAAGTATATTGAATCAGATGCTGCAGAAGAATTGCATGAACTAGCCAAACACATGTCTGATGCGGACCCTGATGGTTTAGAACTGGCTGAAAGTGAAAATATTAAAGAATTATTAAATTCGATAACGGAAAAAGTGAATAATGGGGAGTCATTAGACGAAATTGCCCAAGAAGCAATTGCCGAATTCCAAAAAATAGCTGACGCAGCAAATGGATTTTTAGCGAAAACAAAGAACGATAAACTAAGAGAAGAACTGGCACCATTTGTCAAAGCGTTGCGTGATATGGTGCTGGCAAATATTGAATTTATGAAGACAGCTCTTGCAATTGAAGAAGGAGATAAAGAAGAAGCATGGAACACGGTTTCAAAAGCATCGTCGCTACGGAAGCAAAGCTTGAATTACGACAGGCCATTATTAAAAGGAACAATGAAGGCAAAGCCTGCCCAAAAGAGGCTACAGCCGTTCACGGATAACTTGGAGAAGAAAGTCTTCCAAAATATTGAAAAACTTTTGGGTGTAGATGTAAAACAATCTAAAGCTAGCATGTTTACTAATGTAGATGATTATAAAGAACTGTCTGTAACGGAGGAGCCTGCCGTTACATCGATTGATACTAAAGCTGAAGTGGAATTGGACAGAAATGAGTATATTGGGTTAAAACTAAGCCGGATAAAGGATCTGTCCAACATTGAGGCAACGATAAAGGATGGACTATCCATACAGACCTCAGTAAACGGAATAGAATGGGAAACAGTCAAAGATTTAAACAGACCTTCTGATGCTAGATATGTTAGATTGATAAACAAAACATCCGATACTATTCATTTTACGTTAGATACATTTAAGGTTGCATCTAACGAGGTAAAACCGAAAACAGTGGAGGGTAGAAATGTGAAGCTTTATAAGTCCTCTCCATTAAATGTTTTAGACGGTGACTTATCAACACATACTTGGTTTGGAGAAGCCCAAACGAAAGGGCAGTTTATTACGTATAATCTAGGACAAAAAATAAACCTTGAAAGCTTAAAAGTTTATGTTAAAGAGGATGAGCATGACTTCCCGCGTCATGCAGTTATTGAATCTTCACTGGATGGTAAGGAATGGCATACGGCGATGACTCTCGGAAATCAAGATGGTCCGAATAAGGGAGAAGAGAGTGATAAAGACCGTATTGAGGATATTTTTAATAAAATTGAAGGCACCTATCGTACAAAGGAAGTAAAGGATATTGACCAAGAGGCTAGATTTTTACGATTTAAAGTAACTCGAACGAAACAGGGAACAGGCAACTGGCTTCGAATGCAGGAAATTCAAATTAATGATGGCGAGTTTTTACCGGAATTCAATGGCCCGACAATAGAGGATAAAAATGTGGAGCTTCACAAATCATCATTACCATTAAATGTTTTAGACGGTGATTTATCAACATATACCTGGTTTGCAAAACGACAAACGAAAGGGCAGTTTATTACGTATAATCTAGGACAAAAAATTAACCTTGATCGCTTAAAAGTTTATGTTAAAGAGGATGAGCATGACTTCCCGCGTC
The DNA here is from genome assembly GCF_900155625.1 of Virgibacillus dakarensis. NCBI lineage: Bacteria > Bacillati > Bacillota > Bacilli > Caryophanales > Bacillaceae > Virgibacillus > Virgibacillus dakarensis. The sequence continues at coordinate 1,744,098 of NZ_LT732554.1, forward strand.
ATGCAGTTATTGAATCGTCACTGGATGGCAAGGAATGGCATACGGCGATGACTCTCGGAAATCAAGATGGTCCGAATAAGGGAGAAGAGAGCGATGAAGACCGTATTGAGGACATTTTTAATAAACTTGAAGACACCTATCGTACAAAAGAAGTAAAAGATATCGATCAAGAGGCTAGATTTTTACGATTTAAAGTAACTCGAACGAAACAAGGAACAGGCAATTGGCTTAGAATGCAAGAAATTCAAATTAACGGCGATGAGTTTTTACGGGAAGTTAATGATCCAACAATAACAACAACTTCAGTCGTTAATATAGGAAACAGCATTGGCAATATCGCTGATGGAAAACTTAACACCAAGTTCAAGCCTGCCGATGGAAAAGCTGGTGAGGTACTATATCATGTTGGTGAAGCAGGAACAAGCGTAACCAGCATCACACTTATGGAAGACCCATCTAATGTTTCCAATAGCAAGGTTTCGGTTCGAACATTAAATGGCTGGAAAGAACTTGGAACTGTAGACTCAGGGTATACATTCTTTGATACAACGAACATTGATTCCATTTTAGATTTGAAAATTGAATGGGAAGATGAAAATGCACCTGCACTTTATGAGGTTAAAATTGACAAGGTGGAGGACAGTGGAAATGTTGAATCGACGATCATGACAATGACATCATTGGTGAAGCAATACGCGGAAGATGGCAAAATTGAAAATGATCGCGATGTACGTTTGCTGCAAACACATTTGATTTCAATCGATCACTTTGTGAAGGAGGGTGTATTAGAAAAAGCAGTTAAACACATGAATGGATTTAAACAATTGGTTAACAACTACCAGGAAAATGGCCAAATGGATAAGGGAGCTGCAACAACATTGATAAAACATGCCGATAACCTTATCAAAAAATGGCAATAGAATTGTAGCAGGAATCCCTCTGATAGCTTGTTGGGGGGGAGTTCTGCTTTATTGGTGTTTAAAACTATTATAGTTGTGTTTAAAAACTACACTAGCAAAATGTTGGAGGCTATCATCAAGTTGTTTTACAATGTTTTTTGATGCTCCTTTTAGGGGAGTGAGGACATATGCTGCTCCTTCTTTTCCGTGAAGATAATTATTAACATGGCAGCCACTTTAAATGTACATTCTTTATATTTTTATTTTGGCAGAGGCTCTAAAGCATTACCGCAGGTTCCATATTTTGTTGTTGATCATTTGATGTTAGATAAAATATTTGATTTGATAGTGATGAAAATTCAATTGATACTTTATAAACCTCTAGATCTATCTGAATTCTGTCCCATCACACTTGGGACATGGTGGTAAATGGTCTGAGTTATCATCAGGATGAACAGTTTCTCCACAATTTTTGCATTGATTAGTTCCAATACCTGGTTTTTCACCTGTAGTTGGCATAAATATCACCTCCTTTTCTAACTATATTCGATATTAATCATGCAAATTCCTGTTAATTTTGTAGGAACTTTTTATTAATGTCGAAAATTGGTTACTGTTACAGTAGGAGATGTCATTATTGTACTAAAACGGTATAATGAGATTTTCAAAAAATATTGATTACGGCCACCGAAACACTATACCGCCCCTTATCCAACTGTTGAGTATTGCCATTGAAATGATCCACTAATGACATAATTTAGTGCGGCTACCATTGAAATATCCGGGGCTTTTGACTTATTACTTAAAATACAGTGAACGGTTTTTACACGGAGAAGTGGTTATGGTAGGCTTTCTTGCTAGGCAAGCTTATAGCTGCCTTTTTTGTCTAAAGCCATAAACATCGACTCCGTTTCAAGACCTCATACATAAAAAGCAAATTCACTACAATGTTAATAAACTCCGGATTTATTGGGTAAATTTGGTTTATGAATGAATGGATCTAAAACATGGCAAAGGTGGATCGCAAGGATCCGAATATTCTTAGGGTCGCTTTTGTGGTGTTCGTATATTTTCAGTAATGAAAAAAATCGTATACATGTATGGCGTTTGTCTAGTTTGATAATAAGTTCTACAATACTCGTCCTGATACCAGGCTGGCATTGATTTTGCCTTATATTGCCTTTCGGCTGCCAATATGTGTGCTGTTATTGAGGTCATACTTTTTAGGAATACCTAGAGAGTTGAATGAATCAGCCTTGATGGACGGATGCAGCGAGTTTGGGATATATCTTAGAATCTATCTTCCCATGTCATTGCCGATATTAATTACCACAGTAGTATTGACTGCATTTTATGCATGGAATGAGTTTTTGTTTGCCACTGTATTCATTGATACAGAATCACTAAAAACAATTCCATCTGGGTTGATGAATTTCAGAGATGCCCTGCAAACAGATTGGGGCATACTTCTTGCAGGAATGGTCATTGCTTCCCTGCCTATGATAATTTTACTTATTGTACTTCAAAAATATTTGGTTCGAGGTTTATCAGAAGGATCTGTAAAAGGGTAATGGAAAGGATGATCAAAATTGAACATTATAACAATAGGAGATAATGTAGTTGATTGCTATTTAGATAGAGACGAATATTTTCCAGGCGGAAACGCGGTTAATGTAGCGGTTAATTGTAAAAGATCTGGTGCAGAAAAGGTTGGCTATATTGGCGTGTTTGCAACCGACGATAAAGCAGACCATCTAAAATATGCACTAGGCCTGGAGGGGGTAAATTATAACCTGTCACGGGTTGTTAAGGGAGTCAGCGGACAGCCCAAAGTGAATTTGACGAATGATGGAGACAGGGTATTTGTAAGTAGTCCCCAAAATACAGTTCAGCACAAAGTGAAACTGAGACTGGTAGAGGAAGACTATGAATATATTGACCAATTCGATATCTGCCATACGAGTTGTTATTCCTTTCTGGAAGAGGAGCTACCGAAGCTTTCCAGGCATATTAAAGTCTCATTTGATTTCTCGGAGAATTATAATTGGGAGTATCTCGAAAAGGTGTGCCCACATATTTCCATTGGGTTTTTCTCAGGTGCTAGTCTAACAGACGCCGAAATAGAATCTTTAATCAAAAAACTTTCAGAGTATGACCTGGAAACCATTGGAATTACCAGAGGGAGTAAACCAGCAATCTTCATCCATAATGGAAATCGGTACTTACAGGAAGTGGATAATGTGGAGGTCATTGATACAATGGGTGCTGGAGACAGTTTCATAGGCGGATTTTTAACTGATTATTTTACAAATAAAGATATAAAGAAAGCATTGCAATTTGCTGCAAAAAGATCCGGTGTCACTTGTGGTTTTTATGGAGGATTTGGATATCCGAAAGAAATGAAATGATGGTGGCTTCCTTTTCGATTAAAGGATAATAATTCTAGGAATAATAATCAATTCTGTTATAATTATTACAGATTCATCATGATAGTTAATCATATTATCTATTAAGAAAAGGTAGCGTGGAAAAATGGCAAATTTTAAAGAAGTAAATAAAGAAAATTCTATCTTTTTGTATGAACAAATCAAGCTCGGGATCAGAGATATGATCGAAAGGGAAGAAATCAAAAAGGGAGACAGGCTCCCAATTGAAAAGGAATTGTGCGATCAATTTAATGCCAGCAGAATAACCGTAAGGAGAGCAGTAAAGGAACTTGAAAGTGAAGGAATCATTGAAGTGATTCACGGTAAAGGAACCTTCGTGAAAGGCCTCAGACGTCCTATTCACATCCTTGATTTGAAGGGATTTACAGAAGGTCTGTCTTCCTCAGAAAATCACTTCACCAAAGAAGTTATAAGGAAAGAAATCATAACAGCAGACGAATTTTTAATGGAAAAGTTTAATCGGGACAGCCCTTTTGAAGTCGTGAAGCTGGTAAGAGTCATCAAAGATGACCACGATGTTTTCAGTGTTGATTTCGCATACCTGCCTTATGATGTCTATCCAAATATTTTACCGAAGATAGAGGATAATGTTTCTACATTCAGAATCATTCACGATGATTATGGGGTGAAGTTTAAAAATGCAAAAAAGGATATTGAAGTCTCTCTCCCTACTATGGAAATAAGTAAACTTTTTGATATTTCGAATTCCGATCCGGTTATAAAGGTAAATAAGGTTATTAATGATAATAATGATATTCCAGTGCATTATTCGGAGTATTATTTGTTGGGGAGCAGGGTTAGTTTTTATATTGATGTTGATGTGGAGGATGAGTGATTTTTGTAGGAATAGCGGTAGCTATTCCTGTTTTTTGGTTTTTAGTTTTCAAGGGCAACTTTGCCCTTGAAATGTATTAACCCAGATTCCCCGCAAACACATTAAAGCCATACTTTTCCACCATGCAAATGTCATAAAAACAATTCCAAGTTGTTTTTATGACATTTTTTTACAATACATGACAAACCTCGTAGTATTCGACACAAAACAGACAAAGGATGTTCATGCACTTGTTACTTGCTCAGTTTTTCGACAGCATTTTTGCTATTTGGCTGTGTAAAAACAGCATCGTACATTCCCAATAATCCTAAAATTCGTTTCACCCTTGCTTTTGCGTTTTCCGGTAATACTCTTATTATTTCCCATCCTGTTTGAAATGAACGATATCAACCGTGTCCAGAATCTCTAATACGGATTCTCCTGTTGGGCGAAAGCTGTTTCTGCTGCCCCCCATCAAGTCAAGTGGCTCGTCTTCCATTTCCATGCTTTAGCGGATGAGACATTCGAACACGCTGTACACCATCACGCTTAACATCATGACATAGGCAAAAGCTTCTTCACGCTTAGGCTTTTCCAGGAAGTCTCTGCCGATAAAATAGGGGTTTTTCAAAAATCGGAATCGGTTTTCTACTGTTTGCTGCTCCTTGTAGGCTTTTAGCAACTACTCCACATCCGGCGTCTCCAGTTTATTCATATTGTTTGTTATCAGGATAAAGGTCGATGGCTTTTCACGTAGTTGTTCCAATTGTTCGTCGGATGGTGGATGAATGACCAGTTTTACGGTATAGACCGTCACTGATGGTGGCGTGGTTTCGCCTTTTTTGGGACGTCCCCGTTTTTTTCCGTTTTCCTGCCCTTGTTTCTGAAGCAACATATCTTTCTATCATATGAGCGCCGCGGTGAAATTCGGACAGGGCAAGCTTTGCATCACGTTCACAGGAAAAGTCCTTTTTCTCCAGTTTTTCTTTGTCTTTTTCCCACTTCTGTTTTTCTTTTTCGATTTGGGATGTGATACTTTTTTTGTTTTCGTCCGTCCCACTTATTGGAGTGAACAATGACAAATAGATACGTCTTTCCATCCAGTTTGTCTTTTGCCAACGCTTCCGGGGAAAACCAGTCCGTTATGGTCTTCGAAAAGTGGCCATTTCATTTTTGTCGTCCTGGTTTCCATCCAGAGTTTCTCCATATACCGAAGTTCCCTGACCCGTTGTTCCCATTCCGAACTTTATTTGCGGCAGATCCGGCCGGTGATCTTTGGAATAACCGCGCATAATTTTAAGAAGATGATCGCTTCCTTGTCCTGTCCTGTGTACACAAACGAGGTGGTATCAATATGAAGTCTGTCTAAACTCAAAGCTGATATAGCTTCCTGCACACCTTGAACCGCCTGGATATAAACTTTTTTCAGGTCAGTATGGTAAAGAGCGTCCAGTGCCCGTCCTAATGCATCATCATTAAAATCATGGGCTCTATTTCTGAACCAAATAATAATTCCACATCCTGCCCCTCGTAGAACTCTTCTATTTTGTAAAGTGCCTTTCGACTCGTCAATTGATTGATCATGATTACTCCAATGCAGGTGCCAAGATATATTGCAATCTTCCTTTTTTACGTGAGATAGTTCATCGATCCGCTTGATTAGCCCTCAATTAACTGACGAATAATGGGTGCAACTCCTACATGGCATACTTGAAAATCGGGAATTTGCGGGGCTGTGTTGTTCAATGTCATCACCTCATTGGACTTGTACCTTTACCCTTCGACAATTTTAGCAACGAAGTCCTGCAAAAAAGATTATAAGTTGTAGGGTGGGCGGGGAATATGGGTAATGAAGATGGTGACGGCGAATTATTGACTTCTTTTCCTAGGGAATTTCAGATATTGTAATTGAAAAGGCACTAAATAACCCCTGCCTATTGATTTTACTATAGAGGCGGGGGTTATTTAATAACGATGTTTAACAATAATAATGAGTTTTCTGAATTAAATGATCCCTATATTCTATTTACCCACTTTAATAATCGAATTTAAGAAACTATAAATCGCGTCTCCTGCAATGACTCCTGCAGCCATAATCGTCATATTTTGTTCATGTTGGGGAGCTTTCTTAAGTACAATTATTCTGATAATGATACCTACTAAAACAGCCCACCCAGCAAGCGGATTGATTAATAACAAGCCTGTACTAAACAAAATCCCCAGCTGTTTTCCCGATCCTCCAATAAGTTGTAAAATTGCTCCTGGTATAGCCCATATGATCAAATGCAGAGCAATACTATTAGATACACCTAATTGGATTGCAGCCGCATATACATGATTAATAGGTGGAATTAAACCTTGGGAGAAATAATGATTAAAGGTAAGCAGCACGATGATGGCGGCAACAGAAAATCCAACCATTGCAACTAACAATTGATGTTTCCGCCCTTCTTTTTCAAATGCTGGATCCTCGCCGTTTCCCCTCAAGATAAACCCGGTTTTCAAATCGTAACCCATATCAGCAAATGCTACTCCTGTACATGCGCTAAACCCTGCCAGCATGGCCAACGCTTCAGTCGGAAAGCCGATTAATATTCCAATGATTAGTGTGATTAATGCAACTGCAAAAGCTGGAAACCAGCCTGCATGCATGGCAGCAATACCGACAATTAGTTCATGGGCAAATGCTGCCGCCGCTGCAAATAAGGCAAAACCAATGATCATAAAAAGCGACATATTTGTGTACAAGCCGCCTATGATAGCCATAATAATGGAAACAATCACGTACGCTATAAAACCGTAGCCGAACCCTTGGCCAATCTCCCTTGTATTTTTTGCATACGCTTTTTCCTCATTTTTGACCTTTTTGTTCTTATTAAATATAATGAACAAAACTTGAAACAGTGCTACAATGCCTGCACCAATCATAAATCCGTGCGGTATATAATAATCATCTAAATTAACGCCTATGATTGATGGAGAATATGAGCTAGCCAATAAACCCAAACCAAACATCGAAAGTGCCCAAATATTTCCGATGAAAGCGACACCGAATGCCGACATCGGTATTTTTAATATCGAGCCTATTATTCCAACGCCGATTCCTGTCAGAAGATATTTGGCTCTTTTTCCGCCCTCATCACCAGCTTTAATGGCTTCTGCAGTAGCAATACCAGGGGGCCAAGCTTCTTTTGCCGGGAAAACCTTCGTGTCAAAAAACTTATACAATAACAACGCATCAACAAACATCGCCATGATGACGCCAATGAAAAGTGGAATAATTAATTGAGTCATTCCCAACACATATGGGATACCGATTGGGAGAATTAAACTGCTTGCGGCCCCAAAGGTTGCTGCAGAGATAGAAGTTTGCACTAAATTTTGGGAATGAATCGATTTGAATTTGACTAACTGTTGCAACGGTATTCGGGACAAAATCATGGCAAAAACAGCACCTACAATCGATGTGTTTGCTGAAATCCCCAATGATGTAATTAACTGAACTCCGATTATTGCACCGATTACCGCTAAGAAAATGATTACGGTTAATATTGCAGGATCCTTAATAGATGGATGTTCTATTTCTGGGTGTTTAACATCTATGAATTCTTTTTCTTCCATCGCTGAACCTCCCTAATTTCATGGTTATTTATATACATCATCAACACCTAATAATTGAATAGATTGCTCAATTTCCGTTTTCCCCTTCAGAAGCCTGTCTAAAAATAGACTCTTTTTATCTGGAGTTATCCGGTAAATGGGCCCCGCAATGGTTAACGACCCGAGAATTTTCTCATCCTTTCCAAAGATGGGCACCCCGATACCGAAAACATCCTCTGAAAATTCCCCTTCTGAGTAACACCATCCCTGTTGTTTGATTTCTTCCAGACTGCTTAAAATTTCCTCTTTTTCTACCAAGGTCCGATCCGTAAATTTATTCGTTCCATTATTTATAATTTCCTTTTGTTCTGCCGGAAGCAGGAATGCCATGATTACTTTACATGAAGCTCCAACATAGAGAGGGGTTTGATACCCAATGGATACGGCAAATTTAATTTGCTGGGGACTTTCCGAAATTTCCACGGTTGTACCAGCAAAACCATCTCTCCATGTCAAAAATACAGATTCATTTGTCTCATTACTAAGCGATTTCATGATAGGAACAACAAAGTCGGATAAATTGACTTTTTGCTGAACAGCTGATAGTAAGTCAAGCATCTTTGATCCAAGTTCATACTTCTTTGTCACGTTATCCTGTACCAAAAATCCTTTACTCTCATAAGTTTTTAATATCCGATATAGGACGGTATGATTCATATCCATTTCCTTGGCAAGTTCTCTTAATCCCCATGTAATATGTTGTTTTGTAAACTTACTTAATACATCTAATGCGATTCCCAAAGTTTTCAAAGTCATCTATGCCACCACTTTTCAAGGATGTTCAAAAGGTTAAACATCCTTTTTTATCAATCATCGTTTAACCTTACATCAAATAGTTTCTCTGCCTCTTCTTCGCTAAAAAATTCATTTTTGACATCCAGTTTCACTTTTCCTTTATCTCTTAACTTAGGATCACCATAGCCTCCTCCTGAAGGTGTGACCAATTGAGCAACGTCGCCTTTATTCAACTCCATTCTTGTCGACACTCCAAATGGGCCAACAATTTCTCCGTCTTTTCGATAAACCTTTATCAGGCTGGATGCCCCGTCATTCCCACCGTTCATCCCCCATGGTTTAAATGAAAATCTTCCGTAACTTGCCGATAGATGTTGCTTATCACTTAAAATTTCGTACGATCGAACGACACCTTTACCACCAATAAATTCACCAGCGCCACTACTGTCATCCCGGAAGCTGTATTCTTTTACTCTGACACCATACTTTATTTCTGCTACCTCGATAGGAACATTATATGTTTCACCGTCTCCCATACAGAATTGTCCACCTTGACCGTCGTGATTATCACCTGCTCCCCAACCACCTACAGAAGGCTCTACAATAAGGAAATCATCGTTCGTATCTGGATGCACCCCTGACAATGTTACTGAACATACGGATAACAAATGACCTGCGGAAAGCCGATCCGGTAAAGATGGGGCAAGTGCTTTCCAAATCAATTCTGCTCCGCCAAGTCTAGCTTCAAAATTCATAGATACGGGAGCAGGTCTTTCCGCCGAAACAATGGATTGCTTATCAGTGATAATTCGTAGTGGTTTAAACAAACCTTCCGTAATATTGAACTTTGGCCGAAGAATGGCTAAAAACATGACCCTAACACTAGCAACTAACCCGTAATAGGAGCAGTTTACTGGATTGGTTACTTGTGGATGAGATCCCCGATAATCACAAATAAATTCATCATCTGTGATGGTTACTTTTACTTTGATGTTATAAGGCCCACCTTTTTTTGGATCCCCTTCAATAAAGTCTTCCGCTTCAAAAGAACCTCTGGGCAAAAGCGCTAATTCTTTGAGTGCGTATGTTTCAGAACTTTTTATTAAGTTATCAATAACATCCGTAACCGTGTCCGATCCATAACTGTTGCATAATTCGACAAATCGTTTCGCGCCCGTTCTTAATGCTGCAACTTGGGCCCACATATCGCCAATTGATAATTTGGGCAGCCTTACATTTGTGGAAATAATTTTTTCAACCGCTTTATTTAACTTTCCTTTTTCAAATAATTTAACACCGGGCAGCTGGATTCCTTCTTGATATATCTCAGTAGCATCATTCGTAAAAGAACCGGGATCCTTCCCGCCAACTTCCGTCCAATGCCCCTTATTGGCTGAAAAAGCAACTATCTTCCCATCAGAAAAAATCGGCATCACCAAGCCAACATCTGAGAGGTGAGAACCCCCACCAGTATAAGGATCATTAATAATAATGATATCTCCCTCATACAAATCATCTTTGTGATCGGCAATTACCGACTTAACCATTGGACTTAACATGCCAATAAACGAGGTAACCCCATTTCCCTGGCTGACTAAATTCCCCTGTGCATCCGTTAAACCACACGCATAATCCAGTACTTCATAAATAATCGGGCTCATTGATGTCCTTGCCAAGGCAGCAAACATTTCGTCACCAATCGATAATAATGAATCTTTTATTACCTCGTTTACAAATGGGCTATTATTGTTCATAAACTTTTTCCACCTCAATCTCAATAATAATATTTCCGAATGCATCGATTTCTGCTTTTTGATTATCCAAAATTAACGTTGAAGACGTACTTTCCTCGATAATTGCCGGTCCCATTACAACATGCGATGGATCTAACAAATTTCTGCTGTGAATTGGAATCTCTACCCATCCTTGATCCCTAAAATACACATTCCTATATTCTAGAGTAGTTTCTTCTAATGTAGCTCCGGTTTCTTCTAATTTGCGCAATTTATGTTTTTCCACTTGGCCGAAACCTGTTAAGTGAAGGTTTACTATTTCTACTTCTGCATCTGGCAGTATAAATGTATAACTTTGTTCATGTAACTCATGAAATTTATTTTTTAAGTTTTTTATAAAATTAGCATCCCACGCATCATTCGTAATTGGAACCTTTACCGTATGCTCTTGACCTTCATAACGAAGGTCAACAAATTTATTAAAAATAACTCTCTCATTTTGAATGTTTTCTTCAGTGTATTGTTCTAAGGCTTCTTGCTCCATCTTATTCCATAGATTATTAATTTCATTGAATTCAATTCTATTTAATTTCTGTAAATAGGTTTGAATATAATCATGACGAATGTCAGTCATAAGCATGCCCCAAGCTGAAAAGACGGAAGCTGAAAACGGTACGATAACTTTTTTCATACCCAAGTTCCTTGCAAGTTCAGCTGCATGCATCGGCCCCCCGCCACCAAAGGCAATCATTGTGAATTCGGAAGGGTTATATCCTTTCCTTACCGAGATGAGCTTTAGCGCATTTAACATATTGGAATTTGCCATCTCGATAATACCTAATGCTGCCTCCTCTGTTGTCGTAGTAAATTTATCGGCAACCACTTCTTTAATCGCGTTATTAACTGGTTGTTTATTTACCTGGTAATCAAAGTTTTTCTCGGAAAGTCTACCAACTAATAAATTTGCATCGGTTGTAGTTGGCTGTTCTCCTCCTTGTCCATAACATACCGGACCAGGATTCGAACCAGCGGATTGTGGGCCAACTTTTAAAGAACCCAATTCGTCAATCCAGGCAATTGATCCACCACCATTTCCAATTTCCACAATATCTACTACTGGAGCCTTAATCGGATATCCCGCACCTTTTTCCGACCTTTCTATATAATAATCAGTCGTAACCCGAACTTCACCATTATTGATTAATGAACATTTTGCAGTTGTACCACCGATATCAAAAGCAATAATATTACTCTCTCCTATCATTTCTCCTAATACAGCTGCACCATAAATTCCGGCAACTGGTCCTGATTCTACCAAATTTATCGGATAGTCCTTTGCACTTTCGAAAGTAGTTACTCCCCCATTGGATTGCATGATATATTTAATGCCATCATAATGATGATCACTCAATCTATTTGATAGATTATTAATATACGTGTTCAATATTGGCTTCACATATGAATTTAAAACGGCAGTATTCGTCCGTTCATATTCCCTCCACTCTTTAGTTATTTCACTTGATGCACTAACAGGTATGCCCGGCCAAATTGCTTGCACAATCCTGACTACCTCTTGTTCATGAATGGGGTTTTTATAAGCATGTAATAAACAAACTGCTATCGCCTCAACCTTTTCCTGTTTGAAATAATCTACAATATCGATGACATCTTGCTTATTTAGCGGCTGAAGAACCTCCCCTTTGTAATCCATTCTTTCCTCTACTTCTTTTCTTAAATATCGCTCAACAAAAGGCTTTGGTTTTTCATATTTAAAATTATATAAGTCTGGTCTATTGCCCCGAGCTATTTCTAATACATCTCTGATTCCTTTTGTTGTAATTAGTCCAACTTTTGCCCCCTTTCTCTCTGTAAGTGTATTGATAACAACGGTAGACCCATGGAAAAACATATCAATAGATTCAAAACTTATACCGCTCTTGTCAATGACATCAATGATACCGTTTTCAAAATTTGGTGGAGTGGAATGCGCTTTATCAAATCCCATATTTCCTTCATTATCAATATAAATAAGATCGGTAAAAGTACCGCCAATATCTGTAGCGACTCTCATCTATATCATACTCCCTTCAATAAGTTGGTTCTATATTAGAAACAGTGGTTCATTTTTTTATATTCTACACATTATCATATATTTAAAAAATTTACAAACACGGTTAGTTCCTAAAAGGTTGGTTCGTTAAAAAATGCTTTAAAAAAATCTGACAGCCTCATTTGCTATGTTAAAGTGCAGCGATACCATATTTACTCTTTAAAGTGTATGTTTGTAATCATCTTCCGCAGCTTATACAATTTCCTTGTCCTGTTGGCACTAAGGCGTCGACATTAGGGCAAAGGTTCATCATCTTGGGAAGCATATACAAGCTCTTCTATTAAGAAATTCATATTATTTTTATACAAAAAGTTAAACGTTTAAATTCACAACTAAAGCTTAAGGTAGTGACAGTATGAAGATGAAAATAATGAAAATAACATTAAACGATGTGAGTAAATATTGCGGTTTATCGACTGCCACAGTTTCGCACGGTCACTATGTTGGTACCTACTTAGCGCTTACGGCTCTGGAACGTTATTGGTGGGGAGAGGGAGAATTTAAATTCTTTATTGATGACGATCACCATTATCCAACGATTTGCGGAACAGGTACGGAGGATTATTTTGGTGGTGCTTGGGCATTTCACAAGAAGCAGTCGGACGGGACGATAACATCATCTACTTATAATACACCATTCTTGGGGTATGCATTTCAGTCTACAAAGGACCATACAAGGGATAACTTTCCCAAAAAGGATGCTATTCCTACCCATGGATTCGGAAATGATGCGCTTCCAATGCATGGACTATATAGATGGCATATACCTGACCCAATACGTTTCAATAAAAATCTAAAGGTTGTGTTGCAACAAATTGGTAATGATGATATCAAACTATATGAACGTTCGGACGATGTATCTTCAGTAGCATATTGGTACCAAGTGGAGCCTCACCAACCTTTTCCAACTTTCCCAGATGTGCAAGCGCGTAGACCGATATAGTTGGTAGTAGGATTAGTGGAGCTTGTTATAACCTTCACCATATCGGGCTATTGGATTATGTAGTGCTGTTCTTTGGATTAGGAGGCCAAACTATTGATTCGGTATGATTGTAACAGTTGAACCGGATATCTACGTGAAATGCATAGGGGGATTTAGGCTTTCTGTTACAGTCTTAGTAACGGAAGGCGGCCTGGTAGCCCTCATTGATTAATAATACATTAAACGCCCTTACAAACTGCCAGGGCGTTTCTTTGAAAATCCTATCTATAAAATAGTTTATTTGATTGATTAGAAGGATTTATATTTAGATGTCTATTAATTATATCTCGATATAATTCACCCTTAGTATGAGTCAACTTTAGCCTTTTTATCTAAACCTATATTCCACACCCACTTGAAGGCATTTCATTTTTTGATCCGCTCATGAGGCGGAGATATCTTCAGTTATTCAACTGTTTAGGGTTCGCTGAATAAATAAAGTCTCCTATTATCCCAAAGAATTTAAGCGTCTTTGTCGAATAAATATGTAATGGAAACACCAATTAGCCGATACCTGGGCTCTCCTTGTTCCACCAAGGCAGGAATGGAGTCACCTCAGATAGGACTACTTGCACGGCATAGCTACCCAGTGCCCCTCAGAAACCTCATTAAGTTCGGAATTCTCAACATCAAATTTAAATTCTTTGGTCGGTTCGGTCAACAAGGTTCTTTTTTTCTTTGATTCAATTTTTGGATCGGGGATGGGAATCGCAGATAGCAATGATTTCGTATAATCATGCTGCGGGTTGCTGTATAGTTCTTCGCTTTCAGCAAGTTCTACAATTTTCCCCGCATACATTACAGCCACTCGATCACTAATATGCTTTACCATAGATAGATCATGGGCAATGAACAGATAGGTTAGCCCAAGACGCTGCTGCAAATCCTCCAATAACTTTACAATTTGAGCCTGAATGGACACATCAAGTGCAGATAAGGGTTCGTCACAGACGATAAACTTCGGTTCCACAGCTAGTGCACGTGCAATACCTATACGCTGACGCTGTCCACCTGAGAATTCATGTGGGTAACGGAAGGCATGTGATGATTCTAGTCCGACCATATCAAGCAGTTCTTCAACTCTCTTCTTCCTAGCCTCCTTACTCTTGCTCAATTTATGTATATCTAACGCTTGACCAATAATATCGATCACCCTAAATCGGGGATTAAGCGAAGAATAAGGGTCCTGAAAGATCATTTGCATATGGCGGCGCATTGCTTTCATTTCTCTTTTGGATAACCGGTTTACAGGGACTCCCTGATATAAAATACTGCCATCTGTAGGTTCATTAAGACGTAAAACGGAACGACCTGTCGTTGATTTGCCAGAACCTGATTCCCCAACTAGACCAAGTGTTTCCCCATGTTGAATATGGAAACTAATATTATCTACTGCTTTTAGGACATCTCCTTTACCTAAAATAAAGTGTTGCTTGAGTGATTTGACAGCAAGTAAAGGTCTACTTGGATCCATTTTAGTCTGAATAAGTGGTGCCTTCTTCGGTTTTTTCTTTTCATTTAAACGTGGCAGCGCATGTAAAAGCTTTAAAGTGTACGGATGCTCGGGGTCGGTAAGTATTGCTTCCGTTTTCCCAGTCTCTACAATCTCTCCTTCTTTCATTACAACAACCCGGTCACACATACCAGCAACCACCCCAAGGTCATGTGTAATTAAAATAATTGATGTACCAAAGCGCTCTTGTATATTCTTCATCAGTGCTAAAATTTGTGCTTGAATTGTTACATCCAGTGCAGTTGTGGGTTCATCTGCGATCAGTAACGCAGGTCGGCAGGAAAGTGCAATAGCAATCACAACGCGTTGCCGCATTCCTCCCGAAAATTCATGGGGGTATTGGTTATAACGACGTTCACTGTCCTTGATACCAACTAGCTCCAGAAGTTCAATGGTTTGTTCCTTGGCCTGTTTCTTCGATAATTGTTGATGCTTTATTAAACTTTCAGCTATTTGGTTGCCAATTCGTATCCTTGGATTAAGCGAAGTCATTGGATCCTGAAATATCATACCGATATCTCTCCCACGTATCGATTCCATCTCTTTTTCTGTTTTATTGGCAAGATTTTCTCCAAGAAAAGTAATTTCTCCATCTTTTATATAAGAAGGTGGTGAGGGGAGCAGGCGCATGATCGCCCGGGCAGTAACACTCTTGCCACTTCCAGATTCTCCTACTATACCAAGAGTTTCTCCATTATTCAGATCAAAACTAACACCTTTTACGGCTTCAAATTCATCATCTCTAGTTTGAAAGGATACATTTAAATTATTAACTTGCAATATAGGTTCCAACTGTTTCACCTGCCATATCCATCATTAAAAATACTATTGTAGAATCCTGAGTATTGACATCGGATTAGTAATATTATAAAGTTTACTATATAACTAGGGTTTTTGCAAATTTAATGGAAATAAAGGGGGTACATTTTGTGGAGGGTGGTGACGTCAAAACTGCTGATCTACCAGGGTTGATTCCATATACGTATGGAAAGATGCAACACAGGCATACATATCAATTTATCCTGTTTATTTTGGGCTTGCCAGTTTATTTATATGTGTTTGTCATCTATTTATTCCGAAAGAAAAATGATGCGTATTTTTCTATACGTGAAGAAATAAAACAATCCTTGCTTTCATCAGAATATAGTGAAAGAATGAAGCTGGAATTTAAGGATGAGCTAGTACAGAAACGGAAATTTTTTAATACTGATATAAGTGAAAAGCAAATAGATAATCAAGTGGAGAAGTGGACAGCTGAGTATTTTGACAAAACACTTGCTGAAAAGACAACAAAAAAATTAAAAGAACAAGGAAGAGAAAGGGTAACATTTGCTGGCACCTTTCAACAGCTTTTATTAAAACGACTGTTTTTATATTTATCGTTTATTCCGGGACTGCTTATGTATAGCTTCATTCTTTTATATAGTAACCCTTACATCAAATATTTGGTTGAACGACTGTTCATGACGATATTTGTTGTGGTCGGTGTTGTATTTTTTGTGTTTACTATTTTGTACTTATCACCGTTTGATCCGGCGGCTAATATTCTTGGAGAAACGGCAACAAAAGATCAGATTGCAGCGTTTAATCATTTGCATGGGCTTGATCAACCTTATTTTATTCAATTGTGGGAAGCGATGAAAGGAATTGCCACGTTTGATCTTGGACTGTCCTTTGAAGGAAAAGAGGATGTAGCGGCAAGTATTGCTAACCGGTTTCCTGTAACCTTTAAATTAACTGTAATCTCATTAATTATGGCAGTATTGGTTGCTATCCCAATTGGAATCATTTCAGCGATGAAACGTAACTCATTTTTGGACTATACATTCATGTTTATTGCGTTGATAGGATTGTCTATTCCAAATTTCTGGCAAGGCCTTTTATTCATATTAGGCTTCTCAATCAAACTGAAATGGTTGCCAGCTACGTTTAATCCGGAGAGCTGGTTATCCATGATTATGCCTGTCATTGTACTTGGCACAGCACTTACGGCATCTGTTGCAAGGATGACGCGTTCATCGATGCTTGAAGTGATTAACGAAGATTATATTATAACTGCTAAATCAAAAGGACTAAGTCAGTCACAGGTTTTACGTAAGCACGCGATCGGTAATGCAATGATACCGATTATTACGGTGATTGGTTTGTTATTTGGTGGAATGCTAGGCGGGGCGGCGGTTACAGAGAAAGTGTTTAATATAAGCGGTATAGGCAGTTACATCGTTGACAAGCAATTTATTCCCGACATCCCAGCGATCATGGGAGGTGTTGTCTATGTTGCGATTACAATTTCTTTAGTCAATGTGATTATTGATATTATGTATGCATTTTTTGACCCGCGTATCCGCTCAAAGATGAAACAATATTAAAGCAGGTGCAGCAATGTTAAATATTAAAGGGAAAGTTCACGAGAATAAAAACGAACATGAACATGCATTGAAGTTATATGTTGAATATACACAGGCCAATTTCACTTGTATCCTGTCGCTGATTGTTACCATTGTTTTGTTATTGGCCAGTATCGATATAACTAGTCTTACTATAAAACCTTATTTGTTTATAGCTTTTGTCGCGTATGCAATATTTACAGGGATGCAAATTGTTATTACACAAAAGATAAAAAAAGACCTGTTAATGTTGGGGGAAATACAAAAACATACAAGAAAATGGGGGTATATTCAACTCTTCAGTATATTAACAGGAAATATTTTTATAGTTATTTTTGCCCTTAATTTAATAAAAATGAAACAGACACCGGAATACACCTTTGCTGTATATATGGTGCTTACACAGATAGCGATAATCGCCATTTCAGCGCTGAATGTCTTTAAGCCTTATGTTGCGAATCTATTTCCTATAGCCATGATTGTTCTATTTATCATTACACTATTTCAGATAGCTGTTCTTTTCATTGTTGCGAGATACGCAAACGGACATACAGTGGATCAACGAATGATATTTATTGTGATTCCGCTTTTTATCATTTCTGTTACTGGGAATTTCTTTGCCTTATTACTGGGATGCAGTTTGCTTATTAAAATCCGCAACAACTATAGGCCGGGTACAGGTAAGTGGAATGGGATTTGGGAAAAAATATCCCAAAATATGACGGCGATGTTAGGTATGCTTTTTATCATCGTAGCGTTTTCCATATCAATTTGCAGCTATTTCACGTTTGACTATGATATGGCGGTTGAAAATAATTACAGTGCGATTCTTCAGTCACCAAGTCCGGCTTATCCGCTTGGTACGGATAATTTTGGTAGAGATGTATTTTCAAGAATTGTATTTGGTGCACGAATATCGCTTGTTGTGGGCATAGCATCGACTGCAATCCCAGCAGTTATCGGGGGGATATTTGGGGCATTAGCAGGCTATTATAGTCAGCGAACAGACAATATAATAATGCGGTTACTTGACGTACTGTATGCCATCCCTGGTCTGCTGTTGGCGATCGCAATCATTGCTGCTTTTGGGGCAAACACGATTAATTTAATCCTTGCACTTAGTGTTGGTTCTATCCCTACCTATGCAAGAACGATGCGGGCAAATGTATTGATGGTGTCGAATTATGAGTTTGTGGATTCTGCTCGTGCGCTTGGTTCAAGTGATTTATCGATTATTTTTAAATATATTGTTCCAAATTCACTGGCGCCAATGATTGTTAAGGCAACACTCACAATTGGTGGAGCTGTTATTGCAACAAGCAGTCTCAGCTATCTTGGGCTTGGTGTAGAACCACATATTCCGGAATGGGGAAACATTTTAAAACTGGGTAGTGAATACCTGGAGTCTAATTCCTATCTGGCAATCTTTCCAGGCTTTGCTATTATTGCGCTTGTATTGTCATTTAATTTTTTAGGAGATGCATTGCGGGATGCACTTGATCCGAAAATGGATTAAATAAATATCAGGGGGAGTTCAGATTGAAGAAAAGACTATTACTTGTATTGTTTAGCTTGATTTTGTTATTGACTGCTTGTATAGAAACAAAATCAGAAGTTTCTAAAGAAAAAGATGCCGACTCGGATAAAAATTCAGACGGGTCAAATCCGGAAATCGAAATACTTGGAATGAGCAGTTCAGAAGATGATATAAATATTGTTCGTGACCAGCTGATTAAAAATGGCTTTGATGTAAAACTGAATCTACAGCCGGATTATGGCAGTTTTAAAGCGCAGCAAGACGCTGGAAATTTTGACGTTGCATTATCAAGTTGGACAACAGTAACGGGAAATCCGGATTATGCGGTCCGGTCTCTATTTAAAACCGGTGGTGACTATAGTATTCTTGCTGATGACGAAATTGACAAACTGATTGATCAAGCAGGTATCGAAACACCTGAAGAATACGTGGAAACGTATAAGCAGTTAGAGCAGAAGCTTGTATTTGATAAAGCATATATCGTTCCACTTTATGGTTCCTTTAAAACGCAAGGCATTAACACGGACATATTGGATAAGGATTCTATTAGACTCTCAAAATCCCGTGCACTTGCCTGGGAAACAATTGATTTCAAGGATAAATCAAAACGGGATAAAGATCCACTTATGCTATCACAGGAAAGTTCAACGCTAACATCACTGGATCCGATTAAAGGAAATGACGGTTCCATCAATACGATTAATACAAATATGTATGTACGTATTGTAAATCTGACGGATGATGATGAAGTTACTTCAGACGGATCACTCAGTTATAATTTCGGCATAGCGGAAGGTAACTCTGACTATTACTTTTTATTAAGGGATGATATTAATTTTGCTGAAATCAAGGATGGCAAGGCAGTAGATACAGGGGAACGCGTTGGTGCCGATGATGTAATTTTCTCCTTAAACAGGGCAAAAGACAAAAATTCTGTTCCCGATCATCGAACATATACGTTACATGAACATATTAAAGATGTCGAAGTAGTAACAGATCTTGATGCACTGGAAGCTGTTACGATATCTGGTGGGGACGATACGATAAAAGCAGCACTAGAAAAAGGGCTGGATACAGATATTAGTGAACTTGTTTCCGATAAGAACAAAGCGAATAATGAAGCAGGAAAATATCAAGTTATAAAACTGACAACAACGGAACCATTTCCACAAGTACTAAACTATTTGGCACATCAATCTGCAGGCATTGTATCCAAAAAACAAGTGGAAAGTATTAATACGTACGATGTTGATTCCTACGATGTAAACAAAGATATTGCTTATGGTGACCAGGATACAGTAACAGAAGGTGACAAGTACAATAATACGTTGTATGCAAGCGGTCCATACATTTTATCTTCCAAAGATAATTATGAAGCAACCTTTTATAAAAATCCCGCTTACATGAAAGATACAGAACATGAACCGAAAATTTCTACTGTTAAAGTCCGCTTTATCAAAGATGCGGATAGTACACTTTCTGCATTGCGCAACAGTGAAATTTATTTATACTATGGTGTTCCGGAAACCAAATACGATGTTGTTGATAAGGATGATAAATTAACGAGACAAAGTATTGAAAGCAATGCAGTAACCTACTTATTATTCAATACGGAAAACAGGGAAGTAGCTGAAAGTGAAAATTTGCGAAAAGCTGTTTTGTACTCGATTAATCAAGATGAGTTTCTTGACTTCTATCATGGTAACAAATTAAAGGCTTCTTCAACGGTTAGTCCGCTTGTAGATACTGGAAATGAACTGAAATCTGATCCGGAAAAGGTGAAAAAATACCTAAAGAAGTATAAAGATAACAAGTAAGCAATAAGAGATTATTTTAAGAGACTGTCCCAGAATGATTGCTGTTGGGGCAGTCTCTGTGTTTCCGGTTTTCGAAATTATAGAGTGACCGGGCTTAGGTGGAGTAGGGATTAAGGTTGAGATTCTAACTGCTGTTATTTTGACAATGTGTTGTTTAACAGGGACAGAAAAATTACCCATGAATATTGCGGTATCGAGTAAGTACAGTCCAAACATTCCGCAACACATTTATAAAGATTGTAAAAGACAGCCTACTCGGCGGTGACTATGGAGATGCTGACCGGGATCTAGCACCAGTTTTGATATTCTTAGTAAGTGAGGCTTCCAATTTTATTACCAGTCAACTAAAATAGGAATCGTTGTCGTACTCCTTAATGTTTCTTGCGACAAACATTTATCGAACTGAGCTCATTCCACCTACTGGGGCTGTCTAGTAACCCTAAATCTAAAGCCAAAATCAGAGACCAAAGCTGCATTGTACGCAGCAATGTTTCAGTCTGTGAATGGTTGTTAATATAGAGAATAATACTCATTAATATATTAACACTGCTAGTAGTCGGGTTTACATTCTAATTGATTAGTAGTACCATCCTGACGACTGAACCCCCATATATGCATTTTCAGTGCATAAAATATTTAAATCTTTATTCTTTACAATATTCATACATCTTATTAACTTACACTTAATGTTCTATTAGTAATATTATAATTGACTGATTAAAAAAGATATTGGGGGATTTTATATGAGAGTGACTAAATTAATGCTTATTGCAGTTATTTTAATTGCAGTGATGAATGGGTTTAACAGCTCAGCCGTAGCAGAACCAAACGACAATATGAAGCTTCAATTTAATTCCGATGGAAAGTTTAAAATTGTACAGTTTAACGATATGCAAGATGACGAGAATATCGACCCTAGAACTGTAAAACTAATGGAAAAAGTACTTGATGACGAAAAGCCCGATCTAGTTGTGTTGAATGGGGACAGTATAAATGGTGATATGGAAACATCTAGAGAGGTCATGAAGGCTATCAACAATATTGCTCAGCCAATGGAAGAAAGAGGGGTGAAGTGGGTCGTCACTTTCGGTAACCACGACGCGGATCATACATCGAAGACCGGCCTTGATGAGGAAGATATGCTAGATATATATATGTCCTACAAATATAATCTGAACAAGCCGGAAGCGAAGGATATCACTGGGACTGGTAACACAAATCTGTTAATCCAGGATTCCAAGGGAAAGAATGCAGCATTCAATATTTGGTTGTTTGACAGCGGGAGATATGCTCCAGAGGAAATCGCCGGACAAGATTTTGAAGGGTACCCAAATTGGGACTGGCTCCGTTTTGATCAAATAAAATGGTACTACGAGACTTCGCAAAAGTTAGAACACCAAACTGGCCATAAAGTCCCATCACTCGCATTTATGCATATTCCTCTTCAAGAGTTTGAATATATGTGGTACGCGAGCCCAAGTGAAAGAACAGAAGAGAGCCATGCCAAAGCTGTCGAGAAGCATGATATCACAGGAGAAAAGAACGAATGCGTGTGCTCTGGTCCGTTTAACAGTGGCATGTTTGCTGCTATGCTAGAAAGGGGTGACGTGGAAGGCGTCTTTTCTGGCCATGACCATGTGAATACTTATGACGGCAACTATTATGGAATCAAGTTGGGATATGCGGGAAGCACAGGATTCGGCACCTATGGTTTGGGGGAGAATGAAGATCACAGATTGCGCGGCGCAAGGGTATTTAATCTCCAAGAAGACAAAAGAGATGTTTTGGTTGAAACCCACATGGTTTTTGCAAAAGATTATGGCATTCAATAAGAGAAAACTGATTAAAATGAACACGTCTATCAGGGGCATTACTCCAGCAAAGAGACATTTGTTGGAGTAATGTCCCTCTTTTTAAGGGCGACAAGACAACTATTTAAAGAAATGACTCTTTTTGTAAAATTTCACCATAACTTTCTTTATTTTAGAATAGTCCCCAAACGTAAAGAAAAAGTGCTTCCCCCAATGATTAAGATGGAATAATTTGGCGGTACTCGAAACTGCTAAAACAAAAATGTTAAACAGCATTCTCCTGCCTCATAAATTCCTCATACTTCTTTAGCTTTTTCCGATACACAACTTTAGATAATTGGATACTAACTTCATAAAGCAAAATAAACGGGAAAGAGACTAGAAGCGGCATCAGTAAGTCTGGTGGTGTCAACATGGTACTAATGATGATTAAGGCCAAATAGGCAAACTTCCTTATTCTACTCATGTAATCTGGCGTAATGATTCCAAGGGTAGTTAAGAACATTGCTGCGATTGGAAGTTCAAACAGCAGTGCAAATGGGATGATAGTCTGGAATAAAAATTTAAAATAACGATCCACCGTAATCAAGACATCAAACATTCCCTCCGATAACGTAAGGATAAATGGGAATACGAATTGAACGAAAATTTCATAACCAAATACCAATCCGATTATAAATAAGACAAAAATAAAAGGTATGTAAGATAGTGAAACTCTTCTTTCATATGAAGTTAATCCGGGTCTAATAAATGCCCAGGTTTGGTATGCTAAAACCGGAATTGTTCCAGTGATTGCTACCACACCTGCCATTTGAAAATAAATCCAAATGATTTCTGTCGGGCTGATCACCATTAAGTCAATATCTATATCATTTATAAAAAAAGTATAGATGTCTTTTACAAATGCAAAACCTAGCATGAAAAATAAGAAAAACAGGACTAGTGTAGCAATAATTCGATTTCTTAACTCTGTTAAATGCCCTGTTAAATTCATTTCTTTATTATTTTTGCTTTTTTTCCACTTTATTAGAAAACCCATTTTCAATCCCCCTTCATTCTTGGAAAAGCTTGGCTTCTCACCATTAGCGGAGCAACAGCTTATTCTTCTTCATAAAATTACTTTGCAAAAAGACGAACGAATGCGATTTTTTTAAAAAGCAGAATAAGGAAGATGCAGGGTCTCCCCCGCACCTTCATCTTTTTTCCGAACGTTACTTACTTTTACCCGTTTCTACTGTTTTTTCGCTTTCATCCTTTTCATCTTCTTTTGTCAAGTCCTGGGCTGCTTGTTTGAATTCATTTAATGTTTGACCGGTTGCTTTGCCGATTTCAGGGAGTTT
The DNA here is from genome assembly GCF_900155625.1 of Virgibacillus dakarensis. NCBI lineage: Bacteria > Bacillati > Bacillota > Bacilli > Caryophanales > Bacillaceae > Virgibacillus > Virgibacillus dakarensis. The sequence goes on from NZ_LT732554.1 coordinate 1,767,883, forward strand.
CTTCGGTCCAAAAATAACTAAAGCAATAATCAAAATTATAATTAACCCTGGAATTCCTATACTTGATAACATATATCCCACCCTCTTTTCCTTACTTATTAACGCCATTCTAACATGCTATTTTTTAAAAATATGCATGATTGAAGATAATTTACCGAAATTTTACGATAGCTTACCAATAACTTAAAAAATGATTGTTAACCTAGTAATTGAAGACACCAAAGAAGGAAAATCATACATACTAAAAAAGGAGGAAATCATGTTGAGCAATCATTTGAACATGGACAGGCGTCATTTTTTGAAGGTTGGTGGAGTAACAGCAGCAACACTGGCATTGGGAACAACCGGTCTTTTAGCACTGGGGGAGAATGGAAATAAAGCACTCGCAGCAACCAGATCGCGAGGTTCGTTTGGCGGATATGGGCCACTTGTTAAAGATTCTGGAGGTATTTTGAATCTTCCGAAAGGATTCCAGTACCGAATTATTTCAGAAGAAGGTGGGAGGCTTTCCGATGGTCGTCCGATTCCCGCATTATTTGACGGAATGGCAGCATTTAAAGGAAAGCATAATTCTACTATTCTTGTCCGTAACCACGAATTAACGAGCCAAACAAATAATCCTGTAATCGGCCGAAATCCATACGACAAGAAAAATACTGGTGGAACAACCGCGCTTATCGTAGGTCCCGATCTTAAACTGCATGAAGAATATGTTACATCTTCCGGTACGATTCGAAACTGTGCTGGTGGAGGAACCCCTTGGGGAACATGGCTAACTTGTGAAGAAACTAGAAATACTGGACATGGTTATGTATTTGAAGTTGATCCACTGGATCCTGAAAATGACTTGTCTAAAACACCTATCAGAGAAATGGGAGCATTTTCTCATGAGGCTGTAGACGTAGATCCCGCAACTGGCATTGTCTATATGACAGAAGACGATGGTCCAGAAAGTTATTTCTATCGTTATATTCCAAATGATCCTAGCGGAAAAATTGGTTCCTTGCAAAAAGGTGGAAAATTACAAGCTGCTGCCGTAGAGGAAATGAGTTCGAATGAAATGAGCAACTTCTATAGCAACAAGAAATTTGGCATTGTATGGAAAGACCTTGATCCCGAGAAACCTACCTTGGATGCACGGAATAAAGGATGTATTCAATTTTCCCGATTGGAAGGCTGTCACTTTGTGGATGGTGTATTCTGGTTCTCTGACACAGATGCAGGGGATAAGAATTTGGGAAGAATCTATCGCTATATTCCAGCTACGAATACGTTAGAGATTTTCTATGAATCTACTGAAACGAATGATTTAGAAGCCCCAGATAATATTACGATTACGCCATGGGGTGATTTATGGATTGTAGAAGATGGTGGAGGTTCAGACCGCATTATCGGCTTAACCCCAGAAGGAACAACTTATATCTTTGCAGAAAACATACTAAATGATTCCGAATTGGCTGGTCCAACATTTTCCCCAGATGGAAAAACATTATTCGTAAATATACAAACACCCGGTATAACACTGGCTATTCAGGGACCTTTCTCACATAGGAATGCGGCTAGAAGTCGTTTAATGGGGCATGCAGCACCTCCGGAAAGTTATGCACCAAAGGTCTCAGACAAATTAACTGCATTTGCCGAAGCTCAAGGGATGTCTCGTTTAGAAGCAGCTGCTTTTCATCGTCATGGTATGCCAATTTTATAGAATAGAAGCCGGTATATACGTGCTAGAATTGTTCGACATTTAAATAATAAAAAAGAAGGGGAGATTTTTCATGATGAGTTTTAAGAAAAAATTAGGTTATGCCTTATCATCCGCAGCTCTTGGATTAGTTTTAGTAACAGGAGGGACATTTGCCTATTTTAGCGATACGGCAGAAACCCAAAATACCTTTGCTGCGGGCACATTGGATTTATCATTAGACCCTGAAGTAATTATAGATGTGGAAAATCTGATACCAGGAGATTCGGAGTTTCGTACTTTCTATTTAGAAAACAATGGAACAGTCGATATCAAGGAAGTGATACTGAGAACCAGCTATGAGGTGGAAGATGCTAAAGGTGATAACACGGATGACTTTGGAAAGCATATTCGGGTAAACTTCCTTGAAAATGCAGATAAATCCGAGGACTATGGATACAACGATATCATTTTTTCTACCACTTTATATGATTTACAAAATATGAGTCCAGATGCGGTAGAAAAGAATATTGTTGGTATTGGAGGAGAGCAAAGTGGATTACCGGCCGGTACCAATGACACGATGTTTGTTGCATTTGAATTTGTAGAAACGGAAGAGGATCAAAATCAATTCCAAGGTGACAAGCTAAAACTTGATTGGTCGTTCGAGGCTAGATAGTAGTAATCAAATAGAATCAAAGGAGAGAGATGATTTCTCTCTCCTTTACATACTTAATCATGTTTTGGGAGGGAAGGAAAATTAGTATCAAAAGAAAGTTGGTAATGGGTATCGCTGGGATGATAGTTGGGCTGAGTTTAATTGTTGAGGGGTCCTATGCCTATTTTACAGATACTCATGCAACAGACAGTTTTATTACCAATGGTACATTAAATCTGGAAGTAGATAAGGAGACACTTATGCAAATTGAGAATATGGTTCCCGGGGATACCGTTGAGGGTCGGATAGAGCTCTCCAACAATGGAAGTATCGATATGGAAAAAGTATTACTGCATTCCACCTATGAAGTAGTCGATAAAGGGGAGCCAAACCAGGAAGATGATTTAGGTGAACATATTCGTGTGAAGCTTATCCACCATGATAAGGAAGGAGAAAAAGTTTTATTTCAGCAAAGGCTATCCCAGCTGACTAATAACCCCGAGCAAATGATAAATGCTTTTCCTAGCGGTAGTGGGAAGGAATCATTTACAGTTCAATTTACATTCGTTGACAATGGCGGAAATCAAAATCACTTCCAAGCAGACAAACTAAAAGTTAAATGGAATTTTGAGGCCGTCCAAAGAGATGGTAAGACGTCTTCCGCATCAAGTACGCACGCTTCTTTTCATGACAAAACCAGTATAGATGGGAACCTGGCCATTGGAACATGGAATCAGGAAAAATCAATTAAAACGGATGAACAAAGCAACCAGCAAGTAGAGAAAGATGGTCAAGATACATTGGAAAGCTCTGAGAAAGCAAATGTTGAGGATAAGGAGCAGGAAGCAACTAACGCGGAAAGCAAGCAGAACTCGGAAGAAAATAGCTCTGGGGAGGCTGGGGAAAATTGAAACCACTATTAAAATGGGGAAATCGGATTTTAACAGTCCTTATCATCCTATTTATCGTAAGTGTTGCAGCTCTCGTTCTTTCTAATAAGCTGACGAATCAGGAGTCCGGAATATTTGGATATCAATTAAAAACGGTGTTATCCGGGTCGATGGAACCTGGTATTCAAACGGGATCGATTATTGCCATAAAATCAGTGGATGAAGAGGAAAGTAAAAAATTTCAAGCAGGTGACGTTATTACGTTCCAGGATGAGGACAAAAAATTAATCAGCCATCGGATTGCAGATGTTACGATGACAGATAGCGGAGTGAAGTACACTACCAAAGGGGATAATAACGATGCAGCCGACATTGAACCGGTATTGCCTAATAATGTGGTTGGAGAATATCAAGGACTTACCGTCCCATACGTCGGTTATCTGATTCATTTTGCCCAGTCTCCAAATGGAATTCTTCTGTTGATGATCGTCCCGGGTGTCATCCTGTTAGGTTATTCTGCATTCACCATTTGGAGTATGCTAAGAAAATTGGAAAATAAGAATCAAAGCAATTCATTAGAAATGAAATAGCTTAGCGCGCATCACACGTTGACCTGTATTAACAGCTAAAATCGGATTAAAGGGGATGGAAATCAATGGGTAAAATGATGAAAGAAACGATGACAACATTGAAAGAATCAGGTATTCGGGTAACCTCGCAGAGACTGGCCATTATTGAGTATTTATCCAATACAGTGAATCATCCTAGTGCGTATCAGATATACAGCTCCATAAAAAAACACTTTCCCAATTTAAGCATTGCCACTGTTTACAACAATTTACGTTTTTTGGTGAAAAAAGGAGCCATCAAAGAATTATATGTAAACGGCTCTAGCTGGTATGATTATAATACATCTGATCATTATCATCTAGTATGTCAGTCCTGCGGGAAAATTGAAGATATGGATTATCCGTTATTCTATGAAATTGAAGATTTCGCAGAGGATTTTTACGGGTATATCATCCAGACACATAGTCTCCAGTTATATGGATTATGTAAAGCATGTCAGAAATAAATAGAAATGCATCCGTTTGAGTAGATCATAGAGACAGTAGAAATTTAGGAAATTATTGTTAATATAGAAGAATAAACTTCCGGAGGGATTTTTAGATAAGGAATAATTGAAAGTCAAACTGAATGAAAAAAGTTGTGTTTAATAAAAGAAACGGTTTAAAAGGTGCATAAACTTTTTAGCAGATTTATCTTATGTAAATTTTTGCTGCGAGTTAATATTGTTAGGAAAGGGGTTTTTTGATCTGATCAACAAGCTCTTTTCTTGTTTCTTCTGAACTGGCGTTTCATTAATTCGAGCTAAATATACCAAGAATGTTAACTGTATATAAAAAGCACCAATTTTTCCATTAGAGGCTAGATATTTTTATAATATGCATTGTGCAACGATTTTAAAAGGGTATTCAAGTAATGTTAAGGGATATTAGCTTAGTTGTGCTAAGGAAATCACATCATTTCGAATAGGGATTATTAGCTTTTGTCCAGCATGGTGTAAATTATCCCCAAGTTCATTAAGGATTTATAGCAAAACTAAAATGTTATATTTTCGTTAATCCGATGTTAATAAAACCAGGAATTAAAGACCAAGATTAAAGAACGAGCCATTAAAAATAACATAATTACTTAGATCCAAAACTCCATTTAAGGTTAAAGTTAATGTAACTCCTTCGATTATCCCGTTACATATTACCTGCCTTTTCCATCAGGATATTTTGCCTCCTTTACAAACTTAACAATGAATTAATAACCACATTATATAATTAGAATAGATTTAAATAAATAGGGATAAGGAAAGGAGCAAAATCATATGTCAAGGGAAAAATCACTGGAAGACTTGATTCAACAATTAAACGAGGAAACCATGCAAAAAAATGTCGATAGACGGGGATTTATTCAAGGGGCTGGAAAAATTGCTGGTGTTTCATTAGGAATGGTAATTGCTCAATCAATGGGCGGAATTAAGGTTGATGCGGAAGCAAAATTTAGTGACTATCCATTCTCGCTTGGTGTTGCCTCTGGAGACCCACTTCCTGACAGTGTCGTTTTGTGGACAAGGCTAGCTCCAAAACCTCTCGAAGGCGGAGGCGCCCCTGCACGTAATATTCCTGTACAGTGGGAGCTAGCAAAGGATGAAAGCTTTCACCATATTGTTCAGCGTGGAACGGCAATCGCAAGGCCGGAATTGGCCCACTCTATTCATGTAGAAGTTGAACGTTTACAGTCCAATACGGTCTACTTTTATCGTTTTAATGCTGGAGGTGAATCTAGTCAAGTTGGCAGAACGAAAACACTTCCAGCCTATGGATCAAGTGTATCTAGTCTTACCTTTGCCTTTGCCTCCTGCCAGCAATATGAACATGGTTACTATACTGCCTATAAACATTTGGCTAAAGAAGACCTTGATCTCGTTTTCCATCTCGGAGACTATATATACGAATATGGTCCAAATGAATATGTATCCGGTTCAGGTAACGTAAGAACTCACAGCGGGCCGGAAATCAAGACGCTAACGGATTATCGCAATCGGCATGCCCAATATCGAACCGACGAAGATCTGCAATCTGCTCATGCTGCGTTTCCGTGGGTGGTGACCTGGGATGATCATGAGGTGGAAAACAATTATGCAGATGTAATTCCGGAAAAAGATCAATCTGTAGGAGAATTTATTGAGCGGCGAATCGCTGCCTATCAAGCATATTACGAACATATGCCTCTGAGAAGATCGTCTATGCCGCACGGGGCTGATATGCAGTTATATCGCAGCTTCTCTTATGGTGATCTAGCAAATTTCTTTGTATTGGATACACGCCAGTACCGATCCGATCAAGCAAATGGCGACACTAGTTCGCCGCAAACACCAGAATCACTGGATCCATCTCGTACCCTACTGGGTGAAAAACAAGAGGCTTGGTTAAAGGAGAACCTAAGCAACTCCAAGACAAAATGGAATGTACTGGCACAGCAAATATTCTTCGCAAAACAGAACTTTGGAAAAAGCGAGGATGAGCCGTTATACAGCATGGACGGCTGGGACGGTTATACGCCTGCCCGTGAGCGGATTACGGACCTCTGTGCCAGTAAAGAAATGAATAATTTGATCGTTCTGACGGGTGACGTTCATGCGAGCTGGGCATCTAATCTTTTGGCTGATTTTAATGATCAAAACTCTCGTCTACTGGGGGCAGAATTTGTCGGAACATCGATTACATCTGGTGGAAATGGAGCGGATAAACGCGCGGATACCGATCGAATCCTGGAGCAGAATCCACATATCAAATTTTTTAATGACTATCGTGGCTATGTTCGTTGCCGTGTCACACCTTCACAATGGAAGGCGGACTATCGCGTTGTCCCTTTTGTTACAAAACCAGGGGCAGCTATTTCTACAAGGGCATCTTTTATATACGAGAAGGATCAAGAAGGGTTGAAAGAATTGGCTGCTTCTATTGTTCCGTTAGGTAAGCAACGATCCAATGAGGTCGAAGAGGATCGATATCGAGCACACAACCGTGCACATGAAAAGCAGCGTAAGAAGGTAAGGGAAAAACAACTGAATTAATATTAGAAAGGGTGGTAGGCTAATGCTCTCAAACATTGGGATTCCAGGATTAATTTTAATACTTGTTCTTGCCCTGATTATTTTTGGTCCATCCAAGCTACCTGAAGTCGGCCGGGCATTCGGTAAAACGTTGAAGGAATTTAAAAATGCTTCACAGAATTTGATGTCAGGGGATAACGGGAATGAACGAGAGGTAACGGAAAAGGACAGTTCATCTTCTTTGGAGAAATAACAGGCTGATCAGAGGATAGAATGAGGGGACAAGAGACCCTAACGACCTATTTTTAGAGACAGGAGAGGAGAATAACCATAAAAAGACTTTTACGGGGTTAGTCTTGAGTACTATTATGGTAGTTTCACTAACTGGTAATGTTTTTGCGAAGAAGTAGACCTAAAAGTAATATCCTATAACATTCACCATTGAGCAGGATTAGATGGTAAATTGGATTTAAAAAGAATTGCCAAGGTTACAAAGGATGCTGGTGGCTGACGTTATTGGAATTCAGGAAGTTGACCGCTTTTATGGTGACAGAAGCGATTTTCAAGATCAAATAAAAAAGTTAGCAGAATTACTCAGCAGAAAAAAGCTTGCAGAGAAAAACACCATATTCTCTACAAGCTTTTTCCATTATGTCAATTTCTAAAATCTCCCTTGCTGCATTGGTAACATGAATAAGGTTTGCTTAAACTCTATTTATTAGTACTGGCACTTGAATCCTCATCTTTAATATCTCGTTATATCATAATTTTTAAAGTTTTTTCCCTATCCTTCCCTTTATGCATACTTTCCTTCAAATATTTTTTGACAAATCCAATCATTATGTTAATATGAACATGTTCATATAAAGAACTTGTTCATATTGTACGAGGGGCACAGGTAATAAAAAATACAAGAAAAAAATACAGGGTATGCCCTTTTAAAAATAAGATTTTTAATTTATTAAACCAAACAGGAGGTATGCAAAAAAGATATGAATCCTAAAATTGATAAATCTATCTTTTGGCCATCACTTTTATTAGTGGTTGTCGTAACTATTTTTTTAATAATCTTTCGGGATACTGCTGGTCCGGTAGTATCCAACATGATGACAGAAATTACCTTTCGTCTAGATTGGGCATTTGAATTTTTAACTATCGGTTTATTCATTATTTTAATCTGGCTGATGGTTGGCCGGTACAGCAGAGTAAAACTTGGTGATTCAGATGATAAACCTGAGTTTTCCCGGTTTAGCTGGGGAGGTATGCTTTTCTGTGCAAGTATGGGAACAAGTATTATGTTTTGGTCAATTGTAGAACCACTCTACTATTATACTGGTCCTCCATTTGGTATCAAGGGTGGCTCGACCGAAGCCGCTGATTATGCAGTAAGCTATGGTTTGTTTCATTGGGGAATTTCTGCATGGGCTTTATATGCATTACCCGCTGTCGTGATGGCGTATAGCTTTTTTGTTCGTAAAGACCATTCTTTGAAAATAAGTGCTGCATGTCGCGGGGTGCTAGGTAAACATGCAGATGGATTTTTAGGAAAAGCTATTGATGTTTTAGTTATTTGGAGTATGATCGGTGGGCTTGGTACGTCGCTAGGTCTTGGGGTTCCGATGATTTCTGCAGTGGTTAGTGATCTTTTTGGCATTGAACCATCGTTATGGTTAAATGTCGTTATTATTATCATCTGGACGTTTATTTTTAGTTCAAGTGCATATTTAGGACTATATAAAGGAATCCGAAAATTAAGTGACTGGAACGTCTACATGGCATTAGGCTTGGCATTATTCGTTATAATCGTTGGGCCAACATTATTTATTCTCTCTTATTTCACAAATAGTTTGGGGTTGATGCTGGATGATTTCCTGCGGATGAGTCTGTACACGGATCCAATTGCAAAAAGTGGATTCCCGCAAACCTGGACTGTTTTCTATTGGGCATGGTTTGCCGCAACGGCTCCGTTTATCGGTATTTTCGTTGCCCGGATTTCTAGAGGGAGAAGTATTCGGGAATTGGTATTTAATGTGTTAATGTGGGGCTCCCTTGGCAGTTGGTTATATTTTGGAGTGTTTGGTGGATATGCAATGGATCTTGAGTTAAGTGGCAAACTAAGCTTAACTGAAATTTTAACAGAACAAAGTGAACAAGCTGTCATTGTTGCCGTGTTAAATTCACTGCCGCTACCAATGGTTGTTTCTATATTCTTTGTTATCCTTGGCTTTATTTTTCTCGCGACATCAATTGATTCAGCAAGCTATGTTATTGCCAGTGTTGCAACTCAAAAATTAGGTCCGACTACCGAACCTGCACGCTGGCACCGTCTATTATGGGGTGTGCTTCTATCGGCACTGGCCATTAGCTTAACTATTGTCGGGGGTCTTGATGTAGTACAAACCTCATCAGTACTCGTGTCTGTACCTGTTCTGATTATGTATGTGCTTATGGGACTATCATTGATAAAATGGTTAAAGAAAAATGAGCATCTGCATGTCTATGTTAAGAAATAATAGGTGGATTAACATGTGGATGTTCATAGTTAGGAAGTGACTGAATTGAGTTCTGGAAGAAAGGAAATACAACGAGCACGTATGTGGCGCTATTTTTTGGATGCTGCAACGGAAGTGATTGAAAAAGAAGGCATCAATCATGTTACCATTCGAAAAATAGCAGAAAAGGCAGGATATACAAGTTCTACCGCCTATAATTATTTTAGAGACTTATCCCACTTGAAATTTTTTGCGGCAATGCGATTTACGAAGGGGTATACGGATGAATTGCCTGTGTACCTTGAAAAAGGGAAGAACACCGTTGAAAAATGGCTCTATTCCTGGGAATGCTTCTGCAGGCATTCATTTGAACAACCTAAAATTTATTCCGTTATTTTTATGGATAACTTAGGGTCTGTACCGGAAGAATTGCTGGATGATTATTACAAAATTTATCGGGATGACCTAATTGGTTTGCCTGAACAAATCAAGTTGATTATTATGGAGCACAGTTTTTCAAAGCGTAGTGCCTTGTATATCGAAAATGCAGTAGACGAAGGATTGATCGAGAAAAAAGATATTGATTTTATCGCTGATACAACGTTAATGATTTGGAAAGGCATGATGAATACGGTGATGAATCAACGTCGGAAATATACGACAGAAGAGGCGATTAAGCGGACACTTTATTATGTATATGAAAGTGTCATAAGGGTAGTAAATCCTGATAAGAGAGAGGAAATTGAGTTTCTGCCAGGGAGAAAAATTGAAGATTAAATCCTGGAGTGATAGTAACGTGTGAGAGAAAAGTGTTGCCTAAGAATTAGATAAGAATGATATATAGGAGGTTAATGACTTGGTATTTAATGTTAAAGATTCCAAGGAGCGAAAGATTAAAACAGAATTTCCGAGAGAAATAGCGAAGATGGATCATGTATGGATTCCTATGTCTGATGGCGCAAAATTAGCTGCAACGATTTGGCTTCCAAAAGATGCGGAAGAACATCCGGTACCTGCTATACTGGAATATATCCCATATCGGAAAAATGATTTTACAGCGCTTCGGGATTCCATTAGACATCCATATTTTGCTGGGCATGGGTATGCCAGTATTCGTGTAGATATAAGGGGTTCAGGTGATTCAGACGGTATTTTATTGGATGAATATTTAAAACAGGAACAAGATGATGCATTAGAAATACTTGACTGGATAGCAAAACAGCCGTGGTCAACCGGGAACGTAGGAATGATCGGAAAATCATGGGGCGGTTTTAATAGTCTGCAGGTTGCAGCAAGACAACACCCAGCATTGAAAACAATCATTACATTGTGTTCCACCGATGACCGTTATGCAGATGACGTCCATTATAAGGGTGGCAACCTTTTAGCATCAGATATGCTTTGGTGGGCTTCCACTATGTTTGTGTATAATGCAAGACCACAAGACCCGGAAGTTGTAGGAGAAAGCTGGCGGGACAACTGGTTGGACCGGCTGGAGAACACACCTCCATTTGTAGAAGAATGGACTCGGCACCAGCTGAGGGATGCGTACTGGAAGCATGGGTCAATTTGTGAGGATTACGCTAAGATTCAGATCCCTGTATTTGCTGTAAGTGGCTGGCAAGATGGCTATACCAATGCAGTGTTTCGTTTACTGGAAAATTTACCGAATGAAAGTAAAGGGTTAATTGGACCATGGGCGCATGAATATCCTGAAGTAGCAATACCCGAGCCTGCAATCGGTTTCTTACAGGAATGTCTTCGTTGGTGGGATCAATGGTTAAAAGGAAAAGATACGGGGATCATGGATGAGCCTAAACTAATTTCATGGATACAGGACAGTGAATTGCCCGCAGTAAGCTATGATGAAAGACCTGGCAAATGGGTTGCTGACTGGTCGTGGCCATCGAGAAATATAAATGAAAAAAACCTTTATTTAGCAGAAAAAAAACTAACCAATGAAGTAATGGCTGGGGAAGAAACGGTTATTCCTAGCGTACAAGAACATGGATTTTATGCAGGAGTTTTCTGTCCATTTGGTCAACCAGGCGATCTTGCCGCTGATCAACGTTTGGAAAATGGTAAATCTGTTGTATTTACATCAGAACCTTTACAGGAAACGATGGAGTTGTTAGGGCATCCCATCTTTCATGGTGAACTGTCATCAGATCAGGAAAATGCATTGTTAGCAGTGAGGTTATGTGACAAAGCACCAACCGGCGAATCAACTTTAATTAGCTGGGGAATGTTAAATTTGAATCATCACTACTCACATGAACGGGCAGAACCACTGAAACCGGGGGAAAAATACAAGGTCACAGTGCAGCTTGATGCATTGGGACAACAAATACCAAAGGGTCACCGGTTAGAATTAGCAGTATCACCAACATACTGGCCTCAGGCATGGCCGTCTCCAAAACCAGTTACATTAAAATTGTATTCGGGTAAAGACACGAATATCTCATTACCAGTAAGAATACCACAAGCTAAAGATGCAGAATATGGCCATTTCGAAAACCCTGAAACAGCCAAGGTAATGGATAAAGAAATTATTAGGGAAGAAAATAGAACAAGACACGTATCACATGACCTAGTTAATGGAATTTGGAAATTAGAAGATTTCTCAGATGAAGGCGAGAGAAAATTGCATGCAAATGGCCTGCAGTATGGCAGTATCAATAAAAATACGTTTACGATTAAGGAAAATGATCCACTATCTGCAAAGGTGACGTGTGAATGGGAATTGAATGTCGGACGTGACGACTGGCAGACAAAACTAAAAAGCTATAGCGAAATGACGAGTGATGAAACAGCATTTTATCTAGTCAACACGATTAGTGCTTTTGAAAATGAGGAAAAAATTTTTACTAAAACATGGAGGAAGGAGATACCTAGGGAGTTTGTGTGAAGAAGCGCCAACGTTTTTGAGGTTTAATGTTAAGAGGAAAATGGGTATGGGTCAATTTCTTAAGAACAAGACAATATATTGTAGGGAAAAAATAAACACTCGTCGCATGTTTTATTGAATTATGGTACACTTCATAAATATAATTATTCTGAATTGGAGGCATCATTTCGTGTCACTTACAAAAGATTTTAATAGTATAAAAAACGAACTTGTAAAAATTAGTCATCAACTATATGAAAATCCAGAGCTTGGAGATGAAGAATATGAATCTATGAAGTTACTAGTAGATTATCTTCGTTCTTATGATTTTGAAGTTGAAACAGGGATAGTAGACCGACCTACAGCTTTTAAAGCGGAATTTACAGGAGAGAAACCTGGTCCAACGGTTGCTTACTTGGCAGAATATGATGCCTTACCGGGGATTGGTCACGGATGTGGACACAATTTGATAGCAACGATGGCGGTTGGGGCTGGAGTTGTTCTTCGTAAACATGTACAAGAAATAGGTGGAAAGGTAATTGTGCTTGGTACACCAGCTGAAGAAACAAGCGGCGCGAAAGTACCGATGAGTGAACAAGGGACATTCAACGACATTGATGTAGCTATGATGGTACACCCTGCGGACATTTCTTCGGAGAGTGGCGCTATGCTTGCCATGGATGCTATTCAATTTTCATTTACCGGGAAAGCGTCCCATGCAGCGGCCTCGCCTGAAGAAGGAATTAATGCACTGGATGGTGTCATCCAACTGTTTAACGGGGTTAATGCATTACGTGAACATGTACCATCGGATATCCGTATTCATGGCATTATTTCCGAAGGTGGTCAAGCGGCAAACATTGTCCCGGAAAAAGCAGTTGCTCAATTTTATGTTCGGGCAAACAAACGTGAAGTTTTAGATGAAGTTGTCAAAAAAGTAGAAAATATCGCGCATGGAGCAGCAGCAATGACAGGAGCTGCGGTTGACATTACCAATTTCGAATTAAGTTATGATAATATGATTACAAACAAAGCGTTATCGGAAACATTTACCAAAAACTTAAAAATACACAGTCAACAGCCCGTTTATACTGCTGTAAAACCTTCAGGATCCGCAGATATGGGAAATGTAAGCCACGTTGTCCCGGCGATACATCCATATGTAGGATTGAATGAGCCAGGCCTTGTCTTTCATACAAAGGAGTTTGCGGATAAGACAATCACAGAAGATGGGGAGGCAGCTATTGCTGAAGGTGTATTAGCGTTAGCACAAACTGGCTATGATGTGATGACCGACCGGAAATTGTTGACTACTATCAAAACGGAATTTGACAACAAATAAGTTCAAGATTTTTTCGTCATGGACAGACAGTGAAATTTCTGCTTAAAAAGAGCTTTTTGCAGTGAATCACTGCCTGTTTTGTTTTAACACATTGCAATAAAATTTTACTTACAAGAGGAGAGGGTAAGGTGAGTGAGGAGTCGGTTTTAAAGGATACAGAGCCAACTAAACCGAAAAAGAAATTTGAATTTCCCCATGTTTTCGCGATCTTATTTGCTCTTATTATTATTACGGCGGTACTATCCTATGTGATCCCTGCTGGAGAGTATGAACGTGAAGTAAATGAAGCAGGGGAAACCGTTGTGGTAGATGGAACTTACCATACGGTTGATTCGAATCCTGTTGGTTTTTTGGGTATTTTCGAAGCGGTGCATAAAGGAATGGTCGAAGGTGCTGGAATTATCTTTTTCATATTCATTGTGGGTGGAGCATTTGGTATTCTTAACGCTACAAAAGCAATTGAAGCAGGATTTGCCAGTATTTCCGCTAGAATGGCGGGGAAAGAGATTTATTTGATCCCGGTTGTGATGGTTTTATTTGCATTGGGAGGCGGAACATTTGGTATGTCAGAGGAAACTATTCCATTTATTTTAATTCTGGTGCCTTTAGCAATAAAAATGGGATTTGATTCCCTTGTCGGTGCAGGAATGGTGATTGTTGGCTCCTGTGCTGGATTTACCGCAGCATTTATGAATCCTTTTACGGTAGGCGTGGCGCAGGGAATAGCAGAATTACCACTTTTTTCTGGAATGGGCTTTCGGTTTATTGTTTGGTTTATTTTTGTAGCCATTAGTATTGCTTACGTCATGATTTACGCGAATAAGGTTAGGAAGCGTCCAGAAATAAGTATGATGTATCAGGTGGACCAGCAAAGGGACGTCGATCTTTCCATACAAAAACAACAACAAAAACTAAACTTACGACAGTCTCTTATTATCGGAGCGTTAATTTTAACCATTATTGGACTTGCAATTGGTGTGACATTTTTTGATTGGTACATCATGGAAATTGCTGGATTATTTTTATTAATGGGGGTTATTGTCGGCTTTATAGGTAAATTACGGGTTAATCAAATTGCTGAAGCATTTGTCAAAGGCAGTGAGGATTTGGTTGTTGGAGGATTAGTTGTTGGGCTGGCATATGGTATTCTGGTCGTGTTAGAGGACAGCAATACCATTGACTCGATTCTGTTTTTTGTTTCCAATTTAGTCGGTCAATTACCAACGTCTTTCTCAGCAATGGGGATGTATATTACCCAAAGTCTGTTAAATTTTATCGTTCCATCCGGAAGTGGTCAAGCTGCTTTAACGATGCCTATTATGACCCCGCTAGCTGATTTGACCGGAGTTAGCAGGCAAACAGCTGTCTTTGCCTTCCAATTAGGTGACGGAATATCCAATGCTATCACGCCAACTGCCGGGGTTCTTATGGCTTCACTGGCCATCGCTAAAATTCCTTGGGTTAAATGGCTCAAATGGTTCTGGCCGTTAATTGTCATTCATTATGTAGTTGGTGCTGTATTAGTAACGTTTGCGCATTTGTTTGTATGGTGAGAGAAGTAGTTTTGAGGTAAGTTTTTGATGGGATGATAACAAGAGGTAAAGTCGATTACCTGGATTGTTGTTATGGAGTTTATGATCTGCAGCGTGTCTAAAATTGTGTGGGGATGGACCGGATTGGTTGAGGAGCTATACCGCCGGTTGGCAAAAGATGAGTCGCACTCCCATGAGAAGCCGATCTATTATCTATTCATTATAGCATATTTAGGTTCATCATAAGTTTATTTGTAACATCATTATTTTGGTTTTGGATAAAGTCGCTTATTTACTAGAAATGCAACTCCCAATCAAGTAGAAACCAGGAGTTGCATTTTCTCATAATTAGTTCAATGAATCTAACGCTTCCTTAATAGGCTTCGTTCCAGACACCACCTGAAACTCTTTTCCAATCGTTGTATCATTTTCCAAGCTGGCAGCGATGACACTTGCAATATCCTCTCTCGGAACTTCGCCTCTTTCAACATCGGACCCTAGCTCGACTTGACCGGTCCCTTTATCGTTCGTTAACAAGCCAGGATGGATAATCGTATAATCTAAATCGGAGTTCTTCAACCATTCATCTGCATAATGTTTTGCTGCAACATATGGTGCAAACGATGAAGCAGCTTCCTGTATTGCTTCACGGCTTGTATCAAACGAACTAATCATAATAAACCGTTTCACATCAGCAACTTTTGCCGCTTCAATAGTTTTTACTGCACCATCCAAATCTACCATAATGGTTTTATCTTTACCCGTATGCCCACCAGAACCTGCTGTGAATACGATCGCATCAACGCCTTCTGCTGCGTTGGCAATCGCATCGATGTCTTGTTCCAGGTCTACGATACTAATTTCCGCACCAAGATCTTCAAAAAAGGAAGCCTGCTCCTTGTTACGGATCATTGCTTTCGCTTCGAGGTTATCGTTTTTCTGAATCAATGAAACAAGATGTTTTCCAATTTTACCATTAGCTCCTACGACAAGAATCTTCATTTTCTTCATCCTTTCTGTGTTAATGGAATAAGGCTTTTAGCTAAGGGGGGCCGTTTTTTCAAGCGATGGCCTTTAGGCAGTAAACGATATTTAAAATATTCGATTATTTCCTACAAGGGCTCGATCCTATTTGCATATGCGCATTGGAAGCGCAGGGTAATCCATGCGGTAACGGTCAATAACCTTCACTCTGATCTTATCTCATTGTTTCCTAATCGGCCTTTTTAGCATGAATATCAATGCAAATAGGAAAAACGTTGATGACCAACAGCAGTCGCTATGATTACCTTGAATTTTCACTCAAGTCCTCTTTTCCTTCACCGTCCGATTGGATCCATAGTAACCCTATAATCCCTCCTTGGCATGCTATCTTAACTGATAGGATTCGTTTATGTGTTCCATTTATACATTTTCACTCATTGTATATAACTAAACAACTATTCTGCTTTTAGTTCTTTCCAAAGGTCATATTAGGAAAGCTCCTGATTGAACAACCTAAATGGTGATTCTTATCCTATTGTGGATCGTAAAAAATCAGCCGGAGAAGATATTATGGCTAAAATAGCAAGGAAATAAACTTTTAGTAGCCAAGTCAAATTTTTATATTCGTATCCAGACAAATTCATTGGATTTTTAGATATAATTTAAGGGGCTCCTCATTTGAAAATACTAAGCGAGTATAACAAAAAAATACTCCCTTTCCCTTTTACAGCAGAAATTCAAGAAGGTTAGGCCACTTAAGTCACATCAAGGAAAACGTATTACTATTACTTATCCCTTATTAAATATCCCACTTAAATCCTTATATCCTTTATCAATATCCAAGCTATTAATTGCATTATCATAGTGGTTTGTCAGGCATAATTTTAGTTCATCACGTTTCTTTTGTTTAAGTAAATGTACAATGTCCAAGTGTTCTTTATAACCATATGGTTCTGCTGATGAATCTTCGAAAAATATATCAAATAAGATTAAATAGATTGATGTTTGGTTAATTAGCTTTTCAACGAAATCAATCAAAAATTTATTACCGCACTTCTTCGTATAAATCATGTGGAAATCTTGGTTTGCTTTTAAATAGGCCATAATATTTTTGGCATGTAAAGCCTCTTTTTCCTCCACAATACATTTTGCCATTTCCGCGAAGTCATTCTCGTCTAAACGATCAATGGACTGTTCTGCTGCCATAATCTCCAAGTTTTTACGCAGATCATAAGCTTGGAGAATTTCATCTCTTGTTGGATTTTTAATGGAAGCTCCTATTATAATTAAAAAATAGATGGTCATAAAGCGAAGAAATTATTAACAAGGGTTGGATTAGCTGATCGAATGGAACATTATCCTGCACAACTCTCGGGCGGGCAACAACAAACAGATGCTATCGCGAGGGCATTGTCAATGGAACCAATGGTAATGCTTTATGATGAACCCACCTCTGCGCTTAATCCGGAACTTGTTCGAGAGGTTCTTCTAGTTATGAAAGAATTGGCTAAAGAAGGTATGACAATGGTAGTTGTAACGCACGAAAAAGAATTTGCTAAAGATTTTGCTGATCGGGATATTTTATGGACGACGGCTTAATTGTAGAAGATGGTAGCTCGGAGAAAATGTTTAATAATCCTGATAAGGGGCGTACTCGGCGGTTTCTTCATGATGTTAGTGGGAAGGTGTAATGATTGGAAAAACGCTATAATCGAACGGGATGTTTGAGTATAGTGTTTTTTAAGAATTTAGCTAGGTTCAATAATACATTATGAAATTTGGGTGTATAACGCAATAATTAAATCTAAAAAAGTCTCTTATTTCTATTAATTTTTAGAATATTTTATTTCTATCCTCGTGTTATACTAGTTGAAATACTCTTTTTATTATACATGGATGAAGGTGATATTGATATGATGAAGTCAGAATTGGAACTCCTAAAAATTGAATTAGAAGGCATTCTGGAAGTTTCCAACGATAATATTGTTGTAACAGATGGGGATGGAGTGGTATTACGGGTTAGTTCTAACTGCACCTCCATATATGGAAGTGATCAGCGAGATTTGATTGGGAAAACAGTATTTCAATTGGAGAATGAGAAAATTTTTTATCCATCAGTAACAGCGAGGGTTTTAAAGGAAAAAAAAGAAGTCCAGGTTATGCAAAAAACCCCAACCTCAAAAGTGGTTATGGCAACTGGTATTCCAGTATTCAGTCAAAAGAGGGAAATCGTTCGGATTATCAGCTTCTCCCATGATTTAACAGAAATTCAACAGTTGAAAGAAGACTACCAACAATTGCGTGCAAAAATGTTACGATATGAAACGGAAATTGAGGAATTACGGGAAAAAGAAGCAAAGACGGATCAAATTGTGGTAAAAAGTAAAACAATGGAGGAAATTGACAAGTTGATTCAACATATTGCATCATCAGATGCCGCTGTTGTATTACTTGGCGAGTCTGGAGTTGGCAAAAACGTATTTGCCCGCAGGTTACATGAAGGAAGTCAGCGTAACAAGGCGGCGTTTATCGAAGTCAACTGTGGCGCGATCCCTGAAAACTTGTTCGAATCAGAAATATTTGGCTATGTACCTGGTGCTTTTACTGGTGCGGATAGAAAAGGCAAGGCGGGGATGATTGAACTCGCTGATCAGGGCACATTATTTTTAGATGAAATTGCGGAGCTTCCTTTAGCCATACAAGTAAAGCTTTTGAAAGTTTTACAAGAAAAGAAGGTTTCCCGCATTGGTGGTTATCAAGTTAAGAATATTGATTTTCGGCTGATTGCTGCAACGAATCAGGATCTGGAGGAATTAGTGAAGCAAGGGAAATTCAGAAAAGATTTGTTTTACCGATTGAATGTTATTCCAATCACGATCCCGCCATTACGGGAAAGAAACGATGATATTTATCAATTAATGCGGCATTACTTAATAATTTTTAACCAAAAATATCAGACAGATAAATCTTTTCATTCTACTACAATAGATGCGTTTCAACATCACCAATGGCCAGGTAATGTTCGAGAGCTTGAAAACTTGATTGAGCGTTTAGTCGTTACGTCTACTGAAACGATAATTTATCCGTCAGATCTGCCATTTGTCAAAGAGGCTAACGTTTACCATCATACCAATGAATGGACTCTTGAAAACTTTGAACGGCAAGGGCTAACATTGCAGGATGCTTTGGAAGAAGTGGAAAAGAATTGGCTGAAACGGGCTTACCGCCAATATAAAACGACGTATGAAATGGCTAAATATCTTGGTATTAGTCAGCCTACCGTTGTACGGCGGCTCAAAAAATATCAGATTAATTCAAGATGAATCAAATCATTCATTTTGAATCGAAGAAGGTCATTTTAATTCAAAAATAAATCAAAGGTATGATTGCAATCCGTTAAAATGGGGCGCTGAAAATTGGCATATATATTGCATTTTATTAACTGAACATTTAATAAAGGAGGAATACTATGTACCAACCAAAAGATTCATCCAAATCACCTCGTTTCACAGGCCCTCGTACATTTATGCGGTTAGAACATATTGAAACAACACAAAATGTTGATTTCGTTGTAATGGGCGTTCCATTTGACACGGCAGCATCTAACCGGACAGGACAACGATACGGACCGCAGCATATCCGTGATTTCTCGGTATTACTCCGTCCATATAACCCTGATCAAGATATTAACATTTTTGATTATTGTTCTGGTGTAGATTATGGGGATATTGATGTCATCCCGGGTAATATTCATCAAACGTACGATAATATTGTCAATGCGCTTGAGCATGTTCTGGACAAAGAGATCATTCCGGTGATAATGGGTGGGGATCATTCGATTTCACTTGGTCACTTGCGCGCATTTGCTAAAAAATATGGACCAATTGCACTTGTTCATTTTGATTCACATGGTGATACGTGGGACAACTATTTTGGTGAAAAATATATGCATGGAACCCCTTTCCGACGCGCGGTGGAAGAGGGATTAATTGATGTTGATCATTCGATCCAAGTCGGAATGCGCGGTCCACTTTATGGTCCGGAAGATATTGAGGATGCGAGAGATCTTGGCTATGAGGTTATTCCGATGAAAGAAGTTAGAAAAATTGGTTATGACAAGGTAATGGAGCGAATCCATGCTCGTGCAGCAGATAGACCAGTATTTGTTACGTATGACATTGATTTCCTTGACCCTGCATATGCGCCAGGAACTGGGACACCAGAGGTAGGTGGGCCGACAAGTTATGAAGGGTTAGAATATGTCAGAGGATTGGATGGACTTGATATTAAAGGTTTTGATTTGGTTGAAGTTTTACCAACCTATGATAGTGGTGAGATTACTGCAGTTGCAGCATCTTCGATTATCTTTGAAATGATTAGTTTAATAGCGATGAAAAAACGGGCGTTACAGGAAGGGAGTTAGGAGTGAAAAGGTAAGAACTTCTTGTTACCACGGTTTCTCCCTCATTTATCAATTTTAACAGGAAAGGAGTGAAGTAATGCGGCGTGATAATCAACAATTGCTAATAAATGGGCAATGGGAAGCAGGTGAAGGGAAAAAGAGAAAAATTATTAACCCTGCAGATGAAAGTGTAATCATTGAAATAGCCGAGGCCACTGATCATCAAGCAAATAACGCAGTTAATGCTGCAAGAAAAGCTTTTGATGAAACAGATTGGTCCGTTTATCCAGGCAAGCGTGTAAAGGTTTTATTAAAGGTCGCAGAATTACTTGAAAACAGCTTGCATGAGGTTGCCCGGCTTGAGACGTTAAATACTGGAAAACCAATCCGAGAATCCCGGATGGATGTAGAGGATTCCATCACTTGTCTCAAGTATTATGCAGGACTTGTAGATTCAGTGTCGCCAAGAGAGATCGAAATGGAGGATGGATCCGCAAGTGAGGTTATTCATGAACCTGTTGGTGTTTGTTCTCTAATATTACCATGGAATTTTCCGTTACTACTTGGAATGTGGAAGATTGCTCCGGCACTTGCAGCAGGTAATACGGTGGTTTTTAAACCATCGGAAGTAACGCCATTGTCCATAATTCGATTTGCGGAACTATTAGAGGAAGCGGGAGTTCCCGACGGTGTCTTTAACGTGATTTTAGGTGAAGGTGCCACTGTGGGTGAAGCCATTACTGCTAACCGGGATGTTGATAAAGTGTCGTTTACTGGCAGTGTTGAGACAGGTAGAAAAATCAATGAAATTTGTGCAAGATCATTCAAACGTGTTTCACTAGAGCTTGGTGGGAAATCACCATTATTAATTTTGCAAGATGCAGATATTGAAAAAGCAGTTGCCTGGATAATGTTTGGAGGATTCTTTAATCAAGGTGAAGTGTGTGTGGCAGCTTCTCGAATACTCATTCATGAATCCATCTATCAACCAGTAGTTAGACTTTTAACAGAGAAGGTAAACAAAATTAAAATAGGTAATCCATTAGACGAAACAACAGAAATGGGACCGATCGTTAGTGGAAATCATTTAGGGGAAATTAAAGGTTATCTGACCCTAGGTGTTGAGGATGGGGCTACGTTAATTGGTGGTCAACAAATTGGAGTTCAGGGCTTCTATCTTCAACCGGCAATTTTTATTGATGTAGATCAACATATGCGAATTGTTCAGGAAGAAATATTTGGACCTGTCATAACAGTACAATCGTTTCAGGATGAAGAAGAAGCGATTGGATTTGCCAACGGAACAAATTACGGCTTGGCAGCTGGGATTATTAGTGAAGATGTGGATCATGCTTTTACTGTTGCTTCCCGAATTAAGGCCGGTACGATTTGGATTAACAATTACCATATTCCTTATGCGGAAGCACCTTGGGGAGGATACAAACAGAGTGGAATTGGAAGGGAGCTGGGGCCGCAGGGGCTGGATTCTTATAGGGAAGTCAAGCATGTCAATAAGATCAGTCAACTTAAAGCACCTGGTTGGTATGGATTTGAAAATGATAGGAAGGAGGGATAATACATGGCAGATTTTACGGAGTCGTTAGGGCAAGATAATTTGAATCCACTGTCCGAGGATAAGCGAACGATGAATTTCTTTTCTACCTTTTCTATTTGGGTAGGGGCCCAGGTTGTAGTAACTACTGTTTTAACCGGTATGTTACTCGTACCCGATTTAACATATGGCGCGGCGATCTTAATAATCATAGCAGGAACACTTGTCGGTGCCGTTCCACTTGTTTTGATGGGGAATATAGGAACGCGCAGTGGATTACCGACCATGATCCTAACTCGTGGAGCTTTCGGCCATCGGGGGTCAGTTTTACCATCTGTTGCAAATGTTATTACTTTAATTGGCTGGAGCTGGGTTCAAGCGTATTTAGGTGGTTTAAGTCTTAATTATGCCGTAACGTATTTAACGGGGTATAGTAATATTAACCTATTTGTCGTTCTGACGGAAAGTATTATAGTGATGATTGCAATCTTCGGCCATAAGGGGATTGAAAAAACAGAGAATATTATCGCTAGTACTATGCTTGTATTGTCAGTGATTGTTTTTGCGTTTATGTTTATTAAATTCGATATCGGAAATTTGGTTAGCATGGCTGCAAGTAAAAATCCCAAAATTACTGCAGTAGCTGCGTTTGATATGGTTGTAGCAACTGCGTTTTCTCAAGTGGCTATTTGTTGTGACTTTAACCGTTTTTGTAAATCGGAAAAAACAGCTGTCTCAGGAACGTATGTAGGTTATCTATTTGCATCATTAGTCGCTTTCGGTCTTGGGGTAACGGTGGCTGGATTTTCCATATTAGGTGGAGTAACGAAGACTTATGATCCAACCATTTTGATTGGTGGGGTTAATCCAGTACTTGGGTTTGCAGCGGGGATCGTTATTTTTCTCTCGGTTGTTTCTACAAATGCAATGGTTTTATACGCAGCTACCATGTCATACTTAGCAATATTTTCGAGACATCGTTTTTGGAAGGTAGCATTAACGATGGGAATTATATGTGTATTGGGCGCCCTTGCAAAAGAAATGTTAATTAATCATTTCCAAGACTTTTTATTAATGATTGGGACTTTATTTATTCCAATTACCGCTATTGTATTGGTCGATTACTATATTATCAAACATAAGCATTATGACGCCGAAGAAATTATTTCAGGCGAAAATAAACAATACTGGTATTCAAAAGGTGTAAACTACATCGGTTATGTATCTTATACTATTGGTGCTGCCTTTGCTTATTATTTTTCTTATGTGCAACCGCTTCCTACCGGATCTACGTTATGGACGTTTTTGATAACATGTTTTGTTTACTGGGGATTGATGAAAATGTTTAGCCGAACAAATATATCCTATTCCAGAATGAAGAAAAACAAAAATGTAGGTGCTTAAAACGTCTAGCTAGAATCGAATATATATGAAAAGGTGTCAAGTCAATTTTTAGGTTATTCATTAATTACCATATATTTTTAAAAATAAAACGACGAAAGTGGGAATATGATGACTTCGCTTGATTTGGTTATTATCATTGTTTATTTTGCTGTCCTCATTATTGTTGGGATAATCGGTACTATAAAAGCAAAAACATCTGAAATCTATATTTTGGCTGGACGTAATCTAGGAGTTTTTATGTTATTTGGTTGTTTGACGGCAGTTTTTCTTGGTGGATCTTCAACAATTGGTTCGGCGCAGCTCGGTTATGAATCTGGTTTTTCCGGCATATGGTTTGTATTTTCAATGGGGTTAGGCATAACTCTGTTTGGTTTATTACTTCTTAAACGAGTGACAGGTTATAATTTAATGACTATTAGTGGATTACTGGGAAAACTTTTCAATGTGGAATCGAAGTTGATTGGGGCTGTTGTAGCAGCAATTTATGCCTTGATGGTAAGTGTAACCCAAGTAATTGCAATTGGTGCGCTTTTGAGTGCCATTTTTGATTGGGGGCTCATCTCCTCAATGTTAATTGGAGGAGGGGTTGTGTTTTTCTATACGATCCTTGGTGGTATGTGGTCCGTTTCTATGACCGATATTATCCAATTTTTAATCATGACGATTGGTATATTTTTGATCATGCTCCCGATCAGCTTAATGAAAGTAGGCGGTTTTGGAGAATTGACAGAACAACTCCCAAGCTCTTATTTTGACTTCTCGGCAATTGGTTTTAAGGAAATCATACAATATTTATTAACATTTACATTGGGGATGATGGTTGGACAGGATATTTGGCAACGATATTTTACCGCGAAAAATCTTAAAACTGCTCGTACTGGTGGGGTGCTTGTGGGAGTCTATAGCTTATTATATGCTATGGCAATGATTATCATTGGTATGTGCGCTCTAATTCTCCTTCCGAATATTGGAAACACACAAAATGTATTTACAGGTATGGCATTTGAAACACTACCTTCAGGATTACTTGGAATTGTCTTTGCTGCCGTGGCTGCAGCGATTATGTCAACTGCATCAGGGACACTATTAGCTTCTTCTACTTTAATTTCAAAAGATATATTAAAGGATCACTTTTTTAAAGATATATCTGATCGTCAATTTTTATTGTTATCACGTGTTACTACATTAATAATAGGAATTATTGCAATTGTGATTGCATTGTGGATACAAGAGTTACTCGCTGCTATTGACGTTGCATATGCAATATTAGCGGGGGCAATTTTTATTCCGATTGTGTTTGGTCTATTCTGGAAACGAGCAACAGCAAAAGCTGCTTTTTATTCCATTACGATTAGTGCCTTGGTTGTTATTGGTGGTCTTGCTATTGAGGGGCTATCTTCTAGTAATCCGATCCTTTATGGGATTGGTGTTAATATTATAGTGATGATTGTTGTATCATTAACGGATCGATCCAGTAAAGAAAAGGCGCAAACAAAGGATATAATGGATGTTAACGGGTAAAGGCTGTACACTGTATATGTAATTTAAAGGTAGATAGTTGAAATTCACCATTAGTTAGCGTACTTGGTTTAAAAGAAAAGTAGGTTGGTAGAATGAAAATTGATAAAATAGTTGATTTATCAATAGTTATAAACAACGAAACTCCCGTATATCCCGGAAATCCAAAGCCAAATATTTTCCCGGCCGCAACGATTTCCACGGACGGTTACAATGTTACCAAATTCGAAATTGGTACACACACTGGGACTCATGTTGACGCGCCATATCATATTAATCAGGGTGGGAATCTTATAGATGAAATTCCGTTAAAACAGTTTATTGACGAGGGTATACTCATTAACGTCACAAATAAAGAGCCATGTTCTAGGATCACTTTGAGTGATGTAAAAGGGTTTATACCTTTATTACGCTTTTGGGTTCCTTTTTTTCCTTTTATATAACAAAGAACCGCATTGCCGCATTTCGACAATTACATTTTTAAAGATCCTACTGTGGCAGTTATTGTCCTGCCACAGTAGGCATCTTGTATTTCAAGTTTCGAAACCGTTACCACTTCTCAATTAAATAATCAGCATCATCCTTGAGCCTGTTATAAGCATTATCTGCAATCAATCCTTTTTCTTTCTGATGATCAAGTAGCAACTTAAAGATCTTCATGTGTTTAACAATCTTTTCCGACAAACCTTTTTCCTCGTAAATACTCACAGCAGTCAAATGGGTCGATAAGGAACGGGCAACATCGTCGCTATCGAACTCCCCCTCTTTTTTGAAGCGCTCGACAAGTGTTTTCATATCGGATGCACTTTCGGTCCAATACTTGGGCAGGCTAAAGAAGTCATCACCATTGAGATTGTTGATAGAATCATCCGCCATCCGAGTGGCAATACCCCACAGCCCGTTCTCTACGCGATCTATTAGCTCCTGATCGTAACCATATCTAGGCTGTTGGCCAGGCATCTCGAACAGGACGGTCGCTGTCCCATTAAGAGCAAACGAAGACCTAGCTTGACCAGGTAAATCGCGCTCCTCTGGGTGTAAATAACGGGCCACACCGGGCTCCTCATCATCTGAGAATTCTTTTACACCAAGAGCAGCAGCCAACGCATAGCGTATGGATTTTTCTTGATCCAATTCTGGCCAATCATCGTACTTCGGACTGTTGTCTGGTCCCAGTGGCGGATAGTCTATTGCAATCGTGACATCCTCACCAGTTTTGTTGGTCTTCGGGGTACCCATGTGATGAAGGTCTACGAAGGCTTCCACCTTACCAAACTCAGCTTTTAGATCCAGATACAGCTCTCTGAGTATGCGGGATTCGTTCGTCAGGAAAAAACCGGGCTCAGCACTCGAACCGGGGAGATCTTCCAACACAGGTTCATAGCTCAGATCCGGGTTAAAATCCCGGTTGATATCAAAGCCGCCGTTTCTTTCACTATAGTTCCAAGCGGGCTCAGCACCTTCGAGATGTGGGTAGGTCGCAATGACGTCATCCCACGGGAAGACGTTCTGCCGTTGCGTTATCTCAGCACCGTCAACATTGAGCCGTGGCACGGCAACTATTGTAACCTCCTCACGAACCGCCTGAGCACGGGAGCTATCGCTAGTTCCAAGAATCTCGAGCATTTGCATAAGTGCCTCTGGACCACTCTTCTCGTTACCGTGTATATTACCATTGATCAGCAATACTTTATTACCCGTACCTACACGAGCTGCATAGATTTCACGGCCTTGTTGTGAGTACCCGGTGACGTCGACCTCGACCTTGCCTGAACTGGTCTTCTCAATTTGGTCTAGCCTTTGACCCAGCTCCTCGTGGCTCATGAAATCGTCGTCCACTTTCTCACTTTTTCCACTGGCTTGGATCTCCAGTCCGGTAATCGGGTTCAGCAATAACAATAAAATCGTAACGAAAGGTACAACTTTTTTCCAAATATTTTTTCTCATAGTAACCTCCTTGTTTTTGGGCACAACTAACCTGTTTCTATTCATTTTACTGGTATAATGAAAAAGTGCTTATCCTCACTAAAAATGCCTCCTTGTAATGTATTTGGACTGATGGCTCTAAATAGTAGGGTTATTAAATTTTCCGTATGCACCTTGGAATAAAAATATATATTAACAAGGGACGAGCCCTTGGGAAGTCTTACCTTACATTCAATACTTCTAGCAATATGTTCTTTTTTGGATTTTTCCAGTATCCTTGATTGCTCTAATTGGGTTACTCTAGGTTGGAAATGAAAGCCGGTTTAAGAAAAACTAGGGGGAAATTACATGTACGAGAACTTAGGATAATTGTGAATAAATTAACATATGTCAAGATTTTTAATCTTAAATAGATTATTATATGATAAAGTGAATATCGAACTTATTTGAAAGATTTAATGTAAAATCGTTCCTACTTATTACAGCCATTATAGGCATTAAGCTAATATAGTTCAATAGAAAAATGTGAATACTATTAATTTTGGTAATAAAGGAACGAAACTATAGTCACGTTTTTTAAAAGGTAAATTAATACATAGGAAATTTGACTTAAAAGGTTAGCGAAAAGGGAAGACGGATTTATTCTAGAAGGCTTTATTTCAAGTAAACCCATGTAATAATGTATGGAATATTCCCATTTTCTTTTTATAAATAATTCTGTCTTGGCTGGACAATAGAACCAAAATAAATAATATGAATACTATTTACAATAATTTCTAAAACGTCAATCTACTATTGACTGATAGTTACCGAAATGCTATATTATTACTATACCTACTTGTAAGCGCTCGCACGATACAAGCCACTACAAGTTTCCCTTGCCGGTCACTTGTATCGTCTGCAATGACGTGAAGGAGATTTAGTAATTGTATAATCAGAAAACGATCTACGTAATCGGGGATGCAAAGTCACCACAGAATAATCCGATTACCAAGAAGTATAGTCAATTTTTTCTGGCATTGGTGATTGACGTTACCAGTGATGAAATTGTTGATAGCGAATGTTCTTCAACCATCCAGTTGACGAATCAGTTTGTCCGTTCCTTGTTTATAGGACGGAAGGTAGACGATGACAAGGTGGAAGAGGATATTCGCAAACGGTATCTGGGCTCTTCGCAAAAAGCGCTGATTGTTGCATTCTATGATGCAAAAAATAAATATGAGCAAGCAAAAGCTGCTTTGACTAAATAAACCTAGTCAAAATCCAGCCTGACGATTATTTGTTGGGCTGGATTTTTATTTACCAGAGGGAGGAACCGAAATGATAACAGATGGTTTTATGTATATCGCTGTCCTGGTGGCACTGGCTGCCGTGATGGTAGGAGTTGAAAATAAGTTTAGCTCCAATCGCTTTTTTAAATTTATTCCGGGGATTGTTCTGATTTATATTGGGGCAGCATTTTTACAGACAATTGGCTTATTTGATAATGATGCTACGGAACCGGCGTATACCAGTGTGAAAGGGGCTTTGCTTCCGGCGATGTTGATGATCATGCTGTTGAAATGTGACATCCGCAGTATTATCAAACTTGGACCACGGATGATTGGCGGTTACCTTGTAGCGGTTCTCAGCATCATGCTTGGATTTGTCATTGTCTATGCTATTTTCAAACACTTTTATGTTACGGATACGTGGCGTGCGTTTGGTGCGCTTGCTGGAAGCTGGACTGGCGGATCGGCTAATATGGTTGCTTTGCAGGATATTCTTAAGGTTCCGGAAAATATCTTTGGCTATGCCCTAATGATGGATACGATTAATTATGGAGTATGGGTGATGTTCATGTTCTGGCTCGTTCCATTTGCAGGTGCTTTTAATCGTTGGACAAAAGCAGATACGTCCTTTATAGACAATGAACTGGAAGAAGATGCAGCAGTACAGGAAAATGATCAAGGATTACAATTTAAACATATCATGTATCTTCTTGGAATTGGGCTACTTGTTTCTGCATTGGCAACATTTGCAGGTGATCATTTGCCGGAATTGGGAGATGTATTTAGTGCCACAACCTGGACAATCTTGATTGCTTCAGTAATTGGCCTGATTCTTGGCCAGACACCGGTATCTCGGATTCCTGGGGCACTGGATGTTTCCAATGTAATGCTTTATATTATCGTGGCGCTTATTGCTTCTCAATCTGACTTTTCTCAGATTGCTCAAGCACCTATTTATCTCGTTTCCGGTTTTCTGATTATGCTGTTTCACTTGGTTATCATGCTGCTGCTTGGGAAGTTGTTTAAATATGATTTATTCACACTTGGGATTGCCAGTCTTGCCAATATTGGCGGCATGGCCTCAGCACCGATGCTTGCGGCTGCATATAGTCGGACCTTGATTCCAGTTGGTGTCATCATGGCCTTAATTGGCTCGTTTCTGGGCACCTATTTCGGCATGCTGGTCGGGAAAATTCTTGGAATCATGTAAAGTGAAAATCTATATTCTTAGCAAGAGGGGGAATTTGTATGCTAATCCGAGATTTGCAAGTTGAACATCGAAACATACCATTACGAACGCCATTTAAAACGGCGCTAAGGACGGCAACCGAAATCGAGAGCATTGAGGTGACCATTCAATTAGAGAACGGGATCACCGGTAAGGGTGCAGCAGCGCCGACCTGGGTGATTACTGGGGATTCGACGGAAAGTATTCAGGCCGCATTATTAGGTCCTATCAAGGAGGCTTTGGCCGGAAAAGATATTTACCATTTTCAGTCATTACTTGATGCGTTCCAAAGATGTTGCATTGGCAATACAAGTGCCAAGGCAGCAGCAGACATTGCGCTTTATGATGCTTATAGCAAATTGCTCCATGTCCCGCTATATAACTTGCTGGGCGGCAACAAATCGCTGAACACATCAATGACGGTAGGAGTAGATGCACCAGATAAGATGGCAGCGGATGCGAAGAAATGTGTGAAGGATGGGTTTAGCCGCTTGAAAATTAAGGTCGGAGCTCAGCCAGAATTGGATCTTGCCCGTATCTCCGCAATTCGCGAAGCAGTACCGGCAGAAGTAACGCTCCGGCTGGATGCCAACCAAGGGTGGAAGCCAAAACAGGCGGTTCAGCTGATTAATCAAATGGAAGCCATGGATGCTGGGATCGAATTCATTGAACAACCCATTTCAGCACGGGATCTGGATGGATTAAAGTTTGTGACCGACCATGTCAACATTCCGATCATGGCGGATGAAAGCTTATTTTCTCCTAAAGATGCACTTCAGTTAGTAAGTGGGCACTACGTGGATCTATTAAATATCAAATTGATGAAATGCGGAGGAATTGCCAACGCCTGGAAAATTGCCAGTATGGCTGAAATNGAAATTGTTGATAGCGAATGTTCTTCAACCATCCAGTTGACGAATCAGTTTGTCCGTTCCTTGTTTATAGGACGGAAGGTAGACGATGACAAGGTGGAAGAGGATATTCGCAAACGGTATCTGGGCTCTTCGCAAAAAGCGCTGATTGTTGCATTCTATGATGCAAAAAATAAATATGAGCAAGCAAAAGCTGCTTTGACTAAATAAACCTAGTCAAAATCCAGCCTGACGATTATTTGTTGGGCTGGATTTTTATTTACCAGAGGGAGGAACCGAAATGATAACAGATGGTTTTATGTATATCGCTGTCCTGGTGGCACTGGCTGCCGTGATGGTAGGAGTTGAAAATAAGTTTAGCTCCAATCGCTTTTTTAAATTTATTCCGGGGATTGTTCTGATTTATATTGGGGCAGCATTTTTACAGACAATTGGCTTATTTGATAATGATGCTACGGAACCGGCGTATACCAGTGTGAAAGGGGCTTTGCTTCCGGCGATGTTGATGATCATGCTGTTGAAATGTGACATCCGCAGTATTATCAAACTTGGACCACGGATGATTGGCGGTTACCTTGTAGCGGTTCTCAGCATCATGCTTGGATTTGTCATTGTCTATGCTATTTTCAAACACTTTTATGTTACGGATACGTGGCGTGCGTTTGGTGCGCTTGCTGGAAGCTGGACTGGCGGATCGGCTAATATGGTTGCTTTGCAGGATATTCTTAAGGTTCCGGAAAATATCTTTGGCTATGCCCTAATGATGGATACGATTAATTATGGAGTATGGGTGATGTTCATGTTCTGGCTCGTTCCATTTGCAGGTGCTTTTAATCGTTGGACAAAAGCAGATACGTCCTTTATAGACAATGAACTGGAAGAAGATGCAGCAGTACAGGAAAATGATCAAGGATTACAATTTAAACATATCATGTATCTTCTTGGAATTGGGCTACTTGTTTCTGCATTGGCAACATTTGCAGGTGATCATTTGCCGGAATTGGGAGATGTATTTAGTGCCACAACCTGGACAATCTTGATTGCTTCAGTAATTGGCCTGATTCTTGGCCAGACACCGGTATCTCGGATTCCTGGGGCACTGGATGTTTCCAATGTAATGCTTTATATTATCGTGGCGCTTATTGCTTCTCAATCTGACTTTTCTCAGATTGCTCAAGCACCTATTTATCTCGTTTCCGGTTTTCTGATTATGCTGTTTCACTTGGTTATCATGCTGCTGCTTGGGAAGTTGTTTAAATATGATTTATTCACACTTGGGATTGCCAGTCTTGCCAATATTGGCGGCATGGCCTCAGCACCGATGCTTGCGGCTGCATATAGTCGGACCTTGATTCCAGTTGGTGTCATCATGGCCTTAATTGGCTCGTTTCTGGGCACCTATTTCGGCATGCTGGTCGGGAAAATTCTTGGAATCATGTAAAGTGAAAATCTATATTCTTAGCAAGAGGGGGAATTTGTATGCTAATCCGAGATTTGCAAGTTGAACATCGAAACATACCATTACGAACGCCATTTAAAACGGCGCTAAGGACGGCAACCGAAATCGAGAGCATTGAGGTGACCATTCAATTAGAGAACGGGATCACCGGTAAGGGTGCAGCAGCGCCGACCTGGGTGATTACTGGGGATTCGACGGAAAGTATTCAGGCCGCATTATTAGGTCCTATCAAGGAGGCTTTGGCCGGAAAAGATATTTACCATTTTCAGTCATTACTTGATGCGTTCCAAAGATGTTGCATTGGCAATACAAGTGCCAAGGCAGCAGCAGACATTGCGCTTTATGATGCTTATAGCAAATTGCTCCATGTCCCGCTATATAACTTGCTGGGCGGCAACAAATCGCTGAACACATCAATGACGGTAGGAGTAGATGCACCAGATAAGATGGCAGCGGATGCGAAGAAATGTGTGAAGGATGGGTTTAGCCGCTTGAAAATTAAGGTCGGAGCTCAGCCAGAATTGGATCTTGCCCGTATCTCCGCAATTCGCGAAGCAGTACCGGCAGAAGTAACGCTCCGGCTGGATGCCAACCAAGGGTGGAAGCCAAAACAGGCGGTTCAGCTGATTAATCAAATGGAAGCCATGGATGCTGGGATCGAATTCATTGAACAACCCATTTCAGCACGGGATCTGGATGGATTAAAGTTTGTGACCGACCATGTCAACATTCCGATCATGGCGGATGAAAGCTTATTTTCTCCTAAAGATGCACTTCAGTTAGTAAGTGGGCACTACGTGGATCTATTAAATATCAAATTGATGAAATGCGGAGGAATTGCCAACGCCTGGAAAATTGCCAGTATGGCTGAAATCAGTGGCGTTGCTTGCATGATTGGCAGCATGATGGAACCGGCACATTCGGTTGGAGCAGCCGCCCATTTTGCAGCCGCACATCCAAATGTCATCTACTTTGATTTGGATGCACCATTATGGCTGAGCGAAAAACCAGACGTCATCGCTTATGAAGGTGAGGAACTCCGCCTCTCCGGAAGACCTGGTATTGGGCAGCTTGGATAGGGGGAAGAGTCGGTAAGTGAAAATATCCGAGAACCAGATATAGGTGACTGATATAATTTAATAAAGATTTGTTGAGGTCAAAGGCCTGCTAATGCAGGTCTCTTTTTTATGCTCAATAAGAGCGAAAGTGGTTATGTAAAACATTATTTTTTAATTAATTGCTCCATCATAAAGCATATTATTCCCTGGCTGATCAAAAGTATTTGTATAATAAGGATAATTGATCTGGAATAAAGATAAAAAAATCTAATTATCGTAAATTTATTCCAATTTTAAAGCTATTAGTTCTGATTAGTCACTCTACTAGAACTAACAGCCTTTTTGGTGCTGCTATTTAGTAATGAAAAGGGAGAGGTAAGACGAAGATTGTTAAACAATTATTCATACCTTTATATCAATAGGTAAAGCAATATATTTAAAAAATTACTTTATGAGAATGGGTCAGGATATCAGCTATCATCTGAGAAGAAACTGCTATAAGCTACTCAATTTAGTGTTAGTAATTTACCGTAAAAAGGTTAGTGTTTGAACTTGTGAGCGATTTTCTCCTTCAGCGCCAGAGTGATATAGGGACATTCGTAACCCAAATTGAAGCAAAGTATATTTCTAAATTTGTTACATTGAAAAAGGAAGTATGGGAAATGGATCATCACCCGCATAAAATATCTTAAGCTATAAAATTGATCCAACCACATACCTGCTCAACGTCAATATATCAAATATCGGCAGATCCGTTACTTCTCTTAAAGCACTTCTATATGGAGGCATATTGGTGCACTCTAAAATAATACTCCTTACATCCGGATGGTTATCTATAAGTCTCGTAACAGCTTGCCTCATTTCCACCGAAACCTTTTCCATGTCCAAGGTATCTGTCTCATTAACAATTGCTTCCGTGAATGCTGGCATATGATCCATTCCTTCGATGACAACAGGTGTATGGTGAGCATTTACTCCTTCCAAATGTTTTTTCGTCAGACTAGACTTTCTTGCTGTTAGTACACCAACCTTTCCGCCGGTTAGCATATATACCAGTGGGATTTGCATTAAACTAGAAGAATAAAAAGGGACATGCAACTTGCTTTGGATCTCCTGCTGGAAAAGGGAAAGGAAACCACAGCTTGTTGTAATTACCTTAACCCCTTTATCCTGCAATTGCCTTGCTGATTGAACGAAAGGTTCGATTAGTGCAGAATCCTCCATTTTCACGACCCGTTCTATCGTTGCTTTTTTTACGATCTTGAATTCTACTGAAAATGGGAAGGTTTCTGGATTTCCAATATCTCCTTTTGGACGGTGAAAATTAGTATCTAGCATTAAAATTCCCAATATTGGTGTATGCATGTTAGATGAACCACACAATCAATCCGATAGCTAAAAAGTATAATGAGTTCGGAAGTGCCAGCATCATAACCTTTAAAGGATCCACCTTTTTGTTTAATATTCCGCCAATCAAGCCACAGACGACAAACGCTGTTAACCCTACCGGTGGCATATTTTGCCCAGCTGCGGCAATATGGGATGCACCTAAGGCGATTAATGTAGAGTCCACGTTCATATTTTCTAGAATGGGGGCTAGAAATGTAACAATTACGGATTGGGAAGTTGTTTGGGATCCAGTAAGCATACCAACAACGACCATTGACAAAGCTCCACCCAGTTTCACCATGGAGGAAGCCAGCCCTTCCGTCATGAGGGCAACTTTATCAATCAATCCTGATGCATAAAAAACACCAACCATAGCGCCTGCGCATAATTGTATTTGGACTGTCTGATTTACTTTTCTTAACCCATTTTTGAGCACTGCTTTTGTTTCCTTGCGAACAGCGGGAAATAAACAACTTATCAAAAAGGCTATAATAATTGCGCTTACAACATGAAAGGTTATGCCCTGTAAAATTTTAATTTCTTTCAAGGGTTGCAAAACAAAGGCAAAAATAGTGATCTCTGTAAAAATATTATAGTCAAACAGTGTGTTGGCCAAAACAATAGCAATTAAAACTAACAGCGGAATCAGTGTTTTCCATCTTTCTCTCAAAATTTGTATAACCGATTTTTCTGGAATTAAATTTGGGGGCAACTTTTTTCCTCGTACAAAACGAAACGATTCCAGGATTGCAATTATTCCACCGATAGTTACAGTTATATAAGCTAGTTTGATAACGGGGTCCGGATCAATACCGACCAGGGAAGCGGATAGAAAAATACCTTGTGTAATTGGTGGCATAATAGAGCCAATGGAAGCACCAAGCAAAATAATCATGCCAATCTGTTCAGGCTTCAATTTTAATTCGGTTAATGAATTGATGACGAGGAATCCAATAACGGTAGCTGCGGCAATTGCATCCCCAAGGAGAGAACCTGCCAGAATTAACGTAATAAATATTGCGACTATCAATCCTTTTGACGAATTTCCGAACGCTGCTCGAAGGCTGTTCAATGTAGTATCAATGGTACCCAACTGGCCTGAAATTCAGCATACAAACTTCCAAACACAGACAGCATGATAACCCAGGACAGGCGGTCAATACCGTCTATAAAAGCAAAAAGTGTTTCACTTGGATTTAGTCCCGATATCACTGCAGATGAGAGAGCGGCGACAATAAGAGCAATTCTTATTTCCCCGCCAATCTTTGGTATTTGTTTAACCACGGCAATAACAAACAATAACGCCAATGGTACAATAATTTCTATCATACATACCAACCCCTTGTTTTTTTGAATAACTAAACTGCTTGCAAACGATCCAGACGTAATTGTTCGAGTAAATCCTTATATTGCGACTGGTTCCCTGCTATACTTGCAACCAAAAATCCGGTAATCGTAGCAAGTGCAATTCCACTCCCTTCATGACCTGCAGCAATAATGAATCCTTTAACTTCCTGGGATTTGCTAATAAATGGTAGCCCATCACCGGTAAAAGGTCTAAAATCTACCATCAACCGAATAATTCGGATGTTCTTTAAAGCTGGGGCTATATGACTTGCGTGTGCAACAATAGCGGAAAGTTTCATCTTAATATTATTAATAATCTGATTAATTTATGATCCCCCTTATAAAAAAATAAAGTAACTACTTGATTGCATAAAAATACCTGCCAGGATTGAATACAGCACGAATGAAAATATTGTATTGCCTTAATCTTGATCATTAGTTTTCAATCTTGGGTGGCAAAATGCTTTCAAGGTTTTTAATTACTTCATCAACAGCACATTTTTTAAGAGTGAAAGAGATAAGTTCTGTTTTTAAAGGGAGAGATTTAGAGCGCTTCTCGAAATTAATTTCCTATTACAAACAATCAAAACTAACAGAAATTAACCATTGACATTACAACCACTAGGTTATATACTACTCTAAATTAACTCATTATTTCAAAGCTTATAACATTATAATATTATAATAAAAATACTCGTAATCAAAGGGAGAACAACATGAAGATTGATAAAGAATTATCGGTACCTTTATACCAACAGGTGAAACAATACTTGAATGATAAAATCACCTCAGGGGAATGGGGGGTGGGATATCAATTACCATCAGAGAAAGAATTGGCTACTCAATTTGGTGTCAGTAATATTACCGTAAAAAGGGCGGTACTTGAATTGGCAAACGCTGGCTTCCTGCAACGCCAAAGTGGTAAGGGAACATTTGTAACGCAAATAGAAGAAAAAGATATTTCGAAGTTTGTTTCTTTAAAAAATGAAGCATGGGAAACACATCATCACCCACATAAAACGTTAAGTTATAAAACGGAGAAAGCTGGTGGCAAGCTAGCGAAATTATTGGAAATAAACGAGGAAGAACAAGTATATAAAATTCACCGTGTTAAAATACAAAATAATCAACCGGTTGCAATTGAATATTCCTTTATTCCACAAGCATCATTTCCGAACTTACATCGTACAGATATTGAAGATGATTTATTGTATAACATTTTTCAGAAAAAATACGGTGTTGAATTAGGTAAAGCGAAAATTTACTTTTCAACCATTTTAGCGGATGAATATGAAGCAAACATATTGAATATCCCACAAGGTGAACAGTTATTTGTATTTGAACGTTATACTTCTGCAAAAAATAATCATATCATTGAGTACTCCAGATTTATTGTCAAACAGGACCAATCAAAATATTTTCTTGAGATTCAGCTTTAAATAACATGTAAATCGTTACTTAAAATGAAAGGCATATCACTGTAGGAAAGTTACAATATAATACTTACAACATTTTGGAGAGGTGACATAATATGAAAATCATTGTTGTAGGCAGTGGCGTTGTAGGAGCTAGCTCTGCTTACCAATTAGTAAAGAGTGGTCACGAAGTTATCCTGATTGATAAGGAACATAAGGGTGCTGCAACGGCTGCTGGAGCTGGAATTGTTTGTCCCTGGGTATCGAGTGTAAAGGATGACGATTGGTATCGGATCGCCAAAGGTGGTGCACAGTTTTACCCTAGACTAATTGACCAATTAAAAAATGATGGCGAAGAAAATGTCGGTTATAAAAAGGTAGGCGCGCTATGTATAAGTTCAGATCCGGATGAGTTACATACAATTGAAAAAGAAATCAACGATAAGTATGAAAATGCACCAGAAATTGGTGATGTCCAGCGGTTAACTGCTAAAGAAGCATGTGAATTATTTCCACCTTTAAATGCGCAACTGGAGGCTATTTTTATTTCTGGCGCAGCACGAGTGGATGGCAAATTACTAAGAGACGCCATGATCCGGGCTGCAAAAAAACATGGAGCAAAAGTGCTGCATGGTGAAGCATCTCTGATAAAAGAACAGGATGTAGTTACTGGTGTGAAGTTCCATCATGAAACAATTCATGCAGATACTGTACTTATAGCAGCAGGCGCATGGGCATCAGCATTATTGGAACCCATTGGCATTGATGTTAAAGTGGAGCCACAGCGAGGGCAAATCGCACATATTAAATTACCAGATGCGGATACTTCCAATTGGCCGGTAGTATTGCCAGAAAGCAGCCATTATATGTTAGCGTTTGATGATTCACGGGTTGTTGCCGGTGCTACGAGAGAAACGGGTTCCGGTTTTGACTATCAAGCGACTGTTGGTGGGATTAATGAAGTTTTAACAAATGCTTTAACTGTTGCACCAGGTCTTGCAAACGGAACAATCCAAGAAGTCAGAATCGGGTTTCGCCCAATGGGTCCAGATGTTTTGCCTTTATTAGGAACGTTTGACAGTGTGAAAAGGGTTGTAGTCGCAACAGGCTTAGGTGCATCTGGTTTAACGATGGGGCCTTATGTTGGCGCATTAGCTGCATCGATAGCTGAGGGAAAAAAAGTAGATGTAGATTTAACAGCATATCGTCCTGAGCGTGGATAGTGGTTATGTGCTTGCCGCTACTGGTTAATTATTAAATTAATAGAGTAGTGTGAAAAAGATTTCTACTACAATGATTATAATATTATAACATTATATTATTAAGGGGCGCTTATAATGGGAACATCACCTAATTCGATTTCAGAAAATTATCTTGAGGGGGAAATATCTTTTTATTTTAATGGAAAGTTGTTAAAGGCGAAGCAGGGACAAACAATAGCAGCCGCGCTTATGGCAAACGGTATAAAAAAATTGGGAGTTAGCAGGAAGCTGCAGCAACCACGAGGATTATTTTGTGCAAATGGCAGATGCTGCAGCTGCTTTGTTTCCGTAAATGAATTGGATCATGTACTTAGCTGTATGACGTTAGTCGAGGAAGGGGCAAACATATACTCAAATGACGGTGATCCCGATGTAAGGAGGAAAGCAAATGGAAACTGATTTACTAATCGTGGGCGGCGGACCAGCAGGATTACATGCAGCACATGTCGCAGCTTCCAATGGCATCAAGACAATAATTGTTGATGAATCGTTTTCTTTAGGCGGGCAATTAAGACAGCAAACACAGCAACTAAACAATCTTCCTAAACAGTTCGGGGACCAAACGGGTACAGCGCTTGCACAGACTCTAATAGAAAGACTTACGAATTTAGACGTAACTGTTTTATTGAAACACACGATGATTGGAACGTATAAAGATGGAAGGGTTGGTGTATCGAATGGCCAGAACACGATTCCGATCGCGGCTAAAAAAGTAATTGTCGCAACAGGTGCTGCTGAAGAAGCGTTCGTTTTCCCCGGCTGGACATTGCCCGGGGTCATGACTGCAGGTGCCGCGCAAATATTGATGAACCGTGAACATGTTATCCCAGGGAAAAATGCCCTCGTTATCGGTTCTAATGATTTTGCATTAGAAGTTGGAAAGCAACTTGTTGAGAATGGTGTTTGTTTACAAGGGATAGTTGATAATGAAGTACAGCTAGTTGGAAATAAAGCGGAAACGGTTCACTTTTTAAAAGAAGCTGGTGTCCCTGTTTATCTGGATAGCTTTGTCAAACATGTCTCTGGTTCAGGTGAGGTTGAAAAGGTCATCATCAGCCACAACAACACCGAAGAGGAAATGGATATTGACTTGATTTGCATTGGCAAAGGCTTAACCCCGATTTTGGAGCCGTTTGAAATATTAAATTGTAATTTTACTTATGGAAAGGAGCTTGGAGGCTGGCTGCCGCAGTATTCAACCATGATGGAAACAAGCACACCATCTATTTATGTTGCTGGAAATGCAACTGGGATCACTAATATGGGTCCCATTTTACTAACAGCGGAGGTTGCTGCAGTTAGTGTTGCTGAGAAATTAAATGGCTTAAGTAAGGAAGAAGCCAACGTAAAAAGAGAACTGTTGTGGCAGGAACTTTATCGCCTAGAATCTGCTGAATCCAAAAATGTTTTCCATGCGAGAGTTAATTTGATGCGGTCTTTTCAAGATAATGTGGATGCACAATTAACACAGCTCTTTAATATGGCCGTAGGGGGTTTTTAAATGGATGATTCAACCATCGTTTGTAAATGTGAGGAAATCAATCTTGCTGAAATTGAAACGGCGATCAAATCAGGTGCCCATACGTTTGACGATATTAAAAGGTTGACAAGGTGCGGTATGGGCCCATGCCAGGCAAAAGTTTGTACCAATTTAGTACGGCAAATCATTAGTGAGTCGCTAGATAAGCCATTAAGTGACATTAGACCTCCCAAAATGAGAATGCCGTTAAAACCAACACGAATTTCTGCATTAGTTGGTAATGAAGAATCGTCAAGTGTGATTTCTGTTTTCAATGAATCAGCTCCAAAAGAAGGTGATGAAGATCATGACTAAGCGATATGATGTGGTAATTATCGGAAGTGGTGTAGTGGGCAGCAGTATCGCTTTTCATTTATCAGAAAGCAGGCAAAAAGAGATATTGGTTATTGATAAAGATTATCCGTTATCTGGAACATCAGGGTCCACCCAGGCTTGGGTTTGGGTACATAATAAAATGCCATCCTGGTACGGGGAGCTAAGTATGTTAAGTGCCGAATTATATCCCTTTCTTGAACGGAAAATTGGCGATGTAGAATATAAGCGTACCGGCGGAATCGCTCCATTTTTTAGCGAATCGGATAGGGATAGTGCACGACGACTTGCCGAAAAGCAAGCTGAGGTTGGAATCGAAATTGACGTATTAAACCGTGACCAAGTATTAGAGAAGGAGCCTGCATTGTCCCCAAATATTGCCGGCGCAACCTTTAGTAAGATTGATGGCAATGTTAACCCGTTTCGCTTGGTAGAACTTTATATAAAAGCAGCTAAAAAAAATCATGTCCAGTTTTCTTTTTACAATCCCGTCATCGCTATTAAAAGAAACAAAGGGATGTTTAAAGTTATCACAAAAAATGATGTTTTTATGGCAAAACAAGTGATCATGGCTGCGGGTCCTTGGACAAAGGAAGTTGGGAAGCTTTTGGGAGTAGATATCCCTGTAAAACAAGTCCGTGGCCAAATTCTGGTTACAGAACCATTGGCACCCTTAATCAAGCATACAATAGGAGGGATGCGTCAAGCTGACAATGGAGAAGTACTGATTGGATATTCAAAAGAGGAGGTTGGATACGACAGGCGGACCACGTTGGATGTCATTCAGGATACAGCAAAAATGGCAGTCGAATATTTACCGGATCTGGCGAAAGCAAATATCGTTCGATGCTTTGCGGGTGTTCGAGTAATTCCAAATGACGGGCTTCCCATTTTGGGACCTGTCCCAACAATAGATAACGCTTATATTGCTGTGATGCATAGTGGAATTACGCTTTCTCCCATCGTTGGAACAGTAATGACCGAGCTTCTCATGCATGGGGAAACGTCAATTGATTTAAAAAAGTTGAGACTTGATCGTTTTAATGAATCTAACTCGTATGTTTGAAGGTACAAACAACTTGGCTCTTACACACCAGGACAGCTGAAAAAATTAAGAATATAAGGGGGCAAATAATGAATGCTGCTTTCGTAATTTTGTTGTGTTCTATTGTGGTCTTGTCAGGTGCAGCAATTTTCTCGATTTGGATTGGCAGAAGAAATAAAAGCAGTGAAAACTGGTCTGTAGGAGGAAGGTCTTTACCAATATACGTAGTAGCGGGAACCCAATTTGCCACAGGGGTTGGCGGTGGTGTTTTAGTTGCCCATATCGGAATTGGTTATAGTGCGGGATGGTCAGCTGTAACGTATAATGTCTTGTATTCCATCGGGATCATACTGCTAGTACTGCTTGCCAATTGGTTAAAAGAACAAAAATTTACGACGATGCCGGAGATTTTTAAAAAGTTATACGGTGAACATAAAATAATGATGAGCATCGTTACTTTCTTGGCAATTGTTGTGCCATTTGGCTGGTTGTGTACGCAATTAGTTGCCTTTGGGAGTTTATTTACAGAAATTACAGGAATCAACTTCACACTATTAATCTTATTTTTTGCGGCGATCAGTTTACTATTTGTATTACCTGGTGGATTGGCATCTGTAGCTTGGACGGATTTTATATTTGGCTGCCTCATGATCATAATGACGGTAATTAGTGGTTTTTATATACTTGATCTTGCTGGTGGATGGTCTGAAATAACATCCAAAGTACCTGGAAATATGGTTAACCTTCCGGAAGGGCTTGGTGCTGTAGGAACAACGACGATTGTTTTCTGGATACTGGCCATTTTCCCTGGGGCATTGACAAATCAAATGTCCTACCAGCGTATTTATGCTGCTAGTAGTCCAAGTGTTGCCAAGAAAGGGTTTATTATAGCTGCAATAGTAGGAGTCATAAGTGGTATTTGGGCATCCTTTATGGGGATTGCTGTTTATTCAATGAATCCTGATTTAACGGATCCGGAAATGGCTTCAGGATGGTTCCTGACCCAGATTCCGCTTTGGTTTATGGCACTCTACGGATCGTTTATTATCGCGACAATCATGTCAACTGTAAGTAGTGCTGTCCAATCTGTTGTTGTCAATATAACGACCGATATTTATCAATCTTATGTTAATCCAAATGCAAGTGACCGTAAGTTATTAACATTATCTCGGCTCATGTCGGTTGTCGTAATTGCACTAGCGGTTGTATTAGCATTATATTATCCAAAAGCGCTCGGGTGGCTTGTTGCAACATATGCTTACTCTGCATCAGGGTTGTTGGTGCCAATTTTCGGAGGGTTTATTTTAAGAAAATCCAATCGATTAAGCGCCAAGAGTGCGATAGGAAGTATGGCCTTGGGAGTATTAAGTGCAGCAGTTGCCCAAATCGTTGGTACAGAGATTCCATACGTTGCGTTCGGTATTTTGGGATCTTTAGTTGGTTTTATCGTATTTACCTATATGTTTGATGATAAGAGCAAGTCTAAAGAAATCGTAACAGATAAAGAAGAAGTGCAAATATAATTAACTGAATAAACAAAAAATGGGGTGTGCATATGGATGCTGATGTGGCAGTAATTGGTGTAGGTGCAATGGGTAGCATGGCGCTTTGGCAGCTTGCCAAGAGAGGTGTATCCGTTTTAGGTTTTGAACAATTTGGTATTGGTAATGATCGTTCAGCTGTTGGAGGAGAATCACGACTGTTTCGAACGGCATATATGGAGGGAAAGCAATATGTTCCATTACTACAGGAAGCTCGGCAATTATGGAAACAATTAGAGAAGGAGACAGGAAATAATTTGCTAACGCTTAATGGCGGTTTAATGATTGGTGACCCAAATATGAAGGCCTTAAAAAACGTTCTGCAATCTATTAAGGAATTTCAATTGGATCACGAAATTATTCAGGGGAATGAAGCGGCTAAAAGATACCCGCAATTTAAATTATTTTCCGAGGAAGTTATGGTCCTGGATAAAAATGCAGGATTTATCAGACCAGAACTAGCTGTTATTTCAGCTGCTCATCAGGCTGAAGCGAACGGAGCGGTAATTCACAGGTATTCAAGGGTTGAAGAAATCGTTCCTGATGACACTGGCGTTAAGGTTGTGGCCGATGGAAAGACATACCGTGCGGGAAAAGTATTGGTTACAACCGGAGCCTGGACGAAGAAGTTGTTACCAAAACTGGAAACGAATATAGAGGCGAGACGACTAGTGTTAACGTGGTTTCCTGCAAAAAATATCAATGATTTTACGCCGGAAAACTTTCCGATATTCGCTAGAATGAGGAAGAATTTCAGATTAACGGGGGCACCAACTTTGGATGGGACAATGGTAAAGGCTTCCAACACAAAGAATCCAGTCAATGTGCCAGATCCGGGTAATCTAAATCGGGATGTTTTATTAGATGAAATAAAGGAAGTTAGTGAGGCAGTAAAGGAATTAATGCCTGGACTAATTCCAGATCCAGTTCGAGCAAGTGTTTATATGGATGGTTATACAAGGGATGATCATTCGATTATCGGCAAAATTCCGGAGATGGATCATACGTTTTTAGTGAGCGGATTCTCAGGACATGGTTTTAAAATGGCGCCTGTTATTGGCTCAATTGCCGCGGATCTTATTGTTGATGGGGAGACGAATCATGGGATTGAGCATTTGGATGTAGGGAGGAGGTTGGTCTACTGATAGAAGGCAGGGAAGGACGTATGTAGTAATTAAAATTATAAAACAATCCATGGATATTGTTACTGAAGCTGTGGATTGTTGCTGTCATATCGGAGTAAATCACATAGGACCCGCTCAACGGGTCCTATGTGATTGATAATACAAGATTTTAGGTGATTTCGATGTTTTCTGCCATGGATTAAGGTAATTTAAATTGGATTGGAGCTTATTTTAAAAATTAATTGACAAACAATTGAAAGCGGTTTATTATAAACGTGTAACGGGTTACATATTAACGAAGACATTGTGATTGCGTTTTATTTTTATATAACATGTAACCCGTTACACATCAGCAAAAAACTCAATAAACAATGAAAGGTATTTGAAATATGGTCACGATTAGAGATGTTGCACGCTTTGCAGGTGTATCCATTGCTACGGTATCTCGAGTAATTAATAACAAAGGATACGTAAACTCAGATACCAGAATACGCGTT
Source organism: Virgibacillus dakarensis (assembly GCF_900155625.1). NCBI lineage: Bacteria > Bacillati > Bacillota > Bacilli > Caryophanales > Bacillaceae > Virgibacillus > Virgibacillus dakarensis. Next base: position 1,812,121 of record NZ_LT732554.1, read on the forward strand.
GTACAAGCTATTAATCAATTGAAATATAGGCCAAACGATGTCGCAAGAAGTTTATTTAAAGGAAAATCTAAAATGATTGCCTTATTTGTACCAGATATTATGAACCCTTTTTTCCCTGAATTGGCCAGGGCAGTAGAGGATGTATGTAATGTTCATCATTATACGTTTGTGCTTTGCAATACGGATAATTCGATTGAAAAAGAGCTTACTTATCTAAATGCATTACAACAGAAATCGGTAGATGGAATCATTATTGTTTCAAGTACATTAAAAAAAGAGCATATAGAGGAAGTGACTGTTCCAATAATCGCTTTGGATCGGACGTTTGGTGTGGAATTATCTACAGTAAAGGTTAATAATCGTGAGGGTGCAAGGGAAGCGACTGAATATTTGAAATTGCTAGGCTGCCAATGTATCGCACATATTTCAGGACCTAAAAACGCAAGCAATACAGAAGAGCGTAAACAAGGCTATCTGGATGTGGTGAAAAATGATGATTGGTTCTCTTGCAATTATATTGTCTCAGGTAACTATAACCTTCAAGTAGCCAAAGGTGTGATTACTAAGTTATTGGAGCGGCATCCGGAGATTGATGGTCTTTTTGTTGCTAATGATGTAATGGGTGTAGGAGCAATAAAGGCAGCAGAAGAGTTAGGTATAAACGTTCCAAACAACTTATCTATTATTGGATTTGATGGCATTTCATTAGGCGAAACAACAAGTCCAACATTAACAACGATAGCTCAACCAATTTACAAAATGGGATCACGAGCGGCAGAAATGCTAATTGAACTAATAATTAATAATGATTCTCAAAAAAAAACAGAGGAGTTTTCTGTTCAGCTGGTTGAAAGACAATCAACCAGACCAAGGGGGAGAGAAGAATGAGCAACAAACCAACTATTTGTGTAATTGGAAGTATCAACATGGACTTAACGATTAATACAAATAAAATGCCTGCACAAGGTGAAACGGTTCTCGGTAAAAATTTTGCGCAATATCCGGGTGGAAAAGGTGCAAATCAAGCAGTTTCAGCAGCTAGACTTGGGGCAAATGTTCATATGATTGGGGCAGTCGGTTCAGACGCTTTTGGGGATACGCTACTTTCTCATCTGGCATCAGAGCAGATAAATGTTGAAGGTATTAAAGTTTCTGAATATCCAACAGGGGTTGCAACGATCATTTTATCCGAAAATGATAATCGCATTATCGTTTCACCTGGTTCTAATGAGCTGGTTTCACCAGATTTGGTAGAAACGCATAAACAAATGATTAAAAATAGTAATGTTGTATTAATCCAACTTGAGATACCGATTGAGACAGTAAAATATGCCGTGAAAGTAGCGCATGAATTCGAGGTGCCAGTTGTCTTGAATCCGGCTCCATATCAGAGGTTGTCAAAAGATTTATTTAACAATGTCACCTATCTGACGCCAAATGAAATTGAGTTAAAAGAAATGCAAAATGATACAGACATCGATTCCATAAAAGAAAAACTAATCATTACGAAAGGTGATAAAGGTGTTCAATATTATAGTAAGCACACCCTGAGTAATGTATCGGGATTTCAGGTTGAAGTGAAAGATACAACGGGAGCTGGTGACACGTTTAATGGTGCATTTGCCATGCAGCTTGCAAACGATGCATCCATTCATGAATCTGTCTTGTTTGCGAATGCAGCCGCTGCACTCTCGATAACGAAAGCAGGAGCCCAAAAAGGCATGCCAACGAATGAAGAGGTAGAAAAGTTTATGAAAGAAAGGGGAGTTTTACATTGAAAAAGTTCGGTATGTTGAATCGGGATATATCTTCCTTGCTGTCAAGACTAGGGCATACAGATAAAATTCTCATTGCCGATTGTGGGCTTCCTGTTCCCGATGAGACGCTTTGTATTGATTTATCATTGAGACTTGGTATACCAAGTTTTGAAACAGTACTAAATGTGATCGCGGAAGATATGCAAATTGAAAAGATGATCTTGGCAAACGAAATTAAAACAGAAAATAGTGTACTAGATAAAAAATTATTAGAGGGGTACCCCACTATTCCTGTTGAATATATAATGCATGAAGAGCTAAAAAAACGCATCGAGGAAATGAAAGCGGTTATTCGGACTGGTGAGGCAACCCCTTATGCAAATGTAATAGTACAATCGGGCGTCATTTTTTAAAGAGGGTGGTGAGTTAAATTGGCTGTAACACCTATTATAGAAATGGACAACATTAGCAAGTCATTTTCCGGTAACCAAGTGTTAAAAGGTGTCAACTTTGATGTCAGAAAAGGTGAAATTCATGCCTTGATGGGAGAAAACGGTGCTGGAAAGTCTACTTTAGTTAAGGTATTAACCGGAATCCATTCACGGGATAATGGGATCATTAAGGTTAAGGGGGAAGAAGCTCATTTTACAAACCCCAAACATGCCGAGAAACAAGGCATTATCGTTATTCACCAGGAGTTGAATATTATTCCTCATTTGACTGTGGCTCAGAATATGTTTCTGGGAAAAGAGATAACGTATGGCAAGTCCGGCATTTTAAATACAAAAAAGATGAATGAATTAACAAAGAAAAGCTTGCATGAATTAGGAGTTAGAAATATTAAACCTGATGATTTAGCTGGGGAGTTATCAGTTGGAAAACAACAAATGGTGGAAATCGCCCGTGCATTAGCAACCGATGCAGAAGTCATTATAATGGACGAACCAACAGCTGCTTTAACGGATCGGGAAATTGAAAGTTTATTTAAAGTAATTCAATCCTTAAAGCAACAAGGCGTTAGTTTTGTCTACATCTCTCATAGAATGGAAGAAATCTTTGAAATTTGTGATAGAATCACTGTTTTGCGTGATGGACAGTATATTGGAACGGAGAATATAGCAGATACTTCATTTGAAAAAGTTGTAAAAATGATGGTAGGTCGCGAACTTGGTGATCGTTTTCCCGCAAAAAATAATCCAATTGGCGATGTTATTTTTCAAGTGGAAAACTTGTCATCAAAAGGGGTCTTTCATAATATAAGTTTTGTTGTTAAAGAGGGAGAAATACTAGGTGTCGCGGGATTAATGGGTGCCGGACGAACGGAAGTGATGGAAACAATATTTGGTTATCGTAAAAAGGAAAGCGGCACAGTAAAATTGAAAGGAAAAGTCCTAAATACAAGTCATCCAGGTAATTTGATTCATGCCGGAATAGGCTTTATTACGGAGGATCGAAAAGGTAAGGGGTTAGTTCTTCATTCAACTATTCGCGAAAACATATCACTGACAAACTTCAAAACGATTTCCAATGGCGGGGTAATCGTCAATTCTAAAGAAAAAAGGTTAGTAGATGATTTGATCGAACAGCTACATGTAAAAACAACCGGAAGAGAGCAAGTTGTCCAATCACTTAGTGGTGGTAATCAACAAAAAGTTGTTATTTCAAAATGGTTGGGGATTAATCCTAAAGTTCTTATTTTAGATGAACCAACTAGAGGAGTCGATATTGGTGCCAAAAAAGAAATTTATACAATCATGAATGAACTAACAAAAAATGGAGTTGCCATTATTATGATTTCCTCCGAATTGCCTGAGGTTTTAGGAGTAAGTGATCGTATTATGGTTATGCATGAAGGGAAAATTTCCGCCTTTCTTAACCGTAATGAAGCTACACAGGAGAAAATTATGACTGCAGCGACGGGAGGGAATTAAGATGAAGAATTATATAAAAAATAACCTTTCTATTATTGGTCCGTTAGTAGGTTTAATTATCTTTTCTATCATATTAGGTTTTATGAGTAATAATTTCTTAACGTTGAATAATATATTGAATTTATTTAGACAGGTATCGGTAAACGCTCTTATTGCCTTTGGTATGACATTTGTTATCTTAACGGCTGGAATCGACCTGTCTGTTGGGTCCACTCTAGCATTGGGAAGTGCGCTTACTGCAGGTTTATTAACGAGTGGAATGGATCCTTTATTGGCAGTACTGATTGGGCTGCTGATTGGACTTGCTTTAGGAGCAATTAATGGACTGATTATTGCCAAGGGAAAAGTAGCTCCTTTTATCGCTACCCTTGCAACCATGACGATTTATCGCGGAGCAACTTTGGTCTATACAGACGGGAAACCGATCACTGGTCTATCTGATAGTTTTACATTTGAAATGATTGGTGGAGGTTATGTATTCGGGATACCGTTTCCAGTAATTTTAATGTTTATTGCATTCATTATCTTGTATTTTGTGCTGCGAAAAACTGTTTTTGGCAGACAGGTTTATGCAATAGGTGGAAACGAGGAAGCTGCAAAATTATCCGGAATTAAGGCTGACCGCGTAAAAATTTGGGTTTACTCACTTACAGGTATGCTATCTGTATTAGCAGGTATTATCATTTCAAGCCGATTAAATTCGGCACAGCCAACAGCAGGAACAACGTATGAATTGGATGCAATTGCTGCTGTTGTTATCGGCGGAACAAGTTTAGCTGGAGGAAAAGGTAAGATTGTTGGTACCTTAATAGGTGCCCTTATTATAGGCGTTATTGATAATGGATTGAACTTATTAAATGTATCATCATTTTACCAACAAATAGTGAAAGGCGGTATTATTCTACTAGCAGTCTTGCTTGACCGTAGTTCAGATAAATAAATTTATAACAAGATGTTTTATCTATCATCTTGATAAAAATAAAAATTTGAGGAGGCAAAAGAAATGAAAAAAAGGTTTAAAATGATAGGTGTAGTTACAGTACTTTTGGTCGTTTTGGCAGCATGTTCAACAAAAGATCCGGGTACTGGTGATTCAGAAGATGCTGAAAAAGGTTCAGGCAACGGTACAATAAAAATTGGATTATCTATCTCGACACTTAACAATCCATTTTTTGTAACATTACGTGATGGTGCAGAAAAAGCAGCAAACGAAAAAGGCTTTGAACTTGTTACATCGGATGCACAAGATGATCCTTCCACACAGCTGAGTGATATAGAAGATTTATTACAGCAAGATATTGATGCTCTTTTGGTAAATCCAGTTGACTCAGAGGCCATTGTATCTGCGGTTGAATTGGCAAACAATGCAGATATCCCTGTCATTACAGTTGATAGAAGTTCTGAGGGAGGCGAAGTTGCAGCTCATATCGCTTCCGATAACGTAGAAGGCGGAGAAATGGTTGGGGAATTTATTGCGGAACAGCTAGGTGAAGAAGGTAAGGTAGTCGAATTGGAAGGTATACCGGGAGCTTCGGCAACCCGAGAACGAGGACAAGGTTTCCATGAAATTGTAGACGATATGGATGGTATAGAAATAGTAGCCAACCAGACTGCAAATTTTGATCGAACAGAAGGATTATCAGTAATGGAAAATATTATTCAAAGTGCAGATCAGATTGATGCTGTTTTTGCACACAATGATGAAATGGCACTTGGGGCGTTGGAAGCATTAGAAGCAAAAGGTGTGTCCGACGTAATTGTAGTGGGATTTGATGCTACCGATGATGCGGTGGAAGCTGTTGAGGGAGGACGAATGGATGCAACAATTGCTCAAAAACCAGAATTAATTGGTGAATCTGCCATCGAAACCGCTGAAAAAGTAGTTAAGGGGGAAAAAGTTGAAGAATTTATCCCTGTTGAGCTGGAATTGATAACTAAATAAAAGAATTAAGCAATATTCTTAAAAGGATGATGGAGAGAAACCCTGTTCGGAGTACCGCCCGCACGGCTCGGCGGGGGAGCACAATAATGGAAAGGCTCCCTCCTACTCGTCAGGGATTAGACTGTCCCAATAGCTCTATTTGCTGACAGTCTAAATTTTCCATCATACTCGTTGATATCAACACTTAGGCTCAAATACAATCATCCCCTAAACCCTACGCCAAAATCAACAAGAATATCCTTATACGTTTCCACCGAATCCAAAACAACATATTCATCATTCCCATGCCAATGATCCCCAGACGGCCCAAATTCAATGGCCGGAATCCCGAACCTCGAAAAATACCTCGTATCTGCGAAGCCATGTTGACCAAAAACATGAACGTCTTCTATCAATGCCTTTTGTTTAATAATTGGCAGTAGTTTTTGTATATATGGATTATCAATTGTGTTCATGACAGGATCTCCATACAAGTTTATAGCAATGTTACAATCGGTTATACTTTTTATCTGCTTAAGAATCTCATCCTTGTTTTGCGTTGGTAAAAACCTTATATCCATGGAAAGGACACAAGAATCAGGAACCTTATTATATACATCGCCACCATGTATTTTAGACAGATTTATAGATGGTTTCTGGAAAAAATCAGTTGATTCCTGGGCAAAAGGTAATTCTAACAGCCTCTCATACAAGTAAAGTGCACGTAAAATCGCATTTTCACCCTCCCAAGGTTTGCTGGCATGTGCAGACTTCCCCTTTAATGTAATATCCATTTGCAGGACACCTTTTGCTTGAAGGCCGATTCCTAATTGTGTCGGTTCGGAGCAAATGACAAATTCTCCTACATATCCGGATTCCGTTAAATAGGCCGCACAATTTTTACCCTCCTTAGGGGATGCCTGGTACCCGTATAATTCAGATAATTTTAGTTTGATTATAACAGCTATTTTTCTTCCATTCTTACATATAGTGGAAATAAACAATTCCTAAATCTGCTTTCTCTTTTGTGAAAACTTTCCACAAAAATTCCCATTAGGGATGAAAAATATGAATGAATGGTATACAATATGTAATAAAGTTGCATTTGATTGTATTTACTTGCTATCGTATACAACATAATTATTTTACCGAAGAGGTGTCGATGTTGTTTGCAAAAGAAAGACATAAAGAAATAGTAAAGATAGTTAGAAAAGATAAATCCGTCAAGGTATCTCAATTAATGAAATATTTTAATGTATCATTCGAGACGATACGACGGGATTTGGAATTCCTGGAAAAAGAAGGACTTCTAACGCGTGTTCATGGGGGCGCTGTGCTTGAGGAAGTGAACAACAGAGAGTTATCGTTTACTGTACGCGAATCTAAGTATTTAAAGGAAAAACAGGAAATTGCCAAAAAAGCGACGGATTTTGTGGTTGAAGGACAATCGATCGCAATGGATGTAAGTACAACCAACACAGAATTTGCCAAAAAATTGAAGGAAAAGTTTACACGTTTAACGGTTCTTACCAATTCAATGACGATAGCAAATGAACTCTCCGAAATGCCTGACTACACGATAATTTTCGCTGGAGGCATTTTGCGAAATCAAGAGCTTTGTACTGTTGGTGATTTTACAGAAGACTTTATTACTCAATTTCACATTGATACCTTTTTTATGAGTATTAGTGGGCTCTCCCTCACAAAAGGTTTAACTGATTACGGAGCAGGGGAGTTACAGGTGAAAAAGAAGATGATGGATATTGCCCAGCATAGAATTGTGTTGGCCGACAGTAGTAAATTTGATGTCGTCTCCCTGTTAAAGGTATGTGAGTTTAACCAAATTAACCGCATTATTACGGACTCCAAAATAAATGAAAATGTACTCGAGAAATACCGAAATACAGGGATTGAAGTATTATAAAATTTCAAACATAGCCCATTTACGACAGTATAACTAAATAAATTCAAGTATTTTTCAGCTTAGGCGCTCCACCTAAGCTTTTTTAATGGTTTATCAAGTGAAACACGGAAATATACATTTTGACATAAATGAGATTTACTTTATAATATTCAAGTATAAACACATAAACACAACTAAATACAACAACATAAACAAATAAATGCCTGTATTTACAATTTCGAATGGAGCTGTTGTGTTTGAGAAAGGGGGTTAATCATTATCATGAGTGTTGTCATTATAAATGGAAATAGGTATGAAATAGACGGCATTTTATTTGATAAAGATGGAACGATTATCGATTTCACGTTATGGATACGGTGGGCAGAGACCTTCATCGATCTGATTGACGACCAAGCTACCGTTTCATATAACAAAAGTTTACTAGCACATTTTTTGGGATTTTCCTACGAGAACCACACATGGGATCCAAAAGGTCCTCTAGCTATTGGTTCTTTGCAAGACTTGCTAACCATTCTAACCTTGGGACTTTATCAACAAGGTGTTCCTTGGAATCAAGCGTATCAAGTGGTAAATGACGCCCATCAGGTGTTAGAGGAAACATTTGCAATTCATGAGCATGTCAAACCTGTTAATGGACTAGTCCGGTTTTTGGAACAGGCAGAAAAACTTGCAATCAAAATGGGGGTAGTCACATCGGATAATTATGGAAAGGCTGTACAACATTTGAATGCATTAGGGATTACAAACTTTTTTTCAGCCATCGTTGGGCATGATCTTGTCTACCGAGGGAAGCCGTATCCTGAAATGGTCTATTACGCTTGTAAGCAGCTAGACATTGCTCCTGAAAAAACGTTAATCATCGGTGATTCCAATGGTGACATGATACTTGGCAAAAAGAGTGGAGTTTTGGCTAGTATTGGGATTGTTTCGGCACCTAACATGCAAAAGGTACATTTGTTGGATGCTGATTCTATTATAAACGATTATCAAGCTATTACGTTGAAAGAAAAATAAAAAGTGAGGCTATTCTTAAATTAAAAGGAGAGGTTTATCAAATATGAAGAAATATCTGTTACCATTTTTGTTTCTCGCATTGGGTTTGATTATTTCTGCATGCGGCGGTTCGGGGAATGCAAAGGATTCGAAAGGTGAAATTGATGTTTACACCCATAATGACTCAGAGGAAATGCAAGACCTTGTAAAGGGGTTAAAAGATGAAACAGGTATTGATGTCAATGTATTGCGATTATCCAGTGGAGAAGGATGGAGCCGAATGAAATCGGAAGCTCCTGATTTTGGAGCGGATATGCAATGGGGGATGTTACATAGCATTGCATTAAAAGCGGAGAAAGAAGATTTTTTGGAACCATATGACTCACCTACTTGGGAAGATGTTCCGGATGAGTTTAAAGATGAAGATGGCAAATGGTATGGATGGTCTTATTGGTTTAATTTGTTGGCAATCAACACAGATATTCTGGAAGAGAAAGGTTTGGACAAGCCAGAATCATGGGAGGACTTGCTGGATCCTCAGTATAAAGGAGAAATTGTATTACCGGATCCCGGCACCTCGGGAACAGCCTATTTGTTTGTGTCAACTATTATGCAAATTATGGGTGAAGATGAGGGTTGGGACTATTTAGAAAAATTGGATGAGAACGTGGGACAATATGTCAAATCAGGCGACGCACCGGCGCAAATGGTTGCCCAGGGAGAGTACGCAATCGGTATAACATGGGATCAGGCTGTTTATAACCGGATTGATGAAGGCTACCCATTGGAAGCTGTTATACCCGAAGAGGGAGTAGGCTATGACCTTGATGTCGTTTGGATGTACAAAGACACAGAAAACCGGGAACTGGTAGAAGAAGTGATTGATTATATCGGTTCCGAAGAAGGCATGAAAAAATCCGCAGAGCATCGTTCGATGGTAACAAAGCCGGGTATAAAAGGGACAGCTGAAAACATAGAAGATTACCTGATTGATTATGATGCGGTCTGGGCTGAAGAAAATCGTGATCGAATCATGAAGGAATGGCGAGATGAATTTTCATAAAAAGGAGGAGTTATGAGTGGAGGCTACACAGCCGGTAAAAAATCAGCTTAAACCGTCCTCCACGATATGGGGACGGTTCTGGGCTGAACCGTGGTTTGCAATTGTCACGATTGTACTTGTTGTTGCAATCATATTATTTATTGTTGCTCCAGTATTAGCTGTTTTGTTAAAAAGTTTTGGAATTGGAACGGGTCAACTAACATTTGATTATTATAAAGATTTTTTTCAGGCGTCCTATTATTGGGATGCTTTGCTGAATAGCGTATTATCCGCGATGATCTCAACTATTATCGTGTTGTTTTTAAGTATTAATATCGCGCTTTACGTAACACGCTCGAAAAGTTTTTTGTCCAAGTCTTTTCAGGGGATTTCATTACTGCCATTGGTTGCACCACCATTTATATTTTCACTATCATTGATTATTTTATTTGGTAGAAGCGGTATTGTGACTGATTATATTAGTCACTTATTTGGTGGGGAATTTAGCATTTATGGTTTTTGGGGAGTAGTATTAGCGCAAATAATTGGATATTTCCCAATTGGGTATATGCTTATTGAAAGTACCATGCGAAACATGAATGCCGATTTGGAATATGCCTCACAGGACCTTGGAGCGAACCAATGGAAGACAATCGGTAGTATCACGTTACCTTTAGCGAAGTCCGGGATCATTAAAGCAGGTTTGCTTGTTTTTGTGATGGCATTGGCGGATTTTTCCAACCCTCTTATTATTGGCGGGGGAACTCGATTTTTAGCTTCGGAAGCTTACTTGCTTGTTGTAGGACAGCATAACTTGGAGTTGGCTGCCGTGCTTGGAGTGTTCCTGATCATACCAAGTCTATTGATTTTTATTTTCCAAACTTATTTTCTAAAAGATAGTAGTGTTGGGACGATTAGTGGTGAATCTGGCTCGTATAGTGTACCACTTTCCAAGTCGGTTAAATTCTCTGTTGGAACTATTAGTACAATATTTACAGCCTTTATATTACTAATGTTCATCATGGTCGTACTGGGAGCGTTCGTGAAAATTATCGGAATAAACAATACATTTACGCTGGAACATTTTAATAATGAAACAGGCTGGGATTCTCTTTATACAAGTTTATTCGTTTCATTCGTCAGTGCAATACTGGCAGCAGGAATAGGGATTTTGCAAGGTTTCTTATTTGCGAGAAAACCGATACCGGGCAAGAAACTATTGGAATTTTTAACCTTGTTCGGTTTGGCAGTTCCGGGAACGGTCATGGGTATTGGTTATGTATTAATTTTCAATGGGCCACCTTTCTTCTTGACAGGAACGGTCATGATCCTTGTGTTGAACATGACTTTCAGGAAAATCGGTGTAGGACTGGAAGCAGCAATCAGTAAAATGCATCAGATTGACATCTCGATGGAAGAAGCTTCGAATGATCTTGGGGCTGGACCATATAAAACATTCTGGAAGGTTATCGTGCCATTGATGGTTCCGCCATTTGCTGCAGGTTTTATATATGCCCTTATGACTGCAATGGTTTCTATAAGTTCCGTTGTCTTTTTAATATCACCAAATACCAATCTTGTGGCTATTTATATTCTGAATTTAGCTGAACAGGCTAAAATTGGTTTGGCATCTGCCATGTCGTTCATCATGATAGTGATTGTACTGGCTTGTCTTGGTTTATTGAAATTTGTTGAAAAAAAGACAGGAGTTCGTATCTGATTCGTAATATGGGAGGGTTTCTACATGTCAGAAAACAACTTTCTTGAATTAAAAAATGTATGCAAATACTTTGGGGATGTAAAAGCCGTAGATAATATTTCTATCTCGATTAAGCGAGGTGAACTTATTTCATTTATTGGTCCTAGTGGTTGTGGGAAAACAACACTTTTAAGAACGATAGGCGGATTCAATAAACAAGATGCGGGTGAAATTATTTTGGATAATGAAAAGATTGATACATTGCCACCCGAAAAACGGTCAACGGGTATGGTATTTCAAAATTATGCTCTTTTTCCTCATATGACGGTTTATGATAATGTAGCTTATGGATTGAAGCAATTGAAAGTTTCCAAGAAAGAACAGCATAATCGAATTATGACGGCGCTATCCCAGGTGGAACTGGATGATTATGGGGATCGAAAACCAAAAGAATTAAGTGGAGGCCAGCAACAGCGAGTAGCAATTGCACGCTGTCTTGTTCTACAGCCTAAAGTATTATTGCTGGATGAACCATTATCCAATCTCGATGCTAATTTACGGATTGCACTTCGTAAGGAAATACGTAAAATAAAAGACAAATTGGATTTAACTGTCATTTTTGTCACACACGATCAGGAGGAAGCTTTAAGCATTTCAGACCGTATTGCGGTTCTAAATGGAGGAATTATTCATCAGCTTGACAAATCCGATAAAATTTACAACTATCCAAGCAACAAATTTGTTTCTACTTTTGTAGGACAAGCAAACTTTTTTACCGGGTATTTACAAGAGAGTGAAAAAGGTCATTATTTTGATACGGGAACCATACACTTTCCGGTTGAAAAATTGAAAAGAGAACACGGTGAAGATTTGAAAATCGGAGAAAAAACTACGGTGCTTGTTCGACCAGAGCGGATAAAAATCAATGCATCCAGTTCGTTAAAAGGAACGATAACCAATATTATTTATAATGGAAATTTCACGCGATATTTTGTTGACGTTGAAAATTACGAATTGAAAGTTGATGTGTTTAATACACATGACAGCAAAAAATACAAAACAGATGATAAGATTGGTATCGAGCTTCCGACGTCACCGCATATTATTAGGGAATCCATGAAATAAGGGAATGCCTATGATCGTTCAAGTAAATATACGCTGGTACTACCGGAGGATAATTAATTAACTCCAGATTAAGCCCCATGCTATGCGTGGGAGAAGAGAAACGGAAGTACCTTTACGTATGATAAAAAAGTCCTCCTCTGTCTGACAAAGGTTTCGCAGCCATTGCCAGACAGAGGAGGACATCCATTATGGATAGATCAAGTTTATCACATACAAAGTGGAATTGCATGTACCATATTGTATTTATTCCTAAATATAGACGGAGAACAATGTATGGAAAACTCAGAGAAGATGTTCGGGAAATAATTTGGACTTCACACCAAAATAAAAAGAACAGGGATCAGTATGGCGTCATGCATCGCTCGCAACTAAACCCGTTCCTTTATCCGGGTTTTCATAGATTTTCTGGAAACTATTTGATTAACATTTGCCTAATTTCATTCCTTTTAGCGAAGAGCCAATTTCCTTATACGTTCCCACCGAATCCAAAACAACATATTCATCATTCCCATGCCAATGATCCTCAGATGGCCCAAATTCAATGGCCGGAATACCGAACCTCGAAAAATACCTCGTATCGGCGAATCCATGTTTTCCAAAAACATGAACTTTTTTAAATGAATCCCCCTTTTCTTTAAAATAAAGTGTTTTTTAGCTCGAAAAATTTTACTGCTTAAAATATGTTTAATCTTTAATCTAGTAATTTGTCAAATTCTCTTTCCAGTCATTCATAAGGTACCCTTCCTCTTCTTAATCATTCCTTTAACTGTTTCAGGGTTTGTACCCCCAGTAATATTTCTTCTTTCCACAAAACAGATTGGATCAGTAATTTCCTGCCAGTCTTTAGCTGTTAATGCAACATCTCCTAACCAATCATTTATTTCGTGAAGACTTATTTGATACAGCTGTTTATTTTCTTTATCCGCTTTTTTAGCAACAACACTTGCTTTTTGATGTGCCTTTCGAAATGAAATTTGATAGTCACGTGCTAATACATCAGCGAGTTCGGTAATGGTTATCATATTTTCCCTAGCTTGCTGGTAGGCGCGTTCTTTATCAAAATCCATTGTTAAAATAACTGCACGCATTAGCTTTAACACGCGGTTCCCTTTGTTAAAACCAGTATATAAATGTGGCTGTAAATCATCTTCCGTATCATTAATATCCCCGTAAGGAGTATTGTGGATCATATGAACCACTGCCATTCCTTCAGCCGCTGCACTACTAGCGATTGAGCGAGAATGCTCAATTGATACCGGGTTCCTTTTTTGGGGCATAATACTACTTATTTGTACATAGGCATCAGACACTTTAATTAATCCTACTTCTTTTGAAGCCATCCGTAAAAACTCTTGAATCCAGCGACCCATATTTGTCATTAGGCTAATTAGTGCTTGTGCAGATTCTATTAAGTAATCCCCGGCACCAATAGCATCATAGGAGTTTTCTATTAAACCATTAAATTCAAGCAATTCTACCATTCGTTCTCTATTGATGGGGAATCCAGTTGTTGTTATTGCTGCAGCCCCCATAGGAGATTGATTGACAGTTTGGTATGCCTGTTTTACTCGGTTAACATCACGTTGGAGATTATCGTAAACAGCGACTAAATAATGACCAAATGTTGTCGGTTGGGCAGGCTGTGTATGTGTATGGGCAGGCATGACGGAATACACATGGTTTTCTGCCTGATCAAGTATCGCCTCACTTAATTTTTCGGCATTTTTGATTGTATCTTGTAAATAATTCCGTAACACAATTCGATACATTGCTTCTCCCATATCATTTCTGCTTTTTGCAATGTGCATTTTTCCGGCCAATTCATCTCCAATTCTATTCCCAATTTGAGATTCTATCAGGAAGAATAGATCTTCATATTCTGCTGAATATGTGATACTTTGACGGTCAAGATTTTCTACTTCGTCTATACCTGCTAATATTCTACGTGTTTCTTCTTCTGTTAAAATACCTTGTTCTCCAAGCATGGTGGTGTGTGCTGTATGGATCTTAAACATCGCATCAAATAGATATTCCTTTTGATCATAAAATACAGGCATTAACAATTCATCAATATACGTTTTACCTGGAAATGTGTTACCGTCTACTTCTTCAAATTGTTCCTTTAACGTACGCATTCAAAAAGCACCTCGATATTAAAAATTGTATTGCTTTTTCTATAACGTATTTTCCGATTTGACTCCGAAGAATCTATAAGCGATATACATGACAATTGCTATTAGACCGACTTGAATCATTCCATATGCGGCAGCTTGACCCATATTAAACATACGAAGCTGGTTCATAATTTCAATAGATATCGGCCGATTGCTCAATGTGTATAATAATACGGATGTTGGAAACTCTCCGATTGCCTGAACAAAAGCAAGCAAAGTACCGCTTAAAACGCCAGGCATGATGATTGGGATAACTACCCGTCTGAATGTATAAAACCATTTTGCTCCCAAATTTTGAGCTGCTTCTTCCAACGAATCATCCATTTGTTCTAATACAGCATTTGTAGACCGTACAACTAATGGAATGAAGCGAACAAAGTAAGCTAACGGCAAAATCCAAAATGTACCAACAAGAATGTGTCCAAATGAGAACGGTGTAGGTTTATTAAACGCTAAGATAAGATTCATACCAACGACTGTAGCTGGTAAGGCCCACGGGATCATTACCAGGATATCCAGTAAATTTTTTCCTATAAAGCTACGTTTGACAAGTGCATAGGATGTGATAATGCCAAATATAAACACACCTGCACAGGCGAGACATGTCATAATTAAACTATTTCTTACAGGCTCCCAAATGGTAGTGTTGTCAAATAACAAGCTGTAATTCTCAAAACTGAATGCTTGTGGATATGTCTGCCAAGTCCAAGCTCCTTCTGGTACAAGTGACAGCATAAGTAGTGTGACATGCGGCAGTAACAAAATGATTACGGCTATAATCCCAATCGTCACCATGATCCATTTTAAAATAGGATTGCGCACCTCACTTCGGTGGACACCGATCCCTTTGCTTGCCATCCGATAGTCCTTTCTGTTTTGATACCAGCGCATAAACAGTAAGAAGGAAATGGAAACAGCTGACAAAATAATGGATTGTGTAGCAGCCATTTCTAAATCACCATTGATTTTAGAAAAGTATATTTGCAAACTTAATACTCTAAATCCACCAGCTAATAAAAAAGGTGCACTAAAGGAAGCCATGGATACCATAAATACCAATAAAGACGCTGCAACTAATCCAGGAGTTAGCAGGGGAAATGTTACTTTCCAAAACACTTTAAATTTGTTAGATCCAAGATTGTATGCTGCTTCCTCTAATGAAGGATCTATATTATTTAATGCAGATGCTGTTGTCATATAAAAATAAGGGTACATCGTGTAAGCATGTACTACTAATATCCCTGAAATCCCCCCGATACTAAACGGCACTTTTGATAGGTTAAATAAATCTTTAATAGCATTAGGCACCAAACCAGCTTCTCCGTATAAAAACATAAATGCCATAACACCGACTAGAGAAGGCAGGACAATTGGCATAATAGCTATATTAGAAAAAAATTGACGTCCAGGAAAATCGTAACGGTTAAAGACATATGCTAATGGGATACCAATTAAAGCACTAAAGAAAACGGACAAAAGGGAAATATATACCGAGTTCCATAATGCCTCGAAATTCGCTGCTGCTTTTGCCCCAAAGAAATCCTGATAGTTTGCTAATGAAAACAAACCATTTTTCTTGAAGCTTTCAATCAACGTTGCGATTGAAGGGTAGAGTACGTATCCAGCTAACACCAACACAACCGGAATCAAGAGGATTATCGTTTTTCGCTTATTTGCGTTTAACATCCACTGATCACCCCTTTTCACCTGGAATTACTCTTATTTGGTCTTCGGGAAATTGTATATTTACTTCGGTCCCTTCATTCAGATATGTACTAGGGCCTTTATTTAAATTGGTAGTCTTGATAGTAATTTGATCATTCATTTTTACATAGGTATGAACCGCTTCTCCAGTAAATTGGACAAGTGATACGCTACCAGTAAATACGTTATTGCCATCTAGCTTATTTGTATCGATTTTAACAGCTTCTGGACGAACCGACATATAGAGTTTATCTTCATTCGTATAGCTGGCTATGTTTAATTCGGTATTGTGCACGAAAATGGATTGATCCATATCTGGTGTGTAAAATACGGATTTTGTGTCTTTATGTTCTTTAAAACTTACTGGTAAAAGATTCGTTTCACCTATAAATTTAGCAACAAAGTCATTTACCGGTTTATTGTAAATTTCCGTTGGTGTACCGACTTGATGACATTTCCCAATATTAAATACAGCTATTCGATCACTCATCGTTAACGCTTCTACTTGATCATGTGTTACATAGATTGTTGTGATACCATATTCCCGTTGTAATCTTAAAATCTCTGTTCGCATTTCTTCTCGTAATTTAGCATCTAAATTACTTAGCGGTTCGTCTAATAATAGAATATCCGGCTCAATTACAAGGGCACGTGCCAAAGCTACACGTTGCTGCTGACCACCACTTAATTGACTAACTTGACGACCAATATACTGGTCTAAACGCACTTTTTTTAGGACATCTCCAACTTTTTTCTTTATTTCGGTCTTGCTAATCTTTCTTACCTTTAATCCAAAGGCAACATTCTCAAATACAGTCATGTGAGGAAATAAGGCATAGTTTTGGAAAACCATCCCGGTATTTCTTTTTTCCGGTGCAACTCTAGTCATATCTTTATCATTGAATTTCACTTTACCCTCAGTTGGATAGTAGAAACCAGCAATCATTCTCAGAGTGGTGGTTTTTCCACATCCGCTTGGGCCGAGGAAAGTAAAAAATTCACCCTCTTTGATAAGTAAATCTAAACCTTTAACTGCTGTCACATCACCAAATCTTTTTGTAATTTCGGATAAATTAACAGTTGACATGAAACAACAACCCCGCTTTCTTTGAAAAAGAAGCTTATCACCCTATGCAGGGTGATATAGCATTCTTCTAATTACTCTGTAAAAACATTGTATAGTACCCTAACTTTCATCACTTTTATCTTTGTCTGTACTCTTGATGTGATTATCCCAGTAGTCCATCCATTCATCTGATTTTTCTTCAACCAATTCCCAATCCATATCCATTGGTTTTATATCCGTTTCCTCAATCCAAGCAGGGAGATTCTCAATATCGTCACGAGTTGGGATCCGATAGTATTCTTCTGCTAATAATTTAGCAGCCTCTGGCGTATTAACGAACTCATAAAATGCTTCTGCTGCTTTTGGATGTGGTGCGTCCTTTATAATTGCGATACCTTCAGTAAGTACGGGAGTGCCGCTTTCTGGAATTTTATAACCAAATGGGTAGCCCTTTTCTTCTGCTAGTTGTACAGTATCCGGCATATTCCAAACTGATAAGGTACCAACCCCTTTTGCGACTTGGTTGTACATAATTTCCGGGTTAGCGGAATATTCTTTTGTATTGCTATCAAGCTTTTTCAACCACTCGTAGCCTTCCTTGGGATCCTCTGAATCTTTATACGTATCGTAAATTATTCCGGAAAAAATGGTGCGCATCCCACCAGAAGCCAGTGGGTATCTAATAATAATGTCATCTTTCCATTTTGGGTCTAGCAGGTCATCCCAATCGCTAGGAGCCTCTTCTTCAGAGATTTCCTTCGTGTTGTATAAAATTACCTGTGGTGTTATCGATGTTCCCGACCACATCCAATCAGGATCGTGGTACAGATCATCTAAAGAATCGGCGTAGGATGGTTTATATTCCTGTAATAGACCTTCGTCTTTTGCCTGGTTAAAGTTAACTTGGGGAGCCCCCCACCAGACATCTGCTTGTGTATTGTTTTCTTCAGAACGAACCCGGTCTAATATTTCTTGCGACCCCATGTCAAGAAATTCCATTTTGATGCCATACTCCTCTTCAAATTGCTTTTGGAAGTCACTCAAAATATCTGTCCCATGTGGAGAATAAACGACTACCTTTTCTTCTAAATCATTCTTCTCGCCACCTGATGAAGAAGCTTCTTCGTCACCGGAACCACCGGCCATACAACCAGATAGAGTGATACCAGTTACAAACAATAATAAAATTAACCAATTGCTTTTCATGTTTTTCACTAAATTTTCCCCCTTGTTAAATATTAAATAATGTGTCATGCTCTTTTAAAAATAATGCTGCTGCACCGACGATCCCTGCTTCCTTTCCAAAAGTTGTCTGTTGTACCTCGCATGTTCTTGGCGTATACCGTTTCATAATGTCTATAACCTGCTCTTGTATAATAGAAAATGAACCACTGACACCACCCCCTAAAATGATTAACTCTGGATCAAATAAAGATACATAGTTAGCGAGTCCAATTGCTAGATTTTCTAAGGCTAGATTAATTACTTCTATGGCATCTTTATGATTTTGTTTGTAAAAAGCAAAAGCCTCTTTAGCTGTAACATCTTTTCCAATTTTATCCGATAACTGCTTCCCTATCGAGGAACCACTTGAAATGCTTTCTAAAAATCCATAACCTTCATAAACGGGATGAAAATCTTTTGCATGAACACGGTTAGTTACTAAATAACCAATTTCACCAGCACTATAATTACTTCCTCGGTATAAACTTCCATTTATCATAATGCCGCTGCCAATACCTGTACCTATTGCAATATATATTAAATTAGATTTGTCTTTCCCAATTCCTTTCCAATGCTCTCCTAATACACTTATATTTACATCGTTATCTACTTCAATTGGTAAATCAAAAATTTCCTTTAGCCTTTCTTTTATTGGGAAGTGTTTCCATCTTAAAGCAGGAGCTTCTAACACAATCCCCTCGGCTACATTTGTCACACCGGGTGTTCCAACACCTACACCAAGTATTTTTTTATCATCAATTTTAAGTTGATCTTTCATCGACTCTGCACTTCGTTTTATTTCTTTAAATAAATTTTTGCCTAAGTGTTGTTGCGTGGGAAAATTACGATAGGCGCAGACATCACCATTCAAATCAGTAATTCCTGAACGAACATTCGTACCGCCAATATCAATACCTATAATGTATGATTGCTTTGAATTGAACATTAGGTTAACAGGCTTTCTTCCTCCTACATTAGCTGCTTGACCATTACCAGATTCATATATAAGATCGTCTTCCAGTAACTGGTTAACGAGTGTGGAGACAGTTGGTTTACTGAGTGAAAGTCTTTTTGATATGTCAGCACGGGTTATAGCTTTACCTTCTTTAATACACTGTAAAATAAGCTTTTTATTGATTGTTTTTATGTAAGCTGCATTTCCCTTTTGCATTAAACAAACTCCTTAAATAAAATTCTTTTTCATATTATTTTGTCCTCTGGTGATTGGAATAATATCTGCGGTAAAAATTTCAACTAGTAGTTAGTAAACTTTACTTACTAATTTGATTCTTAAAAATTATTATACAAAAATAACTTATAAATTGTAAAGGTTTACTTTCAAATAATTATATTTATTCAGGAGATAAGCAGGTTATACGAGAAGTTAAATAAATAGTATTTTCGTACTATTTACATTGTTTTGTTAAAATGATAAAGTTTACCGTAATCTATGTGTTGCCAGATTATGTTAGTTAGTAATGCTAACTAACTAAAAATTGGAGAAAGGAGTTAGTTTTATCAAGGCAAATATGAACAAAAAATGAAAGGGGTTACAAGGTGAAAAAATATTTACCATTACTTTTATCACTACTGTTGCTAACCGCTTTACTACCATTTCAGGGGTTGGCGAAGGAAAAGGATGATCCGGACGTTGAATTGTGGAATGCAGTAAATCCTCTTAATACTACAGTAACTTTTTTAAATACTGGGGCGCATCCCGATGATGAACGCAGTGATTTACTAGCATATTTATCCAGAGGATTAGGTGTTAAAACTTCCAGCCTTATCGCAAATAGAGGAGAGGGTGGTCAAAACGAAATAGGGAATGAACTTGGTAATGCGCTTGGGATTATTCGATCTAACGAAATGATCGAAGCCGCTAAAATTACTGGTGTAAAGGCATATCATTTAAGTGAAACCACTTCAGATCCTATTTATGACTTTGGATTTTCGAAATCACCTGAAGAGACATTAGAAAAATGGGGTGAAGATTTAACATATGAACGACTCATCCGTTTTATAAGAAGCTATCAACCAGATGTGGTTATGCCTTCTTTTCGAAATGTACCTAGCCAACACGGGCACCATAGAACCATGGCAATATTGAGTCAGCGTGCATTTGAAGATGCGACTGATCCAACCGTCTTCCCTGAGCAAATTGAAGAGGAGGGATTATCAGCTTGGCAGGTGAAGAAACTCTATTTACCAGCTGAATCAGGAGATACTGCAACAACCTCCGTTGAAATTGGTGACTATAATCCTATCTATGAAATGTCCTATCCTCAACTTGGAGAAAAATCCAGGTATATGCATAAGAGTCAGGGTATGGGTAAAGATGTACCCG
Source organism: Virgibacillus dakarensis (assembly GCF_900155625.1). Lineage (NCBI taxonomy): Bacteria > Bacillati > Bacillota > Bacilli > Caryophanales > Bacillaceae > Virgibacillus > Virgibacillus dakarensis. The sequence goes on from NZ_LT732554.1 coordinate 1,833,025, forward strand.
TTGAGCCTAGGGAATTTAACTTGGAATTACAAAAATCAATTTATCCAAATAAAGAGGATGATGATATTTTCGCAAATATTCCATATGACTTCAGTGAGTGGGCAACAGTTGTTTCTGAAGATGATATTAGCGCCAATTTAGAGAACTTACAAAAAGACTTGAATGAAATTGTTAATTTATATCCCGACCGCGAAGCGATATTACCGAATTCTCAAGAAGCTTTGCGCAATGTACAGAAGCTGACTGATAAAGTTGAAAAAGGGGATATAGATGCTTCTGTAAAAAACGATCTACTCCATAAGCTTGAGCTGAAGGAAGAGCAACTTCAAAAAGTTAGCTTAATAGCATCAGGGCTAGATGTAAAAACAACCCTTGATTCAGAAGTAGTAACCCAAGGTGAAAGTACTAAAATTAAAATGACAATTACCAACAATGGAAAGCAAGCAATACATCAAATTGATGCTTCTCTACTTACCTCAGAAGAATGGACAGTTGATAGCGGGGATGGATCAGATATTAAAAAACTGGAACCAAATGAATCAAGAGATATAACATTTACTGTTCATGTTCCAAAGGATGCAGCGTACTATCAACCGTATGGTGAATCATCTGTTCAATCAGGCATAACATTTAAAGAAGAAGGAATAGAGACAACAAACATACTGGAATTAGATGAAACGTTCGCTGTGTTGCCGGCTCTCTCAGTATCAACAGAACCAGAAGATATTGTGGTAAATACGGCTGATCTGAAAAGTGAGTACACTGTTAACGTAAAGGTAAAAAATTATTACAAAGGTGAAAAAAATGCATCCGTTTCGTTAAATTTACCTGAAGGATGGACAAGTGTTCCAGAAAAAGCAGATGTTAATTTCAAAGATCGTTTAGATGAACAAAAGACACAATTTAAAATTACCCCTCCTGAGAACATAGAGAAAGGAGAATTTTCAGCTGAAGCAATCGTTGAATCTGATGGTAAGGAATATGATACAACCGTTCAGGAAATAAGCTATGATCATATTAAAGACTCCTATTTCCAATATCCGTCAACAATGGATGGTGTTGCGTTTGAATTGTTAAAACCGGATTCATTAAAAATCGGTTATATTGAAAGTGGTTTTGATGAAGTAGCTGATTATTTATTGGATGTGGGTTTTGATGTAACGAAATTAAATGAAGCGGATTTGCAATCAGGTGACTTGAGTCAATACGATACCATTGTAACAGGCATTAGAGCAAATTTATCACGACCAGACTTAATAAAAAATAATCAGCGTTTACTTGAGTATGCTGAAAATGGGGGACATGTCGTTGTCCAATATCATAAACCAGGGGATAATTGGGATACAAATAAAACTCCACCTTATTCATTAGAAATAGGTATGCCATCAATTGAATGGCGAGTTACTGATGAGGATGCGCAAGTCACAATGACGCAGCCTGATCATAAATTATTTAACTTTCCAAACAAAATAACAGACAATGACTGGAATGGCTGGGTACAAGAAAGAGGGCTGTATTTCCCTATGAACTGGGATGATCGATATGAAACGTTTGTAAGTATGGCAGATCCAGGAGAAGATCCGTTTGATAGTGGTATTTTGATGACAAATTATGGTGAAGGAACCTATCTATATACGAGTTTAGTATTCTATCGTCAAATTGCTAATCAAGTACCTGGTGGGTACCGAATCTTTACAAATCTGTTAAGTTATGGCGCAGAAGAAGATGCTAAAGAAATTAGTGCAGCTAAAATGAGAACATTAGTAGAGCGTCTAGCAAATGAAGGTGAATTTGATAGTGAGAATGATGTTCATTTATTAACAACCCACTTGACTGCTGTAAGCCATTACGAAAATAAAGAACAAGCTGAGAAAGTTGTTAAACATATGACTAGCTTTAAACAATTAATTAACCAAATGTTAGAGAATAAATCGATTTCTGAGAAAGCTTTCAGTGATTTAGATAAAGAAGCGGATAATTTGATTGAGAAGTGGCAGTAGAATGATATACTCTCCCTTGTATGTTACAAGGGGGATTCTTTCGATTAAAACTTATAAAAGATCTAATATCTTAAACAATATACAAGGGTTAGCTAGGCTGTACAGCCAATGCTGAATCTGATACATGTACAGGAACCTTGACCATAAGCATAAAAAACACATATCGATCTCACTGTCTTTCAAAACGCTTAAATGATAAAATATGCCAGGCACTAGGTCGATTTAGACCTCAGTACCTGGCGCCTGTTTTTCTTGTTACTGTTTATTATTGTTGTATTGCATGTAGACGACTTGGGTGACGAGAAAGTCTTCCAACCCGTGTTTGCCATCTGTTCCTCCAAGACCTGATTTGCGTATGCCAGCGTGATAGCCCTGTACGGCTTCGAAGTTTTCACGGTTAACGTAGGTCTCACCAAATTTAAGTTCATTGACAACACGCATCGCTTCGTTCATATCATCGGTATAGACGGAGGAAGACAGACCGTAAACCGTGTCGTTACCTTTATCAATAGCTTCATCCAATGTTTTGAACGTTGCAATCGGAATAACCGGGCCGAAAATTTCCTCTTGCATAATAGTTGAATCATGATCCACGTTGGTCAGAACTGTTGGCTTGTAAAAGTAGCCTTTTTCCAGATCTGCCGGTTCTCCACCGGCAACAACCTTTGCACCATTTTCTTTTGCTTTGTTCACCATATCTTCTACGGTTTTCAGGCGGTCATGGCTGATCAGCGGGCCGACGTCAGCGTTTCTATTTTCCCGCGGATTATCAATGGTTTTGCTTTCAAAGCTTTCCTTCAACTTATCGACAAATGTATCTGCAATATCTTCATGGACATAGACACGTTCTGCATTTGTGCAGGCCTGTCCATTATTAGCGAGTCGTGATGTAACGATATTTTCGACAGCCAGATCCAAATCAGCATTTTTGGTTACAATTGCTGGTGCTTTGCCGCCGAGTTCGAGATTTACCCTTTTGTAATATTCTGGGCCGCTGCTTCCATCACTTTCGTACCGGCCGGGATACTTCCCGTCATCGTCACCATAGCAACTTTCTCATGTTTTGCCAATGCATTTCCGGCTTCTGACCCCGTACCGGTTACTACGTTGTAGACTCCTTTAGGGATGTCTTTCATGCTATCGATAATTTTAGTGAATGCCATGGCGGTGTTTGGTGTTTTTTGGCTTGGCTTCAATACGATTGTGCAGCCGGAAATAAGTGCGGTGGCAACTTTTCTTGCAAGATGCTTCTATTGGCGGAATGGTCGCTACAAATGCCAGTGGAACAACAGCTGTCCGTTATGGCTCAATGCGGGATCAATTGCTGGATTTAGAAGTTGTTTTAGCGGATGGTACAGTGATTCACACGGGAACACGTGCTAAGAAGTCATCGTCGGGGTATCATTTAACGGGATTATTCGCTGGATCTGAAGGAACGCTTGGGATCATAACTGAAATAACAATGCGATTGCACGGGATCCCTGAATATACAATGATGGCCCGATGTACGTTTGACACACCTGAGCTTTGTGCGGTAGCGGCACAAAACATTTTACTTGGTGGTATTCAGGTAATGCGAATGGAATTAATTGATGCAACAAGCATTGCCGAAGTAAATCGACAAAACGGTTATGATTTTCCGGATAAGCATTCGTTGTTTCTTGAGTTTGCTGGTGCAAGGGCTGCGATCGAAGAAGAAGTAAAACTTACAGCTGTATTAATGAATGATCTAGGTTGCGAAAATTGGGAGGTAGCCAGTGATCCGACAAAGCAAAAGGAGATCTGGAAGGCAAGGCACGAATTATCTTTTGCCTATCAACACATAAATGGGCTTGATGAAACGGGTTCTGATGTTTGTGTACCAATTTCACGTTTACCTGAACTTGTTGCATATGCACGCCAACTTATTGATGAAAGTGGTTTAAAAGGTGGAATCTGGGGGCATGTTGGAGATGGAAACTTTCATACACTCGTTTTATTTGATCCGAAAGCAAAGGGGCAACGAGAAAAGGCAGAATATACAAATGAAGCACTTGCGATTCGTGCAATCGAGGTTGGTGGAACATGCACTGGTGAACACGGGGTTGGACTTGGGAAAATAAAATTCCAAGAAGCTGAACACGGGGCTGCTCTTGAGATGATGAAAAATACAAAACGAATGTATGACCCACAGGGGATTTTGAATCCGGGGAAGATTTTCTTCATGTAATTATTTTTTCATTAAAAATTTCTTCCTCATGAAGGGAGAAGGGTGCGATTTCGCAAGTAGATTTCACAGCTTTTGCTCGAGTTCCATTTTTACCCTCCAGTGCACCCATAACAATTCTGAATAGTTCGGGTGCCTGGTGCGAATATAACTCTACTTCTCGGCCAAATACAATCCCAACTGAGCGAGTACTGCACTGCCAACATAGGTTCCAGTAAATACAAACGCTGCTACAATTGCTACTTTCCAGGATGTCTTTCGCAAATCTACTAGACGGTTTGCGACAGATATTCCGGCAAATGTCAGGATTGGCGTTGTGATGGAAAGGAAATCAACTGCCTGAATAGCCCGAACAAAAAAGTCAGAGATTAAGCACAGAACGAGAGAAGTGATCGACACCCATCCCAATATTGGAAAATCCCGAATGATTTTAACGGAAGAGCGCTGCATCAAATCCGAGATGATTATACCGATAAATGAAAAGAGCCACAATACTCCAAGTCCGACTACGGTCATCCACGTAACTGGTGTGGAATGCGCATCTTTTAAAAACTTAATTTCTTGTGTAAACAATATTAATCCTACACTCAGAAGGAGAATAAGTGCATATTTAAGATATTTTCTTCGTTTGGAATTCATTATTTGTCACCCTTAACTAATTTCTTATACATGAATTGCTGCAGAGGTGCTGCTAAAAATACCATTGTAAATGTTCCGATAAAACTGGTAAGTAACTGGCTTGCGGATGCGTATGCCAAAATTGTGCTTTCCATTTCCGGCATGCGGGCAACCAATGTAGCGGAGGCTGCGCTCATCATACTTCCTGAGCCAACTCCGGACCCCATCGCTAAAGCTTCTACCCGAAATCCTAAATCCAGTAATATTGGTGCGAATATACTGAAAAAGATGGCACCGAATAATGTTCCGATAATATAGATGGAAAGAACACCTCTTCCTTCTTTAGATTCGAGTGTATATTTTTCGGAAATATACGCTAGTTCCCCTTCACGTCCAATTCCTAATGTAGCTCCGATAGCTTCCCGTCTTAACCCAAGCATAATTGCAATAGGTAAACCAACAATGACTGTTCCAAGATTACCTAATTCCTGGATCAGGAAAACCCAGCCAACTTGTAAAATATCCCGAATTTGCGGGGCGACATCTGCTCCGTATCTTGCCATTAGAGGAAGCATAATAAAAATCAGATATTTTCCGGCAAAATTAATATTCCTCTCGCTATACACCTTTTTCCAGAAACCTTTTCGGAATAGTTTGAATCCAAGTACCATGGTGATGACAATTGCGAAAACCAACGGGAGCAGACCGATCGTAAACGGCCCCGCTGGAATGCTTTGAAACCCAATCATCTCCGATATCGTAATAATAGCTAGTACAAAGATAATTAAATAAGTAAAATTTTTGTTCATGGTCAACCTCATTCCTAAAGTTTTTTAGTCAACAATGGAGTTAATTAATGTAAGATATTCGTCATATGTTCTTCTGTAAAGTTTCGACGTGTCGATAGCTCCGTTCATTTTCTCAAGTGTTTGAGATAGGAATCTTGGGAAAATTTCATAGATAAATTCCGGATCAACATCAATAAAGTCATCACCGTGAATTGTTCCCGTAAAACCGCTATAGCCGATTTGAATACACGGCATCATAAAGGAAAGATCACCAATATCACCTGCTGCACTAATGAAGTTATTATTCAAAATAACAGCAATCTCATCGCTTTCTTTAAATGATTCCATAACAAATGTAGATAGATATCTATCTTGTACAAATGGCAAATATCCCATTTGTGTATGGCATTCGACGTCACCCTGTAACGCCAGCGCGCTTCCTTTTGCTGCATCGTCTAGTTTGATGGCTGCCTCTTTTAGGTAATCTACTGTCCTTGTTCGTAAATCCGTACCTACTGTGATTCGGTTTGGAATCACATTGGTGGACATATCGGAATCCATTACAATCGGATTGATCCGAACATGTTCTGCTTCCGCAAGCTGCTGTCTGCTTAAGCCAACGGCGGTATTAAATAGGGTGGACATGCTATAGGCATTTTTGGCAGGAAAAGGATCAAATCCTGCATGGGTCGCTTTCCCTTTAAATGTATATTTTTTATACAGGAATCCAGCCAGGTCACAATTAATTTCAATTGTTCGTTCGGAAAATTCACCACCAATTGCATGCACACAGATGCCTAAATCAATGTCGTCAAAGACCCCAAGTTTCATCGCTTCTGGTTTGCCGCCATAATGGGTAATTTTGCCCTTTTGGATCAGTGTATCACGATAAGTTAAGTCCAAATATTCCTCTGCTGGAATAAAGATGAAGCTTATTTTGTAGTCCCAATGTTTGTAGGCGCCCGATGTGAAGAGATAATGATACAATGCCAGGGCAATCGCAGTTTGGGTATAGTGCCCGCAGTTATGTGCTGCACCCGTGTTTTTGTCTGCGTACATATGGCTTGGAGCATAAACCGCATCCAATTCGGCGATAAAGGCAATATTCAATTCTTTCGTCTTATCGCCTAAACTCGTTTTCAGGCCGGTTAAACTAAATTCCTCAAGTTGAATGTTCGGGTTTACATCTTTTAAGTAATCGATAACCTTTTGTTTCGTTTGGTTTTCTTTATATCCCAGCTCAGGATGATGATAAATATCCTGGGCAATTTCTTTAATAGATTCATATTGGTTTTTAAAATGCAATGATAAGACCTCCAAGTAATGTCACAATTTGTCGATGAATTACGGTTTTATATTAGCATTCACGTGGAAAAGCGTCAATAGCAAATCCGAATTATACAATGTATTTACTCGAAAATGTTCGTTAATAATCCGAGGAAGACTATGTTATTCAACTGTCTTATATGCCTCCGCTTACGGTTCTAATCAAAGACGTTTTTTCGTGGGGATTTCCTTTTTGATATATTTCCTGGGTAATAGCAAAAAATCCTTCCTGGCATAAAAATTATATCCATATGTCTATTATCCTTTATCCAGTAAGAAACGAAATAGAGAGAGCATATGCTGAGATTAGGATAAGTAACTTGGTTTTCAATTTACTAGGGTATGTTATATTTACTAATATTCCGGGTAGGACGGAGGTGCGGTAGAGGTTGGATTTCCTAAATATAAACCTTCGCATGGGGATCATGGTTCAATGGTCTTTTAATTACACGAAAAAGATGATTGTAGCGTTTGGGATGAACTGAGCCTTTTAAACAGGCTGGCGGACATTAGATTCCTGAAAAACAACCTTTGCTCGGCTCCTGGAGACTTTCCGGCCCTTTTTTCCAATAAGGGATATGCTAGATTGTCTTTTCTTACCAATTTGTTTAAAAGTAAATATATAATTGGAAAATCCGTCATGATCCATCAAAACCCGGATGATTATCGCTCAAAACTGTCTTGAAATGTGGGAAAATCATACCAGGAACCCTGACAATTTAGAATCATCCAAGTTCCTGAAACGAAATAGTTTAGTGCCACTCACACAACAATATTCAATAAAATACTTAATGTGACAATACTAACCAATGTGGAAATCAACGTTATACTCGATACCAATTCCGGCTCCGTATCGAACTCAATCGCGTACATGGTTGTTGTGGCAGCAGTTGGCATTGCTGAAATTATAATTAATACCGACGCGATAATGGGATCGACATCCACCAGCCAAACAAATAAAGCTGCAATAACGGGTGCAATGATCATTTTTAACGTAACGGCAGATGCCACAACCTGCCAGTTTAGCTTCAACCCTGTTATCGAACCAAGCTGCATGCCTAACATTATCATCATGACTGGTATAGCGGCATCTCCAACCATTGATAGAGTGGAATGAATTGCTTCCGGTACCCCAATTGAACCATAGTGAAATAGAAATGCTAGAATTGCTGCATATGTCGTTGGCATTTTCATCACGTTTGCGAGCGCCCGCTTCATTCCGCTAGTGCTTCTGGATGCATAATAGATACCGAAGAAATTATTCTGTAATGCTTGGATAACCATGATGAAAATAGCATATGGTACTGCAGCATTTCCTACACTGAATAATACAACAGGTAATCCGTAGTTCCCCGAATTCATAAAACCGGTTGCTAGAATCGACGCACTTTCCGTACTAGTTTTCCATTTGAAAACCTTCGACAGTATTTTATTGAACACGACCATAACATAAAATAGGATAAACATATAAACAAGTACAACTAAAAATCCGCTATCAAATTTAGCATCATATAAGGTGATAAACACCAACGCAGGTGACAGAATGTATAAAGATACTGCGGATACCGATTTTACATCAAGCACTCGAATCCGCTGCAAAATAAAACCTGACGCAAAAACAGCCATAATTGGCAAAATAACCTCAAGAAAAAACCCCATTGCAAACATCTCCGTTTAATAGAACTAGAGAATAGTGTAACATAAGGTTTGTTTGAATGCTGTTTGGATCACTTAACGGACGGTAGAGCTCTAATTAGCTTTTATGAATGATTCTTCGTTATAACAATCGAATTCGCAATGGAATTTGGTGGTGATGAATTTTTTGAAATATTATCCCTTAACATGCCACCAAACTATCCAAGCCAACGATTATAGTAGTGACCATGATATTAATGTAAAAGTGCTAGCCCTTTAGAAAGAGGAAGCAATGGATACTAATATCACGTTTGAGAAGATTTTTAGACAAAATGAGCGTAGAATTCATGACCAGATTCATACATTGAACATTCATAATCCACACAATGAATATTTTCAGGAAGGTCTTTGCGCAATGTGGCATGCCTATGAGAAGTATCAACCGGATAAAGGTCCAATGGCTACATACTTCAATTTTATGATCCGTAATCGTTTGATTGACCTGTTTCGAAAACAGACAAGGGACAATGCTAACACAAAGCATGCTATCAAGGAACAAAAGACACAAATAGACGATGGCAATCATTTCCGTCACAAGGAAACATCCTACCCTTTAGTGAGTTTTCCGGATTTAATGTTGGAAGACCCCTATGTATGGCAGAACTTGAAATCAGAGTTGACAGAAAATTAATGGAAGTGGGTGCGGTTTTATATCATGACGACATGGTAGTACGTGACATTGCGATCCAGGAAAACACAACCGTTAAAGCGGTGAAAAGCTGGGGTAAGCAGGTCCGTGTTAAACTGCGGGATGAAGAGTTTCGGAAACGTGTCGGGTTGGATGTTTAGGGTATGAGGAATCCTCTATTTAATTGTTTAACGGCGGAAAAGAGGAAAGGCAATCAATGATATTTCGACAGTCTAATAATTTAGACTATACTATAAGTACGACTATTTAAATGAGGGTTTACTAAAAGGATTATTGAAGGGGAGAACACGAATGAAGGATGTCTCTGAATGGATCTTTACCGGGTATGGAGAGAATAGTACATTAGAGAAGCTTGAGCTTTTATCCCCTGATCAAGTACCTTATATTATAAAGTTTCCCAGACATTTTGATGGTAAGAGAACCAATTGGGAAGATGTCAACGAAGTAATAGCTGCCGAAATCGCCAAAATACTTGAAATTAAAGTTGTTGACGCAGAAATTGCTTATCGGGATGGTCGGAGAGGCTGTCTTATGAAACATTTTCGTTATCAGTGGGGTGCGGAGTATGGGGAAACAGCATCATCCTTGTTAAGTGCCGAGTTTGAAGATGAATTTGATGATCTACAGAATTCTAATTTAAAGAATGAACAATTAATGTATAAGTTTTTTTCATTATTTAAGGAATTTTCACTTTTTCATTTTTTTAAAAAAGACTTTGTGTTTATGAATTTATTTGATATTCTAATTGGTAATCAGGATCGTCATGCCCATAATTGGCAAGTATTATATATAGACGATAAACCTATTTTTGGCCCTTTATATGATAATGGAGCTTCGTTAGGCTGGCAATTGTCTAGGTGAAAATTGAAAGTAAGATGAATAAATTCTACAAAGAAACAAGAGTAAAAATTGGCATCAATAATAAGGAAAGTCCTAGAATTAAAGCGCGTTAAGTGCTTCATTATTTATCAATACATTACAATATGGAGTGTATGGAGTTTACCGATAAACTAAAGCATTTTGATATCGAACGTTTTGAACGCTATTTGGCGACATTCCCCTTGATTTCAACAATTAGAAAGAAATTTATTCAGAAACTAATTAGTTTTAGAATCAATAAGATAGTTCACTTTTTTTGAGGGAGGAAAGTAGTATGCATGCTATAAAGTCACTTTTGGTAGTGTGGAAAAATACAAAGGATAATCTTTATTACCATGTTGGTACATTAAATTATGATGGACAAAAATATACATTTGAATATACGTTCAAAAGTAATTCACCGCGAACTGTTACTGAAGCAATTCGCAGAGGCTATCGTTTACACCCAGCTTTTCCATTGCTCCAAAAAACGTATCAATCGGAAGAGTTATTTCCTGCTTTTGATCGGCGTATTCCTGATAATACCCGTATCGGTTTTGAAAATATCTTAGACGAATTTGGTTTACCCGCTACTGCGGACAGGATGGATATCTTGAGAGAAACTAGGGGGATGCTCTCACAGGATCCGTATTCTTTTGAAGAACCACTTCGTCTGAATGGAGAAGAGTTACGCTCGAATTTTTATGTGAATGGAATCCGGCATCAAGGCCACATATCGGAGAATTGGTACGATTATGTTCGTGAAGGAGATTCCTTAATTCCGGAATTAGAAGAGGATAATAAATTTGATTCATACGCCGTTAAGGTTATGACTAGTTCCGGGGTTCATATCGGTTGTATTCCAGGCATATATGCACAAGCTGTTCATTCCTTATTGAAACAGAGAATCTCTGTTGAATTAACTGTTCAACAATTACGTCCACAATTTGCTTCACAGTGGTGGGTACGAGTAAGGTTGGAAGCAACAATTGAACTTGAGAATACGGATGAACGATATCGGCACAATTTGGAAGGTTTTATTTTTCAGGAAAGTGCTTGAGTCGGTTCGCCATACCTATCAATTAAGATTAACCTGCAATATTATAATGGATTGGAAATCTCGTTAACTAAAACAAAATGATTATGTGCGAGTATTACGTAAGAGCAAACGTAATACTCGTTTTTTTAATCAACTTATAAATCTATGTAGCTGGATTTGTTTTCCGAATCAGGGAAGCGGTAGCAAATTTATTTCATAAGCAGTGATGAGTTACATGATCCCCGCCCAATTTAGCGGGGATTCGTGTATGCTTTATATAAGATTGGGGCTTAATACCTTACCGTGTTCATCACGTTTTGCCGTCATCCTGCTATTCATCGTTATCTCCATCCTCTTCACCCTTTCCTTCCTCATCTTCCTCAACATCTTCCAAATCAAGCCAGGAAAGCATTTCGCGTACAACTGTATTTATTTTTTCATCCACCATATCATTACCATATTTTTTCTTTGCGCGTTCAATGTTCTGAACAACCTCTTCTTCAAAATGGATGATCGGCTCATCTTTTTCGAGGTTGTTGAACAACTCAATAAATTCATCTAATGCTTTATCAAATCTTTTTGTTTCCAATTCATTTGCTTTCATTTTGAATCACCCAATTATAGGGTACCCAAAAATAGAGGAATGACACGGATTAAATGGACCCCTAGAGAAAAGTGACAAAGATGGTGACCAAGACATAATACTAAAAAAACTTAATGATATACCGATCAATTCAATTTACAGTAAATTTTTAAATCAATTTTACCTTATCCTATATTCAATCGAAGTTATGAACACATTTATACTCCGAATGTCCTTTCTATAGTACATTCTTCGTATTATCAACGAAATACCTATAAAAATTATATGCATCTCCTGGTTCAAACGAATCATTTTAACAATATTTAAAATAATGTGACATAAATCGACACTATTTATTATGTTAATCTATTATAATTGGATTAAATTTTCTAGAACTAATGAGTGATTTACGGCAGAGCGACGTTGATACTGCACTGGTCCGCGATATTGCGCAGTTTAATGTTGATACATCACAATTCATGTCGATATTCCGCGTTTTTACGTTGATATTTCACAAATTCACGTTGATATCCCGAAGTTATATGTTGATACTGCACAATTCACGTCGATATTATTCAATTTTACGTCGATACATGCGGTTATTTGCATCGGAATTCTGCCGTTTGATCCACACATTAAAACAATGGAGGGATGAACAGATGCACCGAAACAAAAAATGGCTGTCAATCGTTGTGGGACTGTTACTGTTTTTCAGTACGATCATGCAAGGTGGAACCGTGTATGGGGACAATACTGGGTATGAACCGGATAATCCCGGAATAAAAGATGAACAGACAGCTGAAGGCGATCTTGGAATGGTCGTTACGGCACATCCGCTGGCCTCGAAGGTTGGGACAGATGTGCTGAGAAATGGGGGTACTGCAATTGACGCAGCAGTTGCCATTCAATTTGCATTAAACGTGGCAGAGCCAATGATGTCTGGAATCGGTGGTGGCGGCTTTTTGATGTACTATGATGCGGAAACTGAGGATATATCAGTAATCAACAGCAGAGAGCGTGCACCTGCTGGGGCAACACCAGATATGTTCATAGATGAAGATACCGGTGAGGTCATGCCGTTTCAGGAACGAGTTAGAAGCGGAAAATCCGTTGGTGTTCCGGGCACATTAAAAGGTCTGGAAACGGCACTCGACAATTGGGGAACGATGCCGATGGATGAGCTTATCCAGCCTGCAATTGAAATGGCTGAAGGAGGAATCGAAGTAAACTGGGTTCTGGCCGACGCAATTGCCAGCAATGCAGCTAAACTGTCCCGCAGTGCAGCTGGTGACGTGTTTCTTCCGGAGGGCGAGCCGCTTGAAGAGGGCGATCTTCTTGTACAAAAAGACCTTGCCAAAACATTTAAATTGATCGCAGAAGAAGGATCAGACGCCTTTTACCAGGGTGAAATCGGTGAGGCACTTGCAGATGTTGTCCAGGATTTTGACGGTAGTATGACTGCTGCGGATTTAAGCAAGTACGATGTGACGGAAGATGAGCCGGTCTGGGGGGATTACTTGGGATATGATATTGCATCGATGCCGCCTCCAAGCTCTGGTGGATTGACGATGCTGCAGATGCTGGAGATGTTTGAAGAAATGGATTTAACCCAATATGATGTAAGGTCCCCGGAAAAATACCATCATATGGCGGAAGCGATGCATCTTGCCTATGCTGACAGGGCCGCCTATATGGGGGATCCGGAATATGTGGATGTACCGCGAGAAGGATTGTTGCACCCGGATTATATTAAGCAGCGTGTTGATTTAATTGACCCGGATAAGGCGAATCCGGATGTTCAGCCAGGCAACCCATGGGATTTTCAAGATGGCGAGTCGGGAGCCGTTGTGGAACAAGTGGACGACAAAGTAAATGGCGAAACAACGCATTTTACCGTTGCAGATCGTTGGGGAAATCTGGTTTCCTATACGACGACAATTGAACAGGTCTTTGGCTCAGGTATCATGGTGCCAGGCTATGGTGTTATGTTAAACAATGAATTGACCGATTTTGATGCCATTCCAGGTGGGGCGAACGAAATCCAGCCAAACAAACGGCCGTTGAGCAGCATGACGCCAACGATTGTTTTAAAGGATAACAAGCCGTTTATGACAGTAGGCTCACCTGGTGGAACAACGATTATTACATCGGTAACCCAAACGATTGTCAATACGATTGGCTATGGGATGGATTTGAAGGAGGCCATTGAAGAACCGCGAATTTACAGCAACCAATATCCGACGATTCGCTGGGAGTATGGCATTCAAGATGATGTGCGAAATCGACTAGAGCAAATGGGACATGCCTGGGAAACGAGTCCAACAGAAATCGGAAATGTAAACAGCCTGATGTTCGATATGGAAAAGGGTGTTTACGTTGGAGCGGCGGATTCGACAAGAGAAGGTATGGCGATTGGCGTGTCAACACCGAGTATCGATTATATGAAAGCGTTAATCGAACAGTTTAAACGGTTTGGAGATATTGACGATGCCAATGTTAGCCGCTTGCTGCTAACCCATTTGACTGCGGTTTCCCATTATAAAGATGCTGGAAAAATCAAAAAAGCGGTCAAACATATGGAAGGTTTTAACCAATTAGTGGAACAGCTGCATGAACAAAAACAGATTTCTGACCAGGCCTATCACGACCTGACAGCGAATGCTAATTATTTGCTTTATGAGTGGAGAGAAGGGTAAATTTCCTTTTTGGAATCAAGAGTACAGGTTAGAAAATAGCATCGAGGTAATGAATGTCAATATCTTTACTACCTGCTAATTTGTATATTTTCCAACTAAAATATTTGGGCAGTCCCTCAATGCTTTCTTGTGTAATAGCACTTGGGGACTGATCCCGCTTAAGACTATAGGGAAAGGGGAAACGAACATGAAAAAAAGAATGATACTAGTCCTTTATGCGTTTACACTATGGTTTAGCGTGCTAATGATTCAGCCGCAAGCGGGTTATGCAGCTGCGAACGAATTACCACCGGGAACGGCCGGCAGTGTGGAAATGCTGGAGCAGCCGCTTGCGGATTTGGATGAGGGAATCAATGATGCAATATCCGAACAGGTCATGCCAGGTGCTGTTGTTCTGATTGCCCGTAATGGTAAGGTCGTGAAACATGATGCATACGGTTATGCCGCCCGTTATACAGATGCTGATTTTACCGAAATGGACGAGCCGGTAAAAATGCAAGCGGACACGATTTTTGACATGGCATCGATTTCCAAGTTATTTACGGCTGTCGGGGTTATGCAGTTATGGGATCAGGGATTGTTCAAACTGGATGATCCAGTATCCGACTATCTTCCGGAGTACGACACCGATGAAAAAGGGGATATAACGATCAAACAATTGTTAACGCATACATCTGGTGAAAAACCAGGTCCTTCCGGGAATATATATGACATGGATGGTACTCGGGAGGAATTGCTGGAATATGTCATGCGTGAACCATTACAGTATGAACCAGGCGAAGAATACGTATACAGTGATATTAATTATATTACATTAGGTGTACTAATTGAGCGTTTAAGCGGAAATCGGCAGGATGTTTTTATACGGGAGAACATTTTGGAGCCGCTGCAGATGTCGGATACCATGTATAATCCGCCAGAAGAATTAAAACCGCGGATTGCAGCGACTGAATTTCAGCCATGGACAGATCGCGGTTTGGTGTGGGGCAGTGTGCACGATGAAAAAGCGTGGGCACTTGATGGTGTAGCTGGGCATGCTGGTGTATTCAGTTCAGCTGAAGATATGGCCATATTTGCACAAATGCTGCTTAACGAAGGCAGCTATCAAGGACAACAAATTGTTTCCGAAGGGACATTTGAACTGATGAATAAAAACTGGAATGAAGCGTATCCAGGGCAAAATCATGGACTTGGCTGGGATTTAAATCAGGATTGGTATATGGATGTATTGGCCGAGGAAAATACGCTTGGGCATACGGGATATACTGGAACGTCAATGGTTGTCAGTCCAAAGCTTAAGACAATTGCCATTCTGTTAACAAACCGGGTTCATCCGACACGTGATACCGTATCGACAAATCCGATCCGGAAAACGGTGGCAGAGAAGACAGCTAGCTCTATCTATGCATGGAATGCAGCCACAATGAAAGAACAGGTTGCAAGCCTAAAGGAAAAAGGAGATGTTTCAACGGATGCTGCAAGATCCTTGCGTCTTCACTTGACTGCGGTGAGCCATTATGAAGAAACGGGACAAGTGGAAAAGGTCCTAAAGCATTTGGAAGGCATGAAAACAATGCTGGAATTTCAAAGGATTAGTCAGCTGATTTCTGAGGAAGCTTATCATACTTTAACAAGTGATACGAAATATTTGATGGGGAAATGGCGTGAATAGGTAAAGGTGCGATGGATTAAAAAAGGAGACACCGTTCTTGGGTGAGCGGTGTTTTAACTATTTTTTATTTATTGACACTATCTCCTTATTGAACTAATAGCTCACCTGGCTAATTTATATGCAGATAGTGGTTGGATAAAGCGATAAAAGAGTTGTTGGAAACATGTTACGAATCTGTTTGTTGTTATCTTATGGGACGGACAAAGCTAAATCTGTGAACGGAAATGAGGGTTTTAACTATTACAAATTAATAGTCAAAATATCTCAACAAATGCCCATATCACTTTGGTGTAGCACGTGGTTTATTTTAAAAGATAAGAAACCAACATGGCTCCGCATTCGCGCAGCCACCATCTATGATGAAAAAGAATTTCTAGCCTGGATAGGAGGTATATCACATTCATTTATTGCCAATACAGTTTAATAACAATACAACAAGGCCGAAAATACTCTGGTGGATCCTGAAAGGGGATACCCTGTATAAGAAACGGGTTGTGACAGTATAGAAGTACCATCTATTGTGACTAGAACACGTATACAAAAGTTTTTCAATAATACTACTGTCATTTGTATTGTTATATTGGTAATGTGGTCATCCTCCATTAACTATAATATAAAGGAGACCCTAACCAAAATTGCTAAATTTGTTCAAAGAAAGGACATAGTATTTTATCTTTAGATCACAAATAAAGCCCGTAGATAATTTAACCCCTTCAAAAAATTGAATGATGAAGGGTCTAGCTTTGTATTGGCTTTTCTCGATAAGTGTTTTCATACAAAAGTATATAAATTTAGGCTCTATTCTGCTCTCAGCAGGGTAAGCCACGTCCGGCTCCAGCGCCCAGCGACTAGTGGACTTCCCTCACCTCCGTACGATAAGTCAACATCGGTTCGCTTTCAGCTCACCGTGTTTCCTTTATCTCCTACGGCTCAGTCCAGTCCATACGTCGCTAAACGGGCGCTTACGCCTTTGTTCTTGCATTTATTAAATGCCCCCTATTTGTATTAATTAAAAAGCAAGATATAAAGCTTCAAAAATATAAAGTAGGAATAGTATCACATTCTCGGAGCCCAATTCTCCTTATGTATTCAAAATACTATCATCAAATTGCTGTATTAACCAGAGATTACAGGAGGGACATAAATGGTAGAACCGCCCAACATCCCTATAGAAAAACTGATTTTGATATTGACATTTACTATTTTTAAGAATAAAATACAGAATAATATAATAATGAAAAAGATTATTATAATTTTTATTTACGATTTTCCTTCTATATTTATTTATAACTAGTTTTAATAAGCCTACACCATACGTAAACACTTCTAGATTAATTACTACATTACAATTACAGACATAATCTATAAAAATATTCTTCTTTACTTTTGTACATTATTTCCTATCCAATAAATTTCGTATATTCCGCTTGTGTACAGATTCTCATTACTTACTGAATTAGCCGAAATAGTTCCAAAAAAACATGAATTTTAGATTGAGAGGAGGCACGTATCCTTTAAGACAACAGTAACTGGGAATATACAGCGTTATTCATCTGAAATGGTACAAATTTAAATCTGGGGAGGAAAAGAAATTGAAAAAGAAACATCTATTTATTTTGATTACAATGGTTTTTGGACTCGTGTTCCTTTTAGCTGGTTGTGGTTTTTCAAAGGACAGTACTGGTAAAAGTGAGGAGAAGAAGATTGTTCATCTTAGCCTCGACAATGATATCCCCGACTTAAATCAGGTGTTGACAACGGATGGGATATCCTTTTCTATTTTAAACAATATTATGGAAGGTCTTTATCGTTTGGATGCGGATAACAATCCACAACCTGCAATGGCGGAAAGTGCTGATATTTCCGAGGATAAATTGACATACACGTTCCATTTACGGGATGGGATAAAATGGAGCAATGGTGATCCTGTAACGGCACAGGATTTTAAATATTCATGGCTGCGGGCGATGCACCCCGACACTTCGGGCTCCTATGCCAACATCCTTTATGATTATATAGTTGGTGGAGAGGAATTTAATGCAGGAGAAGCCGATGCGTCCGAGGTTGCTATTAAAGCAATAGATGATAAAACACTAGAAGTAAAATTGGTGACGCCCACTCCTTTCTTTCTCGGCTTAACCGCTTTTGCTACTTATTTTCCACTCAACGAGAAATTTATTAATGAAGTGGGCGAGGATGAATTTGCTTTAACCGCCGATACAATTCTGTATAATGGGCCGTTCGTTATGACGGAGTACGACCAAGCTGAAGGAGTAACATTGGAAAAAAATAAAGAATATTGGGATAAGGGAAATGTCAAAATTGATGGGGCTACCATGAAAGTAATTAAAGAACAAAGTACGGCACTGAATTTATATGAATCGGGAGAATTGGATCGGGTATATTTATCTTCATCAGATGTCAATTCGTATCGTGATAGTGATGAATTTGGCACAGAAACGCAATTTATATCTTGGTATTTACAATTCAATTTTCAGGAGAAACCATTTGATAATGTCAATATTCGTAAAGCGTTCCAGCTTGCATATGATCCACAAACACTCGCTGATACAGTTTTAAATAATGGATCTGCACCTGCATATGGCCTAGTTGCTTTAGGTGTTAACGGAAACAAAGATAAAACATTCCGAGAATTGGCAGGTGATGTCGTCAAGCCAGATTATGATAAGGCGAAGGAATATCTGGAAAAAGGATTGGACGAAATCGGGGATTTGCCAAAGCTAGAACTATTAACAGCTGATGACACGATCGCAAAGGATACAGCTACCTTCTTGCAAAGTGAATTCAAAAAGAACCTTGGTGTTGATGTCGATATAATTACAAAACCTTATAGTGGACGGCTGGACACAATGCGGGAAAGTGACTACCAAATGGGTATCTCCAAATGGGGTGCCGATTATAATGATCCCATGGATATATTAAGTCTGTGGAATGGTGATCCTTTAAGCGGATTAAGAGGGAATTTTTCCAATCCCAAATATAAGAAACTTATTGATAGCGCGCTGAAGGAGCCGGATGAAGATAAACGGCTTGATATGTTGATTGAGGCCGAAAGAATAGCACTAAAAGATGATGGAACATTGGGACCGCTTTACTTTGAGGGAAGGGCATTTTTGCAGAAGCCATACATGAAAAATCTGATTATCCACCCTTATGGCGCAAAGATTGAACTAAAAAACATCACAATTAAAAAATAAAAACGAAAGAGAGGTACTAGCCACACCTCTCTTTCCCATCATCAAGGAAAGAGGTGTACGCATGAAAAAGTTTATTTTATCCAGGATAGTTAATATTCTCATTACATTATTTATTATTGCCTCGATCACATTTTTTTTAATGAAAATGTTGCCGGGCTCCCCTTTTGATGAGGAAAAACTCGCAAAACTATCTGACGAAGATAGAATGGAGTTTTTATCTAAATATGGACTTGATCAGCCCGTAACGGTTCAATACATAAAATACTTGGGTAACCTTGTTCAAGGTGATTTGGGGATATCGTACTATTATAAGGGACAAACTGTAAATTCATTGATTATGGATCGTATTGGTCCTTCTGCGTTACTTGGAATACAAGCTGTTGTGTTAGGATTGTCGATTGGTATTATTCTGGGAATCATTGCTGCATATAGACAGAATACGATTTGGGATTATTTTACGATGATTGTAGCTGTCTTGGGGATCTCGATACCGAATTTTGTATTGGCAGCAATCCTGCAATTCTATTTAGGTTTGGAATGGGGTCTGTTCCCTGTTGCGTATTGGGAAGGCTATCTGAATTCCATCCTGCCGACAATTTCCTTGGCAGTAACGGTTATTGCCCTTATTGCCAGATTTACAAGAAATGAAATGCTGGACGTATTACAACAGGATTATATCACCACTGCACATGCGAAGGGATTAGGTGATCTTACCGTGCTTATCAAGCATTCCATTCGAAATGCACTCATTCCGGTTGTAACCATTTTAGGCCCTGTTTTTGTAAGTTTATTAACTGGTTCGTTAGTAATTGAAAACATATTCAGTATACCCGGAATAGGAAGTTTATTTGTAGATTCTATTAAAACAAATGATTATACAACAATAATGGGCTTGACTCTCTTTTATAGTTCCTTCTTTATTTTGACTATTTTGGTAGTAGATTTATTATATGGCATTATTGATCCACGAATAAGGATCCGTGGAAAGGAGTAAACCGATTCATGAATGAGACAAAACAATATCCGACTCATGACAATTATTCAGTTGAGAGATTTGAAATAGTTGGACGTAAAGATGAAAAAATGGAAGCAATCCATCGACCAATGATAAGTGGTTTTCAAGAGGGCTGGCTGCGTTTTAAAAAAAATAAAGGCACGGTGGCCAGTTTGGTAATCTTAATGATTATCATAGTCATGGCTATTATTGGACCACATTTGAACGAATATAGCTATCAACAAACGGATTATGATAACGTTTTTGCCAAACCCAATAGCGACCATTGGATAGGAACGGATAAATTTGGCCGTGATCAGTGGACCCGCTTATGGGAAGGGACTCGTATATCTTTATATATTGCATTGTTAGCTGCCTTATTAGATATCTGCGTCGGAATTACTTATGGATCTATTTCTGCTTTAAAAGGTGGAAAAGTAGATAATTTCATGCAACGGATTATTGAAATATTAGTAGGGGTCCCAAATTTAATCATTATTATTCTATTAATTATGATTATGCAACCGGGCATATTAACTATCACGATTGCCATGGTGATAACGGGCTGGGTGAATATGGCCAGGCTTGTCCGTGGGCAAATTTTTAAACTGAAGACGCAGGAATTCATACTTGCGTCCAGAGCGCTGGGAGCAAAAAATAAACATATTATTACGAGTCATATGCTGCCAAATACATTGGGGCTCATTATCGTAAATATGATGTTTACCATACCAAGTGCCATTTTTACAGAAGCTTTTTTAAGTTTTATAGGTTTAGGGCTTCAGGAACCACTTGCTTCCCTTGGAGTGCTGATTAATGATGGATTTCAATCGATGCGTAGCCATTTCTACTTACTGGCTTTCCCTTCCATAGTTATCGTGGGTCTGATGGTTAGTTTTAATTTGTTGGCTGATGGTTTACGTGATGCTTTGGATCCAAGAATGCGAAAATAGCTGTATGGTAAATTTATAAAACGTATATTGAGGAGATTTTTAATATGGAACCATTATTATCGATTAAAAATTTACACGTATCTTTTCAAACGTATGCTGGAAAAGTTAAGGCAGTAAGAGGTGCTGATATTTCTGTGAAAAAAGGGGAAACACTTGCGATTGTCGGTGAGTCCGGCTCAGGTAAATCCGTTACTGCCAAGGCGATAATGGGTCTGCTTCCTGTCCAGAATGCTTCGATAGACGATGGGCAAATAGAATTCTCTGGCAAGGACTTGCTGACTTTGAAAAAAAGAGAAATGCAAAAGGTACGTGGTTCGGAAATAGCCATGATATTCCAAGACCCAATGACAGCTTTAAACCCAACGATGAAAGTCGGTAAACAAGTGATTGAAAGTGCTATCAAGCACCGAAAACTTGGCAAGAAGGAATCAATCGAATTAGCTCTCGACCTGTTTCGGTTAGTAGGCTTACCTAATCCGGAAGCAAGGATTAACCAGTACCCGCATGAATTTTCAGGTGGGATGAGGCAAAGGGTTGTCATAGCTATGGCGCTTGCGTGCAACCCGAAGCTGTTAATAGCTGATGAACCTACTACAGCATTAGATGTCACGATTCAAGCACAAATTTTGGATTTGCTGAAAAGAATCCAAAAGAAAACGGGAACATCTATCATTTTTATTACCCATGACTTAGGAGTGGTTGCAAATGTTGCTGATTCCGTAGCGGTTATGTATGCTGGTAAAATAGTAGAAAAAGGGACAGCGGAAGAAATTTTTCATCACCCCTCTCACCCCTATAATTGGGGATTGTTAAAATCGATGCCAACCTTGAATACGAAGGGGGAATTATATTCGATTCCGGGAAGTCCGCCTGATATGATGGATCCTCCCAAGGGCGATGCTTTCGCTCCACGTAATGAATTTGCCTTGGCAATTGACTATGATGAAGAACCGCCGATGTTCCAAATAAGTGATACGCATACAGCCGCTTCTTGGTTACTTCATCCGCAGGCACCTAAGATTGAATTTAACCAGCATATCAATGAAATAATTACGGGTCAGACTACGGATCAAAAGAATGCAGCAAACAGACAGATACTCGTAAAAGTAAGGAATTTAAAGAAACATTTCCCTTTAAAATCAAAACAAATTTTAAAGGCTGTTGATGGGATTGACTTAGAAATAAAAAAGGGAGAAACGCTTGGCTTGGTGGGAGAGTCCGGATGTGGAAAGTCTACTGCTGGCAGGACGTTACTGGGACTTTATGAACCGACTGAAGGGGAGATAATATACGATAATGTACGACTTACACAAAAGAATAAAAAAAATTTCACACAAAAGATCCAAATGATTTTCCAAGACCCGTATGCCTCGCTGGATCCGCGAAAAAAAGTGGAAGACATTATAGCTGAAGGTCTCGACATCCATCAATTGATGGAAAGTAAGCAGGTAAGAAGAAAACGAGTTGAGGAACTTTTAAAAATTGTTGGCTTACAAGCAGATCATGCATCCAGATACCCACATGAATTTTCAGGTGGACAGCGGCAACGCATCGGGATTGCGCGTGCTCTTGCAGTTGAACCGGAGTTGATTATTGCGGATGAGCCTATTTCTGCTTTGGATGTTTCGATTCAAGCGCAGGTAGTTAATTTGCTTATGCAGTTGCAGAAAGAAAGAGATCTTACTTTTTTATTTATTGCCCATGATTTATCAATGGTGAAGTATATAAGCGACCGGATTGGTGTGATGTATCTTGGGGGAATCGTGGAATTAGCGGAAGCAGATGAACTAAATAATAATCCGCTGCATCCATATACGCAATCCTTATTGTCGGCAATCCCAATGCCTGATCCGGCAATTGAGAAAAAACGGGAACGAATTATTCTACAGGGAGATTTGCCAAGTCCTATTTCTCCGCCAACAGGTTGTCGTTTTCGTACCAGATGTCCATTGGCAACAGAACTGTGCATAGAAATGCCGGAGTGGAGAGAAGTAGAAGAGGAACACTGGGTTGCATGTCATTATGCATGAGTTTATACTATCATGCTTTTGACAGTGAAAATTTATAGTTTTATTGTGGATATCCTGATAATTTCAGCAGGTATAGAGGAATTTATCAAGTAAAAGTTATTTTTTTGGGGACTAACCATTGCGAAGATATCTAAATAGTCTAATCGCCACCCATTATTCTTAGCCATATAATCTGCTTAATATCTTTAATGTCCAATGCATTTTTTCAATGTGTCCAGGTAGAGCGGGTACATACCAATAAAGTAGGAACCCGCCCCTACTGCATCCGAATCCCCTTCCTGGCCAAGTGATCCGCATGACCATTTTGCTTCTCCGGTATCCATTTAATAAAAAAATAAGGAAAATGGCTTGCTTCTTTATTAATTTCTTCCAGTAAAGGGCGAAAGGATTGGTTTTTCGTAAAATCTTTTTCGATAGCATCTACTACCAGCCGGGAGTCAGAATGTAACGACAGTATTTCACCTGGAAAATGCTCCTTGCATATTTCTAAAGCTTTGATAACAGCTGCGAATTCAGCTTCATGGTTGGAGTACATTCCTAATGGAAAAGAATACTCATATATTTTTCCGCCGGCTTTAATATAAACCCCGGCCCCGCTCATTCCCGGATTACCACTTGATGCCCCATCTGTGTATACTTCAATCAATGCTTTGTCTCCTTCATTTAAGATTTTAGGTATTTGAACATAATGATAATTCAAGTTTAAATATAACAGATGTTGTATCGGTGTCACACTTTTTTGGCGCAAGACAAGATAATAAACGATATGAACCAGATTTAGAGGGTTTAGGGCATTTAGGAAAAGCATTCACCTGTCGCTACACCGCCATACACAATTAAGATAATTAGAAAGATAACACAAAAAATTTGAATTCGTACGTATAAGAACAAAAGGAAAGTTTGATTTGATGGGTATATTAATTTGATTAGTCATGTCTTTATTGTACGAATACAACTTCCGCACGATTTGTCATTTATAAGTAGAATAGCAAGGGGGGACAGGAAACAATCGAACTGAGCCCTAGGATCCGATGGGTTTACTAGCTAAGAATAAAGTAAAAAAACAAATAGAACACAGGCTAGGTTTTGATAGACCGTGGTTTTAATCAGTACTATGATGGATAATATTGGAAGTGACGGTTTTTTAAATAATCCCAGTAAAAGAGGTAGGAAAAATGAAGGCATATCAGATTAAGATCGAATTAAAATGGGACAACCCTGCTTGTTGATGGAGGTTATACAGCATATTGGTTTAAGTGAAAGGATATCCGGTAATGATCTAGGACTTGAGGAGAAGATGAGTGATGATGAGATATTGAGATCGGTCGTTTTGATTTTTAATGAATGATACTTGTATATCTTCTATAATTGGCTTCAGATAAGTATTTTGCCTTTACAAAGGGGGTTAGCATCCGTTGCCCTAACTTCATTTTAAACACCTCTTTTACTAAAAATTATAACACGTATTTGAGCAGTAGAATGTATTTTGAGATGTACAATAATTTTCATTACTATTAATAAATTGCGAAGAGCAGGATTTTTACATCGTACAAATCAATAGTTTCCAATAATTCGCAAAATGTCCTGTACTACTAAACTACAATTAGACAAAATCCTGTCAAATTTGCTATTATCATTGAATACTCGAGGGCAAATGGTATAATAGTCATAGAAATTTTTAAGGATTGAGGAATAATAATGGTAGAAAAACGATCAGATAGACGAAAAAAACCAAGACGTCGTTGGCTGAAAATTAGCTTGGCTGTGATTTTAATACTAGTGCTTGGTGTCGGTGCTTATGCATATTCGATTTATCATAATGCAAAGGAAACGGTCAATGAAAAAATGCACAAGCAGGTAACTTCGATTGACCCGGGTGCAAGCAAGAAAAAGATTGGCAAGCAGAAGCCGCTTAACATATTATTGCTTGGTGTCGATAAACGTAAGGGTGACAATGGCCGATCCGATGCGTTAATGGTTCTTTCGCTTGATCCAAAGGCGAATAAAATGCAATTAATTAGTATACCTAGGGACACGCGAACAGAAATCGTTGGCAAGGGATCAATGGATAAAATTAATCATGCCTATGCTTTTGGCGGTACCGATATGTCCGTCGCAACGGTTGAGAATTTCCTTGGTGTCGAATTGGACTATTATGTCGAAATGAACATGAAAGGTTTATCAGAAATGGTCGATGCTGTCGGCGGTATTACGTTAAATAACGAGCTGGATTGGTACGATGAAGGCTATTATAAAAAAGGATATCACTTTAGTAAAGGTGAGATTTCCCTAAACGGTCCACAGACAATGGGATACGTACGTATGCGTCATTTGGATCCGAATGGTGATTTTGGCCGCACAAAACGGCAGCGCAAGGTTATTGAAGCTATTGTTGATAAAGGTGCGAGTGTCGCATCCGTTACGAAGATTGATGACATGATCGATGTACTGGGCAACAACATGGAAACAAACCTGGATTTTGATGATATGAAAAGTTTACTGCTCCACTATAAAGATGTTAGACAAAATACCGTTAGTTACATGATGCAAGGTACTGGGCAGAAAATCGGTGGTGTTTACTACTTGATTGTTCCGGATGAAGAGGTTGCGAAGGTTCATGGGATGATTGCGGAGATTAAGTCATAGCGCAGATTATGCCAACGAAAGCCTGCACGAAACCGGGAAGGAAAGTGTGGGGTTTGTTTGTGAAATATTGGAAATAGGATTCCCTCACTTCAAAATCTTGTTTCTGGGGAGAAGGAGAGGAAATCCCTAGTAAGAAGCACGGGACAATTTTTTAAACAAACTTTGGATAGAATTTTAGCATATAAGAATTAAAACGAGGGGGTGGTTGGATTGCCTGGTGCACAAATTAATCCATTGTTGATTCAGCAGCTGACCGATAAAGAAATAACAGAAATCCAAAAGTTCCCAACCCTGTCATCGTTACCAGGAAAATATGCCAGACTGATCAATAGACAAAAAGAAAATATCCCAAAGCATTTTGAAGAAAATTCCTTCATGTTAACGTGTAAAAGCTGTGGGCGGAAAGGAAAGTACGATGTTGGGCTGATGGTTGTTAATGTTGATCGCGAAGAAGATGGGGAAGGTACTGAATATCCCATTCAAACAACGGGATATTTTCGCTGCAAGCATTGCAACGATGCGGGTAACTGGGAGATGCCAAGTCAATTTATAATAGCATCCATGGCTGGAATACTGGCTAAAGGATCTTTTGGAATGGAAAATCGATGTACAGTAGGGAAAAACTTGTTGTATGATGGGAGCTGGCATTTATTTAGTTCAGATGCCGAACTGCACCTCTTGCATCAATTGAAGGAGGATCCAGACAATTCGTTTGTTTGGAATCGGCTTGGTAATTTGTATGATAAGGGAAACCGTCCGGAGATTGCGGCATGTGTTTATGAATATTCTGTAGTTATTGATCCCGGTCAGATAGAATCTCACTATACATTGGGGCAATATTTTTTCCAAATAAAAGACTTGGAAAGAGCCGCCCATCATTATAAACAAATGCTGCTCGGTGCCAGTGAATATCAATTATTGGCTGCGGAAGACTTGCGACAAATGGTTGCTAGTGGATTAGCTAATTTATTTGATGTTTTTCAGGAATCGAATGGGAATATCCCGTTTTTGCCTACGAAAGAAGAGTTGGAGAGTGCTGGAAAATTAAAGGAAATGGAAAAGTACGTAGTCGATATGAAAGTTGATATTGTTGAGGGCGAACTGGAATCGTTTTATCCATTTGCGGAAATCTATATGGGGGCGCAAAGCAAGAAACTGCCAAATAGATTACGCACATTGAAAGTCCCGAAACCTGCAACCAAAAAGAAGAAAAAGTGGAAGAAGCGGAAGAAGAAACAGAGATAGGAATAAAGGAAGAAGGTTCAATTTTTAACATGACCTGAATAGGGTTGGCTTTGTTTTTTTAAAAAATTCGGGTGATGGGATTCCGCAAGCCTGGCAGGTAGTCTCACATGAACTAAACTGTAAACTCCCTGGCCATCGCAATAAACCGACGGACAGCATATGGCACGTATCGATCCTTTTTCCAGATCATGCCTAATTCCAAATTAACAATCGGTTTGGAAAAAGGAATGGCGACAATTTGTTTGTTATTAATCTGGTCGCAAATTTTGCTCGGTAATAAGGCGACACCCAATTTTGCTTCAACCATTTCAATCATAAAATCTTTCTGTGAGCTTTCACAGACGACATTTGGGTAGAAGCCATGTATACCGCAAGCTTCCATAATTCTGTCATGCAGGGAGAAATCGCGCCGATACATGATAAATGGTTCCTTTCTTATACCCGAAAATTCAATTATCTTCTTTTGCGCTAGAGGATTGTCTTTTTGCACAATCAGCATTAACGGATCTTTTAATAGTTTAATTGTTTCAAAGTTTTCTCTTTGAATGGGCAGGTTACATACTAAGCCAATGTCAATCTCACCTTCCGCAACACCCTGTTTAATTTTGTTGCTGCCAACCTCGGTTAATAGTATATCGATCGAAGGATAAGCTTCTTTGTATCTGCTTATTAACTTTGAAAAAAAAGCCGCACCGATAATCGGGGGAATTCCAATTTTAATTTCACCCTTTTTTAAATCAATCACTTCATCCAGTTCCGATGTTAAGTTTGCAAAAGCATCAAGCACATTTTGGGCATTAACCAGGAATGCCTTTCCTACATCGGTTAATTCCAGTTGTTTAGCCCCTCGATAGAAAAGCGGAATACCGAGCTCGGTCTCCAGATTTTTAATTGTCTTGCTTAATGACGGCTGGGAAATATGAAGCGTTGAAGCTGCTCTTGTAAAATTCAACTGTTTCGCAACTTCTGTAAAATATTCGATCTGCCTGACGTCCATTATCCACACCCCTTTCCAAACCGTAATAACCCAATTTTAGCCTATTATACTATAAGGTATAGCTTAAAGGAATAGTATTCATGCAAAACAGATATTTCTGTTTACGCCCTGATCATTTTAGAATAGTAGGTAAGATGAAAGGGAGGAATCATGAATGACATACATAAAAACTGGCAATTTGCTGGTTGCAAAAGAGCTATTCGATTTTGTTAATGCTGAAGCACTTCCGGGAACAGGTCTTGACAAGGAAAGTTTTTGGAGTGATTTCGGGCAACTTGTTGCTGATTTGGCTCCCAAGAATAAAACATTGTTGGAGGAACGTGATGAGCTTCAAAAACAAATTGATACGTGGCATGAAGAAAACGACGAATTTGATGGTAAAGCGTATAAAGCATTTTTGCAAGAAATTGGTTATCTGGAGCCTGAGGTCGCGGATTTTGCTATTTCAACGGCCAATGTTGATGATGTGATTACGCTTCAGGCAGGACCACAGCTCGTCGTACCGGTTGACAATGCACGCTATGCCATAAATGCTGCTAATGCACGCTGGGGATCACTATATGATGCATTATACGGAACAGACGTGATAAGTGAAGAGGGCGGCGCTGAGAAACAAGGTGCCTACAATCCTGTTCGCGGTAAAAAAGTCATTGCTTTCGCTAAAAACTTCCTTGATCAAAACGTACCGCTTGCGTCAGCATCACATACAGACGCGGTCAAATATGCCATTCATAATGGTAATTTAAAGGTAACGCTTAAAAACGATACAACTGCAGGACTGAAAGATACGGATAAACTTGTGGGCTACCGGGGACAAGCGGAAGAGCCAACAGCTATTTTGTTAAAAAACAACGGGTTACATGTTGAGATTCAAATCGATCGCCATCACCCAATTGGAAAAACGGATGCAGCGGGCGTGAAAGACGTTTATCTAGAGTCGGCAACCTCTACCATTATGGATTGTGAAGATTCAGTTGCCGCGGTAGATGCTGAGGATAAAACGCACGTTTACCGCAATTGGCTTGGCCTGATTAAAGGAGATTTAACATCGACATTCAGAAAAGATGGAAAGGAAATAACACGTACATTA
Organism: Virgibacillus dakarensis; assembly: GCF_900155625.1. Lineage (NCBI taxonomy): Bacteria > Bacillati > Bacillota > Bacilli > Caryophanales > Bacillaceae > Virgibacillus > Virgibacillus dakarensis. The sequence goes on from NZ_LT732554.1 coordinate 1,862,328, forward strand.
AACCCTGACCGTATGTATACAGGCTTGAATGGGGAGAGAATTTCCCTTTCCGGCCGTGTGTTGATGTTTATCCGCAACGTTGGCCATTTAATGACTAACAACGCGATTCTTGATCAATCTGGACAAGAAATCCCTGAAGGTATCATGGATGGTGTGTTTACAAGCCTGATCGCTAAGCATGATCTCCTGGGAAATGGCCAATATCAAAATTCCGAGAAGGGTTCTGTTTATATTGTAAAACCGAAAATGCACGGTTCAAAGGAAGCTGCATTTGCGAATGAATTGTTTAACCGGATAGAAGATATGCTTGATATGAGACGTAATACGCTCAAGATCGGCTTAATGGACGAAGAACGCCGAACAAGTCTGAACTTAAAAAATTGTATTCATGCAGTAAAAGAGCGAATCGTTTTCATTAATACAGGCTTTCTGGACCGTACTGGTGATGAAATTCATACATCAATGGAAGCTGGCGCCATGATTCGCAAAAATGAAATGAAAACATCGATCTGGCTTGATGGCTATGAGAAAAATAATGTACGTGTTGGTTTAGATAGTGGTTTGAAAGGAAAAGCACAAATCGGTAAAGGAATGTGGGCCATGCCGGATTTAATGGCCGCTATGCTTGATCAAAAAATAGGCCATGTAAAAGCAGGCGGGAATACGGCTTGGGTCCCGTCACCGACAGCTGCAACGTTGCATGTACTTCATTACCATGAAGTTGATGTTAATCAGGTTCAAGAAGAGCTTGCGAAAAAAACCGATGATTATCGTGATGCGATTTTGCAAATCCCGCTTGCAATAAATATGAATTGGTCTGCCGAGGAAATGGAGGATGAGCTCAATAATAGTGCCCAATCATTGCTTGGTTATGTTGTCCGCTGGGTAGAGCAAGGTATCGGTTGTTCGAAGGTTCCAGACATTAATAATATTGGGCTGATGGAAGACCGTGCTACTTTGCGTATTTCCAGTCAAATGCTGGCTAACTGGCTGCATCACGGTATTTGTACAGAAGCGCAAATGCTTGATTCCCTGAGGCGCATGGCAGAGGTTGTTGACGAGCAAAATGCGGGTGATCCGCAATACCGTCCAATGGCATCTAATTTTGATGAGTCTGTTGCATTCCAGGCAGCTTGTGACCTTGTCTTCAAAGGAAAAGAGCAGCCAAGCGGCTACACCGAACCAATTCTGCATCGTCGTCGTCTGGAGGTAAAGGAAAAATATCATGTGAAGAATTAATTTATTGGCTGGAGTTCGTTGCGCGAGCGCGGGTGGTGAACGCGCAAAATGTGGATCGAGCGCGCAACCCCGGGCAGCGAACGCGCAATTCCGATAACTTGATCACCATCTGCTATTAAAAGAGGAGTTATACGTATTTGCATTTAGCTCCTCTTTCTATCTCCAAAACATTGCCTCGAAACATCACCTCTTTTGTCAAAAAAGGCAAATGGAAATCGTATTTAATGAATTTTTGTACTTTTGTAAAAATAGCCTTGACTTTGTTATAGTACACTGTTTTAATATTAATAAAGTGTTCAGATATGTGATAAGTGGAAGCCATTATGGAATAGACAGGGGGTGTCCACATGCTCCAAACGGAGAAGATACCAAGGAAAAAAGTATCGGAGATTGTTGTGGAACAAATCGAGGAATGGATCCGTACGGGCAAGGTTGCACCTGCAGAGAAGCTGCCTTCTGTTCGGGAATTATGTGATCTGTTTGGCGTTGGCCGCTCTTCCGTACGTGATGCTTTAACCACCCTAAAAGGGAAGGGAATTGTTCATGTAAAGCATGGCGAGGGGACGTTTGTCTGTCATACAGACACTACTACATTAATCCCGGATGTGCTGCTCTTAAGAGAGAATGATATTAACAAACTTTATCAGGTTCGTAAAATTTTGGAGGTCGGGATTGTTGAAATGGCTGCATTGAATAGGTCAGCAAGTCAACTTAAGGCAATGAAACTGGTGTTAGATAAATTAGTGAAGGCCACTACTGTAAAGGGATGGGAAGCGGATTACCAATTTCATCAGAAAATTGCGGATGCATGTGGTAATACAATACTAATCGATTTAATGAAAACGGTTTCAACATTAATGAAAAAAGGGATGATGGATTGCCATCGAATTATTTTGGCAGATCGAAAATTAGCGTCCGCTATTATCGAACAGCATGTTGCAATCTATCGTGCTGTAGAAGCAGGTGATGCAACGAAAGCGAGTGAAGCGATGTTTTGTCATCTTACATCTGTTGAAGAACTGCTTCATCGTCATGTAGAAGGGCAAAAAGGGGGTACGGCAACATGAATTCATTAGGGCTGGAAGGGATTTTGACGAGTGTTCAATTAATACATAACAATGAAGAAGGACATTTGCTTGGAAATGGCGGCGATACGATCGTTGAAGCTCATACTGAGGAGGATATTTCAAGCGTTCTTGCTTATGCAAATGAACATGACAAAACGGTTACTATTGTTTCCGGTGGAACGAAGCGAGGTTACGGCGGTCTGATGGAACAGGCAGACATTTTATTATCGCTTGCCAGTTTTAAGGGGATTGTGGAGCATTCTGTTGGTGATTTAACAATGACGGTGAGGCCTGGAACGACATTACAGGAAATTACCGATGAATTACATAAACATGGACAGCGGATTGCACTTGATACACCGTGGCCGGAAATGGCAACAATTGGCGGTATTGTTTCGGCAAATGACAGTGGTGCGAAAAGGCTGCTGTATGGATCAGCGAGGGATTTGGTCATTGGTATGAGAATCGGATATCCAGATGGAAGGGTCATCCGTACAGGCGGGAAAGTAGTGAAAAACGTAGCAGGTTATGATATGAATAAGCTTTTTATCGGGGCAATGGGAACACTTGGAGTGATCTCTGAAATCACGATTAAATTACGCCCACTCCCGAAATACGAAGGGCTGTCTCTTTTACATTTCCCAAAAGGCAGTAAGCCGGATATTCGTGCATTTTCGGTTCAACTTCTCGATTCGATGATGGAGCCAGTTTCCCTGGAAATGTTGAACGCTAAGCTTGCAGAAAAATTGACCGGCGAAAGAAACAATACGTTGGTAATTGCTTTTGAGGATCGGAAAAAGGCGGTTTTGGAACAAGAAAAATGGATAAGCAAGCATTTGCCGACCGGGGTCAAGCATACAGTGCTGCATGAGGGTAAAGCAAGCGAGTGGTGGGATAAGTTCCGACACCTCGGTCCGAATGGCTACAATGACAGCGAGATTGATGCAGACACTCTAGCAGCATTGAAAATTGGCAGCAATAATTTGGATGTTCTCATTAGCCTGGAAGCTGCTGATCAGCTAGCTGAAGCACATCATGTTGTGGTTGAAGCTCATGGTGGCTTAGGTCACGGTATTTCAAAAGTTTATGTAAAAGGCTTTCCCGAAGATATTGTTTCTTATATTAAAGCATTAAGGGCAAAGGTAGAAGAAAAACGCGGGGTTGTCATATGTACCCATTTACCGTTTAAATTAAGAAAGGCAGTTAGTGTGTGGGGGAAAAAGCCAAGTTATTTTTCATTACTAGAAGGAATAAAACAAACCAACGACCCGAAGAAAATCCTAAATCGCCAACGTTTTGTAGGAGGTATATAACATGAGCGTGGAAGAGAACAGATTGGCTAACATGCTGGACCCGGAAAAAAGTGAACCGCCTTGTCAAACAAAGACGCTAGGAAACTATCTTTGGGACGATCTTCCGGATGAAACAAAATGGGCGGACTGTGTTCACTGTGGCATGTGTCTGGAAGCTTGTCCAACGTATCAGGAAACTGGGGAAGAACAGAATTCGCCAAGGGGGCGTGTATATTTAATAAAAGCCGTTGCGGAAGGCAAAATTGACGTGAATGAAGCTTTTGCGAAACCGATTTTTGATTGCCTTGATTGCCGGGCCTGTGAAACGGCATGTCCGGCTGATGTGCAAGTTGGGGCTCTGATTGAGGAAGCACGCGGGCAAATTCGCCAGGCGATGCCATTAACCGGTTTTGCTGGTGCTTTAAATAAAACAGCATTGAAAGGCTTTTTTCCGCACCAAACACGTTTGAATAAACTTGGTGGCCTAATGCGGTTTTACCAAAAGAGCGGTTTACAATCTGTCACAAGAAAAACAGGTCTGCTCAATGTTATACCTAAACACTTAAAAGAGATGGAGTCGATTCTGCCGGAAGTTGGAAAACCTGTTCTTGGCCGGTATCCGGAAGTTATTCCACCTGAAGGGGAGACGAAGCAGCGGGTCGGAATGCTGACGGGATGCATTATGGATGTCATGTTTAGTGATGTAAATGAAGCGACTATTCGTGTTCTGACACATAATGGATTTGAAGTTGGACTTCCGAAAAATCAGGGCTGCTGCGGTGCACTCCATGTTCATGCTGGGGAAAGAGAGACAGGGAAGGAACTGGCGAAACGTAATGTTGAAGCGTTTAAAGATTACGATAAAGTGCTTGTCAATGCTGCCGGGTGCGGATGTGCACTGCAGGAATATCATGAACTTTTCCGGAACGATCCGGAAATGCTGCCCTTAGCAGAGGAATTTTCCGCTAAGGTGGAGGATGTTTCCAAGTTTTTGTACGATCATGACTTCGAACGTCCGAAAGCAGAAGTAAGGACAAAAGTTACATACCATGATGCGTGTCATTTAGCCCATGGGCAAGGTGTACGTTTTGAGCCTCGTCAGCTGTTAAAGGAAATCCCAGGGGTGGAAATGGTTGATATGCCAGATGCAGACAGATGCTGTGGCAGTGCCGGGATCTATAATCTTACACATCCCGAGATGGCGGGAGCACTTCTGGAACGCAAAATAGCGGATGTTCCCGACAACGTAGAAATGATTTCCATGGGGAATCCTGGCTGCATGCTGCAAATGGCCATGGGTGTAAAAAAATACGGGAGAAGTGAAAAAGTTGTCCATACGGTTCAATTGCTTGACTTGGCCTATGAGAAGGAAAAGGAAGAACTGGGAGTGAAATCGTAAGGGCGGTGAAGAGCTGATGGGAAAGCGTAAAAAACAACATCTCGATCGTGTTGTTCAACAATTAATAAACATTGTTGGTGAAAGGGAAGTTCTTTATCTAAAAGAGGATCTCATTGCGTATGAATGTGACGGCTATACGATGGCCAAAGGGATGCCAAGGGCAGTCGTTTTTGTAAAAAGTAAGGAACATGTCGTAGAGGTTGTAAAATGTCTAAACAAGGAAAAGATCCCTTATATCGCACGTGGGGCAGGAACAGGCTTAAGCGGCGGAGCGACTCCACTTGGAGGAGAAGTTATTATTAGTCTGGTTCGGATGAAAAGAATGCTGCATCTCGATTTGGAAAATCGAAAAGCGGTCGTGGAACCTGGCTATATTAATTTAAAGCTAACACAATCTATTTCCGATAAAGGTTATTATTATGCACCGGACCCTTCTAGTCAATATGCATGCACGATCGGTGGAAATGTTGCGGAAAATTCCGGTGGGGCACACTGTTTGAAATACGGGGTTACGACAAACCATATTTTAGGACTGGAGATTGTCCTGCCGAATGGAGAAATCATGGAAATCGGGGCAGATGGTATTCCGGATCAACCGGGCTATGATTTGCTTGGCCTTTTGACCGGTTCAGAGGGAACGCTTGGCATTGTCACGAAAATTACCGTGAAAATATTAAAAAATCCTCAAGGAAAGAAAACCGTGCTTGCTTATTATGATGATATAACGGACGCGAGCCAGGCAGTTTCCGATATTATTTCGGCTGGTATCATTCCAGCGGCACTAGAAATGATGGATGCAATCGCTATTGAAGGGGTGGAAGCGGCTGCCTATCCAGTTGGTCATCCACAAGACATTGCTGCATTCTTACTTATTGAGGTGGACGGAATCGCAGCTGGGATTGATGATCAAATCGATGAAATTCTTACCGTATGTAAACGGAACAATGTGCGTGAAGTAAAAGTGGCGAGAGATGAAGCGGAGCGTGCCCTTTGGTGGGCCAACCGGAAAATGGGCTTTGGCGCAATGGGGGCAATTTCTCCGGATTACCTTGTACAGGACGGCGTTATACCAAGAACACGCTTACCTGAAGTACTTGATCAAATTGCTGCGATTAGTAAAAGGTATGAACTAAGGATTGCAAATATTTTTCATGCGGGTGACGGAAATCTTCATCCACTTATATTATATGATGCAAGTGTTCCTGGTGAAAGTGAGCGTGCTGCCAAAGCGGGCTCTGAATGCTTAAAGGTTTGCGCGGACGTTGGTGGTTCCATTACGGGTGAGCATGGGGTTGGGATTGAAAAATCTGCTGAAATGCGCTTTATTTTCAGTGATGAAGAAATGGCTGCACAAACAGATATACGTACAGTATTTAACCCGGCAGACATATTGAATCCCGGAAAACTGTTCCCGCAGCCGGGGCGTTGTGTCGAGGTTAAGCAGGAGATGAAAAAGGTGGAAGTATAGTTTTTTTAGAAATTGGGTGCGTCTATATTTTGGTAGATTACGATTGAAATGGTGAATGAGACTCGATTGGAAATATAGGCATCTCGATCGAAAAAGTGCTTGCCTCGACCGGAAAAGTTTGGACATGATCGAAAAAGTTCATACCTTGATCGAAAACATAGGCACCACGAACGAAATTGTACATATCTCGATCGATAAAGCAGATATCTCGATCGAAACCAAACGCACCGCGATGATTTTTCATTTTCGGAGGCGGGGCGATCAGATTTACGACGACTAGGATCGCGCAGCAACGTTGATTTTTATTAAAAAATAATACATTTCCGTCACGCTAAGAGGTGCCGTTGCGGAAATATATTTTAATAAATCAAGTATTAAAGGAGGAACTACAAATGGGTACTGGTACATTAGCAATTCTGGCCTTACTTCCGATTATAGTTGTTGCTGTATTCCTAGTCGGACTAAAATGGCCAGCGAGTAAGGCAATGCCACTCTCGTATATCGTCGCAGTTTTGTTGGCACTTTTTGTTTGGGATGTGGCGTTTCCTAAAGTTGCAGCTGCATCTGTTCATGGGCTGATTGTCGCTATTACGCTCTTATTTATTATTTTTGGTGCTATTTTACTATTGAACACCCTTCAGGAAAGCGGTGGGCTGCACACGATACGCCGTGGTTTTACCGATATTACTCCAGACCGCCGAGTTCAAGTCATTATTATCGCATGGCTTTTCGGTTCCTTTATTGAAGGTTCGGCAGGGTTTGGTACACCGGCGGCTGTTGCCGTGCCGCTAATGGTCGGCCTTGGGTTTCCCGCGATGGCCGCGGTTGTCTCCGGGATGGTGATTCAAAGTACACCTGTCTCATTCGGTGCGGTCGGAACACCAATGGTAGTCGGGGTTGGTACAGGTGTTGAGCCGCTTACGCAAATTTCAAATGTTTCGGATTTCGTATTTGCTGTCGCTGGTAAAGTTGCTATACTGCATGCTATTGCCGGGCTGTTAATCCCATTATTTTTGGTAGGAATTTTAACCCGATTTTTCGGAAAAAACAAGTCGTTCAGTGAAGGCTTAAAGATTTGGAAGTTTGCTCTATTTGCCTCTTTAGCGATGACAATTCCATACTTGATTATTGCCAACACGCTAGGGCCTGAATTTCCTTCCTTGATTGGTGGTTTAATTGGGTTGGCGATTGTGATTTTTGCAGCTAAAAAAGGTTTCCTGATGCCAAAAGAAGACGAAATTTGGGATTTTGAATCAAAAGACCGCTGGGACCCAACTTGGACCGGGCGTGTGGAACTGACACCAAGTGAGATTTATGCTGGTAAAATTAGCATGGTGCGAGCATGGGTGCCATATGTGCTGGTTGCTATCTTCCTGCTTATTTCAAGATTAACTGTTGTTGGAGATTGGCTTAAATCGGCCACAATCACAGTTCCAAATATTTTTGGCACGGAGATTTCCTCCAGCTGGGAAATCCTTTTTTCACCAGGCTTTATTTTTATCGTCGTTTCCGTCATTACATTTTATATGCATGGAATGAAAGGATCGGAATATGCGCGGGCTTGGAAAGACTCAGGAAAAACAATGATCGCTGCAGGTTCAGCTCTTGTTTTCACAGTGCCAATGGTGCAAGTGTTTCTTAACTCAGGCGGTGGGGCAGCGGGTTATGAACAAATGCCAATCGTTTTGGCAGAAGGAGTTGCCGATCTTGCTGGTTCATTATATCCATTCTTTGCAACGTTCATCGGCGGACTCGGTGCATTTGTAGCAGGCAGTAACACAGTCAGCAACATGATGTTCTCTCTTTTCCAATTTGGAGTAGGTGAAAATATCGGTGCCAGCCCGACATGGATGGTTGCACTTCAAGCGGTCGGTGGTGCAGCTGGGAACATGATTTGCGTGCATAACGTTGTTGCCGCATCTGCCGTTGTAGGACTCATCGGGAAAGAAGGACATGTTATCCGAAAAACGCTCCTTCCGTTTTTCTATTACGCACTGTTGTTAGGTTCGATTGGTTATTCGATTATGTGGACAGCGGAAAAAGGAATCTTCAACATTGGATCGATTATCGCAGTTGTTATTTGGGGGATTGTTATTTACTTTATCGCGACGAATAATAAGCGGTTAAGTGCTATTGAACGTGAAATAGCCTCTTAGATGAAGGTTAGAGATTGCTGAAAAAGTTCCTTAATAAAAAGATATAATTCCCGATAATATTTTTGCGGGGATTATATCTTTTTTGGGTTGCCTGTCGATGAGAGTGTATTCTAATCCTTTTACTTCAATCTGTTATCCTTTTTCAATGCCTTATAAAAGGAGACAATCATTAATAACATGATTAACGAAAACGGAAACGCTGCTGAAATTAGAGCATTTTGCAGGGCCTGCAGTCCACCGGTATACAAAAGCACGGCAGCGATTGCTGATTGAGCAATGCCCCAAACGAACTTAACAATTGTAGACGGTGATAAGGATCCATTAGTAGTTTGCATGCCCAAAACGAATGTAGCCGAATCCGCAGAAGTTATAAAGAAAGTACCGATTAGCAAAATACCAAGGATGGATAAGATCGTACTGAACGGAAATTGTTCAAACATCCCGAACAGTACTTGTTCATCTGGTAGGCTGGCAAGATCTAAACCATTATTTTGTGCATGTATACCTGACATTCCAAATGCCGAAAACCACAGAAAGCTAACAACAGAAGGGACAATCAAAACCCCCGATAAGAATTCCCGAATGGTACGACCTTTTGAAATTCGAGCAATAAAGATTCCGACAAATGGAGCCCAGGCAATCCACCATGCCCAGAAGAAGACAGTCCAGTCCATCACCCACTGTCTCTCTCCTTCATTATTAGGAGATATACGCAAACTTTCACTAGGAAGACTTTGAACATATGCCCCTAATGTATCCGTGAACGAATTCACGATGTACATCGTTGGTCCAAGGATTAATGTAGCAATGAATAAAAGCCCCGCAATCGTCATATTGGCATTACTTAGATATTTGATTCCTTTACCGAGTCCGGAGTAAGCAGAGATCATAAATAAAACCGTTACGACCAAAATGATAACAAGTTGAACCCAGAATTCATCAGCAACCCCAAACAGAAAGGTAAAACCCCCATTAATCTGGGTCGCACCAAACCCAAGGGTAGTTGCTACACCGACAATCGTCGCAAATACAGCGATAATATCTATAGCCTTCCCCCAAGTCCCGTGTATTTTGTCTCCAAAAAGAGGTTCAAGGGTAGCGCTAACTAATGCAGGTTTCCCGCAGCGAAATGTAAAATATGCAAGCACTAAAGCAATAATGGCATAGATCGCCCATGCATGAACACCATAGTGAAAAAACGTAATACGTAACGAATCCTCCAAGGCCGCGCGCGTACCTGGGTCGGCCGTTGGCGGCGTTTTTATATAATGTGAGACAGGTGAAGCAACACCATAAAACACAAGCCCTATCCCCATACCAGCACTAAATAGCATGGCAAACCATGAGGGGTAACTAAATTCAGGCTTATCCCCTGGCTTACCTAGCTTGATCTTGCCATAACGACTGAAAATCAAGTACAAACAGAACACGACAAACAATGATACCATTAATAAATAATACCAGCCAAAATGAACAGAAATATACACCATAATCATGTTTGAAAAATTTTCAAGTGCCTTAGGAGCAACTGATCCCCAAATAGACATGGCTACTGTTATTGTTAATGTAACCCAAAAAACTGCTGTTACCTCCGAAGTTACTCGTTTCATTTCGTTCCCCTTTCTAAATTTCCCTTCACATTTTCACTTTCGTAAAGGGTCATTTCTTAGGATTACAGATAATACTTTCTTTAAGATGTTAGTATTTCTGTAATGGGTTGTTCTATACGGAAAGGAGTCTATATACTGCTTAGAATAGTTTGTTATGTCCTTATTATTGGATCATTTCGGTCTTATCCGTTTCAGCCATCATTTTTTTCAGCGCTTGTTCCTTGTATTCTTTCAGGCGGAGATACCGGTAGCATCCCGGAATTACTCGTAATATGGGCAGAGAGGGCTATATTTACGATATTGATCGTTACTCCTATTTCGTATTTGTGTTAGGAGGAAAAAATCAGGGGCTTCCTTTGAAAAAAAGCCACTTCCGGTTTAGGGCCGGGTGGCTTTCTTTCACTTTTTGCAGGTCATGTTAAGAAATGGTGCAGCAACAATAATTAAAACTTTGGACCCGGGTAAATCGGCGCATTGTAATTGCTTGAATTTCGAATTATTATTTTAATAAGAGAAAAGGTCTTTTTTACCAAGTTTGGGAAAGGGGGAGTGGATGTTCATGACAGATGATTTAAACCAACAGCTAAAGCAGCTTGCTTTTAGGAAGATAGATCAAATTATCCAGTCGTTCGCAGGTGAAATTCAAGCGGAATCTGTCCCTGTTATACATGAATTTTTTCACTTGTACCTGGAAGATAACCGGTTATTGCAGCATCTTTATCAGGCATATAAAGAAAACCTTCCATCCTTAAATCTGCATCATCAACAAGACATCATCACCTATAAGCATGAAGGTGCCGCCCATACCATTTTGTTTTCCAATAAACAATTTACGCTGGATGAAGATTCTTATGTACGGTTATTAGCTTATACGATTGAAATCATGCGGGAAGTCTTGCCACTGGGTTCGATTGTTGAGTTGAATCCAGCCTATTTTAAACCTGACAGTCAATTGGAATCTCCTTCAAAGGTAGTCATCACCGGACGATTTATCGGTCCAAAGGGTTATAACAGCTATTTTCCGTATGTGGGGGTTATCTATCCGGTCGGCGAGATGAAAGCCGGCACACAAATTCATTTTACCGCTCCGTTGATCAAGCGGGTCGTGCAAAAAGGATTCAGTGATGGGATGGAAGAAGCCTTTGTGTATTTGATGAAACAAGAATTTATTGTGGAAAAAGATTTGAACTCCATTGAATTTTCCAACCATGATATGAAAGAACTCCAACAAGAAATGGAACAAAAAGCGGGTGACGTGTAATGGGATTATATGATTATGATTTTTGCCATAATCTGTTATATGGCGGATGGGATTCGGGGATTATCAATAATTTAAAGGATGCCCGCGATGAAATAAAGCAAAACTTTAAGGATATGGACCTGGAAAATGCATCGGTAGGAGAAGATATGGGCGCCATTGTAGATGAAATGGTTGCCGAGCTGGACCGATTAATTGGCGAAATCGAATCGGTGCATTTTCGTTAATGTTGTGTGGACAGGAGGTGTGCCAATGTGGCAGGACAAGCGATTAAAATAGATTTTGTGGAGCTGCAAAACATCTTGAGTCAATTACGGACCGGTATTGATGATTTTACCGGCTACACGACGACGTTTCGCTCCAATACAAGCGACCGGCTGGAGGCGTTCAACTCGGACTTCATTGCAAAAGTGGATGCACTCTTGGATAACATGAATAATGATGTGAATCAGGATTTAGTCAACCAGATGGAGACAATCTATCAAGCTGGCAAAGCCGTACTTGATGGCATGAAACAGGTAGATGAAGAGGCAGCTAAGGCAATTGGGGGTGACGGGTCGTGAAGCGTGACCTGAAAATCAATTACGGCGTATTGGATGAGATTATTGCCGAGCTCCAAACATATAAAAAGGCGCTTGAGGGGATGAAGGAGTCACTTACGAAAGTTCAGACCTTCATGCAAACCAATGAGGGGAGAAGTATTGGTGCCTGGAATCAGCGGATCGATGGGTCCACGGACGAAATAAAGAAGTACAAAACACAAGTGAATGACCTTCTTTCGTTATTCGAAAATTATGTAACCGATACAACCGCCTACATTTCTCCTATCGCAAGGAACACGATGATGCGTGTGGACCGGAATGATATTTGGGCCAATTTGAACCAGATCGAAAGTGGCGTCACGAGCAATGTCACCAAGGCATTAAACATAAGCTACCAGTCACCCGCTTCTCTCTTTGGTTTGTTCGAGGATCCGACCGATGCTCAAAAAGAAGCAAGCGCGTTCAATAAGCGACAATTGGAAAGCATCCAGTCAAGTATCCAATCGACGCAAACGAAACTGCAAAACAAAATGGATGACCTGTGGGACCTGTATAATACGAAAGTAAAACCGTTCGAAAATGCCGATGATGCGTATAACGACTTGGCTGCAAACATTAAGAGCAAATATACCAGCTTTTTCGAAGGGTTATGGGATGTCGCAGAAACTATTGGCAAGGGTGCCTGGGATCTTGTGAACGGGCTGATTGACGGAGTTATCGGCATGATTACCGGTCTATTAACCGTTGCAGGGGATTTGGGCATTATCGTTCTATCAGGAGCAATACCGGATCCAATCGAACCAGCTTTTTTAAGAGATAAAGCAGAGGAAACGGCCGATTCCTATAAACAAGCTGTGATACAATTTGTAAAAGACCCGATGCGTGCAGTGGAATCTGTCGCTCAATCGGTTACCGATACTGTGGAAGAAAAGGGTATCATGTATGTCACCGGAACTGCCTTACCGGCTGTAATCCCAAGTACCTGGGGTTTAAAAGGCGTAAAAGCTGTTTCTAAATTTAAGGGTGCAGGTAAGAAATCACCGAATGTGGCCAGCAGTAAATTTCCTTATAGCAAGGAATTTATTCAGAACAAGATAGATGCAGCAAAAGAAAAGCTTGGCAAGGTGCCTTGGCTTCATCGTGAAGTGGTTTCGACAGGCTTCTCTAATCACTCGGTCTATGGAGTGAAGCCACTTAGTGAGGTGAAACCGCAGTGGTTTTCGGTGAAGGGTGAAGGTAAGGGTAGAGGTAATGTTCACCATTCTGAAATTGATGAGGTAATTAAAAATGATTATGACATAAATGGAAATGTAATTAATAGATCCATTGTTCCGAAAGGTTATGAAAGTGTTGATGACTTTTTGAAGGTTATAGATGATACAACTATCAAGGAACACGGTTATGATAGTATTGAAGAATTTAAAACCGTAGTGGGGCATGTGGATGATTATTTGAATGCTTCACCAAAAAACAATATAATTAATAAAGGATTAGCAGGAGGAAAACATGTGAAAGGCGTAGATTATGATGTTTTAGGTTTCCCGATCTTTAAAGGTGATGATGTTAAGTTTTCGTTGAAACTGAAAGAGAGTTTATTTAAAGCAACCGATGATACACAATTTAAAGAATGTACTATAATGTTAAAAAGAGCGATCGAAAAAGGGGAAGTATCTAAGGATTTATTTACAGCCAAGCAACTTAGAGATATTGAAAATGGTGAAGCCAGAATTAAAGGGCTGACATGGCATCATCATCAGGTACCTGGTAAGATGCAACTTGTAGTAAGTAAGACTCACAAAGTAAATCATTTAGGTGGAAATAAATTATGGGGAGATGGTATTAGATGAGTACTGTAGAATGGAGATCATGGGATGAACAAGTGACTAGAAAAGAAGTAGAGAGTGTAGGAGAAAAATTAGGGGTGAAGTTTCCCTTAGATTACATAGAAGTTGCTATGGAATATAATGGTGCGCATGTAAGTCCTGAACTTTTTCAAGTTGAAGGAAAAGAAAAGGTGTTCGGAACATTACTGACATATGATAATGAAGATGATGAGCATATACTGGAAGTTTTCAAAGACTATAGGGATACACTTCCAGAAAAAATAGTTCCTTTTGCCTTTGATCCCTCCGGAAATCTAATATGTTTTGACTACAAAAATCATGAAGATAATCCAATTGTAGTATTTTGGGAACATGAGAATGCTGGAGAAAAGGAAATGCTAATGCGAGAAGAGGGGTTAACAGAAGAGGAAGTGGAAGACCGAGCTAGAGAAAATGTATACTTTATTGCAGAAACATTTACAGATTTTCTAAATAAGTTACATGATTAATTTCAGAAAAAGAACATTAGAATCAAAAAACACGATGGTTTTTCCATTATGTGCATTTGGTACAATAATAGAAAGAAAACGAAGAAAGAGCTTAGGTGAGAAGACATTTTGTATAAAGTTGTTACAGGGTACAAATTAAAAACTATTAGATATAAATATGATTGTTGGTTAAGATAGGATTAGTATTATATTACACGAGCACTTGGTTGTCTTTATGGCAACAGGTGCTATTTTTTCTAAAGGTTGAGTTTGAAGGGATAAGGGGTGAATCTAAAACCACAACCAGACCATCTGTTAAAACAAAATTTAGATGAAGTTGAGATTGATGGCATCCAGTATAAAAATGCTGTTCCTGATTTTTCACCAGTAGCAAAAGCAAAGGTAGAAATTAACTATATGCTAGGTTGAAAAGGGGGTTTTGGAGGGAAAGCCCTGCGAGCCAATTTTGTTCAATCAGATCAAAAATTGGCTGATCAACTTAATAATTCACCTAAATTTGCAAGACAATTTGGGATGGAATCTGGTGAAATCAGTGCAAAAGATATAAAGGTATACCGTGAAAAAAACAAATTAACATGGCATGAATTGAATGATGTTAAAACAATGCAACTTTTGCCAACAAAAATAAATATTGAATTCGGACACCTAGGTGGTGTAGGAGAAATAAACGCGGGTGCTTTTGAACCTGGAGGATTTGCAAATAAACAAAAAGAGGAGATATTAAAATGACTATAGGGGATCCGATCTTTGGTGAACTTGAGTATGACTTTGGCTGGGCAAAAGATACCACTATTCATTTTTTTGGAAAAGAAACTGAGATAGCCTTGATGGTAGATGGTGAAGAAGATGGCAAGTTTGATGAAGATCAATATACATCATATCAATCATTAATGAAAAATTGGGAAGACATACAACCAAGGTTATTGAAACCTATTCTGGATTATTACAACCAAAACCGCCATGAACTAGGTTACGATATTGAATGTAACCAGAATTATCCTTTAATAGAAACAAAGGAACAATTACTTGAAAATATAAAATTAGTTGGGATTGTTGTTCCGCATGCAGATATTAATGAAGGTCGTGATATTGGGATAATCTTTGATTGTACGTGGGATATAGAGAACGGCTTGGGGGTTCGTCTTATACATGAAAAAGTAATTGAAGTTGGCTACCAGGATGTCGTAATTTGAATACGAATATTTGTAAACAGATTTCATATTTAACCGGAAGTTTTAACAATATTTTTACTGCTCACCTTTGTTCATAATTATATAGAGTTAGAGGAAATTTGTGTCAACATTTTAAAAGTTGTTGTAGGAGCATCTTAATTGTTAATTGCAGTTTTATAGAAGAAAATATCTAAACCTTACGAGGAATTAATTAATAATATTAATCGATTGAAAGAAATTATGGGTGAATTGCGAGATTACGATAATAATTTAGGCATGATAAAAAATAAGTCAATATGTAGACAAACGTAAATATTCCATACATTAATGGAGTCATTTTGACCTTTATTCTCATAAAGGTTCACAAAAGGGAATGAAAATGCGATTTTATTTTGGACACAGTGCCCCTACCCCATGCATAATTTTTATACGTTCATTCCCATTTTCACACCCTTTTACATTTTTGCGGATCTATTTCCACAAACCATTTTTCAATGCTTTTGCTCGATCTATAATGTTTTCGAGTTCCATCATGGTTTTCTTTTCCACTTTTTTACCTGTTTCATAGATTTCTTCCACCAAATACTTCAACCTTCATGCAAACCAATGATGGGAAAAGTATTGATGCCTGGAATCAGCGGATCGATGGTTCCACGGACGAAATAAAGAAGTACAAAACACAAGTGGATGACCTGCTTTCCCTATTCGAGAATTATGTAACCGATACAACCGCCTACATTTCTCCTATCGCTAGGAACACGATAATGCGTGTGGACCGGAATGATATTTGGGCCAATTTGAACCAGGTCGAAAGTGGCGTCACATCAAATGTCACCAAGGCATTAAACATAAGCTACCAGTCACCCGCTTCTCTCTTTGGTTTGTTCGAGGATCCGACCGATGCTCAAAAAGAAGCAAGCGCGTTCAATAAGCGACAATTGGAAAGCATCCAGTCAAGTATCCAATCGACGCAAACGAAACTGCAAAACAAAATGGATGACCTGTGGGACCTGTATAATACGAAAGTAAAACCGTTCGAAAATGCCGATGATGCGTATAACGACTTGGCTGCAAACATTAAGAGCAAATATACCAGCTTTTTCGAAGGGTTATGGGATGTCGCAGAAACTATTGGCAAGGGTGCCTGGGATCTTGTGAACGGGCTGATTGACGGCGTCCTTGGCATGATTACCGGACTATTAACTGTCGCAGGGGACCTGGGCATTATCGTTCTATCGGGAGTAATACCGAATCCAATCGAACCAGCTTTTTTAAGAGATAAAGCAGAGGAAACGGCTGATTCCTACCAAGAAGCTGTGGTACAATTTGTAAAAGACCCCATGCGTGCCGTGGAATCTGTCGCTCAATCTTTTACCGATTCCGTAGAAGAAAAAGGAATCATGTATGTCACTGGTTCTGCTCTGCCAGCCGTAATCCCAAGTACTTGGGCACTAAAGGGCGTAAAAGCTGTTTCTAAATTAAAAGGTGCAGGTAAATCGCCGAATGTGGCCGGTAGTAAATTCCCTTACAGTAAGGAATTTATTCAGAACAAGATAAATGCAGCAAAAGAGAAGCTTGGCAAGGTGCCATGGCTTCATCGGGAAGTGGTTTCGACAGGCTTCTCTCGTCACTCGGTCTATGGAGTGAAGCCACTTAGTGAGGTTCACCCGCAGTTGTTTGCGGTGAAGGGTGAAGGTAACGGTAGAGGTAATTCTTCAAATACCAACATATTAGACAAAAAAATAAAAGAAGTGGAATATGGTAAGCACTACAAAAGAGGTAAGTATGGTAGAAGAGAGTTAGCTCCGAATGTAAAATATGTAACAGAAGACGGTTATAAATACCGGACTGATGAGCTAGGAAGAATAGTAGATGTAAATGCAGACAATTTGATACTTAAAGAAGCAAAAAGGAATAAAAGGATGCAAAGGGTAGTCGGTAGACAAGATAGATTACCAGATGATGACGGTGGTCATTTAATAGGAAGTCAGTTTCATGGGTCAGGGGATATTGATAACCTCGTTGCTCAGAATAGTCAAATCAATCGCTCTGGTGGTGAGTGGTATAAGATGGAGACTGAATGGGCAAATGCTTTAAAAGAGATACCACCTAAAAAAGTATTTGTAAAAATTAAACCAATTTACTCCGGGCATTCACTAAGACCTGATTCTTTTAAAGTGGTTTATGAAATTGAAGGTAAGGGCTTGATTAAGAAAACTATTGAGAATCAATCAGGAGGTTGATTGTATTGAGTATGGAAAAGGAAATGAATGAAAAATATAGAGCAATAGCTGAAACAGTTAATGAAATGATTCCAGAAGAATGGGAGAAGTTTTACTTTTATGGTCAAGTATCAGAAACGGGAGGTGGAACTTACTTTTTCTATAATACGCCTGAGAATGAAGAAAACTATATATATAGTTTAGAAATTCCTTACAAATTTGATATTGACGAAGATCAATTTGAGGAAAAAGATGATGCTCTATACAAATTAAGCAAGGAACTAAGGGATATATTTAAGAATAATCAACAAGAGCCTTGGTATTCTTTTACAATGTCTCTTGAGAGTAACGGAAAATTTAATATGCATTACGATTATACAAATTGGTTCGATACAGATTACAGTTTTAGTGACCAATTGATTATTTGGAAACATAAGTATTTAGGCGAAGTACCAAATGATGAAAATTTTAAGGCTTTAATCGATAAATATTATAGTGAATTTCCGGAAAACCCGATTTAACAAAACCAGTTTTGTAAGTTTATCGTGACATGGAAAAGAAAGAACAAACTCAAATCAATGGTACTATAGTCAACTGAGCTTCCAATCAAGACGGGATGAGTAACTCCTATCAATGGAAAAATATGTAGAAATATAATTTTAGCAAATTCTAGTTGCTTAAAGTCATATACCCAGTAAAAAAGTAAAGCACTTGATTGTCCAAAGGCAACTGGTGCTTTTCTGTGTGTCTGGCGTTCTGTAGAAGAAAGGAATCATGTATGTCACCGGGTCGGCGTTGCAGCCTTGAACCCAAGTACATGGGCTTTAAAAGGGGTAAAAGCTGTTTCCAAATTAAAGGGTGCGGGTAAATCACCGAATGTGGCCAGCAGTAAATTTCCTTATAGCAAGGAATTTATTCAGAACAAGATTGATGCAGCAAAAGAAAAGCTCGGCAAGGTGCCATGGCTTCATCGTGAAGTGGTTTCGACAGGCTTCTCTAGTCACGCGGTCTATGGAGTGAAACCACTTAGTAAAGTTAAACCGCAGTGGTTTTCGGTGAACCATGTATCCATCAACACATAAGAGGCATCAATTCCGGCGTTCATGGCACGCTTAAGCATATCTGGGATTTGCTCCGGTGCTGCCTGTAACGCTTCCAGACGACGTTTGTATCCCGAGGTACGTTTGTCAATTGTTTCGGACATACCGTTTATTTGGCTCTTTTTCGAACTCAGCAAAGAAAAATCTATCGGCATGAAAGTTGCACCATCTGACCAACCAAGGGTAAGCATACGAAACCCTTTATAAAAACGCATTTTTTGTGATGCATGATCAAAGCAACGAGCCAAAAGTTCGACATGTTTACTTCGATTCCGGTCATATGATGAATCATCTAAAATAAGTACTTTTGGGCGGTTATGATGCGTAAGTTTTGACACCTTTGCAATGTATAAGCAGCTAGTGAAAGCAGAAAACGTCGCCAGTTGAACGTGGGTTGATTCAAAAAACGATAAACGGTATCTTTGGCCGGAACATCCGAAGATTTCTTGCTTTCAAGCATGCGAAACCAGTTTTTGTTTTCAAAGATTAAACAAAAGATCAACTTGAAAATATAGGCACAAGAAAATCCAAAAGACTTTGTAATAAAGTGTGTTAACACGTTCAATTCTTTAAAAGTTAGTTTAATTTCGTTTGGCAGTTGCTTGTTTTGGTCGTTTTCCGCTATCATAGTAGGAGCACCTCTTCTATTTTGGTAGTGATTCTCGTCAAATCAACTATACCAAATGTTGAGGTGTTTTTTCATGTTTAAACGTAATGTCAAGGATCATATTTCAACGACTACAAGCACTTGCATGTCTTGAACTAACTATGTTTTTGACGGTGCGAAAGTTGAGTTAATTAAATTATCGTTTTCGATCTCAAGAGTTATTAAAAGTTTGTTAGTTTACGTAAAATTCATTGTGGATAGAAAGTCTACTTTATAACATTGACCATTTTCAAAAAGCACTTGATTGTCTATAAGGCACATGTGCTTTTGTGATTAAAGGGTGTGTTTTAACTAATGAAATGCCTAATTTTTTATAGTACAGCAATTCAATGGACCAGCAGATATTGATAATCTTGTACCACAAAATAGCCAGAAAATAGACAAGGTGGTAAGTGGTATGAAATGGAGACAGAATGGGCAAGTGCCTTGAAGGAAATCCCACCAAGGAAAGTTACAGTTAATATTGAGCCTAAGTATATTGGGAATTCTATAAGGCCGGACAAATTTAAAGTAACATATCAAATTGAGGGTGAATTACCAGTAACGAAAAGAATTGCAAATAAGGCTGGAGGTCGATGTTAATGGCATTTGAAACAGAATTAAATAAGATGTATCAAAAGATAGCACAAACAATAAGCGATGCAATTCCTGTAGATTGGAAAGAATTCTATTTTCAAGGGGAAATTAAAGCTGGAGAGGGAGGAGTCTTTTTTTTCTTCAATACTTTTGAAAGTGATGAATATAAATATTGTTATTATATTCCAGATATTTATAATGTAGACAGAAGTGTTTATAATGAGTATGAAGATCAAATATTCGATCTGACAGTTGAATTGCAAGAAATTTTTATAAAAAATGATCAGGAGCAGTGGTTCTCTGTAACTTTAATAGTTGATGAAGAACGGAAGCTAAAAGTTCATTATGATTATATAAATTGGTCAAAAACTGAATTTGGACCTACTGCAAGGTTAAATTATTTTCAATACAAATATTTAAATAAACTACCGAATGATCAAAAGGAAAAAGAAATATTTGAGAAAATGAATGAATACGAGCAAAATAAACATTCGTAAAAATTGATGGGGTTATAGAAAATAGGCTTTAATAAAGGAATTATTTACTTAAAATTGGTGAAATCAATGAGTTGACACTTTAAGAAGGCATAATTAGTGGATTTTAACTACTATTTATGCCTTTTTCTATTCATATAAAAGATTCCATGTGCGTATCTAAGTCTGTCCCGTAATCATTTAGATGTTGGGTGTTTTGCCCAACCTCCCCACCGAAAAGGTCCATTTAAGAGTATATCGACATCATTTCAAGAACTTAATCACTAATTACAACATTTTAAATGGTTTTTTATTAAAAATGTTTATTGTAGCCATTCGTTTGGACTTTTCTTCATTTGATGTAGAGTTGAAATAAAGTCTCGAGTTTATAAAAAGATGCGAAGCTTACCCCTTTGGTTATGCTTTGTCTAAAGGGTTCTTGTGGCAAGGGTTTTATAAGGTTATACCACAAACGGGCACTTAGTTTGTGGTATAAGAACGATTATTCGTTCTTGATTCGAAATCGATTAACGGGCAGCAAATCTTGATCCATTCCCCAACTATTTTACTTTAAGGCAAAAACGTTCCGTGTTATTTCTATGAAAGCCTTGATAGCAGGCGAAAGCCATTTATCTTTATGATATAGCATCTGGGTAGCAACCTGAAGATTGGGCATTTCCCACGGGAGAGATACCAGTTCGCCCCGTTCCTGCTCGGCTTTTACTGCTATTTCGGGCAGGAAGGCAATGCCAATACCAGCAATTGCACACTGTTTAATCGCTTCCGCGCTCGTAAATTCCAAGTTAGTAATACCTTCATGAACCCCCTGTTGCTCTAATGATCGATCAAAGAGTGTGCGATAGGTACACCCTTTCTCTGTAAGCAAAAACGATTCCCCTTGGAAATCTTCAGGACGAAGGTTTGTCCGTTTTGCGAGTGGGTGGTCTGGCGCAACGAGAAGGAGAAAGGGTTCTTCAATTAAAGGTTCAATAATAAAATTAGTTGATCTAGCTGGCTCCTCCAACATAAAAACAATGTCCGTTCTTCCTTCATAAAGACTCTGTTTAAGGTGTTGGTTAGCAAAAGGGCGAAAGATCAGCCGCATGCCAGGGTAACGAGAACGAAAAGACCGAAAAACGGCAGGTAGGCGGTAAGAACAAAGGACTTCATTGGCACTAATAGTGAGGGTACCCGTTAACTCTTCATTTTCTTTCATGGCTAAATGTGCTTCATCTAAACTGTTTAACACTTTTTCGGCATGTAATAAGAATCGTTTTCCGGCGTCAGTGAGAACAATTTGCTTCCCTAAACGGTCAATAAGTTGAGTATCCAGTTCTTCCTCTAAGGCTTGTATTTGCATCGTGACATTCGATGGAACATAGTTGAGTGCTTCAGCAGCCCGAGTGAAATTTAGTGTTGAGGCAACCGTTCTGAAGGTAATAAGCTGGCGTATTTCCATAGTGGTTCATCCTTTTGTTCAATTTTTTTGAATGGTGAATTCAATAATGTTTACTTCCATTAACAATAACACCACTTTATAATAAAGACAAAGAAATGAATCAATGAAAGGGGTCAGTTATTATGGATTATGAAATCTTTGAACTTGGGAGTGTTACATTACAATCTGGTGTGACGTTACCTAACGCATTTCTCGCATTTAAGACCTACGGGACATTAAATCAAGACAAAAGTAATGTAGTTGTTTATCCTACTGCATTTGGAGATACACATAAAAACAACGAGTGGTTAATTGGTAATGGAAAGGCACTAGATCCTGAAAAATACTTTATCATCGTACCAAATCTGCTGGGCAACGGATTATCTTCGTCTCCCAGTAACACGCCTCCCCCATTCGACAGGGCTAATTTTCCACAGGTAACCATCTATGACAACGTTAAATTGCAGCATCGGCTGATGACTGAAAAATTCGGCATTCAAAAGATCGCTCTCGTAGTTGGATGGTCAATGGGAGGCATTCAATCATTCCAATGGGGGGCAAGTTATCCAGACATGGTGGAACGAATTGCACCTTTCGCCGGAGCTGCCAAGACCTGGCCCCAAACGTTTGTGGTCCTGGACGGAATGAAAGCTGCGCTCATGGCTGCAGTTGGTTTCGATTCAAGTAAACTAAACCAGTTGACTTCTGCAGACATGCGCGCCGTTGGCCATGTCTATGCAGGATGGGGCTTATCGCAGGCGTTTTACAGGGAGGAACTTTATCGCGAGCTAGGATATGAATCATTGGCAGATTTTGTGGCTGGCGTCTGGGAGGATAGCTTTATGAAGATGGATCCGCACAATGTCCTAGCTATGTTATGGACAGGCCAATTTACAGATATTAGTGCAAACCCCGTCTATAAAGGAGATTTCGATGAGGCGCTCAAAAGCATTAAAGCGCTTGCCTGCATCATGCCAGGGTCCACGGATCTCTTCTGCACAGCGGACGAAAACGAATATGAGGCTAAGCTTATACCTAATGCTGTTTTTAATCCTATCGAGTCGATCTGGGGTCATTTTGCCGGTCGCGGGATCAACAGTGCCGATAATACATTTATTGATGACAACCTAAAACGCCTGTTGGCGATTAGTACGAACGGATAGATCATCATTAGCATTGGAGTGTTCTTTCAGGCATAGCAAGTTTTAAATAAAGTCGTACCGTTTGTAAAAAAGATGTACCATTTAAAACTTAAAAAGATTAAACTAATAAGAGGTTATTATGTTCAGTATATGAGCATATATCCTCTTTTTTCAATTAATTGATGATAGATACTGGAGGAGAAATATATGAGAGTATTGAGAGATAATGGGCTGCGATTAAGACTTTTACAACTACTAGTTAATAAGTTGAAGAAGAACTGATTTATTCTTATTTTTTACATTCCCTGTGATTATATATCTATCACAGGGAATGCCCATAAAACTACGACGCTTTCTCTAGCAAATCCTCTTGGCTGTTATCATTGGAAGCTGGCTGACTAGCGAGATCCGATACAGCGGAGTGAATCAAGTCGCCTACCACTTGAATTTTTTCCGGACTGACATGCTCTATTGTGTCTTGAGGAGAATGATAATATGGTTCAAAATTACCTGTTCCTGGTTCTCTCCAGATAAACAGCGCAGAATCTATTCCCGCTTCATAAAACGGCACATGATCAGATCTCCCAAATGGATAAAGGAATAGCTTATCATCATCTAGACCTAATTTTTCAGCAGCTGCTTTTGAGGATTCCCATACTTGATTAGGTTCCCCGTCAACAGGGCTAATATAAAGCTGAGAAGCTGGTTCCCAATCCGTTCCAACCATATCCAAATTGAAATTTGCGACACTGCGATCTTTTTCAGCCTGAGACAACTGGCTGACATAATACCTTGAACCAACCAGACCAATTTCTTCAGCACCAAAGGCAACAAACCTGATCTCTTTGTTAGTAGGTACATCCTTCATAACTCTGGCTAATTCGAGTAAAGTAGAGGTGCCGGAACCATTATCATTTGCCCCTGGTGAACCTGGAACACTATCGTAATGTGCTGTAACATAGACGATTTCGGTGTTTTCTGCGTCTTTAGGTTTTTTTACTGCGATAACGTTTTGTGATTCTTGATCACCGCGAATTGCAAATGCTTGTGTGGAGACGTCATATCCGAGACTTGCAAATTCATCTTTGATATACGTCGCAGCCTGTTCTTCTGCATCGGTACCCGTTACTCTTGGGCCTATATCTTCACTTAAGTAACTGAGGTGATCCATTGCGTTATTAGAATCGAAAGCAGCAACTTCCCACTTGTTAATCAAATAGTCAGCGTAAGTCTTGAGCGCATTATATGCAGGTTCAGCTATTAAATCATTATCCTTCTGATGATCCAGCAACATATTAAAACTGTTCATGTGTTTGACAACTTTGTCGGCTGCTTCCTTCTTCTCGAAACGATCCACAGCGGTTAGATGCATTAACAGGGTTCGGACATCGCTGTCATTGGTGAATGCATTTTCATCTTGGTAATGCTCAACTAATGACTTCATATTGGCTGCCGTACCCACTTCTGAATCGTCATACAAAGCTAGCCCATTCACTTCATTGTATGTTGCCCGCTCATCTAGTAAAAACGGTACAACAGTCATCATTGGCTGGTTCATGGTGATAAATACCCCGTCTCCATCGACCGCTTCGGTTTCCAGCGAGAATAATTCAACGTACTTACTAATTTCAACAGATTGCGCTTCTGTTAATAAATACCCGCTTGGCTGCTTTTCCAGCACAACAGTTGGATCCCAGTTATCAGCACCATCCAAATAAAATGGATTGGATGTATCCGCACCAGCTACGGCCTTACGTTCCGGTGCTCCAGCTACTACTGTTCCTACATCGTCAAATCGTTCGTGGTAAAACCGCAATGCCGACTCGACCGTTTCTAAGTGCATTGCAACCCGAGAGGTTGGTTCTGCCTTCCCAGGAGTTTCGATCAACAACCCTAATCCATGGCGTAAACCGACCATGTTGCGGGCAATCCGTTCATCACCACCGCCAGCACCACCAGGAGAGCCATACAAATCAGTTGTGTACCCTGCCTCCCTAACATCGGGCATCAAGTAATCTTCAACCATTTCCACGTTCAATTCTTGAAGCTGCTCGTCCACGTTAAGATTGCGAGCCCACAGCATTTCTATATCCGGATCCCCGGTATCTCTAGGGCGTTCATGTGCATCAATCGTGATATCCGGGTGGAACTTATTTTGTACCTTGGCGATTGCTTGTATCTCCGGCTGTTCTAAATTAAGGTGATCACGATTAATGTCAACCCCCGCAGCATTTTGGCGAGTATTTGCCACCCGCCCATCCGGATTCGCCGTTGGAACAAACAATACTGTCGCGTCCTCAAGCTGTTCCAATAATTCAGGATCATCCGTGAATGCTAAGTTCCGTAACAACTTCAAGGCCATCTCCCGGCCAGCGGGCTCGTTACCATGCTGTGAGCCGATAATCAATATATTACGGCCATCAGCAATTTCCTCATCGGAAGGCGGCTCTGGAAACCCAACTCTAACCAAATGCAACGGTCTGCCTTCAACGGTCTCACCTATTTGAGAATAACTAACTCTCTCAGACATTTCCGCTACTTCCTCTAAAAATGCCAATTCCTCTTCATGAGTCGTCCATTGTTCCCCATTGCTATCCTCAAATCCTGTTGTCGGCGGCTCTAAATTGCTATTGTTACTTGGTTTTGCCAGGGTTGTTAACGGGCCGGTGGTCATCAACATCAACAAAATGGTGAACAGGGCAACATACTTTTTCAAAATCTTTTTTCGCATAAATATCCTCCTAACGTTATGAATCTAGTTTGAATTAACCGAGCAGGTGAGGGGGGAAAAGGTTTCCCCACTGCCTCTTGATCAATAAACTCCAACAGCATTATAGGCTTGTGTAACAGCTTGTACCTCAGCAGAATTACTTCCATACAAATCTGTTGCTGCTTGAATGGCAGCTTGTCGCATCATGCTGAAGTCCGAATTTCTAGTTAAATAGAATGATAGAGCACGATAATAGATTTGTTCGGTTGCTTCACGCCCCACACCATTTACTGCTATCCCGTAATGTTCTCCGCCTTCTGATACCAAATAGGCAGCTTTGTTGTTGATGCTGCTATTGATATGGACCCCACCGTTATCTAAATTTCCAATATATCGTTTACTCCAGTGATCAGGAGAATAGCCACTTTCCGTTCTTTCATCTACAATAACCGACGGATCTTCCAAGGAACGGAGAGCAATAGAGCCATCTGCCATAATATCCTCCCCAATTAGCCAGTCATCACGATCGACCATTGCCCCAAAAATATCAGCGTATGATTCATTCAAGGCACCAGATTCATTTCGGTAGATTAAGCCTGCAGTATGCTGAACGACCCCATGACTCATTTCATGGGCACCAACATCTAATCCACCAGCAAGCGGATAGAAACGTTCCCCGTCTCCATCTCCATAAGACATTTGCCTGCCATTCCATGATGCATTATTCCAATTCTCCCCGACGTGAACCGCAGAAATTAATTGTTGTCCATTATCATCAACAGAATCCCGTCCAAATGTCTCTTTGAAATAATCATAGGTTTTCTCGGCGTTTACATGAGCATCTACAGCGGCTCCATCTTTGAACATTTTATTGATACTTAATACATCAACATTTGTACCTGTTGTGTTATCATATGTTACTACGCCATCACCGCGGGTCGCATCAAACAGTCTGAATTTCCCTTCATATGCCTGTGCTTCAAATTTTCGTTTATCCCCAAAAACCCCTTTTCCAAATGCCGTTACATCATGGGCAGCATTAAAATGATCAATAACGTTTCCATTTGTCGTATCAATAAAATAATGCCAATACCCAACGGTTGGATTCGTGGTGGAGGCGGTCACAAGATAGGTGGAGTAAAAAGCATCATTATATTCATATATATACCTCTCCACTTGAATATCACCGTCAAACTGTTCTATCGTACCAATTTCAGCAGCCAATTTATTTTTAAAAATAGTAATTGCCTTTTCTTTTGAAACAGTAACATCTGTAGCGATATCTTTGTTACTTAAATCAGGAATAACTTGTCCAAAGTAAGATGTAACGTTGTCGCCTTCATCTAAGGTTACGGTCTGATCAGCCCCATACACGGGAATGCCTTTATATTGTTGATCAAGCCGGTAATGGGAGGTTTTTGTGTCCACATCTGATGCTTCTTCTTTAATCGAAAAAGTCACATCTGTATCGCTCTTTGACAGGCTGAACTTCGGATAATGGTTCTCTATATAGGCAAGAACAATTTCTTCCTTTGTCAATCCTTCAGGTGCTTTCCAATTTTCGATCATGTAGGAAGGAGTATCGTAATCCTCATTCATCTGGATCTTGTATTTTTCCGCATGTGCGGTTGAATCCTGTGTGAATATGCCGATGGAAGTTAATAGTGCTAACGTAGAATAAAGAATTTTTCGGTTGATATGCAATTTCCTCATCCTCCTCGTGATTTCGTTATCGTTAACGTGTCCTGTGTCCCTGTTCAACCTTACTTTTCCAGGCCAGCTGACTGTGTAGCATTAAAGGTCCACTCTAATTGAAGTCCATCTCCTTGAAATATGTTTTGGTCTTCGGCATTATCCGTAAATTCAAATTCCACCCAGAATTCATGTGTCTCATCGGAAGCAAGTCCGCCTTTTTTCTCCCATAAAGGATCCCAGATATCCCGTTTAACAACATCCGGATCCATCTCTTTTAAATCATATAAAGTAGTTTGATAGATTGGTTCGCTTTCTTGATCCCAATTCCATAAAAAGTTAACTTTAATATGTTTGCCGAAATCATCATTATTGTCGCCATTTTTATCTGTGATGGAATAATTCGTATCTAAATAGACATTCTCGATTTTCAGGCTGCCGTCATTGGATAATGCAAATTCACGTAACATAGAATCACCAGGCTTCAGATTATCAATGTCAATAAGAGCTGTTTCGTTAACGGATAATTCTAATGTTCCTGCCGCAAACGTATTATTCGTTGTTTCCTGATCACTAAAATAAGCAAAAGTACCGCCACCAATTAAAGCCAGTCCTAACGTTGCAGAAGCTACACTTAACCCTAATTTTTTCTTCACACTCATTCTGCTTCCTCCTTTAATTTTTTGTCGTCGGGCAGTAACAATTAATGTATTACTACCAGCTCAGGTCGAACAGTCCCGCTTAATCGTTTTTAAATTCACCTCCAATTGAGACGGAAATGGATGCCAGTTTGGTGACTATTAAACGACATTTTTCCGCTTAATTATTAAAATAGTACAGAGTTCTTGCTGGTTCAGTCGCACATTGGATGTTAATGCTATTGTAATCGAGTCATGTTAAAAAAGGTGTCGATCTTTGTCGAAATAATGCATAGTTGACGAAATTGATAAAAAATTACTACTTTTGTGTATTCTTATTCTAGGGAGGAAGTACGTTACTATACGAAGAGAAGGGGGATTAACCTTGCTACAATCATTTTTTTTAGTGGTAGGGCTTTTCGTCTAATTAATAACTTTTTCTGCAATCAATAAAAAAAGACATCCATACACCTAGGTGAAAACTATTTCAAATTTAGTTGAATTGATAGATGGTTCTTTTTAATTACTTTCCTGGCGAGTATGAGGACTTATTAATCAAGGAGTATGAAACGATACACCGAATACTTTTCGAATCTTACTATTCGTAAGCAGATTTTCTCCATAATTATGAGTGTAAGAGGATGTTCAAAAAGTCACCAAATGATATGCGGCGAATCGTATCGCCCGCTTGCTTTTCCGCTCCTCATGTACCTTTTTATGTACACTCCGGTGCTCAAGGCTACGCCGCCTCGACCTTCAAGACCCAATTCGGCGACTTTTTGAACACGTACTATAAATAAATTGATTTTTAGTATGGGTAATTTTATTTCATTAGGAATGGTGATCCAAAAGGATTATAATAATGTAAACGGTTAATTCGAGGGGGATCGAATTGAAATCCAGAGAACTTTGCAGAGCGATTATCGTCGATGATGAATTGTTAATCAGACAGGGTATTAAACATTATATTGACTGGGAGGCAGAAGGCTTTCAAATTGCAGGGGAAGCGTCCAATGGGCAGGAAGCGCTTGAACTAATAGAGGTAACGAATCCCCATATTATTCTTACGGATATTGTTATGCCAATTATGGACGGTGAAGAATTAACGAGTATAGTAAAATCGAAGTACCCTCATATTGAAATCATTATACTTAGTAGTTTTGACGAATTTGATTATGTACGGTCTGCCTTTCAAAGTGGTGTTATAGACTATATTTTAAAACCAAACCTTAATGCCGATGACTTACTACAAGTACTGAAAAAAGCGGCTAATAGAATACCGTCCTTTTCATTTAGTGGCCAAGTGTTCGATACAAATATTTCCCTTGAACATGTTATCGATAAACTAATTTCCGGTTATGAAGATGACTATGATGAAAGTGTTCCAGCAAAAATTTTCCCTCATGATAATTACTATTTATTAGGACTTGATCTCGGAAATCACCCCTTGAAAAGGGAAAATGATTTTCTTCAAACCATGAAGGAAAGGTTCTCGATGCTTATTAACGCACAAATTGGTAATGCAGCATATCATCCTTTTAACGTTGAACAGGACATTATCTTATTTATTATTAACACAGAAGTGAAACAAAGGGCCGACATAATGAAAATGGCTAACATAATGGTAGAATCTGATCCTGGCGTTAGCATTGTGCTTACCAAGGAATTCAGCAACTTTTCCGAAGTAGGATACCAGTATAAAGAAAATATCGTAAAACTATTGCAATATAGATTTTATTTTCCGGATCAGTCTGTACTGTTAGCAGACGACCTTCCTAATGAAGCAGCAAATTACGAATCCTTCAATCTGGATAAGTTTACCGATGATTTTACACATGAGCGGTTTGAAACGGCAATAAAAGATTTAAAAGACCATGCAAAGATGCTAAGCAGTTGTTATACAATGGAAATTGTTGAATTTAAATATTTCTTTGAGAATATCATTTTTAACATTATCATTCTTTTAGGGAATATGAAGTATGATGTAAAAGTATTGGAAGCAAAAAAATATTCCTATTTTCAATCCATTGACGAAGCAATATGTGCTGCAGAGGTAATGGAACAGTTAAATCTGTTTATTAAAGACGTATGCAACTCTATTGCTTTACGGTCCAATGCTCCTATTGGAAATTCAAACATGAAGAAGCTTTTACAATATATTCAGGAACATTATGCAGAAGCCCTTACCCTTACAAGTGTTGCGAACCATTTTCACTTTAGTCCTTCCTATCTCTCAAGCTACTTTAGAGCCAATAATAAGGAAGGATTTATTGAATATTTAAATAGGATCCGTATTGAAGAAGCGACCAAACTTCTTGAACAGAACACGTCAACCATATCAGAAATAAGTGCAATGGTTGGTTATTCCGATCATAGTTATTTTTGCAAGGTTTTTAAAAAGATAATCGGAGTGTCTCCTAGTAAATATCGAAAAAAATCAATTAAAGTAAAGACGGGATTATAATGAAATTCCTGCAACAGCATTTAAAACATAATAGCATCTTTATTATCATGTTCCTCATCACCGTTATAAGCATTGTTAGTGTTACTATCATTATTACATGGGCAACTATTCGTATGTCAGAGCGATTTTTTATCGATAAGTTTAGTATTACAAATGCAAAGGTAGTGAATCAGGTAAAGGATAGCTTTGAATCATTTAATTATTCAATTGTACTCGCTTCCAATGGGCTCCTGCAGAGTGGCACGCTCAGATCAATTTTCTTTAAGGACCAAACCGATTTAGACAAAATGAAATCCTATTACATGTTAAGCCAAATCATGAAACGTGCAAAATCGAACCTGGATGCTTATGAAGTAGGGATTATGGTTACTGGTATAAACGGGATTAGTTATGCAACTGATCGCAGCTATTGGCCAGGCTACGATGTAAAGATGCAGGAAAATCAAATTTATAACCCTAGTAATAGGGATTCTATGAAGATAAACTATAACTATGATAATTCAACAGGTAGCGATACGTATGTTGTCGCCTCTAAACTGATGAAAGAACGTATTTCTGGGATCAATTATGGTATGATGTATTTTGCCATAAAAGAAAATGAATTTCGCAAGTTTTACTCAAACTATACAAATGAAGGTAATGATATTTTTGTTTTAGATACATCAGGGGTTATCGTATCTAGTAATCGTGATGATCACATTGGGAAAACGCAAATGAATTTCTTAGACTATACGGAGCAAATCGAGAATAGCTCTAAAAACTACGTGATTGGTAATTTTATGGGAAAGGAAAAGATTTTCCTTTCCGAATATCTGCCTTCTTTTGATATGCATTTGGTAAATGTAATTGATAAAGACATGGCAATTGGCGGGTTAATAGATAAGAAGACACTTGCTTACATCTTATTGAGTATCATTGTTGCTGCTTTAGTTATTGTCTTCACGGTATCTCGAGGACTTACGAATTCGTTGTCAAGATTAGTTAAGCAAATCTCGAACGTAGCCAAACATGATTTTAACCAATATGTGTCGGTAAAGGGAACGTATGAGACAAGGAGAATTGGTAATGCCTTCAACGCTATGCTTGAAGAACTTCATGAATATGTTGATAAACTTTTAGATTACCAAAAGCAAAAACGCAATGCGGAACTTGCTGCCCTGCAGCAGCAAATTAATCCACATTTTTTATATAATACACTTACATCGATAAAATTCATGGTTCAGCAAGGAAGTAAGAAGGCATCAGAGGAAACGATTAATGCTTTTATATCCCTCTTGCAAAATACGATTGGTAATGTGAACGAAACCATTTCAGTTAAACAGGAAGTCGATAATTTAAAAAATTACGTTTTAATTAATCAAAATCGCTACGGTAATCGGATTAAAGTTAACTATTTTATAGCACCAGATTGTCTGGAATTCCAAATTCCCAAACTGATCTTGCAGCCATTTATTGAAAATGCGTTCTTCCATGGATTTAACCAGAAGCCAAAGGGTTATATCAATGTTCTGGTGTGGAAGGAAGAAAAGGATTTGGTATGTGAGGTCTTCGATAATGGAGACGGAATGGACTTGCCTGATGATTGCCAGCTGCCGGATAAAAAACGCAAACAAGAGCGTTTCACCGGGATTGGTGTTCGTAACGTACATGAACGTATCCAATTGATTTACGGGGAATCTTACGGTGTTGAAATAACAAGTGAATTAGGTGAAGGGACAAAAGTACGGATCAAAATCCCGATTAGCCTTGATTGACAAGGGCTTCACCCTATTAGAGGGTGGGGCCTTTGTTATACATATGGATGTTAAAATATTCATAAATCTAAAGATAGTACAAATCCCTCATCTCGAAAGCGAATTCAGCTAATAAAAATAAACCAAGAATAGAAAAATATTGTCCTAACGAATATGTCGGGATTCATGCTACCATGAAATAGCAATGTAAAACGCTTACATTAAAACAATAATTTTAGGGGGCTATATCGTTGAAGAAAGTACTTTCATTGTTCTTATTCAGTATTTTATTGTTAACTGCATGTTCTTCTGGCTCAGATGATAACGATCAAGCGGAAGCATCAAAAGATACAAACGAAATAACAGTCTGGGCATGGGATCCAAATTTCAATATTAAAGCAATGGAAATGGCTAAAGAGGCTTATGAAGCAGAAAATGAGGATGTCAACATAAATATAATTGAGAATGCACAGGATGACATTATTCAAAAGCTGAATACCAGTTTGAGCTCAGGCACTACGAAAGGGTTGCCAAACATTGTTTTGATTGAGGATTATCGAGCGCAAAGCTTTTTACAGGCCTATCCAGATGCGTTCCATAAATTAACTGGTTCATTCAATGTGGATGACTTTGCGCCATACAAAATTGCTCCAACCAGTTTAGACAGCGAAAATTATGGGGTGCCATTTGATACAGGAGTAGTTGGTCTGTATGTACGAACAGATTATTTAGAAGAAGCTGGTTACTCCGTAGAAGACCTTAAAGATGCGGATTGGGATAAGTACATTGAAATAGGTAAAGCAATTAAAGACACAACGGGGAAACGAATGTTAACACTTGATCCGAATGATCTTGGACAAATTCGGATGATGATCCAATCGGTAGGTTCATGGTACACGAAAGAAGATGGGGTTACACCGAATATAGCTGGTAACGAAGCGCTTAAGAAAGCATTTGAAGTATATAAAGACCTTCTGGATGCAGATATTGTGAAGCCTGTTTCCGACTGGAGTCAGTTCTTAGCCGGATTCAACAGTGGAGATGTTGCTTCTGTTCCAACGGGAAATTGGATTACCCCTTCTATAAAGGCGGAAGCATCACAGTCCGGAAAGTGGGCGGTTGTACCATTTCCTAAACTTCCAGATGTTGAAGGTTCAGTTGCTGCAACAAACTTGGGTGGAAGTTCCTGGTATGTGCTTGATATTCCAGGAAAAGATAAAGCTGTTAATTTCCTAACGGATACATTTGGGTCGAATGTAGACTTTTATCAGGATTTGGTAACGGAGATTGGGGCAATTGGTACTTATGCTCCTGCTGCTAAGGGTGAAGCATATAAGACTGAAGATGAATACTTTGGCGGGCAAAAAATTATAGCAGATTTCTCTGAGTGGACGGAACAAATTCCGCAGGTAAACTATGGTATGCATACATACGCCATTGAGGATATTATGGTTGTGGCAATGCAAGATTATCTGAATGGGAAGGACTTGGATAAAGTGCTGGAAGATGCTCAAAAAGAAGCGGAGGCTCAACTTCAATAGATATGTTAAAGCCTCGGTAACTTGTGAACTCTCCTTTTGGATAAAGGAGTTTTAAACGAGTAATACCGGGGTCTTTTTGTACCACACCGGATAAGGAGTCGAAATCTATGAAAGCACACGAGAACAATGCGATAAATCAATTAGGAAATCAAAACGTGGGATTACGTGTAAAAAATACAATGATTGGCTGGTCGTTTATTATCATTGCTGCATTTATGATTTGTTTGTTCTATTTTTACCCAATGATCCAGGCTTTTATTCTTTCATTTAAAAGTGGTTCAGGAAATAACCTGGAATTTTCCGGTTTTGATAATTATATACGTCTTTTTCAGGACCCAACTTTTTGGTCATCTGTAACAAACACGTTATTATATCTCGTTATTCAAGTGCCTGTGATGATTATACTGGCACTGTTATTATCTGTATTGTTGAATGATAAATCGCTTAAGTTTAGAGGATTTTTCCGAACTGCCATATTCCTACCGTGCGTTACGTCACTTGTAGCATATTCGGTGATTTTTAAATATTTATTTAGTCTGGATGGCATTCTCAACAAACTGCTGTTGAATTTATCAATTATATCAGAACCAATTCAATGGCTTGCAGATCCCTTTTGGGCAAAAGTAACGATCATTATCGCGATTACGTGGCGGTGGACAGGGTATAACATGATTTTCTACCTTTCATCCCTGCAAAATGTTGATAAATCAATATATGAAGCGGCTAAAATAGATGGAGCATCGTCCTTTCAACAATTCTTTAAAATAACGATTCCAATGTTAAAACCAATTATTTTATTTACATCGGTCATGTCTACGATTGGTACGATTCAGTTGTTTGACGAAGTAAT
Organism: Virgibacillus dakarensis; assembly: GCF_900155625.1. NCBI lineage: Bacteria > Bacillati > Bacillota > Bacilli > Caryophanales > Bacillaceae > Virgibacillus > Virgibacillus dakarensis. The sequence goes on from NZ_LT732554.1 coordinate 1,897,109, forward strand.
GAATATTACACAGGGTGGGCCTGGAAACGCTACTCTTACCATTTCACAGTATATTTATAATTTGTCATTCAAATATACACCAGATTTTGGCTATGCAGCGACTGTTTCCTATGCAATTGTTATTTTAATCGTTTTCTTTTCCATTATTCAGTTTAAAGTGGCAGGTGACAAAAATGAGCGGCCTTAAACGTGTTTTTACGTATCTATTCTTAATTATTGCAACAATTGTATCGATCTTTCCATTTTTATGGATGATTGTAAGTGCGACAAATAAATCTGTAGATGTAACCAAAGGTAGATTATTGCCGGGTAGTCACCTTTTTGATAACGTTTCAAAGCTTCTGGATTCGGTCGATATTGTACCGGCATTAATGAATTCAGCAAAAATTTCTATTGCAACCACCATTTTTTCGCTATTAATTGCGTCCTTGGCCGGTTATGGATTTGAAATCTTTAGAAGCAAGTCAAAAGATGTTGTTTTTAATATTTTGTTGCTTTCAATGATGATTCCTTTTGCAGCATTGATGGTACCATTGTTTCGGATGTTTGGAACCATTTCGCAAGAGGTACCTTATATCGGGATTGATACATTGGCTGCTGCAGCGTTACCAACCATTACAACGGCGTTTCTCATTTTCTTCTTCCGGCAAAGTACCAAAATGTTTTCAAGAGATATCCTGGAAGCTGGCCGAATGGATGGATTAAGCGAATTAGGGGTTTTCTTCAGAATCTATGTACCAACAATGAAAACAACCTATGCAGCTGCGGCGATTATTACCTTTATGAATAGCTGGAATAATTATTTATGGCCGTTAGTCGTACTGCAATCGCCGGAGAAGCAGACAATTCCATTGCTCATCTCTACGCTTGGTTCGAGCTATGCCCCCGACTATGGAGTGATTATGACTGTAATTGTTATTGCAACATTACCTGTTACACTTATTTTCTTTATTATGCAACGGCATTTTGTTGCCGGAATGATGGGTTCCATAAAATAATTTTTACCGACTAGTTTAAAAAGGAGAGGCTATGTATGACGATTAAACCTTCAATTGATTGGTTGTCGGATCCAAATGTATTTGCAGTAAACCGTTTACCTGCACATTCGGATCATTTGTATTATGAAACATTGGAAGGGGCAAAAAATGCTGAGTCCATGAGAATGCGGTTCAGTTTAAATGGAAACTGGAAATTTAATTATGCGGTAAACCCGATGAGCCGGCCAAAAGACTTTTATAAAAAAGATTTCGAATGTAAGGGTTGGGGGGATATATTTGTCCCTGGCCATATGCAGCTTCAGGAGTATGGCAAACCGCAATATGTAAATACCATGTACCCGTGGGATGGTTTAAATGATATAAGGCCACCGGAAATACCTGCCGACCATAATCCTGTCGGGAGTTACGTAAAGTATTTCCATATACCAGAGAATATGGTTAATAGACCTGTGTATATTTCCTTTCAAGGTGTGGAAACAGCTTTCTATGTTTGGTTAAATGGAGAGTTTATCGGATATAGTGAAGATTCCTTTACGCCGTCAGCTTTTGAACTAACCCCTTATGTAACAAACGGAGAGAACAAATTAGCAGTTGAAGTTTACCAAAGAAGTACAGGCGGATGGCTTGAAGATCAGGATTTTTGGAGGTTTTCCGGTATTTTCCGGGATGTGTACCTTTATACTGTTCCTGAAATCCATCTAAATGACCTGTACATTCAGACAGATTTGGATTCTTCCTATACAAGTGGCACGCTACAGGCTAATCTGGCCTTTCTGTCGGTTATTCCCGATGGTTCTAAAATAGTGGCTGAGCTTTATGATGGGGAAGGCAATTCAGTCGTTTCAACTGAGGGAAAGTATCAGGGCACAAACTGTACACTTTCGCTCCACGTTGACAAACCGGAGCTATGGAGCGCGGAACTTCCTTATTTATATCAATTATTTATTCAAGTCTATAATTCTTCGGGTACTTTAGTTGAAGTTATACCGCAGAAAATCGGGTTTAGAAAGTTTGAGCTTATCGATCAAGTAATGTGTTTAAACGGGAAGCGTATTGTTTTTAAAGGTGTTAATCGCCACGAGTTCAATTGCCGAACGGGACGTGCGATTACGAAGGAGGATATGTTGTGGGACATTAAAACATTAAAACGGCACAATATTAATGCGGTTAGGACGTCCCATTATCCGAATCAAAGTTATTGGTATCAATTATGTGATGAATATGGAATTTACGTGATCGATGAAATGAATCTGGAAACGCATGGGTCATGGCAAAAGATGGGGGAAGTCGAGCCATCCTGGAATATACCTGGAAATAGAGAAGAATGGCAAAGCATTGTCGTGGACCGAGCGAAATCTATGTTTGAACGGGACAAGAACCATCCATCGATTCTTATTTGGTCCTGTGGGAATGAATCCTATGCTGGCGAAGTTATTTTAAATGTTTCCAAATACTTTAAACAGGTTGATTCATCCCGTCTTGTTCATTATGAAGGAGTTTTTCATAATCGTGACTATAATGAAACAAGTGATATGGAAAGCCGGATGTACGCGAAGCCAGCAGATATTGAGAAATATTTGCAGGAAGACCCAGCTAAACCTTACATTAGCTGCGAATATATGCATGCGATGGGAAATTCACTCGGCGGTATGAGAAAATACACGGATCTGGAACAAAAATATCCTATGTATCAAGGCGGATTCATCTGGGACTATATTGATCAATCCATTGTAAAGAAAGATCGGTATGGGAAGGAATTTTTAGCATATGGTGGTGATTTTGCAGATCGTCCGACCGATTATGGCTTTTGTACGAATGGTATTGTGTATGCGGATCGAAAATGCTCGCCAAAAATCCAGGAGGTAAAATATCTTTACCAGAATATCGATCTTGTTCCTGATCAATCTGGGGTAACAATTAGAAATAATAACCTGTTTACGAATACAGATATGTATAATTTTGAATATGTACTTTATCTGGAGGGGGAGGAATTATACCGAAACGACCTTGAAATAGACGTGAAACCACAGAGTGAAGGTTATGTTGAATTGGAGTGGCCAGCAGGGATTTTTAATGATTCTGGTGAATTTTGTATCGAGATCTTATGCCAGTTGAAGCAAGGTACACAGTGGGCAGAGGCTGGATATGAAGTTGCGTTCGGTCAATATATATTTAAGCTGGGCGAAAATGCAGCTAATGTCACGTTATCTAAAGGGAATTTAAGAGTAGTACATGGGGATGTAAATATTGGTGTTCACGGAAATGATTTCACTGCACTGTTCTCGAGACAGGATGGTACGCTAACATCTTTACAATACGGTGGAAAAGAGATGATTGGATCACCCCCATTTCCACTATTCTGGAGAGCAACGACAGATAATGATAAGGGTTATACCCAAAATTTTTATTCAGGATGCTGGTTAACGGCTAGTATGACAAGACGTTGTGAAGGAATTGAAACGGTGGAAGAAACAGATAACGTACGTGTGCGTTTTACCTATAAATTATCGATTAGTGAGGAAGTTCAAGTTGAAACGTGTTACTCTGTTTATCCAGATGGCACGATCAAGGTAAATACTGTTTACAATGGTGCTCGGAATCTTCCCCAGATGCCGACATTTGCGGTTTGCTTTAAAACTTCAGCTGACTACAATCGATTGGAATGGTATGCCATGGGACCTGAAGAAAATTATGCTGATCGTGCAAGTGGGGCACGGCTTGGCAAATTTAGAAACACCGTAACAGACAATGTAGCGGATTATGTTGTGCCACAAGAATCGGGCAATAGAACTGGGGTACGTTGGGTAAGACTTACAAACAGTAATGGAAAGGGAATTCGAATTTCTGCTACTGCTGAACCAGTTGAATGTAGCTTTTCACCATACACGGCATTTGAGCTGGAGAACGCACAACACCATTATGAGCTTCCGGATGTGCATTATACGGTGGTTACGGTTGCAGGAAAACAAATGGGTGTTGGTGGTGATGACAGTTGGGGTGCACCCGTTCACGATGAATATCTGATTCAAGCAGATGAAGATATGGAATTCGAATTTATGATTGAGCCAATTTGAGCTTGAATCCTCAGGCTCTATATTCCTAACTAAGGTGATAAAAAATGGATATATTTGTGGACGAAAAGAGGAAGCTATTTCATCTGACAAATGGGAAGGTAAGCTATATCTTTCATGTATTAAAAAATGGCAGTCTTGGTCAATTATATTTTGGAAAAGCGATTCACCATCGTGAAGATTTCTCGCATTTCCAGACAAATAATATTCCGACTCCGGCAAGCTGCCATTACTATCAGGATGATCCTGCTTTTTCCTTAGAGACTACTAGACAAGAGTACCCGGTATATGGAAAAGGGGATTTTCGTGATGCTGCCATTGAGCTTAAAAGCCTGGAGGGGGATATTGGCAATCAGTTTAGATTTCAAGGGTACGAGATTTCCAAAGGTAAGCCAAAATTAGCTGAACTTCCCGCAACATATGCTAGCGAGAATGAGGCAACTACAATAACAATCAAGTTAATAGATGAAACGATTGGTGTGGTTTTATTTTTAACCTATACAATATTTCATTGCTATCCGGTTATTACGAGAAGTGCAAGAATTAAAAATAACAATAGCGATATTCTTTTTGTAAAAAAGCTGATGAGTGCATCTATTGACCTTCCCGATGATAAATATAAGATGATTCAGTTATCGGGAACTTGGTCAAGGGAAAGGCATATAAAGGAACGTGACCTTGTTCAAGGGATACATACTGTTTCGAGTATACGTGGGGCAAGCTCCCATCACCATAACCCTTTTCTTGCACTAAAAAGAAAGAAAACAACTGAACATGCAAATGACGTATATGGTTTTAATTTTGTCTACAGCGGTAATTTTCTGGCACAGACGGAAGTGGACCACTATCACGTAACGAGAGTCATGATGGGAATTCATCCCCACCAATTTAAATGGAAATTAAAAAAAGGCCAGAGCTTTCAATCTCCTGAGGCCGTATTGGTATACTCTGACGAGGGAATCAATGGGATGAGTCAAGCCTTTCATGATCTTTACCGTAATCACTTAATTCGTGATACATGGAAGACGAAAGAAAGACCGATCTTAATCAATAATTGGGAAGCTACCTATTTTGAATTTAATGAAGAGAAACTTATTGGAATTGCTAAAAGCGCTAAAGAACTGGGGATGGAATTATTTGTTTTGGATGATGGGTGGTTTGGTAAAAGAGATGATGATACGGCTTCTCTTGGAGACTGGTTTGCAAATGAGCGGAAACTTCCCAATGGATTGACCATATTGGCTCAAAAGGTAAATGGCTTAGGGTTGCAGTTCGGGCTGTGGTTTGAACCGGAAATGGTGAGTCCGGACAGTCAATTATATAAAAGGCATCCTGAGTGGATTGTTGGCAAACAGGATAGATATCTAACGTTTGGGCGAAATCAGCTTGTATTGGATTTTTCGATGGATGAAGTCGTTCAATATATGTACCAAAAAATGTCTGCCATTATTCAGGATACAAAATTATCTTACATCAAATGGGATATGAATCGTAATATTACAGATGCTTATTCGCAAGCCCTGCCCTTTGACCGGCAAGGAGAGTTTTTCCACCGATATATTCTAGGTGTTTATCATTTATATGAAAAGTTAATAAGTAAGTTTCCGGGGGTTTTATTTGAATCATGTGCCGGGGGAGGTGGTCGTTTTGACCCTGGCATGCTTTATTATGCGCCACAGGCATGGACAAGTGATAATACAGATGCAATTGAAAGATTAAAGATTCAATATGGCACGTCATTAGTCTATCCAATTTATAGTATGGGTTCACATGTTTCGGTGACACCAAATCACCAAACAAGAAGAAATACTTCAATGGAGACAAGAGCAAATACAGCCTATTTTGGAACATTTGGTTATGAACTCAATCCACTGGAATTAAGTAGTAGCGAAAAGGCTGAGGTCAAGGAACAAATTCAATTTTACAAAAACCACCGTAACTTAATTAGGGATGGTGATTTTTATAGACTAAAAAATCCGTTTGAAGGCAATGAAACTGCATGGATGATTGTTTCTAAAGATAAAAGGGAGGCAGTGGTCGGGTGGTATAAAGCTTTAGCCACACCTAATCCGGAAAAACAACAGGTCTTGTTATTAAAAGGGCTTAATGAAGATGGTTTATATAGGTGTGATGCCCAAGGGAAAACATATTATGGTGATGAGTTAATGTATCGAGGATTAAACTTACCTATTGAATATAATGGTGCAAATGCTGACCAAGCGGAGCGCAGCGGAGATTTTCAATCAGCTGTTTTCCATTTGAAATTAGAGTAATTATTTGTATTGAAGTTATGCCTTGTCACACCCTATGGTTAGCCAGATTGTAATATGGATTTCAAACTTGGGCACACCGGAAAATTTGCCAACAGATGCTTTTGCTAGCGCTTACTTTAGGAGGTGATGGGTTTTCTTTTTGTTTAATAGAATGATATGGCAGTAGTTTAGGTGATGATTTGCCAATCCGAAGATAAGCTGGCACCTTTTTAAAGCAACTCAAGTCAGTCATAAATTAAAAGAAATTAATGAATGTTGAGAAGGAGTTGCTATTTATGCTGCAAAAAAAGTTAATGAAGAGGTTAACCGTCTATTGTTTCGTTCTATTCCTTGTAACAGGAAGCGTTATACCTGTTTTACCCAGATTGACCGTTGCGGAGGAAGATCCTATTAAAGCGATCTCTGAATCAGAGTCTATCAAACTTGATCCCAGCTATCAACATAAGCCGTTTGATGGATGGGGAACTGCTCTAGTATGGTTTGCAAATGTTACAGGTGGCTGGCCAGACGATATTAGAAATAAACTTGCCGATGATTTGTTCGGTGAGGATGGGTTAAATTTTAATATTGCCCGTTATAATATTGGTGGCGGGGATGCGCCTGAAACAGAACCATACATGCGGATAGGAGGGGCTGTACCGGGATATTGGAACCGACCTGAAGAATATGGCCCGCCTGAAGATAATAAAGATAATTGGACGGAGCAAGAGGATTGGTGGGACCCTGAAAATCCTGATCATTGGAATTGGGATGCAGATGCTAATCAGCGCTGGTGGCTTAAGGCTGCAAAAGCGCGAGGTGCTGATACATTTGAGGCATTTTCAAATTCACCACCTTACTTTATGACCCGAAGTGGGTATGTATCAGGTAACTGGAACCCATCGGAAGACAATATAAAACCAGATCAATTTGAGAATTTTGCTACCTATTTAACTACAGTAGTTGACCATTTACAACAGGATATGGGCATTGAATTTAAAACCCTTTCCCCGGTTAACGAGCCTAACACTAATTATTGGGGAGCGAAAGGCAGACAGGAAGGATCACATTGGGATCCCGCTTCACAGGCCAAAATAATCAACAAGGTTAAAAAGCAATTGGATGCAAAAGGGCTTCATACAGTTGTATCAGCTATGGACGAGACAAACCCACAAAAATTTAGAGAAAACTGGGAGCAGTACAATAGTACAACGAGAAATAACATTAGACAGTTAAACGTGCATACTTATTGGCCTGGACAGCGAACGGGTGCAAGGGATATTGCGAAAGGTACTGGAACAAGACTATGGATGTCTGAGGTTGACCTTAGCCCTGGCGGAATAGGGCAGAATCATGAAGATATCAGAACGGGTCTTGCATTATCAGAGCGAATTACATCTGATGTCCAAAAATTGGAACCGGAGGCATGGGTGCTCTGGCAAGCAATTGAGGATGAAGTTAATATGAATCCCGAGCATGAAAACGGTAACTGGGGGCTTATACAAGTTGAATTTGATCCTGATGATTTCGGAAATGTAAAGATTTACAAAAATAAAAAGTATTATGCAATGGGAAATTACAGTAAGTTTATCCGACCAGGCTACCAAGTGATTAATGCAAATAGCGAAAACACATTAGCCGCCATAAACAAAGAAGATAAATCTATTGTCATGGTCTATACAAATTCATCGTCAGAAGCGAAGGAAATTAATTTTGATTTATCAGGCTTTGATATAATAAAAGAAGGCGCAAAGGCAACACCTTATGTAACGTCAGCAACAGAAAACTTGGAAAAGAAAACGAATATTGGAATAGCTAATCAGAAGTTATCGACAGTTGTTCAGCCACAATCGATTACGACCTTTGTTGTATCAGGGGTATCTGGTGTAAACGAGGAAAAAGTTACTATCAATCCGGACAAAAAATATAAATTGATCAACAAAAATAGTGATAAAGTGCTCGACACAGAGAAAAATGAAAAATCAGTTGTCCAAAATACGAATAATCATAATAAAAAGAGCCAAAATTGGAGTATCCAAAAACTCACAGATGGATATAGCGCAAACGAAATTTATAAGATAGTCAACACAAAAACAGAAAAGGTTCTCAGTGTGGAAAATGGTTCTGTAGAGCTCCAAACATTTGCCAATACTGCCAATCAAAAATGGAAGTTATCCAGCTCAGGAAATGGGGAATATACATTCCTTAACATGCAAAACGGTGATTTACTAGACGTGGTTGGAGAATCAATAGAAGAGGGAGCAGAAGTCGGGGTATGGAAACCAACGACAGGAAACAATCAGGTTTGGGAAATCGTTGAAGCTAGAGTTGAAACAAGTGCAGCGAAAATGCTGAAACTTGTCGAGCGACTTGAGGAAGAGGATGCTTTTTCAGATGAGAATGTAATCCATCAGCTAAAACTTCAGTTGACAACCGTAGATATTTTTGAGAAAAAAGGTCTGAACAAAAAAGTTGTAAAACACGTAAAAGGTCTAAACGTGTTACTAGAGTATCAGAAGGAAAATGAATTAATTTCGGAAAAGGCCTATCAAACACTTAAAGCTAACGCGGAGTATCTAATTGAAAAGTACCAATAACTAATAAAGAATAACGAATAAAGTTAAGTGAGATAGAAGAGGCTGATGCTTCTATCTCGTTTTTTTTAAAACTTTTTTCGGAATTCCGCAATCCCGAAATGACTGAATTTAAGTTGAAAAGTTTCAGTGCTGGGGAAGCATATTTATATTGCTCATTTGGGTAAGTGCTCAGCACTGAATAGCAAGGAAGCAAGAAAAGGAAGTTGGAATGGAATGGATCTGATTACCTAAACTAGTTGTCCTTGATTTATAAACTACATTGGCAATCACTTAAATAGTGAAAGCATAAAAGACAGAGCCATGATTCTGTCTTTTATGCTTTTATAATTTATTTACTCAAGTTTCGGAGTAAAAAAATCCGTTCAAACCCATATCAAATCAGGGTTTACTATCAAAAACAAATCAAAAAAATACAAAAAACACCCTATTCTTTGGTAAAATATAGGTAACGACACCAACCAAAGAAAGGATGTTTTCCTTGTCTACTATTTTACCAAATTCTAATGAAAATGAAAAATCAAATTCACGTATGCTGCGTTTTTTCACCCAAGCAAAAATTGGAACTTTCCTGCATCAGTCCAATATTCATAAGGAAAAGGGAGTTTCTGCTCGTATTATTGTTCAATTCATTTTTGCACTCGTTCTTCATGGCATGGGCTTTTCCCGGGCACTCGAATCCGAACGAATTCCAAAGCATTTTCAAAAGGATACTGTATACGACCTTTTGAAAAACCCTACGTATAACTGGCGTAAGTTTCTTGCATGTGTTGGATCATACCTCGTTATAAAGTACATTCTCCCATTAACGTCCAAGGACCGGGATCGTGTGCTGATCTTTGATGATTCTCTATTTAGTCGCAATCGGAGTAAGGTCGTTGAATTGCTTGCACGTGTTAAAGATCACACAACCGGGAGATATTTCAAAGGCTTCCGTATGCTTACACTCGGTTGGTCTGATGGAGCTACGTTTATGCCACTTGCTTTTTCGCTTTTAAGCTCCAAAAATGTTGCCTCTCGTTATCGAGAGATGGACTCGAAAATAGACAAGCGAACAGTCGGTTATCATAGACGCCAAGAGGCAACACAAAAGAGCACCGAAACAATGTTCAATCTTTTGGACTCCATTCATCCAAAAAAGCTTGGCGCGAAAACCGTTCTTTTTGATAGCTGGTTTGCTTATCCGGCAATCATATCGAAAATCGTGAAAAACTACCCTCTCCATGTTGTTTGTATGATTAAACGTTCTCCAAAGATTCACTATACATATGAAGGAGAGTCTTACACATTGAACCAACTTTACAAAAAGGTTCGCAAAAAGCGTGGTCGCGCCAAAATTCTTGCAAGCATCGTAGTTGGACTTGGTCACGATGACGAAAATGGCAATGAAATTCAGGCGCGGATTGTTTTCGTACGTGATCGAAACCGTTCCAAAAAGTGGCTTGCACTTTTAACAACCAACCTCGCCCATACGGAAGAAGATGCCATCCGAATTTATGGAAAGCGCTGGGAAATTGAGTGCTTTTTCAAGGTGGTCAAATCTCATTTGCGACTGGCCAAGGAGTTTCAATGTCAAAGCTACGATTCCATGACTGCACATACAACGATTGTCTTTCTGCGTTACATGATGTTGTCATTGAGCGCCCGTGAGGAAGAAGATCCCAAAACTCTTGGACAGCTGTTCTATATGTGCTGTGATGAGCTTGATGATCTTCGCTTTGCCGAAGCATTAATGACCATACTGGAAGTATTAGGATCCATGCTTGCGGAAGAATGTCTTCTAACGGATGAACAAATTAATGAATTTCTGGATCGCTTTTTTAACAAATTACCTGGATTCTTACGTAACCCGTTACTTAATCCAGGTGCAGCATGATATAAAATCACCTCTGTTCTATTTATACCATAGGTTGAGGTTTATTTATCATGTCCGATACTTGAGTTATTTATATAATTTTGTAGGGGAAAACAAATCACTCGTGGCCAGCTTCTCAACAACCTTTTTAAGAACCTCATCGGGTTGGACGAGGCCAGTCCGAACATAACCTTCGCCAGCTTCGCCAAATGCGTTTCCCGGTACAACTACAATACCTGCTTCATCAATTAATCGGTAAGTAAACTGTGTTGACGTAAAAGGCTCTGGTACTTTTGCCCAGATGAACATGGATGCTTTTGGCGCTTCGACTTTCCAGCCCAAATCATTTAGCCCAGCTACCAAGATGTCTCGCCGCTTTTTATAAACCGTTCTTAACATTTCACTGAAGTCAACTGAATTCTCCAGGGCGCGGATTGCTGTTTTTTGAATCGGGTGAAATACACCGTAGTCAAGATTCGATTTTAATCGGCTTAATCCATTTACAATTGTGGTATTTCCAACGATATAACCAATTCGGCAACCGGCCAGATTAAAGCTTTTGGAAAATGAATTAAATTCCACCCCAACATCTTTTGCCCCTTCGATGGATAAGAAACTAATCGGCTTTTCATCTTCATAATATAGCTCGGAATAAGCGAAATCGTGAAGCACAGCAATCTGATACTTTTTGGCAAATGCGACTACCTGCTGGAAAAATTCCTCTGTTGCTAAAGCTGGAACTGGATTTCCCGGGAAATTTAATACCATTAGTTTTGCTTTATGTCTTATTTCTTCAGGGATGGCTTCCAGGTCAGGTAAAAAATTATTTTCCTCTTTTAAAGGCATTCTATATGGTGTGGCACCAGCTAAGGAAACACCAGTATTATACGCTGTATATCCAGGATCGGGTAACAGGATGATATCTTCGGGATTTGTTAATACCATCGGCAAATGAACAAGCCCGTCCTGAGATCCCATAACCATCAAGGTTTCAGATGTTGCGCTGACCGTAACATCATATTGCCTTCCATAATAGTCTGCAATTGCCTGATGAAGTGCATCTATACCTGTCAATGTATAGCCGTATTGGCCAGGATCCTGAACATTTTTGGTCATTTCATCGATGACAAACTGGGCTGGTGGCAAATCCGGGCTCCCTACACTCAAATCGATGATTTCTTTTCCTTCCTTGAGTTTTTGTTTTTTGTAGTTGGATAGTTCGTTATAAATCGACGTTTGAAAATGGTTCATTTTATCGGATAAGCTTATATTCATGATGTTCACCTCTGTGGATAGTGTTTTTTATGTAACAACTTAATACGATTATAACATCCCTCAGGATATGGATGTATGATTTTGAAAAATGATAAAACCACTGATTGCTAATCAAGGGATTTGAATGGAGCCTATATATTTAAAAAAGCTAAAAAATAACGTTGTAAAATGGACTGGGTAATTAGGTGAACTCCTAATTATCCATTTTTTTATGTTGTAAGATAGAGCTTCTTCCATCAATAGAGTGTTTTTTAAATTCAGTACAATTTTGCACAATGAGGTGTGGTTCATTTGGTCTTATCACGAACCTTTGCCTCGTCTATAATACGAATATAGGGCATACTACTCCAGAACTATAATTAGGAGGGGTAATATGGATCAACGTAGTATGACAGTTTTAAATCAGCTTGTTCAGCAGGATTCCTATATTTCCGTACAAAAACTGGCTGCAATCTTAAATGTATCGCGTCGTACTATTTACAATGATCTAGAAAAAATCAACAATTGGCTGACGGAACACCATTTACCTGAGATCCAGCAGGTTCGAGCACAAGGCTTATATATAGATGAGGCGACGAAAAAGGAAATTGTGAAGAATTACGCTTTTTCGAAAGCTGCACATTATGCCTTTTCTCCGCTAGAGAGAAGGGCATGGATTTATCTTCATGTTGTTGGGCAGGATGAGTCGTGCTTTTTAGATGACATGAAAGAGCTTTTTCAAGTAAGCAGAAATACAGTGCTTGACGATATAAAAAAACTAAAAGAAGAATTGCAGGAATACCAGCTACGTATTTTTGCAGAGCGAAAAATTGGTTATACGATTGAAGGAAATGAGAACGATATCAGGCGCCTGCTCATTTATTACCTATCATTGGTTATCCCAGAAGAAGGCTGGTATGGACGTTTATCGGGTTTAGAATCTTCGTCAACTAGTCCTGGTCAAACATTACGGCCTTACCAACTTTTTAATGCGCAAACCTTAAAACGGTTACGCCAATTGTTGAATGATTATGAACGGCAATACAAGATTGAGTTTACAGATGATGTCCTGAATAATCTTGTTGTTTGGTTTTATTTTTTTATAAAGCGAATCATGCAAGGGAAAATAGTTGAAGTTGATCCAATTGAAAAAGAGGTAATTAAAACGACGGACGAATACAAAGGTGCCATTACATTATGCAACCAAGCGTTCCGTACGTTTGATATAGCCCCCCCAAATGATGAGGTATTTTACGTTGCGAAGTATTTGCTTAGTGCCAAGGTTAATTATAACTTGGGTTCGCAATTAGAAAGTCAGGAAATGAAGGCGTTGCTTCAGGTAGTAGAGAAAATGGCTGCAGATTTTCAATTATATGCAGCAATTGAGTTTCGGGAACCTGAGCAGATGATTCAGAATCTGCTTTTGCATTTAAAACCTGCCTACTATCGCATTAAATATGGGATTCAAGTTGAAAATGCTTTGCAGGATTTAGTGAAACAAAATTATCCTGAGGTTTTCCATATTACCAAGAAGGTAATGCACCATTTTGAAGATTTACTTCAGCAACCAATCCACGAAAATGAAGTTGCCTTTATTGCCATGCATTTTGGTGGGTGGCTGCGCAAGGAAGGTGTCATACTTGAAAAGTCTCGTAAAAGGTTATTAATCGTTTGTACGAATGGGCTAGGCACGTCACGACTCTTGGAAAGTCAATTGGAAGGTTTATTTTCCAATATTGAAATCTCAGGGGTAACTTCATTGAGAGACTATAAGGGAATGGATTTGGATGTCGATTTTATTGTGTCGACAATCTTGCTTCCTGACCGAGGTGTTCCGGTCTTTGTTGTCAATCCCGTTTTAAATAATGAAGACAAAGAGCAATTGTTGAAAAAAGTGAACAGTTTATTCGAATATTCATCTGAGCACCAAGTATATTCTGTTGATACGGTGATGGATATGATTAATCGATATGCAAGCATTGAAGATGATGAAGCATTGCGTCAGGAGCTGAGGAGGTATTTGCATGCCCCGCTTAAAGTGGAGAGTGAAGCAAGGAAACCAAACCTGTATGAGCTTTTACCGGCAAATAGGATTGTACTGAAAAAACAGATGGAAAACTGGCAGGATGCAATTAAAGCAGCTGCTGAACCACTGTTGAAGCAAGGTTATATTCTGGACAATTATATAACGAAAATGATCAGAAACGTTTCAAAGGATGGACCTTATATTGTCATATCTGAGCTTTTTGCTTTACCCCATGCCAGTCCAGAAGATGGGGTAAATAAAACGGGGATGAGTATGTTGCATTTAGAAGAACCAGTCGACATTTTAGGAAAAGCCGCCAGTGTCATTATTGTCTTGGCTTCATGGGATAATGAACAGCATTTAAAAGCTTTGTCACAGTTAACCAAGCTGTTCACTGACAAAGCCCGTAAACAGAAAATGATCGAGACAACAGATAAGAGGCAAATTATAAAATTATTACACGCACAGGCATAGGCTAACAACATAAAGATAGGTGTGAGTATGATGAGGTTTTTAGAACGAAGTATTGTAAAGGTTGGGGTTGAAGTATCGGACGCGAAAGAGGCAATTGAAGCTGCGGGGAGTCTTCTTTTTCAGGAGGGGCTGGTCGAACAGACATATATTGAAGCAATGAAACAAGCGTATCAAGAAAATGGCCCCTATTTTGTACTGGCCCCACATATTGCTATTCCGCATGCTCGGCCGGAAGATGGGGTAAAGGAAGCTTCTGTTTCATTTGTACAATTAAAAAAACCGGTCGTGTTTGGACATGCATCGAACGATCCGGTACGTCTTGTGTTTGGTCTAGGTGCGTCCTCAAGTGATGAACATTTAACGTTATTGAAAGAACTGACAGGTCTGTTAAATGATCGTCATAACGTTGATAAATTAACTGCTGCTGCAAGTTATGAAGATATAAAAAACATCTTAGAAATGGAGCGATAAACAATGATAAAAGTTTTGACAGTTTGTGGATTAGGACAAGGAACGAGTTTAATTTTGCGAATGAATGTGGAGCAAGCACTTGGAGAAAAAGGAATTCAAGCGGATATTGAACATACCGATGTTTCGACAGCTTCAAGTATGCAAGCGGATTATATCATTACAAGTAATGAGCTTGCGGAAAGCTTACAACAGCACAGTGCGAAAGTAATCATCGTTAATAATTACTTTGATATGGATGAAATCAACCAAGCTATCGATGAAAACATGGTAAGTTAATAGATGTTTTAGGGGAGGGAATCGGGAATGGATGCAATTTTTTGGATCGCCACAAATATTTTTGGCCAAGCTGCCATCTTGCTGGGATTTATCGTTCTTTTAGGATTGTTGCTACAGAAGAAAAATGCCAGCCAGGTTATTAGCGGAACGTTTAAAGCCGTTATTGGATTCTTAATTATTAGTGCAGGTTCAGGTGTGATCACGGATGCGTTAACAATATTTGAACCACTATGGAAAGAAGTATTCAATCTTTCAGCGGAACCGCTTGGAGATTTCATGGGACAGGAAGGGTTCAACGCAAAATACGGCAGTGCTGTTGCATTGGCAATGACACTTGGATTTGTTATTAACGTATTATTGGCACGTTTTACCAAATTAAAATTCATTTATTTAACGGGTCATATGATGTTTTGGACAACAACCATTTTTGCAGGTGTTACCATTCAGGCAGCGGGTGATGTGTCATTTGGTAAGCTTGTCATCTTTCTGGCAGTAATCATGGGGATCTATTGGACAATCCAGCCTGCGTTAACACAACCATTTATGCGTAAGATTACCGGGAATGACAACGTTGCACTCGGACATACATCGGCGTCTGTTGCATTGTTAAGTGCTTTTGCAGGTAAATGGCTGGGAAACAAAGAAAATGATTCCGAAAAAATCAAGCTGCCAAAGGGCTTGGACTTTCTGAGGGATTCAAACGTTATTACGGCTTTAACGATGGGATTATTGTTTTTAGTCGGTGCAATCATTATCTCCTTTAAAGATACACCAGGCGCAGAAGAATTAGTTGCAGCAGCTGGGGATCAGAACTTTATTGTGTATGCAATCATTCAATCGTTTACATTCGCTGCCGGTATTGCAGTCGTTTTACTAGGGGTCCGGATGTTTATTGGTGAAATGGTACCTGCATTTAAAGGGATTGCAACAAAGATCGTGCCAGGTGCAAAACCGGCACTGGATGGCCCAATTGTTTTTCCGTATGCACCAAATGCGGTTATTTTAGGTTTCTTAGGTTCATTTGTTGGTGCTTTAATCTGGCTCGTTGTGTTAGGAAATACAGTTGGATATGTCTTCGTTCCAACGATGATTGTCTTGTTCTTCCACTCCGCAACAGCTGGTGTATTTGGGAATGCGACGGGTGGTGTAAGAGGAGCATTAATGGGAGGATTCATTACTGCTACGGTTGTTGCATGGGGGCAATTCGTTATGGTTAAAATGCTTCTGCCTGATACAGTACCAGACACGGCAATGTGGGCCGCGGATTCCGATATGTTTATCTTAGGACCAATCATTCGATTCTTAGCACAATTATTTTTCTAATTAAGTGGGGAAAGAAATATTCCCCTTTTTCCCATTTAATAAAAAAAGTGATATTTTTATTAGGAGTGATAACAAATGAGTTTTATTCGGACATTTCATGGTGACATTGAACCTTCCAAGTTGGGCTTCACGTATTCACATGAACATATTGTATGCAGACCGCCGTATTGGGTGGAGCAAAAGGCTGACGATCTGCTGCTTGATGATAAAGAGAAATCCAAGCTTGATGTACAGGATTTCAAAAACCTTGGTGGACAAGCAATTGTTGATGCAACCGCTGTTGATTACGGTCGTGATGTAATGGCGGTAAAAGAAATTGCTGAGGAAACTGGCGTTACGATAATTGGAACAGCAGGTTTTAATAAAAGTTTTTTGTGGGATGCGCCCATACCTGAACATGTAAAAAAAGTAACAGGCGATTTTAACACGTATTATCAATGGATTGATGCAAAATCAATCAATGAGCTTGCTGATTTTGTCATTCGGGAAATTGAAGACGGACTGGAAGGAACCAATATCCGCGGCGGCCAAGTGAAATTTGGTACGGGCTACAACAGAATAACACCATTAGAAGAAAAGACATTACGCGCAGTAGCAAGAGCGCATCATGAAACGAAGGCACCGTTACATTCTCATACGGAAGCCGGTACAATGGGGCTTGAACAAGTTGAACTTTTAAAGAGTGAAGGGGTTAATCTGGAATATATCAGCTTTGGTCATATGGACCGCAATCCGGATCCTTTTTACCATGAAAAGATAGCGCAAACGGGGGCATTGCTTTCCTTTGATGGCATCTCCAAAATCAAATATGCTCCAGAAAGTACGCGAATTCAATGTATATTAGAGCTAGTTAAAAAAGGCTATGAAGATCAAATCCTGGTTAGTGGTGATACAGCCCGCAAATCTTATTACAAGCACTATGATTATGGGTTGGGGTTAGAAAATATTATTGGAAAATGGGTTCCACGTTTTATTGAGGAAGCAGATCGAAATGGATTTGATGGCAGGAAATTAATTGATAAATTTTTCGTCCAAAATCCTGCACGTTGCTTTACGTTTAAAAAATAATTATTTTCTTATACCGGATTGGATGGTGAAGCAAGATGGAATTTCAATATCAAAATTCGTATGAAGTAAAGGATAAGATCGATCAATCCAAAATAGCTATTTTACCAATCGGGGCAGTGGAAGCACACGGACCCCATTTACCATTAGGGACAGACAATTTACTAGCGGAGCGATTATCAGCAAAGTTGGCTGAACGTGTAAATGGCTTGCAATTACCAACATTACCATATGGTCAAGTATGGAGTTTACGTAACTTTCCAGGTAGTATCAATATAAGTAATGATGCACTCATTCATATGCTTGTCGATATTGGGGAGAGCCTTTATAAACAAGGATTCGCAACATTTGCAATGGTAAATGGACATTTGGGAAATGGCACCGCGCTAAAAGAAGCGGCCCGTGCCTTATACGAAACATGTCCAGAAATGCGTGTATTTTATTTCTTTTATCCTGGTATGAATCAGGCTGCGGCGGAGGTTCGGGAAACGGATTCAGCTCATAGTACGTATTTTCATGCTTGTGAGATTGAAACCTCTTATATGCTCTATTTAGCGCCTGAATATGTTGAGATGGATAAAGCAATTACGGATATACCGGATATACCAATGCATGCTGATGTTACGCCTACACCGTGGGAGGAATTTACCAAAACAGCAGTGTTAGGTGATGCAAAACTCGCTACGAAGGAAAAAGGAAAATACATTGTTGACATTTCCTTAGAGAATATGGTCAAGCTTATTAACATGTAAGAATCCTTTGCAGTGAAAAAGATGCTATGTTGGAAAAGGTGGAGTATAGGATGGAAGAAAAACTTTTTGATAAATTTTTATTTAATTTTTTGGCAAGCGATGCTGCAAATGCAGCGGACATTATGGAAGCTGGATCTGGATATGTAGTGCCAGGAATTGTTTCTGATAAGTTTAATTCGGTTGCTGAAGCAGCAAAAAAGGTAAAAGAGCTTAAATCGGTTGCGAAAGTGGTAAGCATTGGTCTTGGTGGCGGAGGGAATACAGCTAATTGGAAGAAAGTATTGGATATTGCATCAGCTTCGCTGCCCGGGCATTTAAACCAACCATTTGAAACAGCTGCCTATGCAAAAGGTTTTTTAGATGGAAAAAATAACTCAAAGCAATTGGTAAATGCACTTGTTCAACCAACTGGCGAGGTTGGAAAAGTTCGTTTAGCCAATTCAGGTAATGTATTACAAGTCGATGAGTTCATTGATATTGTAGTAAGTCTAGGAATAGAAAGTATTAAGATGATGCCTGTAAAAGGAACACAGCATATAGATGAACTCATTTATTTAACGAAACTAGCAGCGAAAAAAGGGATTCGTGGTGTTGAGCCTGCTGGTGGAATCGATGCAGGTAATATTAAAGCTATCATCGAGGGTGTAAAGGATATGAATATTGAATTCTTTATGCCACATATTTTCGGTTCAACAATTGACAAGGAAACAGGGAAAACAATCCCGGCTAAAGTAAGGGAAATTATCGGAATAGTGGAGGAATTATCATGATTGATTGTTACTTCAGTAAAATTACGGATTTATTAGCGGTTGTTGAAAAAGACGAACATGATGTTATGCATAAAGCAGCACAAAAGGTTGCAGACGCCATTCAAGCTGGTGGCGTGATCCATCTGTTTGGATGCGGTCATTCCCATATTTTAACGGAAGAAGTTTACTATCGTGCAGGTGGTCTTGTACCAATTCACCCTATCTTGCATGAACCGTTAATGCTTCACGAAGGTGCAGTGCGTTCCTCTTCATTCGAACGAAAAAATGATTATGCTAAGCTATTTATGGAAGAACAGGATATTCGAGAAGGGGATGTCATGATTGTTATTTCGACATCAGGAAGAAACCCTGTTCCAGTAGATGTTGCACGTATGGCCAAAAAGCAAGGTGCTTATGTGATTGGGATTACATCGATTGCCTATTCATCAAGCCAAGCCTCACGCCATAGCAGTGGTGACCATTTATATGACGCTGTGGACCTGGTTATTAACAATCATGCACCAGTCGGCGATGCACTTTTATCACATGACAAGGTGGATGTAAACTTTTCACCAACCTCCACGGTAATAGGCGCAGCAATCCTAAATGCCATTTTTGCGGAATCGATTAAATTGATGGCTGAAAATGGCTTTACACCACCAGTATTTTTAAGTGGAAACATTGAGGGAGCAGATGAGCATAATCAGCGGTTGATTGATAGGTATAGGGAGCGGATTAAGCTGTAATGAACGGAAGCCTGTTGCCGGGAGATTTTGGTGGCGGGCTTTTATCATTTGTTTTTTAATTTTAGTTTACTCGAAACAAACTCTGAAAATAGCTAAACACAAATGGTATCTTTAAAAAGCTTTCAAAAATCTGTTAAAGTTTTTCCCGATTAATCTCATTTTCAAAAAAACTCCTGATTAATAATATAAAACGCATAACTAATGGTGATAGATATCGGTTTTTATCATATGCAATATAAACCGTTCTTGAGATATTAGAATTGTCAATTGGTTTAATACTACATTCATGTTTTTTAGCATATCGAACATAATTTTCCGGAACGATGGTGATTCCCAAATTGTTTTCCACTAAACTGCAACCCGTTTCAAATCGTTCAATCTCAAATTGAATATTCGGATTAATACCAGATTTCTTGAACGCATTCAAAATGTCTTTTCTTGTTTGGAAACCCTCCTTGCTGACGATAAAAACTTCTCCTTCCAAATCTTTTATTTGCAGATAATCCTTGTTTTCTAAGTAATGACCAAGAGGAAGAAGTGCAACTAAATTTTCCTTATAAATTGGTATTGTTTCGATATCCTCATTTTGAATATATTGGTTTGTAATGGCTAAGTGAATATTGAAATTATTCAATGCCTTTTCCACATCACTCAGACTTAATGTTTCAAGTAAACTAATACGAACATTTGAAAATTCTCGTTTAAAAACAGTTAAGATTTTTGGTACAAAAAACATGGAGGATTCAATAAGCCCGATTGACAGTTCCAGCGGGCCTTCTTCTCTTAAGCGAAGCATTTCATCGGATACAGTTTCATAATGTCTCAGTAGTTTCTTTGCTTCCTGATATAATATTTTTCCCTCTTTTGTAATTCCTATATTTCTGGAAGCCCTATCAAACAAAGGAAAGCCAGCTTCCATTTCCAGCTTTTTGATTGCAGCACTTAATGAGGGCTGTGAAATATGAAGTGTATTAGCAGCCTTCGTAAAGGTTGACTGATCCACGATAGCAACAAAATATTGCAATTGTTTTATATCCATACTTTTCCTCCTATAGTCAAAAACTATCGAAATATAATAAATATGTATTTGTATTTATAGTATAGACTAACTATAATTTTAAATAAAGAGAATAAATTCTGAATTTACGGTGGGCGAGGGTGATTAACTATTTATAGATTAGCAAACGGAGATCTTTGGAGTGGAAGAATTGATAGTGATAATGCGTCCGATTATCGTTTTCACCAAGTGATTAAACTCCAAAATATTGATAAGTTAAAACAAAGTGAATCCGCGTTCGGATTTATAGGTTTTGCAAGTGATGAAGGTGTAAGAAGAAATAAAGGAAGGGCTGGGGCAAGCTTAGCACCGGATGAGATAAGAAAACATCTGGCAAAGTTACCGTACAATCTCAACCGAAATATGGAAACAATTGATTATGGAAACGTTATTTGTGAAGACGACCAATTGGAAAAGGCTCAGGAGGAACTCGGTAAAAAGGTTTATAGTCTATTGCTCCATCATAAAACACCAATCATTCTAGGTGGAGGGCATGAAACATTTTACGGGCATTATTTGGGGGTGAGGGAATATTTTTCAGCTGATAAAACAATAGGTATTGTGAATATTGATGCACATTTCGATTTACGGAGTGATAAATTGCCCTCATCGGGAACAATGTTCAGACAAATATTAGAGCAAGATGTTAAGGCAGGGTATTTGTGCCTGGGTATTCAAGAATTTGGCAACACCAGATCACTGTTTCAAGCTGCGAAGGATTTTGGCTGTCAATACGTCCTTGAAGAAGATATCAATCTGAATAACATTCAAAATACGTACGAGAAAATCGATGAATTCATAAAAAAATATGATTCCATTATCATGACCTTATGTACTGATTCCATCATATCTTCAGCAGCACCAGGTGTAAGTGCTCCATCACCACTAGGATTAGACCCGAAGATTGTAAAGCGTTTATTAAAGTACATTGCAGCAAAAAAAAATACCATCAGTTTTGATATATCTGAGGTTAATCCGAATGTAGATGAGAATGATAAGACAGTACGTCTTGCTGCTTATTTGGTAGCGGAAACTATGAAAAGTTTTAGTCTTAAGGAAAAGCTGGCAATGATATAACGACTAAGAAAGGGAGATGTTTGGATGACTATAAAAGAAAAAAACAAGGTTAAACAATATCGCGGAACTGAGCTTCATACAAAAGGGTGGTTGCAGGAAGCAGCTTTACGTATGCTGAATAATAATCTTCATGCAGACGTTGCAGAAAATCCTGATGAATTAGTGGTGTATGGCGGAATTGGAAAAGCCGCCAGAAATTGGGGTTGTTACGATGCGATTGTTAGAGAGTTAAAAGTACTTGAAGATAATGAAACACTATTAGTTCAATCAGGAAAACCGGTTGCCGTCTTTCGTACTCATAAAGATGCGCCAAAGGTTTTGATTGCTAATTCCAACCTCGTACCTGCATGGGCAAATTGGGAACATTTTAATGAATTGGATAAGAAAGGTTTAATGATGTACGGACAGATGACGGCTGGGAGCTGGATTTACATTGGAAGTCAAGGGATATTGCAAGGAACATACGAAACATTTGCGGAATGTGCACGACAGCATTTTGACGGTAGTTTGCAAGGCACCATTACGGTAACTGCCGGACTTGGTGGTATGGGTGGAGCGCAGCCATTAGCAGTTACCTTGAATGAAGGCGTTTGTATTGCGATTGAAGCAGATCAGCATCGAATTAACCGCCGGCTGGAAACAAAATACCTTGATACCCAGACAGATAATTTAGATGAAGCTATTAAACTGGCAGAACAAGCTCGGGATCGAGGTAAGGCACTTTCAATTGGATTATTAGGAAATGCAGCAGAATTACTTTCAAAAATGATTGAAAAAGGATTTATTCCAGATGTATTAACCGATCAGACATCATCACATGATCCGCTTAATGGCTATGTACCAACAGGCCTGACAGTAGAAGAATCTGCAGACTTACGTAAAAATGATCCGGATAAGTATCTGAAACGATCGAAACAAAGTATCGCCCGGCATGTCGAGGCTATGCTGGAAATGCAACAAAAGAATGCGGTTACGTTTGATTATGGCAACAACATACGCCAGGTTGCAAAAGATGAAGGTGTCGAAAATGCATTTGATTTTCCAGGTTTTGTACCCGCATATATCCGACCACAGTTTTGTGAAGGAAAAGGTCCGTTTCGTTGGGTAGCATTATCCGGTGATCCAGAAGATATCTATAAAACAGATGAAGTGATATTAAAAGAATTTAGCTACAACGAATCTTTATGCAAATGGATTCGTATGGCAAGGGAAAAAGTCAGTTTTCAAGGCTTGCCATCCCGAATTTGCTGGCTTGGATATGGGGAGCGTGCCCGTTTCGGCAAAATTATTAACGATATGGTAGCGAGCGGAGAATTAAAAGCACCAATTGTAATTGGCCGGGACCATTTGGACTCTGGTTCTGTTGCATCCCCGAATCGGGAGACAGAAGCAATGAAGGACGGTAGTGATGCTGTTGCTGATTGGCCAATATTAAATGCTCTTATTAATAGTGTTGGCGGTGCCAGCTGGGTTAGTGTCCATCATGGCGGTGGTGTCGGAATGGGATATTCCCTTCATGCTGGGATGGTAATTGTTGCGGATGGAACAAAGGAAGCGGAGGAACGTTTGGAAAGAGTTCTCACAACAGATCCCGGAATGGGTGTAGCAAGGCACGTTGATGCAGGATACGAACTTGCGGAAAAAACAGCACGTGAAAAAGGGGTTCATATCCCAATGTTACGTAATAAAGGAGAGTAAGATGAATGTCACAACTCGTATTTGTAAAAAATGCTGCACAATTAATTACGATGAAAGGCCATACAGATAAACCGGCGAAAAAAGACAATATGAGTCAACTGAATGTCATTGAAAATGGAAGTCTGCTTGCAAAAGATGGGAAAATTTTAGCGGTAGCGAAACACGAGGCTATTGCGCAAGATTATCAAGAATTAATCGCAGAAGCTGAACATATTGATGCAATTAATAAAATTGTAACACCAGGTCTTATTGATCCACATACACACCTTGTTCATGCAGGAACCAGAGAAAGCGAATATGCCATGCGCCTTAAAGGCAAGTCGTACATGGAAATTATGAATGCCGGGGGCGGTATTCATGCGACAACAAAAGCAACAAAACAAGCCAGCTTTGATCAGTTGTATGAAGAATCGAAGCAGCGTTTAGACACCTTTTTAGAATATGGTGTCACAACGGTAGAAGCAAAAAGCGGTTACGGGCTGTCATTGGAGCATGAATTAAAACAGCTGGAGGTTGCAAAAAAGCTAAATGCAGATCATCCAGTTGATATCGTTTCTACTTTCATGGGTGCCCATGCAGTTCCAGTTGATGAGAGAGATAATCCGGATACTTTTGTTGACCGGGTTGTAAATGAAATGATTCCAGAAGTTGCGAGAAAAGGGCTTGCGACATTTAATGATGTGTTTTGTGAACGTGGTGTGTTTACACCGGAGCAATCACGCAGAATATTAAATGCCGGTAAGGCACACGGTCTGATACCTAAAATACATGCTGATGAAATTGAGCCTTATGGAGGTGCTGAATTAGCAACAGAAGTTGGGGCGATTTCAGCTGATCATTTGCTTAAGGCGTCTGATGAAGGAATTAAACAGATGGCAGAAAGTGGCGTGATAGGCGTCCTGCTACCAGGTACAGCATTTTTTCTAATGGCAGAGTTTGCGCAGGCAAGAAAAATGATAGATAACGGCGTCCCTGTTGCATTATCGACAGATGCAAATCCTGGTTCATCACCAACGTTATCGCTGCAATTTATTATGAATTTGGGCTGTTTGAAAATGGGCATGACACCTGAGGAAGTTCTTACAGCAACGACGATTAATGCCGCTCATGCAATTGGGTGTGCTGATAGTGTTGGAAGTCTGGAGGCAGGTAAAAAAGCAGATATCGCCATTTTTAACGTGCCAAACTATTTAATGCTGTCGTACAAATATGGAATGAACCACATTGATACTGTGGTTAAAGGAGGGAAGTCAGTAGTTTTGGGTAAACAGTTACAGTAAAAATTTTTGAAATAGAAGGGGGAGTAATGAAATGAATGGTAAGAAAATACGCTGGGGAGTTTTTTTGCCAATGGCAATTTTGCTGGTTGGAACAGTACTTGTTGGGATCATTGCTCCCACTAGTTTTTACAACATACAAACTAATATTGTCAACTTTGCATTTAATAATTTTGGCTGGTTATTTAGTTTAATTACTTTTTTATTAATCTTTATTTGCTTATTCTTGGGTTTTTCGAAATATGGAAAGATAAAGATTGGTGGGAAAGAGGCGAAACCAACTATAAAAAAATGGGAGTGGTTTGCTATTTCCCTAACGGGTGGAATTGGTACGGGGCTATTATTCTGGGGAACGGCAGAGCCTCTTACACATTTTATGAGTCCACCAGAGGCACTGGGAATATTACCAGGTACAGAGGAGGCAGCTACCTTTTCAATTGCTGCAGTAATGATGCAATGGACACTTGGTCCTTATTCTCTTTATGTCATTTGTGGTATTGCAGTAGCCTATGCACATTATAATCTAAAGCTTCCCTATAATGTAAGTTCTACTCTTTATCCGATTATTGGTAAAAGGGCTTTTGGGATAACAGGTACTATTGTTGATAATTTGTGTATGTTTGCGATTGCTGGCGCTATGTCGGCGATACTTGGGGAAGGGGTATTGCAAATCAGTAGTGGAATAGCTCATTATACATCAATAAGTAATGGGCCGATATTATGGGGAATTATGGTTATTGCAATAACCATTACTTATATTATTTCTAGCTATACAGGAATTGAAAAGGGCATTAGATTTTTAGCCGATAACAATACAAAAATTTTTATGTTTTTATTAGCCTTTGTATTCATAATGGGGCCAACTGCTTATATGTTAAATATTGGTGTACAAGGAACGGGGAAATATTTAGGTTCTATGGCAGAGATGCATTTATGGTTGAGTCCTATGGAAGGGGCTAGTTGGCCAAAGGACTGGCCAATTTTTGAATGGGCACTATGGGGGGCAAATGCTCCTCTAATCGGAATGTTTCTGGCAAGGTTGTCCTATGGTAGAACTCTGAGGCAATTTGTATCCTTAAATTTGTTATTACCAGCAGCATTTGGTGCATTGTGGTTTTGGGTTTTTGGTGGGGCTGCAATGTATTTTGACTGGAAGGGTGATGGCCAGTTGTGGAATATTATTAGTAACGAAGAAGGTGGTATACCATTGTCGCTTTTTGCCTTCTTGGAGGAGTTTCCCTTTTCGGTATTTATTGGTTGGGTGGTACTAGTTGCAATTTACCTTTCTTTTACAACATTAGCCGATTCATTAACTACAACTATGTCATCGCTAACTACAACTGGAAATACGATTGAAGACCCTGAACCGCCTGCAAGAGTAAAAATCTTTTGGGGATCAATTATGGGTATAATGGCTCTATTAACAGTCACTTCCGGAACCGGTGGTGAAATAAGCGGCATTGATGCTGTGAAACAGATGGCAACAGTGGCTGGTTTTCCGGTTCTTTTCTTAATAATCCTTCAACTATTTGCTAGTACAAAGGCAATTTTGAAAAATGACAAGTCCGATTTCTTAAGCCACCAAATAGAACCCTCAAATGTAAAAGAGAAAAAAAGTAGTTGAATGATGATTTTTGATTAAATATTTCATAATACTATTAATCTATCTGTTGAGGTGAAGTTTGTGAGGACTGATAAAAAAATAATAAGTATATCTGCGGGAGATCTAAGTATTGAGGATTTAATTTCGATAGCAAGACATAATGTACCAATAGAATTGTCAAAAGAGGTCGAAGGTAAAATAATCCAGGCAAGAGATTTAATAGATAAGTTTGTTGATGAACAACGTGTAGTTTACGGTATTACAACTGGTGTTGGTGATAATAGCAAAGTAAGGGTGAGCAAAGCCGAATCCAGGAAATTGCAAAAAAATCTAATTCGTAGTCATGCCTGCGGGGTTGGTGCCCCCTTGGATATGGAATTAGTAAAAGCAGTAATGGTAATGATGATTAAAAACTTATCGTCAGGCTATTCAGGGATCAGATTGGAAACAGTTCAAGCCTTGGTTAAATTAGTGAATCATAATATAGTTCCAAAAGTTCCAAGAGATGGATCGCTAGGATACCTGAGCTATCAGGCACATATTAGTTTGGTTCTTTTAGGAGAGGGGGAAGCCTATTATAAGGGTGAATTATTAAAAGGAGATATAGCTTTAAAAAGAGCTGGATTAAAACCCATTTCCCTTTATGAAAAGGAGGGCTTAAGTTTAATTAATGGAACAGTAGATATGACTGCAATTGGTGCCATTGCAATATATGATGCAATTAATGTTCTTAAAATTGCTGATCTTGCTTCTATGGTGAGTTTTGAAGCATTAAAGGGAACAAACCTTGCTTTTGATGTAAGACTAGGTGATGTAAAACCTCACCCTGGTCTAAAATCAACTATTTACAATTTGAACAGGTTATTATCTGGCAGTGAAATAGCAGAGAAATTTAAGAATCATAGAACCCAAGATGCTCTTAGCATAAGGGCAATTCCACAAGTTCATGGAGCTTGTAAGGATGCACTTAATTATGCTAAGCAAGTTATTGAAAGAGAGATGAATTCAGCAACAGATAATCCACTAATCTTTGTCTCTGAGGGTGATTCGGTATCATCAGCAAACTGTCATGGTGAGTCGGTTGCTATGGCTTTAGATTTTCTTGCAATTTCTTTATCAGAGACAGCCAATATCTCAGAGAGAAGAATTTTTAGACTTGTATCATCTCAATACAGTGAATTACCTCCTTTTTTAGTTGAAAATAGTGGGGTTAATTCAGGTTATATGATTCCACAATATGTTGCTGCAGCTTTGGTTTCTGACAATAAACTTTATTCTCATCCAGCGGTTGTTGATTCTATTCCTACTGCGGCAGGACAAGAGGATCACGTCAGTATGGGTACTTCAGCTTCTTTAAAAGTTTTGAAAGTAATTGCTAATACACAAAGAGTAATGGGTATTGAGTTAATGTGTGCATGCCAAGGTTTAGAGTTTTTAAGACCATTAAGATCAAGCACGGGTATAGAAACAGTATACAATTTTTTAAGAAGCTATATACCAAAATTGGAGGAAGATAAGGTATTGTATGACGATATTAAAAAGGTAGAGACACTAATAAAAACAGAAAAAGTTTTAGATATATTGGAAAATAAAATTGGTCAATTAGTTATTTGACTTTTACGGTAAAATCTGATTGCATTAATTTTTACAATAAATGACTGGCTTGTGGTAGGTTTTTTACAGTGGGATGAAGCGCATTGTTTTGGAACTCTGCTAGAGACAAGCTTTGCACTCTCTCTTTTTATTAATGAAAACGGTTCGTATACTTGGATCAAGTATGTTTTTCCCTGCAGGGGTTTGAGCACGATTAAAATTATGGGCTAATTTATCTTGAAAATGTTTCAAGGAGGGAAGCCAGTAGATAGACAACTGCAAAATGAAAAACCAAATTTGAATCGGGAGGTTTTACAATGGAAAATCCTCAACGTGTTGCGCTCAAAAATGAGAGTACGAATGGGAAAAATATACTCAAATTTCTGATTTACAGTTTCATTGGTGCATTTACTTTTTTTATACCTATCACATTAAATGGGACTTCAACCATTCCGTTAGACCATATGGTAACATTTGTTGAAGAAACTGTCCCTTCAATCATTCCATATTACATCTTGCTTGTAATCATTTTTGGTGCAATATATCCGTTCATTAATAAAACATGGAACAAAGACGCTGTAAACATAGGTTTATCCATTTTTAAGATTATTGGTATGGGTGTAGCATTTATGCTTGTATTCGATTTTGGACCGAGTTGGTTGTTCGATCCGGACATGGGTCCATTCCTATTTGACAGTCTGGTTACTTCCGTGGGGATATTAGTTCCGATTGGTGCAGTATTCCTTGCACTATTGGTAGGGTATGGATTTCTTGAATTTATCGGGGTACTGGTGCAGCCTATTATGCGCCCGGTCTGGAAAACACCTGGACGCTCCGCAATTGACGCTGTTGCATCATTCGTTGGCAGTTATTCGATTGGGTTACTAATTACGAACAAAGTATTTAAAGAAGGAAAATATACAATAAAAGAAGCAACCATAATTGCAACAGGATTTTCGACTGTTTCCGCAACATTTATGATTGTCGTTGCAAAAACGTTGGGGTTAATGGATATATGGAACACTTATTTTTGGGTAACATTAGTAGTAACTTTTCTTGTAACCGCTATCACCGTTCGGATTTGGCCGCTAAATAAAATGAGCGATGAATACTATGATGGTGAAGGATTACCAGAACAAAAGGTGAAAGGAAATCGCTTCAAGGAGGCCTGGAAGCAAGGGATGGAGGCTTCTGAAAGTGCTTTACCGCTTTTGAAAAATGTACTGCTGAATTTGAAGGACGGAATCATTATGACAGCAGCGATATTGCCGTCTATATTATCAGTTGGGTTACTTGGGCTGGTTTTAGCAACGTATACACCTGTATTTGATATACTTGGGTACATTTTCCTTCCGTTTACATGGCTGGTTCAATTGCCGGAGCCATTACTCGCTGCAAAAGCATCAGCAATTGAGATAGCTGAAATGTTTTTACCGGCATTGCTAGTAACGAACGCTGCTCTTGTCACTAAATTTGTGGTCGCTGTCTTATCCGTTTCAGCCATCATATTTTTTTCCGCGCTGGTTCCTTGTATTTTATCGACGGAAATACCAGTTAGTATTCCGAAATTACTCGTTATTTGGGTGGAACGAACGATCCTGACAATAGTGATCGTAACGCCCATTGCATTTTTACTATTGTGACAATGAGTCTACTACCTGAAACAAAAAGTATTCTTGGATATGCAGTCATACTTTTTCGACATGATTGTGATGAGTCAACTATTCACGATAAAATAACCGTTTTGTACTAAGAGGGTTCAGGCATTGAAAAGGAAGCCATTCTTTTGTCCTAAAACAGCGAATGGCTTCCTTTTTCACTCAAATCATTTCCTGTTTAATCCTGAACTTTCTTCAAAACCACAAGCTTATCCCCCACATCAAGCACAAATTTTTTCCTTAATGTAATAACCTGAATGGTTTTGTTTTCTTTTACAATCAATAATGGTGTGACATCCTCTGGAATCGTGTCCTTTACTATTTTATTTTTTTCCTGGATGTTTATCGATTGTATCGAATAGTTGGTATTTATTTTTCGATTTAATTCTGTAAAAATGGCATCCTCCGCAAATAACAGATGTGCTCGCAGTGAAATCGTTATACCGTCCGGATCGTCCTTGTTTATGTTACCGCTTGGAAGCGAAAAGGTATTATTGTAACCGAACTCCGGTGCATAGGATTGACTGACCAGTGCGTTATAAGCATTATCACCTGTCATGGAAAGAATCGTTTCATATGGTGTGAGGTCAACCTCAAACTCGGCATGTTCAGCGAGAATCTGTCCGTGATAGGTTGGAATATCTTTATCAGCCGCACCACGTAATCTTCCTTCAGACGTATCACTGATTAAAACAGGGATATCAAGTTTTCGCAAGTAATCGGCAAGTGCAATAGAAAAGCTGCTTGATCCGATAATCAGAATCCCTGGTGGCGCATTGTTGGCAAGTCCGAGTTTTTTAGCGATTGGGCTCAAGGTGAAACCATGGGCGCATACGGTTATAAATACGAGTGCAAATGTTAATGTTGTAAGCATTTCGGCACCTTCATGACCATCATCAAGAAGAATTGCTGCAAAGTATCCAGAAACGGTCAGGGCAACAACCCCTCTTGGCGCCACCCAACTGACAAGCGTTTTTTCCGCCTTCGTGAGCTCGGTACCAATCGTTGCGATCCAGATAGATAACGGTCGCACAATAAAAAGCATGACAAGCACGAATCCGATAATTGGCAATGTGAAAATTTCGGCAATCGTCTCCCTTGAGAGGGAAGCCGTAAGCAAGATAAAGATAGTTGATGTAAGCATTACCGATATATTTTCAACAAAATGACTGACATTACCGATTGATGTTACATAGCGTTTCGTTCGGGCGAGTGTCAATCCCATTACTGTGACAGCGAGCATGCCTGTTTCATGCATGACAACCTCTGCCATGGTAAAACAAAGCAGCACAAATGCGAGTATAATGGGAGATTTTAAATATTCCGGGAAGACTCCCTTGCTGACCATAATGCTGACAATCATGCCGATCACATAACCAAAAATGACGGCAATGAATGCGTTGAAAAAGAAATGCAGCATATAATCGAAATGCAGTGTATCGGTCGTCAGGACTTTAATGACTTCATAGGCAAATAGTGCGAGTAATGGACCAAAGGGATCGACAATAATACCTTCCCATTTAAGAACAGCTGCTATCCTTGGTTTTAATTTTGCATTCCGCAATAATGGAATAATGACAGTTGGCCCTGTTACGACAAATAAACCGCCGATAATAAAGGAAATTTCCAAACTTAAGCCGGCGATGAAATGGGCGGCAAGTGCACCAGCAATCCAGGCAATGAATGCTCCGCCTGTTACAATACGGAAGACCGATTTGGATATTCCTTTTATCTCACGGATATCAAGACTGGAGCTGCCTTCAAATAAAACGATGGCAACGGCTAATGAAATTAATGGGCTGTATAGATCGCCCAACGCTTCCTGTGGGTTGAACAAACCAAAAATAGGTCCCAGCAGTAGGCCGGCAATGGACATGATAACAATGGAAGGCCATTGTATCCGCCAAGCAAGCCATTGCGAAAATATACCTACTACAAAAATAACTGCGATACTTACTAAAACAATCTCTTCCATCGAATCACCTTTCCAGCCCTTCCTTCATAATAAGAAGTTTACCAATTTTTATCGCGTTTGTCCTGTATTTCATCACCTAAGAATCACAGGTGCCTAGTCATCCCCCGAACTTTATAAAAAAGATAGCTCCCCTAAGAAGTTTGCTTCAATAAGTGCTACTATTCGGTACAAATCGGTTGCACCATCAAAATTTTCTAGTTTACTATTGGTATAACATCATTAATGAAAAGGATGATAGATATGGCTAAACAGATTTTGGAAAATGATTGGGCTGACTTTTTAAGTGAGGAATTTAGCAAGCCTTATTATCTCAAGCTGCGGGAATTTTTGAAGGAGGAGTATGCTACCCGGACGGTATATCCAAATATGCATGATATTTTTAACGCACTTCACTCGACCTCTTTTGAGCATGTAAAGGTAGTAATACTGGGGCAGGATCCGTACCATGGTCCGAATCAGGCGCATGGCCTAAGTTTTTCCGTGAAACCTGGGGTGCCGCAGCCACCTTCATTAAAAAATATTTTCATTGAATTACAGAATGATATAGGCTGCTCCATACCGAACCACGGCTATTTACACAGTTGGACAAAACAAGGCGTGCTCCTTTTGAATACGGTTCTAACAGTTAGAGCTGGACAAGCACATTCACATAAAGGAATGGGTTGGGAAATCTTCACGAATCGTGTGATTGAGACGTTAAATCAAAAAGAAAATCCTGTTGTTTACATTCTGTGGGGTGCTGCTGCACAAAGAAAACAGGAGCTTATTGATACGTCAAAGCATTACATCATTAAATCGCCGCACCCTAGTCCATTATCTGCACATCGGGGTTTTTTTGGGAGCAAGCCTTTTTCGAAGACCAATGAATTACTTAAACAGGCCGGGCTTGAAGAAGTGGATTGGGGAATTGAATAGGGAACTTTTCAGTTGTGTAATCTTGCTCATCCTCTGCTTGACTTCACGACATTGATTACATACAATGAAATTAATTGAATACGAAAAAATTAGGTTGATTTTGTCGATGGGAATCGAGGAAATCATTAAAAGGGAAGTCCGGTGCAAGTCCGGCACGGTCCCGCCACTGTAAATGCTAGTTTTCTAATTATAAACCACTGTCATTCGATTCGATGGGAAGGTAATAGAAAATGATGATCATAAGTCAGGAGACCTGCCTACTTTTTTACGCCATTCAACCTACGAGGATAGGGAGGTGTGCTCGCACATGATGAAAATCCGTTTAGCTGAACATGGCGATACATAGCATTTCTGTGCCAGATAACCACCATACACCACTTCGTAAAGGGGTGTATTTTTTATGGGGAATTTATTGAAAGCGGATTCATGGAGGGGGAAGGTTTAGTTGAGAAATTTTAAACGAATGATAAGTATTGCTCTAATTGTTTTACTATCACTATTGTTTACTTTGCCACAGTCAGTGATTGTGTCTGCATCTGCAGTCAATAGTACTGTGGGTAACCAGATAAGCTTGCAGACTATTAAGCAGGCGATTGATAAAGCTAGCCAAAATGTAATTAATGGCGGTGTTGATAGTGAGTGGGAAGCGATTGGGCTGGCTAAGGCGGGGAAAAAGGTTCCCGAATCCTATACTAATGATCTAAGTTTGCATATCGAAGACCAAGTAGTTGGTGGATTGGAAAACAAAAGAATAAAAATTACCGATATCGAGCGACTGGCGATGGCAGCAACTGCGATCGGCAAAGACCCACGCGCTATTGATGGCTTGAACTTGATAGAACATATTTATAACAGTCCGGAACGCCGCGGCGGGTTTGATACAATGACTTTTCAAGGAAACAACGGACCAATTTTTGCACTGATAGCATTGGACACAAAATATTTTGATGTTCCAGAAGATGCAAAATGGACAAGACAAAAATTAATTGATGAACTATTGCGCACACAAAATGATGATGGCAGCTGGAATTTGAATGAGAACTTTGATACACCAAGTATTGATATTACCGCGATGGCAATCATCGGTCTCAGCCCATATAAGGATCGGGCCGCAGTAAAAAAAGCATTGGACGGAGCGGTAAATTATTTATCTTCCGTCCAGACAAAGGAAGGCGGCTTTGATGGTGGTTCATTTGTAGGGGGTATAACAAGTGAGGCAGCCTCGCAGGTGATTATTGGACTAACAGCCTATGGAATTGACCCAACAGGCAAGAAATTTACAAAACAGCAAAATTTGATCGAGCATTTGTTTGGTTTTCAAAATAAAGATGGAGGTTTTAAACACACGGCTGATTATGCCGATTCCAACGAGATGGCGACAGAACAGGCACTTCAGGCTTTAGTCGCCTATAAATTGTTTTTAGAGGGAGGAGGTTCACTCTATCAATTTGGAAAAATAAACAACACGCCTGAACCACCAGTTGATACGGTTGCGCCGCAAATTGTCATTAACGGTATTTCGGACGGGAAAACAGTTTCAACATCCAACATAACATTTACCGTAAAAGCACATGATGATGCCGATGGGGAGGTTGAACTTGCTGTAAAAGTGAATGATAAATCGCTGACACCAAAAGATGGTACCTATCGCGCAGTGTTGAAAGAAGGGGAAAATAACATTACGGTATCGGCCACTGATCAGGCTGGAAACAAGGCTAACCTTTCTTACACGGTCTTTTATCAAATAGAGAAGAACATTGAAATTGGAAAAGAGTCGGCTGTCAAAAGTGGTGAAAGAATAAAAATTAACGGTACTAACACTACTGTCCTGCTACCTGATGATATACCAGTGGGAACAACTCTAATTGTAACGAAAGCAAATGAGAAACATGAGGGCTTGAAGCAATCTGGTGATCTATTACACTTTGATTTTCAGTACCCTAGTGACAAAAAAATCAAGGGAAGCTTTCTGCTAACAATGGGAGTCAATGATGGAATAGATGTTGAAAAAACAGGTATCTATTATTTTAATGAACAAACTGGCAAATGGAAATATACCGGCGGATGGGGAAAAGCTAAAAATGGTGTTATTTCTATTAAGGTTGATCACTTCTCGACATACGGTGTATTCACAGACACTGATGGACCGGTAAACATACAATTTACTGAGGAAGAAATAACTTCCAATAAAATTACTGTCGGGTTATCAGCAGACGACCCTTCAGGTATCAAGAAGTACATTCTTTACCGTAACGGGAAGGTAATTGCCGATGTTAAGGGAAAAGAAACGGAATTTACGGACAAAGATTTAAAGTCTGGACAGGATTATGAATATCGTGTCATAGCTGTCGATGGATTAGGAAATAAATCATCTGAAGAAAGCACTACTGTTACGACGCTTACAGAAGAAGCGATGAAATCAGGTAATGATGAAGATTCAAGCGGAGGCGACAAGGATCATCTGAATCACGATCAGAAGCAAACAGTAAATGGTAAAACGGCAACAACAGATAAAGGAGATAAATTACCACAAACAGCAACAAATATATATAATTTCCTAATTGCTGGAGCTGCATTGATTATTATTGGCTTTGTTATACTTTATATTCGAAAAAGAAGGTGGGTGTAAATAGCCTACTAGTTTTTCGGAGGGAGGATTCGGAGAGATGAGACAAGCTATAAAGATCTTTGCATCCGTCATGCTGACATTGCTCATTGTTTTCAGTTTAAGTGGCTGTGTTGAGTCTTTAAAGAAACCAACAGGCTTGGAAGATTCAGCAAGTCAGCAAGCTGGGGATGAGGATCAGGATGTAACAAAGGACCCTAGAGAAAAAGAACAATCACCGGATACGGGACAAGCGAAATCTGCCAAAGAAAAAAATGGAATAGCTGAACAATCCAGCGATTCCAATACCCATGCAATCGACAAAAAAGCTGAAAAAAAGTCATCTGCAACTAAAAAGGAAAATAATAAGAAGACAACACAATCGGCAGGCGCAAATCAACAAAAATCAAGTAAGGAGCCAAGTCAATCCAAAGGCAGTTCAACGGGATCGAGTAATACGGACAAATCGAATACAAATGCCATAAATAAACAGGAAGATTCCCATAAGGGTTCTGCAAAAGGTTCAACGAAGAAGTCAAAACATGATAAAGCGAATTCCAAGGAAAATAAACAGCCTGAAACAAATAAGGACACAATTGTTTATTCAATCGTTATATCCGGCAGCGAGGTTCCGTTACCACCAACCGAAATCGAAATAACCAATGAAGATACTGTACTAGAAGCGTTAATCCAAATTACCAAACAGAAAAAAATTCAGATGGATTATCGTGGTGGTCAAGGTGCAACCGCGTATGTCGAAGGAATAGACAATGTATATGAATTCGACCGCGGCCAGGGAAGCGGCTGGATGTACCGAATAAACGGTGTATTCCCTGATCGTGGTGCAGGTGTAGTACCTGTATGTGATGGAGATCGGGTTGAGTGGTTGTACACAACAAATCTTGGGAAAGATCTTGGCGCAGACTTAGCTCCTGTTCGGAGGGATGGGAAATGTCCGAAATAAGGGGGCAGAGGCTTGTCCACGTTCATGATTAGTGTTGTGGTCGGGACGGAATTGCTCCCGTCCTACAATTTTTTTAAAAGCAGGTGTGGAGTATGGAAAATGGTTTTCGCTCTTATCATCCTTTTGTTCAATTTTTCTATTACATATGTGTTGGAACGCTGGCTTTTTACTTTAAACATCCGTTATTTTTAGGTACGGCATGTTTATTGATGATTCTGGTCAACGTGTCACATGACCGGGGAAAAGCAGTTCGGCAATGGATTCCTGCGTTGTTGGTGATGAGTACGCTAATTATCGTGTTAAATCCTTTTTTGGTATCACGGGGGACAAACATTTTATTTTATTTCCGGGGGAAGCAAGTAACATTAGAAGCAACCATTTATGGCATTACAATGGCCTTGACAATCGTTATTATCCTGCTTCTGTTCATCTCCTTTAATCTTATTTTAAATGGAAACCGATTTCTGTATATTTTTGCAAGAATCCTGCCGCGAACGGCTTTTTTAACGATGCTTTCAATTCGATTTGTACCGTTATTAAAAAAAAGACTCCAGGAAATTAGTGCGGTGCAGCGAATCCGTGGATTAAGCATTACAGAAGGGTCGATCAGAAACAGGGCAAAAACGGGGCAGCTAAGAACACAAATTTTACTAACCTGGTCACTCGATGAATCTATGCAAACGGCTGACTCCATGAAGGCAAGAGGCTATGGAATTGGAAAGAAAAATCCCTATATTCCGTATCGGCTGAAGAAGCATGACTGGGGATGGATGATTGCGTTACTTGCACTTTTTAGTATTTGCATTGCTGGAGGCGCGTTGGGGTATGGGAAAATGATTATTTATCCAGAGCTTGGTACGCTTCATTTCTATCCACTTGATTGGCTGCTTTTCTACGCTATGTTATTGTTACATTCATTTCCATTAATCGTTGAAGGGAGAGAACAATTACGGTGGATATTTTCCAAATGAAAAACCTTTCTTTTCATTATCCAGAAGCGGAACCAACTTTAAACAACATTTCTATTACAATAAAGGAAGGCGATTTCACTGTGATTTGCGGGCCAAGCGGCTGTGGGAAAACAACACTGCTAAGCCTGCTGAAAAAGGAGATAGCCCCTGCAGGAGAACTGGAGGGAACACTTACATATTTGGGAAAAGCTTTGAGTGAATGGGACGATCGAACGTTGATCGAAGAAATTGGCTTCGTTTTTCAAGATCCAGATAATCAAATTATTATGGATGATGTCATGCAGGAAATGGTTTTTGGTATGGAAAACTTAGGGTATTCTAACTTGGAAATGCGTAAGCGAGTTGCCGAATTGGTTCATTTTTTTGGTATGGAGGGATTGTTAAAGGCCAAACCATCAGAATTGTCGGGAGGACAAAAGCAGCTGCTGAACTTGTTGAGTGTCCTTCTGTTAAAGCCAAAAGTTCTTTTACTTGACGAACCAACTTCCCAGCTTGATCCGGTTGCAGCAAAGAATCTTATCCTCATGCTGGAGCGGTTGAATAAGGAAATGGGCATGACCATTCTTTTAGTTGAACATCGACTTGAGGAATTGTTTGCTATTGCTGATCATGTGATAGTAATGGATAAGGGATTCGTGCGGTATGAAGGGGAGAGCAGAGACATAATTGAAGCGATTTTTCAAAACAACGATGAGCGTGCTATTCCCTATGTCCCCTCCATTTCACAGTTGTATATGAAAAAAGCGCAATACTTGGAGAAAACGAGTATTCCTCTGACTGTCAAAGAATGCAGGAGCTGGATAAGAACAGTGTCACCATTAATGTCTACTGATCAAAAAGCGGCAATCGATAGAAATGAGTCTATTCTGTCTTTACAGGAGGTCTATTTTCAGTACACTAAAAAGACGCC
This sequence comes from Virgibacillus dakarensis, assembly GCF_900155625.1. NCBI lineage: Bacteria > Bacillati > Bacillota > Bacilli > Caryophanales > Bacillaceae > Virgibacillus > Virgibacillus dakarensis. The sequence continues at coordinate 1,935,318 of NZ_LT732554.1, forward strand.
ATACATTTTGAAAAATTTAGCTTTAGAGGTGAAACAAGGGGAGTTTTACACAATTGTTGGTGGAAATGGATCAGGTAAAAGTACATTGCTGAAGGCTTGCATTGGCAACATCAAGCCGCAACGTGGACGGGTTCTTTTTCGAGAAAAGGAAACAAGCAAACTAAAAGGGAAAGCACTGTATAACAACTTTGCTTATCTACCACAAAACCCGAAAACCTATTTTATTCATGACACGATCGATAAGGAAATGCAGGAAGTAGTGCAACAGAAACAGATAGATAATGGTGAGGAGAAAATCGTGGAAATGCTGTGTACATTTGAAATTGAGCATATCCGGCACCAGCACCCATATGATTGTTCTGGTGGTGAAATGCAAAAAGCAGCTCTGGCGTGCATGCTGCTGGGAAGTCCGACAATACTCTTCATTGATGAACCGACGAAAGGGCTTGATCCTTTATCCAAGCAACACTTTGCCAGATTATTGAAACAGTTGCATCAAAAGGGCTTGACGATCGTAATGGTTACACATGATATTGAATTTGCTGCTAAATATGCCGAACGATGTGCGATGATGTTTGATGGTGCAATCATGGCTGAGGGGACTCCAACTGAATTGTTTCAAGGAAATTATTTTTATACTACCTCTGTTAATCGTGCTACAAGCGGAAGTGGGCTAACAGGGACCTTGACACTGGAGGAGGCATTAGCATCATGGCCAAATCACGTACCTATTTGACCATTGTTTCCATCGCCATTTTGTTATTGCTGGTCGTATCTATTGTTTTTTTCCATTACCGTGCTTATTTACTGGTAAGTGTGATGATTATTGACTGTATGATGATTCCGTTCTTTGCCCGATTTGAAATAAGAAGCATCACAGGCAGGGAAGTCGTCATTCTTGCCATCCTGGCTGCCATTGCTGCTGTCGGGCGTGTTCCTTTTGCTGGTTTGCCAAGCGTTCAGCCGACCTCCTTCGTTATTATCATTACCGGGCTCGCTTTTGGAGCCGAATCAGGATTCATCGTTGGGGCTGTGGCGGCCATCGTGTCCAATATTTTTCTTGGACAAGGCCCCTGGACACCATGGCAAATGTATGCTTGGGGCATGATGGGGATGACAGCTGGACTCTTTCGCAATAAAGGTTGGATGAAAAAGGGCTGGGGGCGCTCAGTTTTTGGCTTTACATGGGGCTATTTATTTGGCTGGTTTATGAATCTTTGGATCATCGTTAGTTATCTTGATAACATGACCTGGGAAATTTTTACGGCAACATATATAGCAAGCATTTACCATGACCTTGCTCACGCTTTATCAAATGTATTTTTTCTGGCGGTATTCAGTGCCTCGTGGATAAAAATTTTAGAGAGGACGAAGCGGAAGTATGGGTTGTTTGAGGAGGTAACAGGGAAGGTTAAGAAAGGTGCTTGAGTTGTTTTATTCGCTGTTATTTTATTATGGAGATTTTATCTCCTACCGAGTACCATTTGTATTTATCTAGATTACCGGTAACTAAATAGTAATAGAGACTTTTTTTTACATCATGTATTGATTTCGTGGAAATTTTTAACTTGATAGTTAATTTGTGTTGAAGGGGTATTTCAATTTGAATTACCTCTTTTTGTGGATTGAAATTGAATATATCCTTTAGCTCGGAAATTTAGTAATTATTGGAGTCAGCCGAGAGAGATCTGTTACGACACCGCACTCAAACAGAAAATTATTTTCAAAATAAATTTATAAAGTAAAATAATTTTTAAAATTGCTTGAAACTATCAAACTACTATTGTATAGTATTTATTGAAAGCGCTTTTACTTAATCAAAGGGGGTATTGGAACTCATGAGCAGATTATTGGCAAAGCTTCTATTTAATTCGATTTTGCTATTGTCACTAATAAGTTTAGCAGCATGTGGGGAAAATTCCGATGAAACTAACACATCAGATTCTGGGGAAATATCGGGTAAGGTGACAATGTGGACCGCATCGCTTTCTGGGGAACCTTTTGATTCCTATTTCTCAGACATTGAAAAGGGTTTTGAAAAAAAGTATTCGGATGTAGACGTTATCATTGAAGATATTCCACAGGAACAAATGGAACAAAAAGTATTGACGTCACTAACGGGCAGTGAAGTACCAGATTTAGTTAATTTGAATCCACTTTATGTAGCCAATATAGCGGGACAAGGCGGTTTACTTGATTTAACTGATCTAATTGATGAAAAGACGAAAGATTCATTTGTGGAAGGCCCCTTTAAAGCAGGTATCAACGATGATAGTTTATACGCTCTGCCGTGGTATTTAACAACGACCGTGACATGGTATAATAATGAACATTTTGAGCAGGCCGGTATTGAAGAATTACCAACGACACTCGATGGGATATACGAAACAGCAAAAAAAATATCGGATAAAACAGGAAAGGCTTCTTATTATCCGGTTATAAATGATGGTAATGTGATTATGCAAAAAATGGTTTCACTAGCGAATGGAGATCCGATCGTTAAAGATGGAAAAGCAGTATTTGAAGATAATCAAGCGATATTGAAGTACTTTGAAACAATGCAGAAGATGTATGAAGAAGGTCTGATCCCTCAAGAAGCTGCAGAGGGTTCCATACAATCAGGTCAAGAATTATACATGGGTGGTAACATTTCCTTTTTAGAAGGTGGAGTGACGTTTCTTGGTCCGGTTGAATCTGGGGCACCGAATATTTATAAAACATCTAAGTCCGGCCCGCCACTTGTTTCAGAAGATGCACCAATTAATGTAGATGTAATGAACTTTGCTATACCTTCAAAAACTAAGAATCAAGAGGCGGCAGTAGAACTTCTTAAATATATCACAAATGCAGAAAATCAACTAGAATTTGCAAAGATTGCCGGTACAGTGCTGCCATCTACAAAAGATTCATTGGAAGATCCCTATTTTAAAGAAGCTGGAGATTCTCCTAAAGCCCAAGGTATGATGCAAGCTTCGAAGGCTTTGGAGCGGGCCGAAGTTTTAATACCACCTACCGAAAACAGTGCTGATGTGCGTGAAGCAACCAAAAATATATTTGTACAAAATCTGCAAGGCGAATTAAGTTCAGAAGAGGCGCTTAGTCAATTAGCTGAAGAGTGGACCAAGTCATTTGAAGAGACAGGGGAAGATGTAACATTTTAAAGACAAAACTACTATAAGAGACTAGCTCTTTACAAAAAGCTAGTCTCTATTTTTCGAAGGGGAGATTAAAGTGGCTAAAAGGTTAATCTCTAATAGAACAAATAAAAAGATGTTTAAGATGACACCGTGGCTGTTTTTATTGCCGTCTATCCTGATTTTAGGAACCTTTCTTATCTATCCGATTTTACAGGCCTTTCATTGGAGTGTTTTAGATTATAAATTGATCTCGGGAACGGGAGAATTTGTCGGTCTGGAAAATTTTAAAGAATTATTTACTGATAAAGCCTTTTGGAATGCATTGCTAAATACACTATTATTTCTATTGATTGTTCTTCCCTTAAATATTTTTTTGCCGATGGTTTTGGCTGTCCTGGTGAATCAGAAACTTCGTGGCGTTACCACGTTTCGGGTGTTATATTATTTGCCATTTGTTACCCCAATGGTAGTCGGGGCACTAATGTGGAAAATGCTGTATTCACAGAACGGAATGATATCTGATTTCCTGGTGAAGATTGGAATCTTTGACTCACCTACGAATCTATTAGTACAACAGGGTACTGCACTCGCAGCTGTAGCAGTAATCACTGTCTGGAAAGGACTTGGCTATTATATGATTATCTATTTGGCAGGTCTGCAATCTTTGCCAAAAGGAGTTTATGAATCAGCTGAAATTGATGGCGCATCAACACTCCAGCAATTTCGGAAAATCACGGTGCCAATGCTGGTACCCTCTATTACCCTTGTCTCTATATTAACAATAATAGCCGGGATGAAGGTGTTTGATGAAATTGCCATTGCTACAGGCGGGGGGCCAGCAGGCGCTACGACTACGTTAGTTATTTATATTTATAATAAATTCATGAGTCTCGATGTCAGTATCGCATCGGCAGCTGGTTTGGTTTTATTAATTCTAGCTATTGCTGCTTCACTATTACAAATGAAACTAACAAGTAAGCGGGAAGATGATTTAAGGGCATAATAAGAGAGGAGAGTACCGAATGCAGGTAAATCAACTCGGTAAAAGGATATGGATATATGCTTTGATGTTGCTAGTTGCTGTAATTACGGTTGGGCCATTTTTACTGACGCTTTTTATTTCATTAAAGTCACCAGGTGAAGGAATTTATGATGGCTTTTTGCCTGCAAATCCTTCATTGATAAATTTTGTGGAAGCTTTCGAGAGGGCTAATTTCGGTTCATATTTTATTAACACAATTATTGTATCTGCAATTGCAATCCCGTTAAATTTGTTCTTTTGCAGTTTAGCGGCATATCCATTGGCAAGAATGGAGTTCAAAGGCAGAAGTGTCGCACTCGTTTTGATTATTTCAACGATGATGGTCCCTTTTCAATTATTTATGGCTCCATTATTTCAATTAGCTGGTGAATTAGGTTTGCATAATACACATGTTGGTTTAGTTATTATGCAAGTATCAACAGCATTTGGAATCTTTTTGATGCGGCAAGCATTTCTTCGCATACCGAAGGAACTTGAGGAATCAGCATATTTAGACGGTGCGAACAAATTTCAGGTCTGGTATAAAGTAGCACTGCCGTTAGTGAAACCGACCTTAATTACCTTAGCTATATTCACATTTATGGAAACCTGGGGTGATTATTTATGGCCACTGATCAACACAACGGATAGCAGCATGTATACGTTATCTATAGGTCTTGCACAGCTTTCCCAAAACTTTGACGGTGCCAATTTGAAATTAGTTAGTGCAGGATCCATTTTAACCGTAATCCCAACGCTTCTTATATTTATTTGGCTCCAGAAATACTTTATTTCCGGTGTTACAGAGGGTTCAGTTAAAGGTTAAACACAACAGAGGATAGTCTTAACAGAAATTGAAGGTGAAAACGATGAGGCAATTTTTGGCTTTTGATATAGGTGGGACATTGTTAAAGTACGGCGTGTTAAAAGAAGATGGATCAATTATTGAAAAACGTGAATGCCCATCTGAGGCACATTTGGGTGGGCCATCCATGATAGAAAAAGTGAAAAAATTAGGTAGACCATTACTTGATCATTATAACATAGAGGGAATTTGCGTTAGCACAGCGGGTCAGGTTGACTCAGTAAAGGGAAATATCATATATGCTTCCCCGTTGATCCCCGATTATACAGGTTTCCCACTAAAAAAGGAATTGGAAAGTTTTTTTAGCTTGCCAGTTGAAATAGAAAATGATGTAAACTGTGCCGGTTTGGCGGAATCCTGGATAGGAACAGGAAAAAACGTGAAAAGTCTTTTTTGCCTAACAATCGGGACAGGTATTGGTGGAAGTTTTATACTGGATAATAAATTGCATAGTGGACACAATTTTAGCGCTGGAGAAATTGGTTATATCCCAATTGAAAGTGGCCAATTTGAAGACCTGGCATCAACGAAAACACTAATTCAAAATGTCGCATATGAGAAAGGAATTTCTAAACATGATATAACCGGCAAGGAAATCTTTGAACTGGCCAAAAAAGGTGACAGCATTTGTATTCAGGAAATATCCAAGCAGGTTAGTCATTTATCGAAGGGTATTGCCACAATTGCTTATATGATGAACCCTGAAATGATTGTAATTGGTGGCGGAATCACAGCGCAAAAGGATTATTTATACCCCTTATTAATGGATCAATTAAAAAGGGATATTATTCCTGCTGTACTCGATAACACCAAGATTGAAATTGCCCAAAACTTGAACAATGCTGGGATGATAGGAGCGTTAAGGCATTTTTTATTACAAGAATCTATTCAGCCATTAAAGAGTATTACAGCAATCATTGAATCAAACAATCACAAACTGACAAAACGGGAGCAGCTGGTGGCTGACTATGTGATTCATAATTTGGCATCTGTTTCCAATACAACAATCTCCCAACTCGCAGAAAACATTAACGTTTCCGATGCAACAATTACGAGGTTTTGTAAGAAATTAGAATTTGGATCCTATAATAAATTACGGTTAATGGCAAAGGAAGCGTTTGTTAGTACACGTTTATACGAACATACAGAAACATCGAGTATTACAAAGGTAAAACAAAATTATAATAAACTTTTGAATAAGTTTGATGCGTTAATCCAAGCAAATGAAATCCAAAAATTTAAGGACAAAATAACAAGGGCAAAAAATGTTTATTTGTATGGCTCCAATAATTTGTCAACAGTGGTAGACGCTTTAAAGTATAAATTTCTAAATAAAGGTATAAGAGCGGAGGCTTTCTCCAATCAATATCACATGAATATGTCTGCAAATTTCATAAACGAAGATTCGTGTGTTATCGGGATTAGTTTATCTGGATATTCAAGGAAAATTGTAGATATTTTGGAAAAGGCAAAAAGCAATGGAGCAAAAACAATTGGAGTTACTAGTCAGCAGGATTCTCCGGTATCAGATATATCCGAATTACTTTTTGTTGTTCCATCAAATGAAAATGAATATTCAGGGATAAACAATGTGAATGAAGTTTCTGTGTTATATTTATTTGATATTATTTTTGAAGAATTAGAGAAGCAGGTAATGAATGTATAATGTTATTATATTTGGAGATTCAAAAGAGGTGTAATCAATGATAATTGCCTATCTGCCGATAGATGAACGTCCTTGCAATGTAGATGTAGTTAAACGGATTGCCGATTCGGCAAACGATATTTCCCTTGTTTTGCCTGAACTCTCCTTGCTGGGGAAAAAGAAGGTTCCAGGAAATACAGAAAGATTGTGGGAATGGTTAAACGAGATAGTCTATGATGTGGATGCAATTATATTAAGTATTGATATGCTGATGTTTGGCGGATTGTTGCCGTCCCGCCTGCACTGCATGTCATACAAACAAGGGGAACAATGGTTAGAACGATTAAATAAATTCGGGGCCGCTCATCCAGAGACACCAATCTATGCTTCAAACATGATTATGCGTACACCTAAGTACAATTCCAGTGATGAAGAACCCGATTACTATGAAAAATGGGGGAGCGATTTATTCTCTCGATCATATTTATTGGACAAGCAAAAACGGAATACTCTATCAGATACAGAACATGAGCAGTTGCTTGAAATTGAATCCAGGTTACCAGTTAAATGGATAGAGGATTATGAGGCGCGGCGAAAATTTAATTTATATATCAATAAAGGAATTCTGCGGTTGGTTTCAGAAGGTGTTATAACATTTTTATCGATTCCTTTGGATGACAGTGCAGAATATGGCTATTCAGCGATAGATCAAGCCCAGATAGTGAATGAACGGAATAAGAAGGGCTTATATGAAAAAGTGCAAATTTATCCCGGGGCTGACGAGGCAGGTGCAACACTTTTAACTCGTGCATACAACAAGTTCAAAGGAGTACACCCAACCATTTATCCGTTCTGGAGCAGCACATTAGGACCACAATTAATTCCAATGTATGAAGACCGTCCTTTTGCAGAAAGTTTAAAAGCTCATGTCCTTGCGTCAGGATGTCAATTAACCAGTTCGCTTGAAAAAGCAGACCTTGTACTTGCATATAATACCCCTGGTCGGGTAATGCAGGAGTCATGGGAGCAGGTATCTAAAGATATTACTTATTCCAGTTTTCGAAATATCCAGTTTTTTGTGGAACAGATACATTCCTGCGTATTAAATGGAAAAAATGTTATCATAGCGGATTCCGCTTTTGCTAATGGTGGAGATTATGAGCTGATTAAACTTTTAGATGAAAAGCATATTCTCGACCGGGTTATTTCTTATAAAGGGTGGAATACGAATTGCAATACACTTGGAAGCACCATTTGCCAAGGTGTAATTAGTTTAAACAGTAAAGTAAATAAAATTCAGGAAAATTTACTTTATCATTTAATTGATGACTATTTTTACCAGGCGGAAGTTAGGATGGAAATGACTTCTGACTTTCTGCCAAATTATAATTTAACATATTTTGATTTAAAAGAACTGGAGGAAATTGTTAATAAAGAACGCAACAATCGGTTACTGAATCGTTATCATGAAGTTATCAATAACTCTTTTAGAGATAAGAAACTTAAGCATATTCAAACATTTTCACCGTGGAATCGTATGTTTGAGTGTGGATTGAATCTTGAGTTTGAGGAGTGAGGTGCGAGGAAGCTGAAATAAATGAAGTCCGGATGATAGTTTCGTGTCGGGCATTGGAAGATGAGGCTGGGCCGGATGGTTCGATCGCTTTGTGGCAAGGGATGGAACATACAGAATGTTAAGCGAAAAAGCCATGCTGTAGATTACCATTTAGGTCAAATAAACTCTTACGGCAGTAAAAGTTTATTTGACCTTTTTAGCATTAGGAAATTGTATTTAAAATTGTTTTTGGCAATGCAATTCTTATAGTGATTTTTGGATTAACCAGCTGACTAATTTTGAGCTCACCAACAGCACTTACTAGACGGTAGGCATCGGGAAACTCGAGATTATGTTGCCGCTGTAATAAAGCGACTGCCTCCAGCATTCCTTTTCTAACCGCATCTTTAAATTCTTTTGCACTAGAAATGATCATGAAATGGTCAGCTGTTTCAACAATTGGCGTACGGAGTTTTGTATTTTGGTTCTTTCTTACCTTTAGTGTAACTTCTCCTCCGATTTCAACACCGGTTCCATCCAGTTCACCGTCACCCATTGCTGCGTGTAAATCTCCCAAGGCGAGCAATCCTCCATCATGAAAAATAGGTAAATGTAATTTATTTCCTTCTGTTATATCTTTCGTATCCATGTTTCCGCCGTGTTCCCCAGGTGTTGAACAGGGTACAGGGTTGTTTTCGGGTGCAACCCCTATCACACCAATCATTTTATTAATTGGAATTTTTATGCTGTTATTTAATATTGCTTTGTTTCCTTCTATCGGTAAGATGCGAGTCTGTGATTCGGAAATATAGTCCCCCAACATTCCGATATTTGGGCCAGTTACCATAACACCGTAAGAGTTCAGCTTTATATCAATTATTTCAATAGAAATAGTATCCCCTTTATTAATACCATTGATGTATATTGGGCCTGTTGCAGGGTTTATCTTGAGATTTGGAATATCAGATCTTAGCGTTTTTTCATTGCTAATCTCTCCGCTGTAACAATCCAGTGTCTCAACTATAAAACTTTCATTTAGGTTAACAGATCCAACAATATCATTTGATTTTGAAAAAGCATAAATGTAATTACCTTCAATCTTTTGCATAACCTTTCCCCCTACCATCCGCTTGGAAGTATTGAAAAAATTTCAAGGAACGTATATACTGCAGCACCAACAAAAAGAATCATAATTAAAGCCTGTATGACAGGGTGAGATATCCATCCACAGGTCCACTCCGGGTCTCGATCTCCGTATTTTCTGGCCCGATTTAACATCATAATTGGTAATACCCCCATTATAACTCCAGCAAAAGCACCAGCAAAGGATAGAACATCGACAAACCCAATTACATCTGTGTAAGCAATAATAAACGGTGGCAGTGCAACGATAGCAATGCTTATTAGTCGATATTTGATATCCCATTCAGATGGAAACCGTAATTTGTCCACAATATTTGTTAATAGGCTCTCCCCGATAGCCCAAAAAGAAGTTATAAAAGCGCATAGTGTAAAAATGTTAGCTATAAAAAAGGCCCATTGACCTAATGCTTGCGCCCACGAAATGGTTACGATTTCCGTAACATTATCTGGTCCAGATAACCCTAATGCTGACATAGGAACTAATATCAATAGGATACCAATGATAATCATACCGGTGATAATGGCCCGAGGTAAACGTTTTACATCTCCTTGTACGTAACCCCTTGCAAGTTCGGGAACCGTATACTGTGAAATAAAACAGAAAATAGTCAGACTAAAAATAGGGATTGCAAAGCCAATATTCATATAGGATAAATGGTCTGCTTTAACCCCAGGCCCAATTAATGTAGCTAGAATAAGAATAAGTACCATAATTGTCATAGCAGCAACAATTACTTTTTCCGTTACCCCCGTTACCTTTAACCCTAACCATACAACAAGTAAAGATGGTATAAAGAAAAGGAGACTTCCGACAATATTTGGAACATCGAGCATAGTTGCCAGTATATCCCCACTACCCGTTGTGTAAGCAATCAATGCACCTAATGAGTTTATAAAAACAGATGCAAACATTAACCATGACCCTATGTTACCGATGTATTTTTCAGCTAAGCCACTAAGCTGTAATGGTTTTTTGGTTCTTAGCGTCGTCTCTGCTAGATATAGCATGGATATGGTAGTAAAGATACCTGCAACAATTATCCAAAATACCAGAACAGGAAACCCGGCTTGCCTGGCCCCAAAGGCTAAACTTAAAATCCCGGCACCAATACTGGATCCTACAATAATGCTTACACCGTCCCAAAAGCTTATGTTTTCCACTTTTAATGAGGATTCTCCTATGCTATTTTCCTTTTCCGTTAATTGGCGATCTGCTTTAGCCATTCTAACACTCCTTGCGTTTTGAATTAACAGTATGTTTAGTATCCAGATCAACTATTCTTTTTTGGAGTACGCAATTCCTAATATCACTCCACATACAACTATGAAGCCAATAACTCCATAAAACCATATGGATAACATTGAATTAACCCACATAAAATTTTCTCCTCCAATCCAAATTAAAATATTTTACTAACATCCTGATCTTTTTCCATCACGGGCTTTTTTAATATAGTAGCTAATATCCACATGATTGCAATACCGACTAAGGTTGCCCAGGCTCCTGCCGCCATTAGACTCCGTTCAAATCCGCCAAAATATATGATTAGGTAGGAAAGTAACCCTAAAACCATTGAAATTTCCGCTGCCCGTGGTGATGCTTTTTTTCGCGTAAATACGGCGTACAGGAGCGGCCCCATTGTACCTGATGAAACACCAGCAATACCTATCCACATAAGATCGGCCATAAATTTTGGTGGATTCAGGACGATTAAATAAGCAATTAGTCCAACTACGATTACGCTCCAACGGCTGATTTTTAGTGCTACGCGGTTAGATTTTTCCTCATCTGCTTTAACGATTCCTCTTTTAACCAAAACCTTTCTGTAAATGTCATTGGAGAAAACAGTAGAGATAACGACAAATATTCCATCTGTTGTAGAGAGTGCTGCTGCTAATATAACAACTCCTACTACTGCTGCCAGAATTGCTGGCATCCCCCAGGTTACATATTCAAGCAGTGCAAGGTCAGCTAATTCAATTGATGGTAACGCTGCACGAGCATAAAAGCCACCAAATAGTACTACCAGGCATAATAATGCTGTTAACATATAGGTAGTAATCATTTTCCTTAAGTCGTTAGGATTCTTGAGAGATAAAACTTTATTAAATAATTGTGGCTGGGAAGAAAAAGCAAATTGAATAATAAATATTGCAATAATGACTGATACTGCATAGTAGTTTCCTGATTCAGTGTTAATTACCTTTACTAGGTTCAGATCCTGAGAGGCTAATTTCGCTGTAATATTAGTAAACGCCTTTGTGATACTTCCATCTCCAAATATCATAATTCCTGACACAAAAACAACGATGCCTGTAATGGCCATAATGATTGCCTGGACAGCGTCTGTATAAACATCAGCATATGAACCACCAACAAATACATAAGTCATTACAATTAAAGCTATAAATATTAACCCCGTATGATAACTGAGGTCAAGCATGGTTGAAAATATCTGAGCACCGGCCGTAAATTGAGCTGCAATGTAGAAAATATTGAAGAGCATAATAATGCCGGTTCCGATTCGGAGGAAATCACTATTATAATAATCCCCTAACCAATCAGGAAGCGATAATGATTTCTGTGACTTGTTTAATTCTCTAACGACCTTCCCTACAACTATAATCCCAAGTGCACCGCCGCCGAACTGACCTAAAAACATCCAAAGGTTACTATATCCCCAGGCATACGAATATCCGGGGTATCCCATAAAAGTTGCAGCACTAAAAAAAGTAGCTGCAAAGGATAGGCCAAGAACGTATGGACCTAAATTTGCACCGCTAATCGCAAAATCCTCAATTGTTTTAGTTTTCTTTGCAGAGATATAGCTTAGATAACCCATAGCTAATAGAAAGATGATTAACAGTACCCATAAATAGGTGGAAACCATAATTAATACACTCCAATCTTAACTAAAATAATGATATTTGTAATATTAATGCTTATATAATTCTGGTCTTCTATTCTCTACACTTGGTACTTTTTTTTTGATACGTTTCCTTCTGTTAAGGTCAATTTCTGTGATTAGTAAACATTCTTCTTCAGCGGCGCTTGTCAAAATGGCACCCATTGGGTCTATTATCATACTGTGGCCGGTAAACCCATTATTTGTTTGATTTGAAGCACACACAAAAATAACGTTTTCAATGGCTCTTGCTCTTAAAAGTACTTCCCATTGGTCTTCCTTTAAAATACCTTGGTACCAGGCGGCAGGAACAAACAAAATATCAATATTTTGAAGCGCCAATTGTCTACTTATTTCTGGAAATCTAAGTTCGTAACATATCATTAATCCAATCTTCCCAAATGGTGTTTTGACTACTTCAAAAGGCTTATTTCCTGGGACAAACGTATCCGATTCCTTAACATTCCACGCATCACATAAGTGTGTTTTTCGATAGGAACCTATTATTTCGCCTGTGTTTGAAATTATAACAACAGTATTGTAAGCGCGTTCAAATTCGTTTGTAAAAAACTCATATATACCGCAAATGATATAAATATGGTTCTTCTTTGCAGCTACTGCTAATGCGCTTACAAATGGGCCGTTGATTGTCTCGGCAATTTCAGCGGGCCGAATTTCTGAATCATTTGGTATGTAACTCATATACATTTCCGGAAACAAAATAATCTCGGCTCCAGCATCTTTTGCCATCTCCACATAATCACAGGCCTTTTTGAGATTCGCCATTTTATCAGAAGAAGCAGTTAATTGAGCACTCGCAAGTTTCAATTTGTATCACCTACCTTTAAGCTAATTTTTTCTTTCGTTAATTAAAAGAAATAAGATCGCGTGTCGAGATTCAAAGTGGACCAACCAATTTAAATAAAAATAACAAATTTTATTATTAAAGTCAATGATTATTTTGAATTTTATAATTAGGATATATAGAATAATAAATTTGATTATTGAATAATTTATTGCATTATTATATACTTGACTGGACCATCCAATTTTAAAAATGAAGGGATAGGGATGAGCGTGACTGTACCATCCAATAGGAAAAGACGTGTCTACCAAATGGTTGTAGAACATATCAAAAGTGAGATCGAAAACAAGGAAATACTCCCTGGAGATAAGTTACCTTCGGAGCGGGTTTTGGCTGCAAGATTATCTGTTTCTAGAACATCCGTTAAAGAGGCATTTAGTGTATTAGAATCAAATGGATTGATTGAGATCAAGCATGGTAGTGGCGTTACATTACGTGAAGATAATGTAGAAGACATTATTATGAAAATGAATCTAGCAGTTCATGGTGAAACGGTAAATATCGTCGAACTTATGGAACTGAGACAGGCAATTGAAGGAGAGACATCCCATCTCGCTGCTATACGGTGTAATGATGAAGATATTAAGAAGTTACATCAGTCGTATGTAAATTTAGAAAAGGCAGTTAAAGCTGGTGAACTCGCTGCTAAAGAGGATTTAGCTTTTCATATGAGTATAGCAAAGATCGCCAGAAATTTGTTGATATCTGAGGTCATGTATATGGTGTCTGACCGACTTTTGGAAGGGTTGAAAGAAAGTAGAGCTAAAACGTTTCAGATCCCAGGAAAGCCTGAGACAATATTAGAAGAGCATAAAAAAATAATGATCGCCATTAGAGATAGGAACCCAAAACAAGCGAGGGCTGCAATGTATAGCCACCTACAGAAAGTTAAGCAGAGATACTTGTAGTATTTTGGGATATAAATCCATATAGTAGCAAACATTCAACTATATAAAATTTGGAGGAAGGAGAGGTGGTACAAGTGAAATTCGATTTTGCGATTGTAGGTGCTGGTATAGTTGGTCTTTCTGTCGGAATGGCTCTATCTCAACAGTATAAAAATGCCTCCATTTTAATTCTTGACAAGGAAGCAGAAATCTCCCTTCATCAAACGGGAAGAAATAGTGGTGTCATTCATTCTGGAATTTATTATAAACCAGGAAGCTTGAAAGCAAAACTTGCCAAAACGGGAAATAAACAAATGGTAGAATTCTGTAAAACTTATGGCGTCAAACATGAAGTTTGCGGAAAGGTTATTGTCGCAACAGAAGAAAAGGAATTATCTCTTTTAGAGAATCTATATAAAAGAGGTGTTGAAAATGGACTAAGGGTTGAGAGAATTACCGCTGATGAAGTGAAGGAAATTGAGCCACATGTAAATGGAATAGCTGGGATACGAGTTCCGTCTACAGGAATTGTGGATTATCGGGAAGTAGCAGCTTCCTTTGCAAGAATAATAGAAAAAGGAAACGGAATAATTGCATTAAATACGGAAGTCCAATCGATTGATGAAGAGGATGAAGCTGTTACACTTCACACAAATAAAGGTGACTTCCAAACTCGCTTTTTAATTAATTGTGCCGGATTACTAAGTGATCGTGTTGCTGAAATGTCCCATGTAAAAACAGATTTACGAATCGTTCCATTTCGGGGAGAATATTATGAATTAAAGAAAGATCGCAGACATCTTGTGAAAAATATGATTTATCCAGTCCCTAACCCAGACTTTCCATTTTTGGGTGTGCACTTCACCAGAATGAATGATGGCAGGGTATTAATCGGTCCCAATGCAGTGTTAAGTTTTAAACGAGAAGGGTATCAAAAAACGAGTTTTCTCTGGAAAGATTTTATGGAAACCATCGCATACCCCGGATTTCAAAAACTGGCCATGGAAAATGCTTCAGAAGGATTAAGGGAAATGTATCGTTCGTTCAGTAAAAAACAATTTATCAAGGATGTGCAAAAGTTCATTCCTGAAATTAAGAGAGAGGATCTTGTACCCGCTAAGGCTGGTGTACGTGCCCAAGCGTTAGATAGCGATGGGGCGTTACTGGATGATTTTGTCATTATTCAAAACAAACAAATGATTCATGTTTGTAATGCTCCATCCCCGGCTGCCACTGCATCCATTGAAATCGGGAGGGAGATAGTGAAATATTTGACTAAATCAATTAGTATCTTTGGTCAGTAGGTTCTTTTTAGAAGGGGGATCAGAATGGATAAACATAGGGGTTTGTATGCGAATAGTATAGCCGGTCTTTCCGTTAAAATGAAAGACGGCGGGGTATCACCAACTGAGTTAGTCAAAGACTTGATAGCAAGGATAGAGAGAATTGATAAAGATTTAAATTCTTTTATAACATTTAATCGTAATGCTTTGGTGATAGCAGAGGAGCGGGAACAAGAATTACAGTTTGGCAAATATAGAGGTCCACTTCATGGAATACCAATTGGATTAAAGGATGTTATATTTACAAAGGGCATTCGAACTACGATGGGATCGGAAATTTTCAAGGATTATATTCCTGCCAAAGATGCCTTCGTGGTTGAACAATTAAAAAAGGCTGGTGCGATAATAGTCGGAAAGCTAAACACGCATCAATTTGCCTATGGACCTACCGGAGATCGTTCCTATTATGGGGTTGTGGCTAATCCACATGACAAATCGAAAATGTCCGGTGGTTCAAGTAGTGGATCAGCCGCAGCTGTAGCGGCCTGTTTATGCTACGGCGCACTAGGAACAGATACCGGCGGGTCAATTCGTATCCCGTCATCATTTTGCGGAATAGTAGGAATGAAGCCAACTTATGGGAGTATTAGTAAGCGAGGGGTGTACCCGCTGTCTTGGGTTCTTGATCATGTTGGTCCCATGACACGAACTATTACAGACAATGCTATTATGCTGAATGCTATCATAGCCTATGATAAAGAGGACCCCGATGCAATATATCGGAAGCCTGAAGATTATACACGTCTAATTGGAAAAGATGTGAAGGATATTAAAATTGGTATACCTGAAGAATTTTATTATGAAGATTTAGATGCAGAAGTTGACACATGTATTCAAGATGCTATTAAATGTTTGGAACGTTTAGGTGTTAAAATGACTACCGTTAATATTCCCAGTATGCACGAATTTTCTGAGGCGCATAAGGTGATTCTTCGGAGTGATGCATATGCAATTCATGCGCAAAATTTGCTTGATTATCCAACTAAATGGGATGACGAAGTGAAGCAGCGTTTAATAACCGCCTTAGATACAAAGGGTTACGACTATGCAAAAGCAATGAGAACACAGAAATTGGCGAAACAGGAATATAGAGAGGTATTAGACACTGTCGATGCATTGATTACGCCAACTATGTCTATACTACCGCCAAATATTAATGAGCGACACACGGGAAAAGATAAAAGCGATGAACATCATATTCGATGGACCATTACCAAATTAACCGCCCCAACTAATCTAAGTGGCTTTCCAAGTCTGACATTGCCTTGTGGCTTTTCGGCTGATCGAATGCCGATCGGGGTACAATTAATAGGGAAGGAATTTGATGAAGCTAAGCTTTATCAGATAGGGTATGCGCTTGAACAGGCGTTATTGGTGGAGATGCCTGTGTTTGATTGAGCTTAAAAAAGTCACTTTCATTCGTAACTCCTTTCAGAACATATAATAATAGAGTATAGGGAAATCATTTGCTGTTTGTGTTACATTTTTACTATTATAGATTATTTAATCAGCATCTTGTGTTGCATAAAAAATTAATAGTCGGTCATGTATAATATTCGGGTTGAAATAACTTATTCATTCAGGTGTAAAAATTACTTCAAGGTACCACTTATAAACCTGCAGTATTTAAAAAACGATTGATATGATGGCTGCCGGCGATTTCAATGCCAAAGAAATTATTACAAGCCGTATTAAATTGAATAATGTTGTGGAGGCGGATTTTGAATCATTAACTAATGATTGAAGTGAAAATTTTGGTTGAGTTGAGTGGGGAAAAAAATGGGCTTGGCGGATAATCAGTACCAAATATGATGCTGATATAAATAAACGTGCAGAGTTGAGTTCGTCCGCTCTGCACGTTTAGAGTATCATAGGAAACTAAAATTGAATTAACTTGGTTAACTTCTGTTATAAAAGATATTTTATAATATTTTTATAGGAAAATGTGAAAATAAACGTTTCTTAACCACTACTGTGAAGCCCCATAGGTATTCATAATAGCTCTAAACAAAATATTCACGCCATCCATTAAGGCATCTTCATTGAATGTCATATTCGGGTGGTGTAAACCAGGTCTTAAATCACACCCTAAGCCAAGCATTGTGGCTTTAAGGTCAGGTTTTTTAATTGTATAGAAATGAAAGTCGTCCCCTCCTGGTGTTACCAAGGGTTGATCAACTTTGTCAATTCCAAGTGTATCCTCAATTGCTTTTTCCATAACGTCTATGGCTTCCCTATTGGTTTTGGCAGCAGCAATTCCATGGGCAGCAGCATGTAAGTCAACATTATATAAATCTCTGATGGATGCAAAAATATCATAAATTGCCTCTTCTAATTCGTCCATTAATTTATTATTCTGGGCTCTGAGATCTAATGAGAAGGTAGCATTTCCCGGAATAATGTTTGCGCTTTTTCCTCCTGCCTGAATATTTGTCATTTTTACAGAGTAAGGTATACGTGGGTCTAGGTGGATCTTACTAAGCATATTTACAATTTCTGCTGCTATTTCAATCGCATTATGATTCAAGTGTGGCCTGGCCCCATGTGCATCTTCGCCTTTAATTTCTACATTCAATGTCTTGGTAGCACCGTGTATAATTACAGGTGTTGCTCGTCCCATTTTGGTTTCTTGTTTAGGCCTCAAATGAACGCCAAATAGATAATCGACATCATCAATAACATTTTTTTCAACCATCTTTAATGCACCTGTGCCCTTTTCTTCCGCGGGTTGAAATATTAATTTAATCGCGACATTATTCTTTAATTCGGGACTCTGCTCTAAAGTCCAAAGAATACCTAATACCATAGACATATGTGCGTCATGTCCGCAAGAATGATTAGCTTGGAATTTACCATCAACCTCTTGCCATAATGCATCAATATCAGCACGAACCCCAATTACTGGAATATTGCTATGAAAATTGCCATATTCTCCAATAACTCCGGTACAATCATCAAATGTGACGACCCTGCATCCATTTGCTTCTAAAATTCTTTCTATATATTTTGTTGTTTCGTTTTCTTCCCAACTGATTTCGGCATGTTCATGCAAGTAATGAAAAGTATCTTTTACCTTTTGTTCAATTGTATTTTTCATTAATCTTCACCATCTTTTATAAAATATTTGTAAGTTTCCTGGATTTTTTCTCTATCCTCAACTCGTTGAATAATTTCATATAAAATAGCATTAATTATGGACAATGTTACTGGCCCTTTACTGAATAAATCTTTCCTTTTCATATTTATAGGAATAACAATGTCCGCGAATTCGGTTACGGGCGCCACACGGGAATCTGTTATGGTAATTACCTTAATTCCTTTATTTTTTGCTTCTTCTGCGAGGCGCAACGTATCGAGTGCATATCTATAAAAAGAGAAAACGATAATGCATGATTTCTCCGGTAGTAAATCCAGTAAGCCCGCATCAGTTTCTGGGCGATATAAGGAAGCATTTCCTAAGATATAACTTAAGTTAAAGTAAAGCCAATGTGCAAATGTAAACGAATGATAATATCCTGCAATAACTAATTTTTGGCTGTCAATGATTGTTTCTACAAAGGCATCGATGTTTTCTAACTCAATTTCATTAATATTGCTGTTTAAGTTGTTTATATCTGCTACCATGCTGCGAGTGTAGTTATTGGCCGGATAGTTATTTGTATTTAACTCTTCCAACGAACTTTGATTAAGATCTAGAAGGTGTTTTCTTATCTCTTTTTGAAGAGGCTTATAACCACTATAACCAATTGTTGTGCAGAATCGTATTACCATTGTTTCACTAACTCCGATGATTTTTCCGACCTTTTTGGCGGGGTGAATTGCAAATATCATTGGTTCAGATATCAAATGATCTGCAACTTTTTTTAATCCTTTAGTTAATTTTGGGAAGCATTGTTTTGTTCTATTCAAATAATCTTGAGCCATTGTCTCACCTTTTTTGAAGTATTTACAATATTTAACCTTGAAATAAATTATATACTTTATTATAATTAAACGCAACTTGTTAATGTTTAGAATTCTTTTACAGGAGGGGAAACCATGAGTGAGGATCAAGGAACGCCAAAAAAGAGAAAGAGGAAACTAGGTTTGCCGGATGCATATGTTATATTATTTGCTATTTTAATTCTTGCTGCAGCTGCTACTTACTTTATTCCGGCAGGTAGTTTTGAAAGAGAAACAACCGATGGCATCACAACCGTGATACCTGACAGCTATCACAATATTGACCAGCAACCTTCAAGTTTTATTGAAATCTTTCGGGCGATTCAACAAGGTATGATCGATTCAGCAGGCTTAATTTTCCTTGTTTTAATAATTGGAGGAGCATTTGCTGTAATTGAACATACTGGTGCCATAGATGCTTTGATTATGAAGACGATTAATAAAACGAAGAACAAAGAATATTTATTGATAATTATTGTATGTACACTATTCTCTATATTCGGCGCATTAGGGATTATCGTTAATGCGGTTATAGCATTTATTCCAATTGGCATCATTTTGGCTCGCTCCATGAAGCTTGATGCTGTAGTAGGTGTGTCCATTATTTATTTAGGAGCATATGCAGGTTTTAATACAGCTTTTCTTGATCCTTTGACAACTGGAATGGCGCAACAAATAGCTCAAGTTCCATTGTTTTCGGGAATTGGGTTTCGGATCCTAATTTATATCACAGTACTTGTCGCGACAATTTTATATATTTGGTGGTATGCAAATAAAGTAAAGAAAAATCCGGAAAAAAGTGTGTTAGGTAACAATAGATTCCCAAAGTATGATGAAAAAAGCGTTGAAAATGCAACTAATGAATTAACTGGTATCCATAAACTTGTAATTACCTGGTTAGCAGTTGGGATTGGTATTTATATATTTGGTGTTTTCCTATTTGAATGGTCTTTGAACGAAATGGCTGCCATGTTTATTGTTATTGCAATTGGAACAGCCGTTATCGCTAAAATAACACCAAATAAATTAGTTGAGGTATTTTTCAACGGTTGTAAAGGGCTTGTATATGGTGCATTAATTATAGGTATGGCAAGATCCATAGTTGTTGTCTTAGAGAATGGACAAATTCTAGATACTGTTGTTCAAGGCATGGCAGCGGTAATGGAACCATTTTCAAGTGTGTTGGGTGCGATCGTAATGTTAATAGCAAATGGGATCTTTAATTTGATCGTTTCTTCAGGTAGTGGACAGGCAGTTATTGTTATGCCAATTATGACGCCACTTGCTGATATTATGGAAATCACTCGTCAAGTAGCAGTTCAAGCATATAAAATGGGGGATGGGTTTACCAACGTAATCACCCCAATCTCTGGTATTTTGATGGCAAACTTAGCGATAGCAGGTATACCTTGGACGAAATGGATTAAGTATATTTTTCCATTGGTGCTGATTTGGTTTGCAATCGGTGCGGTGTATCTAACAATTGCTGTTTTGATTGGATGGGGACCGATTTAAAGAAAGGAGTTAAGTCAAATGAAAGTTAACGAGATTATATTGTATAAAGTTCAAATGAAAATGAGAAACCCTTTTACAACGAGTTTTGGAACGGAACAAGATCGATTGTTCTTATTAGTAGAGGCCAAAAATGAAGAAGGTATCTCTGGCTGGGGAGAATGTGTAACTTCAGAGCGCCCTTTATATAGTGAAGAATTTACACAATCCAGTTGGCATATGTTAGAAGAATTCCTTATTCCTATGGTTCTTAAAAAGGAAATTCAACATCCAGATGAATTACAAGAAAAATTTAATATGTATAAACGCAATAATATGGCTAAGTCAACACTAGAGGCCGCAATCTGGGACTTATACGCTAAGTCGAAAGGAGAACCCCTTTCTAAAGCACTGGGTGGAGTAAAGTCAACGGTTGAAGTCGGGATCAGCCTTGGAATTGAAGACAATGTGGATGACCTTCTGAAATCGATTCAACAAAAAACGGATGAAGGTTACAGGCGAATCAAGGTGAAAATAAAGCCAGGTAAGGACATAAATGTACTGCAGCAGATACGTAATAATTTTCCTGACATCCCATTAATGGCAGACGCAAACTCTGCCTATACATTAAAAGATATCGATACATTAAAAGCAATGGATCAATTTAATTTAATGATGATTGAACAGCCTCTGACAGCGGGGGACTTAATTGATCATGCTAAATTGCAAAAACAAATCAAAACGCCAATTTGCCTTGACGAAAGTATTCATTCTTATGAAGATGCCAGACAAGCAATTGAATTAGGAAGCTGTAAAATCATTAATATGAAGGTAGGCAGGGTAGGGGGCCTTACGCAGGCAAAAAAAATTCATGACCTTTGCGAGAAGGAGAATATACCGCTTTGGTGTGGAGGAATGCTTGAATCCGGAATAGGCCGCGCACATAATATGGCCATTACAACTTTATCAAACTTTAAGCTTCCAGGGGATACAGCCTCTTCTTCACGATATTGGGATAAGGATATCATTGAACCGGAAGTGGTAGTCGAAAATGGTCAATTACACGTTCCTGATAGACCTGGTATTGGCTTTGATGTTAATCGGGAAGAAATTAAAAAGAATACGATAGAGATGAAAGTATTTCGTTAATTTGAAAGTATATTAAATTAAAAACGCATGAACCAGAAATTGTTCCTTAATACAAGAAGTAATGAGTTTTACATCTCCATCTAGCTGGAATATAGATGGAGATTTTTACTGTGGATTATAAATATGGAGGATGGTTAAAAATATTTAAGTTTATTTCATATAAATAAACGTTAGCTCCAAAAATATTGAAGCTAACGTTCTGTTTCCATCTACTTTAAACGAGGCAGGAAAAAATCGTTATTTAATTGTATTCCCACCATCCATCACCATGTTTTCACCTGTAATTAAATTTGTTGCATCACTTGCAAGGAATAAAGCAATGGCTGCCACCTCTTCTGGAAACCCAAATCGTTTCAGCGGGATTTCCTGCTTTGCTTTTTCCCCTTTTTCGCCTGTCCAAGCCTTTTTTCCTAACTCAGTCAGAACAACGGTGGGGGAGATTTCATTTACTTTTATCTTATATTCGGCCCATTCGTAAGCAAGTACTCTAGTCATGCCGATTATTCCTGCCTTACTAGCACCATAGGCAACATGGTGATGACAAATGAAAATAAATAACAAAGAGGTGTTGTTTCTAATCTGGTTCTTCTGCTAAGACCTAAATTGATGTAGGGAACATCTAACTGCTAACAACAATCTCAATATCATTGATTAAAATTTTTTCGGACAAGTTATGATCGATTGGCTTATCGGTAATCAACTTATCAATTTGATCTAAAGTAGCAAAAACAGCGCTGGAGTTTTTTTCAATTTTTGATGAATCAATTAGAGCAACTACTTTTTTTGCTTTTTTAACAATTTCCTTTTTTAGTTGAACCTCATATAAATTAAAATCGGTTAGCCCGCTTTCGATTGAAAATCCATTTGACGATGTAAACATCATATCAATTGTTAAGTAATCCAGAATACTTAATCCAAGTGTACCCTCGATTGAAGAGGATCCTTTTGTAAGCATTCCCCCAATCAGAATTACTGTGATATCCGGATTGTTATTGAGTTCTAAAGCTGATTGCAATCCACTTGTTACAACGGTTAAACGCATTGGCTTACTTTTTATATAACGTGCTAATTCCAATGCTGTTGAACTGGCATCCAGTAAGATACATTGTTTTTCTTCAATCATTTCGTAGGCTTTTTTTGCAATTTGTATCTTTTCTTGTTTATTTTTCTTTTCACGGACGGAGAAGCTCGTGTCGTTTTCTTCCTCCGTATTTAAAACTGCTCCGCCGTGTGTTCTTGTTAAAAGACCATCCGTTTCCATTCTGTTCAGATCTGTACGCAAGGTAGCCTCGGAAACTCCTATTTGTGATGCCAATTCCTTTACAGTGGCCCGTTTCTGCTTCTGTAAAAACTGGATAATGTTATCTCGCCTTTCACTGGCAAACATTTTCATGATTCTTCACCCTTATTATTTTCTGTACTATAGATAATAGTATTTCATCTGATGGTATTTATCAATATTTTTACTAATTTATTTATATAATCAATTGAAAACTGCATCAAATTAATAAGTTATAAAAGAAATAAAAAATAATATTGACAAAATGAAAACAAATGATAAAATGTTAACAAGAATTGATAGCGATTTCAAAAACACCCTAGTTAAGTCGAAATGTTATCGCTTACGATTATGTTTTGCAGGTGAAGGTCCGTAGGTAAGATTAAAATTACAGAAGGGGAGATTAAAAATTGAAACAGACACTGGGAGAAAAGGAAATGCAAACACGGGAAATTCCCGAAACAATGCAAGCTGTTGTTGCATACGCACCAGGTGATTACAGATATGAGGAAGTAAATACACCAGAACTGAAGAATGATCAGGAAATTATCATAAAAGTGGAAGGCTGCGGTATATGTGCCGGAGATCTCAAAGCATACGGTGGTGCCCCGAGTTTCTGGGGAGATGAGAAACAGCCTCCTTATATTAAAGCACCGATGATACCGGGCCACGAATTTATTGGCAGGATTGTTCAAAAAGGGGACGCGGTAAAGGATTTTGAAATTGGCGATCGGGTTATTTCAGAACAAATTGTACCATGTGAGAATTGTCGTTTTTGCAACAGAGGCGAATACTGGATGTGTGAAAAACATGATCTGTACGGGTTCCAAAATAATGTAAATGGTGGAATGGCCGAATACATGAAATTTACAAAAGAAGGGATTAACTATAAAGTTCCGGAAGAGCTTCCATTAGAGAAAGCTATTTTAATAGAACCTTATGCCTGCAGTATGCACGCTGTTGAGCGAGCAGATGCCAAGCTTGATGATGTCGTTGTATTATCCGGCGCAGGCACACTTGGCTTGGGGATGGTAGCCGCATTGAGAAGAAAGAATCCGAAGAAGATAGTTGTCCTGGATATGAAAGACGATCGATTGGAATTGGCTAAGAAATTCGGGGCGGATCTCGTTTTAAACCCTGGTAAGGTGGATGTGGAAAAAGAAATTAAAGAAATGACAGATGGATATGGCTGTGATGTTTATATTGAAGCGACCGGCAATCCAAAATCAGTTGAACAAGGTTTGTCGATGATTCGTAAGTTAGGGCGTTTTGTCGAATTCAGTGTGTTTGGAGATCCGGTAACGGTTGACTGGAGTATTATCAGTGATCGGAAAGAATTGGACCTTTTAGGATCACACTTGGGGCCGTATTGCTATCCAACTGTAATAGATGGTATTACAGATGGAACCTTACCAACGGAAGGTGTTGTCACTCACAAACTTCCCCTTGAGGAATTTGAAAATGGTTTTGAGTTAATGAAAAAGGGTGATAAGTCTCTGAAAATTGTTTTAGAGCCTTAATCTAGTAGAATCGCGGAGGGGAAATGCTTTATCCCCCTCCGAACATCTTATTTAAAGGGGAGGGAAACTTCATGTTAAATAGTGAAAATTTTCTGGATAGAATCGGCATTACCAGTAAAATTTCTTGGGGATTTTTAGGCGTTCTTATTTTTATGATGGGGGATGGGCTTGAATTAGCCTTTATTTCACCTTATCTTGTCGATCAAGGGTTATCAGTGACGCATGCTTCTGCATTAGTTACCGGATATGGGATTATGATTGCGATTGCTTCCTGGTTTTCCGGTGTATTGATTGACATGTTCGGGGCTAGAAAAGTCATGCTTTGGGGCTTGATTTCCTATGTTGTTGGACATTCAGCATTTGTCGGATTCGGGGTTAGCAATCTAGATTATATGATCATGCTTCCGACTTACATGTTGCGTGGAATTGGTTATCCACTGTTTGCTTATGGTTTTTTGGTCTGGATTACATATCGGACGCCACAAAAACGTCTCGGTAAGGCGGTTGGCTGGTTTTGGTTTGTTTTCTCAGGTGGTATGAATGTTCTTGGAGCCGGCTTTTCGGCATGGGCCGTCACGCATCTTGGCTATATTAATACATTATGGTCATCTATTTTTTGGGTACTGCTTGGTGCATTTTTTGCATTGGTTGTTAACCGTGACAAACTGGAAAAGGTGTCCACTGCCAAAGGTGTTGATCAGATCAAGGAGCTGGCCCGTGGGATAACGATTGTCGTCAGGGAACCGAAAGTAGGGGTTGCAGGAATCGTTCGTGTTATTAATCAGGCTGCGCAATATGCCTTTCCGGTATTTTTGCCGACATACCTGGCGGCATATGGAATTCCAACGACAACCTGGCTGGGAATATGGAGCGCAATCTTCCTTTCCAATATCGTCTTTAATTTGATTTTTGGTGTTGTTGGCGACAGGTTAGGTTGGCGTAATACGATTATGTGGGTTGGCGGTGTTGGTTGCGGAGTGTTTACACTATTGCTCTATTATACACCGCAAATCATCGGTGGTAACCTAACTGTCATGACGATCGTGGGTATTTTATGGGGTGCCTGCCTGGCAGGTTATGTGCCGATTTCCGCGTTGGTACCTTCCCTTGTCAAAGAAGAAAAAGGTGCAGCCATGTCGATTCTGAATCTGGGCGCCGGACTTTGTGTTTTTGTTGGTCCTGCCATCGTGACTGTATTCTATGGCCTTGTCGGTGCGGTCGGTGTCACCTGGATTTTGAGCGGTCTGTATTTTGCCAGCACCATTATGATGGTTTGGGTTAAACTACCGAATAACGCAAAAACGCTTGATGATATTGATGAAAGGGAAGCAGCATTGGAGTAGAATTGCGTTGGCTGCAAAGGCCTTTTTTAGTCGGCCTACCTTAATATACGCTCACTTTGATGTCTCAAGACTCAGGCTCTTTCCGCTTTACTATAATCACAAAAAACATTGCTATTCCCGCGGGAATCGACGGCTTTCCGTTCCAATCAGCAAGGTTGGTGTATTAAATTAACAAATGGTAAAACCATAAGCGCGCGCTTGAGTGGAAATCGATGAATTAGCACATGTTCAGATTGTTCTTGGCTATATTTTCACTTTCGACTTATGAAATTCATTCGATTGATAGAATAATAATGATATAGTTTTAATACTCTTCGTTAAAATATGAAAATATGCATTAGAGGCAAAGGGAGCTGAATGTAATGAAAAAACTGATAAATAGTCCGGTAGATGTTGTAGAGGAAATGATAGAAGGGTATGTCATGGCACACCCTGATTATATAAGTCAACTGCCAACGAATAAACGGTCTCTTGTGACGAAAAAGGCAAACAAAGATAGAAAAGTTGGTATCCTTATTGGCGGGGGTTCTGGACATGAACCTGCTTTTATGGGATATGTAGGTGCAGGGATGGCAGATGGTGTAGCGGTAGGGAATATCTTTGCCTCCCCCTCCCCGGATCCAATTTTGGAGGTTACCAAAGCTATTGATAAAGGAGCCGGCGTTGTTTATTTATATGGTAACTATGCTGGTGATGTCATGAATTTCGGCATGGCAGCTGAGATGGCAGATTTAGAAGAAGACATAGAGGTAGGAATGGCTTTGGCGACTGATGATGTCGCATCTGCTCTAAAAGCGGAAAAAGAGAAACGTCGTGGTATTGCTGGTGAATTCTTTGTCTATAAAGCGGCCGGCGCTGCAGCTGATTTCGGATATGGCCTAAATGATGTCGTACGAATGGCGGAAAAAGCAAACGAAAATACACGTTCCATGGGTGTTGGCCTTACTCCTTGTTCCTTGCCACAAACTGGTGAACCAAGCTTTGAGATCGGTGAAGATGAGATGGAGATTGGGTTAGGCCATCATGGTGAACCGGGTATTGAAAAAGGAAAACTGGAGTCAGCAGATCGTGTTGCCGAGCGTCTTGTACGTGATATTTTGGCAGATATTGAAATAAATAATGGTGACGATGTGGCGGTTCTCGTGAATGGCTTAGGATCAATCCCCAGAATGGAATTATATATCGTTTATCGCAGGGTTGAACAACTGTTAAATGAACTTGGGATTACTATTTATCGCTCTTATGTGGGGGATTACATTACATCGCTAGAAATGGGAGGATGTTCGGTAACCTTAATGAAATTAGATGATGAATTGAAAAAAGCCGTTCACCATCCTGTTGATTGTCCAATGTTTGTTCAGAAATAAGGAGGATTAAAAAAATGGAATTGACAGCAAGAGAATTTAAAGCATATTTCAAAAAGGTGATTGACATGATCGAAGCAGAAAAGGATTACCTTTGTGAGCTTGATCGTAAATTGGGTGATGGAGATCATGGAGTCACCATGTCAATTGGCTGGCAGGCAGTAAAAGCTAAACTTGATAATGATCTGGTCGACGAGGAGGACTGCGGCAAAATTAGTATTGCTGTAGGGAAAACATTCTTAAATGCTGTCGGTTCTTCCGTAGGTCCGCTATACGCAACGGGCTTCATGAGAGGAGCTAAAATAATTAAGAATAAGGTAGTGCTAAATGGTGAAGATTTAGCGGATTTCTGGGTTGCCTTCGGAAATGGAGTAAAGGAACGGGGAAAGGCTAAGGTAGGAGATAAAACCATGGTTGATACACTCGACCCGTTTGTAAACGTTATAAAGAACAAATATGATGGGACACAGGATTTTTTGCAATTATTTCATGAAGCAGTAACTGCAGCAAAAGAAGGAATGCATGCAACGAAGGATCTTGCATCGAGGAAGGGGCGCTCAAGCAGGCTAGGTGAAAGGTCAATTGGTGTCCAGGATCCGGGTGCAACCTCTGCTTATTACATTTTAGCTACCTTTTTGGAGTTTATTGAAGACTATTCAAGAAAAGTAAGTTAGTTATTTTAAAGAATTTCGCAAATTAAATACAAATAACAGGAATCAGAGTAT
This sequence comes from Virgibacillus dakarensis, assembly GCF_900155625.1. Lineage (NCBI taxonomy): Bacteria > Bacillati > Bacillota > Bacilli > Caryophanales > Bacillaceae > Virgibacillus > Virgibacillus dakarensis. The sequence continues at coordinate 1,963,498 of NZ_LT732554.1, forward strand.
AGTTCTGATTCTTTTTTTGGAATGTAAAATGAAATTAGTCGATAAAATGATTTATACATTGAAAGGGGTTTTCACCATGAAAATCGCTATTGGAGCGGATCATAACGGGTACGAACTAAAAGAAGGGATCAAAAAATTTATAGAAGAAAATACCGATCATGAAATAGTTGATTATGGCTGTCATTCCTGTGATGCTGTTGACTATCCTGATGTGGCATTTGAGGTATCACAAGCGATTAGTGAAGGTAAACTCGAACGTGGCATTTTGATCTGTGGCACTGGACTTGGTGTTGCAATCGCTGCCAACAAATATCCTGGTATCCGTGCAGCAACATGTCATGATACGTACTCTGCTGAAAGAGCACAGTTGAGTAATAATGCTCAAATAGTAACAATGGGTGCGCAAATTATCGGTGTTGAAGTAGCGAAAAAGGTTGTGGAAGCATATTTGAATGTGGAATGGGCGGAAGGATCAAAACGTAAAGTAGATAAAATTAACGAAAAGGAAAAAGAATTTAGGAGCGGAAACTTTCAGGAAGGTGTAGCAAGTAATCAATGCTGTTGACTAGGGGGAATGATCTAATGCAGTCATTGCTATTAGATTTTTTAAACGTAACGGAATCAGCTGCAATTGCTGCTTTGCCATGGATTGGCAGTGGGGACAAAATCGCTGCTGATGGTGCAGCGACAAATGTCATGCGTGATACGTTTAATCAGATGAACATGAATGGAACGGTTGTGATAGGGGAAGGGGAAATTGATGAGGCTCCTATGCTGTTTATCGGGGAAAAATTGGGACTGGGTAATGGTCCTGAAGTTGATATTGCGGTTGATCCAATTGAGGGCACAACTCCAACGGTAAATGGGCAGCGTAATGCGATTACTGTCATAGCTGCAGCACCAAAAGGAACGTTGCTTCATGCACCGGATATGTATATGGAAAAGCTGGTTGTCGGTCCAAAGGCGAGGGGGAAAGTTAATATTGAATTGCCGCTCCTCGATAACATGAAAGCGGTAGCGCAGGCTAATGGGAAGAAAATGAAAGAATTAAATATCTACATTCAGGATCGACCAAGACATCAGGAATATATTGAGACGATCAGAGCGGCGGGTGCAAAAGTACACCTCTTCCATGACGGTGATGTGATTTATGCAACGGCAACTTGTATGGAAAATGCTGATGTCGATATGTTTATTGGGATCGGTGGGGCGCCCGAGGGTGTTCTTGGTGCCGTCGCTGTTAAATGTCTTGGTGGAGAAATGCAGGCTAGACTCAAGCCACGAAATGACGAAGAAATAGAGCGATGTTTGCAGATGGGCTTACCCGAAACGAAGCTTGTATTGAATCATCAGCAGCTCATTAGCTCGGATGATTGCGTCTTTACTGCTACGGGTGTTACCGATAATCTGCTTTTGAATGGCATCAGGACAGAGCATAGAAACCATATTACACAATCAATCCTTATTAACGGGAAAGAGCGAAAATTACGCTATATTGAAAGCAGGCATACGATTCACTCCAAAGTATAAGATTCACTAAGACATTCGCCATTGTGGGCGAATGTCAAGTTCATCTAAAAGGTAACGGCATAAGGTAGGAGCTATGATAAAATATTGTAAAGAAAACGGGATAAAATTAAAGGATTTGACTGGGAAAGAAAAGGAGTGATTTACCGAATAAGTCTTATTGAAAGCCCTGTGGGAGGTCGTCTCTCGACAGGGCACATCGTTACGATTCAGTAATTGAGAGGTGTGAAAAATAATCGATCGATAGCAACTGGAGAGATGATCGAGGGACGCTAAAAGTCGGTCAATAGACGTCTGAAAACGATCGAGAGATACTCGAAAATGATCGAGAAATAGACTGGAATTTGGCCAGGGATAATCCGAAAAAGGGAGTCGTTACACTCTCTTTTTTAATGAATGAAAAACACGATCCCAGGCAGTTTGCTGCTCGTTTGTAGTACAAACTGGTTTGAAGCCAAATTGATTGTAAATATGAATGGCAGCCAGACTGCTTTCTTGTGTTTTCAAATAGGCCTGCCGGTGATATTGGGAGAGAAGCTTCATTGCTTCAGCTATTAACGGTCTCCCGAGTTTTTTACCTTGAAACTCTGGTGTGATTTCAACCCAATGTAAACGCCCAATCGTTTCTTTATTCCATTCCCCCCAAACCAAGCCGTAGCAGTACCTGCAGCATGTCCATCAGAGGTTTCCAGAAAGATTATCCGCTTGGGCACTTCGTTTGGATGGGGTTTGAATTCATTGTTAAAACGTTCTATTGCTTTGTTTTCATCCGGAAATTCACCTGTTGCCGTCACGATTTTTGCCCATGTTTCACTATCATTTTTTTGTCGAAACAGGCGAAATCGGTAGCTGTTTGGAAGCGAGTTGTTTGGAATATCATCTAATTGATGTAACATATATAATGGGGTATTCAAAAACGATTCTCCTAACTTTTTGCAAGATATTCTTATTATACCATGGGGTACAGGGACGGGCATCTGTCAACAAGAAAGGGAGATTACCTGCTGCTGAAAGAAAGAGTCTGTCCTTGTACTCTAATCAATGGAGGGAAAAAGATGTATCAAGAGCCGATATTTTTAAAGCCTGTATTACAGGAACGTATTTGGGGAGGAAGTAAACTTTCAACATTATATGGTTATGAAATTCCTAGTGATAAAACTGGAGAAGCCTGGGTTATTTCCGCACATGATAATGGTCCAAGTATGATTACTAATGGCCCGCTTGCAGGGAAAACGCTGGCGGACGCTTGGAAGGAGCATGGAGAACTATTCAATAAACGTAAAGATAACAAGGAAGCATTTCCGTTATTGGTTAAAATTCTGGATGCTGACGATGATTTGTCGGTACAGGTGCACCCCGACGATCAATTTGCCCGGGAAGTGGAAGATCAGCCATACGGAAAAACGGAATGCTGGTATGTACTTCATGCAGAGCCGGGAGCTGAAATTGTTTTGGGACACCATGCCAAATCAAAGGAAGAATTAGTATCACGGATGAACAATGGGGAGTGGAGCAAGCTGTTGAAGCATGTCAGCGTTAAGGCTGGTGATTTCATCTATGTTCCAAGTGGTACGATACATGCGATCGGTAAGGGAATCGTCATTCTGGAAACCCAGCAGAGTTCGGATATTACGTATCGTGTTTATGATTATGATCGGGTTGGAGCAGATGGTCACAAGCGGGAGCTACATTTGGAACGAGCGAAAGAGGTTATCACTGTTCCGTATCAACAAGCAGCTCTCAGGCAACAGGAAGAAACAATTGGGGGTTTGACTGTGAAAAAGCTGGTAGAAGAGAAGTACTTCAGTGTTTATCATTGGATGTTGAATGGAGAGACAGTTCGGCATCTAGAGCAGGACTTTTTACAGGTAAGTGTTATTAATGGCAGTGCTACAATAAGAATTGATGGAAAGGCTTATAATATAGTAAAAGGCAATCACTTTATTTTACCCCATGGTATAAGGGAATATGAAATTGCCGGGAAAGCGGAATTTGTCCTATCGCATACGTAAGGAATGGTATCCCGGTTTAAAAATAATGAACTGGGGTATTTTATACATAAGAATCATGAGTTCGACAATTTTCCCAACCAGTATTTGCCTTAAAAGGAAGTGAAAATATGCTTAAATGTATGGCCATCCCCCTAATCATCGTTGGAGTTATACTACTTACAGCATGCAGCACGACAACAATGTCAAATAAGGGTGACCATGCTGAACAAGATCATGCATCAAAAACGGATCAATCAACTGACAGTCAGAAGACAAAGAAAGATCCGCAACAAAAAAACGATAAGGAAGCAATACCGGCGATGAAACCCTTTGAACCGATTGAGCCGCCAAAGGATGCCAGATCATTAGAGGACAATTATTCATCCGATACAAAAACACAGATGCCTGCTGCTGAAGCGCATGGGGAAGACAGCAAAAGAACGGTTCCACTCGGTCAGACCTTATTAAAAGGGAAAAAGGATTTCAGTAATGGGCCGTTAAAAAACAATCGGGTAGTCGCCTTTTATGGTACACCAAAATCGGAGAATATGGGGTTTCTTGGAGAATATTCTCCTGATGAAATGATGGACAGACTAAAGAAGCAGACAGAGGCTTATTCAAAGGCCGATCCCGAACGCCCTGCCATCCCGGCAATTGAACTAATTGCTACCGTTGCACAACGCACACCTGGGTCGGATGGCTTATATATTACCAAGCCAGATACAGAGGTAATTGATCAGTATGCAAAACTTGCCGAAAATAACGGAGCCTTATTAATTTTAGATATTCAGCTGGGGCAGGCACCAGTTATGCGTGAGGTGAGGGAAGTTGAGTCCTATTTAAAATTGCCCTATGTTCATTTAGCTATTGACACGGAATATAGTGTTGAAGAGGGTGAGATTCCTGGTGAAGACTTGGGACATGTCGATGGGACGGAAATCCAGGAGGCAGTCGAATATGTTGACAAACTAGTCGAAAAAAATAATTTGACAGATAAGATGGTGCTTGTCCATCAATTTGGTAATGGTATTGTTACGAATAAAGAACAAATCAAACCGACAGAACATGTTGAAGTACCGCTAAATTATGATGGGTTTGGTGAATCAACGGTAAAAATGAGTGCATATGGGAAACTGGTGCGGGATGAACCAATTCAATATGGTGGATTTAAGCTCTTTTACAAGAAAGATGAACCACTCCTTTCACCAGAAGATGTGTTGAAGCTTGATCCGGCCCCAGCTATTGTAAATTATCAATAATGCAAATAAAGGGATGGAACAAGGTGGAAGGCTCTTTTTCCCAGCTCCTTACTATAAGGGGCAAAGAACCTTTCCACCTCTTTGCGAGCACGGTTACGTTCAATTTCGATTATTTTTGGTATAATTAGGGTAATAATAAAATAAACTCGGAAGTAAATAAGTGTTTCGTCATGTACAAGTCCCCGCTAAACAATATATTATGGGGATTTTAATTATATAAAAGGGAGTTGGATAGCATGGCAAGCTATACGATTAAATTGTTGAAAAAGGAAATAATAGCGAACGAGACCATGGCGTTTCATTGGGAAAAACCAGATGGCTTTGAATTTAAAGCAGGACAATTTGGTGATTTTACCTTAATTGATCCAAGTGAGACGGATGAAGAAGGAAACACTAGAGCATTTTCGTTTGTATATGCACCGAGTGAAAATGAATTGGTTACAGCAACTCGTTTACGTGATTCCGCTTTTAAACGGGTGCTGAAGGATTTGCCTGTGGGCAGTGAAGTGAAATTTGATGCACCCCATGGTAATTTTACATTGCACAAAACAGAATCCACACCAGCTGTTTTTCTGATTGGAGGCATCGGTATTACTCCGATCCGAAGCATGATTGCTGAGGCTACTTATCAAAAAACGTCACATGATATGACATTGCTGTTTTCCAATAAAACCCCGGAAGATGCACCATTCCAGTCTGATTTAAAGGAACTGGCTGAGAAAAATCCAAATTTCAACTTTGTGCCCGTCATGACGGAAACGGATTCCGACGAATGGATCGGAGAAAGCGGCCATATTGACGCTGAAATGTTAAAACGACATGTTTCGGATATCAGTACACCGATTTATTACCTAGCGGGACCTGCCGGGATGGTTCAAGCAATGCACAAAATGCTGGTTGAGGCTGGCGCTAATGAGGATAATATTCGTGCGGAGGAATTTTCGGGTTATTAAGAGTAGTTATTAAAGAATAGGTTATCTAAGCAAAGTCGTTGATAATTTACTACGGCGTGCAGGTCACGGAATATTCAGGGCGTTCCTAGGCATCCTAGTTTTTCCATTGACAAAATAAATGGCATCTGCAATACTATAACTAATTAAATACTGGTACCTTTAATTCAGTCCCGTGAGGCTGACAAGGGAAGCGGAATGCAACATTATGGGTCTGATGTACACAAAAAGGGTGCATTGTCCCCTAAAAGTATAGGTGGCTGATGCCTATAAAAGCAGGCTTCTTGTCGGAACACGGCAGGAAGCCTGCTTTTTTGTGTTCAGCTTTCCGTATTACTTACTTAAATGCTGCACCAACCCGATTTGGTATCAGTTTCACATCATACAGGGTTTAAGATTAAGGCAAACTGAGATTTTACATGTTTTTATTCATACAGACTTTTTACAGTTTGCCAAGTTCAAAACGCCCCTGTTACAGGAGGAAATTGATATGAAAAAGATGGATTCAGAGTTTGCGTTAACAGCAGTACCGAAGACACATCGAAATGGATTTTGGAAAATGCTTGTCGTTATGCTTGGACTAACATTTTTCTCAGCCAGCATGTGGTCTGGTGGAACGCTTGGCCAAGGACTTTCATTTATGCAGTTTATGACAATTGTCATGGCTGGTAATCTGATTCTTGGGGCTTATACTGGCTCACTTGCTTATATTGCGGCAAAAACCGGGTTATCCACACATTTGCTCGCCCGTTATGCTTTTGGGGAAAAGGGCTCTTATTTATCATCACTGCTGCTTTCGTTTACGCAAATTGGCTGGTTTGGTGTTGGGGCTGCCATGTTTGCAGTTCCAGTTCACAAAGCTACGGGAATCGATACGTATGTATTAATCGGGATTGCGGGTATTTTGATGACGGCTACAGCGTTTTTCGGCATGAAAGCACTAGCAATCATCAGCTTCATTGCGGTACCATTGATTACAGTATTAGGTGGTTTTTCCGTTTTTCAAGCGATCGACATGCTCGGCGGGATGGGTGAATTGCTTACCTATCAGCCGAAAGAAGCTATCGGATTGGCAGCCGCACTCACTATCTGTATCGGATCGTTCATTAGTGCCGGTACCCTTACACCGGATTTTACCCGTTTTGCCCGTACGAAACGTTCAGCAGTTATAACTACGTTAATTGCTTTCTTTATAGGAAACACACTAATGTTTATTTTCGGGGCAGTTGGTTCCATTGCGACAGGCCAATCAGACATCTCTGAGGTAATGTTTATCCAGGGTTTGATCATTCCGGCAGTAATTGTTCTTGGCCTGAACATTTGGACAACTAATGATAATGCCCTTTACGCATCAGGTCTAGGACTATCCAATATTACGAAACTGCCTAAAAACAAAGTAGTGATTTTTAATGGAATTATTGGGACACTTGCTGCAATGTGGCTGTACAATAATTTTGTTGATTGGCTGACAATTCTGGGCTCGGCATTACCATCGATTGGAGCAATTATTATGGCTGACTTTTTCATCCTTCATCGGGGTAATTATGCGAAATTAGAGGATGCATGCTTCAAATCAGTTAACTGGGTGGCGTTGTTCGCTTGGGCTGCAGGTGTTGCGATCGCTAACTTGGTACCAGGCATTCCGCCGATCAATGCTTTAATTGGATCTGCTATTATCCATGTTATCGGTACAAAAATAGTTAATCAATTTACGGAAAAAGATGTTGTCATGAAACAGTTGGAAAAGGTGGGGCATTGAATGATTATTAAACAAGCGACATTACGAGGAAAAGAAGGAAAATGGAATATTGTAGTAAATGGGAAAACCATTACCGATGTTACAAAAGATGAGGTGGCAACGGAGGGGGAGCAGGTTATCGATGTGAATGGTTCACTTGTGCTGCCCCCGTTCATCGAGCCACATATTCATTTAGATACTACCCTGACAGCTGGCGAACCGGAATGGAATCAGAGCGGAACGTTATTTGAAGGGATTGAGCGCTGGTCGGAACGGAAAAAAACGGTGACAAAAGAAGATGTTAAAACAAGGGCGAAACAAGCTCTAAAATGGCAAATTGCCCAAGGGATTCAGCATGTACGTACACATGTTGATGTTACAGATCCAGCATTAACGGCATTACAAGCGATGTTGGAAGTAAAGGAAGAGATAGCGGAGTATCTTGATTTACAGATTGTTGCCTTTCCACAAGAGGGTATCCTATCGTATCAAAATGGGGCTGAGTTGCTAGAAGAGGCCCTGAAGATGGGTGCTGATGCGGTTGGTGGTATTCCACATTATGAATTTACTCGGGAATATGGTGTCGAATCGCTTAAAATCGCCTTTGATTTGGCTGAAAAATACGATCGGCTTGTAGACATCCATTGTGATGAAATTGATGATGAACAGTCCCGTTTTGTGGAAGTGGTGGCAAACGAGGCTTATCAGCGGGACCTGGGGAATCGGGTAACGGCCAGTCATACAACAGCGATGGGGTCGTATAATAATGCTTACACACAAAAGCTTTTCCGTCTATTAAAGCTGTCGGACATCAATTTTATTGCCAATCCACTTGTCAATATCCATTTACAAGGGAGATTTGATACGTACCCTAAACGTAGAGGATTGACACGTGTCAAAGAATTGCTTGAGTCAGGAATGAATGTTTGCTTTGGTCATGATGATATTTTTGATCCGTGGTATCCGCTTGGAACAGGCAACATGCTGCAGGTGCTTCATATGGGGATTCATGCTGCACAATTAATGGGGTATGAGCAAATTGTTAATAGTATTGATTTGATTACAAAAAATAGTGCGCGGACAATGCACATGACTAATAATTATGGTATCGAGCCAGGGAAAAAAGCTAATTTAATCGTACTTGATGCCGACAATGAATATGACACGATCCGTAAGCAAGCGACTGTCCGTTACGCTGTAAGAAATGGACAGATCATAGCGGAGACGAAACCGAGTGAAACGTTGGTTAAACTTGAAATTGATGAGCAGGTTGATTTTAATCGTAGTTAGCTTTTGTTGTGGGAACTCTTTTAAAAAAAGGGTTTCTTTTTTTGCATGATCGATAACCTTTTCGGAAAAGGTAAGGGTAAACAAACGAGGTGCTTATATGGAAAACAATAAAAAATACACCGTTGTAGGAACAGACATTGATGAAGTAAAACGAAAAAATGCACAATCCGGTATGTCATACAATGAGGTAAAAGCGTGGCTCGCAAAAACGACAGGTGGACACGGTACTAGTGTGTATAGCGATACGGACCCCAAGGATATACGGAAGGAGAATGAATGATTTTCGCTGGTCCTCAAATGAGCGACCAGCATACATTTAGTTTCGCTTCATTTGCTCTTGAGCCATTCTCACCATTTCCTTAACCATATTACCACCAATGGGGCCACCGACTTTCCCTGCTTGTTCGGACGTAAGTTTTCCATTATATCCTTTTTTTAGCGGAACTCCTTGCTCATTTGCAACTTCGTATTTTACATCGTTAGGATTATGGCTATTTACTTTGTATCCCTTTGCTTTCATAACTTGCCCTTTAAATTGCTCCAAATGCTTTTTCGCCATATCAATCACCTCTTATTCGTAGTATTTCCTGAAAGTGAATGTTCAATCTGGTGAATTAAGGTAGCTTATATGAAAGAGCCACACGCTCGACCTCGGTATTCACCTTAACAGGTCGGAATCGCACGCTTATTTGTACGATTGGCCGGGAATCGATCGAGCTTAGGACAAAGTCGATCAAGGAACACGGGCGTCACTCGCTTATTCATGAATACAAAAAAGCACCACATCTATGGTCATGTTCCCAATGATGTGGCGACTTCACTAGGATTATCTCTAATATTTAGGTTATCTATAATTAATTTTGATGCCTAAGCTCTTTTTCTGATCCTGCTACTACAACAGCTGCTGATGCATCGCCGACAATGTTGACAGAGGTTCTGAGCATATCAAGGATCCGATCAATACCAGCAATTAAGGCGATTCCTTCCAGCGGTAGTCCAATGGAAGTAAGTACCATAGTCAGCATAATGAGACCAGCACCTGGAACACCAGCTGTCCCAATGGATGCCAATACAGTTGTTAACACGACCGTTAGTAATTGAACGAACGACAGATTCAGGTCATAAAATTGGGCGATAAAGATAACCGACACACCTTGATAAATCGCGGTTCCATCCATGTTTATTGTAGCACCAAGCGGTAGAACAAAACTGCTAATTCTGTTCGATACCCCTAAATTTTCCTGTGCATTTTTGATTGTCACCGGCAATGTCCCCGCACTGCTTGCTGTACTAAAGGCAACGATTGCAGCAGGTGAAATTCCTTTAAAAAAGGTTAGCGGACTCATCTTTCCGTACAATTTAACGGCTGATGAGTAGACAAGAGCTGCGTGAATAATGCAGGCGACTAGAACAGCAAGAATGACCTTGATCAATGGCAGTAAAACGGATAGTCCATACTCACCAACAACTGGTGCGACTAGCCCCAGTACTCCGATTGGTGCAAACTTCATGATGATTCCGGTGATTTTATACATAATTTCGGCAAATCCATCAAAAAAGCGATAAATAGGTTGTGCCTTCTCACCTACAAGCGTGATGGCCAATCCGATGAATAAGGCAAAAAAGATAATTTGTAATATATTAGCTTCAGCTAAAGCGCTGAATGGATTTTCCGGTACGATATTTAACAATGTTTCGATTGTTCCCGGTGGTTCTTGTGCAGCAGCTTCTTTTGCCATTTCTGTATTCCCTGCTGAAATATCAAGTCCTTTTCCAGGTGAAAATGCAAATGCAACTGCTAAGCCAATGATAATGGCTAAAGCGGTAGTCAGCAGATAGTAAATAATTGTTTTTGCTCCCATACGCCCGAGCTGTTTCGGATCACCACTGCTGGAAACACCTACGACAAGTGTTGCGAGGATAAGCGGGGCAATAATGAACTTAATTAAGCGTAGAAATAAATCACCAAGGGGTGCAATCACATCAATGGAGTTACCGAAAATAACCCCGAGAATGATCGCCGCAACAAAAGCGATAAATATTTGAGTTACTAAATTTACTTTCATAGATAGATCCTCCTTGTTACAAAACGATAAAAATATTCTAATAGTATAATATTCGACGTAAATATATAAACTCCTGCAAGAAAATATTGGGAGTATATATTTGCTATGACTTCCCCCAGCTATATTAGGTAGATAATAAGTTTAATAGAAAACAATATTCTGTTGCTTTTTATTTGATTATATGTAAATATATGTGACAAGACATATGAATATCGATTACAGGTTTGAGAGGTGGTCACTTCCACTTATGTGATAGTATTCACAAGGGATTGCAGAAAATGTCGATCAAACAATAATGATTGGAGTGAGCAGGACTGATGAATTAACTGGTCCAACGAAAGCATATATTGTTTTAGGAAGTCTGCAGTTACCGAAACATCAAATCCATATAAAGGGGGAGAAACATGAGTAAGGAAAGTATGTGGTCATTTAAATTATCAACTGCTGCGATTGTTTTGATACCTGCGGCAATTGGGATAAACTATCTTGGAAAATTATTTGCCGGGTTGTTAAAGTTGCCACTTTGGCTTGATTCGATTGGCACTGTATTATCCAGTATGCTGGCAGGACCAGTGATTGGAGCTGCATCAGGTATTATTAATAATATTATTTACGGTATAACAGTTGATCCCATTTCAACAGTTTACGCAATCACAAGCGGTGCAATTGGTTTGATTGTCGGAGTTATGGCGTATAAAGGCTGGATTGCCAATGTCAAAAAGGCAATCGTTATCGGGTTTGTCGTAGGATTTGCCGCAGCGACCATTTCGACGCCACTAAATATTATTTTCTGGGGTGGACAAACCGGAAATGTATGGGGAGACGCATTTTATGCATTTCTCGTCTCCAAGGATATGCCTGTGTGGATAGCATCATTTGCTGATAGTATTGTTGTCGATGTGCCGGATAAAGTTGTTACGGTTATCATCAGCTTCCTGCTCTTTAAAGGATTGCCGAAAACACTTACGAATATTTATCGCAGTGATAATGAAATAAAAGAGCTTTAGGTGAATTGGTCGTTAGCAAAATGAAGCTTTGCCGATAGAAGTCTAACTCTAAAGATGCTGAAGCTTCTTGAAAAGTTGCTGAAGTTTGGCATAAAGTCGCTGAACCAAACCCGGAAGTTGCTGAAATACTGGAATAATCGCCTGAACATAGTCTGAAAGTCGCTGAACAGATACCCAATCATTCTGCAGTTGGAATATCAAATCCGACGGTGCATTGATTCTAACTTAGTGATAAGAGGTTGATAACATGAAGTCGATGACATTATATGTAGACAAAAAATCGCTCATGCACGATATCGATCCGCTTACAAAACTGCTTTATGTTATTGTCAGCATTGCGGTTACGTATATCCTGCCAATTCATACTTTCGTTTTTGCCGTCACCGCGATTAGTGTACTTTTGCTAATCATTGGCAAGGTCTTTAGAAAAATATTGCCAATTATTGCTATCGGCATAATCTTGATTGTATCGATCATTATCGTTCAAGGTGCGTTTCATCCTGATAATAAAACGGTTCTATTTTCACTGGGCGGATTTGCTTTTTATCAAGAGGGGTTATCGTATGCACTGCTAATTACACTTCGCGTAATAAATATGCTAAGTTCATTTGGCGTATTAATCTTGACGACAAAGCCTGATGAACTGATGGAACGGCTGATGAAAAAAGGGATGTCACCAAAAATTGGCTATGTACTGTTATCTGTTTTACAAATTATCCCGCAAATGCAAGCTACAATGGGAAAAATAACCGATGCCCAGCGTTCTCGGGGGATGGAGACAGAAGGTAATCTATTTGTAAGAATGAGAGCCTTTTTTCCATTAATTGGACCAGTTGTGCTTAATTCGCTGAATGATACACGTGAACGGGCAATTGCTCTGGAAATGCGTGGATTTAATACAAAACAGAACAAGACATTTCTTCATGCAAAGAAGGATTATCGCCATCAGGGGATCATTCAGTTGTTTTTGTATGTTGTTTTTGTCGGGGCGATCGTTTGGAGGATTTGCTTATGAGTATGATCGAGGTAAAAGGGCTGAAATATAAATATCCGGATACAGAAAAATTGGTGCTTGATAACGTGTCATTCACAATTGAAAAGGGTGAATTTATTGGACTAATCGGACGGAATACGGCCGGTAAATCGACACTTTGTTTTGCTTTGTCCGGGCTTGTCCCACATTTTTTCAAGGGGGCATACGGCGGAAAAGTAATGCTTGATGGAATGGAAGTTAAGCAACACGGTATGCCTGATATTGTTAGCAAGGTAGGTCTCGTGTTTGAAAACCCGTTTTCCCAAATTAGCGGTGCAAAATTCAACGTGTTCGATGAGATTGCGTTTGGGCTTGAAAATATTGGGCTGGAAAGGAAGGAGATGATCGATCGGATTGAAGAAAGTCTGACCTTGTTAAATATTAGTGATCTAAGGGAAAAGAATCCATTTGAGCTTTCCGGTGGGCAAATGCAACGGGTGGCGATTGCCAGTGTGATCGTAATGAAACCGGAAGTGATCATTCTTGATGAACCGACATCCCAATTGGATCCTCAGAGTTCTGAAGAGGTTTTTAAGGTTGTGGAGAATCTGACAAGAGAAGGAATTACCATTATTATGGCAGAGCATAAAATGGAAAAAGTCGCACAATATGCCGATAAAGTGCTGCTCCTTGATGACGGAAAACGAATTGCTTATGATAGCCCTGCAGCTATTTTTTCTTTGGAAGATTTATTTAATTATGGTGTTACTCCCCCTGTTATTACCAGGATGGCGAAAAAACTTGGGATAAAAAATCCGGAAACAGGTCATTATCCGGTTACGATAGAGGAAGTACAAGGGGAACTGGCTAAAGAAATGGAAAAACACGCTGGACAAAAAGCCATCATAAAGGAAAATAGGTCGGGAAGTAATGTGTGCCAAACGCAAAGTCGATCAGGAGCAGAGGAAAGTCGATCGATCGGCGTCCAAAATCGATCGGGTACAGATGAAAAACGATCAAAGTCGGAGTTAAAGGTGATGGATCTTCATTATAGTTATATAGAAGATATCGAGGTATTAAAGGGTATTGATTTAACGTTTAAGGATTTGTCGACGGGGATTATCGGGCAAAACGGAGCAGGGAAGACGACGTTTGTAAAATTACTCAAAGGATTGCTCAACCCGACAAAAGGGAAAATTTTACTTGATGGAAAAAACATTACCGAATCCACTGCAGCGGGAATCGCTAAGCAGATTGGCATGGTGTTTCAAAATCCGAATGACCAAATATTTAAAAACAAAGTAATTGAGGAAGTCAAGTTCGGCGCGCTTAATGTTGGTCAGAGAGAAGGGGATGCAGAGGCAAATGCAATAAACGCACTGCAGAAAGTCGGATTGGACGAATATAAGGAAAAGAACCCATACGACTTAAATTTATCAGAACGAAAAATGATTTCTATCGCTTCGATTCTCTCGATGAACACGGATGTGCTTATTTTTGATGAACCAACGATGGGACAGGATTACGCTGGAAAGGAAAAGATCAAGCATATCATCGAGGAGTTAAGGCGTGCCGGGAAGCTGGTTATTTGTATTCTGCATGACATGGACTTTGCAGCCGAAGTGTTTGAACGGATTGTTGTTTTTAACCAAGGTCAGGTGTTGTTGGATGGCGACCCAAGAAATGTCTTTTCGAATGAACCGGTACTGAAACACGCCGGTTTGGAACAGCCTTATGTGATGCGGATAGCTAAGCGGCTTGGTTTGGATGATAGTTATTTCGTGGAGGAGAAATTGATGGGGAGGCTGGGGTAGTATTCTATAAGGCTGGATTTTTGTTCATTAATTAGGAAACAGTTGAACTGCCGAGTTTGGCAGTTTTTAACTGAATGTGCATCCTTGTGTTTAGTCAGTCAGGTTTCCTCACTGAAACAACTGTTATATCATAGACTTTAAATCAATTTTCAGCTAATCTAATAGAAAGACTCTAAAAAATGTTTGGCATTTACCGACGTCATATATGTTAGATATGAAGGAGATGATTGGTGTGGATATTGCCGTTATTGGCTCGAACATGGTGGATCTAATTACATATATTGATAAAATGCCAAAAAAAGGAGAAACGCTTGAAGCACCCAATTTCGAGATGGGATGTGGGGGGAAAGGAGCGAATCAGGCTGTTGCAGCAGCTAAAATGGGTGCAAGCGTCACGATGCTTACCAAAGTGGGTGATGATATATTTGCTGACAATACGATTAAAAACTTGAAAAAATATGAAATTGATACGGAATTTGTACAGAAAGTCCCTGGAGTCGCAAGTGGTGCAGCACCAATCTTTGTCGATGCTAATTCCGAAAATCGTATACTAATTATAAAAGGAGCGAATCAGTATCTCTCACCTGAGGATGTCGATCAAGCAGCCGAAAAACTAAAAAAATGTCGTTTACTAGTTCTGCAGCTGGAAATTCCATTACCCACTATTTACCATGCAATTGAATTTGGTAATCGGCATCATATTCCCATTATTTTTAACCCTGCCCCGGCAACGAAAGAGCTGGATTTCAAGTATATTTCCATGTGTGATTTTGTTGTACCGAATGAAACAGAATTAGAAATGATAACAGGAATGGCGGTAGAAACAGATGAAGAGGCTCGAAATGCTGCCTTTTTTTTACTCGAAAACGGGGTGAAAAATGTCATTGTCACGTTAGGTCGTCGTGGTGTACTTTGGGTTACTAGTAATGACATACGTCGCTTTGATGCATATCAAGTAAAAGCAGTTGACACGACAGGAGCTGGAGACGCATTCATTGGCTGTTTTGCCCATTCTTTTGTGCGAAATGGAAATGTAGCGCAAGCGATCCAGCGGGCCCAAGCTTTTGCAGCATTGAGTGTAACGAAAAAAGGTACCCAAATTTCGTTTCCAGATGTAAAGGAATTATCAGCGTTTTTGGAAGGGTAATGGACTATAAAATAAAGTAGTATCGCTAATTCGTAAAAAACAAAGATGTAAAAAGGGGGATAAAACCATGCTCATAGGCGCAATAGAAGCTGGCGGAACGAAATTCGTTTGTGCTGTTGGCGATGAATCAGGAGATATCATTGCAAAAACTAGCTTCCCAACTAAAGACCCTGAGGAAACGTTTAAGGACGTTAACAATTTTTTTCGTGAATACAAAGTAGAAGCAATTGGAATTGGCTGTTTTGGTCCAGTTGATTTAGATAAAAAAAGTGATACATACGGGACGATTTTAAATACGCCGAAAACAAAATGGATACAATATGATGTGCTTGGAAAATTGAAAAAGGATTTAAAGGTACCGGTATATATCGACACAGATGTGAATGCTGCAGCACTTGCGGAGTACAAATATGGTGCAGGGCGAGATGTAAACAGCTGTATGTATATTACCGTCGGGACGGGAATCGGAGCGGGCTACGTTCAAGACGGGAATACATATGTTGGAAAAAGCCACCCGGAAATGGGACACGTGCTTATCCAGCAGCATGAAAATGATGCATTTCCAGGAGGTTGTCCGTATCATGGAAATTGTTTGGAAGGCCTTGCCTCAGGTCCAGCAATTGAAAAGCGTTATGGAAAAAAGGGGCATCAATTAGCTGCGGATTCCCATGTCTGGGAACTAGAAGCCTATTATCTGGCACAAGCGATCATGAATTATTTCCTGATTCTAGCGCCCGAGCGAATTATTTTGGGTGGTGGAGTCATGAAACAGCAACAGCTGTACCCGCTTATTCGGAGAAAGTTCCTGGAAATGATGAATGGTTATTTGACGATTGAAAATGCCGATACGTTTATTGTCGCACCCGAGCTTAACGACGAACAGGGGGTTAGAGGTGCGATGGCGCTCGTACCGGTTATGTTAAGAAATTGAATGGGGACGTGTGTGAATAGGGTAAGGTAATTAATCCATTCCTTATTCTTTCCTCCCATCTATCAAAGTGTACATTCGAAAAAAAAAAGCGGTAGCCATGCATGACATTAAGGGTTCAAGTAATCTTGCAATAATGTGAACACGAAACTATCTTTGTTCAATGGTAGGACAGATATTTCCAAAAAGTTCAAAATACAAAACAGTTGCAATTTCCCGTCAAACTGGTATGATGGATTCAACATTTTTATACAAGCAGTTCTTATCCAGAGAGGTCGAGGGATTAGCCCAAAGACGCCTCAGCAACCTGTCTAATCGTGGGCAAGGTGCTAATTCTAACAAGTGCTTGAAAGCTTGGAAGATAAGAAGATGACTATATTTATCCATAGTTCCTTCATATCGGAGGAATTTTTTTATTACATTTTTTAGGAGCTGATTGGGATGACAACAACAAAAATCGAAAAGAAAGCACCATTTCGAGGTGATCATGTAGGAAGTTTTCTGCGACCAGAGCGATTAAAACATGCACGAAGCCAATTTGCCGCTGGGGAAATTACCGGGGAACAATTGCGCAGTGTTGAGGATGAGGAAATCATCAAGCTGATTGAAAAGCAAAAGGAAGCAGGCTTGAAATCAATTACGGATGGGGAGTTTCGCCGTTCGTGGTGGCATTTTGATTTTTTGGAAGGACTGACTGGTGTGGAAGGTTACGATCCGGACAGCGGTTTGCAATTTGTTGGTATTGAAGCAAGAAATCGTTCCATTCGTGTTACAGGTAAAGTAGATTTTCATGATGACCACCCAATGCTTAATCATTTCCGATTTTTGCAAGCGCATGTAGGATCTGATTATGTGGCTAAGATGACGATTCCGAGTCCGAATATGCTGTTGCTTCGTGGTAGCATTGATCCAAATGTCTATGGAAATCTGGAAGCATTGCTCCCAGACCTGACGAATGCCTATAAAAAAGCTATTCAAGGATTTTATGATCTAGGGTGCCGATACCTGCAGCTTGATGATACATCGTGGTCATCCTATTTATCGGAAAAAGGACGAGCAGCCATTCGCGAGCAAGGTTATACACCGGAAGATATGCAGAAAATCGCGGCCCAAGCGATTAATGATTCACTTGAAGGACGGCCAGCTGATTTATTGGTTACCATGCATATTTGCCGGGGGAATTATCGTTCGCATTATTTTGCAGAAGGAGCTTATGATCCAGCATCCGAGACCATTTTTGGCGGGCTGAACGTGGATGGCTTATTTTTGGAATTTGATGATGAACGTTCTGGAGGATTTGAACCGCTCCAATATGTGAACAGGGAGGATTTGTCCGTTGTGCTCGGTCTCATCACAACTAAATCGGGTGAACTGGAGGGTAAAGAAAAAATCAAAAAACGTATTGGAGAAGCAAGTGAATACTTGCCATTAGACCAGCTATGTCTAAGCCCGCAATGTGGCTTTGCCTCAACCGAGGAAGGCAACGACATTAGTGAAGAAGACCAATGGAAGAAAATTCGGCATGTACTTGAAATTGCGGAAGAGGTTTGGTAATTTTCTTGTCAAAGGGTATTACAAATTGTACGACAAAAAAGATAAATATATTATAGTGAATTGGCGAGCGGCGAGAAACTGTTCGCCATTCTTTTGGTTAGGGGTATTGTTTTTTCAAATATGTTATGTTGGTAACAAAGAAATTTTCAATACAAAAATGTACGTTAAGGAGCTGTTTTACCTTGAAGGTAAGCAATGTTTACAAAAAGGGCGGTAGAGAAATAAACGAAGACGCTTGTGTAATGAATGAAAAAGCAGGGATTTATGCTGCGGTTGATGGTGCTACCGGGCTTGATGGTGTACCAGGCTATATTGCATCGCATGCTGTAAAGGAAGAACTAAATAAGGCAACAGCCGATCATTCTCTTTTTTCATATGTAAAATTAGCAAATGAAAGAGTACAAAAAGAAACAATGAAATATTATGAAGCAAACATAACAAAATCAAGTGTGACCGATTTTCTGGAAATTCCAAAGGTCGAAAGGAGCTCCACAGCTCTTGCTGCCATCAAACTAGCTCCTAATTATTCATTTCTGGAATATGTTCATGCTGCGGATTGTATGCTTTTTCTCCAATATGAAACAGGTGCTATAAGAATGGTTACGCTTGATTTAGTAGAGGATTTAGACAGTAGAGCGATTTATAAGCTTGTTGAAAAGCGAGAAAAAGATGCAAATCGTCATTTGACCCTGGGTGATTTGCGGGAAATGGTGAATCCGATTTTAGTAGAAAATCGCAGTAAAGCGAATACATATGGCGGATACAGTGTGATAGATGGCAGTGACGAGGTATTGGAATTCCTGGAGTTGGGCAGGATTTCATTAAATAGAGTTTCCAAGATTTTGTTAGTAAGTGATGGTTTGCTCCTGCCGCAGAAGCTGGATGAACCAGATGCATGGATCAAGACAGCTAATCTAGCATTTTCCGATGGTTTGGATCAGCTGGTGAAAGAGGTGGGGAAGCGGGAGGACGATGATCCACATTGTGTTACATATCCGCGGTTTAAAAAGATGGATGATAAAACAGGGATTTTGATTGAGTTTTAAGAGGAATTTCATTTAGTTTCCTAAAATGAAAATCCCATCAATTCATTATTGATGGGATTTTTGGGTGAATTTCCATATTATTTTTTATTTAACAGCATCCTCATTCCACCGACAATTACCTCCTCACCTGTCCGCTTTGTAATTCCACAACAATGACACTAGTGGTATCACTTTTCTCTTTTTTATCGACCACTTTCATTGAAGTTGTTTCATTAATGAAAGTTGGCCGAATGAATCTGGTGTCAGGGCACCAATTTTTTGTTTATCACTGGAGTGTTCCCAACTCAACCTGCCCATTCAGCATACTAATATTATTTCGCACCCCTTTGGAAACATCCCGTGCGGACTGGATTGCACTTCCTTTTTCGTTTGATAATTGGTATACGATATCATCAAACACTGTTTCCATTTCATCAAAAATGGCTGCAGCAGCAACATTATATAGTCGTACATTTTTGAAGTTGCCAGATTCAAATACTGCAGTTTCAATATATGGCTTAAAGTCGTGTACAACGGAAGGCAGATTTGAAGCAAGACGTCCAAGTCCCTTGCGAAAACCTTCGACTGTAGATTCCATTTCAACAACTGGTTGTTTTGCATCCCGTGCAGCCTCTTTGATCTTTTGATCATAATCGGTAAACATACTTACGATCCAGCCTGCGGGATTGCCATATAAAGCAATGTTAAGGGCTGCATCAATTCCTCCGATAATGACTTCTAATGCCTTTTCAAATAAGAGAAGGACTCCATCTGCAAGTAAAACAACTGGTGCCAAGCGGTCTGTTACAAAAACGTTAAAACTGGAGTATGCTATATCAACTTGCATCTCTCTTATTTTCATTCTGTTTTCCAAATAGGGCGAATCCTCCAGTGTAACGATTTCTGTTTCCGGTATGGTTCCCATTTCCGAAGTGGGACCAGTCTTTGTTTCGATGGCATCCGCCAAACTCGTATCTTTTTGATCGAAGGCTTTTGCTACACCTCGTATCTGGGATTCGTAGTTTGCTAGTTGGGAAATCAATTTATCTTTATTAGCCTGAATAATTTCATAATGTGCTTCCAATTCATCTACAACAGCATCGACAAATGCGTCTTTTCCACCTTCGAGCAGCTTTGGTATTTCTTCATAAATTATATTTTTTGCTCCTGAAACAAGGTCATCAATCGAATCGTTCAGGTCAGCAAGATGTTTCTTAGGCGGGGCAAAAAGCGTTTCTACGCTTATATCAGTTGATGTAATATGTTCGATGAGTTCGGCTGGCTTTGAATTAAGGATTGTATTAAGAAAATGGCATTTTTCTTCAGCAGTATCCAGCATACTGATAAGAAAATCAATACATGATTTAAGTGCATAACCTGTTAGGGCAATACCTTTGAATAACGGATCTCCTGCTGCTTCTTCCAGCATTCTTTCAAAAACTTCCTGCATTTCCGTTATACGCTGGTAAAATTTCGCGCCCTCAGATTTAACAATACTTACGGAATTATCTATATACCCGGCTGCCAAATCTAAACGGCCTTGCACATTATTTTTTATCCCGTCGGCCAGTAACATCATATTTTTCTTATTGATTTTTATTTCCCCTGCATTGCCACCATGTAAAGGCTCCCCTGTCCACAGGCTTGTCACGATATGGTCATCTGCACCAATATGAATAAAACCGTGACCGGGTTCACCTTCATTGCCTATTTTTACTTTAAACTCCCCATTTTTGTCCATGCCAACATATCCAGTATGATTTGAACCAAGAAGGGAAAACAACGGAAGGCCATTATTAATCGTATAATGACCCCCAGGAATACGATTATCTATTTGTAGCGCCTGTTCCGCTTTTGTTAAGGGATCGTATTTGCTGAAATAATTCGTGATGTGGGAGTAATCGTTGTCGGGATCAGGCATTCCCTCTGGGAGGATGGCCGGATTTAACGTGACAGCCTTGACATTCGGATGATCAATTGCGACAGCATTGGTAAGTGCACCGCCAAGCGAGTTACCGGTAATGGAAGTAACAGAGCCGATTTTTTCGTTCACTTCCTTAAAATAAGCTTTGGCATCCTCAAGTTGCGCAGGCGGGATATCACGTAAAAGTTTTGTATTTGTACCGATCCAGTCCTTGTCGAGTTGCTGACTACCGACGAATACGATGGTAAGTTCACCAGTTTCTAGATTTTGTACTGTTAAGGCATCAAGGCCGGAATCGGTGTCATATTTAGAATTTTTAACCCGGAAGTCTTTCCCGTTGACTGCAATCACTTCCGGTTTTTTGTACTTTTTATAGGCATGATACCCTGCAAGTTCTACTAAATCTGTATCTTGTGTCTTATCAATCTTCGCATGGCCATTTATCTTTGGTTCCGTTTTTTCAACCATTATAGTCCTCCTTTCCTACTGTTTCATTATTCCCTCTGCTAACGTTTTATCGATGGAGTTGTCTTTTTGTCCAATTGCTCGTTTACGATCAATGTAATTGTCATTCAAAATAATGGTATATTCGCCTTTTGGAATTCCTTCCATTTGCTTAATGTCATTGTATACTTTATCGTAAATCTTCTTGCTCGGCGCATTATCTTCCTCCATATAAAGTTCGATTCCAATTGTTAAGTAGCGTGGATTAAAACTTTTTTTCGCAAAGAAATCCTGCAATTCCTGTTTTGAAATAGATGGGTTATCCTGATATAATTCGTATAGCTTTTCAAAGGCATCCCCCGCGGGTGCAACCAAATAATAGTTGGTTGTATATCCTGTTCCCATCACATTTTGGATCGCCTCTACAGGTGTTCCCGTAACTGGATGTTCTTCCGTAACACTCTCCAAATAATCATCAAGCTTAGCAAATTCCTCTTCAAATGCCATTGCGTATAGTCCGCCCTGAATGGCATTTTCCACTTGGCCTTCCTGTGACCAGACGCGATCCGTTTGTACTTCCTTATTTTCCAAATCAACAGGAACAATCGCAAATGTGTAAAAATGGGGTTCACCAATTGATTCGACGAATACGGATACCCCATCAACGGCACTAACGATGTTATGAACCTTTACTTCCGTTTTGTACTTATCGTTAAAAAATTGCTTGACAGCCTGCTCGACTTCATCACGATGGGCGTTGGCAATTTCACCCGTTTCCTCATTGCTGTCACGTAATGTGTATCCTTCACCAGTATAGTCCTGGACTCTTACATAGTTTTCTTTTTCATATTTATTCATGCCTGCATCATCTTGATTTTGCTTCGTCTCTCGTTTATCTTTTTGTTCAGCATTTTTCACGTCCTGACAACCCCCTAATAGTAGTGCCGTACTTATTAGTAACACTGGTATTAAATTACGGAACTTTTTCATTAAAAACACCTCAAAGTTAAAAAATATAATACAGTTTATGCCCCATTTTAATCTAATTATAATTAAGTATACTGTAATAGGAGGAAAAAGCTAAGATGACATTAAAAAAATTCAAAAAATAATGCATGTGACATAGGTATAATGAACCTTATTGTGAATGATTTTTTTAATCTGATAGTAAAAAAGTATTGTTTTGAAGTCGTCATGGTGAAAGAGGCTGTTGTTGTTACTTATAACCAATCCACGCAAGCCTATTTAGGCGAGACGATTAAAGAAGGGATGATATTGAAAGGCTATTTCCCCAATAGAATATTATCCTGACACGAATATAATACTGCAGCAAGGTTTCGAACAGTATCAGCGAAAAGGAAAATATGGGACGGAGAAGGAAATAGGATTGCGAAGGGGATTGGGACATTTATGCTGGTTAGGGATTAGTAGAATTTGCGCTGATTGTTGCCATTTAGGAAGGACATGAACAGAGGGATTTGCTATCGATAGCAAATCCCTCTAACCCGTGAAATTTTAATCAGACCGGCGCGTACATATTCATGAAACTAACAGTTGCTTTGCGAATCAGATTAGGTAAAACCTGAAACGAATATGGCATGTAAACCCGCTCTGTCCACTTATGACCGTCTTTTCCATAAACCCCCATATTAATGGAT
Source organism: Virgibacillus dakarensis (assembly GCF_900155625.1). Taxonomy (NCBI): domain Bacteria; kingdom Bacillati; phylum Bacillota; class Bacilli; order Caryophanales; family Bacillaceae; genus Virgibacillus; species Virgibacillus dakarensis. The sequence goes on from NZ_LT732554.1 coordinate 1,986,793, forward strand.
GGTATATTTAAATTTTTTATTGATTGAAATGGCACCGGATAAAGTGTGCTCCATTCTGGTAAATTTTCAAGCAGTGGATTTAACTGATCCTCCGTTTCATGGATGGATAAAAAACTTCCGTCCGCTAAATAAGGGAAGAATTTTTTGATTGCAAATGTTTCGCTGGTCTCTTCCTGGGCATTCGCTAGTACGCCTTCTATAACTGCTTTTATATGATTATCGTTGGTTTCAGTTTCCTTTAAATAATTATGTGGTAAAAATGGGGGTGCAAAAAAGATAATCACACGTGCCCTTTTATCGGGATCAAGATCTTGCAACACACTTACAATGGAGAAACTAAGCTCTCGCAGGTCGGATGTGGTCCGCCTATTTAGCACACTCTCGATTGCAGGCCTTGGGTTGATACCACGATCTTGTAATTCCCTTATATATTCTGCGTATGTTGTGACCTTAATCTCCCAACTTAAATCACGAGCAGGCAATCCGGTTTTATTCAAAAATTGTTCAAATTGTTCGCGTAGATAACCTTCTACTTCCAGACATACCTGCTTTGTTTCCCTTACAAGCTGCTTAAGAACTTCTTCCGGTGTAGATTCATACAAGAAGTAATTAAAATAAATTTGACTGCTTGGTGCGGTTTGAACCGTATAGAACCTTTTCGTATCGCGCTGATACAAGCAAGAAGGCGGCAGAATAAGTTCTCCATCGATTTTTTCCGTCAGTCGATAATTATTATGAATTCGTTCGGTTATTTTAGCTGCAATGAAATTGGGATCAATCCCGGCAAGCGTATCTCCTACATGAACTTCGCGGCCATATATATGGAAACAAGGCAAGATTTTTCCGGCTGTTCCAGTATAAATATATTTTGTTTCGTCACCGTCGTATAATGGCGTGATAAAGTCCGTGTTGATGGCGAGCAAATATTCCACACCCTGTTCGTGTTGAATCCGTTCTAATTCACTTAATGCCCCAGTTATTCCGTGATGTTCGCTTTCTTCATCACCATTGATCATTAATAGCAAATTCCCGTTCAGTTCTTCAGGATGCTCCGAGAAGTAGAGGACGTTAGCAACATGTACAGCAGCACCACTTTTCATATCAACAGCACCGCGCCCGAACATCCAGTCCCCTGATTGGGCATCCCGTTGAACATCTGGGTCAGCATGGTGTGTTGTAAAATATACCCGCAATGCATCGGGTGAGAACGCTTTATCTTTTAACAGACCGAAGTCATCAATGCCCACTGTATCAATGTGGGAATGATAAATAATTGTTTTATTTGATTCGCCATTTCCTTTTATAAAGGCGAACAGATTTTTCCGGCCAATCGGATCATTAGGTATCTTCTGCAGCCATAAATGTGCTGGTTCACTGTGGAAATACGGGAAAGTCCGCAGCATCCGATAAAGCTCCTCCACAATCTCTATTTCACCATTTGTACCGTTGATACTATTAATGGTGACTAAACGCTTGGTAATCGTTTCCACTTGCTGTTTAGTTGATAGTGAATGAATTTGTTGATACATGGTTTGCATCTCCCATACGATAATATATATTTGTTAACCTATACTTCTCTCATTCTTTTTATCTTGCTTCACGTAGTTTTTAAAATAATCATCGGTAATGGAGCGGACCTTTTTACTCAGGAATAAGACGGCGATAACGTTTGGAACAACGACCATGGCCAACAGAAGATCAAGGAATTGCCAAATAAATTTTAGCCCGCCAATTGCTCCAATTAGAATTGCAACGATATAAACAAATCGCATGACCTTTGCAAATTTTAATCCATATAGAAATTCGGCCTGCTTCTCTCCATAAAATATGATAACGACAACGGTTGTGATTACAAATAGAAAAAGTGTTAAGGAGACAATTGAACCAGATACAGAATCTCCGAAAACAGGTGTAAATGCAGCCGTTACCATATTGGCAGCGTCATCTGGGCCAATTTGCTTCCAAGCACCGGATGTGATACAAACGAGGGCAGTCATTGTACAGACAACTAATGTATCCATGATGACTTCAAATACACCCCAGAATCCCTGTTTAGCTGGATGATCATTCTGTGCTGCCGAGTGAACAATTGGAGCCGTCCCCATACCAGCTTCATTGGAATATAGTCCCCTTGCAAGCCCCCAGCGAATCGAGGCTGCAACACCCGCACCCAAGAATCCTCCAGCAGCTGAAACGGGTTGGAAGGCATATGTAAAGATAAGCGCAAATGCCTCTGGAATCATATCGAAGTTAAACGCTAAAACAGTTAATGCCGCAATTAGGTAGATGATAATCATAAACGGGATTAACTTTTCCGATACCTTCCCAATTGTTTTCACGCCACCGTAGATAACTAAGCCAACCAAAATCATAACAGCAATACCTGTCCACACAGCATTAATTCCAAAAGAGCCTTCCAACGTTGTTGCAATCGAATTTGATTGGACCATGGTACTAGCGATAATTTCAATCATTAACGCAAAGGCGAAGAAAGAAGCTACCTTTTTCCATCCCAGCCCTTTCCGAATATAGTACATGGGACCCCCAACATATTCACCTTGGTCATTTTTTTGCCGATATTTAAGACCTAACACGACCTCAGCGTATTTTGTGGCCATTCCAATTAAGGCAACCGCCCACATCCAGAAAACAGCACCGGGGCCGCCAAGGGCAATTGCAACTGGTACACCGACAATATTTGCTGCCCCCATCGTGGAAGCAAGCGCTGAAGTGGTAGCTTGAAATGGTGTAACTGTCCCAGGTGCATTTTGTTTAGAAAAAATTTTGCCAAACGTCTGGCTGAAAATATGCGGCAGATGAATTATTTGAAAGAAACCAAGACGAAACGTTAAATAAATGCCTCCACCCAAAAGCAAAATTGTCATTGGTAATCCCCAAATCATTGTAGTTAAATCACTTATAAGTTGAGAAAATTTATCCACTGTGTGACCTCCTGAAAGTTTGTTTAGTAAAACGCTTACAAATCAGTATAAAAATTTTCATAATGTGGAATATAATCCGTAGTGTGGAATCAGTTTAAATTTTAAAATTACTTTACCTGTTTGTCAAGGTATTTTTCGAAACTATATTAAAGTCTGACTAGTCCGTAACTTGAAATTTACTTTAGAGGCTAACTTTTGGTAGAATGAAGTTTATATAATGGTAGGGGGATACGTATGATTCAATCGATTGAACGTGCCATGAAAATTATAGATGTTTTAGCACCAGATAATAAAAAAGAATCATGGACCATTGCAGAAATTGCCGAACGCACTGATTTACCAGTAAGCACAGTCTATCGTTTACTTGACACGTTGGCTTTCTTCGAATTAGTTGAACAGATTTCCGATAAAAAACAGTATAAACTGGGATATAAGTGGATGGAGCTTGGAATGAAACTATTCGATAAGCTTGACTTGCGTGAAATAGCACGACCAACACTGGAAAAATTAGCCCTTGAAGTAGAAGAGACCATTTACTTTAATATTCCAAAGGGGAATGACTCTATCATTATTGATCGGATTAATAGTCCTAGAAATATCCGGGTTGTAGATCCAATCGGTGAGCGAATTCCATTACATATTGGGGGACCAAATAGAACGATTTTGGCAAACATGCAGCCGCAGAAGGTAAAACAAATTTTGACCATGCTTGCAGTAGAAGGTGACGGGTTGACAAAGATGGAAGAGGCAATTGCGGATGCGAAGGAGAAGGGGTATTCCATAAGTTTTGGTGAAAAAACGAAAGGAACCGTATCCGTGGGTGCACCAATAATCGGATTTAATCAAAAGGTACTAGGAACGATCAGTGCTGAATTTTTGGAATATGATATCACGGATAAGCAAATAACCTTTATTATTGAAAAGGTTAAAAAGGCTGCCCAGACGATTTCCGAGCAGCTTGGAAAGCAGATATAGTTTTAAAGAGGAGTTGAAATGGGTATTACTCGCTTAAAACTTCCTACGATTTTAGGCCCAGCCTCTAAATTTAGCTGCCTCAGCAGTTCGGCGGATACCGACGATATAAGCGGCTAGGCGCATATCTACCTGATGTTTTTCAGCAGAGGCCATAACTTTATGAAATGAATCAATTAGAATTGTTCGCAATTTGGTCATCACTTCATCGGCAGTCCAGTAATATCCCTGGTTGTTTTGTACCCATTCAAAATAGGATGCTGTAACGCCACCGGCGCTTGCCAAAACATCGGGTACAAGCAGGATGCCCCGTTTTGTTAAAACTTTTGTTGCCTCTAATGTTGTTGGACCATTTGCTGCTTCAACTACAATAGATGCTTTTATATCTTTCGCATTTTCCATCGTAATTTGGTTGGCAATGGCTGCTGGAATGAGAATGTCACAATCCTGTTCAAACAATTTTTTATTGGAAATTGTATTATCGAATAAATTCGTCACCGTGCCAAAACTATCCCGTCGCTCTAATAAATAATTAATATCCAGGCCGTTTTCATCGTATAGTGCCCCGTATGCATCGGAAATACCAACGATTTTTGCTCCAGCATCATGCATGAACTTGGAGAGGTAACTACCGGCATTACCGAAGCCTTGGATAATAATTCGAGCATCTTTTAAATCAATGCCGCGCTTCCTGGCTGCCTCCTCTACGCAAATTGTAACCCCACGAGCAGTTGCGGTATCACGCCCCTCTGATCCACCAAGGACAAGTGGCTTTCCTGTAATAAATCCAGGTGAGTCAAATTCACTGATATGACTGTATTCATCCATCATCCAGGCCATAATTTGCGAGTTCGTATAGACATCTGGTGCGGGAATGTCTTTTGATGGTCCGACAATTTGGCTAATGGCCCTTACATAGCCACGACTTAGTGCTTCCAGCTCACGGAAAGACATCTCGCGTGGATCACAAACGATTCCACCTTTCCCCCCGCCATATGGTAAATTAACAATCCCAGATTTCATGGTCATCCACATGGATAGTGCTTTCACTTCTTGTTCGTTGACATCAGGATGGAACCGGACGCCGCCTTTAGTGGGACCAGCTGCATCATTATGTTGCGCACGGTAGCCGGTAAACACTTTAATTTTGCCGTTGTCCATTCTGACAGGAATTCGTACCGTAAGCATTCGTAAAGGCTCTTTCAGAAGTTCATAGGTTTCCTCAGAGTAGCCTAAATATTGCAGTGCTTCATGAATGATCGTTTGTGTCGATTTGACAATATCAATTGATTCGTTTTCCGTTTTAACCTTACCTTGATTTTCAGTTAAGGTATTTGTTGTCCCCATTTTTTGCACCTCGTTATTCATTTTGTAAAAACAAATATTATTCAATACGTACATAGTAGGGCACCAAGACTAAGTGCCCTTATGAACTTCTGCAGCCGGCTTCTTGTTCCTTAACGGGAAAGGACGTGCTTGATTTTATCGATTGCCCAGTCAAGCTCTTCCTTCGAGATGACAAGTGGTGGTGCAAAACGAATTGTATTTTCGTGTGTTTCTTTGCACAATACACCAGCCTCTTTTAATTGTTCACAATAAGAACGAACTGGATGGTTAAATTCTACCCCAATAAATAAACCACGGGTACGAACTGTTTTTAGTTCTGGATTATTCATTTCCTTTAATGCATTAGCAAAGTATTCACCTAACTCAAGTGATCTTTCGGGTAGTTTATCTTCCACAATAACATCAATCGCTGCTAATGATACCGCACAAGCTAATGGATTTCCTCCGAATGTTGACCCGTGGGACCCGGGTGTGAAGACGTCCATGATATCCTTATTAGCTGCAATTGCCGAAACTGGCATCACACCGCCACCAAGGGCTTTACCCATAACATAGATATCTGGTACTACATTTTCCCAATCACATGCAAACATCTTTCCGGTACGTGCAAATCCAGTTTGCACTTCATCAGCAATGAATAGAACATTGTTATCTGTACAGATGCTACGAACTTCTTTTAAGAATCCTTCAGGGGGAATAACGATACCAGCTTCCCCTTGAATCGGTTCTACAATAACAGCAGCGGTATTTGGCGTAATTGCTTCCCGAATCGCATCTGCGTTACCATATTCTACTTTGTGTACTCCAGGAACAAATGGACCGTAGTCTTTTGTAGCACTTGGATCATTGGACAAAGAAATTGCATTTAATGTCCGACCATGAAAATTCCCTTTCGCTGCGATAACTTCAGCTTTGTTATCTTCTACTCCTTTCACCTCATATGCCCAACGACGGGCTGCTTTGATTGCAGTTTCAACTGCTTCAACACCTGTATTCATTGGTAAAACTTTATCTTTTCCAGTCAACTCAGCAACACGTTTTGTCCATGGTCCGAGCAATTCATTATGGAACGCACGGGATGTTAACGTCACACGATCGGCCTGCTCTTTTAATGCTTGAATAATTTTTGGATGTCTATGACCCTGGTTTACAGCAGAATAAGCACTTAACATATCCATATATTTGTTGCCTTCCGGGTCTTTTACCCAAACACCTTCTGCTTCTGACACAACAACTGGAAGCGGGTGGTAGTTATGTGCCCCGTATTCTAATGTTTGTTCAATAATGGCGTTGGATTTTGTTGTGGTAGTCATATAGAATTCCTCCTTAAAATTTTTTACATTAAAATGACTCTGAGACAGTTTTCGCTTGCATATGAAGCGCAAGATAGTCTGGTCCGCCTGCCTTTGAATCGGTTCCAGACATTTTAAAACCGCCAAATGGCTGGTAGCCTACAATCGCACCTGTACAGTTACGGTTAAAATATAAGTTTCCAACATGGAATTCCATTGTTGCTTTATTAATATGTGCACGATTATTCGTGATCACTGCACCGGTCAATCCATATTCAGAGTTGTTGGCAATCTCAAGTGCATGATCGAAATCCTTTGCTTTGGCAAAGGCAACAACAGGCCCAAAGATTTCTTCTTGCATGATTCTTGCTTCCACATCAACATCGGCAATTATCGTTGGTTTAATAAAATATCCTTTGGAATCATCGCCTTCTCCACCTGCGACAAGGCGTCCTTCTTGTTTGCCGATCTCGATGTAGTCTGTGATTTTGTCATAAGCGGCTTGGTCGATAACTGGGCCCATATAAATGTCTTTTGTGGTCGGTTCACCTACTGTTAGTTCGTTTGTACGTTTCACAACTTTATCCAAGACTTCATCATAGACATCGTCATGGATAACGGCACGGGATCCAGCAGAACATTTTTGGCCGGAAAATCCGAATGCAGACGTGACGATGGCATCGACAGCAATGTCTATGTCAGCATCTTTATCAACAATGACGGTATCTTTTCCACCCATTTCGACAATGACACGTTTCAAATGATTTTGATTCTGCTGTACTTTTGCAGCACGGCTGTATAGTCGCGTACCAACGTCGCGGGAACCGGTAAATGTGATAAGCGATGTTTTTGGATGGTCAACAAGGTAGTCCCCAACCTCTGCACCGCTTCCAGGGATAAAGTTAATAACACCTTCTGGAATACCTGCTTTTTGTAATACTTCTACAAACTTCGCCGCGACAACAGGTGTTGTACTTGCTGGTTTTAATAGAACAGTATTTCCGGTTACAAGTGGTGCTACTGTAGTTCCTACCATAATAGCGAATGCAAAGTTCCATGGTGGAATCGTGACAGCCACCCCCGTTGGAATGTAAAAATAACGGTTATGTTCACCTGGTCTGGATTGTACGTTTTTACCTTGTTTTAATTCGATCATTTGACGCGCGTAGTATTCCATAAAGTCGATTCCTTCAGCAATATCTGCATCCGCTTCTTTCCATGGCTTTCCTGCTTCAGCTACAAGCGTAGCTGAGAATTCATATTTTCTGCGCCGTACAATAGCTGCAGCACGTACCAGAATATTAGCGCGTTCAACAGGATCTGTATATTGCCAGGTTTGAAATGCCTGATATGCGGTTTCAATAGCCTTTTCGGCGATTTCTTGATTAGCTTTTGATACAGAACCAATTACCTCTTCCTTGTTGGATGGATTTATTGATACAATTTTTTCCTCTGTTGTAATTTGTTCAGATCCAACGAGCAAATTGTAATGTTTGCCGAATGTTGCTTTCACTTGCTTTAGTGCTTCTTCCATTGCTTTACGATTTTCCTCAACTGTAAAATCCGTAAAGGCTTCATGTTTGTACGCTGGAAACATGGTATTCCCTCCAATTGATGTTTTCACCTTTATTATGTATGCAACTTCTGTGCCAACTTTTGTGGAGATGCTTTTAAAATTGTTTAAAAAGGGTTTTGAACCGTGTTGTAATAGGCTAATAACTTTTTTGAACCGTGGTCCATGAGAGATTTTCAGTTGCGGATAAATGCAAACAAATTTTGCATATACTGATATTTTATGTTTAGATGCAATCTTTTTTTGCACTTCGACTATTAAACTATTACAATGAAGGTAAAAGGGGAGAGGTGCGATGTTATGACTATGGAGCGAGATGAAATAGCAAAAATAGATATGAACAAATTGTATAAAACATTACTCGACGAAATTGATGTCGGGATTCATGTAATAAATGAAAAAGGGAAAACGATTGTGTACAACAAAAAAATGATGGAGATTGAATCCATGACAAGCGAAGATGTACTGGATAAAAATTTGCTGGATGTTTTTACATTCAGTGAAAAAGAAAACAGTACACTCGTTCAAGCGTTAAAGACGGGGAAAATTACAAGACGGGCAAAGCAAACATATTTTAACAATAAGGGAAAAGAAATCACAACAATTAATGATACGTTCCCGATCAAAGATAACGGTGAAATTACGGCCGCTGTCGAGATTGCCAAGGATGTTACGCAACTGGAGCGGATGATCAAGGAAAACGTGCTTCGTAAAGGGAATACAAAATTCACGTTTGATCAGATTATCGGAGAAAGTGAGGCGATGCTGTCTATTATTGAGGAAGCGAAACGCGCGACCCGAACATCTTCTTCCGTACTTATCGTAGGGGATACGGGGACGGGAAAAGAATTATTTGCCCAAAGTATCCATAATGGCAGTCATCGTTCAAGTGGTCCTTTTATTTCGCAAAATTGTGCAGCCATTCCGGATAGTTTAATGGAAGGGTTATTGTTTGGCACCAAAAAGGGGGCGTTTACTGGCGCTGTTGATCGGCCTGGCCTATTTGAACAGGCAAACGGCGGAACACTGCTCTTGGATGAAATCAATTCGTTAGATCCAGCGCTCCAGGCTAAATTATTGCGCGTTATTCAAGAGAAATCGATCAGACGGGTAGGGGATATGACAGATAAGGAGATTGATGTACGAATCATCGCTACAATTAATGAAGATCCAATTGATGCCATTAATCAAAATCGACTGCGGCGTGACTTATATTATCGCCTTAGTGTCGTATCTCTGTTTATTCCACCACTAAGCGATCGAAAGGAAGACATTTGGCTCCTGATCAACCATTTTATCAACAAATATAACACATTATTTCAAATGAATGTGAAAACAATCAGCAAAGAGGCCAAAGAGGTTTTATATCAACATGACTGGCCAGGAAACGTAAGGGAATTGGAGCATGCGATTGAAGGAACGATGAATATGATAATGGATGAGGAAGTAATTGATGTACAAGATCTCCCTATAAGTTTCCGGAGAAGGTACCCGAAGCATGATGACGACTTGGAAAAAGTGGCGATGGATACCGGCAATAAGACAGATATGACGTTACACGATAAAATGGAAGAAGCTGAGAAGACATATGTTTTACAAATTTTGCAAAAGAATGATCATAACATTTCCCATGCCGCAAAAATGCTTGGTATTAGCAGACAGAGTTTGCAGTATCGGGTTAGGAAGTTTGGGTTGTGATCTAAACTATCAACATTGAATGATAAGCAACTCTTGATGATATTTAGCATATGTGATTATTGAAGTGCAAAATAATTTTTCCTATTAGGCAATATTATTTTGCGCTTGCTGACCTAAAAGTATTGGTAATTGCAACTTTTGAACTTGGCATGTTACTTGCATAATAAATTGCAGGTGCTTTATAAGATTTTTTATAGACTAACAAAGGAGTTGTTTTTCATGAAGGCAAGGATTCTAGCGAAAACGGTATTTAAACATTCTCGAAAATGATAGCGTTATCAATTGCTGTTACTTTGATTGTAAGTATTTAAAATAATTTAGATTAGGGGTGCATTTATGAAAAAACAAATTAATATTTGGTGGGCATTATTGCCTCTTTTTGTCATGATTGTTGCAATGCTCTTGACGGTTGTTGTCTTTGAGCAAGCACCACATATTCCTCTTGTTTTGGGTACTGTCATAGCCTCACTTGTTACCTGGAAACATGGTTATAAGTGGAATGAGATAGAGGAAATGATGTATAAAGGTATTAAACTGGCACTCCCAGCAGTGGTTATTATTATGCTGGTAGGGTTGACGATTGGCGCCTGGATTGGCGGCGGCATTGTTGCTACTATGATTTATTACGGATTAAAAATTATATCACCGTCTGTTTTTCTTATTACAATCATCGTTATATGCGCAATCGTTTCCCTAGCGATTGGGAGTTCATGGGCAACAATGGGAACCATTGGTGTTGCTGGAATAGGGATTGGATTAGGTATGGGAATTCCGTCTCCGATGGTTGCAGGAGCAGTCATTTCAGGTGCCTATTTTGGTGATAAAATGTCACCATTATCGGATACAACGAACCTTGCTTCAGGTTTAACAAATACGGATCTGTTTGAACACATTAAGCATATGTTTTATACAACCATACCTGCTTTAGTAATTACGCTTGCAGTTTTTGGATACCTGGGTAAAGACTTTGGAGGAAACGGTATTGATTCTTCAGACATAACGCAAACATTGGCAGATATACAAAACAGCTTTGTCATTTCACCACTTCTGCTGTTGGTGCCACTTCTTGTTATTGTACTTGTGGCATTGAAAGTTCCAGCAATTCCTGCGCTGGTAATTGGTATTATTCTTGGTTCTATATGCGAGGTTGCTGTACAAGGTGATACAATAGGTTATGCAATTGGAGTATTACAAAGTGGTTATACAATTGAGTCTTCTAATGCGTTCATTGTCGAATTATTTAATCGCGGCGGCTTAGATTCCATGATGTACACAGTATCAATGACGATTGTGGCAATGACATTTGGGGGTGTTTTAGAGCATTCCGGTATGCTAAAGGCAATGATGGACCAATTGATGAAACTGGTGAAATCAACAGGTTCTTTGATAGGATCAACGATCGGATCTTGTTTCCTGACGAATGCTACTTGTTCGGAACAGTATATATCAATTGTCGTCCCATCCCGAATGTTTGCAAAAGTATATACGGATAAGGGGCTGCACTCCAAGAATTTATCCCGGTCATTGGAGGACGGTGGTACACTATCATCTGTATTCTTCCCTTGGAATACGTGTGGTGTTTTCATTTATGGGACGTTAGGCGTCCATGCATTTGCATACGCACCATATGCAATACTGAATTTCACGGTTCCAATCATCTCGCTGATCTTAGCATACACAGGTTTTTCGATTGTTAAATTAACAAAAGATGAAAAAGAAAAAATGTTAGCGTTGCATGAAGAAAAGATAGAAGAAGTTGCTAGGTAATCTATTAAATTGTGAATGAAATGATTGGATATTGGTCAGTAAAAAACCTTGATTGGCATGTAAGCCTTTCAAGGTTTTTTGGTGAGTGAGACGGCACTGGAACAATGCTGTCCCCCATCAGCGGCAGTACTTCACATACCAATCCCCATCCCGCTCATGAATAGCTGTTCCTCGGAAGCCCGATTGTATCCACTCCTGCTGTTCCTCTATTTTCCCTGCAGGGACCCAGTTCATTATACGTCCCATTCTTGGAATGGATCGATAAATCTTTGATAAAGATATAACGTAACTTCCCTTGATATTTTTCCTTCAATGCCACGATTTCCAAACCAAGGGAAAACTTGTCCTTTATACTTGGAATGTTCATCGGTGCAACAGTAGCACAAACATAACGAAACTTCTCGTAATCAATTTCATTCATTAGTATTTGTCCCATATATTTTTGCAGTCCATTACCGCGATATTCTGGATCTACATTTGAAATTTCGGAGTATATGACCTTTGGTAACTCAGCTTCCGGAAGACCAGCATCCAGCCCCAAATGTTCCTCATCCATCTCCGGTTGTAACATTGCACGGAATGCGATTAGCTTTTCATCGATGAATACACCAAGCATGAATCCTTTCCCTGTTAGGATACGGGTAAATTCTTTCCGGCTGAGCGGTGATAAAAAGGTATTGGAAACGAGTGCATTTTCAACTTTTGTCTGTAACTGTAGTATCAGTGGCAAATCATCGATCGTTAACTGTATTACATGAAAAATTTGTTCATTCGATAATGATCCTGTTGTAATTTGTTTTCTCATGGGCGCACAGTCACTTTCATAACGGTCAGTTCATCGAGTATAGCTTGATCGACAGCAACTCCTAATCCAGGTTTTTCAGTTAATCGAATATATGGAACATCATAACACAAATCCCCAATGTCCTTGGAGAATTTAAGCGGGCCTGTTAATTCAACACTTGTAATAACTTTTTTGGAAAAGGCAACATGAAACCCTGCAGCTGATCCAATTGATGATTCAACCATGGAACCGACCTGGCAATCTATTGCAGCCATTTCCGCCATGTGTGCAAGCTTCATTGCCGGGTAAATTCCACCACATTTCATTAATTTAATATTCACTTTGTCCGCTGCACGCTTGGCGATAATTTCCCGCATTTCCCGGAAACCGCGCATTCCTTCATCGATCATGATTGGGGTAGCAGATTTTGACTTTATTTCGACCATGCCGTCGATATCATCGGCTAGAACAGGTTGTTCAAGCCAGTCTAGCGAAGTTCCTTCCAGCATGTGAAGTGCTTGCAGAGTCTTTCCACTTGATTGCCACCCTTGATTGACATCAACACGGATAGCAATACCGTCTCCGACCTGATTCCGGACAGCTTGAATTCGTTTTACATCTTCTGTAATAGTTGTTCCTACTTTCATTTTAAATGAATGATAGCCCTGTTTTACACGGTTCATCGCTTCTTCAGCCATATCATCGGGTTCCCCAATACTTAATACATGGGTAATGGGAAATTCATCATGATACCGCCCGCCTAAAAGTGAATAAACAGGTATTCCTAACGCTTTTCCCACAACATCATAGCAAGCGATATCAATCGCTGCTTTTGCAGTTGGAACACCGTAAATGGCCTTGTTCATAAGATTATGGATGCGCTCTAAATGCATCGGATTTTCACCTAACAATTTTGGTGCAAGGATGGATTTAAGAGTGTGAAACGTCCCGCCCCGACTTTCGCCTGTCACGTGTTCATCCGCAACCCCCTCACCATACCCGATAATACCTGTATCGGTGGTAATTTTAACGATAATAGAAGGCATGGTATTTAGGTGCGCGTAACTAATAATAAATGGTTCAACGAGCGGCAAGTTAATCGCCATTATTTCAATTTCAGCTATTTTCATAGTAATACTCTCCTATCTGTAAATTATTGTTTTTTGTAGTAGTTAGAATTAACCAATGAAAGTCAACATTTCTCCGTACATTTTGTGAGTGTTTTGGCAAGTACCCTGGCCCCGATTTCAAGAGCCTCACGACGAAAAGTCATATTGGGATGGTGTAATCCTGGAGTCAAATCTGCACCAACACCAATCATGGTTGCTTTTAAATTAGGGTTCCGAATAGTATAAAAGTGGAAGTCATCACTTCCAGGTGTGATTACATCAGGCATTGTTTTGGCATTGCCGACCTCCTCCCGTATCGCTTCTTCTGCAATAGATGCTGCTTCCACTGCTACGATAGCACCAGGGGTCATATCAATCCATGCGGTCTGAATATCGACATTGTGTAATTGAGCGACATGAATTAGACCTTGTTCAATTTTTTCCTGGATTTGATATAATACATCATTTTTTTGAGCACGCAGGTCAATCGCAAAAGATGCTGTTCCAGGAATAATATTTATATTTTCTCCACCAGTTTGTATTTTTGTCAGTTTAATAGAATAAGGTTCAAACGGTGAGAAGTGAGTATTATTTAACAGTTGATGGACGGAAAATAGTACATCAATTGCATTTTTTCCTTGATGCGGCCTTGCTCCATGTGCATCGACACCTTGGATTTTTCCATCTAAAAAAACACCTGCTCCATGATGGATTGATGGGGTTACCTCGCCAAATGCGAGCTCTTCTATGGGGCGTAAATGGATACCGAACAAATAAGAGACATCATCAATCACACCACGCTCACTCATGGCATTCGCGCCATTCCCTTTCTCCTCTGCAGGTTGGAAGATGAAGCGAATACGTTTGGTAAAAGTTTTATTTTTTAACATGAGCAGTGCACCTAGCACCATCACCATGTTTGCATCATGTCCACAAGAATGGTTAGCTTGTAACCTTCCATCCACCTCTTGATATAATGCATCGATATCAGCACGGACAGCAATAACTTCTTCACCTTCACCGATTTCTGCCACGAGTCCAGTAATGTCACTAAAACGATAATAAGAAACGTCCATAGTTTCTAGAATTTCCGCAAGCTTATTTGTTGTTTCCGTTTCCTTCCAGCTGACTTCCGGATGACTGTGGAAATAATGGAACCACTTATGTATGGACTGTTTTGTCGTTTCATTCATGAAAGTCACTCCTTTTTTAAAGTTGTAAATTGTTTACTAGTAGAATAAGGGTTTTTGTCGGACATAAAAGCGATTGTGTTACTCGTTAACATCACTAATTATCTTTATAATTAAAAATATCACAATTGGCATTGAATTTGAAGTATAAAATACATTATAATATAACAAATGAAGTTTTTCCTGCAAAATAAACTAGAAAGGAGTACGTATGAAATTAAAATCAATCACTGAAATCATCAAAGAAAACTATTTGTTGTTGTCGCCCGGTCAAAAAAAGGTCGCTGAATTTATTACTCAAAATATTGCTGAAGGTGCATTGCTTACTGCTTTTCAAATGGGAAACAGGGTAGGCGTAAGCGAAACTACCGTTATACGACTTGCTTATGCGCTGGGATTTAAGGGCTATATCGAAATGCAGAACGCAGTACGTCAAAACTGGCTGAGAAAACAGCATCCGGACACCAAAGAAGAATTTCCCCAAGAAACACACACCGATGAAAAGAGCATATTTAGAAAAGTTATTGAAAAGGAACAATCCGTTTTAACTCAATTGTTAGAGCAAATAAACACCGATGAGATTTGGCATGTATGCGATCAGTTGATTCAGGCAGATCGAGTGTATATTGGTGCTTTTGGAAGTTCATATGGTGCCGCCTATTGGTTATATTATACGCTTAGGCAATATAGGGAAAATGTATTGATTTCGAGTCCAACGGGTTTTTCACTGGAAGACATATATGGTCTGAATCAGCAATCTGTTCTAGTCATCTTTTCCTTTCCAAGGTATCGCAAGCAATCACTTGAGTTGATAGAACGCGCTCAATCGCAAGGTGTCAAAACAATAGCCGTTACAAACAGCCAGCTCTCCCCGGTTGGACAACTTGCAGAGGTTACGTTGACAACTGAAAAAAATGCGGATTCAGGTCACCATTCTATTGCATCTGTCATCAGTTTAGCAGAAATCATTTTAGCAGGGATAGAGGAACGGGATCACGATCGGGTTAGCCTTCGTCAACAAAAGCTGGAACAAGTTTATACAGAACACGGGTTATTTTTAGAATAATAAATAGGGGTGATTAAATGAATGAAATGCCAAAAGCAATAAAAAAAAACGATGTTAAAATGTTTACAGTTGGTGACATATTAAAATTCCTGATTCCGTCATTATTTGGAATTCTCTTATTTGTTGTGCCGATCTCAACCGATGAAGGAATGACGATCCCGGTAGCTTTTTTTGCTGAACTGATTAACAACTCCTTTAGTAAAATAATACCTTCCATAACTGTATGGATTATGGCTCTTTCTTCGATAGGTACTATTATTGCTGTAATATGGAAGCCTAAGTTTATTATTAAAAATAATTATTTAAATACGTTGTTGAATGTCGGTTTTTTCTGGCTGACTGCTCGTTTGCTTGGTGCTATTTTTGCAATAATAACGTTGTTTAAAATTGGACCGGCAATGATTTTTTCGGAGGATACTGGCGGACTTCTGATTTACGATTTGATTCCGTTATTATTTTCAATGTTCCTATTAGCAGGGCTGCTTTTGCCGCTTCTATTAAATTTTGGGTTACTGGAGTTTTTTGGCGCATTACTTATAAAAGTAATGAAACCTTTATTTAAACTGCCGGGACGTTCATCGATTGACTGTTTGGCCTCATGGGTAGGGGATGCCACAATTGGTGTTCTATTGACAGCAAAGCAATATGAGGATGGTTACTATACGAAACGTGAAGCAGCGGTTATTGCGACTACTTTTTCTGTTGTATCTATTACATTTACTATTGTCGTTATTTCATATTTGGATTTGGAGCAGTATTTTCTGCATTATTATGGGACAATCGTTATTGCTGGACTTGTTGCTGCTTTAATCATGCCGAGAATACCGCCTTTATCAAGAAAGGCAGACACAGGCTATGAATATACCGATTTGAAGAAGGAAACAAAAATCCCTGACAACGTCTCCAAGGTTAAATGGGGTTTCCGTCAAGCAGTATTAAAGGCAAAAAAAGGCAATGGGCCCGGTTCTGTACTGAAAGAGGGGGTACAAAATGTACTTGATATGTGGCTGGGGGTTCTGCCAATAGTAATGGCGATCGGTACAGTTGCGTTGGTTATCGCAGAATTTACTTCATTTTTTTCCATTATAGGTAAACCGTTTGAACCAATTTTGTCCTTGATGCAGGTTCCGGAAGCAAGCCAGGCTGCACAAACGATGGTAGTTGGATTCGCAGACATGTTTATGCCCGCCGTAATTGGCAGTGGTATTGAGAGTGAAATGACACGATTTATAATAGCTTGTGTATCCGTTACGCAATTGGTTTACATGTCGGAAATGGGTGGGTTGATACTTGGTTCAAAGCTGCCAATCACTATCCTTGATTTAATCTGGATATTCCTGTTACGAACATGTATTACACTTCCGATCATTGTGGTAATTGCTCATATCATTTTCTGACTGTTGCAGCTTATCACGTTCGCTAAAGTCAATAATGTTGGCGTTTTCATTGGGGGCATTAGAAAATTGCGGGTTTTATAGATTTAGCAAATGACAACATAAAAAATCGACTCCTTTACAACGGATAGGAATCGATTTTTTATGTTGGCTACTTAAACTCCCCCTTTATTTTAAGTACAATCTTTTACAGTCTGAACAGAAGCCGGTAATATGGCAGTCCCGTTTTTAGGGTTGAATAAAAGTGGGGTTACATGTGATTTTTTAATCTTTTTTCCATCAGTTCTGCCACTTGTTTCGAATTTGAACTTCCTTCATTTTGCAATTTATCAATGATGTTGGAATAATCCGTTTCATTTCGATTTTGGCTTAACTTGTAAGCAGCTTGCACTTCCTGCATTTTAATTTTAAACCCAACTATACCTTTGATTTGTTTTTTAGTTTGTGAAGAAAGATTTTTCCATAAAGCAGCATTGTTGCGATGCTGTTCATATTTTTCTAATAGTAGTATGAGGTCTTCTTGCAATTCTTGTTCACTCATAATACTTGCGGTTCCATATACGTGGACAGATTGATAATTCCATGTTGGTACATTTTCAGACCCATACCAAGAAGATGAAATGTAAGCATGTGGACCTTGATACATAACAAGGACATTATCATTATCCTCGAGCGTTTTCCATTGAGGGTTCGCATAGGCCACATGCCCAGTTATATAGCAATCCTCTCCTTGTTTATGTAACTCCAAAGGTAAATGAGAGGCAATGGGTTTACCTTGTTTTGTCGTTACAATTGTTCCAAAAGAGTTCCTTTGAATAAATTCTCTAATTTCATCAAAGTCCGTGACTTTAAAATACTTAGGAATATACATAATAATCCACCTTTCAAAAAGTTATATGAGTGTTCTAGTCATTATAAAGTCTATTTGTTCTTCATCACCCATATAAAAAGAGTGGGCTCCAGTTTGGATAAACCCCATTTTCTTATAAAAAGCGATAGCATTTTCATTTTTTTCCCATACACCCAGCCAGACTTTCTTTTTATTACGTTCTATAGCAATTTCCATAGCTTGATTTAGCAGAAGTTTACCAAGCCCGTGTTTTTGAAATCTGTTCTTTATATAAATCCTTTCAATTTCAAGTGATTCATCATCCATTTCTTCAGACTGAGCATCATTTGTATTAACCTTTAAATATCCTGCGACTTCATTCTTGAAATAAACAAAAGAATTCCGATGAACTGTTGGCAAATTCTTTTTCCAATTGATTTAAGTTAAATGCCCTTTCCAAATAGGCATTCATATTTTCAATTGAATTCTGATTCCCAAATGTTTCTTTAAATGTTTCGTAACTAATTTCTTGAAGTTTGTGTATGTCTTCATGGGTACACTGTTTTATATGTGTTGTCATCTATCATGTCATTCCTTTATAAAATCAATAGTTTCTCTTGTTTCCCTTTTTTACAAATTCCCAGTCTTTTTCTATATTTTTTCTTACCCTTTGAAGAAGATTGAAAATGGTTTCCACTTCTCTTTCGGAAAACCCCTCTAATGCAACGATATTAGAATACTCATTTTCTCTTAATATAAAAGGATAAACATTTTTCCCTTTCCCTGTTGGAAAGAGCTTTTTAATTTTTTTGTTATGTATATCTTCTTTTTTTTCAATAAAGCCATTTATTTCAAGTTTTTTTATAGCACGCGCTGCTGTGGTACGATCTACTTTTATCATCTCAGCCAGCTTTTCTTGAATGATTCCTGGGTTTTCGCATATTCTCACGAGGTATAAATACTGCCCCTTTGTAAGGTCATACTCTTTAAATTCTATATTACTTATAGAATCTAGTGCCCTAGCAATCATGCCGATTTCACGAAGAATTTCTTTCATAAGTAACTCCTTAGCACACATTTTGTTGCAAATGCAGTAAATGAGCATGTATTAAATTTAACCCAAATTTGTTGCATTTGCAACAAAAATAGGAAAGTTCGCTACGATCTTAACCTAAACTACCTCAAGTATGAAAAAAGGGAGGCAGACAAAGGTCCTCTCCCATATTACACAGGCTCCTATAAAACATCCTCCTTATCCACCGAACCCTTCTTCTCATCCTCATAAAACAATGCAAAATCAGGATCAATTTTTCCAATCCCCAAATATCTTGCTTTGTAATCATGAAGCAATGCGAAGAATTTTTTGCTTAAAATCAGAATGACGACGACGTTGATGAAGGTTGGAATTGCCGATGTAATATCCGCGAAATACCAGATAGTTTGACCTGGCAGACCAAAGCTGACAGCATAAATGACCATTAGTGTACCTGGGATAGGATAAAACCAATTAAAAAATTTTAAGAACCATTTTTTAATTTTTACGTTCTTGTTTTTAAACAAGTGGCGAAGCAGTATCTCGTAATATAAGTACCAGCCTGATGTAGTTGTTAAACCAAACAGGAAAATGGAAAGGGTAATAATAATCCGGCCGAAATCGCCAACACCGGCTTCAAAGGCTGACAAGGTCAGTTCTGCACCTGATAATCCTGTGGCCCATTTGCCAGTGATGATAATCGTAAATGCCGTTATCGAGCAGACAATGATGGTATCCACAAAAACTTCAAAAGCACCCCAAATTCCTTGTTTTACCGGGTGATCTGTCTTCGCTGTAGAATGAACCATAGGCGATGTTCCCCAGCCGGCTTCATTACTGTAAACTGATCTGGCTAGACCCATGCGAATAACCTGAGCAACTGCTGCTCCTGTGAATCCGCCTACTGCTGCGGTCCCGCCAAATGCCCCTTGAAAAATAATGGAGAATACATTTCCGATTTGGCTGAAGTGGCTCAAAATAATAAAAATGCCGGCGAGCACGTAAAACAAGACCATAAATGGAACAAGTTTTGCTGCAACTTTGCTAATGTGTTTAATGCCGCCGTAAATCATATAATAAATGAGCAGCATCAGTGTAATTGAAACAGGGATCATGCCAATATCAAACGTTGAACTTACGGCTTCGGAAATAGTGTAATTTTGCAGGGTTACAAAGAAGGTCCCAAAAATACCAAAGCCAAACAGAACAGCAGGGATCATCCAGTATTTAAAATTTCTTTCCTCCCCAAGCCCTTTTTCCATATAGTAAGTTGGTCCGCCATATGGATCTCCGTTTTCATCGGTGTTTCGGTAGTGAACGGAAAGCGTTACCTCAGCTGTCTTGATGATCATGCCAAACAAGGCGCAAATCCACATCCAAAATACCGCACCAGGGCCGCCAACAGCAATTGCCGTGGATACACCACCGATATTTGCAACCCCTACCGAACCGCCGATTGCCGTACTCACTGCTTCAAACGAGGAAATGATTCCTTTTGATTCGGCGTCAGATTCCTTCTTTTTAAACACCTTCATGAGTGTTTCTTTTAAAATATGTGGTAAATAAGCGAACTGAAACAGTTTACTTCCTATTGTAAAATATACTCCGGCAAAGAGAATGGTCAAGATGAGGGGGAGCCCCCATAGGAACGATGTGATGGCCTGTAATATATCACCCATAAAATTATCCCCCTCCTATTGGTCCTGTGGTACCAGACTTTTTTCGTATTTTACGTCCCCATTAATAATGGTCATTTCGATATCCGTGTTCAATAATGCATCTGGGTCTTCCATCTTAAATGGATTAGCGGAGTAAACGGTCATGTCTGCCAGTTTCCCGCGTGAAATAGTTCCCTTTACTGTTTCTTCATTTGTCGGATAGGCACCCATTTTCGTAAATAAGTGAAAAGCTTCCGTCATTGTAAGCTTTTCCTTTGCATTCCAGCCATTATGGGTTTGTCCGGGAACCTTTCTTGTGACTGCAGCATGGATTCCCAGGAGCGGGTCAACCGGTTCGACTGGTGCATCAGAGCCTCCTGCACAAATAACTCCAGATTCGATTAACGTTTTCCAGGCATAGGCAAGCTTAATTCGTTCTTCACCAAGCCGGTCCTCCACCCAAGGAAAGTCACCGACAACAAAACGGGGCTGAATGTCTGCAATCCGGCTTGGTGTTGCCAGACGTTTGATGAGTTCGTTGTGTGCCACTTGTACATGAATAATCCTGTCACGGTATGCAACTGGCGGAAATTGATCCAAAACATCCAATACATTTTCAAGTGCTTGGTCACCAATCGTATGTACGGCAGTTGGCATCGAAAGCGAGCGAGCATTTTTAACAATCTCGTAAAGTGTGTCTTGATCAAACATAGCTTTCCCATATTCATCGGGTGCATCACTATAAGGTTCTGATAATAAGGCAGTTCTCCTGCCAAGTGCACCATCGGCAAAAATCTTTATCGCACCTATTTGCAATGTTTCATTTCCGTAACCAGCATACATTCCATTTTCCCTGAGATCTTTCAAAAACTCATGATTGATTAATAGATTACAGCGGAGTCCTAGTTGCTCCTTGTTCAGCAACTCATTGTAAAGCTTATACGTTTGATTAAGTCCACCTAAAAAAAGCGGGTCATTTGTATGGACACTTGTTAGCCCTTTTGTGATGGCAAATTGTATCGCCTGTCTTAAGGTATTTTTCAGTTCATCATACGTTCTTTCAGGTATATGTTGGGTTATAAGATCGGCAGCCGATTCTAACAGTAAACCGGTTGGCTTCTTCGTTTGTTCGTCAATCACAATAGTTCCGCCTTCAGGTATCGTCATCGATGGATGGTAATGACAAACCTCTAGCGCCTTACTATTTACTAGTGCAGCATGGCCACATACTCGTGAAAGAAATAGCGGATGAGATGGACAAGCTTTGTCTAGTTCCTCAATCGTTGGAATACAACCTTCGATAAAAAGATTTTCATCCCAGCCTCTTCCCTGTAACCATTCCCCTTCGCTTAGTGTCCTCGCTTTCTGCTGAATTTTCCGGAAGATTTCCTGTTTGGATGTAACACTGGTTAAATCCAGGTTAAGAAAATTTTGGGCAACTGCTGAAAGGTGCAAGTGACTATCGATTAACCCTGGAGTTACTGTTTTTCCATGTAAATCAATAGTTTTAACCTCCTGACGTTGCCAGTTGAGTACCATGTCTTCGGTAGTTCCCATGTCAATAAATCTGCCATTTTCCACAACAACCGCTTCAACGGCAGGTTTTACTTGATCGAACGTGTAAAAATTTCCGTTCGTATAGATTTTTCTCATCTGGTGATCTCTCCTTACTGAAATATGTGAGGCGTTTCAAATGGGTAAAATATTATGAAAAAGGCCATAATAGTTGATTATAAATATTCCGATTATTTATAAAATAGCAAAATTAGAAGATAGAGTCAATGTTTATTTAAAAAAAGGGGAGAACTTGCCCAGAAAAATCAATGCCAATAAAAGATATTTTTTTTGTTAGCACTATAATATTTTCAGAGTGTGGCACGTACTAATTTTAAATGGATGTGCTACGTATTTTACTTAAGGAACTAATAAAATGGAAGAGTATTATACGTCAAAATCTTGTTATTTCTAATACCAATAAGCTTCTATCCACGTGACAGGAATTTTCATACATGCTAAGCTAGATATGCAATTAAATCAAAAATCTGCATGTAAGCAGGAGAGGTTCGAAACCATCCCTCTATAAAAAACTAGGGAGACAAGGCAGCGTGCTTCTTAGTGCTGTCTTTTTTTATGGTGAATGTTTGAATCTCTTCCTTTTAACAAAAGGAGAGGGGAAAAGAAATGGATAATCAAAATGCAGTAGTTGTTTTTAGTGGCGGACAGGATAGCACGACATGTCTGTTTTGGGCGTTGAGGGAGTTTGCGCATGTCGAAGCAGTGACATTTCAATATGGGCAGCGCCATATTGCAGAGCTGGAATGCGCAAAAGAGATTTGTGATGTATTAAACGTCCGGCAACATGAACTGGACATGACTCTGTTAAACCAATTGGCACCAAATGCCTTAACACGCGATGATATCGAAATTACAGATGACGAGGGGATGCCGTCAACATTTGTGCCTGGCAGGAATTTGTTATTTCTATCCTTTGCTGCTGTTCTCGCAAAACAAACCGGTGCCAAACATATTATTACCGGAGTAAGTCAAACCGATTTTAGTGGTTACCCGGATTGTCGGGATAGTTTTATCAAATCCCTTAATGTAACCTTAAATTTGTCGATGGATGATCAATTTTTGATACATACACCATTAATGTGGCGGGATAAGTCGGAAGTATGGGAATTAAGTGATCAGCTTGGTGCGTTTGAATTTGTAAAAGAGCATACATTAACTTGCTACAACGGGATTAAAGGAGAAGGTTGCGGGGAATGCCCTTCCTGCAAACTCCGTCAAAAAGGGTTAGAGCAATATGAAATGCGCCGGGGAGATGAGGTGACGAAATGATCCAACAAATCTATCCCGTTCCTGCCCATAACTTTTTGTATGAGTTAAATAAAGATTTTCACTTTGCCGCCGCCCATTATATTGCAGACGAGGAGGCTGGAAAGTGTCAGTATACCCATGGCCATACGTATTTTGTAAACGTAACGATTGCTGGTAATACACTGGATTCCACTGGTTTTCTGATCAATTTTAAAACGATCAAAGATTTAATCCATAATCGTTTTGATCATTCCACGTTGAATAAGGATCCTGCGTTTTTAGATGCTCAGGGAGACTATTTTCCGACAACCGAGGTGGTGGCGAGAAGCATTTACGATATTATACAGGGGCATTTAGAAACGTTGGCAAATAAACCGGTATGCCTGCAAGTCTTTCTACGCGAAACCCCGACTAGTTATTGTATCTATCGACCAAAAGGGGGAGCGGAACGTTGAAACTGCCTATTCTGGAAATTTTCGGCCCAACGATTCAAGGGGAAGGAATGGTAATTGGGCAAAAAACCATGTTTGTTCGAACCGCGGGCTGTGATTACGCTTGCTCATGGTGTGATTCGAAATTCACTTGGGATGGCTCAGAAAAAGAGAAGATTAACTTGATGGAGCCAGAGAAGATTTGGCAGGAACTAAATCAGCAGGCAGGTGGCCGTTTTGCGCATGTAACTATATCTGGCGGCAATCCCGCTTTGCTTTCTGGACTGGGAGCCTTTGTTGATTTATTACAAGCAAACCAGATAAAAATCGCCCTTGAGACACAAGGAAGCAAGTGGCAGCCTTGGTTTGTCAATATTGATGAGCTAACCCTATCGCCAAAGCCGCCCAGTTCTAAAATGAAAACAAATTTTGCTATCCTTGATAATATGATTGCTTCATTAAAGGAAAAACAGAAAGGATCCTGCAGTTTAAAGATTGTTATTTTTGATTTGACTGATTTAGAGTATGCGAAGAGGGTTCATTTGCGATATCCAGATGTTCCGCTATTTCTGCAAGTTGGCAATGATCAAACGGAAAATGTAGATGACGATAAGCTACTGCACTATCTGTTAAATCGGTACGACTGGTTAGTACAAAAGGTAATGGAAAGTAAGGCCTTAAAAAATGTTCGGGTGTTGCCCCAGCTCCATACTTACCTATGGGGAAATAAGCGGGGAGTATAAAAGACACTGAATATAAGAGATTTGTTTATTGCTACGGAAAGAAAGGATGCTATCTGCATATCCTTTCTTTTTTTTGACGCTTTTTTAAAAGGTGGCCAAGCTGACCAGGACAATCATGAAATTCAGTAAACTTGCATAATCATTATTAATACCCGATCAGCATGTACACATCTTAAAAATATAAGCCAAAGGGAGGGGAAAATAGTGAAAAAATTATTTCCGGCTCTATGTTTATTCGTTGTATTTATAGTTGCTTTAAGTGCTTGTAACAAAAATAGTGATGGTGAAAATGGTGATAATGATGCTGGCAGTGACAACGACCAGCCACTGAAAGGTGAGTTTATCACGATTCTTACTGGTGGCTCTTCCGGTGTCTATTATCCACTTGGAGGGGCAATGGCAAAAATTTACCAGGATATGGGGGCAAATGCCAATAGCCAGTCAACAGCAGCTTCTTCAGCCAATGCCACAACATTGAATCAAGGGAAAGCGGAAATTGGTTTTTCCATGGGAGATGCTGCTGCCGACGCCTATGAAGGGATCGACAGCTTTAGAGAACAAGGGGCACAGAAAAATTTGCGATCGATTGCCTCATTATATCCAAACTACTTGCAGATCGTTGCTACCAAAGAATCAGGCATTAAAACGGTGGAAGATTTAAAAGGGAAAAATGTTGCAGTAGGAGCGCCCGCTTCAGGGACTGAAATTAGTGCGAAGCGAGTGTTGGAAGCATATGACATGACGTATGACGATATTGAGGAAGACTTTCTATCGTTCGCTGAAGGGGTGGAAGGGATTCAAAACGGGACAATCGATGCGGTTGTTATTTCGTCTGGACTTCCGAATGCTGGTGTTTTGGAACTGCAAACAAACAAGGAAATTGTCGTTGTAGAAATTGCTGAAGATAAAGTCTTGGAAATGCAAAAGGATTACAATGCGTTCTTTCCGACAACAGTACCAAAGGACGTATACGACATGGAAGATGATGTCGCAACAATTGGCGTTAACAATGTATTGCTTACCCATAAAGATGTATCTGATGAGATGGCATATCAAATGACAAAGGGGATATTTGAAAATCTTGATCAGTTAAAAGATACCCATAACGCTGCAAAAGACATAAATATCGAAGATGCCTTACAAAATCTTCCGGCACCACTTCATCCGGGAGCGAAAAAGTATTTTGATGAACAGGGGATAACGGAATAAATATTTCTTCACAGAGGGTCATTCCAATGTTGAAAAATATCATCATTTATTGCGGATTGGTTTTGGTCGTGGCTGGGATCCTGATGGTTCCAGTTCAATCCGGTTTATTACTAACGAATAATAAAGGGAATTCGTTGTACTTTTTTCCATGGGATAAAGACGAGGACGTAACAATTGGATGGAGACATTCAGTCGAGTTAACACCTTGGGAAGAGACTTACATGATAACAAAGACCGGTGAATTGTTATTAAAATCTACCACCTATAAATCTTACGGAGCTGGTACTCCTGATACAGATGGGAAGGTGGAATTCCTTGCGAATGAGTTTGTTCGTGTGACAGGGATAGAACGAACCATTCCATATTACTCGCTTTTCTATGTTCCGATGTCAAATTATTATCTTGAACAACAAACGAAAAAATATCCACTTTCACAAGTTGTTCCTGATAATATTAACGTTCAGATTCATTACAAAGTGGTTAGCATGTATGAGTGGTTGTGGCTGAAAATCAAGCGATTGTAAGGAGGGATGGACCAAATGCATAACGGACAAGTGGTTAAACATTCTGAAGAACTGACAGAAGAGAAAAAAAAGCAGCTTGTTGGGAAATACGATTCAGAGTCCAGATTCAGAAATTTGAACATACCATGGATGGTTAGAATGGTTACGCTTTTAGCGGTTGGCTTGGCACTATTCCATCTTGTTACTTCTTTTACCGGCCCATTAGTTACATTGAAACATCGGGCCCTTCATACCGGTGTTATTTTAGCCCTGGTGTTTTTGCTGTATCCATCACGCAAGAGAGCACCACAAAGACGAGCAACAGTCGTCGACTTATTGTTAGCGTTATTGTCTGTTGCAACTATCGTCTATATTTTTGCCGATTATTCAGGTATTGTCAGTCGAGCCGGGTTGCCAAATCAAAACGACCTGCTTTTTAGTATACTCATTGTCATTCTCGTGCTTGAAGGTGGGCGTCGTGTTGTTGGCAATGGGTTAACGCTTTTGGCCTCGTTATTTTTACTTTATGCTTATTTTGGTCCATACCTTCCTCGGGTTATTGCACATCGGGGGTATGCAATAGATGATATAGCCACTTATATGTATTTAACCACAGAGGGGATATATGGGACAGCGATCGGGGTATCGGCTACATACATCTTCTTATTCGTCTTATTTGGTGCATTTTTGAATCGGACAGGGATGGGGCAGTTATTTAATGATGCTGCAATGGCAATTTCCGGTCATACGTCGGGAGGACCGGCAAAAGTGGCTGTCATTTCTAGTGGATTTCTCGGATCGATTAACGGTTCTGCAATAGCAAATGTTGTGACAACTGGATCGTTTACGATACCTTTGATGAAGCGGACGGGCTACTCGAAAAACTTCTCTGGTGCAGTTGAAGCTGCTGCATCTGTTGGCGGTCAGGTGCTTCCGCCGGTAATGGGGGCCACAGCTTTTATTATGGCGGAAACATTAGGGAAACCATACGCCGAAATTGCTCTTGCTGCGGTTCTTCCAGGGGTTCTCTACTACATGGGTGTGATCACGGTTGTTCACCTTCGTGCTAAAAAGCGTGGCCTAAGGGGATTATCGCGCAAAGACCTTCCAAATATGAAGCAAGTTATCAAAGAACGGGGACATTTGTTAATACCGCTAGTTATTTTAATCTATATGTTATTTGGCGGTTTTACCCCGATTTATGCCGCTGCATGGGCGATTATTTCGACCGTTGTCATTGCCATGTTTAGAAAAACAACCCGATTAGGTCCGAAGAAAATTGTGCAGGCACTGGAAGAGGGAACGCGCAGTGCACTTGGCGTAGCAATGGCATGTGCCATGGTAGGGATTATTGTTGGTGTTGCATCTTTGACAGGGTTCGGACTAAAAATGACGACCGCTATCCTTGTATTGGGTCAGAACACGCTTATTTTAACATTGTTTTTTACCATGCTTGCTTCGATTATTTTAGGCATGGGATTACCGTCAATTCCAACGTATATCATTACATCTTCCATGGCAGCACCGGCCTTAGTAAAGTTTGGTGTCGATCCTTTTGTTTCCCATATGTTTGTGTTCTATTTCGGCATTTTGGCAAATTTAACACCCCCTGTTGCGCTTGCCGCGTTTGCTGGTGCAGGAATTTCCGGGGGTGATCCGAATCGAACCGGTTTTAATTCTTTAAAATTGGCAGCAGCTGGTATTCTGGTTCCATATGTTTTTGTATATTCTCCTGAATTGCTCATGCAAGGAACAAGTGCATTAGAGATTATTTGGGTAACTATCACTGCAGCATTAGGTATCATTGCCTTAGGAGCAGGATTGGAAGGATATTTACTTACAGACGTTCATTTACCTCTCAGGATTTTGGCAGTAATTGGTGCAGTAACGTTGGTTATCCCCGGATTATGGACAGATATGATTGGCCTTAGTTTGGTCATTATTGTGTTAGCAATACAAATGGTGAAGAGAAAGAGAAGCAGTAATATTGAATAATTGTTGGGGTAGATTGCTTGGTAAAGCAGGATAATTTGGTGGATTATTTCTATAGGTTTGGAAAGGATTCCAAAAATAATTTTTTTATAGTAAAAAACCTAGGTATATCCTAATAGTGCGTGTTCAAAAAGTCGCCGGATGAGAAGCAAGAAGGTCGAGGCGGCGTAGCTTTGAGCACCGGAGTGTACATAAAAAGGTACATGAGGAGCGGAAAAGCAAGCGGGCGATACGATTCGCCGCTTATCATTTGGTGACTTTTTGAACATCCTCTAATAGATAAAACTAGGTTGATAAGGACATCTAAGGTATGAATTTTTTTGTTCGACATTCTGGGAATGATCGTATGTGAAATCTCGTATTTCGAACCATAGCGAAATTGGTTTCGTTCCCTCTCTTAATGTAAATCAATATTACTCCTTATCGACACCGTAACTATTCAAATTAGTAAATAGAAAGGTCAATAGCAAGTGAAAAATATTTTAACCCCCACAACTTTAAAGTTGTGGGGGTTAAAACTTTTCTATTAAACTCTTACTTTTCTTCACCAGTTGTTTGTTCTGCTTTAAATGTCCATTCCAGTTTTAAGGTATCTCCTTGGAATTCATTTTGATCCTTTCCGTTATCAACAAAATTAAACTTTACTGCAAAGTCGTCAATAGTGCCAGCGGGAAGCCCCTCTTCACCAAATTGGGGGTAAAAGATGTGTTTGTTTATCGTCTCAGGCTTCATCTTTTTTAGCTCTGCCAGCGTTGTTTTGTAGATAACTTCATCCAATTTATCAGCGTTGTATAGAAACTCAACTTCGATATACTTGCCAAAGTCATCTGTGTTATCTTTTTTAGCATCAATAATGGAATAGTCGGTTTCTAACAATACCTTTGCAATATCCAGTGTGCCATTGTTTTGCAATTCAAACGTACGAACCATGTGATCACCAGGTTTTATATTGTCCAAATTGATAATTTCGGTAGGCTCTGCAGTCAGATCCAAGGTACCTGCTGCGAATGTATTTTGTGTCACTTCATCATCACTGAAATATGCGTACGTTCCTCCTCCTATCATTGTTAATCCAAGTGTTGCGGACAGTATACCAATGCCAAGTTGTTTTTTAATTCCCATCCTGTATTCCTCCTTGTGTGTTGTTTTTTATAAAAAACCGATGAAGTATGTTCTGATACTTGAAACGATGCTGTTCCAATTTTTCTGCCATTTTATTCAATTATTCGAACACGCTGTTACGGGGTAACTTGAAATAATGTTAGATTACTGTTTTCATCATGAAACCAAATTCCACCCCTTACCACTTTCCTATAAGAAAAGTAGCCTCATCAAGCAGTACATTAAATGCCCGGTCAGAAATCAACCCATTTTCTTTTTGTTGGTTCAGCAGTGTATTAAAACCGTTCATGTGCTTGATAACTTTCTCATGCAATCCTTTTTCTTCATACTGAGTTACTGCGGTTAAGTGTACTTTTAACGAATGTGCTTCGGTACTGGATAATTCTTTTCCTTCAAAACGCTCGACAAGTGTTTTAATGGTAGTTGCACTAGCTGGCATATTTATAAGTATTGGGTAATCTGTAATAATCCCATCGACGCCCCACTCTGTAAGTCTGACAGCCCATTCTCTGTCTGTGACAGTGTATGGCCAGGTTTTTAGCTTATGCTGATGAATACGATCAACCGTATCTTGATCTAGTAACCCTTTGTTAGGATTAGCATAATCAGCATACGTTTGAAAGCTTGTTAACTGTTCATTAGTGATTTTACCTTCAATTGTCTGCGCATTACTGATTAACACCCCGGTTGAAACTGACGGCAGTATTTCGTGAAACTGCTTAATAGATTCCCAATTAAAAGATTGAACAATTATATCGCTGTTATCCGTTGTCCCCATGTTTCGTTTCAATAGTTCGTCTGCTACTTTCTGTTCAATACCCGGGTAAAGTTCCGGATTTTTTAATTCTATTAGAATACCAATTTTCCCCTTGTAGCGATCTAATGCTTCTCCGAGGGTAGGAACTGTTTCCCCTGCAAATGATTGATCAAACCAGCTTCCGGCGTCTAGTCGTCTGATTTCTTCAAAGGTAAGATCTTTAATTGCTCCAGTGCCATCAGTTGTACGATCTACTGTCGTGTCATGCATAAGAATTAACTTTCCGTCTTTCGTCATCTGAACATCAAGTTCAAAGTAATCCGCATTAAATTCGATTGCTTTGTCAAAGGCGGCAAGCGTATTCTCCGGTGCCTGTCCAGATGCCCCCCTATGGGCAACGTTTACCGGGGTACTTCCGCTGGTGCTTGCAAATGCATTGGTCACAGGAAACATTACTGCGATACCAATGATAAGTACTACGGCGGTTAAAAATTTACTCCGTATTTTCTTCATATGCTTCCTCCTCGTCTTATCCACTTAATAGGAAAGTGGTGAATTCGTTACGTTCCTTTCATATATATGATGATAACTTATTTTATAGACTTGTAGAGGTCACCAGGTCACCCCCTCCCGGTAAAATAAAGGTTATTGCCATTTTGCCAACAATGATTCTGTTCCTTTTGTTAAGGCATCATAGGCATTTGTGGAAATAAGGTCTTTTTGTTTCTGTTGATCAAGTAATAGATTAAAATTCGTTAAATGCTTGATAACTTTTTCAGCCGCACCTTTCTGCTCAAACTTACCCACTGTAGTTAAATGGATCAGTAGTGATTGTGCTGCATCATGATTTGTAATTTCACCATTTTCCTCAAATTGTTGAACCTGCTCCTTTAAATCCAGTGAAGTTAATGATTTTGAAGTTGTTTTGCTTATTAATTCTGCGATTTTTGTGTTGTCGATTGTTCCAGTAAGTCTTTCTGATAATGGACCGTATGCATAGACTGGTACATTAACCCCTGTGTGTCCTGTCGTTGTCCAGCCAATCAATGCCCGTTCACTGATAATTTTAGCTATCGCCCCGGCAGCATCTTCATCTGTTTTAATTAATTGTTCTTCTTCTTTTTTCAAATCTTTGATACCGGTATACTCCGCCATTATTTCGGCAATGTTAGATTGTTCTTTATTAAATTGGCTGCTGATATATTCTGGTGTCCGTTTCACATTTTGCACTACTTCTTTATTAAACCCGTATACACCGTCCGCCCCAATGGACATACCACCAGTTTCATGGTCGGCTGTTACAATTACGATTGTGTTTTTATCCTTTTTTGCGAATTCTAGTGCTTCCTGAACCGCCTTATCAAATGCCAGGGTTTCTTGAATATTCGTTGCAGGCCAGTTTGCGTGTCCAGCGTGGTCAATACGTCCACCTTCCACCATAAGGAAGAAACCATCTTTATCATCTTTAAGTACATTCAGTGCCTTACCGGTCATCGATTGCAGACTTGGTTCACCGGTCAGATCCCGGTCTAATTCATATGACATATGACTTTCATTAAATAAACCTAACAATTTGTCTGCATCCGCATTCTCTAGTTCTTTTTTATTTTCAATTAGTTTGTAACCTTTTTCTTTAGCTGCGTTCAAGAGATTTTTTCCATCTTCACGTTTCCCACCCTCGTCCTTTGGAAGAAAATGACGCTTTCCGCCACCGAGTAAGACTTCAATGTCGTGATTTAGCAGCATTTGTTCAGCTATGTTGTTTTCTTCATCACGGTTTCCAATATGGGATGCGAAGGCAGCTGGTGTAGCATGGGTAATCCTTGCTGTCGATACGAGACCAGTAGACATGCCGCTTTCTTCAGCAGATTCGAGCACAGTATCAACATTAAAATGTTCCTCGTTTTCATGATGTTCTTCGTTCTTTGGCGCCTTTCCCAACACTCCATTGTCTGTTTTGTGTGTGGATGAAAAAGCAGTTGCTGCTGCCGCTGAGTCTGTAACCGTATTGTCATGTGAGAAGGTCCGTGCATATCCGACATTGGTAAATTGATCCACGATTAAATCTTCTGCCCCGTATCCGCTTCCTTTATAGTAAGCTGCTGCAGATACCTGATTCTGTCCCATCCCATCGCCAACCAAAAGGATTACATTTTTGGCTGCGTCTTCATGTGCGGGTTGAAGATTTTCGCTTTTTGCATCGCCACTTGCTGTTGTTACTATGCCCAGGGCAACCGATGTGCTTAACACTCCAGCAAGGGTGACTCCAACCAGCTTTTTGGCATTTTTTTTCATTCCATTCCCCTCCATTTTTTGTATTTCCTATCCCTATCTACCTTAATGGAGGAATGTTGAATTACTATTAATCTATCGTTAAGAAACTGTAAATATTAAATTTTTTGTATTCTTATGTTGGTTTTAACTATATATAATAGAGATGACAAAACGTTTATAGTTAGCCTTTCTTGAAGGCTATGTTTAGAAAGGCTGCCAAATGATAGAGCAGGGTGAAGATTTTCTGCATGATGACTTAAAGCAAGACCTTATACCTATACAAAGACTATTTTCATAAACTAATTGAGACTATTTGCACTAGTACTTCTATTTTTAATTCGATAATGTTAGAAATGACTGAGTATTTAAATGAAACACGTTGCAAAGGAGGGGGAAAGTTCCTATATTTCAATTAAATCTAAAGGGGGAGAAATATGCTAAAACGAATTTCAGTCGTGATATTGGCCTTACTGCTGGCATTCAGTAATTATTTCTATGTAAGTGCAGCCGAAATCACAGGGAAAACACTCCAGCAGCATACGGAGAAAAAGGTAAAACCAGACGCTAAAAAGCTGAAAGAAACGACAGATCCTAATAAAGAAGTTAGAGTAATTGTCGAATTAAAAGAAGCAGCACCAATAGAGAAAGCTACTAAAAAAGGCGTTACATTTAATAGTTTGCAAGAAACGGAAAAAAATCAGCTTCAGCAAGCGGCAAAACAAGAACAAAAAACGGTCAAAGATAAAATGAAGACCGAAAAAATTGAGGCTGATTACTTACAGGAATTTACTACCGTCGTAAACGGATTTAGTGCCGAAGTCAAACAAGGGGATATTGAGTTCATTAAAAAGATTCCTAACGTTGGCAAGGTACATATCGTAAATGAGTATAAGCGACCGGAAGTAAAACCGGAGATGAAATATAGCAAGGAATTGGTAGAGGCGCAAAAAACATGGCGTGATTATGGTTATAAAGGGGAAGGGATGACGGTCGGGGTCATTGATACCGGGATTGATCCGTCACACCGTGATATGATCCTATCCGAGAATACAGAACCTGCCCACACAAAGCAGTCTGTTGACCAAACGGTAGCTGATCAAGGGTTGCCAGGTAAATTTTACACGGAAAAAGTCCCATATGGTTATAACTACATGGATGAAAATGACGAAATTCTTGACAATATTCAAGGAGCATCCATGCACGGCATGCATGTTGCCGGAACGGTTGGCGCCAACGGAGACGAGGATAATGGCGGTATTAAAGGGATAGCCCCGGAAGCACAGCTGTTAGCCTTAAAGGTTTTTGGAAATGACCCGGAAATGCAGTCAACCTATGGCGATATTTATGTAAAAGCAATTGATGATTCTATTAAACTAGGTGTCGATGCATTGAACTTGAGTCTTGGCTCTCCTGCAGGGTATGTCGATCCGGGTGCACCCGAGCAGCAGGCAGTAAAACGCGCGGTTGACAATGGAGTACTTGTATCAATCTCTGCCGGAAACTCGAACAAGTTTGCGGAAGGATTCTATTATCCGCTTGCCTCGAATCCGGATTATGGTCTGAGCGGTTCACCGGGAGTAGCAGAGGATTCACTGCAGGTTGCTTCCTATGAAAATACGTATATGGATGTTGATGCGGTGGATTATACGATTGATGATACAGAAGGCAGTGCACCATTTCTTTCCGCTGGCAATACAGATCCGTCTGATTATGTAAAGACATCGTTTGAGGTCGTTGAAGCCGGACTCGGCGCACCGGAGGATTTCGCCGGAAAAGATGTAAAAGGAAAATATGCCCTGGTTCAGCGCGGTGAACTGGCATTTACGGATAAGGCATTAAATGCTCAGGAGGCTGGAGCGGAAGGGGTAATTATCTATAACAATACAGATGGCATTGTGAGTATGGCAACAGATAATGCGATCGAAATACCGCAGCTGTTCATGTTGAAAAATGACGGGGACAAGCTTGCAGCAGCTTTAAAAGACGGTAAATCCGTTACATTGAATTTCAATGGTGGTACAGCAACGATCAATAATCCGGGTGCTGGAAAAATGAGTGATTTTACGTCTTGGGGACTGACCCCGAACTTGGACTTTAAACCAGAAATTACCGCTCCAGGCGGACAAATTTTATCAACCTTGAATAATGATGAATATGGGTTGATGAGCGGTACGTCGATGGCTGCACCACATGTAGCAGGCGGCGGAGCACTCGTCTTGCAGTATGTCGATGACAAATTTGGACTTGATCACGCTGACCGGGTTGCCATGGCCAAAAATATCATGATGAATACAAGCAAGCTGGTGAAATTAGACGGGGCTTATGTATCCCCGCGTCGTCAAGGTGCTGGTTTGATGCAGCTGCATGCAGCACTATCAACACCAGTTATTGTTACAGAAGCAAAGAAAAACGAAGCGAAAGTAGCGTTAAAACAAATAACCGATAATGAGGTAACATTTGAACTGACTGCGAAAAATCTAACAGATGAAGCGGTTACCTATGATGTAAAGGCTAATGCCCAGACTGACCAGCCTGTAGCAAATGGTAATGATACACTGGTCGTTCCAAACCAATTCGCGGCACTGGAATTGGATAAAGTGGCTACGGTCAATGGAGAAGCGGTCAGTCAAATCGAGGTTCCGGCAAATGGGGAAGCCACCGTTACGGTAACGGTTGATGTAAGCAGTGTTGACGAACAATTGGGCGAATTTTTCACGAATGGTTACTGGCTGGAAGGATTTGTAACACTGACAGATCCAACAGACACGAATCCGGAAATTTCGGTACCATACGTTGGCTTTAAAGGTGAGTGGGATAAGGCACCGATCATGGACAAGCCGATGTGGGATGATGAAACCTATTATGGCATGACTGGTGTTGCCACATTCCAAGGAAAAGATGAAGAGGGCAATGATCAATATGGTTTTCTCGGTGAAGATCAGCAAACGGCTGAAATAGATCCGGAAAAGATTGCTTTCTCGCCAAATGGAGATGGGGTTCAGGACGATGCTCTTGTTATTTTGTCATTCCTGAGAAATGCAAAAGAAGTAAAATTTAACGTATTGGATGAAAACAAGGAAAAAGTACGCACGATTACGACAGAATCGTATGCGACAAAGAATTACTATGATGGTGGACGAGCCCCAATGTACTCCTTATCTTCGTCTAGAAAATGGGACGGAAAAATTGCTGGAAAACAGGCACCTGAAGGAAAGTATTTTCTCCAGGTTGAGGCCGTAATTGACTATGATAATGCAGCGTGGCAATCACTTGAGCTTCCGGTCGTACTTGATACAACAGCACCTGATCTGGATGCAAAGTTTGATGAGACAACGCAAAAAGTTACAGTAGATACAGAGGATAATCCAGAGGGAATTGGGCTTGCCTACTGGGATGTACAGATCGACGGGAAATCCATTCTTGACAAACCATATGCGGATGGTGAGACGGAGCACAAGCTAACGAAAAAGCTGCAGCCAGGTCAAACGCTAACAGTTGTTGCTGTTGATTATGCCGGTAATGAAACATCAAAAGAGGCAGTTACGGGAGAAGATACAACAATGCCAGATCTGCATCTGAAAACACCGGAATTTCTAGGGGTGGAAACAAGCAGGGAAGTGGAATTCACCGGGTATGTAACAGATAAATCCGGAATTAAAGAAGTGACTGTTGATGGTGAAAAGGCCAAGGTTGTCTATAACGAAGAACAAGATCGGTATGACTTCTCTGTGACAATAAAACATAATAAAGATGGCTACTTTTTCCATCGTATTAAAGCGGTAGACAATGCTGGTAATGAAGCAGAAATCGGCCGCAGATATTTTGTGGATACGGAAAAGGCCAAACTGAAGGTGAAGGCTGCCAAGAAAACGGATGCTGATACCATTCAGGTTGCAGCTACAGTTACAGACAATTTTGATGACATTCGCCTATATGTGAATGGAAACGAAATTTATAAGCATGAGCTTTCTGAACCGTATGGTATGAACGGTTTTGAAAAGAAGATTAACGATATTCAGTTAGACCTGAAAGACGGTAAAAATGAATTTGAATTCAAAGTAGTGGATCTTGGCGGGCATGTGACGAAAAAGACCATCGTCGTAGAGAAAGAAGATGGAGCTACTGAATCAAATGTTGAAGCAATGCTGACACTTGTTGACCAGTATCAGCAAAATGGAGAAATCAAAAATCCAATCGTTACACGTCTATTAAAAACGCAATTGACGGCAATCGGCCATTATGCCGATAGTGGATTACAGAATAAAGCTGTCAAGCATATGAAGAACTTCAAATCAGCAATTGATTATTACAAGGACAATAACCTGATAGCAGAAGACGCTGCAAAGACACTGAATAAACATGCTGATAACCTGATTGAAAAATGGCAATAACTTTTTAAATAAAAACCTCTGTGGCAAGTACACAGTTTGTCACAGAGGGATATGCTTTGTGAAGGAGTTTTATCATGATTTTCCGTACAAAAAAGAATTCTGGATGGAAAATGTATATTCTATTCCCGCTTGTTACCGGATACCTGTTATTTTTTACCATCTCGCAATTAATCACGCCGACAACGGCATATTTTACGGATAGCCAAACCGTTGATGGAAGACTATCCACGTCGGATCAATTTGGTGAAGCAGAAACGGAACCTGCGAGCGGGGATAATATTAAGGAAGAAGAACAAGCGGAAGTGGAAAACAAGGATCAGGAAAATGAAGCAGGCGATGTGGAACAGGATCAACAGGCTAGTGAAGATAAGACAGATGCAGATAAGCAGGATAAAGTCTTGACGGATGAAGGTAAGGATGAAACATCGAATCAATCAGAAAGAGCCGATCAGAAGGCTGCATCAGAAGGATCAGAACAAGAAGTAAAAGCAGCAAATGACAAGCCAACAACAAAATCTGAGGGAAATGAACAGACGGAGCCAAGCGGAAAAGAATGATGGAAAAGGGCATCGGAGTGATGTTTGTATGAAAGCAAAAAGTATTTTAAAGCTGATCAGCAATATTGTAACAACCCTATTGTTTATTGTGCTGCTCGTTACGTTATTTGCCGTGATATCGATGAAAGCTTCAGGTGGTGAAGCAAGTATATTTGGCTATCAAATCAAGACGGTCCTTTCCGGGTCAATGGAACCAGACATTCAAACCGGATCGATCATAACGATAAAGTCTACTGATGGGCAGCAGACCTTTCAAAAAGGTGATGTGGTTACATTTAAAACAGAAGAAGATATTTTTGTGACACACCGGATTGTGCAAGTGAAGGAAGATGGACAGCACTATATTACCAAAGGAGATGCGAATGACGCGCCCGATATGGATCCTGTCTCACCAGGAGATATTGTCGGGGTATATACAGGATTTACGGTTCCGTATGTCGGGTATGTTATGAATTTTGCTAACTCCAGAGAGGGTGCTGCGTTAATGTTAGTGTTACCTGGTGTTTGTCTGCTTTTATACTCTATGGTAACGATTTGGCGTGCATTAAGACAAATCGATAAACCCAAAGGTGATGTAGGGACAGACGCGAAATAGGCAGTTATGTTTTAACCAATAAAATGAAGGGGGAAGTTTTAGATGGGTTTAAAGAAACAACTTGGATTGGGTATTATGTCGGCTGTGCTTGGTTTAACGTTGATTGGCGGGGGGACTTATGCGTATTTCAGCTCCAGTAAGACAACCAATAATACATTTGCGGCAGGAACATTGGATTTAGCTGTGGAACCAACGACGATTATTGATGTAGACGGTCTGAAACCAGATGATTCTGTCATACGCGATTTTGAATTGCAAAACAGTGGATCATTGGATATAGCGAAAGTACTGCTGGAAACGAATTATAGCGTTATCGATGCGGAGGGCAATAATACTGACGATTTCGGCAAGCATATTCAGGTTGAATTCCTGTACAATGCGGATAAGCTGGATGAGGTAATCTATGAAACAACGCTGGCAGATTTGAAAGAGATGACACCGGAAGCAGTTAACGAAAGTGTTTTTTTACCAGCATTTGGTGAAAAAGGTCTTGAAGCAGGAAGTTCAGATGATCTTGTTGTAAAGTTTAATTTCCTTGATAACGGTGAAGACCAAAATCAATTCCAAGGTGATTCACTAAAACTTGAGTGGAAATTTAATGCACAACAAGCGGCTGGTAAAGAGCAATAGTTTTTCGAGTGACAGGCACCCAGTCGGGTGCCTGTCACTATTTTACTTCTTTACTTAGTGCCTTAAACAATGCTATTACCATTAAAATCATGACAAATGAAAACGGTAGTGCGGCGATGATAATGGTGTTCTGAATCGCTGTTAAACCGCCGACATAGAGCAAAATTAGTGCTACGGCAGATTGAGCGATACCCCAAATGATTTTGACTTGATTCGGCGGTATCAGGGAACCGTTCGTTGATTGTATACCGAGAACAAACGTCGCTGAATCGGCAGAGGTAATGAAGAATGACGCAATCAGCAAAATCGCAATGATGGAAAGAATGAACGATAACGGCATTTGATCGAACATATTAAACAATACGAGTTCTGTTGCATAGTTTGTCAAGTCAGTACCACTGTTTTGTACATCTCCAGCAGTTGTACCAAATGCGGCAAACCAGATGGAAACAAATAATGTTGGTGCGACCATTACACCGAGTAGAAATTGACGAATGGTTCTTCCTTTAGATACACGTGCAATGAACATGCCGACAAATGGTGCCCAGGATATCCACCATGCCCAGAAGAAGATTGTCCAATTGTTATGCCAGGCACGATTATCTCCCTCAAGTGGTGCGGTTCGGAAGCTCATTTCTATGAGGTTCTGCATGTATTGCCCAAACGTTTCAGTAAACATATCAAGAATCAATAATGTCGGACCAACAATTATCACAACGACTAGTAATAAAACCGCAAGTACCATGTTTGTATTGGATAAATATTTAATTCCTTTACTTAAGCCGGACCAAGCGGATGCAATGAAAAGGATTGTTACGATCAGAATAATGATAAACTGTGAGAAAAAGCTAACTTCTACACCAAATAAATGGGAGAGTCCCCCATTAATCTGGGCTGCCCCAAAGCCTAGTGAGGTTGCAACCCCAAAAACCGTCGCAAACACTGCTAGTACATCAATTAAAACCCCAAGCGGACCATTCATTTTCTCTCCGAACAATGGTTTTAATGTGGCCGAAATTAATCCCGGTTCTTCTTTGCGGAATTGGAAGAATGCCAATGCTAGTGCCACAATGCCATACATCGCCCAAATGTGAACTCCCCAGTGGAAATAAGAATAGGAAAGACCTTCTTTGAAGGCTGCATCCGTACCAACTTTTTCTGTTGCTGCATCAAGGGCATAGTTAAATAGTGGCTCAGCAGCACCATAGAACACGAGCCCGATTCCCATCCCCGCAGAGAACAGCATGGCTATCCATGTAGGAGTTGAAAAATCCGGTCGCTCTTTGTCCTTGCCTAGACGAATTTTACCGTATGGACTAATTGCAATGATAATAGAAAGAATAATCATGGCAGACATAAGCAGCATGTAATACCAGCCAAATGATGTCGCAACAAATGCTTTAATGTTGCCGGTTATTTTCTCAAATTGCCCGGGAAACAGAGCACCTAATATTACTGCCAGGATAACTAAAACCAAAGTGATGTAAAAAACCCTTGTAACTTTCTTCATGAATCCCCCTGAAAAATTTTGACATAGTAATAACGATACCAAAGACTTTAAGACGGTGCAATTTTATTCTTAGATTATCCAATAAACGGGGTAATCATTTATCGATAACAGCTATTTATCTAAGATGAGAATTATTGTAATCTTAAAAAATGAGTGATATACTCTCGTCTTTGACAGTTTTTGAAGGGTAAAACCTCCCGAAACCTTGTTATTGAAAGGTTTTGGAAGGTTTTTTTTACTATCAAAAGTTGAGTACTATTTTGTCTTCTTCAATTGTTTTAAAATTTTTTTCATGTCCTTTATCGGAACAATTTCATAGTCTGTTCGAAACCCAAACACCTTATGCAACTTATCCGTTAATTCATCCCGCTCATAAAGTGGAACATAACCTTCACCGGAAACTTCCATTACCTCCATATTTCGTAATTTTTGAATGACTGCGGGACAAGTGAATGCCTCTTCTAATTTTTGCTCTACTATACGATAGGTTAGTAAGGCAAGAAAACAAGTAAGAAAATGGGCTTCGATCCGATCTTCTTTTCGTACATACACAGGTCTTGATTTTAGTTCACTTTTCATGATGCGGAAACTTTCTTCAATTTCCCACCGTTGTTGATTAATACGAATCAATTCCAGTGGATCAGATTCCAGATTAGTGCACACTCCATAAAACCCGTCATACTTTGCTTCTTTTTGAATCGATCCCTCATCAATTGAGAAATGGGCCTTTTTAGCGACCTCTCCGTCTCCTGTAGTATACTGGGCCTGAATAAACCGCGCAGGATCATTGGGTCTTTTCTTTTTAAGAGAAGATGGTTTTTTCACTTTTTTCAGAGCTCGTTCGATTTGTCTCTCCCGAATGGTTTGTTGATAATTTTTATATTTTGGTGAAAAAGTGACAAGAAGCCGTTGTTCTAAATTTCCTTCTTTAATCCAACGCTCTTTGAAATAAGTTGTTTGATTTTCGGAACTGTCATCAACATCAGAAAGATGAATGGCTTTATCGCCTGGCCTTACATGCCACCCAGAAGGGTCAAGTGCCCATTCTTTCAGATGTTTTTTTAATTTCTTGATGGATTGTGTAGTAATGAATCCACGCTTGCCTAACGTGTTATATATCCGATTTTTTTCAGAAGATAGGCCTGCATCCGTACAGACAACAAACTGGGATAGCTCAAAGTCTTTTAAAATTCTTTTTTCTAAAGGCTTAAGAGACCCTTGTTCGTTGTCATTTCCTCTGAAAATAGAAAAGGCAAGGGGAAGACCAGAGGCGTCCATAAATAACCCCATTTGAACTATCGGATTTGGCCGATTTTCTTTTGATATTCCGAATTGTTTATCCCCATCCTCCTGTTCGATTTCGAAATAAAAATTGGTACAGTCGTAATACAAAATTTTTTTGTGACGGTTGACCAATTTCAAGCTGTTTTTATAAACCGTTTGTTGAATAAAATCTGTTTCCTTTTTCAGCACATCTAACGCGCGATACAGTTGGTGGGGCTCGCATTGAATGCCTTCTAATAAGGATTGCGCTTGTTCAAACGAGTTCTTTTTAGACGTAGGATGCAGCACACGCATATAAATTAATTTAGACAGGATTTCATTGAGGTCATAATGAAACTGATATTTTTCCTGAATGGTCCTTGTCGTGTGCTGTAAACCCAGTTGGTAGTAAACGGATTGTAAAAACAAATAACCAACATTGAACGAGCGTCGCTGATTGTGCTCAACGATTTTTCGCGGATTATATTTTGCGATAATGACCGCGCTTTTTTGTTTCTTTTGTTCCGTTAATTTTTTTGCATAGGCCCGCGCCCATTCCTCCGGATCCACACCCGGATGTTTTTCACGGATCTCCTTTTCATTTCCAAGCGCTTCCACAACTTTTGTCGTTGATTTTCCGTTGATATCACGGACATTTTCGATGACGGAATAGGAAACGGAATTCTTGGACACACTCTTTTTAATGCGCATCACTATCCCTCCATTTCCTTTAGATACGTCTAATATAACATAGTACTAAATAGTACTCAATAATAAAATTAAAAATTTGACAAAAAAATAAGCCCTCACAAGGCTTACAGTGTTTTTTTGGAAGTGAAACTGTCAAACTCCCGCACCTAATATTACTGCCAGGATAACTAAAACCAAAGTGATGTAAAAAACCCTTGTAACTTTCTTCATGAATCCCCCTGAAAAATTTTGACATAGTAATAACGATACCAAAGACTTTAAGACGGTGCAATTTTATTCTTAGATTATCCAATAAACGGGGTAATCATTTATCGATAACAGCTATTTATCTAAGATGAGAATTATTGTAATCTTAAAAAATGAGTGATATACTCTAAGAGACAAATTGAATAGGTTTAGGATATAGGTGCGGCAAATTCATTCTATTTATTGTTTAAAGGGGAGTCAGGTCGAAATCCGTAACTTGTCCGCAAACTTTATATGGGAACGATTCGAGCGAGGCACTGTATTCGTTTGTATGGAAATGGGAAGGGCCAAAGGTAATGACCATGACCAGGGAGACCTGTTTATGTCCAATAACAACCTGCGAGGAGTCGTGTTACGTGCAAATAAACAGATGTGCATGTTTATATATTTTCTCCCTCGAAGCATGTTACAACTTCAATATGGGAGTTGTTTTTTAATGTATAAGAGGATGTTCAAAAAGGCACCAAATGATAAGCGGCGAATCTCTTCGTTGGCTTGCTTTTCCGCTCCTCATGTACCTTTTTATGTACACTCCGGTGCTCAAAGCTACGCCGCCTCGACCTTCTTGCTTCTCATTCGGCGACTTTTTGAACACGTACTATAAGGCCCAAATTAACACCCATCTGGAGCATTTTCTTTAAAACCCCCTTTGCAAGTGGCATTAATAGTGATTTCGTCGTTGCTTAAACCTCTCAATTACAAGTTGTCAACAGGCAAATTTGTCCATGCGCAAAAAGCTTTAGTCAAAAAGAAATATTACTTATTACTTTTTTTGAAAGGGGTTTCAAGTTTGTCCATAATGAACGGAGAGGATGGAGGAGATCTTTATGAAAACAGATGCTAAGTTTGTACCAGGGCTTGCGGGAGTAGTTGCAGCAGAAACAGCGATTTCATTGCTTGATACCGAAAAAGAGAAAATCGTGATTAAAGGGCATGATTTAATAGCGCTATCGAAGGATAAGGACTACTTGGATATTGTGAACCTTTTGCTTGAAGACACACTGCCTGATCAAACAACAAAAACAAAGTTGGAAGAAAAATTGAAAGCGTTATATGATGTTCCGACTGGTCTAATCGCAGTTTTTAAATCATTACCGAAAGCAACACACCCGATGGATGGTTTAAGAACCGGCATCTCCGTACTTGCAGGTTATGATGAACAGATTGATGACCGTTCTTTAGCGGTAAATAAAAGCAGGGCATACGATCTCTTGGCAAAACTGCCTACTATTACAGTAAATAGTTATCGAATACTAAATAACCAGGAGCCGGTTCAACCGCAGCAGGAATTAGCTTATAGTGCCAACTTTTTATATATGATCACTGGAAAGGTTCCGACCGAACAAGAGGCGAAGATTTTTGATCGATCCCTTCTATTGTATAGTGAACATGAAATGCCGAACTCCACATTTACTGCGAGAGTGATAGCATCAACGCAATCGGATTTATATGGTGCCTTAACAGGGGCGGTTGCGTCACTGAAAGGTAATTTGCATGGTGGTGCCAATGAGGCTGTCATGTACATGTTGCGTGAAGTTGATTCAGCAGCTTCCTTTGAAGAATTACTAATGAAAAAGCTAAGCCGAAAAGAAAAAGTTATGGGCTTTGGACATCGGGTTTATATGAATAAAATGGATCCAAGAGCATTAATGATGAAGGAATCATTAAAGCAACTTTGTGAGAAGAACGGAGATTTCTTATTACTGGAAATGTGTGAGGCTGGGGAAAAGTTGATGAAGCGGGAGAAAGGTTTATATCCGAACCTGGATTATTACGCTGCTCCAGTTTATTGGCTGCTCGGGATTCCAATTCAGTTATATACACCTATCTTTTTCAGTGCACGAACAGTTGGATTAAGTGCGCATGTGATTGAACAGCATCAGCATAATCGTATATTTCGCCCACGGGTCCATTATATTGGCAAACCGTATTAATTTGTGATTTGACTATCGGAAGGTGATGTCACGAAAAGCGTGTCTCGGATTTGCCGACAAAATTCAGTTAATCGCCATGCCGACATTTGAGATAATCAAGGCTCACGTAACCTGCCACATAAAAAGGATAGAAAGGAAGAGGATTGTGATTAAAGTAGATGAAACAAATAAAACCGATGTA
Source organism: Virgibacillus dakarensis (assembly GCF_900155625.1). Taxonomy (NCBI): domain Bacteria; kingdom Bacillati; phylum Bacillota; class Bacilli; order Caryophanales; family Bacillaceae; genus Virgibacillus; species Virgibacillus dakarensis. Next base: position 2,031,319 of record NZ_LT732554.1, read on the forward strand.
CTACTCGAGGAAATTGCCGATTATGTTTTAAACAAAGAAATTATAAGCACAGAAGCATTTACGACCGCTCGTTATGTTTTGCTTGATACTTTAGGATGTGGAATTCTTGCGCTTAGCTATCCGGAATGTACGAAGCTGCTTGGCCCGGTTGTGCCTGGGACGGTTGTGCCAAACGGAACTCGCGTCCCCGGTACTTCCTACGTACTTGATCCAGTAAAGGGAGCTTTTAACATTGGTTCCATGATTCGCTGGCTGGACTATAATGATACATGGCTAGCTGCTGAATGGGGGCACCCTTCCGATAACTTGGGTGGAATCCTGGCAGTTGCCGACTATGTAAGCCAGGTCCAGGTAGCAAAAGGGAAGGATCCGCTTACCATTCATGATGTATTGGAAATGATGATTAAAGCACATGAAATTCAAGGTGTTCTTGCACTGGAAAACAGTTTAAACCGTGTTGGGCTGGATCATGTGTTATATGTGAAAATAGCAACAACCGCTGTTGTTACAAAAATGTTAGGCGGTGGGCGCGAGGAAATCATTAATGCATTATCAAACGCCTGGATTGATAACGCAAGTCTTCGTACGTATCGACACGCACCAAATACTGGATCGCGTAAATCTTGGGCTGCCGGAGATGCAACGAGCAGAGGTGTATTTTTGGCAATGTTGGCTGTTAAAGGCGAGATGGGTTACCCATCTGCATTGACCGCTTCTGGTTGGGGGTTTCAGGATGTCTTATTTAATAAACAAACGTTAACATTGAGTCGCCCGTTCGATGCCTATGTGATGGAAAATGTCTTGTTTAAGGTCGCTTACCCAGCAGAATTCCACGCACAAACAGCTGCAGAGGCAGCGGTTCAGCTGCATCCAGAGGTAAAAGATAGACTCGATGAGATTGATAAAATAATGATTACCACACATGAATCGGCTATTCGGATTATTGATAAAAAAGGTCCATTAAATAATCCGGCAGATCGGGATCATTGTATCCAATATATAACAGCGGTTGGACTATTACATGGTGATGTTACGGCAGACCATTATGAAGATGAAGCAGCTGCTGATCCTAAAATTGACAGATTACGGGATAAGATGGTGGTAACAGAAAACAAACAATATACAAACGATTATCTAAATCCGAACAAGCGCTCAATCGCTAATGCTGTCCAAGTTTATTTTAAAGACGGAACGGCAACTGCAAACGTGGAGTGTGAATATCCTTTAGGGCATCGGTTTAGAAGAGAAGAGGCATTTCCGAAGATCAAAGAAAAATTTACTGCCAATCTTGCAACACATTACACCTGGAAGCAACGGGAAAAAATTGAGGAAGTGTGTTTCGATCAAGATAAAATTAATTCTATCAAAGTGAATGCATTTATGGACTTATTTGTTAACGCGTAAAGGAGGACATCGTGTATGGCATGGATAGTGGATCAACAGGCCTCACAAGCAGAACTGGCAAACCAGTTTAAGGAGCTAATCAATGAAAAATCAATTTTGCAAATCCCTGGAGCCCATGATGCAATGGCAGCACTAGTTGCGAAAAATGCTGGGTTTAAGGCACTTTATTTATCTGGAGGTGCATACACCGCAAGCAAAGGGCTTCCAGACCTTGGGATTGTGACCTCGACCGAAGTGGCGGAAAGAGCGAGGGATCTTGTTCGGGCAACGAATTTACCTGTGCTTGTTGATATTGATACAGGATTTGGCGGGGTTCTTAATGTTGCTCGTACAGCTCGGGAAATGATCGAAGCCAATGTCGCGGCAGTACAAATAGAGGACCAGCAACTTCCGAAAAAATGTGGTCATCTTAATGGGAAGCAGCTTGTTTCTAAAGAGGAAATGGTTCAGAAGGTGAAAGCGATTAAGGAGGTAGCCCCGTCACTCGTTGTTATAGCACGTACAGATGCACGAGCAGTAGAAGGTCTGGAAGCTGCCATTACAAGGGCACAAGCATATATTGAAGCTGGTGCTGATGGAATCTTCCCGGAAGCATTGCATACCGATGAAGAATTTTGCTTATTTGCCAAAAAAATAGCTGTACCACTGCTTGCCAACATGACGGAGTTTGGCAAGACTCCGTATATTACTGCTGAAGCCTTTGAAGAAATGGGCTTTCGCATGGTTATTTATCCGGTAACTTCTTTACGAGTGGCTGCTAAGGCTTATGAACGAATTTTTCGTTTGATTAAACAGGAGGGGACACAAAAAGATGGTGTCTCTGATATGCAAACAAGGAAAGAGTTATATAAGACAATTTCTTACGATGATTTTGAGGAGCTGGATGAAACAATTGCCAAAACAATGTTGTCCAGTGACCAATAGAAAAATATGCAAGTCTTTTGATTTTCAAGCGATGACTCCGATTCGATGTTAAAGATAATTTCTGGAGTCAACGTCCTTTTCTACTACTTAATTAAATTTATGTTATGATAAAGATAATAAAATAACAACGCAACCACAAGGGGAGCGTAAGGCTGAGAGAGAACATGTTTTGTTCTGACCCTTTGAACCTGTTAGTTAGTACTAGCGTAGGGATGTGGTGATTAAAAACAGTGGTTTACTGATTTCTATGGAAAAGAACAGTAACTTGACTGGTTTATCTGTATTCACTTATGTCTTCCTTTTGGTGCGTTAAAACAAAAAAGGGAGGCATTTTTTGATGAAAAAATTAAGCTTGCAAACGATGATTGAGGTGGCCATTTTCGCGGCATTTGCATTTGTTTTGGATTTATTGCCATCATTCCATTTTGGACCGTCCATATCTATTTCCTTTTCCATGGTACCAATATTTATTGTTGCCTTTCGCTGGGGTTTTTTTGCGGCTTTTGTATCAGGATTTCTTTGGGGGCTCCTGCAGATTGCACTCGGTGAGGCATGGATTCTCACACCAACACAAGCATTTATTGAATATTTTATTGCCTTCGCATGTATTGGCTTTGCCGGTCTTTTCATCAGACCAATCAAAGGGAATTTGCTAAGGGGACGAAAAGGGAATGCACTCATGTGGATTGTCATCGCGACATTGGTCGGTGGTGCTGCTCGCTATTTTTGGCATTTTGTTGCCGGCGTGATTTTTTTCAAAAAGTATGCGATCGAAGCGGGGAAGTCACCAATTATTTACTCATTGACGATGAATGGGATCACGTATATTGCTTCTTCAATAGCCTGTGCGATTGTGTTAGTCCTAATCATTTCGAAGGCAGGTCAATTAATTACGTCGGCAAAGTCTGCTAAGGATCAGCGTATGGTTAGTTGAAAAGTACAATCTCATTAAAAACAGCCAAGCATAAAAAGGTGTTTGGCTGTTTCTTATGGAATTACTTGTTATGCTTATAGTCTGGATTAAAGCTATACCGGGATCTATACGGTGATCTAATAAATGTGTTTATCTTCTGCCAATACATCAGCTATTTTTTTCGTTGGACAACGGTTACGCAACTCAACCTCGTAAGCATTTAAGGAAATAATAAATGATTGTCAAATTTAGCCGTTTTTTAGACGCAACTATCAGAATCATCCGTATTTAATAGGTATTTGTAATAATTAAAGGAATAACCGGGATTACATTATCACTATCCGAATATAAGCCCATCTATCCTTTTAAATGATTAAGTATCCGTTTTTTCTAAAAAATGAATCTTTGTTAAAGTTAATAGATACGACACTATTTAAGGGGGACTTTCGTAATGCAAAAAGGATATGGCAAATTTTTAAGCACTGTTTTGCTCTCATTTATTATCGTAATCGGACTTTCTGCATGTGGATCTGACAAAGAAGCGGATGGAGATGCCCAAAATGGCAGCGGTGATTTGAAAGACGAATATACCGTTGTAAGTGATACATCGTTTGTACCGTTTGAGTTTAAAGAAGACGGTGAATATGTCGGGTTTGACATTGAGTTGATAAAAGCAATAGCGGCTGAGGCAGGGTTTAAGATTAATTTAGAAACAACGAACTTTGATGGAATTATCCCCGGTCTGCAAACAGGTCAATTTGATATCGCTATTGCCGGGATCAGCATTACCGAGGATCGGGCAAAGAAAATCGATTACAGTGACGCTTACTATCAGTCAGGTTTACGCATTGGCGTGGCGGTTGACAATGACTCGATCAAAGGTATTGAGGATCTGGAAGGAAAGACAATTGCTACACGTCTAGGTTCTACAAGTGCTGCCTATATTGAGAAAAATATTGATGGCGCTGAAGCTAATCAGTACGAACAGCTTGACCAGGCTTATCTGGCAGTTGAAAACGGCAGCGCGGATGCAATTTTGTATGACGCACCAAATGTTGCCTATTATATTAAAACAAAAGGTGAAGACAGTCTGAAAATGGTTGGCGATTTGTATCAGGCTGAGGATTATGGTATTGCCATTGCAAAAGGAAATGACGCATTGGTTAAAGCCATTAATGAGGCATTGGCAACACTGAAGGAGAATGGTAAATACGATGAAATCCATGAAAAGTGGTTTGGTGAAAAGCCTGAATAACTGAACTCTGCAGGCTGCTTTATCGGGTGTAACCATCCAATCGTTACACCCTTTTTTACTTCATATAATAGGAGAGGTGAAAGATGTTAGGACGATTTAATTGGGCAGGAGTTATCGATTTTTTACCACAACTAGCAACGGGTTTATATTACACCCTCCTTATTTCAGTGCTAGGGTTATTTATTGGCTTTATTCTGGGGGCTATTTTTGGGTTGGGACGGATTTCGAAAAACAAGTTAATTTATGGGATATCGAGTATATATGTCGAGGTAATACGCGGAACTCCAGTTTTGGTGCAGGCGATTTGGATCTTTTTTGCATTGCCGCTTATTATTGGTCATACGTTTGAATCGGTCACTGCGGGTGTCATTGTTATCGCGCTAAATTCGGGAGCGTACATTGCAGAAATTGTTCGTGGTGCTGTTCAGTCGATTGAAAAGGGACAAATGGAAGCAGGTCGGTCTCTCGGTTTGGATCACGGAAAAACAATGCGCTATATTATTTGGCCACAAGCTTTTAAACGTATGATTCCTCCGCTGGGCAACCAGTTTATAATCAGTATTAAGGACACTTCTCTTTTATCCGTTATTCTTGTTCCAGAGCTGATTTTCCAGGGGCGCTTGATTGCAGCAAATCATTTTAATGCAGTTGAAATTTATACAACGGTTGCATTGTTTTACCTTGTGATTACGTTAACTTTATCCCTTGTTTTACGTCTCGTAGAAAGAAGGTTGGATATTCAATGATTGAAGTGAAGGATCTCTATAAAAAATTCGGTGATTTGGAAGTTTTAAAAGGCATTAATTGCAAGATTGCAGAGCAAGAAGTAGTTTGCGTAATTGGACCAAGTGGATCAGGAAAAAGTACGTTCCTTCGCTGTTTGAACATGCTGGAGGAAATGACTAGTGGTGACGTCGTCGTTAATGGCTATCATTTAAACGATCCAAAGACGAATATTAACAAAGTACGGACAGAGGTAGGCATGGTATTTCAGCAATTTAACCTTTTTCCGCATCGGTCGGTTATGGAAAATATTATGCTAGCACCGAAAAAGGTACGAAAGATCAGTGATAAAGAGGCAAGAGAGCGTGCCCTTGGATTATTGGAAAAGGTCGGATTAAGTGATAAGGCAGACATGTATCCAAGCCAGCTTTCCGGCGGGCAGCAGCAACGTGTCGCAATTGCTCGGGCACTGGCAATGGAGCCAAAGGTAATGTTGTTTGATGAGCCAACTTCCGCGCTGGATCCGGAATTGGTTGGTGAGGTACTGGAGGTCATGAAACAGCTGGCACTTGAAGGGATGACTATGGTGGTTGTAACACATGAGATGGGATTCGCCAAAGAAGTAGGGGACAGGGTGCTATTCATGGATGAAGGAATTATCATGGAGGAAGGCGATCCAGAAAACATTTTTACCAACCCGGAATCGGAGCGGACGAAAGGCTTTTTGAATAAGATTTTATAGCTTTTATAGTTGGGGTAGATAAATGCGGCGTATCCACGGGAGCGCTGCTTATTTATTTCTTTATATATTTGGAAATAGTGAAAGTGTTTAAATTGGTGAGAATCCGGGTATTACATTTTCGTATCAATGCTAAAAGGGGGAATGTAATATGAATAGGAACGCAGCGTGCAATCTTAAGGTCTGAGCACGCAATCCTGGGCTCAAGCGCATATTTTTTAGCTCCCACCGTGATTGCGTTCCAAAGCCATGAGTCATTTCCGATTTATGGTAAGGCCGGATTTACGTGATTGTAACTTTTCCAAAATAGAAAACTGCAGAATAGGGAACATTGAAAACGAGATAATGTTGCAAAATCAACAAGGAGGAGTATGATGGACCAGGACAAAGATGGAAAAAGGCGATCTAAGCTATCTCTGAAAAAAAGAAAAAAGCATCAATTACATAAAGATGATATTACCGTAGTTGATACAGATGTTGCGAAAAAGGCTGTTGTCGCAACGGCGATGGGGAATGCCATGGAATGGTTTGACTTTGGCATTTATTCCTATTTAGCGGCAACCATTGGGAAGGTGTTTTTCCCGGAAATGGCTGGTCCGACGCAGCTGGTATTTAGTTTTGCAACGTTTGCGGTAGCATTTCTTGTCCGGCCGATTGGCGGTATGTTCTTCGGTATGCTGGGCGACCGGCTGGGCCGGAAGAAAATTTTGGCTATTACATTAATTATCATGGCACTAGCTACCCTTAGTATTGGCTTGATACCTGGGTATGCCACAATTGGTATAACTGCACCGATACTATTATTGATAGCGCGATTAGTTCAAGGATTCTCAACGGGCGGTGAGTATTCGGGGTCGATGACCTTTATCGCGGAGTCTGCACCAGATAAACGTCGAGGTGTCATGGCCAGTGGATTGGAAGTTGGGACATTAGTTGGTTACATTGGCGGATCCGGGATTGTTACATTGCTAACATTTATTTTGGGTTCGGAGACTATGCTTGATTGGGGATGGCGGATTCCGTTCCTAATTGCGGCACCGATCGGATTCATTGGTCTGTATTTACGTACACACCTTGAAGAAACGCCAGCATTTGAGAAAATGGAAGAAGAAAAAGAGAAAGCAGAAAAAACAGGCGAATCAAAGCATGTCTCGATGAAGGATATCCTCATTCATCACCGGCGTCCACTTTTAATCGGCTTGACATTGGTCTTTTTTTATAATGTGATTGATTATACCGTTCTAACCTACATGCCTTCCCATTTAACCGCTGTTCTTGGATACGGGGAGACGAAAGGGCTGCTCTTGATTCTGATCGTCATGTTTATCATGATTCCATTCGTTTTATTAATGGGCCATTTCGGTGACCGGATTGGCAACAAGCGAATTATTCAAAGTAGTCTGATTGGTATAATTGTGCTTGCCATACCATCATTCATGCTGATTAACAGTGGGAATAACTGGCTTGTTTTTGCCGGATTATTAATTTTGGCAACATTGCTGGCCGCTTTACTGGGAACAATGCCATCGCAATTGCCTTCACTCTTCTTCACAAATGTAAGGTATGGAGGGTTGGCGATTACGTATAATATTTCCACTTCGCTATTTGGTGGAACTGCACCGTTACTGGTGGCATGGCTGGTTGATGTAACAGCAAGTCAATTGGCTCCGGCATATTACGTTATTTTCGCATCCATAATCGGGATTGTCGTTGTTACCCTTTTCCTTAAAAACACTTCAGGCAAGCCGCTTCGTGGATCACCACCAGCTGTTCAGGAAAAAGAGGAGATCGAGGAAATATTGGAAAACACCGATGATGCGCTATGGTGGAGGGAGGAGAAGAAAAAGATTGATCGGCATATAAATGATGCGGAAAACAAAAACGATTGACTATTGTGCATTATAGGTAGTTAGTTAATAAAAGTGTCCAAGGTTCCCTGGACACTTTTGTTTGCCATTAAAAAATCTATAGCGGTTCATTGTGGAATGGCGAAAAGAATTGCATTAAGCATGACGATGGTATCTTTTGTCCAGAACATTAATTTTTTCCGTATTAAGAACGATTTGATTAAAATTGCGGTCGATTTTGCCAGAATGTACATCTAGCTTTTCCGTATTGCGAACAATTTGATCGAAGTTTCGATCGATTTTCCTGGAATTTTCATTAATTTTTTCCAGTAATTGATTGATATCGCTTTTTGTGGCCATGTCATCCAGATCACTTTTCATAGCAACATTTTCCAAGTCGCTTTTCATGGCTACGTTTTCTAAATCACTTTTTACGACCATAGTAGACTTTATTTCCCTAACTTCATCAACCAGTTGTTGCAATAACTGTTCTTCCATTAGTTTTCACTCCCTTCATTACAAATTTCTCATACTTAAAATATACCATGGACAAACTGTAACAACAAACAGTTAAAAATGTTGGAAATCGCTATAAAAAAACAATTTAGCATTGCTATTTCTATTAAAATGGCAGATTGACAGTTCTATTAATGAATTTGAGGATAAAAAACAAGCGGAAAATTAAATTTAGTATTTTTAATAGTTTTTTAGGTTAAGAAAAAAAGATGCTGAAGAATGTTTGAAAGTTGCTGAACATGGCCAAAAAGTCTGCTGAATAAGAGCTAAAAGTGCTGAAGATTCTCTGGAATGTGCTGAACTAAGCCAGAAAGTTGCTGAACCCCCTCATAAGCAAACCAGGAATCTGTTTAAACCAACAATAGGCCGCGTTTTCCCAGCTAAAACAGAAAAGTCAATTTTAACTTTGTGTCCGAAATTTTTCGGTAAAATTAAAGTTCTCTCATGGATTTACCAACTTTGCTTACAAAATCTCCTGCAAAACCTTTATTTCTATTCCCGAAAATAATATTTACCGTTTTGACTTTTTCAAATTTGGAGTTTACGCTCAGGTTAAATTCAGTCAGAGGGGATTTCACTGTGTGCAAAATAGTAAAAGTAAAACCTATTTCATCGCGAAGTGGCTGGTTGTTATGTAATTTTGCTAATGGAGAAAAACGTTTTGTGAATATACAGCCGTTTATGGTTGGGGTAATGGAAAACTTAAAAAATCCAGCTATATTCAACGATGTTTATATCGATCATATAGCTGGAACGATTGCCTGGCCAGATAATCTCAAGCTTGATCCTGCTGTGCTTTATGACCATGGCATTCGTATAAAAAATATCCGCAATCTAGGTGAAATGATAGAGCAGCATGTGAATAAGGATAGATCTTCAAGCATCATTTTAGTCCCTGTTATAAAGGAACAAATAAAATAACCGAACCCCAAGTTTTTACGTAAAAACATCAAACGAAAATACCGTGCGTTTCTTATACATTTCTCCCTGTTGTAACATAATACTCGGAAAATCGTGTTTAAGTGATGCAGGTGTGCCTTGGGTTTCAAAGCATACACCCAAATGCTTCGCAGACACTCCTTCTCTTAATTGCGACTGGTCATCCAGTCCGTTCCCTGTATACATGACCATACCAGGCTGATTGGTTTTGACAGTCATCATACGTCCTGATTGTTGTTCACGTACGACCACTTTTCCTTTATCTGCAAACAGAAAATAATGATCATAACCAGAGCCGGCAATGGCATGTTGCTTTAATTGATCATGAAAACCATCACCTAGCAAACGTCCTTTACGGAAATCAAAAGTCGTTCCGGCAGTTTTCAATCCGTTTCCGGTTGGAATCAGTTCATCGTCAAGCTCGATTATTTTGTCGCTATCAAAGGTGACATGATGCTGATCCACGGTCGCTTTAAGGTCACCGTTCAAATTAAAATAGGAATGATTCGTTAGAGTGAGCGGTGTCGTTTCATCTGTGCTCGCCTCATAATCAAGTATAAGGTCATTATTCGACAACAGTGTGTAGGTAACCGAGACATCTACATTACCTGGATAATTGCTATCACTATCCCGACTGGTGTGGCTGAGTTTTAACCCAACTGCACCATTGTTCTGAAAAGGTTCCACTTTCCAGATAACGGAATGGAATCCATTAGAACCGCCATGCAGGTGGTGGTCACCTTCATTTTTTTCCAAGTTATAGGTATCATCGTCCAATTCGAATGAGGCGCCCTGAATTCTGCCTGCAACACGACCGATGATTGCGCCGAAAAAATTGGGGTTAGCCTCGTAATCAGCGTAATCTCGATAACCTAGTACAACGTTTTCAATGTTACCGGCTCTGTCGGGGGCCATTATTTTTGTAATAATCCCGCCGTAATTAAGGATACTGACACTCATTCCATGATCGTTTTCAAGTGTATACTCGGTCCATTTATCCCGAATGGGCTGCTTAGAAATATTCATCTATCTACCACCTGCTTATTCAATGTCGTTATAAATCGCTCGATCGCTTGCCTATCTTTGAATACACCGGCATCCTCGAGTACCCGGGAAAATTTCTGTGCTAATTCATCCTGTAAAATCTGTTCTGCCTTTTTCGGATCACCAATTACACCATACTTCGTTTTGAGTTCGTTTGCCCAATCAAGGTGGTATTCCGCAACATTGCTTGCTTCATCAAGTAAAAATTGCTTGATTTCAGCAAGTTCATCCTTAAGTCTTGCTGGCAATACGGCAAGCCCCATCACTTCAATAAGACCAATATTTTCCTTTTTGATGTGCTGGACATCGGCATGCGGATGAAAAATCCCCAGCGGATGCTCACTAGACGTTCGGTTATTTCGCAAAACTAGATCAAGTTCGTGTTTACCATCCCGGATTCTGGCGATTGGTGTAATCGTATTATGTGGAGTTGCTCCGGAATAAGCTAACACGTCAGCAGCTTTATCTGTGTAATTGCGCCACGTCGTAAGGATATGGTCGGCTGCACTTAACAAATGTTCCCTATCTTTACTTTTAAGCCTGATCACAGATAAAGGCCAATTTAGGACGGAGGCCTGAACATGATCGAACGGCTTTAGTACAAAAGTAAAGGCATCACGAGCCTTTGTCATGGCAAATTCGTAACGTCCTCCTTGATAATGGTCATGACTTAAAATAGAACCGCCAACGATCGGTAAATCGGCATTGGATCCGATAAAATAGTGCGGGAATTTTTCCGTGAACAGAAGCAGCCGTCCAAAGGCGTCCTTATCTATTTTCATATTCCGATGTTCTTCTGCAAGTAAAATACAGTGTTCGTTGTAATATACATATGGCGAATATTGCAAGTACCAGTTTTCTTCTAAAAGCGGTACTTGAATAACTCGGTGGTTAGCGCGTGCCGGATATCCAGTCCGACCAGTATACCCTACGTTCTCCACGCATAATACACACTTTGGATAGTGAACGGTCCGTTTCATTTCGCGTTCCCGTTTAATTTGTTCCGGGTCTTTCTCCGGTTTGGATAAATTGATCGTAATATCCATTACACCATATGTTGTTTCTGCTTTAAAATGAATATTTTTCTTGATCCGGTTCGTTTGAATATAATTACTGTTCCTGCTCAATTTGTAAAAATAATCTGTTGCTTCCTCTGGTGAATGCTGATATTTCTCCTGAAAGACAGCATTAACAACAGAAGGGCGGGCGACAAAGCAGTTCATAATGTTGGCAGCAAGCATTTCCTTCTCGTCAAATACATCCGCAATTACGTTATGATCGATTGCATAGCTGACCAATTTCTCCAGTAGATCGGGAATCGTACCATTCGTCGGATTATCAACATGTTCAGGAAATGATTCCAAGCTAAGCAAATGCATTACCTGGTTGCGAACATAGATATGATCCGCTTTTTCGATTAACTTTTCACGGATTGCGCGTTGGATCAGTCCTGCCAAATCGTGATAAATCATCATTGGTTTACTCCTCCCTATAGCCGTTCGGATGGGATTCATGCCAATTCCAGGCATCTTGCATAATCTTTTTAATCGATGTCCGGGCAGGATTCCAGCCAAGGACATTTTTTGCTTTATCTGAGCTTGCAATCAAGACGCTTGGATCACCTGCACGACGTTCGCCAGATTCTGCGGGAATTTCTTTGCCTGTTACTGTGCGTGCCGTTTCAATCATTTCTTTTACGGAAAATCCTTGACTGCTGCCAAGGTTGAAAACGTCGCTTTTACCACCGTTTTTTAAATAACCCAGCGCCAAAAGATGAGCCTCAATCAGATCCTCAACGTGAATATAGTCGCGGATACAGGTGCCATCCGGTGTATCATAATCCTCACCAAAGACCGTAATATGTGGCCGCTGACCAAGTGCCGCTTGCAAAATAATCGGAACGAGATGGGTTTCCGGACGATGATCTTCCCCAATTTCTCCAGATTCACGTGCACCAGCAACGTTGAAATACCTTAATGATACATAACGGATATCGTGCGCTTGTTCAGTCCATTTCATAATTTTTTCCATTGTCAGCTTTGTTTCGCCGTATGCATTAGCCGGATTGGTTGGCATTGTTTCGGTAATCGGAACAGATTCCGGTTCACCATAGGTAGCGGCAGTAGAAGAGAAAACGATATGTTTTACATCGAATTCCGTCATCACCTTCAGCAGCACCTGTGTCCCGTAAACGTTGTTATCAAAATATTTCAGCGGTTTTTCCATTGATTCGCCAACAAGGGAATTTGCGGCAAAATGGACAACGGCCTCGATGGACTCTTTTTGAAATACGTCACGCAAAAAATCGATGTTCCGGATATCCCCTTGATAAAATGCGGCCTTTGGATGAATTGCCGCTTTGTGTCCAGTCTCCAAGCTGTCCACCACGACAACATCCTCGCCCCGATCGATCAATTGATAAACAGCATGGGAGCCGATATAGCCCGCCCCGCCTGGTACTAATATACTCATGTTAATGTACTCCTTCCCTGATTTGCTTGGCACCGTCACTGATTGCCGCGGTGTAGAACGTTGCATCGTAACCGATCATTTCGCGGTATTTGCGATTTACGTTTTGCTTAAAGCTTGCTTGTTTATCTTTTTCAACGATAGCAATCGCACAGCCGCCGAATCCGGCACCAGTCATACGGGCACCAATTACCCCTTCTTGTTCGCAGGCTGCCTGCACAAGACAATCAAGTTCTTTCCCGGTCACCTCATAATCATACTTTAGTGAATGATGGGAATCATTCATTAGTTTTCCAAAACCGTCTAAGTCACCTGCTTGTAGTTTCTTTAAAGCTTCAACGGTACGAACATTTTCGGAAACGGCGTGTTTGGCCCGCTTGCGGTTCGTATCATCTTTAATCAGCTGCTGTTGCTCCAAAAATTGTTCGTTCGACAATTCTCCAAGACTGGTAATGGAAAGTTCTGTCTGTAAGTCTTTCAGTGCCTGTTCACATTGCTGGCGTCGTTCATTATACTTGGATCCGGCAAGTGTCCGTTGTTTATTAGTATTGATAATCATAATACAATAGTTATCAAGTGAAATCGGAGCATATTCATATTCCAATGTTTGACAATTTAATAGAATGGCATGATCTTGTTTACCCATACCAATCGCAAACTGATCCATAATTCCGCTGTTTACCCCGATATACTCATTTTCTACTTTTTGTCCTAACTTTATCATTTGCATACGGTCTATTTCCAGGTTGAATAAGCCTTCCAGCAAAACCCCTGTTACCATTTCAATTGACGCCGAGGATGATAGGCCGGCACCATTCGGAATATCCCCATAAAAAAGTATATCAGCACCATTGGTAATGGGAAAGCCTGATTCGCGAATGAGGTGGATCATTCCCTTTGGATAATTGGCCCAGTCATCCTGAACACAATAGGTCAAATCCGCAAGATCGCAATGGATCATTCCACTTCCCGGGAAATTTAACGAATAAAACCGGAATTTCTGATCATTACGTTTCCGTCCCACTGCATATGTGCCAAAGGAAATTGAAGCAGGGAATACATGCCCACCATTGTAATCGGTATGTTCCCCAATCAGGTTAATTCTCCCGGGTGCAAAGAATTGGACTGGTTTTTCAGTTGTTTTGAATATTTTCTGGTATTGCTGAAGTAAATCCTTCATCATCATTCCCCCCTACAACATTAATAAAGTTTTAACTATAATTAGTTTACTATGAAAGCGGTTTTTTCTCAATAAATATTTATTGTTTTATTAGTAAAATACATGTATTATTTTAGTTAAAATATATGTCATTCCATTTCTTTTTTGTTTTTTTTCATTAAAATAAAGGACTTTACAACAAAAAAGTGAAAGCGTATACTCAAAATTATACTACAGCTTAGAAAGGTTTGACAGAAGATGAAGAGTAAAATAATTAGTAAAAAAATGATTTTTTTCCTTGGCGCTTTAGGAGGGCTTTTGTACGGGTATGATATGGGAGTTATTTCTGGTGCACTTCTTTTTATAAAGGATGACATCCCATTAACTAGTTTCACGGAAGGACTGGTCGTTAGTTCCATGCTAATCGGGGCGATTTTTGGTTCCGGTTTCAGTGGTCCGTTGTCTGATCGCTTTGGCCGGCGCAGATTGGTCTTTATGATTTCCATTGTTTTCATTCTTGGTGCTCTTGCACTCGCGGCGGCACCCAATATGACCGTGCTTGTTATCGGCCGGTTAATAATTGGATTAGCGGTTGGTGGATCAACAGCGATCGTCCCTGTTTATTTATCAGAAATGGCACCGACAGAGCAGCGTGGTTCATTAAGTTCATTAAACCAGTTAATGATTACGATTGGTATTCTGTCATCTTATTTAGTGAATTACGCGTTTGCTCCAATCGAGGGCTGGCGCTGGATGGTAGGGTTGGCGGTTGTTCCATCGTTAATCCTGATGATTGGTGTTTTGTTTATGCCAGAGAGTCCAAGATGGCTGCTTGAACATCATAGTGAAGCAGCAGCACGGGCAGTAATGAAATTAACACGAAAACCGGAACAAATCGATCCGGAAATTGACGAAATGAAAGAAATCAATCGTCTATCTGATAGTACCTGGAAGGTGTTATCATCCTCCTGGCTACGACCCACTCTTATTATTGGCTGCTGTTTTGCACTATTTCAGCAGATTATTGGGATCAACGCGATTATTTATTATGCGCCAACCATTTTTAGTGAAGCTGGCCTTGGTGATGCAACAGCCATTTTAGGAACGGTTGGAATTGGGACCGTGAATGTGATCATTACGATTTTTGCGATTATGATTATTGACAAAATTGATCGAAAGAAATTGCTTATTATCGGAAATGCTGGTATGGTAGCTTCATTAATTATCATGGCTGTCTTAATTTGGACGATCGGGCTTGAGTCAAGCTTTGGAGCATGGATTATTGTTGCCTGCCTGACATTATTCATTATTTTCTTTGCATTTACATGGGGACCAATTTTGTGGGTGATGCTTCCAGAACTATTTCCAATGCGCGCCCGTGGTGCTGCAACCGGAATTGCTGCGCTTGCCCTTTCCATTGGAAGCCTTTTAGTTGCACAATTTTTCCCAATGATGTCAGATGTAATGGGAATTGGGCAAGTATTTCTTGTTTTTGCTGTTATCGGTATCGCAGCACTTATTTTTGTAATCAAATTTTTGCCGGAAACTCGCGGGCGGAGCCTTGAGGAAATTGAAGCAGAATTACGACGCCGTACTTCTGCAAAAGGGGTGAAGGAATAATTGCGGTTTCCAGATTAGCAGAAAGAATCGGAGCTGAGTAGATGGCAACTATAAAGGATATAGCAAAAAAGGTAAATTTATCAATTGCTACCGTGTCACGGGTGCTTAATGATGACCCGACACTGTCTGTTGGCGAAGAAACGAAAAGGCGGATTTTTCATGCCGCAGAAGAGTTGAATTATCAAAAACATTTGATGAAAAGGGTAAAGAAGCAACTGCGAATAGCGATCGTTCAGTGGTACACTGAACAGGAAGAATTAAATGATATGTACTACTACGCAATCCGTGCAGGTGCTGAAAAGCAAATAGAAAACAAACAATATGAGTTTATCCGGTTATTTCAGCATGCTGACCAAAAGATCATTAAAAAGATTGACGGAATTATTGCGATCGGAAAATATTCAGAATCACAAATGAAACAACTGCAGCAATGGTGTCCAGCTGTCTGTTTTGTTGATAATCGTTATGCCTTTCCTATGTATGATTCCGTTGTCGGGGATTTTCATCTGGCAACGGTAAGTGCCTTAGCCCATTTTATTAGCCGGAAGCATACGAAAATCGGCATGTTGGCTGGTGAGGAAAAATTTACAGATTCAACGGAGATGCTTGCGGATCCAAGATATGAAAGCTTCCGGCGATACATGAAGGAAAAGCAATTATTCAAAGAAAAATATTGCTTCAAGGGACCGTTTTCTGTAGATTCTGGTTATCAAATGATGGAAAATGCAATTCGGACCTTAAAGGATGATTTGCCTTCTGCCTTTTTTTGTGCAAATGACTCCATTGCAATTGGTGCGCTTCGTGCATTAAGCGACCATCGCATTGACGTACCTAATAGGGTTGAAATTATCGGTTTTAATGACGCTAGTGTAGCCAAGTATGTTTCCCCATCACTAAGTACAGTAAGGGTTCCTACTGAATTAATGGGAGAGACAGCGGTGTCGTTATTGGAAGATCGTATTTTTTACGGGAGGACTGTTGCCAAACAGGTAACATTGGCGACTGAGCTAGTTATAAGGAACAGCAGCCGCTGAAATATTTTTGCTTAAGAAAGGTATCGGATAGCCTCCGATACCTTTTTTCATCTACCTATTATTTCCAGGGAAAACGAAACTTTTTCACCTGCTTATTCGTCTATTGATGTAGCGGATAAAAAACGACGACTTATAAATAAAGAAGATGTGGAACGATTCGCTAAAAAAGGGAGGCAATAAGCCCTTAATTGTCTCCCGGGTTTACTTTCTTTCAACAACTTATCCCTTCGCCAATGTACCTTTATACCCTTTGCGAAAAATTTCCTGTACACCATGAACAGTAACGTAGGCATCTGGATCGATAGCCTCTATAATTTTTTTTAAATGAACAATTTCCTGCTTGTTAATAACAAGATACAGTACCTCTCTGTCTGCTTTTGTATAACCACCTTTTCCTTCCAAGACAGTGATCCCGCGAGCCATTTTATTCGTTACCTGATCAAGTACTTCATCCGGTTCACTGGAAATGATCAGGACCGCTGATCGTTCGTTAGCACCTTCCACAATGACATCAATCACTTTTGCCCCTACATATACGGATACTAATGTGTACATGGCTTTTTCCTGACCGATAATAAAGGCCGAGCCTGCAATCACAAGAATATCAATTACCAGCATTCCTTTGCCGACACTCCAGCCGAGTAATTGGTTTGCCAGGCGAGCAAGGATTGCTGATCCACCAGATGTACCACCAGCGCGGAAAATCATGCCAAGTCCGATCCCGACGGTTAATCCGGCGAACAGGGCTGCAAGTAATGTATCACTATTAATTTCCTTCCCAATATCAACCGTTACATGCAGAAAGATGGAGGAAAAAATAATGGAAACGATTGTATACCAGATAATTCGTTTGCTGAAAAAGCGGTAGCCAATTGTGACTAGTAAGCTATTGAGGATGAAATTAACAATTCCTGGTGACCATTCGAACAAATAGTACGTTACAATTGTAATACCGGTCACTCCGCCTTCGGATAAGCGGTTGGGGATGGCAAAGTAGTTAATTCCCAGCGCAAAAATAAGAGAGCCGATTATAATCAGGATGATATCTTTTGCAGTTCGATTCATTACCATAAACCTCCTTATCCGATCAGTAAAGTCCTATTCGTACATTTCCGGAACCCTGCTTGCAAACACAGGCACATCTCTTCTGATTTTTGAAACAATGGACAAGTCCAATGTCGTCGTGATTGTCCCCGTATTTTTTGCACTTCCCGTTTTAAGTTGTGTTCCCCAGGGATCAATAATCATGGATTTTCCAGCATATTCTGTACCGTTATACGTACCAACAGCATTACTGGAGACCACGAAAAATTGGTTTTCTATTGCCCTGGCAAGCTGCAGTGCTTTCCAATGGTCTTTTCGAGCGGCCGGCCACTCTGCTACAATATGCATAACTTGCGCACCGTCCAATGCCAGCTGTCTGGAAAGTTCCGGGAAGCGCAGATCATAACAGATAATGAGTCCCATTTTAACATGATCCAGTACAAATGTATGTACTTTTTTTTGCCCGCCAGTTAAATACTGATGTTCATTGAGCATTGGTACAAGATGAATCTTATCATACTGGTAGACGAGCTCTCCGTTACGATCAAATACAAGACTAGTATTATAAAATTTGTCCGCTTTTTGATTGCCGATTGATCCGCCAACGATATTAATGTTATGGGTTTTGGCAAGGCTGCTTAGGAAAGAGGCTGTTGGTTCCCCGTCCCGATCAGCCGTATTTGCTAGTTCTCCTAGTGCATAGCCTGTATTCCACATCTCAGGCAAGAGTACCGTATCAGGCTGTTCTTCTTGCACAACGTTCTCAATCCACTGCTTTACATTTTGTCGGTTCGCTTCAGGGTTCCCTGCAATAATTTCCATTTGATAAATAGCATATTTCACCTATCATCCACCCCTTCTTCTTTCATTGTGAGTCTTTTCTCTATCATAGTATAAAGTGGATGGAATTATCATGTTCTTTGTTTACTTTTTAAAAATTTATTATGGTACTTTAGGCAGGCCGCCATAAAAATAGATGACTAATGAGTTCGAAGTTATAAATCAAAAAAGTGTTGTATAGGAGTGAAGACAAATAGAAATAAAAAGTAGTTGCAAATCCCCAATATTAGTGATGAAAGAATAAAATTGGCAGCTAAGCGTTACAGAATATACATAGCGCTTACCTCTGATAGAATCTTACTTAGATAGAAAGAACACTGCAAGATTGTTAAAAATGGTTAGCATCCATTACTTGATGAAGCATAGGTAAAAGAAAGCCCAAATACAATATGTCGTCAACCTGTAGGGGATTTGGTCTTTACTGATTGAAAAACTAGAGACGTTCAAAAAGTCAAAAAAAACCAGCCCCGAATTAAGAATTTCTTCCAAAAGGATACGTTACATTAGGGCTGGCTTCCTAATCATATTTTTTCAACTTTAAAATTTACAATCCCCCAACAGACATATACTTCGTCTCTAAGTAAGGTTCAATACCTTCAATTCCGCCTTCACGTCCAAGGCCGCTTTCTTTCATTCCGCCAAATGGTGCATGGGCAGCTGAAGGCCCTCCATCATTCCAGCCGATGATACCGAATTGCAGATGATCATGCAGGTAAGTGCCTGTCCGGTAATCGTTTGTAAAGAAATAAGCCGCAAGTCCGTATGGTGTGCTATTAGCCAGTTCAACAGCTTCTTCAATCGTTTTGAAACTGGTGATGGGTGCTACTGGGCCGAAAGTTTCTTCATGCATGATTGTCATATCTGTTGTCACATTTTTTAAGACGGTCGGATAAATAAAGAAAAAGCCTTTCTCTTGGTCGGCATCATATTTATCTCCTAACACGACTTCTGCACCTTTTTCTTTTGCATTATTAATTTGGTCAACAATTTTAGTATAACCCTTTTCGTTAATAATTGGTCCAACGTCTATTCCATCGTTTAGACCATTTCCAACGGTGAGTTTCCTTACTTCAGTAACAAATTTTTCTGTGAATTTATCCACGACATTTTCATGGACAAGTATCCGGTTAGCACAGACACAGGTTTGTCCCGCGTTTCTAAATTTTGTGCCGACGGTTTGTTTAGCTGCATAATCAAGATCCGCATCCTCTGCTACAATCAATGGTGCATGGCCACCTAATTCCATTGTGACATGTTTGACTGTATCAGCACTGTTCTTGATGAGATTTTTACCGACAGGGGTTGATCCGGTAAATGTGATTTTACGTACATAATCACTATTAGTAAATAAATCACCAATAACACTGCCCCGTCCGTTTACGTATTGGATGGCATCTTTCGGAATACCCGCTTCATGTGCCAGGTCAATGAATTTCATACCTGTCAATGGCGTCTCGGATGCAGGTTTGACGATGAACGTACATCCGGCAGCCAGGGCAGGTGCTGCTTTTCTGGCCATCATCGCTGCTGGGAAATTCCAGGGGGTGATGGCTGCAACTAGTCCGATTGGCTCTCTCGTAACAATAATTCGCTTTACTTCAGTGTTAGCTGGTATCGTTCGTCCATAAACTCGTTTTGCTTCTTCTGCATACCAATCAAGGTAGGCAACGGAATAATCGACTTCACCTAATGATTCACTTAATGGTTTTCCATTTTCTTCTGTCATGATTTTTGCTAATTCATCTTTGTTCTCGATTACCTTTTCTGACCATTTTTTGATTAGGCGGGATCGTTCATGGGCATTTATTTTTGACCATTTTTTAAAGCTTTCATGGCCGTCCCTGAGAGCCTGTTTGACTTCCTCATCCGTATTAATTTTAACCTCCTGGATCAATTCTCCTGTTGCAGGATTGGTGACATTAAAATAACTTGCCATAATCGGTAAAGCTCCTTTCGATAATTAAGATTAGATACATCCAATGTTATGCTGCATGCTTTACAGTTGTTGATATTCCCTTATTCCCTAATGAAATAACATGATATTAATGGGAAACGTTGGCAAACGCCTTTTCCAGAATATTTAACCCCTTGTCCAGTTCCTTCTCTGTAATAACGAGTGGTGCAAGGAAACGGATAACATTGCCTTTGATACCAGCGGAAAGTAGCAGTAGACCATTTTCGTTAGCATATTTGATAATGCTGTTTGTTTTTGCCTTATCTGGAGCTTTGTTTAGGCGATCCTCAACGATTTCCACAGCGACCATGGAGCCAAGTCGACGGATTTCACTTGCAAATTCGTGTTGTTCAGCTAATTCACGCAGTTTTGCTTCGATTTTTTGTCCGATCATTTCTGATTTTTGATTTAAATTTTCTGCTTTTATAATGTCGATAACAGCTAATGCAGCAGCGCATGCAACCGGATTTCCAGCATATGTTCCACCTAATTCCCCGGGAGCTGCAGCACTCATGATCTCTGTTTTTCCAACAACACCGCTCAAAGGTAAGCCGGCAGCCAATGATTTGGAGACCGTTATGAGGTCCGGTATGACATCAAATTGTTCAATAGCAAATAATGTACCCGTACGCCCGAATCCTGTTTGAATTTCATCGGCCACAAAGACGATACCATGTTCTTTGCAAAATTCATGGACAGCTTGAACGAATTTTTTCGGAGGAATAACAAAGCCGCCTTCACCTTGAACTGGTTCCATGACCACGCAAGCTACCGTTTCTGGTGCAACGGTAGTAACAAAAAAATCCCTAAAATCTTCAATGACCTGATCGACATAGGCTTCTTCAGTCATTCCTTCTGGTCTATGGTAAGTGTATGGATATGGAGCTTGGTACACTTCCGGTGCAAACGGGCCGAACCCAAATTTATATGGCTTTACCTTACTGGTCATACTCATTGTCATGTTTGTTCTTCCGTGGAATCCGCGGGTAAATGAGACAACCGCCTGTCTTTTAGTATAGCGTCGAGCAATTTTGACCGCATTTTCAACGGCTTCTGCTCCAGAATTTAGTAATAGAGCTTGTTTATCAAAATCGCCAGGGGTAATTTCGCATAATTTTTCAGCAAGTTCAATGTAGCCTTCATACATCATCACATTAAATCCAGGATGTAAAAACTTTTCTGCTTGTTGTTTGACTGCTTCGGTAACTTTGGGATGGCTGTGACCTACATTTAAAGTACCAATCGCTCCGGCAAAGTCAATCCATTCATTCCCATCGATATCTGTAACCGTTGCACCAGTTGCTTTTAGCGCAATGTTCTGGTTACCGTTACTAACCCCTCTTGGGATAAACCTTTCCCGTTTGCTTTGTAAATCGGAACTGCTTGGATGTATTGTTGTCATTTTATTTTTCCTCCTTTGCTTGATTAAGATTTTTTTAACTTAAATATGGTAATAGTATGACAATAATCTGGTACAATGAAAAGTACCAGTTGTTGAAAGATATAGGAACCAGATGGAGGTGAATTTTTTGCAAGTATTCAATTTAGCTAGCAATAGCAACGTGAACTTCAAATATCAGCAAATTTATAATTGGGTTAAGGAAAATGTGTTGGCAGGGAAACTGCGGGCGAATGAAAAGCTGCCGTCCAAAAGACAATTGGCTGATGAATTAAAGGTTGGTGTCAATACAGTTGCCAACGCTTACGAACAACTACTTGCGGAGGGATATATTTATACGGTTGAGCGTAAAGGATATTTTGTTGAAAACATCACTGTCTTTTCCAATCAGGAAAAGGCTGTTCAGAGCAAATTGCCCAATGATCTAAAGGAAGGAAACGATAGTAAAGAAGGATGGCTCTCCTTATCACATATGTCAGCAGATATTTCCCTGTTTCCTTTTAAGGATTGGATGAAATGCGAGAACAGAGCAATAGATGAACATAGAAGGGAACTAGCTGAGCTTGGCCATCCTCAAGGCCCTTATCTGACAAGAAAGGCCATTAGCCGAATGATTGCTTTAACGCGTGGAGTAGTTTGCGAACCGGAACAAATCATTATCGGTGCCGGCACACAATTACTAGTCCAGCAATTGATGGAGATGCAAAATAAAAAAAGCATCATAGCTATTGAAGATCCTGGTTATTCCCGCCTTTATCGATTATTGAACGATATGGGATTTACCGTTAATCCGATAGAGCTGGATAATAAAGGCATCAATATCAAAAAAGTAGAATCGTCAAATGCAGATTTTCTATTTGTTACACCATCACACCAATTTCCGACTGGTAAAATTATGCCGGTGACAAGGCGGATAGAGTTATTGAACTGGGCAGCGGGCGCTGAAAACAGATATATTATTGAAGATGATTATGATAGTGAGTTCAAGTATGAGACAAACAGTATTCCTTCCTTGCAGAGTCTTGACCGTAATCAACGTGTCATATACACTGGCACGTTTTCAAAAACGTTGTTACCAGGTACCCGGATTAGCTATATGGTCTTGCCTCCTGACTTGCTGAGGAAGTACCGTAAGCATTATCCGGATATCATGCAATTCAGCAATTCACTTGCTCTTTTTGCATTGCATTATTTTATCGAAAGCGGGGCTTATTCAAGACATATTAAACGAATGAATCATCATTACGAGGTGAAACGAAACCTATTAATCGAACAGTTGCGTAAAAAATTTAATGATCAAGTGTGCATTGAGAATATACCAGCAGGTCTTCATTTTATAGCCCAATTCAAATCTGTTAAAACGTATGATGAAATCGAAGCCTGTGCTAAAGAGGGAAGGCTTGAACTATATACGATGCGGCGCTTCATGCTTAAAAATAAATATAAGGAAAATGGCAGGATTGAGCTTGTTATTGGTTTTGCTAATATTGACGAGGGTGAAATCATGGAGGCGGTGGAGAGGCTGTATTGGGTTATCGTATTTGACGATGGATAAGTGCCTGTCAGCTAACGTAATCATTACGTTTTAATGTATAAAATTTTTCACTACTGAAAACAGTAGTGAAAGCCTTTTATCAATTCTTCGATGTTCAAGTCTTTTCCAATGAAAACCATTTCGCTTCGTCTTTTTCCTTGGGCAACCATTTTCGATCATTTGTACTGAAAAGTAACATATTCGGGTCATCGTTAAGCACCCTGTTTAGTAATGTCTTTTTTCCTGAACCGAGAAAGCCAGTTAGAATCGTAACCGGGATTCTATTGTCTCTCAACAAATTTACCATGCCTCCTAATATAAGTACCATCCCCAAAGCATGATTCGGCTTTGGGGAGAGAAACTAGTGCTATTTCGTAACTTGGTCGAGTATTTTGAGATTTTTATCCATTAAAGAAATATAATCTTTATTGTTTTTAATATCCTCTTTCGTTAGTACAGATAGGTTGTGAATGGTTAAAGCTTCGGCACCAATCTGTTCCTGGATAACCTCTGAGAGACGGTTTGGACTGTTCTGTTCATATAAGATATAATCTAAATCAAATTTTTCTGCCTGTTCAATTACTTCCTTTAATTCTTTTTGTGACGGTTCCTCGCTGGTAGATAAACCACTTATTGCGATTTGTTTCACTCCATAGCGCTCTTCCCAATATCCGAAAGCAGCATGTGGTACAATAATGTGTTTGTTCTCCTTTGTTTCCAGTAATTGTTGGTATCGTTTATCCAAAGCGATTAGTTCTTTTTTCAACGCTTTAAAGTTTTTGCTGTACCTGGCTTCCTCGTCTGGGTTTAATGCAATTAATTCATCCCTGATGATTTTGGACACTTCTATCATACGTAATGGATCGATCCAAATATGCGGATCGTGACCACCTGTATGATCATCAATCACAATGGTTACCGGATCTGATTCAGCGATAACATTATGATTTTCATCAAAAAGTGCTGCTTTAATTTGCTGGCCGTTAGTAGCAGTTTCTCCTTTATAGGTATTGCTTAACTGACCTGAAACGGTTTCCCAATCTTTTGCATCAGGATTTAATGTATACCAATGCCAATGATTATGACCAGATTCATTACTATGGGCTGCCGTTAGTTCAATTGTATCTCCAGTATGGTAATGAGCACGCAATCCCTCAATGGTAATCGATTTATGGTCGTGTTTTTCAGTACGACCATGCTCATGATCCTCACTCCCATGGTCGTGGGCTTCTTCCCCGTGTTCATCGTGTTCATGATTGTGACCGTGATGATCATTAATCGCAATGGTTACAGGCTCTGACTCGGCAATAACATTATGATCCTCATCAAAAAGAATCGCCTTGATTTGCTGACTATCTGCAACCGCCTCGCCTTTATACGTATTGCTTAACTGATCCGAAACGGTTTCCCAATCTTTTGCATCAGGATTTAATATATACCAATGCCAATGATTATGACCAGATTCTTCCTTAGGACTTGCAGTTAACTCAATCGTATCCCCGGTATGATAATGGTCTTGCAGTCCCTCGATGGCAATAGATTTATCGGCGTGATTATTGCCTTCTTCGTGGCCATGCACGTCTGTTTTTCCATGATCATCTCCTTCTTCGCCATGATTGTGTTCATCCTTATTTTCATGATCATGCCCTTTATGTGAATGGCCATGGAATAGATCTTCATGCTTACCAATTTCAATTAACTTTACATCTTGTGACCCAAGCGCATCTGCAATACCTTCAGCAAAACCTTCCATACCAGCACCTAAGTAAATGAATGCATCACTTTTCGCAATAGCTGTCATTTCTTTTGAGGTAGGTTCATATGTATGCGCATCTGCACCAGGTGGAAATACCGACTTTGCTGAAACTGTATCTCCGCCAATCTGTTCAACCACATATTGAAATGGATAAACTGTCGTGTACACAGTCAATTCTGGGTCATCAGATTTAGTTGAAGCTTGATTGGATGGCGTACAGCCAATCGTGATCATCCCCACAATGAATAGCAGGGTTACAACTTGAAAAATTTTCATTTCTCGCATCCTTCCTTTTCAAAAAAGTGAATTTTACTTTTACATCATACCGTAATGATTACGATTTGTAAATAGTAATGATTACGGTTTATTTATTAAGGATAAAGAACTTAATTAAGAAGGGGATGGAAATGTCTAATGTGCAGGTACCTGACATGATAAATAACGAGGCAAAAAAGAACCATAATACAACGTAATTTTAGTACGTAGAATACAAAAATAACCACCTTTCAAAAGATTAAGGTGGTTATTTTTTTTAAAACTCCAGTGTAAGCTGTCATTTGCAGGGGTGTTGCCTCAATATTGATTGAGTCGGTACGCTGTAAGTTTTTCGTTTAACTTAAAAATAGAAGAGCAGGATGATTATTGATTTGTAAATCGTAATAATTACGAATAATGTTGCATATTCTATTATACGAGGTTATCAGTCAGCATAATAAGAGAAATAGCATCTCTAAAAAAGTTCTAGTATTTCATAAAGAAGAATAGGATGGATTGGGTACAATACGCAAAGTCGAACTAATTATTTCAGTAGAATTAGTAGATTGGCGTCAAAGGAGGAGTATTAAAATGCTTAGTAAAAACCACTTATTGATTGATATTACAGGGTTATTTATTTTTTGTCTAGTTATTTCAATTACCACGTATGTGTCAAGTTTTTCTCGACGTTGCTTTCATACCAATATTCCGGGCATCATCATTTTGTACACTTTGTTCGGCTACCGCGCTGTCGCTTGCTGGCCCTGATGTTGTGGTAACGTTCTACAACCCAAGAACGTAACCCCAACATCAGGGTATTATTTATTTAAAGCTTTTAACTAAATGACCCATGGCTGTAGAATGAGCCGTATATAAGCCTATAGCGCCCTGTTTAACCCCCACTGATGGACGGGTTGGATTACGTAAAATCTCCGACATTCTTACAATCCTTTTCACTTCTCGTTGCTTTCTAGCACTTCTGTGTTGATGTTTTACATACACGTTCCGCAATGTTTGGTTTAGGATCCCTTGTTTCACTTTAACCATGGCTTCTCCGCCTTCTGAACTCCAATGCATGCCTCTCTTTTTCATGCGGAAAGAAATGTGCCTTTGATTGGATTCCATCGCTCCCAGGCTTCTTGCGCCCTTCGGTGGATTTTCTACTACTTCTCGCCAGTCGAAAATTCGCTCCCAGTTGTTTGTAATATACGTGCGAAATGCTTTTACCTTTTCTATTCTTTTTGCATCGTCTAACGTGCTCTCATACGTATCTAGCCATAACATAAAATCATCCAGGTTATGATCTTTCAGTGCCTTTTTGATGCCATCCTTATACTCGCTCTGGCCGCCACCTAAAGCGCGATTTAACGCCTGTGAAACATGGTAATGATCTAGTTGATTCAAAACAGGTAAATTGGATTGGGAAAAGGCTTCTTGAAACTTCTCGGCTGTATATCCCAAACCTCCATCGCTATTTGTGACAACCTGTGTATCCTCAAGTGAATAGCAGTGAGCTGTAAGAGCTTGCACTTCCTTCCAAAAATCTGGCGTTGATTGTGTTGTCATAATTACTTTTGGTTCCCGTAAAGCTACTCGTTTCCCATTCCTCTCCCAACCTTCATGGACAACGGCATGACGCACTTCTAGGCTTTTTTTCTTCTCTTTACCACGCACAAAGACACCGTCTGCCTCCGCATAAAGATACTCCACCTTTTTCCCCTCTGGTAAGGAAGCCGCCTCATCCAATTCCGTCACCATTTCCTCATCTGCCTGTGCTTGTGCTTTTCCAACGCGCCTTACAATGTTTCCAACCGTTGTATGACTAAGATTAACTGCCGTCCATTCCTTTAATACACGTGCCGTTTCACGATAGGTACTTTCACTAGCCAACTCTGCCACTTTTACTTCCACCAATGGGCTATGTCGTTGGCTCTTTCTTAGCCCCAACCATTCATCGAAAGGGTAATGCGAATCTCCATTTTCATCAGCCATAAGCGTGTGACGAAAACGTACAGCCCCAAAGGTAAACTGGACGGTTTTCCAATCTTCTCGCTTCACTATCCAACCCATGGCCTGTTTATTTTCGTTTATGACCTGATTTAATCGTGTAAATACTTCCCCCAATACTGAAGCAAATACTTCATACATGAACAACCGAATGCTTTCCTCTAATTCAATTAAATTACCGGTATTCTTTATTAGTTCATTGATATTTGATATAATATTCCCCATGGAAAGGCCTCTCTCTGAAATGTATTTGCCTGGTCAAAGCATACATTTTATGATAGAGTGCCTTTTCTTTTTTTGCTAGAATATAGCTCAAATACCCTCGAGAAATATTTTACACATAGCAATTACCACATTCGGTGAGTCTATAAAATGGATGGTAAACTTGCCTGAATCTGTTTATCAGATGAATATGCTATTTTTGAGTATCTTAATAGAAGCTTTACCGTTTGTCTTAATAGGTGTATTAATTGCGGGAATTATACAAGTGTTTGTAACAGATGAACATATCAGAAGGTGGATTCCCAAAAATAGATTTATGGCGGTAACGATGAGTTGTGTTGTCGGTGCGTGCTTTCCAGCCTGTGAATGCGGGATTGTCCCAATTGTTAGAAGACTAGTAGCAAAAGGAGTGCCGATTTATGCCGGTATTGGGTTCTTGCTTACAGGCCCATTTCTTGTAGAATATGTGAAAACAGAAAGGTAGTGTACTACAAAATTCCCTTTACAAACAGTTATATCATCGCTATCATAAATACCAATTACTTACCGGGGGAGTGATGGATACGATGCAGAGATTTGAACAGTCGGAGATGCTGAAGCGGCTGCCGGATCAGTTTTTTGCGAAGCTTGTAAAAAAGGCCCAACAGTTAAAAGATCAAGGGCATGACATTATTAATCTAGGGCAAGGAAATCCAGATTTGCCGACACCGGAGTATGTAGTACATGCATTGCAAGAAGCAGCCAAAGATCCTGTCAATCATCAATATTCCCCATTTCAGGGGTTCGATTATCTGAAGGAAGCGGTTGCAACGTTTTATAAAAAGGAATATGAAGTCGATGTTGATCCGAAGCAGGAGGTTGCGATTTTATTTGGGGCAAAGTCTGGACTGGTGAGCCTTAGTCAATGCTTGTTAAATCCTGGTGATATTACATTGCTTCCAAATCCCGGTTATCCGGATTATCTGTCAGGGGTTGCAATGGCAAACGCGAGCCCTGAGTTTATGCCGTTAACCAGGGAAAATGACTTTTTACCTGATTATAAAAAAATATCAGCAGATACACTGGGTCGGGCGAAACTTATGTTCTTGAATTATCCAAACAACCCCACTGCGGCTACGGCAACAAAAGACTTTTTTGACGAAACGGTTGACCTTGCTAAGCAGCATAATTTTTGTGTTGTCCATGATTTTGCTTATGGTGCGCTTGGGTTTGACCAGAAGCCGCATAGTTTCTTGCAGTCTGCTGGAGCAAAAGATATTGGTATTGAGATTTATACGCTATCCAAAACATACAATATGGCAGGTTGGCGTGTTGCTTTTGCTGTCGGGAATCGTTCTGTAATCGATTCTATTAATCTGATTCAGGATCATTTGTATGTCAGTCTGTTTGGTGCCGTGCAAAAGGCAGCAGCGGTAGCATTGACTGCTGATCAGGCCTCGGTGAAGCACTTGCGGAATACATATGCCCAGAGACGGAATCGGTTTATTTCCGGATTGAACCGGATCGGCTGGAAGGTGGATCTACCAAAGGGTACGTTTTTCGCTTGGCTGCCAGTTCCAAATGGCTATACCTCCGAAGAATTTGCTGATCTACTGTTGGAACAAGCGCATGTCGTTGTTGCCCCCGGAAATGGCTTCGGATCACAAGGGGAAGGCTATGTACGTGTTGGCTTGCTGGATTCAGTGGAACGGCTGGATGAAGCGGTTGTGCGGATCGGTGAATTAGAGGTATTTTAGAAATATGCTAGAAACCTGTTTGCAAGTGAGTAAGGTTTAGGGAAATGCGCAAGGTAATTGCCAAGCTTACTGCAAATAAAGTTAGTATGGTATACATCATACATGATGGCAATAGGATTTTGATATCGAACAGCCATTTCATAAGCGGTTTATATAGCAGCTAAAACAAATCCCTTTTGTAGTGGGTAGACATGTTTGGTTTATAACCAATTGTCTATACAAAAGGGCTAATTATCAAATTTGTGTTTCTACCCATGCAGCAAAGTGTGTAGCAGGGATCTTATTTTTCTTCCCTATAAAATAATGTGATAAAGAAAAATAGAATAAAGCTTAAAAGTAATGCAACACCTCCACCTATATAAAAGGTCAGTGTTAATCCTTCCCGCAGATTAAATGGTTTAACCATGTATAACCACATACCTGCTGTTAAGCCGACAGAGCCTATTATTGCGGTCCAAACATGTATCCTGGTTAAAATCGTTTGGGATGATTGGAAAACCTTATAGAAAACTGCCCATCCAAAAAGAGTTAACCAGCCAACGACCAGGATATGTGCATGAACGGGACGAAATGCATATGAACCAGAACCCGCCATATGGGCGCCTAAAATTGCTCCTATCACTCCAAAAATACCTGCAAATTGTAGTAGTATTTTACTATTTTTGTCCATGCTGATAATCCCCCATTGTTTGTTATTGAATACTCTTCTATAATGTACTTCCTAAATATGAACAGAAGATGAATAAAAGATTACAAAAAAAGTCATGCAATACCAATGGATTAATTTCCACTGTGTTGCATAACACAAATAAAAGATAATATTAATTTACAGGCAATTCAACAACGAAAGTAGTTCCTTCTTTTTCTCTACTTTTTACATTAATCTGACCACCATGCAGTTTAACAATAGTGGCAACAATTGATAGGCCCAGTCCTGTTCCCTCAACTGAACGTGTACGCGCGATATCCACCCGATAAAAGCGATCAAATATTCTTTCCATATCTTTCTTATTCAATCCTATGCCTGTATCTTTAAAAGTTACGAATATCGATTTTCCTCTTTCTTCAATCGATATTTCAATACTACCATTAGGTTTATTGTATTTAATAGCATTTGTTAACAGGTTATCCCAAACCGTATTAAGTAAAGACGGGTCACCGGTGATTTCTACATCGGGTAATAAATATTCAAGCATCATACCTCTTTCCCCAATGAGCCACTGATTGTTTCGTACCAGTTCTTTAATTTGCTTTCCTACATTAAATTGCCTTTTATCCATAATATCCTCATTACTGTCTAAAGAAGCAAGAAGTAATAATTGTTTGGTTAATATAGACAGTCTTCTAATTTCACCATTAATGATAGAAATGTAATGCCCTCTTTCTTCTGGACTTATTGATTCATTTTCCAATAGGTTTGTATACCCTTTTATATTGGATAAAGGTGATTGTATATCATGAGAAATGTTTGAAATGAATTCTTTCCTCATGTCATCCATTTGTTCCAACTTTCTGGCCATCCGCAAAAAACTGTGGGAAAGTTCTCCCAGCTCATCGTGGCGAGTAACATCAAGTTCAACATTAAAGTCACCACTGGAAAGTGATTTTGTAGCTTTTGTTAGTTCTGAAATTGGCCTTACTAAATATTTTGTACTAAAAATTACCATAACGATACTCAAAACAATCGTCAATGCAAGCAGCCACCCAAATAAAATATGCATCTCGTTAAATAGAAGTTTTATGTCTGGTCTAAGGAAGAGAGCATACTTTTTCCCATTATGTGTTAACGGTACACCAATCGTATTCTTTAATTCATTTGCAAAAAATCCTGTTACAAATGTTTCCCTTGGAAAATGAAGAATGCCATGATATATATCGCCATTTAGTACATAATCTATTGTTGAATTAGACAAGGTCTTATCACGGAACGGTGAGCCAAAAAATGATCCCCTTCCAGAATTCTCTGCCAAGTATATTTGATATCCAATTGAAGAAATGTTCTTCAGATAATCTTCTAAATTGATATCAGGATGCTCGTCAGCAAATGTAACGATTTCTAGTGCTATTTTTGTGTTTTTTTGGTCATTATAGGCTTTTAATTTTTGTTGATAATATGTATTGGAAATTAAAAAAGCAATAATACCGCTTAAAATCATAATTCCAATCGTAATTACAACAAATTTAACATAAAGGGATCTCATTTGTGTGCCTCCAATAAATAACCGACCCCACGCACTGTTTTAATTTGAAAATCATCCGTTAATTTGGAGAATCGTTCCCTTAATCTTTTAATGTGGACATCTACTGTTCGTTCATCCCCTTCATAATCCAATCCCCATATATGTTCAATTATGTGGTCTCGGGAAAGCACTTGCATCGGATTTGACGTTAGAAAATACAGCAATTCGAATTCCTTTAAGGGCAGAAGGATTGTTCGATCCCCAATCTGAACTTCATAGTTGTTTTTATTTATGGTCGTATTCCCTAAGTGAATAACAGATTCATCTGATTGTTTATCATACCTTCGTAATAAAGCTTCGATTCGAAATTTTAATTCCCTTGGTTCGAATGGCTTGACCAGATAATCGTCCGTCCCAGATCGAAAACCTTCCTCTTTGTCTTCAATTTGATTTTTTGCTGTTAACAGGATGACTGGAATATCGTATTTTTTTCGTATCTCTCTTGTTAATGCATAGCCATCTATGAAAGGCATCATCACATCCACAACGGCTAAATCACATGCCTCTCTTTTAAGAATCCCTAAGGCTTCGGTACCATCTTTTGCTTGAAATACGTTATAACCCACTTCGGATAAGTGGATATGGACTAGCTGTAAAATATTGATGTCGTCATCTACAATCAGAATATTTGTCATTTTGCATTCTCCTGTTTTATGAAAAAATTTCTTTTCAGTTTAAATTAAAAATACATCGAATAACAACTAATTTCAAACCAGTCAACAAGACCATTATATCTGATCCGAAAAAATTCGCCCCAGATTTTTTCCGAAGGGCTTATACATTGTTAAGTGTGAATTTAAAAATGTAATGACCTGTTCATCCTCTGTTCACACAGGAATTATAGACTGGGGATGTAAAGCAGAGATTGGAGGAATAATAATGAACCTTGCATGGAAAGAAATGAAGAAAAATAAAATAAGGTTTTTAATTTTAGGTTCAATTGTTTTTTTGATTAGCCTATTAACGTTTATTATATCCGGTTTGGCAAATGGGTTATCACAAGATAATGCTGCATTAATCAAAGATTTACCAGACGGACAATTTTACATGAATCAAGATGCAGATGAAACCTATAATCTGTCGAGAATAGATGGCAATACCAAGGGAAAGTTGTTAAATGAATGGAATGATGCCGCAGCACTGTCCATTCAAATGGGCTTTCTGAATGAAAAGAATGGCAAGCAGCAAAGTGTTGCATTTGTTACCTCAACCGATTCAAAGTTGTTTAAGGATGTAAAAGCGGGAGAGATCATATTAGATCGTTCTATGAAGAGTAAAGGGTTAAAAGTTGGCGATATTTTAACAAATAATCAATATAGTGGAGAGTTTATTGTAAAAGGTTTTGTTGACCAAAAGAAATTCAGCCATGCCCCTGTCGCCTTTATTAATATGGAGGACTACAAAGAAATTTATGGAGCAGATAAAATGCAATTGATTTTTGTGCCCGGGAAAGATAAGGCACAAGAAGTTGCTGGACTACAGTCATTTTCCAAGAAGGAATTTCTCAATACGATTCCAAGTTACAGTGCAGAGCAAATGTCTCTCAATATGATTGTTTGGTTTTTAGTCGTCATTAGTGGAATGCTTTTCGCCATCTTCTTCTATATGATGAACGTCCAAAAAATTGGATTGTACGGCATATTAAAAGCAATCGGATTGAAAACGAGTGCCTTATTCAAAATGATGTGGACACAAATGCTATTTATTACCATTTTAGCACTTGGTTTATCTGTTGCACTCAGTCAAGGGTTTAATATGATTGCACCCAAAGAAATGCCATTCAGTTTGACCCTTGAAACAACAACGCAATTGTCGATGATTTTTTTATTTATTGGATTTATAGGAGCGACTCTTTCAGGAATACAAATCAAAAAAATTGAACCATTACAAGCGATTCAACAAGGAGAGGTTTAACATGGAATTTTTTACAATTGAAGAAGTGAAAAAGTCATTCTCTAATGGTGAAGTGAGGGAGGAAGTACTAAAAGGAATCAATCTTTCGCTTCAAAAAGGTGAGATAACCGCATTAGTGGGTGCTTCAGGGTCCGGAAAAAGTACACTGTTGACAATAGCGGCGGGGCTTCAACCCGCATCAGATGGTCAGGTTATATTTGAAGGAAAAAACCTAAATGTCATGAATCAAGAACAAGTTCGGAAAATACGGGCAAGTAAATTTGGCTTTGTCTTCCAGTTTGCACATCTCGTTCCTTTTCTTACGGTAGAAGAGCAACTCATGTTAATGCTGAATGTTTCAGAATCCAAATTAACGAAACATGATAAAAAAATGGAAATTGATAAAATTTTGGAATCGGTAGAAATGGAACATCGGAGAAATGCCTATCCGCCTTCATTGTCTGGCGGGGAAAAACAAAGAGTTGCAATCGCTCGCGCCATTATCCATA
This sequence comes from Virgibacillus dakarensis, assembly GCF_900155625.1. Lineage (NCBI taxonomy): Bacteria > Bacillati > Bacillota > Bacilli > Caryophanales > Bacillaceae > Virgibacillus > Virgibacillus dakarensis. The sequence goes on from NZ_LT732554.1 coordinate 2,065,294, forward strand.
AACCTGCAATTCTTTTTGCAGATGAACCAACAGCAAGTTTGGATTCAAAAAGATCTAAAGATGTTATGTCATTAATTCAAAGCTTAACTAAAACGTTAAACATTACTACCCTAATGGTTACGCATGACGAAGAAATGCTTGCTTATGCTGATCATACCATTAAAATGAGTGATGGTTTAATTTTATAACTTGATAGAGCCTAATCCTTATGCTCTATGAAAAGATTTATACTAACGACTTTTGAGGGATTAATAACAGGAATCAGGTATCGGCGAAGTTCACCAGTAACAGACATGCTTTGCTAATTATTTCCCGGGTAATATTTAGCAGGTCTAAAGAAGGAATAATAAAGCAAGCCACTCCTTTTATACGGGAGTGGCATGCTTTAGTTTATAAAAATTATTAAGCTGTCTTCCCCCAATTGGACACATCTTCTTCAAGTTTAATATTTTTATTCCGTGTGTTATTGGCAGCGTAAAAGAAAATACTGATTAGAACGATGGAAATAATGGCGGCCCCTATATAAGACGTTTTTAAAGATAAGCCAAATCCAATACTGGCATTTAAGATATAAGTTGTTGTAGCCATTAGCATAAAAGCTGCTGGGATCAGTGAGACGAAATAGTTTTTCTTTGCAATATAGAGATACATAGAACCGACAAAAAGGGCGATTACTGCTGTTGACTGGTTAGCCCATGAGAAATAGCGCCACAACAATGTGAAATCTATTTGGGTCAATGCAATTGAAATGATGAACAATGGTACAGCAATGACTAACCGACTGGGAATTTTAGTTTGTGAAAACTGAAAGTAATCAGCAATAATCATTCGAGCACTTCGGAATGATGTATCTCCAGATGTGATTGGTAGGACGATAACCCCTAAAATTGCCAGTGTTCCACCGATTGAGCCTAGCATTAATGTTGATGCTTCACTAACCACTGCTGCTGGGCCACCGTTAGCAAGGATTTCGTTCAAACCATTTGGACCATGGAACAAGCTCATGCCTGCTGCAGCCCAGATCATAGCAATAATACCTTCGGCGATCATCATGCCGTAAAAAATCTTCCGACCGTGTTTCTCACTTTGTGTTGTACGAGAAATGATCGGTGTTTGTGTAGCATGAAATCCGGACAATGCACCACAAGAAATCGTCAAGAATAATAATGGAAATATTGGGGCATTATCTGGATGCATATTTGTCAGCGTCAGTTCGGGAATTGGTGCTCCGGTAATTACCATCCCAGCTGCAACACCAACCGCACTAATAATTAACAATGCACCAAAGATTGGATAAAAACGTCCAATAATTTTATCGATTGGAAGAAGTGTTGCCAAAATGTAGTAAAGGAAAATGGCACCAATTAAATATCCCATTCCAACCCAACCATTCATTAAGTTATGCAATAATTCAGCTGGAGCTGTTACAAATACAGTTCCAGTCAGCAATAATAGCAATATAGTGAAGACGTTTACAACATGCTTCATAAATTTGCCCAAAAATTTCCCGGCAAGTTCAGGAAGGTGTGCACCCCGATTGCGAATCGAGATCATTCCAGTTAAATAATCGTGAACTGCACCTGCAAAAATACAGCCAAGGACAATCCAGATGAAGGCAACCGGACCATAAAGCGCTCCCATAATTGGTCCGAAAATAGGGCCAACTCCAGCGATATTCAATAACTGAATCAATGAATTTTTCGGTGTATTCATTGGTAGATAGTCAACACCATCCCGGCTTGTATAGGCAGGTGTCTTTCTTTCTCCCTTGACCCCGAACATCTTTTCTATAAATTTACCATATGTGAAGTATCCGACTATCAATAAAACAACCCCAAATAAAAATGTGTACATATTCGTTCCCCCTCGTGTAATCCTTGAATGAATTCGTTTACAATAAGTTTAAGGGAAAATGTCACAAAAAGGCCACTTTTGCCATAACATGTGGAATCTTAAGGATAAGGTGTAAAGATTTAAGCTTAACATGTTTAGTTAAAATCATAATTCTAGTCGTTTGCGTAATGTTTTTACATAGTTTCGGCTTACAGATAGTTTTTCATCACTGTCGTCTAGTTCAAGCAGATAGGCGCCATTAAACCAAGGTGTTAACCTGCTGACATAGTTCAGATTAACAAGGTAACTTTTATGTATCCGGAAAAAAGAGTAGGGAGCTAGGCGACTTTCCAGCTCTTTTAATGTTATTTTCACTTGAAATGCATCCTTTTTTGTAACGATTTTCGAAAACTTGTTTTCATGATAAATATAGAGAATTTCTTTTGGAAAAAGGTAATGAATTTCCCCTTCAGATTCAATGGCAAGCTTTCCAAATTTCGTGTCGCCAGATTCTTGAGAGTGAAGAAATTTGTTTTCGATTCGTTGAACGGTTTGTTTCAACTGGTCTTCGTCATATGGTTTTAGTAAATAATCGAGTGCTTCAAGGCGAAATGCCTCTGCTGCAAATTCCGGGTAGGCGGTAGCGAAAATGATGAATGGCACCTTTTTCAGTTTCCTTAATGATTTGGCAGCCTCCATTCCATTGATCTTGGGCATTTCTACATCCAAAAATACAACATCAGGCTGAAGTTGAAGCGCCTTTAAAACTGCATCGGATCCGGAATCTGCTTCGCCTACCACCTGTATGGAAGCAAAATTAGATAGTAAGTGTTTTAACTCGTCCCGAGCGTAACGTTCATCATCTACAATCAGTACTTGGATCTGTTTCATGACTTCACCTTCTCTTGGGTATCTGGAAGGAGACCTTGGTCCCATGCCCATACGAACTGTTAATCTTAATCCCGGCTTTTTCTCCGAATGTCATTACTAGTCGGCGGTTAACATTGTATAATCCTACGCCTGTCCCAGTTTCGGATGTTATTTTTTCTTTGCCTAGTTTAGTAATTCGCTCCGGGGTCATTCCTTTTCCATTGTCTTTTACGGAAATATGTATTGTTTCATTTTCTTCCTGCAGCGAAATGTGGACGACAGCATCCTGTTCCAGATCCTTGATTCCATGTTTAATGGCGTTTTCCACGATTGGCTGTAATGTCAGCGGCGGTAATCTTTGGTTCAGAACATGGCTATCTACATCATATTTTATCTGAAGTCTATCGACAAACCGGGCTTCTTCAATTTCCAAATAGGCCTGTACCTGTTTCAGTTCCTGCTCTAATGACACCATCGTTGTTGTTGTGCTCATAACATTGCTGCGTAAAAAATGGGAAAGTGACACTAACAATTTTCGTGCCTTGTCCGGATTAATTCGGATCAGGGAAATAATAACATTTAATGAATTAAATAAAAAGTGCGGACTGATTTGTGCCTGGAGTGCTTTGATCTCGGCATTTTTGGCTAATTGGTATGCTTGATCAGCCTCCGCAATTTCTAATTGATTACTGAGCAACGAACTTAATCCTGACATGAGCTCAATACTGGCATCTGTCATTTCCTTTTCTGATTTAAAATATAATTTAAGCGTTCCGATTGTTTCCTCACGCTGTTTTAATGGGGCTATAATTGCAGCGCCAAGTGGGCAATCAGCTACGGAACAATGTATGACATCCCCATTTGCAATAAGCAGTTCACCACTTCGGATAGCCTCCTTGGTAATGTCTGTTCGTAATGGACTACCTGCAATGTGATGATCACTGGCCAATCCAACGTGGGCCAAAATAGTTGATTTATTCGTTATCGCGACTGCACCGGGTTGAATTTCACGATATAATATGTCACATACGGCCCGTGCGGATTGATTATTCATCCCTTTTCTTAAATAACCAAGTGTTTGCTCGGCAATACGCAACGTTTTTTGCGCTTGTTGGGCACTTGCCTTTTCTTTTTCGTTCACGACATTTTGAATGATCAGGAGGAAAATCGCCGAACCAATTCCGTTGGCGAGAATCATCGGGATCCCAATAACATCAACAAGTAACAGTGCCTTATCAAATGGTTTTGCTAAAACGAGGATGACTGCCATCTGAAGCGTCTCTGCTAGTGCACCGATCCCAAATGCAACAAGTAGCTTTACATGTTTTCCCTTTTCACGGAATGCCCCTGCAATAAAACCGGAAAGAATTGTTGCAACCCCGCACGCGAATGCAGTAAATCCGCCAAGGTACATGCGATGAATCCCAGCAACAAGGCCGGCTCCAATCCCGACTTTGTAGCCGCCAAGCAGACCAGCAATGACAATACCGATTACCCGGGAATTGGCAATTGCCTCGTCAGAAGCAAGATCAAGTGCAAAACTATTAACACGATGTGTTTCAGTATCAAATGCAACACCGAAATAGGTACCAACGATACCAAATAGGCCAAAGAACAATATTGCGATATACTTCTGGTTTCTGCTAAGCCCGTCGCGGTGTATCATATCCTGGAAAAAGTGAAACCGGGTCAGCAGAAACGCCGCAGTGACAATGATTCCTAATCGTTCAAACATTATAAAGAGCAGTTCCAGCATAAGGTTCGCCTCCTTTTCGTAGGTAGCCTGGTAGATTATCACTATATTAATTTAAAAATGGTGAAAGTTAAAGCGAATCGTATGCTTTGGAGGAGAGCTGTTGTTTTATGCTTAATCTATTGCCTTCATGAATAGGAAAGTAATATGATATATATAATAGAGGAATTTCATTTTCGTTCTTTAAGAGAGATAAAAGTAAAAGGGGATACGGGGATACGTTTCATGATTATTGGATTAACAATTATTTTAATTCTCGTACTATTTTTGCCTTTTACAAAAGTAGTTGAACGGAATTTGGAAGTATTTTTATCTTCCATTGGCGAGAAGACCCCTTCCTCAAGGAATGTATAGGGTGAAACTCAATGAGTAGGTAGGGGATGAATCGCCTCTCCAAGGGAGACTTTTTGAAGTTGACAAGAACTTGTATTCGAGTGATAATAGGCATAGATGGAAGAAAAGGGGCTTTTAAGGGATGAGCACAAAGGCATATTTCTCTAATCGAATCTATAAAAATACACTTTCCAATTCAGTTGTTGGAGCTATTCGCGATTGCTTATCCCGCTTCAACCGTGCAAAACAGTTCGTATTGAATACCTTGGTAAAGGAAAAGCGTTCGGGCCAGAATAGGCGGGAAAAATCGATCCATTTACACGTCAAGGAAAAATATCAATTGAACGATTATTACGCCAACAGTGCTGTTCAAGCTGCCAAGGCCCAATTAAAAAGTCTGGACGAGCTGAAAAAAATCTATATCGAAAATAAGTCAGCACAAATCCGTTCCATCAAACGGAAATTAAAACAGGAACGCTCCAGATTAACCACCTTAAGAAAAATCAAAACATCCTTCATCAAAGACAAACCTAAATTTCCTAAGCATGCAAGAGAACAAAAACAAGGCAATTACTTTGTCGTAAGCTATAAAAAGAAGACAGACATCTATTATCATGCGTATCAATTTGAACATACGTATCTTGATCCAACGATACAACAACGTAAAACAAGAATTGGCTTTCTGACGTCAAGGCTGAACCGGAAAGAAGAGGAATTAAAACAGTTACGTACCTATATTTCAAGTGTTGTATTTGGTTCAAAAAAGCGATTCAAATCGCAACATACGAGGGATTTCTACATAGACAATCATGACGCTTGGCTGGAGGAATGGCAACAATCTCGCTACCATAAAATGATTCTATCTGGACGGAAAGATGCTGCGAATGGTAATTTTGTGTTCAATTATGATATAGAAAATAAACAGATCCATTTCAAAACACCAAGTGGGGTTTTCATTAACATGGAACAAGTTCATTTCCCATATGGCCAGGAAAAAGTGGCATCTGCCATCCAAACCCAACAGAACTGCAAAAATAAGAAAAAGTATGGAAAACCGATTGCCTGGTCCCTTGAAGATAATGGTGATTACTATATAGTCAAATGTATGATTGATGTTGAAACCAATTCACAAACAAACTATTCGAAATTCGATGGGGTCATTGGCGTAGATTGTAATGTCGATCATTTCGCCATTGCCAACATCAATGCAAAAGGCCAGTTGCTTTCATCCTGCACATTACCATTTAAGCTGGAAGGCAAAACGTCAGGGCAAATTACCAAGATCATCGAAGCTGAAGCGATTGGAGTTGTAGCTATTGCCCTGAAAGCGAACAAGCCAATTGCTTTGGAAAGAATCAATACGACCACTTCCAACGTATCGAATCCGTATGGCAATAAAAAGGCAAACCGGAAAATGGCCATGTTTGCTTATAAGAAAATGATCGCCGCCATTAAATCCAGAGCAGAGAAAATAGGGGTGACTGTATATGAGATTAACCCAGCCTACACCAGCCAAATTGGCAAAATGAAATACATGAAACGATTCGGGATATCCATTCACCAGGCGGCAATCTATGTAATTGCCAGAAGAGCAATGGGATTTCGTGAAAAACTTCCACCAGTGTTGCGTGCACTATTACCGGAGAAGATGATAGGTGCGCATCATTGGGCGCAGTGGAGGTACGTTTCCAACCACCTGAAGAAAGTGCATACACATGCCTTCTATCTTGCAGAGCTTTTTGATGTAGACAGGTTTCACAAAACAGGTGAATTCTTTGTTTCGGGTGCTCTTGGCCCGCTAGACGTGGGTTAATTCAGCGTTGCCACAGGACGTGGCGCTCTTAGCTGAACATCCTTTGCTCTGGAACAAAAACGTTTGTCGAAATTAAAAAGCAGAAAAGCCGCTTTCTAGTTGAACGGAAAGCGGTCGTACAGCAGTGTACGTCTGATTATTTCAGAATCCCCCGCTTCAAACGATCTTTGTTAAGCGGTGGGTAGTTCAATCCCTTCAAAAATTTCACGCGGACCTGTGATACCGAAGCTGGCAAGTAAGGTTGCATGAACGGCACCCATTGCGGTATTAGGGAATGCGAGTCCTTTCCAGTTTGAAAGCTCACCAGTTCTGGTAACCCGTAGTGAATTATAGCTAGTTCCTGCGATCGCCACAGCATTAGCGATTTGTGCATTAGTTAGGCCCATCGCCCGTGCTGCTCCAGCTGCTGCACCATATGCACCTTGGACGGTATGGTCAAAACCGTGGTTTCGAACCGGCGCTACGTCTGATAAGCGGCTTTGTACTTGATAGGCGATGGCTAATGCCAAGAGTAAGTCACGTCCACTTGCTTTGGCATATTCACTTGCTGCCAGTACTGCTGCAATATTATCTGAGGGATGACATGTTTCATCCTTTGCTAAATAAGAGTCATTAAAATCCAGGTAACGAACTGCCGCACCGTTATGGAACGTTGCATAGTCGGGGGTCGTTTTTCCACCACCGATTAACGTGACAATTGGTTCGCCACCTATTGTTTTTGTCATTTGATGAATCGCTTCAACTGGTTCGCTAGCCAATGCACCGATTGCACAGCCGATTGAATCAAGTACTCGGGCTTTCAGCGCTTTTACCGCTTGTTCCGAAAGATCTTCATAGCGAACATCATTGGCCCAATTACCAAGCTGTTCGACCATCGTAGACGAAAGCTTTTTCGTCATTTTGAACACCTCCAGATTGTATTGTATAGCTGTATCAGGCCCCTTACGTTAACAATGCAACTATACGGAAGAGGATAAGATCAATTCCTCATCTATCCTCTACATTTTTAATGGCACACCTTTTTGTGATAAAAATTAATTATTTAAACTTGTAAAAGTGATAGTAAATTGTAATACATTGTGATAGGTTTTTCTTTTATCCGTGATTAATAGGGATTGTTCACCGTTGAACTTGCATGCAGGTAAAATTAACGCCGTATTTTTGGGGAAAAATGCGGCATTAATTCTTCGAGGTTAAATTTGAAACTTATGCGGGTGAATGCTAAAGGGAAATAAGGGATGGGGATTTCTGGTGTTTTATTGATTAGGACAGTACAAAAGCACAGTTCGCTGTTTTGATTAGTGATCCGTGCTTTTGTGCTTCTCGTATTCATACAGATACAGCCTGCCGTCTAACCACCTTTTCAGCAATTGCCTCCGTTAATTGCTTTGTAGTTTTAGGAACGAATGATTTCAAAACAGAATTGATAACAGGTCCCATCATGCCTTTTGCGGAGACACCGAGATAACTAGTTATTTTGGTTCTGTTCTGGCCTAACGCTTTTGCTTCAAAGTACCCGCCGCCCTTAACGTTTTCGGTTAAGCCTGTTAAATTAAATGTTACTTTTGTCGGTTCGTGCCATTCTGTGATGTCAATTTGCAGGTGGACTGTTTTTTGAACGATACCGACATCACCTTTAAATTTCCATGTTGATTGTCGTTCGTGTAAAATGTTGTGTTCTACATACCCTGGAACTAATGGAGCCCATTTATTCATATCGCTCACAAATGTCCAGACATGTTCAATTGGAATATCCAATTCAGTATGATGTGTTCCGCTTGGCATCATGTTATCCTCCTTGTCGGATGATTGATTTTATCTTCCAATCATCGTTTTTGTTTGCCTGTTGATTATATGATGCAGGGGATCACTTTAGAACTATATGACAGTGATAGCGGGACTGTGCAGTTTAATTTCTTGAAAAGCCAATGAGTGATTAGTTAATTTCAATTACACCGCTTTAAACAGGGGGCAGTATTATGAAACCGGATGAGTACAGTTGCTTTACCTTGAATACGTAGGATACGAGCAGGAAAGAAAGGGTCACTGCCTCTTATACCTCCTTCCTTACCATCCAAAATAACGCAATTTTGGAAGAAGCATATTGTTTGATAGGCTGTTTTTCCAATACGCTCGCAGGTATGCAAGGTGTTACTAGCTGATGCTCTATAACGGCTTCTGCTTGCTGTATTTCCCATCGTCTATGATGGATCCCTGCTCGGAACAGGGAGCCAAATTTGTACGTCCAAAGATAATAACGCTCCAGTAACCAATCATTCAGGCTGTCTTTTTGCGGGGTAAATGGCTCGCCAACCGGACGATAGCTCACGTTAAAAACAGCAGACTCTTCCCCGATACGGCGACTGTTAAACCGAAAAGTATCCCCGCTTTTCCTCATGTCCATGTTTGCATAAAAATAAGGCAATGTTGCCATTCTTGCTCCGAGGACGGCGTGTACTTTGTTTGCATCCAAACTGAAAAAATATACGCCCTTCATTCCATTACGTTTTACATACGTTCGAACGTTCAATTCCAGGTAGGAACGAAAATAGGGGATTTGCGGCATATTACGCAATCGCATTCTGCTCACCTTAAACGGAATGATGGTAATCCATGCATCTTTATCATAGGTATCCAATTCTAGTTCAGGCGGGATAAGATCTTCCATTACGTTTTTCGGTACTGGCCAGTGCAGGAATAACAAGTCATCCCACTTTTGCATCATGACCCAGGGACCTTTAGGCAGAGGGTCCTCCCTGTGACTAGTACTTTGAACGATTTTGTTGTACATGGTTTACCTCCTAAAAAGCGTGGTAGGATTATTTTCCCAAAAAAGAATAGAATGATACGAGAGCAAAGCCAAATTTTTTATTCAGGTAAAGTCAAGTAACACTAGTAAAGTAAGCGCTGTCGTAATGTATTTTTTTAATGAAATGGGTAATCAAAATATTACTATTCTATTGAAATATTGAGAAATTAAATTATAATAGAGAGAATTAAAGGAGGGAAAAGGTTGAAAACATTAGAGAAAATCAGTAATTTTGCTGGGAGTACATTTGCACTATGGGTCATTTTGTTTGCTGTTTTAAGTTTCTTTTTACCAGGTGGATTTACCTGGATTGAACCGCATATCTCACTGCTTCTCGGGGTTATTATGTTTGGGATGGGATTAACCCTTTCATTAAGCGATTTTAAAGCAGTTTTTCAGGCCCCAAGAAGTGTCTTTATTGCAGTATTGGCACAGTTCATCGTTATGCCGCTGTTGGCTTATGGACTCGCTACCATTTTTCAATTGCCTCCAGAAGTGGCAGTTGGGGTTATATTGGTAGGATGCTGCCCTGGTGGTACCGCCTCTAATGTGATGACTTTTTTGGCAAAGGGAAATACTGCCCTGTCTGTATCGGTAACAGCTATATCTACATTACTGGCACCCATTTTGACCCCGGCACTGACATTGCTTTTGGCAAGTAAATGGCTTCCTGTATCAGCGGGAAGTATGTTCATGTCGATCGTGAAAATTGTGCTGATTCCAATTGTATTAGGAATTGTGATGCGGTTATTATTCCAAAAACAAGTGGAAAAAAGTGTTGCAGCTTTACCACTTGTCTCCGTAGTTGGGATTGTCGCGGTTGCATCTGCGGTTGTTGCCGTTAATACAGAAAATATTGTCAAAGAGGGTTTACTGATTTTCGCCATTGTCGTTTTACATAATGTGTTAGGGCTTGCGCTCGGTTTCCTTTTGGCAAAAGCTTTGAGACTGAATTTTCGCGATCAAAAAGCAGTTTCGATCGAAGTCGGGATGCAAAATTCAGGGCTTGGCTCTACTTTGGCATTGACCCACTTTTCGCCAATTGCAGCAGTTCCGAGTGCGATTTTCAGTGTATGGCACAACATTTCGGGTCCCGTTTTGGCAACATGGTGGGGTAAGAATAGCGATGATACAGAGCGACCGATAAATAGCGATAAAACTGCTTGATTTTTTATATTGAAATAGCTTAGGAAAGGGTGTAACAACATGAAAAAAGATTTACGTATCAATAGCAACGTATTCAGTGAAGGAGCAATGAAAGCACCCAACCGTGCAATGTTGCGTGCTGTTGGAGTTTCAGATGAGGATTTTAAAAAACCAATGATTGGGGTTGCCAGTACTTGGAGTGAGGTAACACCCTGCAATATCCATCTTGATGATTTAGCGATTAATGCAAAAAAAGGCGCAAGAGCAGCAGGTGGTGTCCCACTTGTTTTCAATTCGATTACCGTTTCCGACGGGATTTCGATGGGGACACAAGGGATGCGCTATTCGTTGCCAAGCCGTGATGTTATCGCGGACTCGATTGAAACCGTCGTGGGAGCGGAAAATTTAGATGGGCTCGTTGCTATCGGTGCTTGTGATAAAAATATCCCCGGTTGCATGATTGCCATTGCAAATGCGGAAGTTCCTGCAGTGTTTGTGTACGGTGGTACGATTGCTCCGGGATCTTACAAGGGAAAAGATATTGATATTGTATCGGTTTTTGAAGGAGTGGGAAAACATAATAACGGAGATATTAACGATAATGAACTAAGAGGAATTGAATGTCATGCCTGCCCTGGTGCCGGTGCATGCGGTGGAATGTATACAGCGAATACGATGGCATCCGCTATGGAAGCCATCGGCATGAGTTTGCCGGGAAGTTCGTCCAATCCGGCAGAATCACCCGAAAAGGCAAAGGATTGTATAACAGCGGGTGAGGCTGTTTATCATTTGCTGGAAAAGAGAATTTATCCAAAAGACATCATGACAAAAGAAGCGTTTGAAAATGCGATAACAGTTGTAATGGCACTCGGTGGATCAACAAATGCGATCCTGCATCTGCTCGCTATTGCACATGCGGTAGAAGTAGATTTGAGCATTGACGATTTTAACCGGATGCAGGAAAAAGTGCCACATCTTGCTGATTTAAAGCCTAGCGGTAAATATGTCATGCAGGATCTTCATCGTGTTGGAGGTGTACAGGCTGTCATGAAACTGCTTTATGAAGCAGGCTATCTGCACGGGGACTGTTTAACGGTCACCGGAAAAACGGTTGCTGAGAATTTGGCAGATGCGCCTTCTTTAACAGAAGGACAAGATATCATCATGCCATTTGATAATCCGAAACGTGCAGACGGCCCATTAATTGTTTTAAAAGGCAATCTTTCACCAACCGGGGCTGTTGCCAAAGTATCCGGTGTCAAAGTGAAGCGGCATACTGGCCCTGCCCGGGTATTTGATACAGAAAAGGAAGCAACGGCTGCGGTTATGAATAATGAAATCAATGATGGCGATGTCATTATCATTCGTTATGTTGGTCCAAAAGGCGGCCCGGGCATGCCAGAGATGTTGTCGATCTCCAGCATTATTGTCGGCAAGGGTATGGACGAAAAAGTGGCACTATTAACTGATGGCAGATTCTCTGGAGGTACTCATGGCCTTGTTGTCGGGCATATTTCACCAGAAGCCCAGGATGGCGGCCCAATTGCCTTTGTAAAAGAAGGGGATCTGGTAACGATTGATTCGGAGAAGAAGGAAATCTCCATGGATGTTTCCGATGAGGAGATGAAACGTCGTAAACAAGACTGGGTCGCCCCGCCATTGTACAAAAAAGGTATTCTAGGGAAGTATGCCCATAATGTTTCGTGCTCATCTAAAGGTGCAGTGACGGATTTCCGGAAGTAGGAATGATCAAATGAAATAAAGATAAAAGCTGGTAGTCCAGATGTGTAAAGCAGCACATTTTGGACTAGCAGCTTTTTTGCTTTTGGCAGGGATATTTCGTTTAGGTAGTGTCAAAAGTATTCATTTGACGATCATGACTCTCACCATTTACATGTAAAGTGTCAGGAAAAACGGAATTTATTATACGAACAGGCAATTATAAAAATCCCCAAAGAACCAACGGAAAATTAGATTTTGGCTTAATTAATACAAAAAAGGTCACTAGCGTTGCATAAAAAATAAAAGATCTAGTCAACCATTTTGATTTGTAACTTATTTACATTTATCAATTATAAAGAATATTCAGTCTCACCTTCTTCGTGAATCAGAGAAAAAAAGATAATAGGGCTATAAAGGTAGTCCTTCATCCATTTTTTGGAATTCATTAGTTATTTAAACGAGTGGATCGTACGTTAGATCATCTAAATGTAAAACATCTCCTGATTCATATTGTGCTAAGGTTTCTTCAAATATTCGCTGATGCTGCATCTTTCGGCGTCCGTTGGATGTTCGATCCGGTTTTTTGAAAAGTTCTTTTATGAAGCTCGAAAGACTTTTAGACCAAAAATCACTTACCCAATTGAACATTTCCAGTAATGTACCTTTATATCCTAATTTGTTTTTCATTAACAGATTTAAGCAGAATGTAATCATCGCGATGTAAATCTGGTTGAATACGGCATTTTCGCTTTGTCCGTAAAATTTTATCAAGACCAAATGCTGCTTTATCCATTTGAAAAACAATTCGATTTGCCAACGTGTACGGTAGAGGTCACTAATTTCTTGCGCGCTCACTTTTGCATCATTGCATACAATCGAAATGAGGTTGCCTTTACTATCCAATGTTTCTACCAAATGTAAAGGATGTTTCATATTTCCGATTTTCACCATCGCATCACGAATGATTGCAGAGGATGGATCTACAGGTAGTTCCTCTATCACGTGAACGATCGTATTTGCTTTAATTCTGGTGACAAATCGAATTCCGTTTGCACAATAATACTCAAATTTGCCAAAGTCGAAATAGCCGCGGTCGAATACGTGAAGCGCATCTTTACCCAAAATTAATGGGTCTAACTGTGTGACATCTGCTGGCTTTGCAGGAGTAAGAATCACGTCATTTGGATAAGAAACACCATCACAAAAATTGACGGAAGTATGTAGCTTTATTCCAGCTTTTGTCTCTCGGAAAACGGCCCATTCATATTGGCTAAGGCACATCGAGATCGTTGATGAATCGATTAAATGTATCTTTCCAAGTGCCTTATCTGCTTGCTTGGAACCGAGTTCTTGATGCAATTTTTGAACCAGATGATGCAGGATAACCTGAAAAATTTCAGGCGGTATTTCACCCAGCTTTCGTGAAAGCTGAGATTTACTAATACGCTTTATGCCAACAAGTCTTTGTACCATTTTCTTGCGTTTTACATTATCGCTTATCCGCCCAAGACTCTTTAATTCTTTCAGCTGAGCATAAATGAAAGTTCTGATAAACGTGAGTACACCAAGCTTTTTTACATATTTATCGATTTGGGCATGGTCAATCATTTTTTGTATAACTTTTGTATCCAGTGGATGAATGTATTCCTTAAATACATGTTTTATGGTATTATTGTCCATGTTAGCTCCTTATAGTTAGGGATTTGGACTGGACTACCATACCCTAATTATAAGGCTTTTTTTATGACTTTTAAAGGTTAAATTGCCATTATTGCCAAATTTCACATAAAATATATTTCTTGACTTTTATATTTTATTTTCCTGCAACGCTAGTGAAAAAAGGTAAAGTATTGCGTTAAAAAATGCGTTAAAAAAGAGACACCTGCATAAAGGTGTCTCTCCCATCTTATCTAACCAGCTGCTCCACTTCCTCAACCTCAACAATCCAATCAAATGGATCAGATTCTTTCCCATACTGGATTCCGGTCAATGTATCATACAGTCTTTTAGCAATTTTACCGGTCTTTCCGTGGTTGATGACAAAATCTTCATCGTTCCATGTCAGCTGACCGATTGGCGAAATGACGGCAGCTGTACCTGCACCGAATGCTTCTTCCAATGTGCCATCCTTATTTGCCTTGGCAAGCTCCTCCATGGAAATTTTTCGTTCAACAATAGGAACATTCCAATGTTTTAACAGCTTAATAACTGAATTTCGGGTTACCCCTTCCAGAATACTGCCGTTTAAAGCTGGAGTCACTACTTCACCATTGATTTTAAAGAATACATTCATACTGCCGACTTCCTCAATGTATTTCTTTTCAACACCGTCCAGCCACAATACCTGGGCGAATCCTTGATCGGCAACCATTTCCTGCGCCTTTAGACTGGAAGCATAATTTCCACCTGTCTTTGCTTCACCTGTTCCACCCAAAACTGCCCGGACATACTGGTTTTCTACAGCAATTTTTACCGGATTAATACCTTCTTTGTAATACGCGCCGACCGGTGATAGAATAACAATAAATTGATAATGACTTGATGGTGCAACGCCAAGGTATGGTTCGGTTGAAATAATAAATGGACGAATATATAGTGATGTCCCTTCAGCCCTTGGGATCCAGTCTTTTTCTACCGCAACAAGCTGTTTGATTGCTTGAAGAGCAAATTCTTCATCGATCGGTGGAATACACAAACGGTTATTGGAACGATTTAGCCGCTGCATGTTTTTTTCCGGCCGGAACAATTGCACCTTGCCCTCCGAAGTAAGGTATGCTTTTAATCCTTCAAAAACGGATTGACCATAATGAAAAATCATCGCCGATGGATCCAGGCGAAGCGGTTCATATGGAGTGATCCGCGCATCATGCCAGCCTTTCTCATCGGAATAATCCATAATAAACATATGATCGGTAAAAATTTTGCCAAACTCCAATTGATCGGAATCGGGTTTTTCTTTCCTTGTCGAACAAAGATTCATTTGAATTGACTGTTCTTCCATGGCACTATCTCCTTGTTGTAAAAATTTATTCAACTTTGTTTCATGTTAATCAACAAATGATTAAATACTATTGTAGTACTTATCGGATTAGAATTACAACCCCTTATAATGAAAAGATTTTTACTTTTCTGTTTAGAATTAAGCAATTTAGCCAAAAATTACATTATTTCACATTTAAGGTGTCTAGTCACACCTTGAATTTTGTCGAATATTATTCGGATGAGGGCAGGTGGTGCTCCCGATTTTTTGCTACATGATTAGCTCTTATTATATTCTGCCAACGTAGCTCATCATGATCAGTCAGTTATCTGGAGTGTAAAAATTTGACAATTTGCTAGATAAAAAAACAGGAACAGCTCTGTCCCTGTCTACCTGCTCAAAACCTAACCAGGATCCTTCACCCTTGGCTTTGTCGGGTCACAATTAGGTGTTTCCGTGTTTGCGGAGTCAGCCAGTTTAATTAAGTAGTAGCACTCCTCCCTCGCCATGTGATCGGCCATTAATGCGGAAAATGTACCTAATACCTGGTCAGATAGCTCCATTTCTTCCAATTCATGCAAAAAAGTCCGAAATAAATTCATTTCTATTTCTACATCGCTATTAAATCGTTTTAATGCTGGAAACGTTTCGATGTTCGCGCGGAGAAAACCAGTTAGATCAACTGCTTTCAAATAAAATTGATCGAAGTGCTTGGTAAATGTATGACTTTTTTCCTTCAGCCTTTTTTCCACCCCGTCCATCCGATCATTGATTGCTCCGGCGTGACCAGAGGCATCCATCAGCCATAATAAATGATGATGCAATTCGTGAAAAATTGGCGGGATTTCCCCTTTCTTCAGATAACGTAAGACAAGCTGGTATTCCTCTAATTCATTAACCATGTGATTGATAAAGGTGGGGGTAAGGTGAATCCCGAAATTGCTGGTCAAGTGACGTCTAATAATCGATAGCTTAAATTCTTTTAACTGTTCAGCGGCATCCTCAGCAGCTTCTGCCAACGAAATAGCATTTGTTTCATTGAGTGATCGGGATTGATTCAGAAGGTGGTCGAAATGATGGATAAAATGGTTCGCTGTTTCAATATCCTGTTTTTTAGACGGATAAAGTGAATCGTGAATAAATCTTGAATGATCCCTCAGTACTTGCAGCCAGAATTGATGTTCAAATGCAGCACTTTGTAAGTAATCAGCCAAACGGAACAACTCCTTTATATGATCCTCATCTATTTTATTCACCTGCTAGCTGTTCCTATTACATTGATTTTTTAA
This sequence comes from Virgibacillus dakarensis, assembly GCF_900155625.1. NCBI lineage: Bacteria > Bacillati > Bacillota > Bacilli > Caryophanales > Bacillaceae > Virgibacillus > Virgibacillus dakarensis. The sequence goes on from NZ_LT732554.1 coordinate 2,081,842, forward strand.
AATTTCAATATCGAAAAATAGCGAAATGTGGTAAAATAATATAGGTTAATATCCCTAGTCAGGTTTAAAATAACAAGAAATACGAGGAGTCTAATATGAAAAGAACAAAGAAAAATAGCAAGTCAAAAAAATTATGGCTGAAAATACCGCTTGTCATTATTCTGTTACTTGTATTAGGTGTCGGGGTGTATGCATATTCGGTCTATCATAACGCAAAAGAGACTGTAAATAATAAAATGCATGAGCCGGTAGATGCAATCGATCCCGACGTTACGAAGAAAAAGGTGAAAGCGACTGAACCATTAAATATATTACTGCTTGGCATCGATCAGCGCTCCAATGATAAGGGTCGTTCGGATGCTTTAATCGTATTGTCGCTTGATCCGGCGAACGACAAAATGCAACTGATCAGTATTCCGCGTGATACAAGAACGACGATTATTGGTAAAGGATTTGCTGATAAAATTAATCATGCCTATGCATATGGCGGATCAGATATGTCTGTCGCTACGGTGGAAAACTTTCTTGATATCGACCTCGATTATTATGTACGGATGAATATGGAAGGGCTTCAGGAGCTCGTTGATCAGCTCGGCACCATTTCCGTGAACAATGAAATTGCCTGGAATGATGGGAAGTACGATTTTACCACTGGTCCAGTTGAAATGGACGGTGACAAAACGATGCATTTTGTGCGGATGCGCAAACAGGATCCAAATGGTGATTTTGGCCGGACAAAACGGCAGCGTCAGGTTATTGAAGGCATTGTTAATAAAGGAGCGAGCGTTGGATCCGTTGGTAAAATTAATGGTGTGATCGATATTCTCGGTCACAATATGGCAACAAATCTTGATTTTGACGATATGAAAAAACTGCTGAGAGGTTATAAAGATACGAGAAAAAATATTGTAAGTTACCAAATGAAAGGATCGGGGACATATATTAAAACGAATGGTAAGGACATATATTATTTGGTTGTCCCTGATGAGGAAATTTCCAAGGTTCATGGGATGATATCCGGCAATGGGCAATAAACTTACATCAAGACTGCAAAAGAATATAGAAGGATAGGTGGGGCGCACCTTGCCCGTAGAGATCCAATTCGTTCAAAGGGATGAAGGCCCGCATGTCTTCAACTGCACTAGTGGTCCTGTGGGTTGAAACCCCGCTGAATGAAATTTCACTATTACCTCAGCAAAATCGAAAACCTGTGCATTGTTATGATGTACAGGTTTTCGTTTAAACAGAAACACGATTTTCGTTCAGAAATGATAGTTTAGTTACAAGAGACGAACTAGCTGCAAAGCAAAATTCAGGAGGAAGCAGGAACATACATAAATGAACTGCTTTTTCAATTTAATTATTCATATCTAAATATAAATATGGGAAACTTACGCGAATGGCTGATAATACTTCTTGCTTCAGAAAGCAGCCAACAAGCCAACAGGTTAATCGATATAAATGATCGTGAACGGGAGCCGGATAATCATGTTCTTTATTTTCATGGTAAAATAAGTCTACGGATCATATCGGAAAGTAAAGCAGGTGAAAAAATGAAACCGGATTCAAAGCTTTTATTGTATACATTTAGTGGCGTAATTTTTACGATTAGCTTTATTGGTATGCTTATTTATGGGTACAAAACGTTTTATATCGAAACGAATGATGTGGCGTCTGAAGACTATGGATATCACTTTGCCTTGATTGCCGAAGAATCCGATAATGATTATTGGCGGCTGATTGAGAAAGGCGCAATGGAGGCGGCAGAGGAAAATGATATTTATATTGAATATGTCGCACCGGCAAAAGCGGATAATGAAAAAATGCTGAAATTACTGGATCGCATGATATCCGCTAAGGTAGATGGGATAATCACACAGGGAGTTGAGGGTGAACGGTTTGTTAATTTGGTACATAAAGGAATTGAACGGGGAATCCCAATTATTACAGTTGATACGGATGTCCAGAGCAGTGAGCGAAAGGCATATGTAGGAACAGATAATTTTTACGCCGGTCAGCTTGCTGGCAAGGCGTTGCTGGAGAATACGGAGGGTGAACAGTATGTCGGCATTGTTACAGGGAGGTTTGACGCAATTAATCAGCAGGAACGGATTGCCGGGTTTAAACAAGCAGTTCAGGGGAATGATCGGATCCATATTGTCGAGATGAAAGAATCAAATATTACAGTGGTTGGTGCATCACAGGCAACTTATTCCATGTTAAAACAATATCCGAAGATTACGGCATTATTCGGAACGAGTGCGCTTGATGGGATCGGCATCATTGATGGCCTTGAGGAGATTGTGCCGAATAATGATATGTATATTATAGCCTTTGATGTCTTGCCTGAGACATTGAATTTAATCAAACAGAATAAAATAGATGCAACCGTAGCACAGTATCCGGAAGAAATGGGCTATCAATCGGTAAATGTTATGATTGAATTGCAAAGGAACGACCTTTTAGAAACCGAGCAATATACCGGAACAAACATTATTAAGAAGGAAGATTTACTGCAGGACCGAATTGGTGATACAAAATGAAAACAATCAAGGGAAAACTATTAGTCTATTTTTTCGTATTTGTTATTCTTTTTCAGGTCACGGCCATTTCGATATTTGTCAGTTCCAATAAGCTGACAAATATATATAATGACAGCTTCCGGCGATTTCTATTATTAAATTCGATTTCCCAAAATTCTGAGGAACTGTATGCGGAAACCCATAAATTCGTTATGGAAGCAGATCCGGCTAAAGTGAAAAACTATTATACGGCAAAAAGTGCTTTGCAAAATGAGAAAGATAAGGTAGCATCCTCCTTCTATGATATCGACCCGATCGAAATGAAGAATTATCGTAATTTGCTAGAGTCGTTTATTCATGAAAGTGAGTTAACGGTTGGATTTGTCCTAAGGGATGATATTGAGCAATATACCTATCATCTGGAAGAAACCCGGAATGCTTCAGAATACATTCAGGAGGCAACATTGGAATTAATTGATCTCGAACTGACGGCATATCAATCATTTTACCAGGATTTACAATTGCGAAACAATTCTTTTTTCTATTTTATTGTTTTCTTGTTTATTTCGACGATCATGCTCGCCATCTTTTTTGCTTTATGGTTTTCCAATGGCATCACAAGGCCGATAAATAAATTATCAAGGGCGGCAAAGGAAGTTTCGGAGGGAGACTTAGTAGGGAGCCCAGTAATCATTCGCTCTATTGATGAGCTGAAATTGCTTGGTGATACATTTAATAGTATGCGATCCAATATTCGTGAACTTGTACAGGAAATAAAGGATCAATCGGAATTGGACAGGCTGCTGAAGGATATGGAGTTAAAACATCTGCAAAGCCAGATTAACCCGCACTTTTTATTTAACACGTTGAATACATTGTCGAAAATGGCCTATTTGGAGGACGCAACATCAACGTCTTCACTTATTGATTCCGTTGCGACTCTGCTCCGCCACAATTTGGGAGAGATAGACAGTCATGTAACATTAAAAGATGAAGTAAAGGTAGTGAAGGATTATTTTCACATTCAAAAGACCCGTTTTTCGGAGCGGATTCAATTTGAAATGAATGTTGACGAGAGCTGTTTAACGAATCAAGTACCCCGGTTAACTTTGCAGCCTTTGGTGGAGAATGCATTCATTCATGGAATTGAAGAAAAGGAAGAGGGGGGGACTATCGTACTGAATATTTCTCAGAATAGCCATCATGTAATCGTAATGATCCAGGACGACGGTGTTGGTATGAGTGCAAATAAAATCGCTCAAGTCATGTCACTGGCGAAACAGCAGGATGCACATGTCGGGCATTCGACCGGGATTGGTTTGACAAATGTTATTCGCCGTCTGCAGTTATTTTATGGGCGGCCACATGTAGTAGAGATTCATTCGGAAATCAATAAAGGGACAACCATTTCATTGTTTCTTCCAAAAAAACAGGGGGGTAACGGATGCGCATACTGATTGCGGAGGATGAACTGCTGGAACGAAAAGCTATGATCAAGTTTATTGAAGCCAACTTTAATGATATGAAGGTAGTGGGGGAAGCACCGAACGGAAGAAGGGCCATTGAATTGGCACAAACAGTAAAGCCCGATATCATTTTTATGGATATAAAAATGCCCGGTTTAAATGGACTGGAAGCAATTGAGAAAATCCGTCAAGTTAATTCCGCCGTTAAATTTATTCTCGTATCGGCATACGATTCATTTGCTTACGCGAAGCAAGCGATGCAGTTTGGGATAAAGGAATATATTTTAAAACCGGGAAAAAAAGAGGAAATCGTGAGGGCTATCCTTCGTGTGCAAAAGGAAATTTTATTTAAACAAAAGAAAGATGAAGAAACATTGAAATCGAACGAGCTGGTCAAGGAACACTTGTTGACGAAACTGATGAAAAATCCGGTTGATGAAGGGGCGAAAAGCATTCAGCGACAATTTTTTCCAGTGTGCAAAAATGGCTATTTTCTTGTTGTCCAAATGGAAAGAGACATTCCTCTAGAGAACTTTTACAGTATTCTGGAAAAGCATCTTACAACACCATTTATCATGCAACATCATGACGATCAATATACCATTTGCGTATTTACACCAGGAAAAGTGAATAAGGCAGAGATTCTGCATGCTGCAAGAGGAGTACAGCTCGAGCTTGGAAATGATAGTTTTGTCGGAGCGGGCAATCCTTCTGCCACAATTGATGATTTACCCAAATCTTATCAGGAGGCATTCACGGCATGTTATGAGCTGGAAAAGGAAGGATCAAGACATTATGGGTTTCTTAACAAGAAGGAGAATTCTATCCATCGTGACAAATCAATGTCCAGATTAATAGAAATAATTGAACGGGGAAATGATCAGGATGCAGTGCATTTGTATAAAGAGGATCTCCGATATTTCGGGACACGTGATGTAGACGAACTATACTTGCGAATAAAAGATATGATGATGGAACGGGGATTAGCAGTCCCGGAACGAAGTCTTTCAGAATTGACAACTGAAAAGGATTGGGAAAAGTTTATCACGGCATGCTGTTTGCGCATGCAAGACTACTATCAATCAAAACAATATATCGAAAAAGCAAAGACGTTCATGCAGCAGCATTTCCAACGTTCGCTTACGTTGGAGGAGACAGCGCTTCATGTCGGTTTGAGCCCCAATTATTTTTCCAACTTGTTTAAACAGGAATTTGGGACAACGTTTATCGACTATTTGACCAAAATTCGTCTGCAGAGGGCAAAGGAATTGCTGGAGGAAAACAGGTTTTCGCTGAAAGAAATTAGTTCAATGGTTGGATATAATGACCCGAATTATTTCAGCAGGGTGTTTAAAAAGCATTTTTCCGAGTCACCGAAGCATTTTCGGCAAACGATCTTAAAAAAATGAAGAGAATAGTAAAAATGTGCAGGAAATTTTTCGCCGTTTCACACAGATCTTTTTTATACTGGTTGTAAGCGTTAACAAATAAGGGGGAATTATTAGTGAAGAAAGCGTATGGATTTATCCTATTCCTGGCATTGGCGCTTGTCCTCGCTGCATGCAGTTCGGATTCATCGGGGAAATCTGATGGGGATTCGGAAAGCAAAAGTGGCGACAGTGATAGTGCTGGTGGCAAAGTGGAAATTTTTAGCTGGTGGACTGGTGCCGGTGAAGAAGATGGATTGCTTGCTCTAATTGATTTATTTAAAGAAAAACATCCGGACATCGAAATTGAAAATGCTGCTGTTGCCGGTGGGGCAGGAACAAATGCGAAAGCAGTACTTGCGACCAGAATGCAAGGGGATGATCCGCCATCAACATTCCAGGTTCATGGTGGCGCTGAATTGAACGAAGGCTGGGTTGCTGCTGGTAAGATGGAGCCACTGGATGATTTTTATGAAGAGAATGAGCTAATGGATAAGTTTCCGGAAGAATTGATTGATTTAGTGAGTAAAGATGGAAAGATTTATTCGGTTCCGGTTAATATTCATCGTGGGAATGTCTTGTTCTACAATATGAAGGTGTTTGAAGAAAATGGAATTGAGGTACCAACAACCTTTGATGAGTTCCTTGCAGCTGCCGATAAATTGCAGGCAGCGGGTATAACGCCGCTTGCCTTAGGTGATAAAGAGGGCTGGCCGGCTACACAGGTGTTTGAAAATATATTGTTAGGTGTATTGGGACCAGATGATTACAAAAAGCTTTTTGCCGGTGAAATTGGCTTTGATGATAAACGGGTTAAAGAAGCTGTAGATAAATTTGATAAAATACTGGATTACGCCAATGAAGATCACGCCTCGCGCAATTGGCAGGATTCGGCGCAGCTAGTTGCAAATGGCGAAGCTGCAATGATCAACATGGGTGACTGGGCAAAGGGATACTTTAACAATGATTTGGATTTGGAAACAAATAAAGACTTTGGCTATTTTGCCTTTCCGGAAACAGACGGTGATTTCATGGTTATAACGGATACATTTGGTTTGCCAAAGGGTGTGGAAAATCCGGACGATGTAAAAGAATTCTTAAAGGTTCTTGGATCTGTAGAGGGACAGGATGCGTTTAACCCATTGAAAGGATCGATTCCAGCACGGGTGGATGCGGACAAATCCAAATATGACGAATACGGCAAAGACGCAATGGAAGACTTTAATAATTCACGTCTGGTTCCAAGTCTTGCCCATGGGTCAGCAGCATCAGAAGGGTTTTTAACAAAGGTGAATCAAGCAGTAAATATTTTTGTAACGCAACGTGATGCAGATAACTTTACTCAAGCATTACAAAACGCAGCATCAGAGTTGTAAAAATAAAAAGAAATGAGGCTGCCTCATGTTAAGGCAGCCTTGAAATTTTTAATGGTATACAATTTACAACCTCTCTCGTTAGGAGGCTTTTCATGTGGAGAAAGAAATACAAATAAAACGCAAGAGAAGATTAACAAAAGACCAATGGACAGCAATCGCTTTCTTAATTCCGTCTTTTCTCTTAATTCTGGTTTTTGTTTATGGATTTATCGGCTGGACAGGGTATGTTTCACTAAGCAATTGGAATACATTGGTACCGGACTTTTCGTTTGCCGGGCTGAAAAATTATATCTTTTTATTTCATGATTTCCGGTTTCAGGCTGACCTGAGAAATACGTTATTTTTCACTGTCCTCTTTATCGGTCTGGTCATCATCCTTGGAATGGGGATTGCCATCTTAATCGACCAGAAATTAAAAGGGGAATCCATTTTCCGCAATATCTTTTTGTTCCCAATGGCGTTATCGTTTATTGTTACCGGTGTCGTTTGGCAATGGCTGTTGAATCCGTCTACTGGATTTAATCATTTTTTGAGCAAGGTCGGAATTGAGCCAAAATGGTATACCGATACAAATGTACTGGCGGGGTTTGAGTGGGGAAATATTGAGTTTGGTTTGCCTGTTGCGATTATTGCGGTAGTCATTGCGGCTGTCTGGCAAATGACCGGATTCTCGCTGGCGATGTATCTGGCTGGATTACGCGGTATCCCCGAAGAATTGCGGGAAGCGGCCAGGATGGATGGAGCAAGTGAGTTTCAGGTTTATCGAAAAGTAGTTTTGCCGATGCTTTTGCCGATTACTGTAAGCGTCATAATTATCATGGCCCACATATCGTTGAAAATATTTGATTTAATTTATGCGATGACGGGATCAGGAGCAAATTTTGTTACCGACGTGCCTGGTGTTTACATGTTCGAGACAACCTTCAGAGGAAATTATTATGCAAATGGTGCTGCTATCGCCATCATCATGTTACTGTTAGTTGCGATATTTATTGTTCCTTACCTATGGAATAGCAGAAAGGGGGATCAGTAATGGCAGCTGCAAATGTATGGAAATTCTTTAAGTATGCAATTTTGATTTTACTTGCTATCCTGTTTCTAATGCCTGTTTATGTCATTATTGTAACAAGCTTGAAACCGCTGGATGAAGTATCATTGGAACAGATGTGGGCATTGCCAACTTCGATTGATTTTAGTTCTTATGCAGCGGCATTTTCCAACCTGGCACCTAATTTTATGAATAGTATCTACCTCGTTGTGCCGGCAACATTATTGTCTGCATTGCTTGGTGCGATGAATGGCTATGTGTTATCAAAGTGGCGGTTTAAAGGCGCAAATACGATCTTTACGATTATTTTGTTTGGTATGTTTATCCCGTATCAAAGTATTTTAATTCCTCTAATTCAATTTTTACGAACAATTGATTTGTATAATACGATTACGGGATTGATCCTGGTGCATGTTGTATACGGGTTGCCGATTACAACGTTAATGTTCCGCAATTTTTATGCCAGTATTCCCGACACGATGATTGAAGCTGCCAAAATTGACGGGGCGAGCTTTTTAGGGATTTTCAGGCATATCATGATTCCGTTGTCGATTACGGGATTCGTGGTCGTGGCAATTTGGCAGTTTACGAATATTTGGAATGAATTTCTATTTGCGGTAACGATTACGACTTCTGACAAACAACCGATTATGGTTGCTTTGCAAAATCTATCCGGCAGTCAAATCGTGCAATGGAATGTGCAAATGGCCGGAGCATTGCTGGCAGCCTTGCCTACGTTACTCGTTTATATCTTTTTAGGAAAGTATTTTGTGCGTGGATTGTTGGCGGGATCGGTTAAGGGGTAGGCTGTTATTTATTTCATCTATTATCCAGTACGTGCTGGATAATAGATGTTTTTTATTGCCTATTTCTGCGAATGGGTGTGAAATTGGAACGTTATTTAACTGCCTTCCGAAAGAAGTCTCCCTCTTCAAGCCTGTTACTGGCAACCCCTAAAGGCTAAGGGGGAGATGAATTTCGGTTTGCTTTCGTAAAATGCTTGTAAACCCCAAACGCATGATCCATAATAGGGTTAGGAGGTGCATTCATGTTACTGAATCAAAAATATGAAATTTTCCCTTCATCTGAACAAATAGAAATACTGGAGACCTGGCTTTCCTATTGTCGGCTAACATACAACTCTGCACTTCTCGACAAACAACGTAAATACAGACAATCGAAGGAATCGTATAGTCGTTTTGACATGCAAAAGCAATTGAAACAAGACAAGCAAGAATGGGAATTCCTAAAAGAAATACCATCACAAGCCTTACAAGAAGTGTTCCGCCGCCTAGACCATGCATTTACCAAATTCTTTCGAAAAGAAGCGAACTACCCTAAACTCAAAAAATACAAGGATTACAACAGCATGACCTTCCCACAATTTGGCTTCAAACCGAACACACATCATCGCTATGCAGCATCTTTTACAGAAAACGGCAAGTTACAACTATCCAAGCTCGGGCAAATTCCTATTCACTTACATCGACCAATGGAAGGCACAATCAAACAACTCCTCATCAAGCGACAAGGCAGTCGCTGGTATGCTATTTTCAGTGTCGAAGGACAAGCATACCCAGCACCAATCAATCGTGATCTTGCAGTTGGCATTGATGTAGGGATAAATAAATACGCAGTTCTGTCCGATGGAAAAAGCTTTGAAAACCCTACATTTATTCATAAAACAGAAAAGAAACTTAAAAGAGCGCAAGCAAAACTTTCTAAAATGAAACGCGGATCGGCAAATTATGCGAAACAAGTGAGCAAAGTCCATTTGTTTTATGAAAAGGTAGCGAATCAGCGAAGAGATTTTTTACATAAATTAAGCTACCATTTGGCGAAAGACTATTCGATCATTGCCGTAGAGGATCTCGAAATCCGTCATATGGTAAAAAATAAACGTTTGTCTCCTATAAATGTGAACGAAATGGAGGCATCTTGCTAAAAGTCGATCCAGCATTCACGTCACAGGATTGTTCTACATGCGGAACACGAGTAAAGAAATCTCTTTCTATTCGTACGCATATTTGTAAAGGATGTGGAACAATCCTGGATCGTGACCACAATGCAAGTCTTAATATATTGCGTAAAGGAATGGAACAGCTGGATCAGATGGTGGCCTTCGACTAAATGAGAACACGAAAAACTGTAGAGCAAGGTTGTGTCCGAACAGTCTAAACAAAGCCTGTGGAGACAATGTAAGACGTCTTAGGAATCCCCTAAGATGCAATGGTCTGTGAAACAGGAAGCCCTACCTTCAAGCATTCCGAAATGATGATAAGGTGGGGTCATTCACAAATAGTGTATTAAAATAGCCGGAGTAATGTTATAATAATTATAACATTATAACAAAATGAGGTGTATGAACTGGATAAGTCGGAAAGAAAGATAACAAAGGTTGGAAATAGCTATGGTATAACAATACCGAAAGAATTCTTGAAAGAAGCTGGAATTTCTTACGGTGATAGTGTTGAGATCGAACAAAAGAATGGTGAGATTACCATGCGTAAAAAAGAAGAATTCAAACTGCCAGAAGGAATTAGTCCTGACTTTTTTGAGGTCTTGGAACGAAATACAAAAAAACATGATGAAACAATTCGGGAATTGGTGGATCGATAAATGCGGTATCTGACGTTTAAGGAAATTGCAGCCATTAGCCAGTATATAATTGAACGATTTAGTCCCGGTGAACAAATTGGTATTAAATCAGTTGAGTTACTGGATTCGGCAGTACATCGCCCACAGCAATCAGCATTTGGTACTGATGCATATGCAACAGTATTTGAAAAAGCCGGAGCACTGTTTGAATCCGTTGCACAAAATCATGCGTTTCATAATGCGAATAAACGGACAGCATTTCTGTCATTAACACAGTTTTTATCCTATAATGGGTACGATTTTCAAATGGATAGCCAAAAGGAACAGGCTGATTTTACCGTAGATGTTGTTAATAAAAAATATACATTCGATGAGTTAGTGAGGATTATTGAAAAGTACAGTACTCGTATGGATAAATAGTGAAACGAAGGTCAATCCAAAAAGGCCAGCCTTTAAAACAGGCTTGCCTTCAGTTTTTCTATTCCATTTCCGCTACAAATCGTTTGGTAATATCCCGTGGCCGTGTAATGGCACCGCCGACAACGCTTGAGAATGCACCAAGTTCTATACACCGTTTGTCCATTTCCGGTGTCATCACATTCCCTTTTTAAGTTTACAATGCTTTCACCAATCCACCATCAACGACAAGTGTCTGTCCGGTAACATAGGTGTTGGCTTGTGAGCATAAATAGACGACCATATTCGCAAATTCTTCAGGCTCTCCGTACCGCTTCATCGGTATCCCTTGCTCCGTCCTTTGCTTTAAGTCATCCACATTCATGTTTAATTTTTCTGCTGTTAATTTATCCAGGCTGGCAACACGATCAGTCGCGATTCTGCCAGGTCCGACGGTATTAATTAAAATATTATGTTCCGCAAGCTCCTGTGATAGCCCCTTCGCCAGGCCAACAATTCCTGCCCGAAACGTGTTTGACAAAATCAGATTATCCAATGTTTGCTTTATCGATGAAGAAGCAATGTTAACGATGTGTCCACGCTTTTGCTCCTGCATGTATGGCAGTACTTCCCGAATCGCCCGGACAAAGCTTAACAGGTTCAGTTCAAATGCATGTTGCCATGCTTCATCATCAAAATCCTGAAACATCCCGGCAGGTGGCCCACCAGCGTTGTTCACCAGAACATCAATGGTCCCATTTTTCTCAGCCGCTGAAGTGATTAATAGTTTAAGCTCATCTGGTTTCGTAATGTCACAGACCATATAGTCGACATTTTCATTACCAGTTTCTTTCCGTATCTCATTTTTTGCCTTCTTCAGTTCATCTTCGTTCCGGCTTGAAATAAAAACATGTGCACCTTCAGACGCAAACAATTGTGCAGTTGCTTTGCCTAATCCTTTGCTTGAGGCCATTACGACGACGGATTTTCCTTGTAAACCTAGATTCATTAGTATTGCCTCCTATTAATAGTTTTTTGACAGATTATTTTAGTTTTTGCTTTGTTTATCTAGATGTTCAGAACTGGGTGTTCATCTTAGTATGTATCAATAATCGCTTATTTGTAAATATTTTCGCATATCCAGTTTCATATCGGTTTTCCTAGCTGGGAGCCCATCTATCGGATTGACAACCCATCCCCGTCACTATATACTATTCTAAGAATATGAATACTGCATATTCATTCAAATACCGGGAGAGGTTCTTAGCTTAAACCCTCTATAAAAAACTAAGGACAGATGACACGATTATGAAGCCATGTGCCTCCTTGGGCCGTGGTTTTTTTGAAAGTAAAGAAAGTATATAGTTTTTAGCGATATTAATTCATGATCGAGAAGAGCCATGTCCAGCTCCAGCGCCCAGCAACTAGCAAACTTCACACTCCTTCACTACGATAAGTCAACATCGGTTCGCTTCCAGCTCACCGTGTTTCCTTTATCTCATTGCGGAGTGCTCCAGTTTGTACGTTGCTAAACGGGCGCTTCCGCTTTTCTTATTGCTTATAAACGAAAAGGAGGTTTTAAAATGGCAGGGAGACGCGATGATGAATTGAAGGATATCACCCTTTTAGGTAGCCAAGGAACAACTTATGCATTTGATTACACACCAGAGGTTTTGGAAACATTTGATAACAAACATCCTAACCGGGACTATTTTGTCAAATTCAATTGTCCGGAATTCACGACACTTTGCCCGAAAACAGGGCAGCCTGACTTCGGAACCGTGTACATTAGTTATATCCCCGATGAAAAAATGGTTGAAAGCAAATCGTTGAAACTATATCTTTTTAGCTTTCGTAATCATGGGGATTTTCATGAAGACAGCATGAATATTATTATGAACGACCTGATTGAACTAATGGATCCGCGGTATATTGAAGTGTGGGGGAAATTCACTCCACGCGGCGGAATATCAATTGATCCATATTGTAATTACGGAAAGCCTGGAACTAAATTTCTGCAAATGGCCGACCATCGGATAATGAATCATGATCTATACCCCGAAAAAATAGATAACCGCTAAGTAAATGAGGGTAGCTAAGTCCTTTTCTTAATAAAAGAAAGGGTTTTGGGTTATATGTTTGTCTATTTAAATGCATTATTTGTGGGACTTTTACTAATATCAAATATTCTAGGCGTAAAACTATTTAGTGTTGGGGGATTTATTTTGCCGGCTGCCGTTATTGTTTATGTGGTAACTTATCTGATTACTGATGTGATCGGTGAAGTCTACGGGAAAGCAGCTGCAAGAAGAACTGTACAGGCAGGTTTTGTAACACAGGTTATCGCATTGATCTTTATTTTTATTGCTATCCAGTTACCGGCAGCACCGGTGTTTGGAGCACAAACTGAATTCGAGCAAATCTTAGGCGGGAGTTTCCGTGTCATACTGGCAAGCTTGCTTTCTTACATCGCCAGTCAAAATCTCGATGTAACGATTTTCCATCGTTTAAAGGCAAAGCATGGCGAGAAAAAACTTTGGCTGCGGAATAATGTATCAACAATGACAAGCCAGTTAATCGATACTATAATTTTCATTACCATTGCCTTTTGGGGAACGGTTCCCGGAAGTGTTCTGTTAGGGATGATTATAACACAGTATGTATTTAAATTCTGCATTGCACTGGTTGACACACCGCTTGCATATTTACTGGTGAGGGTATGCAGAAAGTCAGCCAGCCATGCAACAAGTGAATTAGTCGCTGCAAAATAGAAAAATTTCAGAAACCAATTGACTTTAAACTGATTTTTTGCTAGATTGATAATAATAAGATAGTAACCAACTGCTAAATCTAATTGACTCTGCTGCTGAAGCAGGGCACATCCTTAGGTTATAACCAGTTATACAGGTAGGAACATGTTTATTTTGTGTTGCTTGTATGACTGGTTTTTGTTTTTTAAATGTAATGTCGGGAGGTCTTTTCATGGAGAATTTAATCGAGCTGGACAAAAGGTATTACATAGAGACTTGTAACTACGCTTTAATAGAGAATACAAGTCGGCTAACTGGCTGATATCTTCTATTCAGATTGTTACTGACTTCCCTGTAATATTCGCAAACAAAAGGATGGTTTTCCTGAAATATATGAATAACCTGGATAGGGCAAAATACATTTTAAATTAACGAAATATTAGCATTATGTGAGAATTGATTGGAGGGAAATGGATGAACAATGAGCAAAAGTTACTGAAAATCTTGGGAAATAAGGATGTGCTGGCGCTTGCTTTTGGCGCCATGATTGGCTGGGGCTGGGTGGTAACAGCGGGGTTATGGGTTACAGAGGCCGGGTCACTTGGTGCGATTCTTGCCTTCGCAATTGGTGGTATACTAGTAATTTTTGTTGGGCTTACTTATGCGGAACTAGCTTCAGCACTTCCGTTGGCAGGCGGTGAGCATGTCTATAGTTACAAAGCGATGGGACGGCTTGCCTCTTTTGTGACGACTTGGGCGATTATTCTTGGGTATGTATCAGTTGTAGCTTTTGAAGCTGTAGCACTGCCAACAGTTTTTGAATATTTGATTCCAAATTATAGTCAAGGATATTTATACACGATTGCCGGATGGGATGTTACCGCAACCTGGGCCGGTATTGGTATTGTAGGTTCATTGATTATCACCTGGATTAATTATCGTGGTATTAAGTTTTCTACAGCGATTATGTTTATTTTAACCTTATTGATTGCGATTGCAGGTATATTACTAATCACTGGGAGTACGGTTGGTGGAAACGTTACAAATATGCAGCCGTTATTTGAAAAAGGTATTGCCGGATTGTTGACGGTTATTATTATGACTCCGTTTATGTTTGTCGGTTTTGATGTCATTCCGCAAGCGGCTGAGGAAATCAATTTGCCGCAGAAACGAATTGGACAATTATTGATTTTTTCTGTTTTACTTGCAGTTGTCTGGTATATAGCTGTTATTTTTGGGGTTTCACGTATACTTACTCCTGCCGAAATCAGTGAGTCCAATTTGGTCACGGCCGATGCGATGGCTAAAGCATTTGGGGATAGCCAGTTAATGGGTAATATTCTTGTGCTTGGTGGTGTCGGCGGTATATTAACGAGCTGGATCGGATTCTATGTTGGTGGAAGCCGGGCGATCTATGCACTTGCTAATGCGGGTATGCTTCCGAAAAGCCTTGGGGAACTGCATCCGAAATATAAAACACCACATAAAGCAATCCTATTG
Organism: Virgibacillus dakarensis; assembly: GCF_900155625.1. Lineage (NCBI taxonomy): Bacteria > Bacillati > Bacillota > Bacilli > Caryophanales > Bacillaceae > Virgibacillus > Virgibacillus dakarensis. The sequence continues at coordinate 2,096,925 of NZ_LT732554.1, forward strand.
ATTGGAGGACTCTCGACTGTTTCTCCGTTACTTGGACGAAGAGCACTTGTATGGTTCGTTGATGCTGGTGGATTGGGACTTGTCGTTGCCTGGCTAATGGTAGCAATTTCATTTATCATTTTACGAAAAAAGGATCCGGATATGAAACGCCCATTTAAACTTCCAGGTGGCACCTTCCTTGGCTGGATCGCAGTAGTACTGGCACTCGGAATTTCCATACTATATATGCCTGGAATGCCTTCAGCCCTAGTCTGGCCTTATGAATGGGCGATCGTTGGATTATGGATTATCTTTGGAGCAATCCTTTATAAAGTATCCATCGTAAAGTATGGTAAGGAATATGCCGATGAACATATGAGAAAAGAGATTGATCGGATCGCCTAGCATCATTTTTAAAAGGGAACAATTGCCCATATCGGGTAGTTGTTTCTTTTTTGATTTTCTGTCTCCAACAAGATGAATGAGGATTTAAAATAATCTAAATAGTCATTGACATAAAAAAATGTCCTAATCTATAATGTAACTAACATAATGTCGACAATCGGCACGTTTTTAAAATTGTTCCGCATATAATTGAATATGCATGTTATATAGAAAGTACACTCCTAAAATTTTCTTTAACCTCCAGAAGAAATCGATTGTCGCAGCACTAATCCACAAAAAACTCACTTACTCTACTATAAACTATCATCCTAAAAATATTTGGCTGCAACATGGAAGCGCATTTAATCAAGAGAATGCTAGTTGGGTTCCGTTATACAGGACAGATTAATGTACGAGAGGATGAGATGGATATGTTAACATTTCCAATTACAGAATTTCAGGGGCGTTTAGCTAAAACAAAACAGCGAATGGCGAATGCCGGAGCTGATATTTTATTAGTGACAGATCCGGCGAACATGAATTACTTGACAGGATATGATGCCTGGTCGTTTTATGTTCATCAGTTGCTCATTTTGTTAATCGATGAAGACCAGCCAATTTGGGTCGGACGTGGTCAGGATGCCAGTGCAGCTGCCCATACAACTTGGCTCGACAAGGATCACATTATTCCATATGCCGACTACTACGTGCAGTCTGCAGAAAGACATCCAATGGACTTTGTCTGTGATCTGTTAAAGGGGCGAAAACAAGATAAACAATCGATCGCTGTAGAGCTTGACGCGTATTACTTTACTGCAAAAAGCTATATGCAATTGGTACAGGGATTACCAAATGCCTCGTTTACAGATGGTACGAATATGGTCAATTGGGTTCGGATTATTAAGTCAGAAAAGGAAATTTCTTATATGAAGCAGGCTGGGAAAATTGCGGAGAAGGCGATGCAAACGGCTTTTGACTCGATTAATTCAGGGGTAAGAGAATGTGACGTCGTAGCGGATATTGCTCATGCACAGATCAGCGGGCTAGAAGATTTTGGTGGAGATTATCCGGCAATTGTTCCATTGCTGCCAACTGGTGAGAAAACATCTGCCTGTCATTTGACTTGGACGGACGATAGGTTTAAACAGGGAGACCCGGTGATTATCGAATTAGCCGGCTGTTATAAGCGTTACCATTCACCACTTGCCCGAACTGCAGTAATCGGCATGCCATCCGAACAGATGCAATATGTTGCGGATTGTGTTGTTGAAGGATTGAACGCAGCGCTTGATGCAGTTAAACCGGGCATTACTTGTGAGGAACTGGAAATGGTCTGGCGAAAGGTCATTGAAAAAAACGGTATAAAAAAGGAATCGCGCATGGGTTACTCGATGGGGCTCAATTATCCGCCGGATTGGGGAGAGCATACAGCAAGTCTCAGGCCGGGAGATCGCACCGTACTTGAACCAAATATGACATTTCATTTAATCCCTGGTATTTGGATGGAAAATATGGGTGTGGAAATAAGTGAATCATTTCGTGTAACCGAAACTGGGTGTGAAATACTTGCTGACTTTCCACGTGAATTACTAATTAAACCAAATATTCGGCTTGCATAGGGACTGCTTTCGGTGACAGGTAGTACTCCTGTCACCATTCAATTAAATTCGGTGGTTTTCGGTCATTCAAGCCTTCTTCCAGATTATAGGCAGCAAGCTCTGACATTTTTAACTCTGTTTCAAAAGTAGACGATCCGATATGTGGGGTGGTCACAACATTTTTCATCTGCAACAGTGGATTGGTCACATCAACCGGTTCAGTCTCAAATACATCTAAGCCGGCTGCTGCAATTTCACCGTTTTGAAGTGCATGGATTAATTCCCGCTCCACGACTGTTTTGCCTCTGGAACCATTAATGAAGATGGACGACTTTTTCATCAGCTGAAATTCACGTCTTCCTATCATACCCTTTGTTTCTGGAGTTAGGGGAGTGATCAGGCAAACGAAATCGGATTTGCTAAGCAATGTGTCGAGACTGCAATAGGAAGCGGCAAATGTGTCCTCAACATCTGGCTTCCGTGTTCGGCTATAGTATAAAATATCCATATTAAAGCCGAATCGGGCTCGCTGTGCTATTGCTTTACCGATTCGCCCCATGCCGATAATGCCAATTGTTTTGTGGTGAACATCGGTGCCAAAATGTTCCGGCCCAACCGCTTCTTGTTTCCATTCGCCGTTTTTTACAAGCTGATCAAGTTCAGGTATTCGTCTTGCTGTTGCAATAAGAATACCGAATATCGTATCTGCCACCGTATCGGTAAGTACATCCGGCGTATTTGTCGCCATAATATTCCTCATGCTTAGCTGCTCCAAATCAAGATTATTGTAACCGACAGATACATTGCTGACGATTTTTAGATTAGGTGCTCGCTCTAGTAATTCGCGGTCAACAACCAACTCCAATCCGATAATCCCTTCCGTTTCATGTAAAAATTCCAGAAATCCCGGATCGGTTTTTGTATCGATGTTTTTAAAAAAGCGAACATCATACTTTCTTTGTAACGCTTCTAAAACAGGTTTTTCCAAGCGATTGTAAGCAATAATTTTTTTCCTCATCCTATTCCCCCCGTTTTGTTTCCTGCTATCCTAAAAATATCCTCTAATGATATAGAAGTCAATATGAAAATATAAAATTTAAAATAATTGGAATAGTAATTGACGATTGGAATAGTCTGAATTATGATGAATATATATTCGAGGAGGGAAGGCTGTGGTAGAGAAAAATCGAGCAATGCTTGACAGAGCAAACGCGATGATGAAAGAGCTTATAAAATGGCGCCGCTACCTCCATATGCACCCGGAATTAAGTTTTCAAGAAGTGCAGACATCAAAATTTGTTACCGAGGTGTTAGAAAAAATCCCAGGAATGCGGGTTGAAAAAGGGATAGGCTTTCCGACAGCAGTTGTTGGTACATTATCCTCTGGTTCGGGGCCGACTATTGCGATTCGTGCTGATATGGATGCATTGCCGATTCAGGAAGAAAATAATCATCACTACATATCACGACATAAGGGTGTCATGCATGCTTGCGGTCACGATGCTCACACTGCGATTTGCTTAGGCGTTGCCAGTTTACTAGGTGACATTTTCCAAGGTGATAAGATGCACGGAACCGTTAAATTTTTATTCCAGCCTGCTGAAGAGATGGCAGATATTGCTGGTTCAACAGGTGCACAATATATGATCAAAGCAGGCGTGTTGGATGATGTTGACTATATCATGGCACTGCACATGAGCCCGGAAAATCCGCTTGGCGAAGTGAAGATGCATGACGGTTACAGCATGGCCAATGTAGATGTGTTTGCTGCAACAGTATACGGTACTGGCGGACATGGGGCATATCCTCATTTAGGAACCGACCCGGTATGGATGCTTGGACCGGTATTACAATCTTTGCACGGAATAGTGGCGAGAAGAGTGTCTCCACTTGAAGCGGCAGTAATTAGTATTGGCAGTATTCATAGCGGTTCGGCGAGCAATGTCATTCCATCTGAAATAGAAGTAAAAGGAACCATTCGCAGCTATCATCCCGATGTCCGGAAAAAATTGCATGCCGAGCTGGGAAAGGCCTTTTCAGTAGTCGAGATTTTTAATGGAGATTATCAATTAACGATAACACCTGAAGATCCGGCATTAAAAAATGACGCTAAAGTTAATCACCATATTAAGCGAGTGATAAACGACCTGCATCCTGATTTTACGATTTTGGAAACCGCATTCGGTTTAGGAGGAGAAGATTTTGCACATATGACACAGGCTGTTCCAGGGGCAATGTTCTTTTTAGGATGTGCAGTTGAAGATGGAATAACTCGTGATTTACACACACCAAATTTTGATATTGATGAACAAGTCTTACCTGTTGGTGTATCAATTCTAGCAGAAGCTGCAAGGCGATATTTGCTGGACCATGAAGCCGATTGAGTTGTCTAATTTGTATTGATATGAAACGCACGCCACAACCCGTGTAATAACGAGGGTGGATCGGAACTCGCATGAAAGAAAGCAGGCAGAATCACCATCAAGAAAACCGCACACCAATCAATAAAGGGAGGTAAAACATGCCAGAGAAACCTGTTACCCTACGCGATATTTGGCAAGCACGAAAACGAATTACTTCCATTTCGGAAAAGACCCCATTAATATATTCTCCGGGACTATCCGAAATTGCCGGGACTTCTGTTCATCTGAAATTGGAAAATTTGAATGTGGGCGGTTCGTTCAAAATACGGGGGGCAGCAAATAAGATCCTCCATCTGACAGAGGAAGAACGAAAATGTGGAGTGACAACGTTCTCTACTGGAAATTTTGGGATGAGTGTTGCCTATATCGCAAGAAAACTGGATATTCATGCAACGATTTGTATTTCCAATCGGGTTCCCAAAGCGAAAGTAGAAACATTAAAACGTTCAGGGGCACATATTGAAATTTACGGCGACGCACAGGATGATGCCGAAAAGCGGAGTTATCAATTGGAGCAGGAAAAAGGGCTGACCGTAATCCATCCGTTTGACGACCCTGATGTCATTGCCGGCCAGGGAACTATCGGGTTGGAACTGCTTGATGAGTTACCGGAAATCGATACCGTGATAGGTGGATTATCAGGTGGCGGCCTCCATTCCGGTTTAGGAATTGCTCTAAAATCGACTGATCCGGAAATACAGGTTATCGGGTTATCAACAGCCAAGGGTGCTGCCATGTATGAGAGTATCAAGCAGGGTAAACCAGTCTCGATACAAGAAAATAACACCCTTGCTGATAGTTTGTTAGGCGGGATTGGCATTAATAACCGTTATACATTTAACATGGTGCAGCAATACGTTGATCAGATTGTTTTATTAACCGAAGAAGAATTTGCTCAGGGAATAGGGTTCATGCTCAGTAAACACCGGATGGTAATTGAAGGAGCAGCAGCATCTGGTATTGGAGCAATTTTAAATCATCAAATCCCTTTAGGTTCCCATGTAGTGGTTATCATTAGCGGAAACAGTGTCGATATGCCGGTCATTTTAGATGTTGCGGAAAGATATACATGTAACAAAGGGGAGGGCTTGCTTTGAGTAAAATATTATATAATAATCAGATTATCGGACGGAAAAATATGATTGACATCGAAGACCGAGGCTACCAATTTGGAGATGGAATCTATGAGGTTATCGGGGTTTATAATGGGACACCACTGATGTTGGATGACCATATGGAACGACTTGCAAGAAGTGCCAAAGAGGTAAGGCTTACACTGCCAAGTACGATAAATGAACTAAAAAATAAGCTTGTTCAACTGGTTGCAGCTAATGATTTAAATGAAGGTATTATTTACATGCAAATCACCAGGGGAACTGCCGCAAGATGGCACGAATTCCCCAAAAACGAAGTTCCACCCGTTACCATTGCCTATACACGAGCAGAAGAACGCATGACAGCTGTTGAGGACCAGGGTGCAGCGGCTGTCCTTGCGGAGGATATTCGCTGGCTGCGGTGTGATATTAAAACACTCAATTTGCTTCCCAATGTACTTGCCAAACAAAAAGCGGTTGAACATCAAGCCATCGAGGCCATCCTTCATCGCGGAAACACTGTTACTGAGGCAAGCGCATCAAATGTGTTCATCGTAAAAAATGGTGAATTGTACACTCATCCGGCAAATAATTTTATTTTGAATGGTATTACCAGGAAAAAGGTTTTGCAGTTAAGTAAAGGATTAAACCTGAAAGTGAATGAAACAACGTATTCAGTTGATGATTTATTGAAAGCAGATGAAGTGTTTATAACTGCAACAAAACTGGACATCGTACCAATTTTGAAAATCGATGATCAGATAATTGGTTCCGGTGTGCCGGGTGAAATTACCAAACAGATTTTGCAAGCATTTCGTTCACTTTATGAGCGGGATAATCCAAACAGGGTATGATAGTGGAGGTGTTATGTTTTGCTACATTCACCATTATTTAAATTCCAACATCCTACCGTTGCTGAAATAGATTTGTCAGCTTTCAAGGAAAATGTCCGCCAGATAAAACAACTGATAAATACTTGCAAACTATTAGCCGTGATCAAAACAAATGCTTACGGGCATGGGATTATTCCAATCGGGAGGAAAGCTGTTCATGCTGGAGCAGATGGCCTTGGTGTTACAACAGTTGAAGAGGGAGCCCTTCTCCGGGACAACGGGATTGATGTACCAATTCATATTTTAAGCGCGATCACATTAGAAGAGGTGGATGCGGTTATTCGTTATCGATTAACTGCTTCGATTTCATCCGGGGAAATTGCACGAGCAATCAGCAGGACGGCCGTACAGTTTAATCAAACAGCTATTGTACATCTCAAAATAGATACTGGTTTGCACCGTTTTGGAGTTGATCCCAAACGGGCAATTGCCTTTTGCCGATCATACTATAACCTTCCCAGTCTGAAATGGGAGGGGATCTATACCCACTTTTCCAGTGCCGATGATGGGGATTTTGCAACGACGGAACAGCAATTTGCTCTGTTTTTGGACACCGTATCCAAGTTAAACATGAACGGATTTAATTTCCCGATTCGCCATGTCGGAGGTTCAACGATTGCGATCGAGAGAAGTGACATGCATCTTGACATGGTTAGATCCGGGATTGCACTATTTGGATATCCTCCGGCTCAAAGACAACGGGGGATTATTTCCCTAAAACCAGTGTTAAAGCTGAAATCGAAAATAGTCCAGATACATGAATTACCTGCTAATACCCGTGTCGGATATGGAGGTAAATATGTTACACGTTCTATAGAAAAAATTGCCGTTGTGCCGATTGGGCATGGGGATGGGTATCAGCGGGCATTATCCAGTAAAGGGGAAACGCTTGTACACGGAAAAAGAGCCAAGATCGTTGGAATCATCTCGCTTGATCAGACGTTAATTAATGTTACCGAAATTCTTGATGTCAAAGAAGGGGATGAGGTGGTTTTAATTGGCAAGCAAGGTAATGAAGAAATTTCCGCACGTGAAGTTTCCGGCTGGGTGGATAGCATTGTTGATGAAGTGCTGGCAAGCTTAATGGAGCGAATTCCACGGATATACGTTTAACTGCCTTCCGAAAGAAGTCTCCCTCTTCAAGCCTGTTACTGGCAATCCCTAAAGGCTAAGGGGGTGATGAATTTCGGTTTGCTTTCGTAAGATGCTTGCAAACCCCAAACGCATGATCCATAATAGGGTTAGGAGGTGCATTCATGTTACTGAATCAAAAATATGAAATTTTCCCTTCACCTGAACAAATAGAAATACTGGAGACTTGGCTTTCCTATTGTCGGCTAACATACAACTCTGCACTTCTCGACAAACAACGTAAATACAGACAATCGAAGGAATCGTATAGTCGTTTTGACATGCAAAAGCAACTGAAACAAGACAAGCAAGAATGGGAATTCCTAAAAGAAATACCATCACAAGCCTTACAAGAAGTGTTCCGTCGCCTAGACCATGCATTTACCAAATTCTTTCGAAAAGAAGCGAACTACCCCAAACTCAAAAAATACAAGGATTACAACAGCATGACCTTCCCACAATTTGGCTTCAAACCGAATACACATCATCGCTATGCAGCATCTTTTACAGAAAACGGCAAGTTACAACTATCCAAGCTCGGGCAAATTCCTATTCACTTACATCGACCAATGGAAGGCACAATCAAACAACTCATCATCAAGCGACAAGGCAGTCGCTGGTATGCTATTTTCAGTGTCGAAGGACAAGCATACCCAGCACCAATCAATCGTGATCTTGCAGTTGGCATTGATGTAGGGATAAATAAATACGCAGTTCTGTCCGATGGAAAAAGCTATGAAAACCCTACATTTATTCGTAAAACAGAAAAGAAACTTAAAAGAGCGCAAGCAAAACTTTCTAAAATGAAACGTGGATCGGCAAATTATGCGAAACAAGTGAGCAAAGTCCATTTGTTTTATGAAAAGGTAGCGAATCAGCGAAGAGATTTTTTACATAAATTAAGCTACCATTTGGCTAAAGACTATTCGATCATTGCCGTAGAGGATCTTGACATCCGGCATATGGTAAAAAACAAACGTTTGTCAAAATCCATTTCCGATGCAGGATGGGGCATGTTTCGAAACATGCTCTCCTATAAATGTGAACGAAATGGAAGTATCTTGCTAAAAGTCGATCCAGCATTCACGTCACAGGATTGTTCTACATGCGGAACACGAGTAAAGAAATCTCTTTCTATTCGTACGCATATTTGTAAAGGATGTGGAACAATCCTGGATCGTGACCACAATGCAAGTCTTCATATATTGCGTAAAGGAATGGAACAGCTGGATCAGATGGTAGTCATCGACTAAATGAGAACACGAAAAACTGTAGGGCAAGGTTGTGTCCGAACAGTCTAAACAAAGCCTGTGGAGACAATGTAAGACGTCTTAGGAATCCCCTAAGATGCAATGGTCTGTGAAACAGGAAGCCCTACCTTCAAGCATTCCGAAAGGATGATAAGGTGAGGTCATTCACTAGAATCAGACAATGCAGGAAGTATACCATAAAATTGCTTATGGGCTTTTTACAGTAACATCTCTGTTTGCAGGTAGTATTGGCTATTTTTAACAAAACAGGTTTTATGACACCATACAGGAGGTTACGATGAAGAATTTTCAAATCGCACTAATACCAGGGGATGGAATTGGACCAGAAGTCGTTGCAGAAGGGGTGAAAGTTTTACAAGCAATTGAGGGAATGGACGCGTCTATTTCGTTCTCATTTACAACGTTTCCCTGGGGATGTGAATATTATCTTCAGCATGGCAAAATGATGGATGATGATGGGCTGGAGCAGTTGAAACCGTTTGATGCGATATATCTTGGGGCTGTTGGGTATCCAGGTGTTCCGGACCATATATCATTACGTGATTTGCTTATCAAAATACGAAAACAGTTTGATCAATATGTTAATTTGCGGCCAGTTACATTGCTACATTCTTCATTGACACCACTGAAAGCAAAAACAGAAAAGGACATTGACTTTCTCGTGATCAGGGAAAACAGTGAGGGAGAGTATGCAGGTGCCGGGGACTGGTTATATAAAGGAATGCCGGAAGAGGTCGTATTGCAGACCGGTGTATTTTCCCGGAAAGGTACCGAACGGATCATCCGCTATGCCTATGAGGAAGCCCGAGAGTCAAACCGGACATTGACAAGTGTCAGCAAAGGTAATGCGCTAAATTATTCGATGGTTTTCTGGGATGAGGTATTCGCTGAGGTCGGGAAAGAATATCCGGATGTAAAGACTTATTCCTATCTCGTTGATGCGGCAAGCCTTTATTTTGTTACCAATCCAGAACGATTCGAAATCGTGGTTACTTCCAATTTATTTGGTGACATTTTAACGGATATTGGCGCTGCAATTACAGGCGGTATGGGACTGGCGACCGGCGCAAATGTGAATCCAGAGAAAACATTTCCGTCCATGTTTGAACCTGTCCATGGTTCTGCTCCGGATATCGCCGGTAAAGGTATTGCCAATCCGCTTGCTGCTATTTGGTCAATCAGCCAGCTGATGGACTTTTTTGAAGAAGGACAATGGGGAAGAGCTATCCTCCATACGATAAAACGAATGCTTGAAGATAAGGAACAGCTAACACCGGATCTGGGTGGAAAGGCTTCTACCAGTGAGGTTGGTGACCAGTTTGTTGAATTGTTGAAACGATTAACGGTTGGTAGAGAGTAGGTTACAAGAGTATAGGATCCCGGTTTCGAGGTTTTATCGAAACCGGGATCCTATTTGTCTGGAAAATTATCTTCTAAAAAAGGATTTTATAAATTAATGTCGAACTATGTAAATAGAGAATTTTACCTATTATGTCTAAATAGTGAAAGATAAAATCGGAACAGATTGGTTTTTTCATAGAGGATGATGATCACGGATGGACGTAAAAAAAGAAGCAGTAGGAATTATAGCAACGATTTTACTTGTTATCCCACTGGCAGGGGGAGGCTTTTGGATTGTGAAAAGCCTAACAAGCAACCCTGCTGCATCGAAAACGGATGAAAATAGAACCTTTCTTGCTCGTAACCATTCTAGTAATAGCCTTACGAACACGCAGAAAACATTGTCAATTGCATTTTTAGACCAAGATGAAGTAGAAAAAATGGTATTGGAAGATGAAGCAGAACTAGTAGATGATGGAGATGAATATATGATAAACACGGATATGAACAAGGCCGGTGGCGAGTCCGCAGTCTCATGGAGCTCCGAGAACCAAACTGAGTCAGGCGGCAGTACTGTAACTAAAAGTAGCGGCTCTAACAACAGGAGTATAGGCAACCAGACTAGAACAGAAAGCAAGTCTGAAAAAAAGGACAGCGAGGATAAGGTTGATAAGCAGGACAATAAAAAGAATACTGATCATATGGATAAGTCAAAAGAGCAGGATGATAATGCTACAGACAAGGATAATAACCAGGGTAACGTAAAGCCAGAACAAGGAAATAATAAAGAAGAGGACTCCGGTAACGGTTCAGATGGTAACAGTTCAGCTGAAGAACCGTCAAAAGAACCCGGCAAGGATGAAGTGAAAGATGGGGGAGAAATGAAGGACTAGACCAAATTCTGGCAGCTATAATGCCTTTAATACGCCCCGCAGTATCTAATACTGTGGGGCGCGATTTACCTCATAACTCTATACAAATAAACCTGCCACGGCAATCCATTCTTTACAAAATTTCGCTCATACTGCAATCCGTTTTCTCGATAATTTTCAATTGGCAATGCTGAAAAAATATACTCCCCGCCCAGATCTTTTAAGGCATCGGTATTAATAGCAAGATTCTCAATTGTTTTCTTGCTGTTTTTGCCAAACATATAGTGTTTTCCCAATTCATCCACGAACATGTATGCTCTGCCGCCCCATGTATCGTAATAGCTTTTTAGCGAGGGATTTTTATTAAGCTCCGGAGCGATCACTTTCCGGAATTTATGTTTATATACTAATGGATAGCTGTTGTTATATGTATCCAGTGTATAAAATCCATTGTATTGTGCAATTGTCGGGTGCATCCCGATGCTGACAACACGGTATGTGGACTGATCCTTGCCGATATAATCCTCAATCTCCTGAAATAATTCGACAGCATAAAATTGTTTGAATGTCGGTGTACCAATTTCGCCGTATTTTGTTTCTTCGTTCAACTGAAAAAGCATGGTGCATTGTACGATAATCAACACGACAACGAATGGCTTGAAAAATTTAAAATGCTTCCATAAGATGGTCAATCCGATGGCAAAACATATATACCAAATCGCCGGGTCAAAAAAGTGAATGCGGCTGAAATTGAACGTGTTAGCGACCATAAAATTATCTTTAACCACGCGCCAGCCTTCCCAATACCAGAGAGCATACCATAGGGAAAGGAACACATTAAAAAGAAAAAAGGCCAAAAGCTGTTTCGGATTCAATTTCCGGTAAGCAGCCACCAGTAAAGCAAGACCAATGACTGGAAATATGATTAAAAAATGGATTGATAAATCATGGGTATGGCCATTGATCAAATTGTGCAGAAATAAATCAAATGTTCCAGGTAAATCCTTATGACCAAGGTTTAATTCGCTACGATGTGATGTAAAACCATTCTCAAAAAACATGGAATAAATGAGCAAGTAATTTTTAATTAGATAAATACTTGTCATTCCGGCAATTGCTGCGAAAAACGGCCAGTTAATTCGTTTTTTACGAATCCAATCGATTAGCCAAAATAATCCCATCAGACTAAGAAAGAAGACGAACGTTAAAACAAAATTTGAGAAAAATGGGATCAAAAATAAGGTAATCCAATAATATTTCGGCGCTGTTTTTCCCTGTGAACGGATTGTCAGAAAAATATGTAATGCAAGCGGCAAACCGGCAATCGATAATAAGCCGGATGGCCAATATGGCAAAAGGGCGAATCCAAGCGCCGCCCCAGCTGTTATAAGTGGTTTATGCTCACTTTTGAGAAGATTTTTTTTCAGCAGCAAATACATCCCAAAAAACGCAACAAACCGCATTATCGTTTGCCCGATGATATAGGCGGTTATTGGCTTGAATAAAACATACAACCATACCATCGCATCAAGTCCGGATGGTAACGTACTTCGTGGCAACCCGTTTATCACATTTGGCAGTGCGACATCCTTCAAAGTGAAAATATGGCCGCTGTCGGCAAGGAGTTTGTACCAGACAATGTTCGAATCCAAATTATCGTGCACACGAATGTGAGTATCTTCACCAAGTACGTAGTATGGCATTAAATAGGCAAGAATAACCAAGCAAGCGATCAGCGGATATTTATGTTTGGTAATACGTGTAAATAGTGTTGACCACATGATCGATTGCCTCTTCTCCTAGTCCATAATACAAAGGTAAACGTAATAATCGTTCACTTTCCGTCGTTGTATAATGATCGGTACCGATGAACTTCCCGTATTTTCTTCCCGCATGGGAGCTGTGCAGTGGTACATAATGGGATACTGCCATAATACCATATTGTTTTAAATAGCTGATCAATCCGTCACGTTCACTTTCATTTTTTGTTTTGATAAAAAACATGTGGGCATTATGCTCGCAATTTTCCGGGATAAACGGGATTGTAAGGTTGTTGACTGCTTGAAGTCTCCGCTCATATTGCTGCCATGACCGTTTGCGATCCTCGGTAATTGTTTCCGCATGCTCAAGCTGTACGGACAGGTAAGCAGCATTTAAATCACTTAATAGAAAGGATGATCCAATGTCACGCCAAGTATACTTATCTACCATGCCTTTTTTAAACTGTTGCCGATTTGTCCCTTTTTCTTGAATGATTTCGGCTCGCTCTACAGCATTTTGGTCATTGATGATAAGTGCGCCACCTTCCCCGCACGTAAAATTTTTCGTTTCATGAAAGCTAATTGTGCCAAAATGACCAATCGTACCAAGAGGCTTTCCATTATATGTACTCATTAGCGCCTGGGCTGCGTCCTCAATAACCCATAATCCGTAACGGTCGGCTATGTCCATTATGGCATCCATTTCACAGGCAACTCCAGCATAATGAACAACGACGATTGCCTTCGTTCGCTCCGTGATAGCTGCTTCAACTAGTTCTGGGTCAATGTTCATCGTTTCCGGTGTAACATCGACAAACCGAATGGATGCGCCTCTGATTGCAAAGGCATTAGCCGTTGATACAAAGGTGTATGATGGCATGATAACCTCATCCCCCACGGAAATATCGGTTAAGATGGCGGCCATCTCCAAAGCTGCCGTACATGACGGGGTCAACAAGGCCTTCTCGCATCCTAATTGGTTTTCCAACCAGTCGGTACATTTTTTCCCAAAGGGGCTGTTGCCTGATAGTTTACTATTTTTGATAGCATCTGCTATTGCCATTTCCTCGCTTCCGACTGCACACGGTTTATTAAATGGAATCATGTTTTCACCTCGTTAAATTGGTTTACTCTTGCCGAGCCTAAAGAAAGGTTGCTAGCTCCGTCCCCTTGAACTGCCAGTCAAACCGGGAAGTCGCTGATCTCCCTTGGAAAGTCGCCGATCAGATTGGGAAATCCGCTGATCGAATCGGGAACCCCGCTGATCGAATCGGAAAACCCGCTGATCGAATCGGGAACCCCGCCGATCGAATTGGGAAATCCGCTGATCGAATCGGGAACCTCGCTGATCGAATCGGGAAAATCGCCGATCAAATCGGAAAATCCGCTGATCAAATCGGAAAACCCGCTGATCAAATCGGGAACCCCGCCGATCGCCCCGGGAAACCCGCCGATCACCCTGGGAAACCCGCTGATCGCATCCGGAAGAAACTTCTTACAATGACTGGCTCGTAACGACAATACCAAGCACAATCAAAGCTAGCCCAACAACTTTCTGTATTGTCACTGGTTCGTTAAACAATAAGATGGAGAATATAAATACTAGAACGAAAGAAAGGCTCATAAATGGGTATGCATAACTGATATTAAACTTGGTCATCGCAGCCATCCAAAACAGGGAAGCAACAAAAGCGGAAAGAAAGCCGGATAAAATAACAGGGTCAAGCAGCAGCTGCAATAAAAAAATCAATTTATCCTTCCATACTTCTGGCAGACTTCCGGCTTTATCAATCTTCCATTTCAAAATTAATTGCCCATAAACGGTAAAAAAGATGGTGCCAAATATATATGCATATCCCATAGCTACACTTCCGCCGGGGACGGGCCGTTTAATTTGTGATAGACATCAATTGTATTTTTCAATTTGAAACCAAGTATGATAAACAAATTCAACGATGCAACGTTGGCAGCAGAAATCGACGTTCGAAGCCGGTCGTGCCCATCGTTAAATTGTGCCTGACATCCCTTGCTGGTGAAAGCTTTGGCGAGCCCCTTACTGCGAAATTCCTCCTTCATTCCAAGTAATAGCACTTTTTCACCCTCATACCCATAAAAACCTGCCAGCTGATCCTGATAATAAAGAGCAAAAATCTGATCCTTCATCTGTAAATCCCTGACCCAATTCATATAACGCAAGTCAGCCAGCGAGGAGGGAATATGAAAATCGCGATGGAAGCGGCCATGCATAAAAGCTTCTTCCGCGATTGCCAGTACTTCTTCCTTTGCATAATCTTTGGAAATGGATGTGCCTTCCCGCTCAAAAGCGACCAAATTTTCCTTTTCGCAAACTGGCTCAATTAATGTGTCCATATAATAAAAGTCATGCTTTAAAATTTGTTCCGGGTTCTCCATTGGTTTTACTTTAATCGTGTAATGCCCCTCATATTGATCAGTTTCCTTTAGCGCTTCCTCCGACACTGAAGTAACCTCATACGTTGGAATCCGAAAATTCCGTTCATCCCACGGGGTCGGGCGTAAGTATTCCATTAGTGATCAGCTCCGTTCGTTATGTAATTCATCTGTCGTTTCACGAATAAGATAAAGTGGTCTGCCTTTTGTTTCATTAAATACTTTTCCAATATACAACCCAAGCACACCGATATTGAAAAAAATCAGTCCGCCGATGAAAAAAATCGATACCATCACACTGGTCCAGCCCTGGACAGGTTTAGCAAGAAAAAAATATCGGGCAAATAAATACACTCCGTACAAAAACGAAACAAACGAAATCAAAAAACCAAATTGAATGGATAGTCGGAGCGGTTTATTGGATTGGGATATGATCGCATCTGTTCCAAGTGTGATTAACTTTTTAATGTTATAAGATGATTTCCCCTCTTTTCTGGCATTATGTTCGACCTCTACAGATCCCGTTTTATAGCCCATCCATTGGATAAATAGTGGAAAGAACCGATTCTGTTCCCTCATACAGCGAAAGCCTTCCACTACTTTTTTCGAACTGATGCTGAAATTGGCGATGGTATGATCCGAATTTCGTCCGGTAAAAAAATCGTAAATACGATAAAAAAGCTGGGATGATTTACGCTTAATCCATTTATCCTTCCTTACTGTACGATTGCCAAAAACGACTTCATACCCCTCAAGTGCCTTGTGATATAAGGTTGCTATTTCCTCTGGCCGATCCTGTAAATCACAATCCATCACCACAACCCAGTCACCATTCGTATGATCGAGTCCAGCCGTGATGGCATGATGCTGACCAAAGTTACGAGCCAGATCAATTCCTTTAATCCGGTCATCGTTTACGCTGAGCTGTTTGATCGTTTCCCATGCATGATCGGGACTTGCGTCATTGACTAAAATAATCTCAAGTCGGGCTGGTATGGCTTCAATTGTTTTTTTGATGCGATTACATAGTTCAATTAAACAGGCCCTGCAGCCATAAACAGGGATGACAACGGAAATTAGTGGGTTACTTTTTCCCATTTGTTCACATACCATTCTACTGTTTGTTTGATTCCCTGCTCGAACGTCATTACTGGTTTCCAGCCCAATGTTTTTCTTGTTTTCGTGTCATCAACAGCATACCTGCGATCATGTCCGAGGCGGTCCTCTGTATACGTGATTAAATCGGCAAAGTGCTCAATCGATGCACGTGCCTTGATGTCGGGTTTCAGTTGATCAAGAATTTGACAAATCTTTATTGCAACTTCAATATTCGTCAACTCGTTCCCGCCACCAATATTATACGTTTCCATCGTGTTCCCATGATGGTAGACAAAATCAAGTGCCTGGCAGTGATCGGTCACATAAAGCCAATCACGAATATTTTTCCCATCACCGTAAATTGGTATGGACTCCAGGGAGAGTGCTTTTGCGATGATGGTCGGGATCAGTTTTTCCTCGTGTTGTCTTGGCCCGTAATTGTTGGAACTGCTTGAAATGACAGTGTTCATACCATACGTGTAGCCAAAACTTTTGACAAGCAAATTGGCACTGGCCTTTGACGCGCTGTATGGATTGCGCGGATTATATGGTGTTTGTTCATTAAATTTCCCGGTTTCATCAAGTGATCCATATATCTCGTCGGTCGAAATTTGGTGAAAACGTCGCTCATGAAGTACGCCTAGTCTCTCCCAGGCATTTCGGGCAGCTTGCAGAAGTACCGTTGTTCCAACAACATTTGCTTCAACAAATTGTTTGGCATCCTGAATAGATCTGTCAACATGTGATTCCGCAGCAAAATGGATAACACCTGAAATAGGGAAATCTGAAAAAATAGACTTTACTAATTGCTCATCTGCAATATCACCATTGATAAAATGATAATTTGGCAGATCTTTTATCTCATTAAGGTTTTCCGTCGATCCGGCGTATGTCAGCTTATCAATATTGACGAGCTGATATTCCGAATGTTCTTGTAAAAAATACGTAATGAAATTGGATCCAATAAATCCTGCTCCACCAGTAATGAGGATAGTTGGTTTTTGGTTATTCATTTTCGACCAGTCCTAACATTGGGTTACGGTCGATGGCTTCCCAATATTGCTGTGTATGCTTGCGGTTAGCAATTTCCAGCAAATATTTACCATAATCGTTTTTTTCCATCGACTTCCCTTTTTGGTATAATATTTCTTTTGGTATATATCCCATATAATAAGAGATTTCTTCAAGGCAAGCCAACTTAAATCCTTGACGTTGCTGAATATTTCTTACAAAAGCTGCGGCCTCAAATAGTGATTCATGTGTCCCGGCATCCATCCAAGCAAAGCCTCTTCCTAACAATTGAACGTTAAGCTGTCCGCGTTTCAAGTATTCCCTGTTCAAATCGGTAATTTCTAATTCACCGCGGTTAGAGAACCGAAGTTTACGAGCTAGGTCAACCGCACGATGATCATAAAGATATAATCCGGTGACAGCGAAATCGGATTTCGGTTCCGCAGGTTTCTCTTCAAGAGAAAGTACCTTTTGCTGATGGTCAAATTCAACGACGCCAAACCGCTCCGGATCCTTTACCCGATAACCGAAAACCGTTGCATGCTGATGATGTTTGATTGCATTCCGAAGCATTGTTGTAAACCCTTGACCGTAAAAAATGTTATCGCCAAGAATTAGTGCGACATTGTCTTTTCCAATGAAATCCTCCGCTATCATGAATGCTTCGGGAATGCCATTTGGTTCCTCCTGTTCCTGATAGGTAAGTGAAATGCCCAATGTTGAGCCGTCTCCGAGCAGTTCCTCAAATCTGGGGCGGTCACATGGCGTACTGATAATCATGATGTCTTTTATGCTGCCTAACATTAATACCGATAATGGATAATAAATCATTGGTTTATCAAAAACTGCCAAAAGATGTTTATTGATACTGTTTGTAGTTGGCGATAATCGGCTTCCACTTCCACCAGCCAGTATAATGCCCTTCATGGATACCATCCCTTTGCTTTTTTAATACGTGCGTATAGTCCATACCTCTTAACAAGCTATTACCTTTTTCATCGAAAGTTAATCTTACAATTTTGTTTCAATTTGATTAGCTCAAGTTTCAGCTAGAATGCCTATGGCAATATTTCATTTTTTATTTGGTTACTACATCCTTGTTTGGCTTAATTAAAAAAATGTGTTATTTCCTTATAGCGCGTTTCAAAAAGTCGCTAATGAGAAGATCGACTAAAAACGCCACCTCAATAGCCAACGGATACTAGCATTTCGCGTAGGTTATCAGAAAGTCGAGGCGCAGCGCAGCTCGAGCATTGGGCTTGTTATAGGAGGTGCTGATTTCTGCGCTTGGCGAAAGAGGGCGGTTTTAGCAGAAGAATCTATATCGCCAGCGCCCGAGTTCGCCACCTGCCATTTGGTGACTTTTGAGTATCCTTTTTATACTACTTATGTAAACCCTGCCAGCAATTATCTATTTCAGACTAAACAGTAGAGGGAAAATTGAAAAATGTCAACTAAAACAGCATATTTCAGTAGGTTACTACATTTCCAAATTGAAAATTAAATCCGTTATATCAACGGTTACGGGGCGTTATATACCTTGCTTTGGACCGATCACAAGATTTATTTGGAATTAAGGTAGCGTAAAAATACCAAAAATTTAGAGGGGAAAAATAAGTCATCATTTTCATTTATAGTTGAAATTATAAGAAAAAAATGATGGCCGATTTGGCCGATTTAGGTTTAATAGGCTAACAGGTACAGTAGTGTTTGGAACTAAAGGTGGTGGTTTTGCATAGTTTTTTCATACTGTGTTCCAATGTTTGGGAAGTAATAATCCAGCATTTTTGCGGTAACCGTTTCAGGCATAACGTTATACTATTTGCTTCGGTAGTTGAATAAGAATATAGAGGACATATGATGAGGAGACGATTGGGTATGAACAAACATCGTCAGGGCATGGGACTGGTTATTCTGCTGCTTGCTATTGTTGTTATTTGGATTACAGCATATTTTTACCTCCACAAGTCTCCAGAAGACATGGCGGTTGCAGCAGTTGATACATTTTATACATACGAAAAGAATGGGGCATTCTCCGATTCATGGGCAATGTTTCATCCGCAAATGAAGGAGAAGTTTGATAAAGTACAATACTTGCAAATTCGCCCACACGTGTTCATGAATGACTTCGGTGTTACAACGTTTACATATACACTTGGGGAACCGGAAGAAGTGAAGGATTGGCAAATGGAGGAGGGAGCGGAACCGATTGACCTTGCATATAAGGTAACGGTAACACAGTCATTCGGTGGAAAGTTCGGCAACTTTAGTATTATTCAGGATGTATATGTGACGGCCGTCGATGAAGAGTGGGTAGTGCTTTGGGATTATCGGGACAGTCCTGGCAAATAAATTGCTCAACCAAGACAAAATATTCTAAACTAAATATTATAGTAAAAACAGGAGGCTGGAAAACATGATAACGATAACCGAAATCCACCGGGCACGCGGACAAATTTCAGATATCATCAATGAAACACCTATCATCACTTCCAAACAATTATCTTCGTTATGTGGAAATAACGTGTATCTTAAGGGAGAACATTTGCAGAAAACGGGTGCTTTTAAAATCAGAGGAGCGACAAACAAAGTGAAGCAAGCTGTTAAAGCTGGAGCAACCTTTGTGACGGCTGCTTCATCCGGAAATCATGGCCAGGCAGTAGCATACATTGCCGATATTCTTGGCATTGATGCAACCATTGTTGTACCCGAGGATGCAACCAAAAGTAAAATTGCTGCCATTCAAGGATACAACGGAAAGATTGAAAAATGTGGTTTTACATCAGCAGAACGGCTGCCCCGGGCTCAGGAATTAGCACGGCTCGAAAATGGTGTTTTTGTTCCACCATATGATGATCCATTAATTATTGCCGGACAAGGAACGATTGGACTGGAAATACTGGAACAATTGGATGATGTAGATGTAGTTGTCGTTCCGATCGGAGGAGGTGGATTGATTTCCGGTATCTTAACCGCGATAAAAGAAACGAAGCCGCAAGTAACAGTAATTGGAGTCGAACCGGAAATGGCAAATGATACATATTTATCGCTGGAAAAAGGAGAGATTACTGCTATTCCGGAAACAAGAACGATTGCAGACGGTCTCAGAACAAGTCAGCCAGGTGATAGGACGTTTCCGATTGTACAAAACTATTTGGATGCATTAGTGCTTGTCAGCGAACATGAAATACGGCAGGCCATGTTCTTTGTGCTGGAAAGAATGAAGCAGCTAATCGAGCCATCAAGTGCGGTCTCTGTCGCTGCTGCAATGTTTAATAAACTACATACACAGGGGAAAAACGTTGTATGTGTACTTTCGGGGGGAAATGTAGATGTCGGTAAATTGAGCAGAATTTTACCGTAATGAGGATTATCCAGTTTCAACATTTTTTATGAAATAGCTAAAAATAGGACAATCTTATCTGTCAGCGTAAACTATCGCAGAGTATAATGATAATAATTCTAAATATTGTAATTCGGGTAATAACTATATTTTGGGGAGTGATCCAATGTCCCAGAAACTTGCCGTGGCAATCCTTCATGGAGCAGGAACACCCGAAGCAGATTTTGCGGAAGAAATGATGCGTCTAATTACCAAAGATTTTACGAAAAAGCTTCATCTGGACAATGCCGAACAAGAGCTGGTGTTTGAACCTGTGTTTTGGTCGGTTGTATTTGCAGATGAACAGGCGGCCCTTTGGAAGCAAGTACAAGAAAATGCCAATTTACATTATGATCGGTTGAGACGGTTTACAATTGAATTCCTTGGTGATGCGATTGCCTATCAGCCAACTGTCAGCGGCGATCAAAACTATGATAAGGTGCACGCGATATTCGCGGAATCCCTTTCACGTCTGAAAAATAGAGCGGGCTCAACTGCACCGTTATGTGTGATCAGTCATAGTCTTGGCAGTATCGTTGCAAGTAATTATTTTGCTGACCTGCAATTCAGACAAGAGAAAATCGGCATGCGGACGAAGCAGCGGATGAATAATACCCCGTTGGAAAAAGGGGAAACGCTGTCACTCTTCTATACAATGGGAAGTCCGCTGGCGTTATGGTCAGTACGTTATGTTGATTTCGGATCACCAATTCATGTACCTTCCCCTTTATTAAAACAGTATCATGCTAATGTCCAAGGGGAATGGCTTAACTTTTACGATAAAGATGATGTGCTGGCATATCCTTTGAAATCAATAAATGAAATGTATGAAACGAATGTAACGAAGGATGTAGCAGTAAATGTCGGGGGGATGTTTACAAGCTGGAATCCTCTATCACATAGCCGCTATAACGAAGACGATGATGTGATTACGCCGATTGTCGATGGACTTGTTAAGACGTGGAAAAAAGTAAATGAGCAGTAAGCGTCATGAACCATCTTTTGACAGGGATAGACAAGTACGGAGAACCAAAATATACAAGTGAACAGGTAAATCTGTTCGAAAACCCACAAGGAGTGATCAGTGTGGCAAGAAACAATAATGAATTGTTGGTGCCTGGTGCGGAAAATGCAATAGACCAAATGAAAGAGGAAATTGCAAATGAATTAGGTGTCAAGCCTGGAGCAGACACGACTGCACGTGAAAACGGATCGGTGGGTGGCGAAATGGTCAAACGAATGATCAAAATCGCCGAACAAAGTATGCAAAATGGCAAACGATAGCTAATGTGCTGTAGGTCAGTAAGCATACCGAAAGAGGACTCTTGTTAGGGTCCTCTTTTGATACCGTTTTTATTATGATAAAATATTTTTAAAATAAATAATTTTTTAGAAGGGTGAAGAATATGGCTGAATTTCATATTATGAAAGATGCGGAGGAATTTTACTACCCAGGAAATAATACAGGTGTCCTTGTCATTCACGGGTTTACAGGTTCAACGCAAAGTATGCGGTTTTTGGGGGAGCAGCTGGCTGAAGCGGGTTTTACGATTTATGGGCCAAGATTAACGGGTCACGGAACCGCTCCGGAGGATATGGAAAAGTCAACCTATCAGGAATGGATCCAAACGGTTGAGGATGGACTGGAAAAATTAAAAGCAACCTGTTCAGCCGTTTTTGTCACAGGACTATCAATGGGCGGTACCTTAACATTGTACTTAGCGGAAAATCATCCGGAAATTAAAGGCATCGTGCCAATTAACGCAGCAATAGAGATGCCTGAACTGATCGAAACGTATGAACAGCTCCGTTTCACTGATACGAAGTTTGTTGACGGCATCGGTTCCGACATCAAAAAGGAGGGCGTCGAGGAACTTGCCTATCCGAAGACGCCTGTGAAGTCAATGGGTGAGCTAATCAATTTGTCCAAACTAGTCAGAAGTAATTTAGCAAAAATAAATGTACCCGCACTCATTTTTTCATCAACGGTTGACCATGTTGTGCCACCAGAAAATTCACAGGAAATCTATGAATCCATCATATTCGAAAATCGTTCGATCATTAAGTTGGAAAATAGTTTCCATGTAGCAACATTGGATAACGATAAGGAATTGATCGCGGAGAAAAGTATTGAATTTATTAAATCAATCATGTAGTTTGATAGAGAAGAGCGTGTTCAGTGACACGCTCTATACTACTTAAAGGGGTCTTTGACGTGAACATAATTGATACACATTGTGATGTTCTGCTGAAACTGCAAATGGCAAAACGGGGGGAAATGTTTGGACTTGAGCCTATCCATTTTCAGGATTCAGCTCAATTGGACAGCAGTTTACATAATTTAAAAGAAGGCAGTGTTAAGGTCCAATTCTTTGCCATATTTATTCATCCCGATGTACCTTCAGATGAAAAATGGCAGCACGCGCTCGAACAGATCGATTTATTTTATACAGAGGTAGTTGGCAAAAATCCACAGGTGAAGCATATTAAAGATTGGGCAGACTTTGATACATTGCAGGACGGGGAGATGGGCGCTGTTTTGACGCTGGAGGGTGCGGATGCATTCGGAAATGATCTAATGAAATTGCGCCATTTGTACCGGCTTGGTGTTTTATCGATTGGTTTGACATGGAATAATGCCAATCTTTGTGCTGACGGAGCAGAGGAACCGCGTGGTGGTGGCTTAACGGTTTTAGGTAAGGAAGTCGTTAAGCTGAATAATCAGCATCATGTTTTTACCGATGTCTCACATGCCACTGTGAATGGATTTTGGGATATTTTGGAGCTGGCGGATTACCCGATTGCAAGTCATTCCAATGCGCGTGGGATTTGTAACCACCCACGTAATTTGTATGATGAGCAAATTGAGCAGATGTTCGCGAATAACGGGCTGATCCATGTCGTGTTTCATCCACTCTTTACAAGTGGTGACGAACAGAACGCCAAGATTGCTGATTTGCTCAAACATATCGACCACTTATGTGCACTTGGCGGAGTACATCAGATTGGTTTTGGTTCTGACTTTGATGGAATCAGCCACTACATTAGTAATCTGGAAAATGCAGCGAAATATCATAACCTGATTAATGCGCTGTTGAAACATTATAAAGAGGAAGAGGTAAAGGGCTTTGCATACCGTAATTTTTTACGCCATCGACCTTTATAGGTAAAAGGTTTGATAAAAGAAGCATGTTTAAATACTCCAGATCATAGAATGATAGCGTGTACATGTGTACAACTATCTGATGTAAAGGAGTGGTTCATATGGCTGGTAATCGTGGGGTTGCCTATGTACGGCCAGGAGAGGTTGAGGTTCAGGATATTGGCTATCCGGATTTAGTATTGCATGATGGACCTGGGGTAAATCCACTTAACGTCGGCAGAAAATGCAATCATGGTGTCATTCTTAAAGTTGTTACCACGAACATTTGTGGCAGTGACCAGCATATGGTCAGAGGTCGGACAACGGCGCCAAGTGGGTTGATTTTGGGGCACGAAATTACGGGTGAAGTAATCGAAGTTGGCAGTGATGTCGAGTTTATCAAAAAAGGGGATTTGGTTTCAGTTCCATTTAATATTGCTTGCGGCCGTTGTCCAAGCTGCCGGAGACAGGATACCCATATTTGTGAGAATGTAAATCCGGATCGGTCAGGATCGGCATATGGTTACGTTGACATGGGCGGCTGGGTTGGTGGCCAGTCGGAATATGTCATGGTTCCTTATGCCGATTTCCAGCTTTTAAAATTTCCTGATAAAGACAAGGCTATGGTAAAATTCTTGATCTAACCATGCTTTCGGATATTTTCCCAACCGGATATCATGGGGCAGTCAGTGCAGGTGTCAAAACCGGATCAACTGTTTACGTTGCCGGAGCAGGTCCTGTTGGATTAGCAGCGGCGCATTCCGCACAGCTTCTTGGTGCATCGGTTGTCATTGTTGGTGACATGATTGAAGAACGGTTAGCACAGGCAAGAAGTTTCGGATGTGAGACAATCAACTTGCGGGCACACGACAATGTTGGGGAGCAGATTGAGCAAATCCTAGGTATTCCTGAAGTGGATTGTGCAATTGATGCGGTTGGTTTTGAAGCAAGTGGTCATGGTGAGGGTGCAGTGGAAGCGCCAGCAACCGTACTAAACACAGTTATGGATATTACAAAGGCAGGTGGGAAACTTGGCATCCCTGGACTTTATGTAACGGGTGATCCAGGTGCAGTTGAGGCCGATGCGAAAGAGGGGACGTTAAGAATCAGACTAGGGTTAGGCTGGGCCAAGGCACATACATTTGTTACGGGACAAACACCAGTAATGAAATACCATCGTGATTTAATGAAGTCGATTTTAAGCGGAAAAGCGCAAATTGCCAAAGCGGTAAACGCAACATTAATTTCGCTTGATGAAGCTCCAAGCGGATATAAAGAATTTGATGGCGGTGCATCGAAGAAATTTGTCATTGATCCGCATGGACTGGTGCGAAATTAATCTATAAATCTATAAAAACTGATAAAACTCATGAAACCACTACTGATTTCGTGAGTTTTTTATTTTTGGATTAGCCGAGTCGATTTTAGGGAAAAGAAGTTTATAACAAACCAGGGAGTTGCCTGGGAATGAAGGATTTGCCAATAAAAGTGTAAAATAACTGACAAGCGGTGGAGGTTGTTATAACCGCCCGAAAACCACCGTTAAGTGTCCAAGCCATGGTTGACAGGAGCAAACCAATGGCTACTTTAGCATATATTCGTAACTATTTCCTAATAATATATTTCATATAAGCTAGCGGGATTTTTATGATTCGAGAATGAAACATGCATAAACTGCATATATTTTTGTAATCTGATCCTTTTGATAAACCAACTTGGGACATGGAATAATGCGGAACTCTCCAATGAAAATCCGGACAACCATTGACAACGGTTACAATAAAAATTATAATTATCGTAACAAGTTAATCATGTGGTGGAGATATGGAGACCCGCATTTCAGTAGTACCTTCGTTGGGAAAGGTATGTCTATTGAAGTGTGGGTCTTTTTCTTCATTATTTTTTTCTTGTTATGAAACCGGTTGTATTAGAAATTTATAAAGGGGTGTAAAGTATGTCTGAGTTTTTAGCTGAATTAATTGGTACGATGATCCTGATTATTTTAGGGGGAGGTGTTGTTGGCGGTGTTGTTCTGAAGGCTACAAAAGCAGAAGGTTCCGACTGGATTGTTGTTACAGTTGGCTGGGGTCTTGCAGTAGCAATGGGTGTTTATGCAGTCGGAAACTTTACTGGTGCACATATAAATCCTGCTGTGACATTAGGATTTGCAGCTGCAGGAGAATTTCCTTGGTCAAAAGTTCCAATGTATATTAGCGCGCAAATGATTGGTGCAATCATTGGTGCCTGTATTGTATTTCTAAACTATTTGCCACATTGGAAGGAAACAAAAGATCAGGCAGCAAAACTTGGGGTATTTGCAACGGATCCTGCTATTCGCAGCCCTTTCTCCAATCTGGTCAGTGAGATTATCGGGACATTTGTCTTGTTGCTGGGATTGATGTTTATCGGTGCTAATGAAATTACGGAAGGATTAAATCCGCTTATTGTAGGTGCTTTAATCTTGGCAATTGGTGTATCGCTAGGTGGGGCAACCGGATATGCGATTAACCCGGCACGAGACCTGGGTCCAAGAATTGCCCATGCACTTTTGCCAATACCAGGAAAAGGTGGTTCAGATTGGAGTTACTCCTGGATTCCAGTCGTGGGTCCGATTATCGGTGGTATTTACGGTGCGGTTTTCTACAATGCCATGTTTTTAAGTGAATTTTCAGCGTTTTTTTGGGTGATGAGTGTCATTGTTGTAGCAATTTTAATTGGTGCTGCAAGTTCTGAATTGAAGAAAGGGAGAACAGCTAATAAACTGGAGGAAACAATAAAAAATTAATTAGGGAAGGAAATGATTATGAGTAAACAGTATATTTTATCCTTGGATCAAGGTACCACAAGTTCAAGGGCCATTCTTTTTGACCAGAGTGGTACCATAATCGAAACAGCACAAAAAGAATTTGAGCAATTTTTCCCACATCCCGGCTGGGTTGAACATGATGCGAATGAAATCTGGAATTCGGTGCTTGCCTGCGTGGCCGAAGTGTTGCGAAAGGCTGATGTTGAGCCAACTCAAATAGCTGGAATCGGTATTACAAATCAACGGGAAACGACGGTCGTTTGGGACAAAAACACTGGGAAGCCTATCTATAAAGCAATCGTCTGGCAATCCCGGCAAACGGATGGCATTTGTAAAGAATTGCGTGAAGCTGGTTACAACGAAATATTTAGAGAGAAAACCGGTTTACTGATTGATCCGTATTTTTCCGGAACAAAGGTGAAATGGATTCTTGATAATGTCGAAGGTGCAAGGGAAAAAGCAGATAAAGGTGACTTATTGTTTGGAACAATGGATTCATGGCTTGTTTATAAACTATCCGGCGGGAAAACCCATATTACGGATTACTCCAATGCTTCCAGGACACTGATGTTTAATATTTATGATCTGAAATGGGATGATAAACTACTAGATATACTAAACGTACCGAAAAGCATGCTGCCGGAAGTTCGTCAGTCGTCTGAAGTATATGCCAATACAGTTGACTATCATTTCTTTGGTCATGAGGTACCAATTGCTGGTATCGCCGGGGATCAGCAGGCGGCATTGTTTGGTCAAGCATGTTTTGATAAAGGAATGGCTAAAAACACTTATGGAACGGGCTGCTTCATGTTAATGAATACAGGAGAAGAAGGCGTTCAATCGGAAAATGGATTACTGACAACATTAGCTTGGGGCGTTGATGGGAAGGTAGAGTACGCGTTAGAGGGAAGTATTTTTGTTGCTGGATCTGCTATCCAATGGTTGCGTGATGGATTGAAGGTTATTGAAGACGCTCCACAAAGTGAAGATTTCGCTACAAAGGTCGATTCGACGGATGGTGTTTACATGGTTCCTGCTTTTGTTGGACTGGGGACACCGTACTGGGATAGTGAAGCGAGAGGTGCAGTCTTTGGCTTAACCCGCGGGACAACGAAGGCACACTTTATTCGGGCAACCCTTGAATCACTGGCATATCAGACAAAAGATGTGTTAGATGCGATGATCGCCGATTCCGGTATTGATTTGAAAACCTTACGTGTTGACGGTGGGGCTGTGAAAAATAATTTCTTAATGCAGTTCCAAAGCGATATTTTAGGTGTACCAGTGGAGCGGCCGGTTGTGCAGGAAACAACCGCCTTAGGTGCAGCATATTTGGCAGGTCTTGCTGTCGGGTATTGGAAAGATAAAGACGAAATTTCCAAGCAATGGCAAAACGAAAAAACATTTACAAATGAGCTGGAGGAAGAAAAACGCACCAAGCTTTATGATGGATGGAAAAAAGCTGTACGAGCAACAAGAGAATTTAAATAAGCCGTAAAGGGACCAACTACTGGGGTTGGTCTCTCTTTTCAGGTATTCTTAAATCAGGTAAGGAAATACTAGCAATAGGGGATGTTCAAACAGTCACCAAATGATAAGTGGCGACTTTTTGAACACACACTAACAGGGAGTGAATTGGATGAAGAAAATAGTGAATGACCCGGAGCGAGTCGTACAAGATATGATTCAGGGACTTGTTACTGCACATCCAGGTAGTGTAAAACAGTTACCTGATACAACCGTCATTACCAGGAAGGATGCGCCCGTTTCCGGAAAAGTTGGACTCGTCAGCGGTGGTGGCAGCGGTCATGAACCTGCCCATGCTGGATATGTTGGCAAAGGAATGTTGGATGCTGCGGTGGCTGGGGAAGTTTTTACCTCGCCAACGCCAGATCAAGTTTTGGAAGCAATTAAAGCAGTTGACAGTGGTGCAGGTGTATTGCTGATTATAAAAAATTACACTGGTGACGTCATGAATTTTGAAATGGCAGCGGAAATGGCGGAAGCAGAGGGAATTCAAGTGGAAAAAGTGGTTGTCAATGACGATGTTGCAGTAGAGGATAGTTCATTTACCTCTGGCCGCCGTGGAATTGCGGGAACTGTATTTGTACATAAAATTGCCGGGGCAATGGCAGAAAAAGGCGGTTCTTTGCAAGAGGTTAAGGCTGTGGCGGAAAAGGTTATCCGTAATGTACGTTCGATGGGAGTGGCGACAAGTCCGTGTACGGTTCCAGCGGCAGGAAAACCTAGCTTTGAACTTGCGGATGATGAGATGGAGGTTGGTATCGGGATTCACGGGGAGCCTGGAATTGAACGGAAAAAAGTTGCAACAGCAGATGAAATCGCTGGTGAATTAACGGACAAAATTCTTACTGACTTAGATTTTGCTAATAGTGATGTTGCTGTTATGATTAATGGGCTTGGAGCCACACCGGAAATGGAATTGTATATTGTCAACGGAAAGGTACAAGCAATCTTGGCGGATCAAGGAATGAATGTCTACAAAACGTTTGTCGGTGAATTCATGACATCGTTAGAAATGGCCGGCTGTTCGGTGACATTATTAAAATTGGACAATCAGTTGAAAGAATTATTGGATGCACCGTCAACTGCTCCGGCTTTTTATAGTTAATGGAAGGGGGTAAGACTTGTGGAAATTTTTCAAGTTGAACATGCACGTAAATGGATGAAAGCTACGAATGAAAGAATACAGGAAAAAAAGCAGGAGCTAACGGAGCTTGACCAGGCAATTGGTGATGGGGACCACGGCATTAATATGGCTCGCGGATTTCGGGAAGTAATGACCAAGCTTGATGGCGAACCCTATCAGCATGTCGCAGATGTAATGAAGGACGTGGCAATGACATTGATGTCCAAAGTAGGCGGTGCTGCGGGTCCATTGTATGGGACGGCATTTCTGAAACTATCAATGGCTTTCAAAGGGCAGGATGTCGATTACCCTCTATTCACCAAAGGAATGGAAGATGCAGTAGCTGGGGTGAAGCAACGTGGAAAGTCGGAGGTTGGCGAAAAAACCCTTGTCGACGTCTGGTCAGCTGTCTTAGAAAAGCTCCAGGAAAACGATCATTTTGATGGGAGTCTGATGCTTGATACAGCAAAAGCAGCGATGGAGAACACAAAAGAAACAATGGCAACTAAAGGACGAGCTGCCTACTTGAAAGAGCGATCAATTGGGCATCTTGATCCAGGATCTGTTTCATCATTTTATTTGTTTGAATCTCTTGCTGGTGTTATTCGTGAAGGAGTGTGATAGAGAATGGCTTACGCAGGTATTGTCCTGATTTCCCATAGTCCAAAGGTAGTTGAGGGAATTAAAGACATCATCAGGCAAGTAAACCAGGATGTGGCGATTGAACTTGCCGGCGGGACAGATGATAATCAAATTGGCACAAGCATTGACAAAATACTAAAAGCAATCGAGCGAGCCGATGAAGGTAAAGGTGTGTTGCTGGTCTATGATTTGGGAAGTGCTAAAATGAATGCGGAAATGGCAGTGGAAATGACTGATCGAGAACATATTAAGATTGTTGAAGCTCCACTGATTGAAGGGGCCTACGTTGCGTCAGTTGAAGCAGGAATGGGAAAATCGGTTGATGAAATTATTGCAACACTTGAGCGCGAATTTTAATGCTAAAATGGCTGTTTCAGTGTAGTTAATTGGGACAGCCAATTTTGTTTAAGACAAGCTTTGCGAAAGAGAATATAGCTAAGATATAACACGCAGGAATTTAAATTGACCATTTTCCTATGGGAATTTAAACAATTATGATATTCTCAGAACAATAATTTTTTTGAGGTGATCATTATCGCAGAACTTAATGGAATACTACCAGCTGTGAGGGATATGAAAGACTTTGAGAAATTGCTTACCAGCGATCATGAATACATCATTTTTTTGGAATCAAGACTTTCGCAAATTAAATCCCTTGTCAACTATTCCAAGCGCAACAATAAAAAAGTACTTGTACATGCGGATTTAATTCAAGGATTAAAGACAGATGACTATGGTGTTGAATTTATTTTCCGGGAAATAAAACCTGATGGGATTGTATCAACAAGAGGAAATGTCATTTCACTGGCAAAGCAGCATGATATTTTGGCCGTACAGCGAATGTTTGCTGTGGATTCCCATGCGCTGGAGAACACTATCCAGATCATCAATCGGGTAAAGCCTGACTATATCGAAATTATGCCTGGCATCATTCCAGCTTTAATTACGGAGGTGTCAGATCGGACAGGTATACCGGTGATTGCTGGCGGGCTAATTAGAACAGATGCAGAAGTACAACGTGCGTACGATTCCGGTGCCAAGGCGATTTCGACATCTGACAAAGCACTATGGGGGCTTTGATTGCCCTGCCTTTGTGCGTTTGTTTTAACCTATCCAAACCATGTTAGCGACTCGGCTGAGAAGAGAAACCTTAACGGGAGCAGGGAACCATCAACCCGAGAGCAAGAATATAGATTGGAGCGTTAGAGCATTAACTCGAGCGGAAACATCAGCGTTATCAGAGAAAATAGATCACATATCACTACTATCTCTAAAGCCGAAACAAAAAACTGCCCGAATTAAATCAGGCAGTTCCATTCATTATAATGCTTTATCGTCAACAGATTCCAGCCATTCCTCAATCGTGTCAACAACCGACTCCACGCAACCTTCCTTAAACGGGGAGCGTAAATTTGCAGCTTCGACAAGTCCTAAGAATGATTTAGATCCGCCTAGTTTACATAAATGTAAATAATCCTTCCATGCTTCTTCGTGGCTTTCACGGGATCGCTTCCAGAATTGAAATGCACAAATTTGCGCTAGTGTATAATCGATGTAATAAAATGGCACCTCATAAATATGTCCTTGACGCTGCCAAAAGCCACCCGCTTCCAAATAATCATTTCCGTCATAGTCACGATGCGGAAGATAAATTTCTTCCAATTTCCGCCAAGCCTGTTTACGTTCCTCGGTTGACCATTCTGGATTTTCGTAAACAAGGTGCTGGAATTCATCGACCGCAACCCCGTATGGCAGAAACTCTAATCCGCCGGCAAGGTGTGAGTACTTATATTTATCGGTATCTTCCTTGAAAAATAGCTCCATCCATGGCCATGTAAAAAATTCCATACTCATCGAATGAATTTCTGCTGCCTCCGAGGTTGGAATTAAATATTCCGGAATACCGATGTTACGACTAGAGTAAAATTGAAAAGCATGACCTGCCTCATGTGTAAGCACATCAATATCCCCGGAGGTTCCGTTAAAGTTTGCGAAAATAAATGGGGATTGGTAGTCTTCGATGAACGTGCAGTATCCACCAGCCTCTTTCCCTTTTTTAGCTTCCAGGTCCAGCAAATGCCGATCAAGCATAAAGTCAAAAAATTCTTTTGTTTCCGTAGATAGTTCTTCGTACATTATCTTGCCGTTTTCGATAATCCATTCCGGAGAACCCTTTGGCTCGGCATTTCCACTTTTGAATTCAAATGGTTCATCATAAAACTTCAAGGAATCTACCCCGATTCGCTCCGCTTGTTTTGCGTAGAGCTTTGTCACAAGTGGAACGATTGAATCGCGCACCTGTTTGCGGAACACGTTAACCATTTCCGCATCATAGTCTACGCGCTGCATCCGTAAATAGCCAACATCAACAAAATTTTCGAAGCCGAGTGTTGTGGCAATTTCATGTCGTACTTTAACTAGTTGATCGTATATGGAATCAAATTTTTCAGCATTTTCCGCGAAAAAGTTGGCACTTGCTTTGGCCGCCTGTTTCCGTATGGCACGATCCTTACTTTGTGTGAGTGGACCAAGCTGTGCTAATGTATATGTTTTCCCATTAAGTTCAATCTGAGCCGAAGCAACCAGTTTTGAATACTCTGATGTCAGTTTATTTTCCTTTTGCAATAAAGGTATGATCTCCTGTGAAAATGATTTAATTTCACAATCAGCTAGTTGAAAAAGCTGGCTTCCCCACTGGTTTTCCAGCTCTTCATGGTATGGCGATTGAACCAATTCCTTATAGAAATCGGTGCTTAGACCCCTAATTTCCGGCTCCATTTCATCAAAAAAATCACGTTCTTCTTGGTAAAACGCATCATTGGTGTCAATTGATGCCCGAATGTACACCAAATTGAATAAAGTTGATAGTCTGTCTCGAAACGCGTTGATTTCCTTAATAGCTTTTGTTGCCTCATCAACGGAAGCAGCGGTTATAAAATTATCAAGCAACTCGTTGAAAGACACTTTTTCTTTTTCCAGGTTTGGCCGTTCATATGTATAATTTTCAAATGTCTGCATAATGTGCCCCCTTTTTAGTTAGATACTATTTCGACAAAGAGAAAAGAATTCCTGCTCTTTTACGAAATTTGCCGGCAATATATCGATGGAAAAGTAACATTGTTATAATGGTGACAAGAAGTATTGTTTTGAAATGGAAGGAGAATAAAATGAAAGCGAAATTCGAACTAACGAAGGAACAAAAGAATGAAATGGCAAAACGAATCAAGGGATATTTTGAGCGGGAACGGGACGAGCAAATTGGTGATTTGGCTGCACAATTGATACTTGAATTTTTCATCGAAGAGCTTGGGCCGATGTTCTATAATATTGCGGTCGAGGATTGTCATACTTATATGGCGGAAAAGTTGGAGGATATGTTTGAAATTCAAAAGCGTTGAAATGTCGTTATCGGAAAATCCCTAGTACATTGGGATCTCATAAAACTTCGATTATGATGATAAGTAGAATTACTATATTCAACTGAGGGAGCCTGAAAGTGAATAAAATTATCACGTGCTAGTGTCGGCGTTGCAACAGGACTCCCGAGAACTTAGCCGGCCTCGGTCCTTTTTATCCTCCTTTTTGAACACGCTCTTTAATCGTGGCATTTAATGGCTGTCATTCTTTTTTACGCCCTTAAGACGGATACTTTTCCTAAGTTGATACATTCTAAACCTATAAGATCATGTTTAAAGGAAGGGTATTGGATGAATATAGCAAATGTGATGACAATTATCGGGTTTGTAGCAGTTGTTATCGTATTACTTGTGTTAATTATTATTGGGATATATTTATTTTTTGTTGACCGTACGCAAAAGCAGCACCCGGTACTAAGAAACTATCCAGTTTTAGGACGCGTGCGATACTTTTTTGAAAAAATTGGCCCGGAACTGCGTCAGTATTTCTTTAACAATGACAATGAAGGGAAACCATTTTCGCGCCGGGATTATCAGCATATTGTCAAAACAGCAAAATATAAGCGTGATGTAATCGGGTTTGGATCACAGCGGGATTTTGAGTCAGCAGGATTTTACGTACGCAACTCCATGTTTCCGAAACTTACGGAAGAGCTGAAAATGGACAGGGACACAAAGGTGACGACACAACGGTACTTGTTACTAAAAGACCCCCTGTTTACAGAACGAGAAGAAAAACTGGAAGAAAATGAATCCCTTGCCTATTTGCTTGAGGAGGATGATGCAATCGTCATTGGAGAGAATACGCGACAGCCTTTTATTGCCAAGGGACAAATCGGTATGTCTGCGATGAGCTATGGTGCGCTTGGAAAAAAGGCAATAACAGCACTGTCGGAAGGGTTGGGAATTGCCAAAGGTACATGGATGAATACCGGTGAAGGCGGCTTATCCGAACACCATTTAAAGGGTGGCGTTGACATTATCATGCAAATTGGCCCCGGGTTATTCGGAGTTCGGGATAAAGATGGCAGCTTTGACTGGGATGAATTGCTTGAGAAAAGTAAAATTCCTCAAATAAAAGCGTTTGAATTGAAACTGGCACAGGGGGCTAAAACACGTGGCGGTCATATCGATGGTGAAAAGGTAACCGAAGAAATAGCGAGAATCCGCAAAGTAGAACCATTTAAATCCGTCGATAGTCCGAATCGCTTTACTGAATATAGTGATATACCGTCCTTATTTCATTTTATTGAACGCATTCGTGAACATACCGGAAAACCTGTTGGTATGAAAATTGTGATTGGCAGTCCGGACGAAGCCGAAGAATTAGCCAAGCATATAAAAGATCTGGGAAAGAACCCGGATTTTATTACAATCGATGGTGGCGAAGGCGGGACTGGTGCATCATATCAGGAGCTGACTGACAGTGTTGGGCTGCCAATCAAATCATCACTCCCACTGGTGCATGAGGCATTAGTTAAATACGGCGTTCGTGACCGGGTAAAGATCATTGCTTCAGGTAAATTATTTTCTCCAGACAGGGTTGCAATTGCGCTGGGAATGGGCGCTGATCTTGTTAACGTAGCACGCGGGTTTATGATTACGGTCGGCTGTATTCAAACATTAAAATGTCAATCCAATGTCTGTCCGGTCGGTGTTGCAACAACAGATCCGGAGCTGCAAAAAGCTCTTGTTATTGATGAGAAAAAATGGCGAACAGCAAACTATGTAATTACGCTCCGAAAAGGATTATTCCGGATCGCTGCAGCAGCAGGACTTGATTCCCCGGTTAAATTTGCCAAGGAGCATGTTGTATACAAGGATGAAAAAGGTAATATTCAGCCATGGTAAAGCGCATTGAAACACGGGCGGTGAAGAGTAAGCATAAACGCTTCAAACATAACTTGAGTGCGCAAAAAAAGTATTTTGCACACCCAAGTTTATATTTAGATTATGCAGAGGCTGCTTCGCCAACAACTCGTTTTCTCTCCGATTCTTCAATCACAACACTTGCGGACGCATCACCGATAATATTTACTGACGTCCGAAACATATCCAGAATCCGGTCAACACCTGCAACAAGTGCAATCCCCTCCAAAGGCAGGTTAACAACTGCAAGTGTCATTGTTAACATAATTAACCCTGCACCAGGTACCCCTGCAGCACCAATCGAAGCAAGGGTGCCAATTAGTGCTACCGTCAGAATTTGCGTAAAGGAAAGATTTATGCCAAAATACTGGGCGACAAAGACGACAGTAATTCCTTGATATATTGCTGTTCCGTCCATGTTTATTGTTGCACCTAATGGTAAAATAAAGCTTGATGTCTCTTTTGACACGCCAAGGTTATCTTCCGTGTTTTTCATTGTAATCGGTAATGTTCCAGAACTGTTGCACGTGCTGAACGCCACCGCTGCAGCCGGAAAGATTCCTTTAAAAAACAGCAGCGGATTCATTTTGCCAAGTGATTTTACTGCAACTGAATAAACCACTGCAACATGGACGATACATGCAACAATTAGTGCAAGTATTAATTTTATCAATGGCAATAGAACGGTGAGGCCGTATTCCCCAACAACCGGTGCCAGTAAACCAAAGATTCCGATTGGTACCAGTTTCATAATTACACCGGTTATTTTATACATAACTTCGGCAAATCCGTCAAAAAACTGTTGAACCGTTGCTGCTTTTTCCCCAACAAGTTTAATGCCAATGCCGGTAAAGAGAGCGAAAAAGATAATTTGCAGCACATTAGCGGAAGCCAGTGCTTCGATGGGGTTTAGTGGGATAATGTTTAAGATTGTTTGCACAACACCGTCCGTTTCGCTTGGTTCAACAGCCGTTTCACTTACTTGCAGATCCATACCGCTTCCGGGTGAAAAGGTAAATCCGGCGATAAGACCGATTGAGATAGCTATAAAGCTTGTGATTAGATAGTAGGATATCGTTTTGCCACCTAAACGCCCTAATCTTTTAATATCTCCAGCGTTTGTGACCCCAACAATGATGGTTGACAGGATCAATGGTACGATAATGAATTTAATTAACCGGAGAAAGAAATCACCAAGCGGCTGAATATACGTGGTTTTATCGCCAAAAATCAAGCCGACGATAATTGCCAAAACAAAAGCCCCGACAATTTGCCAGATAAATCCTTTTTTCATCGAATCCCCCTTTAAAAGAATAGTTAAGTTTACATAATTACCTCCTTCCAGATCAGTCGTATTGCCAATGTAGTTGTCGTTGTCCTGACCCACACACGCCAGATCCGTTTGTAAAAAGGCGAGCAGCTATTAAAGAGGATAAAGGATAGCTAAGTACCTTGCTTGCCTTATTATCATTGTATTCATATAGGAGATGGAAAATTCAAATTTCTATGAAGCTAAAAAAGCAGCCTGAGGTAATCGCTGCTTTCATCATTCGCTATTAATAGGTATATTTTTACTTTAGGTAGGTGTTCCCGTCATATTGTTCAATTTTTCCATCCTTCATAAGTTTGCCTAGTGCACGTTTGAATGCCGCTTTGCTGATTTGAAATGTACCACGTATATCTTCAGGATCACTCTTGTCACTAAACGGTATAATGCCACCTTTTTCTTCCAAGTGGGATAAAATTGCTTCAGCATCTTCGCTAATACTGTCTTGTTTTAGTGGGCGGAGCGAAATATTTAGTGTACCATCATCTTTTACTTCAATTACACGTCCGTTTACCCATTCTCCAAGACGTGGTTCCCTTTTTCGTTCTGTGTGATGGATGAACCCGCGATAGCCCTCATTCGTAATAACTGCCGTTCCTTCTTTGCTGGTTCGGTATACACGTCCGCTAATTGGTGTATTTAACACATTTTCCGGAGCTAATTCCCATTCCCTGGCAAAGACACCCTCAGTCGCTGGAATTGCGAGTAAACGTCCTTTGCGATCTTTCCCTAACGTAACGTACAGCATATCACCGGTTTTGGGCCATACAGTTTCAAATAACGGCAGCTCATCCTTCGAGACAAGTATTTCTTTTGCAATGCCAATGTTGACAAATGCACCTAAATTCGGAATTACTTCTACGACCTCTGCCCAATCATATGTATCCATTCGGATTGATGGGAGATGGGTCGTTGCAACCGTTTGTCCTTTTTTATCCAGATATAAAAATACCTCAACAGGCTGACCCTGCTCCAGTTCATGTTCTGTTTCATTATGATGCATGAGCACCTCATTTGTATTTTTTTGTAATACATAACCGGTCTCGATTTTGCGCAGGACGGTCATGGTTTGAATAGTTCCGATTGGTAAAGTGTTCATCGTACAACCTACTTTCACTTATAAAGTTATGTAATTGGAAAAGGGGCACCTTCATGATTAAGGTACCCCTTTGATTACTAAAGTAACACATAAGCTTTACATTTTATTTTTTGCCCGAAAATGATCGGGTGGGAATTCTTGTTATTGTTAATCAATTGATGCTAATTTACGTCGTGAGAAATCTTAGTTTTGTTCAGGAATTCACTCATGCCGCGGTCTTGTTCCACTGGGTGTTTTCTAACTTAAGCAACGTCAGCCCTACCTGCTCTGACGTCCTTGCGACCCCTTAGTCGCGCCAGTGTGAATAAGCATGGTCAAAAACATTACGTAGAATGCCAGTTTATCTTAGTTGTTACTTCTTATTTATAATCATCCCATATGTGTACTAGTATGTCAATAGATTAGTCATTTTTCTTGGCCATAGGTTAAATAACTGTTCTGCTGTATGAACTGCTATACTAATGTTTCGACTAAAAATTCTGCGTGTTGGTATATCATGGTGGTGTTAAGGTGTAAAAAGGATATAAATGCCGGTATGGAGCGATCATACCGACAGCGTATTCGTTTGATGCACGATTAAAATATTTTCTCCTCCACAACCTGATGATATTTATCCAGGATGGTTACTTTACTTGGTTTATTTTCCTTTGCTATTTGTTCTGCTTTTTCAATGGCATCATCTTTTGCAGCATACTCATTTGTTGGTGCTACATCTTCAAGCTTTACATACCAGGCAGTAACATCCTTATTTGGTGTGACACTATATTTATACATTTGCAACACTCCTTGTAACTTCTTGGTTAGTTTTCTATTCCCGAAGGCTGGTATAATAAAACTACCAAGGGGGGAATATGATGCATGAAGTACATGGCGCAATTGATACGGAAACCAGATGTCGTCATTATCACGGAGAAAATGATCGGATAGCAATAAAATTTTACTGTTGCGGGGAATATTTTGCTTGCTACAAATGCCATGTGGAAAAAGGCTGTGGATATACGAAGGTATGGCCGCAAGCTGAATTTGGTCGGCGGGCTGTTCTTTGCGGAGCATGTGGAACGGAACTGACAATTCAAGCATACTTGGATAGTGGTGCCTTATGCCCTGAATGTGGTGCAGGCTTTAATCCGGGATGTGCGCTGCATCAGCATTTATATTTTGAGACAGGTTGTAACATGCAAAATCGATCGGGAGCACTTCGGGGTTAATCGAGAAGCAAACAAAATCGATCGAGCAATACATGAAATCGATCAGGAACATCCCGAAATTGATCAAGAACAACGTAAAACCGATCGATCAACACGGAAAGAAAAAGAAGGCATAAGTTTTTCCAGATCAAGAAATTAACACACAAAATACAATGAAATTATCAAAAAGCGCAAAACGCTGTCTGTCATTCCTGAAATCTTTATAAATGGAGTGCTATAATAAGCGAAACACTTGAAAAATGCAGGGAATATAGTATTAAATTAACTTGGAACCTTATTTTAAACGGGGAGGGAAAAAGTAGTGGCTTTTGTAATACTGGAACCATGTGGCAAAGAGAAAGCAGCAGAATGTGTCAGCGTTTGCCCTGTTGATTGTATAGAGGAAGGTCCAGATCAGTTTTATATTGATCCGGATGTTTGTATAGATTGTGCAGCATGTAAGGCAGTTTGTCCCGTGAGTGCAATTGAAGAGGAATATGATCTATCGTCTGATCAAGAAATTTATTTGGAAAAGGCTGAGAATTTTTTCAGAGATCGGTAGCAAAAAGCGAACGGCTCAGATCCCATCACAGGAATCTGAGCCTATTTTGCTTTTCTTATTTTTATGATAAGGTTAGTAAGAGAGTGGGCAAACGCTTATAAATTGCGGTTGCCAATATTATATTTTAGGGAAAGATGGGGGAGAGAAAGATGGCAAGTAACCAAAAGGAGCTGGCTCAGGTTACCGGAAGTAAGCGCATACAGAGGCTGGATTTTCGTTTTGGAGCATTTGGGGCAGCAGTTCCCCTGATATTTTTCGTTGTCTGGGCAATAACGATAAGCGTGTTAAAGCTTTCGTCGGAAATCGGACTCGTGATGGGGGCGCTTATTGGACTGACACTCGGTTTGTTTTTTAGTAAAAGCAAATTGGCTGACTATGCGCAAGGTATATTTGATGGATTAGCACAGCCGGTTGGGGTTGTCGCAATTGTTGCCTGGTTTTACGCAGGGATGTTTGCGCAAATTTTACAAGTAGGAGGTTTAGTTGAAGGGCTTGTCTGGCTTGGTGGCGTTTCAGGAGTTGAGCTTCGATTTTTTCCACCGCTGTAGGAACTGGCTATGGTACAACGGTTGCGTTTTGTACCTTGATGTATCCTGCCGGTGTTGCGGTTGGCGGGGATCCGACCATGTTATTTGCAGCGATCCTGGCTGGCGCGGTGTTTGGTGATAACCTGGCACCTGTTTCCGATACAACCATCGTTTCCGCGACAACACAGGATGCCGATGTTCCGGGCGTTGTTCGCAGCAGGTTCAAGTATTCGATAATGGCAGCAATTCCTACTATTATTTTATTTGCCATATTTGGCGGTGGCGAAGATATAGCCAATGCAAATCAGGAAGCTCTAAATAAAATGATGGATTCAACTAACCCGACTGGATTGGTTATGCTGATTCCATTTGCACTCGTTCTTCTATTAGCATTAACCGGACAGCATCTTGTTACCTCGCTAACTTGGGGAATTATTGTTTCCATACCACTGATTGTTTTTATGAATTTGGGCTCACTCGCAGATATTATTAGCTTTAATAAAGATTCCGACAATGTTATTTCAGGAGCTCTAGTGGACGGCGTAATGGGCTATATGAATATGGCGATTCTGATTTTGCTTATCGTTGCCGCGGCACATTTAATGAAACTTGGCGGTACAATGGCCGCACTAACGGGTGCGCTGGTTAAGTGGATTAAAAATTCCATTCGCCGTGCAGAGCTAGCGATTTGGGGAATTGTGGCCTTGCTAAACAGTGCAATAACCATTAATACAGCTGCTGAAATTGCCGCGGCACCATTTGTAAAAGAATTAGGTGAAAAGTATAAAATTCATCGATATCGCCGGTCAAATATGCTTGATGCCGTAACATCGGCATTAGGGTATATTTTCCCGTGGGGTGCACCGGTATTACTTGGCTGGTCAACGATTAAACTAATGCAGGAAACGTATGACTGGCTGCCGGTTGTTACACCAACATCGGTTTTCCCGTTTGTTTTTCAAGGCTGGTTACTGGTGATCGTCATGCTGATTGCGGCAATTACAAGCTGGGGACTCCGGTTTGAAGGCAAAAATGGGGAAGAATTAAAAGAACGGCCACGAGATTAAATACTTTCCGGCTAGTTCGAGCGGGGAATATGTTTCGTTCTCGCTCGGGTTTTTTAATGTCGAAATCATGCTGACAAACACTCCTATGTTATACTAGGGAACAGCATTACTAGTATATTTATTGATGTGGCTGGGCAACAACCCAACCCGGCGAAACATCAACCCAACCCGGTGAAACATCAACCCAACCCGGCGAAACATCAACCCGTCTTGCTTGATACATAATTATGCATGTGTTTTTTCTTCCATCTTTAGGGTATTCATTCATATATACCAATGAAAGGATGGAAAACATGATACGAACGATATTAATGGTAATTGGTGCAATTGTAGTGATTGGCTGGATCATCTCAATCTTGTAATGTAATGGCTGCCGGGTTGATTATATAAGCCTTTTTGGCAGTTCTCTTATGGTTGGAATGATCATGAAACTGCTTTAATGTAAAGGATTATATGGTAATGAAGCGCAACATTGCCAGGGTTCGGGCAATGTTAACAATCCCAGCGGACACGTAGATAAAGCGTGCAATCTCCAAGTATGGGAATCGCTACCTTTTACAAGAATCAATTTATCCACGATCCTTTGCAGACTATATCATATTATAAATCCCCAGTGCTATTAATAAAAATGGTGGCAGCAGGGTCATTTTTTTCATCCATTTGCTATTGGATAGAAATATGCCGATATGGATGCCGCCAAAAACCAGTATTCCGCTCATGAATGCTACAAGGCTTGCTGTTACCAATGGTGAATAACCAAGCATTGCTGCACCTAATCCGGCTCCAAATGCATCTAGCGCGAGTGCAAACCCAAGTAAAATGGCTTCCTGGATCGAGATAACTCCTGATTGGTCCAGATCCGCCTGCTGTGGTTCTTTTAGTACCGATTTAAATTGGTTGAGCTGGGAAACGCTATTTTCTGATGGATCAACAGCATCATCTGTTCTTGATCTCAATACATTCCACAAACAAAATATACCAATTGAAACTAAGATTAACCCGCCAATTATTTTTGCGGTATAAGCAGAAATATAAGAAGTTATCATGCTTCCAATTGTCATCGAAGTTAAAACGATAACACCGGAGCAAAGCATGATAATGAATAGGGCGATAAGCGGTACACGAATCCGGCGCATTCCATAAGCTATTCCAACGCCAAATCCATCCAAGCTAACCGCGATAACTAAGAAGAATAATCCTGTATAAAACAGCATATTTATCATATCCTTTATCAGCTTCTAAAAACATTGTATGGAAAACCGGCTTCATTGTGAGGCTTGAAGAAAGCCCATTTCCACAAACAAGGTAATGCTTTAATTTAGTTGATGTTAAAATTCAGTCGGATTTCACGGAACTGCTTGGATTATATAATTGACAAGAAATATAAAAGTGCCGTAAATTTGATTTATCCAAGAAAATATTTAATGTAAAAGGGGATAAACGGCAACATTTTAAACATGCACTATAGGGTGAATATACGAATGATGAATATATAAAAGGGACGTGAAGTGACATCATGATCGATTATTTTCTGGATTTAAATATTCTGGTTCAGGTAACCATTGCCACATTGTTTACCTGGGGGATGACTGCTCTCGGTGCTGCAGTTGTATTTACAAGCAAAAATATGAATCAAAAATTTCTTGATAGTATGTTAGGCTTCGCTGGTGGGGTTATGATCGCAGCGAGTTTTTGGTCCTTATTGTCACCAGCGCTGGAAATGGCAGAAGATGGACCATTGCCAGGCTGGATTCCTGCAGCAATTGGTTTTTTGCTTGGCGGTTTTTTTCTATGGAGCGTTGACAAAATATTGCCCCATTTGCACCCGCGCGAACCTCTGGAAAGTGCAGAGGGGATCCATCCTGAGAAAAAGAAACGGAGCACATTGCTTGTTTTTGCGATAACTTTACATAATATTCCAGAGGGTCTTGCTGTCGGGGTTGCCTTTGGTGCGGTCATGGCCGGGTACGATTCGGCCTCATTAGCCAGTGCTGTGGCATTAACGATAGGGATTGGCATTCAGAACTTCCCGGAAGGTGTCGCAGTTTCGATGCCACTCCGCCGGGATGGGATGTCCCGGAGGAAAAGTTTTATGTATGGACAGTTTTCCGGTATGGTTGAACCGATATCCGCGATTATTGGCGTATTGGCCGTATCGTTTGTTCAACCACTGCTGCCATACGCACTAAGCTTTGCGGCCGGTGCAATGATTTTCGTTGTTGCGGAAGAAGTTATCCCAGGCTCCCAAGAAGAAGGAAATAAAGATTTAGCATCAATAGCACTAATGATCGGCTTTACGGTAATGATGATTTTGGATGTAGCGTTGGGGTAAAGGATGTCGCCATGGGGTGTTAAAGGCTGATCTGATTTAATTAGATCAGCCTTTTTAAATAAACAGAAGGTTAATTTCATAATAAAATTCGCTATTCGTCTAAATCACCGGTCTGATAGCCTGCCTGTAAGGCTGATACTCGCGTTTTTCTGTGTTTGAAAAGAGGTGTCGAACTTCATTTTGTGATAAAGTAGAAAGTAGGGATTTATCATAGAGAAAGGATTTTTTACATGAGTAAAACGGTTGTACTAGCAGAAAAACCATCCGTCGGCAGGGATATTGCCCGTGTATTGCATTGTTCAAAAAAAGGCAATGGCTATCTGGAAGGATCAAACTACATCGTCACATGGGCGCTTGGGCATTTGGTAACCTTGGCCGATCCAGAGGTTTATGATGATAAATATAAAACATGGAAGCTTGATGATCTACCGATGCTTCCTCCGCATTTGAAATTGGTTGTGATGAAAAAAACAGGTAAACAGTTTAGCGCAGTAAAGACACAATTGAACCGCAAAGATGTCGGCGAAGTTGTTATTGCAACGGATGCTGGACGTGAGGGAGAACTCGTTGCCCG
Source organism: Virgibacillus dakarensis (assembly GCF_900155625.1). Lineage (NCBI taxonomy): Bacteria > Bacillati > Bacillota > Bacilli > Caryophanales > Bacillaceae > Virgibacillus > Virgibacillus dakarensis. The sequence goes on from NZ_LT732554.1 coordinate 2,140,771, forward strand.
CTGGATTATTGAAAAAGCACGTGTCCATAAGCCTTTGAAACGTCTCTGGATTTCATCCGTAACCGATAAAGCGATTCGTGATGGATTTAAACAGTTGAAGCTTGGGAGTAAATATGAAAATTTGTATGCTTCTGCCGTTGCCCGTTCGGAAGCGGATTGGTATGTTGGCCTGAACGCGACCCGCGCATTGACAACAAAATTTAACGCCCAATTATCGGGTGGCCGGGTACAGACACCAACACTTGCGATGATTGCAGCAAGGGAAAAGGAAATTCAGTCATTTAAGCCGGAAAAGTTTTACGGAATCGAGGCAAAAACGACGAAAGGCTTTAAACTAACGTGGCGTGATGCAAAAAACAATAGCAGGATTTTTTCCAAAGAGCGAGCAGAAAAATTAGTGCAAGCGGTAAAAAATAAATCGGCAGCAGTTGTTAGTGTCGATAAAGTTTTTAAAAAGAAACATGCACCACAGTTATACGATTTAACCGAACTGCAGCGTGATGCAAACCGGATTTTTAACTTTTCCGGAAAACAAACACTATCACTAATGCAAAAGCTGTATGAGCAGCATAAAGTACTGACCTATCCACGAACAGATTCGCGGGTGATCACAACCGATATTGTTCCGACATTGAAAGACCGTGTGAAAGCATGTGGTGTCGATCAATATGCACGTATTGCCGGCAAAGTGGTAAAACGGGACTGGAAGCTGCCGAAATCGGTTGTCGATAATGCGAGAGTTTCCGATCACCATGCGATTATTCCAACTGAACAACCGGTAAATTTGGTGGATTTAACCGAGCAGGAACGCAAAATCTATGATCTGGTTGTCAAACGCTTTTTAGCTGTATTGTCCGCTCCATACGAATATGAACAAACCACCATTGTAGCGGAGATTGGCAATGAACGCTTTTCAGCAAAAGGAAAAATTGTCAAGCAGCAGGGCTGGAAGGAAATTTACGATCGAAATGGTACCGATGAAGAGGATGCAGATGATCAGCGTTTACCAGCAATGGAAAAGGGAAACACGTTTGCGAATTTGCGAGTAATGATGACAAGCGGGGAAACGAAGCCACCGGAACGGTTTACGGAGGGGGCGTTACTGCAAGCAATGGAAAATCCGGTTCGCTACATGGCCAAGGACGAAAAACATTTGGCCGGAACGATTAATAAAACCGGCGGACTCGGGACCGTAGCAACCCGTGCAGATATTATTGAAAAGCTATTCAACAGCCAGTATATGGAAATGAAAGGAAAACATATTTTCATTACGTCAAAGGGACGGCAGCTGCTTGACCTGGTTCCGGAAAAATTGCGTTCCCCTGCCTTAACAGCAGAATGGGAACAAAAACTTGGTGCTATTGCTGATGGTAAGCTGAAGAAAGAACGTTTTATCGCAGAAATGAAGGATTATGCCAGCGAGGTTGTTCATGAGATCAAGACGAGCGATGCCAAGTTCAAACATGATAATATGACAGGAACGAAATGTCCGAAATGCGGCAAACTAATGCTGGAGGTTAAAAATAAACACGGACGCATGCTTGTCTGTCAGGATCGCTCATGCGGCCATAAGAAAAATATCGCGAAGAATACTAATGCACGCTGTCCAAATTGCCATAAACGTATGGAACTACGCGGTGAAGGTGAAGGTCAAATGTTCATTTGCAAATGTGGACACAGGGAAAAACTGTCAACATTTAATGAACGGAAACAGCGGGAGAAAAAGACCCACGTATCGAAAAAAGACGTCAACAAGTATTTAAAAAAACAGGATGATGGCTTTAAGAATAATGCTTTGGCCGAGCAGCTGGCAAAGCTGAAGAAATAAGCTTTAAATTGGTTAACCGAGGAAAAAGCGAATGAAGAATGTTCTTCATTCGCTTATTGAAATTGGGTATTCGTTAATAGTTTGGATTGTTCTTATTTTACCTTCTATACAAAAAAGCGCCAGTTGAAATTCTGAGTTTCTATGCTGGAGATGATTCGCTTGGACGACATACCAACATCATTTTCGGGTGTTGGTATTAATTTTTGCAATCATTCATTCAACCTTTTGTGATAGTTATCCATACGAAAAACCGAAGCCCTTAAAAATTACACCTCTACACTAGCCTGGTTTACCTGTTTGATAAATTCCTTCATCAACCCAGGCAGATCTGGCCAAGCGTGTCCGGATACAAGGTTGCCGTCCGTATGCAAGGCTTCCTCAACATAACTGCCACCAGCCGCTTCCACTTCCGGTTTACACGCAATATAAGCTGTCATTGCCCGGCCTTTCAGATGTTCTTTTACTGTTGTAAGCACAAGACTTGCATGGCAGACAGCAGCGATTGGTTTATTCGCCGCAAAAAAGTGGCTGACAATTTCCGGGACATGTTCGTTAAGCCGAATATGTTCAGGAGCACGGCCACCAGGGATGATCAGTCCGTCATATTCTGCTGGATTGACATCCTCGAATGTTGCTGTTGCTTCGATTAGGTATCCCTCTTTCTCCGTGTATGTTTCCCATCCGATAAAATCATGGACAACCGTATGGAGCTTCTTCACACTGGATGCGGCTATTGTTGTCTCGTACCCTTCCTCCAGACAGCGGAAGTATGGGTAGTAGATTTCCAGTGCTTCTACTGCATCACCTGCGAGAATTAAAATCTTTTTTGCCATGAATGATTCCCTCCTTGGAACATTGTTACATTAACTATTCTATTTTGGAACGGGAAAATCCTTCATGGAAATACAATCAGAAAGATGCCAGAATTTTTCTGTATTTACGGAATTACCGATCAGACACGGAAATTAGCCAATTGGACGCAGAATATTGCCGATCATGAGTGGAAAGTCGCTGACCGAAACGGAAAGTTTTCATTCGTAAGGCAAAAATTCTAATCGTGAATCCGCGTAACAGTAAACGAAGCGAAAATACACTGCTGTTATTAGTCCTCCACGTAATAAGGAAGCATCACAGTATCCATCCATAAAGATTATCTCATCTAAGGTTATGGAAAAAGAGCTTAAGAATATTTTTCCTAAGCTCTTTCTGCATTATCCTACTACATTTCATTTAAAACTTATAGGATTTCTATTATCATATTATTGTCGATAATCCCGTGATTTGTTGCTGAACCAAAATTAATTTAAAATTTGGCAAATTAGACAGTGATATCGATTTAACTTTATTCCATCTGACCAGATTATAATTTGTGACAAATTAATTGACACCAAACCTTCAATAAAAGGGATAGCATTTTTACTTTTAATCGTGTTAAATAAAGGATAGACCTAGAAAAGGGATGAAAAAAATGAAGTGGAAGCAATACGAAGATATAAAAGTAGTAAAAATTGCGGTTAACCCCTTTTTTCCGATCATGTCTGTTTACCTGTATTTCGTTGATGGGATGCTTGTTGATACAGGCCCACGCATTCAAAAACGAAACCTGAAGGGCGTTTTTCCATCATGGGATATCAGGCAAGTGGCACTAACCCATTCCCATGAAGATCATACGGGAATGGTCTCGTGGATTGCGAAACATACGGATGCAGAAATATTTTGTCACGAAGAGATGGTACGAGAGGCGAACAAAAAAGCCCGTATCCCTTGGTACCGGGAGCTGTTTGTTGGGCCGCGTTTTGCTTTTTCACCCAAGCCCTACCCTGATAGCATTCGGACTTCAACTCATACCTTTTATCCAATTCATACGCCTGGTCATACGGAAGATCATGTCTGTTTATTCGAACCAAACAAGGGATGGCTCTTCACAGGAGATTTGTACATTACACCATATCCTAAAGTATTTATGAAGGAAGAATCCATTTCAGGATATATTGAGTCGATTAAAAAGCTGAACACTTATGATTATCAAATCGTGTTTTGCGGTCATGAGGGGATTATCCGTAATGGAAAAGAAATGATGACCCGAAAATTGGCTTATTTGCAAAAGACAAGAGACGAGATTATTCGTCTGAATCGTTTGGGATATACAGAACGGGAAATTAGTAAACGAATGTTTCCTGAGAATGTCAGGTTGGAAAGAATCACATTTGGTTCTTTTTCACGAATGAATCTTATTCGGTCATGTTTAAGAAATCATTAGGTGACAAAGTAAACCGAATCAATCGCTATACGATCGAATAAACCTGTATCATGCAACATCAATAAAATAATCATCGATTACAAGCACCGTTCTTAATATGTAGGAAGAACGGTGCTTTTTTTGATCCACTTAAGCAATGAAATACAAAGATAGGGTAATAAACCGGGTAACAGATAAAAACCCGACATATTACGGAATATGTTTTTACAGCTTCTGAATGTACGATAGCTCTAACGACGGACGAAGGAGGAGAAATAAACTTGGCAGAAATAAAAATTATTTTCCGTGGGATTGATGCCGCATTTAAAGAAGATCCAAGTCGCGCAAAGGGAGTAGAAGCAATTTACCAGTTTGATTTGGACGGAGGAGAGGCAGGAGTGTACCAGCTTATTCTGCGTGGTGACGATAGCTATGCTGCTGAAGGTGAAAAAGAAAAGCCGGATTGTACATTGAAAATCGCTTCAGAGGATTTCGCAAAAATTTGAGCGGCCGACTTAAGATAAAGGGAAATATGGGGCTAGCTTTAAAGCTTCAGGATATATTATCTTCCTATAACTCAGCAACACAATAAATTGTTTCCATCAGCCCTGTAAGCACACCATCTGCAGGGTTCTCTTGAAATAGTCCAGGATTGATAACATTCAGAAAGAAGCTTTACGCGATAAACGGGGAGGAATAGATGTGATAGCGTTTCAACCGACAGAAGACGAATCAGCCGAGCTTATAATGGAAGATTGCTTTGTTCCGGATGAAAACTTGCATTAGTAGATCTGATGGATACCATTAAGAAAGATCTAACAGAATTAAAGACATCTATTATGAAGGATGAGAATGCCTTTCCGGATGAAGCATTTGAAAAGATAGTGGAACATCTAAAAGCCATTGAAATTGGCGAGGAAGAATTAGAAAATAAAGATAGCGGAGACAATGACAATAAGGAAAACCAACCAAAAGAAAACAGTGATAATGATAATACAGGGGATACAAATAAAGAAGGCGATGAAAATGAAGATAAGGCCGTGAATGACGATTCCGACAAAAAGGGGGATCAGAAATCAGAACCACCCGCAAAAGAAAATTCATCCGGAAAAGAAGCTGACAAGGAAAAGGACAAAGAGGAAAATGGCGGGTTGCTGAATAAGGTAACGGATCTTACTGATGAATTGTTTGATAATACTTCGTAACAGATTTAAAAATGGAGGGGTTAACCTCCATTTTTAATGGATACGAATGTTATGCAGCGCTTCATTCACATCCGTAGTCGGCTGCTTGCAAGCAAAATTCTCACAAACATAAACAGTCGTTTTATCCCCGATTTTCTTATATTCAGCTGCAAACGGTGCAACGCCAGCAAAATCTTTAGCAGATTCGCTGGCGAGTACTGTTACATGAGGTAAAAATTGTTCCTTAAGCTGGTTAAGCAGTTTTTCCCTGTCCGGATCAATTTCATCGCCAAGTATGACCACTTCTTTTGTCGGGTTTTCCGTTAGCAACAGACTCTGGAGAAAATGGGTGCTCGCATGTGCATGTTGATGCAGATCTTGATAGAAAGTGGAATACATCACCTCCGCTTTATCACGATATTTTGCTTCCCCGGTTAAGAACCCTAAACGGACAAGCTGCACCGCCGCAACGCTATTTCCAGACGGCAGGGCACCATCATAGACTTCTTTCTCCCTTGAAATCAGTTCCTCACTGTCATTTCCATTAAAGTAAAATCCACCATGATCGTTATCCCAGAATAAATCGATCATGCTGTCAGCAAGTGTGCTAGCCTTTTTTAGATGGTCGAGTGAAAATGTTGTGCTGTACAATTCCAGATATGCCCATAGCAGAAAAGCATAATCATCGATGTAGGCATTGTATTTTATTTCACCATCCCGATAGCGAGCCTTTAATCGATCACCTTGGACAAGGTTTTCCTCGATAAATGCCAGTGCTTTTTGGGCTGCCGTGAGATAATGTGTCTCTTTAAAAACTTTTCCCGCTTTTGCAAGAGCCGCAATCATAAGGGCATTCCATGATGTCAATATTTTATCATCCACGTGCGGGTATACCCGTTTTTCCCGTGTAGCCAACAATGTTTGCCGGGCTTGTTCCAATTCTTTTTGTAAAATTTCAGGTGTAAGATGAAATCCCTCGGCAAAGCCTTCGACATCTGTATTGATCAGGTTTGGGATATTTTTTCCCTCAAAATTACCATAAGGCGTCAGGTTATACACTGTTGCGTATAAATCACCCAGGTCCTCACCTAGTACATCAAAAATTTCTTCATAATCCCACACGTAATATTTTCCCTCTTCACCTTCCGAATCTGCATCGATAGCGGAATAGAAGGCTCCCTCCGGACTTGACATCTCTCGCATCACAAATTCGATAATTTGTTCCGCAATCTTTTTATAAAATGGCTCTTTTGCCACTTGATAACATTCTGTAAAAGCCATCAACAAAAGGGCATTGTCGTAGAGCATTTTTTCAAAGTGGGGGACGAGCCATGCCCTGTCCGTGGAATAACGGGAAAAGCCGAAACCTACATGATCATAAATCCCGCCATCAGCCATGGATTGTAATGTCTTTTCTACCATATCAAGGGCTGCGGTGTTTTCGGCAAAGTGGTAATGACGCATTAAAAACAGCAAGTTCTGTGGTGCAGGAAATTTTGGCGCTGTTCCAAATCCACCGTATTCCATATCGAATGTGTTGCGTAGCTGATCAAATGCTTCGTTCGTGCTATCCAATGTTAGATTTTCATTACTTTTAGCAGTCGCACTTTTTTGTAATGCATCCGTTACACTTTTTGTAACCTCACTGATGAGATCTGAATCGTTCGTGTATTTTTGGTGAAGCTGTGTTAGTGCCTCAACTAGGCCTGGTCTGCCATACTTACTTTCTTTCGGAAAATAGGTACCAGCATAAAACGGAATTTTGTCCGGTGTCATGAAAATTGTAAGCGGCCACCCTCCTTGACCCGTCATCATCTGGCAAACCTTCATGTAAACAGCATCCACATCCGGGCGTTCCTCACGGTCGACTTTAATGGCGATATAGCGTTCGTTTAACAGGTCCGCAACTTGTTTATCTTCAAATGATTCATGGGCCATGACGTGACACCAATGGCAAGTGAATTGTTACACCAAGCTAGGAGTAGCCAATAGAAACAAATACTGGCTTATTTTCTGCCTTAGCTTTGGTAAAAGCCTCATCTCCCCATGCATACCAGTCTACTGGATTATAAGCATGTTGGAGCAGGTAGGGAGACTTTTCATGTATAAGTCTATTGGCTTGATTATCCTTAGTCATAGTGTAAACCACCTTCTTTCTATATTATATTTTAAGGTTTTGATTATGTCCTAGTATAACTCAATAAGGCTGTCACATTCAAAAAACATTAGGAGGCAACAAGACATGGCAGTATATGGTTATATGAGAATTAGCACAAACAAAGAGGAGCAAAAGTTTGACAGACAGGAATCACAGTTATTGGAACATGGAGTCAGCAAGGACAATATCTATGCAGACAGAATCTCAGGAAGTCAGAAAAGCAGACCTGCATTAGACAAGTTATTGGCTGACTTACATGAAGGTGATACTGTTTTAATCCTTTCTATAGACAGATTATCAAGATCAGTAAAGGATTTGCTTAAACTGGTTGAAATAATAAAGGAAAAAGGGGCATCCCTAAAGTCTATTCAGGACAGTTGGTTGGATACCTCAGGAAACAACATCATGAGTGACTTCTTGTTACAGATATTTGGGGCATTGGCAGAAATGGAAAGAAAACAGATTGTTAAAAGAGTGAATGAGGGTATAGCTGTTGCAAAGAAAAAAGGTGTCAAGTTTGGTAGACCTACTGCAAACAAAAACAAAGTAGCCTATGCTATTGAGCTGTACCATAAAGGTGAACATACCACCAAACAGATTGCTGACATTTGTGGCATCAGTAGAAGAACTTTGTACAATTATTTGAGTAAAAGAAAGTATTAAATTATCATAATATACAACAGAACAGACAGGGAAGATATTAAAATGAAAATAGGTAGAATACAGAGTTTGGTATAAGGCAACAGCAAGGAATGGATGGAAATTTTATGAGGTTACATTAGTTGTGGAAGATAATTTTGGTAATATTTTGGTTGTACAGAGGGAGGGGATATTTGACAAATATGTACAAATTGGAAACCTATCAGGCAAAGGTGATAAATTATTAAAGTCTGACATATCATTGTCCTCTATATAGTCAATTCTATCATCAAAAGCAGTTGCCAATTTCAACACCTCTTTTCAGCCTCCTCTTTGTATCTTCCTGCCTCCATATCCTCATAAACCTGTTTTACTTTTTTAGCCCATGTGTCAATATCAGGCTCCCCTTTTGTTATAACTGTGACTTTCTTTCCTGCCACTATGTTTTCAACCTCTTTGCAGGGTACTTCCTTGCCATCTATAATTTCAACCCATTCCCTTAATACTTTTCTGTTAGTTTGAATCATGTTGTCAGCTCCTTAGTAGTTTTCAATTATATCATCAACATATATACTTGTATAGATGCCTTTGAAACAAGTATGTGTCAAGTTTTTCTCGACGTTGCTTTCATACCAATATTTCAGGCGCTCCCATTTTGTACACCTTGTTCGGCTACCGCGCTGTCGCTTGCTGGCCTCATTTTTGACAGAACGGTCTTAAAAACCAAAGACCGTTCCATCAAAAACGAGGTTTATTGTAATATTTTAAATAAGTTACCTATGGCTGTTGAATGAGCCGCATATAAAGCGACAGAACCTTGTTTTACACCAATAGATGGTTGTGTTGGCTGACGTAATAATTGGGCCACTCTGACAGCTTTTTTTACATCCCGTTGTTTCCTGGTACTCCGTTCATTGCATTTCAGATAAGCGTTACGCAATGTATTATTCAACATGCCTTGTTTGATTTTCACCATTGCCTCCGCACCATCATTACTCCAATGCATTCCACGCTTTTTCATACGAAAAGACACATGCCGCTGGTTGGATTCCATAGCACCGAGTTTCCTGGCATCTCTAGGGCTGTCTGTTACAATATCCCGCCAGTCGTAAATGCGTTCCCAATTGTTGAGAATGTAACTGCGAAAGACGTTGATTTTCTCCATCTGCTTATCGTCTTCCAATGTGCTTTCGTATGTATCTAATTGAAGCTTGAATGCTTCTAAATCATGTTCCTTCAGTGCCTTTCTTCCTGCATCTTTATAGGCATTTCCTGCACTGCCAAATGCACGGTTAAATCCTTGTGAGATATGATAGTCATCCAGTTGGTTTAAAATCGGTTTATTCGATTGGGAAAAAGCAGCTTGAAACCTTTCAACTGTATAACCCGGGCCACCGTCACTGTTAGTAACAACCTGTGCGTCTTCCAGTGTATATCGGCTGGATGCCATCGCCTGCGTTTCATCCCAAAATGCATCTGTAGATTGCGTTGTCATAATTACTGTCGGTTCCTTAAGGGATACACGTTTCCCGTTTTTCTCCCATCCTTCATACATGATCGCATGGTGCACTTCCATACTCTGTTTTTTTTGGAGTCCGCGGACAAAAACACCATCTGCCTCGGCATAAAAGAAATCAACCTTTTTTCCTTCTGGCAGGGACGCTGCTTCATCCAACTCTTTCACCATCTCTTGATCCATCTCTGCCTGGGCTTTACCCACAGTCTTTACCATATTTCCTACTGTTTGGTGACTTAAACTTACAGGTGTCCATTCCTTGAGAGTACGGGCCACTTGCCGGTATGTACTTTCACTCGCCATTTCAGCTACTTTCAGTTCCACCAATGGACTGTATCGCTGCCTATCCCGCAGACCAATCCACTCATCCAATGGATAGACTGCTTTTCCCTTTTTATCCCACATCAACGTATGATCAAAGGTAACCGTCCCAAACATAAATTGTACACTTCTTGAATCTGTGGTTTCCACTTTCCAGTCATCTGCACGTCTTTGTGCCACAATGACTTGATTTAATTCACTGAACATACGCCCCACCAAAGAGGAAAAGAAGTTATACATTAAAATTTGAGCTCTCTCTTCAAACTCCACTAGATTCGTGGTATTCTTTATTAATTCATACAGCTTTGATATAATATGATCCATGAGAAGGCTTCTTTCTAAAATGTATTATGCCGTGCAAAGCATACATTTTAATGATAGAGCGCCTTCTCTTTTTTGGCTATCAAAAAGTACCGCAATTACTACCGAGTATAATTTTACACATACTTGAAACAATGTATTGGTAAAATATTTTGAAATGCCTGAAATAAAAGGAATGGCTGAAAGGGCTATATGGTTAGGGAATGATGAGACTCATTATGTAAGAAGGTGGGCAGATAAAGATATAAAGGATTTAAAAAATCTTATTGATTTAACTGTTTATTTCATCAGCATGAAAATTAAAGCTAAAAAATATAAGAAAGAAATGGTAAGATAGACTATAAAGGGTAAATTTTCCTATTGGGAAGGAGGAATGATATGAGCAGCCAGTTTAATGAGATTATTGAGAAAGCTAAAGAATTTTTCAGGCAAGAAATTGCCCCCAGTTATGTTACCAATACAGAGAAACTGACAAAGCTAAAAGAATTTAACTTAAACCCTTTTTTAGATAAATATAAAGCCAGTTTTCTAACAGGTAATGATGACCCTGAGAGCATAGCCAGAGCTTTAGTATACCCTAGGGTATTAGGTACATCTATTAATACTACATTTGGGAATAAGTTACAAAAGTTTTGTAGTGAAGTCTTAGAAGGTTTTGCATCAACAACATCAGGGATTGACATTGAATATATTGATAAGTTAGATGGAAGGAGAAAGTATTGCCAAATTAAGGCAGGCCCAAATACTATTAATAAAGATGATGTAGAAACAATTAAAGGTCATTTTGCAGGTGTTAAAAACCTTGCAAGGACTAATAATCTTAATGTGGGTCTTAATGATTTAGTGGTAGGTGTTTTTTATGGTACACCTGATGATTTAAGTGGGCATTATAAGAGAATAAATGAAGAATACCCAGTAATTATTGGTGCTGAATTTTGGTATAGGCTTACAGGTGAGAAAGACTTTTATCAAAGGCTTACTGATGCTATAGGGGATGTTGCATCAGAGTATGATGGTTCTGAACTGATAGAAAAGGTAATTAAATCACTTGCAAAAGAAATTAATGAAAATTTAAAACCTAAGAACTTAGAGGTAAGAGAAGTTGCTGAGGAAAAAGAAAAATATGAATAATACTGTAATGAGGATGGATGCTTTTTACTGCATCCATCCCTTTTTAATTCAGTTTGTTAAGGACATTTACAATAGATAGTCCAATAGCTTTTGCCATGTTTACAGGAACAGCATTTCCAATTTGCTTATAAGCATTACCTACAGAGCAGTCAAATTCCCAACTGTCAGGAAAGCTCTGAATCCTTGCATACTCTCTGACTGTGAATGGTCTTGTTTCATCAGGATGACATCTTTCTGTCTGTTTCTGAGCAGGTGAGCATGTTAGGGTTAAGGATGGCTCATCCCATGATAACCTTCTAGCCATGCCTGTTCTACCCCCTCCTGAATAATAGCTTTTACCCATGTAATCTTTGGCTATTTCATCAGGCAGGTCTCTCCAATAGCCTCCAGCAGGTACAAGGTCTAGTACCTTTCTTTTAGACTCAGGATATTTTACCCCAACAGATACAGGAACATCCTTGAGAATATCCTTTAGAGTTAACTCATAGCCATAAGGCTTGGGGAAAAAGTATTCTAGTCCTTCTTGTTCTACTAGGTCATTTCTAATTCCAACAATTACAATTCTTTCTCTCTTTTGGGCTACATCATAATCCAATGCCCTGAGGACTTTCCATTTTACTGTATAACCAATATCAGAGAAAACCTTTAGCATAGTCTTTAAAGTGTTACCTCCATCATGATTAACAAGTCCTCTTACATTTTCAGCTAAAAACACTTTTGGTTTTAGTTTATCAAGGATTTTGGCATAGTGGAAAAACATTGTGCCTCTAGCATCTTGTAAGCCACCTTTTTTCCCTGCATAGCTAAATGCCTGACAAGGGTAGCCTCCTGATAGGAGGTCAAGCTCTCCAACAGCAGGAGCATTAATATAATTCTCTATACCATTTTCAGTAACCTTTTCAATGTCCTCTTCTACTACATTCCAATTAGGTCTGTTTTTTCTTAGAGTCTGGCAGGCATGTTTATCTATTTCAACATTTCCTATTGAGTCAAAACCTGCATACTCAAGACCTAGTCCTAACCCTCCTGCACCTGCAAACAATTCTAATACTGTATACTTTTTATAAGCTTTAGTATTTCTTACCTCAACAAAATCATTTAGGTTATTTTGGTTAACTTTCTTTTGGTTCTTACCTTTTTTGTATATTACCTTCTTAGGAATTTCCACCTCTACACCAAAATCAAACTCCATCTGTTCAGTGATGTCCTCTAAGTTTACCTCAAGTTTTTCACATAGCTTCATAGCATTAGATTTGATAGGATTAAAGTTAGGTGACAGTAACATAGAGAGTTGATTTTTGCTTACACCTAATTGCTCAGCTAACTCTTTTTGAGTAGCTATACCATGTCTTTTCATATGTAATCTTACTTTTTCTTTACTTATATACATTTGTAACCCCCTGCATAGTTAAATATTATTTTAACTTTTATTAGGGTTATTATATATGCCTGTACTCTGTGAGTCAACAAATTAAGACAAATATTTTTTGATTTGGTATTATATTTTAGTGAGCTTACTATTATTCTATTGATAGGGAAAGGCTGAGAGCCTTTGCTTTATTAAAATTTTGAGAAACAAATGGAGGATAGATACATGGTTCTAACTGATGAACAATTAGACCTTTTATTAGAAGATGAGGAACTCAATGGGTACAGAAGAATATGAAATAGATGATATGGTTACAGATTTTAAATCTATTATTGCAAAGCAGGAATTTCAAATGATTAAAAAGAGGCTTAGGGCAGGTAAAAAAGCTGGAGCAATGAAAGGTAATTGGGTAAATGGTAAAGCCCCATATGGTTATGAATACAGCCATAAAACCAAAAAGCTAATACCTGATACAACTGGAAATCCTTCACCTGTTGAAATTGTACAATCTGTTTTTAATGATGTTTGTAAAAACAATATGAGTACCTCAGAAATAGCTTATAAACTTAATAGAAAAGGTATTTATACAAATAGTGGTGCTTATTGGTCAAATACAGCTATAAGTAGAATGCTCAAGCAGGAGGTTTACTTGGGTAAAACAATATATGGTAAATCCTCAGGCTCAGGGCATAAAAACAAAAAAACAACTCCTCTTAAATTTAAGGACAAGTCTGAGTGGATAATTGTAAATAATGCACATGAGCCAATTATTTCAGAGGAAATATTTGAGGATGTACAACAAATAATGGGCAGGAGTAAGAAAGTTATTGCTACAAGGAAATCAAAAATATCTGCTTTATCAGGTTTAATCAAATGTAAATGCTGTGGGGCAGGTATGTATATACAAAGGAAACCTAACAATAAGAACATAATTAGAAATTGTTGGAAGAAGGATGCCTTTGGAAATAAGTGTGGCAACAAAGGGATAGCTGAAAGTAAGGTCATTAATAGGATACTTATTGAAATTAAAAAGTACAGGGATGAGTTGGCTCAGATATTGGAACAAGGTCAAGGAAATGATAAAAACAGGGATGCCATTTTAAAGAACATTGCAGACTTAAAAAAGGAATTAAAGCAGTTAGAAGCTAAAAAGGATAGATTAGATGACTTTTTAGAGGATGGTGTCTATACAAAGGAAAAATACCTGTCTAGGATGGATAAGCTGACAGCAAAAGAAAAAGATGCAGAAAGTGAAATTGAGCTGTTAAATAATCAACTTAAAAAGCAGGATGCTGTACAGGATAAAGACAAAATTGCTTTGCTAGATACAGTTTTAAATAATTTTGATCAGGTTGTATCTGAGGAAGATAAAAATAGGGTGTTTAAATCAATAATCAGTCATATAGATTTGAAAAGGTTGTCTGATGATGATGAGGGGGAAATAACTGTAAATTTTCTTTAAGCCTTATTGAGTAGTAAAAGATATTGGGGCAAAAACCTTGATATACCAATGTTTGACTAATGGTTTAATAAAAATCGTGACACCAATGACATGTGCTGTAGCCGATGGACAGGAAAATAGGTTTATTTTCTTGTTTTGCTTTTTCGAAGGCTTCCTCACCCCATGGGAACCAATTTACCGGGTTGTATGCGTGTTGGAGCAAGTATGGGGATTTTTCGATGATTAGTTTATTTGTTTTTTTGTTTTTATTTGATGTCATTCGGGTTCACCTTCCAATATTTTTTGGCTCTTCGCTTTATAGTGTTTAAATTCAGCTTACTAGTGTTCTGTGATCACACCATTCATGTTCGCTGAGAACGGTTTTTCCAGCAAAAGCGGGCAAGGGAATGGGGTCAATTGCTCGCTCAACATCATTTGTAACATGAAAAACAGCCCAAATTTGCTTGAGATATGAGAGCCAAAATTAGGTACTAAGGAGAACCAAAAATCAGCTTGTTTTCCTGTTTTGCTTTTTGGAAACGCTTCGTCACACAATGGGAACCAATTTACCGGGTTTATAACGGCAATAAGCGGTTGGGAAAAGGTGCGACATCTTATTGCATAACGCAACTACAAGACCTAAGCCCTTGTTGAACTTAATTGGATAGGTGGGAGTAAAGTAGTGCAAAATGTATTAGAACTATTAAATCTAGATGGTAAAATAGAAAGCTGGTTTATCTTATGGTTTTCCTTGTCATTTCCATAATAATGCTTATTATTGTGACGGTCACGGTTGATCCGCTGACTATTTTAATGCCTTTGTATCTTTATAATACCCGTTACAAAGAAAAGACACTCAAATGAGTATCTCATCATTATAAAGCCTTATCTTTCGGAGTCGCTTCAATTTCTACTTCCAGTTCTCCTGACGCTACTTGATCAAGATGCCACCACCATTCCTCATATGGCTCCATGGAACTTGAAAAATCGTAAATCCTTTCTACATGCTGAACCATACGGTCTACATTTTCAAGTAATTGCAGGTCATATTTCATCAGAAGAATACGTTCTTTTAATGTCATATTGTGAGATTCTTTATTTAAACGGCTGCGGAGATGTAACATATCCATTGTTTCAAGAGGATTCACTTCGAAATCAGTAACATCTTGACCATATTGTTCGATATATTTCAGGTAATTCATTTTATGAACACCTCCCTGATTTTTCTCCGCCCAATTTTCTATATTATACATGCAAAATACTAATCGTAGTGAAAACTAATTGAACGGTTAAATGATAATATGGATAAAACAGACAAAGGTGAAAAATAACTTCCTCTTGTCCACATGACGTCTCATAAATGTTATGATAATTTTGTTTAAAACATTTATTTAAAGGAGACGATAATTATAACAAAAACATTGTCCAAATGAGGGTTACGATGAAAAACGTTGAAAATGAAATTCATAATGCATATCAAGAAATCGAGCGGTTAAAGGTAGAGAATGATCAATTAAGACAGCTTTTGCAGCAACATCAGATAGAAATTCCAAATCGCAATGATCAAGAGTATGGACAATCCGATGCAAAGGAAGCAAAACTTAGGAAAAGAATGGCTATTTTCAAAAGCCTATTCAAAGGAAGAAGTGATGTTTTTGCATACCGCTGGAAATTGAAAAATGGAAAAGTTGGATACTCTCCGGCGAAAAAATCCGGTAGTGGATATCATATCCCGCTGACAGATCAGCAAATATACGATCATTTGTCTGGAGAGAAGACAATTGGGCTTTATCCGCTTTTGCTGGATAATACTTGCTGGTTTTTGGTGGTAGATTTTGATAAAAAAGATTGGAAGAAAGATGTGAAAGCATTCATTCACACGTGCAAAATGATGAAAATACCGTTTAGCATGGAAAGATCTCGCTCAGGCAACGGAGCACATATCTGGATCTTTTTCAGCGAACCTGTTCTTGCAAGGGTGACTAGAAAACTTGGTAAAATACTTTTAGCAAAAACAAAAGAAACGTTTGGAAATAACGGATTGAATTCCTATGACAGACTTTTTCCAAATCAGGATACAATGCCAGAAGGAAAACTGGGAAATTTGATTGCACTTCCATTACAAGGTATCCCCAGAAAACAAGGGAATAGTATTTTTATAGATGAAAATTTTCAGCCATACTCAAACCAGTGGTTGTATTTATCGAACATAAAAAAATTGAACAAGCATGAAGTTGAGTTGATTGTGAAACGTTTCGATACGGAAGAAAAAAAGCTACGTGTTCATGAAAGTATACCTCATACAGAAAAGATGCCAAAAAAAATTAATGTGATATACAAAAACGGTATTTATATTCTAAAACAGGGTATTCCTGGTTATTTGCTGCAAGAAATAGTGCAGCTTGCAAAATTCAGTAATCCGGCATTTTACAAGGCCGAAAAAAAGCGGCTGTCCACAAAGCAAATCCCGCGAATTATTGACTGCTCAGAAGAGACGGTGGATCAACTACTTTTGCCGCGAGGATGTATGGAAGAACTGGTGGAGATGCTGAAGAAGAAATCAATCAACATCGTAATGGAAGATGAAACAAATTATGGTATACCCATTGGTGTTGAATTTCAGGGTGAATTATCTGTGCAGCAAATGGATGCCCTTCAGCAAATGCAGGCTCATCATACCGGGGTTTTATCTGCAACAACTGGCTTTGGAAAGACGGTTGTTGCAGCGTCCATGATTGCCAAGCGTAATGTCAATACACTGGTGATTGTCCACCGCAATCAATTGATGGAACAATGGAAAGAACGTCTAGCAGCATTTCTTGATATTGATCCAAAGTCAATTGGGATCATCGGAGGTGGTAAAAACACAGCAAAAGGAATACTTGATATTGCCACCATCCAGAGTCTGAGCAATAAAGGTGATGTAAAAGATATTATCCAGAAATACGGTCAGGTTATCGTTGACGAGTGTCACCACTTTTCTGCATTCACCTTTGAGAAAGTTCTAAAGAAAACCAATGCAGCATATGTTTATGGCTTGACTGCAACGCCGAAGCGTAAAGATGGACACGAATCGATTATGAAAATGCAACTTGATCCGATTCGCTATAAAGTAACTGCCAAAGACCAGGCAAAGGTACGTCCTTTTAAACACATTTTAATACCGAGGTTCACTTCTTTTAAAAGTGCAGATAGCGAAAAAGATATTCAGGAGCTATATTCGGAACTCGTACATCATGAAGCTCGTAATGATATGATTTTTAACGATGTGTTAAAAGAATTGGATCATGGCTCATTTCCGATTATCTTAACGGAGAGAATCGAACATGTTAAGGAACTTGAGAAAAAGTTTCAACGTTTTGTAAAAACCATTATTGTGCTAACAGGTGAACTAAGCAAAAAGGAAAAGGAACAGCGATTGAAAATCCTGGAGACATTGTCGGATAACGAGGAACGATTGGTCATTGCGACAGGAAAATATATTGGCGAGGGTTTTGATAATCCCTGCTTGGATACGATGTTTTTGACTATGCCAATATCCTGGCCAGGCACACTGCAGCAATATGTTGGCAGATTGCACCGCTTGCATGCAGATAAAACGGTTGTGAAAGTCTATGATTATGTGGATGTAAAGGAAGCGATGTTTGAGAAGATGTATAAAAATAGAAGAAAGGGCTATAAATCGTTGGGGTATGTAGTGGCGGGAGCAGAGACTGGTAGCGTGACACAGCAATTGAATTTGTTTTGAATGAATGATGCCTGGATTTTGCTAGTACTCGGTGTATTTGGCAAAACGGAGAATAATGGGAGCGGAAGGCACCTCTTCAATCAAATTTCCGGGAAATTCAAATTAGTTAATTTATTGCAACGTTCACTGATAGTTCATATAATTATAGTATGTATGCTAATCCTGCCCGAAAAGGTGAATAGTTTATGAAAAATATGGTTAATAAAACTACCCAAAATTAGGGGAAGACTGCCAACGTTAGTGATACTGTATATACACTTACTATTGGAAGGTGGATATAATCTGTCTTACAGTGGTCAATACAAATAAATAAAATTGATCTTGGTCCGGATGTACAGATGAAAAATGCTGTGTTGAAGTTGGAAATAGAAGTAATCGCTATACAGAATATGGCGGTGAATTTGTCACTAATACAGTAAAGCCTAAGACTTGCATATTTAAAATGCAAGGAAAACTAAACTGAACCCTTTCTCCCCCTATTAAATGAAAATAAATGGAGATGGCGGATAGATATCTGAGCCCCCATCCCCAACAGACTGAACTACTGGAAATCGGTTATTCCAGTAGTTCAGCTGTAAGTGATATCACAATCATTTTTTCTGTCCATGATTTTCTATTCTATTGGTAAATAGGTTTATAGTTAACTTACCCTACTACTGTGCCTGCGTCTACCGGATGAACGCTATGACGGTAATAGTCCATATACTCAGGCTTCATCGGTTTTTGTCCACGAATGATGTCCGCTGCCTTTTCGGCCAACATCAACACCGGTGCATGGATATTTCCGTTCGTCGTATGAGGCATAGCAGAGGCATCAACCACCCGTACGTTGTCCAGGCCATGAACCTTCATGGTGAGCGGATCTACAACAGACATCGGATCTGAATCGGGACCCATTTTTGCCGTGCAGGACGGATGGAGTGCCGTTTCGGCGTCATTCGCTACCCACTCCAGAATTTCCTCATCCGTTTGAACAGAAGGCCCAGGTGAAATTTCGCCCGAATTATAAGGTGCTAACGCCGGCTGCGAAAGGATTTCCCGTGAAACTCGTACTGCTTCAATCCACTCACGCCGATCCTCTTCGGTAGACAGATAGTTAAATACGATACTTGGATGCTGAAAAGGATCACGTGAACGGATCTTCAGGCTTCCTCTGGAGTTGGAATACATTGGTCCAACGTGTACCTGGAATCCATGCTTCGCGTCCGCTTTTTGTCCGTCATATCGAACCGCAAGCGGGAGAAAATGAAACATTAAATTCGGATATTCAACATTTTCATTCGAACGGACGAAACCGCCACCTTCAAAATGATTAGATGCTGCCGGTCCGGTGCGCCCGAGTAGCCATTGTAAGCCGATCCAAGGCATTTTTGCTTTATTTAAGCTAGGCATTTCCGAAACAGGTTGCGGACAAGCATGCTGAATATATACT
Organism: Virgibacillus dakarensis; assembly: GCF_900155625.1. Lineage (NCBI taxonomy): Bacteria > Bacillati > Bacillota > Bacilli > Caryophanales > Bacillaceae > Virgibacillus > Virgibacillus dakarensis. Next base: position 2,160,098 of record NZ_LT732554.1, read on the forward strand.
TCGAGATGATCCTCCAGATTTTCACCGACACCTGGCAGGTCAACGATCGGTTTAATGCCAAGCGAGTGTAAATGGTCAGCGTCTCCCACACCTGACAACTGAAGGAGCTGCGGCGTGTTGAATGCACCACCGGAAAGGATAACTTCTCCTGCATTAACGTGATAAGTTTTCCCATTTTTTTGGTATGTCACACTGTTGGCTCGCGTACCATCAAAATTGATATTGGTAACAAAAGCGCGCGTTTCCACAGTTAAGTTTTTGCGTCGCATAGCAGGCCGCAAATACGCACGTGAAGCGGACACTCGTCTGCCATTATGGACATGACTATCGAATGGACCAAACCCTTCCTGGCGATAACCATTTACATCGGGGGTTCTCGAGTAACCAGCCTCAACAGCTGCATCAAAAAAGGCTTGAAATAAAGGATTCGTGGCAGGTCCGCGCTTTAATTTAAGTGGACCGTGGTGACCTCGATATTCATCAGATGGATCTGCTCCATGGGCTGTTTCTAGTCGCTTAAAATATGGCAGACAATGTGCATAGTCCCAAGTTTCCATACCTGGGGCAGCCCCCCACCGTTCATAGTCCATCGGGTTGCCACGCTGGTAAATCATGCCGTTGATGGAACTCGATCCCCCGAGTACTTTCCCTCGGGCATGCGCAACGTGCCGTCCATTCATATAAGGCTCAGGGTCAGAAGCATATATCCAGTCATAAAAGCGATTACCTGACGGGAACATCAAAGCTGCTGGCATTTGAATAAATAGATCCCATGGATAATCACTACGCCCCGCTTCCAGGACAAGCACACTGCTCGATTTATCTGCACTTAGACGGTTGCCGAGTACACAACCCGCACTACCGCCACCAACGATGACATAGTCGTATGTTTTTTTCATCTGTAAGACCTCCTTGAAGATTATAAATGCAAAGTGTGTAAAATAACGTATAAAATGTTCATCCAAAACTTCTTCCGCTGCTGACATTAATTGGAATAATATTGAACTTTATGAAAGATTTACGTAACCAACATAATAGATTAGGATTGAGATTCCGATGAATATGCTTTCTTCATTCAGGAAGCAACAACCTTTTAGGAAACAATCATTAAAACCAATTAATCGGCTCCGGGTTCAGGTTATGGAAAACATGTTTCGTTTCCTGGTATTCTTCCAGCCCGGTTTTTCCCAATTCGCGGCCAATACCGGATTGTTTAAAGCCGCCCCATGGTGCATGGGGGAAGTATAGGTTAAAGTCATTGATCCAGACCGTTCCCATCCGCATTTTGGCTACACAGCGTTCGGCTTTGGCTATATCTTTTGTCCAAACTCCGCCGGACAGTCCGTAAATCGAGTCATTTGCTAGGTTGATAGCCTCGTCTTCAGTGGTAAACTTCTCAACCGTGATGACCGGGCCAAACCCTTCGTTTTGAACAACGCCCATGTCAGTTTTACAATTAGTAAGAATGGTAGGTAAATAGAAAAAGCCATTTTGTAATTCAGGATCTTCTGGACGTTTGGCACCGATGGCAACCGTTGCCCCTTCCTTGATTCCCATTTCTACATAGTTGATTACTTTATTTAAATGTTCTTGGGAAATAAGTGGCCCCATTTGCGTCGTTTCATCAAAGCCATTACCAAGTTTGATGTTTCTTACGCGTTCTACCAACTTCTGAACAAATTCATCATGGATGCTTTCTTCCAAAATTAATCTTGTACCAGCAGAACAAATTTGCCCAGCATGGAAAAAAACCGCATTCATCGCCTGGTCAATCGCTGTTTCCAAATCGGCATCGGCAAAAATAACGTTGGGGTTTTTGCCACCAAGCTCCAAAGCCAGCTTTTTCACGTTAACACTAGCAGCCTGCATGATCTTTTTCCCAGTTTGAATGCCGCCAGTAAACGAAATAAGATCAACATCCACATTGTTGGATAGTTCGGCCCCAACCGTATCTCCCGGACCAAGGACAAGATTGGCCACACCAGCTGGTACACCCGCTTCTTCGATTAATTGAAAAACTTTTACATGGGTTAGTGGGGTGATTTCGCTTGGTTTGATCACTAATGTGTTGCCGGCAGCAAGTGCAGGTGCTAATTTCCATGATGCCTGTAATAACGGATAATTCCATGGTGTGATTTGCCCGCAAACACCAACAGGCTCCTTAACAACCTTACTAACGGAATTTGGAATAGGCGAATCAATGATTTCTCCACCATCTTTATCGGCCAGTTCTGCATAGTAACGGAAAACGCCAGCAATATCATCCATATCCCCGCGGCTTTCTTCTACCGTTTTACCGGTATCAAGCGATTCCAGTTCCGCTAACGCTTCTTTATCGCGTTCAATTAAATCTGCAATTTTACCTACAATTCGCCCGCGAACTGTCGCAGGTGTTGTTGGCCATGGTCCATAATCAAACGCATTTCTTGCAGCGGCAATGGCTTTTTGTGCATCTGCTATATCACCTTCAGCTGCAACTGCAACGACTTCTTGATTAAATGGATTGATAATTTTTCTTGTTTTATTCGAGATGGAATCGACCCATTTCCCATCGATGTACTGTTGTTTAATGGCCAAATCTATCCCTCCTTGTAATCTTATGTTAATTTTGTTAAGAAAAAATTTAACGTTTTGAACAAAACAAATCTAACATGAACTTTTTTATTTGTCAAAAAGAAAAAACTTAAAATAGTTGCGGAATCCAGTGATCTTAATAGATTTAACAGGGGTACATTTTATAATATGATTTGACAATAAATTTTAAGACGTTAACATTAAGTTTGTAAAAAAATAATTTAACAAATTAAATTTTTTTGATGGAATGGAGGTGGGATGATGGAAAATGAAAGGAATAATCAAGCTAGAAACAAGCTTGATGAGGCAAAAGATCAAGTAATTGGTGCTATCTCCGAAACGATGGATTTATATGGTGTAACGCCCTCTGCAGGGAAGTTGTATGCGATGATGTATTTTAAAGAACAAATGAATCTGGATGAGATGCGCCAGGAGCTTGGGATGAGTAAACCAAGCATGAGTACAAGTGTCCGTAAACTGCAGGATAATGGCATGGTGAAAAAGAAATTCCAGCGTGGTTCCAGAAAACATACGTACGTAGCGGAAAAAGACTTCTTCCGTTCCTTCATGTCGTTCTATTGCCAAATGTGGGATCGAGAAGTAACGATGAACATGGAAGCTATTAAACAAGCAGAGATAGATTTACAGGAAATTTATCAAGATGATACAATCGCTGCCGATATTCGTGATGAGGCAAAAGCGGATTATGAACTGCTGGAATCATCAAAAGTATATTACCGCTGGCTGGGCCGGTTAACGGACAGCATTCGCAGCGGGAAAATTTTTGAGTTTTTACCGAAAAATCCAGAAGAAGAAAACAAATAATTTTAAACAAACATGAAAAGGGGTATGTAATTTAATGTTTTTTAAAAAAAGTTATGTGTTAATTCTATTCGTTGCTTTAGTAGCAGGACTTGCTGCATGTGGAAGTAATAGCAGTAGTGGAACATCCAAGGATTCAGGTGAAGAGACAGATGGAAAGAAAAAGATTGTGATGGGGCAGACAAATTGGGCAGAAAACATTGCTGTTACTAACATGTGGGACGTTATTCTGGAAGATAAAGGCTACGATCTGGAATTAAAGATGCTTGATATGGGCACCCAAATGGCGGCTGTTGCCAGTGGTGATCTGGATGTCAGCCTTGAAGTATGGCTGCCGGTGCAGGATGCAAGTTATCTGGAGCAATATCAGGATCAGGTGAATTTTTCCGAGGAGACGTGGTATGACACGGCAAAGGTTGGGTTGGTCGTACCAACGTATATGGAAGATATTAATAGTATTGAGGATTTGAATGCACATAAGGACGAATTTGAAGGTGAGATTACTGGTTTTGAACCTGGCGCAGGGACAATGGAAGTTACCGAACAATTGATCAAGGAATACGCCCTTGATTTTGAACTTGTTCCTAGTTCCGAACCCGCAATGATCACGTCAATTGGTGAAGCAATCAAAAATAAAGAGGCAGTCGTTGCCCCATTGTGGAGTCCGCATCGTGTGTTTTCGGAAATGGATTTAAAATACTTGGAGGATCCGAAAAAAGTTTATGGTGATGTGGAAAAAATTCACCATGCAACCCGGCACGGCTTCGCGGACGATTTTCCGAAAGTGGATCAATGGCTGAAAAATTGGAAGATGGATGATGAAGCCATTGGCCAGCTAATGAGCTATGTCAATGATGCAAATAGTCCAAAAGAAGGTGCGGCAAAATGGGTGGAAGAGAATCAGGATTTGGTTAATGAATGGCTGGGAGAATAGGATAAGAAAATAAATAAATATTTTGCCTGATAAATGTCAATTCCTTAATAAGAGGAATTGACATTTTTTAAATCAAGCTGTCGTTAATTAGGCTGAAGTCCAATCGATATTAAAATACAATTTAAGATCACTTTGCCTAAAGTGAAAAGCCCCCTATACCAAACTAACATAAGGAGCTCTTTTTTTATGTGAAACTGTTCAGGACGCTACTTTTACCTGATATCTTATATTTTTTCAAGTAAAGCAAGCGATTCACGATTGAATGCAGGAATGTCTTCGGGTTGACGGCTCGTTATTAATTGATCGCCACAGACAACGACTTCCTCGTCAATAAAGTCCACTCCGGCATTTACAAGATCAACCTGAATGGATTTATATCCCGTCGCTTTACGGCCGTTAAGTGCTTTAGCAGTAATGAGTAGCTGCGGTCCATGACAAATAGCTAAAACTGGCTTTTTCTCATCCATAAAGGCCTTGCTGAACTTCACGAAGCGTTCATCTGCACGTAATATGTCCGGTGAAAAACCGCCAGGAATCAGCAAAGCATCAAAATCATCAGGTTTCACATCATTAATCGATGCATCCACCGTAACCTTGGCATCACCATTTTTACTGTAACAGTGTTGCCTTTTTCATTTTCGATAACAGTTAGTTCGTGACCCGCATCTTCCAATGCCTGAGCAGGATCTGTATATTCTACATCTTCAAACATATCTGTAAGTACAACTGCTATTTTTTTGCCCATTTCAATCTCTCCTTTTATTATTTTTTGGTCGGATGTTCGCCATTTTTATATTCCCCGGTTATAAAATTTCGTATTCACATAAGAGGAATTGCAAAGGTTGTTTCTAAAAACTTCTCATAAGGTATTGCTCAACAGCTGCAGGACTAATGGAGGATGGAATTATTAATCGCAAGGTGTATCCCGAGGTTCCTCCCAAGGTTGAATATTTCATGACAGAACTTGGTATGACATTATTGCCCATTGTTGAAATGATGTAAGAATGGGGGAAAAAAACGGATTAACGAAATTAATCTTTAAGAATGAACGTTTGAAGAATTTTTCTATACAAGGGTTTATTTGTCAAAATTGAAGCATCCTATTAGAAAGGGTATAATTCCTAAACGAATCCCATACTACAATATCAAAAGAAAGGATGTTTCGAATGTCGGAAAGAGTCTTTATTAGCCCATCAAAATATGTCCAAGGTAAAAATGTGATTGAAAAAATAGGATCTTACTTGAGAGGTATTGGCACTCAAACTGTTGTAATCGCGGATGAAACAGTATGGAACATAGCCGGCCATAAGGTTGTGAGTGAATTAAAGCAAGCGAATTTTTCTGCTAAAGAGATCGTTTTTAATGGTGAGGCTTCCAAGGAAGAAATTAAAAGAATTACGCAGGCTGCTAAAAATGAACACGCGACAATTGTGATAGGTGTTGGGGGCGGAAAAACACTTGATACAGCAAAAGCCGTGTCTGATGAATTGGACGCTTATACGGTTATCATACCAACTGCTGCATCGGCAGACGCACCGACAAGTGCACTTTCTGTTGTTTATTCTGATGATGGGATTTTTGAAAATTATCGATTTTATAACCATAACCCAAATTTGATTCTTGTGGATACAAAGATTATAGCAGAGGCTCCACCCCGTTTGCTAGCATCTGGCATAGCAGATGCATTGGCCACATGGGTAGAGGCAAGAGCTGTTATAGCCTATGGAGGTAAGACGATGGCCGGAGGTATTACAACCATTGCAGCTGAAGCAATTGCTGAAAAATGTGAACAAACTTTGTTTCAATATGGCCATCTTGCTTATGAATCTGCAAAGGCAAAAGTTGTCACACCAGCTTTGGAAGCTATTGTGGAAGCTAATACGCTTCTAAGCGGTTTAGGGTTTGAAAGTGGAGGTTTAGCTGCAGCGCACGCCATTCATAACGGCTTCACTGCACTTGAAGGAGAGATTCATCATTTAACTCATGGTGAAAAAGTAGCGTTTGGAACCCTTGTCCAATTGGCTTTAGAAAAACATTCATTAGCAGAAATCGAACGGTATATTCAATTTTATATCAGCTTAGATCTCCCTGTTACATTGGAAGATATAAAATTAAAAGATGCCACAAAGGAAGATATTCTGAAAGTCGCCAAGGCAGCAACAGTCGAAGGGGAAACCATTCATAACGCATTTAATGTGGCAGCTGACGAGGTTGCGGATGCCATCATTGCCGCAGACCAATATGCGACAGCGTACAAAAAAAGCTATCGGTTATGAAAACTGATAGAAGTTATGAATCTAAATGAGATTACCACGTCTTTTAGCAAAATACTGGGACGTGGTATTTACTTATATGAGTTAGTGCGGGCTGTATAGCATCTGTAATTGTTTCATTCGACCGTTGAACGGGAAATTTAAGGACGATATAAGAAAAGCAACAGGTAATTAAGACTTTTGGATCCCAAGAAGTGTACTAATGGAAAATCAAGCCATTAAAAATCTAAAAACCATCGTAAAATGCTCAAGCAACAAGAAGGTTCAAAGTTTTACGTTTGTTGTTAAAAGATCAATAAGAATAATTTTCCGCTTAACTACCTTTATGTATGTTTTAAATTATGAAAGATCTTTCTCGTCATCAACTGTTTCAGCAATTTTACTTGCTACCCAACGTTTTGCGGTTTCCTCATCAATTTCATATTCTTTGCCCGCCCGCAGTAAATCACCATGATAGGCAGTTTGCACGTTCATTTTAACTTTGATCATTTGAATGGCTCCTTTAAAAATAGTACCAAGAAGAGGTTATCTGCTTAAAAAGTTTCCAAATTAAACCTCGTACAATGACTATTATACCTATTTTTACGAAGGTTGACTATAGGGAAACAGAGTAAGAGCAATTCAACTCTCACTCCAAAAAATATCCTGTCAGCTCTTTGATGCTCTGGTAAATCCTTTAATCGTGTGTGTATGGCCATCATTTTCGGTCGTTTTTATTTCCACATAATGGGTATGATAGCCGTTTGGTAAAGAAATTGGTGGACTAGTATGGGCTTCATAATAATGAATATGGCCATCGTCAAACGTGGTATTTCCCCATATTTTGTGGACGTGGCCTTCCTGTGTTTCAATTGGGGTACTTGTTACACCAGGATGTAAATGGTTGTGTTTGTCATTACACGTTGTTGAGCCGTAATGAGCATGTGTATGTCCTTGCCGTTCACCGCCTCCTGTTTGGGCTTGCGTCATTTCGTTCCGCTCTCCGGGGATTTTTTCCTGCTGCCAGTTTGGGTGGACCGGATGATAGGCGCCGTATCCGGGAAATTGTCTTGCGTAATGATGATACAATGTACTACAACTCCTTTTATTTTGTATCATAAATAGGCTATGTTTGGGCGTCTTGTACGGTTACAAAGTAATGATGAATAATGACATAAGATTGTCACATTATTTTTTGCTTTTATGTGAAAACTAACTGTATTAATTGAAAACAATTCTCATTATCAAGTAAAATATAAGTGGTACTAATCAAGGTTTGGGGGATGATTTCGAATGGCTAGAATTATCATGATGGATGCCAGTATGACGGGAAGCACTGAGATGATGGCAGACGCAATTGGTGATTATATAAAAGGAGCAGGACATGAATTAGTGCGCAAGTCATTTGATTTTGACGAGATTGATGTCCAGGAATTATTGGATTACGATGGGATTCTGATTGGTTCTTATACATGGGATGACGATTTGCCGTATGAAGTGGAGGATTTTTATGAAGAATTGGACGAGGTTGATCTGACGGGAAAACTTGTTGGGGTTTTCGGTTCATGTGATTCGTTTTACGATTCTTATGGTGCCGCGCTTGAGACAATTGCCGCCAGAGTACCAACAATTGGCGGAACCATGTACGAGGAAAAGTTAAAAGTTGAGCTTGAACCAAATGATGAAGATATTGAGCATTGCAAGCAATTTGCAGCCGGATTTTTAGAACAGCTTAGTAAGATGGGATGAGTGGATTGCCTGCTAGCCTTTATATAATTTTAAAAAATCAATTCCCCCTCTTATCGGTTGAGGGGGATTTACATAGACTGCGTTATTTTTGCTTAGCTTCCGATTCCTTAAGTGTTGGTTTATCAATGTCCAACGTCACAGCACGCTTCCCCATTGATGCCCAATTACATTCAAATAAATTTCGGTTATATTGCTCCTCTTTTCCAGTATAAGGATCATTTACAATGATATGTTCTCCATCGATTCCGGTTATGACAACCGCGTGTTCATAACGGTACCAATCAATAACAACTCCATTTGCATCTTGCCATGTTTTACTGTGAAACGTCTCATTCTGGTCAATCGTCGTCCATGCCATGACAGGCTTTTCTAAGCGCACAATATCCAGCAATGATTCAAAGTCCCGACCCGTTAAATTAATTCCTTTACCAGGCATGAACGCTTCGATCGTTGCTAAAATCGGTTTATCAAAAACACCAAAGCTGCCATCATCTGAATACGGATCACCAACGAATTGCTCGTGCGGATTTGCCCCATACCACTTACCATCTGTCAATCTCACTTTTTCCCCTTTAGGAAGTTTTTCTACAACGTCATATTTACTTATAGAAAGGCCTGCCCATCCCAAGAGCATCGCTAATGATGTAGCCTCACAGCCGGTAGGAAGATCGGGATATTGGTTGTAGACCGGAACACCGGCGATTTTGACCAAAGCACGTTTTTGTACCATAAAAAACTCCCCTCTGCATCACTTGATTTATGTTTACTATACTATATTCCTACAGTGATTAACATTTTTGTATAAGATTGAGCAATTATTTAGTGTACTCCAAAAAAGCTTATGCAAAGTTCTGCACATCCTTGGAAATTGTAGAGAAGTTTTGGAAGGAATGGGGAATTGGACTTATTAGGTTAGAGTGATTGTTTTCAGCTGGATTCTTGGGAGGCTGCTTTTTTATGGGTTAAGATTTAATAATTTAGCCATAGCTTTTCAAAAATATATCTTTTTTCCGATTACCAAAAATTAAAGTGCCAGACACCATATGATATCTGACACTCCAAATTTGTATTAGCTGTTTTCCTTATGAAAAAAGGTTTGAATGCTTATTTTTGATTCTTTTAACATATTCAGTATTTTCTGGGAGTTTTTATTTACATAGGCATAATAAAGCATGTCGATTGTAAATAATTGTGAAATTAATGATGTTGTTGCCGCACTTCTTAGCATAACCGCTTCACCTCCATGGTGAATGATTGGATAGTCCACCAGTTTCGCCAATGTACTATTTTCATATTGAGAAATGCCAATTGTGTGCAACTTTCTTTGTTTAGCAATCTGTGTCAATTTAATGATTTCATTGGTTTCACCTGAATTAGATATTGCCATAAACAAACTTTGCTCACCAGCATTAATTAAAGAAGAACTCAATAAATGATGATCAAGCATATTTACCACTGTCTTGCCGATTCTAGAAAACTTTTGTGTAAAGTCTTCCGCAACGACGTGTGATGCACCTATACCGTATACATAGATAGTTGTACAACTATCCAATAATTTCGTAACTTCCTCAATACGGGTTTTATCTAAGTGATTCGCTGTTTGTGAAATGGATTGATTAAATCTTAAAGCTAATTTTTCAGAAATCAATGACACATCCTCATTAGGTGTGATATCTGTATACAAGTCTTCATCGACACCAGAGGCATCGGCATATAATCGGATTTTTAATTGAGAGAAACCCGACAATCCAATAGAACGGCAGAAACGGACAATGGTTGCTGGACTAACTCCAGCTTTTTGCGCTAGTTCATTTGTATTATAATTTACCGTTTCCACTGAATGTAGCAGAATATATTCACCTATCTTTTTTTCCGCCTTTGAAAGATCATTTAATTTTGATTTTATTTGTAGTATGATATTTTCTTCCAAAACAGTTCCCAACCTAGTCTATTTTAGTTTCCTCCCGAATATCTTTAGGTACGCCAAAGAGATAAGTCGCAATAAATCCACCAATATACCCTGCTACTAATCCGATTACATATCCCATCCAATGTCCATTAGCGATAAGCGGAATAAGCGGAATACCACTTGGACCAATGGCAATCGATCCAATATTGCCAATTCCGGCAATCACAGCACCACCAATACCACCACCGATACATGCCGTAATGAATGGACGACCTAATGGCAATGTAACACCGTAGATTAACGGTTCACCAATTCCAAGAATTCCAACTGGCAAAGCTCCTTTAATTAATTGAGTTATTTTTTTGTTTTTTCTACATCTAACCCATAGGGCAAATGCTGCGCCAACTTGACCTGCCCCAGCCATAGCCAAAATAGGTAATAAAAGCGTATAACCGGATGAATTAATCATTTCAATATGAATAGGTGTTAAAATTTGGTGTAATCCAAACATAACCATCGGTAAGAAGAACAGACCTAAGATGAATCCTGCAAACATACCGCCTACATTTAGAACCCAGGTGATAGATCCTACAAGAGCATTTGATACGACACCTGCAACAGGCATGACAATGAATATTGTGAATAGCCCAACTACTAATAATGCAATCGTAGGTGTTATAATGATATCGACAGCATTTGGAATGATTTTGTGCAATCTTTTCTCAACCAAAGATAGAACCCATACAGCAAAAATAACACCAATAATACCACCTTGACCAGCCAACAACTCATGGCTGTTAAAAATATTTGTAAGTGGAGCCTCAGGGTTCATTCCGGGTAGCATCGTTATTGCACCGATGATACCACCTAACCCTGGTGTAGCACCAAATTCATTGGCGCTGTTAATCCCAACATAAATGACCAAATACATAAATAGTCCATTTTTAATGATATTTAATGTAGTAACAATGGATTGCCAATCTTGGCTGATGCTTTTGGCGGTCAAAAGGTTATCAAAAATCGCTGCAATACCACCGATAATACCAGCACCAACGAAAGCAGGTATTAGCGGAACAAATATGTTTGCAATTGATTTTAATAACCGTTTGAATCGTGAATTGTGGTTATGTTTCGCTTTCTCCTGTGCTTTTCTTTCAGCAGCTTTCGCCTCAACCATTTGTCGATCGGTTAATGCTTGTTCAGTTTGATCGGAAGGTTTGTCAGGGAAAGCTTCACCGAGCTTTACGCCAGCATCAGCAACCATGATATTTGCAACCTTGTTGACAATCCCTGGTCCGACAATAACCTGTAATGTATCATCCTCAACAACACCAAGAACCCCATCAACAGATTTAAGACCGTCCATGTCTACTTTACTATAATCTTTAATTGTCATACGGACCCTGGTCATACAATGGATTAGTTTTTCTACATTCCCTATACCACCAACTTTGTCATAAATCTCTCTAGCTAATCGTTGTTCCTTTGATTCAGTCATCTTGAACAGTCCCCCTTATTATGGAAATAGCGTTAGAATCCAGGCTCAATGACATTTCTTATAAATCCTTTACTATCCGTTAACCTCTGTTTTGCCTCTTCTTTGGAAAGGCTGGTTAAAATCATAATAATCGCTAACTTAACGTTATTGTCAGCTTCATGGAAGAACTGGTCAGCTACTTCATAACTACAGTCAGTTGCTTCCATAATAATCGATTTTGAACGTTCTACTAATTTATCGTTCGTTGGCTTAACATCAACCATTAAGTTTTTATAAACTTTTCCTATACCTATCATGGAAGCTGTTGAAATCATATTTAGTACTAATTTTTGCGCTGTTCCCGATTTTAATCTTGTTGATCCGGTTAGTACTTCTGGACCAACCTGAACTTCTATATTTATACCAGCATGCTTACTTATTTCAGCATTTTTGTTACAAGCAAGGCTTGCGGTTGTTGCACCGACCTTTTTCGCATATTCCAGAGCGCCAATAACATAAGGTGTTCTGCCACTGGCAGCAATACCGAGAACGGTATCTTTATCCGTTAAATGTATATTTTTTAGATCCTCTTCGCCCAAATTGCGGGAATCCTCTGCACCCTCGACCGCAACGGTCATAGCGGAAATACCGCCAGCAATTAATCCTTGCACCATGGACGGATCGGCATTAAATGTTGGTACACATTCAGCAGCGTCTAGTATTCCTAATCGACCACTCGTACCTGCACCGACATAAATCAAATGTCCACCCAGCTTAAATGATTGCTTAACTGCTTCTACAACTTTCTCAATTTGCGGCAATTCTTTTCTTACACTTGTTGGAACACGCTTATCTTCATCATTCATTAATCGTAAAATATCAATCGTAGATAACGTGTCTATGTTCATTGTATTCTTGTTCCGCTGTTCTGTAGTGAGTCTGTCTAAGTTCATCGTGTACCTCCTTAATATCAGCTATCTTAAACTTTGTACCAAAGGCACTTTCAATAAAACGCTTACTTTTTAACTAAGCATTTTATCATAAGATAAGAAACCAACTTGGCTCTGCATTCGAATGGCCATCATCTAAATGAAAATTTTGCTTTTAATAGTATATCGTCCTCCGGGTCCTGTCTACACTATTAAGTTCGGTAAAGTATATAAATTATGATGTTTCATACAAAAGTATATAAAATTAGGCTCTATTCTCCTCTCAGCAGCATAAATACAGAGAATCCAATCAATAGATTATCATCCTCTCTATTTTAATAGTCATTTTGGAACCAAATTTTACTATCTTTTATAATTTTATTTTAAAACAAATGAAATTATATTTCAATCACAATTAAAAAATATGTCAAATAGGAATTACCATTTCATTTTACACAGAATTAAATTATTAATGCTATTGAAAGTGAAATGTGTATAAACCAAAAGGAAAAATTAAAATGGTACAGTTTTTATGGACAAATTCTTAATTACGAAAACAGTTATACTGTTAATAATTCGGGAATAAGTAAATTTAGGGAGCGTTTTTTTAAAGAATTAATTTACCAGACTTAATCGGGTGAGGAGTCGTTTCATAAGATGTACTACTATGAAAAAAATGCTATTTAAATTCATTAAAAATAGGAGGAATATTTAATGGTTGATAACGAAATTAAAAAAGCTTTTTCAGAAAGTCAAAAGGAAAAAGCAAATATAAAAGTTTATTATAATAAAAGGTCAAGGAAAATAAATAAAGAAATATATGGTTTGCATACACCTGCATGGAATGAAACGGTTTTTAAAAACGGTGTTCTTGCTCCAAGATTAAAAAGGGAACTGACAAGAATTAATTTGGGATTTCTTGTCTATCCAGGTGGTAACTATGGCTATGACTTTATCTGGAATTCTCTTAACTTGCCTACAGAAATGGATACGGATCAATTTCTCTATTTAAATGAACTATTAAACACAACCGCAAAAATCAGTGTTAACCCAAATGCATCTCCACAACTTGCTGCTGATTGGATTGATTATGTAAACAATCAGAAACAGGCCGGAGTTCAATATTGGGAGGTAGCTGATGAACCATATTTAACGATGAGCGCTAAAGAATTTATCATAAAAGTTAAAGAATTCGTACCTGTCATGAAAAGTATTGATCCTAGTATTAAAATTATCGCTAACGTATCGGCATCCGATCGTGACTTTACAAAATCCGTTATTGAAGAGGTGGGTGATTACATTGATGTTTATTCCATCCATTCCTTGCCACTGCCGCCATCGCAAAAATTCAGTCAAAGTTCTCCGTATTCAAAAGAACATATGCAAAACTTTTTTAGAGACTTACTTGAGACACCAGAGGGACTAAGAAATGAACTAAATCGGGTAAAATCTTGGGTTAAGCAGGTTCAGAGAGATAAAAAAGTGGAGTTCCATGTTGGCTCTTTTAATTCAGTCTGGTCCTATCCAGAGGACTGGACGGTAAATTCCCTACCTGTTGGATTATGGGTAGCTGATATGTTGGGAACGTTTGCTGAAGAAGAAGTTGATGCAGCAGCCTATTGGGCATTGATGAATCCTTACCCACCGGGCAATGGTGATTACGGGTTATTCAGTCCAGAAATGAAACCTTATGTAAATTATTATCCTTTTTATTTGTATACGAATTATTTTGGAGATATGTTAATTGAAACAAAGTCAAATACAGATCATTTGTCAACGTATGCAAGTACGAGTGAAGATGAAAACTATTTATACATTATGATCATCAATAAATCTCCAACAAATAATGAAATAGTGCAATTTGAGTTAAATAACTTTAAACCTGAAGGGAATGCAGAAGCTTGGATATTGGATGGGCCGACAGTAGCAAACCACGTTTATGATTATGGTCTACGAAAGGAAACCATTCATACTGTAAGTAAAAATGAGAAATTTACATGGACTGTTCCTGCTTATTCCGTTGTTGCTATTAAAATTCCAGGTGAAAAACTTGAATCCTCTCTAGAAAAAAGCCCGAATCTTGCCAGGGATAAACGTGCCATTGCTTCATCTGCTGCTTTTAATACTGATTTTAAGTATGCCAAAACAAATGATTTTATACCGGACAGAGCAATTGATGGAGACGACATGACACGTTGGGCTTCTAAAACTTTTCAAAGAGATGATGAATTTTTCGAAGTTGATCTTGGGCAAATGCAAACTTTTAATCGAATAAGGATAAATTGGGAGTATTGGGCGACCCAGTATGAAATATACGTGTCAAATAATCGCTACTCATGGGAGAAAGTAGCAGATCAATCAAATGCCGAAAGAGAAAAAGAACCTCCACAACCAGTTGATATAATTAATTTTGATCAAACAATTCAGGCGCGTTATGTCAGAATTGTAATGTACGAAAGACCAGCCAATACAGGAGTAAAAGCAGGCACATCTCAATGGACTCCCGATGCTTTCTCCATATGGGAATTAGCTGTTTATTTAAAACCATAATTTAAAAATTGACCCGAACAATAAAGGATGAACCCCATTGTTCGGGTTTTTGTCTCGTTTTAATCCTTTGATCTGTTGGAATACCAATTTAATGAGCCATAATTTATCATAAAATAACCATAATCGAAAATAGTTTTATTGTAACCACCTGTTTCCATTTTTAAAAGAATGAGAGCAATTTTTTATAATTCTAAAATTATGTTTCAAATAATATAATAAACTATTGAAATTAAAAATCGGTAAGCTTATAATATAATTGTAATCGGTTACACACTTGTTTACAGAAAGGGAGGAATATAATGCTCGAAAATTTAACGACTAAGAAAAGAAATAAACGAACAATATAAACTTTTTACTCTATTAAATCAGGTGGGCGGATTAAAAAGTAATTTGTTATACAATGGAAGGGTGTGGAAAGTATGTCAATGATGGATCGTTTAACAAATGTAGTAGAAAACAAAATTGCACCACCTTTGATTAAAATATCAAGAAACCGTTATCTTGATTCCATTCAAAAAGCTTTTATCGCTTTAATGCCAATTATTATTATTGCTTCATTCTTCGTTCTGCTGGCTTCCTTTCCGATTCCGGCATGGCAGAAATTGATTGAACCAATCAGTTCATATTTTTGGGCTGGAAATAGTGCGACCATGGGGCTGCTATCAATTGGTTTATCATTAGGAATTGGCTTCTTTTTATCTGGATATTATAAACAGACGGATGATAAAGTCGATCCTTTTTCTGGGGCAATTATTAGTTTGTTCAGCTTTTTGATGTTATTCCCAATTGGAACCAATGATGAAATTGGTGCTTATCTACCTGCGGATAACCTTGGGAGCACAGGAATGTTTGCTGCAATTATTGTCGGGATAGTCAGTATTGAAATTTACCGTTTTATGGTTAAAAAGAATATTGTTATGAAGATGCCCGAAGGTGTTCCACCAATGGTATCTAACGCTTTTACATCGCTGATACCTATTTTCGTAACAATTGCTTTATGGTGGGTTATTCGTTATTTACTGCAAATTGATATTGTAGACTTGATCATGGCAGCGTTTAAACCAATTGTAGCAGGTGGGGCAAGCTTTATTGCTCAATTTATTGGCGTTTTCCTTGACAGATTACTCTGGTTTGTTGGTATCCATGGGACAAACGTTGTAACATCCGTTATGCAGCCGATTTGGTTGGACATGCTTGGACAAAACGCTGCAGCTGTTGAGGCTGGAAAAGTAGTACCACATATCGCAAGTGAACAGTTTTTAAATTATTTTGTTCGAGTTAGTATGTTGCCATTAGTTATTTTGATGTTAATGTCAGGGGTTAAACGATATAAAACGTTAGGAAAATTAGCTTTGGCACCATCGATTTTTAATATTGCGGAACCAGTAATATTTGGATTGCCAATTATTTTAAACCCAATTTTATTCATTCCTTGGGTATTTGGATATCTTATCATTTTTGTATTCAGTTATTTGGTAATTGCTTCCGGTTTAGTACCAGCACCCTATATACTGCTTCCTTGGACAACTCCTGGTCCAATCGGTGCATATTTAGGTACTGGTGGCAGCTGGGCAGCAGCCATATTGTCAACATTGAATTACGTCATTATGTTCTTCATCTGGTTGCCATTCTACCGGATCTTGGAGCGTCAAACCTTAAAAGAACAGAATGAACAGGAAAAAGAATCATAAAAGGATGAGGTGAGCGAATTGAAAGAAGTGACAATAAGACCATATGAGTATACGGATGAAAAACAGGTTATCCAGGTATGGAATAAATGCCTGGTGAAGGATCCGGTTAGTACAGAAATGTTTCATTCAAAAATATTACTTGATCCAAATTTTGATAATGATTTATGTTTAGTGGCAGTAGACGGTCAAAAAATCGTTGGTTACTCTCTGGGAATGGTGCGTAAATTTCCTTATGAGGAAAGAGGAATGGAGCCGGAACGTGCCTGGATTCCTGTTATGTTTGTCCACCCTGATTATCAGCAACAAGGGATTGGAAAGCAATTGGTAAAGAGTTTGGAAGAAAAATTTGATCAATTGGAGAAAGCGAATATAACGTTGGGAGCGTACAGCCCAAATTACTTTTTCCCAGGACCTGATAAAGACGCTTACGGAGATTCCATACCTTTCTTTGAATCCCTTGGCTATGAAGTATTGGGAGAAGCAGTCGGCATGGATATGGTGTTATATAATTTCACGATTCCAGATAAGATCCAGGAGATCAAAACAAATTTACAACAGGAACAAGGGATACAAATAATTCCATTCTCTAAAAGATATACATTACCGTTACTGCAATTTCTAAAAGAAAACTTTCCAGGTGGCTGGGTGCGGAATATCCGTGAAACGTTGGAAAAATTCAAAGGTGAGGAAAGAGTTTTATTGGCCATTGATCATAATGATTCGATAGTTGGTTATTGCCAACGAGCAATTGATGATTTGGAAGGGCATTTTGGTCCGTTTGGTGTATCGGAAAAATTACGGGGTAAAAAAATTGGAAGTGTATTATTTTACGAAATGCTGATGGATATGTACAGCCGCGGTATTTATCATGTTTGGCTGGCATGGACTGATAAGGATGCCCAACGATTTTATGACCGTGCAGGGATGAAAGTTATGAAACGTCATGCAACAATGAAAAAGTTTAAAAAATAGTGGAAGTAATGAAAAAGGGAGGAATATAAAATGACAGAACATCATCTTATGTCGATTGGTGCACATGCACTTGATGCTGAATTAATGGGTGGCCCTGTTGCAATTAAATATACGAAAGAAGGACACAAAGCTTCCTTTGTTCATATTACAAGAGGAGAAAGGGGAAATAAGAAAAAAACTCCTGAGGAATATGGTAAACAATTAGAGGTGGAGATGCCTAAGGTTGCTGAAGCAATGGGTGCGAAATCAATTTGGACAGGCTATATTGCAGGCCAATTGCCTTCACAAGAAGAAATACAAATGGATCTCTGTAAATTACTAAGGGAAGAAAAACCGGATATTGTTATTACGCATTGGAGAGGAAGCCTTCATCCGCGCCATGTTATGACACATGATGCTGTTCTAGAAGCGGTGAAGCTGGCTGCTAACCCCGACGTCAATACAGAACAAGCGACCCATAAAGTGGAATACGTTTATTTCGGTGAAAACTGTGAAGATCTAAACGGATTCATCCCACAAATTTATGTGGATATTGAAGACACGTTTGACCAGTGGTTTGAAGCTGTTTCCCACTATGAATTATTCAGAGCAAATGAGGCTAATGTTCCATACCAGGATTATTATCGGACAATGGCTACAATAAGAGCCGTTGAAGTTGGGAATCAAAAGCTTTCCAAGGCATTTATGGTTCCAACAAGAACGCAAAATTATTTACACGATTAAGAGGGGATCTTTATGATTGGTATTTCGGTCTATTTAGCAAAAGATAAAGAGGAGTTCAACAAAAAGTGGATTGAAAAAGCTGCAAAGAACGGCTTTTCTTCTATCTTTACATCACTTCATATCCCTGAGGATGACCCGACCGCATATAAGGAATTTTTGGTTAACCTTGGAGCGAATGCGAAAGAAAATAACATGCATTTGTTTGCCGATATTTCACCTGATTCTTTTCGGCATCTTGACTTGAACACCCGTGACGTCAAGCAATTACTGGCATGGGGTGTAACAGGCCTAAGAGTCGACTACGGATTTGGGGCAGAAGCGATTGTAAATTTATCCAAGCAGATCAAGGTTTCATTGAATGCCAGCACATTAACCAAGTCTTTTTTACAGGAATTAATTGACCTTGGGCTAAATACGCAAAATACAGAAGCAGCACATAATTTTTATCCGCGGCCTGAAACTGGGCTGGATAGAGACTACTTGATCCAGAAAAACAAACTGTTAAAGAGTTTTAAAATCGGTACTTCAGCTTTTGTTCCAGGTGATGGGGAGAAACGTCAGCCGTTATTTCAAGGACTGCCAACTCTAGAGAATCATCGTCATGAATCACCAGTAAACGCCTATTGTGATCTTGCGGAGAATTGCGCTGTTGATTCTGTCTATATTGGGGATCCGTCATTGAATGAGGAAACGCTTGCCAGTTTTAGCTTATTAGGAGAAGGGATTATTCCAATCCGCTATCAAGGAGAACGTGTAAGTGAATTTACTGACTTTTTCAGCTATCTGAATGGCATAAACAGCAATCGCCCGGATCCGGCCAGGGATGTGATTCGAGTTGAGGGGTCCCGGGTTGAATTTCATCGTTCCAATTTATGTTCAAGAAATACAATTAAACGTTCCAAAGGCGCAATTACAATTGATAATGAAAAATACGGGAGATATGCTGGAGAAATCCATATTGCCTTAAAAGAGTTGCAGGAGGATCCAAAAGTTAATGTGATTGGCCATGTAATTGAGGAAGACCTGCAATTGTTGGACTACATTGGCGGAGGAGGAAAATTTTATTTAAAGAAAGTAAACGAGTGAATTGCAATTGTTAATGAACAAAATAATTTAAAAGGAGAAATAAATAATGAATATATTATTGGTTTGTAGTGCAGGGATGTCAACGAGTCTATTGGTAACCAAAATGGAAAAAGCAGCACAGGAAAAAAACAAGGATTATAAAATTTGGGCTGTTGCAGAGGCGGAAGCAAGCAAACATATTCCAAACGCGGATGTTGTTTTAATCGGACCGCAAATGCGTTTTTGGAGAAAGGATGCTGAAAAGCTTGCTGCACCACATGGCGTTCCGGTTGATGTCATTAGTACAATTGATTACGGAATGAATAATGGATCAGCAGTGTTGGAATTCGCAGAAAAACTGGCAAATGAGGAATGAGGGAACCAAATGGATGAAATGGAATCAATTTGCTTTCAGATTATCAGTAATGCAGGAACAGCAAGATCGTTGTTGATTGAGGCATTGCAAGAAGCAAGAGAAGGAAATTTTCCGGAAGTAGAAAATAAACTGAATGAGGCTAATGAATATTTTGTTCAAGCACATAAAGTCCATGCCGAATTAATTCAAAAGGAAGCACAGGGTGAAGGTGTACCATTCTCCTTGCTATTTATGCATGCGGAAGATCAATTGATGAGTACAGAAACGATCAAGCATATGGCTAAGGAAATGATACATTTGTATAATAAGATAGAAGGGTAATAATCCCTATTTTTGTATTTTAAAAAGGTTGTCGTACACAATTGGCGACAACCTTCCTTTCCTTTTAACGGTACAGCTCATGGACTCCGATTTTTCGAAAAAGCTAAAATCATGCGGTTTGTTGTTTTAAACAGTTATGTATTAGTGAACGGCTTGGAGATGGTTCCTTGTGGATTCTGTCTTTATTAAATGCCACTAAATTAAGCTTTTGCCGAAATTTTTATATTCATGATATGAAATGAATAATACTAAAATTGTAATCAGAATATACTTGGTTAAAGTTTATAAATTTATAGAAATTATATAAATGACGGATTTCTGAGGTGGATGGAAAATGGAGTATGTAATCGGTATAGATGGCGGCGGTACGAAGACAGATGCAATGCTTGCAACGACAAACGGAATTGTTTTAGCGAAAACATCTGCGGGGCCTTCTAATCCTAATATTGTTAAAAGGGATAGGCTTGTACAAAACATCAAGATAATTTTGCGCAGTCTTGAAAATCAGGTTCCGAATGCAAGTAGAATGGTTAGTTGTTTATTCGCAGGTATTTCCGGAGCAAGTAGTACGGAAGCGAAAGAGGTATTATATGAAATATTAGAGCAGCTCGTTCCAAAAAATGTTCAAGTTTGTATCGAACCTGATACAATTAATGCGTTATATTCAGGCACTTACGGTAAGCCAGGCATTGTTCAAATCCTAGGGACAGGTTCAATAACATATGGAATCAACAAAAAATTAGAGCACGATCGCGTTGGTGGATGGGGTTATTTGTTTGGTGACGAGGGAAGCGGGTATGACATCGGCAGGCAGGCGATTACTACGGCTTTAAAATTCCAGGATGGACGCAATCCGAAGACTGTTTTACTTAATATGCTGCTTGAACATTTTGTTGTCGACAACAGTTATGAGCTGGTTCATAAAATTTATTCGTCAAAAAACCCGAAAGAACTAATATCTCCACTATCAAAAATGGTTTTTGAAGCTTATCGAAAACATGATTTTGCAGCACAACAAATCATTCATAATGTGGTAAAAGAAGTAACCCTAAATATCAAAATATTACATAAGAAACTTTTTTTATCGGGTGAAAAAGTGGAGGTTGTATTATGCGGTGGAGTTTTTCGCGATAGGGATCTATTACCGGAGTTATTAAGAAAGGAATTGTATCCCTATTTGGATGTTATACTTCCGGTGATGCTGCCAGTAGGCGGATCATTAATTGGTGCGTTTTTAATGAAAAATATGGAAATAGAAGATAGCGTAATTAAAAATATTATTTCAGCATTTTGACAGAAGTTGGTGATTATTCATGTCACATGTTAAAGGTGGACTGGTTATTTTAAAAGATTTACTGCATTCACTGCCACCATCTGAACAAAAAATAGCGCAATATATTTTAGACAACCCTGAGGAGTCTATTTTGTTAACGGCTGCTGCTTTAGGCAGGAGAAGTCAGACAAGCAGCGCAGCAGTAATCAGACTATGCAAGTCGGTAGGCTTTTCCAGTTTTCAGGAATTAAAAATTCGTGTATCAGGAGATTTGCGGGAGAAAACTAGTATTGGTTATCGAGATATTGAACCGAATGAAGACTATCGAAATATTATTGATAAAGTTACTTCCAACACAATCCAAGCTTTAAAAGAAACAGTCGATATCATGAATGTAGGAAGCTTGGAGAAGGCTGTAGACGCCCTAACAAACGCAAAATCGATTATATTTATCGGATTTGGTGCTTCCTATCTTGCGGCGCTAGATGCGGAGCAAAAATTTTTAAGAATTGCTAAGCAAACAAATTCATTTTCCGATGTTCATAGTGCAGCAACTTCGATTGCAAATAAAGGAAAAGGTGACGTGGTAGTTGGAATTTCTTTTTCAGGTAATACACAAGAAGTGACCAAATTGTTGGAACTTGCCCAGCAAAAGAAGGCAACAACGATTAGTATTTCCAAGTATGGCAATTCAATTGTTGCAGATCTTTCGGATATACAACTGCATACATCAGCTGCAAGGGAAGCTACGTTCAGGAGTGGCGCTACCTCTTCCCGTATTGCACAATTACATATAATTGATATTTTGTTCATGTGTGTGGCATCTGAAGAATATGACAGGACAATCAAGCATTTGGATGAGACAAGGGAGGCAATTTCTTTTATAAAGGAGGAATCCTCCATAAAACGCAAGAAATAAAATGCCATGAAGACAGGTATAAAAAATCTTTCGGAATAAGAACAATAAACAAGAATTATAAGGTGAAACTCAATTCAATAGGGGGTTTCCGACGCACAGGACGCGCTAGTGCAGGGGAATGCATGCGGACGTGACGGTTTATCCTGCCCTTCCTCCCCCACTGAATTAGCCTGAGGCCCACGCGATGTAGGCCACAAAGACGAAGACATAAGGACGTGGCGTTTTTAGTCTTTGTTCCTAAAATCGAATATTTACGGGTTGTTTATCCTACACATTCTGAGTTTTTGGTTTACTCACGCTTAGATATGGGTGTATTATAGCCCGTTAATGCGTGATAAAGAAATAGATGTGCTGAACTAATCACTAGTCCAGCACTTTTTTTATGGAAAATTTCATTACACTTGACAGGCAGCAAGATACCACTCCACGACTTCAAAGAATTAAGAGTAGACAACTGCGGGATAACCGCTGTAAAAGGATCTCTTTAACAACATTTCCTTATGGAAGGGCGCCGCGCTGAATCAAGTTACACTTATAAGGAATGTCCCAAAGAATCTATACATATAGTGTAAAGACAAAGATATTATCGTGACATAAGAACTATAAATGAATGAATCAATTATTAATAACCTTTTGAAACAACATGGATGTTTCATTACAATCATGTGTTTCACATAGATTTTTTAAAACAAAGGGGGCAAACAAGTTGAAGAAGTCAAGATATGGTTTCTGGTTTCTTGCTCTGGCAGTTCTCATGCTCATATTAACTGCAGCTTGTTCATCAGATGACGAGAAATCAAGCGGAGGAGAAAAGTCGAACGATGGTGGCAGCAGCTATGGCGAAATTTCCGGTGACCTTGAAATTCAATACTTCGTCGGTGGCTACGGTGATTCGTGGTGGAAGGAAGTGATTGGTGACTTCAAGGAGAAATATCCGGATGTGAACATTAAGGAGCATGCAGGACCGAACATTAACGAAGAAATGCGCTCGCGCTGGGTTTCGGGAGATCCGCCCGATGTCGTATACATTGACGGTGCTGGGTCAAGCGAAACGCAAATGGTGGAAGATGGTCAGCTGATGGATTTATCAGATTGGGTTAAAGATATAAAGCTTGAGGATGGAACGCCGTTGATGGATAGTTTTATTGTTGATCCTGCAACATATGACGACGGGAAAATCTATAGTTTACCACTTGTGTTTGATACATGGGGAACCTGGTATGATAAAGCATTATTTGAGGAAAAAGGATATGAGGTTCCGACTGATTTTGAAAGCTTTATGAATTCGATGGGTGAGATTAAAGATGGGGAAGGCATTTCGCCATTTGTTACAACAGGACAGCATCCATATTACTTCTTGCGTGGTGTGTTATACCCGGCATTTGCGGCAGCAGGTGGAGAAGAATTGCTTGCTGATGTGATTGATGGTGCTGAGGGTGCCTGGACGAGTGAACCTGTTTTACAGGTCATGAAAAAAGTAGAAGAAATGCAGAAAGCCGGATATATTGATCCAGGATTTGGTGCATTGAATCATACACAATCGCAAATGAATTTCTTGCTGCATGATAACGCATATATTCCAGTAGGTTTCTGGCTGCCAAATGAAATGGCAAACGATACACCGGAAGATTTTGAATACGGATTCGTTCCATCACCAATGAATGATAAAGGAGAGCCAGGTGTAGTTGTTCCAGATTTACGACCGCTTGCAATCGCGAAAGAAGCGGAAAATCCGGAAGCAGCAAAAGCATTTGTTGAATTTGTCTTTACGAAAGAATATGCAACTTTATTCTCTGAGCACACGGGTGCAATTATGAACTTAAAGGGTGTGGATCTTTCAACCAACGAAAATGTTCCACAGTATTTGATTGATGCGAATGCCATGATTAATGACCCGGAAAAAGTACAAATTTATAATAAACCACATCCAATGAGTGCCGATTTGGAAACACCGATTAGCGATTCACTCGTTTCCTTAATGCTTGGTAATATTTCCGCAGAAGAATTTGTTAAAGAAGCGGAGAAGGCTGCGGAGAATTACCGAAATAGTAAATAGGTGTTACGGTATGGGATATAGAGGAATAGTCCTTCATATCCCATACTGTTCATTTTCTGGGAGGGCAGGTGATGAAATGGTACAGTCGAAAAAGCAAAAATATCTGTTTCTGGCTTTTTGTTTAGTTCCGACCTTTATTATGTTTGCTATTTTTACGTTATATCCTTTATTTAGTGGTTTGTACTATTCTTTTTTTGATTGGTCGGGATCAGCAGATAATAAGGAACTCACTGGCTTTGCCAATTATATAAAATTATTCCATGATGCGATTATCCCTGATACGATCATTCATGACTATTTCCTTGTTGTGACAAAGGTTATCGGGATTATGGTTCTAGCTTTGTTCTTTGCTGTTGCCTTGACCCAATTAAAAATAAAAGAAGCACCTTTCTATCGGATTATCTTTTTCTTTCCTAATATTATGTCAGTTGTAGTTATCGGGATCTTATGGACATTCATTTACAATCCGACGATGGGATTTGTTAATTCCGGGTTGGAGTTTCTTGGCTTGGAAGAGTGGGTAAGGCCGTGGCTAGGTGATGAAAAGTGGGCTTTACCAAGTTTGGTATTACCATCAATTTGGGCAGGTATCGGTTTGTTTATGCTTATGCTAATGGGAGGAATCACCAATGTTTCCAAGAGCTATTACGAAGCGGCAGAAATGGACGGGGCGAATGAATGGCAGCAATTTTGGAAAGTAACACTACCGCTTGTCTGGCCACAAATTAAAATTTCAATTCTTTATATTGTTATAACCACGTTAAATGGTTCGTTCATCATTGTTCAAATTATGACAGGCGGGGGACCGAACAATGCTACACATGTGATGGGATCGTATCTGTACCAGCAGGCGTTTAAACAATATAACTTTGGCTACGGGGCAACCATTGGTGTAATGATTTTAATTCTATCATTAGTGACGGTATTAATTCTGCAATTTTTTATGCGAAGGGACAAAGTGGAATATTAGTCCATCGTTATGGTGAATCAGGGAGGGGGAAATATACGTGAAGCGAAGTGTCGGTCAAATTCTTGGACGAACAGGGATACGGATTCCATTGATTCTCTGGACAATTGCGGTGTTGTATCCGATTTTCTGGATGTTTATCGGTTCGTTTAAATCGAATGCCGAGATATATCGGAATCCTTGGGGGTTTCCAGAGACATGGAATTTCCAAAACTTTGTCGATGCCTGGACAAATTATAATATTGATACGAGTGTGTTTAATAGTTTACTTGTAACATTAATCGGTGCTGTACTTACATTGGTATTGGCTATCCCAACTGCCTATGCCATTGAACGGATTAACTTCCGAGGCAGTAAAGTACTATTTACAGTATATGTTTCGGCAATGATGATTCCAATGGTACTGGGCTGGATCCCGTTGTTCTTTTTACTGTCAGATTTAAACTTACTGGATAATATTTTCGGCTTAGCGATCGTGTATGCTGTAAGCCAACTACCATTCAGTATTTTTGTATTAACAAGTTTTATGAGTACGATTCCGAAATCATTAGAGGAATCAGCAGCGATGGACGGTATTACCCCATATGGTACCTTGTGGAAAATTATTACCCCGCTTACCATGTCGGGGATTATCACGGTAACGATTATGAATGCCATCCAGTTTTGGAATGAGTATTTTATGGCGTTAATCTTTTTACAATCACAGGAAAACTATACATTAGCCTTGGCAATTGACTATATCAGTAATGAGGCCCAATATTCGAATGCTTGGGGTACGCTGTTTGCTGGATTGGTGATTGCAATTGTTCCGGTGATTATTTTGTACGCAATCTTCCAGCGGCGCATTGCAAAAGGCATGACAGAAGGCGCTATTAAAGGATAAATAAAGCGGCAACCGGTTTGTGCGGGTGTCGCTTTTTTTCAGTAATTATTTATGCAGTTGGGGTCGGACAGTATTTTGTCCAATTTGGATAGTATTTACTTGATTTTTGGACAGTATTCCCCCAGATTTGGACAGAAATAGTTCCGCTGTGGATGGTTTTTCTGCGCCTTGGATAGAAGCTTGTTCAAGGGTGCTATCTTGCTGATACCATTTTTCTCAGTGATAAACAAAGAATGGCCGGAATCTATGCTGCCTGTAATTCTTCCAGGGTATTTGCTTCCGTATTTCTAATTAAAGCGTCTCCTCCGCATACAAGAAACAGTTTACTTTAATGCTTCCTCAGTTAAAACTACATCCAAAACATTCCGTTTCAGGCTTAAATGCCAAATAAACCCTCTTCCTCACGAACAAACCTAATTCAGCACCGTTTTCAGGTCTTAAGCATCATTTGACTTTTTATCAAAATATTACAACCAATTCATTCCGTAATATAGTATAATTGCACTATCGCATTTTTTTATATAAAGGAAAAAGCAAGGAGGAATTTTATGAAGTTTTGTAAGCATTGTGGAGGGGAGATTTCTGATAATGCGAAGTTTTGCAAGCACTGCGGACAGGATTTAACAAATGGCAGTCAGCCTAATAAGGAAGTCCCTGAGGGTAACGAAGAGCAAAAGGAAAAGGATTCGTACATACCGGATTCTGAAAAACAAACAAATCAGGAAACACCTGATAGTGGGCAACCTGCTACAGAAAACGTTCAGGAAGCAAACGAAGAGCAAGTTGGACAAAAGCCAGTCCAGCAGCCTGAACAACCGGATCAGCCAAACCAGTCACTTGAACAACCGGCACAGCAGTCTAATCAACCAGCGCAGCCCAACCAGTCAAAATCAGGTGGTCTGGGTGCTTCCAAAAAAACAACTGGCCAACCATCAGGTAAAAAGTTGTCCAAAAAATCCAAGATCTTAATGGCCGTCGCGGGGGCAGTTATTGTATTATTAATTGTTACTTACCAGGTAGGGGCATCCATGACTTCCAAAGAAAAGATGGTTGAGAAATTTGAAGAGGCCATCACGAAGAAAGATGCGGAAACCGTTGCCGATCTTTTAAAGGCAGACAGTAAAAAGATCAAAATCAATAAAAAATCGGTTGAAGGTTTCATTGATTACTATTCAGAAAATCCGAGTGAATTTGCTTACACGATGGATCATTTGAAAGGTCAGGTAAAGCAATTCGATAAAAATTCGAAACTGGCCAAGGCTAGTGATGACGGATACACTTACGCCCTTAATCTAGTGGAAGATGGCAAGAAGTTCTTGATCTATGATAATTACAGTATACAAGTAAGTCCCGTTTACTTTGAGGTTTCTACAAACTACAAGCATACCGATATTATGTTAAATGGAGAGGTTATTGCGACATCGGATAAGGATGATTTCAAGAAGGAAGTGGGTCCGTTTCTTCCAGGTATGTATAAGTTTACCGCCAAATACAAAGGTGAATTTGTTGAGTTGACTGCTGAAGCAGAAAGCACCAACTTCGACCCGAATTATTCTGACAATGTAGAGCTTTATATTGAAGGGGACGACGTTACATTCTATTTACCGTACGATATGGAGCTTGATAATGTAAAACTTTACATTAATGGCGAAGATACGGGAGTGAACATAGTTGAAGAGAGTACGTTCGGCCCCGTGCTGGCGGATGGTTCTATGACGGCATCATTTGAAGCAAAATTTCCTTGGGGCACAATGAAAACGGAGGATATACCGATTGAATCGAGTTCTCTTGATGTTGAATTTAAGACAAGTGATGAACTGAAAGAAACAATGAAGGACACGATCATCAAGTTTAATCAAGAATATTTAGCAGCGACTACAACTGCCGATAAAAAGAAATTAACAACTGCAACCGCAGATCTGGCAACTAATATTGTTGATGATGCCAAGAATGCAAAAGAAGCCGATCAGTATTATAAAGGCAAATTTATCGGCGTTGACTTCGATACGGATTCATTTAAGCTGACAAACTTTGGAGACGGATGGACCGCAAAAGTTGATACGGTTACGATTTTTGAAGAGGATACCTGGTATGGAGACGATAAACCTAAACTTGAGAAAGTTTCCGAGGAATATGGTTATGAATTAGTATATGACAAGGACAGTGAGCAATGGAAAGTGAACAACATCGGATGGGCTGGATCAATGAAAGCCGATAAAATGGTCGAATATCGGGAGAAAGATCCAAAAGTTTTTACATCTGCATGGCTGAAATAGGTTCATTGTCTGGCATCCTACGCTCAGGCTATTAATTTGGCTTGGGCGTTTTTTGCATTATCGATTATCTGCCAAAGCGAAGTAAGATTGCTTTTCCTGAAAGAAAAATAAGGCACAGGTACTTGTTTCGCTCGTGTTTTTAGTATCATCATCTTATAATTAACAAACTATTATGATAAGTTTTAAATGATAGATTCAAAGAGAGGTCATATACAACAATGAAACGGGTTAGTTTGCAAACGAAAATTTTAGGGTTAATTACATCACTGATTTTGTTTGTCACCATTTTGCTGGCAGGTATCATTTCCTATATGGAATCGGAAGAAACAGAAGAAAATATCGGGAAACGAGCATTAAATGTTGCGACAGCTGTTTCATTTATGCCTACCGTGAGAGAAGCATTTGAATTAGATGATCCCGCGACAGTCATTCAGCCATTAGTGGGAAAAATCAGGAAGAAAGTGGGTGCTGAATATATTGTAGTCGGAAATGCAGACAGTATTCGGTACGCACATCCAGATGAAAGTAAGCTAGGAAAACATATGGTGGGCGGGGACAATGCGAAAGCCCTGGTGCATGGCCAATATTACACATCAAAAGCGACAGGGAGTTTAGGTCCCGCTTTACGTGGAAAGGCACCGATTTTCAATGATCAAGGTAACATTATCGGGATTGTTTCGGTTGGCTTTATGGTAGAAGATATTAAAGTGATCGTTTTGAAGAAACTGCTGAAAATCAGTAGTGTTGCATTGCTTGTATTGGTTTTTGGCATTATTGGCGGAGTGCTGTTGGCTCGCAATATCCGAAAAGATACACTCGGCCTTGAACCATATGAAATCGCTTCATTATATCGGGACCGGAATGCAATTTTACAATCGATCAAAGAAGGTATCATTGCTATTGATAAGGATGGCTACATTTCCATGATGAATCCATCGGCAAGGAAGATTCTTTCCTTACATCACGACATTAAGTTTAAGAAAATAGAGGAGATCATTCCGAATACGGAAATGTACCAAGTATTGCAGACCGGGGAATTAAAAAAGGACGAAGAAATGGCTTTGAAAGATAGAGAGATTATAGTTAATCGAACTCCTATTATCGAGAATGGTAAAGTGGTGGGCGTTGTTGCCAGTTTCCGTGATAAAACGGAAGTAAACGAAATGCTGAATGCTTTATCAGATGTCCGGAAATATTCGGAGGATTTGCGGGCACAGACACATGAATTTACCAATAAATTATATGTTTTATCCGGGCTTTTGCAGTTAGGACATTATGCCGAAGCAATCGAACTCATCCAAAAAGAATCAGCATTGCATTTAAATCAGAATAAAGTAGTTTTTGAACAAATCCAGGACAAAACCGTTCAGGCTATTCTTTTAGGAAAAATCAGCAAAGCTTCTGAGAAGAAAATAAGCTTTACCATTGACGATAACAGCTCGTTAGATATAGTTCCAAAACAGATTGATATGGTAAAATTAATTACAATTTTAGGCAATTTAATCGATAATGCGATGGAGGCAGTGGAAGCTAACGAAACAAAACAGGTTACCTTTTTTACAACAGATTTGGGAGAAGACATCATTTTTGAAATAGCTGATAATGGAAGAGGAATTCCGGAAGACACCATTGCAAACATTTTCGAGACAGGTTTCTCGACAAAGGGAAAATTTGATCGGGGTTATGGGTTGGCATCTGTCAAGGAAATTGTGGACGAATTGAAAGGATCCATTGTTGTTGATAACCAGCCTGATGGTGGGGCAGTTTTCTCTGTATTTATACCTAAAAAAGTGGGGGGAAGGTAAAATGATAAATGTTATTATAGCAGAAGATGATTACCGGGTTGCCGGGATCCATGAGGAATTTCTCATTAAAATGACTGGACTTCATGTTGTCGGTAAGGCATTGACCGGAAAAGAAACATTACAACTTATACGTGAAAAAACGGTTGATTTGGTGCTTTTAGATATATATATGCCTGATAAACTAGGGACAAACCTTATTCGTGATATTCGTAATGTCAATCCGAATATTGATATTATCATGATTTCTGCTGCCACAGACAAACAAATAGTTGAAGATGCAATTCGGGGTGGTGTGTTTGATTACATTATCAAACCAGTAAAAATGGATCGATTCATGGAAACAATTGAAAAGTACAAACAGACAAAAAGAAGATTGGATGCAAGTTCGGAAGTAGATCAATCCTTTTTGGATGATTATTTTGGACATGCTTCATTAGAGAACCCAAATGTGAAAAAAACCCCAAAAGGAATTGATCCATTGACATTAAACAAGATTCAAGAGATATTACCAAAGCTGAATGGCGGAATTACTGCTGAGGAAATGGGAATGGAAGTAGGTGTGTCCCGAACGACAGCCAGACGGTATTTGGAATACTTAATTTCGGTTGGCACATGCATTGCTGAACTGGAATATGGAATTGTTGGCAGGCCAGAGCGAAGGTATCATATGGCTTCAAAAACATCTTGATAGTATATCAAGATGTTTTTTTGTGCATTTTTGCGCGTGAACAAAATAAACAAAATACGCAAAAAATTCTTATTGTCCATTATTTTGAAAACGATTACATGATAGGGGAATTGGATTAAAATTAATGGGACTAGCAATGATCTGAATCATTGCAAAAATAGAACAAGGGGGAATTTGTAGTGAAAAAGCGATTATCTTTATTTATCCTAATCTTGTTAATGGTCGTCGCTACCGCATGTTCAAGTGGAGACAAAAATGCTAGCGGCTCATCAGATGACCAGGGTGACTCAGGTGAGTGGAAACCAGAAAAGCCGATTGAAATTGTCGCTCCATCCGGGGCAGGCGGCGGCTGGGATACAACCGCCAGAATGACAGCTAAAATATTTAATGAAGCTGGTATTATCGACCAGGATATTGGCGTAGTGAATAAAGAAGGCGGTGGTGGTGCGGTAGGCTGGGCTTACACTGCCGGGAAAGATGGCAGTCCATATAATTTATTTGTTTCTTCACCACCGATCTTATTAGTACCTTTAAATGGACAATCCGAATATGGGCATGAAGATTTTACACCGCTTGTCAACGTAATTGCTGACTATGCTGCATTTGCAGTTGCGGCTGATGCGAAATGGGATAACTTGAATGAGTTATTCGATGATATGAAAAAGGATCCATCAAGTATTACCGTCGTTGGGGCATCATCTCCAGGCAGCATGGATCATATTCAGTTCATTAAAGTTGCCAAAGCTGCCGGAGTTGATATAACAAAAATCAAATACGTATCTGATCAGGATGGTGGAGCATTAACTGCTTTATTAAATGGCAGTGTGGATGTTTATTCAACTGGCGTTGCAGAGACGGTAGAACAAGTGAAAGCCGGCAAAATTAAAGTTTTGGGCGTTACTTCCGAAGAACGCCTGGAGGGAGATGTTCTCTCTGACTTCCCTACAGCGAAGGAACAGGGAATAGACGCTACATTCGTTAACTGGCGTGGATTCTTTGGACCGCCAAATATGGATCAAGCAGCAGTAAAATATTATGAAGAAAAATTCAAGGAATTAAGTGATTCTGATGAATTCTCCGAAGTCCGCGAGAAATATGGATGGGACGAAATGTATATGGACAGTGAAGAATACAAGACATTTTTAGATGAACAAAAAGAAGACATTAAAGGATTGCTTGATGAGTTAGGACTTGCAAAGTAGGAATAAGATGGTAAGCCAATGATTTTGGTCATTGGCTCTGCCTTTTAGAAAGGGCGTGTATGTATGTTTCAAACAATGAATAAAAAGGTTTCTATTATTTTAATTCTCATAGCTATTTTTTATCTTGTATTAAGCTTCCGGCTGCCAGCTTATGCCTACGTTCCGATTGATAGTGATATTGTACCAATCGGACTTGGCGTTATTTTATTGTTATTGTCCGGAATGCTCTATTTTATAAAAGATCAGGAACAACAAGAAAATAAAGAACATATCCCGAAAAGTGAACTGCCAGTCATTCTGGGGGTAATCTGTTTTATCATTCTTTATATTGCTTTGCTGGAAGTTATTGGTTTTATTATTATGACCGTATTATTTCTCTTTCTCTGTTCCTGGTTTCTTGGTTATAAAAAACATACGGTTAATGCGATTGTTTCCATTATACTTCCTACATTAATATTCTTGCTGTTTGACAAGTTTTTGCAGATTCAGCTGCCGATGGGAATTTTACCACTATAATGGAAAATTTTGGATTTGCACTAGAGGAGGTTACAACATGGACGTATTTAGTGGACTTGCCCAAGGATTTCAAATAGCTTTAAGCTTACAAGGATTAACTTTTGTCTTAATCGGCGTCATTGTTGGTACGGTTATCGGTATGATACCAGGACTTGGTCCGATTACCGCAATTGCCGTCATGATCCCGATAACATATGGAATGGATCCTGCAATTGCCCTGTTGTTAATGGCTGGGGTCTATTACGGTGCCGCATACGGTGGGGCGGCATCGTCGATTTTGCTGAATGCACCCGGCGTTTCTGAAGCCGTAGCGACAACATTCGACGGCTATCCACTGGCAAAACAAGGACATGCAGGGAAAGCACTTGCGATTGCCGCAATCGGATCATTCGTAGGTGGAACGATCAGTATCATTTTTTTGACATTTTTAGCTCCACTTTTATCCAAGGTAGCGGTTTCGTTTGGACCGCCGGAATATTTCGCCTTGATGCTTTTAGGGTTAACTGCGATAGCCAGTCTTTCCGAAGGGTCAACGATTAAAGCGTTAATTTCGGGTACCATCGGTCTCATGATTGCCACAATTGGTATTGATGCACAAACCGGCACACCTCGTTTTACATTTGGTAACCCGCATTTGCTAGAAGGAATTGACTTCCTTGTGATCGCGCTTGGTTTGTTCGCTCTTGCCGAAGTAGCATCGCTTATTAAAAATAGAAAAGAGAAAGCAAGCGACATGCATAACATTGGGAGTTTAAAACTTTCAAAAAAGGAAGCGAAAGAATTGACTCCTACAATGGGGAGGCAATCTGTTCTAGGATTCCTTGTTGGTGTTTTACCCGGTGCGGGAGGTACAATTTCTTCCTTTCTCGCCTATATAACGGAAAAGAAACTTTCTAAAAATCCCGAGGAATTTGGAAAAGGTGCAATTAGAGGGGTTGCAGCTCCAGAATCAGCTAATAATGCTGCATCAAGTGGTGCGTTCGTTCCATTGCTAAGCCTCGGCATTCCTGGTTCGGGGACAACTGCTGTTATGCTCGGTGCTTTGATTGTACTAGGTATTCAGCCAGGGCCGTTGTTGATGACCGATCATCCAGATATTTTCTGGGGGGTTATTGCGAGTATGTATATCGGCAACATTCTATTACTTATCCTGAACCTGCCGCTAATTCCGTACATTTCCCGGATTCTGCTTGTACCTAGACAGTTGTTGATTTCACTGGTGATTGTATTTTGTATTATTGGGGTTTATGCCATCAGCTTTAGCACGTTTGATCTTTACCTTCTGTTGGCATTTGGCATTCTTGGCTATGTCATGAGGCTGATTCAATTTCCAGCTGCACCACTGTTACTTGCATTTATCCTTGGAGGCATGATGGAACAGGCTTTCAGGCAATCATTGACCATTTCCAATGGAAGTCTTTCCATTTTTGTAACCAGTCCGATTGCAGCTGTCATGCTGCTTATTGCTTTCTTGGCGTTTTTGGTGCCAATTATGAAAAGTCGAAAACCAAAGAAGAAAGCGCCAGCAGAAAATGACCAAAGTGCTTAGGGATCCGATTGGATAAAGTACAAATCTATTTATCACGCAGTAACGGACTGTAATCCCTCACCTCTAAGCGTAAGTAAACCAAAAACTTGAAAGGCGGGGGATAAACAACTCGTAAATTCCTGAACGTTCAACTAGACAAATATACCCACCCGAAAAAATGGGATTCGTTCCAAAGGCACTTGTAGGGCGCATGCCTGGATGTTACGATAACCACGGATAAGGGAGGGATTCGTTGAATAAGGAAATGATTGACAGTTTACTGCAGAGGATTACTGATATGTCGGACGAAGTGAAAGATATCCAAACAAGCGGATATCGTTTAGATGAACATGTTACGGATATAGAAATGAGAATAAATGATATAGGACTTGGTTTAAACGGTTTACAGCGTGATATTCGCAATATTGACCGGGACGTTACCACCGTCGTCGATAAACTTTTGGAAAAGAATAGCCAAACCGATCAGTCGTAAGGAAATTAACTAAAGCGTGTCATGGGCAGGCTTATTTTTTTTGGCTATTTAATTTGCTATCCTTAAATTGATAACGTGCATAAAAATTTACCATCAAGGGAGGACCAACATGCAACATCAAACCAATTCATTTACCGCCATATTGCAAAAAAACAAAGCCATCCTGTGGGGGCTGATTCTAACTGTCACGATTCTTTGGGGATATGCATGGATTCTAATGAAGGAAGTGCTTGCCTATATGGGTCCGTTTACCTTTTCAGCATTCCGGTTTGGCACTGGTTCCATTGTGTTATTGTTGATCGTTTGGCTGTCCAAAAAGGGTTTTCCGCTTAAACAATATTGGAAACAGCTTATTATTCTGGGGATTTTACAGACATCCATCGTTTTTCTTTTTGTTATGTACGGGCTTCGGTTTGTTGATGCGGGTAAATCGTCCGTATTATTGTACTCAATGCCGATGTGGAGCAGCCTGTTAGCCGCGAAATTCCTTAGTGAAAAATTAACATCAGCAAAATTTATCGGGTTATTGATTGGGATGATTGGACTCCTAACCATATTAGGCTGGGATATTTGGATCGGACAGGATATAAGTGTCATCTTTGGAGAATTACTTATTATTATTGCGGCAGTTTCAT
This sequence comes from Virgibacillus dakarensis, assembly GCF_900155625.1. NCBI lineage: Bacteria > Bacillati > Bacillota > Bacilli > Caryophanales > Bacillaceae > Virgibacillus > Virgibacillus dakarensis. Next base: position 2,195,683 of record NZ_LT732554.1, read on the forward strand.
GGGCGGTTTCCAATGTGTATTACCGGATTAAGCTTCAGCATTTGCCCAAGGTTGAGACCAATGCCTATCAAATGCTTTTCGGCACAATCGGAATAATTATTGCAACCGTATTTACAGAATGGAACCACCCAGTGGATTTAAACGTACATAGCATCTACTATATTTTATTTACGGGAATACTAGCTTCGGCACTATGTTTTACGGTTTGGTTTCTTATTTTAAGTTTGATCGATATGGTAACAGCCACAATCTCAACATTGCTCGTCCCGATATTTGGCCTGTTGTTTAGCAGTCTCATTATCGATGAAACAATGTCCGTTGGCGTTATAACTGGATCGGGTTTGATAATCGTTGGGATCATCATTGCTCAAGTGACAAGCAAACGGAACGTGAAATAGTTTAAAAAATCCCCGCAAGCAATTGCTTCCGAGGACTTTTTTCTGTTAAAAGAATAATAGACCGATAGCGATCGGGATAAAACTGTAAATCAAAATCATCACACAAAATCCCATGATATCGCGCACTTTTAAACCAGCGATGGCAAGCAGTGGTAACGCCCAGAATGGCTGAATCATATTCGTCCAGGCATCCCCCCAAGCAACCGCCATGGCTGTTTTTGCAGTGTCGGCGCCGATTTCAAGTGCAGCTGGAATCATAATAGGCCCCTGAACTGCCCATTGTCCACCGCCTGATGGAACGAAAAAGTTGACGATACCTGCACTGATAAAGGTGAACAGTGGCAAGGTCGTTTCATTGGAAATACTAACAAACCATAGTGACATTTGTTCTGATAATCCGGAGGTGACCATCATACCCATAATACCGGCATAAAACGGGAATTGAACAATGATCCCGCCAGCATTTTTCACCGCACCTGTCACACTGTTTAAAAAGCGGCGCGGTGTTTTGTGAAAAATAATCCCTAAGAATAGAAAGATAAAATTGACAATGTTAATATTTAGATCAAATCCGTTCTCTACAAAATAATAGATCACAAAGCATAGCCCGAGTATCCCGGTAATGATAGAAATGGTTTGGCTGTTTTCCAAGCGTTCAGCAGGTGTCAGCTTTTCCTTTTCTATTACATCTTCTGACTCATTTTCCGTAACTGCTTCAGGCTGCCAAAGAGATGCATCCGTATTTTGGAGTGGATCTCTGGATTTCATCAAAAACCGGTTCAAAAACGGCAAGGTGAATAGAAGGACCAATACAATGAAGATGTTGAAGCCACTGAATAACGTCTCCGAAACGGGAATGACTCCCATTGTGTCCTCTAAAAAATGCCCAGGTGTTGCAATTAACAATGGAATCGAACCGGATAGACCGCCATGCCACAGCAAAAACCCACTGTACGAGCTAGCCATCAATACCCGATAATCCACCGTCGGAACCCGCTTGGCAACATGAATGGCGTACAATGCCCCAACAACAAGTCCAAACCCATAATTGATCAAACAAGCAATAGATGCAATGAACGTAACTGCTAAAATTGCTTGCTCCGGTGTGTTTGCCAGACGGCTTAATTTGGACAGGAAATTTTTAATAATAGGTGTATTTGCCAAAATATAACCGGTCACGACGATTAACGACATCTGCATCGCAAAAGCCAGTAAATCCCAGAAGCCCGTTCCCCAATATTCAACCATATCGATGGGTGAGTTGTCCGTAAAGAAAATACCCAATAAAAACACAACAAACGTTAAAATGATGGCAAACAAAAATGCATCAGGTAAAAAGCGCTGCACCAACCGGTCAAAAAAAGATGTGATTGCTTTCAAAAGCTTTCTCCCCCTTCTCCGTAGATGTGAAAATGATTATGAAAAATATAATAGCAAAGGATTCATTAAATTGGAATATATTTTTAGTGTATGCTTGTCAGTGGGGAGAAAGAAATAGTATATTAAAACAAAACTGTTCCCCTTTACTTTCCCGTCGTCTTTGCTATCCTGTAATAAAAACCTTAAGAAAAGAGGAAGTCTAACGTGCAACTTGACCACACAAATTCGATACCACTACATATCCAGCTAAAAGAAATCATTGAAAACCAAGTAGCTGAAGGAATCCTTTCTGACCAGATTCCAAGTGAGCGCCAATTTATGGAGGAATATAGCATTAGCCGCAGTACCGTCCGTGAAGCTATCAACCTTTTAGTCCGGGAGGGGATATTGGAAAAGCGACACGGGAAGGGGACGTTTGTCTCATTGAAGCCAATTCATGATTGGCTGGGAAATTTAAGCAGTACAACCGAAACGATTCGCTATATGGGAATGAAACCCGGGGCAAGGCTTATTACGCATTATCTTACAACACCATCGGCGTATATTCAGCAGCAGACTGGTTTTAAGGAGGCTTATTTCATCAAACGAATCCGATATGCCGATGATATTGCAATCGGAGTGGAAAGGCACTATTATCCGATTGCAATTGGGAAAAAATTAACTCAGTATGACCTTGATAACGCAACACTTTATGATTTGGTTGAAAATGAACTAGGGATTCAGTTTGCTGAGGCAGACCAGACGATTACGAGCGGACAACTATTACCGGAGGATCAAGATTACTTGGACGTTCCCGCAAATAAAAATGTACTGATCGCCGAGCGGATTATAAAAGATCAGGGAGGCAATGTGATTGAGATGGAAGAAGCATATTATCGGAGTGATATGTACAGATTTAAAATTAATTTATCACGCAAATTCGGCTAGATCAATAGTGGAACCCCATTTATAAGTTATTCCAATAAGACTCATTTAATTTCTGAATATCAGAATTAAATAAAAACGTTGAAATTTATTTACGTTCTGGAATATACTTAATATAAACCTGCTACAACTGGTACGGACGTCGCGATCTGTATGTAGCTTGTTGTAGTGGTTATTTTTGGGGAGAATGGAGTGATGATTATGATAATTGGGGTTCCTCGTGAAGTTAAAAACAATGAAAATCGAGTTGCGCTAACCCCATCAGGCGTGACAGCGTTTGTTGACGCGGGACATCGTGTATTAGTGGAGACCCTGGCAGGTAATGAAAGCGGTTTCGTTGATGAAGAATACAAGGCGGTGGGTGCAGAAATTGTTGCAAAAGCACGTGATGCTTGGGCTGCAGAGATGGTAATGAAGGTGAAGGAGCCACAGCCGGAAGAATATGCATATTTACGAGAAGGGTTGATTTTATTCACATATCTGCATTTGGCAGCTGAACCGGAATTAACCCGTCGGCTTGTCGAGAAGAAAGTGACGGCGATTGCCTATGAAACAATCCAGAATAAAGATGGTTCCCTGCCGCTTTTAGCACCGATGAGTGAGGTTGCCGGACGGATGGCCGTACAAATTGGTGCACAATTTTTAGAAAAAAATCAAGGTGGAAAAGGCATTTTGCTTAGTGGGGTTCCAGGTGTTAAGCCGGCTCATGTAGTGATTGTCGGTGGTGGTATGGTAGGGACAAATGCTGCAAAAATGGCGATCGGACTGCGGGCTAATGTGACGATCATTGATATTAATGCAAAACGGCTAAGAGAACTTGATGACTTATTTGGCGGAGCTGTCGCAACCGTTATGTCCAATCCATTGAATATAAGAGAAGCAGTCAGACAGGCGGATTTATTAGTTGGTGCAGTATTGATACCGGGGGCTAAAGCACCACAACTCGTCTCAGAAGATATGGTGAAAGAAATGTCCAATGGATCGGTCATTATTGATGTTGCGGTAGACCAGGGCGGATCGATTGAGACAGTTGATCGCATTACCACACATGATGAACCAGTCTATTTGAAACATGGTGTACTGCATTACGCTGTAGCGAATATGCCTGGCGCTGTGTCACGGACATCGACCTTATCCCTGACAAATAATACAAGTCAGTACGGTGTTTTTCTAGCTAATCATGGGTTACAGAAGGCGGCTGAAACGAATGAAGCTTTTGCCAAAGGTGTGAACACGTATGACGGTTATGTAACGCATGAAAAAGTTAGTGATACACACAAATTACCATATCGGTCATTGACTTCTGTTTTAACGGAAAAGCCGGTTTCTACTTATTAGATTCAGTAGATTGCAACCTGTCCATGGAAGGGTTGCATCAAATGAGGATAACATCGTCCAATGGTAGACAGCAATCCAATTCTGGGAGACGCTTCACAAGGATTACCAGCTTCAAAGGGGTTTTTTTAATAAATGAAATGGGGGCAGATAATGATGAAGGCAGAAGTTGAAATGAGTCATGTTGCGGAGAAAACAACATCCCATTTATGGAATGCTATGCATCGTTATAATCCGGATGCACAGGACATGATGGCAGTATCTGGTGAAGGATCATGGTTTGTTGATGCGGATGGCAAAAAATATCTTGATGGTGTATCCGGGCTATGGTGTTTGAATCTAGGTTACGGGCGGAAGGAAATTGCGGATGCGGCGGCCGAGCAAATGAGGAAGCTAACCTATTTTCCGTTGACGATGAACCATCCGCCCGCAGTTGAGCTAGCAGGAAAGATTAGTCAGTTATTAGGGGGCGATTATCAAACGTTTTTCTCCAATAGTGGGTCGGAGGCAAATGAAACAGCGTTTAAAATTGTCCGGCAATATCATAATCAAACCGGAAATCAGGGTAAATACAAATTCATCTCGCGTTATCGGGCTTACCATGGATCAACGCTTGGTGCTTTAAGTGCAACAGCACAGGCGAATCGTCGCGTCAAATATGATCCAGGTGCACCAGGGTTTTTACACGTTTACCCGCCGTACAGCTATCGCTCTATTTTTGGCGGGGATCCGGAAGAGTCAGATTTAAAAGCTGCGCAAATGCTGGAGGAAATGATTAATTGGGAAGGGGAAGAAACTGTAGCTGCATTTATTATGGAACCATTCATCTCCGGCGGCGGTGTTATTATCCCATCCCCAAAGTATATCCAGCGTGTAGCGGAGATTTGTAAAAAACACAATGTCCTGTTGATTATGGATGAAGTTGTTTCCGGGTACGGCAGAACAGGGAAAATGTTCGGATTCATGCATGCTGAAGGGGTTCAGCCTGATATTGTGACGATGGCCAAAGGGTTAACGAGTGGTTACCTGCCGTTAGGCGCAACAGCAGTTAAATCGGAAATCTATGATGTGTTCAAACAAACTGGAAAAGATAATCATTTCCGCCACGTTTCAACATATGGTGGACACCCAGCTGCATGTGCCGTTGCACTAAAAAATATCGAGATTATCGAAAAGGAAAATATAGTCGAGCGGGTTCATGAATTAGGGAAAGCAAAACTCGGAAAACTTCATGCATTAATGGATCATGAAAATGTTGGGGAAGTTAGGCAGGTCGGTTTTTTACTAGGTTTGGAAATGGTAACGGATAAGCAATCGAAAGTACCACTTGACGAGGCGAAAATGGGGGAAATCGTCGGCAAGTGTAAAGAAAAAGGCTTAATCATCGGTAAAAATGGCGATACGGTGCCAGGGCAAAATAATGTTCTCATTATCGCGCCACCGCTGACAAGTACGGAAGCGGATTTGAATTTTGTTGTGGAAACAGTTGAGTCGGTGATTCGCAGTATCTAGATTAAAACCTGATTCACATGCTGCCAAGCTGGAGTAAACAGGAGTTGGATGGGAAGGTAATAGATATGAATTACGAACGGTTAAAGACATTTATTGCCGTAGCCGAAAAGAAGAGCTTTTCTGAAGCAGCAAAGATATTGTATGTTACACAACCAACGATTACCTCACAAGTAAAGGCACTGGAGGAAGAACTAAACACGAAATTATTTGAACGCACGACAAAGAAGGTAGCAATGACACAGTCGGCACACGTTTTATTAAAATACGCCAAAGAGATCATTCTTCTAAGTGATTCAGCACAGAAGGAAATTTTACAGATGGAGAAAACGGTTAGCGGTGATTTACGAATGGGGTGCAGTTTAACAGTTGGGGAGTATATACTTCCGGAGTTTTTAAAACGATTTAAAGAGACGCACCCATTGATTCAAATGAGTGTAGAGATCACCAATTCTCATAACATTGTTACCAACATTAAGGATCAACGAATCGATGTAGGTCTAATCGAAACGCCAATTGAGGATCCACATATTAATATGGAACCTATTTTAGAGGATGAACTCGTTTTGATAGCGGCACCAGATTACTTTCCCAATCATGAACTGAAAATTTCACTCGATAAATTAAAGGGAATACCGCTTATTGTTCGAGAAAAAGGATCCGGGACGCGTGAAGTTGTACAGCATTATTTGCAAAAAGCGGGGCTTAAGCTTGATGAATTAACGATTGTCATGGAGTTAGGCAGTACCGAAGCGATAAAGGCGGCGGTAGAATCTGGGCTTGGTGTCTCCTTTATTTCCAAAAATGCGATTAAGAAAGAGGAAAAGTTAAAACTGCTGAAGGCTCATCATGTCAAAAGCATAAATTTCTACCGTTATTTTTATATCGCATTTCGTAAGGGACATGTTTTAAAGTCAACTACTGAGCTTTTTATAGAAGAAATGCGGATGATTATTCAGGAAAAGGAGGTTGGCACGTTAATCCATCTGCCAACAAGTAATTGGTGATAGATTCATAAATTTTGAGGGAGGAATGTTATCATGGTAAAACAACAAGTAGAAGTAAAAAATGCAACAAGGCAAAAAGTAAAAATGACACCAAGTGAGGCAATCGTCGAAACGCTTGTCGCAGAAAATGTCAAAGAGGTGTATGGAATTGTTGGCTCTGCCTTTATGGATATGTTGGACCTATTCCCAACAGCTGGAATTCGCTTTATCCCTGTTCGTCATGAACAAAGTGCAGGTCATATGGCAGATGCGTATGAACGTGTTTCCGGAACTGCCGGGGTAATTGTTGGCCAAAACGGTCCAGGGATTACCAATATGGTAACGTCGGTAGCTGCGGCAAATCAGGCGCATAGCCCAATGGTAGTTATTTCGCCATCGGCAGGAACCGGATCCATTGGCTTGGACGGTTTCCAAGAGGCTAATCAGGTGTCAATATTTGAAGATATTACAAAGGAGACAGTACGTGTTACACACAAAAACCGTGTAGCGGATTGCCTCAGAACTGCTTTTCGAATTGCATACGCGGAACGTGGTCCGGTTCTATTTGATATCCCTCGTGATTTGTTCTATGGCGAATTGGAGGATTATATTTTGGAGCCAAATCAATACCGTGCGGACAAACGAGGCAGTGGTGATCCGGTATCCATTGAAAGAGCGGCTGCGTTGCTAAAGGATGCTAAAAATCCGGTCATTATTTCCGGTCGTGGCTCAGTTGACGCAGACGGTGTCGATTCGGTAGTGAAAATAGCGGAACATTTGACAGCACCTGCCGCATGCGCCTATATGCACAACGATGCTTTTCCGGCAGATCATCCGCTTGCAGTTGGACCAATCGGCTATATGGGCTCGAAAGCTGCCATGCACTCCTTAAAAAAGGCAGACGTTGTGCTGGCAATTGGCACACGATTATCCCAATTTGGAACGCTGCCTTGCTATGATATCGATTACTTCCCGAAAACAGCCAAAATCATTCAAATCGATATTAACCCGCGTCAGATTGGCCGTACACACCCTGTTGAAGTTGGGATTATCGGAGATGCCAAAGCAGCAAGTGACGAAATTTACCGTCGGCTGCAAGCGGATCTACCATCCCCGGTGAAAGACTCGGAACGTTTGACTGAAGTCAGTAACGTAAAGGAAGAATGGGAACAAGAATTAGTAGATCTGGCAATGGTCGATGGCAATCCGATTAACCCAAGGCGGGCGCTCTTGGAATTAACCAAGGCACTGCCGGAAAATACCATTATCTCGACTGATATCGGAAATGTATCATCGACGGCCAACGCTTATTTGAAATTTAATCAAACAAGAAGGCATATCGCCGCATTGACATTTGGCAACACTGGTTTTGCCTATCCGGCGGCACTTGGTGCACAGTTGGCTGAACCGGATACACCAGTTGCAGCGATCATTGGTGATGGAGCATGGGGCATGAGTTTACATGAGGTAAGTACAGCTGTTGAACAACATATCCCTGTCATTGCCTGTGTATTTAACAATAAAGCTTGGGCGGCAGAGAAGAAAAACCAAGTCGACTATTATGATGATCGATACGTTGGTTCTAATATTGAGGGTCCAGACTTTGCAGAAGTAGCAAAGTCCATGGGGGCAATTGGATATACGATTGATAAACCAGAAGACATTGGTCCGGCGGTGAAGGAAGTATTGGAACAGCGGAAACCGGCCGTACTAAACATCTATGTGGACGGAACCCAGCTGGCACCACCATTCCGCAAAGATGCTTTGCACATGCCAACCCGCTTGTTAGATAAATACAAGCACTTGGATTATAATGAGTGGAAAAAATAATAGAATGGAACACCCTTCACTGGCTGAGGCTGGTGAAGGGTTTTTTGTGTATGGAATCATTAACCGGACTTCCTGTAAAGAATGGTTGTATAAAACCAGGGAGCGGAAGCATAGCCCGAAAGTGAAATTATCAACCGAAGAGCGGAAACATTATTCAGGGAGCGAGCGCATCAATGGGAGAAAAGCCCCGCCTCCAGCAAAAAACGAGCACCTGCTTATTCTAAAGCAGGCGCTAGTCCTAACCTTTCCCTTAATCCGCTTCTTTCATATCCGCCACAACAGTAAAGGTATTCGGAGTTTTCTTATCTACATAATCACCTAAAATAAAATGATCCATTTCATCTTTTGGAATGGCACGGTAGCTTTTAAAACGGGTGAGGAAGAAGATCGCGCCAATAGCGACCCAGATAAATAAGGCGATCCACGAAGGCTTCCCTAAAAATCCAGGTGACCCTGGCACAACAAGTAAAAGGAAAAATGCCACACTGCTAATTACTCCTAACAGGGAAAGAAATTTTCTCCACGGGGATACGACAGAAAATGAACGATCATTTGCAACCTCCTGATCAGACCATTTAAAGAGCCGGAATGCTACATAACACGCGTAAAAATATGCGATTGTTACGCCTAGTGCTGACATATCAACGACCCAAAGCAATGCCTCACGACCGAAAAATGGTGCAATGCCGGTCAACACCATCGTAAAAAGAATTCCAATATGCGGCGTCTTGTATTTTGGATGTAATTTCCCAAATGCAGCGGGTAATATTTTCGCTCTACCCATAGCAAATAATAACCTGCTGGTCGATAAATAAAAGCCATTTAATCCTGTGAAAACCCCCATCATCAGGGCGAAGGAAAGTAAAATAATTCCTAATCCACCATAGGCGTTCCTAACAATATCCCCAGTACCCCATACACTTCCGGCCTCAACGGCACCCATCCAAGATTGCCCAACTCCTGTGGCGATAATGGATAATGTATAGGCAAAACCTGCACAGAGTAGTGAAATAACGATGATTTTGAACGACTTTTTAGGTGAAAAATTGAATTCTTCTGCTGCCTGCGGGATATTGTCAAAGCCGACATATGCCCACGGAGCGATAGCAACGATTGCAATAATGGAAGAAATGGCACCTATTTCTGGTTTAAATAATGGCTGTAAATTCGAAAATGAACTAGCAGGGTGAATTATCATCGCGATAGTTAGTAAAATCAGGCCACCAAGTAAAGCTAGGCAAAAAACAAATTGGGCAAAGCCTGATAGACTTGCACCGCGAATGTTTAGGATGGCAAAAATAACTAGTGCAAGACAAGCAATAACAACCTCCCCAGCATATACGTGCCATCCGGCAATATCATACATATATCCTTGCTCGATAATAGAGGGCAAAACAAATTTGCCGAGAAGAGCCAAGGCAGAAGCATTTAATGCCACAATGGACATGTAGCCAAGAGTTAAAAACCAACCACAGAAAAATGCATGGTATCTGCCTAATCCGTAATAGGCATATGCAAATTCACCTCCAGATACGGGCAACTTTTCAACAAGGAAACCATAACTTACGCCGATGATGATCATGAGCACTGCTCCAATCAGGAACCCAATAATGACACCTAACGGACCGGCCATTGACATCCAATCAACAGGTAAAACAAAGGCCCCCCACCCAATCGCAGATCCAAAGGCAATGGCCCAGACCCAATGCGGCTTTAACGTTTTTTGTAACTGTTCGCGCTGTGGCATGATTCTATCCTCTCCCTTTTTGTAAGCGTTGTCAATAAAGTGTAAAAATTAATTGCTTTATAGTTAATTTAATCATTTTAGTCTGTTGTAATCAATCATTTCTGCAAATTTAAATTATTGTAAAATATAATAATATTTATGGCAAATTTTTATAAACCACCATAAGTAATGTGTATAGGATAGTTAATGCACACTTCTCCTATTGTTTCAACATATTTCCATACCAACCCCCGCAAATGCAATGCTAGCTTACGTAACTTTCTGCATATTATAAACTATACAAGCATCCTAGCTTGTAGTTGATGGTATAGCGCACTACAAACAAAATGAAAAAAGCATCGTTTTTTCGCGTCATGAGTCTAAATGCATGATTCAAAGGACTTAGCAAAAACATGTACATCGATTGTTTTATACAAACAAATGTTCTATTTTTATGGTTATTTTACCTGAAACTGTGCTATACTATGTATTAGATAACGTTCTTTTAGGGATTGGTCGGCTAGCCCTTTATAAAAGGTGGTGATGCCATTGAGCATTTACGAGGTATTGATGGTCATGCTTACGTTTGGCACATTCCTGATTGCATTGCTTACACTCGTGTTAAGAATGATCAATAAAAAATAGACCTCCCTATTAACCCGCAAAAAAAGTTGTTGGGAGAGGCCTATTCCTGGATAGCCGAACCCCTGGGGGAACCGCTTATCTTGAGACCACAGTTGCAGCTGTGGTCTTTATAAGTATATGCATATTTCTACCTACAGTATACCATATATGAGGGCGATGAAAAGGAAAAAGAACTTTTATTTGTAAAACAAAAAATCGCACTTATATAATCTGAAATTGGCCTTTCAAATTTTAAAACCCTGGTTTTGGGTGCTAATCATACTGTTAAGATTCAGTAAATAATGTAAAATATCTGTAAATAATACTGAAATTACCTCTTAAATGTACTACTATTGATGTGTCCGCGACGAGAAATAAAATTAGTGGCGTTATATAGTTAAAGGGATAACCTTTATAAAAACATGAAAAAAATAAACAATTTTTTCTTCATTCCAATTATTTTATTAACACCCATCTATTAACTTCAAAGGAGCCTGAAATAAACTATGAAACGCATAACAATAATGAATGTTCCTTTCCTAAATACAGATCAACATTCTTTTGTAGCCTTACTAAACAAACGGATTCAGCAAAAAGAGAAGACTTTTGTTGTAACAGCAAATCCCGAAGTTGTCATGAAGGCACATGAAGATTCACACTTCATGCAGCATTTGAGACAAGCTACGTATATCGTCGCTGATGGAATAGGAATTGTAAAGGCTGCTAAAATGTTAAATCAACCATTACCCGAACGAGTTACAGGCTATGATACAATGATCAATTTATTGAAAATCGCAGACAAAAATCAATATCGTATTTTTTTACTTGGTGCTCAAGAAGAAACGTTACAAAAAACCGTTGCCAACATTCAAAATCAGTATCCACATATCAACATTGTCGGGTCTCAAAATGGTTATTTCAACTTGGACTCAAACGATATTACAAATTCAATCGTTCAGTTACAGCCTGATATAACCTTTGTTGCACTTGGATGTCCTAGGCAAGAGAATTGGATAGCTAGCAATCTATCTAGATTCAATCATGGATTATTCATGGGAGTTGGTGGTTCTTTCGACGTTATTGCAGGGACAGTTCAACGAGCACCTGTTATTTTTCAAAAGCTGAATTTGGAATGGTTCTACCGTTTATTGAAACAACCAGCCAGATGGAGAAGAATGCTTGCACTTCCGCAATTTGCTCTCCATATCGTAAAGCAGAAGACAAAGGAGAAAGCTTCATGAGCCGTTCCGCTTTTGTCAAAAGTACGTTACTATTAACGATCGCCACATTAGTATCTAAAATATTGGGAAGCATCTTCCGAATCCCTCTTCAAAATATTGCTGGTGATCATGTCTTAGGAATTTTTAGTCTTGTGTATCCCGTTTATATGGTGGCTCTTACGTTGTCTGTTGCAGGGATCCCTATTGCTATTTCAAAACTAATTGCCGGTGCCCGTGCGAAGGGTGAATTAGCTTACGTAAAAGAAATTTACATAACAGCCAGTATTCTTGCTTTGTTGTTCGGTATCTCCAGTTTTCTACTAATATTTAGCTTTTCTTCTCCTCTAGCATCTGCTTTAGGGGGACAGTCGACAAGACTTGCTTTAATCGTAGTAACAGCCACATTATTGGTTGCACCATACATGGCTGTTTACCGAGGTTACTTTCAGGGTTTTGAAGATATGAAACCAACTGCTATCTCGCAAGTAATTGAACAGTTTATTCGTGTGGGATTAATTTTAGTTATTGCTTATTACTTTGCCCAACAGGACTTTTCTGATGCCACGATAGCCGGCGGAATCATGATTGGTTCGGTTGTAGGGGCATTTGTGTCGTTAATCTATTTAAGAGTGAAATACGTGCGCGCTTCCTTTAAGCAGACATTGGCTAGAAAATATACGTTTAAGCAATTTTCGTCTTGGAGTAAGCGAATATTAAAGCTATCGATACCAATCGCATTTGGAACAATTACCATGGCGCTGATTAATTTTATCGATTCTTTTACCATTCCATATGGTCTACGGAATATCGGCGAATCTGAAACAAGCATTAATTATCTTTATGGTATCTATGGACGCGGCCTTTCGATTGTGCAAATTGCCACCGTGTTCTCTACATCGATTGTTTTACCGCTTATACCATTAATAACAACGAAACTAGCGGAAGGAGATGTAGATCAAGTCCGGTATATTACAAAAAAGACATATCGAATCACCCACTTACTTTCATGGCCTGCAGCAATGGGATTACTAGGGTTAACTTTACCGATCAATTTAGCCTTATTTACCGATTTAGCAGGAAGCTGGGTGCTAGCTATACTTGGATTCAGTTCTGTATTTACTTCATTAACGATTTTAAGTACTGGGATTCTCCAAGGTATGAACTTAGCTAAGCAGGCAGCCATAATTATTGTCTTTGGTATTTTAATGAAGGCTATACTCAATATTTGTTTCATACAATTCTTTGGGCTACGCGGAGCGGCTTTATCCACGTTATTGGTATATATTCTTCTGTTCATTATAAATACCTGGTATATCTTTAAGCATTATCCATTTTCAATCAAGAAAACACGGATAGCTAAAATTATGGCCGCTTCCATATCCATGGGAGCCATTATTGGCATACCAACATTATATGTCTCCATAATAGATTGGGCACGGAGCCAAGCCCTTCTCTATTTAGTTGGAGCTATTGTAATTGGCATTGCAGTTTATGTTTTACAACTATACCTCTTTAATGTGGTGAATAAAACGGACATCTTAAAGAATATTCCTTATTTCTCCCAGAAAGGAAGAGAAGATCAATGAGCAAACAGAAATGGCTTTGGATTACTTTAATCTTCTTACTCGCAAGTACAATACCGGGAATTGTTGAGCGTTGGAATACTGAAACTGAAAATAATACGTACGAGATTGCTGTTCCATATCAAGAAATTGACCAGTTGGCAACAGATCACGAAGATTTAGATACAAAAGCCATTCTCTCTTCTTTAAAAAAGTCTGGTTTAAATACCGTTAGCATCAGCCCTCTATCCTTAAATTGGATGGAGGATCAAGACATGATAACAATTTATAATGAACAAGAATTAAATAATGCGTTACGATTTAGCGATCAAGAGGAAACAATAGACACCGAAGAAAAGGGATACTACATTACCCAACCAAAGGATGCCTATTTTAATAAACTGATTAAAGAAAAGTTACAGCCTTCTTCCATTACAATTAGTGACCAAGCATTTTATTTTATTGAAAAAGAAACGGAGCTCCTATCTCAAAATATTGCTTACAGCGAGGAGACGCTTAAACAAATTAAAGCGCATGGTCTTAACTATATGTTTCGAGTAGAAAATACAAATCAATTCTGGAACCAAAAGAATGTAGATCAACTTATAGAATTAAAAAATACAAATACTACGAATTTATTATTCTACGGTCAGGATGTAATTGGTTATCCGAATATGGAGGCAGTGGAAAAATGGACAAACCAATTAACTAATGAAGGTTATCATTTTTATTCCATCGAATCTAGCCACCAAAAAGGACTGCAAACAGTGGCGCGTAATACAGATTACAATACGATTCGATTGCATAGTATGGACTTAAATAACAAGACGTTATCAGAAAATATTGATCAGGCTGCACGAGCTGTTAAAGAACGTAATATACGGTCTATCTTCTTTCATATTCAAGCCGGAGATCCTGTTGAAAGCGTAGAGAATGCAAATGCGTTTATTGAAGGCGTACATGATAAATTAGCAAGTAACTTCCAGCAGGGAACACCGAAACCATTTTCAGAAATCAACACACCAACATGGATGCTAGCAATTTTGTTCATCACCGGTATTCTGTTTACAGGATTGGCCTCATCTTTAATAAACAACAGAAAATGGATGATTGCTTCTGTGGTGTTTATGACGCTTTTAGTGATAGGCTATTTTCTTACAGGAAGATTATTCCTTATCCAGGGCTTTGCATTAATTATTGCGATTATAGCACCAATTTATGCTGTATTATCTACAATAAATACAGGAGAAAAGCAGCTCGGTCGTATTACTTTGCACTATTTAAAGGCACTAGGAATTGTCTTTATAGGAATAATCATTGTCATCGGCCTATTAAATGGAAATGCTTTTATAACCGGATTTGAAGTGTTTAGAGGGGTGAAATTAGTATACCTTATCCCTATCTTGTTTGTTGGTGTATTTTTATTCTGGAGAGAAATGTTAAAACTATTACAAGTTCCAGTGAAGTATTGGCACCTTGCAGTCATCTTTATCATTGGTGCAATAGGTATCTATTATATTACTAGAACAGGAAATGGTGCTACTGTTAGTGACATTGAGCTGATGATACGAAGCACATTAGAGGAGTGGCTATATGTACGTCCAAGAACAAAAGAGTTTCTCATCGGTTTTCCATTCTATTTATTAGCAATCTATGTGATCGGCAGGAATAGACTACTTGGCAAATTCCTGATTATTCCGGGAAGCATTGGATTTTTGTCAGTAATGAATACTTTTACCCACCTTCATATTCCATTGCACATTTCTTTACTGCGAACAGCTTATAGCATTGTTTTAGGATATATCTTAGGTCTGTTGCTTATCTTGATTTACCGAAAATGTGTACCCTTTATCACAAAACGCATTCGAAGGGAGTGGGTTTAATGCATATTGTAGTTTCCGGTTATTACGGATTTGGTAATGTTGGCGATGAAGCTATTTTATTTTCGATAATTGAACAACTACGAATGGTTGAGCCTACGATTAAAATTACTATTTTATCCAATAACCCTGAAGAAACCAAAAGAACCTATCAAGTGAATGCTGTAAACCGACGAAAGATCACCGAAATAAGTCAAGCATTACGAGAATCGGATGGATTAATAAGTGGTGGAGGTAGTCTTTTGCAGGATAAAACAGGGATGTTAACTATCCCTTATTATACAGGCATCATCAAATTAGCAAAATGGTTGCAGAAACCTGTTTTTATTTATGCACAAGGTATGGGGCCAATTAACGGAATTTTAAGCAAATGGTTAGTCAAATATACGTTAAATAATGTAGAGCAAATCACGGTGCGTGACGAAGCTTCACAACATTTACTCACTAAAATAGGTATCAAGCATGCATCTACTATTGTTCCCGATCCTGTATTAGGTTTAGATTCCAGCTCCTATGACCATCAATGGGAGCCAGCTCATAGATTCACGCAAAAATTCATAACGGTAAGTGTCAGGGATTGGCCAACAAACAAGCCCTTCACGCAAAAAATAGCATCCACCTTAGATCAACTCGTTCAAGATGGGTATGCAGTTGTATTCGTACCTATGCATGGGGAAAAGGATGAACGTAAATCGCAAGAAACAGCTGAATTAATGACGGAGCATAGTTATATTTCACCAGCTAATGCTTCCTTACAAGCAAAAATTGCCCTTATTGGGGAATCCAATCTACTCATTGGCATGCGTCTGCATTCCCTTATATTTTCGGCAATCAATTATACACCATTTGTAGCTATTTCGTATGATCCAAAAATAGACGCTTTTGCGTCGCTTTGTGATCAACCTGTAGTCGGACATGTGGAAGAAGATAACTGGGATAGCCAGCAGTTGTATCATCAAACAAACCACGCTCTCCACAATAAAGAATTTAAAAGGATGGAATTGAGAAAGAAAGTCCGCACGTATCAACGAGAGGCAAGAAATACACCTGAACTCGCATTAGCTGCCTTCTTTGGGCAAAGACAAAAACGTCCTTACAGCAATGTGTGAATTGACCACGATTGCAAGTAGATTGGTAGATAGAGATTCAGATGTAAAGTCACCATCACTAAGCAGCTTGGCTAAATAATAAATACGGGAAGTTGTACAAGAAAAATGCGAACAAAGCTGTTAAGCAGCCTTGTTCGCATTTCTTATTTTTCGATCCACGGAAAGCGTTTTAATTTTCGTAATTATCGTTACGATAGCATATCCATTTAATATACACATGATTGGTATAATAAAAAATCCGTATCGTGGAGTGGTTAAGAATAAATTAGCTAATCCTATATACATGATAAGAATAGAAGCGATTGCGATAGCTTCTTTTTTTCGAGAAATAAACGAAATAATCACGGTAATAAATGCTAGATTTACAATTAGGTTATGAATCATTCTAAGTTGCTGCAGTACTAGTTTCTTATTATAAGCTGGAACAATAATAATCGTTTTAGGAATATTTTTTATATCCATGACCATTACTTTCCCCCTGTCTAGGATTTTTTTCGAATTTTGGCTGATCCATTTTTCCAAAAAGTACCCAATAATAAGGGATAAACCGGTATGAGAAACGTACAGCTAACCAACTGAGTATACCAACCAGAATAAATGTTACCACTTGCCAGCTGTGATAAACGATTGGTGATCCTGGGCTAACAACTTGCCTGAACACCATTAAAAACAAGGGGTGAATTAAATATATTCCAAAGGATGTTGCCCCAATTTCCATAAACACAAATTTGGTTCTTGACTGAAACGTTTGATTTGCTAAGTGAGCTAAATAAAATAGGAAAACCCCTGCAAATAGGGCATGTGTTGCCCAAGTGAATTCACCAATATAACTAGTAACAAAACCAGGTAGATAATTAGCAATGGTTGTGAAAACACCAATTCTTGTTAAATACATATAACCTGTATATAGAAATACTAATACCCCGTAACCTAGGCTCAATGGAATAATGATTCGCTCTCTAAAAAGTGGCTGCTTCCATTTCGCTTTTAAATCGTTATAGTAGATTCCAAGAAATGCCCCCATAAAATAAAAGGATATATAGGATAAGGAAACAGATCCCTTCCAAGGGATATGAAAGTAATTATTATTTAAAACTACCCATGCCCATTGCAACAGCAAGCCAATCCATATGGCATGTTTTCTTAAAAATCCCAATTTCTTAAAAGCTATCAGCAATAAAGGAAATAGCACGTAGAATTGCACACTAATAAAGACGAAGTATAAATGAGTATGTGCTTTTCCTAATGCCAATAAAGTTAAAAATCGGTTTATTGCAAAAGAAATACTCGGATAATCATAATAGACTGCCATTTTTATAACAAAATAGAGTAAAGAAAATATAAAATAGGGAATTAAAATGAACTTTAGCCGCTTGACATAAAATCGCTTTATTAATCCCCAATTTGTTTCTCTAGGATAGTAATTATAAAATAATACAAAACTGCTTAACATGATAAATGTTGGCGTACCTAATTTTCCAGCTATATTCAAGAAATTATAAACTGGAAAAAGGAAAGAGTCTGGTTCAATGTTTGTTACTCCACTCGATGAAGCATGAACGGTCAGTACTGCCAAAATTGCAAAAGCTCTTGCTAGCTGTATTTCCTCCAATGTTCTCTTTCGCAAATGATTCACATTCATCACCATAACCTATATTATATTTCCGAAGTACTTATGTATTTGAGAAAATTACTAAGTTACTTCGTTTTTTCTTTACTGGTTTCAATCCAATTTAATATTGGGCGATACCTTTCACTGACAATACCAGTTACTTCTACAATTAACTCGATTACAATCAAGACAGTAAGTAATGTAATTGTCGTACCCCACATTGCTGAACGGGTTAATATAACGGCCGCTAAACTAAATAATCCACTTAAAGCATAGATCATGATTACCGTCTGACTATGACTGTAGCCCATACGGATAATACAATGATGTAAGTGAAACTTATCAGGGGAAGCTAATGGCTTCTTATGCACAATTCTACGAATAATCGCAAACAATGTATCTAAAATCGGAATAGCCAAAATAATAATCGGAACCATTAGGGAGAACAGCGCAACGTTTTTGAATAAACCCATTACTGCAATTACACTTATCATATAACCAAGAAACAAAGATCCTGTATCTCCCATAAATATCTTTGCAGGATGAAAATTATACACTAAAAACCCAAGTGTACTTCCTAACAGCATAAGAGAAATTAATGCAATTGGATAATTTCCCATAGAAATAGCAAGTACGGAAATCGTTAATAAAGCTATCGAAGACACTCCTGCTGCTAGCCCGTCCAAACCGTCAATTAGGTTAATTGCATTGGTAATTGCAACAATCCAAATAATCGTAAGCGGTATGGCTGCAGCCCCAAACTCGATTCGATCTCCAAACGGCACTGTAATAAATTCGATGGTGTATCCACCAAAAACAGGAACCATAGCTGCTATTAGTTGCCCTCCAAATTTTAACTTGGCAGATAGCTGCATGACATCATCCAAGATCCCGACAAGCATGATAATCGTCGCCCCAATTACAACTGACCAATAGTTAACTGTTTGAGGGAGAAAAAGTAGAAAACCAATTAAAAAGCTAATATAAATAGCAAGACCACCAAGACGTGGCATCATTTTTTGATGTACTTTTCGATGATTTGGTTTGTCAACTGCACCAATTAAAATCGCTAGTTTTTTTACGAATGGTGTTAAAATAATTGCCGCGATAAAACATGTAATAATACCACTATAGTTCACAGGAAGAATCCTCCTACTATTTTTTTAGCATCACAAAAATAAAAATGCTCATAAGAGCATAAATATTTTATCCTTCTTTTGTTCGAGGCATATTAAGAGATTAAACAATTACTTTTTGTGATTTTGCAGAAGAATCTGGATAATGATAGGCTTTATATTTTTCTAATTCATCTGTTGTTACCAAAACTGAGGGATAGTCCTTAAAGCGTTGCATTTGTTCCACGCTATTCACTGTCCATGCAACAACTTGAATTCCTAATCCATCACAATGTTTGACATATTTTTCTTTTAAACCATCATGTTTCACAGCGATATAACTCGCATCTAATTTTTCAATAAGCCGAAAATGGGAGCGTCTAAGTTTATTAACAAGTGGCCCTATTTTAATTTCACTTGAAAGTTCACGCAGTTTAGCAAGCGATTTATGATCAAATGAAATAACATAAACTTGGTCGATCATATCTACTTTTTGAATTACTTCGAAAACCTTATTTTCAACGGAATCATATAATTTGGTATTTTTCATTTCTATCGAAACAATAACTTGATTTTTAGCTAATCGAAGAACTTCTTCTAATGTAGGAATTTTTTCTGTTTCATCTACTGTGAATTGTTGAAGTTCCGAAACAGTATAATCACGAATTTCTCCATTTCCATCTGTCATTCGATCAATTTTATAATCATGCATCACGACTGGAACGCCATCTTTACTAAGATGTACATCCAATTCGATATGGGTAAAACCTAATTCAATAGCAGCTTGAAAAGAAGACATTGTATTTTCTGGATATTTAGCTGGATAACCTCTGTGTCCAATACCTCTAATAGTCATCGACATTCTCCTTTCTAATTTCGAAAATATAAGGTTTATTTTCGATTAATTTCATTATAAATCCCATGTATTAAGCGAATATTAGCTAAGAGTAAATAGTTTGTAAATTTTAAGAATTCATGTTGAATTTTTTAAACGGAAACTTAACGTTCAGGATTTTAACAAGGGAAGCTACATGGTATGAAAAAAGCTATAACATATGGAACATTTGATATTCTTCATACAGGGCATATCAATTTATTAGGACGTGCAAAAAAATACGGAGATTATTTAGCTTTTTCTATTATTTATCCTTATTGCAACCTTTCTCTCAATTTCAGACTTTCTTCCCTTTCGAAATGGTAGTGATTTCCTATATAATACAGATAGAATTAATGAGATTTTCACGAGAATAAAGGACCTAATGGGGGTGTGGTCTATCAAGGTATTAGATGTAAAAGGTTTGCGCGCCGGAATGAGGGCTACCAAAACAGGTCTACATACACTAGAAGAGCAGGTCAAGGATCTTGAGCAGCGAGTGCATGCGGTTATTACACTTGATCAATCCTTTAAAGGGAAAGCTGCCCAGGCGATTCGTTCGTTTTATCAGGAATTACATCTGCCATTCCTGCTATTTCTGGAAGGATTTATTGCGGATTATCAGGAAATTTTGACGGAAATGGAGAATGCCCTGCAGTCGCTGGAGGGTGCGGATAATGGCTATATCCACGAGCAATTTTTGGAGCATGATTTGGTGGATGGGTTAAAAAGAGCTGAGCGGGTAACGACTGCGTTAACGGATGAGGTAAATGCTTCGATCAAGACAGTAAGAGATATTGTCAGCTTGCCAACGCTCGATGATGAGGAATTTCTGTTTAACCTGACACAGGGCCGGACCCAGATATATGACACGCTTGAAAAGCTTCACGATTATGATGCCAGGCAATCCGCCAAACTTGAGGACGTGGAAGTGGATCTACAGGTGATGAAAAACTATCTGGAGCAGATCAGCAGCAAGGTTGCCAGTGGAGAGCTGAGCATAAAGCACTTTTCTGTCAAGCAACTGGAAGGCAATGATGCTTATGACTTGCTGCTGAATAGTGTGCAAAGAAAAGTGAGAGAAAATACGTTTTCATTCGATAATATTTTAAAGTATGGTGCAAAAGAGTTTTTGACCCAGTTCACGAAATTACCAATACCGGGAGCAGCGGTAACCTATGTTCGGAAAAAACCGGAAATACGGACGATGGACTATAGTGTCCGGGCGATGAAGGTGCTGGTGGGATATAAAAAGTGATTTCATTACGGCGGAATAGTTTGCGACCATTTCAGGCGGATATCACAGACATTGAGCAGGAGCGTGGATTTAGTTAATGGTGCTGTCAATCCGGATGAGTCAATACAAAAATATGACATTTGATAAAAATAACCCTACAACTAATTTTGTTGTAGGGTTATTTATGAAATGTGGCTATGATCACAATTTTATCTGAACAGATTTCTAATAGTGAGAAAGGTAAAATCTCAAATGTTTTAATGTATTGTGTAAAGGAGTTTTTAAGTTTACAAAATTGCCAATAACAAGGGCCGCTGTAACCTATGTTCAGAAAAGACTTGAAATGCAGACGGTTGACTATAGTGTCCAGGCGATGAAGGTACGTTAAATGATTTGTATGCGAGGATCCTTTAGACAATAACCTAGCATGTTTTAAATCGCCAAACTAAAAAATTTCTCGATAAAGCGGAGAATTGTCAATTCGTTTTAAATCCTGAATCCATACATTAAGTATAGTGAAAAGAAGAATCCAAGTATTGCCTGAAGGAATGATACTTCTTAAGGAGACAATGTAAATTAAGTATACCTTCTCACAGCCAATAAATAACATGATGTAACATGTTTATGCTATGATATGTAATATGAATTTGGGGAAAGAAAGGAAGAGTCTTTGTGGACGAACAACAAATAAGGACAGGAGATAATCAGAAACGTGCTTACCGAATCCTCTTGATTGCAGGTATTATGCTAGTTGCATTTAATTTGCGACCAGCAATTACTTCGGTAGGACCGGTTATTGGAATTATCCGGGATGAACTTGGTCTTGCAAATTGGAGTGCTGGACTTTTAACAAGCTTGCCACTTATTGCATTTGCGGTGATGTCGCCTGTTGCACCACGGCTGGGGAACAGGTTTTCCAATGAACGGGCGTTGGTATTCGGACTAATTTTACTGGTTTTTGGTATAGCTATTCGAGTCGTTACAAGCGTGACCTTTTTGTATGCCGGAACATTACTTGTTGGTTGTGGAATTGCAATTAGTAACGTTCTATTGCCCGGTGTACTAAAAGAAAAGTTTCCTAATAAAGTTGAATTGATGACTGGTGTCTACTCTACAGTGATGGGAACATTCGCAGCCATGGCATCAGGGATTAGTATCCCTATTGCAAAGGGTCTGGGGTTAGGCTGGCAGGTTGCTTTAATTATTTGGATAATTCCCGCTATTGCTGGTATGGTTCTTTGGCTTTACCTAAGTAAAAACAATCGATCCAATGATCAGGATAAGGTACACCAAGCAAGATCCAGTGCTCATGGTATGTGGCATTCACGTTTAGCCTGGCAGGTCGCTTTGTTTATGGGTTTTCAATCCTTCTTATTTTACGTGACCATCTCCTGGTTGCCGGAGATCCTGCACGATAAAGGGGTTAGTATAGGTGTGGCGGGCTGGATGCTGTCATTTACCCAGATTATTGGCTTGCCGTTTAGTTTTCTAGTACCATTAATAGCAGGGAAATTAAAATCACAATGGGGACTTGTGATCTTTTTGGGATTAAGTTCCTTTAGTGGATATACTGGCTTGCTTATTAGTCATTCGTTCCCTATGATAGTAATTAGCACAACTTTAATCGGAATCGCATTGGGCGGTATTTTTCCATTGGCATTGGCCTTTTTGGGGATGCGGGCACGTAATGCTAAACAGGCTGCAGAACTCTCGGGCATGGCACAATCACTTGGCTATCTTTTAGCTGCAATTGGTCCGATATTTATCGGGTACTTATACGATATAACAAACTCATGGAACGTACCACTACTTACATTGCTTGGTTTAACGTTAATTGTGGTTATATTCGGTTCTTTGGCAGGGCGGGACAAATACGTACTGGATTAGACCGGGAAAAGTTTTTGAATATTGGAAGTGACATCATGCCGCAACGTACCTATACAATAAAGGATTCATATTTTTGGAAAATCACAGTAAGCCTCGCGCTGGCATCTTTTTTTGTTTTTGCCAGCATGTATGCTGTTCAACCGCTTTTGCCTGTTTTTGTTGATGCATTCGGGGTATCCGTTTCGACATCGAGTCTCTCTCTGTCATTGACAATCATTGGGCTTATCGTTGGGCTGATTGTTCTTGGATTTTTATCGGATCGAAGCGGGCGAACGATTTTTATCAAGTTTTCGTTAATCGGATCCGTAATTCCTTTTTTCTTAATTCCGCTAACTCACTCGTTTATCCTTCTGCTTTTCCTGCGTTTGCTGCAAGGCTTTGCACTTGCTGGACTTCCCGCAGCATCATTGGCGTATTTAAATGAAGAAATCGACAAGCGCAGTGTCGGGGTTGCAACAGCCCTTTATATATCCAGTAATGCACTAGGTGGTATGGTGGGCAGGGTTTTGACCGGGTTTATTACGGATCATTATTCCTGGGAAACGGCATTTTACTTTTTGGCAGTGGCAGGTTTGGTCATATTGTTGGCTGTATTTATGTTGCTGCCGAAATCACGATTTTTCGAACCTAGTAATCTGTCATTTTCGCGGGATATTGAAGCATTTTTATTTCATTTGAAAAACCCCTCGCTACTACTTGTATTTGGATTAGGTATCGTTTTGCAATTTTCCTTTACCGGGATTTGGACATATTTGCCGTTTCATTTGCAAGGGGAGC
The DNA here is from genome assembly GCF_900155625.1 of Virgibacillus dakarensis. NCBI lineage: Bacteria > Bacillati > Bacillota > Bacilli > Caryophanales > Bacillaceae > Virgibacillus > Virgibacillus dakarensis. The sequence continues at coordinate 2,219,668 of NZ_LT732554.1, forward strand.
CATTTTCCCTGTCATTGCAGGCAGTGTCCAATATGTTTTTTGCCTATGGTTTAGGAGTAGTCGGGTCACCGTTAGCTGGCTGGCTTGCTGGGAATTTAGGATTGCGGCGGATTCGTATATTCGGGATCCTGACACTTGCCGTTGGACTTTTTCTGACACTCAGTAATTCTGTGGTTGTCATTGTTATTGGTTTATGTGTTGCCTGTCTTGGCTTTTTCACCGCGCATTCTCTCACAGCTGCATCGGTAACAGAACAGGCGACGCATCATAAAGGCAGTGCTTCAAGCCTGTATCTTGTTGCGTATTACATTGGAGTTGCGCTTGGCAGTTCGGCGCTTGGTCCGGTTTGGCTCCATACTGGTTGGAAGGGTCTTGTACTTTTGACAGGAATTCTACCAGTAGTTTACTTGATTTTTGTAATGGTGGTGCAGAGCCGTCCCAGAAAAACCGCTGAATGATCCGGAAGTGGAAGATTGTGCTTATCCCGCCTCAATCGGCAGTAAGCCCCCACCCAAGACTTCAAAAGAAAGAGGCGTTGTTATTAATTGAACAGCGCCTCTTCCGTTTTAATCACCTTAAAGATCCGGAATTTTACTATTTAAACATTTCCGGAACATGTGTCAAGTCAATACCCCAAACTAAAGGCAGCAGGAAGTAGATAGCCAGGGTAACGAAAATAACTCCAAAAATGTTTAAGGCGAAACCTGCCTTTGCCATGTCCGGGATTCGTAAATAACCGGATCCGAACACGACAGCATTTGGTGGTGTTGCAACAGGCAGCATGAAGGCACATGATGCAGCGACTCCAGCTGCAACCATAACGGCATATGGATGTACACCTAATGCCATTGCCAGTGATGCCATAATCGGATACATCATTGAAGCTGTTGCAGTGTTGGATGTTATTTCGGTCAGGAAAATTACAAGTGTTGTTACAACAAGCAATACGATGAAAATATTGACGCCTTCCAGAGCACTTAATTGACCTCCGATCCATTCGGAAAGCCCTGAATCAACAAAGCCGGCCGCAATCGCCAAACCACCGCCAAAGAGTAGTAAAATACCCCATGGTAATTTTACCGCAGTTTCCCAATCTAGCAGGAAATCGCCTTTGTTATTTTTTGCCGGAAAAATGAATAAGACAATCCCCGCAGTCATCGCAATTATAGCGTCATTAATGTTTTCATTAATATATGGTGCCAATACAAATGTCCGGGTGATCCATGCTAATGCTGCCAGAACGAAAACAGTAAAGACGGCTTTTTCCTCAAATGATGCGGCACCAAGCTTCCTTTTTTCCGATTGGATAACTTCTTTTCCACCTGGAAGTGTTTTTAATTTTAGCGGGTAGGCAATTTTCACAAGATAGAACCAGGCAAAGATAATAAATATCCAGGCAACCGGGACACCAAAAAGCATCCAGCTGGCGAAGGAAAGTTCAATGCCATAAGTCTTTTCAATCGCACCAGCCAGTAATGTGTTTGGTGGTGTACCGATTAATGTTGCAATCCCGCCAAGTGAAGCGGAATAGGCGATCCCGAGCATCAATGCCTTGCCAAAGCCAAAATTTTCCTTTGATGTATCAATAGAACCATCATCCTTTAATGCATCAGACACTTGATATATAATGGCAAGTCCGATCGGTACCATCATCATCGCGGTTGCCGAATTGGAAATCCACATCGATAAAAATCCTGTAGCGACCATGAATCCAAGAATAATCCGATCTGTATTTGTACCGATGATGACAATAATGCTAAGGGCAATTCGTTTATGCAAGTTCCACTTCTCCATTGCCAGGGCGATCATAAAACCACCCATAAACAGAAAGATCGTATCATCACCATATGATGAGGTCGTTGTATCAATATCAAGTCCTCCCGATAGAGGAAACAGGACAATTGGCAGTAGTGATGTTGCCGGGATTGGAATTGCTTCTGTCATCCACCAGATCGCAATCCAGATGGTACTGGCTAAAATGGCCTGCCCCGCTGATGATAAGCCTTCCGGTGAAAAGAATAATAGCGTTAAAAAGAATAATACCGGTCCCGCGATAAGTCCGATTAATTGTACTGGCCTGTAATAGCGTTTACTGTTGCCGTTATCATCGCCATTTGAGGAAGACGCTTTTTCACTGTTAGAGCTTGGATTAGTTGAATTTGGTTTGACAAAAAAACGTAATAGCTCCTTTGCCTGGTCATGTTTATCCCATAACCAGCTCCACGTTGTCGAAATCATATTTTTCCCCCTTTACTTTAGTGTATTTAAATCTAGTTTTAGAATTTAAATCTATTATACAAATCTTTTGAACTACCAACAAGAAAAAAATGTTTACGCTTTCATTTTGGTTGATTTATTCCATTTTTTAAGGTTGATATATTTCGGAATACTATATTCGAAATCCTTTTCTTGATTATGCTACAATTCTAACTAGATATTCGTATTTTCTGGAGGCAGCTCATATGGATTTTTCAATAAAACCTGTCGGTGACCATGCAGTAAAAATACAATTTAATGAAGCCGTTTCACCGCAATTAAACAGGATAATAAAAATGTTTTGCGAGGATCTGGAATACGCTGCGATCGATGGTATAGAAGAGTGGGTACCCGCTTTTGACTCGGTGACGATTTATTACGAACCAAGTCGATTAGTATACAAAGAAATTTGCAAAAAACTGCGTCATGTCGTGCCGGATGATGGTGAGGATGCGATAGTGAATCCCAGGCATGTATATGTACCAGTTTTATATGGCGGGGAGCATGGTCCGGATTTAAAGCGGGTGGCTGAGTATAATCGGTTAACGGAAAAAGAGGTCATTGTCCGTCACCAACAGCCCGATTATTTTATCTACATGCTGGGATTCTTACCGGGTTTTCCATATCTTGGCGGGATGAGTGAAACAATCGCCACACCGCGTTTGCCTGAACCGCGTAAATTGATAAATGCCGGTGCAGTCGGTATCGCTCACGAGCAAACGGGAATCTACCCGGTTGCATCACCCGGCGGCTGGAATATCATTGGACAAACACCGCTTAAACTGTTTGATCCGAATAATGATGATCATGCTTTTTTATTTCGGGCTGGTGATGTTGTACATTTTTATGAAATTACCGAGTACGGGTTTTCAGAGATCAAAGAACAGGTGGCAGATGGTACCTTTAACGTGAAGCTAAAATGATGGGATGATGAGCAGGGTCTTGGAATACAAGATATTTCGCCTGCTGTTTATCTCTAAATTGGCAAATGACATGATCAGTTATAAAAAAATACGCTCGAAAGGACGGATAGACATGGGAAGGCGAATTGATTTGAACTGTGACATGGGTGAAAGCTTTGGTACTTATACAATTGGTGCCGATGCTGACCTGATGCAGCATATTACATCCGCAAACATAGCCTGTGGCGCGCATGCGGGCGATCCAGATGTGATGGATAGGACAGTAAGACTAGCAAAAAAACACGGTGTTGCAATAGGTGCCCATCCGGGATTTCCGGATTTGGCGGGGTTCGGCCGCCGGATGATCGATTTTTCCCCTGAAGAAATCTATCGCACCGTTGTCTATCAAGTAGGCGGACTGCAAGCTTTTTGCAACGTACATCAAGTGAAAATGCAACACGTTAAGCCGCACGGAGCATTGTACAATCTCGCAGCCCGGGATAGGGCAACAGCAGACGCAATCGCCCAGGCTGTCTACAATGTCGACTCATCACTGATTGTTTATGGATTAGCGGGAAGCGAACTGCTAACCGCTGGAAGGGAACGTGGATTGCGTGTCGGATCAGAAGTGTTTGCCGACCGAACCTATCAACCGGATGGCTCCCTGACCCCACGGAAAGAGTCTGGTGCATTGATTGAGCATGTGACAACAGCCATTCAACAAGTCGAGCAGATGGTAAAAAGTGGTGTTGCCAAGGCAGTTGATGGTACACTTATCGAAATCGAAGCGGATACGGTATGTGTCCATGGTGATGGTACACATGCGGTTAAATTTGCCAAGGAATTGCGGAAAGCGCTGGATGCTGGGGGAATTAGTGTAAGGGCAATTGGGAGTTAGTTGATTTGAATGAGCGGCACGATAGAAAAATACATGACCCTCGATCGAAAAAGAAAGTTTCTCGATCAAAAACTGGCGCCCCACGGTTGAAAAAGAGAGTTCCATGATCGAAAACAGACATTTTCTAATCAAAACATGTGGTGATTCTCATATGACAATCATCAAAACACGGAAGAAAAATCCTCAATTATAGAAGGCAGCCACCCAAACTCGGTGAGCAACAAATCGGTTTGATTGAAACACTTTTTAAATGGTAAACGAGGTGAAACGATGGCAAGCCAAAAAATTTTACACGTACATAAACCAGGAATACTAACTACATTTCAGGATATGGGACGTACCGGACATCAACGTTTTGGGGTTCCGGTATCTGGTGCCATGGACACATTTGCACTGCAAATTGCCAACATTCTTGTAGGGAATAAACGTGACGAAGCCTGCCTGGAAGTTACCTTAATCGGACCGGAGCTGGAAGCGTATCAGCCGGTAACGTTGGTAATTACCGGAGCAGATATCCAGCCCGCCGTTAATGGTAAACGTATCCGAATGTGGAGGTCGTTTCATATGGAGAAGGGGGACCGTTTGACATTTGGCAAGCCTCAATCAGGAGTTCGGGCATATATTGCGGTTGCAGGTGGCTTCGATGTACCGGCTGTATTTGGAAGCAAATCAACCGATCTTAATAGTGGGTTTGGGAAAATAATTGAAAAAGGCGAAATAATCTATGGTCATCATACCGAATGTTGTAAGGGGTTTGGGTATTCAAGTCAATCTGTTCCTATTTATGAGAAGTCGATTGAAGTAGCAGTTATTGAAGGGCCACACACAGAACAGTTTTCAAAACAAGACCGCCAGCAATTTTTTCAGTTAAGCTTTACGGTCGGAGCGAATTCCAATCGAATGGGCTACCGATTGCAAGCTGACAATGATGCCATCACAACGGCTGGTGAGATCTGGTCGGATGCTATTCCTTTCGGCGGTATTCAGATCCCGCCGAATGGCCAACCGATTATTTTACTGGCTGATCGGCAAACAACAGGAGGTTATCCAAGAATTGGAACGGTAATTTCCAGTGATCTGCCCAAAATTGCCCAGCTGCCACCACAAGGCAAAATACGCTTTTATCCCATATCGGTTGAAGAGGCACAGCAACGAGCGATCAGGATGGAATCCATATTATTTTGCCTGGAAAAATTCCGTGCTGGATTAGAGGTGGAAAAATGATGATTCAGACGAAACAAGACATCATTCAAATCATAAAAAAGGATGCTTGGATGATGGAAGCTTTATATACAGCAAAATCATTACAGTTACCCGATTGGTGGATTTGTGCGGGATTTGTTCGTGCAAAAGTTTGGGATGTGCTGCATGATTATTCGGAAAGAACGCCAATACAGGATATCGATGTGATCTATTTTGATACGGAAAATTTTGTTGAGCAAGAAGAAAAGCGATTGGAAAGGATTTTGCAAACAGCTAATGGTCACTATCCATGGTCTGTAAAAAATGAGGCACGGATGCATATTTGCAATGGAATCGAGCCGTATGTATCCTCAGAAGATGCAATCGCCAAATTCCCAGAGACTGCGACATCACTTGGCGTGAAGCTTAATGAACATGACAATATCATTTTAACAGCTCCGCACGGGATAGATGATTGTGTGCAGATGAGAGTAAAACCCACACCGTATTTTCTGGACAATCCAGAACTTTTGACAATTTACCATACCCGGTTGACAGAAAAAAACTGGTCAGCTGTTTGGCCGAAATTAACGTTTAAACGATAAAAAAACATCAAAAATTCATCCATCATTCCAATTGCTTAGTTACTCGAAATAGATTAGAATAGTCTAATCGAGTATGTTAAGAAGGTGAGATGAAGACTGTGCCTAGGTTCATTTGGGTGCTGGTGATAGCAACAACGATTAATGTTACAGGGGCTTCATTTTTGTGGCCGTTGAATACCATTTATATGCATAATGAGCTCGGCAGGAGTTTAGCTTTTGCGGGGTTTATTTTGATGTTTAATCAAGGTGCAACGATTGCGGGAAATTTAATTGGTGGAGTGTTGTTTGATAAATTTAGTGCGTATCGGACAATTCTTTATGGAACGGGACTTGCAATGGGGGCAGCAATTATTCTATCGTTTAACCATAACATATTGCCATATTCCATTTTGCTTATTTTAATTGGTTTTGGAACCGGTATTACCTGGCCGGTGATGTTTGCGATGGCTGGATCCATATGGCCTGAAGGTGGCCGGCGAGCGTTTAATGCCATCTACGTCGCACAAAATTTGGGTGTTGCACTGGGAGCGACAGTAGGCGGTTACGTCGCCAGCATTTCCTTTAATTATATTTTTATCGCGAACGCATTATTGTTTGTGGTTTTCTTCCTAATTGTACTCGTTGCTTTCAAAGGAATAGATAATGAACGCGATCGGCAAATGAATACAACGGTTATCGAGCAGAGTGGGAAAATCAGGAACAAATCTTCCTTTATGGCGCTAATTATTTTATGTGTCGGATTTTTTACAGCCTGGATTGCCTATAGTCAGTGGCAGTCAACGATTGCCTCCCACACGCAGGATGTCGGTATACCGCTTGATCGATACAGTTCATTGTGGGCGATTAATGGTATGTGTAAAATTATACTCGGTAGTAATTGCGGTACTTTTTGATAGCCAAAAAAGAGAAGGCGCTCTATCATTAAAATGTATGCTTTGCACGGCATAATACATTTTAGAAAGAGGCCTTCTCATGGATCATATTATATCAAAGCTGTATGAATTAATAAAGAATACAACGAATCTGGTGGAGTTTGAAGAAAGAGCTCAAATTTTAATGTATAACTTCTTTTCCTCTTTGATGGGGCGCATGTTCAGTGAATTAAATCAAGTCATTGTAGCACAAAGACGTGCAGATGACTGGAAAGTGGAAACCACAGATTCAAGAAGTGTACAATTTATGTTTGGGACGGTTACCTTTGATCATACGTTGATGAGGGATAAAAAAGGAAAGGCAGTCTATCCATTGGATGAGTGGATTGGTCTGCGGGATAGGCAACGATACAGTCCATTGGTGGAACTGAAAGTAGCCGAAATGGCGAGTGAAAGTACTTACCGGCAAGTGGCCCGTACTCTCAAGGAATGGACACCTGTAAGCTTAAGTCACCAAACGGTAGGAAATATGGTAAAGACTGTGGGTAAAGCCCAGGCAGAGATGGATCAAGAGATGGTGAAAGAGTTGGATGAAGCAGCGTCCCTGCCAGAAGGAAAAAAGGTTGATTTCTTTTATGCGGAGGCAGATGGTGTTTTTGTCCGCGGACTCCAAAAAAAACAGAGTATGGAAGTGCACCATGCGATCATGTATGAAGGATGGGAGAAAAACGGGAAACGTGTATCCCTTAAGGAACCGACAGTAATTATGACAACGCAATCTACAGATGCATTTTGGGATGAAACGCAGGCGATGGCATCCAGCCGATATACACTGGAAGACGCACAGGTTGTTACTAACAGTGACGGTGGCCCGGGTTATACAGTTGAAAGGTTTCAAGCTGCTTTTTCCCAATCGAATAAACCGATTTTAAACCAACTGGATGACTATCATATCTCACAAGGATTTAACCGTGCATTTGGCAGTGCAGGAAATGCCTATAAAGATGCAGGGAGAAAGGCACTGAAGGAACATGATTTAGAAGGATTCAAGCTTCAATTAGATACATACGAAAGCACATTGGAAGACGATAAGCAGATGGAGAAAATCAACGTCTTTCGCAGTTACATTCTCAACAATTGGGAACGCATTTACGACTGGCGGGATATTGTAACAGACAGCCCTAGAGATGCCAGGAAACTCGGTGCTATGGAATCCAACCAGCGGCATGTGTCTTTTCGTATGAAAAAGCGTGGAATGCATTGGAGTAATGATGGTGCGGAGGCAATGGTGAAAATCAAACAAGGCATGTTGAATAATACATTGCGTAACGCTTATCTGAAATGCAATGAACGGAGTACCAGGAAACAACGGGATGTAAAAAAAGCTGTCAGAGTGGCCCAATTATTACGTCAGCCAACACAACCATCTATTGGTGTAAAACAAGGTTCTGTCGCTTTATATGCGGCTCATTCAACAGCCATAGGTAACTTATTTAAAATATTACAATAAACCTCGTTTTTGATGGAACGGTCTTTGGTTTTTAAGACCGTTCTGTCAAAAATGAGGCCAGCAAGCGACAGCGCGGTAGCCGAACAAGGTGTACAAAATGGGAGCGCCTGAAATATTGGTATGAAAGCAACGTCGAGAAAAACTTGACACATACCGATTAATGGTTTTCTTATCGTTCTTGGTCAACCTCTGGTAAAATGGGTTACAGGTAAATTTAGATCGCAAAAAATACACATTTATCTCGGTAATGCCATACTATTCACTTCCTTTTTAATTGCCATGTTCGCAGAGGAATTTACGATGTTCGCGGTTGCGATGGTTATTTTAACAGTCGGAGAAATGCTAATGTGGCCGGCGGTTCCTACTATTGCAAGTGAACTAGCACCAAAAGGGAGAGCAGGATTTTACCAGGGATTTGTTAACAGTGTCAGTGCAGCCGGACGAATGATTGGACCGGTTTTTGGCGGCTTAATTGTCGATTTATATAATATACAGCTGTTATTTTTTGTTTTATTATTTTTGCTGTTGATTCCGTTTTTTACCACCTTTTTTTACGACAGTGGGATTCAAAAACTACATAAATTGGATAGGGAGCGTACGTATAATGGAAAAGAAGCATGAGATTAAATTAGTAGCATTAGATATGGATGGTACGTTATTAACAAGTGAACAGGAAGTTTCGAAACGTACACGGGAAGCAATTGCACAGGCACTTGCGAACGATGTACATGTTGTATTAAGTACGGGGCGCTGGATCAGTTCCTGTCGTCCGTTTGCTGAATCACTAAATCTGACGTCGTATTTGGTGACGGTAAATGGTGGAGAAATTTGGACCTTTGATAAAGAATTGAAGGAGCGGCATTTAATTGATACGAAATTAATGGAAATGATGTGGGAGTTAGGGGCAGAAAATGACATGACCAGTTGGATGGTTTCAACCGATGATATCTGGTATGACGCTCGCCCAGCTAACTTTAATGATCATGAATGGCTTAAAATCGGCTTTGATTCACATGATAAGGAAAAACTTGATGACCTTGTGAAGAAGCTATCGTATCACAAAGAATTAGAATTAAGTAACTCAACTCCAACCAATATTGAAGTCAATCCGATTGGTGTAAATAAAGCTACTGCATTGAGATCGGTTTGTGAATGGATTGGTACTACCATGAATAATGTAATGGCAGTTGGCGATAGTTTAAACGATATTAAAATGATTCAACAGGGCGGGATCGGTATTGCGATGGGAAACGCCCAGGATGCAGTGAAAAAAGCTGCCGATTTTGTAACCGATACGAACAATCAAGACGGCGTAGCAAAGGCGATTGAGCGATTTGTGTTGTAAAGACATGGCGGTTTTCCATTTAGGCAGGGAAAACCGCCTTATGTATGAAATAGTAAGAATTGGTCAATCCTTATAAGAGAGACGTTAACCAGACAAATTCACAAATGTTTGCAGTGATAAGCTGTCTGCCCTTTCTTTGTGTATGGGAAAGGAGTATAATATAAGTAGTACCATGAAAGGGGTTGCTATCATGTCTTTTTCACGTGGGCCTAAAGAGCCGCTTCCAGAAGTGGAGACGAAGGTCTGGTCATGTACAAGTGAGGACTGTCAAGGATGGATGCGCGAATCTTATAGCTTTGACGAAGAACCAAAATGTCCGCTTTGTAAATCATCAATGGAGCAGGAAGTTCGGATGCTTCCGGAATTGAAGTAATTTTAAATATTAATGGGCTGAAGCAATTCTTTTTAAAAATGAATCAGTAGGGATAGGCACTTTTTTTATGTTCATATATTTTGTTAAGATGTCCGGTTTGGCATCTTTTTTATATAGACGAAAAAAGTATAGTTGCTTCAGCACTGGAAACAAGTCCTCGGATAAATGGGCTTGTTTCCTTTTTTGTTTCAAACATGGTAAATGAAGTTCATATACGGTTATTGAATTGTTGGAATAATTCCGAATCAACTGGTATAATTTGAAACAGAGGCTGTTGTCCGTTAGTGTTCACAGCTAATTTATTGCAAACGCTTACAATTTATAAGGGGAGGAATGTTTATCATGAGGTACGCAAATCCAAACACAGAAGGCGCTAAGGTATCATTCAAGGAACGGTACGATAATTTTATCGGCGGGGAGTATCGACCGCCTGCCAGTGGAAAATACTTTGAAAACGTCAGTCCCGTCACCGGAAAAGTATTTTGTGAGATTGCCAGATCGAATAAAGAAGATGTAGAAGCAGCGGTTGAGGCTGCACATGTTGCTAAAGATGCGTGGGGTAAAACATCGGTAGCAGAGCGGGCAAATATCCTCAATAAAATTGCCGATCGAATCGAGGAAAATATGGAAATGCTCGCGGTAGCGGAAACGTGGGACAACGGTAAGGCAGTACGAGAACCGCTTGCTGCTGACTTGCCACTAGCGGTAGATCATTTCCGCTATTTTGCCGGAGTAATTCGAGCGCAAGAAGGCGGCATCAGCCAAATTGACAATGATACAGTAGCTTATCACTTCCATGAGCCACTTGGTGTTGTCGGGCAAATTATACCATGGAACTTTCCACTCTTAATGGCGACATGGAAACTCGCACCGGCACTTGCTGCAGGAAACTGTGTTGTGCTGAAACCAGCCGAGCAAACACCAGCGTCCATTCATATTTTACTAGATGTGATAAAAGATTTACTGCCTGCAGGTGTCGTCAACATTGTTAATGGCTTCGGCCTTGAAGCCGGGAAACCGCTAGCAACGAACAGTCGCATCTCGAAAGTGGCCTTTACTGGTGAAACAACAACTGGACGATTAATTATGCAATACGCGTCTGAAAATATTATTCCAGTGACGCTTGAGCTTGGCGGGAAATCACCGAACATATTCTTTGCAGATGTGATGGATAAGGATGATGGATTTCTTGATAAAGCGGTTGAAGGATTCGTCATGTTTGCGCTCAATCAGGGTGAGGTTTGCACATGTCCATCGCGCGCACTTGTGCATGAATCAATTTATAATCAATTCATTGAGCGGGCGGTTGAACGGGTAAACCAAATTAAAATCGGTCACCCACTTGATACGGAAACCATGATGGGGGCACAGGCATCGGAAGAACAAATGGAAAAAATTAAATCGTATTTGGATATTGGAAAACAGGAAGGCGCAGAAGTTGTTGTTGGCGGTGAAGTGAATAAACTTGATGATGAAGATTTGGAAAATGGTTATTATATTCAGCCAACCATTTTCAAGGGTAACAACAAAATGCGCATTTTCCAGGAAGAAATCTTTGGACCAGTTTTATCGGTAACGACTTTCAAAGATAAGGAAGAAGCAATGGCGATCGCAAATGATACATTATACGGATTAGGAGCAGGTGTATGGACCCGTGATATTAATACAGCATACCGTTTTGGGCGTGGAATTGAAGCGGGACGTGTATGGACTAACTGCTACCACCAATATCCAGCACATGCTGCATTCGGCGGCTATAAAAAATCTGGTATCGGCCGGGAAAATCATTTAATGATGCTTGATCACTATCAACAAACGAAAAACCTGTTAATAAGCTATAGTGAAGGTCCTGCTGGTTTATTTTAAAAAAATATGCGTACGGGGGGGAGGCGGGTGATTCGTGGAATTACCCGCCCTATACAAAATAGATAGGTTCCACCTAAAAATTTTGCTTATAGAAGGGGTGTGAAAAATGGTTGAACGTGTGACGGTTACCGATGAAGCTTTGGAATTAATTAATACATTAAAAAAGATTCATGGCCCGCTAATGTTTCATCAATCAGGCGGATGCTGTGACGGGAGCTCGCCGATGTGTTATCCGCGTGATGAATTTATAGTCGGGGAAGCGGATGTGTTGCTCGGGAAAATAGGAGACACACCATTTTACATGTCCAAGGATCAATACGAATACTGGAAACATACTCAGCTGATCATCGATGCAGTAGATGGACGCGGCGGAATGTTTTCATTGGAAGGTCCTGAGGGTAAGCGGTTTTTGACGAGATCGCGGGTGTTTACGGAGGAGGAACGGGCGGAATTGGCGTAAGGAGTAAAGAAGTCATGTGGATAGTATTATCTGCATGGCTTTTTTGTGGTGAGAAGGAATTTAATATGTTGCTTGTTATTGAATTACGATTGATAATGATAGTATCATAATTAAGTGGTATGTTACTAAAATGTACTCCAAGGTTCACAATTTTTTACCCTTGCATAAGTTAATAAAGGAGAATTAAATATACAAAAAAAGGGTGTGTTGTCCTTTGTCGCAAAAAACTTATTATTATGTTCACGGACATACAGCTTCCGGAAAGCAAGACTTTTCACAATCTAACATAAAGAATATTAAGAATGTATTTGTATTAACTCATCCCTCATTAAAAGTTAAGACAGCAGTAATAAGGAAATTTGTTAATTTTTATGAGGGTCAATTAAATCTGGAAATTATAAAAAGTGTCCATGGAAATGATTACTTAGATGGTTTGATTGTTCGTAATAAATCAGTTGCTTTATTTACTGAATCCACCCCGGAATTTGAAGATATGTTAAACGTAAATCTGGGAAATTTTTTTGATATAAAGAACACCGATTATGAGGTTTTAGATAAAGAGAAATTGGCCATTGAAAATGCGTATAATGATTTTTCTGCGGGATTAAAAATACATGATGATTTAGAAGAGATTTATATCAGCCAAATGGACTTCGCCCGTGCCGATGAACTTACAAAAGAATTTATTGAAAAACTTCTATATTCCCAACCAATATCGGAAACAAAAGGTCATACGTATCACCGTCTCTTTGGCACAAACACTTCAGATGGTGTTGTAAATGTAGTGCCGGAAATCATTCAGGGTGTAAATAATGTATATTTCATCAAAGGCCGCGCCGGTACTGGAAAATCAACTTTCATGAAAAAGATTGCAAATGCCTGCACTGAGCACGGTCTTGATATTGAATTGTATCATTGCAGCTTTGATCCAAACAGCATTGACATGGTACTGGTACGAGATCTTGATTTTTGCATTTTTGACAGCACTGATCCCCATGAATTTTTCCCGAAAAAAGACGGGGATTGTATAATTGACCTGTACGAAGAGTTAGTCACTCCCGGAACAGACGAAAAATATGCAGATAAAATAAGTGAATTGAATAATCGTTATAAAAGCTACATGAAAAAAGGAATTGAAAATTTAAAGAAAGCTGGACAATACCGTGATCAAATCGAGGAAAAGTATGCATTGCCGGGTGAAAATGAGTTTAATAAGGTCGTGGAAAATATTATTAATCAAATTAGTTAAAAACCTGTCAAAAATCCAGCCGATTCAAAAAATATTGGCTGGCTTTTGCTGATTCCATTTTAATTTATAGTCGTTTCCCATAATTTACCCTTGAATTTTTCAAAATAATTGTGTAAAATTAATTAACTGAATATTACAAGCATAAATAAGATTGGGAGGAGGATTATGATGGTTACCGTTAAGATGTTGAAGCCGTATTATATTAAAGCCGATGATGAGTATGTTCGTGTTATCCTGGCATATCAGTATTTCACAGTGTTAATTCATGATCAGTTGTACCATTTTGTCCCGGTTAAAGCAAAGGAAATCCGGATTAACCGGAGAACACAGGAGGTAGATAACATCGATGCCAGTTTTGCTTTCCAAAAAGGCAAGGACATCATTCACATTCCCATGACAAAGCTTGTATCCCTTCCTGATTTCATGAATGAGCTGAGAAAAATTATTCAGCCATACTATATTAATGATATAAGCAGTACCGCTAAAAATGAAATCGCTGTCATTATTGATGAGCTAGAACGACAAAACTTAAAGCGATTAATTGATCAAGCATTGGACGAACGTAATGAAGAAGCGTTTCATTCGTTGGTCAAAAAATTGTAATAAAGAACGAGGCATTTCTACTAGACTTTGGTATAATTGTAATATACAGAGTTGGGTACCAATCCGATTCCAGAGGATTGGTACCCGCCAAAACATCAACTCGCCCAGCAAACCTCTATCCAAATCGAAAACCTCAATAAAAGCTCTCAGAATAATCAGCTATCCTGAGAGCTTATTTCATCTATTTATGAAAATCCTTCAATATATTGGTAACCTTCTTAACGGCGTAACTGCTCCCGCCTTTATCCTCGGTATGCTCAATCATCATGGCAATCATTATATCCTGTTCCTCGGTTGGATATGCGACAAACCAACCGTTTTCCTGACCGGACTTATCATCTGCCGTCTTTTTAAGTTCAGCGGTTCCGGTTTTACCGGAGATGGCAAAATCAGCGTTTTTTGCACCCTTTGCGGTTCCTTTTGGTGAATCTACAACTTTACGCAGAGCATCCTTAATGACGTTTGTCTGATCACTTGTAACAAGTCCTTCCTTCCATGTTTGGCCGGTTTTCTCATCACCCAGTAATACAGGTTTCAGCATCTTTCCGTCGTTTAAAAAGGATGTATAAGCCATGGCGAGATGTAACGGGCTCATTTGAATTTGCCCTTGCCCATAGCTGGAATCTGCTAGTTGTACTTCATCGGCAAATTTTCCGTTTTCAGAAATAGTTGATGTTTCGATTGGGTATTCAAAAGGAACATCTTCACCGAAACCAAATTGCTTCAACCCCTTGGCAAAAGCCTCAGCACCCATGTCAACGGCTTTCATGGCAAAATAAATATTATCAGAGCGAACCAGTGCATCCGTGAGATCAACTGGGCCGTCTGAACTGGAGACACGATGTACCTTATAATCACCCCATCCTTTACCATTACTCCAGTCTAAACCATTGATTTCAATCCCTTTATCAGGATCAATGCTGCCATTGTTTAAACCAGCAGCCGCTGTAATAGGCTTCATAACCGATCCTGGTGCGAAGGTTGCGGAAAAACGGTTAATCATTGGCTTTTGCGGATCATCCTGCAATTTTTCCAATTCGCTTTGGCTGACACCGTAAAGCATTTTATTTGGATTAAATGCAGGGCTGCTGACAAGTGCCAACGTTTCTCCGGTTTTCGGGTTAACAGCAGCTGTTGTCCCTGCTTCTCCATCATAGGAGGAATAAATCTTTTCTTGAAGATCAACATCAATGGTCGTTTGAATATTTTCCCCATCTTTTACGGGTTTTTCGGCAAGTACTACATCATCCTCGCCCTCTTTGGAGACCGTGATTGTAACGCCTTGTTCCCCTTTCAATTGGTCTTCGTATAGCTGTTCAAGTCCGCGTTTACCGATCATGTCATTTGCCGTATATTCACCGGGTTCCTGTTTTTCCAGTTCCTCAGCGGTAATTTTCCCGACATATCCTACTAAATGTGCAGCAGCTTCCCCGGCAGGATATACACGTCCGGTAACTTCACGCTCTGTGACTGGATCAAGCTCCCACAGTTGATTAAGAACCGCTTCCTTCGTTTTTGGAACTTTCTTTAGTGGTACAAATAGATTTGGTTCGACCCAGTCGGCGTTTAAAGCGGCATCAATTCCATCAACCGACATGTCTAATAATCCAGCGATTTTCTTTTTCATGGCCTCTGGATTGTCACCTAGTTTCTCAGGAATAATGCCAATTTCGTAAACAATATCGTTGATTGCTAACGGCATCTTGTTCCGATCAAGGATTTCACCGCGCTTCGGTACTTCAGTCTGGATTCCGATTTCACCGCCGTCTTTAATTTCTGGAAAAATAAATCCCGGATCCCATTGTACAAACCAATTTTCCTTGTCATCTTCTCCTTCTTTTACAAGTGTCGCTTTATAATCAAACGAAATAGGGCCGGCAATCGTGTTCATTTTTACCGTTATCGGGAAAGTCGCCTTACCTTTATCCATGGCACTTTCCAGTTTTTCTTCACCCAACTTCTTAAAGGAAACCTTTAAATCTGATATACCAAGATCTTTGTATATTTTCTTATATCGATCAACAAATTGCTCCGTTGAGTGTTTCTCAGCTGATTTGGCCGAAAGCATGTCGTGCATCTCATTGAATTTTTGATCATTCCATTGTTTTACATATGTAGCGAAACGATCCTGTGGCTTTACCTCATCATTTGCGCAAGCAGCAAGAAATACGAAAAACAAAATAGATAAGATCATCGTTATTTTTTTCATATAGACCCCCTCAATCAATACAAACTCTTTATTTATCATACCATTTTCTGTTTTACAGCACATCCTTAAAAATTGGAAAATCCGGGTTGGATACAGCCGATTTTTGGTATTATACAGTATTCATATGATACTTGTTATATTGTTAAATTCCTCCTCGGTACACTTTATAATACTCTGGTTAAAAAACAAATAAAAATTGCTAAGCTGGCAGTTTCTGCGTTTGCGAAGTGTCAGTTGCCATTTTCAGTTGGCAATGCGGTTATAATATAACGTTCCGGTGCATTTCCAATGTAGGAAAACGGGTAGCATGTTGTCACCGTTAACACTTCCTTTGGCGCGGTCGAAGCAATAACAGTCCGGTCATCGGCATCCACAACTTTCGTATCGACGATCTCATAGGAGAAATCACCATAAGGGAGCTTAATCGTTAAAACATCACCAATGGCCAATTCCCCCATCCGTCGAAAAACCGTATCACGGTGGCCGGACAGGACGATTTGATCTTGCTGTTCCGGATAGGCCGTCCCTTTATAATGTCCAACCCCTTTTTCCAAATCATCCTCATCTGTTCCTTCTACAATTGGAAGGTCAGCGTGCAATTCAGGGATATGTAAAATGCCGACTGTTTCCCCAGTTGAAGGGGCGAACGATGCAGCTGCTTCCATACTGCTGGACGAGACAGTATCACGAGAAGTTTCATTTGTTAATAAAGCTTCTGCTTCGGCTAAACTTTTTTCCTGGGCTTTATTTGTTTTGAACAATTGATAGCCACCAAAGATAACAAAAAACAATCCAGCGGTGATAAAGATGATTGCAACTTTTTTCATAAAGCGTTCGCTCCTTCCGCTACTGTATCTAGTATATCGTTTATGAAAGCGGATTTAAACAACAATTTGCAAGACAATCATGATTTGTAAAAATGTTAAATGCTGAGTAAGGAAGAAGAAAATAATAGTAAATGGAAGAATACAAATATTTTGTGATGTATTTTCCAGATTTTGGACGTTTTCGATATAAGAAAAATTACCTATGCTGCAATTGTGCATGTTCTTTATAGAGTACACATTGTAATTTTAAGAGAACTGACACCTGGATCAAGCACAAAGCAATTGGACAAGCGGGAATGATCAACTACTTTTGAGAAGGTGGAATACTGAACGCAGATAGAACCGCAAAGTGTAAAATATAATGGTATCTGGGTAATAAGTAGTAATTATTTACAAAACTAGTTCTATTCTGACAAAACAAGACATCCACAAGCCTTCTCGTCTATAGTATAGTAGTCTTATACGAGAGTTGATTCCTCAGAAAAGAGCTAACTTATTGAAAAATAGGGGCGCAAAATCACGGGTCTAAGGCATTAGCTATGGCAGCCGGATTACCTGAAATGTAAATGGGGGAGGAAAACGATGATTGAAACGGCCAAAAAAAGAAAATTGGATAACGAGTGGATTAAGTTGATGAAAGAAGCGAAAACAATCGGGCTTACAATTGAGGAGATTCGAATATTTCTAAGCCAAAAAAAATGAGCGTGTATAATTTTCTAAAACAAAATGTGCTTTATAGAACCATTCACCTCATTGTGGTATAATCGTCACTGAAAGAAGGTGTGTGGGCTTGATTGGTGAAAAAATCAAACAATTTCGTCAGGATAAGAAGATGTCTATATCAGAGCTGGCTGAAAAAGCAGGTGTAGCCAAATCTTATCTGAGTTCCATTGAACGTAACCTTCAAACAAATCCATCCATCCAATTCATCGAAAAAGTTGGTGCGGTATTAGGTGTGTCTGTTAACGAGTTAATTCGTGAGGATAGTATGCAGATAGAGGATCAGCTAGATGATGACTGGTTAAAGATCGTTCAGGAAGCAATGGAATCAGGTGTATCCAAAGAGCAGTTTAAAGAATATCTCGAATTTAATAAATGGAAAAATAAACAAAACAAATAAACGGATATCAACCGTAGCAGCTTTGGTATACGGTTTTTTTTTGTAAAATAATAGTTGGATAAGATAGTTTGGTGACTTCAATGCAAAAAATTTGGTATTGGCTTTTGCCGTTGACTTGGATGGGTGTGATTTTTTACGCCTCGGCTCAACCCTATGAGAAACAGGATATGAAGCCGTTTTTAACAAATATGGTGGATCTTTCGTTTTTAGCACCTTATCTCGATTGGGTTTCCCTTTCTTACCACCAATCTGAGGTCAGTGTTGATGTTTTGGGTGTTGCTGGTTTTATCGAGTTCTTTATCCGAAAAGGAGCCCATGTTACCGTTTTCTTTGTATTAATGCTATTGTTCCTTGCTGCAGTTCGGAAAACAACTTCCTGTACTTTTCCGGTGAGCATATCCTTATCATTTACCTTAACGGTTGCATATGCTGGATTAGATGAGTTTCACCAAGGGTTTACTGCGGGTCGGACGCCATATGCCGGAGATGTAGTGCTTGACAGCTTTGGTGCTTTTATGGCGTTATTGCTTCTAATATATGTTCACCTGTTAAAACGGAAAAAACGATCATAAACATTGCTAGCCTAACGAACAATATGGTACAGGTAAAAACAAATTTGCGTGTCAAATTTGTTAATACGACAATTTTCGATATTGTTTTGTTTGGTTTTTGTGGTATGATGCGATTATGGGTCGAATTTCTAAAAATACGTGTTCAGAAAAGTTGCCAAATAGATGGTCAGCTAAGAGCCAGGCGTCCATAGCAACGTTGACACCAGCCGTTCTGTGCGTTGTAAGAAAGGTCGGGAGAAGGCAGTTTAGAGTGGCTGAAAAACAAATAGGAACTCGAATTCGCTGCTTGCCATTTGGAAAATTTTTTGAACACCCTTTAAAAGGCGGGAATATGTTGTGGGAGACCAAGAGAAATATAAATTGATGTTAAAGAAGCTGATTGAGCAAACGGAAAATTTTAAAATTCAATCATCTGAAGAATTAATCCAAGCTCTAGTGAATGAGTTAAGAAGCGATTCTTTTTCCAGTAATAGTATTGCAAATAAATAAGGAATAAAGGAACTGCACTTTCGTCAGCAGGACGGGTGTAGTTTTTTGTGTTAAGCGATGTTGTGGCGATTGGCTGATAAAATTCATTTCTATAAGATTTTTTTAGTCAATTTATATGTGTTCAACATGTGGAAAAATTTAGGAAGTGGCCAGGCGCCCATCCTACGAATATAATCCAGAAGGAGACACAAACATGAAAATAGAAATTATTACCTTGAATGCAGAGGACACGAGACTGGCGGCAGCGTTTGGCGCTGATCGAGTGGAGTTAGTCAGTGCGATTCACGAAGGCGGACTTACACCAAGCTATGGAGCAATCAAAAATGTTCTATCCACATCCGCCATTCCAGTCCAGATCATGATCCGCCCACACAGCCATGGATTTATATACGATGAAACGGATTGGAAGACGATGAAAGAGGATATTTCCATGATTCGAACACTTGGGGGAAATCGAATTGTCTTCGGGTGTATCACAGATGATGGCCAGATCGATGAGCACCTGTTGAATAAAGTTTTGGAACATGCCCCTGATTTTGATGTGACCTTTCATCGGGCTTTCGATTCGCTTCGTTCTCAGCTTGATGGCTATCGTGTCTTGCATAAATATAAGAAAAATATTAAGCGAATATTGACTTCAGGTGGAAAACCAAAGGCCAAAGACGCAACACTCGAACTAAAGCAGCTTGTTGCTTTATCAAATGAACTAGAGGGGCCAATTATTTTAGCGGGAAGCGGCATCTCTTCAGACAACATCGGTTCCATTCACAAACAAATAGGCACAAGTGAATATCATATTGGTTCTGGCGCCAGACTGGACGGGGATTTTAGTAAAGGGATTGACCGTAATAAAATGGATCATATAAGGCGGGAATTAGCCATTTAAGGTTGGTGAAATGTAATGAATGTCCTTTAGTCTCGTCCTCCACATAACTTCATTTTAAACATATCTAAGCCGCCTTCTGTAAAACGCCTATGTACATTTCACCATGTAAAAAGCGAACAGTTTACATACAATACTGTTCGCTTTCAAATACAATATACGATTTATTTCTTGCCACGAATTTTATTTACTTCATCGGCAACAAATTGTACACTTGTACCAACGATAACTTGAATACTTTGTTTACCTACTATATTAATCCCCGGGACACCCGTAGATTTGATTTTATCCTGGTCTACTTTGTCCATATCTTTTACTTCTACCCTTAACCGAGTCGTGCAATAATCAACCGCATCGACATTTTCATCGCCGCCGAGTCCTTCATAAATTTTGGCAGCCATGACAGTATATTTATCATCTCCGCTAGCTTGATCATCACCTTGTGCTTCTTCTGTCGTTTCATCTTCACGGCCTGGTGTTTTCAAGTTAAATTTAACAATCAGGAAGCGGAACAAGAAGTAGTAAATAACCGCAAATACAAGTCCCTGAACAATGAGCATATATGGCTGGCTAGCGATCGGGTTTGTAAAGCTCAAGAGATAGTCAACAAATCCGGCACTAAATCCAAAACCAGAAGTCCAATGAAATAAGGCTGCTATGAATAGGGACAGACCTGTAAGTAAAGCGTGAACAACATACAATGCTGGTGCCAAGAACATGAACGAGAATTCAAGTGGCTCTGTAACCCCAGTAAAGAAAGCAGCAAATGCAGCAGCCATCATCAAGGATGCAGCTTGCTTTTTACGCTTTGTTTTTGCTGTATGATACATGGCTAAAGCTGCAGCAGGTAAACCGAACATCATGATTGGAAAAAATCCTGCCTGATACATACCAGTAATACCTTTTGTTCCCTCACTGCCCAGGAACTTACCGATATCATTAATTCCCGCGACATCGAACCAGAATACCGAGTTCAGGGCATGGTGTAACCCTGTTGGAATTAAGAGGCGATTAAAGAAGCCGTACAATCCTGCACCCAATGCGCCCAGATCACTTATAGCTGTACCAAACGATACGAGCCATGAATAAACAACTGGCCATACAAAATACAGAATACCGGCCATAACAACCATTGCTGCTGCCGACATAATTGGTGCAAGCCGTTTACCACTAAAAAATGCAAGTGCATCAGGCAATTTCACGCCACTAAATCGATTGTACATCATTGCGGAAATAACACCTGATATAATCCCGATAAATACGTTTTCATTTTGTGCAAAGGCTGCGTTCACATTTTCAGGATCTATCCCCTGTAAGCCGGCAACCGCATCTGTGGATATTAATGTCGTTACAACTAAAAAACCAACCAGTCCACTTAGTCCAGCGGCACCATGTTTATCTTTTGATAATCCAATGGCAATACCGACAGCAAACAGGATCCCTAGATTATCAAGGATTGATGTTCCTGCAGTCTGCAAAAATGTACCGACAACATTACCTTCTGAAAGACCTAAAATCCAGTTCCCAATACCTGCTAAAATAGCAGCTGCGGGAAGGACAGCAACCGGCAGCATGATAGCGCGGCCAAGGTTTTGCAATTTTTTCATCATTTGACTTTCCCCCTATTGTTTTATTTAGTAAATAATTACGGAAATCTATTCCCAACAATCCCGCGAGAGGCTACTTCACCATCCGGATATTTCCGGCTAATTGTATCCGCTGCCAAAATAGAAAGTAAAAATATAATAGCGTATCGACTAATAGTGTCTTAACCGTTCTATGTGAAGTGTTATATAACCTAATTCTTCCTCTGGCAGCTCGATACCATGTGCGCGGGACAATTTTTTTGAAACCTCCAAAGCACAGCGAAAGGATACGTTAAATTTACGTTTTATCATTTGCAGCATTTCTTCATCCATGGAATGCACCTCATATTGATTCGCCCTGGATAAAGCAAAGCGAAGATGTGTAATAAGACGTTCGTAGGAAATATCGTCTTCTTCCATCTTGATTTGCAAATAATCTTTGATTGTTTCTACCATATCCCTTACAATTGCTGTTTGCCTGACGGTTTCGTGCAAATCACCTCCTTTAATTTTCATGGTGTGAATATGCAGAGCAATAAAGGCAGCTTCATCTATTGGCATCTCTACCTGATTTTTCTCCTTTATGTGCTGAAGTGCCCAAAGCCCAATTTCAAATTCTGGCTTGTATAAGATTTTTATTTCCTGCAATAATTTATTTTTAAGATGAATACCCTGCTTTTCACGTTCAATGGCAAAGGAAATATGGTCTGTAAGTGCCAAAAGTATATGGTCATTTAACTTCGTATCTAACTGCTTTTCCGCGTACGTAATAATTTCTTTTGAAAGGATAAAATGTTCTTCCGGTATCCGTAATAATAACTGTTGGAGTTTTTCATTTTCTTTTAGGACAAACAGCTTTTCAATTTTATTAATATTGACAATGTCGTTTTTTCTCTTTTCAAAGCCGACACCGGCACCGATAGCAATTTGCTCTTGCTGCTGTCCATCCATTACGATAACGGCATTATTATTTAATATTTTCGTTATTTTCACCGTCATTCACATCCCTATCCCAGCTGGCTTTTCCAAACATTTTTTTGCACGCCCCGATCATCTTAGGCAATGAAGGGTTGCGAAATAGCCAGGTTTTCTAAGAAACTGTAATAATTTCCGTTTCTGCTGCTCTACCCTCTTTCTGTTCAGTGATGACATATTGCTTGTCACTATTTTGACTATTTGTAATAACAATTGGGGTAATCACATCTTTGGCATGGTTACGAATATAATCCAAATCAAATTCCATCAGGAGATCCCCAACAGAAACCGGATCTCCTACATTTACTTTTGGTGTAAATCCTTCTCCTTTTAACGCAACTGTTTCTAAACCAATATGAATTAATAATTCCGTGCCATCATTGGCTTCGATTCCAACAGCATGTTTCGAATCGGGAACTTGTACAACTTTTCCATCTACTGGTGAGAGAACTTTTCCTTCACTCGGAATCATAGCAACTCCTTCTCCCATCATCTTCTGGCTAAATACCGGATCCGGAACCTCCTCAAGTGGTACAATCGTCCCGTTCATTGGCGCATAAATTTGCTGGGTGCTTGATTTTTTAAATAGATTTTTAAACATTCTAGCTGCTCCTTTCTAATCCTTGATGAAATAAATTAAATTTAAGAATTTCTCAATAAAACACTCAAACCGTATTTTACCCTTTTAGATTGTTTTCAACCAAACGATTAAGAACAGTATCGCAAGTTCTCTCATAAATACATGTTCAAAAAGTTGCCGAATTAGAATCTTAAAACTTCTTATCCAATTAAAAAAGGCATAGAGGTATAGGAGGACGAATTGCCCTCTATCATACCACCATGCCTAATCGAATCAGTAACATGTGATCTATTTTTAATTGTCAACAATATAGTAGCATTATCCTATACGAAGAGTCAAGAACAAAGGCGAAATTTTCCAGAGCCTGCATGAAATTTATGCTTTTAAGAGCTAAAGTTTATACACCTTATGCATCAGTCTTACACACAGACCATCCGCCAGTGATCCGTGAAGAAAGTTGGGAAGCGGCAACAAAAAAGCATGTACTAGCTTTTTTAATAATATTACCGTTTCATTTGTAATTTAAATTTATATTTGTCTGCCCGGTAGGCTGACTTCACGTATTCCAGCGGGGTTTCGTTGTCATCATTTAAATAAGTAATACGTTGCATCAGCAAGATTGGGTCACCTTGCTTCATGTGCAAATACTCGATTTCCACGTCATTGGCGATAACGGATTCAATGATTTGATCTGAATGTCCAATCGTCAATCGCAGCTTTTCCTCAATAAATTGGTAGAAGGATGAGGTGAAATCTTTCTCCTGCAATTTTCCAACCAATTTTTGCGGTGTATAAATCGTCTCCAATGCTATTGGTGTGTTGTTTGCCAGGCGTATCCGCTTTATCTCGTAAACCAAATCATCCATATTGATGTACAAAAGATTAGCAATTTTTTCATCAGCTTTGATTAATTGGAAACCAATAAGCTGATTGGCCGGGGTTAACCCACGTGCACGCATATCTTCACTAAAGCTTGTCAAACCTTGCAAATTTTGTTCAAACTTCTTTTCCGCAACAAACGTGCCTTTACCTTTAAGGCGATACAACAAGCCTTCTGCGGCTAAATTGTTAATGGCCTGTCTAACCGTCATTCGGCTTATATTGTATTTTTCCGCATATTCCCGTTCAGATGGCAGCAACTCTCCCGGTGTCAGCTGCTTTGTATTAATCAATCGTTTTATTTCTTCTTCAATTTGGTAGTAAATCGGTAATGGAGAGTTCTTATCGATCATAACGGCTATCCTCTTTTCCGGAATGTAGTTGCTTTATATTTTAACAAAGAAGATTTATGATGTATATACCTATATAAATGTATAGACAACTATATCTATGCTATAATAGGAATTTAATATTAATGTTCTGGAAAGGATTGAAAAAAATTGGGGAACGGAAACGTATTATACATTAAAAATGGAAAAATATTTACGGAAAACCAAATCATTATGAATGGTTCCTTGCTAATCGAGAACGGCAAAATAAAGGAAATTTATCCGGAAAATGAGCAACCTACAAAAATAACTGGGCAAGTTACCACCATTGATGCCCAACATCGCAATATTATTCCAGGGTTTATTGACGGACATATTCATGGTGCCAATGGGGCGGACGTTATGGATGCAACAGAAACGGCACTGGATACAATGGCGGCAGTATTGCCTAAGGAAGGGACAACCAGTTTTTTAGCGACAACAATTACGCAATCCCCCGAAAACATTGAAAATGCGCTCGTTAATGTAGCTAACTATGAAAATAAACCTGGACAAGCTGAAGTGATCGGTGTTCACTTGGAAGGGCCTTTTATTGAGAAAAGTAAAAAAGGTGCACAACCGCTGAAATATATTATGGAACCCAATATCGAGCAATTTAACAAGTGGCAAGCCCTTTCCGGCAATAACATCAAAACTATAACACTTGCACCAGAACATGATACAGATGGTTCGTTTATTTCCTATTTGCAAAAATCAGGAGTCAATGTTTCAGCCGGACACACTGGTACAGATTTTGCCGGAATGAAAAAGGCTATTTCCTATGGTGTAAGACAGGTGACCCATTTATGTAATGCGATGACAGGGATTCATCACCGTGATATTGGTGTTGTTGGTGCTGCATTGCAGCTGGAGGAATTACGTGCTGAATTAATTGCCGATGGTATTCATGTTTCACTGGAAATGCTGCAACTAATATACGATAATATGGGCAGCGAACGACTAATTTTAATTACCGATGCGATGCGGGCAAAATGCTTGCAGCCGGGTAATTATGAACTTGGCGGACAGCCTGTAAAAGTAACGAATGACCGTGCTGTATTGGATGACGGTACATTGGCTGGAAGCATTTTGAAAATGGTTCAAGGTGCACAAAATATGCTGCAGTTGCGTGACGTGACGATTGAAGAAGTGATTAAAATGGCAGCCTCCAACCCGGCCAAGCAGCTTCAAGTATATGATCACAAAGGAAGTATTGCTGTTGGCAAAGATGCCGATCTGTTGCTCGTAGATGACAAACTAACAATTGAAATGACCATTTGCCGTGGTATGGCAGCTTACAGGGAGGAATAAAGATGAAGATTATTAAGGTAGCCGATTATCAAGCAATGAGTGAAAAAGCATGCGAACTCGTAATGGAGAAAGTGAATACGATTGAAAAACCGGTTCTAGGTTTAGCAACAGGTTCCACGCCTGAGGGATTATACCAGCAATTAATCAAAAAGCATCACCATCATGAAGTTTCGTTTAAAAATACTACAACATTTAATCTGGATGAATATGTTGGTTTATCCAAACAGGATCCAAACAGTTATTATTACTATATGCAGGAAAAGCTGTTTAAGCATATTGATATTCCACGGGAACAGGCTCATTTGCCTAATGGTGAGGGAGATAATTTGCAAGCCAACTGTCAGGACTATGAACAACTGATTAAAGCTGCCGGCAATATTGATATCCAGCTGCTGGGGATTGGCCTGAATGGACATATCGGGTTTAATGAGCCGGGAACGTCCTTTTCCAGCAGAACACATATTGTTGAATTAGACGAATCTACAAGAAAGGCCAATGCCCGCTTTTTTTCCTCGCTTGCCGATGTTCCTGGTCAGGCGGTTACAATGGGGATTGGGACAATTATGGAAAGCAAGCAAATTATTTTACTCGTCTCCGGTGAAAAGAAAAGCGAAGCGGTTACCCGGCTTATCACTGGCGAGATAACGGAAGCATTTCCGGCTTCAATACTGCAAAAGCATGAAAATGTCGTGTTAATTGCTGATGAGGCTGCGCTTAAAGACAGGTAAAATGAAGATTGTTTGAAAAATGTGCTATACCTATCCAAGAATGTGATAGGTATAGCACACGATTATTTTTCGGTTTTTTCAACATCTATTTCGATATAGTTTTGTTCCGTTTCCATTATATTTGCCTGGCCACTAGTTAAATTAATAACCCATTCCATAAAGGCTTGTTCTGCCCCTTTTCTTACATAAACGATCAGTTCCACTTTTTCTAAGTAATTGATAGTAGATAAAATATATTCGGAATTGCGTAATTCGTTTTCAAGTTTGCCTAACATGGTATAATCAATAGTAACGGAAAATCCTTGCACTAATTGCCGCTGCACAATACCGGTAGTTTGAATGGTTTGTGATGTCGTGCTGCCATATGCACGAATTAAGCCGCCGGCACCAAGTTTAATGCCGCCGAAATAACGGGTGACGACAACAGCAGTATCTTTCAAGTGCTGCTTTTTCAACACTTCCAGAATAGGCACGCCGGCAGTGCCGCTTGGTTCGCCGTCATCATTGGCTTTTTGTATCTGATCGTGTTCACCGATAAGATAAGCAGAGCAGTTATGGGTGGCGTCATGATGTTTTTTCTTTATTTCCTGAATGAAGCGAAGTGCTGCTTCTTCCGTTTCAACACGTTTGACATGACCAATAAAACGGGACTTTTGAATAATTAGTTGGTCCGATCCTTCATTTTTTACGGTATAATAGTTAGATAACATGTTGCATTTAGCCTCCTGAGCAGACATTATAGTACATAAGGATATATGCCAATTTCGAAAAGGGGGATAGATTAGATTGAAAAATAGGATAATCTTTCCTGAAAACCCTATAAAAAAGAATGGAGCTTGCGAACTATTATAGCATAGGTTGGTGGTTTTACACGATGGTACTGAAAACTTCAGAAAAGGCGTTAGATACAGTAATTGATGAAATGATCGATGTGGTTGAAAACTCGAAGGACGAAATTTTTAATATTAGCGAAGCGGCTCGTAATGATTATGAGCAGCTTCAAAGGGAATTAACCGAAACAAAAGAAAAAGTTGTAAAGCATATCGATGTTGGTGACAAGCTGCAGCAAAAAGTACGATTTTCCAGACAACGTTTATCTGAGGTTAGCAAATATTTCGATCGTTATTCAGAAACGGAAATTAGAGAAGTTTACGAACGAACCCATAAAATGCAAACAGAATTGGCAATGCTTCGTCAGGAAGAAAAGGTGTTGCGGGAACGACGTGATGACCTGCAAAGAAGACTTATTTCACTGGATCAGACGATTGAACGTGCGGAAGGGCTTGCAGGAAAAATTTCGGTAATCCTAACCTATTTGAATGACGATTTTAAGCAAGTAAACGAGATGATTGAAGAGGCAAGGGAAAAACAGGAATTCGGGTTAAAAATTATTGAAGCACAGGAAGAAGAACGCAGAAAGATATCAAGAGAAATTCACGATGGGCCTGCACAAATGCTTGCGAATATTTTGCTTCGCTCGGAACTAGTAGATCGAGCCTTTCGTGAGGGCAGTGTAGAAAATGCATTAAAAGAGATTAAAAGTGTCCGGGGGATGATTCGCTCGTCCTTATATGAGGTTCGCCGGATCATTTATGATCTTCGTCCTATGGCACTAGATGATTTGGGGCTGATCCCAACATTAAAAAAATACTTATCAACAATAGAAGACTATCATTCTGTTAAAATGGAGTTTATTTCGATGGGCAGTGAAAAACGCCTGAATCAAAAGTACGAAATTGCTATATTCCGCCTGGTTCAGGAAGCTGTCCAAAATGCTACCAAACATGCGGAGGCAACGTTGATTAAGGTGAAATTGGAAATTAGCCCAAAACGCCTTACCGTAGCAATTAAAGACAATGGCAAGGGTTTTGATACAACAACGAAATGGGATAAGTCATTTGGTTTAATAGGCATGCGGGAGCGGGTGGAAATGCTGGAAGGAACAATGAAGATTAATTCAGTTATTGGGAAAGGTACAATCATTTTAATCAGTGTTCCATATAATGTAGAGTGACAAATGGACCGGAAACAGCCAAGAAAATTCGTGACAAAGGACTTATTCAGTGTCACTTGATATATACAGAGATAAAGGCTAATATAAAATCTATCATAGTCATTGTAATAGGGTAAATAGATAATATAGAATCAGAGATGTAGGAGGAACAATATCCATGAATAAAACCAAAACCAAATTAACGAAGATCGTGTTAATTGACGATCATAAGCTGTTTCGAGAAGGGGTTAAGCGCATTCTGGAATTTGAACCGTCGTTTGAGGTTGTGGCAGAAGGTGATGATGGCCTTAGTGCTTCCCAAATTGTTAAAGAACACCACCCTGATGTCGTTTTAATGGATATCAATATGCCAAACATGAATGGTGTGCAGGCAACTTCTGATCTAGTAAAACACTTTCCCCGTACCCGTGTCATTATTTTGTCCATTCATGATGATGAAAGCTATGTTACACATGCTTTAAAAACTGGTGCACAAGGGTATCTATTGAAGGAAATGGACTCAGATTCATTGATTGAAGCTATTAAAGTTGTCAGTGATGGAGGTTCCTACCTGCATCCAAAAGTAACCCATAATCTGGTACAGGAATACCGTCGTCTGGCACATGAGAATGTTATGGGCATATCGGAATATGGTATTGAGTACCGTAAACCGCTCCACCTGCTGACTAAACGCGAATGTGAAGTATTGCAATTGCTTGCAGAAGGCAAAAGTAATCGCGCAGTATCCGAATCTTTATATATCAGCGAAAAAACAGTAAAAAACCATGTCAGCAACATTTTGCAGAAAATGAATGTAAACGATCGGACACAGGCAGTTGTATCCGCTATTCGCAAAGGATGGGTAGAGGTACTGTAATGCATGGTCCAAAAGTCGCCTCTTATCATTTAGTTACTTTTTGAATGTCCTCTTGTAGAATAAATAGTTTTTCCTTTAGTTGTTTGGTAATACCCTGTTTGCAATCGTAGCAGGGTATTTTCTATGTCCAATAATAGAATATGCCGAAAGTTAGTGATGCAATTTGTTTTTGCTTCATGTAAAATAAAGTATGAATCCGAATTTATCATTTACATACATGCTTACTATTATTTAAAGGAGAAGGTATGACATGAGGATTGCTGTAATGACAGACAGTACGGCATATATACCTGCTGAAACACGGAAAGAACTGGGTATCCATATGGTTCCACTTAGTGTCGTATTCGGTGACACATCCTATCAGGAGGAAATTGACATAACGACCGAGGCGTTTTATCAAAAGGTGAGAGAAGCTGAAGAATTGCCAAAAACCTCCCAGCCATCGATCGGTTATATAACAGAAAAACTAACCAGGCTTGCGGCAGATTATGATGCAGTTATTTCCATTCATCTTTCCAGTGGTATTAGCGGAACCTGTCAAGCGGTGGCGAGTGCAGGTGAAATGGTGGAAGGAATCTCCGTTTACACCTACGATTCCGAATTAAGCTGTATGGCCCAAGGATTTTACGTTTTTGAGGCAGTGAAAATGGCCAAGGAAAATAAGACACCTGAAGAAATTATGGCACGGCTTGATGAGATGAAACAGAGCATGCGTGCTTATTTCATGGTTGACGATTTGAAAAATTTGCAGCGCGGTGGTCGTCTAAACAGTGCGCAGGCGATTGTTGGCAGTCTGCTGCAAGTGAAGCCAATCCTGCATTTTGTCGATAAGGTTATTGTGCCATTCGAAAAAATTCGTACACGGAAAAAGGCGCTAAATCGGATTGTTGGAATGCTGGAGGATGATATTAGTAAAGGAAAAGCCCTTAAAGTTGTGATCATCCACGCCAATTGTGAAGAAGCGGCACGGGAACTGCAACAAGAAATAACAGAAGATCATCCTGGATTAGATATCATGATAAGCTATTTTGGCCCGGTAATCGGCACCCATTTAGGCGAAGGAGCGATAGGAATCGCCTGGTATGCAAAATAGAATAAGCAATCATTCAGTGGTAGCGATTCTTATGTTTCCACTGAATGATAACGAATGTGATTCCCCAATCCAGCCAGATACCCGACTTGTTTATAATGTTCCTCAAATTAAGAAACAATTCTGCCTTTCTCTTAGATCAAACACTTCATTCCACCTAAACTTCACAGGGATATGTTCAAAAAATAAATAGGAGCGTGAAATCTGATGAACCCTGCAAACACGGAAACAATTGACATGCATGCCATGCGTTTTGCCGGGAAATTATTACTGCGAAGCGAGATTCCTCTAGACGATGATCTATTCCGGCAGCTGGTTTCTTCTGGTTATTTTAAACCCTTTCCTGCAATCACCAGAAAGTTTTTTCAGCATCAATGTACGAGATGTAGCAATCAAGACCCTTCCTTATTCGCAAAAATTCCCTGTTCCACCTGTAAAAAGGAGCATCTTTATTGCCGAAAGTGTATCGAAATGGGCAGAGTGATGGAATGTGAAGCCCTTTATCAATGGACAGGCCCCGTACCAGATTGGCAGACCTTTGAAAATCCCTGCTCGTGGGGTGGCCAGCTTACCGATCGACAGCAGCTTGCAGCAGACAGGATTGTACAAGCAATCGAAAGAAAGGAAAAAGAGCTGCTAGTTTGGGCAGTATGTGGAGCTGGAAAAACCGAGATGCTTTTCCCGGGAATTACAGAGGCGCTAAAACTTGGTAAACGTATTTGCTTAGCAACGCCAAGAGCGGATGTTGTACGGGAGCTTCTGCCACGCTTTAGAGAGGCATTCGGAAATGTTACGATCCAGGGGTTGTATGGTGGCAGTGAGGAGAAGGCCGGAACAGCACAAATGATTTTGGCAACAACCCACCAATTACTCCGCTTTCAGCATGCATTTGACGTGCAAATCATCGATGAAATTGACGCCTTCCCATTCCATGCTGATCCCTCCCTGCCTTTTGCCGCTAGTCGGGCGCGAAACCCGGACAGCACAACGATCTATTTAACCGCGACCCCACGAAAAAAGCAACGAATGCAAATCGCTAGCAAAAAATTGGAGCATATTTTTGTCCCAACCCGTTTTCATGGCAGGCCTTTGCCAGTACCTAAGTTAAGAATGTGTTTTTCCCTCAAAAAAGATCTAACAAACTATGTGCCACCCAAAGTGTTCATAAGATGGATACAAAGCCGTGTAAATCCGAAGCGTCAATTGCTCTTGTTTGTGCCGACAATTGAACTGGCCGAGAAAATGAGAAGAGAACTAACGAAACGATTACGGGATTTGGGATTGCTGGATGAGGAAAAAGCCATTACGTCTGTGCATGCATCGGATCCGGATCGGGCAGAGAAGGTACAGCAATTCAGACAGAAAGCGATTTTTATGCTGCTCACGACGACAATCCTTGAACGTGGTGTTACCTTTCCTTCCGTTGATGTTGTGGTGTTTGATGCTGGACATGTTGTATTTGATGAAGCGGCACTGGTACAAATCGCCGGGCGCGCTGGCAGAAGCCCTGATGATCCTGCAGGTGAAGTGCTATTCCTTCATGATGGGAAAACAGATGCAATGGTCGAGGCGGTAAAATCGATTGTTGCGATGAATAGGCGAGGAGGTTTTCGATGATGCAGTGCTTATGGTGTAACCAGCAGACAATTGCGGAAATGAATTGGAGTACATTGCTGTTTTTATCGAGGCCGGCATCTATTTGCAAAGCATGTGAACAGAAACTGGAAAAGCTGACAGGAAAACGATGTGCCCGCTGCAGCCGGATGTGTGAAGAGAACGTGTGCGCTGATTGTAAATGGTGGGAAACCCATAGCAAAGAGCGTGATGCCTTAACAAGCAATTATTCTGTTTTTGCTTATAATGAAGCGATACAGGATATGGTTACAAAGTGGAAATATCGTGGCGATTACTGTTTGGGCAACATTTTTAAAAGCCATTTTCATCAGGCATTCAAGCAGCATTTTCATTTTTTGCCAAAGCATACAATTGCTGTCCCGATACCATTAAGCGAAGAAAGATTGCTGGAACGCGGCTTCAATCAGGCGAAAATGCTGGCAGATTTTATCCCCTTAAAGCAAGCAGAAACCGTTGCCCGTATTCATGGAGAAAAACAGTCAAAGAAAACGAGAAAAGAACGGCTCAATACAAAAAACCCCTTTATCATTACGAAAAAAGTTAATAAACCGGTCCTTCTTGTCGATGATATATATACAACAGGTACAACGTTGCGTCATGCCGCCAGATTATTAAAGCAAAATGGTTGTCCGGACGTGTATTCGTTCACCCTGATTCGCGGATAAACGGGACCGGAGAGCTGGAATATCGACCGGAAAGCAGAAACATTGATGGCTTTTTGGTATAGTACAATAGAAGAGTAAGGGGGGACCTGGGATGGCTGAGTTAGCAAATTGCTCTCGCTGTGGTGCGGTGTTTGTGAAAAGTATCCGGGATATTTGTCAAAATTGTTATAAAGAGGAAGAAAAAGCCTTCGAAACAGTATACCAATTTTTACGTATACGGAAAAATCGGGAAGCAACATTGCTGGAAATTGTTAAAGCAACAGGTGTGGAAGAAGAGCTGATTATCAAATTCATTAAGGATAAGCGGTTGCGTACATCGCAGTTTCCGAAGCTTGCCTACCCATGCGACAAATGCGGGACAGCTATTATTTCTGGTAAATTATGTGCAACATGCTCGCGGGAACTTTTAAATGATTTAGAAAAACAGGAAGAAATGGAGCGAAGAGAAGTGGAACGGAAGGAAAGACTGGACAAACAGGAATCCATTTATTACACATTTGACAGTAACAAGAAAGTGTAATAGGTCTTTAACTTTTAAACAATTATGCCGATAATAAATGTATAAGAGGATGTTCAAAAGGTTGCTAAATGATAACCGGCGAACCCAGGAGATTGCTTGTTGCTAATTTGGCAGCTTTTGAACACGTACTTATAGCAGTTGATGAAAGGTGGGGTGATTTTTCACGATGAAAATCCATGGCCCGAACCAGACAAATTTCAATCCATATAAAAACCACATACAAAAACAGGCAGAATATAAAAAAGATCGAAACCAATCCGATCAATTGGAAATATCAAAGCAGGCAAAGCAGCTTCAGGAAAATAGCCAGCCGAATGCTGAACGTGCGAAATATGTGCAGGATATAAAACAGGCAGTAGAATCCGGCGAATATCAGGTGAATCCTGAAAAGACTGCACAAAAAATGATCGCTTTTTGGTCAAAGGAACGATAGAGGAGGACACCGGTTTTGACCATTCAAACAATCATACAATCGCTTGAGAAACTAGTCACCATACATGAATCACTTTTAGAACTTTCCGAACAAAAGACAGTTGTAATCAAAGAAGGCTCTGTTGAAAAATTGCAGTCATTACTTATTAAAGAGCGCCGTTACGTCCGGACATTGGGGCAGGAAGAAGAGAAACGGCAAAAAAAAGTAGAGGATTGGTTTTCCGAGCAGCGAATTTCTGGTAAAGAAGTGACCATAACGACTATGCTTAACGAAATTTCCGGTGAAGAAACTGGAACTGAAATGGCACAAATAGCCAATACCTTAACCGAGGTAATTGTAAAATTGAAGCAACAAGAGCAATTGAATCAAGCATTAATTCAACAATCAATGCAATTTGTTGAATTATCTCTGGACATGATCGATCCATCCATCAAAAAAATGAATTATGGTGATAAACATGCAAATGAATCAGCTAACCGATCGGTGTTCGATTCCAAGGCATAACAGGACTAAAGTTATTTGTGCTGCCAAGAGGGGGGTATAGGAAATTGAGTACATTTCATGGATTGGAAATGGCCAAGCAGGCACTGTTTGCCCAGCAATCGGCTTTATATACACTTGGCAATAATATTGCTAATGCAAATACACAGGGGTATACAAGACAACGTGTGAATTTTGAGACACTTCCAGGCTATCCAACTGCATCAAGAAACAGGCCGCAGATTCCTGGACAAATGGGTACCGGCGTTCAAGCGGGCGTTGTGGAACGCATTCGCAATAAGTTTTTAGATTACCAATATCGTGCCGAAAACAGTAAGGTGGGGTATTGGGAAACAAAGTCAGATGCGATTAGCCGGATGGAGGAATTGTTGAATGAACCATCTGAAAACGGTCTTAAGAAAACAATGGATGAGTTTTGGCAATCACTCCAGGATCTATCCGGGAATCCTGAAAACTCTGGTGCACGATCAGTAGTTGCACAACGGGGGCAAGCACTTGCAAATACGTTCAACTATTTCGCGAATTCACTAAATTCAATTCGATCCGATTTAAAAGCGCAAATTGATGTGACCGTAACGGATGCAAATTCATTAATACGACAAGTCAATGAGATTAATCAGCAAATAAAAAATATCGAACCGCACGGCTATCTGGCTAATGACCTGTATGACGAACGCGATCGTTTGATAGATGAATTATCAAATATTGTTAATATTAAAGTGAGTTATGATAAAAGTAGTGAAAGTTCATTAGATATTGCGGATGGCCTTGCGACTATCGAGGTCGTTGATAATGATGGAAAATCATTGAATCCGCCAATTACGTTGGTAAATGGCCAAACGGGAGAAATTCAGGAGTTTGCCGTAACCTATTCGGATGGTAGTGAGAATCGTAATGCAGTAGAAATGATCTCGATTGGAAATGAGCATTTTGATGTAGCAAATTTTTCTGTGAATGGCTCATTTAGAGGGTTTATCGAATCGTATGGATATATTGCTGAAGATTCAGCTGGCAATTCAACTGTAACAGGCGAATACACAGATATGCTTGCAAACTTAGACAAATTGGCAGAAGAATTCGCATCCGCATTTAATAAGGTACATGAAAATGGTAAAGACCTAGAAGGGAATAATGGTGGGGCGTTCTTTGAATTTACTAGCGGGATTGGTGCTGCTGAATCGTTAACCGTTTCCCAAGCCATTTTGGATGATCCGGATTTATTAGCTGCAAGTTCGGATGGAACGGCAGGAAATGGTGATAATGCTTCTGCATTAGCTGAGGTGTTTGATCAGGATATACCTGGATTAGGTAAAAATGCATCGGTAAGAGAATATTACGATTCCCTTATTGGTGACCTTGGCGTACGGGCACGGGAAGCAAACCGTATGACTAACAATACCGCCATTCTCCGTTCTCAAGTAGATGGCCGAAGGATGTCTGTCAGCTCCGTTTCATTGGATGAGGAAATGTCGAATTTGATCAAATTCCAGCATGCTTACAATGCAGCAGCAAGAAGTATGACGGCAGTTGATGAGATGATTGACCGGATAATCAATAATATGGGTTTGACAGGAAGGTAGGTTAGTAGTTATGCGAATTACGCAAAGTATGTTGTCCAATAATATGCTGCGAAATTTATCGAAAAGCTATGAAAACTTGGGTACATACATGGATCAGCTCAATACCGGTAAAAAGATTACCCGCCCGTCTGATGATCCTGTTGTAGCAATGAAAGGGATGAATTATCGAACCCAGGTAACGGAAATTGAACAATATATTCGAAATACCAATGAAGTACATAACTGGATGGATAATTCTGATGCTGCCCTTGATAAAACAACCCAAGCATTGGGGAGATTAAGAGAACTGGCAATACAAGCAAGTACAGATACGTATGATGAAGCGGAACGTAAAAATATCATGGAAGAGGCTGAACAGCTAAAAGAACATATAATTGATATAGCCAATACCAAGGTAAACGGGAAGTATATTTTTAATGGAACCAATACAGATGAGGCACCAATCACAGTTGATGATAATGGGGATCTGCAGATTAACCAAAACACAAATCCGGTCACGATTGAGGTCGCAAATGGTACAAAGCTGCAAGCTAATGTTAATGCTGAAAATGTATTTTCTGAAAAACTTTTCGATGATATCGACAACTTTATAAGTGCATTAGGAAATAATGACCAGAAAGCTATTGAACAAAGCATCGGCACTTTGGATAAAAATATTGATAATGTAATAAACACAAGAGCAGATCTTGGTGCACGGATGAATCGGCTGGAGCTTGTAGAAAACCGCTTAAATCAGCAAGAAATTATAGCAAAAAGAACAATGTCGAAAAACGAAGATATAGATTACGAAAAGGTTATTACAAACTTCATAACGCAGGAAAGTATCCATCGTGCTGCATTATCAGCTGGTTCAAGGATCATACAGCCGACATTATTAGACTTTCTCCGCTAGATATTTTTAAGCCTTGACTCCGCTGATAAGATGAGAATTCATTCAGCGGGGAAGGCGACCCACAGGACGTGGCGCTTTAGTCTATATTCCTTAATCAGACCTTTACGGGCAGTAAGACCCCCGCTTATCCTTCTATATTCTTTTGAAGGCTTGAAGTGGGGGTCTTATTGAGGCAGGAAAAATAGGACAGGGCGTTATTTTTTAAATTTTATCAGCCAGGAGGCAGGATCATGCAGTTGCCACAAATACGGATGACTTCACAAATGGCACAAATACGGGTTCAGCAAACAGCCGGTCAGCAGGAATTAAGGCAGCCGGAAGCTGAACTCTCGATTCAGCAGCCTAATGCAGAAATCTCCATGAAAACGACACCATCAAAGCTCACGATCGATCAAACACAGGCATGGGAAGATATGAATCAAATGCCTATTTTAAAACGAATTGAAAAGTTTGCGAGTGAGGGACAGCAAGGATTGATGGAAGGGATCAAGCGACGGGTTCAGCAGGGAAATGAGCTGATGGAAATTGAAAATAAAGGAAATCCCGTGGTTAGCCAAGCGATTGAAAATGGGTACGACGGGATGAAAACACTTGGGATAAAGTTTATTCCTTCATCATTCGCAGTAAAAATGGATTATCAGCCATCGAATGTACAAGTTGATGTAAAGGTACATCGGCCGATAATCAATGCGAAATCCCATCAGCCAATCCACCGATATGAACGAGGCAATGTCACGATCAGTATGAAGCAATATCAGGATTTAAACATTGATTTTGTCAATTTAAATTCAGAAGCATTAGAAAATGTACAGAAGTGAATGAGAAATAACGATTATCTCATTTTTTGCCAATTTAGGTAACTTTTTGATCACAAACTGCTAGTAAAGGAGTGGTGTAAAATGAAAATTCAAACAAAATATTTGGGGGAGCTGGAGATTGACGATGCAAAGCGAATTCAGTTTCCAGCTGGGCTGCCTGGGTTTGGGGAGGATAAAGAATTTGTGTTATTGGATTTTCCGGAGAACCCCGTTTTTCAATTATTACAGTCGGTAATGACACAATCCGTTGCCTTCGTTGTAACGACCCCGTATAACTTTTATCAGGGATATACATTTGATCTGGATGATAGCATACTGGAAAGCTTACAAATTGAAAATGAACGGGATGTTGCAGTTTTTTCCATTGTTACATTATCCAATCCATTTGAACAAAGCACGTTAAATTTAAAAGCACCAGTTATCCTGAATTGGAAAAACAGACAGGGAAAGCAATACATATTAAATACAGATGAGTACGAATCGAAGGCGCCAATTGCTCCGTCAGCTGTAACGAATGGGAAAGGGGAATAACGATGCTTGTCCTGACCAGAAAGAAAAATGAAGCGATACAAATAGGGGAGTCAATTGAAGTAAAGGTGCTGGAAATTGACGGCGACCAAGTGAAACTGGGGATTCATGCACCGAAATCGGTTGATATTCACCGAAGCGAAATTTATTTGGATATTCAACGGCAAAACAATGAAGCGGCAAGTACGCCAACAGACTTGCTGCAGCTATTAAACAATGAAAAGAACACATAAGAGTCTTCACTATTCCCTTATTTCAGCCGATATAAAAGATAAATAGCGGGGCAAGAGGAGTTGCATTGGGCAATGAGGTTAGAAATGGTGAAAGCCGGATCCCATCCCTTGCAATATAGAAATGACAGCAAGCAAATGACAACTGCATTAAACGGATCCAAAGTTCAAAATGTAATAACCCAAAACGTACAAGATGAAACGATCAACAATACAGATAAAGTTGAAACCGTTGTGTCAAACCTAAACGAAATGATGGAACCTT
This sequence comes from Virgibacillus dakarensis, assembly GCF_900155625.1. Taxonomy (NCBI): domain Bacteria; kingdom Bacillati; phylum Bacillota; class Bacilli; order Caryophanales; family Bacillaceae; genus Virgibacillus; species Virgibacillus dakarensis. The sequence goes on from NZ_LT732554.1 coordinate 2,258,343, forward strand.
TGCAGACAAATTTAAAGTTTGTATTCCATGAAGAATTGCACGAGTACTACGTAACAGTTGTAAACCCGATTACCGATGAAGTAATCAAAGAAATACCACCGAAAAAAATGCTAGATATGTATGCCTCGATGGCCGAATTTATGGGGCTTTTGGTGGATGAAAAAATATAAGGAGTGATTTGCATGCGGATAGGCGGGTTAGCTTCTGGAATGGATATCGATCAGCTTGTCAATAAATTAATGGCGGCTGAACGAATGCCACTTGATCGAATGGAACAGGATCGGACAACCCTTACTTGGAAACGGGATAGTTTTCGAGACATTAATAAATCTTTATTGGAATTAGACGAAATGATGTACAATATGAAATTAAGCACCACATATAAAACAAAATTGGTAAGCTCTTCACAGGAGGGCGCTGTTACAGCAACCGGATCAACTAGCTCAACGAATGGGACATATAACATTGCTGTTACACAGCTTGCCAGTTCTGCGATCCGTACAGGTGAGTTGGATATCGACCCTGACAAGCTGTTGAAGGAGGTTGATATTGACCTTGGTTCGGAAATCAAATTTTCCACGTACGATGAAAAGGAAGGAAATATGGTTGAGCATACCGTACAGGTAACAGATGAGGATACGCTAAATAGCATCTTAAATAAAATTAACAAGGAAGATAAAAACGTCCGCGCTTTTTATGATTCACAGTCAAAGAAAGTGTTTCTGGAAACAACACGAACTGGTGATTATAATAAGGACGGGGCGGAAATCGTTTTTGACAAAAGCCCGCTTTTTGTACAAAATTTGAATTTAGGTGAAGAAAAAGGTGGAAAGGATGCCATATTTACCTATAATGACGTCGAAATGACTTCCAAGGACAATTCTTATAAATTAAACGGGATAACCTTTCAATTTAAAAATGTTACAGATGGCAGTGCAACGTTAACAGTTAAGAATGATGCTGATGCTGCGTTTGATTCCATCATGAAATTTATTGATAAGTACAATGAAGTAGTTGAAAAATTAAATGGCACACAACAGGAGGAAAAATACCGGGACTACAAACCACTGACTGAAGAACAGAAAAAGGAAATGTCGGAAGATGAGATTGAATTATGGGAAGAAAAGGCGAAAAGTGGTATTTTACGAGGTGAATCGGCTATTTCAGATGGCTTGTTTGCCATGCGCCGCAGCTGGTACGCCAACGTCAAAACAGGCGGAAAGATAACATCCTTGACCCAGCTGGGAATTACAACATCAAGTGACTATCTGGATGGCGGGAAGCTTATTGTAAAAGACGAAGCAAAATTAAAAGAAGCATTGCGAAATGACCCGGATAATGTGTACAAGCTATTTTCCAATGATGTAGAAGGCGACGACCGTGGAATTATTAACCGGCTTGACGATGCGATCACATCTACTATTAACAAAATTGAGGAACGGGCGGGTAAAGGATACCATACACTGGAAAACTATACACTTGGAAAACAAATGAAAAGCTTAAATAAACAAATTGATGCATTTGAGGATCGGCTGGTCCAGGTAGAAAACCGTTATTGGAGTCAATTCACGGCAATGGAAAAAGCGATCCAGCGAATGAATCAGCAGTCAACCTATTTAATGCAGCAGTTTGGCGGGCAGTAATAAGGGGGAGATCCGATGACAACAAGCAAGCAATACAAGGCCTATCAGGATAACGCAGTCAATACTGCTTCCGGTGGGGAGTTAACGTTAATGTTGTACAATGGCTGTATTAAGTTTATTAAGCAGGCAATAAAAGATATAAATGAAAAAAATTATGAATCCAAAAATACTAACATCCAGAAGGCCCAAAGTATTATTCAGGAGTTAATGATTACCTTGAATTCTGAAGTGGAGATCTCCAATCAACTATTGCCGTTATATGAATATATGCAATTTCAGCTTAAAGAAGGCAACGTAAAAAATGACGCTGCCTTAATTGAAGAGGTACTGGGTTTTGCAATGGAATTCCGGGATACATGGAAACAGGTTATTTTAAAAACACGGCAAAAGCAGTTTGCACAAGGGGCCAGTATCTAATGAACCGCCTGAAACCTTTTTACGAGATCACGGTAAAATTAGCAGAGCTGCTTGATCAGGATATCAATGCAAAGAACCGGGAAACAATTATTAGTCAGGTTAATCTTTTGATCGAAAAAAGAGGAGATCTGCTGCCAGAAGTTCCACCACCTTTTACTGAAGATGAAAAACGAGTGGGTAGCGATATCGTCCTGCTCAATAATAAGATCCAGCAAAAAATGAATGCACTTTTTATTGATTTAAAACGAGAAATGAAACAGTTCAAAAAACAGAAAAAATCGAATAAAACATACACAAATCCGTATGAAAAGATCCAAACGATGGATGGTATGTTTCTCGATAATAAAAAATGAAATGCTCTGTTGGGCTTTTCATTTTTTTATGGAATAAGATGTATTCAGTTAACGGAACCCAACAATGGTTTTGTGAATTTTATCGGTACTAATCCTTTCCGGTTTTGCAATTATTTATTGGTTTATGCAGGAATTGGACGGGGTATTGTAGTATAATAAATACATAAGGATGAAAGGAGGACACTTTTATGAAATACAACATTCGTGGTGAGAATATTGAGGTGACTGGAGCTATACGTGATTATGTGCAAAAGAAAATCAGCAAGCTGGAAAGATACTTTGATACACCACCGACATCTGATGTACATGTCAATTTAAGTGTCTATAATGATGAGCAGAGAATTGAGGTTACAATCCCAATGACCAATTTGTTGCTTCGCGCAGAGGAACAGCATGTGGATTTATATGCTGCCATCGACCTTGTGGTAGATAAACTGGAAAGACAGATTCGTAAATATAAAACGAAAGTAAATCGTAAATTTCGGCAAAACGGTTCTCCTAAGCATGTATTTGCCAACATTGAAACAGAATCAGCAAATGAACATTTGGAAGAAGATGAAATGGACATTGTCAGAACAAAACGATTTGATCTAAAACCAATGGATTCAGAAGAGGCAGTTCTGCAAATGGATATGCTGGGACATGCATTTTATGTCTTCACTAACGCTGCCTCAGGCGATACAAACGTTGTTTATCGCCGGAAGGACGGAAAATATGGATTAATTGAACCGAATAGTTAAAATAAAGAAAGGAGGGCTGATGATATGTCAGCCCTCCTTTCTTTATAAGTAAAAATTTAGGTTCTATTCTGCTTACGTCAGAGTCGGTGCGCTTTTCTTAATAGTCAAGGACGATTTTGTCCAATTTTGTCGAACGGATTGCTAAAATTTAATTTTGGCGTTGGATAAAACCTGCATTTTTAATATTTATCTGTAAAACGGTGTCGAATTTTGCTGTTTTTCATGAAAATATTGTCGAATTGCAAGCTAAAATTTAAAAATGGCGATTGGCCTTAAAATTTGTTCCATGATATAACTATCATAACGAATTACAAGGAGGAAATACATATGAACGAACAGGATTATATCGCGTTTGATGCCTTAGTTGTCAAAGTACAGCAACATGAAGAAACCATAACACAATTAATGGAAATTGTCGCAGCAACAAACCGGAAAATGACGGAGCTGGCACGTAAATATGATAACGAGAATCATTATACACTCTCATGATACGAACTCTCCTCGCAACAGCAGCCTCATATTTCCCGCAAAGTATCCGCAATGAGTCTTCATGGAAAGAGCAGCTCCGCCCCGGGCTGCTCTTTCATTATCGTCAAAGGAAGTATGGATAAGTTCCAGACCGGCGCAAGCAGTTGTCATTCTTGTCCACAAAGTGTTATTATAAGATGTGGATTATCATAAATTAAATAATTGATGTTCAAAAAGTCACCAAATGATAAATGGTGAACTCCAGAGTTGGTTTGCTGCTAATTTGGCAACTTTTTAAACACATACTATATCGATTTTTAACTTTACGAGGAGCGTTTTATTATGCCTGGATTATTGAAAAAGATTTTTGGGGATGGAAATCAAAAACAACTCAATCGTTATCAAAAGATTGTAGATAAGATAGAGGCGTTAGAGCCGGACTATGAAAGATTAACAGACGATGAGCTGAAAAATAAAACGGAAGAATTTAAAGAGCGCTATCAAAACGGAGAAAGTCTTGACGATATGATGGTTGAAGCATATGCCGTCGTTCGTGAGGCTTCCAAACGTGTCCTTGGCATGCGTCCGTTTCCCGTTCAGCTGATGGGGGCAATCGCGCTTCATGAAGGAAATATAGCGGAAATGAAAACCGGGGAAGGGAAGACGCTTGCTTCGACCTTGCCAGCTTATTTAAATGCACTTTCGGGAAATGGTGTGCACATTGTAACCGTAAACGAATATTTAGCTGACCGTGATGCGAGGGAAATGGGCGAGCTATTTGGCTTTCTTGGGTTGACGGTCGGATTAAATGGAAACGGGTTGTCAAAAGAAGAGAAGCGGGATGCATACTATTGCGATATCACGTATGGCACTAACAACGAGTATGGTTTTGACTATTTGCGGGATAATATGGTGCTTTACAAAGAGCAAATGGTGCAGCGGCCGCTAAACTTTGCCATTATTGATGAGGTTGACTCGATTTTAATTGATGAAGCGAGAACACCATTAATTATTTCCGGATCTGCTCAAAAGTCTGCTTCCCTGTACCAACAGGCAAATTCGTTTGTCAACACACTGAATAAGGAAACGGACTACACGTATGATGAGAAAACAAAGGGTGTGCAATTAACAGAGGAAGGTATCAATAAGGCAGAGCGTTACTTTTCGATCGAAAATCTATTCGATTTGAATCATGTAACGTTAACCCATCATATTAACCAAGCATTGAAGGCTCATGTTTCGATGCATCGGGATACCGATTACGTTGTCCAGGAAGGGGAAGTCGTTATTGTCGACCAATTTACCGGCCGATTAATGAAGGGACGACGCTACAGTGATGGACTTCACCAGGCGATTGAGGCTAAAGAAGGCCTGCAAATCCAAAATGAAAGCATGACACTTGCATCCATCACATTCCAGAACTTTTTCCGAATGTATCAAAAGCTTTCCGGAATGACTGGTACAGCGAAAACGGAAGAAGAGGAATTCCGTAATATTTATAATATGGATGTTATTGCAATTCCGACAAATAAACCGATTATACGTGATGACCGGGCAGATCTGATTTATAAGTCGATGGAGGGCAAGTTTCGGGCTGTTGTGGAAAATATCAAGGAACGTTATGAACAAGGACAACCGGTATTAGTTGGTACGGTTGCTGTTGAGACGTCTGAATTGATTTCTCAGCTGCTGAAAAAGAAGGGTGTCAAACATAATGTTTTGAATGCCAAAAATCATTTTAGAGAAGCAGAAATCATCGAAAACGCCGGACAAAAGGGTGCGGTAACTATCGCAACTAACATGGCCGGCCGTGGAACAGACATTAAACTTGGCGAAGGGGTAGTTGATCTCGGCGGACTTGCTGTTATCGGTACAGAGCGGCATGAATCACGCCGGATTGATAACCAGCTGCGCGGACGTTCCGGACGTCAAGGTGACCCGGGATTGTCGCAATTTTATTTGTCGATGGAAGACGAATTAATGCGCCGCTTTGGCTCCGATAATCTTCGTTCAATGATGGAGCGGCTTGGCATGGATGATACACAGCCAATTGAAAGTAAAATGGTTTCAAGAGCTGTTGAATCGGCGCAAAAACGAGTTGAGGGTAACAACTTTGACGCCCGCAAAACCGTATTGTCCTATGACGATGTTTTACGCCAACAACGTGAAATTATTTATAAACAGCGATTTGACGTTATTGATTCGGAAAATCTCCGTGAAATAATTGAAGGGATGATGCAATCTACGGTTGAACGCGTTATCCAGTCCCACACAGCTGATGACTTGGAAGAAAACTGGGAACTAAATACAATAATAGAGTATTTGCATGGAAACCTATTCGATCCGGAAGATATAACAGCTGATGATTTACTAGGCAAAGAGCCTGAAGAGATGATTGAGCTGATTATGGAAAAAATTAAAGAAAAATATGATGAAAAAGAAGAAGAACTAACACCTGAACAAATGCGGGAATTTGAGAAGGTTATTTTACTTCGAACTGTCGATACAAAATGGATGGATCATATCGATCAGATGGATCAATTGCGGCAAGGTATCCATTTACGGGCATACGGGCAAAACGATCCATTGCAGGAGTATCAGGCAGAAGGCTTCCATATGTTCGAACAAATGATTATTGCCATTGAAGAAGAGGTTTCTAAATATGTGATGAAAGCACAAATCCGCGAAAACCTGAAACGTCAGGAAGTTGTGAAAAATACCCAAGCTGTTTCCGGTGGGGAGGATAACAAGAAGAAATCGCGGAAACCATATGTGAAGAAAGAAAACGTTGGTCGAAATGATCCATGTCCGTGTGGAAGCGGCAAGAAATATAAAAATTGTCATGGGCGGTAAACGAACACTCCCTGAATTGGGGGTGTTTTCCATGAAATTGAAAATAACGAACGAGGTGAAGAGAATGGAATTAGTGGAAATTAATCATGAATTAGAAAACATTATGGCGCGTATTGCCGATTTTAGGGGGTCTCTTTGACTTAGAGACAAAGAAAGACCGAATTGAAGAATTGGAGCAGGAGATGACAGCCCCTGATTTTTGGGATGATCAAAACGCTGCCCAAAAAATTATTACTGAGACAAATGGCTTAAAAGGCTATGTCGATAATTTTACCGAACTTGAAGAAAAGCTGGATGATTTGCAAGTAAGCTATGAGCTCGTAAAAGAAGAGAACGATCCGGAACTATTTGCCGATTTGGAAAACGGGATTAATAACCTGCGCGAAAAAGTAAATAAATTTGAATTGCAAATGCTGTTAAGTGAGCCGTATGATGCAAACAATGCATTATTGGAACTTCATCCTGGTGCTGGAGGAACCGAATCACAGGACTGGGCAAGCATGTTACTAAGAATGTACCAGCGCTGGGCGGAGGATAAAGATTTTAAAGTAGAGACACTAAATTATTTGCCTGGGGATGAAGCTGGCGTGAAAAGTGTGACCTTGTTAATCAAAGGGCATAATGCTTACGGGTATTTAAAAGCAGAAAAAGGTGTCCACCGATTAGTAAGGATCTCTCCTTTTGATTCATCAGGCAGGAGACATACATCATTCGTTTCTTGTGACGTGATGCCAGAGTTTAATGATGAAATTGCGATTGACATCAAGACAGAGGATCTGAAAATTGACACGTATCGCTCCAGTGGTGCAGGTGGTCAGCATGTAAATACGACTGATTCGGCTGTTAGAATTACGCATATACCGACAAATATAGTCGTTACTTGTCAATCAGAACGATCGCAAATTCAGAACCGGGAACAGGCAATGAAGATGCTGAAGGCAAAATTGTACCAGTTGGAGATTGAACGCCAGCAGCAGGAGCTAAATGATATTCGTGGCGAACAAAAAGAAATTGGCTGGGGCAGTCAAATTCGTTCGTATGTTTTTCATCCATATTCCATGGTCAAAGATCACCGGACAAATGTCGAAGTCGGTAATACACAAGGAGTAATGGACGGGAATATTGACCCGTTTATTGATGCCTACTTGCGTTCCCAGATTAATTAAACTGCTCCATTTGTGATAGTAAAACAAATTCATGAAATAGACACAATTCGCAAAAGCATTGACATTGGTACATTTTGGCTATAAGTTAACATTTCCCGCCCCGTACTAGGGTTTTAAATTTTTATAAAATGGTTATAATAAATGTGATAGTTAAAAAATCTTTTGTTAGGGGGATTGAAGCATGAAGAAATGGCTATTTACAGTTCTTTTCGGATCTGCATTAGTGCTCGGAGCTTGCGGCGGCGGTGGGGATGACAACGCAGGTGACAACAATGCAGATAACGGTGACAATGCCACAGAAGAAAATGGATCATCAGATAATGGTGGTACAGTGGACGCTTCAGCTGCTCAGGAAGCGTTTGAAAGCAGTTGTGCATCTTGTCATGGCGCTGATTTATCCGGTGGTGCGGGTCCAGCTTTAACGGATGTAGGATCCAAGTATTCCAAGGAAGAGATTGTCGATATTATCGAAAATGGTAAAGAAGGCGATCAAGGAACAATGCCTGGAGGAATGGCCACTGGTGATGATGTAGATTTAATTGCTTCGTGGCTTGCAGACCAGAAATGACCTGGTACTGACGTTACAATTGATGGTTTAACGTATAGGAAAGCTTGACCCAACTTTTATATGGGCCAGGCTTTTTGTTCTTCAGGAATTTATAAAGTTTATGGGATGGGCTGCGTCCAGCACCAGGCTTCCCCGAAAAAATTCACTTCTTTAAAAACTTCCATTATTTTCACAGGAGTAAAAAAATTACAGCATTTGAAATGAAAATGTAATATTATTTTGTCTAAAAATCCTGTTGAAAAATGTTATACTATAGGAGTGTTAATCAAATAAATATGAATAAAAGTGAGATATTGTTTTTATTTATACGAAGCTTCGACATCTTAGAGTACACAACAATAAATTAAAAGGTGATTCAAATATGATAACAATGAAAGATGTTTCAAAAACATATCCGAACGGTGTGACAGCACTTAGTGGTGTCAATATAAGGATTGAACAAGGTGAATTTGTTTACATAGTCGGACCAAGCGGAGCAGGTAAATCAACCTTTGTCAGGCTGATGTACCGGGAAGTAAAAGCATCTAAAGGGTCAATTATTATTAATAATACGGATATGCAACGGTTAAAAGAAAGAAAAGTTCCCTTTTTAAGGCGCAATATTGGCGTTATTTTTCAGGATTTTAAGTTGCTGCCGAAACTATCAGTCTATGAAAATATTGCTTTTGCATTAGAGGTTATTGAAGAATCACCTCGTATGATACGTAAACGGGTAATGGAGGTTCTGGAACTTGTAGGACTGAAAAGTAAAGCCCGGTCTATCCCTGACGAATTATCAGGCGGGGAACAGCAGCGCGTTTCCATTGCCCGGGCAATAGTGAATCATCCGAAAATTGTTATTGCGGATGAACCAACAGGAAATCTGGACCCTGATACATCATGGGGAATTATGCGGATCTTTGAAGAAATCAACTCCAGAGGTACGACCGTTATCATGGCCACACACAGCAAAGAAATTGTCAATACAATTAAAAAACGTGTTATTGCAGTAGAGGACGGGTTAATTGTAAGGGACGAGCAACGAGGTGAATACGGCTATGAAATTTAGAACATTAAAGCGCCACTTTCGTGAGGGCATAAAGAATATTTTTCGTAATGGCTGGATGACGGTTGCCTCAATCGGAGCCGTTACAACAACTTTGATTTTAGTTGGTGTGTTTCTTGCTCTGATGCTTAATCTGAATAAAATGGCAGACAACATTGAAGATGATGTTGAAATAAATGTATTGATCGACCTTACTGCAAAAGAAGATCAGATTAAGCAATTAGGTGACAACATTGAAAAAATGGATGAAGTTGATAAAGTTGAGTTTTCGTCAAAGGATGAACAATTGGAAGGCTTGGTCAAAAGCATGGGGAAGGAAGGGGATTCATGGCAATTATTTGAACAGGATAACCCGCTGAACCATGTATTTATTGTTAAAACAAAAGACCCGCTGGACACAATCGACGTGGCGAACGATATTGCCGATTTTGATAATGTTCAGGAAGTTAATTACGGAAAAGATGTCGTCAATCGATTATTTCAATTTAATCAATATGCGCGCAATATCGGGCTTGTATTAATTGCTGGTTTGGTATTTACTGCGATTTTCCTTATTTCGAATACGATCAAACTGACAATCATGGCGCGAAGTAAGGAAATAGGCATCATGAAATTGGTTGGTGCAACAAACGGATTTATCCGCTGGCCGTTTTTCGTGGAAGGAATGCTTCTTGGAATATTCGGTTCGATCATTCCGATTGCAGCAATTCTCGGTGGTTACTATTACTTGGAAAATAATCTTAGTGAAAGATTTAACCTTAAATTTAGTTTTGTTGAATTATTGCCGTTTAACCCATTTGCCTGGCAATTATCACTCATTATTCTCGTAATTGGTGGATTGATTGGTATTTGGGGAAGTGTGATGAGTGTCCGCAAATTCTTGAAAGTTTAATAGAGGTCCTTCAAAAAGTTGCCAAATGCAAAGCGGTAAACAAAGATTTGGCAGCTTTTTGAAAAAACATAATCCAGAGAAATATTTACAACAGGAGAAGGAGATGCGAGATGAAACGAACAGCCTCATACATACTTGTCGGGTTCCTGTGTGCAGGGACAAGTTTTGCAAGCTTCAGTCATGTTGAAGCAAAGTCAATGGACGATGTAAATGATCAGATCAATCAGTTGGAAAAGGAAAAGGACCAATTAAAAGAAAAACAGGGCGAGGTTACCAATAAAAAAAGTGCTGCCGAACAGAAGATTGATAAAAATTTGTCGAAACAGGATAATGTGGAAAGTCAAATAAAGGGGATAGACCAAAAACTTTCCGATACCAAAAATAAGATCCAGAAAAAGGAAGACGAAATTAAGTCAACAAACGATGAAATTGAGCAATTGAAAGCAAAAATTGAACAGTTAAAGGAAGAAATTAAGGAATTACAAAAAAGCATCAAAGAGCGGGAAAACTTACTTAAGGAACGCCTCCGTGCAATCCAGAAAAGTGGGGGAAGCATGAAGTATATGGAGGTTATACTTGGCTCTCAAAGCTTTGGTGATTTTGTCAGCAGATCATCGGCTGTGAACACCATCATGGATTCTGATAAAAGTATAATGGAAGAACTGGAAGCAGACAAAAGAGCTATGGAAGCGAAAAAAGCTGAAGTACAGGAAAATAAAAAAGAAGTAGAAACCAAAAAAGCTGCATTAGAGAATCAAAAGAAAGAATTGGAGTCACTAAAAGGCCAATTGGATGAACAAGCAGCTGAAAAAGAAAAACTAAAGGCTCAATTGGAAGAAGAACATGAGCATCTGGAAGATTATAAAGTATCCTTGGAAGATGAACAGGAAATTTTACGTGCTCAAGCAGAAGCAACCAGCAAAGCAATAGAACTGGCAAAACAAAAGCAAAACGAGTTGGAACAAAAAGCTAAGGAACAAGCTGCAAAGGCAAGGAGTAATCAAACAAGCTCTAGTTCTTCAGCGCCTCCAACACTCAACAGTTCAAATGGGGGTGCCATGTTTAGCTTCCCTGTTTCCGGACCGATTACTTCAGGGTACGGAAGCCGCTGGGGGACTCTACATGCAGGTATTGATTTTGGTGTAGGAGTTGGAACAGCGGTTTCAGCCGCAGCACCGGGTGTTGTTATTTCTACTAACACGGAATATGATGGTATGATGAATGGCTATGGCAATGTTATACTGGTAGCTCATTCAATTGACGGTGTAACGTATACTACCCTTTATGCACATTTAAGCAGTATTTCAGTTTCGGCTGGACAAAGCGTAAGCAAGGGGCAAACGATTGGAGCTTCAGGTAATACTGGAAATTCAACAGGTCCACATTTACATTTTGAAATCCATAAAGGTGGTTGGAATGCAGCTAAGAGTAATTCAGTAAATCCATTGCAATCACCGTATCTCTACTAACATTTTAATGATATTTGCATTTTTAAAGCATAAAATATATTATTAAAGGCATCGCACATTACGGTGTGATGCCTTTTCCTATAAACTTTGAATCAAAACGTATTGATGGAAATAACTTCTCTTTTACTTGACATATGGGAACAGGAACCACCAATCAGAAAAAAATAAAAATTGGGGTGAAATGATGAAATTCAAAAAACAGTATATTTTTATTTTGATTGCGGCACTTGTTCTAGGTTTTGCTGGTGGTTTTGCTGGCGTTAAGTTAGCACAGCCGGATCAGGCGGAGCAAGACCACAAAGCGGACATTGATTTGCCTTTGGACAAGGATAATGAGGAAATGGAACAACCTAAAAATATGGATAAAGTTGTCCAAGCCTTCAATTTAATTAAAAAGCATTATTTAAAGGATGTTAAGGATCAGGAGCTGATTGAGGGTGCTGTAAAAGGGATGTTAGGCACATTGGATGACCCTTACAGTACATATATGGATGCTGAAACAATGGAACAATTCAATGAAACAATTGAATCATCCTTTGAAGGGATCGGTGCGGAGGTAAGTATGGTTAATGGAAAAGTTACCATCATTGCACCAATCAAAGATTCTCCGGCCGAAGAGGCAGGATTGCGGCCAAATGATCAAATTTTAAAAGTTGATAAGGAAAGTGTTGAGGGATTGGAACTGTACGAGGCTGTTGAAAAGATTCGTGGGAAAAAAGGTTCCAAAGTTGTTTTACAAGTGCAGCGTCCAGGCGTTTCAGAGCCATTTGATGTTACGATCAAACGAGACGATATTCCGGTAGAAACAGTTTATTCCAAAGAAAAAGAAATTGACGGTAAAAAGACTGGTATCCTCGAAATTACTACGTTTTCTGAGAATACAGCAACGGAATTCAAGGAGCAATTAACAAAGCTTGAGGAAGATGGAATAGAAGGATTAGTCATTGATGTGCGAGGCAATCCAGGAGGTCTCTTTAATGCCGTGGAAGATATTTTAAAATTGTTTATTACAAAAGATGTGCCATATGTTCAGATTGAAGACCAAAACGGAGAGAAGACACCATATTATTCGGATTTAAAGGAGAAGAAGGATTATCCGGTCAGTGTTGTCATTGATGAAGGAAGTGCGTCGGCTTCGGAAATTCTTGCTGTAGCAATGAAAGAAGCCGGGTATGATATCGTTGGGACGAAGAGCTTTGGTAAGGGTACGGTACAGCAAGCTGTTCCCATGGGTGATGGCAGCACAATTAAGTTAACATTTTATAAGTGGCTTTCGCCTGAAGGAAATTGGATTCATGAAAAAGGGGTAGAACCGACAATTAAAGTAAAACAAGCCGATTACTTTTATTCGAATCCTGTTCAAATAGATAAGCAGCTAACCTATAATCATACAGGTGATAATATAAAAAACATTCAGATCATGCTACTTGGATTAGGTTATGAACCTGGGCGAAAGGATGGTTATTTTAACAAAGAAACCGAAAAAGCCGTTAAGCAATTTCAGCAGGATAATGATTTACAAGCAACAGGCAAGATTGACAAGGAAACAGCCGGATTGATTGAAGCACAAATTGTTGATCATATTCGCAGTGGCGATGATGATCAGCAAATGGCTAAAGCGCTGGAAGAACTATATAAATAAACAAATCCGCGGGGAAACTCGCGGATTGGTTGTGTTTCGGAAGTAATATCGTGGTAAAATAGGAATTACGGATACGAATAGCAGGAACTAGCTCGCTATATCCCGAATATAAGAAGTGGATATTTAGCTGCTGGAAGGTGATCATATTGATAGAAGCATGGTTAATGGAATTGGCAAAAGGGATTGGCAAGCTATTTTTAAATCCATTATTGTATTGGGCAATTATTATAGTTGTCTTAAGTGGTATGGCCAGAATCAAAAAGGAACGAATGAACTTTGGAACTAAAGTGTTCGATGTGTTTTCAGAATGTAAAAATACATGGCTTGTTTCGCTTGTTACAGGGATTAGTCTGTCAGTGCTTGTTTTGGGTATCGGGATTGCTTTTTCGTATGAAACTATATTCTTGTTAAGCATTGTTACTATTGTACTCGGTCTTGGTTTAAGATTGAACCTTCTTTCGCCAAGCTATACCATTGGATTTACTTACTTTTTATTATTATTTATCCCATACTTTTTGGAGAAGCAAACGTATATTAATCTTGATACAGACCTGCTTACAGAAGCTAACTTTACCGGGTTGGTTATATTGTTGGGCCTGTTGCTACTTGTAGAGGCTGTGTTAGTATTGCGGGTCAAACGAAATGAGTCATTTCCCGATTTGGTTTTGGGGAATCGCGGGAAATGGGTTGGCCAGCATCATATAAAGAAATTGAGTGTCATTCCATTTTTTGTCTTGGTGCCGTCTGGATTAATAACAACATTTGCCCCTTTTTGGCCGTATTTTTCATTAGGTGGGGATACATACAGTTTGCTGCTGGTTCCATTTCTGCTTGGCTTTGATCATGTGGTTAGAGGACATGCACCATACCAGGTTAGGAGAAAATTGGCCAATTCAATCGGTACGCTTGGTGTGCTGGTTTTATTATTCGCTGCCGGAAGTGTGTTTGTTTCCTGGCTTTCACTAGCTGCCGTTATTATTGCTGTTTTAGGCAGGGAGTATATCGGTTATCGGCATCGGATTCATGATAAGGAAAACATACCCTATTTTCATGGATCCGGAAAGGGATTGAAAGTACTGGCTATTATTCCGGATACACCTGCAGATCGATTAGGCATTCTTATCGGTGAAACAATTCATAAGGTCAATGGCAAAAAGGTAAATGATGTAGCCGAATTTTATCATGCATTACAAGCAAGTGGCGCATTTTTCAAGCTGGAGGTTGTGGATGATTCTGGTGAGGTTCGTTTCATAAAGAGTGCACTCTATCAGGGAGATCATCATGAATTAGGCATTGTGTTTACGAAAGAGAAGTACCGGAACGGTGAACGCAAATGGAAAGAAAAGGCTGAATTGAATTGACATCAGGGCGGTGGAACAACACCCAGAGAGCTGAGCATGTTTACGACATCGACAGGAACCGCTAGAATATCGACCGGAAATGCAAGGATATCGTCAGGAAATATGAGACATCGACCGGAACCGCAGGAATATCGTCCAGAAATGCAGAGCATCAACCGGAATTGCGAGAACATCGACTGGATAGCCGGAACATCAACTGGAATGCCGGCAGATCGACAGGAACCGCGCACAAATCAAATGGAATGTGTGCACATCGTCCAGAATCACGTCCGCATTGCCTGGTATCACGGGAATATCGTCCAAAACCGGGCGGAACATCATCCCGTACCACAAGTCTCAGACATAACTAAAAGATAAAGTTACACTTTAAACGTGTATCTTTATCTTTTTTTGTTGTTCGCCTATTAACCCGATTAACACCGTATTCACAGTGTAAACTATAATAATAGAAAAACTCCTTAAATTCAAAAAAATAAATGGTTTTTAGTGATTTGGATCACTAGATAAAGCGATAAAATTTTATATGATATAGCCGATCACTGCTATATTTATAGGACTTTTTAATTGGAAACGCAAAAATTGAATGATGAAGGAGGTTTTACGGTGAGTGTTCAAACCGTGGCATGGGTAACAACATTGTTTTTTATGATGGTTATTGTAATGGTTTTTGGTATTGTTGCACTTAAATCGAGGGAGCGGAGGCCATATGAGCCTATTAAAAAGAAATGGTATGAGGCGCGGAATTTTTATGGTACAGCATTGGTCGTTTTTATGCTGGCCGTAACGATTTATACATTAAGGGAGTTACCGTACGACATACCAGTGTATGGGGAAGAAAACGAACCGACAGTAGTTGAGGTAGAGGCGATACAGTTTGCATTCAAGATGAGTAAAACGGAATTTGCGGCTGGAGAACCGATTGAATTCCATGTAACAAGTAGTGACGTGAATCACGGATTTGGAATTTATGATGAAAATATGACCTTAATTGCCCAAACCCAAGCAATGCCGGATTACACGAACAAAGTGTATATCACCTTTGACAAACCAGGGGCATATCAGGTGCTCTGCTTGGAGTATTGCGGTCTGGCGCATCATGCTATGGTTCAGAAATTTGAAGTCAACTAGTCAAATAGACGGAGGTGTTAAACATGAATGTAAATCAAGTAGCTGAAAAAACGCGGAATAATCAAGTTGTTACCTATCTGGCAATCAGTGGAATTATTGTTATTGCCATGATGATCTTTGGGATTTTGATGCTCCTGCAGCAAGGTGGTGTTATTAATTTGCCACCGGCTACATTCTATCAGTTTCTGACGATACATGGAACAGGAATGATAGGGGTTGCTGCATTAGCTGCCGCTGCAATCATGTGGTATTTTCTAAATAAATATGTAACATTATCTCAAAAAATATTGAGGATAAATTTAGCTTTATTTTTAATTGGTGTCGTAATGGTTATCATTGGTGTTTTTTCCTTCGAATATGCCAGCGCATGGACGTTCTTATATCCGCTGCCGGCTCTGTCAGCAAATGCATGGGGAACGATTGGAGCATTGCTATATCTTGGCGGAATGCTCGTTTTGGGAATTGGGTTTTTGCTCTTCTATCTTGATGCCGGCCGGGCAATTATTAAAAAATATGGCAGTCTGGGCAAAGGACTTGGCTGGGATGTAATTGCTGGCAAAAAGGCTGAACAAGACGCACCGCCCGGGGCTGTTGTAGCAAGCACAATGGTGACAATTGTAAACACGACCGCAATTACAGCTGGTGCGGTTGTACTGATAATGAATATTATTAATGTGATCAATCCAAGTTTTACCTTTGATCCATTACTTGCTAAAAACCTGACATATGCATTCGGACACATTTTTGCCAATGCGGTTATATACATGGCTGTGATTGCTGTATATGAAATCTTGCAGAAATATACGGATCGGCCATGGAAGTCGAGTAAATCATTTTTGGTTGCCTGGACAATGTCGACTGTATTTACGTTAATTATCTATACACACCATTTGCTGATGGATTCCGTTATGCCAAAATGGACATTGATTATGGCGCAGGTTCTATCATATTCGAATGGTTTGCCTGTATTGGTTGTTACAGCGTATGGTGCTTTAATGATCGTATATAAGTCAGGGATTAAGTGGGACATGGCGTCAGGGTTAACGTACGTCGCGATGTTCGGCTGGGTGCTTGGGGTTGTGCCAGCAATTATTGATGCAACAATTGTTGTCAACCATGTGATGCATAATACAAAATGGGTACCAGGTCATTTTCATATGTATATGGGACTCGGTGCGCTTGCGATGATATTCGGATTTATGTATTATGTGGCAAAAGTTGAATGTAATATGCGAATAAATATGCTTGATAAAATGGCGTTTGTTATCTATATACTGGGGATTATGGGGGTAAGCGGATCATTCCTCGTTTCTGGAGCTATTAGTACACCAAGACGCTGGGCCACACATTTCCCGGATTGGATAGGACCAGCACAATTTGGTGCCGTTTCCGGAATCTGTTTGGTCATGGCTGTTTCCATTTTTGTCTGGCATTTTGTGCGTTTTCTAATGAATCGAAATACATTGAATGCTGGCAGCGACTTTAGTAAGAAAAAACTTGCATGATTTAAAAAAAGGGGGAGCCGATAATGAAGCAGGCAGGAATTGGCCTTAGCTTGTATGGGTTGTTAATGATCCCACCTGTTGTTCATTTTTTAGAATCGGTTATGCTGTTCCATATGCTCGTCCAGCTGCCATTACTGATTGTGGCAGGTTGGCTGATGGGCGGAATTTTTATTGGGAAATTCATCAATTTTTTTACAAAATGGAATGCGAGTGGCATCCCAGGTATCTTGTTGTTCATTATTATTACCATGTATTGGATGCTCCCCCGTGTATTAGATGAGGCAGTCAGCCTTTGGTATATGGAGCTGTTCAAATTTATAAGTCTCCCCTTTTTAGCGGGATTGTGTTTACGGGATAGCTGGTGCAAGCTAAAAATAGTCGGTAAAAGTTTTGTTTATTTAAATTACTTGCCAATGTTCGGACTAATGGCATGGCTATACATCGATACACCAATTCAAATATGTAACAATTACTTGGAAGATCAGCAAAAAGTGCTCGGATGGGGATTTTTATTTATCACAATTTGCATGATCATTTATATACTGCAGCAAGTATTTTCAGACCAATCGGAAACCCCGAATCATTAGATTGGTTTTACGAATGCAGCTAGATCATTTTGGATTAAAAATGGAGCGAAAAGGGCACCGATGTTTTTATCGGAATGATCGCTTATATTACCGATATTGAAAAAGGGTAAACGTACAAAGCTTGACATTATTATCAAGAAAAACATGACGCGTTTTTTTGGCAGCCAAGAATATTCCCTCACTACTACATACCTTCAAAGTACTCCCTCCTTGTACGTGAATAGAAATGGTTTGATTGTACTGTATCCGGCTTCGGCCCCAAAACGTTTTAAGGCCATGATCTTAAAATAAATGTTATCAAAATTCCAGGAATCAAACTATCTTTTTAAAATTAAATGCCATTTCCCGCGGGATTTAAAGGCTGCCAAAAAATAGTGATCGATTTGGTGACATTTTGAACATCCTCTAAAAAATTCCTTTGATATTTTCTTTCCTTTAAAACAAACTATTGATGATGGAATGGAGAAAGGACAGGAAAATGAAAAGTCATTTACTAAGTATGTGGAATGTACTGGATCCCCTTTATTTTCGTTTTACCCGCTTACAATATGTAATGGATCAAAATAAAAAGAAAACACTGTTTCGTGTCAGGCTTACGCGATATAAAGGCAAACCGGTAATACTTCAAGATGGGACAGAAATCAATAAGAATGATGTATTACTTAAAATTCATTTGCACAATGTAAAGATGCTGCATGAATTAAAGCAAGTTAATGGTGATATCAAGCGTGGTGTGTATGTCTATCATATGATTAAACGTTCCTTACCAATACTGGATAGTTATGTCAGACTTCATTGGAAAGCAAATGAAATTAAAGGAATAATCGGAATTACAACATTATATCGAGGTGCTGAACGACTTGGGTTTGAAATTTTTCCGATCAGCAACCCCTATTACATGCTGTATAAAAAATGGACATTTGTACCAATTAACTCCAGATTAAGCCCCACGCTATGCGTGGGAGAACAAAAGTGGAAGTACCTTTACGTATGATAAAAAAATCCCCCTCTGGTATAATGACAAAGGTTTCGGAAGCCGATGTCAGTTAGAGGAGGAAATCCAAAATTGGATAAATCAAGTTTATCACATACGAAGTGGAATTGCATGTACCATATTGTGTTTATTCCCAAATATAGACGAAGAACAATGTATGGAAAACTTAGGGAAGATATACGTGAGATCATCAGAAAACTTTGCGAGTATAAGGGAATTGAGATAGTAAAGGGAAGTGTTTCTGTTGACCATGTTCACCTATGTGTGAAGATACCACCGAAGCTTAGCGTATCAACATTCATGGGATATTTAAAAGGAAAAAGTGCATTGATGATATTCGACCGACATCCTGAATACAAAAGTAAAGGAAATAGACACTTTTGGGCAAGAGGGTATTATGTAGATACCGTCGGTCGAAATGAAGAGGTTATCAAGAAGTATATAAAAAACCAAACCGATGCAGATATGATAGAAGATAAGCTAAATAAATAAATGTAGTCGGCTTGCGAAACCACGCCCTTAAGGCGTTGCAAGTAACATGCCCTTATAGGGCTAAGTCAAACCACCTGTTGAACAGGTGGTATGTGATTTTTTAGCAAATGCAGTTTGTCATCATAATCCTGTATATTTGTTTATGTCAAAAGATAAATTATCCCACCTTAACGATCAGTAAGCCCCCTATCATATGCCTATGGATTTCTATAAAGTGTACCGGGGGGCAACTGGCCGTAAAGATTCGATCATAGGAACAAAGACTAAGAACGTCACATCCTTATGCCTTCGTCCTTGTGCCCCACATCGAGTGGGCCTAATGCTAACATTCCGTGGGGAAAAGCGTCCACTTTATTAAAGCGGGGTATCTGACTGAATGGCAATATTATGGAAGGTGATTTCCGGTCTGCTGCCAATGCGGATATTAATTCCGGTTTGACCTAGCCCTTCGCTAATGTAATAAGGCATATTATCTTGTTTGTGCAGTCCTTTAATAATGTGCTGACGTGCAAGTTTTCCCATTTTTGCCAGATGGTATGCTTTAGGGTAGCAGATTTGTCCTCCATGAAAATGCCCCGCCATCAAATAATCAAATTTGTGGTTATCCATATCCAATACTACAGTTGGGTCATGGGTTAAAATGATATTTGTACCTTTTTGAACACGGTGAAATGCTAACGGGACGTCGCTTCGGCCGGTGCTATAATCATCAATTCCAATGATGTTGATCGTACTGCCGTTCACTTCGATTGTTTCACTGGCATTTTGCAATACGTGACAATCATACGCTTCCAGCAGGTTTTTCAGATCGTTTAAATCTTCATCCTTCAGAACGTAATCATGATTGCCAAATACCGCATAAATTCCGTGTCTGGGCTGCAACTCCTTCAGTACTTTCAAATATGGCTTCAGCTTCGGAATACTACGCTTACGATCTAAAAAGTCACCAGTCAAGGCGATGATATCAATAGTTTCATGACGCAATTTTTCTGACAACAGGAGGGGACTCAACGAAATATTTTCCAAATGCATATCGGAAAGATGCAGGATTGATAATGGCTGGTTTTGATTCGTTTGCTCCGTGCCGATTGAAATTTTATTTATGGTAATCTCTTTCGTGTTTTTATAAGCTTTATAAAATAAAATAATTATCGCCATAACAAGCACAATAAGAATAAACAACATTGTATAAACTCCTCTCCAATGGCAATTATAACATGCCAGTGACAATGGTTTTACAGGTAATTGATGGGATTAAAGTGCGTGTTCAAAAAAGAGGATAAAAAGGACCAAGGCCGGCTAAGGTCGCCATGTCCTGTTGCAACGCCGACACTAGCACGTCCAGTAGTCGCAGTTCGAGGCGGCGAAGTTTCGAGCAGCGGGCTTGAACAGGACGTGTCGGTACTTAGTCGAAGATTCCCTATCTCGATGTGTCATTTTTACCGGACTTTTTGAACAACCCCTTAAATGGAGATGATCGAATGAGCCAAACGGTAAAAGCTTTATTTTTACCATTTATGCAACTGCCAACCGGACATCATCATGTTGCAGACGCATTAATCCAGGAACTGGCGAAATGTGAGCGAAACATGAACTGCGACAAGGTTGATATTTTATCCTATAGCTACGGAAAAATGGAGCGCGTGGTCTCGTCCTCTTATTTAACATGGATTAAATTATTTCCAAATGTTTATAATCGCCTTTACCAGTACGTTGCATATAATAAGAGCCAGCAAACCGGTCATTATTTTCTCTATGAAGGACTGTTCTCACATTTTTTAAGGCGGCTAATCAACGAAAAAGACCCAGCGATCATTTTTTGCACCCATGCACTTCCCTCTTACATTGCCAGCAGATTAAAAAGGAAAAAACAGCTTAATAAAATGATCATTAATGTCTATACGGATTTTTTCGTTAATCGGGTTTGGGGGTTGGAAGAAATCGATTATCATTTTGTACCGACCGTTCATGTAAGAAAATTTTTAATGGAAAGAGGCGTTAGCAAGGAACGTATTTTCATAACAGGTATTCCGGTTCACCCAGCCGTTACCAGGCAGGGAAAACAGCGGCCTCTATCCGATAAGCGTGCCGTACTGGTTACGGGGGGAAGTTTAGGAGTTGGGGCAATTGGGCAGATACTTGCCAGCTCAGCAAATGTAAACCGGATTCACTATCATGTGCTTTGCGGTAAAAATGATAGCCTGTACAAACAATTGCTTCGCCAGAACAGACCGAACGTAACCCCATATTCTTATATTACCAGCAAGGATGAAATGAACGATCTGTACGACAAGGTGGATGCAGTTGTCACCAAGCCGGGCGGGGTAACGATTAGTGAAAGCTTGCAAAAGTATAAACCGATTTTTATTTACAATCCTTTACCGGGTCAGGAACAAATCAATGCCAGGCTCCTGGAAAAGCAAGGATTGATTATATCCAGCACAATAAATGAACTGGAGCGGGGGCTTAATCTTTTTTTTTCGGATAAACGTAAACAGGAAATACACAGAAGAAACATGAATGAGTATCATGATAACCTCATGAAGGAGCCAATTTATCAGATTATTGATAAGTGCTTACAAGCTGAATTATTTAAAAAACATTAGCCATTGGCTGATGTTTTTTAATTTGCTTTATTCCGCATGATTTTTTAGCCAAGCATTCGGGTACAATGGACAAAAGAGCACAATGCAAAATGCTCGAATACTTGTTCGGTTTATGTTAGAATAGATAATGGAAATTTCATAGTGAAGCTGAACATTCATTTTTTCCTGTTGAAGATTAGATTTCAAGTTAATTATGATATGATAGATTACAGACGAAAGAACGGAGGCTGGCTTGTGGAAAAACAGTTTGAACTAGTTGCTAACTATGAACCTGAGGGGGATCAACCCAAAGCAATTAAGGAATTAGTTGAAAAAGTGCTGGCTGGTCAGCGGCATCAGACACTGCTTGGTGCAACAGGTACCGGGAAGACATTTACCGTATCAAACGTTGTGAAGGAAATAAATCGGCCGACACTTGTCATTGCCCATAACAAAACATTGGCCGGACAGCTGTATAGTGAGTTTAAGGAATACTTCCCGAACAATGCTGTTGAATATTTTGTCAGTTATTACGATTATTATCAGCCAGAAGCATATGTACCATCAACGGATACGTTCATTGAAAAAGATGCAAGTATCAATGATGAGATAGATAAATTAAGGCACTCGGCAACCTCGGCGCTATTTGAGCGGAATGATGTATTGATCGTTGCCAGTGTATCTTGTATTTACGGGTTAGGTTCACCAGAGGAATATGGAAGTCAGGTTTTATCATTACGGATGGGCATGGAAAAAGACCGTGACCAGCTGTTACGCGAATTAGTCGGTATCCAATATGCCAGAAATGATATTGATTTCCAGCGTGGTACGTTTCGTGTGCGCGGGGACTCGGTTGAGATTATTCCGGCATCACATGAGGAGCATTGTATGCGGGTCGAGTTTTTCGGTGATGAAATCGATCGGATTCGGGAAGTAGATGCATTGACTGGTGAAATAATTGGCGACCGGGAGCATGTAGCGATATTTCCGGCATCCCACTTCGTTACCCGTGAAGAAAAATTGAAAATTGCAATAGAAAATATAAGAAAGGAATTGGCAGAACGACTAAAAGAGCTGCGTGATGAGAATAAATTATTAGAGGCACAGCGCTTGGAGCAACGAACTAATTATGATATTGAAATGATGGAGGAAATGGGCTTTTGTTCTGGAATCGAGAACTATTCCAGACATTTGGCGTTTCGTGAAGCAGGCTCGACACCATATACATTGCTGGACTATTTCCCGGATGACTTTTTGGTAGTTATTGATGAGTCACATGTTACACTGCCGCAAATCAGAGGAATGTATAATGGAGACAGGGCAAGGAAGCAAGTTTTAGTTGATCATGGATTCCGGCTGCCCTCTGCACTTGATAACCGCCCATTAAAATTTGCCGAGTTTGAAAAACAAACAAACCAGCTTATTTATGTCTCGGCAACTCCCGGGCCTTATGAAATGGAACACTCACCTGAAGTGACCGAGCAAATCATCCGGCCAACAGGGCTATTGGATCCAGAAATTGATGTAAGGCCGATTAAAGGTCAAATTGATGATCTAATTGGTGAAATTAATAAACGAACCGAGCGAAACGAACGTGTACTTGTGACAACATTAACGAAAAAAATGTCTGAGGACCTGACTGACTATTTGAAAGAAATTGGCATAAAGGTTGCCTATTTGCATTCGGAAATCAAGACGTTGGAACGGATTGAAATTATTCGCGACTTGCGTATCGGTAAATACGATGTACTGGTCGGGATTAACTTGTTGCGTGAAGGACTTGATATACCTGAAGTTTCGCTTGTAGCGATATTGGATGCAGATAAAGAAGGATTTTTGCGGTCAGAGCGTTCCCTGATCCAAACGATGGGCCGGGCAGCGCGAAATGAAAACGGCGAGGTTATTATGTATGCTGACAACATAACCCATTCGATGCAGGTAGCGATTGAGGAAACGAATCGCCGCCGGGAAAAACAAATAGCATATAATGAAGCACATCACATCACACCAACGACGATCAGGAAAGATGTTCGCGATGTGATTAAAGTTACCGTTGCTGCAGAAGATCAGGAGGTTTATGAAGAAAAGGGAACGAACGTGGCGAAACTGCCGAAGAAAGAAAAGCTAAAATTAATCGAGAATATGGAAAAAGAAATGAAAGATGCAGCAAAAGCGCTTGATTTTGAAAAAGCTGCTGAGCTGCGTGATATTATACTTGAGCTTAAAGCTGATGTTTCATAATTACTGCGGAAGGATGACCGTTTCATGCCTAGTAAAGCAATACAAATTAAAGGTGCCAGAGCACATAATTTAAAGAATATTGATATTACCATTCCAAAGAATAAACTTGTTGTTCTGACCGGGTTATCCGGATCAGGGAAGTCATCACTAGCCTTTGATACGATCTATGCAGAAGGGCAGCGCCGCTATGTTGAATCGCTATCTGCCTACGCCCGTCAGTTTTTAGGGCAAATGGATAAGCCGGATGTCGATACGATTGAAGGGTTATCACCAGCGATCTCCATCGATCAGAAAACGACGAGCAGAAATCCGCGTTCAACCGTTGGAACGGTTACGGAAATTTATGATTATTTGCGGCTGCTTTTTGCCCGGGTCGGCCATCCAACCTGTCCGAGACATGGGATTGAAATCAGTTCACAAACGGTTCAGCAAATGGTCGATCGTATTTTGGAATATCCTGAACGTACAAAACTGCAAATCCTTGCGCCGGTTGTTTCCGGACGCAAAGGTGAACATGTAAAAACGCTGGAGAAATTAAAGCAGGAAGGATATGTACGAATTCGTGTTGATAAGGAAATGCGGGAAGTAACGGAAGAAATAACACTGGAAAAAAACAAAAAGCACTCAATCGAGGTTGTTGTGGATCGGATTGTAGTAAAGGACGGGATTGCCGGGCGGCTTAGTGATTCGATCGAAACCGCTTTGGAGCTTGGGGAAGGTAACTTAATCGTTGATGTAATCGGAGAAGAAGAACTGAAATTCAGTGAAAACCACGCCTGTCCAATTTGCGGATTTTCGATTAGTGAATTGGAACCGCGTTTATTTTCATTTAACAGTCCGTACGGTGCATGTCCAACATGTGACGGATTGGGAACTAAACTGGAGGTTGACATTGATCTGGTGATTCCTGACTGGGATAAAACACTGAATGAACATGCGATTGCAGCATGGGAGCCGATTAGCTCGCAATACTATCCGCAGCTGTTAAAAAGTGTTTGTACACACTATGGAATTGATATGGATGTACCTGTAAAAAAACTGCCGAAAAAACAAATGGATATCATTTTAAACGGGAGCGGGAAAGAGAAAATTCATTTTCATTATGTGAATGATTTCGGCAATGTCCGGGATAACCAGATCATGTTCGAAGGTGTCTTAAACAATATAGCAAGACGTTATCGCGAAACATCATCAGACTTTATCCGGGAAACATTGGAAAAATATATGGCGCAGAAAAATTGTCCGACGTGTGATGGCTATCGGTTAAAAGAAGAAGCACGTGCAGTTTTGGTTAATGGGCTGCATATTAGCCAGGTGACCGATTTTTCCATAACCGAGGCAAACCACTTTTTTAGCCATCTGGAACTAAGCGAAAAAGAAGAACAAATTGCCAGAATGATTTTAAAGGAAATCGGCAATCGGCTTACCTTCCTTAACAATGTTGGACTGGACTATTTAACCTTGTCACGGGCAGCTGGGACATTATCAGGTGGTGAGGCACAGCGGATCCGGTTGGCGACACAAATCGGCTCGGCGTTAACTGGTGTATTATATGTTCTGGACGAGCCATCCATTGGCTTGCATCAGCGTGATAACGATCGGTTAATCAGCACCTTGAAACAGATGCGCGATTTGGACAATACATTAATCGTTGTGGAGCATGATGAGGATACGATGCTTGCTGCCGATTGGCTGATCGATATTGGCCCTGGTGCAGGAGAACATGGTGGTTCGATCGTTGCCAGTGGGACACCTGAAAAAGTAATGAAGAATAAGCATTCCCTTACCGGTAACTATCTATCGGGTGAAAAATTTGTCTCTTTACCTGTAAAGCGCCGTAAACCGACGAAAAAGAAAATTGAGGTCGTCGGTGCGGAAGAAAACAATTTAAAAAATGTTACGGCTAAATTTCCAATCGGCTTAATGACAGTTGTCACGGGTGTTTCCGGTTCAGGCAAAAGTACGTTAGTAAATGAAATTTTGTATAAATCATTGGCAAAACAGCTCTACAAGGGCAAACACAAACCAGGTAAACATAAGAAAATTAATGGCATTACGAACATTGAGAAGGTAATCGACATTGATCAATCACCAATCGGCCGGACACCAAGGTCAAATCCGGCAACCTATACGGGTGTGTTTGACGATATTCGCGATGTTTTTGCCCAAACGAATGAAGCAAAAATTCGGGGCTACAAAAAAGGCCGGTTCAGTTTCAATGTGAAAGGCGGACGTTGTGAGGCATGTCGTGGCGACGGCATAATTAAAATTGAAATGCACTTTTTGCCTGATGTGTATGTTCCATGTGAAGTGTGTCACGGAAAACGCTATAACCGGGAAACACTAGAGGTAAAATATAAAGGGAAAAGCATTGCCGATGTGCTCGATATGACGATTGAAGAAGCATTGGATTTCTTTGCCAACATTCCTAAAATCAAACGCAAATTGCAAACGATCTATGATGTCGGATTAGGCTATATAAAACTTGGTCAGCCGGCTACTACATTATCTGGTGGGGAGGCACAACGGGTGAAGCTGGCCAGTGAACTGCATCGCCGGTCAAACGGCAAGTCCTTCTATATTTTGGATGAACCGACAACAGGACTTCATGTCGATGATATAAAACGGTTACTCAGTGTCTTGCAGCGGCTAGTCGATAATGGTGACACGGTATTGATCATTGAACATAATCTTGATGTCATTAAAACTGCCGATCATATCATTGATCTCGGTCCTGAAGGCGGGGATCGCGGTGGACAGATTATTGCAACCGGAACTCCCGAAAAAATAGCAGAAACAGAAGGATCCTATACCGGACGTTACTTGAAACCAATCCTGGAACGTGACCGGAAGCGGATGGAAGAGGTACTTGTGGAAAAAGAGAAGGTGGGGACGAAGTGATAGAAGAGGATGTTCAAAAAGCACCAAATGATAAGCGGCGAACTCTAGAGTTGGCGGAAGGGGATCTTCTGCTAAAACCGCCCACATCCTGTGGGCAACGCAGAAGTCACCACATCCTGTGGAAGCCCGGTGCCGGGAGCTACGCCGCCTCGACCTTCTTGCGACGCACAGGAAGTGCTAGTGCCGGCGTTGCAACAGGACGTTGCGACTTTAGCCGGCCTTCTCATTCGGCGACTTTTTGAACACGCACTAGAAAGGTAGTAAGCCTGCTCGAGGGTTTGCTGCCTTTTTGTATTTTGTGAAAAGCAGCTTGGCAGCGTTATGCTGATTCTCGCTCGACAGGGTAATCCAGTAGTCAAATATTTTGACGCATTCCTTCCATTTCGGTAATGTAAAAGAGGAGGTTGTATGAGAGGAGCAAACAGATGAAACCAATAGAAATGGAAGCTGTACAACAGCATTTGGAACGTTTTATAGATAAGGAAGTTTATGTTCATTTAGAAACAACGAACGGTGCTTATGCAAGCCATGTTAATAGTGAAGCGTACAATGTTGGCGCGTATATTCGTAATGCCAAAGTGAAATTTTCGCAAGCAAGGATTGTTGGTGACGGAAAATCTTATCGAGCCGGATTGAAAATGGAATTTGGCTGGATTTACGCGGAAGGATTGAGCGATTGGACGATCCATGGGGACAATCAATTGTTACTCGCCGGTCATGACCGGGAAGGACGTTTAATGGTTTCCCTGGAGTTAAGTGAAGCACCATTCCGTTATTAACTTTTGAGAGGATGATAGACATGGAAAAACATGTTGTTGTAATCTATCCACATCCAGATGATGAGTCATTTGGTGCTGCTGGTACGATAACAAAATTTCGTAAACAAGGTGTGCCTGTTACATATTTGTGCGGAACACTAGGTGAAATGGGTCGTAACATGGGATCACCCACATTTGCCAATCGGGAAACATTACCGGAAATCCGCAAAGAAGAGCTGATCAACGCCTGTAAAGCACTTGATATCGATTTACGTATGCTCGGCTATCGTGATAAAACACTTGAATTCGAAGACCGGCAGACGGTAGCAGAACACTTGAAAGATATTTTGGAAGAAATTGAACCAAGTCTGGTGATTACCCATTACCCTGACTATGCCGTACATCCCGATCATAATGCACTAGGCGCTGCAGCTGTTGAGGCAGTCCGGCACATGGATGAAACAAAACGGCCGGTAGTGTGGGTGCAGGCAATTTCCAACAATTTTCCTGATGTACTTGGAGAACCGGATATTGTAAATGATGTTAGAGATATTTTCGATAAAAAAATGGCTGCCATATCGGCACATAAATCACAGGCAAACGGCGTGCTTGGGCAATTTCAGCAAAATCCCGCAAATAAAGCAGAAATCTTGGAAGGAGCTAAACAAGCATTAGGCAAAGAGCGATTTTATATTTGGGATTATGATAAATAGCTTCCTAAAACAACAACATCCCTTGCCAAAGGAAAATGGCAGGGGATTTTCAAAAAATGAAGCTTTTCATGTTCCGGGAACGTATACATAAGAGTAGAATGTTTATAAAAGTTCAATCAAAGGGAAAATAAAAGGAACAAGGAGGGGTTCGAATGCCAAAACGTTTAACCAGATCAATCAAGGATCGTAAAGTTGCCGGAGTTTTAGGAGGTATTGCCGAGTACTTTAATATAGATGCCACGATAGTAAGGCTGATATTTGTGATTGTATTAATTCCAAGTTTGTTTACATTATCACTGATTTACCTGGTCGCGACGATTATTATACCAAATGAGGGTGAGGTGTATTAATGTTTCTGAGATGGTTTTTATCGATTTTCTTAAATGCAGTCGCATTAATTGCCGTAGCACAGCTGTTTGATTCCTTTTACCTTGAAGGATTCGGGACGGCACTGCTAGCCAGTTTCATCTTATCTATTCTAAATGTTATCGTGAAACCAATCTTAATCGTGTTAACATTGCCGATTACGGTGTTCTCGCTCGGTTTGTTTTTGTTTGTCATTAATGCGATTACATTAATGATTACGCAGGGGGTAATGGATTCCTCATTTGTTATTAATGGATTCGGTACAGCTATCATTGCCTCTATCGTTATTTCTATACTAAATCTTTTATTGAATCAGCTTGTAAAAGATACGATGAGATAAGCTCCAATTTTATACGATATTCGTAATCGCAGGTACGTGCCCTGCGTTTTTTTATGGCCAAGTGTTACTCCATTCGTAAGAAATATGCTACAATGAAAAGCAGTTATTGACTGGAGGAAACCATACATGGAGAAAGTACGGACAAAAGATTTATTGGCAAATTTTAATTTGACGCTTGTAGCTGGTGAGGATGGCATACATAGGGAAATTATTACGAGTGATATTTCACGCCCGGGAATCGAAATGACAGGGTACTTTAAATATTATCCGAAAGAACGCCTGCAATTAATCGGTAAAACGGAAATGGCTTATTTTTTGGAACTTACCGATGACCAGCAAAAGGACCGAGCGGAAAAATTGTGTACCGATATAACACCCGGAATCGTTATCAGCAGGGGGATGGATATTCCGGAAGTAATGATAAATGCTGCGAATGACTCTGGTGTGCCTATTTTGCACTCGCCAAGGAAGACAACCCGCGTGATTAGCAGGCTTACCAATTATCTTGAAGCCAAATTTGCCCCGTTTACCGCAATCCATGGTGTACTTGTCGACATTTATGGTGTCGGCGTTTTGATTACTGGGCAAAGTGGTGTAGGAAAAAGCGAAACAGCACTGGAACTGGTGAAGCGTGGTCATCGGCTGGTAGCGGACGATAGTGTAGAAATACGTCAGGAAGATTACGATAGTTTAATTGGAAATGCGCCACCATTAATCGAACATTTACTGGAAATTCGTGGATTAGGAATTATCAACGTGATGACATTATTTGGAGCAGGTGCTGTCCGGAGTTACAAAAAAATTTCCCTAATTATCAATTTGGAATTATGGGATGAAAAGAAACAATATGACCGGCTTGGACTGGACGAAGAAAAAATGAAAATTATGGATGTGGATCTTC
This sequence comes from Virgibacillus dakarensis, assembly GCF_900155625.1. Lineage (NCBI taxonomy): Bacteria > Bacillati > Bacillota > Bacilli > Caryophanales > Bacillaceae > Virgibacillus > Virgibacillus dakarensis. The sequence goes on from NZ_LT732554.1 coordinate 2,288,471, forward strand.
CAAAGGCGACTATCCCTGTTCGGCCAGGAAGAAACCTTGCTGTCATTATTGAGGTTGCTGCGATGAATTTCCGGTTGAAAAATATGGGAGTTAATGCTGCAGAAGAATTTTCCGAACGTTTAACAAACATGATTGAACAGGAAAAAGATGATATGGAATAGGAGTGATTTTGTTGACTTGCAGTGCACCTACACTTGATCGAGTATTTTTGGAGCTTGGTCCATTAACCATTTACTGGTACGGCGTTATCATTGCGTTTGGCGCGTTTATCGGACTATTTCTAGCAACAAGAGAAGCGAACCGGCTTGGTCTGAAGAAAGACATCATCGTTGATTTAATTGTCTTTGCTATTCCGATTGCCATTATTTGCGCACGAATCTATTATGTTATTTTTGAATGGGATCAATATAAGGGTGGCACATGGTGGGATGTGTTCGCCATTTGGAATGGTGGAATCGCCATTCATGGGGCATTAATTGGTTCCGTCTTAACAGCAATTGTCTTTGCTCGAGTGAAAAAGGTTTCCTTTTGGCAGCTGGCAGATATTGTTGCACCAAGTCTTATTTTAGGGCAAGCAATCGGCCGCTGGGGGAACTTCATGAATCAGGAAGCACATGGCGGGCCGATAGCAGAAGCTACATATAATAGTTTTCACCAGTACTTGCCCGATTTCATTATGAATCAGATGTGTATTGACGGGGTGATGTACCATCCGACATTCTTGTACGAATCCTTCTGGGACATTCTTGTGTTTATCTTTTTGTTACTATTAAGACGGTTTAATCCGGTTCGTGGTGAGGTGTTCTTAGCATATGCCATGACATACTCGATTGGACGGTATTTTGTTGAATCGATGCGTACCGATAGCCTCGTTTCCGGTGGGCTGCGTGCCGCTCAAGTCATTTCGATCGTGATTATTGTTGTTGGGATTGCCTTAATTATCTACCGTCGTAAATCAGGCATGGCAAAGCATCGTTATGATGGGACCAAAATTGCATCGAAAGATAAAAAGAAATAGCTACAGCATTGTACCAAAAGATAAGCGGTGAATGCAGCTGTTTGCCAACAGACAGTTTTTTGACCATACAACATAGGGGGATTTGGGATTGAGGGGAATTTTCTATCGGGGTTTTAAACAAGGGGTTCACGTAACATGGACATTAGGAAAGGTTATTTTTCCAATTACCCTTATCGTAACAATTTTACAATATACACCAATTTTACCTTGGATTATTAAGCAGCTCACTCCAGTTATGGGACTGTTCGGTTTGTCCGGTGAAGCGGCAGTGCCATTGGTGCTTGGCAATGCACTTAATTTATATGCAGGAATAGCTGCCATCGTATCGTTTGATTTTTCGGTTAAAGAGGTATTTATTTTGGCGGTAATGCTGTCCTTTTCGCACAACCTATTTATTGAATCAACGGTTGCGGCGAGAGTTGGCGTCAGTGGCTGGCTGATATCGGGAATCCGGATCATGCTTGCCTTGCTGGCAGCGACCCTTATTAACTTGCTATGGTCTGGTGGTGTGGAACCTGCCCAGTATGGATTGATTTCATCGTCTGAGCCCAACTTGGACAGCTGGTTAACGATTGTTGTCCAGGGAATCCAAACAGCGCTAGTTGCTGTTACTCAATTAGCATTAATCGTTATCCCATTAATGATTATCATGCAATTTCTTCGGGAAAAAGGCTTTCTGACAAAGTTTTCAAACGGCTTTGCGCCTTTTACTAAATTGCTTGGGATGGAAAAGAACACATCGATGACACTTGTTGCTGGTTTAACGATTGGACTAGCTTATGGTGCTGGACTAATGATTCAGGCAGTAAAAGAAGATGGTGTATCAAAGCGTGATATGTATTTAGCTTTGATTTTCCTCGTTTCCTGTCATGCGGTCGTTGAGGATACGCTTGTGTTTATTCCGCTTGGGATTCCGGTTTGGCCACTGCTTATCATTCGTTTACTTACGGCAATACTATTAACCATCATCATCGCTTTTGTTTGGAAGCGACCAGAATTCAGCAAAAGAAAGGAAGCTTCGCATGAGCATTCATACAATACTTTTTGATTTGGACGGTACTTTAATTGATACAAATGAATTAATTATTGCATCCTTTGAGCATACGTTTCACCATTATGGGAAACCTTTTTCCCGCGAAAAAGCGATTGAATTTATTGGCCCGCCATTAAAAGAATCGTTTCAGCAGATTGACCCGGCTCAAGTTAATGCAATGATTGCGACATATCGCGAGCATAATTTGCAGCATCATGATGAATATGTCACAGCATTTCCATATGTTGTGGAAACATTGACCCGGCTGAAGAAACATGGTTTGCAGCTTGGGATCGTTACCACAAAGATGCGCCATACCGTTAATAAGGGATTAAAGTTAACGGCGATTGATCATTTTTTTGAAACCATCATTACACTTGATGATGTTACCCATGCAAAACCACATCCGGAGCCAATCGTCAAGGCAATGAGCAATCTGAGTGCACAGCCTGAAACTACACTAATGGTTGGCGATAATTCACATGATATAGAGGCAGGACAGAATGCGGGTGTTGCAACGGCTGCTGTAGCATGGTCGTTAAGGGGAAAAGAAGAGCTGCTCGCGTACAATCCAACCTATATGCTTGATGATATAAGAGATTTGTTAACGATTATCGAGGTGTAAAAATCATGCGCAGGACGAACCGGTATCGTGTTAAAGACGCCAATTCTTTATGGCAGATTTATCAGACTGTATCATTCTGGAAGGTTATGAAAAACTTTATTGTGATCCAGATTGCCCGCTACACGCCATTTTTAGCAATGAAAAATTGGCTGTATCGGACGTTTTTACATATGGATGTTGGCAATCACACCGCTTTTGCCCTAATGGTTATGCCGGACATTATGTTTCCAGAAAAAATTACAGTGGGAACAAATAGTGTTATTGGTTATAATACCACGATATTAGCGCATGAGTATTTAATCAAGGAATACAGGATTGGTGAGGTTGTCATCGGAAATGAAGTCATGATTGGTGCAAATGCTACGATATTGCCCGGTGTTACCATCGGTGATCAGGCAATCGTCTCTGCTGGGACACTTGTTCACAAAGACGTGCCTGCTGGTGCTTTCGTTGGTGGAAACCCGATGCGGTTGATTTATACGAAAGAAGAAATGGATAAACGGCAGGCCAATGAGGAAGGTTTTTAGAGAAAGGCTTAGTAAATAGTTGGACAAGACACAATCCCTGCATTCAGGAGACGAAGGTAAAATTCTTTCCAAATTGCCATAACTATGGTATGGTAGAAGCAAGTTAATATGCTGGACGGAGAAATGGAGAAACCACAAATCACTAATGTGAAGAAATCATTAGTGCGATTTGTGGTTTTTTTATTGGGTTCCTGTCCTGCCAAAAGAAAATTCCACTTTCATACATGAATTTGCCAGTAGAAGGGTAATTATATCTAGAGAGTGGTTTTAGGGGAGTGATGAAAAGTGACGCAGTTTTCAAGCTTTAAACGCAATGATATTTTTAACAAATTAACGGAAAAACAGCTGGATGTATTTGTAATAGGCGGGGGGATAACTGGTTCGGGTATTGCATTAGATGCTGTCACACGTGGTTTATCGACAGGTGTTATTGAAATGCAAGATTTTGCAGCCGGTACGTCAAGCCGATCGACAAAGCTTGTCCATGGTGGCCTGCGCTATTTAGCACAATTTGAGGTGAAGGTGGTTGCGGAAGTTGGGAAAGAGCGTGCAATTGTTTACGAAAATGGCCCACACGTCACGACACCGGAATGGATGATGCTGCCATTTCATAAGGGAGGTACATTCGGCCCATTTACAACGAACATCGGTTTGCGTGTGTATGACTTTCTTGCCGGGGTGAAAAAAAGTGAACGTCGTAAAATGCTAAGTCCGGAACAAGCGCTGAACAAGGAACCACTGATTAAACAAGAGGATCTAAGAGGTGCCGGTTATTATGTAGAGTATAAAACGGATGACGCTAGGTTAACGATCGAGGTCATGAAAAAGGCTGTCCAAAAAGGGGCACATGCGATAAATTATGCAAAGGCTGCCGATTTTATTTACGGGGAATCAGGAAAATTGATTGGTGTTGTTGTTCGTGACCAGCTGACAGGCGAGACGTACAATGTTTATGCCAAAAAAATTGTCAATGCTTGCGGACCTTGGGTAGATGATCTGCGCGAAATGGATGGTTCGAAAAAAGGAAAATCACTGCACTTGACCAAAGGAGTGCATCTGGTATTTCCAAAAAAACGCTTTCCCTTACAACAAGCGATATATTTTGATGCCCCAGATGGCCGGATGATTTTTGCCATTCCGCGTGATAAGAAAACGTATGTCGGTACAACGGATACGAGTTATGACGGAAATATCGCTCATCCTACCATGACAGAAGCGGATCGTGATTATTTAATTGATGCGATTAATTACATGTTTCCATCACTTGCTATGAAAGCAACCGATGTTGAATCAAGCTGGGCGGGATTACGGCCGCTAATTGCTGAAGAAGGAAAAAGTCCAGACGAAATTTCTCGTAAAGATGAAATATTCATTTCCGATTCCGGTTTGATTTCCATGGCTGGCGGGAAGTTGACGGGCTATCGCAAAATGGCAGAACAGGCAGTCAATACGGTTGTCAAGCAATTGAAAGAAGAGGAAGGTATTTTATATTCCAAGTCAGATACGCATGATTTACCAATTTCGGGTGGTGAAGTCGGTGGCTCTAAAGGATTTGAGCGCTTCAAAAAGCGGAAAGCAGAGGAAGCCAAGGTACTGGGAATAGATGAAGAAATAGCATTAATGTTAATCAAGAAATACGGTGCAAATATTGATACCATTTTTGAACTTTATCAATCCAAGCAGGACGAAGCCAAAAAAGAAGCGATTGACCCGATTGTTTTCGCACAGCTCATATATGCATTAGAGTATGAGTTAACTTATAAACCGGTTGACTTCTTCATTCGTCGTACTGGTGGATTATTTTTCGACATCAACTGGGTACGTACTCATAAAGACAACGTAATTGCTTATATGGCAAAAGTATTGGATTGGACGGACGAACAGAAAAAAGCATACAGTAACGAACTGGATGACTTGCTTCATGAAGCAGTCCATCCTGAAAAATAATGTTATTTTAACAGATAAGTGAAATCGGCTAATTCGCCGATTTCTCCCATTCTGGCTTCTGACCTCTGACCTCTGGTTATGGCAGAAGTTTTTTATTTTGTTTGCAAAAGCAATCCCTTTTCTGATTAAATATGATATACTGTGTTCGGTATTATATAAGAAAAAACAGGGGGATAACAGTGCAGCATTTAGAGAATAATGTAAGAAAGAGCAAACAAAATAATGTTCTCCCTTTTATTCCTGAAGGTGACTTTTATTTCGCGAAAGGTGTCGAGGCCTTCCGCAGAAGAAAATTTGATCGTGCATTGAAATGGCTGCAGAAAGCGGTTGAGCAGGTGCCAAAAGACCCTTTATACCAGTGTCAAATGTCAATCGTATATACGGAAATTGGCGCGTACCATGAAGCAAATCAGCTGTTAACAAACGTGTTGCAATTTACCGGTGATGAATACACCGATTGTTACTATTTATTGGCAAACAACTATGCACATTTGGGCTTGTTAAATGATGCAAAAAAATATGCTGTATCATATCTTGATAAAGAACCGGAAGGCGAATTTAGTGAAGAGGCCAAAAGTTTGCTTGATTTAATTGACATAGATGAAGACGAGGATTGGGATTTAGAAGAAGAGGATGAACTCCTGATCTATCAGGAAACCGTTTTTTATCATATGGAAAATATGGAATGGGACAAGGCGTTGCCTTTAATTGAAGAAATGATTACTTTATTTCCAGAACATACACCAGTGAATCATGACTACGCTCAGGCACTGTTCTTTAGCGGATTTCAGGAAAAGGCGATCCAGCTAGAACTTGATTTGCTGAGGGATGAGCCGAATTCGTTGGTTAGTCATGCGAATCTAGCCATTTTTTATAATGAGATGGAGCAAAAAGCAGAACGTGAAAAATATCTTCAGGCACTGCAAAATGTATATCCGATTCAAGAACAGCAAAAGCTGCGGATAGCGGTAACATTGGCCAGAACAGGGGATTTTCAGGAAGCAAATAAACGTTTTCGTGCACTTCTCAAAGGTATCGTCAAAAATCATCCGTCATATTATCGCTGGTATAGTGTTTCCCTGTATCAGGCAGGCGCCCTGTCAAGTGCGTTAGCCTTATGGAAAGAGGGCTGCGGGAGACATCCAAAGCTTGCAAAGGAAGAAGGGCTTTGGAAGCATTAACTTGAGCAGAATAATAGACGAAAGTAACCGATTCTTATACCATTAGGTTGGCTTAATAAAAATAGATAAAGGGGCTGAATTACATGTCCGAGGAACGTATGTATGACGTGATTATTGCCGGTGCTGGACCTGCCGGGATGACAGCAGCTGTTTATGCGTCGCGTGCTGATTTGGATACACTAATGATTGAACGAGGAATTCCAGGCGGTCAAATGGCTAACACGGAAGATGTAGAAAACTATCCTGGGTTTGAAAATATTTTGGGACCGGATTTATCGAATAAAATGTTCGAGCATGCCAAGAAATTTGGTGCGGAATATGCTTACGGTGATATTAAAGAGGTAAAAGATCATGGTGATTATAAACTGATTAAAGCTGGCAAACATGAGTATAAAACGCGCGCACTCATTATTACAACAGGTGCACAGTACAAGAAATTGGGTGTTCCAGGTGAAGAGGAATTAGGCGGTCGCGGTGTTTCCTACTGTGCCGTTTGTGATGGAGCATTTTTTAAAGGGAAAGATCTTGCCGTAATCGGAGGCGGGGATTCTGCCGTTGAAGAAGGAATCTATTTAACCCGTTTTGCGAATAAGGTAACGATTATTCACCGCCGTGATGAACTAAGGGCACAGAAAATTATTCAACAGCGTGCTTTTGACAATGATAAGATTGATTTTATCTGGGATACGGTCGTGGACACGATCAATGGACCTGATGGCAAAGTAAGCAGTGTTTCGTTAAGCAATAAAGTCAATCGGGAGAAAAGCGAATTTCCTGCTGATGGTGTATTCATCTATATTGGAATGGTGCCATTAAGCGAACCATTTAAGTCACTTGGCATTACGAACGAAGATGGTTATATCCCAACTAATGAAAACATGGAAACGAGTGTACCAGGCATTTTTGCTGCTGGAGATATTCGTGAAAAAGAACTTCGACAAATTGTAACAGCAACCGGTGATGGCAGTATCGCCGCACAATCTGCACAGGGTTATATTGAAAATTTGCTGGAAGAACTAAAAACAGCACAGTCTTAAAAAAATATTGGAAGTAATTGCATTTTAACGCTGTTGTAACACGCTCGAAACATTTTTGGGGTACAATATAAATAACTAATTGACCCCCTTTTAATAGATAAATTAGTTTTTGCACAGGCGCTTGCCGCCTGTGTATTTTTTTGCTTAAGGGGTTTGTTCGATTTTGTCGATCAGTTCTGCCGATCAATTTCTTGTTGCTTACGAAAGGTTTCTTGTATAATAGTAATAACGGTTTTACGTTCAAAAATCACCTTATTGTAAGCAGTAAATGACAATATTGCTTGCTAATCTGGAATTTTTCAACGTACATTGTAAAATGATTTCCTCTGCAGAAAGAGGTGTAATGTATATGCAACGAGTTACAAACTGCATATTAATAAATAATGACCATGTATTAGTCTTAAAAAAACCGAGACGCGGCTGGTATGCGATTCCTGGCGGGAAGATGGAACAAGGTGAATCCATTAAAGAATCCGTAACAAGGGAATATAACGAAGAAACAGCGTTAACCTTAATGGATCCGCAATTAGCCGGTGTATTTACATTTAATATCTTTGAACAGGAGACATTTATTCAGGAATGGATGATGTTTACCTTTATTTGCCGCCAGTATACTGGTGAATTAACGAAGCATTGTAAAGAGGGGGAGCTTGAATGGGTTCCTGTTAATCGTGTTTGTATGCTGCCAATGGCGGAAGGTGATCGCTTGATATTTAAACATGTGCTTCAATCAAATGACATGTTATATGGTTCATTCCATTACACGACAGAGTACGAGCTGCTTGATATGCGGCTGGATCCGTTCGTTTCCGTCACATCATATGAGGGGGATGCACAGTGAGCAATACCGAACAAGAAACAAAATTGGTCATCATTACCGGAATGTCCGGTGCGGGAAAAACAGTTGTCGTACAGAGCTTTGAAGATTTAGGGTATTATTGTGTAGATAACTTGCCCCCAGCCCTTTTACCGAAGTTTTTGGAATTAATGCGGGATGCAACAAATAATATTCAGCGCGTTGCTTTAGTCATGGATCTGCGCGGCCGTGAATTCTTTGATTCATTGTTTGAAGCCCTCGATATTTTAGGGGAAGAAGATTGGCTTGAAGAACATATTATTTTTCTTGATGCAAAAGACGAAGAACTTGTTACAAGGTATAAGGAAACACGGCGTTCCCACCCGCTTGCTGTCGGAGGACTTCCGCTCAATGGTATTAAACAGGAACGAAAGATTTTGGATGAGTTAAGGGGAAGAGCTCAGCGCGTTATTGATACAACGAATTTAAAGCCACGGGAGTTACGTGAAAAAATTCTCAAGGCATACACAGAGGAGAAACAGGAAATATTCTCTGTTCATATGGTTTCATTTGGTTTTAAATATGGTGTGCCAATTGATGCGGATCTCATGTTTGATGTCCGATTTTTGCCAAATCCGCATTATGTTTCCCACTTACAGCCATTAACTGGGCTGAATCAGGAAGTTTCGTCATATGTATTTAAATGGTCGGAAACAAGAAAGTTTATTGAAAAAGTACTTGATTTACTGCAATTTATGCTGCCGCAATACAAAAAAGAAGGCAAGTCACAGCTTGTTGTGGCGATCGGCTGTACGGGCGGTCAGCATCGGTCTGTCGCTTTGGCCGAACACTTTGCAAAGCAATTATCATCCGGCTATATTACGCACATTACGCACCGGGATATCGATAAACGTAAGGGGCATCACGTATGAGCAGCAAAAAACAGCCAAATGTTGTCGTAATCGGTGGTGGAACCGGAATGCCGGTTCTTTTGCGCGGGTTGAAGGATTTGCCGATTCATCTTACCGCACTTGTGACGGTCGCAGATGATGGAGGAAGTACGGGAAGATTGCGTTCTGAAATGGCGATTCCCGCACCAGGAGATATCCGTAATGTAATTGCTGCTTTATCTGATGCTGAGCCAATGCTGCTTGATTTATTTCAGCATCGCTTTGCCAATGGAAACGGGTTATCCGGTCATTCGATGGGGAACCTGTTACTCGCGGCGATGACTTCTATAACCGGGGATTTTTATACCGGTATTAAAGAAATCTGCCGGGTACTTAATGTAAAGGGAAAAATCTATCCGATATCAAATGAAAATATGTCACTGCATGCGAAAATGACGGATGGCTCTATTGTGTCTGGAGAATCCTCCATTACGCTTGCAAATAAAAAGATTGAGCGGGTATTTTTAAAACCGCAGCCTGTTAAACCATTACCTAATGCGGTTAAGGCAATTGAGCAGGCGGATTTAATCGTGATTTCACCTGGAAGCTTGTACACGAGTATTATGCCGAATCTGATTATCCCGCAAATTGATGTGGCGATCCAGGAAGCAGAAGCTAAGGTCGTCTATGTTTGCAATGTCATGACGCAAGCAGGAGAGACTACTGGATTTACCGCCAGTGATCATGTAAAAGCCATCCATGATCATATTGGAGAGGGATGTGTGGACGCCATTATTGTCCACAATGAACCGATCAAAAAGTCTGTCCGCAGTATTTATGCAGAGGAGAATGCCGATCCTGTCATCTATGATACGGATCAATTGCTTGCCATGAACCTGCAAATTATTGAAGGGGATATTATCAATCATTCACAAGTAACCCTCAGGCATGATACACATAAAATTGCAAAACTGCTTTATTCGATTATTGATTGATAAGCAGCACTTTTAGGGCAGGGAGGTGTTAAGGTGTCCTTTGCATCAGAGATAAAAAAAGAATTAACGTCGATTGAGGTGGATGAATGCTGTAAAACAGCTGAACTCGCCGCATTAATTCGCATGAACGGTGCCATCTCACTGTCGAAACAGGTTTATATGCTTGATGTACAGACGGAAAATGCCGCAATTGCCCGTCGTATTTATACATTAATTAAATCCTCCTATTCGCTGCCTGTTGAACTGCTTGTCAGGAAAAAAATGAAACTGAAAAAGAATAATGTTTACATTGTCAGGTTGAAAGCGAATGTCCGTGAACTATTGGCGGATCTTGACATCCTAATAGAACCTTATACTTTTGTTCGGACAATTTCCGACCAGTTTACAGAAAAAATATGTTGTAAGCGAGCATATTTACGTGGTGCTTTTTTAGCAGGAGGTTCGGTTAATAATCCGGAAACATCTTCCTATCATCTGGAAATTTTTAATTTTTATCAGGAGCATAACGATGCATTGTGTGATCTGTTAAACAGCTTTCATCTTAAAGCCCGTAAACTGAAACGAAAAAAAGGCTATATTACGTATATTAAAGAAGCAGAGAAGATTACCGAGTTTTTAAATTTAATCGGTGCCCATAATGCCTTATTCAAGTTTGAGGATGTCCGGATTGTGCGCGATATGCGTAATTCTGTCAATCGATTGGTAAATTGTGAGACAGCTAATTTAAATAAAACAATTGGTGCTGCATTTCGGCAAATTGAAAATATTAAGCTTATCGAGGAGACAGTTGGATTGGATGTACTACCGGAAAAACTTCGGGAAATCGCCGTTTTACGTGTTCAAAACCAGGATGTTTCCTTAAAGGAATTGGGAGAGCTCGTAACAACCGGAAAAATTTCCAAGTCCGGTGTCAATCATCGCTTAAAAAAGATTGATCAGTATGCGGAGCAGATTCGTCGTGGCGGAAAATTTGCCGAAAGTTGAGCAAACATTCATTTTGGATACATTCCATGGTATACTAGTTGAAAATTTAGTTGTCCGTCGTGCTTACAGGTTGAGCAGAACCGATTCTTTAAGCGGACACATGGATGAAGGTTTCCTTTTTTTATAAACTCTCCTTCTTTTAAAGGAGGAGGGTTTTTGTAACCCACATTCGGCAGGTGAATAAATAAAGATAATGTATTTTTTAAAGGTTTTTTCCCGTCTTTCTCGAAACGTATAGGAAAGAAGAAAAAGGGAGGGAAATAGGATGAAGCCAAAAGATCGGGTTATGATGCTCTCTACAGGACCATCCCAGTTGATTTCTGCGATTTGCGATGAGATAGGTTTTGAGGACCTTCTTAACGAACAAATCGAATGGGATGAAAGTCGCTGCAAACTATCACCTGGTGCTCGCTTAAAAGCACTGGTTATTAATATTCTTTCGGATCGAGAACCGCTGTATCATGTTGAGCAATATTTTGAAGAACAAGATGTGGAGATGTTGTTTGGTTCTGATGTAGAAGCTTCACATATAAATGAATACGCACTTGGTCGTGCACTGGATGCCTTGTATGAAGTCAACCCGTGGAAGGTATATTCAACGTTGGCCATTTCAGCTTGCCATCAACTAGGCCTGCCTCTTGGGAGGCTGCATAATGATACGACTTCCTACTCTTTGTACGGCGAATACAACACAAAGGAAAAAGTACCGAAGTCAGAAGAAGCAGCGGAGGATTTGGAAATCACGCATGGATTCAGTAAACAACATCGGCCGGATTTAAAACAAATTGTACTCGGTATGAGTGTCACACCAGAACGTATTCCAATCTTAGCTACGGTTGAAAACGGAAATACGGATGATAAAACGTGGAATTTTACATTCATTCAAAAGCTTCGTAACTTACTGTCGGAGGAAGAATGGGGGCAACTGATTTATCAGGCAGATTCCGCCCTGATAACCCTAGATAACCTACGAGAAATACGGGGGAATCTCCACTTCATTTCCCGGCTTCCCGAAACATTCAGCTTGAGTTCTGAATTAAAAGAAAAAGCATGGAAAAAAGATAGATGGGAAGAAATCGGTCAGATAAAGCCACAAAAGAAAGCTGCTTCCTATAAACTCCAGTCATTTACAGAAAAACTGGATGGTTTTATGTATCGCTTTGTTGTCGTCTATTCGGACAAGCTCAATGAACAAAAGGAAAAAACTTTCCTGCGTAAACTGGGAAAGGAACGTATAAAACTCGAAAAGGCAATAGATACATTTGAAAGTACCGTGTATCATTGTGAATCAGATGCCAAGGAAGCTTTGGAGAAGTTTGAAAAAGAAAATGCAAGTCATTATTTCCAGTATTCATTTAAGATGGAACCGGAAGAACAAACGGAAAAACGAAAGAAACGGGGACGTCCAAAAAAGAATGAGGTTCCCAACGTCATCACGGTATATCGTCCTCATCTCCAATGTCTGGAGGAAATAGAGGAGGCAGTTGAGGAAAAGAAACGTAAATTAAGTACGTTCATCCTTATCACGGACAAATGTGATCGTCAAGAGATGACAGACTTAGAGATCCTTCAAACCTATAAAGGGCAAGAAGCTGCGGAAACGCGTTTTCGTGTTTTAAAAAGTCCTCAAATGATAGATGGGTTTTTCCTAAAAAAACCTAGCCGCGTGGCAGCATTAGGAATTGTTTTTGTGATGGCGCTTCTCGTATATGGCATTCTTGAAAATCGTGTTCGAGAAAAAATGAAACAGGAGGAGAAGCCTCTAAATTTAGCTGGAAATAGAAAGTTATTTAATCCGACAGGTCAAGTGTTATTGAAAGAGCTCAAAAAAATAAAAATCATATATATCCAGCAAAATGGAGAGACACTTCGCTTTCTTCCAGATAACATCAATGAAGAATGTAAACGAATCCTTGAACTTGCGGGTTATGATATGACAATATACGTGTCGAAACAAGCAGAAAATACAGTAGTTTAAGTGAGATATGGGGGATTGCGAAAATGAAATGTCGAATATAAAGGAAAAACAAAGAAGAAAGTCTACTATTAAGGAATTAACAAAATAGAGATATTAATTTTAAAAAATGCACCTGAAAAATAGGAGAAAGTTTATCTTTCAGGTGCCGAATATGGGTTGTAAGGATAATGATAGCGTTTACAAAACAGGGAGGATGATGAGATTGGTTGAAAGGTCTGTGACGGTGGGGCTTGAGACAGGATTGCAGGCAAGACCGGCGGCTCTATTTGTACAAGAGGCAAATCGTTATGGCTCGCATTTGTTTTTGGAAAAAGGTGGGAAGCGGATTAATGCAAAAAGTATTATGGGATTAATGAGCTTAGCCGTTGGAACTGGAGAAACCATTACGTTAATTGCTGAGGGTGCTGATGAGGAGGTTGCCATTAATCATTTGGTTTCTTTTGTAACAGCAACAAAGGTCTGACAAGAGTCCAATGAAGTAGACAATCAATGGAACCTGGTATTGTATTACCGATAGTTTCTATCCAAGTAACAGAAAATCCCCTGACCACTAGCAGTTCAGGGGATTAATCTATTATTTATCCGTTTTTTTCTCCATAACCTTATCAATTAAACCGTATTCTTTGGCTCTAGCTGCGGTCATGAAATTATCGCGTTCGGTATCACGTTGAATTACTTCCAGCGGCTGGCCGCTTCGTTCAGCAAGGATTTGGTTGATTTTTTCCCGCATTTCAAGAATACGTCTTGTGTGAATCTCAATATCTGTTGCTTGCCCTTGTGTACCGCCAAGTGGCTGATGGATCATGACCTCACTATTTGGTAACGCATAGCGCTTGCCAATTTCGCCGGCTGTTAATAAGAAGGCACCCATTGATGCAGCCATTCCGGTACAAATAGTTGATACGTCAGGCTTAATGAATTGCATGGTATCGTAAATAGCCATTCCAGCTGTGATTGAGCCACCTGGTGAGTTAATATAAATCGAGATGTCTTTATCGGGATCCTCTGCTTCAAGGAAAAGCAATTGGGCAACGATCGAATTTGCCACATTATCATCGATAGCACTGCCTAACATGATAATGCGGTCTTTAAGTAAGCGCGAGTAAATATCATATGCACGTTCTCCGCGGTTAGTTTGTTCAATAACTGTTGGTATTAAATTCATGTGTAAATCCTCCTTGATTCATTCAAATTAATCCATTGGTTTGGATAGTTTTATCATAACCTAATAGGTCAAAAAAGGTCAAACAAAAACGATCGACAAAAAAAGTGGCATTGGCGTTCTATGTATAGTTTGTACAATTGCCCGACATGACCGAAAGAATACACTTTCCATCATACCCTCTTTTATGGAATATAAACTATATTCCATCATATAAGTTTGTATGTATTTTTTGGTCGGCCTTTTTTACCGTATTGGGATATCACTTCAACTTCACCTTTTCCCTCCAGGTAGTTAAGGTAGCGGTGCACCGTTTGATATGCAACAGGCAATTCGTTTTGAATCTGATTGATGGTCAAAGGTCTTTCTTGCTGGAACAAATAATTTTTAATGGACATTAAAGTTGCCTGGTTTATCCCTTTATCAACAAACACATTGTCTTTACCCCCTATTAGCCTGCCGATTTTTAAATTAATCCGGATTCGTGATAACAGGTCTGGAGCTTTAATTGGTTTTAACGCAAAATCAGTTGCCCCGGCATTCAGAAATGTGTTGGCGATCTCCTGCCGTTCGTCAACTGTTAAAATGATAATCGGAACTGTCTGATTGAGCTTTCGTATTTCTTTTGTTGTTTTAACTCCATCCCAATCGGGCATATGATAATCCAGCAATACCAGATCCGGGTCCATTTTTGCAAATAATTCCGCCGCTTGTTTACCTGTCGCTGCTTCTAATACCTTCCATTCAGCAAACTTGCAAATTTCTTTTAATGTAAAACGAATAGCTTCATTATCATCAACGATAAGAATGGTTGTGCTCATTTCTTTGTTCACCTTCTTTTTGGATGGGCAGCATAATATTCATTTGCGTATGGCTTCCGGGGATGCTGTTCACTGAGATGCTTCCATGATGATTTTCTACTACTTTTTTAACGAAAGATAGTCCGATACCGGAAGAATTCTTTGTGCTGAAGCCGTCCTCCCATATATTTCTTAAATGGGATGTTTTGATGCCTGGACCATTATCCTGAACACGAAGTAAAATACCGTTATCTATTCTTTTGACATAGATGTGGATATATCCTGCTTTTCCAGCAAAAGAAGTAATCGCATTTTCTAAAATATTGGAGATTGCCCGGGAAAAACGTATTTTGTTTATATAAATTGGTGGTAAATTTTCCTCGATGTCAATGCCGAGATCAATTTGTTGTTCATTTAAATCGAGATGACTTGTTACATATTCCAATAATTCCTGAATGGAAATTTCCTGTTTGATATTTTCAGATAAAATTTCTGCAATCATGTCCTTCATTTTCAGCAGTGATTTATCCATCCGATTAAAATATTCCTGCAAATCGTCATTTTCCAGTGGCTGCATTTTTAACTGGATTAATGAGGTTAATCCTTCCACCGTTACCAGTGGTGTTTTCAGATCGTGCACCAATGTATTTATTTCCTGATAGACACTTGATTCGATAAGGGCGATCCGTGTTTCCTTTAACTCTTCCTCCTGTTGCTGATATTTTTTCAAGGTGTAAACTTGTTTATTTACCAAATGGACTAATAAGCTTAAAATGACCGCAATAGTGAGGAAAGCTGTAAAAAAGATCGTTGCTAGTGTATTGAATAATTTATTTTCGGTGAAATAGCTGTCGGCAATTTTAATGCTGACCGCAATATCGTTTGTACCGAACCCGAGATGTGAAAGTCCTGGAATAAGCTGCAACCAACTACTTGCCATTAAAATGAAAAACAGGATAAGCGAAAAAATAAAATAAAAGTACTTTTGCTTCGGTATGTAAAGCTGGAGCAGTGAGATAGCTCCAACCGTTACGATATGGCCAAGATAGGAAAAATGCTCATTGTAAACTTGATTAAACAGGATCATTGCTGCCATTGTTAAACCGATAAAGCCTAAAGAAAATGTGATCGATTTCAAATCTCTGGAAAGGGCGAGGGCAAAAAGCATTGCTCCAAAATAAATAAAAAAGGAAATAAGCACGTATTTTGCAATATACGCGAATGCCGTCACTAGAAGCTGTCCACTATCAAGTAACATAATACTGTTGTTTAAATTATCGATGATGTATAATGACCAGTTTGTGATAAATGTTGGAAACATCTCGCCGTATATAAGTAAAAGCAAACCCAGAAAACCTATAAGGGAATAATTCTTTTCTTTGGACATGATAAATTCCTTTCCGAGGGCAGTCATTAAAACTATTGGAAAGCTTTGATGAGCAAAGGATTACCCTCATTTGCTAACGGAATGCTGAATTAAATGGGGTGGACAAATCATCCAACCGGGTAACAAGCGTCGCAGGTACATGGTGTTTTTTCAATGTGGTAAGCAGTTTGTCCGGGTGCTTTACATTTTTTAATCCAATGTAATAATCGGCAAAAGGAACGATCTGCACAAATAACTTCTCCGTTTCGTCATTCTCACGTTGTTCACCGGAAAGATCGACGAGTACAACAGGTAAATTCATATGTTCTGCTTCTTCGACGAGCTGATCTGTTCGTGTCAATTCTTCTGCAAATGATCTTGGTGTATGGGCTATACCGTTGGCACTGTATCCAAGGACGATCACAACGCTTGCATAATCATATAGATCTGTTGCTAGTGCTCTTGGCCGATAGTCCGCTTCCAGATTGAGGTTCTCTGCGATTTTTAACAGAATTGTTCCTTCTGCAGCCTGGCCGGCCGATGTAATTAAAATTTTTTCCCCGCCAATCGGTGCCGGCAAATTAGGATAGGAGTTAATAGGCTTACTCGGGGAAGAACGGATGGTTGTACATAATAAGATGAAGGCCAACATGATACATATAAATACCGGAATATATTTTTTCATTTACTCACCCCCGTTACATGAATTATTTTTTCAAATAAAAAAGGCAAAGCGATTGCTTCACCTTCTATCATACAATAGTACTATCTGAAATGTCATTATTGTTTTAATCTTGGATCCAGTGCATCACGTAATCCATCACCGAAAAGGTTGAAACCAAGCACAACAAAGAAAATGGCGATTCCTGGAAATGCAACAACCCACGGTGCATTTTGCAAAGCTGCACGTCCATCACTGAGCATTGCTCCCCATTCCGGTGTTGGTGGCTGTGCGCCAAGCCCCAAAAAACTTAAGCCGGCTGCATCCAAAATTGCTGTACCAATGCTAAGTGTTGTTTGAACAATAATCGGGGCAAGGCAATTAGGGAGAACGTGCTGCATTAATACTCTTCCATGTTTTGCACCAATTGCACGTGCCGCTTCCACGTATTCCGTTTCTTTAACGGACAGCACCGCCGATCGGACAATTCTGGCAAATTGCGGAACACCGACAATCCCGACAGCAATCATCGCATTCCGTAAACTGGGACCGAGAACAGCTACAAGCGCTATTGCCAGCAGAATACTGGGAAAAGCCATCATAATATCAATTATTCGCATAATGATCTGATCAACCCAGCGCCCAAAATATCCAGCAATCCCTCCTAGGAGAACACCAACGATCAAAGCAATACCTACTGCAATAACCCCGATTTGAATCGAAATACGGGAGCCATGGACAATCCGGCTGAAAATATCCCGCCCAAGTTCATCGGTTCCGAGCAAATGATCGGATGATGGTGCCTGATACCGGTCAATAATATTTTGTTCTATTGGGTTATGGGTGGCAATCATCGGTGCGAATATCGCCGTTAAAATTAAAATTAAAATAATACACAATCCAATGAAGGATGTTTTGCTTTTAATGATTCTTATTAATGAATCTACCCATAACCTGCTTGACTTGGGTTGGATAGACTCATCGACCCTGGTGGCGTCTGGATCAGGTATCGGGTTTGGCTGAAGTGACATATGTTGCACATCCTTTCCTGGTAGTTTTTAACTCTGAAACGCTGCTGTATGTGTCATCAATCGAATCTAATCCTTGGATCTACATATTTATAAAGGATGTCCGTAAGCAGGTTAACCAAAACAAATATTGTCGCAATCATTAATATTGTGCTTTGTACAACCGGATAATCCCGACCAAGAACAGCAAGGTATACATAACGCCCAACCCCTGGCCATGAAAAAATTGTCTCCGTTAAGACGGCTCCGCCCAGCAGTAAACCGAATTGCAATCCTATAACTGTTAACACAGGCAGGAAAGCGTTTTTTAATGCATGTTGAAAAACAACCAGATGCTTCTTCAACCCTTTTGCACTCGCTGTCCGGATAAAATCCTGCCGCATCACTTCCAGCATACTGGAACGGGTCATCCGGGCGATAATCGCCATTGGAATCGTTCCAAGTGCAAGTCCAGGCATTAACAGGTGGGAGAATGCGTCTTTAAAGGCTGACCAGTTTCCGGTTAGGATGCTGTCCAATAAATAAAAGTTTGTTATCGTATCCAGTTTGATCCCTGCTGTTAATCGTCCTGAAGGAGGCAGGATATTTAACTTGACCGAGAGCAGCCAAATCATCATTAAACCAAGCCAGAATATTGGTAAAGATACACCAAACAATGCGCCGGTCATACTAATATTGTCAAACCAGGAATATTGTTTAACAGCGGCAATTACCCCTGCAAAAATACCAATCACTATTGCTAGAATCATGGCAAAGATCGTTAATTCGATTGTTGCCGGAAGTTTATGTAATAGTTCATATCCAATATTCTCTTTTGACTGGACGGATTCACCTAAATCACCCTGAAGGATATCTCCGATAAACCGCCCATATTGGATGATATACGGATCATTCAACCCCAGCTCAGCACGTAATGATTCAAGCTGTGCCTCCGTTGCTTTTTCCCCAAGCATACTTCTTGCCGGGTCACCTGGGATAAGATGAATGAGAGAAAAAGTAAGAATGGAGACACCGATTAGCACGGGGATAAGCATCAATAGTCTTTGTACAATGTATTTAAGCATGATTTGATTCCTCCGTTTAGTGCAGTTATATCCAAGAACCGGCTAATACCATGGTGAAGAAATTGCCAATTCTTGGATTGATTCTCCATAAAATGTGTTCAAACAGTCGCCGCTTATTATTTGCTGACTGTTTGAACCTCCTCTTAAGGGAAATAACTATTAACACCAATTAAAATGTCGGTAAGCTGCTATTTAATGTTCAGTAAATTAAATGGTTCACTGCCTGTTGCATGTGGTACATAATCAACGACCTTTTTACTTGCTGCAATTGGAGGTGTTGTATGAGCAATTGGGAACCATGGCGCATCTTCGTGAATAAGCTCCTGTGCTTGTAAATAAAGCTCTGTACGTTTCTCTTGATCCATTTCCGTTTGCGCTTGTTTTAACAAGTCATGAAGCTCATCACTCTTGTAAAATGCAATATTACCGGCTGAACCCATTTTTGCATTATCTTTGTCCAGCAATACATATAAGAAGTTATCCGGGTCACCATTATCACCTGTCCAGCCCAGGAACGCCATATCATGTTCGCCGTTTTCGGTTGCTGCCAAGTGGGTATCCCAGTCATTTTCAACGATTTCTACGTTGATGTTTACTTCCTTGAGCATTTCTTGAATTGCCTGGGCGGTTACTTTTGGCTGCGGCATATAGTCTCTTGGATTTGAGAAAATATAAAGGTTGGTATCAAAACCATCCGCATATCCAGCCTCGGCCAATAGTTTCTTTGCTTCCTCGACATCATAGCCATAGTCTTCAATATCGTCATTGTATCCCCATAATGAAGGTGGAAGCGGGTTTTTGGCTGGCTTGCCAATACCTTCATATAATGTAATGAGCTTTTCTTTGTCAATTGCTAAATTAATGGCTTGTCGAACTAATTTTTCGGACATTGGACCTTCTTTTTCCGTGTTCATTGCCAGATAGCTCACATTCATTGACGGTCTGCGGATAATCTGCAGGTTTTCGTCATCCTCTGCCGTTTGAATATCCTGTGGGTTTAACCCTGTCATCATATCAATCGATCCAGACTGAAGTTCCATAAATCTGGCACCATTATCAGGGATTGTACGGAAAATTACTTTCTCTACATTGGCAACCTCACCAAAGTAGTCGTCGTTTTTCGTAACAGTAATACTGTCATCAGGAACCCACTCATCAAACACGAATGGACCTGTTCCGACCGGGTTTTTAAAATAATCTTCCCCATATTTTTCGACCGCCTCTGGACTTGCAATACCGAACGGTGGCATCGCTAGTGTTTGCAGGAATGGAGCATTTGGTTCGGACAATGTAATCGTAACCTCGTAATCACCGGTTGCTTCCACCTTTTCAATAATCCCGCCAAGATCATCCTCCGAAGCACCAAACATGTAGCCATAGTAAATAAATTCGGCTGATGTTGCCCAGCGTTCGAAATTATAGACAACATCCTCAGCAGAAAAGTCATTGCCATCATGGAATTTTACATCGTCACGCAGTTGGAAAGTCCAGGTTAAACCGTCATCCGAAACATTCCATTCTGTTGCGAGGGCAGGTCTTACCTCTGTATTTTCTTCTTTATAGCGTACTAATGTATCATAGATTTGATTGGTTACGTAAATCGATTCGCCATCTGTTATTTTTGATGGATCCAATTGAATGGAATCAGCGCCACGCCCGAAGATTAGTGTTTTCTCGCCATCTGTTTTTTCCGTTTCTGTACTTCCATCACTTTTGTCAGTTCCATTACTATTCGATGAACTTGAATTACTGCTGCAGGCACTGACAACTAGTACGAAAAATAAAAGCAAGGTAAACAGTGATAATAAATTACGCTTTCTCAAAATAGTTCCCCCTTGGAAATTAGTATTCTAGTAAATAATGAACCGTCGTGTCGATTAAGAATTTACCACCTCCTCAACTTCCTCGACTTCCTCAACGAAGTGACATGCGGCCATTTGTCCAGTCGCCGAAACTTTTTTGAGCTGTGGCTCCTCTGTACGGCATATTGCTTCAGCAAATGGGCATCTTGTATGAAATTTGCATCCCTGTGGCGGATTTGCCGGTGAGGGAAGGTCACCAGATAAAATAATTCGCTGTTTGTCGTGATGTGGATTGGCCTCTGGAACGGCGGATAATAATGCTTGTGTATATGGGTGTTTCGGATTTTGGTACAGCTCGTGAACGTCGCCGATTTCTACAAGTTCACCAAGGTACATCACAGCAACGCGGTCGCTAATATGATGGACAACGCTTAGGTCGTGTGCAATGAAAATGTATGTAAGATTAAATTCTTCCTGCAGCTCTTCCATTAAATTAATAACCTGTGCCTGAATGGAAACGTCCAATGCTGAAACAGGCTCATCACAAATAACCAGTTCCGGATCTAATGCGAGTGCACGGGCAATACCAATCCGCTGGCGCTGCCCGCCACTAAACTCGTGCGGATAGCGTTGCTTATGGTACGAACTTAGGCCAACGACATCAAGCAAACGGGCTAATTTTTTCGTACGCTCCTCTTTGGGGATATTAAATATTTTCATCGGCTCCGTAATCGTTTGTTCAATCGTCTTTCTCGGGTTGAGAGAAGCATACGGATCCTGAAAAATAATTTGCATGTCTTTGCGGAGCTTTCGCAATTTTTCACCATGAAATGTTGCAATATTTTCTCCTTTGAAATGGATCTCGCCATCCGTCGGTTCTAACAGTTTTAGAATGCTTCGTCCGGCTGTTGATTTCCCACATCCACTCTCCCCTACAAGCCCTAATGTCTCCCCGGCCTGGACGGAAAAAGAAACACCGTCAACAGCCTTTAGTACAGGTTTATCCTTGGCAAATAGTTTTTTACTTTTTAGCGGGAAATGCTTTTTTAAATTTTTCACTTCTAATAATGTACTCATGTTGATACCGCCTTTTTCGATTCCTCGTAAAGCAAACAACGAACAAGATGACCGTCATCGATTGGTTTTAAATCAGGGTCAATCGTTAAACAGCTCTCCATTACATGCTTACACCGAGGTGCAAAACTGCAGCCCTTTGGTAATGCTCGTAAATCTGGCGGACTTCCGTGGATCGCTTCCAGTTTCTGCTTCTCGGCTGTTATTTTAGGTATGGAGTTCATCAAACCTAGTGTATAGGGGTGTTTTCCTTGATCAAACAATTTATTAGTCTCGGTAAATTCTACCGGCTTACCGGCATACATCACCATTACCCGATCACAGACCTCCGCAACGACGCCCAGATCATGGGTAATCATGATAATCGCCATATCAAGCTCCTGCTGCATTTTTTTAAAAAGTTCCAGGATTTGCGCTTGGATAGTGACGTCCAATGCGGTTGTAGGTTCATCTGCAATAAGCAGGGAAGGGTTGCACGATAAGGCCATCGCGATCATAACACGCTGACGCATGCCACCACTAAATTCGTGTGGGTAATTTTTTATACGTTTTCTTGAGTCAGGAATTCCAACTAAATCCAATAATTCAACTGCACGTTCCTTTGCCTGTTTTTTGTTGATATTTTCGTGTGCCAAAATGGTTTCAATCATTTGTTTTTCCACGGTGAAAACCGGATTTAGTGATGTCATTGGATCCTGGAAAACCATAGCAATATCTTTTCCGCGAATCTTGCGCATTTGTTTCTCTGTTTTTTGGAGAAGATTTTCTCCATTATAATAGATTTCGCCATCAACAATTCTGCCAGGTGGAGAAGGAACTAAACCGAGAATGGACATTGCAGTTATACTTTTGCCTGATCCTGATTCACCAACGATTCCGAGTGTTTCCCCAGGTTTAATAGTCAGGTCAACACCATCGACGGCTTTAACCACACCAGACTTCGTAAAAAAATGTGTATGTAAATTATTGATCTGCAGGAGCGGTAATTCCGTTTCCATAATATCCTCCTTTGTCGTGAAGTAAATTGACTCTTTTGAATTGACATATATTATACATGCCTTTATTCCTAATTTGATATTTTTCTCTTTTTTCTCAAAAAAATAAAATTACCTTGTAAAGCGTGAAATTGAAAAAAAGGCTTGTATCTAATAAGGTGTGGCGTTATAATAGCATATGTGCGTGATTTGGATTTTAGTATGCGCCCGTAGCTCAGCTGGATAGAGCGTTGGTTTCCGGTACCAAGTCTGCCGGGGGTTCGAATCCCTCCGGGCGCGCTTACACGTTATAAACGTTGATATGACGGTAAAGAGACACGAAATTTTAAGGCGAAATCGTAAGCGTTGGTTGAACGAATGACACGGTTTCATAAAAACGTCTCTACCGAAATAATACGCGAACAGTTCATTCTATATGCGTTTACGTCGTATCTATCGTTAATCAATAGCAGACCGCTATGCCTCTCGGTAATTAAATTTACTGGGAGGTTTTTTTGTGTCCAATTTTAGACGGTACGGAGTTGTGAAGCGTCGGGAAACCGGAATCAAGCATGAAATAAGTCGCCGTAGTCTGCATTACGAGAAAGCTATGGACGACATAGCACGGATATTTAAGGTGGAGAGCTACATCGATAGGACCCTAAAAGAGTATCGCAGGCATTGGAAGGAGTTTTTCGGAGTAATCGACAAAGAAGACGTATTCGATGTGAAAAGTAGTTTAAATAAAAATAAGCCCCGTCCTTAGTTTGATGGGGCTACTTATTTTTCCATAATTTCAACCTTAACAGCATGTCCACTAGGAGGAATACTCTCTACAGTACTATCAAACCATACTCGTATTGGTTGACCTACTTCTATCTCATTTAAATTAAGATCTATATCTGATAAATTCACATATATGGCATCTGGATAGTTTTTTCCTAACTCACCCTGCTCATATTTTTCCAACAGATCCTTTTGCCAAGTAGGTGCAAATAAAAAGGTAGTCTCCTTCTTTTGTATTACATACCCAACTTCAGCTGATTCTTTCTGTAGTGAATCACTTGGAGTGACATCTTGACCTAATTCTTCCTGATTGGTTTCATTGTTAGTGCAACCCACAATAAAAATATTTAATATTAACAAATAGCAACAAAAGATGCTTTTATTTAACAAGATTTAAAGCCTCCAAAATATATTGTTATTCACATAATAAGTTAGGAGATATTGATTTGTAAATAGAACCCCGTAAAATGTTACGAGGTTCTATTTTATCTAAGAAATTTACACTATGGCGCTATTGTGAGTACAAAAGTTATTAGTTCATCGTTAGCTTTTGGCCCACCATTGTAAATAGGTTCTCTATCTGCATCAACCCAACTACCCCTATGCACCCCGACAACTTCGTTATTAGTATTTAACACAGGAGAACCTGATTGTCCATTATTTGTATCAAGTGTATAATAGACCATATTCTGATTCCAGTCGTAAACAGAACTAGACATGCCCCATTGAGAAATCTGACCATCCTCTGCCATCAAATCTCCTGG
The DNA here is from genome assembly GCF_900155625.1 of Virgibacillus dakarensis. Classification (NCBI taxonomy): domain Bacteria; kingdom Bacillati; phylum Bacillota; class Bacilli; order Caryophanales; family Bacillaceae; genus Virgibacillus; species Virgibacillus dakarensis. Next base: position 2,312,963 of record NZ_LT732554.1, read on the forward strand.
GTATCCATAAACACTAACGGTCTCAGAATTCAAATTTTGGTCTGTCATACCAAGTGTCCCAGTAATTTCTCCTACATGAAGATCACCTAGGGGTTCTACCTTTATTACTGCATAATCATATTTTATATCGCGATTTTCAGACCAACCTCTCGGGATATACGCTTCTTCCATTTGCCATGCACCGTAACTATAATGACTATCATAAACTGCAGGGTAGACAGTAGAACTAACGGCATTTCCATTATCTTCATTATCAAGACAATGAGCATTTGTGAGAATTAAATCTCTAGCAACTACTGTGCCAGTACAAGTACCAGATCCCTCATTCTCAAATGTTAAAGAGATGAACGAGATTGCTCTGTATGGCATCACGTCAGTATCATTAACCTTTTCTCTTCCATCAGTACCAATTACAGCAAATGGGATTATTTCATTTATCGTATTTGAAATACCAATAGTTTGATTTTCCATTGCTTTATAATTATTTTTATTTAAATATTTTGTTTCAAAAGGGTTATTGTATTTAGGCTCAGTAGGTTCTATGTTGGTAATAGTGTCTGTTTTAACTTTGTCTTTATAGTCTTCAAATTTAATTACTTCTCCATCCAATGTTATCATGTCGTTTTGGTTGGTATTACCTTCCTCAGCAGAAATAGAAATTGGAAGAGCGAAAATAATAATACCAACTAATAAAAACAAATAAATAAACTTCTTTCTCATAAATAGATCCTCCATTTAAAATATTTTGTAAGACTTCTAAACTACGAAATTATTCCAACTCACCACCTTTTTACCATTTATATATATATATAATTCTATTATTTTGTAAATTCTCCTTCTTTTTTGTGAAATGATTTTGTTTAATAAATAATTCGTATTTTACCTTTGGAGTTATAATTGGATTAATGTATTCTTGCAACTCCCATGGCTAAAGCCACAAGCCCTAAACCTTGCAGTGATCATATTGGGGGTAATCTATGTTAGACCAGCATCAATGTTTTTTGGAAAAGTTGAAGTGGGCGGGGAATTAACCTCCCCGATTCAGAGAAAGTAAGTATCCGCCGGTAGAACCGGCGGATACTTACTTTTCTGTTCTGGCAAATATTTAGTACATAATAAAAAACTTTTGCGATCTTGTTTTTTAAACCCTATTCGAGATACTTTGAATTTCATCTTTTTTATAAATTTAACCGCAAAAAACAAGAAGAATTTCTTACCCCTTGGTTGGTACAGTAAATGTAGAACAGGGGTGAAGTTATGGAGAATAAATCGATTGGATTATTTCAAGGTATTGCTTTATACATTGCAGCTATTTTAGGGTCAGGGGTTCTGTTTTTATCAGGAGTTACGGCCTCAATGGCAGGTCCAGCGTCCATTGTATCCTGGATCATCGTGATAGTAATCAATTTTCCACTTGCTTATTCATTTGCGAATTTAGCCCGTAAATATCCAGATGCTGGTGGTGCTGCAACCTTTGTTAGAAATTCTTTTGGATATCACATTGGTAACATTGTTGGGTGGTTTTATTTTATAACAGCAGCGGTAGGTCAAACAATAGTTTCCTTAACCGGTGCCTTTTATGTCAGTCAGGCATTTGGATTCTCTCATTTTGAAACAAACCTTATTGCCGTTTTTATTTTAGCTATCGCAGGCATTTCTAATTTTTACGGGATGAATGTAAGTGGTAATATTGCATTGATTTTAAGTACCTGCTTACTTGTTCTCTTACTACTTGCTGTATTTTTGTCATTACCAAGTATTCAATGGCAAAACTTTATCCCTTTTGTACCTAATGGATGGTTTTCAGTCGGAAGTGCTATAACGGCTATTTTTTGGTCATTTTTTGGGTGGGAGGCGATTTGCAGTCTGGCACATCAATTTAAAAAGCCTGACAAGGATATTATAAAAGGTACCTTTGTTAGTGTGATCGTCATTGGTATATTGTTTTTGTCCTTAAGTTTTGTCACCATAGGAACCGCAACATATGGTAGTGAAGAAAGTAACCTATCTCCTATTGGTGTTATTATGGGGGATACAGTGGGAATAGGTGCCAAAGTTATTACGGCTGTTTTGGCAGTTATTATTTGTACAGGGACAGCGAACGCGTTTGTAGCTAGTCTAACTCAATTAGGGTATTCTTTAAGCAGGGAGGGATCTTTTCCAAAAGTATTTTCAAAATTGCATGCAACTACTGGGATTCCGAGACGGATGGTTTTATTTGTCATCTGCTTTGCAGTAGCCGGTGTTTTAACTACAGAAATACTTTCACTAACATTTAATGATATTTTATTTATCCCGACTTCTCTAGGGATTTTAGTCTATATTTTATCTATGGGCGCTGGTATTAAATTGTTTAAGAAGAAAACGTTAGCGTGGTTGGCCTCATTAGTATCATTCATTTTATGTTTACTTGTTTTACCGTTTTTCCAATTGTATATTCTTGTTCCAGTGATAGTAGTCGCATTGTACGTCATTTACATGTTTTTTGGTAAAATTATTTTTCCGTAGGGGTGAAAAGGCAAATGAAAGAAATAAGTAATATTTCTAAAGCTATAATGTGGGATGCAACAGTTGCATGTAACCCTGAATATGATGGGAAATTTTTTTATGCGATAAAGACAACAGGTGTTTTTTGTCGACCATCATGCAGGTCCAAAACTCCTAAGTATAATAATGTATCTTTTTTTTCAAATGCTGTCGAAGCCCAAAAAGCAGGATATCGTCCTTGTAAAAGATGTCGACCCGATTTGAAATTAATAAATTATGACCCAATCAAATCCATAATAGAAGACACTAAAGAGATGATTAAAAATAACTTTTGGAAAAACATTCATTTAAATGATATGGCAGCAGAGGTAGGAGTCAGCTGTTTCCATTTAAATCGGATCTTTCGTAAAAGGACCGGGTATACGCCGCGTATGTATTTGGAGAAAGTCAGAATCAGGAAGGCAAAAGAGCTTCTATTAACAACGAGATTAAACAACACAGAGATTGGCTATCAAATAGGATACCAAAGTATTTCTAGTTTTTACAATGCGTTTAAGCGTAGCACTGGACTTACACCGAGCCAATTTCAAACTAAACATTTGGAAACAGCAATGTATTTAAGCAATCTTTTCCACAATCAGGGGCATTGATGGAACGACACAAAAAATGGATCAAACTTTTGCACAAAAAATTCCTTCAGTCTGGAACATTTAAAAGCCATGCTCCGGTCAAGGGGAGAGATAGCAAGATGGCTGGCTATCGTGGAGGTTCCAATGAAAGAAAAATTACTGGAGATTGAAAAGTTGAATGGTGCTGTTCCAAATTTACTAGATTTGTGATGGAGGTTTAAAATGCAGCGAAGTTATCAGGTAATTTATGAAACGCTGTTCAATCATTATGGTCCACAAAATTGGTGGCCGGCAGATACTCCTTTTGAGATGATGATTGGATCGATTCTGGTGCAAAATACAAACTGGCGTAATGCTGAGAAAGCATTAACAAAATTATCCCCCTTTTTGGAACCGGAAATGATTGATCGTTTGCCTATAGAGGAACTTGCCGAGCTTATCAGGTCAAGTGGATTTTTCAACATAAAGGCAAAACGGATAAAAGCATTTATTGACTGGTTTAAAACCTATCATTATGATATCGAGGAAATAAAGAAAATGAACAGACAAGGGTTACGGCGTGAACTATTAAGTATTAAGGGGGTTGGCAAGGAAACCGCAGATGTAATGCTGCTATATGCATTTGATAAACCAATCTTTGTAGCTGATGCATATGTGAGAAGAATCTTTCATCGGCTGGGATATGATATACCGACTTCATATGACGGATTAAGAGAGCGGGTAGAGGAGAGATTGCCAAACGATCTGGTATTATATAATGAATTTCATGCACTCCTGGTTGAACATGCGAAACAATTTTGTCGGACCAAGCCAATATGTGATGGATGTCCGTTGTTTGATAGTTGCGATCAAAGACTGGATTAGTATTTATCGGAAAATATGGATTGTAAATCGGGAATGAAATAGTTACTATTTTTTCACTCATTTAAAAAGGTTGACGGCACTTTCGAAAACGTTTACTATACATATGACAAGTTAATGCGTGCCGGAGATTTGGAGAGCCTTATATTTTATGAGCCCATTCTAAAATGGATGGTGCTTCTTTAAGTATAAGGTTTTTTGCTGTTTACAGTTAATCTTTTCAAATCTAAATATAAAGTAGAGAGGTGAATAATTGTTTGTACTGGATTAGATAATAAATTTAATTCAATTGGACATGATACTTAAATACATTGCAAAAATGGCTTTTAGAGGATGGTCAAAAAGTCACCAAATGATAAGCGGTGAATCGTGTCGCCCGCTTGCTTTTCCGCTCCTCATGTACCTTTTTATGTACACTCCGGTGCTCAAAGCTACGCCGCCTCGACCTTCAAGACCCAATTCGGCGACTTTTTGAACACGGACTTTTAGCGGCTTTATGTGGGATTTTTAACAACACATGGATAGTTTACATCAGGGAGGATTTATATGTTAAATTTTTTTAAACCTGCACCTGCAGTGGAAAGGTTACCTGAGGAAAAGATTGATTCCGAATACAAAAAGCTTAGACTTCAGGTGTTTATCGGAATCTTTATCGGTTATGCGGCATACTATTTAATTCGTAAAAACTTTTCTCTGGCAATTCCTTATTTAACGGATCAAGGATTTTCAAAAGGAGAATTGGGTTTGGCATTATCGGCGATTTCGATTGCCTATGGTATAAGCAAATTTGTCATGGGAACGGTGTCGGATCGTAGTAATGCAAGGTATTTTCTTACTGCTGGACTAGTGCTATCAGCTATTGTTAATTTATTAATGGGATTTATTCCTTTCTTCACATCGTCTGTTGCAATCATGTTTATTATGCTATTTGTAAACGGATGGTTTCAAGGAATGGGCTGGCCGCCATCCGGAAGAGTACTCGTTCACTGGTTCAGTGTTAGTGAAAGAGGCGGTAAAACAGCAATATGGAATGTGGCACATAATGTTGGCGGAGGATTGATGGCTCCACTGGCAATAGCTGGGGTTTCACTTATATCCACTTATCTTGGGGCATCATACATTGGATATGAAGGTGTGTTCATTCTTCCGGCAATTGTGGCAATCATGGTTGCGATAGTGGCCTTTGCCTTAATGCGGGATACCCCACAATCGGTTGGCTTGCCTCCTATTGAGGAACATCGGAATGATTATCCTAGCAAATCAAAGAAAACATTTGAAACAGAATTAACAACAAAAGAAATACTGTTTAAACATGTTCTAAATAACAAATGGGTCTGGGCAATAGCAGTTGCAAATATATTTGTTTATTTCGTGCGATATGGAGTGCTTGATTGGGCTCCAACTTACTTAAGCGAAGAAAAAGGGTTTAATATGGAGGAATCCGGAGTTGCCTATTTTTTGTATGAGTGGGCAGGTATTCCAGGAACACTCTTATGTGGCTATATTTCCGATAAAGTATTCAAAGGACGTCGCGGCCCGGCTGGTGTTGTATTTATGGCCGGCGTATTGATCGCGGTTTTAGTCTACTGGTTAAACCCAGCAGGAAACCCATTGGTTGACAACATTGCGCTAATTGGGATTGGTTTCCTGATTTATGGACCGGTTATGTTAATTGGGTTACAGGCGCTTGATTTTGTACCGAAAAAAGCTGCCGGTACTGCTGCTGGATTAACTGGCTTATTTGGCTATTTAGGCGGAGCAGTGATGGCTAATGCTTTACTTGGCTATGTTGTGGAGTTTTCAGGCTGGCATACAGGCTTTATGCTGCTAGTTGGTTCTTGTGTTTTAGCCGTTATATTATTCGCTGTTACTTGGAATGTTCGAGGACAGGAAGTCGTAAAACACTAGTGAATAAAACAAGGGTGGAGTTGATTCATCCTTGTTTTATTTTGATTCAATTTCGTTCCCGGCAGAGTAGGCCCTGTTCCGCTCCAGCGCCTGGTGTACAACACCCGCATCTGTACGATAAGTCAATATCGCATCGTTCTTGGTAATAACACCGAGCCAAACTAAAAAATAGAGCAATAGTACTCTAGCCGCTAAACTGGCAATCCCACTATGTTTTTAGAGGAATGCTGAAGTTTTGGATATTGTACTGAAGTTAGGCAGAAAGTTGCTGAACAGGAGTTAAAAGATGCTGAAGATTCATTGAAAGTCCCTGAACATAGCCGAAAAGTCACTGACCCCCCTTGATTAAAAACGTAAAACCCGGCGTCAACTTCATTTTTTACCAAAAACAGGGCGGGCCCTTAAAATATTTGTAGCAATACCGTGAATATGGCACAATAAGGATAGATAATCGCTAATTACTTTTACCTATATATAACAGAACAGCGGGGTAATCAAGTGACACCTGTAATTTTTTATACGAAGGAAAATTGTTCATTGTGTGAGGATGCATATGCACTTTTGAAACTTTTGCAGCATGACTACCATTTTACGATTGAAGAACGGGATATTTATACGAATGATGAATGGCTGGAGGAATATCAGTTATTGATTCCATATATAAAAATTAATGAAACGGAGCTGAACTGCGAGCAGATTAATTACAATTCACTGGATAATGCATTAAAACGACTACATAATGTCTAAAAGTTGAATTTATCCTGCTTTATGATAGAATAAAAATGTACCAAATTTCTTCTGTGTATTTTTTTGCTCCATGTGGGACATAATACGACCATCTGGGACATTATTGATCCAATGAAGGAGCTTATGAATGAGAGCTTTAATAGATTTACAAAAAAAATTATACCCGGATTTACTTCATACCATGCAGCAGCGTTATACCATTTTAAATAGCGTTAATATGTTTCAGCCAATTGGCAGGAGAGGGCTTGCTGAACATTTATCACTTACCGAACGTGTTGTCCGAGCGGAAGTGGATTTATTGCATGATCAGGGTTTAATTGATGTGACAACAAAAGGAATGCTTATCACAGAAGAGGGAAAAGTAGTAGTAGAGCAGATGGCTGCTTTTATGAAGGAAATGATGGGGCTAACCGTTTTGGAGGAGCAATTAAAGGATACATTACATGTAGGAAAAGCTATCGTTGTTCCCGGTAATAGTGATAATGAGAACTGGGTAAAATTAGAAATGGGTAAGGCGTGTGTGTCATTTCTTAAATCAACCATCATGAAAAATCAAACGGTTGCCGTTACGGGCGGGACGACAATGGCAGCTGTAGCACACGCAATGGTTCCATTCACTGCCTCAAATCAATGTCTGTTCGTGCCAGCTAGAGGTGGTATTGGCGAGAAGGTTGAAAATCAGGCGAATACTATCGCGGCGGAAATGGCACGAAAAGCAAACGGTGATTATCGTCTGTTGTATGTACCCGATCCTTTAAGTGAGACATCCTATCAGACAATGCTAAATGAGCCAGCAATTAATGAAATTTTGCAATTGATTCGTGGCTCGGATGTTGTCCTGCATGGAATTGGCGATGCACTTACAATGGCAAAGCGTCGAAAAACAGCAAATGAAATCATTAGGCAATTAGTAGCTAAAGACGCGGTAAGTGAGGCGTTCGGTTATTACTTCAATAAAGCGGGTGATGTCGTTCATAAGGTTCGTACTATCGGCATTCAGCTGGAAGATTTACACGAGGCTAAATCGGTTATTGCCGTTGCCGGAGGAAGATCCAAGGCGCTGGCTATTACTTCTTATTTTCAACAGGGTAAAAGTGATTTGTTTATTACCGATGAAGCTGCAGCAGAACAGATATTAAGGGGAAGATCCCTTTAAATATATATTTTAAAATTATTATCATAGGAGGAATATAACATGGCAGTAAAAGTAGGAATTAACGGTTTTGGACGTATTGGACGTAATGTATTTCGTCAAGCATTAAAAAATGATGAAGTAGAAGTAGTGGCAGTAAATGATTTAACCGATGCTAACATGCTGGCACACTTATTGAAGTATGATTCTGTTCATGGAAAACTAGACGAGGAAGTTTCTGTGAATGGATCGAATATCGTTGTTGGCGGAAAAGAAATTAAGGTACTTTCCGAACGTGATCCCGCTGATTTAGGCTGGGGTGACCTTGGTGTAGAAATCGTCATTGAATCCACCGGCCGTTTTACGCAACGCAATGATGCCCAAAAACATCTGGATGCTGGCGCGAAGAAAGTTATTATTTCAGCACCTGCTAAAGAAGAAGATTTAACAATGGTAATGGGTGTCAACGAACAAGATTATGATCCTGCTAAACACCATGTATTATCAAATGCATCATGTACAACAAACGGTATCGCACCACTTGCGAAAGTACTTCATGAAAAATTTGGTCTAAAACGCGGTTTAATGACAACTGTTCACTCCTATACAAATGATCAGCAAATTCTTGACTTGCCGCATAAAGACTATCGTCGTGCTCGTGCTGCCGCACAAAATATTATTCCAACCACAACTGGTGCAGCTAAAGTAGTTGGAAAAGTATTACCGGAACTGAATGGTAAACTAAACGGAATGGCGATTCGTGTTCCAACTCCAGACGGTTCTATCATTGACTTGGTAGCTGAATTAGATAAGAATGTCACAGCAGAGGAAGTAAACAAAGCATTTGCAGAAGCTGCTAATGGCGACTTGCAAGGAATCTTGGAATATACAGAAGATCCACTTGTTTCTTCTGATATTGTTGGCAACCCGCATTCGTCAATCTTTGATAGTTTATCGACCATGATCATGGAAGACAACATGGTTAAAGTTGTTTCCTGGTATGACAATGAAATGGGCTATTCAACACGTTGCGTAGACATGGCAGCATTTTTAAGCAAAAAAGGACTATAAGCGGTAAATAGGCTATAATGGGGGAGGATGTATTTTCCTCCTCCATTTTTCATTACGATTAAAGATGGCATATAAGGGAAAAACAAACCTGATACATATTATTTCAAGGGAGGCTATTGCTGTGAATAAGAAAACACTGAAAGACCTTGAGGTAAAAGGGAAAAAGGTCTTTTGCCGTGTGGATTTTAATGTGCCGATGAATGAAGGCAAGGTTACCGATGATACGCGAATTAGGGCTGCAATGCCAACCATCAACTATCTGACAGAACAGGGTGCAATCGTTATATTAGCAAGCCACCTTGGTCGGCCTAAGGGACAAGTGGTTGAGGAATTGCGACTGGATCCTGTAGCAAAACGGCTAAGCGACTTAACTGGCAAAGAGGTTATAAAAACCGACGCTGTTTACGGGGAAGAGGTCGATAAAGCCATTTCCGAGCTTCAAGAGGGGGATGTTCTACTAATTGAAAATGTGCGGTTCGAGCCTGGTGAGGAAAAAAATGATCCAGCACTAGTGGATGCATTTGCTGCTATGGCCGACCTTTATGTGAATGATGCGTTTGGTGCAGCGCACCGCGTACATGCTTCAACGACAGGTGTTGCTGAAAAATTGCCTGCTGCTGCCGGTTTTTTAATGGAAAAGGAAATCCGTGTATTAGGCAAGGCGTTGGAAAATCCTGAGCGGCCATTTACGGCAATCATTGGTGGTGCAAAAGTAAAAGACAAAATCAATGTGATCGACAATTTACTGGACAAAGTGGATAATTTAATTATTGGCGGCGGGCTTGCCTACACGTTTATTAAAGCACAGGGACATGAAATCGGAAAATCCTTGCTGGAAGAAGATAAGCTGGATTTAGCAAAGCAGTTTATGAAAAAAGCCGAGGAAAAAGGTGTCCGGTTTGTACTGCCGGTCGATGCTGTTGTTGCGGATGATTTTTCCGAGAATGCCAATACAAAAATTGTTGCGATCGATGAAATTCCCGCTGATTGGGAAGCACTAGACATCGGTCCTGAAACACGTGACCTTTATAGTGAAATTGTTACTGGTTCGAAGCTAATCATTTGGAATGGGCCAATGGGTGTATTTGAAATAAATGCTTTTGCTGGTGGAACGATGGCCGTTGCCAAAGCATTGGCGAATGCAGAAGGGTATACAGTAATTGGTGGTGGTGACTCCGCTGCTGCCGTTGAAAAATTTGGTTTTGCCGATGAGATGGATCATGTTTCAACTGGTGGCGGAGCGTCGCTTGAGTTTATGGAAGGGAAAGAACTTCCAGGCGTACAAGCACTTGATGAAAAGTAAAACTTCCTAATGCGAGATAAATAATGTTGATGAGGTGATACAATGCGCAAGAACGTAATCGCAGGTAATTGGAAAATGAACAAAACATTGTCAGAAGCGAATCAATTTGTCGAAGAGGTTGCTGCAAAAGCGCCAAGCAATGAGCACGTCGAGGTAATTGTCTGTGCGCCATTTCCTTTTTTAGCCTCGCTCGCTGAGAAGGCAAAAGGTTCTAGTGTGAAAATTGGTGCACAAAACATGCATTATGAAGATAATGGCGCGTTCACTGGTGAAGTAAGCCCGGTAATGCTAAACGATTTAGGGGTTACCCATGTTGTCATTGGTCACTCAGAACGTCGTGAATATTTTGCTGAAACAAGTGAAACAGTTAATAAAAAAACACATGCCGCATTCAGCCATGACCTTACGCCGATTGTATGTGTCGGTGAAACACTTGAACAACGGGAAGCAAATGAAACCATGAACCATGTGGAAAGTCAGGTGCGCAAAGCATTGGAAGGTTTATCAGACGAGCAAGTAGCCGATACAATTATTGCCTATGAACCAATTTGGGCGATTGGAACCGGAAAAACTGCTACAAGTGACCAGGCAAATGAAGTATGCACACACATTCGTAATGTCATCAAGGAGGTAACATCAAACGAAACGGCGGAAAAAGTGATCATTCAATATGGTGGCAGTGTGAAGCCGGCAAATGTTGATGAATTACTTGCCAAATCGGATATTGATGGGGCACTGGTTGGTGGTGCAAGTCTTGAAGCAGCATCATTTCTTAAGCTTGTGGAGGCGGGTACAAAATGAGTAGTAATAAATTAGCGGCAATTATTATTCTGGACGGATTTGGTATTCGCGAAGAAGTACAGGGAAATGCCGTTAAGCAAGCAAATAAACCAAATTTCGACCGCTATTGGAAAACGTATCCGCATAACCAGTTAAAGGCAAGTGGTAAAGCGGTAGGACTCCCCGAGGGACAGATGGGCAATTCGGAGGTTGGCCACTTGAATATTGGTGCGGGTCGAATTGTTTATCAAAGTTTAACAAGAGTCAATTTATCGATTGAGGAAGGGGATTTTTTCGAGAAAAGTGCCTTTGTCAAATCGATGCAACACGCGAAACAGCATGATAAAGCATTACACATCTTTGGGCTGCTATCCGACGGTGGTGTCCATAGCCATATTTCCCACTTGTTTGCATTATTGAAGCTAGCGAGTGATCAGGGACTGGAAAAGGTTTATGTACACGCATTTCTCGATGGACGTGATGTCGGTCCGAAAACGGCCAAAGAATTCATTAAACAAACTGAAGAGAAAATGACCGAATATGGAGTAGGCAAATTTGCAACAATTTCCGGGCGATATTACTCAATGGATCGTGATAAGCGTTGGGATCGGGTAAAGAAGGCCTATGATGCAATGGTTTATGGGGAAGGTCCGAAATACCAGGACCCTTATGAGCTGGTTGACGACTCCTATGAAAACGGGATTTATGATGAATTTGTAATTCCGTCTGTTATTACTGATAAGAATGGTAACCCTAATGCTACCATTGAGGATGAAGATTCGATCATTTTTTACAACTTCCGTCCGGATCGTGCTATCCAAATTTCCCGGACATTCGCGAATGAAGATTTTCACGATTTTGACCGGGGAGATAAAGTCCCGAAAAATCTTGACTTTGTAATGCTGACGAATTTCAGTGAATCGATCGATGGTTATGTTGCCTATGAACCCGTAAATCTGGATAATACAATTGGTGAAGTATTGGCACAGCACGATTTGAAACAATTGCGGATAGCGGAAACGGAAAAATATCCGCATGTCACATTTTTTATGAGTGGTGGGCGCGAACAGGAATTTCCAGGTGAAAAACGTATTTTGATTGATTCACCGAAAGTGGCAACTTACGACCTGAAACCGGAAATGAGTGCCTATGAAGTAACCGATGCATTGCTTCATGAGCTTGACGAGGGTGAGGAAAATGCAATCATCCTGAACTTTGCCAATCCAGATATGGTTGGGCATTCCGGGAAATTGGAACCGACCATTAAGGCAATTGAAGCCGTCGATGAATGCCTAGGTAAAGTTGTTGATAAAATTACCGAGCTTGGCGGCTATGCGATTATTTTTGCTGATCATGGGAATTCGGATGAGGTTGTCACCCCTGATGGAGAACCGATGACATCCCATACAACCAGTCCAGTTCCGGTTATCGTTACTAAGAAAGATGTGGAACTGCGTGATGGCGGTATTTTAGCTGACGTAGCTCCAACAATGCTTGATTTATTGGATATTGAAAAACCGAAAGAGATGACAGGCGAATCGTTAATTAAAAAATAAAGGAGAGATGGTTATGCCATACATTACAGACATATATGCACGCGAGGTATTAGATTCTCGTGGTAACCCGACAGTAGAAGTAGAAGTTTTCACAGAATCAGGTGCATTTGGTTCGGCATTGGTTCCAAGTGGTGCATCAACTGGTGAACATGAAGCAGTAGAATTGCGGGATGGCGATAAAGATCGTTATCTTGGAAAAGGTGTCTTAAAAGCGGTTCAGAACGTAAATGAAGTAATTGCACCTGAATTAATAGGCTTGGATGTTACGCGACAAAACATCATTGATCGGTTGATGATTGAGCTTGACGGTACGGAAAACAAAGGTAAATTGGGCGCCAATGCTATTTTAGGTGTATCGATGGCAGTCGCCCATGCAGCAGCAAGTTATTTAGAGGTTCCATTATATAACTATTTAGGCGGATTTAACGCCAATACATTGCCAACACCTATGATGAACATTTTAAATGGTGGAGAACACGCTGATAATAATGTTGATATTCAGGAATTTATGGTCATGCCTGTTGGCGCACCTACATTCCAGGAAGCATTACGGATGGGGGCGGAAATTTTCCATTCACTGAAAAATGTTTTAAAATCAAAAGGTTATAATACAGCTGTTGGTGATGAAGGTGGATTTGCTCCAAACCTTGGCTCCAATGAAGAGGCGTTACAAACGATAGTCGAAGCAATTGAAGCGGCTGGCTATAAACCTGGCGAACAAGTGAAGCTGGCCATGGATGTTGCCGCATCCGAAATGTATGAGGAGGGCAAGTACAATTTGAAAGGGGAGGGCGTAGTTCGTACTTCGGAAGAAATGGTTGACTGGTATGAATCGTTAGTTGAAAAATACCCGATCATTTCCATTGAAGACGGATTAGACGAAAACGACTGGGAAGGTCACAAGAAATTAACCGATCGTTTGGGCGGCCGGATCCAATTAGTTGGTGATGATCTATTCGTTACCAACACAGTACGACTTGCTCAAGGAATTGAGCAAGGGGTCGGAAACTCTATCCTTGTTAAAGTAAATCAGATCGGTACATTGACTGAAACGTTTGAAGCGATTGAAATGGCGAAACGAGCTGGCTATACAGCAATTATTTCCCACCGTTCTGGCGAAACGGAAGATGCAACGATAGCCGATATTGCGGTTGCAACGAATGCTGGTCAAATCAAGACAGGTGCACCATCCCGTACAGATCGGGTTGCGAAATATAATCAATTACTTCGCATTGAAGATGAACTTGCGGGCATGGGTGAATATGCCGGTTTAACTGCGTTTTATAATTTGAAGAAATAATCTAGTTGTAGGTGGATCAATGCCACTTATCCAGAAAAAGGATAAGTGGCATTTTCTATGAGTAAAAATTGATGGTCTAGGACAACATACAGGTGTAATAGTGTAAGAGTAAAAGTGTACATATTTTCAAAAACAGGGAGGATTTACATGTCGGTCAAGGTGTTGCTTTTTGGGGATGTTGGAATTGACGACACGATTGCACTTATATATGGATATTTTAAGGATGAAGTGGATATTGTTGGTGTTGTGGCCGATTATGGTAATATACCAAGAAATCGAGCAATAAGGAATGTACGGTATCTGTCCAATTTATTTGGGATTTCAGAAAAGGAAGTTGCCATTATAGGAGGGGCGGAGATTCCTTTGACCGGGGAGACTCCTGAATTTTTTCCGGAAATTCATGGAGAGTATGGGCTCGGTCCGATTATCCCCCCGAAAATTCCTGATGGAGTGATTGAAAATTTTTTTGAAATAATAAATATTATTAAAAGTTACCAGGATGAGTTAATTATTGTAAACATTGGTAGGCTTACCTCGCTTGCCACGATGTTTACTTTGTACCGGGAATTAATGAATAAGGTAAAATCCTACTATATCATGGGTGGAGCATTTTGGGTTCCTGGTAATATAACGGCTGTCTCGGAAGCCAATTTTTATGCGGATCCAGTTGCAGCTAATCTGGTATTAAGCCATGCGCATAACGTGACGATCATTCCGTTAAATGTTACGGAACAAGCAATTGTTACACCGAAAATGGCCGATTATATTGATTACGTGGGAAAGGCAAAAATCATTAAACCGATGCTTGATTACTATTATAATTTCTATAAAAAGCGTAATCCCAAGGCTCAGGGTAGTCCCATTCATGATGCGCTAGCGTTGATGGCGACCATCCATGAAGACATGTTTGGGTTCCGGAATCTTCCTGTTCATATTGTGCAAAAAGATGAAGGGGTTGCCAAAGGCCAAAGTATTGCTGATATCAGACCATATGTAAATCTTAAAAAAGACAAGGGGAGAGAACACCGGATTGCTTTTACACTGGACTATCCGAAATTTTACAAAGAATTTATGTCGGTGATGACGGGAGAAGCATTTTAAATAATTTTTTTATGGTGACACAATGTGCTAATCTATTTTCAGGGAGAAATAGATAGATGAACGAGGTGATCACCATCGATGTTTTACAGGCAATCAAGGAAAGAAGAAGCACGTTTAGTTTTCAACCGGAGGAAGTTGATTTGTCAATTCTAAAAGAGATTTTTACATATGGAACATGGGCGCCAACCCATTATATGAAGGAATCATGGAATATTAAACTCTATCAGAGAAATGGAAAAAAGGCTTTTGTAGATACGATTATATCGAGTTATCAGCGGATTGGCATGCTGAAAACGGATAATGATTCAAAGACGTTAAAGATGATCGATTCCATGAAACAGTTTTTACTCGAGATCCCACATCATGCACTAATTTACTTTGAAAAAGATCCAGACCCGATCAGATACGAAGAGGAATATTCCTCCGTCTGTGCCTTTATTCAGAATATCCAGTTAGCCGCATGGTCTTACGGTGTAGGGATGCTGTGGACAATTACCCCATATATGCATGACCCCGGTTTTGTGCAGGAAATTGGGCTGGATGGTGAGAAGGTTAAGATTGCCGCTGTAATGCAAATTGGCTACCCAAAGCAGATTTCACGGAATAAAGGAAGGACTGCGATTGAGGAGAAGCTTGAGATTATTACAGAGTAGGGTTTAGTAGAGTGAGCAGAGCGGGCGGGTTACGGGTGGGATCGGAATGTACGAAATAGCAATACGAATGCGCGAAATATCGTCGACCCGACGATATTTCGCGCAAAGTCGCCGATCGACCGCGCAAAGTCGCCGATCGACCGCGCAAAGTCGCCGATCGACCGCGCAAAGTCGCCGATCGACCGCGCAAAGTCGCCGATCGACCGCGCAAAGTCGCCGATCGACCGCGCAAAGTCGCCGATCGACCGCGCAAAGTCGCCGATCGACCGCGCAAAGTCGCCGATCGACCGCGCAAAGTCGCCGATCGACCGCGCAAAGTCGCCGATCGACCGCGCAAAGTCGCCGATCGACCGCGCAAAGTCGCCGATCGACCGCGCAAAGTCGCCGATCGACCGCGCAAAGTCGCCGATCACCCGGGCAAAATAAAAACCCGCTCGGACACATAGATCCCAGGCGGGTTCATTCTCATTCTATAACTTATTCCGTTTTCTCCCTCACAAATTCTACAACTTCTTCCGCGGTTCCCATGCTTAACAGCTTGTCCTTATAGGAAGATAGTTTTTCCTTTGATAACTTGTGAATCTGAGTTCTGGCAGGTAAGATCGATGTTGCACTCATACTAAATTCATCAAGACCAAGGGATAAGAGAATCGGAATCGCAATTGGGTCCCCAGCCATTTCGCCACACATGCCAACCCATTTATCTTCGCCATGCGCAGCTTCGATAACATTGTTAACTAAATTCAATATTGCTGGATGATATGGCTGGTACAGATAGGAAACGCGTTCGTTCATACGATCGGCAGCCATTGTATACTGTATCAAATCATTCGTACCGATGCTGAAAAAGTCTACTTCTTTAGCGAATTGTTTGGCGATTACAGCGGTAGATGGGATTTCGACCATAATCCCGACTTCAATATCATCCGAAACATCCACGCCTTCACCTGTCAGGTTTTCCTTCTCATCTAATAGAACTGCTTTTGCTTGGCGAAATTCTTCCAGGGTTGCAATCATTGGAAACATAATTTTTAAATTGCCATGGACACTTGCTCTCAGCAGTGCCCGCAATTGTGTGCGAAAAACAGATTCGTTTTCCAGACAGAAGCGAATTGCGCGGAAGCCTAAAAATGGATTCAGTTCCTTTGGCAAATCCAAATAGCTTAATTCCTTATCACCGCCGACATCCAGTGTTCTTACAACAACAGGTTTATCGCCTACTTGTTCTAGCACAGCTTTATATGCATCATATTGCTCTTCTTCGGTTGGCAGCTCTGATTTACCCATATATAAAAATTCAGTTCGATAAAGTCCGACACCTTCTCCACCATTAGCCAGGACACCTGTAATGTCTTCAGGAGTACCAATGTTGGCGACTAATTCTACTTGTTCACCATCTGCAGTAGCCGTAGGCTCATCTTTTAATTTTGCCCATTCCTCTTTTTGTTTAGCAAATTTGGCTTGTTTTCCCTTGTATGCTGCTAATTCATCAGTGGATGGGTTAACGATGACTTTTCCTTCCAGCCCGTCAACAATGACCATATCATCATGTGAAACTAAATTGGTTATTTCCTTTGATCCGACAACTGCTGGAATTTCGAGTGACCTTGCCATAATGGCTGAGTGGGATGTACGTCCGCCAATATCTGTTGCAAAACCCTTCACAAACTGCCGATTTAACTGGGCTGTATCGGACGGTGTTAAATCATGGGCAATCACGATTACCTCTTCATTAATTAATGCTGGATCAGGGAAGGTAACCCCTAATAAATGCGCCATAACACGTTTTGTAACGTCCTTAATATCAGCCGCACGTTCACGCATATATTCATTTTCCATGTTTTGAAACATTTCAATAAACATATTGGCTGTTTCCTCTAACGCAGCCTCAGCCATAACGTTTTCTGCCGTGATTTTTTCCTTGATCGGATTAATCAGTTCAGGATCACTTAAAACAAGCAAATGGGCTGAGAAAATCTCGGCGTGCTCATCTCCGATTTCCTGTTTGGCATGTGCTTTTATTTTTTCCAATTCCTGCTTCGAGGTTGCTAATGCTTTATCCAAACGTGCAATTTCTTCGTTTGGATTATCAATCGGTTTTTTCTCAAAAGCTAAATCGGGAGTTACAAGCTGATATGCTTTGGCAATTGCAATCCCGTTTGATGCAGCAATTCCGTCAATATATGACATTCTTTACGACCAGCCTTTCCAAATAATAAAGTATGCATTTCTACCTATTATTCTAACCTCTTTCGTGCAGTAGTTTCAAGTTATGAAGCGCTTTAGAACAAGGTTTTGGTTGAAAGCGCTTTTATTATCCGGCTTCTTCCAAGGATTCCAAATTAAGCCGACAAATTTCTGCTTATCCATTCCACGACATGTTGATAAACTTCTGCTTTATTGCTTTCATTCAGAATTTCATGACGGCCATCTTTGAAAAGCGTAACCGTAATATTCTCCAGGTCAGCTTTTGCATACATGTTAGCCGTTTTCCAAATCCCTTTTCCATAGCTGCCAACCGGATCAGCATCACCGCTAATGAACAGCATTGGCAGGTCATTTCGAATCATTTGATTACCCTTTTGATCATGAATGGTCGATAACCCGGTCATCAAATCGACAAAAAATTGGGCAGTTGGAATGTATCCACAGTATGGGTCATCCATGTATGTCTGGACAATTTTGGCATCACTAGTTAACCAGTCAAAGGCGGTCTTGTTTGGATGAATTCGTTTGTTGTATGTACCAAAGGCGATAAAATTCATGACCTTGCTTGGCTTTTTAGGTGGCAGGAGCGAAGCAATTTTTCGTCCCGTATAGGAGGTTAACGGCGGATAGAAACCTGTTCCTGCCAGAATGACGCCTGCAATTTCGTTACTATGTGTCTGGATGTAGGTGCGAGCTAAAAAGGAACCCATGCTATGGCCTAGTAAAAAAATTGGCGTACCGGGTAATTCCTGTTTAATATGTTTGGTTATTGTATAGAGATCTTCGGCGGTCTTGGAGAAACCAGATTCATCAGCAAGATAGCCTAACATCCCTTGTTTGTCCCCAGTTTTACCATGTCCTCGGTGATCATTTCCGTAAACGAAGATATCTTGGGCAACCAAAAACTTGGCAAAATCCTTGTAACGATTAATATGTTCAACCATTCCGTGGGCAAACTGGATGATTGCTTTTGGTTTCCTGTTTTCTTCATACCATTTTTTCAGATAAACTTCCGTACCATCATTCATTGGCAGCCAATATTCACGTTCCATTCTATTCACCCGTTTCTATAGATTCTATATAATCAGGATAAGATTAATTAAATGATACGTCCAATTATATATAATCCAGGTTTACTAAAAAATCACTTGCTATCTAAAACAGAATTATGCTAAAGTAATGAATAGGTATTTGTTCGTTTCAGGAGGTGCGGTAATGTTAGGTGTAATACACGTGTTATTAGTTATCGATGCAGTAATTATGATTATTTTAGTTCTATTACAATCTGGGAAAAGTGAAGGCTTATCTGGTGCAATTTCAGGTGGGGCTGAACAATTATTCGGTAAGCAAAAAGCTAGAGGTGCGGATCTTATCTTACATCGAAGTACAATCGTGACTGGAGTAATCTTCTTCGCCTTAGCTTTCTTAAGTGCATATGTTTTACAATAGGTAATACACATAACCCTTACTGCATGTCGTGGTGGGGGTTATTTTTTGTCAAATCATGTACAATAGAATAATAATGTAAGGATTTAAAAAGGAGTTTGTGCATAATGAAAATAAAACAACCAGAACCTTTTACGTTTAAAGCTGGCCCGCGTGCGGTATTGTTATTACATGGGTTTACCGGGCATTCGGCTGATGTACGAATGCTGGGACGCTTTTTGGAAAAACAAGGGTATACTTCACATGCTCCGATTTACAGAGGACATGGATTGCCACCGGAAGAGTTAATCAAGGCAAACCCCGACGAGTGGTGGGAGGATGTCCAAGAAGCGCTTCAACATCTGCGGGATCTTGGGCATGCGGAAATAGCTGTTGCCGGTTTATCGCTTGGAGGTGTTTTAGGACTAAAACTAGCTTATTTGGAAAAGTTGCAAGCAGTAATCCCGATGTGTGCACCGATGTTTTTTGACAATGCGACACAGCTGACGCAAGGATTTAAATCATTTGCCAAGGAATACAAGCAGCTGGAAGGAAAAAATGACGATACGATTAAACAAGAAGTCGCTGATTTGGTAGAAAATTCTACAGACCTGTTTAAACAACTGGGAAGCATTATTGCCGAAGTAAAAAACAATGTCGACACCATTTACACCCCGACATTTGTTGTTCAGGCCCGAAAAGACCAAATGATTAATACAGATAGCGCGGAATTTATTTATGACAGTGTTGAAGCGGAGAATAAACAAATCAAATGGTATGAAGAATCTGGTCATGTGATCACACTTGATAAAGAAAAAGAAAAACTGTACCAGGATATTTATCATTTCCTGGAATCACTTGACTGGCACGAATGATTTAAAAAGCGCAAAAAGGTCAACAATAGAGGAGAAAGAAGGTGAACGTATGAAGGAAATAAAACAACAGGTACTTGATTTTTTCCATGAAAGTGGGACAAGACCGTTGTCTATTAATGAATTAGAGGAAATATTGGAGCTTGAGTATGCTGAGGAATTTAAGGAATTGATAAAATCACTAAATGAACTGGAAGAGGCGGGAGAGCTTGTTCGAACCCGCAAAAATCGTTTTGGTTTGCCGGAAAAAATGAATCTGATTCGCGGCCGTATTCAAATGCATGCGAAAGGTTTTGCCTTTTTGATTCCAGACGATGAGGATCAGCGCGATATTTATATTCATCATTCCGATATGGCGTCAGCGATGAACAATGACAAGGTTTTAGTTCGTCTGGAAAAGAAAAGTGACGGTGGAAGCAGACCAGAGGGAACGGTCATTCGAATTTTAGAGCGAGCCGTTCATACCGTTGTTGGGACATTTGAAGATAATCGCGCTTTTGGTTTCGTAATTGCCGATGACAAGCGAATTCCGAATGATATTTTTGTACCAAAAGGCATGACAATGGGAGCAGTAAGTGGTCATAAAGTTATCGTTCATATTACAAAGTATCCAGAAGATAGAAAAAGTGCAGAAGGCGAAATTATTCAAATCCTCGGTCACAAAAATGATCCGGGCATCGATATTGTTTCCATTATTTATAAGCATGGAATTAAGATAGATTTCCCCGATGAAGTTTTAGCGCAAGCAGCGAATGCTCCGGATACGATCAAGGAGGAAGAGATAGTACTGCGCCGTGATTTACGTGATGAGACAATTGTCACGATTGATGGAGCGGATGCAAAAGATCTTGATGATGCCGTATCCGTAAAACAATTGGACAATGGCAATTACCAGCTTGGCGTCTATATTGCAGATGTGAGCTATTATGTAAAAGAAGGTACACCGATGGATAAAGAAGCCTTCGAACGAGGGACTAGTGTGTATTTGGTAGACAGGGTTATTCCCATGATTCCTCACCGGCTGTCTAACGGGATTTGTTCCTTGAACCCCCAAGTAGACAGGCTCACATTAGGCTGCCAAATGGAAATCAATACAAAAGGTGAAGTTATTAACCACGACATTTTTCAAAGTGTTATTAAGACAACGGAACGGATGACATATCGTGATGTCAACAAAATTTTAGTTGACAAAGATAAGGAACTACGCGATAAATATGATGCGCTTGTTCCGATGTTTGAGAAAATGGAAAAGCTTGCAGCCATTTTACGCGGCAAGCGAATGGGACGTGGGGCAATTGATTTTGATTTTAAAGAAGCACAAGTATTGGTTGACGAGAATGGGAAAGCAGAGGATGTAGTATTACGTGAGCGTTCGGTTGCCGAGCGTTTAATTGAGGAATTTATGCTGGCAGCAAACGAAACGGTAGCGGAGCATTTTCATTGGATGGATGTACCATTTATCCATCGCATTCATGAGGAGCCAGATCAAGGAAAGCTGCAGCATTTTTTCGAATTTTTAGCCGGCCTTGGTTATGTTGTTAAAGGTACTGCTAATGAGGTACATCCACAAGCATTACAAAAGGTGATTGAAGAGGTTCAAGGAAAGCCTGAGGAGATGATCGTTTCCAAACTGATGCTGCGCTCCATGAAGCAGGCAAAATATGATCCGCAAAGTATTGGGCACTTTGGCTTGGCAACAGAGTTTTACACCCACTTTACATCGCCAATTAGAAGGTATCCTGATTTGATTGTTCATCGATTAATCCGGACATACTTGATTGAGAAACAGATGGATAAGCAAACGATTCAGGCCTGGAAAGAACGCATGCCGGAAATAGCCAGACATACATCAGAAATGGAACGGACGGCAGTCGATGCCGAACGGGAAACCGATGATCTGAAAAAAGCGGAATACATGCAGGATCGCATTGGTGAAGAATATACAGGTGTTATAAGCTCGGTTACCAACTTTGGTATGTTTGTTGAATTGGAGAATACGGTCGAAGGACTTGTCCATGTGAGTACGCTGACCGATGATTATTATCATTACGATGAACGCAATCAAGCATTGATTGGTGAACGGACGAGCAATATGTACCGCATCGGGGATGAGGTTCGAGTTCGTGTCGAAAGTGTAAATTTGGATGAGCGTGCTGTCGACTTTGAATTGGCAGGGGCAAAAAGACGTAAGAAACGTGATAATGAAATAAATGGTCGTAAACCACGTAAAACAAAAAGAAAATCCTAAACGGAATTTTGCAAGGCATTGCTGGCTCAAACAGGGCTGGCAATTTTTTTGTTTAAAGAGGATGTTCAGAAAGTCACCAAACGATAAGCGGCGAATCGTGTCGCCCGCTTGCTTTTCCGCTTCTCATGTACCTGGGATAAGGATCTTCTACTAAAACCGCCCACGACAATCGCCAACAGCAGAAGTCAGTACCTCCTGTACAAGCCCGGTGCCGGGAGCTACGCCGCCTCGACCTTCTTGCTTCTCATTAGGTGACTTTTGAACACGCACTTAAAAAAACTAAAAAAACGTTTGTGTTGTCATCAATTTGTCATGGCAGCATAAGAATACAATGAGTTTTGCGTTAGGTAAATTTTATTGTTGACATAAAATTATTTAGATTATATACTACAAATTATACTAAGGTTAATTAACCTGTATAACGTCAAAAAACAGTTGTGCAGCAGTGAAGAAAAGAGGGGTAGAAAATGATTAGTTCTGTTGCTGTAGAGCATTTATCTGTATCCTACTATGGTAAAGAGGCAGTAAAGGATGTTTCTTTTGCCATTGCTCCAGGTAAGCTCGTGGGAGTTATTGGTCCAAATGGAGCGGGAAAGTCCACCTTGTTAAAAGCCGTTTTGGGGCTAATACCCAAAGATAATGGTCAGATAGTAATTTTGAACAAAGATAGGAAGGATATTCGGAAAAAGATTGCCTATGTGCCGCAAAGAAGTGATATTGATTGGGACTTTCCAATATCGGTTATTGATACGGTGCTAATAGGGAGCTATCCAAGGCTTGGGATGTTTAAAAAACCGAAAAAGCAGGATAAAGAATTTGCGATACATTGTCTGGAAAAGGTGCAAATGCAAGATTTTAAAAACCGGCAAATTGGTGAGCTTTCTGGTGGACAGCAGCAGCGTGTTTTTATTGCACGGGCCCTTGCTCAACAGGCAGAAGTTTTTTTTCTTGATGAGCCATTTGTAGGAATTGATATCGGTAGCGAGGAAACAATTATTCGGATACTAAAGGAACTTGAGTGTCAAGGGAAAACAATTTTAGTCGTTCACCATGATTTAAGTAAAGCAAAGGATTATTTTCAGCAGGTCCTTTTACTGAATCAGGAGCTGGTCGAATTTGGCGATGTGGATGATGTGATGCAGCCAGAGACAATTATCCGAGCTTATCAAGGGCAACTCTCCTTTCTAAAAGAACTGGGGGTGAAAGCATGAACTTTTTGGAAGCAATTATGCATTATGAGTTTTTGGAAAAAGCTCTGTTAACATCTGTCATGGTTGGAATCATTTGTGGTGTAATCGGATGTTTTATTGTACTAAGAGGAATGGCTTTAATGGGGGATGCTATTTCACACGCGGTTCTTCCGGGTGTTGCGGTTTCTTATTTCCTCGGGATCAACTTTTTCTTTGGCGCGGTTTTCACTGGAGTGCTGACCGCCATTGGGATCGGTTATATTAGTCAAAATAGCCGGATTAAAAACGATTCTTCCATTGGGATCGTGTTTTCCGCGGCCTTTGCACTTGGGATTATTTTAATTACGCTAATGAAGAGCAGTACCGATTTATACCATATTTTATTTGGGAATGTGCTGGCTGTTCGGTCCTCAGATATGTGGATGACCTTGATAATCGGTCTGATTGTACTTGTTAGTGTTTATGTTTTCTATAAAGAGTTACTTGTAACCTCTTTTGACCCGACTATGGCACAAGCATACGGACTCCCAACAAAATTGATTCACTATTTTTTGATGACTTTATTAACCATGGTCACGGTTGCATCGTTACAGACAGTTGGAATCATCCTGGTGGTTGCCATGCTGATCACGCCAGCATCAACGGCATACTTGTTGACCAACCGGTTATCGACCATGATCTTTCTGTCCGCAGGTTTTGGTACGATTGCATCTGTGATCGGTCTTTATATTAGTTATAAAGCTAACCTGGCATCGGGTGCTACGATCGTCTTGGTGGCAGCAACAATGTTTGTTGTAACGTTTATTTTTTCTCCAAAGCATGGCGTGTTATGGAAAAAAATTCGTACGCGCAGAAAACGGGCTTCTTATTCTTAAAACAAATTGGAGGGGTATGGAAAATGAAGAAATACATTATAACTTTTTTGTTTGCTGCAGTTCTTTTGATTGCAGGGTGTTCAGGCGATAAAGGCGACGGTAAGGATGCTAAAGCAAGTGATGATAAGCTTCAGGTTGTGACGACGTATTCCGTTTTATATGATATCGTGAAAAACGTCGCAGGAGATCTTGCGGAGGTTCATAGTCTTGTACCAATCGGAACGGATCCGCATTCGTATGATCCATTGCCAGATGATGTGCAACTAACAACAGACGCAGATATTGTATTTTATAATGGATTTAATTTAGAAACCGGCAACTCCTGGTTTCAAAATATGATTGAGACAGCTGGTAAGTCTGAAGAGGATGCGACAGTATTTCGCATTACGAAAGGGATCGATCCGCAATTACTTAAATCCGGTGGGCATAAAGGTGAGCCCGACCCCCATGCATGGCTGGCTGTAGAAAATGGAATTAAATATGCAGAAAATGCTAGAGATGCTTTGATCAAGATCGATCCGGATAACAAGGAAAAATATGAACAAAACGCAACGAAGTACATTAAAAAGTTGGAAGCATTAGAAAAAGAAATAGAGAAAAAAGTGGCGGAAATACCAGAAGAAAAGCGAGTGTTGGTAACAAGTGAGGGGGCGTTTAAATATTTCTCGGCAGCATATGGATTTCACGCAGCATATATTTGGGAAATTAATGCTGAAAATGAGGGCACACCAGATCAGATTAAATCCGTTGTCGATTTAATTAAGGAAAAGGACATTCCTGGATTATTTGTAGAAACTAGTGTCGATCCTCGCAGTATGGAAACCGTCTCAAATGAAACAGGTGTACCAATCGTTGGGAAAATATTTACGGATTCATTAGGGAAACAAGGTGAAGATGGAGATACGTATATAAAGATGATTGAATGGAATGTCGATATGATCACTAAAGGATTAACGGAGTAGAAGGCAATTATTTTGGCATACTGGCTAAATCCACTGATTTTTGATAAAATAAGAGCCACGCAAGCAGTAGGAGGAAGCCGGGTATGCCAAAAGGAATCGGAAAAACAATCGCGCAAAATAAAAAAGCATCGCATGATTATTTTATAGAGGATACGTATGAAGCCGGAATTGTACTTCAGGGCACTGAAATTAAGTCAATCCGTGCGGGCAGAATCAATTTGAAAGATGCCCATGCACGAATTGATCGTGGTGAAGTAAAGCTGATTAATATGCATATTGCCACATATGAACAAGGGAATCGATTTAACCATGATCCAACTAGAACCCGCAAATTGCTGCTGCATCGCAAAGAAATAGATAAATTGATCGGATTAACGCAGCAGCAGGGGTATGCACTGGTACCGTTGAAGGTCTATATTAAAAATGGTGTAGCAAAAATATTAATCGGTCTTGGCCGAGGGAAAAAGAAATATGATAAACGTGAAGATTTAAAGCGGAAGCAAATGAAACGCGATATCGACCGGGCAATCAAGGATCGCGACCGCATGTAAAGCTTACCAGGTCTTGATTTTTGTCAAGTTTGTGATATAATAAGAATTGTCGTTAGGACGACAGTCAATTTAATAATTGCTCAAGCTTACCCGAGCGTTACTCTTTACGGGGACGTTACGGATTCGACAGGGGTAGATTGAGCTCAGGTTGCACGTCGAGGTTACGGCTCGTAAAACGTTATTCGCCTAAATATAACTGGCAAAACTAACAATCAACCAGCTTTAGCTGCTGCGTAAGTAGTTCTAAAGCGATCCTTCCTGCATTCGCCCGTGATGCAGATTGAAGGGTCTCAAATGAAGCGGGCTATACTGTCATTCGCCGTCTCGAGGATGATAGTTGAAACCAATCAGACTAGCTGCTCTAAAAGCCTGTTGGCAGGCCGATGATGCAGTGAAGACTAATATACCAACTACGCGTGTAGAAGCCTGAGTGGCAATACCTCTGGACGTGGGTTCGATTAGTAAATAGTCGCCTTTTGTAGTAATACAAAAGTGAAAATCCGGCTTTATCGGTGAAACCTAAGTTGTTATTTATAGCAATAAGGCAATGCCGAGCGGTGTGTGGAGCAATCCAACAGCCGTGTATCGACTTATAGGCTGCCATTCCAATGGTAGTACTAGGATGCGAAATCTTGCCTTGATAAGGTAAATAAACATTTCGCATAAGACGCCGGAGAACCTGTGAAGTGATCAGGTTCAAGATATAGTCAGTGCCATGACGAAAGCATGGAAGAGCATGTCCCACCGTCTCCACCAATACATATTTGGTGGTTTTTTTTGTTAATATGTGACGTAAAGCATATAATTTCCGTTTGGAAGCTTTATGCTTTATTTTTTTTTAGGAAATTTTATGCTTGATTCTTCAACTTTCATAGCTAATATATATTACGAATTCATCATTTATATCGACAATTAATTTTCAAAGTGAAATTGTAAATAACTTTGCACTTATTATTGTGGTTCAATTCATTATGGACACGAAAAATATTTATTGGTAATTTTCAATGTTGTGATCCTTGTGCATCGGTATAATTAAACCATCTGGCGCTGTTCGCAAACATTAATGTTGGAAACTCTCTAATTAATAAATGGTGAGAAGTGATCTATTTATTTAGTCTTCATAGAAGGAATCGGTATCGTATCTGTTACGATTTCCGATTCCTTTTGTGTCCTCACCTAAATGCCTTTTCCTTTAGTGAAAAGTCGGTATCCACTGTTACTGTGGCTTTGAAATAAAGTTTGATAATTTATAAAAGGGTTTGATACAATTACATTGATCTATCCGATTGGAACAATCTAACAAACGGCCTGATTGTTAAATAAAATAAGGAGGATTATCCTAGATTATATAGGATAGTCTTTATTTTTACTTTTTTTCCTTGTGAAAAGTAAAGCTTGCGAAACTATGGCAAGTACAGGTAATTCAATTAACGGCCCAATAACTAAAGCCAAAGCAATAAGAGGTTGATCAGGGAATGCTGTCACAGCTATAGCCAAAGACACTGGTGAATTCCTAGCAATAATTGTCATATTTAAGCTAACTGTATCTTCATAGGAAAACTTTAAAAACCTTCCAACAAAGCGTCCTACTACATAGTTAATAACACTATTATAATAAGTTGAATTTACGATTTAAAGTATTCTTTACTCAATGTACTTGCATGATTGACAATCATTGGTATCATCCTTTTCTATGAGTAATTAAAGCAAAAAGGCCTCTAAACGAAGCCCTTTTGCAATAATTGCGAGTTTTGACCTTCCTTATTAAGCCTCTTTCCGTTGCTTATTAGTGTTCTCCTTTGAGGATCCGCAACAGCTGTTGTTTTCAGTCGGTTTGACTTCTTCAATTTCAACGCTGCAGCAAGCTTGATTGGGTTTAGAGAACAACTTTTTAAGACCAGACTTTTTTTCTGCCATGAATATCACCTCCTTAAAAGGATAATTTGATGATGCAAGCGCAACAACTATTTTCTCTTTAAACCTAAAGAATTAAATTAACAATAAGACCTGTACTTATAGCCACAATTAAAATAGCTGAAATAAATGCAACTAAAAATTTCTTCTTAAATAGTTTAGACAACATAACTACTTCTGGAATACTTGCACCTGCACCACCAATAACTAAAGCAATTACAGTACCCATTGATATACCTTTTGAAACAAGTGCTTCTGCAATAGGTAACATTGTTTCAGGTCTAATATACATTGGAATACCAATGACCGAAGCAATCATTACAGAGAAAATGCCGTCACCACTTGCATATTTTGTAATAAACTCTGCCGGAACAAATCCATAAATAAATGCACCAATAAAGACCCCTATGAATAAGTAAGGAAGCATTGGATAAAGAAATGCCCATGCATCATTTAAAGCTTGCTTAACTCTGGACCCTTGTTTATTACTGAAAAAGCCATCACCTTTAACAGTTACACCTTTATACGTCCCTACTAAATTAAGTTTCGAGAATACAAACCCTACTAAAATACTAAAAACACCTAGCACGATAAAATATAATAGTGCAATTTTCCAACCTAAAAGTACCCAAAGCATGAAAATAATAAGCGGATTCATTAATGGTGAAGCAATTAAAAAACTCATTGAAGGTCCAAATGGTACTTTGGCATTTAATAATCCTGCTAGCACAGGTATTGTTGAACAGGAGCAAAATGGTGTAATTGCACCAAATAATGTACCAAGTAAATAATTAACAGCTTTGTTTGGACGACTTAAAAATTTTTTAATTTTTACCTCTGATACTACTTGTTGAATTAAACTCACAATAAAACTCACTACAATAAATAAGGCAAGCAATTCAAAAAATAGCATGAAAAAGGTTTTTATAAATTCTAAAATTGAATCTGTCATAAGTATAACTCCTTCACCTTTAAATCAACTTTTTTTGATATATAAATCAAAAAAAGTTTATTTATATAATAAATAACTAAGATACCTGTTAGAAAATTTTACAACAAGTATCTTCAGATAAGACAACCTGTATTTGTTCTTCATTAATTTTATAATAGTTCCATGTACCATGTTTTTCGGGTATAAGTATATTGGCTTTTACTAATTTCTTTAAGTGATAAGATAGTTTTGATTGCTTTAACTCTAATTTTTCTTCTAAATCACAGACACACAAAGATTTATTTGGACTTTTACTAATTTCATTTATAATTTTTAATCTTATTTTATCAGCTAAAGCATTAAACATATTTTCATAAAAATCAAGTGCCTCATCTTCGCCTAATTCATTTACTTTTTTAATTAATTCCATTATTTCACCTCCAACTAATACATCAATTTTTTTTGATTTATCAACAGTATATTATCCATAAAATTAAATTGCAACCTTTTTAATCAAATTTATTTGCTGAATTCCCCATAACTCCCTTTTAACACGATGTTCCGCATGAGAGTTGTTCGAAAAGGACTATAAAATTGGCTTTGTTTTCAACACTAGGATTTTAGAAAAGCCTGCTGGATTACAGGAACGGTGGGGAAAAGTTAGAAAACGCATCAAATTAAATATGAAGTTAAAAATCCAATAATTAATACATGCATATAAGGATTCTAACCTAAAGAATAGTAGTAGTAGGGAATAAAATAAAATGATTTCTTAAAATTTCATGTTTCTGTAGGTTAATCCATTGAACATATAAGCAAATAGTTATATACTATTTTCATAATAAATAATAATAAGGAGGGATATAGATGCTGCAAAAATCTTTTGAAATAGACAAAGCTGCGAACATTTTAAAACTGCTTGGTGACAAGACACGTCTAACGATGATGAAATTAATGGATAATCACGCTTGTTGTGTATGTGAATTTGTAGAAATATTTCAGTTCAGTCAGCCAGCTGTTAGTCAACACTTGCGTAAGCTTAAAGATTTAGGACTGGTAGTGGAAGAAAGGAAAGGACAATGGATTTTCTACTCGGTAAATAAAAATAATGAGTATTATTCATTCATCAAACCGATTCTGGATCAATTGCCAAGTCAAGAAGATAAACTAAAAGAGTTGGAAGAAAAGGGTACACGAATTACTTGTTGTTAATTGGAGGTAAAAACATTGTCATCAACGCTTATACTCGCAATACTCATATTTGTAGCAACCCTCGTCCTAGTCATTTGGCAACCAAAAGGTTTAAATATTGGTTGGTCTGCAATGGGAGGAGCAGTTATAGCTCTAATTGTAGGAGTCGTAGGGTTTAGTGATGTAATCGAAGTAACACAAATCGTTTGGAACGCCACATTGGCATTCGTAGCAATCATTCTTATTTCTTTAATTTTGGATGAAATTGGATTTTTCGAATGGGCTGCCTTACATATGGCCCGTTTTGCAAAGGGTAATGGAATAAAAATGTTTGTCTATATCAGTATATTAGGTGCGATTGTTGCTGCCTTGTTTGCGAATGATGGTGCAGCGTTAATTCTTACACCAATCGTACTTGCTATGGTACGTAATTTAAATTTTAAAGAAAAAATGATTTTTCCGTTTATTATGGCAAGTGGGTTTATCGCTGATACAACATCATTGCCATTCATTGTAAGTAACTTAGTAAATATTGTGTCTGCAGACTTCTTTGGTATCGGATTTGTTGAATATGCTTCACGAATGATTATTCCAAATTTATTTTCATTAGTTGCAACCATTTCCGTGTTACTGATTTATTTTAGAAAAAGTATTCCAAGGTCGTATGATGTTTCTAAATTAACCGAACCTAGAAATGCTATTAAAGATCATAAAATGTTTCGTCTATCTTGGTATGTCCTTGGCTTATTAGTAATTGGATACTTTACCAGCGAATTTATCAATATACCTGTTTCCGTTATTGCAGGAACCATTGCTATCTTCTTCATAATTATGGGTAGACAAAGTTCTGCAGTAAATACAAAAAAAGCTATTAAGGGTGCGCCGTGGGATATTGTGTTCTTTTCCATCGGAATGTATGTCGTAGTATATGGATTAGGAAATGCGGGACTCACCACTGCTCTAGCAAGTGTCATTCAAACGGTTGCCGAAGAAGGCTTATTTATTGCTACTGTTGGAATGGGGTTCATTGCTGCTTTTCTATCATCCATTATGAATAATATGCCAACAGTAATGATTGACGCCCTAGCAATTGCGGAAACAAATACTACTGGCGTATTAAGAGAAGCACTTGTTTATGCAAACGTTGTTGGATCAGACTTAGGTCCAAAAATCACACCAATTGGTTCTTTGGCAACATTAGTATGGCTTCATGTTCTTTCACAAAAAGGAATTAAGATTTCTTGGGGAACATATTTCAAGACGGGTATTATTTTAACAATACCAATCCTATTTATCACGTTACTAGGTCTATATTTAACATTAACTATATTTTGATAAAGGAGTATTTATATGGCTAAAAAAACTATTTATTTCTTATGCACAGGAAATTCATGTCGAAGTCAAATGGCAGAAGGCTGGGCAAAAAAGTATCTTGGAGATGAGTGGGAAGTAAGAAGTGCAGGTATTGAAGCACATGGACTAAACCCAAATGCTGTTAAAGCAATGAAGGAAGTTGGAATTGATATTTCTGACCAAAAATCGGAAACCATTGACAAAGAATTTTTAGACAACGCAACAATTGCAGTAACCTTATGTGGTGATGCAAAAGATCGTTGCCCAATGACGCCACCGCATGTAAAAAGAGAACATTGGGGCTTTGATGATCCAGCTAAAGCAGAAGGTACAGAAGAGGAAGTGTGGAAAGTATTTCAGCGTGTTCGTGATGAAATTGGTGAACGAATCAAACGTTTTGCTGAAACGGGAAAATATCAAGAAGTTAAGCCATGAGAATATCCTCAAGGCTTAACTATCTGTTAACATATAAGTATATAGTTATATACAAATAATTGGAGGGTATAACGTATGAAAAAAGTAGAAATCTTTGACCCAGCTATGTGCTGTTCAACAGGTGTTTGCGGACCAAGTGTTGACCCAAATTTAACAAGGGTAGCTTCAGCCGTTTATTCACTGGGACAGAAAGATGTAGACATTAAGCGATTTAATTTAGCTAATGAACCTGCTGCTTTTGCTGAAAATGAAACGGTTAATCAGGTTCTTCAAGAAAAAGGAGCAGATGCACTTCCGGTCACACTTTTAGATGGGGAAGTAGTTAAAGTGGGTGAATATCCAACCAATGAAGAATTTGCGGAATGGTTGGAAGTACGTGCAAAGGAATTGACTCAGAAACCTCGTGTACGTGTTTCCGTAAAACTCGACTAAAGGAGATCTTAAAATGTATACACTTTATAATCCGAAACAGCATGTTGAAACACCTTATCTATTTTTCACTGGCAAAGGTGGAGTTGGAAAAACATCTGTAGCATGTGCAACAGCAGTTGCACTTGCTGATCAAGGAAAAAAGGTTTTGCTTGTCAGCACGGATCCTGCTTCTAATTTGCAGGACGTATTTGAAATCGAGTTATCTCGTGAACCTGTTGAAATTCCAAGTGTGAAAAACTTATTTGCCAGTAATATTGATCCAGAAGAAGCTTCAAGAGCATATCGAGAAAAGACAGTTGGCCCATATAGAGATAAACTTCCTGAATCGGTAGTCAATCAGATGGAAGAACAGCTTTCTGGAGCGTGTACCGTAGAAATTGCTGCATTCGATGAATTCTCTCATTTATTAGCAGATGATGGGATATTTAGCGAATACGACCATGTTTTATTTGATACAGCTCCAACGGGCCATACGCTTCGTTTATTATCTCTGCCGACAGCATGGTCTGGTTATTTGGAGGAAGCAACACATGGGGCTTCTTGTTTGGGACCATTATCAGGCCTTGGTGATAAGAAGGCTATGTATCAAAAAGCAGTTGAATCCCTTTCTGATGGTGACAAAACAACACTAATTTTAGTTGCCAGACCAGAGGAATCCACCCTGATTGAAGCGAACCGTGCATCATTAGAACTTGGAGACATTGGCATCCAAAAACAAATGCTTATCATAAATGGGTTATTGCAGTCTTATGAAAAAAATGATGAGGTATCTACTGCTTTTTACGAAGGGCAGCATGAAGCATTGACGAAAACACCAGAGGAATCGAAAAAGATTCAAACCTTCTCATTACCTTTTGTATCGTATTCGTTAACTGGTATTGATCGCCTTCGTCAGATTGTGAGTGATGCTCCTTTAGTTAAATTCAAGGAGGACGATCAGGGTACTGAATTTGCACCACTTTCTGAACTAAAGGATGTAATTGATGATTTTTCATCTAAAAATACTCGTGTTATTTTTACAATGGGTAAAGGTGGAGTTGGAAAAACATCTGTTGCTGCAGCAATTGCAGTTGGATTGACGGAAAAAGGGCATAAAGTTCATTTAACAACAACTGACCCAGCAGCACATCTGGATTATATGTTCCAAAACGGTACTGTTAATGAGAATCTATCCATCAGCAGTATTAACCCAGAAGTAGAAGTGGAAGCCTACAAAAAAGAAGTAATCACTAATGCTGGTGAATTGAATGATGACGAACTTGCCTACTTACAGGAAGACCTTGAGTCTCCATGTACGGAAGAGATTGCGGTGTTCCGTGCTTTTGCCGATGTAGTAGAAAGGTCTGAACAAGAAATTGTTGTTATCGATACTGCACCAACCGGGCATACGTTGCTTTTACTTGATTCATCGGAGGCTTATCACAGGGAAATGAGCCGTTCTACTGGTGAAATTCCAGAAAGTGTGAAAAAGTTATTGCCAAGACTGCGTAACCCAGAAGAGACAGGGGTAGTCGTTGTTACATTGCCAGAAGCAACTCCTGTTTTTGAGGCAACACGCTTGCAGGATGACTTAAAGCGAGCAGAGATAACTCCAAAATGGTGGGTCATCAATCGAAGTTTATATGCAACAGGAACAACAGATAAAGTATTAAAAGCACGTGCAGCATCGGAAAGGCAATGGATTAAGAAAGTACAAGAAGAATTAGCTGATAATAGTGCGTTAATCCCTTGGATGAAGGAAGTAAAAATAGGCTATGACCAATTGAAGGAATTTGTTCAACTTTAAAAAATAAGGGGGAATTATAATGAATATCACAGAAAAGGCTAAAAATAAATTACAGGTTATTTTTCAAGAAAAGGGTGCAGAAGGTATTCGCTTTTATTCGATGGGAGCAGGATGTTGTGGACCGCAATTAGGAATTTCTTTAGATGCGCCTGAAGAAAACGATATTGTTGAAGAAATTGATGGAATTAAAGTGTCCATTGATAAAGATGTTAAAGATACAGTAGAAGGATTAACATTAGATGACGATGAAACACCAAACGGTTCGCAATTTGTGTTACTAGGAATGGATCAGTGCTGCTAAGAATAGACATCAAGATAAGATCTGGAGGATTATAAACATATGAAGATAATTATTATTGGTTCCGTTGCAGCTGGTACATCTGTTGCTGCAAAGGCACGCAGAAACGACGGAAACGCAGAAATTACGTTATATAATGCAGATTATGATATCTCCTATTCTATTTGTGGAATCCCCTACTTTTTAGGAGGGGAAGTAGACGAGTTAGAGACACTAACACCTAGAAGTGCTGCATGGTTTAAAAAACGTTACAACGTGGATATTCAAACACGTCATGAAGTGATAAAGATAGATCCAGATAAGAAAGTAATTACAGTTAAAAATCTAGATACAAGCGAGACGAAAGAAGACAGTTACGATACCTTGGTATTTGCAACTGGTGCGACTCCAATTACTCCACCAATTAAAGGGGTGGAGATGGAGCATGTCTTTCATGTCCGCAATATCCAAAACACAGCATCTATCAACTCGTTTATGGTTTCAAATAACCCGAAAAAGGTCACCATTATTGGTGCTGGCTTCATCAGTCTTGAAATGGCAGAACAATTGACTCATAAAGGATTAGAAGTAACGATTGTTCAGCGCAGTAATCAGATTATGCCACATTTGGATAAAGATATGGCTTTCCGTGTAGAGGAGCATATCCGAGATAACGGAGTAAACTTGTTATTAAACGAAGAAGCAACTGTGATTACGGAGAATACTGTGGAAACGAAAAGTGGCAATGTCATTGATTCCGATATGGTCATTTTAGCCACTGGTGTTAGACCAAATACGAAACTAGCAAGAGATTTAGGCGTGGAATTAGGCACATCTGGAGCGATTAAAGTGAATACCAAGATGCAAACGAATCTACCTGATATTTATGCCGTTG
Organism: Virgibacillus dakarensis; assembly: GCF_900155625.1. NCBI lineage: Bacteria > Bacillati > Bacillota > Bacilli > Caryophanales > Bacillaceae > Virgibacillus > Virgibacillus dakarensis. The sequence continues at coordinate 2,348,036 of NZ_LT732554.1, forward strand.
GGGACGTAGCAGAAAGTTTTTCGGTTATAACTGGAAAACCTATATACCGTCCGTTAGGCTCTACAGCTAATAAAATGGGACGTATCGCTGGTGATGTTATTACTGGTGGAGATTTGGAACATCGGGGCATTTTAGGGACAGGAATTTTAAGAGTATTTGACTTAGCGGTAGGCTATACCGGGTTAAGTGAAAAAGAGGCTAAGGCAGAAGGTTTTGATCTTGAAGTATTACACAATATTAAACCAGCAAGAGCAGAATATCTGGGTGGTAAAGAATTAGTAATTAAGGCAATTGCCGATAGGAAAACAAGCCAAATTTTAGGTGTGCAAATCGTAGGTGAAGATGGTGTTGATAAGCGAATCGATGTATTTGTAACAGCCATTTCCTTTAAAGCAAAAGCAAAAGACTTGTTCCATCTAGATTTAGCATATGCACCACCATTTAGTACAACGAAAGATCCGGTAATGTATACAGGTATGGCTTTACAAAATGCGATTGATAAGAAAAATAAACTGATTACCCCACAAGAATTAACGGACCGAATCGAGAACGGTGAGCAAATACAAATTATCGATACAAGAGCAACGAAGCAGTATGAGGTATCGAAAGTGGATGGAGCAGTAAATATGCCACTAGCAAAGTTGCGTAAGGAAGCGAAGAATTTGGATCCTAATATCCCTACCGTAACGTACTGTAACAAAGGTGTAACTGGAAATGCTGCGCAAAATGTGTTAATAAATATGGGATTTAAGGATGTATTTAATCTTTCTGGTGGGAATAAGAATTATCAGAGTTTTAATAAAGGGAAACAATAAAATTTATAGAATGTAGATAAATATAATAAAGGGTCTTCAGAATATATAGTGGAATTACTATTTTAATGCCTTTAAAACAATTAATGTTTAAATTGGATTATTTGGTGGAATGTTAAGTTGTGAAAAAATTAAAATGGTCCGAACCAAGAGGGATATTCAAATTATTGTATAGAAGAATTTAAATGTTATCTTGTAACTAATGACTCATATTAATTGAACAAGAAATAGAAAAGTTTGATAATATATTTACTTGACCGTGTACTATGGTACACGGTTTATAATTTTTATGGGGTGAAATAAGGTGATTTATCGAATTAGTGAGTTCGCAAATAAATGTGGAGTTAACAAAGAAACTATTAGATATTACGAACGAAAAAATTTATTACAAGAGCCTTACCGAACGGAAGCTGGTTATCGGATGTATTCAGATGATGAAGTGAAGCGTGTTGGGTTTATTAAGCGAATACAGGAACTTGGTTTTTCTTTAAGTGAGATTTATAAATTACTTGGCGTTGTAGATAAAGATGAAGTTCGTTGTCAAGATATGTTCGAATTTGTTTCTAAAAAACAAGAGGAAGTTCAAAAGCAAATAGAGGATTTAAAACGTATTGAAACTATGTTAGATGACTTAAAACAACGATGTCCAGATGAAAAGCAATTACATTCGTGTCCAATAATAGAAACATTAACATGAGAGATTAACGAAGGGAGCTTAGTTTGAAAGAATAAAAAGATACACCTTAAATAAAAAAAGTGCATAACAAAATAAGCCTCAAATCCAAGGCTTTATTGGCATATATTGTAAAATATAATTACTAAGTTTTTACACCTTTATCAGTTACTTGATAGCCTAAAGTTTCCAAGTATCGAATAGCCATATCTTCTGTAATTTTTGGTGAATAAGTCTGTTTGGGCTTGGAATCGATTTGATATAATTCTTCGTTAAATGGCTCATTTTTATCAAGCATATGGTAAATGCAAATAAGCAGTTTATGGGCAATGGCGATAATTGCTTTTTTGTGACCGCGACGTTTTTTAATTTGATGATAACGATTTTTGAAGTAAGGAAAGTCCTTACTCTTAATGGCAGCATTGGCACATTGAACCAATAAAGGTTTGATATAAACGCCAGCTCTTGAAACACGGACAGATTTTTTCTTTCCGGCACTCTCATCATTTTGAGGTGTTAATCCGGCCCAGGAGCTGATATGTTTCTGAGAAAGGAATGCAGACATATCGACACCTATCTCACCAAGAATGGCAATGGCTGTAAAAATATCTTTAATACCTGGCATGGATAAAAGTATTTCGATTTGTGGCAAGTAAGGCTGAGATAATTTCAAAACGACGGATTCAATATCCGCAATATGTTTCTTAATATTATCCATATGTTGAAGGGACACACGCATTTTATCAGCTTGTGGTTTGGTTAAATTTCCTTGAATGGATTTGGTGATGATATCCGTTTTGTCTTTCATACTTCCGTGCAGCATCTCAGAAACATCAAAATTGGTGTCATCCGGATCATCCAGAATATGATGAATGATTTTCATGGAACTTACACCAAACGTATCCGAAACCACACTGGAAATCATGATATTAGAGACAGTCAAGGAGTTTTGAACTCGATTTTTTTCGCTGGATTTGAAATTAATAAGTTTGAACCGATATCGCATCAAATCACGAATTTGGCGAATTTGTAATGGCGGTATAAAACTGCCGGGAACCAAACCGTGCTTGTGCAGATCGCAAAGCCAAACGGAGTCTTTCACATCGGTTTTCTTCCCGCGAATGCCCTTCACATATTTTGGGTTGGCAACAACAACCTGACAGTCGTGTTCTAACACATTAAACACAGGATGCCAGTACTTCCCGGTAGATTCCATACAGACATGGACGCAAGATTGAGATTTTAACCAATCTAGAAGATGGTGTAGATCTTCCGAGAAAGTGGAAAACTTTCTGGTCTGGTACTCGGTAACTCCTGATTTGGTTGTTATTCCAACAGTTGCCACAACAAACTTTTTGTGGACATCAATTCCACAGCAAATTGGGTGAACAATCCTTAGCATATACACATCCCCTCGAAAGTTTATAGTGGATAAGGCAGACATTGACTGTTTGCCGCGGAATAAACAGGAATTGTTTATACAAGGATTAGTTTACGTGCTCGGTGGCACACTTATTTGTGCTTGAAAAAGCAAACGGCACATCTTATTATTCGGGCAGTATATACTGACACCACTCACCCCATCGTGCTCTGTAGTGTATCTGCCTATCCATCTATAATTATAACATTTAATATTTTGGGGGAGAGAATTACTTTCATTAAGATTTGTGCCTTGAGCACAGCGAAAGGAATGGTACTTATTATGATTAAATTTAAGGTAAACATTCAAGGAATGACTTGTACGGGTTGTGAAAAACACGTGGCATCAGCACTTGGAAATATAGGTGCTAAAAATATTGAGTCTAGTTTTCGTCGTGGTGAAGTCGTATTTGAATTGCCCGATGATATTGAGGTTGAAAGTGCAAAAAAGGCGATTGATGAAGCAAATTATCAAACTGGAGAAATTGAGGAAGTATCATCTCAAGAAAACGTGGCTTTAAGTAATGAGGACAACTATGACCTTCTTATTATTGGTTCTGGCGCTGCTGCTTTTTCTTCGGCAATTAAAGCTATTGAATATGGTGCAAAAGTTGGAATGATTGAGTGTGGAACGGTTGGGGGAACCTGTGTGAATATTGGCTGTGTTCCATCAAAGACTCTTCTTAGGGCAGGGGAAATCAATCATTTATCAAAAGAAAATCCGTTTATAGGTTTACAAACATCTGCTGGAGAAGTGGATTTAGCTAGTTTAATCACGCAAAAGAATAAATTGGTGAGTGAACTTCGGAATCAAAAATATGTGGATTTAATTGATGAATATGGCTTTGATTTAATTGAAGGTGAAGCAAAATTCGTTGATGCTAGTACGATTGAGGTCAATGGGGCAAAGTTATCTGCAAAACGCTTTTTAATTGCAACAGGTGCATCTCCCTCGTTACCACGAATTTCAGGACTTGAAGAAGTGGACTATTTAACTAGTACAACTCTACTTGAATTAAAGAAAGTACCAAAACGGTTAACGGTGATTGGTTCAGGATACATTGGAATGGAGCTTGGACAACTATTTTATCATCTAGGTTCAGAAATAACACTAATCCAAAGAAGTGAGCGACTTTTAAAAGAATATGATCCTGAGATTTCAGAGACAGTTGAAAAAGCCTTGATTGAACAGGGAATAAAACTTGTCAAAGGGGCAACTTTTGAGCGTGTTGAACAAAGTGGAGAGATAAAAAAGGTTTACGTAACAGTGGATGGCAGTAAAAAAGTCATTGAATCAGATCAGTTACTTGTTGCTACTGGAAGAAAACCAAATACGGATTCTTTAAATTTAAGTGCTGCAGATGTTGAAATTGGAAAAAATAATGAAATCCTGATCAATGATTTTGGTCAAACAAGTAATCAAAAGATTTATGCAGCAGGAGATGTGACGTTAGGACCGCAATTTGTATATGTAGCAGGCTATGAAGGTGGAATTGCTACTGATAATGCTATCGGTGGGTTAAACAAAAATATAGATTTATCAATTGTTCCTGCTGTTACGTTTACGAATCCATCGGTTGCAACGGTTGGTTTAACAGAAGAACAAGCAAAAGGGAAAGGGTATGATGTGAAGACATCTGTATTACCCTTAGATGCTGTTCCAAGAGCAATTGTAAACCGTGAAACCACCGGTGTATTTAAACTAGTAGCAGATGCAAAAACATTGAAAGTATTAGGGGTCCATATTGTATCTGAGAATGCAGGAGATGTCATCTATGCAGCGACATTAGCTGTTAAATTTGGCTTAACGATAGAAGATTTAACAGAAACCCTATCACCATATTTAACAATGGCTGAAGGGCTAAAATTAGCTGCACTTACGTTCGATAAAGATGTATCGAAATTATCTTGTTGTGCAGGCTAAGGCAACCTTTTTACAACTTCTTATTCAAGTAAACCGGCTAATAATTACTAAAGGGTGCAGTAGTTAAGCAAAGTCTACAAAAGGATTCCATAAACTATTTTCCAATCACCTATTATATTAATGCTTTAAGGAATTTCTAAGAGCATTTGTGGTCACAAAAATAATTTAGTACTGTACGTCTTTAAGGCCATGTGGCATTCAAAGAACAAGAATATCAAATCGAGACTCCTAAATGGCTTGGAATAGATGAAATACACATTATCCTTAAACCTCGTCTTCTTGTACTGACTAATATCGAACGGAATCTTATAAAGATGCAGCAAATCTTATTATTTTAAGTGGGCAAACTATCAACGAGAGAGGACAAAAAATAAGGAAGTAAATACTTCCTTATTTTTATGTCTGAAATACAAGTTGCACTAACATATTTTATTATTTCCAAAGATATATAATTTATTCAAAGAAGGCAATCTAAAATTCAATTTAGCTGTTTCCAATCATCATCGTATTGATCCATGTGCATCGGCATAATTAAACCATCTGACGCACTTTTCTTTCTAAGTTCCTCTACGTGTACACCCATAGTCAATAATATAATTCCTTCACGTACATAAGAAAGTAGTTTCATTGCAGCATCATTAAATTCATCAACCGTAATGGAATAGGCCAACGGATCATCCTTATTTTCTCGTAATTCCTCTGTAATTGGATACAAAAGAGTGTCATGAACCTTTAAATAACGATGCTCTAAATGATGTCGTATTTTCGAAATATGTACGATAGCTGGTTCTATATAGTGATGTTCTACCTTTTGCTTTCCAATATCTTTGCATAACCAGTACAGACCGATTAATGGGAGATTAAATGTATCTTTTTCTGTCATCCTATTCTTTAAATCGACTTTTAAGTTGTAGGAGTTTTTCCCTTTTCTAACTTTGTCCTGCCAGATTGTTCGATAAGATACATCTCTTTCCTTGATTCCAATTTCAAAATAATCATTTATAAAAAAGGAAATACGGTCAAATAATGAATATAAACTTCTATAGGCATATTTCAATTTCTCAATTGAAATGCCATATACCGGATAATCTAATGTATTGACAAGGTGAACATCTCTATCCGAAAAATGAGACCCTTGAAATGAAATGGCATCAAAAATCATGAATCTAGCAGATACATATTCTTGTTTTATTTGATTAAACAAACCATGAAATCTTGGTCCCTCATCGATTTTTGTAATAATATTAGGCAGATGAAGGATATCATGTGCAGAGATGGAATAAGGAAAGGCATCGTTTAAAGTATTCAGAAACAATGTATTTTTAATACACCATTTTCGGTAATTGATTTCATCATCGGAATCCCCTAATGAGTATTCTTCAAATTCGTAAGGTTTCTCTAGATATTCTATTGGATACCATTGTTTTAAACTAGCTTTTAAACTTTTATAATGCTCAGTTGCATACTCTTCTATATCATTGAATTCCAATACTTCTTTTAATAATTGATAGGATTCATTAGCAAGAACTGAACGATGACCATTATCATAGTCGAGCGAAGCATAATCCATTAAAAATCCAGCAAAGTTTCCTATAGCCATTGGAAAACCACTACCAACTCCAATTTTTAAATATGATAGTGCCTTAATAATCCTACCGCATGTATTCAATACGTTTGCATAGTTAGTATATGCCATTAATAAATAATTTCCAAGGTGATAAGATTCCTCTGAATCTTCTTTTATTTCGTCTCTTTCCTGATATGAAGTTAAATTTTCTATAGATAATCGAAACAATAATAAACACATTTCAAAGTCTTCTTCGTTATTACTCTTCTCAGAATAAATTAATAAACCTTTATACTTTAGGTGGATATAGTTACTGTAGGAAGTAGCCCCATGGTAAGCTAAAATTCCTTTCTCAAGGCGATTATACTTTCCTGTTTCAACTCGGTTTAAACAATCCTCCGCTATTTTGTGTAAAGTGTCTATATCTCCCTCATCGAAAGCTTTATCGGCAAACATTCCTAAAGTATGCACATCATCGTTAATCATAACTTTCTCCCCCGTTTAGTTAGATAAAATATTTTATTACATTTGCTCATTCTATAATTATAACCTCTTATTAAATTTTGAATAGAAGTTCATGGCTATATATCAACCAATTATGACTACAAAATAACTATTTATGGGATAAATGAATAAACTAATATCTTATTTGGCATAAATTGATAAAAAGGAAATGATTTTTAAAACGAATATTATAGAAGATAACTTACCATGAATCCTCTGTGTGTCAGATGATAAACTGTTGTTCAAGGCTTAGTTATGCTTTGAAAGTTATCATACTCAACATAAAGCAAGCGTCTCAATTTATGAAGCAATAGTTTTATCACATGGATATACTTATACATTTCTATTTTTTAAATTATTAACCACAATAAGGCGGTGTGACATATGGACAATATGGATATTGAACATATCATAAAAAATGCCTCTTTTGAGGAATTACAGGAAGCTACCTCATTCAGAGAAAACCAATTATATTGGATAGATTATATTGTAAGTTCCATTGAAAAAAGAAGGGTGGCGGAAATCTTATTTTCAAAAGGATACACAATTAAAAAGGTTGAGAATGTTTTAGTTTTGGGGGACGGAGAAGCTGCGCTCATAAAGAAGCATTTAGATCAATATGGGATAATCGATAGTCAATCCATTCTAAAAATATTAACAAAGACTTATCGGAGAGCGACTTTAGTAATGGTCATTGAACAAATGATAGATAAGAAGTGTGACAAGGATGTAATAGAAGATGTTATAAGTTTATTAAAAGAATAGTTTTTGAAGTTGTTTTATAACTAAGAATTTAATCAAAAAAGTAATATGTATTGTAATAATATTTAATGATAAAAAACATAATAAGATACATTAGTATCTTTAAATTACTATTACAAACCCTTACGTGGTAAGGAATTGAATAGTTTTTATGATAATTAATTTTATTGATACTATAAATTAAATGTCTATAATATAAAATTAATAAATCTAACAAAAAATTTTATCTTAAAATATAAATATTAAACAGATACTATAAAAATTTGCTGGTGTAATTGGACTTTATTCTTTAAAAAAAAGCTTTATTGAGAAAGAATACAATACAGAAACAAGAGAATCGTCCTATACATTTTTATAAAAAGGTATTGTTTGAAAAATGGTCATGCCAAATAACCCTTCTCCACTAGGATAGAAAGGCAGAATTTATATTTTATATTTTTAAAAAAATTATTATTGAGTATGGCATTCAATATGTACCAGCCTTGCAATCTTTTTTACCACTAAATGCGGAGAATTTTACCACCTTTTGCGGAAGTCTTTACCATTTTATCGACTCCTGTATACTTAATGTGCATGCCAACCGGCATGACATTAGGAATACAGGAGGTTTTTTATGTTTCCATATCGACAGATGCTGGAATTATATGACGAGGAAAGGAGTTTACGAAATATCGCAGCGATGACTCGCCATTCACGACAAAAAGTCACAGAAGTCATACGATTAGCGGAAAAAAGGGGATTGAAATGTCCATTAGATGAAGAAATGACAGATTCTTGGATTGAAGATTTTCTCTATCCTGAGAAAAAACTGGAAGCTTCAGGTCGGCAAATGATTGATTTTGATTATCTGCATAAAGAGTTGGCCAAACCACATGTTACATTGACATTGCTTCATGAAGAATATGTGAGGAAATCCGAGGAACAAGAAAAGATTCCCTATGCCTACCGGACATTCACGGAGCATTACCATAACTTTGCCCAAAAATATAAAGCAACCTTGCGAATCAAACGGAAACCAGGGGAATTGTTAGAAGTAGATTGGGCAGGTTCTACTTTATTTATCATTGATCCCGATACAGGGGAAAAAGTGAAAGTGTATGTATTTGTGGCAACTTTACCATGTTCGCTGCTTTCCTATGTCGAAGGTTCTTTATCCATGGATTTAGCGTCTTGGATAAAGCTTCATCAACACACGTTTGAATACATGGGAGGAAGCACTCAAATCATTGTTCCAGACAATTTAAAGACAGGAGTGACCAAACATACCCGCAAAGAACTGGTGTTAAACAAAACATACGAAGAAATGGTCCGCCACTATCACTCGGTGGTCATGCCAGCACGCGTGCGTTCACCAAAGGATAAACCGAATGTAGAAGGTTCCGTGAACACGGTGTCAACCTGGATTATTGCCGCATTAAGGAATACTCAATGTTTTACGATAGAGGAAATAAACCAGGAGATTCGAAAGAAACTGGAGGAGTTTAACCACCGGCCTTTCACAAAAAAAGAAGGCTCCCGTTGGTCAGCATTTATAGAAGAAGAGAAGTACGCCCTTACTCCTCTTCCCGCTAAGCCCTACCAGATGTCTGAGTGGCGAACAGCCAAAGTGCAGCCTGATTATCATATCTCTGTAAAAAGTATGTTTTACTCCGTTCCCTATGAGTATATAGGAAAACAAGTCGATGTGAAAGTCTCAGATGAGGCGATTGAAGTTTATTTCAATTACATGAGAATCGCTTCTCATCCAACACTGCATGGGAAATACGGGCAATTTTCTACTGTACATGATCATATGCCGGATAATCATAAACTTTACGTGGAACAAACACCGCAAGACGCATTGGATTGGGCGGAGAATATTGGAGAACATACGCTATTTGTGGTGAAGTTTCTATTGGATAGCTACGAAGTTGAAAAACAAGCAATGAAGTCCGTCTTTGCCCTAAAGAAACTGGAGCGTACCTATACTGTTTATGAAATCGAACGTGCGTGTAAAATGGTGCATGAAATCACGAATCGACCAACCGTGAAAAGTATTCAAACACTTATCAAAAACAATAAAAAAGCAGACTCAGAGAAAACTTTCACACAGAAGAAAGATAATGTGCAAAATAAGCACGGTTTCACTCGCGGGGCTTCTTATTTTGGAGGGAAAAATAAATGAATCAACAGAATATAGATAAACTAAAAGCATTGAAACTATCAGGGATGGCAGAAGCCTATGAAACTATTTCTACCAAGGGAGAAAATAAAGAGATGGATTTTGATACATTATTCGGCATCTTGATTGACCATGAGGAATCCCGGCGGAAAAGCAATAAAATCAATCGACTTCTTAAACAGGCAGCATTTCCTGAGTCTGCCTCTATGGAGGAAATCATCTACTATGAAGATCGAAAACTGGATAAGGATTTAATCTTACGTCTAGCCAGTGGCAGTTATATTCTGGATGGGAGAAATATTATCTTTAAAGGAGTGTCTGGAGCCGGGAAGTCTTGGATGGCTATCGCATTTGGTGTACAAGCATGCCGTCAATTCTTCAAGGTTCAATATACACGACTTCCAGATTTATTAGAAGCATTTAAAATAGCAAAATATCAACAGGATGACAGCTACACCAAATTAATGAAAAAGCTTCTGAAGGTTGACCTTCTTATTCTTGATGAATGGCTGCTTTATACATTAACGGATGAAGAAACAGCTCTCCTTCTTGAAGTGATTAATACAAGACGTCAGGCAAAACAATCCAATATATTCTGTTCCCAATTTGATCTTGATGGATGGTATGAAAAATTGGGAGGCGGAACCCTGGCAGAAGCCATTCTAGACCGGATTGTTCATGATTCTTATGATATTTTTATTGACGGAAAAGTATCGATGCGTGAACGTCTTGGTGTGCACCATCAAAAGAAAAACGATGAAGAGAACAGCAGCCTTTAATAAATACCAAGAATAAGAACAGAAAGGGAGTTTTAAATGAAGGATTACATGACAATATCAGAAACGGTTGATCTCTTACACAACTATGAGTTGGAATGTGATGAAAAAGATGTTAGGCAATGGATAGCTAAAGGTGAAATCGAAGCAACAGAATTTGAAGGGAACTACCATATTTATGAACCAGCTGTGTTATCTTTCTTGATAGATTTAAGTCGTGTTGGAACAGCCTATGAAAAAGGAATTGATGATAAAACCAAAATAGAAAGACTCGAGGAAATGGTGCAGGAGTTACAGAAAGAGATTGATAGACTGCGTTGTGAGAAATTAAAGCTTGAACTTCAATTAGGAATTCTTCCGTTTTAGTGTATAAAGAAATCCCCCCAAACAGTCGGGGGATTTCTTTATACATGTGGTAAAGTGTTCCGCAGTGAGTGGTACATCCCGCCGCAAAAGGTGGTAAAAAAGATCGCACAAGTGGTAAAAATAGTCCGCCGTACACAATTATTAGGTAGTTCCCGCATTTTGGATCTTAAAAAAACAGTAATAATAATTTTTTAAAAAGATCCGATATTACTCGGTAATTGCTACGTAAGGATTGTAAAGTAATTTTTCTCTTCTTTCTCTTTTATAGTTACTGTCCCGTTTGATTTTAGAGATAGTACGTTCTTTTTGATTTAATTGCCTTTGGATAGCAAGATAAAATACTTTATTCCTATCATTACCATGAGCTTCGGCCTCATCTTTATAGATTTTTTCTACTTTTTCTTTAAATTCATACCAAGACTTATCTACCTGTGTAAATTGGCTATATATGAAGCTATATGCTGCTTCTAATTCACGGTCTAATATGATAAGGTTGTCGTTATATGATTCTTCCATAATGTAAGATATAAATGGTTTACTATCTTTAATAGCATGTTTTAAATTTAAGGATTGATATGGCAATGTTTTTACTTTAGTAAAATAATCATTTTTCACCTCTTCGAATAAGGTTTTAAGTCTTTGTTCAATTCTAGGAATAACATAAAAGTTTTTAATTGTATTACCAAAATTACCATTTTCCATCAGATTTTGAAAAGAATGGCTTCTATTTTTGAAAAAATCTTTTAAGCCTTCACGATATAATTGTATTCCTACATCACCGAATTCCTTATATATTTTTGCCTTTACCATATGGACCTTCTCTAAAGCTTTTACATCAAAGCTGTCTAAACTACATCCAAAATCTTTTGCGATAGATTTTAAATCCTGCAACGTTGCCAATCTTGTCATATCATAAATGTCACAAATTTGATCTTTTGTAACTAAATCTTTTGCTATACGAATATGAATGATATGATGTTTTTCTTCTTTATGACTCATTCGTTTCTTTCTTTTACCAGTTTTTTCAGCAAATGTATTTAATCTTTCTCTAAGATTTTTAGTATTTTTATTTAGTACTTCTCTGTTCGCTCCAAGTCGCACTTCAAAAAAACCTTTGTTAATTAAATCTAAAAGGTTGGATATCATATCTTCAAAACTAATAAAAAAGTCTAACTTTACATGCTTTGCATTTGTCCGGTTTTGATAAAGGTGTTCAATAGCTAAAGAATGTTCGTGGCCCGGTAGTTTTGCTGTTAGAATATAAAATAGGAATTGTAATTGGCGCTTGTATGATTTTTTAAATTCATCAGATTGAAAGAATTTATACAAGTTTATATAGTAGAAATTATGGTTCTCAGCTGTTGAAATAGTATTGAATTTACTATATAAGTAACCATCTTTACCCCGATAGATCCACTCAACTTTCTCCAGTCTTCCTAATGCTTCCTTTATTAGTCGCGGAGTCATAATATTAGCTGCTTCAATTTGTTCTAATGTTACATTAATTCGTTTGTCTAAATCTGTATTTGCCGCTAAAAATGGGATTAGACGAAGAGAAACAGATGAAAGACTCTTTAATATTTTTTGTTGTTTTAGCATTTCTCTACTTAACATTGTCATTACTTAACCCTCCAAAACTTGTGCAAAAAGAAAAGAACCCCAAATCTAAGTACGCCTTTGAACTAACAAAGACCTAACATAGATTTGGGGTTCTCCCTTTTTTATTATGAAATTTTGATTTAATCTTATAAAGTTTAGTATAGTTATTATATAGTAAACAATATAGAAATAGCAAGATGGATACTAAAAATAAAATTAATACTTTACATTATAACTACATTTACCATCTAAAGCAAATATATAAAAACAGTATCAACACTAATATAATGAGAAATCCCATCCTTATTTTAATTGATCTGCTAAAATCAAAATAAGGACGGGATTCTATAAAGAAATACAACCTAAACATCTTTATCACGCTAGTATAGAATGTTGGGTTATTCTAATCTTAGTATAACCAACTTTTGTGCGCCCGGCATGGGTGCAATCTCTAGGGTGAAAGTCCCGAGCCGTGAAGACAGAAGTAGCGGTTAGCTCAACGCAAGGGTGTCCGTGGTGACGCGGAATCTGAAGGAAGCGGGCGGCAAACTTCCGGTCTGAGGAACACAAACTTCATATAAGGCTAGGTATCATTGGATGAGTTTGCAAAACAAAACAAAGTCCTTTCTGTCGAAGGTGATACAGAGTAAATGAAGCAGATAGGTGGAAGGAAAGATTGCATCCTTACCCGGGGAGGTCTGTTAGAAATGCGCAACACATTGCGTAACCGAACATGCGAATGTTCGCTGAACTATCAGAAATCAGCAGAAGCCATAGTACTAGATACTTCTAGAATATCTAGGAAGGGCTGAATCATTTAAGGAGAATTGCCACTTTACGTACGCAACACTTAATGAAGCAGAAACATTTATTCCTTCCTAATGGAGGAAACGGTGAATCCGTGGGGGACATTAGAAGGGCTGAAAGTAGTTGCCACACAAGAAGGACGGACAATTCACGTAGGAGTTAGATACCATGTTGGAGAGAATACTATCACGGGAAAACTTAATACAAGCGCTAACACGCGTAGAAGGAAATAAAGGAAGTCACGGTGTAGATGAAATGCCCGTACAAAACCTACGAGCGCATATCTTGGAACACTGGACTACCATTCGAGGACAACTCGAAAAGGGAACCTACTATCCTCAACCCGTTCGTCGTGTCGAAATCCCGAAACCAAACGGCGGGAAGAGGAAGTTGGGGATTCCTACTGTGATGGACCGATTCCTCCAACAAGCAATTGCACAAGTCCTAACAGATATTTATGACCCAACATTCTCTCAACATAGCTATGGATTTCGTCCTAAAATGCGAGGTCATGACGCTGTAAGAGAAGCAAGAAACTATATTAAACAAGGATATCGTTGGGTCGTCGACATGGATTTAGAGAAATTCTTTGATAAAGTTAATCACGATAGATTAATGCGTACATTGAGCCGAAGGATTAATGATTCCAGAGTGCTTAAACTAATTCGCAGATATCTACAAGCAGGTGTAATGGAGGACGGGATAGTGCGTCCAAACACAGAAGGAGCGCCGCAAGGTGGCCCATTAAGTCCACTACTTTCAAATATTGTCCTAGATGAGTTAGACAAGGAACTGGAGAAAAGAGGACTTCATTTCGTCCGCTATGCGGACGATTGTAATATCTATGTACGCTCCAAAAGAGCCGGTTTGCGAGTGATGAAAAGTATTACTAAATTCATCGAAGGAAAACTTAAATTAAAAGTAAATGAACAGAAAAGTGCAGTAGACCGTCCATGGAAACGCAAATTCCTTGGCTTTTCTTTCACTGTCCATAAGGAAAAACCGAAGATTCGGGTTTCTAAAGAAAGTGTCCAACGTTTCAAACAACGTATTAGAGAACTAACTTCTAGAAGGAAGTCTATGAACATGAAGGATAGGATTGAGAAGTTAAATCGATACCTAGTGGGCTGGCTTGGTTATTATCAACTGGCAGATACACCTTCTATATTTAAAGGTCTAGATAGCTGGATTCGAAGAAGGCTGCGAATGATACGTTGGAAGGAGTGGAAGAAAGTCAAAACAAAGTATAAGAACTTAATGAAACAAGGAATCAATAAGGGAAAAGCGTGGGAATGGGCAAACACAAAGAAAGCCTATTGGCGAATAGCCAATAGCCCAATCTTGCATAAAGCCCTTGGTGACCGATACTGGTCAAACCAAGGGCTGAAGAGTCTATATTATCGATATCAAACATTACGTTGGACTTAAATGAAACCGCCGTATACGGAACCGTACGTACGGTGGTGTGAGAGGTCGGAGGTTAGTCGCCTCCTCCTACTCGATTGTTATTTAAGTCATATTTGAGAAACTTAGCTTTATTGAGCAAAGAATAATATTCGCTCTTTCTTGAACTATTATTTGGACTATCGAAATTTTTATGGGTATACGCTCTTATTGAGGCTAATAAATGAAAGTTCAAGAAGATGTTATCAGAATTGGGAAATCTCAGTTCTTTTTTAAAATCATTCAAGTAATTGCTTGAATATGTAATGGAAAAAAGTTATGATATATTCAAATGAATATTTGAATGAGGTGATGATTTGAATAAAAAGGATACTTGTGAAGTTTTTTGTTATGACGAGGAAAAGGTTAATAGAATACAGGGTGATTTACAAACAGTAGATATTTCTGGTATTTCTCAAATGTTAAAAGCAATTGCCGATGAAAATAGAGCAAAAATCACCTATGCTCTGTGTCAAGATGATGAGCTATGTGTTTGTGATATAGCAAATATCTTAGGAGTTACGGTTGCTAATGCTTCTCATCATTTACGAACACTTTATAAGCAAAGGATTGTCAAATATCGGAAGGAAGGAAAGCTCTCCTTTTATTCGTTAAACGATAAACATATCAAACAAATTATGATGATTGCATTAACACACAAGAAAGAGGTGGAGGTAAATGTCTGAACAAGCAGAACAATCAGAATCAGAAATGACTTCCTACCGAGTACAAGGCTTTTCATGTGCAAATTGTGCAGGAAAATTTGAAAGAAATGTTAAGAAACTACCCAATGTTCAAGACGCAAGAGTTAATTTCGGCGCATCTAAAATATCCGTGTATGGTGATGCAACTGTTGAAGAATTAGAGAAAGCAGGAGCTTTTGAAAATCTTAAAGTAATGCCTGAAAAACCAAAACGGCAAGCACCAATTGTTGTTCATCAGGATAAAAATGTGTACCGGGTTGAAGGATTTTCGTGTGCTAATTGTGCGGGTAAATTCGAAAAGAATGTAAAAAAATTATCAGGGGTTCAGGATGCAAAAGTAAATTTTGGTGCGTCTAAAATCGAGGTATATGGCGATACAAACATTGAAGAATTAGAAAAAGCCGGTGCTTTTGAAAATCTTAAAGTGACTCAAGATAAACCATTAAGGGAAGAGAAACAAGAGGTTAAAGAAGAAAAAGAGCCATTTTATAAAAAACACAGCACGTTACTATATGCTACTTTATTAATCGTTTTTGGTTATATTTCTCAGTTTGTTAATGGAGAGGAAAATATTATTACTTCCCTATTGTTTGCAGCAGCGATAGTAATTGGCGGATATTCACTCTTTAAAGTCGGGTTTCAAAACTTGCTACATTTTGAATTTGACATGAAAACCCTTATGACAGTGGCAATTATTGGAGCAGCTATTATTGGGGAATGGGCAGAAGGTGCAATTGTTGTTATTCTTTTTGCAATTAGTGAAGCTCTAGAAAGATTCTCTATGGATCGAGCAAGACAATCGATTCGATCTCTAATGGATATTGCTCCTAAAAAGGCGCTTGTTAGAAGAAATGGGCAAGAAATGATGATTCATGTTGATGATATTGCTGTTGGCGATATTATGATTGTGAAACCCGGTCAAAAGCTTGCTATGGATGGTGTAGTAGTAAATGGTTACTCTGCTGTTAATCAAGCGGCTATTACAGGCGAGTCAGTCCCTGTCGAGAAAACGATGGATGATGAAGTTTTTGCAGGAACATTAAATGAAGAGGGAATACTTGAGGTTAAAGTAACAAAGCTGGTTGAAGATACAACAATCTCCAAAATCATTCACCTTGTTGAAGAGGCTCAAGGGGAACGTGCGCCATCTCAAGCGTTTGTAGATAAATTCGCAAAATATTATACACCTATTATTATGATTATCGCAGGACTGGTTGCTGTTGTGCCACCATTATTATTTGGTGGGAGCTGGGGAACATGGGTTTACCAAGGGCTAGCTGTTCTTGTCGTTGGTTGCCCTTGTGCATTAGTTATTTCAACCCCAATTTCTATTGTCTCAGCAATTGGAAATGCAGCTAAAAAAGGTGTGCTTATCAAAGGCGGAATTTATCTAGAAGAAATGGGCGCCTTAAAAGCGATTGCCTTTGATAAAACGGGTACATTAACAAAAGGGATTCCAGTTGTAACAGATTTTAACGTATTGAATAATCAGGTAAATGCAGAAGAAATGTTATCTATCATTACTGCATTAGAATATCGTTCCGGGCATCCATTAGCTTCAGCCGTTATGAAAAAAGCAGAAGAGGAGAACATTACCTACACTCATATAATCGTGGATGATTTCTCTTCTATCACAGGAAAAGGAATTAAGGGGACTATCAGCGGCACGACTTATTACATTGGAAATCCGAAATTATTTGAGAATCTATCAGTCGATTTTAATAACGAGCAAGATCAACTTATTAAGACCCTTCAAAATCAAGGGAAAACTGCAATGGTTGTTGGAACTGAAAAAGAAATCCTTGCTGTCATTGCAGTAGCTGATGAAGTACGTGAATCCAGCAAGGAAATTATTCATAAGTTACATCAACTTGGAATCAAAAAAACCATCATGCTTACAGGTGACAACAAAGGTACAGCCAATGCAATTGGAGGTCATGTTGGGGTAACGGATATCCAAGCAGAACTATTGCCACAAGACAAATTAGAATTTATTAAACAATTGAGATCTAAATATGGCAACGTAGCGATGGTTGGAGATGGTGTCAATGATGCCCCTGCGTTAGCTGCCTCTACTGTTGGAATCGCAATGGGTGGAGCTGGTACAGATACTGCCCTTGAAACAGCAGATGTAGCTTTAATGGGAGACGATTTAAGAAAACTTCCATTTTCTGTGAAACTAAGCCGAAAAGCACTGACTATAATTAAGCAAAATATCACATTCGCATTAGCTATTAAATTCATTGCCTTATTATTGGTTATCCCCGGTTGGCTAACACTTTGGATTGCCATCCTTTCAGATATGGGAGCAACTCTTTTAGTCGCTTTAAATGGTTTAAGGTTAATGCGGGTAAAAGAAAATTAATATATAAATATGTGTGTGTAAAATTAAGGGCTTTTCTTGCCATTGAAAAGCCCTATCCAGAAGTATTGGAGATGAAATAATGATTGCAACGGCACTTACAGCAGCTGCAGTTTATGTAGCAACAGGGATTGACTATCTTATTATTTTAATCCTTTTGTTTTCGCAAATAAAAAAAGGGCAAGCAAAACATATATGGATTGGACAATACATAGGTACAGCAATTATTATAGCTGCAAGTCTATTGGTTGCCCTCGGTATTACATGGTTAATTCCTGAGCAATGGGTTTTAGGTCTCCTTGGGCTTATTCCCCTTTATTTGGGTATTAAGATTTGGATCAAGGGTGAGGAAGATGAAGATGATAGCAATATATTATCTTTATTTTCCTCCAATCGGTTTAATCAATTATATTTAACAGTTATATTTATTGTGCTGTCTTCCAGTGCAGATGACTTTTCTATTTATATACCTTATTTCACAGCATTAAACGCGGTTGAAATTCTTATTGCTAGTATTGTCTTTTTCATTATGGTTGGGGTTTTATGTTATGTCAGCTATCGCTTAGCTTCCTTGGATTTTGTATCAGAAAAAGTTGAGAAATATGAACGTTGGATTGTTCCAATTGTTTTTATAGGGCTAGGGATTTATATTATGTTTGAAAATGGCACATTAAATGCATTATTCTCATTCCAATTTTAACAAACCGGGTGCGTTGATCCAAGAAGGATTCACGCACCCTTGTTGTTGAAGTTATTATGCTACAGGGTAGTGCAATAGTGGCGTAATACGATTGAATCAAGATTTCACTTTAGCACTTATTATTTTTATTGCTACATTAATTTTCGTTATTTGGCAGCCTAAAGGATTAAATATCGGTTGGTCTGCCTGTGCTGGAGCAATCATTGCTCTTTTAGTAGGAGTTGTTGGATTTAGTGATGTCTTAGAAGTAATAGACATTACTTGGAACGCAACATTATCGTTTGTTGCAATCATCCTTATTTCATTAATATTAGATCAAATTGGTTTGTTTGAGTGGGCCGCTCTACATATGGCGAGGATTGCAAAAGGAAATGGAATTAAAATGTTTGTCTATGTGAGTATTTTAGGTGCGATTGTTGCTGCATTATTCGCCAATGATGGTGCTGCATTAATATTAACACCAATTGTACTTGCAATGGTTCGTCATTTGAAATTCAAGGAAAAAATGGTCTTTCCGTTTATTATTGCTAGTGGTTTTATTGCTGATACAACATCATTACCCTTTATCTAAGTAACTTGGTAAATATTGTTTCTGCTGATTTTTTTGGAATTGGATTCCTCGAATATGCTGTGAGGATGGTTATTCCAAACATTTTTTCACTAATTGCAACGATTACCGTCTTACTCATTTATTTCAGAAAAAGTATCCCTAAAACATACGATTTGTCTAAACTAAGAAAACCAGTAGAAGCGATCAAGGACCAAAAATTGTTCCGTTTGTCTTGGTTTGTTTTAACGGTATTATTAATTGGTTACTTTACTAGTGAATTCATTCATATTCCTGTTTCCATTGTGGCAGGTATTGTTGCGATACTTTTTATTCTGATGGCTAGAAGAAGCGAAGTAGTTGATACAAAATCAGCAATTAAAGGAGCGCCTTGGAATATTGTTTTTTTCTCAATAGGAATGTATGTCGTTGTTTATGGATTAGGGAATGCAGGACTTACTTCTGTCTTGGCAGGTGTTATTCAAGAAGTGGCTGAAGAAGGATTGTTAATTGCTACCGTTTCTATGGGCTTTATAGCAGCTATTCTATCTGCAATTATGAATAATATGCCAACTGTTATGATTGATGCTTTGGCAATTGCAGAAACAAATACATCAGGTGTAATACGAGAGGCACTTGTTTATGCGAATATTATAGGATCTGATTTAGGACCAAAAATCACTCCAATTGGGTCACTCGCCACATTGGTATGGCTTCACGTTTTATCCCAAAAAGGGGTGAAAATATCCTGGGGAACATATTTTAAAACTGGGGTTGTTTTAACGATACCCATCCTATTGATAACATTAATTGGACTTTATATTTCATTACTATTTTTCTAAAGGAGAATGAGCTATGACAAAAAAATAATCTACTTTCTATGTACTGGGAATTCGTGCCGAAGCCAAATGGCAGAGGGTTGGGCAAAAAAATACTTAAACCATGAGGAATGGGAAGTTAAAAGTGGTGGAATTGAAGCACACGGACTGAACCCGAATGCAGTTAAAGCAATGAAAGAAGCAGGAATTGACATATCAAATCAAACATCGGATATTATCGATTCTGAAATACTAAACAACGCAGCTTTAACTGTTACCCTTTGTGGTGATGCAAAAGATAAATGTCCTGTTACACCACCTAAAGTCAAAAGGGAACACTGGGGATTTGATGATCCTGCAAGAGCAGAAGGAACGGAAGAAGAAAAATGGGCAGTTTTCCAGCGTGTTCGTGATGAAATTGGCAATCGAATCAAACACTTTGCTGAGACAGGGGAATAAAAAAACACCAAGAAATCCTCTTGGTGTTTTCTCTTGTAATATATAAGTCTTTACTAATAAATATTGTGAATAATTCATTTAAACTAACGGAAGTTTGATGAAATAAGTGTTAGGATTACCTTCAATAGACAATCAATTAGACATTGGTCGTATATTGAAGGTTCTTTGATTTGCAAAATACAATCATTTCATGCATGAGTTAAAGTTTTATGTTAAACGGGTTAAACAGTAACATCGATTATCATGATTAAAAAGGAATGATCACAATTACAGTCGCTCCTTTATAAAGAGATTACGATTAAATTAATCCTTATGATAATTTTTTAATGCTAATTTGGTGGCATAATACACAACGATACCGATAGATGCAAGGTTAAGTATCCATCCAAGTAACCCATAACCCATCATATTCATCATCCCCATTATACGGGATCACCTCTTTAATCTATAAATTATACATCATATCACGGAATTCAGTATCGTTTTGCATCATACCATTGTCGCCATGACAGTTATTAAACATTTCTTCCTGCTGTTCTGATGATAAATTAGGATGCATTTCTTCAATATGCGGTTGCATTTCCTCAAAGTTGAAGATGCCATTTCCATTTGATTCGGCCGCAACAAAAGTTGCACTTCCTAATAGAACCGCTCCAGTTAATAACCCTACTACTAATTTTTTCATATAAAACATCTCCTTTCTTAACTACATCATACCTTTCATATATGGAGAATTTGTGGTGAACTTATGTGGAAGTTGTGAAGATTATCATTTTCATTTTAATTGATGATACTATATGAAAGAGGTGGTTTAACATGACTAAAATTCTTATTGTTGACGATGAAGATATGATTCTTGAAGTGTTAGAAGCTTATTTTGAAAAAGAGGGATGGGAAACCATTCTTGCCTCTAATGGAATAGAAGCATTAAAAAAAATAAAAGAAAATAATCCGGATATTATTATTTTAGATCTTATGCTACCAGATATATCAGGTGAAGAGATATGTAGATTAACGAGAAATGAAAGTGATGTTCCTATCATTATGTTAACAGCAAAATCGACAGAAGACGATTTAATTAACGGAATCGTTATTGGGGCGGATGACTATGTTACAAAGCCTTTTAGTCCAAGAGAAGTCGTAATAAGGGCTAAGGCTATTTTACGTAGGTTAAAAAGAATAAATAGTGGAAACCATTTATCGTTCAATGAAGGAAAGCTAACAATAGATCTTTTAAAGAAGGAAATTACATTGAATAATCAGATCATCCCACTAACTCCTATTGAGTATAAGCTTTTAATAGCTATGGCAAGCTACCCCGGGCGAGTTTACAGTCGTTTGGATTTACTGGAAAAGATTCAGGATGATGGAACTTATTTTGAAGGATATGAACGAAGTGTTGATACGCATATAAAAAACCTTCGGAAAAAGATTGAAACAGATTCTCGTCACCCAGAATATATTTTAACTGTTTTTGGGATGGGATATAGGTTTGGAGGAACATCTGATGCGTCGATTGACACTTCGTTCTAAAATCCTGTTTTACCTATTAGTTGTGTCACTTTGTGGTATTTTTCTTACTAGTTTCTCTATATTATGGGGGTTTGAAGATCAATTCAACGAATATTTACAAAATAATAGAGAGCAAAGCAGTAAACTTATAGAAAATGAAGCAATTAATTCTTATAAAGAAACAGGGGAACTTATTGATAACCAACTAACAAATTTAATGCATCAACAAGCTATGACGGATAATTTATTTTATAGAATTTCTGATGAAGACGGACAAATAATAGCTGATACAACGATGATGCTTGGAATGATGGATAGCATGGGGATGCATTCGGAAACCGATATGAAAACGGAATACCAGACACATTCTTATGATTTAACATTTGATGAAAGACATATAGGCAATATGGAAGTTTATTACCCAGAGGAAATGATAGGGGAAGACATTGCTTTTTTAAATACAATTAAATCGAATATTTATCTTGCTATTATTGTTACAGTTGTTTTAGCGTTCGTGTTTAGCCTATTGTTTTCTAAGCGCCTAACAACTGGGTTTCGAAAATTATCAAAAGCTATTCAAGAATTACAAGACCATAAATGGCGAACGCGTGTACCAGTTAAGGAATTGTCAAATGAAATGAAGCCACTTGGTGAATCGTTTAACCGACTTGCTGAATCATTATCAAAAGAAGAGGTGCTTCGTAAACAGTTTACTGCTGATTTTGCTCACGAAATACGAACCCCACTTGCGACACTAAGAAGTCAAATGGAAGCTTTTCAGGATGGGATATTTGAGCCAACGCCAAAAAGGTTGCAGCAAAGTCATGATGAATTGATGCGTTTAGTGCGCCTTGTCGGTGAATTAGAAGAGTTACTTGCCGCTGAAAATCCACAAATAAAGTTGAACAAAACTAATATAGAAGCAGGTGAAATATTACGTTTAATGGAAGGACAATTTTTGTCAGTATTTCAGGATAAAGGTGTTATATTAAACATTCAAAAACCTAAAAGAGAATATTGGTTTAAAGCGGATCGTGATCGTGTTGCACAGATTTTGACGAATATAATAAATAACGCTCTTCAATATACCCCAAAAGGAAAAAAGGTATCGATAAAGCTAGAGGGTTCTACTGATTATATAGGTTTCCTTGTGAAAGATGAAGGGATTGGAATTGCTGAGGAAGACATTCCTTATCTTTATGAAAGGTTTTATCGTGGGGATAAATCCAGAGATAGGAAATCAGGTGGAATAGGTATTGGATTGTCCATTGTGAAGGCATTAGTAGATGCACATCAAGGGAAAATTCAGATAGATAGTAGATTAAATATTGGAACGAAGGTTTCTATTCTTTTTCCAAAGCATTGAAGGAATGTATGTTTAATGTGATTTATTTGAAGTATTTACCAAACTATAAGACCCTAGTAACGCTCTAAGTTGAAAACTTGGAGCGTTTTTCGCTAAGTAAATATTATTATCTTAACTAAGCATAAGGAATATCTAAACTCATTAATAATGAAATTACAGTTTTATGCAGTTAACTCTTTTATGTTTATTTTTAAATACATAAACCTCCTATGGGTATATCATAATGCATGTTAACAGTGAATACAATAAAAGTGTGGACAAACTAAGATTGGGGTTGAAATAATGTCAATTTCATTATTTTTTATACTTTTGTTGTGTGCCACCCAAGTTATAACAACCATTATATATGTAGCGTATTACCGAAATTGGGTAACTAAAATGAATGGAATGTTGATTTCCATGTCATTAGGGATGTCGGCAGGAATTCTAATGGGAACTATTTTAGGAGTCATCTATCATGGTGATTTATTTAAATCAACCATTTACGCTATATTGATTGGATTGGTTGTTGGTTTTTTAGCAGGATTACCTATAGGTCTTCCTGCTGTCATTGATGGCATACTTTCTGGACTAATGGGGGGGATGATGGGAGCCATGCTTGGAGATATGGTAGCAATGACTAGGCCGAATGCAATCATTAATATTATAGCCTGGATTCCCGCGTACTCATAACGAGGTAGGCGGGGTAACATCTAGACTCCTATAAATGTCCTTTTGTTTGCTGAGAAGTTCACCAACACGCAGTTTTTTGCCGGAGGTTTCAAAGCATTCAATAACATCCAGTTGATCCAAGGCGCCCTGTAACGTATATTTTTTGAATAAATCCGTGTCCTGCATTTGCTTTTTGATATAAGAAAGATAGATAAGTGCGACAAACTCCACAAAAAGCTTCCCGTCGAGACTTTTTTCTGCTGACACCAGTGTGCGGCGCATGTTCAATCGCTCCTTCAGATTCCCAAACGCTTTTTCGACGACATCCTTATTGCGGTAAATCTCCAGCGCAGTGGTGGCGTCCATGGTTTCATTAGTCATTAGCGCAAAGAATCCAAAATAGCGTTTGGCCTTGTTGACAGCCTCGGTGTTGATAGTAACTTTTGTCCCTCGTTTCGGTGTAGTTTTTGTCTCAAAGTACTTTTGATACAGCTTTTCATGTTCCTGTTGCCTTTTCCCTGATTCCAATTCCTGACGCAGAGCGATTAGCTTGCGGTCGAACGCTTTTTCGTCCTCTGCAGCTCTGTCAATATTGTAATAAAAGTGAATGTACATACGCTTGGACTGTGTCAGGGTGTCCCCCTTATACGGACGGTGTTGCGTATAATCCCACGTTGTCCGAACCGTGCGGCCATACAACTCGTATTTCTCACTGTAGTGATCAAAAGATCGAAAATCGTCATAGATGTTATCCAATTCTTTCCGGATAAAAACAAGCGACACTTTAACGGCGACCAGGAACTTCACGTGGTTTTTCAGTAATGCGTTAATATTTTCTTTACTATAGAAGCCCCTATCCATGACCATCTTCACTTTGGAGAAACCAAGAACATCCAAATCGGCAAGCAGGTTCCCGACGGTTTTGGAATCTGGGATATTACCAGCCAGTTTGCGGTAATAAAATGGCAGGTTGGACGTTTCGCCGAAGACCAGCGCCAGATTTAGCTGAGGCAGTGGATCATTTTCTTTATTCCAGCCGTATTGTACCTGTCTCAGGAGTTCAGACTGGCTGGATATGGTGGTGGTATCATAGGCCCAAAACTCCTTTTCCGTCCGCCGTTTTCCCTGGAGTCGAAAGAACTTATTTTTTGCATCTTCGGTGATGGATGCGAACAGATCGCTACTTCGCTGGGACGTGATGTTTTCACCGTAAGGATGTTTATGTATGAGGCTCCATTTTTCAAAACGATAAAGAGGAGTGCTGTCCTCTAAGATCAGATAGTATGCAATAGAAAGAATCTGGCGATACGTATCGGGAAAACACGCTTTCAGGTCTTCCGTAATGCCGGTACTCGCACCGATCTCATCCAGGAGATACGTGGCACCGTAAAAATAACGTGCGGTTTGCACAGAGGGAACAGGATCTCCCTTTGTCACGGCAAACCCCTCTTTCTTTTTGCGCCCCCTGCCGTCTGTCGGAACAATTTCTCCAGTTTTACTGTCTACCCGTCCGATTAAGGTCCTTTTAGACCGGGATTGTTGCTTGTCCTTGTCCCAGTAAGAAATGGATTCATACGCATAAGTGATCCCTGAACGCTTATCCTTTTGAAAGACGATAGCAGCCATTTTTGCCACCTCCTCGTTATGTATATTGTAACACATAACGAGTATAGAAACAATAAAAAAGGGGCATAAAGCCCGGTATTTTCATGTTTTTAGACGATTCATCGTTATGTAATGGCGGGAATCCAGGTTATAGCTGTGATGATAACAATGATTTTGTTACTTGTTTTATATACAGCAGAAGAATCCATACGTAAACAAGCCAACCAACAAATTCTTTCCTTTTTTAAATATCCATTCTTAATGATTTTTACCATTGCAATATTGTTTTTGGTATTGAATTACATTGGTCCACTCGATTTTCCCTTTTTAGATAAAAGTGGGCATTAATAACAGATTTTCATTAAACAGCATATATTAAAGGGAATTTATTTAATGAAAGGTGAGTTATATGTCAACTTTACCATCCGTAGACCTTGGCTTAATGGCAGAACATTTGTCTACACACGAGGGAATGATTAATAAATTAAAAGTCTATCATATTAACACTACAAATTCAGATTTGAAAAGTATTATTGCTCTCCAGATAAATGTAATGATGTCGCATGTTAGGGTAATGTTATCTTTAATTAATCCTGATAATAATGAGTATGTTGAAGTTCCGGATTTAGATATGTATGATGTAAGCAACCGAAGAGTAGAAGGTACAGGGGTTAATAAATACAACGATAAATGGATTGCATTAGAAGCACGTGCTGGAGCCAAATTGATGTCAAATGAAAATTATACTTCTGCTTTATTAATGAAAGATAGAAATGTTAGAAATGCGCATGTGGAAATGGCTTTGCAACAGTTAGAAATTCAAAAAAGATATTCTGATTTTATCAACCGTATGGGTTGGTCATTTGTCCCCAAAGCAGACACTGAGGAACAAATAAAAACCTATCAACATTTTCAACACTTGTTAAATAATTAAATATAGAAAAAGTCTTAATCATAACTTTAAACTAATAAAAACGGTGACGCAAGTTCACCGTTTTTATATTTAAGATGCCATTGTTCGGCAAATGTCTGCACATTTAAAACAGGACTCTGCACACTTTTGGCAGTGATGAGCATGGTTATGTTGTTCACACGTTTTTCCACATGCTTCACAAACTTCAGCACAAAGCTTACAAATCTGCTTAGCAAAAGGGCTATCCGATTGCATTGCTTTTGCTGCTAATGCGCAAATGTCTGCACATTCTCTATTATAGCGGATACAGTCAGCCATCATTTTTACATTCTCTTCTTTTAAACAAGCATCATAACACCCATTACAAGCTTCCATACATTCTAAACAAGCTTTAATACACTCTTCATAAGACACGGCCATCTGAAAATTCCCCTTTGCTTCAAGATTAAATACAAATTTTACTATTCCCTTGACATTGTATTTTATCCAACAAGGCTGCTTCAATATTAGTGTGAATTTTTATTTTCCATCCTGGATTCCCGCCATTACATAACGATGAATCGTCTAAAAACATGAAAATACCGGGCTTTATGCCCCTTTTTTATTGTTTCTATACTCGTTATGTGTTACAATATACATAACGAGGAGGTGGCAAAAATGGCTGCTATCGTCTTTCAAAAGGATAAGCGTTCAGGGATCACTTATGCGTATGAATCCATTTCTTACTGGGACAAGGACAAGCAACAATCCCGGTCTAAAAGGACCTTAATCGGACGGGTAGACAGTAAAACTGGAGAAATTGTTCCGACAGACGGCAGGGGGCGCAAAAAGAAAGAGGGGTTTGCCGTGACAAAGGGAGATCCTGTTCCCTCTGTGCAAACCGCACGTTATTTTTACGGTGCCACGTATCTCCTGGATGAGATCGGTGCGAGTACCGGCATTACGGAAGACCTGAAAGCGTGTTTTCCCGATACGTATCGCCAGATTCTTTCTATTGCATACTATCTGATCTTAGAGGACAGCACTCCTCTTTATCGTTTTGAAAAATGGAGCCTCATACATAAACATCCTTACGGTGAAAACATCACGTCCCAGCGAAGTAGCGATCTGTTCGCATCCATCACCGAAGATGCAAAAAATAAGTTCTTTCGACTCCAGGGAAAACGGCGGACGGAAAAGGAGTTTTGGGCCTATGATACCACCACCATATCCAGCCAGTCTGAACTCCTGAGACAGGTACAATACGGCTGGAATAAAGAAAATGATCCACTGCCTCAGCTAAATCTGGCGCTGGTCTTCGGCGAAACGTCCAACCTGCCATTTTATTACCGCAAACTGGCTGGTAATATCCCAGATTCCAAAACCGTCGGGAACCTGCTTGCCGATTTGGATGTTCTTGGTTTCTCCAAAGTGAAGATGGTCATGGATAGGGGCTTCTATAGTAAAGAAAATATTAACGCATTACTGAAAAACCACGTGAAGTTCCTGGTCGCCGTTAAAGTGTCGCTTGTTTTTATCCGGAAAGAATTGGATAACATCTATGACGATTTTCGATCTTTTGATCACTACAGTGAGAAATACGAGTTGTATGGCCGCACGGTTCGGACAACGTGGGATTATACGCAACACCGTCCGTATAAGGGGGACACCCTGACACAGTCCAAGCGTATGTACATTCACTTTTATTACAATATTGACAGAGCTGCAGAGGACGAAAAAGCGTTCGACCGCAAGCTAATCGCTCTGCGTCAGGAATTGGAATCAGGGAAAAGGCAACAGGAACATGAAAAGCTGTATCAAAAGTACTTTGAGACAAAAACTACACCGAAACGAGGGACAAAAGTTACTATCAACACCGAGGCTGTCAACAAGGCCAAACGCTATTTTGGATTCTTTGCGCTAATGACTAATGAAACCATGGACGCCACCACTGCGCTGGAGATTTACCGCAATAAGGATGTCGTCGAAAAAGCGTTTGGGAATCTGAAGGAGCGATTGAACATGCGCCGCACACTGGTGTCAGCAGAAAAAAGTCTCGACGGGAAGCTTTTTGTGGAGTTTGTCGCACTTATCTATCTTTCTTATATCAAAAAGCAAATGCAGGACACGGATTTATTCAAAAAATATACGTTACAGGGCGCCTTGGATCAACTGGATGTTATTGAATGCTTTGAAACCTCCGGCAAAAAACTGCGTGTTGGTGAACTTCTCAGCAAACAAAAGGACATTTATAGGAGTCTAGATGTTACCCCGCCTACCTCGTTATGAGTACGCGGGAATCCAGGTTCCATATTATTATCAGGTATTAATCTAATTCAGTTCGTTTACAGTCAGTGGTAACGAGGATAAAAGGGAGCCAAAAAATTTCTAAATAGTAAAATTAAGCAAAAAAGAATCGAGTGCTTTATCTTTGATAACACTCGATTCTAATGGGAATATTATAAAACTATATAATTTTTTTCTATTACCCTTTATTTTGTATTTTTTAATTTAAAAGATATCACGGGGAAATACGACTAGATTAATTGCATTGTTGTTATACAAGTATTATCACCTTCAAAAGTGGAAATCTCAGATTGAGTTGTCTTTCCATCGTATTGAATCGTCACGTTGTATGTTTTGTCACGTGGTAACCAAAAATCAATAAATCCATTCTTTAATGATGTCATGGTTTCATCCACAACTACATTACCTTCTTCATCTTCAATATAAACATCAAATTCTTTTTCCACTAATTCTCCTTGGCAACCTGTTAAGCTGTGATTGGTACAAGGGTGGGTTGTTTCAACAAATGGTGCGATGGAAACAAAAAATTCATCTTCGGGAAGATCGTAGGTAGTCTCTTTATCATTACTATCAGTTACAATAAGCTCTTCTGAAGTAATAGAAGCAGGCACATCATCGGAATCCCCAACACTGTAGTCTTGGACCATTTTCTTGATATCTTGTGGTTCTTTTTCATTTGATGTACTTTCGCCTTCACTACAAGCAGCAACTATTAAAATAAGTAATAATCCAATTACTGCCAATAATCCTTTTTTCATATTTTGTTCGACTCCTTTTTCATCCAATTTGTTAAATCTTAATATATACTACCATGTAAAACGAACGATATTCTACATTGTAACAATTTCTACAAGACAAATTATAATGCTCAAATATGCATTATTCGTGCAGATGTAATAGATAAATTATGGAAAATATATTTTAAAATCCATAAAAACCAAACCATCCAGCTAAGAAGGAAGTTAATTTTGTCAACCAATCAAAGAATAGTGCTACTCCCATGAAAATCATAATATATCCACCAATTTTAATTAATTTTAGGCTATGTTTTTTAATCCATTTAATTTTACCAATAAACATTGCTAATAATAGAAATGGAATCGAAAAACCTAAAACATAACTAATCATCATAATCATACCAACATCAGGATTTGTTGCAGCTAATGATAACACAATAGCTAGTATTGGACCGGTACAAGGAGTCCATCCCAAAGAGAATGCCATTCCTATGATGAAAGAACCAACATAACCGCCGGGACGATTTTTGAATGTGATTTTTTTATTCTTCATTAGAAATTTAAAATTAAAAATTCCAACAATCACTAGTCCAAAGAAAATGATTAAAATAGCACCAATTTGTCTAATCGCATCTTGGTAGGTTAATAAGAATTCCGATATATAAGAGGTGGTAAAACCAATCATAATAAAAATGCTTGAGAACCCTAGTAAAAATAGAACGGTATGTAAAAGAGCCTTTTTATTCATTTTTTTATTTTCTTCATTTATCTCACTTACGCTCATTCCGGTAATATAAGATAAAAATGCCGGATATAATGGTAATACACACGGTGAGATAAAAGAAAGGAAACCAGCACCAAAAGCTAGAAATATATTTATTTCATTCAAAGATTTTATCCCCCTTTTTAAAAAAATTGCGGTCTATTGTTTTGGTAATATTTCTTTAAAGTAACTCTCCAAACTTTCTAATGATAAGGCCCCATTTACAATTCTCTGAATTTTTCCATCCGGATTAATGAATATGGAACTTGGAATTGGTCCTATTTTGTATAAATCCCTGACTTCTCCTGTTTTATCATGGGGAATTGGAAAAGTTAGATCATATTTATCAATAAATCGATCTACAACCAATTCCGTATTATCTAAACTAACTGCAATTATTTCAATTCCTTTTTCTTTATATACGGGATAAAGTTCTTGCATGTAAGGCATTTCTTCCTCACATGGTTTACACCAAGTACCCCAAAAGTTTAGCATAATTCCTTTTCCTTTAAAATCACTTAGTCGTATAGATTCTAATTCATTATTTTTATTAATTTGTTTTAATTCAAAGTCAGGTGCTTCATCTCCGACTTGATAAATGGTTTTATCCGCTTGTATATTGGACACTAATGCAAATATAATAGCTCCAACCATTACAATTAATATAGAAGTTCTAAAAATTAATCGATTTTTCCTTTTATTTTTCTTCTTCTTTTTCGTTTCCTCCAAACTCATAAGTATGTATCACTCCTTATAGAAATATAGTATAACGGTGGTATTATAAAGACACTCTCTGTTAGATTACGTTACAAGTTTGCAGAAATTAAGCAGATTCTTTGTACTATTTATGAACAGAAATTTACCTACAGAAAAATAAAAGGCTAAGCAATACCATACATGCTTAGCCAATTTATTTCTATTAATCGATTTTTAATAATTGAGCGTTTATTGCACAAATAATGGTACTAAGTGACATAACTGCAGCTCCAACGGCAGGGGTTATGACAAACCCAACATTGTACAATACACCTGCAGCTAAAGGAATAGCAATGATGTTATACCCAGCAGCCCATCCTAAATTTTGAACCATTTTCCTGCGACTTGCCTTAGACAATTTAATGATATTTAAAATGTCTACTGGATTACTGTTAACTAGTATAACATCAGCTGTTTCAATCGCAACGTCTGTACCCGCACCAATAGCAATTCCCAAATCAGCTTCTGCTAAAGCGGGGGCATCATTAATTCCATCTCCAATCATCGCCACTTTTTTTCCGTTTTGTTTTAAATATTTCACATTATTTGATTTCTCATGGGGAAGTACTTCAGCGATGACTTTGGAAATACCCAGTTTTTCTCCTACATAATTTGCTACACGTGTGTTGTCACCAGTCATCATAACCGTCTCTATACCACGGTCATTTAATTCTTTAATAACTTTATAAGAAGATTCACGGATGATATCAGCTAGGGCTATCATTCCTTGTAAGACATTATCTTTAAGGACAAATATGACTGTTTTCCCCTGTAAAGCCAGTTGGTCATAAGTTTTTTCATCAAAAGAAATTTTATTTGCTTTCATAGCACCGGGACTAATAACAGCAATTTCTGCATCACCGATTTTAGCTACTAACCCTTTCCCAGTTAAATTCTGATAATCCTTAACATCAAAGGGTTTCAAATTACGATTATTTCCTTCTTTCACAATTCCTTTAGCAATTGGATGGTCTGATTGTGTTTCAACAGAATATGCTAATTTCAATAATTCTTCTTCACTAATACCCTCGCTTGGATGGATATCTGTAACACCAAAATTACCTTCCGTAAGTGTCCCTGTTTTGTCAAACACCACTCGGTCCACTTTAAATGCACTTTCAAATGCTACTCTATTCCGAATTAACAAGCCATTTTTAGCTGCAATGGAAGTAGATCTAGATGTTACTAGTGGTGTTGCCAAACCAAGGGCATGTGGACAAGCAATAATTAAAACGGTAACCATTCGTTCCAAAGCAAAGTCTAAATCCCCGTTAGTCCACCAAACTGCAAAGGTTATAATCCCTACTACAAGAGCAACATAGAATAACCATTTAGCAGCAATATCCGCAAAGCCTTGGGCCTTTGATTTCGATTTTTCTGCATCGCTTACCAATTTAATAACTTGGGATAGATAGGTGTCATTTCCTGTTTTACTTACCTTAATTTTTAATACACCATCACCATTGACGGAACCACCTATCGCTTCCATTCCGGGCGCTTTTTCAACAGGGACAGATTCTCCAGTAAGCATCGACTCATCGACGGTAGATTCTCCTTCGTAAATTTCACCATCAATTGGAATCTTTTCACCCGATTTAACTAAAATTTGGTCACCCGGTTGTAAATCTTCGACTGTTACCTCAACAATATTTCCGGATTTGTCCAGTTTATGGGCCTCTTTTGGCATTAACTTGATTAGCTCTTCCAATGCCTTTGAAGCACCCATAAGGGATTTCATTTCTATCCAATGTCCTAACAACATAATTACAATAAGAGTAGCTAGTTCAAAGAAGAAATCACTGCCTTTTATAAAGAATGCTGTCAGTGTGCTATATACATAAGCGGCGATGATAGCTAAAGAAATTAACATCATCATTGCAGGAGATTTCTCCTTTAACTCATCCCATGCACCAAGTAAAAATGGTTTTCCACCATAGAAAAAGACAATTGTGGAAAGCAAGAAAAGTAAGAGGGTATCACCTGTGAAATTTACCTCATATCCAAACAGCATTTGAATCATTGGGGATAAGTATAAAATAGGAATTGATAAAACCAGGGATATCCAAAAACGTTTCTTAAAATCTTCTACCATATGTTCGTGATGTCCGCCGTGTCCACCATGATGCCCACTATGTCCATGACTGTGATCGTGATTTTTTTGTTCTCCATGTCCATGTTTGTGATAACCATGCATATCTTCATGTTCATGATTATGATGTTGATGGCTAAGATGTTTTTGTTCCTCATGTTGTTTATGATTATGATGGTCATGTTCTCTATGCTTATTGTGATTGTGTGGATTCCCTTCATTTCCTTTGTTCTTCATTATTACTCCTCCTTTGGTACGGATATTTAGATGAATTTCCTATTATTTTCTGTATTTTTCATCTCTCTATCCATACTATACCATACTATACCCCTGTATAGTATTAATAAGGCTTTGATTTTTGTAAAAGTTTTGTGTCAAAACAAAAGGTCTTTTTTTACATTTGTATTAAAGACCTTTTTTTATACCTATAATGAAGGCTTGTTTATCCATTTGTATCCAATACCCCAAACAGTTATTAAATAATCATCGATTGGAAATCCAGATTGCCGAATTTTATCTCGCATGTTCCGTACATGGGAATCAACTGTTCTTCCTTCTGTGTGTGAATCGTATCCCCAAATTAATTCAATTAATTGTTCTCTAGTAAACACTTGGTTTGGTTTTCTTATAAAATAACCTAGCATGGTAAATTCCTTTGGTGTTAACTTTAATGTATTATTTTTATATGATAACTCAAACTCATCTTCATTCCATAAGAGACCATTTACTTCAATCTTCTTCGCAGGTTTCATTCTACGTAATACCGCTTCTATTCTTGCTAATAGCTCATCTTCGTCAAAGGGTTTCGTTACATAATCATCTGCACCTAATTTTAACCCTTTTACAATATCCTCTTTCTGTTCACGAGCAGTTACCATGATGATAGGGATGTCCGAATCCTTTCTAATTTCTTGGCATAACTCCCAGCCGTTCATTTCAGGCATCATAATATCTATAAGTACTATGTCAAAAGTTTCTTCTTTTAAAAACGATAATGCTTCTTTAGCACTAATAGCTTTTTTACATATATAACTATGTGGTCTCAAATATAACGCTAATAAATCTAGCATTCGTTTTTCATCATCTACTAATAGAGCTTTAACCATTATATTCACCTCTTGTTAAATGAACAATAACTCTTGTACCCTTTCCAAGTTCACTTTCGATTTCAATCGTACCTCCGTGAGATTCTATAATTTCTTTTGCAATAGCTAATCCTAATCCCGTTCCACCGCTTTCTCTGGAACGCGACTTTTCTACACGGTATAACCGTTCAAATAGATAAGGTAACTCCTCTTTTGGAATTCCTTCTCCTTCATCTGAAATAGTTATAGTAATTTCTCTATCATACTGGGTTACCTCTAATGATATAGACTTTCCTTCGGGTGTATGTTTTCTGGCATTATCCAGTATATTTAATAAAACCTGTTGGATCCTATCGGGATCAATATTACCTATGATATCTACTGGGCATGAAGCAAAAAGTGTAATATTTTTTTCTTCCAGTACTGGAGAAATTCGTTCTTCAATCGTTTGGATTAGTTGTCTAAAATTAACATTTTTTCGATTAATTACAAACCTATTTTCATCCATTCTTGCAAGGTCAAATAGATTTTTAACTAGAACCGTCAAATGCTCTGTTTCTTCCCGTATAATATCCAGATATTCTTTTCTTTCTTCATCTGTTATGTCTTGCTTATTTATAATATCCGCATATCCTTTTATATAGGTTAATGGCGTTCTAAGTTCGTGAGAGATACTTGCCAAAAATTCATTTCTGTCATTTTTTAATCGTTCTAGATCACTAGATAGCCTCATGATAGAACCAGCTAATTCTCCTAGTTCATCTTTTCGTTCCTTATGTAATTCCACTTTATTTTTTCCCTTGCTTAGTTGTTCTGTGGCTTCTTTCATTTTCATTAATGGTAACGTAATAAAACGAGAAAGAATAAAGACGGTAAAAATTGTTAGAACAATGGTGATTAATCCAACTATGACAAATTGATCACTCAAATGATTAACCATATTTTTTACAATATTGGTATTAGCAAACATAAAGACATGCCCTTGATGTTCTTCATCAATAGTGATGGGGCTATCAACCGCTATATATTGTTTTTCTGACCAACGCTGTTCTACTACTTTTCCTACACTGGGTATATCCTTATAATCCGTATGAACAATTACTTCAAACATTTCCTTTTCAACAGGATCGGAATTAATGATGATGTTACCATTGGCATCGGTAATAATAACAGCAAATTCCGATTCTGACTCCATGATAGCAACATGCTCCAACGTTGATGAATCAAAGTTATTTTCCAAGACAGCACTATGTGTATTGGCACGAGCTAATAAACTATCCATCACTTCATCAATACGTTCATTTGCTATATTTGTATATAGAATAAAATAAACAAAAACCTCGATAATTAACATGAACACAAAGAATAATAGTCCAATTTTTAAGGATAATTTATTAAACATAATTGACCTCTTTTACCAGTAAGTTAAAGTATCCAAAATACCTATAATAAGAATGATAACTCCTGCAAGTTTCTGCACTAGTGACCCTATTTTTCTGCTTCTCTTTAATATAATGCCACTTGCCCCAAAATACCAAATAAGAAAAATAATTAATAAAAGTGGAAGTGAGGTTCCAATTCCAAATACAGAAGGTAATACAAATCCATATGATGTTTCTAATACAACTGGCATTAAGGTTAGTATAAATAATACAAACATAGTAGGGCAAAATGCTAACGTAAAACTCGCACCCATTAAAAAGCTTCCTAGATAACTATCTTTAAATTTAGTGGGTATTTTAAACGTTTTTCCTGTTTTTCTCCAGCTAAATAACCCTATCATAAATAAACCAACCAGTATAAGTAAAGGCCCAATTGCTTTTCTTAGAATCGGAAACATTTGTGTTAGAGTACTGTGTATTTCCTTCCCAAGTAACCAGACTACTAAACCGATTATTGAAAAAACAACTACCTTACCTAAAACAAATAGAAATACGTGTAACCAAGGGACTTTTTCGACTAATGATCTGTTACCGTAAATAGTCATTGCACTGATATTGCCTGTTAGCTGACAAGGAGCAACGGCGCCAATTAATCCAAGAAAAAATGCAAATAACAGTGGAATGTGTTCATATCCATATGCAATTTGCTGAAGTGGTCCATTTAGCATAATGCCTATTTCATTAAAAAGTTCGAACATATCAACTCACTCACTTTGAATTTAATAGTTTTATCCATTAACTAACATATAAAAAATATGTCCATTTTTTGTGCAGATTTCAGCAAAAATTAATCTAGGGTAATAACAACAATGAGGATAAAGGATCTCTTAATATTGTTTAGGATAAAATTTTGTCCACTTTTTATTACTTTACATACATTAGGGGGGTATAGTATTATATAGTGAAAGGATGATGTTTGCATCAAAATTCTGTTTAATTTGTATATAGATATATTTTATCCATTGTTACCAGAAACATTGAAAATAGGGGAGATAAGAATATGGAGAATAAAATAAAAATCGCTGTGAATGGGGGAATAGGGTTCGGTTCCAAACTCAATTCCAAACAACTTATGACAATTTCAAAATACATGAGTGAGGAAGATGAACTGGAGTTAACTACCTTTCAACAACTCTATATAGAGATTCCAGAGGATAATAAAGACGAAGTAATTAAAGAATTCGAAAGTGTCGGTTTAAAATGTTATCCAGTTGGAAATTACGTAAAGAGCTTGAGAACCTGTAATTTTTGCAAAGGGGAAGAAAGGGAAGGGATGCCAGTGGCAAAAGAAATAAATCGCCGTATAGCAGGAAAACCTGTACCATTTACCCTAAAAGTTGCTTATACAGGTTGTATCATTGGTTGTGGTGAACCAATGTTAAGTGACATAGGTGTAATGAAGTATAAAGATCATTATAATTTATATGTTGGTGGTAAAGCGAAAGGAAAAGATGCTGAGGTAGGTTCTTTACTGAAAGAAAATTTAACACCAGAAGAATTATACGATACAGTGGAAAAAATAATTGCTGTATATGCTGAAATGGGGAAAAAACGGGAGACATTCCATAAATTTTTAAAACGGATAGGTAAAGAACAATTAAAAAGCTAATAATAGACCTTGGATAACAATTTACCATTAGTGGCTATGTAAGAAAATAACTAACATCAAAAAGTGTAAAATATTAAAAGATGTTTTCAAAAGTTAAGTTTCCCCATTGACAAATATACTGTACGGGGGTATAGTAATTGTATAAAAGAAAAGGAAGTGATTCATTTGGAAGAGAGATTCTTACATGATCACCCAAGTAAACCAAGAACGAAAGATGAAATACAGAAAACGATTAATCGTTTGAAACGAATTGAGGGTCAAGTTCGTGGGATACAGAAAATGGTTGAAGATGATCGATATTGTGTAGATATTTTAGTACAAATTAGTGCCATTCAATCAGCACTAAAAAATGTAGGATTTTCTATCACAGAAAGACACATTAACCATTGTGTTAGTGATGCTATTAAACAAGGTGAAGGAAAGGAAACTATTGAGGAATTAATGACTGTCATGAAGCAATTTTCCAAGTAAGGAGGGAATTATTATGAGTGAAACAAATCATACAACACTTGGTGTAACAGGGATGACCTGTGCAGCTTGTTCTAATCGTGTTGAAAAGGTTTTGAATAAAATGGATGGGGTTAAGGCTCAGGTTAATTTAACAACTGAAAAGGCAACGATAGATTATGACCCGGAGAAAACATCTGTTGATGATATAACGAAAAAAATAGAGAATGTTGGGTATGGTGTTCTAACGGAGAAAGCGGACCTAGATGTCTTTGGGATGACTTGTGCGGCTTGCTCTACCCGTATTGAAAAAGTATTGAACAAACAAGATGGAGTAAAACTTGCAACTGTTAACCTAACGACAGAAAGTGCATCGATTGAATATAATCCGGGGTTAATTGATGTAAAATCATTGATTGATAAAATCAAAAATACTGGCTATGATGCTAAACCCAAGGCAGAGGCTAAAGAGAAGCAATCTTATAAAGAAAAACAA
This sequence comes from Virgibacillus dakarensis, assembly GCF_900155625.1. Lineage (NCBI taxonomy): Bacteria > Bacillati > Bacillota > Bacilli > Caryophanales > Bacillaceae > Virgibacillus > Virgibacillus dakarensis. Next base: position 2,386,196 of record NZ_LT732554.1, read on the forward strand.
CTAAAAGATATGAAGACCAAATTAATCGTTTCAGCTATCCTTACTTCACCTTTATTAGTTACGATGCTTGTACATTTATTAGGCATGGGTATACCAGATATCTTCATGAATCCTTGGTTCCAGTTTGCTTTAGCAACACCAGTTCAATTTATTATCGGCTGGCAGTTTTATGTTGGGGCTTATAAGAACTTAAAAAATGGTGGAGCAAACATGGATGTACTTGTTGCTTTAGGTACAAGTGCTGCTTATTTTTATAGTTTATATGAAGCATTCATGACAATTGGAAATCCAGAATATATGCCGCATTTATATTTTGAAACAAGTGCTGTAATAATCACATTAATTTTATTCGGTAAATATTTAGAAGCTAGAGCCAAAAGTCAAACAACAAATGCTTTATCTAAACTACTCAATTTGCAAGCAAAAGAAGCTCGTATAATTCGAGATGGTAAAGAAATAATGATTCCTGCCAGCGATGTAGTTGTTGGTGATCATTTAATTGTAAAACCGGGGGAGAAAATACCTGTAGATGGTATTGTTATCAAGGGAAGAACTTCTGTTGATGAATCTATGCTTACAGGTGAATCAATTCCGATTGAAAAAGATTTAGGAGAACAATTAATTGGTTCTACTATTAATAAAAATGGTTCCATTGAAATGGAAGCAACAAAAGTAGGAAAAGATACAGCATTAGCATCTATTGTTAAGGTTGTTGAAGAAGCTCAAGGATCAAAGGCTCCAATACAACGATTAGCTGACGTTATTTCAGGTTATTTCGTTCCGATAGTCGTCGGTATTGCTATCTTAACCTTTATTATATGGATTACTTTAGTACAACCCGGACAAATGGAATCTGCTTTAGTTGCGTCGATTGCTGTACTTGTTATCGCTTGTCCATGTGCTTTAGGACTCGCAACCCCAACGTCCATTATGGTTGGAACAGGAAAGGCTGCAGAAAGTGGGATTTTATTCAAAGGTGGAGAACACCTAGAGGGTACACATAAATTAGAAGCAATTGTACTTGATAAGACAGGTACAATTACAAAAGGGAAACCGGAAGTAACTGACTTTTCAGGTGATGAGGAAGCATTACAATTATTAGCTAGTGCGGAAAAAGGGTCCGAACATCCACTTGCAGAAGCAATTGTTGCATACGCTACAGAGAATAATATCGACTTTTTGGATGTAGAACATTTCGAGGCAGTACCGGGTCATGGTATTGAAGCAACAATTTCTGGAAAAAACATTCTTGTTGGTAATAGAAAGCTAATGAAAGATCATCAAGTGGATATAGCAGGTTATGAAGAAAAATTGGTGCAATATGAAATAGATGGTAAAACAGCAATGTTAATTGCCATTGATGGTGAGTACCGGGGAACAGTTGCTGTTGCAGATACTATAAAAGAAACGGCTCCAGAAGCTATTAAGCAATTGCAAGATTTAGGAATAGAAGTGTTTATGCTAACAGGTGATAATGAACGAACAGCCAAAGCAATAGCAAAACAAGTTGGAATTGATCAGGTAATCGCTGAAGTATTACCTGAAGAAAAAGCAGCTAAAGTAAAAGAAATCCAAGAACAAGGTAAGAAAGTTGCAATGGTTGGAGATGGTGTGAATGATGCACCTGCACTTGTTATAGCGGATATTGGTATTGCCATTGGAACTGGTACAGAAGTGGCTATTGAAGCTGCTGACGTAACGATTCTTGGCGGTGAGCTATTGCTTATACCGAAGGCAATTAAAATCAGTCATGCAACCATTCGAAATATCCGTCAAAATCTTTTCTGGGCTTTCGGCTACAATACGGCTGGAATACCAGTTGCGGCTATTGGATTACTTGCGCCTTGGATTGCTGGTGCAGCAATGGCATTAAGTTCTGTAAGTGTAGTTACTAACTCACTCCGTCTAAAACGAGTGAAGTTATAAAAACATCCTTTAGAGGAGGTGAAAACAGTATGGAAAAGAAATCAATAGATGTACAAGGTATGACTTGTGGTCATTGCAAAATGTCAGTTGAAGGTGCATTGAAAAAATTAGATGGTGTATCCTCTGCTGAAGTTAATTTAGAAGCTGGCAAAGTAGATGTTACTTTTGATGAATCGAAAGTAAATGTTGATGCCATGAAAGAAGCTATTGAAGAACAAGGCTACGATGTGGGAGCTTAATAAACATAGTAAAAAGCTGATTTTCTATTTGGAAATCAGCTTTTTTTATGCAACATAAATAAAATGATATAGTACTTAACACACGATAATTGCTTTTCAGTGTAAAATTAAGTTATATAGATAACTAAATTTTCAAAGTGTAGGTTGTATTCTAAATGAAAATATCGATATTAAGGTAAAATGTAGTATTTAAAGAGCATTTTGATAATGATTGTTACCAACATTAAGGTAAAATGTGAATGGTTCATCTTAGATTCAAAATGATTCTTAGTATCTAAAAATCTGCATATATTCTGCAAGTCTCTTGGTTAAAATAAAGCAATAGCAATTCAATTAGGAGGGAATGTTTAAATGATAAGTAAAAAATTTGTAATTGGGATATTAACTTTATTTACAGTGCTTTTCTTAGCTGCATGTACAGGTGCGAATGAAGAAGAAAACACAGAAACTGAATCAAGCACTGAAGAAAATATGGACACGGAATCCAATAATGATGAAATGGATATGGAGGAATCTGATACCAACGAAGATATGGAAGGCATGGAGCATTCTGGTATGAACCATTCTAGCTCTGGCGAAGTTCCCGAAGGCCTACAAGAAGAGGAAAACCCAACTTATGAGGTGGGCAGCCAAGCAATAATTGAATCCGACCATATGCTGGGGATGAATGGTGCTGAGGCAACGGTTATTGGCGCATATGATACAACGGTATATACTGTTTCCTACACGCCAACGACTGGTGGAGAACCAGTAGAAAATCATAAATGGGTTATTCATGAAGAAGTTAAAGAAGCAGGAGATGAACCTTTTGAACCGGGAACTGAAGTTACTCTTAATGCAGATCACATGAAGGGCATGGACGGTGCAACTGCAGTAATCGATTCAGCGGAAGAAACAACCGTATATATGGTTGATTTTGTTGCTACCGATTCTGGAGAAGAGGTGAAAAACCACAAATGGGTAACGGAAAGTGAATTGTCACCAGTAGAGTAATTATTAAATTAGGGACCTATCCACAAACTGGGTAGGTTCTTTTTGTAGTAGTTGAACTATAAGAGGGATTTATTATTATTGACATATTTTAGAAATGATTCAGTTGTATTAGGTTTCGTGATCTATACTTTTATGCTAAATTATTGTTTTATCGTTCGTTACATTCTTTTGTGTACCCCCATTAATACGGCAACGTCATCTTTCGAAATTCACCAACCGATTACCTATATTAGAACAGCAATAAATACTTGCTAGTGGATCAGTTTAAGTTCTTCAAATATATACGAAATCATTCATATTCTACTAATTCATCATAAAATTTTTCAGGTGGATTACTAGGAAAAATTCTTTTGGCATACTCCAGTCCACCGTCAATCGCCACCGTTTTGCATGAACATTGTTGAAAATCATATATCTGTTTTGATTCAATAATATCTCCGCAACATTTACAACGAATTCTATTTCTTTTTAACCTTTTATTCATGCTACTGTCTCCTTCTATATAAACCCACAGAATTCTATATGATTATAATCTATGTAGTTATAAAATGACAATGATTTCATTGCGCTATGCTTTAGAACAGCAAAGAAGTCATTAAGAGTATGTAATTAATTATTTTTATCAAAAAAAGGCTGTCCTAAGAGTCATTACGTTCTGTCTGGACAGCCAAAAAAATTTAATATAATTTAGAGAGGTAAATTATCATCGAATTCTTCCTCAAGTGGAAGATGTAGTTCGATATCATCTTTATTTTCTTTATGAATTTCATTCCCATTGATTTTAAACATCCAACTAAATTCATTTATATTTCTTTCCTCATTTCTTAAATCATCTAATAGTAGTACCAATATATTTTTGACCTTTCTTACGTTTCGGTCATTACTATTCTTGTTTAATAGTTTAAATATACCATTGAAATACTTGATTACCTTATTAATTATTTCTCTAAATTCCTCTATGCTATTTGCAAAATATATTAGGAATGGTAAGTCAAATATAAGGTCATTCTCAATTAATTCATTTTCTTTGTTACTTCTTATATTTGCCAATCTTAACCAATGTTTTTTAAATAGAATGATTCTATTAAAAATATGCTCATAATTTTGCACTGATTTAATAAAGTTAATTTCTACTATATCTCTTTTATAATTAACTAATCCATCGTGAATTATATTTAAACAATCCTTATATTTAATATTAAAATATGGAATCGAGAATAGGACTTCATCTTCAGTCTGATTATGGTCTTGGTATATGATCAACTCAAATTGTTGGAGTACATAACCTTGATAAAAATATTTAAAAATCCATCGGTGAAAATTAATAAGGTCCTCTGTCCATGCAATGTAGCTATTTGATTCATTTTCGAAGTATTCATAGTTAAACGGTTCGTCAATTGGACAATCGTACCAAGTTACATCTACACGATTATAATTATTTTTTTCCTCTTCCATAGTAAAAACAGCTCTAAATGATAGCATTTATTCAACCTCCTAAGATAATTTTAAGTATTATACTCTATTAAAAAAGCTATTCGAATAGCTAATTATAATTTTAAAAATAAGGTCTAAATGTACTTTAATCGTATATTTAGACCTTATTTTCATGTGTGAATAAATACAAAAATACCTTACTTTAATCCAAATAAAGCCCTAAACAGACCGTTTATGCCCGTGAAACGACCTGATAAGGAAAAGGTGCATATTTAAATATTCTATATGGCAATAATAACTATTAGTCTATTAAATATATGGGGTGTAATAGAATGATAGAAATAAATTTAGATTCTAGAAGTGATTTATACAGTATTGAACCAATTGGTTTACAAACTGAGTTAGTTGAAAGCCTGAGCAGTTATTTAATTAGGGTAGCATATGAACATAACATATCTGTTGGTCATTTATTTAATAAGATGATTTTTCCTGAAATGAATAAAGGTTATTTAGAACGGGCTTCAGCTTATGGGGGGAACCGTTTTTATGAAAAGGCAAAAACTGTAAATGGATACATGGAAAATGCTGTTGAACTTGCATGGACAGTTGAAAAGTTAACATCCAGAGATGACCTAATTAATTTAACCTTGTACAACCTAAAAGAATTCATTCCATTGAGAAATTTGTTGAAGGATACACTTACTTGGTGTCCTGACTGTATTAGAACTTGGGAGAAAAATGGAGAGGTTATTTATTATCCACTGATATGGCATTTAAAACCTGTAGAGATTTGCAAAAAGCATAGTCGTTTTTTGATTGATAGATGTCCTATATGTAAAAAGAAAGTTGATATCATACGTAGACAAATGGTTCCCGGCTATTGTCCAAATTGTTTCTCTATATTAGCCCAAGATAGCGAAAGCAAAAGGATCAATCTAGAAAAATTTAGGTGGGAACTTTATGTTTATGAAAATTTGAAAGATATTTTATCAATAAATCATAACAAGATAGACGTTCAAAGTTTTAAGCATACATTTATAAACAAATTGAAAGTAATAAATGAAGAACGTTTTTCAAATAATGTTGCGGGTTTTTCAAGTCACCTAAGTATCCCAAAAAGCACTCTCCGATATTGGCTATATGGTCAAAACTTTCCTTCTTTAGATAACATACTAAAAATATGTTTTAAATTAAATAAAGAAATTTTAGATTTCCTCTTAGAATCTCAAAAACTAGATGTTAATATATTTCAAATTAATGACAAGCGGGTCATTAATAATAAAACAAAACAAACTCGAAAACCACTTAATTATGATGTAATTGAGAAAAAACTGATTGAACATTTAAGTACAGATACTCCAATATCGATGAATTCAGTTGCAAAAGTAATTGGTCGGGATAAGAGGGTATTGTACAGAAATTTTCCGGATCTTTGTAAACAAATATCGAGGAGATATTACGACTATATAAAAGAAAAGTCAGAGCTAAGAATTAAAAGGTTAAAAGAACAAATTAATCTAGCCTTTAATGAGTTGGAAAATGAAGGATTATATCCTAGTCGTAGAAAAATTGAAGACAAGATTAATAAAAATGGGGTTTTAAAAGAAAAGGTTTTACAAGATTATTGGAAATTTTTATTAGTACAAAGTGGTTATGAGTATAAGAATAGGAGGACATATTTAAATGATGAGTTCAAGTGAGTTTGATGAATGGGCAGCAAGAATGGACTTAACGGAAGAGGCAAAGAAGGAAATTCAACGGATAAGACAGTCCCCTCCAGCAAGACGGGTTGGGGGAGGTAGAAATAACGTTAGTGGAAGGTATAGTAGTAAAAAGATGGGGGTTACCATTCAATTTGAGAGCCATAAGGTTGAATTACCAACTATCTATATGATGGAATTTAATGATGATGTTTTGGAGTATTATGATCAACCACCCAAAATAAAATTGAATTATTTTCAAAGTAAGAAAGATAAAAATAGAAAAATGGCTTATTGGTATACAGCAGATTTTTTTGTAATCGAAAAGGAAAGAGCCTATTGGGTAGAGTGCAAGACAGAAGAACATCTTATTAAAAAGTCTCAGGAAAAACCAGATAGATATTTTAGAAATAATGGAAGATGGGAATTCGCACTCGGAAAAAATTATGCAATACAGTTTGGTTTGGATTTTCTTGTACGTTCGTCATCTGAGATTAATTGGATACTTCAACGTAACCTTGAATTTCTGGAAGATTATATTACCAATGGGCATAAACCCGAAGATCAAATTATTGCAAAGATTAAGGAGGCAATAATATCTGCGCCCGGTATAACCATACTAGAGCTTATTCAAAATGCAGAGGAACGGTTTACCTCTGATGATATATATGACTTAATAGCAAATAACATCATCTATATTGATTTGTACAACGATTTAATAACCGAACCAGAGAGTGTAAAGGTATATCTAAATAAACAACAGCATAAGGGTTTTTCGATAATTGAAAAATCAAGTAGAAAAAGAATTTCACCTAAGATGATTGAAATAAAAAACGGGAATAGTATTTTATGGGGAGATAGTGCTTGGACTATCTTAAATTACGACAGTGGCAATAAAAAAGTGTTTCTATATTCAAAAAGTACAAATGAACATGCTGAATTACCAATCCACTTGTTTGAATCATATATATCAGAAGGTTATATAAAGGCTGTGGAAAGTAATAACAATAAAGAAAGTATTAAATTAAACAAGATGATTGCCGAAGCTAGTGAAAAGGACTTAGAAGAGGCAAATAAGAAATATGAAATTGTTACAAAGTATCTAAACGGAGAAAATGTTCATTTAAATGTTACTAGAAGAAGTCTCAGAAATTGGGTAAAAAAATACAATGATGCAGAAGAATTATATGGAAATGGTTTTGTCGGACTTCTTCCCAGAACAAAAAAAAAAGGAAATAAAAATTCGAAATTGCCACCGGAAACAGAAAAAATAATGAGTGGTGTAATTGATCAAAGTTATAAAAACATTAAGTCTAAAACAGCGAAACAAGTTTATCGTGAATTGTTAGTTAAATGTGAAGAACTTAATATTGATCCACCATCATACCAAACATTGTGTACTGCGATTAATAATCTTTCTAAATATGAAGTAGCAGAATCTAGAAAGGGAAGAAGAGCAGCATATAAGTTTGAGGAATTTTATACTGAATTAGAATTTACTACTCCGAAGCATGGGGAGCGTATTTTCGAACTGGCGCATATTGATCATACTGAGCTAGATATTGAACTAAAACTTACTAGTCATAAGACCATGAGACCGTGGCTTACCGTGATGATTGATGCCTTTTCTAGAAGGGTCCTTGCCTTTTATCTAACATTTGAACCACCTTCATACCGGAGTTGCATGATGATTATTAGAGAATGTGTAAAGAATTATAACCGACTACCTAACTTCCTTGTTCTGGATGGGGGAAAAGAATTTCATAGTGTATATTTTGAGTCTTTACTGGCCTTTTACGGTGTTCACAAGAAACAGAGACCTGCTGCAAAATCAAGATATGGAAATGATGTGGAAAGATTATTCGGCATAGCTAATAAATTGTTTATTCATAACCTTGCTGGAAACACACAATTAACAAAAAATGTAAGACAAGTTACTAAATCAGTAAATCCGAAAAACCATGCAATTTGGACACTAGAAACTTTAAATGAAGCCCTTGAGAACTGGTTTAATATAGTTTATGACAATAAAATAAATCCATCGCTTCATCAAAGTCCAAAAGAATCATATGAAGAATCAATTAATGTTTCTGGAAGTCGTCCGAATACCTATATTTCTTATGATGATACTTTTATTTTAATGACATTACCATCTCCAAAAGGAAAAACTAGAAAAGTACATCCGGGTAAAGGTATTAAATTATCATATTCATATTATTGGTGTGACCAATTCAGAAATCCAAAAATTGAAAATTCCCAAGTTGAAGTAAAATATGATCCTTTCAATATTGGAATTGCATATGCATATGTAGGAGATCAATGGGTAGAATGCCAATCTGAAGGTTACAAATATTTATATGGTAAAAGTGAAAAACAAATGAAAATTATTACAGAAGAAATCAGGCAAAAGAATAAATTATATTCACAAAACAATACAGTGACAGCAAAAATGATTGCACAATATATTATAGACTCTGAATTAAAAGAAGAAGAATTAATAAATGAAAATTTAGCTTCAACTAAACCTGAATTAAAGGTCTTTGAAAGCAACGATAGATCAAATGATGAAAATGTGGAAGATAGTAATTCTAATGAAACAGATGATATTTATGATGACGACGATCTTGAGATATTTGGGGAGTTGATATAGGTGACAAAGGAAAAAAGATTATTTGAAAAATACCCTTCATCAGAATCTAAGAATGAACGAGAAGATATTTTAAATGAAATTACAAATGAGCAAAAGTATGGACTTGGAAAGGAAGGAAGAAGAACCTTATATAAATATGAGGGATTTTATAAAGAACTAGAATTTACTACTTCGAAATATGCTGAAGGTATTTTCGAAACAGTATATATTGACCATGCCAAATTAGATATAGAAGTAGAAATTGATGGTAAGCATTCTAAGCGACTTTGGTTAACACTAATGATTGATGATTATTCAAGAAGGGTTCTTGCCTTTTATCTAACCTTTGAAGAACCCTCTTACAATAGTTGTATGATGGTTATAAGGAAGTGCGTAAAAAAATATAACCGGCTTCCAAAAAATTTGGTAGTAGATAGTGGAATGGAATTTAATAGTGTTGATTTTGAAACTTTACTTGCAACTTATGGAATCCATACGAAACAAAGACCACTTCTAAAAGCAGGATTTAATAATGTGGTAGAAAGATTATTTGGTTTAACAAATAAATTATTTATCCAAATCCTTATGGGAAACACGAGAAATGTACAGCAGGTTAATAATTCTGTGGACTCCAAAAACTACGTTGTATGGACACTTGAGACCTTAAATAAACGACTTGAAAACTGGATTTATAATGTATATGACAATTATATAAACCTATCACTTCAACAAAGTCCCAAAGAAATATTCCTTAATTCTTTTGAAGTATCCGGACGTCCGAATATCTATATTCCTTATGACGAAAATTTTATTTTGATGACACTACCTTCCCCAAAAGGTAAAACCAGAAAAGTTCAACCAAGACGGGGAATTAAATTAAACTATTTATATTATTGGTGCGAACAATTTAACGATCCAATGATTGAGTATACTAAGGTTGAGGTTAAATTTGATCCATTAAATACTGGAATATTATATGCGTATGTTAATAATCAATGGATTCGATGCCAACTTAGTGTTATAAGTATTTAAATGGTAAGACAGAGAATGGATAAAATTATAAGCTGTAAGGCCTGACTTAAAGATAATTAATAATGAAGAAACCTGATTAAATAAAGTGAAACTATGGGCGATTCAATTGTTCAGAGAGCGTATATGATGATTGTGGGGTTGCGAGGAGTTGGTTTAGGTGACAAAAAAACAAAGATTATTTGAAGAAGAGCTTTTAACAAAATCTAAGAAAGAGCGCGAAAAATTTTTTAATGATTTTACTGTTAGCCATACAAAAATGAAACAAGTTTCAGATGAATTAAAAAATGAAATTTATAAAGGCTCTCAAAACATCATTATGGTCGTTGGCCCATCAGGAGTTGGGAAATCCAGACTCTTTTCTGCAACAATGTTATCTGTTCTTAAAGATATGGAAGAAGAAACTGAGAAAGATAGAAGCATTATCCCTATCTCTGGTATAGAGCTTCCAAATCCAGATTTAGGGAAGTTCAATTGGAAAGATTTCTATTATAGAGTACTTTCATCATTAAGGGATCCATTAATTGATTATAAGATTGATGTTACTGATATTGAAAAGAAAAATAGGAAAAATAAGAAAAGTAACAGTAACAACCCCCTTAATGCAAATACTGCGCCAGAGCTACGTAGATCAATAGAGAGTGCATTTTTTAACAGGAAAACAAAAGCACTTCTAATTGATGAAGCTCAGCACTTTTTTAAAATTAATTCAGAAAAAAGGGGTAACAGTGAACAGAACCAAAGGCAATTTAATTCTATTAAATCATTAGCAAACATGAGTACCACAAAAATTGTTTTATTTGGAACTTATGATTTAAATGCTGTTTTCAATTTAGATGGTCAGTTATCTAGAAGGGTTAAGGAAATTCACTTTCCGAGGTATGATTATACCAATGCGGAAGATAGAAGGTACTTCCAAGCTTTATTATTGACCTTTCAGAAATTGCTACCTGTGGAGAAGGAACCCGATTTAAAGAAGTACTCGGAATATATATATGAGAATTCCATTGGGTGTGCTGGTATTCTGAAGAATTGGTTACAAAGATGCCTTTCAGATGCTATAGAAAAAGAAGAGAAAACTATTACCTATCAAAATTTGAAAAGAAATGCTTTACAAACAAAAAAGCTTTTAACACTAGCAAAAGAGGCAATTACTGGAGAGTACTATTTCAGTGATAATAAAAAAGACAAAAATGAGCTTCAAACCTTGCTGGGAATTAAAAATGAGAAAGATAATGAAAAACCAAAAAGAAAAAATAATCCTAAGCCGGGAATTAGAAAACCAGAAAGGGATACTGTAGGATTGGCCTAAGCTTAGGGGATATAAAATATTAAAGAAAAATTGAGTAGGTATTTCCTGCTCAATTTTTTATTTCTTAGATTTACTTGTTAACGCATTATCATACATCAGGAGGAATCAGTAATGAATTTATATTTAAGCAGTTTAACAGATGAACAAAGAATAGTAGATTATTTTTTATCCACCAGAACAGAGTTATATAATATTGAACCGATTGGAATTGGCACACCTTATGTAGAAAGTCTATCAAGTTATATTTCTAGAATCGCGGAAAATCATAATTTAGCTGTATCACCATTGCTGAGTAAAGTAATTGCACCTATGCTAAATATAGATTATTTAAAAGATCAACTTAGACAAGGAATAATTAAGGATACTTCACATTTTATTAATGAGAATAGTCCCGTTACTTTGGAATATTGTAATGCATTGGAATTATTAACAAGTAGAGATGATCTACGTAATCTGACAATGTTAAATTGGCAAGGGATTTTTTCAACAAAACTCTTTTGTAGATATAGAAAGTGGTGTCCAATATGCTTAAATAAAATGAAATCCGATTCAAAGATTATATATGAACCGCTAATTTGGTATATTTCTGATATAAAAAAATGCGAAGTACATGAAGTAGTACTACACGACCAGTGTCCAAATTGTAAAAGAAATTTACCGTATTTGCATAAGGAACTAATGGTTGGATATTGTCAATATTGTGGATCGTGGTTGGGAGGTGAATTGGTATTTAATAAAGAAATTTTAACCGAGGAAGATATATTTATTTTCCAAAATTATAAGGAATTGCTTGCAAATTCATCAAAGCAATCAATTTACCCAACAAGAGTTTTTATTTCAAACTTTTTAAATAGATTAATGAAGAAATTAGATATTAAAAGTGTAGCAAAGTTGGCAAATATTTTAGAGTTAAATTCAGCAACGGTCAATTCATGGGTAAAAGGAAGAAGACATCCTTCAAGTGAAAGTCTTTTAAAAATTGGTCGAAAAATAGGTTTAACTATTTATGAGATGCTTTATGACAATAATAAAAAGGTAGTGCTTGAAATAAAAAAAGATAGCTTTACACCACAGAAACCTATCCCAATAAGTGAGATTGAAAATTGTCTAAGGAAAGAGGTCAATTCAAATGAGCCAAAAAGTCTAAATAAAATATCCAAAGAGTATGGTTTTTATGTACCCACCGCAAAAGGGAATTTTCCTAAATTATGTGAAGAGATAACAGAAAGCTATAATTATTATAGAGAACAACAGGTAAGAAAAAGAAGAATCGAAATTGAAAAAATGTTAACAGATTGTTTAAGTCTGGATACCCCCATAAGTTTAAATCAGTTTTCAAGAGATTATGGTATAACTTTAATAACTGCAAAAAGAGTTGCCCCAAATTTATGCAAAAAGGTCGTTAAACGATATGAAGAGTATATTAGTGAATTAAAAAGGAAGAGGGTTCAAATTATAAAAAGAGATATTAAAGAAATTGTAAATATTTTACATCAAAAAGGAATTTATCCTAGTTCAAATAAGGTACTAGAAAATCTCGAAAATAAGCATTTATTTAGAAAAGAATGGGTAAAACAGGCTTGGAAGGAGGCTTTGGAAAGTTTAGGATATAATTGAATATTTAATTCTACAATTGTTAATCTAAAATTGAGTGTAAAAGGGTACTGAAATTAAGTAAACCATATAGTTTCCTAAAATAGAAATGTAAAGCATATAATTTCCTAAAATAAAATTGTAAAGCATAAAGCTTCCTAAAAGTAGAAAAAAGAGGTTATTACTCGATTGTATTTGAATGGTAGTAGTCTTTTGGGTTAATAAGTCTTTTAAAAAGAGCTGAGATACCTTGTGGCTCTAGGGTTGGAAGTTATATGCTTTATTTCTAGGAAATTATATGCTTTACGTCACATAATAAAACATTATCTAAAGGAAATTTGTTATAGCGCAAAAAAACCTTCTTCGAATAATCTCTTTTTGTTTAATTGATCATCACTATACTTCCCATTTTCTTGGAGTAACAGAATTATATCTGCTTAGAATCCACCCAGCTCGTTTTTTCTTTTGTTCTATTCTTAAGAATAGGTAGATTTCTCCAAGGACTCGAAATACATCCATTTTCTTTTTAATGTATAGTGTATATGAGTCTTAATTTTACTGCAGGGATCTAGACAACGATTAATTACGAAAGCTTCAACCCAACGATCCTTGGGGAAGAATCGATCCGAACTCCATTGTTTCCATAGGTGGTGCATCGTCATTACATCCAGATACGCTAAACTTTTCGTCACTACAATATCTTTTTCTTTTGTTGGTGCATTGCGTAACTGCATGGGAACCGGTTCATTCATGGATTCTTTAGCATCTTTTTTGGCCTTTGAATAGGCTGCATAGGCGGAATTTGACTTGGGTGCCATTGAAAGATAAATGACGGCTTGTGTAAGGTGTACATCACACTCCGGCATTCCAATAAATTGACAGGATTGAAAAACAGCTACCGCTATCTCTAAAGCCCTGTTGTCTGCTAAACCAATATCTTCACTAGCAAATCTGACCAATCTCCTCGCAATAAACAAGGGGTCTTCTCCAGCTTCCAGCATTCGTGATAACCAATAAATAGATGCGTTAACGTCACTATTTCGCATCGATTTATGGAGTGCTGATATGATGTTATAATGTTCTTCCCCGTCCTTATCATATAGAAGCGACTTCCTTTCAATAATTTGGGAAAGATCTTCTTTTCCAATAGCAATGGAATCTTCTTGTTCTTTTCCGTTGAGTACGGCCATTTCTAAAGTATTCAAAGCAATTCTCCCATCACCATCAGAAAACGCCGCTATTGCCTGCAGTACACCATCTTCCAGTTGAATATGCTGATCACCAAACCCTTTTGGATCGGCAATAGCTTTTTGTAATAATTCAACTATTTCATTACTCGATAAGTTGTATAAAGCAAAAACTTTACTGCGTGACAACAAAGCAGAATTTACTTCAAAAGAAGGATTTTCAGTAGTTGCACCTATAAGGATGATGCTTCCTTTCTCAACATAGGGCAGAAAAGCATCCTGCTGCGCCTTATTAAACCGATGAATTTCATCAATAAACAAGATATGTTTATCACCTAATTCTCTGTTTTCTTCGGCCTCTTTCATCACATTGCGAATATCTTTGATCCCCGTTGATACAGCACTAAAATCAATAAATTTCGACTTCGTATGATTAGCAATAATTCTAGCCAGCGTTGTTTTTCCAACTCCGGGAGGGCCCCAGAAAATCATGGAGGAGACTTGATCATTCTCAATCATTTCCCGTAGAACCTTTCCTTCTCCTAATAAATGTTTCTGTCCCACCAAATCCTCCAAATGTTGAGGTCGCACCCTGTTAGCTAATGGGCGATGCTTATCATTATCATTTTCAAATAACGAGCCTTGCTTCAAGAAAAACACCTCCTTATCGATTTTATTGTGTTTCAAGTTGCAGAAATGCATATAGCTTAAAATTTATTGCCTAAACGATATTAAATTATATTGGGTGAACTACGACTTTGGAATGAAGGAAACTGGGAATTAAAAATATATTAAACTCATGTTTTGACCTAACTTTTTTTCAAAACACGCACTTTCTATTTGTTCCTTATTCTAACAAAACCACATATGAATAAAACCGTCACCCTTAGGAATTATAAACTCAAGTTATGGTTATATTTATAATTGAATTCAACCTTCTTTCCAGCCTAGTAACAATCATCTCAAATTCCTATAATTTGTACAATAGGTTATTCCACAAAATGGCCCTTATATGCGATACTGGCGCTAATCCTTATTAGGGAAAAGCGCGCGTTTGTGGCAATCCAAAACACAAAAGTAGGGTCCGCCTCAATTTTGAGACAACCCTACTAAATAAACAGCTATTTCGCTTCTTTTAAATTCACATGATCAACTGTCTGATCACTGCCAACGACAAAATGAAGCTCATAATCTCCCGTTTCATAAACAAAGTCCATTTCATTTGTGTCAGGAACAGCAAGAATCTTATCCGGACTTCCTATTTGTTCACTCAATACGGCAGGTGTGATTCCACCAAGGTTTGTTTGTCTTTCAACACCTGTACCAAAGTTTCGAATTTCAGATATGGTATTATCTTTGTTATAGGAAAAACCATATCCGGGATTCCCCATATTCCAGCTATACAAATCAAATTGGCCCTTAACCTTTTGAGGACTACCTAACTTTTGGTGAACATCCCTTTTTGTGCTTTTATTGATTTTAAGCCCGTGAACCGCACTGGGCATCTCTCCAGTAAAGGCCTGATCATAAATGTTGTTCAAGTACTCAGCTGCCTCTTGGTTCGTAATAGAAGAATGGATACCCGAAACAGATGACGCAGGAATACTAGTATCGGAACTATCAGCAGCAACGGACGACAACCCTGCCCCAGATAACGCGAAACCAAAAGCAGTTGCGCCAACTAACAACCCTTTTTTAACATTCATACTTTATCTCTCCTCTCAAAACTAACTTTTCATTCTTACTTGTTGTCTTCCCATCATTTACTTTTTAAAACATCAAAAATACTAGCCGCCATGAACGAAGTAAAGATCTTCCATGGTGATGACCACACTGCTTCCTTCGCTGAGCAGCGGAACTAGTTTCTGCACGGTGAAATAAGGCCCTTTGGCATTGATTCCTTCTCTTCGCTTGGCGATGAACATTTGTCTTGAATTTCAAATGACTGTCGAAGAAGTATTCCAATTCGTTAAATGTATTACGATGATGAATATACATTGACATAACATAAAAGAATAAGAAAAACTAATATGAAGGAGAATGATCATGCCCGTAAATCCTAAAATTCAGTTTTTCCTGGACAAACTAAATGCACTTCCGAAAGTTCCTATGGATGAAATTGAACCGAAAGCTTATCGACAAATGGAAAAGGAATCAATAAAGGATATGCCGCAACTGAATGTACCAGTTAAAAAGGTGGAGAATCGGGTTCTGCAATTAGAAGGTCGGGATATTCCCATACGAGTTTATACTCCGAATAAAGGGATGGCTCCATACCCGGGATTGGTTTATTACCACGGTGGAGGATGGGTTCTGGGGGATTTGGACAGTCATGATTCTGTTTGCCGATTCCTTGCAGATTCAGCAGCATGCATCGTTATTTCGGTCGGTTACCGTTTAGCACCGGAACATAAATTTCCTGCTGCGGTAGACGACGCCTACGATGCACTTGAATGGATTGCAACACACGAAGCGGATTTTGCGATTGATCGTAACCGAATTGCTGTTGGCGGGGATAGTGCCGGCGGAAATCTTGCAGCTGTTGCTTGCATTATTGCCAAAGAACGAAAAGCACCGGAAGTTTGTCATCAACTGCTTTTGTATCCTTCAACAGGATTTAAGGAGGAACCGCCTTCGTTAAAGGAGAATGCAGAAGGATATTTTTTAACTTTAGAATCGATGAACTGGTTTAGAAAGCATTATTTCAATCGTGATGACGACATGCTTCATCCATATGCTTCACCGATCCTGTATCATGATTTAAGCGGTTTGCCCTCAGCTACAATTTTAACAGCTCAGTATGATCCGTTACGTGATGTGGGGAAAGCGTATGCTGACGAACTGAAAGCAAATGATGTAGAAGTTTTTTACAAAAATTACGATGATCTTATTCATGGATTTGCAAATTTTGCTGGATTTGTACCTGAAGCGAAGGATGCGCTTGAAGATGGTGCCAGAAGTCTTCAAAAGGCCTTTGTACTCAGTGTAGAACAGTGATATTTCATAATGGGTGGGTAAGAACTAGCCTTGGAGAATACTCGCTGTAGAATGAGCCGGAATCACTAAAGATTTCTTGATAATCACTGTAGATTTCCCGAGAATCGCTGTAGTTTGAATCAAAAACGATAGATATGCCATGTTGCGACCGCATGAACGAACTGGAGCTTAAGCTGCTGAAGATCTAGAACTGGCAGCAGGAAAAATATTTTATTTCCGTTGTTTGATATGAACGACAGGTGTAAGACTTAGATCATCGGAAATGCATCTTCTTTAATTAAGCCACGAAGCGATCCTTGTCGTTTGAAAAATACAGGGGAGTTAATAATGTATGAACGTGTTGGGTAAAGCATAAGAACGACAAGCTGAGGAAGAGTGGATTGCCTTGATCCAGATGGCGAAACAAATCGGACTGGCACCGGAAGAGGTTAGAAAGTTTATTAGAGGTCATAAAACAAACGTGGAAAAGATCAGTATTGGGGGAGGTTTACAAAATGAGACAATTTCATCCGGATATGACAATTCAGGAATTTGAACAACACTATTGGTACAAGGAGAACTTGAAAAGAATTTGCCGCGAACACAATCTCTCATCACATGGCACCAAAGCTGAATTAGAGGATAGAATTAAAAGATTTCTCCAAGGTGAAATAATACCGGATAAAAGGAAGCAAAGTTCAGGCCAAAGAAAGCGTAAGAGCCCTGCTGAAATTTCGTTGGATACAAAGTTGATTCCGGATGGATTTAAATTTAATCAGAAGGCAAGGGAATTTTTTAAAGCATACTATAAAGTTTCAAAGTTTTCTTTTACTAAAGAGATGGCATCTGCTTTAAGAGATGCTGAGCAGGGGCGATCAGGACATGACGGTAGCTGACTTGATTGCTATTTACGAAAATGGAAAAGAATACGAACAACATCCCCTGAAGACAGAACTTATCAATGGAACAATTTTGTACGCGATTTCAATAGCGATGAAAGAACAAAAGGAATGAAAAACAAAATGAAGGTAGCGGCGTATTTATGGCAGCAGGTTAAAAATAATCCTGGTTCAAAGGAATATGACGGGGAATTATTAGATGAATTTGGTACTGAACTGAAAAAATGACGTAACGTATTTCACATACGTGTGGAATATTAAGTAGTCGAATAATAGCCATCTAGAAAAATGGCTATTATATCAACAAAATGATACAATAACGATATATATTGAGGAGGTGCTCCAAATGCCGTTTATTCGACCAAGTTCAGACCTAAGAAACAGGTATAATGAAATATCGGATTTTTGCCATAAATATGATGAACCAGTTTATATTACGAAAAACGGTCAAGGTGACTTGGCTGTAATGAGTATTGAAACATACGAAAAACTTATCGGGAAATTTGAACTGTATAAATTGATTGATGAAGGTATTGCTGACATAAACAAAAATAAGACACGACCATTTAAAGAAGCATTGGCAGATATTCAAAAGGATTTGTAGGTATGAAATCCTACAATATTGTTTTGTCAAATGTTGGTGAACATGATTTACTTGAAATCGGCAGGTATATTTCCATGGAGCTATTAGAACCTGAATTAGCACGAAAACTTGTTTCTAAAATCGGAGATGCTATTCTGAGCCTGGAACGTATGCCATATCGAGGTGCTTTGGTTAAAGATAGGCGTCTTGCTCAAATGGGGATAAGATATCTGCCGGTTGAAAATTATATTGTTTTTTATGCGATAGATCAGAAAACAAAAGTAGTTTCAATTGCAAGAGTACTATATAGCAGAAGAAATTGGCAACATCTATTGATTTGACCATTTTCTAATCCTCTTAACGTATGAATAGTTTGAAAGGAGTTAGCAAAATGAATACATATCCAAACATAACCGAAACAAAAGAGCAAATTAAACAGTTAGTCGCAATCCCAAGTCCTTCCGGTTACACGGAAAAAGTGATTCAGCATGTCGATCTTTTTTTACGGAATTTACAGGTGGCAACAAGACGAAACCGCAAAGGTGGCTTAATCGCGACATTACCTGGTAAAAATGAAAAAGAACATCGCATGTTAACAGCTCATGTAGATACCCTAGGTGCGATGGTAAAGGAAGTAAAAAGTAATGGCCGGCTTCGTCTCGATCTGATTGGCGGATTTAAATATAATGCGATTGAAGGTGAGTACTGCGAGATTCATACATCAAGTGGTAAAGTTTTTACCGGGACCATTCTGATGCACCAAACGTCCGTCCATGTTTATAAAAATGCTGGGGACGCTAAGCGTAATCAGGAAAACATGGAAGTCCGGATTGATGCCAGGGTTGAAAATGCTGAGGATATTCGCGAACTCGGCATTGAAGTTGGCGACTTTGTATCATTTGATCCGCGTGTCGAGCTAACTGAAAACGGGTTCATAAAATCCCGCCATTTGGATGACAAAGCAAGTGTCGGTATTTTACTGCAGTTAATCAAGCGACTGAAAGAGGAAAATGTGACACTTCCATATACGACACATTTTCTGATCTCAAACAATGAAGAAATTGGCTATGGCGGGAACTCGAATATACCCCCTGAAACGGTTGAATATTTGGCGGTTGATATGGGAGCAATGGGAGATGGGCAGTCGACTGATGAGTACACGGTTTCCATTTGTGTGAAGGATGCTAGCGATCCATACCATTACGGGTTGCGCAAACATTTGGTTGAGCTGGCGGAATCACATGATATCAGTTATAAATTGGATATCTACCCATACTATGGATCAGACGCATCGGCAGCAATCAGGGCCGGTCATGATATTGTCCACGGACTTATTGGACCAGGCATCGACTCCTCCCATGCTTATGAGAGGACGCATGAAACATCATTGGAGTGTACGGAGCAGTTGCTGTATTATTATGTGCTTTCAGAGATGGTTAAGTATTAAGGAAGTGACGTTAAAAGGGCGAACTTACTCATTTGGGTGGGTTCGTTTTTAATGTTCCAGTTACATTCCAGCGTTAGGACGTTAAGTTGATGGATCGAATATGATATAATAGTGAAAAATGGCGGACGGTGATTATCATGACTTATAACAGAGATCAAACGTTGATGCATCTAAAAAATATAATTAATACAACGTTAAAAGATACGCCGGCAAATGTATATCTTTTTGGATCATGGGCTCGAATGGAGGAGAAAAGAACCTCTGATATTGATGTAGCACTGCAATCACAAGAAGAAATTCCAACAATAAAACTGGTTGAACTTCGGGAAAGAATTGAGGAATCAACGCTGCCATATCGTGTTGATTTAGTGGATTTATCAAAGGCGAATCCGGATATTGTTAAAAAGGTTAAAAGGGAGGGAATACAATGGAAAGATTGCTCGAACGAATCCAAGTCGCAAACAGGGCTCTAAAGGTATTTGATGAATTAGTAAATATTAAAGAACCAACTAGTATAGAGCGTGACGCGGCTATTCAACGTTTTGAGTTTAGCTTTGAGGCGTGCTGGAAAGCGGGTAAGCAATATTTATACGATGTTGAAGGCCTGGATATTGGTTCTCCAAAGGGGGTTATTCGTTCTTTTCGTGAAGTTGGTGTTTTCACAGAAGAAGAAACTGTTTCTGGCTTGCGAATGGTCGATCACCGCAATTTAACTGTTTATACATATAACGAGGATTTAGCTATTGAAATTTTTGGTGTTTTACCTCAATATTACCCACTTCTTTGTGATTGGATGGAACGTATTGATAACAGGGTTCATATGGATGAGGAATAGGAGATTAGGAGTGGATTTCATTGTCTCTTTTGGTTAATACGATGTCGATAATTCTCATTTTAATCGGTATTACTGCTTTCTCTCGATCTATGAAATATCGCCTTAATCGTGTTTACTTTAAATTAGGACCGATCAAAATCCCGTTTTGGTTCTGTAAAACGACTGCTTCCGTATTTGTTATTGCCCTTGCGATTTTCGCGCTAAAAAATAATAGTTTGTAAAATCATGACCACCCGTTGGACGGGTGGTCATGATTTTTATGCTTACAATATTATTCCACAAAATTCGAGCGGAGCCAGGTACCTACGTCTCAGGCCCTACTAAAAAATATAGCTCAGGCTCATTATCGAAATCCCAATTACCCGATATGATAGAGACAAGATAAGGAAAGGAGGATTCGACATTCATGAACAAGTTTCTATTGTTTTTAGGTGGATTGGCGGCACTGTTTGTTTTACTTGCCATGTTAGGCCCGATGGTACTGCTGGCAGTGAGTATTTGGCTGTTGTATGTGATCTTTAAGCAATTTATGAAAAGCGATTCGACAATCGGAAAAATTGGCTGGGTAATAGCAGGACTGATCGTATTCGGTATTGGCTTATCCAATATTTACGCGATAATAGGTGTGGCAGCGGCATATGGATTGTATTTGATTTTCCGAAATTTCAGAAGTGATCGTTCCGAAGCAAAAGAAAAAACGATAGTGGATGATGACCCATTCGCAAATTTTGAAAAGCAATGGGCGGAGCTTAACCAATAAAAAAGGAGTGTTTCTACATGTCAAACTTATTTACACGTATAAAAGATTCCGTTTCAGCGGATCTGCATAACCTATTGGATCAAAAGGAACAAAAAAATCCGATTGCTGCGTTAAATCAATACTTGCGGCAAAGTGAACAAGAGAAGGAAAAGGTCCGCAAACTTGTGGAACGGCAGTACAAACTCAAGGATGAATTTACGAGCGAATATCACAAAGCACAGGACTTCGCTGATAAACGGTTAAAACAGGCAGAGGTTGCTGAAAAAGCGGGAGAAGAACAGCTGCATCAATTTGCCATGAAAGAGCATGATGAGTATCAAGCGCGTGCAGACCGAATGAAAACGTTAAGGCAAGAGGCAGTAAATCAGCTGGAAAGTCTGGAGCAAAAATATGAAGAAATGAAACATAAACTAAAGGACATGCACATACGCCGGATGGAGTTAATGGGCCGTGAAAACATTGCCCATGCCCACCATCAAATGAATAAAGTTATCGAAGAATCCTCGGACAAGCCATACTCGCGTTTTGCGGAGCTGGAAAATTATATTGAAGGTCTGGAATATAAGGTAAACAGCTCTTATTACCGCAGTACCTTCGATAGTAAGATTGCTCGTTTGGAAAAGGAAATGAAAGAACAGGAAAAAGCAAATTAAATCTGCTGCATTCTGATAATGTAGGAATAAGGTAAAACATGGTATACTAAACAGGCGTAGCGACATGCGTCTGTTTAATTATTAGAAGATATGTAAAAAGTCACCAAATGATAGTCGGCAGTAAGGGGGCTTCTGCTAAAATCAGTCCCGGCAATCGCCGAAAACAGAAGCCAGCCCCCTTGAACTATGCAGCCGACTATTCTACTTTGGCTACTTTTTGAACATACTCGATAGAAAGGTGGATTGCCCTTATGTTTCATAGGTTGTCGACAGATACATTGAACTGGATCATGATCATTGGGGTGATCCTATTTATTATTGAAATTGTCTTTTTTCATGGCGGAATGATTTTTTCTGCCTTGGTATGTGGTCTGTTTATTTATATAGGCTGGAAGAAATTTTACCATATATGGGGGAAATTTATATTTTGGATCGGAATTATTGGATTGGTGATTTCTGTATTAAATATGCTGGCCGTACGATTTTTGCTTGTAGCAGGTATTGCTTTATTCATTATTGATTATGCCAAATCAAAAAAAGATAAAGATCAGGTTATTCCGTCCATTTCGACACAAAATAATCCGAATACAGAAGCACTGATCCGCGTGGCACCATTGTTTAACCATCGTGTGTTTGGTGACCAAAAAACGGCGGAAAATGCGTATTATTGGCGTGATATTAACATCCATGGTGCATTTGGTGATCGGGTGATTGATTTAAGTAATACAGTTCTTCCAGATGATACGGCTATTATCTCGATTCGCCATCTGGTTGGTAATATTGAAATCTACATTCCGTATGAGGTTGAAGTTAGTATTCATCATAGTTCGATATTTGGACGCGCTCATATTCTTGGTGAGCATCACTGGAACTTAATGAACCAAACCCTTTCCTATCAAACAGAAGGATATGATTCAGCTTATCCCCGTGTCAAAATCATTACCTCTTTATTATCAGGTGATATCGAGGTGAGGCGGATATGAATTTGATCATTCGACAAGTAATGCGAGCCGTTTTTTTTAGCCTGTTTATTTCCGTCGTTGTAATTGGGACCACCTTTATTGCTTTTCCATTAGATAATTGGACGGTGCTGTTGGAACGGAAAATTGAAGGTATTCCCTTTTTAGTACTGGTAGTAATTACTCCGATAGTAGCAGGTACTGTAATTGGAGTAGCGAATGGCTGGTATTGGCGGCAAAGATTGCACGTTTTGGATCGGCAACTGGCAGAACTAGTCAAGGAGCAAAAATTTGTAAGCGATGAGGAACCATACAAGGAATTGACAGAACTGCAAAAGCATATGGAACAAATCCAGCAGAATTTCCGAATCCAAGCAGAAAATAAGCAAAAATTAGCGACGGAGCGGGCAAATGAACGGGAAAAAAGCCTGCAAGAGGTTGTTATTCAGGAACGTAATCGTCTGGCAAGGGAATTACATGATTCGGTCAGTCAGCAATTGTTTGCCGTATCGATGTTGATGGCTGCAATTAATGAATCTGGTGGATCGCAAAATGGGAAACTGCAGAACCAGCTGCAACTGGTCGAAAAGATGATCAATCAATCACAATTGGAAATGCGTGCATTGCTGCTGCATCTAAGGCCGGTTGCGCTTAAGGGTAAATCATTGCAGGAAGGTATTAAGGAACTTTTAGTCGAACTAACGCAAAAGGTACCGATGGAGATCGACTGGAAAATAGAAACATTTACAATTGCTAAGGGAATAGAAGATCAGTTATTCCGAATTCTCCAGGAATCTGTTTCAAATACATTAAGACATGCCAAAGCGACAACGTTTAGCGTCTTATTAATTGAACGCGATGATACCATTATTTTACGTGTAATGGATAATGGGATTGGATTTGATGTGGAGCAAGCACGTGCAAGCTCATATGGTCTGCAAAATATGAGTGAACGAGCATATGAAGTTGGTGGCACGTTAAAAATTGTTAGTTTACCGAATCAGGGGACTCGGTTGGAAGTTAAAGTTCCGCGATTAAAAAATGAGGATGAGAGCGATGATTAAAGTATTATTTGCAGATGATCATGAAATGGTTCGAATCGGTGTATCAGCCTATCTTTCCGCCCAGCCTGATATTGAAGTGGTAGCTGAAGCGGACGATGGCGGATCCGCTGTTCACAAGGCATTGGAGTTAAAGCCGGATATTATTCTGATGGATCTTGTCATGAAAGATATGGATGGGATTGAAGCAACAAAACAAATTATTGAGAACTGGCCTGAGGCTAAGATTATTATTGTTACGAGCTTTCTTGATGATGAAAAAGTCTATCCTGCACTGGAAGCAGGGGCCACCAGCTATATGTTGAAAACCTCGAAAGCAAACGAAATTGCTGAAGCGATTCGCGCAACCCATCAGGGACAATCGATATTGGAACCCGAAGTTACGGGGAAAATTATGACACGCATGCGGGAAAAGCCTGACGAAAAGCTTCACCTTCAATTGACAGATCGGGAAATGGAAGTTTTAAAGCTTTTGGCAGAAGGGAAAACAAATCAGGAAATTGCCGATCAGCTATTTATTGCGTTAAAGACAGTAAAAGTACATGTAAGCAATATCCTTGGTAAATTGGAAGTACAGGATCGAACACAGGCAGTCATTTATGCATTTAAACACAATCTTGCAACATAATTCGACTAGGTCAAAAGGTACATGAAAATAATGGAATCAGGAAAATGGGTTGGATAGCCTGCCATGTTGTTTTGGCGGGCTTTTTGTTGTGAAACAGGATAATTTGTAACGAAAAAAGGAGTTTATCGTCAAATTTGAAACATAATTGTAATATTACTATTACATGATTGTCATTTTTAGATGATATACTACGAATTACCTAAGATAGTAAATACATATTCTCTCGTCTTTGACAGTTTTTGAAGGGTAAAACCTCCCGAAACCTTGTTATTGAAAGGTTTTGGAAGGTTTTTTTTACTATCAAAAGTTGAGTACTATTTTGTCTTCTTCAATTGTTTTAAAATTTTTTTCATGTCCTTTATCGGAACAATTTCATAGTCTGTTCGAAACCCAAACACCTTATGCAACTTATCCGTTAATTCATCCCGCTCATAAAGTGGAACATAACCTTCACCGGAAACTTCCATTACCTCCATATTTCGTAATTTTTGAATGACTGCGGGACAAGTGAATGCCTCTTCTAATTTTTGCTCTACTATACGATAGGTTAGTAAGGCAAGAAAACAAGTAAGAAAATGGGCTTCGATCCGATCTTCTTTTCGTACATACACAGGTCTTGATTTTAGTTCACTTTTCATGATGCGGAAACTTTCTTCAATTTCCCACCGTTGTTGATTAATACGAATCAATTCCAGTGGATCAGATTCCAGATTAGTGCACACTCCATAAAACCCGTCATACTTTGCTTCTTTTTGAATCGATCCCTCATCAATTGAGAAATGGGCCTTTTTAGCGACCTCTCCGTCTCCTGTAGTATACTGGGCCTGAATAAACCGCGCAGGATCATTGGGTCTTTTCTTTTTAAGAGAAGATGGTTTTTTCACTTTTTTCAGAGCTCGTTCGATTTGTCTCTCCCGAATGGTTTGTTGATAATTTTTATATTTTGGTGAAAAAGTGACAAGAAGCCGTTGTTCTAAATTTCCTTCTTTAATCCAACGCTCTTTGAAATAAGTTGTTTGATTTTCGGAACTGTCATCAACATCAGAAAGATGAATGGCTTTATCGCCTGGCCTTACATGCCACCCAGAAGGGTCAAGTGCCCATTCTTTCAGATGTTTTTTTAATTTCTTGATGGATTGTGTAGTAATGAATCCACGCTTGCCTAACGTGTTATATATCCGATTTTTTTCAGAAGATAGGCCTGCATCCGTACAGACAACAAACTGGGATAGCTCAAAGTCTTTTAAAATTCTTTTTTCTAAAGGCTTAAGAGACCCTTGTTCGTTGTCATTTCCTCTGAAAATAGAAAAGGCAAGGGGAAGACCAGAGGCGTCCATAAATAACCCCATTTGAACTATCGGATTTGGCCGATTTTCTTTTGATATTCCGAATTGTTTATCCCCATCCTCCTGTTCGATTTCGAAATAAAAATTGGTACAGTCGTAATACAAAATTTTTTTGTGACGGTTGACCAATTTCAAGCTGTTTTTATAAACCGTTTGTTGAATAAAATCTGTTTCCTTTTTCAGCACATCTAACGCGCGATACAGTTGGTGGGGCTCGCATTGAATGCCTTCTAATAAGGATTGCGCTTGTTCAAACGAGTTCTTTTTAGACGTAGGATGCAGCACACGCATATAAATTAATTTAGACAGGATTTCATTGAGGTCATAATGAAACTGATATTTTTCCTGAATGGTCCTTGTCGTGTGCTGTAAACCCAGTTGGTAGTAAACGGATTGTAAAAACAAATAACCAACATTGAACGAGCGTCGCTGATTGTGCTCAACGATTTTTCGCGGATTATATTTTGCGATAATGACCGCGCTTTTTTGTTTCTTTTGTTCCGTTAATTTTTTTGCATAGGCCCGCGCCCATTCCTCCGGATCCACACCCGGATGTTTTTCACGGATCTCCTTTTCATTTCCAAGCGCTTCCACAACTTTTGTCGTTGATTTTCCGTTGATATCACGGACATTTTCGATGACGGAATAGGAAACGGAATTCTTGGACACACTCTTTTTAATGCGCATCACTATCCCTCCATTTCCTTTAGATACGTCTAATATAACATAGTACTAAATAGTACTCAATAATAAAATTAAAAATTTGACAAAAAAAATAAGCCCTCACAAGGCTTACAGTGTTTTTTTGGAAGTGAAACTGTCAAACTCCCGGGTCAAAAGGTACATGAAAATAATGGAATCAGGAAAATGGGTTGGATAGCCTGCCATGTTGTTTTGGCGGGCTTTTTGTTGTGAAACAGGATAATTTGTAACGAAAAAAGGAGTTTATCGTCAAATTTGAAACATAATTGTAATATTACTATTACATGATTGTCATTTTTAGATGATATACTACGAATTACCTAAGATAGTAAATACATATTCTTAAAAAATATAAATAAATCACATTACGCAAAAATGGAACAGGATTTAACATACATACATAGAAAGTTGCGGGTGTGAGTTAGGGAAGCGGGGAAAAGAAAGTTGAAAAAGACAATTGTAACAATGTCCACTGTTGCTGTAGTTGGTTTAACTAGTGCTTTTTTTGCGGAGACAGCACATGCGGAAAAAACAGTCTCCCAAATCCAGGATGAACGTTCGGAAATTAAAGCAAATCTATCAGATGCGGAAGCAAAGATTGCTCAGGTGCTGCTAGATTTAGAAGATCTGAACAAAAAAATTGCCAGAGTCGATGGTGCATTAGCGGAAAATAAGAAACAAGTGAAAGAAACAGAAGACAAAATTAAGGATACAAAGCAAAAGGTAGACGAGTTAGAAGAAGAAATAGCAGTTTTGGAAGATAAGATTGAAGAACGCTTTGAAATTATGAAAGAGCGAATCGTTGCTTATCAAAAAAATGGCGGGGACGTTCAGTATTTAGAAGTACTTTTCGGATCAAAAAGCTTTGGTGACTTTATTAGCCGAAGTTCAGCCGTTTCCAAAATATCAGATGCAGATGCTGATTTAATGAAACAACAGGAAGCCGATAAAAAGGCAGTTGAAAAAAAACAGGCGGCGGTGGAAGAAAAGCTTGATGAATTAAACGATATGAAGGCAGAGCAAGAAGCTATCCAAGATACGATATTGGAACAAAAAGAACAAAACGAAGCAGCAAAACAGGAACTAAAGGACAAAGAAGCCCAGCTTAAAGAGATGAAGGCTAATCTGGAAGGTAAAGATAGTAATCTTGCAGCATTGGAAGCGGACATTCGCGCAAGTATGGAGGCCGCTAATAATGATACGCCTCCCGTGAGTGGTGAAAGTAATGGAAGTTCAAGCTCGCACTCAACTACTAGTAAACCATCAGTAAAAGCAGCCACTGCACCAGTGCCAAGCGGAAGCACGGGTTCAGCAATTACTGCAGGAAATAAATATATTGGTAATTCTGTTTATGTATGGGGCGGTGGACGTTCAGCATATGATGTGCAACATGGCAGATTTGACTGTTCTGGTTTTGTTTCCTGGGCATATCGGCAAGAAGGTATTTCTCTTCCGGCAAGTACCGCAGGATTGTCAGGGGTCGGATCTAAAGTCTCCTACAGCAATATTCAGCCGGGTGATTTAGTATTCTTTGATACAGAGGGAAGAAAGAATGGTCATGTTGGAATCTATATTGGTGGCGGTCAATTTATTGGCTCACAAAGTTCGACTGGTGTAGCTAAAGTAAGTATGTCAAATCCTTATTGGTCAAAAGCATTCAAAGGCCATGTAAGACGAGTTAAATAAGAAACAACAAGCGGGTAATTTCTAAAATGAAATTACCCGCTTTTTAAATAGATAAGAAACTATAAGAATTCAGGCTATGTTCCGCTCACTCCAGCGCTAAAGCGTTAGTACGCAACACCCGCATCCGTACGATAAGTCAACATCGACTCGGGTAAAAGGAGGAAGGCCGGCTAAAACCGGGCTGCCCTCGGGCGCCGGCATACACCTTAGTGGCATGTTTCCTTTATTTCCTGTGGTTGTTTGTTCGGTTAAAACCGCAATACCGAACCACATTAAATGGCAGAGCGAGAGCATTCCAGCCGCTAACCGGGCACGCTTTCGCTTTTGTTCTTCCTGTCATAGAAAGCTGCAACAAGGTTATAAATCGACACCACTTCATACAGAATAATTAGTTCTGGCGGGAAATGAGTCGGATGTTTTTTGTTCTTCGTCTCCACATTGTTTACCCAGTAAAGTTGCATCAGCTTATCCAACTCTTTTTGGTGAAGAATTGGATCATAATCTACCTTGTTGCCCATACTTAACGATAGCTTCCGGATTGCCTGTAATAAAATTGATCGTTCCTCGTTAGACCAGCTAATGGATTTTAATGGTGTTTTGATTAAATTATCCAAGTGATACTGGATAAGCCGTAATTGAATTACTTGCTTGCTGGCATGATCAAATGTGTCCTTTTTATTACCTGCTAATGGATGGTATTTTGTTTCATCCTTTTGAAACTTAATTAGTAGTTCTACATGATGTAATTTTTTATCCAATTGGTCAACAAGTTTATCTGCTCTATTTGTTTCCTGCTGTTCATTTTCCAGGATTTCTATTAGTACCTGATCGATTACGATTCCGGTCTGCTTAGCAACTTGTTGAATGTCTTTTACGATTTCTTCCGTATACTTCGGCGGCAGAACAAACAGATTGACAAGTGTAGAAACAAGTAAACCTGTTGTTGTTGTGCCTAGGCGGATGAAAAATGCAATTAAATAGTTATTGTGGATAACCTCCACCATTGCTACCGCCGTTAAAGTGGCCACTAATAGCCCGGCGTGCAACCGGAATTTGAAGCAGGTGGCAATCGTGAAAACTGCAGCTAGCGTATAGGTGAGCGGAGAATCGCCAAACAGGGATATGAAAATTACCGCATATGCAGAACCAATTGCGGAAGCTGGGAACCGCACAATTCCTTTTCTAATCGAATCCGCAACAGTTGGTTCAATAGTAACAATTGCTGTGATAACGGCGAAGACAGGTGGCCAGTTTAATAGCACACAGATCCAGGCCGTTATAAAAATGGCTATACCGGTTTTGACAGTACGTGTACCAGCTATCTGGAAATAACGCAACGTTGTCACCTCTTCCAACATATCCAAAATCAAATAGGGATTAAAAATTAATTATATCATAATGCATAACAGGCACTAGAGTAGGCACTTTTCCTTGACTTAAAAAGGCAAGATACTTTCTTTCAACTCTTATTTTTCCAATTAATTTTAAAAAAAGGGGTTGCATTTTTAAATCGATACACATATACTGTATTATAACAGTAAGAATTAATAATAATTGTTATATAAAAGGGAGGGGGATGCAATTGAATACATCAACTTATGTTCACTGCCAGCAATGTGGCAAACCAATGAATCCAAAAAATTATCTTCAGGAATGTGATTATTGTTTATCTAAGAAGAAGGAGGATTAATTTTTTTGGACATTATGTTATATAACAAGGTAAATAATAACCTGTTGTAGTATAACAAATGTTAAATTGCGAACCGGGAAAAAGCAAATCCGGATGAACATGTTTTCCCCAGATTTACTGAAATGTTAGCGGATGATGACCAATTACTTAAAGGAGGAATTCAATAATGAGAAAGACCAGAATTGAAAAACTGCAAAACGAATGGAAAAATGATTTGCGCTGGATAGGCGTCGAACGGCCGTATACCGCGGAGGATGTTGTGCGCCTGCGCGGTTCCATTGATATGGATTATACACTTGCCAGAAACGGTGCTATGAAACTATGGAAACTGGTTAATGAAGAAAACTATGTCAACGCATTAGGGGCATCAACAGGGAATCAGGCGGTCCAGCAGGTGAAAGCGGGTTTGAAAGCGATATACTTAAGTGGCTGGCAGGTTGCAGCCGATGCAAATTTAGCGGGCCAGATGTATCCGGATCAAAGCTTATATCCGGCAAACAGTGTACCGAATGTAGTGAAGCGAATAAATCAGGCGTTACAACGTGCTGATCAGATACATTATGCGGAAGGGAAGGAAGAAATCGACTGGTTTGCGCCGATTGTTGCCGATGCGGAGGCGGGGTTTGGCGGTCAATTAAATGTCTTTGAATTGATGAAGGCCATGATTGAAGCTGGAGCATCAGGTGTTCATTTTGAGGATCAGCTGTCATCTGAGAAAAAATGTGGCCATTTAGGTGGAAAAGTATTGCTGCCAACACAAACCGCTGTACGAAATTTGATAGCTGCACGGTTTGCGGCGGATGTAATGGGAACGCCAACAGTTGTTATTGCAAGAACAGATGCCAATGCAGCAAATTTAATTACTAGTGATGTTGATCCATATGATACACCATTTATGACAGGTGAACGGACGGCAGAAGGCTTTTACAAAACAAGGGCAGGTATTGATCAGGCAATCTCCAGAGGAATCGCCTACGCGCCATATGCCGATTTAATCTGGTGTGAGACATCGGAACCAAACTTACAGGAGGCACAAAAATTTGCTGATGCTATCCATGAAAAATATCCGAATAAATTGTTAGCCTATAATTGTTCTCCATCATTTAACTGGAAGCGTAAACTATCAGATGATGAAATTGCCGGGTTCCAGCAGGAGCTTGGGAGAATGGGATACAAATTCCAGTTCGTCACATTGGCAGGTTTTCATGCGCTGAATCATAGCATGTTTGAATTGGCAAGAGATTATAACAATAACGGTATGGCTGCCTATTCAAAATTACAGCAAGCGGAATTTGCCAGTGAATCGTACGGCTACAGTGCCACCCGTCACCAACGTGAGGTCGGAACCGGTTATTTTGATGAAGTAGCACAAGTAATTGCTGGAGGTACCTCCTCAACGGCGGCATTAAAAGGATCGACGGAGGAAGAGCAGTTTACAAGCTAGAAAATGATATGAAAAATTTATATTGAAACATGTGATATTAAAGTAATCACCTTGCTGATCAAGACAATGGTGATTACTTTTTTCACTTCTTAAAGTTGCCCCTTACCGAATTATTGGACAAGGCTTGTGTACGTTTGCAGTTCGTTTTAATTAAATATAAATTTGCAAAACCCATTAGGTCACCACAATTGGCAGTAACTCTCTGTTTCTTCAACTTTACCGTCCTACCTATATATGTTAATCGAAAAGGGAGCCACTATAAGTTTGTGAAGGGGTTAACTTAGTTATTAAAAGTCAAATGGTTTCAAAAAGTAACTAAACCATGTATAATAGTCTCGGAGTTTATTTCTAACTAACATTAATGCAATTAGGAGGAAAGTCATCAATGATTGAAGTAGAAGCGTTTCGAAAAGCGTCATATGATATTGACCCAATTTACGTAAATCGCTGGTCTCCAAGATCATTTTTGGATAAAGAGGTACCAGAGGATATTCTTCATAGTGTTTTTGAAGCCGCACGGTGGGCTCCGTCTGCTGCAAACATTCAGCCATGGAGGTTTGTGACGGCTCGAAAACAAACAGACCGAGAAAGGTTTCTTACTTTTATCAATGAAGGAAACGTTGCCTGGTGTAAGAAAGCACCAGTTCTTATTGCGGTAATATCGAAAACGGATTCCGAAACAACCGGAGGACACAACCAGGCACATGCATTTGATACAGGAACAGCCTGGGGGTACCTGGCCTTGGAAGCCTTCCGTAAAGGTCTTATCACACATGCTATGGGTGGTTTTGACCGTGAAAAAGCAAAGGAAGTATTAAATATTCCGGAAAACTATAACGTGCATGCAATCGTTGCTTTGGGGTATAAAGGGGAAAAAGATTTATTGATGGAGCAGTATCGTGACCGGGAAAAACCTTCAAGCCGTAAAGAAGTGGAAGAATTTATGTTTGAAGGTACCTTTGCTGAAAAATAAACAATAGTTGATGCCCTTTCCTGTTATGGCAAGGGGCATTTTTATTGGCTTTTTTGGTGAGCTGCTGAAGTTTCTGGACTGAAGTTTTAAAAAACACTGAGGTTTGGCCGAAAGTTGCTGGACTGGAGTTGAAAAATGCTGAAGATTCATTGTAAGCCGCTGAACTTGGGAGTAACAGGCACCTGCCTGTCAGCTCCTGTTTCGCTTAGGGGCAAAGCAGCTAGTAATAAAGGAGGTAGTTAATCCAACCATTAACACCATAATAGCGGAATAAGTAATAGTTGCCTCCTGTATAACGATCCATCCAAAGAGAATGACTATACTATCAATCATTAAAATATAAATACCGACATTAATAGATGTCAGCTTGGACAACATTAAAGCTAGCAAGTCTGTCCCACCAGTGCTAATATTCGCTAATAGCATAATACCGACACCTGTACCAATTAGCAGACCGCCAGTCAATGAGCTAATCAGGATAGGTGCTGTATACATATGGGATAATGGGCGAAAATAATCGATAAGAAACGAGGAAAATAATAGCCCGTGCAGTCCATTATAAAAGTATTTCCGATAATGAAACCAGGCAATCATGTACAAGGGAAGGCTTAGCACGATAATTGTTAACCCTGGTTGTAAACCTACTGTATATTTGGCAATTAGTCCTAAACCTATGATTCCCCCATCCAACAAGTGATTTGGGATTAAAAAGCAATTGATGCCAATTGCTACACAAACACTGCCGATAATAATTGATACGATTTTTTGGACCATATATTTATCCACCTGCCAAACCTGTCCAAACTACATCTTACTAATAGATATGATTGAAAAGGCTGAATTATCCATTACGTGTTAGCTGTTTTGGTAAAAAAATATGTTAGGAGGTGGGCTCCTGCATTATACGGCAGGAAACAAAATGGATATTATTAATTTATTGCTGATTATTATATTGATCGCTTTGACTGCATTTTTTGTTGCAACTGAATTTTCAATTGTAAAGGTACGGCCAACCAGAATCGATCAACTAATTGCTGAAGGGAACAAAAATGCCCTGCATGCGAAGAAAATTATTGATAATTTGGATACGTACTTGTCCGCAAGTCAGCTGGGTATTACGGTTACAGCATTAGGTTTAGGGTGGCTCGGGGAACCAACAATAAAAGTATTAATTGATCCTGTTTTCGAAAGACTGGGGTTAAATATGGCTTTAGCATCCATATTATCGTTTATTATTGCGTTTTTGCTCATTACGTTTTTAAATGTTGTTATTGGGGAGTTAGCTCCAAAATCAATCGCTATCCAAAAGGCGGAAACGGTGACATTATTATTTGCCAAACCGCTTATCGTTTTTTATAAATTGATGTTCCCGTTCATTTGGATCTTAAATGGATCATCACGATTCATTATTCGTTTGTTCGGTTTTAAACCTGCCAACGAGAGTGAAGCAGCACTCACGGAAGAAGAATTACGGCTGATATTATCGGAAAGCTATGAAGGCGGTGAAATTAATCAGGCGGAAATGATGTATGTCAATAACATATTTGAATTTGATGAACGGATGGCCAAAGAAATCATGGTTCCCCGTACGGAAATGGTCTGCTTTTTTAAAGATAATGACAAAAAGGAGAATATTGCTGTCGTCCGGGAGAAACAATTTACCCGGTATCCGGTTGCGGAAGGCGATAAAGACCATATCGTCGGATTAGTAAATATCAAGGAACTTTTTACGAATCATCTCAAGAATGAGGAGGAATCCATTGCACCCTTGATTAGGCCGATCCTCTACTTTTCCGAATCAACGCCAATTAAACAGGCCCTGATCAAAATGCAGAAGGAACGTATTCATATGGGGATTGTCATTGATGAATACGGTGGGACTGCGGGATTAATAACGGTTGAGGATATTCTGGAAGAAATTGTCGGTGAAATCCGGGATGAATTCGATATGAATGAAAAACCAATGATTGAGAAGGTGGACGATACGACCACTGTTGTCGCTGGGAAGGTGCTATTAGAGGAAATAAATGATTTATTTGGTACTGACTTGCAAGAAGATGATGTTGATACAATTGGCGGCTGGATGATCACGAACAATATGGATGCGAAACAAGGCACAACTCTCGAGCATGGTGGTTACCGATTTATTGTAGTAGAAATCGATGGGCACCAGATTAAGAAGGTTAAAATAAGAAAGATTTAAGGTAAACTCCTAGCAGGGTTTGTCTTTTTTTTGATGACTGGAAAGTATATAATAGTAGAAAAGATAAGAAAATTGTTAATAGGGGTAAACCATATTCAAAAATGGAAGCAGCCGTAATAATGACGGGATCTGCTGCAGCTGTTGCTGTGTTATATTGCATTAAGAATAACAATCGTTACCCTTGCCACTGCCATGCTGATCATTGCAGCCATCATAACTGTTATGGTAGTACGGCCAACAAAAGCAGTCTATTTTAAAGAAGCATCTTCATAATGGAAACCTTTTCATCGTTATAATTGAATGGAACAAATAAAAAAACGAGAAAGGCTGGCAACAAAATGGAAAAATTGAATCAAGCAAAAGAGAAGTTAAATAGGGTTATTTTTGGAAAGGAGGAGATTGTCGATTTATTATTTATTGCCCTGATCGCCGGAGGGCATGTGCTCCTGGAAAGTGTTCCGGGGACAGGCAAAACGAAACTTGCGAAAAGCTTTGCCAAGGTGATTGATGGAAAATTTAACAGGGTGCAATTTACACCGGATGTGTTGCCAAGTGATGTCACCGGGATCCGCATTTTTAATCCGAAGACTCAGGAATTTGAACTGAACGTTGGGCCGGTCGTGACGAATATCCTGCTGGCAGATGAAATCAACCGGGCTACACCGAAAACGCAATCAAGTCTGCTTGAGGTAATGGAAGAATATCAAACGACAATTGATGGAGAAACAATCAAGGTCGATGCTCCGTTTCTGGTCATCGCCACACAAAATCCAGTGGAAAATAATTATGGTACATTCCCATTGCCGGAAGCACAACTCGATCGCTTTTTGTTTAAAATTGATTTAGGCTATCCATCAATGGAAGAAGAAAAGCATATTTTACATACCTATCGTACCGATGACCCGTTTGCATCACTTAGGGCATCGTTAACACTGGAGAATATTCGCGGATTGCAGGAGGAAATCAAACAGATTACGGTTTCTGACGTTGTCACCGATTATTTGGTCGCACTTGTAAAGTATTCCCGTGAGCATACCGACGTGGAATTGGGAATCAGTCCACGTGGAACATTGGCACTCATGCGAGCCGCACAAGCCCGGGCATACATAGAGCAAAGAGACTACGTTCGTCCAGATGACATCAAAGCATTAGTACCTTATGTGTTCGAGCATCGCCTGATTTTGTCCATGGAAGGCTCGATTAAAAAGACCCCGTCTCAGGTTGTCGGGGAAATTCTGACCGAGGTGGAAGTACCTGTTGAAGTTGGAGCAGATCAGGCATGATATGGCAGAAGGAGTTTGGTCAGGCAAATAGAACGAACACCGATTACATACTTGCGGCAATTGTTGTTCTGGTGGCGATCGGTTTTTTCTTCAAAAAACCAATCTTGTTTTTGATCGTCGGCTTATTTGCGGCATACCTGTTATTGAACAAGTTGTATGATAAAAAAATTGGCGGGAAGCTGGAATTAAAAAATCACCGGCAAGTGTTGCGGATGTTCCCGGGTGATCATGCGGAAATTCAGTTTGAATTGCAAAACCGTTCCATTTTTCCGATTATCAATGGGGAGTTGCAATTCCAGACAGACCAAGCCATTAAGGCAACAAACTATGTTGAATCAGCGAACAAGCATTGGAATCAATTCCACATGCCATTGTCTGTTATCGGGAAAGGGAAGGTAACGATCACACTGCCGATTCGGGCGGAAAAACGTGGTACATCAAGGGTGAAGAACATTCAGTATCTATTTCCGCACTTATTGAATTTTGACAATGTAACATTGAAATACAATCCGTTTTTTTACACGGAGTATGTTGTTTATCCCAAGCTGCTTCCGGTAAAAGGATTGGAGTCGCTATCCTATGTCACGCCTGGATCACAGCGAACAAACTTTTCTCCATATGAAGATTTACAAAGCTTGCGCGGAACAAGGACGTACAGCTATCAAGATCCATTTCACCGGATCAATTGGAAAGCAAGCGCGAAAACACAGGAATTGCAAACCAATGTTTATGAACGCGTCGTTGATATGTCGTATCTATTTTTGGTCAATATTGGGGTTACCCATGGGTTGAATATCGCACAATTGACGAGGAATCTGGAAGATCTGCTGTCCCATACAGCTTATTTATGCGAATATGCAACGAAACAAGGTGTTTCCTTTGAAATTGCAATTAATGCCCGAAAACCCGGGAAAACACCGTACGTTTTCCTGCCGGAAGGGGAAGGGAAGACACATTATGTTCACGCACTTGAACTTTTGGCACGGGTACACCCCCAGGCAATGGTTATTCCGTTTGAGCAAATGCTATATCGGGTTGGGCAAAAATTTAATAAACCAAAAACAATTATTGTGCTTGGAGAAATTCCGGCCGGAGCAGTACAGATGATGGATAACTGGAAATACAAGCAAAAAAACATCTTTCATGTTGAGACTGTAGCGGATGGGGCTTATATGAAACGTTGGGAAAAGAGTGAGCTTGATCATGCAAAATAAACATCCAATTATTACGTATGCATATCATTTTATGAGTGAAGCAATCATTTTATTTCTAATCTCTCTGCCTATTCTGTTCTATCACTACGAGTGGGTTCCATACGGTCTTTATGCTGTACTTGTTGCTGGGATTTGTACACTGTTTTCCATTTATACAAAATTCTTCAAAGGGTATTTGCCATATATCGTAACGGCACCAGTTTTGGTCATTGTCTTTATCGTTAGCGGTTTTCCGATCATAATCGGGGTCGTGCTTCCTGGTATGCTAACTTGGCGGTACATCAATATCCGCAGTGAAACGATTTTGGCTCGGGAAAATACTTATATCCGGATCACCTTGATTCTTGGTACCGGACTGATGCTGCTGATAAATGATTTCCAAATTATCATCTATACTTTTTTGCAGTTTTTACTACTGATTGTTGGGTATATTTGCAGCCATTTAACGGTAATAAAAAAAGAAGAACGAAAACGGTTTGATAGGAAATTATGGTTGTTGATTACTGGCATTTTTACAGCTGGTACCGTAATTATTTTTACTTTATTTGATACAGGCCGCTATGTTTTTCTGAAAATTGGCGAGGGGCTTAGCTATATTGCGACTATCGTAGTAAGCAAGCTGGCATTTCTGTTTCAGAATTTGGATTTCGATAACGTACAACTCCCGGACGAATCATCACCAATTGGACAGCAGGAAAACAAACTGAAGCAAATGGAACAGGTTAAGCCCTCCTTTATGGAAAAAATATTACCGTTTATTTATTGGGGGCTGGTAATTGTCACGCTAGCGTTTGTTATTTTTCTCATGATTCGCTTTCTGAAAAAGCAATTTGTTGTCAGAGAACAATTCGGTACGAGTGAAGCAGTCATTTATGGAGAGCTTGATCAAGACGAGCGGAAAAAACGTTCCATCTTAAGTAAGCTATTTGGTGGCTATTTTCAAAAACCTGATCATCCTGTCCGGAAAATGGTGTATCAATTTGAACAAAAAGCAGCAAAAAGTGGATATGGACGCAATGCATATGAAACCATAGAGGATTGGTTTAGGCGAATTGGCATCAATGCAGACCTTGCTGTATATCAAAAGGTACGTTATGGGGGTGATGAAGTGAATGAAGCAGAGATTACCGATTTGAAACGTCAACTAGGGGAGATGGAAGAGGAATTTGCAGACTAAAATTGACGGCCATGCATATAACGGCTATACTCTTATATAATAACAGTTTTCTAGGGTTCCGCAATGTAAATTGGACTGGTCCGAGAGAAAACGCACGGAACGTGTACACGGAGGGATAAAAGCCCGGGAGGATATCTAAAAGTGGATATCAGCCTGGGTTTTTTTCTGCTTTTAGGTAATAAATAACAATGAGGTGATGAAGGATGAAACGAGATTGGAGTTACGTATTTATAGCAGGAATATTTGAAATAGGCTGGGTGATCGGCTTAAAGCATGCTTTTAATGTTGGAACATGGTTACTAACTGCGATTGCCATTTATGCGAGTATGCATTTCTTAATTATCGCTTCCAAAAAGCTTCCAGTTGGCACAACCTATGCAGTATTTACCGGCATGGGTACTGCAGGTACGGTTGTTTTTGACATGGCTGTATTTCATGAGCCATTCAGCTTTGCAAAAATATTGCTTATTTTATTGCTATTAAGTGGAGTCATTGGTCTTAAAACGATCACAAAGGCACCTGAGACAGAAGGAGAGAATTAGAAATGGCGTGGCTATTGCTTATCATTGCCGGGGTCGGGGAAGTGATTGGAGTTGCGGGTATTAATAAAGTTAATCAAGAGAAAAGCGTTTCAGCATTTATCACCTTGATTGGCGGTTTTGTCATGAGTTTTGTATTCCTGTCGATTGCGATGGAATCCTTGCCGATGAGTACGGCATATGCTGTCTGGACAGGCATGGGTACAGTTGGCAGTGCCCTTGTCGGCATGGTTGTTTACGGGGAGTCGAAGGATTGGCGCAGGATCTTGTTTATTAGCATGATTTTATCCGCAGCAGTAGGGTTGAAATTAATTTCTTAATCCATGTTTATCCTTTCGTGTTTTCGGCTACAGGTAATTAAGAAATTTGTAAAGGGGTGCCGATCATTAATGGAATTACATGAGGAGATCAGGAAACTTGAAAACGTAAGAAAAGACGGTACAAATAAAGTGTTTACCATGTACTTGAATACAGATCCATCAGATCCAGAGCAGCAAGGTGGCGAATGGAAAATCCACTTAAAGAACGGATTGCGCAATTTCGAACAATATTTGGCTGAAGATGATAATAAGGAAGAACTGAAAAATTTTCAGCTGGTTAAGCAAAAGGTAGAAAAATATGTACGGGGGAATGAACAAAACTTTCAAAAAGGAATGATACTGTTTGCGACTGCGGATGAGACAGTATGGTTTGCCATACGCGTTCAGATGCGATTGAAAACAGAATTTTATTGGGAAAATACACCGGTAACTGAACAATTCAAGCAATTATATGCGTCATTTCCTAAATCTGGTGTCATTCTTGTACAGCAGGATCAGGTTAAGGTGGTTGAAGCGGAGATTGGGGATATACTTGATACTGCCTATTATGAACTGGATATTGAAACCGACCATTGGCGGCAATTCACCGGTCCTCATAAAGCAGATGCATCAATGGGAAAAGGCGGTAAAAGCTTGAAACAAGATGAGTTTCAGGACCGCTATGAGGCCAATAAACAAAGATGGTATAAAAGCATCGCACCAAAGCTGGACAAGCGTGCCAAGGACAAAGGGTGGGAAGAAATTTATATTATTGGCGAATCCGATGCCTCTCAAGAAATAAGAGCACAAATGAATAAGCCAGTCGACAAGGTCATCCAGAAAAATATGCTGGAGCATGAAGAATCCAAGGTACTGGAGGAAGTGTTTGGATGAATTGAAAAAGGGATTTAAAAGTCAGTTTGGCTTTTAAATCCCTTTTGCTCAGTAGTTTATAAAAAGTTTTGGTTTAAATTAAAACCAAATAAACAGCTAACAATGATACTGCCAGCGAACCAGCAATATACCCTGCTGCCGTCCAATATTTTTTATCAAAAATCAGCTGCAATGTTTCGTTGCCAAATGTTGAAAAGGTTGTATAGGCTCCGCAAAACCCGACACCAAAAAGTGCCCACATCCATTCTGTAAGTAATCCATCTTGCTGATAATAGACTGCGATAGCCAAGAGAATCGATCCGGTAATATTGGCGATCCACGTACCAATTAAATGTTTATTCGCCTTTACTGAAATATAAAAACGGAGGATACTGCCGAAAAAACCGCCTATTGCTACGGAAAGAAAACTCATGACTGAACCTCTCTTTCCCTAGCGGACATAAAACCTAGATAGCAGTACCCTAATCCGCCAAAAATACTAACCAGCAGATAAACAAAAGCCAAAAAGATGTCTGTCTCCCACAATTCAATCGTTTCCACTGCAAAAGTCGAGAACGTGGTGAATGCCCCAATCATCCCGGTACCAAGTGCGGCAAATAATTCAGGAGACAGTTTTTTCTTTATGGCCTGCTTATTCAGTAAAAAGCTTAACAAATAACATCCGACCAAATTCGCGATCAATGTTGCATATGGAAAAATCCCGTTGGAAGCAAACAGGAGTGAGATACCGTAACGCGCCATAGCGCCGAACATACCACCGATACCAACAGCAAGATAAAGTTTGAAGGAATTTTGATTACTTACTTTCATGCTGTTTGGCATGCCGGACATATACCGTAAATTTCAAATTTATGACCCTCAATACTATAGTTTGTCAGCTCGTTCACTGCCTCTTCCATTGGGCAAACAGCAATTTCCTTCGTTCTGCCGCAATCCTTGCAAATAAAATGGTGATGATGGTGATTCGTACAGCTAATGCGGAAAAGTTTTTCCCCATTAAGTTCAGTCGTTTCCAGGATGCCAACCTCGTTAAATAGATGCAGGTTACGATAAACCGTATCAAAACTAATTCCTGGATAAGTTGGTTCCATAAATTGAATTAAATCCTTTGCCGTACGATAGCCGTCCGCCTTTGCAAAGAAAGTTATGATATCCTTTCTTTTTTTCGTCGTTTTATAGCCTTTTTCTTTTAAATTCTGAATCGCTTCTTGAAGTTTCATTTGAAATCCCTCTTCCTTTAAAAGTGAAATTAAACCGCTTCATCCCGATCGAGGCAAGTAAGATAATAATCGAAATCAGAACAATCGTACCTCCAGGTGGGATGCTGAAATAATAACCGGATATTAATCCAAGAATAACAGCTAGTTCGCCAAAGACAATCGATAGGATCATTGTTTGTTTAAAACCCCTGGCCAGTCGCATGCTGGCCGCCACCGGAAGTGTCATTAACGCGGATACGAGCAGTACACCGACAATTCGAATCGACGCTGCGATGACGAGTGCCGTTAAAACGATAAAAAGCAAATGAATGCGTTTGGCATGAATTCCTGCAACGGATGCATGTTCTTCATCAAACGATAAAGCAAATAATTCTTTATAAAATAAAAAGATTATCAGCACGACAAAAATGGATATTCCTAAAATTGTAAACAAGTCCTTCTGGCTGACCGCCGATACAGAACCAAATAAATAATTAAAAAGCTCGGTATTAAACCCGTTTGCTAAGGAAATAAAAATAACACTCAGTCCAACGCCACCAGATAAAATAATCGGGATAGCAATCTCCTGGTATGCTTTATAAACGCCACGTAGTTTCTCAATAAAAATGGAGCCGA
Organism: Virgibacillus dakarensis; assembly: GCF_900155625.1. Lineage (NCBI taxonomy): Bacteria > Bacillati > Bacillota > Bacilli > Caryophanales > Bacillaceae > Virgibacillus > Virgibacillus dakarensis. The sequence continues at coordinate 2,428,324 of NZ_LT732554.1, forward strand.
GCACGGAAAATGCCATTCCCCCATATAAGGGGGTAATAATCGTTGTGGCAAGCTTCTTTTCCAGTAATAAACCAAATGCTATCCCGGCCAGCGTGACATGGGAAAGGGCATCGGCAATTAACGACAGGCGTCTGACAACAATAAATGTCCCGAGTAACGGAGCAATGATACCGATAAGTAAACCGGTTAAAAAAGTGTTTCGTAAAAAATCGTATTGCAAAATATCTGAAAGCATTGTGTCACCTCTATTATATATGATTGTGGGTAACAATGTTAACCGGATGCCCGTAAAACTGCGAAAAATCTTGTTCCGTTAATGACGCATATTTAGCAGGACTTCCGTGGAAATGCATTGTTTTATTCAGACACACGATATCGGTTGCATATTCGGTCATGATCCCGGTGTCATGCGTTACAAGCAGCAAGGTTATTCCCTTGTCCCGGTTTAATTGATAGAGTATCTCATAGAAACGTTTGACATTTTCCGCATCGACCCCAACGGTAGGCTCATCCAGGATAAGCAATTCAGGCTCGTTTACAAGAGCCCGGGCAATGAAAACGCGCTGTTGCTGTCCGCCTGATAGATTTCCTACATTTTGATGGGTGTAATCGCTCATGCCAACTTGATCAATTGCCTGCAGGATCTTTTCTTTATGATGTTTTTTGAAAAACTTTAAATAGCCAATTTTAGCGGTAAGCCCCATCGATACAACTTCATAAACCGTAGCTGGAAATCCTTTATTAAAGGCATTGGCTTTTTGAGAAACGAAACCGATTCGCTCCCAGTCATGAAATTTTTCGGTTGGCTGGTCAAAAAGCTCGATAGTACCCGAATCCGGTTTTAGTATTCCAAGAATTAATTTGATGAAGGTCGTTTTTCCGCCGCCGTTTGGACCGACCAGCCCCATAAACGCACCTGGTAGTAATGTGAAATTAATATGATCCAGTACCTCTTTTTTATCATATCTGTAGTGGATATTTTTCATGGTTATCACTGACTCGTTCATGGTTGTTTTCACCTTCCTTCGTCTATTGCCTTATCCAGCACTTCCAGGTTGTGCTTCATTAAGGATAAATAATCTTCTTCATTTTTTATGTCATCCTCAGTAAGGACGGATAAATTATGAATACGTAAAACCTTTGCACCTAGCTGATCTTGCATAATTGTTGATACACGATCGGAACTGTTTTGTTCAAAAAGAATATAGTGCAGTTTATATTCTTTCGCCTGATCAATAATGGAAGTTAACTCTTTTTGGGACGGCTCATCACTCGATGACAGCCCTTTGATCGCCACTTGTTCAATTCCATACCGTTCTTCCCAATATCCGTATGCAGCGTGCGTCACCAGTATTTTTTTATTTGCTTTCGCCTTAAGTGTTTCTTGATAGCTATTATCCAGATTAAGCAAATCTTCTTTTAGTGCATTGAAATTGTCTGTATAAAGTGTTTTTTTATCCGGATTTAACTCGATTAATTCTTGCTTGATTAAATCAGCCATATCGATCATTCGTAGTGGATCAAGCCAAATATGTGGGTTATGGTCACCATGGTGATGTCCGTCATCAGCATGATCCGCATCCTCATGGTGTTCTGCATCTGTATGAAAGAGCTCCTCATGTTTTCCCAACTCGACTAACTGGACACCCTCTGATTGCAGTGCGTCTGCTGCGCTTTCCGCAAAGCCTTCCATGCCAGCACCCAAATAAATAAATGCATCACCGGACGCGATCGATGTCATCGTTTTGGTTGTCGGTTCATAGGTGTGTGCATCAACACCAGGTGGGTAGACAGACTTGGCATCAACCGTGTCACCACCAATCCGTTCCACAGCATATTGAATCGGATAAATCGATGTATAAATGGTTAGTCCTTCTTTGTCACTATCCTTTGCCGCATTACACCCAGCAACGGTTAGTGCTAATAGTATAAATGTAATGATGATAACATTTCGCTTCAATCATATTCCTCCTTGTTATTTCCTAAATCATCATACAGTAATGATTACGATTTGTAAACTGTAATGATTACGTTTTTTAAAAACGTCGTAAAATGTTCATGATTATGCCACCAATGACTGTTCTGTATTCGATATTATTATCGTAGAAGAAAAGCGAAAGGGTGGCATTTTACTTTGAAAAAGTTTATGTTTCTGTTTTTAGTGTTATTGGTAGCGCTTGTGGCCTGTTCCAATGATAAGGCGATTTCGGAGCAGCAGGATCAAACATCCGGGGAATTACATGTTGATCAATCATTGGATGGACTTTCCTACAACATGGAAAAAGAAGCATGGTCCGAGACAATGGTCCAGTTTTTTGGCGAGGTTGATGATCCCCGTGTAAAAGGTGCGTATGAACTGGCAATCAATCATTCAGATGTACTGGATTATATGCCTTGTTATTGTGGCTGCTATGACAGCAATGGCCATGAAAGCAATACGGATTGTTTTGTTGATAAGTTTAATGGAAAAATTGCTGAACTTGATAGTATGGGCTTTAGCTGTGGTATTTGTATTGATATCGCTAAAACTGCTGTTGCGAAATATAAAGACGGTGAATCGCTAAAAGATATTCGAAAACTTATTGACGATACGTTTGGCGGTAATGGAATTGGTCCAACACCAACACCAATGCCAGCGGGTTGATGATAAATCCTGGAGCTGACACTTTTTAACACGTGTCAGCTATCGTCCATCCGGGTGGTTTGATGGAGGAATCGATCTTAAGGACATTGGCAGGGATAATCAGTCTATCTGCAGTGTATAACATCAACAGGAAACAGTGGAACATCGACAGTGAATTGTATAACATCAACAGGAAACAGCGGAACATCGGCAGTGAATTGCATAACATCAACAGGGAACAGCGGAACATCGGCAGTGAATTGTATAACATCAACAGGAAACAGCGGAACATCGACAGTGAATTGCATAACATCACCAGGAAACAGTGGAACATCGGCAGTGAAAGCGAAACATCAATAGTAATCTACGCGCAACAACAGCATGTTTTCCTAACATATCCACTACCACCCTGCAAATCATAATAAATCCTAAACTTTTTTATTCGTTTCCGTTGCGATATTTCTGAATATAATTTATACTGATTAATAGATGGATAGGGAACTATCTTTTATTTTTCGCAGTAAAATGAATGAGTGTTCATTCAAATAAGGATTGGGGGACAAATCATGACACGAACGATCAAGCGTGCTGCAGTATTAGGGTCTGGTGTAATGGGATCCGGAATTGCTGCTCACTTGGCTAACGTTGGGATACCGACGCTGATGCTCGATATTGTACCGAGGGAATTAACGAAGGATGAAGCGAAAAAAGGCTTAACACTGGAAGATCGTGTTGTTCGAAATCGAACGGCAGCCCAAAGCAAAAAGGCCCTATTAAAGCAGAAACCATCACCGATTACGACAAAGCAGAGCCTTGATTTAATCGAGGTTGGCAATATGGATGATGACATGGAAAAATTAGCTGATGTGGACTGGATTATTGAAGTTGTCGTAGAAAGATTGGATATTAAGAAACAGGTTTTTGCAAATGTCGATAAATATCGTAGACCCGGAACAGTTGTTAGCTCCAATACATCAGGAATTTCAGTAGAGGCAATGGCAGAAGATTGTTCCGAAGATTTTCGCAAACATTTTCTCGGTACCCACTTTTTCAACCCGCCTCGCTATTTGAAATTGCTTGAGGTTATACCGACGAAGGATACAGATCCGAAAGTACTGGCATTCATGAAAAAATTTGGCGAGAATGTACTTGGTAAGGGTGTAGTAGAAGCAAAGGATACACCAAACTTTATTGCCAACCGAATTGGTACATACGGACTTCTCGTCACTGTACAAAAAATGCTGGAGGGCGGATATAGTGTCGGTGAGGTTGATTCTGTTACCGGACCAATGATTGGCCGTCCGAAGAGTGCGACTTTCCGTACGCTGGATGTTGTTGGCCTTGATACATTTATTCACGTGGCCAAAAATGTTTATGATCAGGTTAAAGGTGCGGAAAAAGAAGTATTCGATGTACCGCAGTTTATTTTAAGCATGCAGGAAAAAGGCTGGCTCGGTGCTAAGAGCGGTCAAGGATTTTTCTGGAAGAAGAAAGACAAAAACGGCAGTACCATCTATGAATTAAATCCGGAAACACTAGAATACGAGGATCGGAAAAAACTAAAAACGGCTGCAACCGAAATGGCAAAACAGGAAAAAGGTTCGCATCGCAAATTGAAAGCGCTTGTATCGGCGAAAGGTGACAGAGCGGGTGATTTAGTCTGGTCTGTAATGAAACCGGCATTGATTTATTCAGCAGAGCTTACTGGTGAAATTGCCGATGATATTATTTCCATCGATCAGGCTATGAAATGGGGCTTCGGCTGGGAACTTGGACCATTTGAATCATGGGACGCGATTGGTGTCCGCAAATCAGTCGAGCGGATGCAACAAGAAGGAGAAACGGTTCCTGACTGGGTGCTGAAATTATTAAAAGATGGCAATGAATCCTTCTATAAAACAGAGAATGGCAATGTCTATTATTACGATCAAGGTGAATATAAACAGCAGCATTTCAATAAAAAAGAAATTAATTTAAAACGGGTTAAAGATGTTAATGGGGTCATTAAAAAGAATACGGGCGCTAGTTTAATAGATTTAGGGGACGGTGTAGCAGCTTTAGAATTCCATTCGCAAAGCAATGCCATTGGACTGGATATTATCCAAATGGTTAACTTTGCACTAGAAGAGGTTGCGAAAAATTATCAAGGACTTGTCATCGGCAACCAAGGCAAAAATTTCTGTGTGGGGGCAAACCTTGGCATGATGCTGATGGAGGCACAGGACGATAATTTCTTTGAGTTGGATATGGTTGTTCGTCAATTCCAAAACATGGCGCTGAACATTAAGTATTCCGAGAAACCGGTTGTGTCTGCACCATTTAATATGACACTTGGCGGCGGTGCAGAGGTTTCCTTACCGGCGGCTGCAATCCAGGCATCACCGGAAACGTACATGGGACTTGTGGAATTTGGCGTTGGTTTAATCCCAGGCGGTGGCGGTACTAAAGAGCTGTATTTAAAAGAGCTGCGCAACCTGCCGAAGGGTGTTGAGTTTGATCTGACAAAAGTAGCGATTGATGTATTTGAAAAAGTAGCTACCGCAAAAGTTTCCACATCGGCTGCCGAAGCACGGGAGAACGGCTTTTTAAATAACCAAGACGCCATCAGTGCAAATCCGGATCATCTGCTGCATGATGCAAAAGAAAAAGTACTTGCCTTAGCAAATGCTGGCTATCAGGCGCCAAAACGGGAAAAGGTACCGGTTGTCGGTGATCCTGGTTATGCGGCAATGCTGCTAGGAGCAAAGTCACTCCAACTAAGTGGTTATGCATCAGATCATGATGTAAAAATCGCGGAAAAACTCGCATATGTACTATCAGGTGGACGAATAAAAGAAGGTACATTAATTGACGAACAAGTCATGCTCGATTTAGAACGGGAAGCATTCCTAAGTTTAATCGGGGAGCCGAAAACCCAACAACGGATGCAGCACATGCTACTAAAAGGGAAGCCTTTACGTAATTAAAAAGAAGAGGGGGAAGAAATGTGAAGGAAGCAGTAATTGTTGCAGGTGCAAGAACCCCTGTAGGAAAAGCTAAGAAAGGGTCACTCGCCAATTCTCGACCAGATGATTTGGCAGCATTAACGATAAAAGAAACACTAAAACGTGCTGGGAATTACGACGGCAATATCGATGATGTCATTATTGGAACAGCGATGCCTGAAGCAGAACAGGGAATGAATGTGGCACGTAATATTGCCGGCCTTGCAGGATTGAGGAATACGGTTCCAGGAGTCACCATTAATCGCTACTGTTCATCAGGCTTGCAAAGTATTGCTTTTGCAGCGGAGCGTATTATGATCGGTGCTAGTGATACGATGATTGCCGGTGGAACGGAATCAATGAGTTTGATTCCAATGGGCGGTCACGTAATCAAGCCGAATAGCAAGCTTGTTCAGGATGCACCAGGCTACTACATGGGGATGGGGCATACCGCCGAAGAAGTAGCCAATCGTTTCAGTATTTCCCGCGAAGATCAGGATGCCTTTGCGGTTCAGAGTCACGAGCGTGCGGCTAAAGCTATCCAAGAAGGGAAATTCAAGGATGAAATCGTTCCGGTTGAAGTAACCGAGCGGGTAGTTGGCAAAAACAATCAGATTGAAGAGAAAAGCTTCATATTTGAAATGGATGAAGGTGTACGCAAAGGAACATCGATGGAAGTATTGGCAAAACTGCGCCCAGCATTTAATGTGAGAGGATCTGTCACAGCTGGTAATTCATCGCAAATGAGTGATGGTGCAGCATCCGTATTGTTAATGGAGCGGGATAAAGCTGAGGCGGAAGGACTTACACCACTTGTGAAATTCCGTTCCTTTGCTGTAGCAGGTGTGGAGCCGGAAATTATGGGCGTTGGTCCAGTTAAAGCGGTACCAAAGGCATTGAAAATTGCCGGACTTGAACTAGCGGACATTGGCTTGTTCGAATTGAACGAAGCATTTGCTTCCCAATCGGTTCGTGTTATCCAAGCATTAGAACTCGATCCGAATATTGTCAATGTAAACGGCGGCGCCATTGCACTTGGCCACCCACTTGGGATGACCGGTACGAAATTAACGTTAAGTCTGATTCATGAAATGAAGCGTCGCAACGTACAATATGGTGTTGTTACCATGTGTATTGGTGGCGGAATGGGTGCTGCTGGTGTATTTGAACTTGTTTAGTTAAACCTTATGGTCAAGGTGATGTTTTTAAGTGAATTGCTGAAGTTCACAGAGGAAATGCTGAGTTTACGGAGAAAGTACTGAACATCATCTAAAACGTGCTGAAGTTCAGGAGAAAATACTGAAGTTCATCTAAAAATGCTGAACATCACAGAAATGCTAAAACTCACAGAAGGGTGTTTGCCCTATTATTTCATAATGGAAAGGGACGTTAATCATGAGTGAAACGAAAGAAAAATTATTTAAAGGCGGAGCATTTTTAATAGAGGATTTAACCGGTGATGATGTGATTACCCCGGAGGATTTCACTGACGAACATAAAATGATTGCTAAAACAACGGAAGAGTTCGTCGCCGGTGAGGTGTTGCCAGTAGTAGACAAATTAGAAAACCACGAATTTGAATACTCGGTGGATCTGCTTAAAAAGGCCGGAGAACTTGGATTGTTAGGTGCTGATGTTCCGGAAGAATATGGCGGATTGGCATTAGATAAAATTAGTTCTTCCTTAATTACGGAAAAATTCTCCCGTGCTGGCGGATTTTCCGTAACACATGGGGCACATGTTGGCATCGGTTCATTGCCAATCGTATTTTTCGGCAACGATGAGCAAAAACAAAAGTATTTACCTAAGCTTGCGACTGGTGAACTTTTAGCGGCCTACGCATTAACAGAACCTTCATCAGGGTCTGATGCTCTAGGTGCAAAAACAACCGCCAAATTAAATGATGCTGGTACCCATTATATTTTAAATGGCGAAAAACAATGGATCACAAACTCGGCATTCGCAGATGTTTTCATTGTCTATGCCAAAATCGACGGCGAACATTTCTCTGCATTCATTGTAGAGCGTAAATTCCCTGGTGTATCAGTTGGTAATGAAGAAGACAAAATGGGAATTAAAAGCTCGTCAACCCGTACATTGATATTGGAAGATGCAGAAGTACCTGTTGAGAATCTGTTAGGGGAAAAAGGCAAAGGCCACAAAATTGCTTTTAATATTTTAAACGTCGGCCGTTATAAATTGGCAATCGGTGGTGTAGGCGGTTCAAAACGTGGAATCGAAGTGGCAACCAAGTATGTAAACGAACGTAAGCAATTTGGCAGATCCATTTCAAGCTTTAGCCTTACGCAGGAAAAATTGGCTACAATGGCAGCACGGACGTATGCAAATGAAAGTGCCGTTTACCGCACAGTCGGATTGTTCGAACAGCGGATGGGAGCTTTAACAGATAAGCAATTAAAAGATGGACGTGAAATAGCCAAAGCGATTGCCGAATACCAAATCGAGTGCTCGATGAATAAATACGCTGCTACGGAATGTCTCGATTATGTCACTGATGAAGCCGTACAGCTTCATGGCGGGTATGGTTTTATGGAAGAATATGAGGTTGCCCGTATGTACCGTGATTCACGGATCAACCGGATATTTGAAGGAACAAACGAAATCAATCGTTTAATCGTGCCTGGAACATTGCTGAAAAAAGCAATGAAAGGGGAATTGCCATTACTGCAAAAAGCACAAGGCCTGCAGGAAGAGCTCATGATGATGATGCCGGAAGAAGTCGGTGATGAAACGTTAGCACAAGAAAAACATCTCTTGAAAAATGCTAAGAAAATCGTTTTGCTTGGTGCCGGACTCGCAGCACAAAAGTATATGCAGAAGCTGGAGAATGAACAAGAAATCCTCGTAAACCTTGCCGATATGGTTAATGAAGTGTATAACATGGAATCTGCTATTCTTCGGACCGAAAAAGCTATTAACAAATCGGGTGAAGAAAAGAATAAACAAAAACTGCTTTATACACAAGTTTATGTTCAGGAAGCATTTAACCGAATTGAAGCGGATGCAAAAGAAACGCTGATCGCTGTTGAAGAAGGCGATACATTGCGTATGATGCTTTCGTCATTACGCAAACTTACACGCCACACACCAACAAATGTTATTGCGAAAAAACGCGAGATTGCGGCGGGTATTATTGAAGAAGAAAAATATTTTGTATAAAAAATCAAAGGCCCTAGTTACGTTGGTAACTAGGGCTTTTGTTAATTCTTAATATCGGGAATATTATTCATAATTTCTTCCATAGTGAAGGAAATACATGAGACGTTTGGAGAAGATACATTATCATTATGTTGAAAAACATTAAATATAGTATATTGTTCGTCTTGAAGCGTATATTGTTCTAACATTCCGCTTGCAGGTTCCACGATCCAGTATTCCGGGATTTTATACCGTGCGTAAGTTTTAAGTTTATCAATTTTATCACGCTTTAATGTCGAAGGTGACAGAATTTCGACAACAAGGTCTGGTGCACCTTCAATCCCGCGGTTACGTAAAATATCGATACGGCTTCTGTGTAATAGAACAAGATCTGGCTGACGAACCTCCTTGGAAGAGAGAATGACATCAACAGGTGCATATAAAATAAAATAATCCGATTCGCAGCTGTGTGTGATTATCTTTTGCATTTGATGACTAATCAATTGGTGGGTAACGGCTGGCGCAGGACTCATCAATTCTAATTGTCCATTTACCAGTTCATATCGGTTCCCGTCGTCGATTGAAGCGTAATCATCATATGTCAGATTGCTTTCTTTGATCATGTCATTATCTTTACTTGTTTTGCCACCGTATTTTTCTCCCATCCCGAACACCTTTCCCTTTATGGCGCTATTTTTTATAGTATATCATGGTTTTTTATTTGTTACTATGAAAATAGAATCGTCAACGTGTATTGCTTTCGATTTCAAACAGTACTTCTTTTCATCATTATACCATCGGTGAATAAAATTGGATTCTTAATCTGCAATTTCTTCGACCATTCCCATACAAATCTGCTATAATAGATGAAATTAATTACATGGGCAGGGGAGGGATGTAAAGTATATGGCGTTAACATTCTACTGGTATCCAAATTGCGGTACATGCAAAAAGGCGAAAAAATGGTTGGACGATCAAAACATCACCTATACGAGCATACATATTGTGGACAACCCGCCGACAAAAAACGAGTTGCTGGATTTGATCGAGAAAAGCGGTTTACCTGCTAAGAAATTTTTCAACACAAGTGGCAAGAAGTATCGGGAAGGGAATATTAAGGAAATAATTAAAGATGCCAGTACTGAAGAAATGGCGGAAATCCTGGCGTCAGATGGTATGCTGATCAAGCGGCCGATTGTTACAAATGGACAAAAGGTAACGGTTGGATTTAAAGAAGAAACCTTTGAAGAAGAATGGCTGTAAATGTAAGGTGAAATACTAGAAATAAACCGGGTTACCTAGTATAGTAAAATTGCTATGAATTAATGGAGGGATTTTAATGAGCTTACCAAAGGACTTATTATATTCAGAAGAACATGAATGGGTAAAACAAGAAGATGGCAAAGTACGAATCGGAATTACTGATTTTGCACAAGATGAGTTAGGCGATATTGTATTTGTTGAGCTGCCGGAAGAAGGAGACGAAATCGAAGCGGATGAGCCTTTTGGAAGTGTTGAATCTGTTAAGACTGTATCTGAACTGTATGCCCCAATCAGTGGTAAAGTCGTTGAAGTAAATGAAGAATTAGAGGACAGCCCTGAACTAGTAAACGAATCGCCATATGAGAAAGCATGGATGGTTGTGGTTGAGCCTTCTGATGAATCGGAAATAGACGAATTGTTATCTGCTGAAAAATACGAAGAGGTTATTCAGGAAGATTAATCAGATAAAATTAGAACGCATTCGAGGCTGACTTTGCACTCCAATTAAAAGGTGTAGAGTCAGCCTTATTCGCATCATATTATAGTTGTAAGCAGCTTTTTGCTTGATTTGGTAAGGAGTGCTGTGGGATCATGACACATGAATCAGACAAAGTCATTATTGTTGAGGGGTTAACCGATAAAAAGCAAATCAAAAAAGTAATCACGGAGGATGTTGAAATAATTTGTACGAATGGCACGCTCGGTGTGGAACGGTTTGATGAGCTTTTGTATACGTATGATTTGGATAATAAGGATGTCTTCATTTTAGTTGATGAGGATGAATCAGGGATAAAGCTGCGTAAACAATTAGCACGGGAGCTCCCCCATGCAGAGCATATTTACGTAAACAGTGAATATCGGGAAGTAGCAACGACGCCTGAACAAATCCTTGCAACCGTATTAGTAAGCAAACGAATCGCGGTCAATCCGATATTTTTGGTGTAGGGTGATAGTTTTGCAACAGATTACAGACGAAACATTGACTGGAGATCATTATTTACTATATATTTACACCCCGTTTTGCGGTACATGTGCATTGGCAAGATCGATGCTGGACAAAATTGAAGCGGTGCATCATGAGGACATTTTTTATGAAATGAATGCTGCACTGCATCCCGATTTTATGCAAGATAACAAAATCGAAAGTGTGCCATGTCTGCTGATAAAACAAGATGGGGAAATCAAAGAAAGCGTTTATGCGTTCCGTTCGATCGGGAACATTTACAGTTATTTGCTGAAATATAAACCGGAGTTGTTCGCTAATAATTCATAATTAGCGGACTATTACTTTTTGCATTGACACGTGTTTCGGTAAGTGCTAGTATTTTACTTATCATTTTTAAATTAAATACGACTTATCTCTTATCTTGAGCGGTGGAGGGACTGGCCCTATGAACCCGCGGCAACCTTCAGGTGTATTTGAAAGGTGCCAATTCCTGCAAAGTAATCCTTTGACAGATGAGGGGACGTGAGACTTTTTATAGATACGTCTTTCTGTTCTCTTGCAGAAAGGCGTTTTTGGTTTCAATGGGCATAATAAGAGATATGTAAGAGGTTTTGATAATGAAATCAGCAATTCGCCGATTTCTTCCAATCCGACCTCTGGCTTCCGACCTCTGAAAATGCAAGGCGGATGCCGAGTTATTGCTAAGGAGGATTATTCGTGATTTCAATTGAAGGATTAAGCAAAATTTTTACATCCAATAAAAAGCAAATCACTGCCGTTGATGACTTAACACTTGCAATTAAGGAAGGCGGGATTTTCGGTGTGATTGGCTACAGTGGTGCCGGTAAGAGTACGTTTGTCAGATTGCTTAACCGGTTAGAGGAGCCGTCTAGCGGACGGGTTATTATAGATGATCAAGACATTACGGCCATGAATTCTAATCAGCTCCGGCTGGCGAGACAGGAAATTGGGATGATTTTTCAGCATTTTAATTTGCTATGGTCGCGGACAGTAAAGGATAATATTGCGTTTCCTTTGGAAATTGCTGGAGTGCCAAAAGCGGAACGGGAGAGGCGGGTTCGGGAGCTGATCGATTTGGTTGGACTTTCTGAACGGGAAAATGCCTATCCGTCACAGCTGAGCGGCGGGCAAAAGCAGCGAGTCGGGATTGCCAGAGCACTTGCCAACAATCCAAAAGTGCTGCTTTGCGATGAGGCTACCTCAGCACTTGACCCGGAAACGACCAACGCGATTTTAGATTTGCTGGTGGATATTAATAAAAAGCTGGGCCTGACGATTATTTTAATTACCCATGAAATGCACGTTATTCGTAAAATTTGCCGGCAGGTTGCCGTAATGGAAAATGGAAAGATCGTTGAACAAGGTGACGTGCTGGATGTGTTTTTACGGCCAAAGCAGCAAGTGACGAAAAAATTTGTTGAGCAGGTAATGGGTACACAGGATGAGAATGAAGGAATACAGGACTTGATTAATGCCTATGATCATGGAAAGATTGTTCGCCTTCATTTTATCGGGGAAACGGCAAACCAGGCACTGATTAGTCAAGTGGCGAAGAAATATAAGGTTGATATTAACGTTTTACAGGGAAAAATTACCCAAACGCAAGCTGGCGCCTATGGAACGCTGTTTGTACAAATAGAAGGAGAAACAGAAGAAATGGACAAGGCAATCGGCTTTATCACCAAAACCTCGGTTGAAGTGGAGGTGATCCGTGATGTTAACTGATTTATTTCCCAATTTGGATGTTGAGGACCTTTGGGGAGCAATCTATGAAACGTTTTATATGACGATACTTTCACTCGTTGGAACGTTAATCTTGGGGATCCTGCTCGGTTTGCTATTATACCTGACTGCGAAGGGTGGGATTTGGCAAAATAAATTAATTAACCTTGTTGTCGCAGCAATCGTAAACATATTTCGAGCGATTCCGTTTATCATCTTGATTTTACTGTTATTTCCATTTACCGACTTTTTAATTGGTACGATTCGTGGCCCCAATGCTGCCTTACCAGCATTGATTATCGGATCAGCCCCATTTTATGGAAGGCTTGTGGAAATTGCTTTGAAGGAAGTGGATAAAGGTGTGGTGGAAGCGGCGAAAGCAATGGGTGCCAAAACACGAACGATTATTTTTCGGGTGTTACTTCCTGAATCCATGCCCGCATTGGTTTCAGGGCTGACCGTAACGGCGATTGCACTGATTGGTTATACAGCAATGGCTGGTGTCATTGGCGCTGGTGGTTTAGGGAATTATGCTTATTACTTTGGATTTCAGCGGCGTAATTTTGATATTGTCTTTATTTGTACCGTCGTTATTGTTTTAATCGTATTTATTTTTCAGTTTATTGGCGACTTTATTTCCAATAAATTAGATAAAAGATAAAAAGGGGAGTTCATCATGAAAAAGATTTTAGCATTTGTATCTATATCGTTGGTACTCGTAATAGCAGCATGTGGCGGGTCTGATGAAAGCAAAGGTGACGATGAAAATACAACCATTAAAGTTGGGGCAACCAGTGTGCCGCATGCAGAAATTTTGGAAGAAGCAAAACCACTTCTGAAAGAAAAAGGAATCACACTTGAAATTGAGGAATACCAGGATTATGTATTACCAAACGACGCCTTGGCAGATGGTGATCTTGATGCCAACTATTTTCAAACCACCCCATATTTGGAGCAAACAGTAAAGGATACGGGATATGATTTGGACTATATAGATGGCATCCACATTGAACCAATGGGGATTTACTCCAAAGATATTACCAGTCTGGATAATGTGAAAGATGGTACTGAAGTCATTTTAAGTAATTCCGTATCAGATCATCCCCGTGTATTAGCCTTGTTTGAAAAAGCTGGTCTGATCAAATTGGACGATAGTGTGAAAACGAACAAAGCGACATTTGATGATATTGTTGAAAATCCGAAGAACTTAACCTTTTCACCGGATTATGAGGCAGCAATTTTACCGGAACTGTATAATTCAGAGGAAAATACTCTCGTTGCCATCAACACAAACTATGCCATTCAGGCCGGTTTAGATCCAATGGACGACACGCTTATTTTGGAAGATGAAAAATCGCCATATGTGAATGTTGTTGCTGTTCAAGCGAAAGACAAAGATAATGAAGCGTTGAATACATTGGTAGACGTGCTGCATTCAAAAGAAATCCAGGACTTTATGTTGGATAAATATGACGGGGCAGTTGTTCCGGTCGGTGGAGAAAAGTAATTTATTGGGAATTTTGAGTATTTGGCAGTATCCAGGTGAAAAAAGATAAATATGATGAAGAAAAATGGCTATGTTCGGTTCAGCGGCTAATTTCCAATTCAATGCGTTAACTGACGTTTAAATCGGCTTTGCCACGGGAATCGTCCTTGTGATAATCTTAGGATTGTAAATAAAACGAAAGGATGATTCACTATCCACAGTGGAATAAGGATGAATTACACTCCCGAAATGGAGAAAGCAATGCAGCAGTCACACGGAATGGGCTATGCGGAATACGGGAGGAAACTTGACAAACGAATCGTTGTGGAAAAGAGAAGGCAACAAGAATACGAGCAATGCAAGCATATTGTCGCGGAAATCGATAGTCATTTTCATAAATAAGAACCAAAGGTGGAAGCGCCCGGTTAGCGACGTATGGACTGCGCCCTGCCATGCAGGGTGGTTCGGTGTTGCCGCGCAAAGCGGCGGTTTTAACCGAACATTCCTACCGTAGGAGATAAAGGAAACATGCCCCTGCAACAGGGGTAGACGTGAGTTGGACGCAAAGTCCGTTCTTAGTCGGCATTCCTTCTTACCCGAACCGATGTTGACTTATCGTACGGAGGCGGGTGTTGTCCACTAGTCGCTGGGCGCTGGAGCCGGACGTGGCCTACACTGTTGCGAACGGAATTGGGCCTTAGTTTATACATTTTCTTTTCTAATAGAAATTTAACGAATGAATGCTGGCAACTTTATATACAAGTTGCCAGCATTTTTTGGAATATGAGATTGGTGAATGGCCTTAGATTGCAAGTTGTGTAATTTCCTCGTTCATGGCCAAACTGCCTAACAGACAATGACGTTTCACTTTGTGTTAAACTATAACTATCCCAAGAAAAAACGTGATATTTATCAACCTAAAAGAGTTGAATATACATTCGAAATGATATAAGATTGTAATGAGAATAAATTGAGAATGGAAATTGCTCCATTTGAATACACACATAATAGTAATTGGAGGTATCGATATGGCAGGATCAACACTAGAAATCAAAAATCTTCATGTATCTATTGAAGGAAAAGAGATATTAAAAGGTGTAAACCTTACGATAAAGGGTGGAGAATTCCATGCGGTCATGGGGCCGAACGGAACAGGGAAATCCACCCTGGCATCAGCAATTATGGGTCATCCGAAATATGAAGTAACAGAAGGAAGTGTACTTTTGGACGGCCAGGATGTGTTGGAAATGGAAGTTGACGAACGTGCTCGTGCTGGTCTGTTCCTTGGCATGCAGTATCCAAGTGAAATCAGTGGTGTGACAACTTCTGACTTCTTGCGCTCCTCGATTAATGCTCGTCGTGAGGAAGGCGATGAAATTCCATTAATGAAATTTATTAAGGAAATGGATAATACACTGGATTACCTGGAAATTGATAAAAACATGGCACAACGCTATTTAAACGAAGGCTTTTCCGGTGGTGAGAAGAAGCGTAATGAAATTTTACAATTAATGATGATCAAACCAGAAATTGCCATCTTGGACGAAATCGATTCCGGGCTGGATATTGACGCACTGAAAGTTGTTTCCAAAGGGATCAATAAGTTACGTGATGAAAACTTTGGCTGCTTAATTATTACGCACTATCAACGCTTGCTGAATTATATTACTCCGGACGTTGTCCATGTCATGATGCAAGGACGTGTTGTTAAATCTGGCGGACCTGAGCTGGCACAACGGTTAGAAGCTGAAGGGTACGACTGGATTAAGGAAGAATTGGGTATTGAAGACGAAACTGTTGAGCAAAATGCGTAAAGGTTAGGAGGGGTAATATGACTGTTGAAACAAAGCTGCCATACGATCAAGGTTATACAATCAAGTTTTCACAAGACAGGAATGAACCAGAATGGATGCGGAATTTACGCCTTCAAGCTTTGGAACAAGCTGATGCTCTTCCAATGCCAGAACCGGATAAAACGAGAATAGGCAAGTGGAATTTCAGTAAGTTTAAACATACAGCAGAAGGCGCTACAATTTCTTCTCTAGAAGAGCTGCCGGCGGAAATTCAGGAATTTCTTGATAAAGAAAATAAAACTGAAAATCTGGTAATCCAGCGTAATCACACCGTTGCATATGCAGCACTGACAGATGATCTGAAGGAAAAAGGTGTTATTTTCACTGATATCTTCACTGCTTTAAACGAACATGAGGATTTAGTGAAACGTTATTATATGAAAGATGCGGTATCAATCGATGAACATCGTTTGACTGCACTTCATGCTGCGTTAATGAACGGTGGCGTTTTCGTGTACGTACCGAAAAATGTTCAATTGGATAAACCGTTGCAAGCTATTTTTTGGCAGGAAGATCCGGAAGTGGCGTTGTTCAATCATGTATTAGTTGTTGCGGATGATAACAGCTCATTGACATATGTGGAAAACTATATCTCCAGTAATCATGAAGAACAAAGCGTAGCCAATATAGTGACCGAAGTAATTGCCCAAAATAATGCCAAAATCTCATTTGGTGCTGTTGATAATTTTGCTGAAGGAACAACAACATATGTAAACCGTCGTGGTGTTGCCTATCGTGATGCATCAATTGATTGGGCATTAGGGCAAATGAATGACGGTAACTCGGTTTCAGAAAATGTTACGCATTTAGTTGGCGATAATTCCAATTCCAATGCAAAAGCTGTAACCGTAGGACGCGGCAGTCAAACACAAAATTTCACAACAAAGATTGTTCACTTTGGAAAAAATTCAGAAGGGTATATCCTTCAACATGGTGTTATGAAAGATAATGCAACGACTATTTTTAATGGGATCGGCAGAATTGAGCACGGGGCATCGAAATCAAATGCGGAACAGGAATCTCGTGTCCTGATGCTGAGTGAAAAAGCCCGTGGAGACGCAAATCCAATTCTATTGATTGAAGAAGATGATGTAATGGCGGGGCATGCGGCTTCGGTTGGTCGCGTTGATCCGATTCAAATGTACTATTTAATGAGCCGTGGGATTTCAAAATTTGAAGCGGAACGATTAATCATTCATGGCTTCCTGGAGCCAGTAGTTGGTCAGCTGCCGATTGCATCGGTTAAAGAACAACTGAAACAGGTTATTGAAAGGAAGGTTTACTAATGGATGTGCAAGCCATACGGCAACAGTTTCCTATTTTGAACCAGGAAGTGAACGGACATCCCTTAGTATATCTTGATTCATCGGCAACATCGCAAAAGCCGTTACCTGTTATCGAAGCACTTGATGCCTATTACCGGGAAGATAATTCAAATGTTCACCGCGGTGTTCATACTTTAGGTACAAGGGCCACAGAAAAGTATGAAGGTGCACGAGAAAAAGTACGTCGTTTTATTAATGCATCAAGTACAGCGGAAGTGATTTTTACTCGTGGGACAACAACATCGATTAATACAGTTGCATATAGTTATGCACGTAGTAATATGAAAAGCGGGGATGAAATTTTGATTACCCCGATGGAGCATCATAGTAATATTATTCCATGGCAGCAAGCCGCGAAGGCTACAGGTGCAACATTGAACTATTTACCATTACAACCAGATGGTACAATTGATCTCGATGATGTTCGTCAGGCCATTACCGATAGCACAAAACTGGTCGCAGTCGCGCATGTATCAAATGTGCTTGGAACGATTAATCCGGTCAAAGAAATTGCGCAAATTGCCCATCAGCACGGAGCCGTATTGCTTGTTGATGGTGCACAAGGCGCTCCACATATAAAAGTGGATGTACAGGACATGGATTGTGATTTCTACGCTTTTTCCGGCCATAAAATGTGTGGACCAACCGGTATTGGGGTATTATATGGGAAACGCGAACATCTGGAAGCAATGGAACCAGTTGAATTTGGCGGTGAGATGATCGATTTCGTAAACCTCTATGATTCAACCTGGAAAGAGCTCCCCTGGAAATTTGAAGGCGGTACCCCAATCATAGCAGGTGCGATTGGACTTGGTGCGGCAATTGACTTTTTAAATGAAGTTGGTATGGAGAATATTGCAGCTCACGAGCATAGACTGGCGGACTACGCGATGGAAAAGATGCGGACAATTGATGGTATTACGATTTATGGACCGGAAAAACGGGCAGCACTCGTAACGTTTAATCTGGATGATGTCCATCCGCATGATGCTTCGACGGCACTTGATGCGGAAGGGATTGCCGTAAGAGCTGGACACCATTGTGCACAGCCGCTGATGAAATGGTTGAATGTCACTGCTACCGCGAGAGCAAGCTTTTATTTATACAACACCGAGGAAGATATTGATCGTTTAGTTGATGGACTTTTGAAAACGAAGGAGTATTTTGGTGATGTCTTTTAGCAACCTTGATACACTATACCGAAAAGTAATTATGGATCATTATAAAAATCCGCGGAACAAGGGAACAGTCGACGGCAATGCACTAACCGTTGATATGAATAACCCAACATGCGGGGACCGTATCCAGCTTCAATTGCAAGTGAAGGATGGGATCGTTAAGGACGCTAAGTTTGATGGGGAAGGTTGCTCCATTAGTATGTCATCCGCATCGATGATGACACAAGCGATCAAAGGAAAGCCAATTCACGAGGCATTAAATATGTCAAAAATGTTCTCCGATATGATGCTTGGCGAGGACGTTGACACCGAAGAGGCTGATTTTGGTGATATCGAAGCATTGCAAGGTGTTTCGCAGTTTCCTGCACGGATTAAATGTGCAACCCTTGCTTGGAAGGCAATGGAAAAAGGAGTCCACGACATGCAGTAGGAAATACGGATTAGACATGGGTGACACTAAAAGGAGGTTTTTTTCATGGCTAAGAATATGCCAGAGATGGAAGAAGAGTACCAATATGGCTTTCGTGATAGAGACGTTTCAGTTTTCCGCTCTGGAAAAGGTCTGACACCTGAAGTGGTGAAGGAAATTTCCAGAATGAAGGAAGAACCGCAGTGGATGTTGGATTATCGTTTAAAAGCATTGGACCACTTTTATAAACGACCTATGCCACAATGGGGCGGCGATCTTTCAGAACTAGATTTTGATGAAATTGTTTACTATGTGAAGCCGTCCGAAAGACAAGGTAAAACGTGGGATGAAGTACCAGATGAAATCAAACAAACTTTTGATAAATTAGGTATACCGGAAGCAGAACAAAAATATTTAGCTGGTGTATCAGCACAATATGAGTCCGAAGTTGTTTATCATAGTCTAAAGGAAGATTTGGAAAAAATGGGTATTGTGTTTAAAGATACCGACACAGCGCTGAAGGAAAACGAAGAATTATTCAAACAGTACTTTGGTAAAGTGATTCCAGCTACAGACAACAAATTTGCCGCACTAAATTCAGCGGTATGGTCTGGCGGATCATTCATTTATGTGCCAAAAGGCGTGAAAGCAACGACACCATTACAGGCATATTTCCGGATTAACTCGGAAAATATGGGACAGTTTGAGCGGACACTGATCATTGTTGATGAGGGTGCATCTGTTCATTACGTGGAAGGTTGTACAGCTCCAGTTTATACAACGAATTCACTGCACAGTGCGGTTGTAGAGATCTTTGTTAAAAAAGATGCCTACTGCCGTTATACAACGATCCAAAACTGGGCAAATAACGTATATAATCTAGTAACAAAACGGGCAACGTGTGATGCTAATGCAACAATGGAATGGATTGACGGAAACATCGGATCGAAGCTGACGATGAAATATCCTGCCGTTCTATTAAAAGGGGAAGGTGCCCGTGGTAACACACTTTCGATTGCCCTTGCCGGCCGCGGTCAATGTCAGGATGCTGGTGCAAAAATGCATCATTTAGCACCAAATACGTCATCGACGATCGTTTCCAAATCGATCTCGAAACATGGTGGTAAAGTTAACTATCGCGGACTTGTTCACTTTGGCCGCAAAGCAGAAAATGCACGTGCCAACGTTGAGTGTGACACTTTAATCATGGATAACGAATCCACTTCCGATACCATTCCGTATAATGAAGTATATAATAACAATATTTCATTGGAGCATGAAGCGAAAGTATCAAAAGTGTCTGAAGAACAGCTATTCTATCTGATGAGTAGAGGTCTTAGCGAGGAAGAAGCAACTGAAATGATTGTAATGGGCTTTATCGAGCCATTTACAAAAGAACTGCCAATGGAATATGCTGTTGAAATGAACCGACTTATAAAAATGGAAATGGAAGGTAGTATTGGATAACCTTTGCCTCCAACGTTTTAAAAAAAAGTCCGTGGGTGGATTGCACCCACGGATAACCATATATTTGTTTTAATCCTGGATACTGCTGAATACAAGCTAATCGCGTCGACCTCATTTTTTTCTGTGACGTGAAGGTATATGTCAGCAGTTATTTTTATGTTTGCGTGCCTCATTGATTCGATACATATTTTATATTTGCTCCAGGCTCTAATAAATGTACTGCATGAATGACCTTGTGCATGTGGGAATAATACTGTGGCATACTCCTATAAAATATATTCTCCCACCACATTAGTTCATGGCCACCTCCAAATATTCCCGCCTAAATTTATACTTCTCGGATGCTTAATAGGTCCAATGTGGCTGCCGATGTTATTCTTGCCGGTTGGTTTAGGTATCGGGCAATCATAAGATGGATATTGCTGAAAATATATTTAACAAAAACAATCTAAATAAGCCGCCCCATTTATGGATATGTCAATCATTTAATTCCCTGAAAATGGTTTAATAAAGCAAATAATATAAGGAATACTAAAAGCCTAATAACTTTAAAAACATACAAGGAGGAATATTTCATGCCGGAGAAACCCGGGCTTACTTCTTCAGAACTTGGTACATTATGGCTTACTTACCAACAGAAAACAATGATTTTAAGGGTGTTAGAATATTTCATAGAAAAAGCTGATGACGAAAAAGCAAAAAATATAATGATTAGCTTATACGATGAAATTGACCCGTATGTAGAGAAAATAATGGTTATTTTCCAAAATGAGGGAGCTGTAATACCAGTCGGATTTACTTCCGAGGATGTCAACAAAGGTACCCCTAAACTATACGACAATGGTTTTGATATCATGTTCGTTCGCTTGATAAAGGAAATTAGCATGGCCCTGCATACACTAAATATAACCATGGCATCACGCGAGGATATTGTGATGATTTTTAAAGATCTCACTGCTATTACTCAAAAATATTACAATGCTTGTACACAATATTTGATTGAAAAAGGTATGCATGCTCGGCCTCCTTATGTCTCAATGCCTCAAAAGGTTGAGTTTATTTCAGATACCTCATATTTAAGAGGAGGACTTAATCCACTAACTAGAAAGCGAACAATGAATACAGTAGAAGTTGCAAATATGTTCCACGCGATTGAAACAAATGTTACTGGGTTACAAATGATTACTGGGTTTGCTCAATGTGCTAATACACCTGAAGTAAAAAAATATTTTACTAAAGGAGGCGAAATTGCCAAAAGCATAATCAAGGAACTTAACGAAGTCTTTCTCGAAGATGGTGTACAAGCACCTGCTGTATCGGGTGGCAATCCCACACGTTCAACAGTGGCTCCGTTCTCTGATAAATTGATGATGTATTGTACAAGCCTCTTTTGCAGCTTTGCAATAGGGGGAAACTCTTTGGGCACTGCCTTTAGTTTGCGGAATGATTTAGCGACCAAAACTATTGCTTTCATGAAAGATGTCTTCGAATATGCCCATGAGGGGGCGAAAATTATGATTAGGAACGGATGGATGGAACAACAGCCTCCTATTGAAGAGCGAGAAAAACTTATATAATATCTAGGCTCATTACCAAAATCTATGGTTGATGTAATCGGGCAACCCTTTGCATGTAAGCCCTGTTACATTCGATTCTTGCGATCAAATAGTCCCTGAAAAATTGCCCCAATGTATTTAAATAGGATTCTCACCAAATCAATGCTACTATTAAGGTAGACATACATAGATTCAGACATAGAGATAGAAGGGATTTTATTTGGTTTACATAATTTGCGTGTTTATTGGTTTGCTAACCGCATTTGTTGGAAGCTTAATTGGGTTGGGTGGCGGGGTCATTTTAATTCCATGCCTGTTATTTTTGTATCATTATACAGAAGGTTTTGCTTGGGCAACGCCGCAAACGATTGTTGGGATTTCCTTAATGGTGATGGTTGTTACGGCATTAGCTTCATCTATATCCTATTTTAAAAAAGGTCGTATCGATTATAAAACGGGCCTTTTATTTTTGGTTGGCAGCATTCCAGGTGGCATCGTTGGATCGTGGTTAAACCAATACATTGGTGCAGATAACTTCTCATTCTATTTTGGGTTATTAATGGTCGTATTGTCGTTACTGTTTCTGGTAAAACGAAAGCCGAAGTCTCCTGATAACCTGAGAAAGCATGTCCGTACATTTTGGGTGGACGGGCATGTTTATCATTATTCCGTTTCATTTTGGGCAGCATTTGTTTTATCCTTAATCGTCGGTATTTTGTCAGGGTTATTTGGCATTGGCGGGGGATCCATTATGGTTCCGGCCATGATCCTTTTGTTCGGTATTCCCGCCCATATTGCGACGGCGACATCCATGTTTATGATTTTCTTTATTAGTATCATTACAGTAAGTTCGCATATTTATTTGGGACATATTGCCTGGGATTATGTTTTTTACTTTATTCCAGGTGCGTGGATCGGCGGGGTTATTGGGGCTAAAACCAATCAGCTTCTTAAGGGAAATACACTGGAGTGGATATTGCGGATTTTACTTGTTATGATTGGAATTCGATTAATTGTTGAAGGTTTAACATGAGGAGTTTGAAGCCATGCAGGAGAAATTATGTCTTTATTATACAAACGATTTGCATAGTAACTTTTCCCAGTGGCCAAGGGTGGCCGGGTATTTAAAAGAGGCCAAAGCAAGTAAAGCACGTGAACAAGCATCATGCTTGCTGATGGATGTTGGGGATCACGTTGACCGGGTTCACCCGATTGCGGAAGCGTTTATGGGGAAGGCGAATGTACAACTGATGAACGATGTTGGCTATGATGTTGTGACACTCGGGAATAATGAGGGGATTACACTTGGGCATGAGGATCTTTATCACCTCTATGATGACGCGGATTTTCAGGTGGTTTGCGCCAATTTGCATGATATGGCAGAGAAAGAACCGGATTGGCTGAAGCCTGTAGTATATTTCCGGTCGGTAAACGGAGTGCGTATTGGTGTGATAGGGCTAACCGCCCCCTTTAACAACTACTATGAATTGCTGCAATGGCATGTTTCCAATCCGTTTAAGGCATTAGAAAAATATATTAAATCAGTCAAGGAAGCTGCTGATATCGTTATTTTATTATCACATTTAGGAATCAGTGAAGATCAGGCGATTGCAAGAAGGTTTTCGGAAATTGATGTAATCATTGGCGGACATACCCACCATTTATTGCGGACAGGGGAAAATGTCAATAACACGATTATTACTGCTGCAGGGAAACATTGTACTTTTGTCGGTGAGGTTATTCTGACATGGGATCACCAGGCAAAAAAGCTTGTTCATAAAGAGGCATATACAACCGATATTACCCACTTAGCGAAGGATTCGGAAACGGAAAAAATGCTGCAGCAACTTTATAAAAAGGCGAATAATCTATTAGGTCAAACTGTTGTTCATTTGCATCAGACAATCGAAGTTAAGTGGTTCCAGGAAACGGCGATTATGCGGAAACTGACCGACACAATGAAAATGTGGACAAAAGCAGATTGTGCCATGTTAAATTCCGGGTTACTGCTTGATGAGCTTTCCAAAGGGGATGTTACCTATAAAGACATTCACCGGATATGTCCACATCCGATTAATCCTTGTGTTGTGGAATTAACCGGAGATGAATTAACAGAAGTTGTCCGGGCATCGTTTACGAAGGATTTAATGGAGCTTAAGTTGAAGGGCTTCGGGTTTCGCGGAGAAGTAATTGGCCGTATGGTATTTTCCGGATTGGCGATTGCTACAACAGTCCTGACGGATGGGCGTGAGTCGGTAAAAAATGTATTCTTTCAAGGTGAACCGCTTGATCCGGATCGCATTTATTCAGTTGCTGTGGCCGATACATTTACATTTGGACGGTTACTCCCGGAAATAGCAAAATCCGAAACTAAACAATACTTTTTACCAGAATTCCTCCGCGATCTACTAGCCTATACATTGAGGAATGATTTTGATGGGAAAGCGGATTAGAATAGAGACACGAGCGGGGGCCCATCAGAATTGATCGAGGATTAGGCAAAATTGATCGAGCACAGGTAAAATTGATCGAGCCGGATGAAAAATCGACCGAGCAACGGGCGAAATCGATCGAGCGGTATAGAAAGTCGATCGAATTACGTGCGAAATCGATCGAGTGGGGGAAAGTCGATCGGGCAACAGCCAAAAGTCAATTGAGCAGTGTAGAAGGTCGATCGAGCAGCATGACAACAATCAATCACAATAAGAACCCCAAGTGACATTGTCCAAGCTCCTTGAATACATATGGTAGTGTAGGTCAAGGAGGAGGCATGAGCACGAGAATGATTACGGTGAATCCGCTCGAGGTTGACGGAATGTTCTTTACTGCTATTACGGTGGAACTTCCAAAAACAAATTTATTGATGATTACAAATGAAATTGGTTACATCATGTGTGGAGCTTTGGATGTGGATGTGCTGAATGAGGTACTAGCAGATCGTAACGTTATTGCGGGTCGCGCGGTTGGTGTTAAAACAATTGATGATTTGCTGCATGCACCACTCGAAAAAATTACTGATGCATCCAAGGCGTATGGCTGGGAACCTGGCATAATCGGGAGAGATGCATTATTAAACATATCGTAAAATGTCTTCCAGAGGGGAGGCATTTTTTAAACCCAAGAATTTAACATGTGGTAAGGGTCAACTTATGAGCATTAAACATCGGATCGAGCGCTAGGCATCAAATCCAAGGGTACGAACATCAAACCGAGTGAAGAAACTTTGCCCAAGCTAAACGCTGTGAACTGCTACCTGAAAATAGAGGCAACACGTTTGGAAAATTGCCCTCTTACATGGAAGATGCTGAAATTTCATGAAAAGTTGCTGAAGTTCGACAAAAAGTTCCTGAACCAAACCCGAAGGTTGCTAAACATACTGGAATACCGATGAACATAATCCCGCAAGAACCGTATGAAGTGGACTTTACGTCTGCTGTCAATATTACAGATTCAGCTTGTCAAAAATAATATAAAATGCCAAGTCTAACCCCCCTAAAACAAGCATAGATTGTTTTAGGGGGGTTTTCATATTGCTGCGACGACAACCATTTTTTCGAAAAAAACGAACACCACCTCCAGTGAAAAATATTGTGGTCATTACGATGATTTTATTCCTGTTGATGATCTGGTTTGCTATTTTTATTGTGAATAAAGGTATAGAACCGGCGTTAATGGATATTGCAAAATCAAAATCAAATGAATTTGCCACTCGTGGGATAAACGCGGCAGTTAGGTTTGCGGAGGGCTACGATTTTGAAGATGTATCTGAATTTACCAGGAACAATGAAGGGGAGATTACCTCCTGGAAAATTAATACTGCAGCTGTTAATGAAATAAATCGGTATGCTACAGACCGGGTGGAGGAATTTTTTCAATGGATGAATACTGGGGAAGTACCCGAGGATTCGAGCTTGGAGTTGGAGTATGGCAATACGATTGAAGAAATGCGTAAAGAAGATCCCACACTAGTGGAAATCCCGCTTGGCATGGTAACGGGGAATACGGTACTGGCCAATTTGGGTCCAAAAGTTCCTGTAAATATGGAGCTTATTGGAAATGTAAAAACCGATGTTGTTCATAAAGCGGAGGCGTTTGGGATAAATAGTGCGATGGTTAAAGTATTTATTCATGTAGAAGCGGAAGTCCGAGTTGTTATTCCATTTTCAACTGATGTAAGGGAAGTAAGTACGGATGTATATGTAGACTCTGGAGTAGTTAATCTGGGTGTTCCGGAGTTTTACGGTGAAGGTGGGAATAATGGTCCATCAATAGCTGTCCCTAAAGATGACCTTAACAAGGACTTGAAAGATAACGAATAATCCAGTATAATTTAATTATAATTAAATCATGAACCTTATCAGATCGGTGAGGTAGAGGTGCAAATGATAGGAGTAGCCAATCGGAGAATGACAACGATGATGATTGGCAAAAGGATTGTTTGCCGAAGTGTAATAAGGGTCAAGCTTATTATAGCTGGTATGTCTTTGAATAAGGGATGTACTGTCATGCATTGGACGCTGCATGGAGAACTACTGATCGAAATGGAGGATAACGTATACTTATAAACAATGGTAGGTTATTTTCTATCGTTGTTTTTTTGTGTTTTTGGCGGGATTAGTTCCATCACTAACAGTCTCCTCTTATTTTGCAGTCTTCTTCATGCACTTGATTAGAAAATAATGGAGGTAGACATGATGGAAGGAACAATTTATTCATTAATCCCAGCAGTACTCATGCTTGTATTAGTGTTGCTTACGAGAAAAGTTCTGCTTTCATTAGGAGCGGGAATTATTGTTGGGGCATTATTTATTCATGATTTTAATATTTTAGGATCATTAAACGAAATCTGGGAAACATTTTATACGATTTTTGTTAGCAATGGGAGGTTAAATACCGGAAATATACTGTTATTAAGTTTCTTATTATTTCTAGGTATTATGACGGCATTTATTACGGCATCAGGTGGCAGCCGGGAATTTGGAGACTGGATGATGAAGCGGGTCAAGACAAGAGTCGGAGCCCAGGTGATGACGGCAATTCTTGGAATTATTATTTTTATTGATGATTATTTTAATGCCTTAGCTGTTGGACAAATCGCCAGGCCGCTGACGGATAGGCATCGTGTCTCACGGGCAAAATTAGCCTACTTTATCGATTCAACATCCGCTCCCGTGACCGTGATTTCCCCAATATCCAGTTGGGGCGCATACATCATCGGTTTGCTGGGAAGTTTATTTGCGGCAAATGGGATCACAGATATCCAGCCGCTAGAAGCTTTTATAAAAATGATTCCGTATAATTTTTACGCAATCGGCGCATTGCTGCTCGTATTTCTTGTCGCTTGTATGAAAATTGACTTCGGGCCGATGTTGAAACATGAAAATCGCGCAATCGAAACGGGTGAAGTAGTAAATTCTAACGAAAAAGTACCAGGAGATTTGCAGGAAACGTTTAAACCCCATGAAAATGGCAAGGTGTATCACTTGATTGTACCCATCCTGGTGCTTGTTGTGGCAACGGTAACGGCGATGATTGTTACTGGATATCAAGATGGTGGAGATGCCAGTCTCCTGACGATTTTCGCAAATACAAATGTAAATGTATCACTTTTTACTGGTGGCCTGTTAGCGGTTTTGACTGCATTTATTTTTCATTTAAGCCAACGAAAGCCTAAAGCAAATGTCGGAAACATTATTTGGGAAGGAATCAAGGCAATGCTTCCGGCTATCTATATATTGCTACTGGCATGGATGATTGGTTCCATCATTAGTACATTGGAAACGGGAGACTATTTGGCACGATTAGTTAACGATGCATCCATCAATCCGGCATTGTTACCATTTCTATTTTTCATTATTGCCGGTTTTATGGCATTGGCTACCGGTACCTCCTGGGGAACATTCGGCATTATGCTGCCAATTGCTGCAGAGGTCACCGTTTTAACAGACGTGAATATGCTGCTTCCAACGCTTGCCGCAGTACTTGCAGGATCTGTGTTTGGCGATCACTGCTCACCAATTTCGGATACAACAATTTTATCCTCAACTGGTGCAGGTGTAAATCACATTGATCATGTTTTAACCCAATTGCCTTATGCGCTGCTGGTTGCTTTGGCCTCATGTGTAGGTTACTTAGTAATTGGATGGACGAATCAAATGGCACTAGCATTATGTGCTGCGCTTATTGTCCTGATTATCATTGGTTCCTTGATTCACTTTTTGGCAAAGACAAGGGTGAAAAACTAGGAAATTCCCCTATACACGATGTGTGTGGGGGAATTTTTATTCCTGTAAAATGATTTACTTTGACATAGTCAAAAAGTACCGGTATAATACAAGCATAAATATCAGAAAAAAGTAAAGATTTTTATTTCCTGTAATACATTTAAAATAGGGAAAGAAATCAGGTAAGAGGAGGTCAAAAAATGGAAAATCGTTCACAGTGGGGAACACGAGCAGGTTTTATCATGGCTGCTGTAGGGTCTGCAATCGGACTCGGGAATATTTGGCGTTTTCCATCGGTAGCGTATGAAAATGGTGGTGGAGCATTCTTTATCCCATATTTATTCGCACTGTTAACAGCAGGAATTCCGATATTAATCATGGAATTCACAATGGGGCATAAATATCGGGGGTCAGCGCCATTAACGTACAGTAAAATGAATAAAAAGTCGGAATTTATTGGCTGGTGGGCAGTAGCAGTTGCTTTTGTCATATCTACGTATTATTCCGTTATTATTGCTTGGGCAATATCCTTTTCGGTCTTTTCATTCAAGCTGAGCTGGGGAACCGACACAGAATCATTTCTGTTTAACGACTATCTGCATTTGGCAGACCCTGGACAGATCGGCGGTTTAGTACCAGGTGTATTGATTCCGTTGATTATTGTTTGGATACTTGTACTCGGAATTTTATTTAAAGGCGTTAAAAAAGGTATCGAAATTGCGAACCGAATATTTATTCCGGCATTGGTTATCATTTTCTTAATCATCGTTATTCGAGCAATTACATTACCTGGAGCAATTGACGGGTTAAATGCATTTTTTGAACCTGACTTTTCAAAAATTGCTGAGCCAGGAGTTTGGGTGGCTGCATATGGGCAAATATTCTTTAGCTTGTCAATTGCATTTGCGATCATGATTACGTACTCCAGTTATTTGCCGAAGAAATCGGATATTACGAACAATGCATTTATTACTGGCTTTGGTAACTCAAGCTTTGAATTGCTGGCAGGGATTGGCGTATTCTCCGTACTTGGATTTATGGCTGCCCAGCAAGGTGTTTCTGTAGATGAAGTTGTAGCTGGTGGTGTCGGATTAGCATTTGTTGTGTTTCCACAAATCATTAATCAGTTCCCGGCATTGAACGAATTGTTTGGCGTTTTATTCTTCCTTTCATTGGTACTCGCGGGATTAACCTCGTTAATGTCGATTACCGAGACATATGTCGCAGGACTGGTTGATAAATTTAAAATCTCCAGAGGGAAGGCAGTATTGTTTGGCGGTGGATTAGCTGCAATCATTTCCTTGCTATTTGCAACAAGAGGCGGTCTTAACTTCCTCGATGCAACCGACTACTTTATTAATCAATTCGGTGTCGCTTTACTTGGATTAGTCGAGGTTATCTTTGTTGCTTGGGGATTGCGTAAGCTTGGTGAATTTAAAGCACATGCGAATGAAATTTCTGATATTCGACTAGGTTCATGGTGGACGATTAGCTTAGGTTTCATCACACCACTTGTACTCGGATACATGATGTATGGGTTGTTAAGGGATAATCTGACAAGAGCTTTTGATACACCTACTGGCAACTATGAAGGCTATCCTGATTTCTTTATTTTATACAGCGGATGGTTTGTTGCGATCGCAGCTCTTGTAGTTGGTGTAATCATGTCACTAAGCAAATGGAAAACAGCGCAAAGAGAAGAAGAATCTAGAGCTAAGGAGGCAAAATAATGAGTACTGGAGCTATCGTTGTTGCGATCCTTGGTATTGTTATTATCTGGGGTGGTTTGGCAGCAAGTATTGCAAATGCAGTGAAGAAGTCGAAGCAATCAAACTCAAATTAAACATACGAGCGTCGTTATCTTTTGATAACGACGCTCGTTTCACATTTCAGCGTCTGGATCAAGCAAGCGGGGCGAAAATATCAACCCCAGAGCTGGACAATTAACCCGAGCGCGAGGATAAGCTTTTCTTTACAACAACTACCTATTTCTGTCTGGCCATTCGTTCCCATTTTCGTAAATATGGATATGGGTCAAAGGACCATTCACTATAGCCATTATCTTTATACATTCCATAATGCAGGTGTGGCGGGAATTTTCCCGATGTTCCTGGAGGGCCGTATCCAGTTGAACCGACACTGCCAAGCACATCACCAGGCTTGACCACCTGACCAACTTTAATCTTATCGTCATAGCCGCTTAAATGTCCGTAATAATGATAAATGTTATTAATATCCCGGATTCCAAGCCGCCAGCCGCCATATAAGTTCCAGCCTTTCATTTCGATAACCCCATAGGTTGTTGATTTTACCGGGGTGCCGTAGCCTGCGAAAATATCTGTTCCTTCATGGATACGTACGCCGCCAAAACCGCGTCTATCCCCCCATGTGCTCCGGTAACTGTAATTATATTTAATGGATACCGGAAAGTCCCGATCCTTCAGATTTAATTTTTGAAACTGTTGGAACACCTTGGCAGTACTCATAATGGTTTGTACGGTCAGATCACGTTTGTAGTAATGCCACAGTCCGATTTTTATATCATCTTTTGTTGGTCCGTAGCTTAAGAGCCAGTTAGCCATTGTGAATAAAGCATCCTCTGGGTTACCGGGGTCAGCTTTTTTATCTCCGTTTCCATCCTTGCCAATACCACTGAAAAAGGCAATTACGTCCTGATCTGTAATCATAGCACTGTTTCCGAGTCCATACCACAGCTCGTCAGGAAAAGATATGGAAATTACTTTTTCATTAGATGTGTCTTTTTCCGTATTCCGTTCATATTGGTCAATAGCAGCAATGTAATACCACGGGATTTGCGTTACGGCTTCCGTTTTTTTATATAGAGACATTCGCTTTTTATAAATGGAATCGTCCGCAGATGTTTGTTCAGCCCCCAGTATAAAGGAAAGGAACAGGAAAAAAAGGAACATATAAGTACGTTTGTTGAACATCTTATGTCACCTCAAATTTTTATATAGGCAAAGAGGGCGGTCTTTTTTTGCCGCCCCCTTTGTGGAGGATCGGAAAGTTTGGGATATTCATGTCAACCTGAAATTTAATCTTATTTTTGCTTGTTGTCATCTCTTCCTTGCGGGGATTTGTTCATCTCATTAATAATCTGTTCTATTGTGTTGTCATAATTTTTATTTGTCGCACTTGAATTATGCAGACTTTGGATATCGTTCATCAATGTTCCGTTGTCGGAAACGTAAACGTCAAAAAATCCAGGCATCGTTGATTTAGCTGTTTTACTGGCAATATCCGCTGCAGTCCTGTCATCCAGGTTATCGTTTTTTTGGTAGGCAATCAGCACTTCTTCGTCGGTAACAAGTGTAGCAACCTCATCAAATCCCTCATTACGCAAAATCAGCCGTGTAATCATGTCAGCCATTCTGGTACGGTCGATTCGAACGGAATGATTACGCTCCGTATCACTATTTAATTGATCTTTATCGTAGCGAACATAACCAAGTTTATTATCCGTCTCCTGGTCTGTTGGTGTATGTTCTCTTGTTGGATCCAATTCATCGGATATTTGCTCTTGTTCACTTGTTGCATTGTTTCCCCCATTACATCCAGCAACAATTGCCAAGCTTAAGACAGATGATAGAAAAACCTTCCATTTCATCGATTGACCTCCTAAAGGCAAGATGATATTCCCCTCACCTGTTAGTTTGCAGTGCTCCTAAAAAATCATACGGATAATATAAAAGGTTAAGCTTTGTAATTTCTGGTTACCGTTCGAATAAGTGTGATAAACTATAACCAAGGTAAGTGGGGTGAAAGAGTTGATTGAAATTCAAGGAAAATATTATGAAATTATTGAAAATATTAAAAATGCTTTTAAGGAAACAGCATTGCATGACCGGTATTCGGATATATTATCGAAATATGACTATATTGTGGGCGACTGGGGTTATGATCAGCTTAGATTAAAAGGGTTTTATGCTGATCACAATGCAAAGGCATCGTTTGATACAAAAATTAGTGCGCTTGATGATTATTTGTATGAATATTGTAATTTTGGCTGTGCTTATTTTGTTTTAAAAAAGATCGATAAGTAGGAGGGCAGTCCCCCGCTATTTTAATGAATTAACGTACCGGGGGACAGTTCCTATTCTTCCTGTTGCGGGTGGACATCGTCAGGCTCGTCGTGGATCGGGTGGGCGCCAGGAGTTTGTCGTGGCAAATCTTCATGTAGCTCCCGGTAAGGAAATACAAAAGCGCTGTCACGACGCTGATGGTCAGTCCAAGGGGTTGACTTGCTTGAAGTAATAGGCTTATCTTCGTTGATTGGTGAGCCAACTGGACCCTCCGGAAATTCTTCCGGGATTAAAAAATTTTCTCTCCGGTTCACGTTGGAAAAATCCGAGTAATGCTTTTTATCCTTTTTTCCCATTTCATACACCCTTTCTTATAAGCAAGCCTCTAAATAGTTTTTGCAAAAAGAAAGGTTATATCATGCCAATTGCTGGTATTAATTAGCCAAGCTTCTGTCCGGG
This sequence comes from Virgibacillus dakarensis, assembly GCF_900155625.1. Taxonomy (NCBI): domain Bacteria; kingdom Bacillati; phylum Bacillota; class Bacilli; order Caryophanales; family Bacillaceae; genus Virgibacillus; species Virgibacillus dakarensis. The sequence goes on from NZ_LT732554.1 coordinate 2,461,042, forward strand.
CAGTATATTCAGGTTGTTAAGCTTGAAATATTTCGCCCAAAAAGGTGCGTATCTCATCTGCTTCTATTTCCGTAACCTGAAATACGTGTTCCATTCTTCCTTTTTCCGCAATATCTTCCGGTCCCAATATGGCAAAGTGGTTCTTGCGCAAATCAATTACAATCTTTTTTTGCGGATCTTCTTTATCTTTGATAAATGCAAAATCATACCGGTGAAATTTGCCCATAAAACTGACATACCGAACTTCTTTTGTCACCGTTTCATCTTTTAAATAATCAAATGTTCTGCGCATGTAATTCTCCTCACTCAATAATGATATTTGTTTCACTATACCACGTTTTGCTTAATGGATCATTTTTAATGTGGTATAGTAAAACTACTTGGACAGCTGGGGGTAAAGGAAATGTATTTTGTTGATCGTGAAAAAATTGAACAAACACTTGCATATATGGACTTTTTGCTTCAAGAAGCAGAAGGGTTATATGTTAATTCGGTTATGGAAAAGCTTGGTTTGGAACGAATTACACAAATGGTTGCAGAAGCTATTCTTGACGTTGGCAACATGATGATTGACGGTTTTATTATGCGGGACCCAGGCGGATTTGACGATATAATTGATATTTTAATTGACGAGAAGGTCTTACCAAAAGAGGATGAAGCTGTTTACAAAGAAATGATTCAGCTGCGAAAAATGGTTGTAAAGGATTATTTAACGATTGATCATCAAAACTTAAGTACTACTATTTTGGATAACAAAGATGTGCTCGATCAATTTAGTACGCATGTACGCTATTACCTTGATAATGAGTTAGGTGTGGCAAATGCATTTTCGAATGAGTAATAAAGAAAAGAGGCGCCACTAACGTGAAAAAATACAGCGCATATTTAATTGATTTGGACGGAACAATGTATCGTGGCAATGAGCGTGTTGAAGCAGCTGCTGAATTTGTAGAAGCATTACATCGAAAAGGGATTCCGTATTTATTTTTAACGAATAATTCATCGAAAACCCAGGCACAAATAGCGGAAAAATTGTCCGGAATGGGGATAAGATCAACACAGGATAGTGTGTTTACCTCAAGTATGGCAACTGCCAAGTACATCAAGCAGCTTAAAAAGGATGCTCGCTGTTTTGTAATTGGCGAAGAAGGGTTAATTGATGCAATACAAAGCGAAGACTTGCTGATTACCGATGATGATGCAGATTTTGTTGTTGTCGGTATTGATCGTGACATTAATTATGAAAAACTGGCAGCGGCAACTTTAGCTGTTCGCAATGGGGCATCGTTTATTTCGACAAACAGTGATATTGCCATTCCGACTGAACGAGGACTTGTTCCGGGAAACGGCGCACTTACCGCGGTCATCACTGTCAGCACTGGTAAGGAGCCGATTTTTATCGGGAAACCGGAGAAGATTATTACGAATGAAGCATTAACGGCACTTGGTTTTGCAAAAGAACAGACATTAATGGTAGGAGATAATTATCATACAGACATCCTTGCCGGTATACGTGCTGGTATTGATACGTTAATGGTGTTTACTGGTGTGACACCATTTGAAGATTTTCCTAAAATGGAAAAGAAACCGACATATCATGTGCAAAATTTATCGGAGTGGATGGACTACATATGAAAGGGAGTGCTGTTTTAGGCACTCCCTTACTCACTAATCATCCAGCTGTTTCACATCAGCACTGCCGTGTGCAAGTCTGCTCGATGCAGCAGCGGCGATTGCCCCAACAATATCATCAAGGAATGTGTGACACTCACCGGTTGATTTATCATTTAACCGTTCAAGAATTCCTGGTTTTTGTTTATCAATGTAACCATAATTTGTGAACCCAATCGAACCATATACATTGACAATTGACAGGGCAATGATTTCATCGACACCATATAAGCTTTCGTCTGTTTCAATGGTTTGCTGGAGAGGATGATCCAATTTATTCTGCTCAGCAAGTTTATCAAGCTGAATTCCGGTGAGAATCGCATTTTGCACTTCTCTTTTCGTTAAGACGCGATCAACATTAAATCTACATTCTTCCATACTTAAATCATCATGGTACTTTACTTGTAAGTAATAAACAAGTTCAGCGATATCATCAAGGGTGACGCCTCTTTCCGTTAACCATTCCCTTGCTTTTAATTCCAATTCACTTTGTTTTGTATTTTTATCCATCATGATCACCTTTCATTTATATATTTCGAGATCCCAAGTAAAAAAGTGCTGCTGACCAACATAGACTATAATAAATAGGCTTTTACAGGAGGGACCTTTTTGCAGGACTTACTTGCTACATATTATGATATCCAAACGGAAGGGACCGTAGTGCTGGATAACCGATATGGCAATAAAAATGGTGAATATATCTATTTTATCATTTCGGCAGACAACAAGGAAGCTATTCATATGGAACAAGCGGCACTTGCATATTATTTAGCAGAAAACAATTATCATCACACCGCGCTTCCGATTCAGACGAGGCATGGTGATTGGTTTCTGGAATATCAGGGGAAACACTATCTCGTTTTACAGGTGAACTTATTGGGAGAGCGTAATCCATCTTCTCCCGGCAGACAGCTGGCTGAATTTCACGAGCTCGGAGCAACGTATCGCTATGAACCACAGAAAATATCCAGTTATGGTCAATGGAAACAGCTATGGATTAATAAACTGACCGGATTTGAAAAAAAGTTGAGTCAGGAGGCAGAAGAACATCCTTGTGATTATTATCGACGGGTCAAGGATGCATTTCCCTATATCATCGGATTAAGTGAAAATGCAATTCAATACGTCCAGGAAACAGAACAGGAATATCGTTTTGACAATGCTGATCAAGGTACAATAGCCTTTAAACGTTATCAGGATAGTATAACGAAGCCCGTTATTTGGACCGATCGTTTAGTGTATGATCATCCGGTAAGAGACTTGGCGGAACATGTTCGCTATTTATTTTTACAGGATGGAAACAAAAAAAACGATTTGAATTTATTTCTCCATGACTACCAATCGATTCGACCATTATCAGTATTCAGCTGGAGACTATTGTATGCCAGATTAATTTTTCCTATCCATCTGTTTGATGTGTTGGAGAGGGGGTTTAACCAAGAGGATTCAGATCTGCTTGATCAGGAATTAGCTCATTTATTAGCGAAACAAACCGTCTATGAAAAACGGCTGGGAGAGTTTTTTGACGATTTAGGAATTGATCATCAAGGTTTACAGATTCCTGTGTTACACTGGGTATAAGAAGGATTATACATGAGGTGAGGCATGATGACAAAAAGCAGTATTTATATCACAAGAAAACTTCCAGAAGAAGTGATTGAACCATACCGGAAATTATTCCATATTCGCATGTGGGAAAGGGAGGATGTGCCGGTTCCAAGAGATTTGCTAATAAAGGAAGTAAAAGATGCAGATGGGCTATTTTGTCTGTTAACGGAGAAAATAGATCAGGAAGTGCTGGAGCATGCCTCCCATTTAAAAATTGTCGCCAACATGGCAGTTGGCTATGACAATATCGATGTGAAAGCTGCAGCAAAATTAGGCATTACTGTTACGAATACACCAGACGTGCTGACGGAAACAACAGCTGATTTGGCGTTCGCTTTGCTAATGACCACCGCAAGAAGAATGATGGAAGCAAGTGATTATATCAAAGCAGACCACTGGCAGTATTGGTCACCCCTTTTACTTGCTGGGTCAGATATACATCATAAAACAATCGGGATTGTTGGAATGGGGCGGATTGGTACGGCGATTGCGAGACGTGCCAGCGGTTTTGGCATGGACATTTTGTATCATAACCGATCGCGGCATCCTCGTGCGGAAGAACAGCTGCATGCAGTATATGCTGATTTTGATACAATCCTTGGAAAATCCGATTTTGTCGTGTCGGTGATCCCGCTGACAAAGGAAACAGAGCGGATGTTTGATCAGCAGGCATTTGAAAAGATGAAGCAATCGGGGATTTTTATCAATGTGTCACGCGGTGGAGTAGTGGATGAATGCGCGCTTTATAAGGCATTGGTAAAAAAGGAAATACGTGCTGCCGGGCTGGATGTTTTCGAAAAGGAACCGATCAGAAAAGACCATCCGCTTTTGCAATTGGAGAATGTCGTTTGCCTCCCGCATATTGGATCGGCTAGTGTAGAAACACGTATGGAAATGGCTCGTTTATGCTTGGAAAATATCCGAAATGTATTACATGGAGAGGAACCGATGACCCCGGTTTAAGAAGGAAAAAGGCAGACACTTAGGAAGTGTCTGCCATATTATCGATTTAGAATACCTGTTCAATCTCCGTTACACCTGGAACCTCGGCCATTAACGCACGCTCGATTCCGGCTTTCAAAGTGATGGTTGAGCTCGGGCAATTGCCACATGCTCCCATAAGACGAATAAGTACAATACCATCTTCATCAACATCAATTAACTCCACATCGCCGCCATCACGCAGTAAGAATGGACGTAATTTTTCCAGTACTTCGCGAACTTGTTCTCGCATTATCCATCTTCTCCTTTCTTGGTACTATTATAAGCTGAATAACGAAAAAAATCTATTGGGAATTTATATGCTTAGTAATCCAGATAGTATTATTTTATCTTTTATTAAAGTTTTTGTAAAATAAAAGTAACTACAATGGTGGAGGTTTTGCTAATGGGGAGGAAGAAGGTAACGATTACAATTTACGGGGCAGAGCAAATTTGTGCAAGCTGTGTAGGTGCACCAGGTTCAAAGGATACGTATGAGTGGCTTCAGGCAGCAATCGCCAGAAAATATAATGCTGATGTTGTAGAATATGAATATATTGATATAAACAAGCCACCAGAAGCAGGAAAGCATAAGCAATTTGCGAAACGTGTATTGGAGGAGGATATGTTTTTCCCAATCGTTTTTGTCAATGATGAAATGGTTGCAGAGGGAATTCCCAGATTAAAAACAATTTATCAGGCTTTGGATCAACATGGTGTGAAACTTTTAGCATAAGGAAATGAGGACTATTGATGGAGATACCTTTTACAAAAATGCATGGGCTAGGCAATAATTATATTTATCTCGATTTATTTCGTTTTGAAATCAAGGAGGAGATGCTGCCTCGATTAGCAAGAGCGGTTTCTGATGTGCACACCGGGATCGGATCGGATGGGTTAATTTTAATTCAGCCGAGTGAAGTAGCTGATGTTAGCATGCGGATTTTTAACAAAGATGGTTCGGAAGGAAATACGTGTGGGAATGGCTTGCGTTGTGTGGCGAAGTACGTTTCAGAGAATAACATTGTTTCTTTTAGAAAGTTTTGGATTGAAACAAAAGCAAATGTTGTTGAGGCAGCGGTAGAACTGGATGAAAATGATGATATAAAAGAAATTACAATTAATATGGGTGAACCACAATTAAAGCGGGAACAAATCCCGATGCTTGGGGAACCTGCAAGTAAGATTATTGCTGAACCATTTGCAGTTGACGGGCAGCAATTACAGGTAACAGCTATTTCTATGGGGAACCCACATGCTGTATTTTTTGTGGATTCGATTGAAGACGCACCGTTACACGAACTAGGGCCGGTTATTGAAAAAGATGCCCGTTTTCCCGAAGGCGTTAACGTCGAGTTTGTCGAAATACTATCTGACCGTGAAATGAATTTTCGTGTCTGGGAACGCGGATCGGGCGTGACAGAGGCGTGCGGTACTGGGGCATGTGCGGCAGTGGTAGCAGCAATTTTGAATGGTTTTATGAAAAAGGGCGAACGAATATGTGTCCACTTAAGTGGTGGAGATTTGTTTATACGTTGGGATAAACAAGGCCAGGTTTGGATGACAGGCGGAGCAGAAGTCATTGCCACGGGTGTGTTTTACTTGAGTTAAATCGTTTGAATCAGGATAGAACTGTTAGTATACTAAAGAGTAACAGATCGTTGGTGGGCCATCGGAAAATGAAAAGGAGGACATGAAATGGTTATTACATTGACAGAGAACGCTGTTGGTCAAGTAAAGGAAATGATGAAAGACGAAGAAGAAAATGTTCGCCTCAGGTTTGGTATCAAGGGTGGCGGCTGCAGTGGATTATCCTATTCTTTAGGTTTCGATTATGATGTAAATGAAGAACTGGATATGGTTGACGAAATTAACGGCATTCCCGTTGTCATATTTAAACAGGATATTCCGATTATAGAAGGTACGACAATTGACTTTAAAGAAAATATGATGGGCGGCGGGTTTGCGATCGATAATCCGAATGCTATCGTATCATGTGGCTGTGGTTCATCGTTCAAAGCGAAAAATCGCGAAGGTACACCAGAGAAATGTTAATGATTGGCCAGGGCGCTTTTGTGGCGTCCTGGCTTTTGCTTGGATTTGGGGTTGAGCCTGAACTTGGAGTTTGCCGAACTTGACCGATTTACTGTCCGAAAAGGGTCAAATACTATCCAAACGGGCAAAAACACCATTGGAATTAGAAATACTATCCAAAATGAGTAAAATACTATCCGAAAAAGGAAAATACTATCCGAATCTGCCAAATACTATCCGAATCAGAGCAAATACTATCCGAAAAAGGAAAATACTATCCAAATCAGACCAAATACTATCCAACCGAGCGGAAATACTATCCGAGTCATAACAGGTTAAGCAATGCATCCAATTCGAGCAGGTATTTACGATCCTTAAAAGTTCCTGTCGATTGCAACCCTAACGATTGCAGCTGCTTTGTGGCTATTGAGATTGAGTTCAATCGTACAAATGATTTATATTGGCGGTTTGTAATGGTGGACCCAATTAATAGGTAATGATCAAGCAATCCTCTAATATGCGCTTTTTTATTTAGAAGTCCACATCTGTTACACTTCCAGTTACCTCGTATTCGCTCCATAGTGAGGTCCTTGCAATTTTCACAATATAATCCGTTTCGTATTTCATGCTTGTCAATTCCATACCACTGAAGGATTTCCGGGTTGGCAGTGACATGCTTTTTGATAAGCTGCTCAGATAAATTTCTCTGTTGAAGAGGCGACAGTAATTTATCTGGATAGCGTTTGGGAAGGGCCTTTAGTTTAAACGGTAAATTCATCGCATGTACCACTTTGTCATAAAATAATTTGTCCTTGGAATTTGTATCTATTATAGTTGATGAATTGCTGATAACGACAAATGGTATGATCGGTGGGACCGGAAAATGGTGTTGTCGCAGCCATGATTGCAGCTGCAGGACGTGTCGGTTGGCTTGGGTTAATGGATAAGGATAGGACTTTACTGTTCCATCTGGAGTTGTTTGAATTAACTGTTGTGCTGGTTCATCAAAGAATAGTCTTCCAATCATATTTTTTACTTCTAATGGGATAATCATAGACGGTGTGGTGATAAGCGAATCAATTTGAAAATGAGTATCTTTCCAGGGGAGCCGTAGTCCATGATGAAATAAATGATGTTCATGCTCAAAAAAGGATAAATGATAGTCAATTGATTTTTCACCATGAAACCCTGCATGTCGTTTGCGTAGATCTTCTTCAATTCGAGGCCTTAGCAGATGTCCGTCAGCAAGTCGTCGTAAAGCCGATTCAAGTTTTAGAATCTCTATTGGTGTTCTTCTATTGTTATACGCCAAAAAATCACTCCTTATTTTTGCATATAGTAGATATTCTATAATTAAACCCCATTTCCTTCATTAAAAATCGTCAAATTGATGAACGTTTGTAAAGCAAGGTAGTTTTTACTTTGCTACGAACTAAATAATGTATAATAGTACTTATAAAAATCATGGGAGGAATAAAAAACAAGATGCCTGATCGTCGTGGAAAACAATTATGCATTTCCAAGGTACCCTTTTTCAATCATTTAGCAAATCATGAAATGTTCGAAATTGTTAAAAAGGGCAGAAGCATTACATTCCAAAAGGGAGAGTTTATTTATCAGGAAGGTGAGCCGTTGGAATATTTATATATTGTACATAAAGGCCGGGTGAAAATTTATCAGCTGTTTGAATCGGGTAAGGAACAATTACTGCGGATTCTGGAGACAGGTGAATTCATGGGAGAACTTGCCCTTTTTTCGGAAAAAATGCTGGACAGCTATGCAGAGGCAATGGAGAAAACCGAGATATGTGCGATTCATCGGAAGGATATGCAAGAGCTGATGCAGACATATCCTACAATAGCGATTAAAATTTTGGAGCAATTCAGTAACCGCCTGGATCAAACGGAAAAACTTGTTGGACAGTTGAGTACGAAGGATGTGGAAACGCGCCTTGCCGGTTATTTGGTTGAGCTTGCACAGCAAAAGAATTCAATGGATATTATGCTGCCGATGAGCAAAAAGGATTTGGCCTCCTACCTCGGGACTACCCAGGAAACAATCAGCAGGAGACTGTCCAGTTTTCAGACAAACAGCTGGATAGCACAGACCGGCCATCGAAGGATTAAAATTACCGATATTGATGCATTAACTGATTGTGCAGCTAATATATAAATGGATTTCAATATTACAATGGGCTTGCGGATAATCTTGATCGTGGAAAACATATCTGGCTGTATCCAATACAACATCCGGGTATGTTTTCCACTTGTGATTTCCTTATCAAGTCCCAAACTCGTCGAATGCTTTGGCTATACGCTTGCTTCCGGATCAATATATTGTTTAGAATTGTTGATTGTGAGTCAGCTCTTCTCAGAATCTAATGGCAATTAAGTCTATTTTACAAAGGGATTTACAAATTCCCCGATAACATAAAACTCTCGAATACATGAAAAATACACTTGCTTAGGAAATCGGTTTCTAAAATTTAGCATATTAGTATTGATTTTTATAAAATTAGATAATATAATAAACAAAGAAAGCGGTTTCCTGGATAGGAAAGACAGATAAATTTCGCTGTTAAGGAAACCGGTTTCCGATTATGGATACCTTTTACGTGCAAGCCACTATAATGAAGGAGGTGTATAAACCTAATTTAATAAAATCAAGTATGATAGTTAGCTATTTATAAATTTATAACTCGCAGGGGGTAATTTTAATGAAAAGAAGCAAATTACTGTTAATGATTGGTATCATGGTGACACTTGTCTTTTCACTTGCAGCGTGCGGTGATAAAGCCTCAAGTGATAAAGACGAAGATGGAAATGTCACGTTGGATTTTTGGGTATTTGGTGCAACGAATTATGACGAATTGGCTAAGGAATATGAAAAGGAACATCCTGGGATCAAAATTAAAGTAAAAACTTCCGAAAACGCTGATCATCATAACAGCTTATTCACAGCATTATCTGCAGGAAGTGGTGCACCGGATCTAGCCATGGTAGAGATAGATCAATTTGATCGATTCAAGGAAGCAAAAGATAGATTCGTAAACTTGTATGATTTAGGTGCCGAAAAAATTCAAGATAAATATTTGGATTGGAAATGGAAAATAGGCGAAAGCATGGAGGGTGATTTCCTATTTGGTTTACCAACTGATATTGGGCCAAAAGCTATGTTCTATCGTACAGATTTGTTTGAAGAGGCTGGTTTGCCAACTGAACCAGATGAAGTGCAGAAATTGATTCAGTCTAAAGAAGACCTTATTAAAGTCGGAGAACAGATCAAGGAGAAAACTGGCAAGCCTTTACTAGATAGTATGGAAATGGCATACCGTGCGGTTATCGATGGAGCAGAAGAAAGCTTCTATGATCAAGATGGAAATCTATTAGTTGAAAAAGATGGAAATGCTGTTAAAAAAGCATATGATTTAGCTGTAGAATTAAACGAGCATGGGCTAGTCGGTGAATATGATATGTGGACACCAGAATGGGGAAATGCCGTAAATAATGGCGATTTTGCAATTGAAATGGGCGCGGCATGGCTAAAAGGCTGGATGTTGGATAATGCACCGGATGCATCAGGCAAATTCCGTATTGCAACCTTGCCGAAGGAATTTGCTGGTAACTGGGGCGGTTCTTATATCACTATCCCAAAAGAGACCAAACATGATGATGAGGCGTATGAATTTGCAAAATGGTTAGTGTCGCCTGATAATCAGTTGAAATCATTCAAAAGTGATGCAGGTCTTTTCCCATCATCACCAGAAGTTTACGAGATGGACGAATTCAAAAAAACAAAAGATGAATTTTTTGGCGGTCAAAGTACATCGAAATATTTTGCGGAAGCAGCTCAAGATATCAGTTTTATCTATAAAGGTGACAAGTACACGCCGACTCAGGATGAAGTGCTCAATGCATTGAAAAATGTTCAACAAGGGGCAGATCCGGATAAGGAATGGGCTGCGGCTGTTAAACGAATGAAAGATCTCAATAACAAATAGAGATGGATAAGCATCAGCTTTTTTCCAATTTATGAGAAAAAACCAGAGCATAGAATACTTGCTTGTTTTATCCTCGGTTTCCTGAAAATATTGCATATTCATTGATATGGCAGTCTTTCCTGCCATATCAATGTCTTTTAAGAAGGGAAGGAGAGAAAATGGCTTTTACACACAAAAGAAAATACCGATCAGAAGCAACCAAAGACAAAATTAGTGCCTATTTGTACATTTCACCTTTCTTTATTATTTTTGCCGTAATTGGCTTATATCCTGCTATATTCAGTCTCTATCTGGCATTTCAAAATTGGAACGGATTGGGTGAAATGACCTTTGTTGGTCTCCAGAACTTCAGTGTTGTCTTGCATGATTCAACGTTTTGGAAGGCACTTTACAACACAATTATCATGGGCATTATGGGAACAGCACCGCAGCTCATTTTTGGTATTATTTTAGCATTTATCCTGAACCAGGCATATCTGAAATTTAAAAATGCCTTTCGCGCCATGATTTTTTTGCCTTACATTACCTCCATGGTAGCTGTAGCGCTTGTATTTGGAGTATTTTTCAGCAATAACGATACAGCGTTGGCTAATTACATTTTAAACCTTTTTGGCATGGACTCCGTTGCATGGAAAACAAGTGAATGGGGTTCGAAAATAGCTATTTCCATTATGGTTTTTTGGCGATGGATCGGTTACAACACCATTATCTACTTGGCGGGGCTGCAAAGTATTCCAAAGGACTTATATGAAGCTGCTCGGATTGATGGGGCAAATATTTTCCAGCAATTACGCTATATTACGCTTCCATTATTAAAACCTTTCGTTGTTTTAACGGTGTTCTTTTCCACTGTTGGTGCATTGCAATTATTCACAGAACCTACCGTGTTTTTGGGAGGGTCGGCATTTAGCAGGACAGAAGCAATGACGGTTGTAATGTATTTGTATCGTGATGCATTTAGTTTACAATCCTTTGGAACAGGTTCTGCAACAGCAGTTATTTTGCTAGGTATTATTATTGTTGCTTCCGCCATTAATACCTATTTGACATCCGGAATTAGAAAAAAGAACAAGGGGATAAAATCATGAATAAAAAATTTAAATTTGGACGATTTTTCGTGTATTTATTTCTGATTGTTGCATCTTTCTTAGCCATCTTCCCCTTTTACTGGATGTTTGTGATGGCAACAAGGCCAAGTGCAGCATATAATTCGATTCCTCCAACAATAACACCGGGTGATAAATTAGTCGAAAACTTTCAAGCAGTATTGGAAAAAATACCTTTTTTTGGTGCGATGTTCAATACACTAATTGTTTGTTTAGTTGTTACACTTGTCGTTCTATTAATTAGTTCATTGGCTGGGTTTGCTTTTGCAAAATTCAGGTTCCCGGGGAAAAATATTTTTTTTATTTCTATATTGCTAACGATGGTCATCCCACCGCAACTTGGTTTAATTCCACAATATTTTTTAGTTGCCAAGTTTGGATTGCTGGATACCCTGTTTGGTGCAATGATTATCTTTTTCCTGAATCCGTTAGGAATTTTCTTAATGAGGCAGTATATAGCGCAATCCATTCCGGATGAATTAATTGAAGCGGCTAAACTGGACGGCTGTTCAAACTTCCGTATTTTCCGGAGTATTGTTCTTCCAATCATATTACCGGCCTTTGCCACATTAGGAATTATTGTATTTACGGCAACGTGGGGAGAATTTTTGTGGCAATTCACTGTTCTTCGCGACCCGGATATGTATACAATACAAGTAGCCCTCTCTTCAATGAATACAACAAGCAATGTTGATTTTGGGATGTTGCTGTCTGGTGTGTTTTGGGCAACAATTCCACTCGTTATTGTGTTCTTGATGTTTAATAAGTTGTTTATCTCCAGTATTACAGAGGGTTCCGTTAAATAATACGAGTAGATCACGAAGGACATGAGGTATGACAATGAAACTTACTATTAAAGATATTGCAAAGCTGGCAAATGTTTCTCCAGGCACTGTTTCAAAAGTAATCAATCAATCGGGGAATCTTAGCCGGCAAACGATAGAAAAAGTAAAAAAAATAATCGAGGAAACCGGTTACCAGCCGACGTTTTCAGCAAAAGCGCTGGCAACAAAAAAATCCAATCTTATCGGGTTAATCTATGCGGGAGATATCAATGCGGAAATGAACCACCCATTTTTCAATGATGTTGTTAATTCATTTAAAAATGCAATCGGAAATCTTGGCTATGATATGCTGGTTTTTTCAAATAACAAATTTAGCAAGGACGGGCGGGATTATTTGGCTCGGTGTATTCATTTTCAATTGGATGGTTGTTTGATTATAGCGGGGGATCGAATTGAAGAAGCCACAAATGAGCTGGACCAAAGTGATTTTCCATGTGTCGGAATTGATATTGCACTGAAAGGCCCAAATTCAAGCTATGTTACAACAGATAACCGGAAAGTTTCCGAAGCGGTTGTGACCTATCTTTATTTAAACAGGATGAAGGAAGTTGCCTTTATCGGAGGCCCAGAAGACTCATTTGTCTCAAGTATTCGTAAAGACAGTTTCATTCGTAATATGGAGCTTTTTGGCATGAAGGTTAAGGACGAGTGGATCCAATACGGAGATTATTTTGAAGATAGTGGGTATGCTGCGATGAAGCGGATATTGGCAGCTTCAAAACGCCCACAAGTTGTTTATGCTGTTTCTGACATGATGGCATTAGGTGCTTTACGTGCCTTGAAGGAAAAGAGGATTCGTGTCCCTGAGGATATCAAGTTAATTGGTTGTGATGATATTGAAGCTTGCCGTTACAGCGACCCACCGCTGGCAACAGTAAGACAGGATAAAGACAAGATGGGGAAGCTTGCGGCACATATGCTCCATGATTTAATCAATGAGGAGGTTCAACCGAATTCAGTAATGGTCGATCCTCAGTTAGTTGTACGCGGTTCGTGTTCTTTTGACTCAATTCATTAACTAGTGGAATGATTCGATAAAATAAGCCGATTAATAAAACACAGATAAAAATCAGAACAATGTAAGGGGATGGTGATGATAGGTTGACAGGAAAGAAACATTGCTAACAACAAGAAATTGACGAAAAGTATGAGGTGGACGTAATGAAACGTTATTTGGCAGTTGATATTGGTGGCACCTATATCAAATTCGGCATTGTTGATGAAGGGGCAACCATATTGAAAATGGATAAAACAAAAACACCGGAAACATTGGATGGACTACTAGATCTAGTGGTAGATCTTTACCATAAAAATCAAGATGTTGCTGGCGTAGCAATCAGTTGCCCTGGTGCTGTCTCGGATACGGGAATCATATACGGCTCTAGTGCTTTATCCTATCTTCATGGGCCAAATATCAAACGGTTGATTCGTGATCGGATTGACTTGCCGATATTTATGGAAAATGATGCGAATTGTGCGGGTTATGCCGAGGTATGGAAAGGAAAAGCACAGGGAAAAAAAGACGCGATCGTTGTTGTAATCGGAACAGGTATTGGTGGAGCTCTCATCAAAAATGGATTGGTGCATAAGGGTGCCAATTTGCATGGTGGTGAGTTTGGCTATATGGTGATCCCTACTGGCTCAGGGGTTGACTATGACACGTGGAGCGCAACCGGTGCCACCGGTGCATTAGTGAAAAATGTGGCCAACTTAAAACATATGAACGAGAAGGAATTAACGGGGGAAGCTGTATTTGAAATGGCGAACGACGGAGATGTGGATTGTAAACAAGCCATCGATCAGTTTCATCAATATTTAGCTTTGGGAATTTACAATTTGCAATATATCTATGATCCAGAGATTATTTTAATAGGTGGCGGCATTAGTGCCAGAAACGACCTAATCGATCATATAAATGCGAAATTGGACGATATTCTTAATCGTCTGAAGGCCTCAAAAATAAAACCAGTCATCGATACATGCGAATTCGGACAATACGCCAACATGCTTGGGGCTGTATATGGTTTTATTAATTGGTGGAACTTGGCTGGTTCTTCTGCCTCGGTCATCAAATGAAAATTATAAATAAGAGAATGATGTAAATGGAGCTGATATGAATGGATCATCCAAATTTAGATGAGTTTCCTAGAAATTTTTTATGGGGATCTGCTTCGGCAGCTTACCAAGTGGAAGGTGCTTTCAATGAAGATGGAAAAGGTCCTTCTATTTGGGATAACTTCACAAAGATCCCCGGAAAAACTTATCAAGGTACGAATGGTGATGTCGCAGTCGATCATTATCATCGATACAAAGAAGACGTAGCATTGATGGCAGAAATGGGGTTGAAGGCATATCGCTTTTCCGTATCGTGGAGCCGTATTTTTCCAATGGGTAAAGGTAAGCTAAGTGAAGCAGGAATACAGTTCTATGAAAATCTGATTGATGAGCTGCTACATCATGGTATTGAGCCAATCGTCACGCTGTATCACTGGGATCTTCCACAAGCACTTCAGGATGAATATGGTGGCTGGGAGTCTCGACAAATCATCAATGATTTTAATGATTATTGTGTTACATTGTTCGAACGGTTTAAAAATAAGGTGAATTACTGGGTAACATTGAATGAACAAAATGTTTTTATCGGACTAGGATATGAACAGGCTGCGCATCCCCCGGGTGTCAGCGATCGCAAGCGGATGTACAACGCCAATCATATTGCCAATCTGGCCAATGCGAAGGCTATCCAATCTTTTAGACGAATTATCACTGATGGAAAAATTGGTCCTAGCTTTGCGTATGGACCAGCCTATCCATTTTCCAGCGAACCGAATAACATTTTGGCAGCGGAAAATGCGGAGGAATTCCAAAGTTATTGGTGGATGGATGTGTATAGCTGGGGGGTGTATCCAAAAGTTGCATGGAAATATCTTGAAAAGCACGGACTGGCGCCAATAATTGAAGACGGGGACGACGAGCTGTTAAAAGCAGGTAAACCAGATTTTATCGGTGTCAATTATTATCAGACCGCAACGTTTACTGCCAGTCCGCTGGGCGAACAGTTCAGTGCTTCTAATAAGGAAAACCATGATGGAAAAAAAGGTAATTTCGTTGAAAGTGGAAATGCTGGTTTGTTCAAACGAAAACGGAATGCGGCGTTAGAAACGACCAATTGGGATTGGGAAATCGACCCTGTTGGACTAAGAATTGGCTTGCGCCGGATCACGAGCCGTTATGGGCTTCCAATCTTAGTGACAGAGAATGGTTTGGGGGAGTTTGACAAGCTGGAAGAAAATGATGCTGTCAATGATGACTACCGAATTGCTTTTATTCGCAAGCATATCGAGCAATTACAGGCAGCCGTTACCGATGGTGTGGATTTGCTTGGATATTGTACATGGTCATTTACCGATTTGCTCAGCTGGCTGAACGGCTACCAAAAGCGTTATGGGTTTGTTTATGTGAACCGTGATGAATTGGCTGAGAAGGACATGAGGCGGATGAAGAAAAAGAGCTTTCATTGGTATAAAAAGGTAATTGCAACAAATGGGAAAGAATTGTAAAAAGTGCCAGCGGGAGAACAAAGGCGCAAGCACCCGGTTAGTTAATACTCCAAAATATACCAATTACAGAAATAAAAAACATATCCGGGACGACACGAACATGATCCGGATATGTTTTTTTTATTTGTCAATGATTACTTTACTAAGTCCAAACTCGTCGAATGCTTTGGCTGTACCCTTGCTTTTGGATCAATATATTGCTTGGCATTATTGACAGCAGTCGGTCCTTCACCAAATCCGGTGGCAATTAGGTTTATTTTGCCTGGGTATGTACAAATATCCCCAGCAGCATAAATTCCTGGAATATTGGTTTCCATTTTCGTATTCACGACAATGCTGTTCTTCTCAATTTCCAAGCCCCAATCTTTTAGTGGCCCTAATGTAGAGACAAAGCCATAATTGCACAATATGGAATCAACCTCCAGCTCTAGTTGCCGGTCACCTTTTACTTCCTGCAGCAATACGCGTTCAATTTTATCATTTCCACTAATATCGCCAGGCGTAAAAGGAGTAATGATTTCCACACTTGAGTTCATTAATTTTTCGACACTGTACTCATGGGCACGGAATTTATCGCGGCGGTGTACCAATGTTACTTTTTCTGCAATCGGTTCCAGCATCAAGGCCCAGTCTACTGCTGAATCACCGCCGCCCAGCAGCATCACATGCTGGTCTTTATAGTGATTCATGTCTTTTACATGGTAATGTAAATTAACACCCTCAAACCTTTCAAAATCGCCAACATTCAACCGGCGTGGCTGGAATGCGCCATTTCCGGCTGTGATGATAATGGTCTTCGTATAATGCGTTTCTTTATTGGTAGTAAGTTTAAATGACTGATCATCCAAACGTTCTACTTTTTCAACTGCCTGCCCCAATACAATCGCCGGGCTAAACAGGTTGGCCTGCTCCTCCAGGTTATCGACCAAGTCCTGTGCACGAACTTTGGGGAAACCAGCGACGTCGTATATATCTTTCTCCGGATACAAGGCTGTTAATTGTCCACCGGTATGTGGCAAGCTTTCAATTATTTTAACACTTGCATCGCGCATCCCACCGTAAAAGGCTGTGAACAAACCAGTTGGCCCTGCTCCGATAATCGTTACATCATATATTTGTTCTGCCATTATTACTCCTCCATTCTCTCTGCCTCTATACTACGATAAATTGATTTAATCATAAAGAAATATGCAATAATGTGAAGCTTTATCAGTGGGGGGATTAACGCACCGAATGTCGTGGTGCAGACAAAGACATGCGGACGTGGCATACTTGGCCTACCTTTATCCGTAACTGAATTTTAATTAGACGAATCGGGCACCTTCTATATTTTTTTATGGAGATTCTACTAACGGTTATAACAGAAATATTTTTATTTCAATAACACTGGAATTATAACTGGGAGAAATTTAAATTTTAAGAATGTATTATTTAGGGTTGAAAATTGTAATGAAAAAGGCTAAGATATTGTTTGAATGTTATATTACAGTTTTATAACAAAAGTATTTCAATTGTTACATACTTGGCTTTCAGTCAAGTTTTTTAATGCTTTGATATTAATATTCTGTGTTTTGGATAATAAGATAAGCTCGACCAGTCTTAGCGCTTTAGCGTTTATTATTTCGTGAAATATGTCACATAGGGGAAACAGAAATTTTACAGATGGAAGTGATGATAAAATGAATAAGCCAAATATTGTGATTCTTGGTGCTGGCTATGGTGGGATGATGACGACTGTCAAACTGCAAAAGTCACTCGGATTAAATGAAGCCGTGCTAACACTTGTGAATAATAATGATTACCATTACCAGACCACGTGGTTACATGAAAATGCTGCCGGCACATTACATCATGATCGTACACGGATCCCAATTAAGGAAGTTGTCAACATGAACAAGGTTAACTTTGTTCTGGATACCGTTGTTGCGATAAAACCGGAAGAGAAAAAAGTGAAGCTAAAAAATGGTGAGCTTTCCTATGATATTTTAGTTGTAGCGCTAGGATTTGAAGCAGCAACATTCGGGATTCCGGGATTAACAGAAAACGCCTTTACAATTGGGAATATAAATAGTGCACGGCTAATTAGGGAACATATTGAATACAATTTTGCCATGTATCATAATGATTCGAAAAAAAATCAAGCACGTTTAAATATTGTTATTGGTGGTGGCGGATTTACCGGTATCGAGTTTGTCGGCGAGCTGGCAAATCGGATCCCAGAGCTTTGCAAAGAATATGATATTGATAAGAATTTAGTGCGGATTATTAATATAGAAGGATCTCCTGCAGTATTGCCGGGTTTTGACCCGCAGCTTGTCGAATATGCAATGAATTCACTGGAGGCACGTGGCGTTGAATTTATAACAGGGGCATTGTTAAAGGAATGCAAGCCGGCAAGTATTGTTTATGAAAAAGATAACAAAGAAGTGGAGATCCCGACATTAACGACCATTTGGGCTGCAGGAGTTCGCGCCAATTCAATTGTAGAGACATCTGGTTTTACGACAAATCGAGGAAAAGTTGAAGTAAGGAAAGATATGCGTGTTCCAGAATATGATGATGTGTTCGTACTTGGTGATTGTGCACTAATTATGAATCCGGATACCGGCTGTCCATTTCCACCAACCGCACAAATCGCTATTCAGGAATCGCAAACCGTTGCACATAATGTAAAAGCCCTCATTCAGGGAAACGATGAATTGGAAAGCTTTGAAGCAAAAATTCTTGGAACAGTCGCCTCCCTCGGAGCCAATGATGCAATTGGTGTTATCTTAAATAATCGTAAGCTATTCGGCTTTAAGGCAACGGTGATGAAAAAAATAATCGATAACCGTTACTTATTAAAATTAGGCGGTTTTAGTCTATTAATGCGGAAAGGTAAATTTAATATTTTTTATTAGAAGAGGATGTTCAAAAAGTCACCAAATGATAAGCGGCGAATCTCTTCGTTGGCTTGCTTTTCCGCTCCTCATGTACCTTTTTGTGTACACTCCGGTGCTCAAAGCTACGCCGCCTCGACCTTCTTGCTTCTCATTCGGCGACTTTTTGAACACGCACTAGAAATGACAATTTAAGCAAGGGTGGGTCTCTCCGCCTTTGCTTTTTATATGTTTTCAGCTAAAATGGAGTCTGTATGAAAGATTGTTAAATAGGAGGACACAACCTTGATTCAATTTGTTGTATCAATTTTATTGTTTTTTGTTATATTTTTTGGCATTGCATTTATTTTAAATATGCTACTAAGGCGTACATGGTTAATGTCATTTATTTATCCAATCATTGTCCTGATTATAGTTGATGATATACCAACAACAAATTATTTTAAAGATCCAGGTGCATCGTTCCAGACTGCTTTTACTAATTTAGTACATATCACACCTGTAGACATAACGATTCTGGCAGCTGGCCTCGTTGGAACAATTGTATCTGGATTTGTCATTAAATTTCTCCGGAAAAGTGGCTATCAAATGTTTTAAAAGCAATAGCACCGCCGGGAGTGATTGTTTTTGTAATCTATTCATTTGTCAGTATTTTTTGGTTTCATTTTAATTTTCATGAATAAAAAGTTACTAGATTGGAAATGATGACATCCAGAGAGGTGTTATCATTGAAAAAAATTAAATTTTTCCGAAGAACCGGGATGTTACTGTTATTTTTAGGCGCATTTTACACTACGCTCACCAGTATTTCGAACGTCACCTTACAAGATGTTCATGCGTGGGCAGAACAGGAAGCAGCGAATAAACCA
This sequence comes from Virgibacillus dakarensis, assembly GCF_900155625.1. Taxonomy (NCBI): domain Bacteria; kingdom Bacillati; phylum Bacillota; class Bacilli; order Caryophanales; family Bacillaceae; genus Virgibacillus; species Virgibacillus dakarensis. Next base: position 2,480,595 of record NZ_LT732554.1, read on the forward strand.
ACAATGGCAGAGGATGCTCTGACGAATAAACGGATTACACTTGAGAAGAAAACATTAAATTACAAAAATGAGTCCCAACGGTATATTTCCAGTGAACAAATTGAAGGACCAAAGACACTGGAGGAATATGTTAATTTAGAACAATATCCAAGCTCAACTGTTATGGCAACAGGCTATACGGCAGGTGCAGAGTCGACAGGTAAAACGCCTGATCATCCGGAATATGGAATTACGTATTCTGGGGTAAAGGTTAAGCGAGACTTATACTCTACTATTGCAGCTGATTTAAGTATTTATCCAATCGGAACTATTCTGTATATTCCTGATTATGGGTATGGCGTCGTTGCTGACAAGGGGGGAGCAATTAACGGAAATGAAATTGATCTGTATTATCCAACTGTAGAAGATGTTTATAAAAAATGGGGAAAGAAGGAAGTAAAGGTTTATATCATCGAGATGGGTGATGGCAGCCTTAGCGAAGAACAGCTTATGGAATGGAATGAAAATGAAGCATTGCAAGTCTTCCGGGAGCAGATTACAACAAGTTAAAGCAAATTAAACAGGCTTACCCAGGTATAAGGGTGAGCCTGTTTTGGCGCTGTTCGGTAATGTGTTTGCTAGCAGTTGAATGCTGGGGAATACTTGTGAAAATTTCGCTGCAAGACAGTCAAAGACTCCGAGCAATGGAGATGCGCTATGAAAATTAGTATAGCATATAAAGAAGGAGTGCAAGGCAAATCCCTGTTAATCCGCCAAAAAATACTTCGATTGGCTCATGTCCCAGTAATTCCTTCAGCTCCTGGCGTTTTTCGTATTCCGCCTTTTTTCCCCAATCCTTCGCTCCCTCGATAAGATAAAGAAGGTCTTTACGTAACTGATTGAGCAATATTGCTTGTTCTCCGGCCTGTTTGCGTACCCCAGATGCATCAAACATAACGATAATGCTGAAAACACAAGAAACTGCAAACATTGTTGAGGATATCCCTTCGACAATTCCGATACTGGTTGTTAATGCGGCAACAGCTGCCGAATGACTGCTAGGCATCCCTCCATTACTAAATGCCAGACCCGGTTTAAACGTTTTTGTTACAATCAGATTAATCGGTATTTTGATGACCTGTGAAAAAACAATTGCAATCAGTGCAGCCCATAATGGGAAATTCATGAAAACATGCATGAAAAGAAGAACATCCTTTCTGTTACAAGCACCTGTTGGACTAATAACTCTAGTATCGGTAAAGGATGAAAACTTTTATTCATTTATCTGACTCTGGGTAAACAAATTTTTAAGTGAGAAAAAAAGAGGATATCCATTATCGGAATATCCTCCAAATACAGAACGATTATGTTAATGTGCTTTTATGCTTAACCATCTTGCGGGAATTCGCTTAGCCAAATTAACCATAAACACTCCTGAAAGAAAGGCCAATGCAGCATCCTTGATCAAAAATGGAACCATGCTCGTCCATGCAACTGAGTAAGAAATGTTTAGTTCCAGCCAAGTATTCATGGCTGCATACATATAGGTCACACCTATTCCGTAATTTAACAACAATCCGATTAGTGCTGCAAAAGTGTATAAAGGTATGGACGGTTTTTTACTTTGTTCTGCTATGAGTCCGACAAAAAATGCGATAAAAATAAACGATATAATGAATCCGCCTGTTGGACTGACAAGAACAAAAGGACCTCCAGACATTTCGGCAAATACGGGTACACCGGCAATACCGACAAGGATATAGGTAATGATTGAAATAGTACCGAGTTTTTTGCCGAGCATCAGCCCAGCCAGTATTGCAAAAAAGGTTTGTAATGACAATGGCACAGATGCACCACCAATCGGAACAGTTAATATTGGAAACCATACTGCTATATTGGCGCCAATTGCCATTAAACAGACAAATACTGCACCAAATGTTAAATCGATAGGACGTAACTCTTTCATATGTATTCTCTCCCTTCTAATAAAATAATAAGGGAGCGAACGTTTATTGTCAACCAAATAATAATAAGGTTGACAAAATAGCTGAGGGCTCTATCTTTGACCTGTTATGCTTAACAGGTTAAGGGCACTTATTTGATCGCTGCCTCCAACGCAATTTCCATCATGTCATGGAAGGTTGTTTGCCGTTCTTGTGCCGTTGTTTCTTCACCCGTCAGGATGTGATCGGAAACAGTTAATACCGACAATGCCTGACGATCGAATTTTGCTGCCAATGTGTATAATGCAGATGTTTCCATTTCAATTGCTAATACTTTATATGCTGCAAGTAATTCATTCAGTTCCTTTGCATTATCACGATAGAAGGTGTCACTTGTAAACACATTGCCAACGCGCAGGCGTAACCCTTTTTCCATTCCAACGTCATATGCGTTTTTAAGTAATTGAAAATCAGCTAGCGGTGCATAGTCAATTCCATCGAATACCATGCGATTGATTTGGGAGTCGGTTGTAGCCCCTTGCGCTAAAATAACATCACGAACTTTTACATCTTTCTGGATTGCACCGCATGTGCCAACACGAATTAATTTTTGGACATCGTAGCTTTGGATAAGTTCATTTACGTATATCGAAATCGAAGGAACACCCATCCCGGTTCCTTGGACAGATATTTTTTCTCCTTTATATGTACCAGTAAATCCGTACATTCCACGTACATTGTTATATTGTTGAACATCATTTAAAAATGTTTCCGCAATAAATTTTGCCCGTAATGGGTCTCCTGGTAATAGAATTTTATCGGCAATTTCACCTTTTTCTGCACCAATATGTACACTCATTTTACAACCTCCAACTTTTTCTTAAGATAAGAAAGTATATAAATTTAGGCTCTATTCTGCTCTCAGCAGAGTAGGCCACGTCCAGCTCCAGCGCCCAGCGGCTAGTGTGCAACACCCGCCTCCGTACGATAAGTTAACATCGGTTGGTGTAAAGGAAGGCCGACTAAAGGCGGACTTTGCGTCCAACGTCGGCATACCCCTTTTGCAGGGGCATGTTTCCTTTATCTCCTACGGCAGGAATGTTCGGTTAAGACCGCTGCTTTGCGCAGCAACACCGAACCACCCTGCATGGCAGGGCGCAGTCCATACGCCGCTAAACGGGCGCTTGCGCCTTTGTTCTTTACAAGATAACGTTATCATAACCCTAAGGCAAAGACAAATTTCTAAGTAAATGACAGGTTTTTTTGTTTCATAAAAGTTTATTATTGTATATAATAAGGATAGTTCATTTATTCACGAATTTTTAATGAGTTAATGATCTGCAAAAATGTATGTTAACATAGTGTACATACGAATAATTATCACAATTGGAAGGATGAGATATAATGAAAGAAAAAACGTTTACCATTACAGCTGATACAGGAGTTCATGCACGTCCTGCTACACTACTTGTAAATAAAGCTGGTCAGTTTAAATCAGAAGTTGAGGTAGCCTACAATGGTAAAACCGTTAACTTAAAATCAATCATGGGTGTTATGTCACTTGGTGTTCCAAAAGGTGCTGAAATTAAAATCATTGCAAACGGCAGTGATGAAGAAGAAGCAATAAACGGTATTGAAGAAGTTATTAAAGAACATTTAGGTGAATAATGTAAGTGATGAAGCTGGAGAAATAAAACCCTCTAGCTTTTTTATTTTTTTGTTTACATTTATTTTACTAACAGGTAAAGTCTATAATAAACAGACATTTGGAGTATGGGGTGAAGTAATGAAAATATCTGTATCTAAGCTACCGGGAATCGGACAGAAAATCTCGTTTAAAACGTCTGAGGAAAATTTGCTTGTGATTATTGTCCATCATACTGGAAAACGGGAGCTGTACTTTTTCGAGGACGCGGATGGGGACGAGGCAGATTTTGCAATGGATCTGACGCCTGACGAAACAAGGGAGCTTGCGGCACAACTATTAGGTGCAACATATCAGCCAGTAGACGTTGAAAAAATGCGTATATTTAAAAGCCAGATTATCGTTGATTATATAACACTGAAAGAGAAATCAACCCTTGCGTTTAAAACGATAGAGGAATCAGATATACGTAACAAAACCGGCGCAACCATCATTGGGATTGTTCACGGGGAGGATGTTATTGCCATTCCTGAGGCTGACACGACCTTAAAGCCTGGTGACGTATTAATGTCTGTCGGAAAAGATGAGCAAATAGCTGCTTTAACAGAGCTATGTAAGGGTGAGGAATGATGATGTTTGGTTAGTGAACTTCCGACGTTATTAGATGCAGGTATTATATTAATTGGAATTTTTCTGCTTGGATATATTGGGTTAAAAACAAATTTCCCTAATGTTATTTTGTATATTTTATTTGGAATTGCGTTAGCTGGTCTGATGCATCATAATTCCATCCTGCATTTTTCAAGCGAAGTTGCGATTGTCCTGCTGTTCTTTTTGCTTGGATTGGAATTCAATACAAGACGACTCGGTGGAATCGCCAAAAAAATATGGAGCTCAGGTTTCCTTGATGTGGGACTCAGTCTAGGCGTAACGATGATTATTGCGTTTGGCTTTGGCATGGACTGGTTCTCCTCGTTTTTAATTGGTGGTTTGGCATATGCTACCAGCTCATCCATTACAGCTAAATTACTTGATGACAAAGGAAGAATGGCCAATGCGGAAACAGAATATATTTTGGGCATATTGATATTTGAAGATTTGATTGCACCAATTATTGTCGCCATATTAATTGCATTAAGCACCGGGGAGGCATTTTCCGGATTGGATTTAGCTATGTTATTAGGGAAAATAGTTGGTCTGGCAGTAGTTGCTATTATTTTGAGTAAGACATTGTTTAAACGGTTTGAGCAGTTTTTACTTAAAATTGAAGATGAAGATTTTAAAATTGTTCTGTTAGTTGGAATTGCTGTTACATATGGAGGATTAGCTGTATCTTTAGGGTTATCAGAAGTGCTTGGGGCATTTTTGGCCGGTGTCATGCTAGCGGAGATTGGCAAAATTGAACGGGTGGAAGGAACAGTTACACCGATAAAAAATCTGCTGTTGCCTACATTCTTTGTTTATTTTGGAACAACCATTGACATGGGTTCAGGTGTGCCGATGCCGGTACTGTTAATCATTCTGCTTGTCTGGTCAATGCTGGCTAAAATTCTGGTTGGTACAATTGGCGGGAAATTGTATGGACTTACAAAACGTGTATCATTACGAGCAGGATTGTCATTATGTGCCCGTGGAGAGTTTTCTGTCGTTATTGCCAGCGTTGCGGCAGGGTCGATAAAGGTTTTCGGTGGAATTTATATCGTAGTTTCTGCGTTTCTCGGGATGCTGCTATTTAACTATGCACCTAAAATTACAACAAGGATTTATGGCAAACCAGAAAAGAAAAAACGAAATTTGAAAGTACCGACGTAAACGAAAAGGACAAGATGAAGGAAGACCACTACCGCTAGGCCGAAGCTGGACGTGGTCTTTTGAATAAAGCATAAATAAAGCTGCTGCTTTTTTACGATAAAAAAACAGAGCGGTTTATGAGCTATCTAGCCTTTTTACTTATAATAGCTTTTGTGGTAGTACGTTTCTTCCAAATTAATTAGCCTTTTTAAAGCTTCCTTGCTGAATTCTGTATCTTTTTCGTGCAATTTCGCTTTCATTGTGGATAGAGCAGATTGTAATGATTCACGGTATTCGGGTACCACATCATCGTATGGATAAACCACAGCCTTGGCGACATTCATTTTTTCATAATGGGCTAACGCTTTCCGTTCATGAAAAAAGACCCCATCGTCAACAACACCGGGATGATGCAGATCACCCTGCATAGGATGCTTGATCACGGCAAGTACTTTAACCAAAAATCGATCATCACGGTCTTCTTCTACTTTTCCTATGTAAACTCCGGAATTGTAATGGGCGCGAACAATATCCCCAACGGCAACAGCCACAGTAATCATCTCCTTTTTGATAGATACACCTCCATTGTGCCAAAAAAAGCTTGCGTTGGCTAATAATGTGAGTTTAAAAATTTGCCAAATTGGACGTTAAGTAAATGTTTTGGTTTGCAGTTAATTTATTTGGCTAATTTTTTGAACAATCTCTGACAATTGTCACTAATCCTTTAGCGTTTACTGGATGTCTGCTATAATTTAAGCGAAGGACGTGAGAAACAATGATGGAGTTTCTTTATTTTCCGGAAGATAAAACGGAATACATTCCAGCCGTAATTGAATTAGTAATATTTATGATATTAGCCGGTATTACAATGCACTTTTTTTTAAAGCATTCAAAAAAAGAAGCAAAGCAAATTGACCAGCAGTATAAGCAACAGGATATAGAAAATGATGATGAAGCGTAACGATTATAATGAGAAACAGAAAGAAGATTAAACGAAAGCGGAAGCTCCCTTTCCGGGAACTTCCGCTATTATTATCGATTTTTTACTGCATCAATAATTCGTTTAACTCCTTCTTCCAGTGTAGCTTTTGGACAGGCAATATTCATCCGCATAAACAGCTTGCCTTCATCACCATATGAGACACCTTCATTAAGCCCTACTTTTGCTTGCTCAACCATGAATTTTTTCAGTGCTGTACTGTCCAATTGCAATGTACTACAATCAATCCATAGCAGATAAGTACCTTCTGAACGGATCACCGTTAATTCTTTTGCATGACGTTCGAACATGTCTGTAACATAATCCCGATTTTCTTTTAGTACATCTCTTAGTTCTTCCAGCCAGGTTTCACCATAATTGTAGGCTGCTTCCATTGCCGTATTGCCTAATGTATTTAATGCCCCATGCCCCTGAATAATAAGCTGATTTTCGAGCTTTGCCCGTTTTTCCTTATCCGTTGTAATAATATAGGATGCCTGTAATCCAGCCAAATTGAATGTTTTTGACGGGGACATGCAGGTAATCGTTTGTTCAGCAATTTCCTCTGACAAGGATGCAATTGGAATATGGTGATACCCGGGATAAAGAAGGTCAGCATGGATTTCATCAGACAAGATTAATACGTCATGGGCAAGACAAAGCCGTGCCATTTCCCGTAATTCTTCTTCCCGCCATACGCGTCCAACAGGGTTATGCGGTGAGCAGAGGATAAATACCTTGACACCTGTTTTTAATTTTTCTTCAAAGTCGGTAAAATCTATTTTGTAATAGTTGTCTTGTAACATAAGCGGATTTTTAACAACTACGCGATCATGCTGTTCAATAACTTTATAAAAAGGTGTGTAAACCGGAGTTTGGATTAACACCTTATCATTCGGTTCTGTAAACGCCTGGATTGCCATATAGAGGCTTGTTACGACACCGGGACTGAAAGAAAGATGATCAGGCGAAAATTTCCAATGATGCCTTCTTTCAACCCAATCCACTATTGCACGTTTTACGTCATCATCAATAACCGTATAGCCAAAAATTCCGTGTTCTGCCCGTTGTACAATTGCATCGATTACTTCCTGTGGTGCTTTAAAATCCATGTCCGCAACCCACATTGGCAAAACATCGGGCGATTGAAACATTGATTCTACTAGATCCCATTTGACGGATCGTGTGTTTTTGCGATTATGTATGAAATCGAAATTCCCCATTATTAAACCCTCCTGATAGTCAAATATAAATACCATTATAGCCTATAAAAACAGATAAAAAAAAGCAAAGCGCTTTTTACGCCTTGCTTACAGGGGGAATACGAGAAAGTCTTACGTTTATAGTATTACCCCATCAAACAAAAGCTAAACACTTTTTGGCAAAAAAACCACCAAAATTTTCTGCTGCAAATTTTTCGAGTACAATAGGAAGTTTACAATCGTTTTTCCAATTTCGCCTTTTCTTCCTCAAATCCTTTTTTTCCAAGTAAGGCAAACATGTTTTTCTTATATGCCTCAACACCTGGCTGATCAAATGGATTGACACCTAGTAAATAACCGCTGATAGCACAAGCCTTTTCAAAAAAGTAGACGAGGTAACCGAATGTATAGGCATTAAGTGCAGGAATCTTGATTACGAGATTCGGAACGTTTCCATCGGTATGCGCCAGCAAAGTGCCTTGAAAAGCCTTCTCATTAACTTCACTAACCGTTTTTCCTGCTAAATAATTAAGCCCATCCAAATTCTGTTCATCTTCTGCTAATGTTATATCTTGTTTTGCGTTAGTAACATATAAGACGGTTTCAAAGAGATCGCGCCGTCCATCCTGAATATATTGCCCCAGGGAGTGAAGATCGGTGGTAAAGTTTGCGGATGACGGGAAGATTCCTTTCTGATCTTTTCCTTCACTTTCCCCAAATAATTGCTTCCACCATTCGGCAAAATATTGCAGCTGAGGTTCGTAATTAATGAGCATTTCAATTGTTTTCCCTTTATTATAGAAGATATTGCGAATGGCTGCATATTGGTATGCCGGGTTCTTAGCAAGCGATGGTTCTGCATAATCGTTCATCGCATCTGTTGCACCATCCATCATATCATCAATTGAAATTCCGCTGACTGCAATTGGCAATAGCCCTACAGCGGTTAATACGGAGTAGCGTCCTCCAACATCATCTGGTATGACAAAGGTTTCATAACCTTCATTTTCGGCAAGTGTTTTTAATGCACCTTTTTCCTTATCGGTTGTTGCGTAAATCCGTTTTTTAGCTTCCTCTTTGCCATATTTGTTTTCCAGCCACTTGCGGAAAATGCGAAATGCGATTGCTGGTTCGGTCGTCGTCCCACTCTTCGAAATAACGTTAATGGATATATCCTTATTTTCAAGAACATCCAGCAATTCCTTCATATATGTAGAGCTTAGGTGATGGCCGACAAAAATTACTTGGGGATGGCCATTTTTGTCATTGGTAAGCTGATGACGGAACGAGTGATTTAGCATTTCAATCGCTGCCCGCGCTCCTAGATAAGATCCTCCAATACCAATAACAAGCAAAATATCTGAGTCCTGTTTAATTTTTTCAGCAGCTGACTTGATCCGGTCAAATTCCTTTTTATCATGGTTTTTTGGTAGATCAACCCACCCTAAAAAGTCATTGCCGGCACCTGTTTTATTATGTATGGCATTATGTGCGGACGTTACGAATGAATCGAGGCTCTGCAGTTCGCTTTTTTTCATAAATGCAAGAGCTTTTTCATATGAAAATGTGATATGTGCCAATTTTTATTCCTCCCAATGTACATTTAATTTAACTTTATCGAAAGAGGGGAAGTAAATCAAGAAAGTGCATCTAAAAGAAAAAGCACACGCGGTTTCTATCGTCAAAAACTGCGTGTAACTCTGAGTCCTCGTCCAGCTCCAGCGCCGCTAACCGGGTGCTTCCGCTTTTGATTCTACTTTTTAAATGTTCCTTCACGTTCTTCTGATTGCTCAATCCATTCTGCCAATTTGTCTTTTAATGTATTGAATCCGCCTGTTGAATCATCTTGCTGTTTTGCTGCCTGGTTTTTCGGTGTCTTGATGTTTTTCTTTGGTGCTTCTTCAGTTGCACGAATGGATAAGGACACTTTATTATTTTCTAAATCAACATTTAATACCTTCACATTTACTTCGTCGCCAATAGCTAAATGATCATGAATATCTTTCACATAACCGTGCGTTACTTCTGAGATATGAACGAGTCCTTGTGTTTCATCATCTAAAGCAACAAACGCACCGTATGGTTGAATTCCTGTAACTTTTCCTTGTAAAACTTGACCAGTTTCAAACTTGTCTGTCATGCTGAACAACTCCTATACCTTATTCGTTTCTTTTTACACAATAAAACATTTTAGCATATATTGTGTTGCCAGGCAAAAATTAAGGGAGGAGATTATTGCTGTCCAGACATAGTTAACAGTGTGTCACCTTCTTTCATTTTGCTATTAATAGGAGGATTGATCTGCCATTCCTGGTTTCGAATGATGCCAAGCAGTAAACTTTTTTTGTCGAAAAAATAAACAATGGCCTGCTGAAACGTTTTTCCGGCCAATTCGTCTGGAAGCTTGACCTGGTCAAAATGCTGACTGGATAAAAGATGCAGGATTGTTTCATATGGTTCTGTCTCTTTTCGATTAAACAGCTCATGGTAGAGTAAAACGCTCATAAAATCATTGGAGCGAATTATCGTTGTCGCACCGGCTCTAATCGCATTTTCAATTTGACTTTTAGACAGAATCTCAGCAACGATCGGGACGTGCTGGTTGTTTCCACGTACGGCGACCGTTGTTAAAATCGTGTTATGGTCAGCCTGCCGTTCCTTTTTTATATGATCAGCTGTGATAACAACACTTTTTGCCAATTTGATATTGGCTTGGTGAAGTGTGGCATCCTCGGTTGCATCACCATGAATAAAATGAACCGGAAATTGTTTGTATGGTAAATGCGTCAGGGTCCGGTCGATTAGCACTATTTCGATGTTAGGGTCATGCTTTGTCGTTAGATTGACTAATTGTCTTGTTCGCTCATTCCAGCCGACAAAAATGACATGATTACTTGCTTTGAAGGCAACTTTTCCTTTGGAGAGGTCCTGCTCATGCTGAATAGTTGCCGCGGAAATATGGGTAATATAGAAGGTTAGTAAACCACCACCAGATAATATTAGCAAAATACCGATTACTCTTCCAGTTGTGGTTAGTGGAACTACATCACCATACCCTACTGTCGCCCCTGTAACAAATGCCCACCAGACACCGATAAAAATAGTAGGAAATTGTTCGGGTTCAACAAAATGAATGATGATCCCGAAAAGAATCATGACTAAAAAAATGGTTAAAAGCAGCCGGACAAAGACCGGAAGCCGGTAATAGATATGTTTAAATATTTCGATACTCATATTTTCACCTTATATCTTAAGATAATACCCTATTTTCAGTATAGACAAAGGACATTACGGGTTATACGAGGCAAATAAGAAAAGCAGAGGGGGTGTGATGCACTCTAGCTTCTGGGCGCCGGATCAGGACGTGGCTGTCGCAGAAAGTACATTAACGCAGCCTACATTTTTATACTTCCTATAACTAAATAAAAACTCACCCTAGTTAGCGTGAGTTCTTGGCAGATTGCAATGTATGTTTTAGGCTATTGTATACTTCATTCCAAAAATCGGTATTATCGCGAAAGGATTTTGTCATGAAAAGCAGCATTTCGTTAAATTTTTCCTTGTAATCATCGGCAACCTTTGGCGGTAATTCTTTTTGGGATGCGTTGACAAAGCGTTGTAATTTATCAGCACGCGGACCCCATTTGGTAATTTCATTCCCGTTTTCATTTATAAAAATAAAGATCGGAATGGAACGAGATTTCCCATTTGTTAAATACTGATCCATTAATTCCAAATTCTGATCACGAAGCAGCATTTTTACGGACATGCTTGTTTGCTCAGCAAGTCTTAACAGAATCGGGACATTAAGCATGGCGTCCCCACACCAATCCTCCGTTAAAACGATCACCCGTAAATTCCTGTCTTTAAGAGAGTTGACAAATGCCTGATCGTCAGGCACAGTGAAATGATCATAAATATAGAGCAGGTTTTCCTTGTGTTCTTGCATGGATTCGATATATGTATCAGGTAACATTCCTTTTTCATACCATTCGTTCAAGTTCATTGGCAAACAGCTCCCTTTAGTGGATAGTTGACTAAATTCTAACCCGAAGGACTTCATTCGTAAACAAAAGTGCTTCCTTTTTAAAAATTTGCTATGATTGTAATGTATAAAATATCAAGGGAGGAATATGACGTGGAACAAGCAAATCGGGACTTTTTATTAACCCTATTACATACACCTTCACCATCAAGTAGTGAAATGGAAATTCAAAAAAAATGGATCAACTATGTAAAAGATTTCGCTGATGAGATTAAAACCGATAACGCGGGGAATGCGATCGGCGTGTTAAATCCGGATGCACCGTTTAAAGTGTTGCTTGCCGGACATTGTGATGAAATAGCGCTCGTGATTAATCGAATTGACAAAGAAGGTTTTTTGCACTTTGACAAAATGGGAGGGATCAATCCGAAAGCGGCGGTTGGAATGAAAACAACTGTATTAGGATCGGGCAAGACCGTTACCGGCGTGATCGGGGTGAATGCCCAGCATCATGGCGGTTTGAAGGATGACTTTGGCTTAGCGGATTTGTTCATCGACTGTGGGTGGAAGACGAAAGAGGAAGCCGAAAAATATGTGCAAATTGGTGATCTTGCTGTTTATCAAACTGACCCGGAAATCTTGATGGAACGATATGTATCTGGTCGCGGCTTGGATAATCGCACTGGATCATTTATTGTAGCGGAAGTACTGCGCCGTCTTTCCGAACAAGGATGCCAGGTTGGTGTTTATGCAGCTAGTACCGTCAACGAGGAAACAAATATGGGCGGAGCATATTTTGCTGCAGCTGGTATTGAACCTGCAATGGCGATTGCTTGTGATGTCACGTTTGCAACGGACTACCCTGGCGTAAATAAAAACAAACATGGTGATGTCCGGTTAGATAAAGGACCTGTCCTTGCCAAAGGTGCACCGATTAATATTAAAATCAACAAATTATTGGAAAAAACAGCTCGAAAATTAAATATCAATGTTCAATATGAATTGACACCAAGAATGACCGGGACAGACGCAGATAAAATGCGGTTAACTGGTCGCGGTGTACCAGTGTCCCTCGTATCACTGCCATTGCGTTACATGCACTCACCTGTTGAAACATCAAGCTTGAAGGATATGGATGAAGAAATCGAGTTACTGGTCACCATGATTGCGTCTCTAACCGGAGAGGAAAGCTTAAATCCGCTTGAAGACTGATAAAAAATAATTTTTATCACGCCTTAACGGGCTTTAAAACCCTCACCTCTAGGCATGGGTAAACCAAAAACGGGAAGGGTGTGGTAAACAGCCCGTTCTGGTCCGATTCGCTTAGCAAGCATTCAGGTGAGTTTCACTTTATGTCCAAGCCTTAATCCATTAATGGATTAAGGCTTTTTGCATATGAGAAAATATGAGTCTTTGGACACCCTTGAAATGATTCATTAATGCGACTTAAGATGTGCTTAAGGACAATTTTCATCCAAAAATAGATGAAAAGGGTCTATTTACCGTTTTATACCACGTAAATACTCGAATATGGAAATGTTTTCTAGGTGAATCTCCGCATTTTTTGTCTATTATAAAAAATTTTGAAAAATAGTTTAATAGTCTCATTACCTTTGAAATAGCGTTACAGCAAAGGTAGAGGGAGACAAGGAAGGTATGGCAAGTCATGACTAGGTCTATGGACTGGCTATAAAACTTGGGCAAACAGTTCTTATTTATCAATTATGAAAATTCTGATTTAAAACGACACCATTCGACATCTTTTTTATACAGAATCCATTATAATTTTTAATAACAGCCAGAATTATACAAACGGTACAATGGACAGCTTAGATCCTCACTAACTATTGTGTAGTAAAGAAAGGGGGAAAGGGGTGTCTTTTTTCTATTGTCATGGGTTTCGGGTTGCTTCTCTTAAACCAGTTGGAGCAGTCGTAAATCAGTGACAATTTTTACAAAAAGCACAGTTTTAAAAATCGGGAGGAGGAAAGGAATTGAGAAGAAAACGGCAAATACGGCTCTTTAGTATTGTGAGTTCGTTACTCATGACATTTTCTTTACTGGCACCGGGAATGGCTAGTGCTGAGAAGAATGACAAGCTGTTTCAGTCATTACATGATTCACAAACTGCTGCAAAAGCAAAAGTAAGTAAAAGTCTGCTTGATGAATTTGATAAAAATGATAATGTTACCTTTTTAGTCAAATTCAAAGAAAAAGCAGATACCAAAAAGATCGCAAAGGAAGCCAAGGATAGTGCGAGCAAGGCAAAGTTAACGGCACAAAAGACAGAACTTGCCCAGCGCTCCGCTGTTGTTTCCGAGCTTAAAACAACATCGCTCGAATCACAGCAAAATGTAACACAATACCTTGAAAAACAGGCTGAAAAAGGCAATGCCAAGGATATAAAATCCTATTATATTGTTAATGGAATGGCGGTTACAGCAACAAAAGAAGTTGCTCAAAAGATTGCCACATTTAATGAAGTTGAAAAAATATTGCCTAATGAAACACGGCAATTATTCAAGTCGAAAGTAGCTGAAACGAAAACACCGAAAGCCGAAACAGAAAATGTGGAATGGAACGTGGATCGTATCGGTGCCCCGCAAGCTTGGGAAATGGGTATTGATGGATCCGGGACAGTTGTAGCCACCATTGATAGTGGCGTTCAATGGGATCATCCAGCATTGAAAGAAAAATATCGTGGATACGATGCGGCAACCGGAGAAGTAGATCACGACTTTAACTGGTTTGATGCAACCGCTGGCGAGGCGGAGCCAATAGATGATCTCGGTCATGGGACACATGTTACCGGAACAATGGTTGGTGGTGAGGCAGACGGGACAAACCAGATCGGTGTTGCCCCGGGTGCTAAGTTTATTGCTGCTAGAGCATTCTCGGGACGAACCGGAACAGATGCCGATATACTAGCAGCAGGTGAATGGATTTTAGCCCCTACAGATGCAGACGGAAATGCCAGAGTCGATATGGCTCCAGATGTGGTCAATAACTCTTGGGGTGGCGGAGCAGGACTTGATGAGTGGTATCGTGATGTTGTTATTAACTGGCGTGCTGCCGGTATTTTTCCGCAATTTGCTGCAGGTAACGTTGATGATGGAAATCCAGGGGGACCAGGATCGGTTGCAAACCCTGGGAATTATCCAGAATCTTTTGCAACTGGTGCGACGGATAAAAACGATAAGATTGCTGGTTTTTCGTTACGTGGACCATCCCCATATGACGAAATAAAACCTGATATTTCGGCTCCAGGGGCTGGCATTCGTTCATCTGTGCCAGGAAATGGTTATGCCGGAAATAATGGTACATCCATGGCTAGCCCAGCCGTAACAGGGGTTGTTGCCTTATTACGTCAAGTTGATGCGAGTTTATCAGTTGACGAAATAGAAGAGATTTTAATAAATACAGCAACGCCATTGACCGATGATGAGTATCCGGAATCGCCAAATAACGGATATGGGTATGGGTTGGTCAATGCATATAATGCAGTATCTTCGGTTGAAAGCGGAATTGGAACATTGCAAGGTCAGGTTACGAAAGAAGGGGAAGATAATGAAGCCCCTACATTCGAACATAACGCACCTGCAGAAACGTATGCAGGAATGGATCTTAATGTAACGATTGAGGTTAATGATAATATCAGTGTTTCATCGGTAGTTTTGCAGTATCAGGATAAAAATGGCGAATGGCAATCGGTTGAAGCTACCCGTACTTCTGGTGATTTTAAAGCAGGTGAATATCGCGCAACCATTCCTGGAGACCAAATTGATGGAGATTCACTTGTTTATAAGTGGACAATCGATGATTTCGGAAACAATGAAGTCGTTACCGAAGAATATACGATTAATGTTAAACCTGGGATTTCCGTTGGTTATTCGGAAGACTTTGAAGCAGAACCAACAGGCTGGACATCATTTGGCGAAAAGAACAGCTGGGAATGGGGAGCACCAACGTCAGGTCCCGAAAGTGCAGCATCAGGTGAAAAAGTCTATGCAACAAATCTTGACGGAGATTATGAAAGTAATATGAATGCAACTCTTGTGATGCCGCCAATTGATCTGCCTGAAGGAGATGCATACTTGCAGTTTAAACAATGGCATGAACTGGAACAATATGACTCAGGGAGTGCTTATGATTTTGGTCATGTATTTGTTTCTACCGATCAAGAGGAATGGATACAGTTAACTAGAATGCAAGGTACAACAGATGGTTGGGAGGATGCAGAGATTGATCTTTCCGAATATAGCGGACAGCGTATTTATATTGGTTTCAATGTAACATCTGATTCCAGTATTACCAAGGCTGGGTGGTATATTGATGACGTTGCGCTTACAGCTTCACCACAAAGCAGTAATGTTTCACTTGGAAAAAATCATGGAGCTGACAAGGGATTAGGCATAAATAATGGACATGGAATAGGATTAGGAAATGTCCCAGCTTCAAATACCGAGGCAAATAAAGGCAAGAGTAACATTGGTCTTGGCGTAATTAACAGCGATGGAAAAGCAGCATTAAAAGAAAAGGTAAATCCAGCCAAAATCAAGCCGGAATTACCTAAAAAACAAAACCCTCCTGTGGAAGAGGACGTAATTAATCCTACACTATTGCCATTAGGTGCGCAAGTAAGTGTTCTGGAAAGTGGACGTTCGGTTAATACAAATCCAGCAAATGGATCGTATTCCTTAGCACATCCAGCGGGAACATTTACCGTACAAGCGGAAGCCTATGGTTTTAGTTCAGAACAGCAAACAGTTACAATCGAAAATGATAGTGTCACTGAAGCAGATTTCACATTAACGGAACTCTCGCAAGGCACTGTCAGTGGTACAATCACAAATGAACAAACGGGTGAACCAATCGAGGGTGCAACCATTCTTCTAATAGAAGACGCAAATGTTACACCGGTAAAGTCAGATGGTGACGGTAATTATTCACTAACTGCTTATGAAGGTTCTTACACCCTTAAAGTGATGGCCCGTGATTATCACAGTAAGGAAGTAGAAATTACGGTTGACGATGAGAATCTTAATGTAGATGTAGAATTAGAACCATTTTTCAGCTATCCGGGCGGAGAAATCGGCTATGATGATGGTACCGCTGAAAATGCCCGAGCATTCTATGATGCTGGAAATGGCTGGGCAGTGAAGATGTCCTTACCTGAAGGCAAAGATTCCGCGATTGTCACAGATGGTGTGTTCCGCTTCTGGGATACGGAATTTCCTGTCCCAGGTGGTACCGAATTTGCTGTCGAAGTTTGGGATGCATCAGGTGAAGATGGAGCACCTGGCAAGAAATTAGCCGGTCCAATTGACGCGGAAGCACTACGTAATGGTGAGTGGACTGTGGTCGATTTAAGTGAGCATAACATTGTCGTTGATGGCGATTTCTATATGGTTTATATTCAAACCCATGCTAATCCGAATACACCGGGTCTGGCTACAGATGAGGATGGACCGAATGCTGAACGCAGCTATCAGCTTGTTGGTGGGGCTTGGTCACCGTCCCCGGCCATTGAAGGAAATTATATGATCCGTGCCCGTGTAAGCTATGAAGTAACGGCACCGGTTATTACATCACCGGATGCAGATCTAATTACGAATGAAGCGGATATCACGGTAGAAGGTACAGCATCACCGACGACAACGATTCAATTGAAGAATAATGGGGAAGAAGTTGGTACGGCTGAGGTAGGCGACGATGGAAAATTTGCTATACCAGCGGAACTGTCAGAGGGTGAAAATGAGTTTACTGCTGTGTCAATGCTGGATGGTGCGGTAACCGGCGAATCAGAACCTGTTCCGGTGACATTAGACACCACTAAACCGGAGCTGACCATCGACAGTCCAAAAGACGGTGACAAGACAAATCGTGAAACGGTTACTGTTGAAGGAACGGTCGATGATGCCAACCTTGACTGGGTAAAAGTTAATGGTCAAAAAGCAGAGGTTTCGGATGGTAAGTATTCCAAACGTATTTTGCTTGATAACGGTGAAAATCAAATAAAGGTGGTTGCCAAAGATCAAGCAGGTAATAAGGCAAAAGAAACCGTTACGATCGATGCTAAATATAACGCTCCTGCCATTGAAAATGTAACACCTGCAGAAGATAAAAATCTGCAGGCAGGGGAAAGCGTGAAAATTGAATTTGACAGTGAGCCTGGATTTGATGCTACATTCTTTATCCACATGCCACTAACAAATGCAAAGGCAAGTGTCAGTAATGCAACAGAATTACCTATGCGGGAAACCTCTGACGGTCATTATGTAGGCTATTGGACGGCGACGAATAATGTGAAAGCTGATGGAGCTGTTATTGAAGTAAAAGTGGTTGATGATTATGGCAACGAAACCCGTAAGGAAGCAGATGGTAAATTATTTATCAATGTTGATAGTGAGTAATCTGGCGTTGAGGGTACAGAAGAGATATCTCTTCTGTACCTTCTTAATGTGTTGCTGTTGTGAGGTTCAGCAAATTTCAGGTCATGTTCGGCGGCTATTGCCAGTATGTTCAAGATTTTTGACTTTGGTTCAGCAATTTTGGCCGAACATCAGCAACTTTCCGAACAACTACACCGACCGATGTTGACTTATCGTACGAAGGCGGGTGTTGCACACTAGCCGCTGGGCGCTGGAGCTGGACGTGGCCCCTCTCGACTATCCAGTTACCCCAGCGTATAAATTTTATAATTTCCCAGAACATAAAAAGCCAACCCCGATATCCAGGGTTAGCTTTTTTATGGTTATACAATATTTGCTTGCTTCTGCTCAATCCAGCTGCGCATTTTAACGAATAATGGAATAAATAATATTCCGATGATAATTCCTTTTATTATGTTGAACGGCAGAATTCCAGCGATTACGGTATACCACTTTACACTTTCTATACTCATCTCTTCCATTCCCATAAACAATGCATAGATTGGTAAAAAAACGAGATAATTTAAGATGCTCATGCCAATTGCCATCATAATTGTACCAGCGATTAAACCTGATACGACACTTTTGACACCTTTAAATTTATGATACAAATAAGCTGCAGGAACGACAAACATTACGCCGGCCAGGAAATTCGAAGCTATTCCTACAGGCTCTCCACCACCGATAGCCGCATAAAGGATATTTTTAATAGCCTCAACGATTACCCCGGCAAGTGGTGAAAAAATGAATCCAGCAATTAACGCCGGTATATCACTGAAATCGATTTTTAAATACCCGAAACCTGGTAACACCGGGAAATTTAAGAAAAATAATAAAAGCGAAATTGTTCCTAGTAATGCAAGAATAATAAGCTTTAGTAATCGTGATGATTGCAGTTTTGTCGATCGCATCATCAATTCCTCCTTCATCGGTTTATCGATTCACATCTCGTGATGAAGGATAAGCCATTTCCCGCGCAAAATAAAAACCCTAAAGCCTGCCTAATCGGGGCTTTAGGGTAAGTTTAATATACAGGAAATAAATAGCACATCATACAATGCACCAGAAAACGGCTCGACATCTTCTCCCATCCAGACTGTAACTGTCGGTCCTGGACTTACACCAGGTCAACCACCGAGACTTTGCTCAGGCGGGTCACGGACTTAGAACAATACTGCTCATTACCGTCGGTCGGGAATTTCACCCTGCCCCGAAGATGGAATCGATATTCTATTGTTGTATATTAGTATACAATCATTTTGCAGATTTGAAAAGGGGAATGCATTTATTTTTTCAAACTAAAACGATCCCTCCATCAAGGAATTAATCTTTATTTATCCTTAAAAATTGCTGAAGATTTTTTAAAAGTTGCTGAACCAAGCCGGAAATTCGCTGAACCCACCGATTAAATCCTCGACCTAGTGTCAACCTTCAGCCAAAAATAGGCTGCCTCCTTCAAAATGAGACAGCCTATCAACTATCATTCCTCTTCAACTAAGTATCGTGCAGTCGGTTCTGCTTCCAATCGTTCTTCCGGTATAGGTTTTCCTGATTTTTCACTTACCCCATATGTGCCGTTCTCGATTCTTGCCAATGCGTCATCGATCTCCCGTAACCGGTCACGGCGCATTTGATCAAATCCGGTATTGCGTTCCTGTTCAAATTGCTCCGTACCCATGTCTGCCGGATGGTTGTCATAATCAGCAAGTTCGTTAATGGAATCATTGGGGCTAGTCCCTTCATGTTTCTTCATGTCAACGATCAGTTCTTGTTTCATGGTTCTTAACCGATTTTTAAAATAAGCTATTTTTTCGCTGCTGAGGTTCATCGTGATCTCCCTTCCTGTTATTTTTTCTTAGGAACAATTCCGATTGTACAGCGTGAGATGCAGATGAGATCTTCCGTTTCATCGACAATATTAATTTCCCAAACCATGGTCGTTTTTCCAATATGTCGGGGAACGGCTTTGGCGGTTACTGTACCTTCACGTTTACTTTTCACATGATTAGCATTAATTTCGATACCAAATACATTAAACTTATCCGGATCAATATGGACAAATGCCCCTATACTTGCAGCACTCTCTGCAAGTGCGACATTTGCTCCGCCATGCAGAAAACCAGCAGGCTGGTGTGTCCGATGATCAACAGGCATTGTCATAACTACGAGATTTTCCTCAAGTGTTTGTACTTCGATTCCAAGTGATTCCATTAGTGTATGGCCAAAATCCATCGAAAACAACTCCCCTGCTTAAAATAACTTACTGAGTAATAATGAAACGCCTAATAAAAATCCGTAGATCGTATTTGTTTTACCAGTGGCAATCATGGCAGGCACCATTTCCAGCGGTTTGGTTTTTCCCTGGAATTTTTTTACTACGTCCACTGCTTTAACTGCACTGATAAACACAATGATCGACCAAACTGGTAATAATCCATCAATAATGTAATAAGCAGTCAGCCCGAATGCAATGAAAAACAATATCCCTAAAAAGCGGACGGCATTTTTCCTGCCGAGCAGAATTGCAATTGTTTTTCGTCCGTTTTCTTTATCACCGTCCAGATCACGAATATTATTGGACATCATAATACTTCCAATAAAGATCGCAACCGGAATGGATACTAAAACGACAGTGGCTGTAATCGCCAAGGTCTGAATGTAATAACTGATCCCAATGATTACGGTTCCCATGAGAAAACCGGAAAACAATTCGCCAAGTGGTGTATAGGCAATCGGTAATGGCCCGCCTGTATATAAATAGCCGAAAAGCATACAAACTAAACCAATGACTGCAATCCACCAGCTGGATACCGCGCAAATATAAATACCGAGCAGCATCGCGATACCGAAAAAGGCGATGGCTAAATTTAGTACCGTTTTTGCCGGAATTCCATCACGGACGATTGTGCCACCGATCCCAACAGATTGCTCATTGTCTAGTCCACGTACAAAATCGTAATATTCATTAAACATATTTGTTGCCGACTGAATTAACATGGATGCAACAAGCATTGCTAAAAATAATGGGATGTTTATGGAACCATCGATATAAGCAAGCATCGTTCCGACAAAAACGGGAACAAATGACGCGGTTAATGTATGTGGCCGCAGTAGACGCCACCATATTTGAAAGCCTTCTTTTTCATTTAAGACATGTTTTATATTTGTTTTATCTGTTGAATGCATAAATGTGTTCCCCCTGAACATCAATATCATATTAAGTTTAGGCAATTCGTTATAGGGTGTCAATAAGTAGATGAGATAAATTCACAACCAATAGACAATGATTGGGAAAAGAACCTAATATAGTATTTAATAGGGGGAATATGCCCCATTCCTTGAGAAACCATGTAAAAGAGCATAAAATAGAGAAGGAAGTTTTATGACTGTTAGTGTATAACGGAGGTAGCATGAATGATTGAAACAAAGAAGGCATTGCTGGAATCGTTGCTCGATCAAGCAATTGTGCTTGCGAATAACACGGATTCTGCACAACTGGTTAGTTTTACAAAAAAAATAGATGAAATAGATCCGCTCCAATTTTTTGAAGCGGCCAAAGATCAGGGGATGAATCGTACTTTTTGGACAAGTACAGCAGATGAATTCTGTTTAGTTGGGGCTGGTACAGTTTGCCATCTCATAGCGGACGAAAATCGTTTTCAGGAAACAGAAAAACAATGGGAAAATCTCGTCAGCAATGCGTTGATTCATAATCCCTATCAAACACCTGGCACTGGATTGGTTGCGCTTGGTGGAATGAGGTTTGATCCGAAAAAGGACAATACGGATCTGTGGAAGAAATTTAAAAACAGTGAATTCCGGGTGCCGCGTTTGACGTTAACCAAACAGAAATCTGCCTTTTATTTGACGATTAATACAGAGGTAACCAAGGATGACCATACTGGCCAGCTTGCACATCAATTAAGAAAAACAGCTGGCTGCTTTTTGGGATATACAAATAGTCATCCAGTTGCTGTAAGGCTGAAGCAAAAGGAAGAAATTGCACCGGAACAATGGAAAGGATTAGTTAAACAGGCAACGGATAAAATTAACCAAAACAAGGCTGAAAAAATAGTACTTGCACGTGAAATGCGTTTAAAGCTCTCAAAACAACCAGCGATCACTACTGTCTTAAAAAAACTTTTAACTTCTCAAACGAATAGCTATATTTTTGCCTTTGAGCATGATGACGATTGTTTTGTTGGAGCAACACCGGAAAGACTGGTGAAATTGGAGCAAAATCAACTGCTTTCTACCTGTTTAGCAGGAACTGCCCCTAGAGGAAAAACAACTGCTGAGGATAAAGAAATCAGTAAAACGTTATTACACGATCCGAAAAATCGGGGGGAACATGATTATGTTGTGCAGATGATAAAAAATGCAATTAAGCACTATTGCTTGGATATCCAAATTCCCGATAAACCCGTTATTTATCCATTAAAAAATTTACAGCATTTATATACACCTGTTCGGGCTACACTCAAAAACGGGTATAGTATTTTTGATATCATTAAGGAATTACACCCGACACCAGCACTCGGTGGTGTTCCGAGAGAAGCGTCTCTTACCTTTATCCGGGAATATGAATTATTGGATAGAGGCTGGTATGGGGCACCGGTCGGCTGGCTCGACAGTAACCAAAACGGCGAGTTTGCGGTCGCGATCAGATCCGGGCTTATTCAGGGAGATGAAGCGTCATTATTCGCAGGGTGCGGAGTCGTAAAAGATTCCGATCCAGAAGCGGAATATGAAGAAACGTTAATTAAATTTGCGCCAATGCTGTCCGTTTTAGGAGGATAAACATGGAACATACGGAAACATTAACACGATATATTGCCAATTTTGTTGATGAATTAGTTAAAAGTGGCCTAACAGAAGCTGTGATTTCACCCGGTTCACGATCAACACCACTAGCGATGACAATCCGGGCGCATCCAAAGCTAAAGCAGTGGGTTATTATTGATGAACGATCTGCCGCTTTTTTTGCATTAGGGATGGCCAAAAAAATTAAGCGGCCGGTTGCGCTCGTTTGTACTTCAGGAACGGCTGCAGCAAATTATTTTCCGGCGCTTGTCGAAGCGAACTACAGCAGGG
Source organism: Virgibacillus dakarensis (assembly GCF_900155625.1). Lineage (NCBI taxonomy): Bacteria > Bacillati > Bacillota > Bacilli > Caryophanales > Bacillaceae > Virgibacillus > Virgibacillus dakarensis. The sequence continues at coordinate 2,503,644 of NZ_LT732554.1, forward strand.
TACCGTTAGTTGTGTTAACGGCTGACCGCCCGCATGAACTACGCGATGTAGGCGCCCCGCAGGCAATTGAGCAAATTAAATTGTACGGTGATTATGTAAAATGGTTTAATGAGATGGCACTGCCAGAAGCAAATGATGTGATGCTCGACTATGTAAGAAGCAAAGCTGCGCGGGCCGTTCATATGGCGATGGAAGGCAACAGTGGACCGGTTCATTTGAATTTTCCATTACGGGAACCTCTTATCCCGGACTTCACCATAGTAAACTTATGGGGGGAGAAGAAAGCTCAACACTTTCATCCAACAATTGACGGTGTCAAACGATTACACCCGAGCCAGCTAAAAACTCTAATCAGCAAGCTTCAGCGCAATGAAAAAGGAGTCATCGTCTGCGGTCCGCAATATCGCGATGACCTTCCTGAAGCTTTAACTAATCTAGCAGCTGCACTGCAATTACCGGTGCTGGCAGATCCATTGTCAGGGATGCGGGCAGGAGAACATAATAAAGATCATGTGATCGAAGGGTATGACGCTTTTTTCCGTGATGTAACAATCCGTACACAGTTAAAACCGGATTACATTATCCGATTTGGTGCAATGCCTGTCTCAAAACCTTATTTATTTTATGTAAAAGAACATAAAAATGTGCCACAATTTATTGTTGAGGAACACGCTGGTTATAGGGAACCGGCAGGAAATAAAACTGAGTTTGTATATGCAGATGCAAAGCTGCTCTGTGAGGATCTCACCCGGTCTGCTGCGGAGGTAAACGCTAAATCAACATGGCTTGAAATGTGGCAGCGAATAAATTCAATTGCAAAAAAACATTTACTTGCACAAAGTGAGGCTCAGTTGCTTACCGAGGGTGATGCTGTTCGGTGTATGCTTGATTGTTTACCGGAGAAAAGCAGTCTGTATGTCGGAAATAGTATGGCAATCAGGGATGTGGATACGTTCTTTATGACAACCTCGAAAGATATGACGGTTCTTGCCAATCGTGGGGCAAACGGGATCGACGGAATGGTATCAAGCGGTCTTGGTGCTGCCGCTGGCGGGTCACATATTACTTTATTGCTTGGTGATTTGTCTTTTTTCCATGATTTGAATGGATTGCTTGCGGCCAAACACTATAAGCTTAACCTAACAATTCTCTTAATCAACAACAATGGAGGCGGGATTTTTTCCTTTTTACCGCAAGCAAATGACAAGGAGGATCATTTTGAAGCATTATTCGGTACGCCAATTGATATCGAATTTCAACATGCGGTACAGATGTATGGCGGTGATTACTATCAGGCAAACAGCCAACCCGAATTACAACATGCCTTTGAAACTAGCTACAAAAAAGGGGGCTTATCGGTAATTGAGGTGAAAACAGATCGCGAGCAAAACATGCAGTGGCATCGTGCAAAATGGCAAGCAATTGAACATGAGTTATTGAATGGTGAGGAAGACTAACATGTATGTAACGATCAACGATGCTTCTTATTGGTATGAAGTTACCGGACAAGGGCCCCCTGTTGTACTACTGCATGGTTTTACCGGAAGTTCAGCAACGTGGAACACAGTTGTTGACACATGGTATAAGGAATTTCGGTTTATTAGGATTGATTTGCCTGGCCATGGTAAAACACGAACGCAGACACCAAGGACGATGCAGACATGCTGTGACGATTTAATGCAATTGTTAACCTATTTAGAGTTTGACAAGGTACATCTTCTTGGCTATTCGATGGGCGGGCGAACGGGGTTATCATTTGCCATGATGTACCCGGAAATGGTTGCCTCACTAATATTGGAAAGTGCATCTCCAGGGCTGGAAACAGAGAATGAACGGAGAGCAAGAATGGCTCACGATGAAAATCTTGCACAAAAAATAGAGCAAGAGGGGATAAGCGCTTTTGTGAATTTCTGGGAAGATATTCCGCTTTTTCAAACGCAAAGAAAACTGCCTCCTAAAAAAAGGCGGGAAATTCGGGATGAACGGCTTTCGCAATCTGCACCAGGTTTAGTACAGTCTTTAAGGTATATGGGGACGGGAAAACAGCCATCATGGTGGGAGCAGGTTCGGGAATTATCTGTGCCCGTATTACTGGTTGCTGGTGCATTGGATGAAAAATTTGTGAAGCTTAATCAAAGGCTGAAAAATCGCTTGCAATCAGGTGATTTAATCATTGTTGAAGATGTCGGTCATGCAATTCACGTGGAACAGCCAACTTTTTTTGGTAAAATAGTAACGGAGTTCATTTTAAAAGTGTGTTCAAAAGGAGGATCAGGGGTAGGCTGACACCGCAATCCTGTTGCATCGCTGAAACTTGTACATCCCGGGCACCCGGTTCGAGACAGCGTGGAGCGTACCGAGGAAAGTTTCCATTACATCTTGGGAAGTATTAATAGTTACCAAGAAGTCGGCTTTCGGAGGACGAGCTGACTTCCGCAGTTGGCTATTGAGATGGGTGGTTTTAGTGGAAAATCCTTATTGCGTGTTATTTTTACTCGACCTCTTGAACACCATCTTTGCTAAGTACATAGCAACTATTCAGAAGGAGGAAAAACAATGACTGTACAATGGGAACAAGCAAAAGAGTATAAGGAAATAATTTATGAAAAGTACAATGGAATCGCGAAAGTTACGATGAATCGCCCACGCGTTCATAATGCATTCACACCATTAACCGTAAACGAAATGATCGATGCGTTTGCTGATGCCCGCGATGATTCGGCTATAGGCGTTATTATTTTAGCTGGTGCGGGAGATAAAGCGTTTTGTTCTGGTGGTGACCAGACAGTACGGGGACATGGCGGCTATGTTGGAGATGATCAGGTTCCGCGTTTAAATGTCCTTGATTTACAGCGATTAATGCGGACCATTCCGAAACCGGTTATTGCAATGGTCTCCGGTTACGCAATCGGCGGTGGCCATGTGCTGCATATTTGCTGTGACCTGACAATCGCCGCAGACAATGCTATTTTTGGCCAAACCGGGCCAAAAGTTGGCAGTTTTGATGCTGGGTATGGTGCCGGATTACTTGCAGAAATGGTTGGTCAAAAACGTGCACGGGAAATTTGGTACCTTTGCCGACAATATAATGCAGAAGAAGCATATGAAATGGGCATGGTAAACAAAGTAGTTCCGCTTGACCAATTGGAAGAAGAAACACTGCAGTGGTGCAAGGAAATTCTGGAGAAATCACCGACAGCACTACGCTTTCTTAAAGCTTCCTTTAATGCCGCAACAGATGGCCTTGCTGGACTACAGCAAATGGGCGGCGATGCAACCCTTCTTTACTATACGACCGACGAAGCAAAAGAAGGCCGCGATGCATTTAAAGAAAAAAGGAAGCCTGATTGGGATCAGTTCCCGCGCTTTCCTTGAGTTATAGAAAAGTATAAAAATTTTAGGCTGCGTTAATGTCACTTTCTGCGACAGCCGCGTCCGGCTCCAGCGCCCAACGACTAGTGGACTTCCCTCACCTCCGTACGATAAGTCAACATCGGTTGGTGTAAAGGAAGGCCGACTAAAGGCGGACTTTGCGTCCAACGTCGGCATACCCCTTTTGCAGGGGCATGTTTCCTTTATCTCCTACGGCTCAGTCCGCCCATACGTCGCTAAACCGGGCGCTTCCGCCTTTGTTCATCAGCGGGGTCAATATTTGTCGCTACAATCCAAAGCAGTCAAAACCTTTGCTATATAGCAAAGGTTTTTCTAACTAATTTCAAGGGTGGTTACATTCATGTCAGAAGTTATTCCGCATTGGTTAACCAAGCAGGCTGGTCTGGCACCAGAACAAACAGCAATTGAATATGTAAATGGCAATACGATGTCTTTTTTAGAATTAAAGGAAACGAGCCAGCGGTTTGCTAGACAATTGGCACACATCGGTGTACAAAAAGGATCGCATGTTGGGATTTTATCGAACAATAATGCTGCCATGGTGATTGCGCTCCATGCATTAAGCTATCTTGGTGCTGTTTCGGTGATGCTTAATACGCGCTTAACAGGGGAAGAATTAAATTACCAATTAAACGATGCAGAAGTATCACTAGTATTAACGAGTGATAAATTGATCAACGATATAGAGCAAATGAATCTTTCCGTATCAGTTAAAACTTTTACGGAAATTACGGGATTACCGGAATCTGACGTCAAGCTGATGACAGAGCTTTACTTAGACGATCCCTTTACAATTATTTATACTTCAGGGACAACCGGTTTTCCGAAAGGTGTTATTCATACATATGGAAATCATTGGTGGAGTGCAATTGGTTCAGCATTAAATCTTGGTTTAAGTGCGGGTGACAAATGGCTTGCCACATTGCCAATTTTTCATGTCAGCGGTCTCTCCATCTTTATGAAAAGTGTTATCTATGGAATGCCCGTCTATTTACTGGAAAAGTTTGATGAAATGGTTGTCCATGATGCGATCATGAGTCGAGGCGTGACAATTGTATCAGTTGTAACAGTAATGCTGCAGCGATTAGTAAAGTTGATAGGCGGCGAAAGGTACCCAGATGCTTTTCGTTGTATGCTGCTCGGAGGCGGACCAGCGCCAAAACCTTTATTGGAAAAGGCAAAAGCACGCAATATCCCTGTTTTTCAATCGTATGGCATGACAGAGACATCCTCCCAAATTGTTACACTAAGTCCAAAAGATGCGCTAAATAAAATTGGCTCAGCAGGAAAAGCCTTATTCCCAGCGCAATTACAGGTTGCTCACCCTACAGACGATCCTGTCGGGGAAATCTTTGTCAAAGGTCCAATGGTCACAAAGGGGTATTTTAAGAAAGCCGAAGTAACGAAAAAAACAATTCAGGATGGTTGGCTGGCAACCGGGGATCTGGGCTACCTGGATGAGGGTGGCTTTTTATACGTTGTCGACAGACGAAAGGATTTAATTATTTCTGGAGGGGAAAATGTTTACCCAACTGAGGTGGAAAGCGTTCTATCCGGAATGGAGCAAATTGATGAGGTAGGTGTCGTCGGAAAGGTCGATGAAGAATGGGGACAAGTCCCAGTAGCCTTTGTAGTTGCAGATGGACAGGTTACAGGGCAGGAAATTATCCAATATGCGCAGAATTATTTAGCAACATATAAACTGCCAAAACATATTTATTTTGTCGATTCGCTGCCACGAAATGCCTCCAATAAACTAGTACGAACGGAACTGGTGAAATGGCTTGAACGTATGAAAAAATAGTATTTTGCCGGAAGTGGAAATGATTTGCATGGAATGGGGGATACACCCCTAAAAAGCAGAAGATACTGTGTTCGAAAAGGAAGATAAAAAAGCATTTGCTGCAATAAGATTCACGTAAATGTAAAAACTAATTGATAAAGATTCTCAAAATCATTGACTAATGACCCAAAAGCAAATAAACTAGAGATACGATACTTAAAAAACCATACATATTTTGTGTAGGTTTTCCACGCAGGATGTAGGGGGAGAGATTCCAATGCAAACGTTAACAGCAAATGATTTAACACTTGGTTACGGTGAAGACATTATTATTGATGATTTAAATATAACAATTCCAAAAGGTGAGATTACCGTATTTATTGGTGGGAATGGCTGCGGTAAATCAACGTTGCTCAGGTCGTTGGCACGTTTACTTAAGCCTAAAGGTGGAGATGTTATTCTGGATGGTGCGGATATTGCGAAAATGGCTACAAAGGAAGTCGCGAAGAAACTGGCTATCTTGCCGCAAAGTCCTGTAACCCCAGAAGGACTGACCGTAATGGATCTTGTTAAGCAGGGGAGACATCCATATCGGGGTTTTCTAAAATCCTGGTCAAAGGATGATGAAAATGCTGTTAATCATGCGCTAGAAGCTACAAATATGCTAGAATTAAAAGATCGTACCGTTGATTCATTGTCTGGCGGACAACGTCAGCGGGCATGGATCGCTATGACACTGGCACAGCAAACGGACACGATTTTGCTGGATGAGCCAACAACCTATTTGGATATGACGCATCAAATCGATGTACTTGATTTATTATTTGAATTAAATGAAAAGGACGGACGCACCGTTGTAATGGTCTTGCATGATCTGAATCTTGCTTGCCGGTATGCCCATCATATTGTTGCGATCAAAGACAAACAGGTTTTCGCTCAAGGAAAACCGGAGGAAATCGTAACATGTAATTTAGTACATGAAGTTTTTCAAATGAAATGTGATGTTACTTTTGATCCGATGTTTGGGACACCGATGTGTATACCACATGGCAAAGGTCGCTGTATTTTCGCAAATCGGACACCACAAACAGCATTTCAATAAATCTGTGCTGTTAAATAATGAACCCATCAATGTTTATCCGTTGATGGGTTCATTTGTGATCATTTTAACCGCAGTCTGACCTCTGGCATCTGATTTCCGACTTCCGATTACATACATGAAACCTGTTATTTTAGCCACATTAATAACAGGAGGTGTTTGCTGTATGGAAAAGAAAAAGTTTTATATAAATATGGGTAGTCAGGAAATTTCTCAGGTGAAATATGGGAATAATGAAGAGCTTGTTATTTATGCAACAGAGAACGAAGCAAGTATGCTGCGTCACAAAATGGCTCGAATGAATGACGCCGATTTTCGGGCATTTTTTCGGGCACATGTTCCGATAATGCAATACCACAACGATGAATCGAATGACGATTACGATAGCAATATGACCGAAGCGTTTCAAATGATTTATAATCTTGGTGACGAGGAGACAAAACGGCATATTGAAAATATGGGGAAGACATTTATAGAGTGTGTGCAAAAAGGAGGATGAAAAGGACCGAGAAGTTCGAGGCGGCGTAGTTTCGAGCAGCGGAATGTATGAATTAGATACATGAGCAGCGGAGAAACAAGCCAACGAGCTTCCACAGGAGGTGGTGACTTCGACGTTCGACACAGGACGTGTCGGTACTTAGTCGAAGATCCCCTATCCTGAAGTGTCATTTTTACCGGACTTTTTGAACATCCTCTTATAGATAGAAATTGTGAGGAAATTTGATCGGAGAAGATTCAAATTTCCTGTTTTAATGGAATACGCAAAGGGTGACGGCCTTATTTAGCTGAATATAACAGATAAGGTAATCTTGGTCGATTAGAGGTTTAATCCTCTCCGTAAATAGGAATATCCTAACTAACAAGGTACTTACTTACAACCGGGGAGGATTTTATTATGCGGAATCATCATGTTACGAAATGGATTATTACTGTAATCGTACTACCTTTACTATTTTTCATGCCGAAAACCGGGTTAACAATGGCAGTTGCAAGCAATGAGCAGTACACTTATGCTGAAGCAGCAAGCAGTACAGTGAATAAGGATCAGTCTAAGCAGCAGCCAATTACCAAAGAAGAAATAATAGCGAAAACGAATAAATTTATGGATCTGCTCGTGCAGGATACTGGTAACAACTATAAAGTAACGAACTTTAAAACAAAAGAAGCATTAATCAAGGCCTTTGACCAGGTTGCATCCAAAGAAACAGCAGAAAAATTCATTGACATGTACTATGATGAAGAGGATGATGGGTTGTACATCATTCCTACAGAAACACCAGCTTGGCTGGATGAAAATAATGACTTTAATGTGATACAATTGCAAAAGAACCAAGTAAAAGTGGTACAGCATAGCAGGTCAGCGTTACATGGCGTGTATTCGATTGAAATTGACTTTACCTATGACGATGGCTGGAGGATTACAAATGTTGACTATTCCTGATAACTTTTAGGAAGTGAAGGCAGTTGAACGATGAATATTTTTAAGGATTACTACAATAATGAGGTTAAGCTTTCCTTTGCTGATCAGCCTTTTTCGAAAACCCCCAAGCATGTGTGGGTTATTTGTAAATTTAAGGATAACTGGTTATTGACCAAACACAAGGATCGTGGATTTGAATTTCCAGGTGGCAAGGTGGAGAAAGGTGAAACAGCGAAGCAAGCGGCAATTCGTGAAGTTATGGAAGAAACTGGTGGAAAGGTAAAGGAAATAGCGTATATCGGACAATATTTTGTCGCTGGAAAAGGCGGTAATATTATTAAAAACGTGTATTTTGCCACGGTTAGTGATTTAACACAGCAGCATACGTACTTCGAAACCGATGGACCGTTACTGCTGGATAGTATTCCGAATGATGTAAAACATAATGATTTGTACAGTTTTATTATGAAGGATGGCGTGTTACCTCAATGTATGGGGTATATAGAGAAAAACGCAGACAAATTTTTCCACAAAAATAACACCTGAAAGGAAATTTTCCAGGTGTTATTTGAAGTAGAAAAATGTTGATCCTTTGTATGTCGATTTGAGCCAATGGTCTTTCGGCTTTTGAGTTACCCAGTATGCTTGATCAGCCAGCTTTCGATTTTTTCGACTCCTTTGTACATGATACCGGCGACAATTGCAATGATAATCAGGCTTGACATGACCAATGTGAAATCAAATACTTGGAACCCGTACACGATTAAATAGCCTAATCCTTCTTTGGAAACGAGAAATTCGCCGACGATTACTCCTACCCAAGATAGTCCAACATTCACCTTTAATGTCGAAATCATGGTCGGCATTGTGGCAGGGAATATGGCCTCTTTAAAACATTGCCAGCGGCTCGCTCCAAAGCTTTTTAATACTTTCTCGTAGTTTGGGTCGACCTCTCTGAACCCTGAATAAACAACTAGTGTCGTGATCACAACGGAAATGATGGCCCCCATTGCAATAATAGACGTATATCCGGGGCCAAGTGCAACGATAATAATTGGACCGAGGGCAACCTTTGGCATGGCGTTCATGATAACGAGATATGGATCCATTATTTTAGATAATCTTAGTGATGCCCAAAGAATGGTTGCGATGAGGATACCGGCAAGCGTTCCGATAATGAAGCCGAGCACGGTTTCCAATATGGTTGCCTGTATATGCGGTAATATTGATCCATCTGAAAATTTTTCAATTAATTGTTGAATAACCTTGGAGGGTGAACTAAATAGCAATGGATCAATCCAATTTAATCTGCTGGTGATTTCCCAGATCGCAAAAAAACCGACTAAAATAATAAGCTGCCAGGTGAGTACTATTTTCTTTTCACGCTGCAAATTACGTTTATATGCCTCAAAAAGATGATGGTCAGATTTCGGTTTCATGTTGGTCCTGCACCACCTTTTCCTTGGTTGCATCTTCTTTATTTAATGCCTCCCAGATTTTATCAAACAATAGCTGATATTTTGGGTGTCTGCGCACAAAAAAGGGTTTTTCGTTACGCAATTCGATAGGAACTTCAAAAACAGTTGTGATAGAACCCGGATTTGCATTCATAAGTAAAATTCGATCACTCATGGAAATTGCTTCACCGATATCATGTGTAACCAAAACGGCTGTTTTCTGATAAGACCGCAGTAACTCCGATACCAAATCTTCAAGCTTTAGCTTTGTTTGATAATCAAGTGCGGAAAATGGTTCATCCAACAGTAGAATCTTGGGGTTCGTAATCAGTGTACGTACCAAGGCAACCCGCTGGCGCATCCCACCTGAGAGTGATCCAGGATAGGCATCCGCAACATTTGCAAGCCCGACTTCCTCCAATAGCTCTAATGCCTTTTCTTTTATATCGTTTGTTTTCTTATGCCCGATTTTCGGACCGATTAGTACATTTTCAATAATTGTTTTCCATGGAAACAGGTAATCCTGCTGAAGCATATAACCAATTGCCAGTTCAGATTCTGGAACGGGTTTTCCCTCGAGCAGGACCTCACCTGTGGTTTGCTTAATAATACCGGCAATAATGGATAATATGGTCGATTTTCCACATCCACTAGGCCCAAGTAGTGCAACAAATTCACCGTCTTTCACGGAAAGCGAGATATCCTCCAGTGCTTTTGTATAACTTTTTTTCGAAAAATAATGATGTGATACATGTTCTAAAGTAAGAAATGACACCAACTTCCCCTCCTTACTTACCGATAACATCCTTTGCAAAATCAGTGTTTACCAAATCTTCATATGGTACATCTGCCGGTAATTCACCAGCTTCCTGCATTATCTCTTTCAGATTATTCCATTCTTCTTCATCTAAAATGGGATCGGTGGCAAAGGAACCTTGACTTTTATACCGTTCAATGGAAGAAGTGATCATCTCAAGGTCAGTGTCTTCAAAATATGGTTGTATAACCTTGGCGATATCTTCTGCACTGTTTTCCTGAACCCATTGCTGTGCCTTGTAAACAGCCTCTGTAAATTTCCGGATCGTCTCTTTGTTATCCTTTATATAGCTTTCTTTTGCCATGAAAACGGTATAGGGAACGTGTCCGGACGCTTCACCAAATGACGCGATGATATGGCCTTTTCCTTCCTTTTCAAAAATACTCGCAGTCGGCTCAAACAATTGAACGTATTCAGCATCCCCTGAAACAAATGCACCTGGGATATTTGCAAAATCAACGTTCTGTAATAAATTTAAGTCTGCATGTGGATCGATATTATGTTTCTTTAGAACAAATTCGCCAACCATTTGCGGCATCCCACCCTTACGCTGACCTAAAAATGTACTGTTTTTAAGTTCATCCCACTTAAAATCTGGGTGTTCCTCTTTAGCTACTAAAAAAGTCCCATCTGTTTGGGTTAATTGGGCAAAGTTGACTGCGTAATCCTTTGAATCCTGGCTATAGACATAAATAGAAGTTTCAGAACCGACAAGCGCAACATCTGCACCATCTGACAACAAGGATGTCATTGTTTTATCACCGCCCCATGTTGTTTGCAGCTCGACATCTAATCCTTCCTCTTCAAAAAGTCCTTTTTCAATTGCAACGTATTGTGGTGCGTAAAATATCGACCTGGTAACTTCAGCCAGTTTGATTGGTGTTTTTTCCGTTTTGGTATCGGAATTGCATGCTGACAGGAAAATAAGCATTAGACTTGAAAATAGCAGCAAATACGTCAACTTTTTCATCCATATCTTTCCTTTCCATTTCAAATGGGGTATTTCAAAACAGTGTATGTTTTCGAGGAAAATGTGTGAATGCCTAGTTTACATTCTAAGTTGAATCGCTAAAAGAGGTACGTTCATCCGTAATGAAACTTGTTTCGGAAAAGCACAAAAGCACACTAGCCGCTAAGCGCTGGAGCCGGACGTGGCTTACTCTGCTGGGAGCAGAATAGAGCCTAAATTTATATACTTTCTTAGCTGATAAAAAAAACCGACCTCCATTAAGAGATCGGCAGTCAGGATCATCTGACAATTCGCTTTTCATTCATACAAACTGGGGCAACTAACCAATGCCGCCAGTTTTTCCTTCCATATAAAAATCCATTTAGGATGAGGAAACATGTTAACTGATCAAAGATTAATCAGATGTGTTCAAAAAAACCGCTTATCATTGGTGACTTTTTGAACATCATCCGTTTATAACGAAAATTATTGTTCAGGTTTATACAATGGCCCTGCCTGAACAATTTGCTCACTTGCTTTAGTGAATTTCCTGAAGTTATCATGAAATTTTAGCGCAAGCGCTTTTGCTGCATCATCATAGGCTGATTTATCAGTCCATGTATTTCGTGGTATGAGCACCTCGTCGGGAACACCGGGTACGTGCATTGGAATTTCCAAGCCAAAGATGTCTTCTTTGACTGTCTCAACAGTATTTAATTCACCTTCTAATGCGGAATGAACCATTGCTCTCGTGTAGGAAAGTTTTATACGATTGCCTACACCATATGAACCACCCGTCCAGCCTGTATTCACCAGGAACACATTGGAATTGAACTGGTCGATTTTCTCCCCCAGCATTTCGGCGTAGGTTGACGGTGCTAAAGGCAAAAACGGTGAGCCAAAGCATGCTGAGAACGTTGCCTGTGGTTCGGTTACACCACGCTCTGTACCTGCCAGCTTACTCGTGTATCCACTTAAAAAATGATACATCGCCTGCTCTTTCGTTAGTTTGCTGATTGGTGGCAGTGTGCCTGATGCATCAGCAGTTAAAAAGATAATGGTATTTGGATGGCCAGCGACACTAGGTGTAACGATGTTATCGATATTTTCCAGCGGATATGCTGCCCGGGTATTTTCAGTTAATATCGTGTCGTCATAGTCCGGCAGCCGTGATTCTTCATCAATGATGACATTTTCCAGGACGGAGCCAAACCGGATTGCATTAAAAATTTGTGGTTCCTTTTCATAGGAAAGGTTGATACATTTCGCATAACAGCCGCCTTCAATATTAAAGACGCCATTTGGGCTCCAGCCGTGTTCGTCATCGCCAATTAGCCGGCGATATGGATCAGCAGACAGTGTCGTTTTACCTGTCCCGGACAGGCCAAAGAATAACGCGACGTCACCTTCCTGACCAACGTTTGCCGAGCAATGCATGGATAAAATATCCTTTTGCGGCAGCAAATAATTCATAACCGAGAAAATCGATTTTTTGATTTCTCCGGCATATTCCGTTCCGCCGATTAAGATGATCCGGCGCTTGAAGGAAACGAGAATGAACGTTTCCGAGTTTGTTCCATCGACTGCTGGATCTGCTTTATATGTTGGTGCAGAGACCACTGTAAATTCGGCTTTATGTGTTTTAAGCTCTTCATCTGACGGTGTAATAAATAATTGTCTGGCGAACAAGTTGTGCCATGCATATTCGTTAATAACCTGAATCGGCAGGCGATGCTTTTTATCTGCTCCGGCAAACCCCTTAAAAGAATATAATTCGTTCTTATCTTTCAAAAAGGCCACAACTTTTTCGTATAGCCGGTCAAATTTATCTTCATCAATTGCCTGGTTCACAAGACCCCAGTCGATAAATTGTTCACAAATGTCATCCTTTACGATAAACTTATCTTTAGGTGAACGTCCAGTATATTTTCCGGTAGTTGCCTGGATAGCACCGGTTGCCGTTAATATCCCTTCATTTCTGGCCAATATTTTTTCTACAAGACATGGTACCGATAAGTTGTGCTGGATGTTCCCTTGTGCTAAAAGTTCATCTGCCAATGTTGATCGTTCCATCGATTTCATATATGATACCTTCCTTTTTGATGGATTTTTATCGTCCTATATACGTTTTACTGCGAATCTGGTTATTAGTATAACACATTTATTTAATTAGTCCATACTAATTTAATGTTTTATTTAAAATGTTATGCAATGGCTGTGAAAAGTTGACAGAAGGGAGGGATTTCGGGTAGGATATAGTCTGAACGGACTCTCTTATTCAGAGCTGGTGGAGGGACAGGCCCGATGAAGCCCGGCAACCATCACAATAGTGAAAAGGTGCTAATCTGATGCAAGGATATTTCCTTGAACAATAAGAGCGAAAGGCCACAACTCCTTTCCTCATGCATGCAGGAAAGGCTTTTTTGTTTTTAAAGGAATATTTACTGAAATATATAGAGTTCCGTACCACGATTTAAAGGGAGAGATTTGGCCTATGGCTGCAAATCGTCGTTTATTTACATCTGAATCGGTAACAGAGGGCCATCCAGATAAAATTTGTGACCAGATTTCAGATGCGATTTTGGATGAAATTTTAACGAAAGACCCGAATGCCCGTGTTGCCTGTGAGACTACAGTGACTACAGGATTAGTATTGGTTTCAGGAGAGATTTCTACTAGTACCTATGTAGATATTCCCGCCATTGTTAGACAAACCATTAAAGATATTGGCTATACAAGGGCAAAATTCGGATTTGATGCAGAAACATGTGCCGTGCTTACGGCAATTGATGAACAATCACCGGACATTGCTGGTGGGGTAGATACTGCATTGGAAGCACGTCAAGGAAAAATGTCAGATGAAGAGATTGCTGCAATCGGTGCAGGGGATCAGGGCTTAATGTTTGGCTTTGCTTGTGATGAAACGGAGGAATTAATGCCATTGCCGATAGCGTTAGCACATAAATTGGCAAAACGATTGGCAGATGTCCGGAAAGATAAAACACTTGCATACCTAAGACCTGATGGGAAAACCCAGGTAACAGTCGAATATGATGAACAGGATAACCCGGTAAAGGTGGATACGGTTGTTATTTCTACGCAGCATCATCAGGATATCTCAACCGAACAGATTGAAAAAGATTTGATTGAGCATGTTATTCGTCCAATTGTACCTGTGAATTTATTAGATGAAACAACCAAGTATTTTATCAACCCGACCGGCCGCTTTGTTATTGGTGGGCCACAAGGGGATGCCGGATTAACGGGTCGGAAAATTATTGTCGACACGTATGGCGGCTATGCCCGGCATGGCGGAGGCGCATTCAGCGGAAAAGATGCAACAAAGGTAGATCGTTCAGCAGCATATGCCGCTCGTTACGTGGCGAAAAATATTGTAGCTGCAGGACTTGCTAAAACGTGTGAAGTACAGCTTGCCTATGCGATCGGTGTTGCTGAACCGGTATCGATAGCGATTAACACATTTGATACCGGAATTGTCAGCGAAGAAAAGCTGGTGGCAGCGGTCCGGGAATTGTTCGATTTGCGTCCGGCAGGCATCATCCGCATGCTTGATTTGCAACGACCAATTTTCAAAAATACCGCCGCATACGGACATTTTGGCAGAACCGACATCTTATTTCCGTGGGAGAGAACGGATAAGGTTGAAGAATTGAAGGCATTAGTGAAGAAATAATTTCAAATTGAAAATAGATCACGTCTTCTGATTAAAGGGAGGACGTGATTTTTAATAATTTTTGATATTATTTGAGGGCTCTTTCCATATCGAAATAAACAATCATTTATGGTATACTCGGGAAAGGTACTATTACGAATCTTGAGAGTGAGGCTAGAGCATGTGTGGATTTATTGGGATGATCCGCAATCATCCGAGTATGCCTAATGAAGAGACAATACATGTATTTGAACAGCAAAACAATATTATCACCCACAGAGGGCCGGATGATGAAGGTTATTTTCACGATGAATATGTATCATTTGGGTTTAGACGTTTAAGTATTATTGATATAGAAAGCGGCCAACAGCCATTGAGCTATGATGATGAAAAAATATGGCTTATTTTTAATGGTGAAATTTATAATTATGTAGAACTGCGTGAGGATTTAATAAAAGAAGGGTATTCCTTTGCAACAGAGTCAGATACTGAAGTAATTGCCGCATTATTTGCTAAACATAAAGAACAGGCGTTTACTTATTTGCGAGGTATGTTTTCTATTTTGGTATGGGATAAGGAAAACGAAACATTATATGGTGCGCGTGACCCGTTTGGTATTAAGCCATTGTTTTACCGGGAAACAGAAGAGGGTACTATTTTTGCCTCGGAGAAAAAAAGTATTTCGTTAATGATGGAAAAAGAAGAAGTAAGTGATGAAGCATTACAGCACTATTTAAGCTTCCAATTTGTACCGGAGCCATTAACGATGACGACGGGGATTAAAAAGGTGGAGCCCGGCCATTATTTCGTGAAAAAGCCTGGTCAAGCTCTTTCCTTTACCCGCTACTGGCATGCGACATTTAATCCCGTTTTGATGGACAAACAGGATTGGATCAAGCGTATTCAAGACGTGATGTATGATTCCGTAAATGTTCATATGCGAAGCGATGTGCCAGTTGGATCGTTTTTATCGGGTGGGATTGATTCAACCTTGATCGTTGCGATGGCAAGGGAATTCAATCCAACCATTAAGACGTTCTCGGTCGGATTTGAACGGGAAGGCTTTTCCGAAGTTGATGTTGCCAAAGAAACAGCGGAAAAATTAAATGTGGAAAATATCTCTTATATTATTTCACCTGAGGAATACGTGGATAAGCTCCCAAAAATTATGTGGCATATGGATGATCCACTGGCAGATCCGGCATGTGTACCGCTGTATTTTGTCGCTAGAGAAGCCCGGAAACATGTAACAGTTGTTTTATCTGGTGAAGGATCGGATGAATTATTCGGTGGCTATAACATTTATCGGGAACCAGAATCTTTGAAGCTGTTCGAATCCATTCCAAGGCCTGCAAAAAATCTGCTGGCTAGAGTAGCAGACGTGTTGCCAGAAGGGGTGAGAGGAAAGAGCTTCCTGGAACGTGGGACAACACCGCTTCGCGAGCGTTATATTGGCAATGCGAAAATGTTTGAGGATGAAGAAAAACGGCAAATTTTACAGCATTATAATGAAAATCTGTCCTATCGGGAGATCACTGGGAAACTTTTTGACAATGTAGCAAATTATCCATTAGTTAACCAAATGCAGTACGTTGATATTCATACCTGGATGCGCGGAGATATTTTACTGAAGGCGGACCGGACAACAATGGCAAATTCACTTGAGCTGCGTGTCCCGTTTTTAGATAAAGAAGTATTCCGTGTCGCCAGTGAAATACCAGTTGATCTAAAAATTGCCAACGGAACAACAAAGAGTCTTTTGCGTGAAGCATCGCGTGGAATTGTTCCAGATCATGTGCTTGACCGTAAAAAGCTTGGATTCCCTGTACCAATTCGCCATTGGCTGAAGAACGAATTAAATGGCTGGGCAAAACAGCTGATCCATGAAAGCGAGACAGATCATTTGCTCTATAAATCTTTTATTCTTGAATTGCTTGAGGCACATTGCCAAGGCAGGGGAGACTACAGCAGGAAGATTTGGACCGTGTTAATGTTCATGCTGTGGCATCAGATTTTTGTGGAAAATAAATTTGATATTGCTGAATTGAGCAAACCCGATTTTGTAGTGGAACCTGTTATAGGGGAAAAACAATTCTAAACGAGTGGGAACTTTGTCGGATGGGTAGAAATACTATCGGAATCGGAAATATTATCCAAAATGAGTAAAATACTATCCGAAAATGCAAAATACTATCCAAAATCGGGTAAATACTATCCGAAAATACAAAATACTATCGGAAACAGGTCAAATACTATCCAAACGACTAGAAATACTATCAGAATCGGAAATACTACCAAAAACAGGTAAAATATCCAAGAGTAAAAAGCAGGCGATTACGCTATAATATCGTAATCGCCTGCTTTCCCATTTGGATCCATGCAGCTTTAAATTCCTCAATCGGAGCTTTTTTATTGCGCTTTAATGGATCATTGAAATAGATATAGTCCTGGTCATAGCCGGTTATCAGTACCGAGTGTTCCCGCATTGTTACGTTGACTGGACCGTCTTTCGTTTGCCAGGTAATAAATTGATTCTTAGGCAGTTTTTTATAGGCGGCGTTGATAATAACCCAGATAGGACGGTCGTGATTTAATTGGTTGATAATTTCAGTAAAATCCTGCCCGGAAAAATCAAGCACCCGTTCCCCGGCATAATCCATGGCAAGTTCCGTTACCGGTTTGTGGTATACGCCAAGCCCCGGTGTGGAAAATGAATACATATCACCGACGAACCCTTCATTCGGATTACCGAAATGAATCCCTTCTTCCGTCTTTTTATATGGCGTTGGGTCACGCTTTACCCGTTTTGCTAATTCCAGCTTGTCTACATGAATGTCATGGTAGGCCAAGAGCATTGCCAGGCTTGTAACTTCACAGCCGCGCGGTAATTCAGGCAGCTGGCCAATTAACGGTGCTTTTAACCGTACGGATTCCTTCACTTGCCCCTGTTCATTTGATGTCATTGCTTCTGCAGGCTCTATCAGTTTCAGATCGTTTTGCGTGGGCAACAGGTTTTTCACCGAAGCAACTAGTACAGATTTATGTTCATTTACGTACATAGAACCAATAGTAATCGAGGTTATGGTAAAGAGAACGCCATAAAATATAAAGGAATTGCTGATCCATTTCCTCGATATTTTACTACCTGCTACAATGAAATAAATCGCTATGATTCCAGAAAGAAAGAATAGTGTAATGTGCAATTTGGACACTCCAATAATAAAAAACTAACATATTATATATCGGTATTAATTAAGAACCATAAAGCGGCTTGCAGTTCAGCGGTTTCCAAACTAGAAACAGTAAACTGGCTGACGAATGGAACAACCATCTATAATTCAATACCTGTATCTGTATGCTGTTTATAGTATTGCCCTTTTTCCACATATGATTTCCGGACACGTTCCATTTCCGCATAATCTTTTTCTGTCAGTTCCCGAACTACCTTGGCGGGTCTGCCTAATGCCAAGGTGTTTGGGGGTATTTTTTTACCAGGAGGAACAAGGCTTCCAGCACCAATAAAAGCATTTTCGCCAACCTCTGCACCGTCCAAAATAATGGATCCCATGCCGATTAACGCATTTTTACGTATCGTCGCACCATGCAATGTTACCTGGTGACCGACTGTTACATCATCTTCCACAATAGCAGGGTTATCCGGGCTTTGGTGAACCATGGTTAAATCCTGGATGCTGACTCGCTTGCCGATCCGGGTCGGAGCCACATCTCCACGGATTACAGTGCCGAACCAGATGCTTGATTGTTCGCCGATTGTCACATCGCCAATTACAGTTGCATCCTTTGCAATAAATACGGATTTATCAATTTTGGGTAAAATATTTTTATAGTGGCTCATCATGTTATAAACCTCCAAAGTTGAAACTGGGTAAAAAATGTGATGATATAGGTAGTATAGCAAATTTTTCTAAATCTATGGTGTCTAGAATTTGAACGGAGGAAGAAAGTTGGGGAGACATGTACCAGAAACTGCAGTAACCTTGATGCTGACCGTCTACCGTAAAATATTCCCGGCGGTAAAACAAGAATTAGCTTATTGGACGGAAAGGGCACAGCAAATTCCAAATAAAGAGTTGCGTGCGCAGGCACTGGCGAGCATTGCTTCGAAACGATTTCATTGCCAGGGCGGGTCCGTTTATGCGCTGCTTGCACATAAAAGGTGGCGGGAAGCGGCACGATTTATTGTTTCGTATCAAACGATTAGCGATTACCTGGATAATTTGTGTGACCGCAGTACTTCTATGGATCCAGCAGATTTTCGCCTGTTGCATAAAGCAATGGAAGATGCGCTGACCCCGGGGAAGACGATAAAAAATTATTATGCATTAAGGGATGAGCAGGAAGATGGCGGGTATTTAGCCGACCTTGTTCGTACGTGTCAGCAGATTATACAACAATTGGCTGGGTATTCGGTTATTCAACATGAAGTGCTGGAACTAGAGCGATTGTATAGTGATTTGCAGGTCCATAAGCATGTCGCCCTTGAGGAACGGATTCCCCGCTTAATTAACTGGTATGAAAAAGAAAATAGTTGTGATTCGTTAAGCTGGTATGAATTTTCCGCAGCAGCTGGTTCAACACTCGGCATATTCTGTTTGGTTTCTTATTCACTTGGTGGACAGTCTGCGCCGGAGTTAACCAAGTGGGTTTACACTAGTTATTTTCCAAACATGCAAGCCCTGCATATTTTGCTGGATTATTATATTGATCAGCAGGAAGATGAACAGGAAGGGGATTTGAATTTTTGCAGCTACTATTCGAGCCGTGAAAAAATGAAAGAACGCTTTATTTATTTTATTAAAGAAACAGATAAACATGTTCAGTCTTTGCCAGATCGGAAGTTTCATCAACTTGTCCATCATGGATTAGTTGGGCTCTACTTAGCAGATCCAAAGGTGAAAAACTTGGATGGCGGAGAAAAGATGACGAAAGTTTTGTTGCAGGAAAGCGGAGGGAAAGCAGCATTTTTTCATTGGAACACGAAAATGTATCACCGGCTATTTGGTTAGAACGATTTAAAGCAATTGGTCGATGCTTTAAATCGTTTTTACGGTTATTTTTTCTCGATCGCAATTATAAATGGCGGATTATTGATCTGGTTGATAAAGCCGTATTGCAGCGCGTTAAATTTTTGCTGATCAAGTTGTTTAACGTATTGTAAAACAGCTTCTTTTTCCTGTACTCCGCCCTTATGTCCATGGTAAATGACCAGGACTATGACGCCATTGTTTTTCAAAAGTTCCAGTATGGTCTCCACAGCTATAATTGTTGATTCTCCGTGTGTTATAATTGATTTATCCCCACCCGGCAAATACCCTAAATTGAATATTGCACCTCCGATTCGATCGACCTCATTTAAATATACTGCTACATTTTCATGGCTATCATGGATAATCCGAGTATTCTCTATATGTTGTTCTGTTAACTTCATTCTTACAGCTTCAATTGCCTTAGCCTGTATATCAAAAGCCAATACATGTCCATTTTCTCCCACCAGATTACCGAGAAATACTGTATCATGTCCGTTTCCGGCAGTAGCATCAATAACGATATCTCCCGGTTGCACCGATTCACGTAATAGTTGGTGGGAAAAAGCAATAATATTTTTGATCATAAATTTTCATTCCTTTAAAAATTTAGTATGAACGGTTATTTTAGCATAAAAGTTATCTTTTAAGATGTTTTGGAAGGCAAGGTTTTGGTTGGCGGTCAACAAGTAAATCGGCGAGTCAGCGACAAGGTTGCTTATCTGACTGACCAGGATTATTTTTATCCTTTTTTTACGATTGAGGAATTGATCCGTTATTACCAAACGCAATTCATTGATTTTGATCAGCAAAAGGCATTGGAAATTGCCGCATGTATGAAATTGGATATAAAGCGGAAAATAAAACATTTGTCAAAGGGAAATAGAGGAAGGGTAAAAATGATGGTGACACTTGCACGGAATGCGCCATATATTGTGTTAGATGAACCCTTTTCCGGACTGGATCCCATGGTTCGTAAGGCGATTATTACTGGAATGATTCAGTTTGTGGATTTAGGCAGACAGACGCTTATCATTTCAACCCATGAACTAAAGGAAGTGGAACCAATCCTTGATGATGTCGTATTATTAAAACATGGGACAGTAATTGCACAAAGTTGTGTTGAGCAAATTCGGGAAAAACACGGAATAGATACAGTGGAATGGATGGAAAAATATATGATACAGCTGAAATGAATCGTTAATTTGCCCGTATTCTTGACAAAACAAGATAGATTGCTTAAAATTCCATATAATAACGAAAAATGACGTTGCAAAGGAGTAGTAATAGAATATTTCAGGTTTAGCGAGGCAGTGGCTGGTGAAAACTGTTCCTGAATGTTTTATGAACTCGCCTTTAAGTTGCAGGAATGAAACGAGTAGTTCCTGCCGTATAATCCGCGTTAAGGGTCAAAGTGAACGCATCAATTCGGCGTTAATTTGGGTGGTACCGCGGGAAATAAGGCTTCTCGTCCCTGCTATAGGGATGAGTGGCTTTTTTTAATGTTTATGGTTGGGGGATGGATCCCCGCGAAAAGGAGGAAGAAGGATGAGTTTTAATCATCGGGAAATTGAAAAGAGATGGCAGGCTTATTGGCTGGACAATAAAACGTTTAAGACAAATACGTATTCCAATAAAGATAAGGTTTATGTATTGGATATGTTTCCATACCCGTCAGGTGCTGGACTGCATGTCGGGCATCCGGAAGGCTACACAGCGACGGATATTTTGTCCCGAATGAAACGGATGCAAGGATACGAAGTGCTGCATCCAATGGGCTGGGATGCGTTTGGATTGCCTGCTGAACAATATGCGCTGGATACTGGAAACAGTCCTGCTGCGTTTACAGAACAAAATATTAATACCTTTCGCCGGCAAATTCAAGAATTGGGCTTTTCCTATGATTGGGATCGGGAAATCAATACGACCGATCCACACTACTACAAATGGACACAATGGATTTTTACCAAGCTTTATGAAAAAGGTTTGGCTTATATGGATGAGGTGGCTGTAAACTGGTGCCCAGCGCTTGGAACGGTTTTGGCCAATGAAGAAGTTATCGATGGAAAAAGCGAGCGTGGGGGACATCCGGTTGTTCGGAAACCGATGCGACAGTGGATGTTAAAAATTACGGCATACGCGGACAGATTGCTTGATGATTTGGAAGAGCTTGACTGGTCAGAAAGCATTAAAGACATGCAACGAAATTGGATTGGCCGATCAGAAGGTGCCGAAGTAACCTTCCAGGTTGATGGACATGATGATGAAATTACGGTGTTCACAACTCGACCTGACACCCTTTTTGGTGCAACGTATGCGGTATTAGCGCCAGAACATCCATTGGTGAAAAAAATTGTTACGGATGAACAACAAGCCGCGGTCAATAAATATCTCGAAGAAGTACAAACAAAATCCGACTTGGAGCGGACAGACTTAGCTAAAGATAAAACAGGTGTCTTTACCGGAGCATTTGTCATCAACCCTGTAAACAATGAAAAAATGCCTGTCTGGATTGCGGATTATGTATTAATGTCATATGGAACAGGTTCGATTATGGCTGTACCAGCACATGATGAGCGAGATTATGAATTTGCAACCAAGTTTGAACTGCCAATTGTGGAAGTGGTTGCGGGTGGCGATGTTACCAAGGAAGCATATACCGGTGATGGAGAACACGTAAATTCTGCTTTTCTAAATGGGCTTGACAAAGAGACAGCTATTGCAAAAATGATTGAGTGGCTGGAGGCGAATGATTGTGGTACGAAAAAAATAACGTACCGCTTACGTGATTGGCTTTTCTCCAGACAGCGCTATTGGGGTGAGCCGATTCCGGTTATTCATTGGGAAGACGGTACGATGAGTACAGTTCCTGAAGAAGAGCTCCCGCTTGAGCTGCCGGAAATGACAGAAATTAGACCTTCGGGAACAGGGGAATCCCCTCTTTCGACTAGTGATTGGGTCAATGTAGTCGATCCAAAGACAGGAATGAAGGGACGCCGGGAAACAAACACCATGCCGCAATGGGCAGGAAGCTGCTGGTATTTCTTACGCTTTGTTGATCCGAAAAACTCCGATAAACTTGCTGACCCTGAAGCATTACAAGAATGGCTGCCTGTTGATGTATACATTGGCGGTGCAGAACATGCTGTATTACACCTTTTGTACGCCCGTTTCTGGCATAAATTTTTGTATGATATTGGTGTCGTACCAACAAAAGAGCCGTTTATGAAATTGTTTAACCAAGGCATGATTCTTGGAGAAGGCAACGAAAAAATGAGTAAATCAAAGGGAAATGTCGTGAATCCCGATGATATTATAAATTCTCACGGGGCTGATACGCTCAGGCTTTATGAAATGTTCATGGGACCACTTGATGCAGCAGTTGCCTGGTCAACTAACGGGTTGGACGGTGCACGACGGTTTCTCGATCGTGTTTGGCGTTTAATTGTCAATGAAGATGGAACACTGTCCGGAAAAATAACGGATCGTACCGAAGAATCTTCGTTGGATAAGGTATATCATGAAACGGTTAAAAAGGTTACCGAGGATTTTGAAAACCTGCATTTTAATACAGGAATTTCACAGATGATGGTATTTGTGAATGAAGGATATAAAGCTGCGGAGCTTCCAAAGGAATATGTCAAAGGGTTTGTGAAATTACTGTCTCCTGTTGCACCACATCTGTGTGAGGAGCTGTGGAGAAAACTTGGACATACGGGTACAATCAGTTACGAAGGATGGCCAATGTATGACGAAGCAAAATTGGTAGAAGATGAGATTGAAGTTGTGCTGCAGGTAATGGGTAAAGTACGCTCAAAAATGAATGTAGCCAAAGATATTTCCAAGGATGATTTGGAAAAACAGGCACTTGAGGATGAAAAGATTCGGGAATGGCTGGAAGGAAAAACAGTGAGAAAGGTTATTGTTGTTCCAGGGAAATTGGTTAATATTGTTGCGAATTGATTGCTAAACGTTATCGCTATAAGCAAAAAAGGATCTCCTTCTGAAAACGGCTGGAGATCCTTTTACTTAAATTTTAAATAAGCGCACCCGCAATATCGTAATCTGCAATATTAATCTGCATTGGATAACCTAGTGCCAGGTTAGCCAATTCAGTGCCAATGAAAGGCCCCATTGTTAGTCCTGAAGCACCCAGACCATTTGCCAGCAGCAGACCTTCATATCCCGGCAACTTACCGATGACAGGAAGGAATCCTGGTGTAAACGGCCGGAAACCTACTCTTGTCTCTAATATGGTCGCGTCACATAATCCTGGAGCAACCTGAATTGCTTTTGTTAAAATTTCATTGATTCCACCTGCTGTAACACGATAGTCCAATCCAGTATTGTTCTCATGTGTCGCACCTACAACAATTCGATTATCATTAAAAGGTACAAGATATTGATCGTTTGGCGGGATAACAACAGGCCGATTTATCGATTCAAAACTGGCAACCTGCAAATGCATAATTTGTGCTTTTTGTGATGTGACAGCAAATTGCATCTCCAATGGTTGGAGTAATTCGTTCATCCAGACCCCATTTGCGGCAATCGTCATATCCGCAGGAAACGTTTCGCCATTGACTTTAACTCCGGTTACGTATTTTTCCTTATGAACCAGTTTTGCATTACCATAAATTATTTTTGCCCCACGCTTTTTTGCCCCATTAAGCAATGCTTCTTTTAGTTGACGACCATTCACCCGGGCTGCCCCGCTAACATGAACAGACTTGTAGCCATCTTCCAGAAGAGGAAACATCGCTTTTGTTTGAGATGCATCAAGCAGGCTGATTTCGCCGATTTCCGGAGCATCTTCCCGTCGTTTCAGTGCTCGCTTTTTCATTGCAGTTACCTTATCTTCGTCATTATGGATACTAATCGCACCAACACGGTCATAACCTGTTTCTTTTTCTCCGTCATCGGCTAGTTGCGCGATCAGATTGGGATAAATCCGTGCCCCGCCTTTTGCTAGCCTGTACCATGCCTTATTCCTGCGCTGCGAAAGCCAAGGACACACAATTCCTGCGGCAGCATCTGTCGCTTGCCCCTTGTCATTACGATCAATCAGCCTCACTTCAGAACCAGCTTTGGCAAGCTGATATGCTGTTGCAGCACCTAAAATTCCGCCGCCGATAATAGTAAACTTTTTCATAAAAATTCCTTCTTTTTTATTTTTCTTCTGTATATGCGTGTTCAAAAAGTCGCCGAATTCGGTCTTGAAGGTCGAGGCGGCGTAACTCCCGGCACCGGGCTTGCACAGGACGTGCTGACTTCTGCTGTTGGCGATTGTCGTGGGCGATTTTAGCAGAAGAACCCCTTGTCGAAAACGAAGAGATTCGCCGCTTATCATTTGGTAACTTTTTAAACGTCCTCTGTATATAATATAAAAAAGAACAGACGTATTGTACAGCAATCAAAAAAAGTCGGCATGATTAGTTTGCCGACTTTTTTAAAAGCCTATATAGTTTACACGCGTTTACGGGCCTGTAATTTCCCCACCTCTAAGCGTGAGTAAATCAAAAACAGGAAGGTGGGGGATAAACAGCCCGTAAAGGGTCGATTTTAGGAACAAAGACTAAGAACACCACGTCCTTTGGTGACGTCTTTGTGGTGTTGGCCTCAACTAATCTTCGGTGAGGAGAAAGGGCATGCTAAAACCGTCACGTCCGCATGCCTTTTCCTGCACTATCACGTCCTGTGCGTGGGTAAACCCGACTGAATGAAGTTTCATTTTACGTTTAATTTGAAGCATTCCATTCCTGATTTAGCTTTATCCATTTTCCTTTCTCAAAATACCAAAAAGCTTCGATTGTCCCTAATTTATCCTGGTGGTTTGCCCCGCTAACCTGTTGGTAACTTTTTAACCCATACCCTTTGCTTTTACTGATGAATGCTGGTTCGAAAAATGTAATAGGGGCAATCAACAGTTTTGTTTCCTTGAGAAGTTTACCATCCCTGTCATAAATCCCCTGGTGAATATGTTTTGTTTTTCGTTCCTTCATGTCAATTATTATTGGTTTTTTGCTTGGATCTATCGTTAATGCTGCCTTAAAATTATTTTTAAATTTCCCGGTAATTGTATAAGATTCGGGTATTGCCAGTTTTGTAAGCTTTTCATTTTTTAATGTGTTGAATTGATAGCTATATAAGTCGCTGGTTTCATTGGTGGCACTTTGAAAAAGTACATCATTAATTCCATCGTGATTTAAATCTATAAACTGGAGTGTCGGCTTGTATCCGCCTTCATATACGATTTTCCACTGCTTCGTTTGTGGACCTTTAATATCTGCCCACAAGTTATGGAAATAACTGCTGTCCTGACTAAAGCGAATTCCTTTTAATTGGATTTCTTCCTTTTGGCCATCTCCGGTTACATCCTCGTGATAGGTTGCAACTAGGATAGTTTTATGATTGTTTGTATCTTCAACTGCTGCTACCGTTAATATAGGTACCAAGATGAAAAATGTAAAAATTAGCGGGAATAAAATAAACTGTTTCATGATTTGTCTCCATTCATCGGTAGTAAGAATACACTTATTGTGTGTTACTCGCTTGCATGTTATTCATGTGATACGTATGATGAATATAGGAATAATCTTTTTTTGAAAGGATAGAAATGATGGATAATATTAATGAAATGACACCACATGAATTAGAAGAGTTAATGAAAGAAGATAAAAATATTGTTGTGATCGATGTGCGAGAAGATGAGGAAGTAGCACAAGGAATGATTGCAGATGCAAGGCATATTCCATTACAGGATATTCCGCAATCAATCGACACCTTGGATAAAGAAAAACATTATGTTATGGTCTGCCGGTCTGGAAGAAGAAGTTTGAATGCTGCTGCTTATTTGAACGAGCGCGGTTTCCGTGTCTCAAGCATGACTGGAGGTATGTTGAACTGGGATGGAGAAGTAATTTTGTAACGATTACTGCGTACAGGGTTTAATTTTATATTTTGCGGGAAAATAAGTATTGACTTTTATCTTTTGGGGGAGTAATATATATTTTGCTGTTACAAAAGCGGCGGTAAAATGAAGAGAATAATGATGATTTTTGGGTTGTTGACAATTATCATCGGAAGTGATATAATCTTTATGCTGTCGGAAATAAACAGCGAAATATTTTGCTCTTTGAAAACTGAACAAAACAACCAGTATGTGAACGGATGTCAGAGGTCAGAAGCCGGAGGTCAGATTCCGATGAAGTGCTTTTGACACTGAAATCAATTTTTGAAGCTAAGACATTTCATAAGATTAATTGGTGTTAGTCTTATACAAACTTTTTTGGAGAGTTTGATCTTGGCTCAGGACGAACGCTGGCGGCGTGCCTAATACATGCAAGTCGAGCGCGGGAAGCAAGCGGAATCCTTCGGGAGGACGCTAGTGGAACGAGCGGCGGACGGGTGAGTAACACGTGGGCAACCTGCCTGTAAGATCGGGATAACTCCGGGAAACCGGGGCTAATACCGGATAATACTTTTTCTCGCGTGGGGAGAAGTTGAAAGATGGCTTCGGCTATCGCTTACAGATGGGCCCGCGGCGCATTAGCTAGTTGGTAGGGTAACGGCCTACCAAGGCAACGATGCGTAGCCGACCTGAGAGGGTGATCGGCCACACTGGGACTGAGACACGGCCCAGACTCCTACGGGAGGCAGCAGTAGGGAATCTTCCGCAATGGACGAAAGTCTGACGGAGCAACGCCGCGTGAGTGATGAAGGTTTTCGGATCGTAAAACTCTGTTGTGAGGGAAGAACAAGTACCGTTCGAAGAGGGCGGTACCGTGACGGTACCTCACCAGAAAGCCCCGGCTAACTACGTGCCAGCAGCCGCGGTAATACGTAGGGGGCAAGCGTTGTCCGGAATTATTGGGCGTAAAGCGCGCGCAGGCGGTCTTTTAAGTCTGATGTGAAATCTCGCGGCTCAACCGCGAGCGGTCATTGGAAACTGGAGGACTTGAGTGCAGAAGAGGAGAGTGGAATTCCACGTGTAGCGGTGAAATGCGTAGAGATGTGGAGGAACACCAGTGGCGAAGGCGACTCTCTGGTCTGTAACTGACGCTGAGGTGCGAAAGCGTGGGGAGCGAACAGGATTAGATACCCTGGTAGTCCACGCCGTAAACGATGAGTGCTAGGTGTTAGGGGGTTTCCGCCCCTTAGTGCTGAAGTTAACGCATTAAGCACTCCGCCTGGGGAGTACGGCCGCAAGGCTGAAACTCAAAAGAATTGACGGGGGCCCGCACAAGCGGTGGAGCATGTGGTTTAATTCGAAGCAACGCGAAGAACCTTACCAGGTCTTGACATCCTCTGCTAGCGCTAGAGATAGCGTGTTCCCTTCGGGGACAGAGAGACAGGTGGTGCATGGTTGTCGTCAGCTCGTGTCGTGAGATGTTGGGTTAAGTCCCGCAACGAGCGCAACCCTTGATCTTAGTTGCCAGCATTTAGTTGGGCACTCTAAGGTGACTGCCGGTGACAAACCGGAGGAAGGTGGGGATGACGTCAAATCATCATGCCCCTTATGACCTGGGCTACACACGTGCTACAATGGATGGAACAAAGGGCAGCGAAGCCGTAAGGTGAAGCAAATCCCATAAAACCATTCCCAGTTCGGATTGCAGGCTGCAACTCGCCTGCATGAAGCCGGAATCGCTAGTAATCGCGGATCAGCATGCCGCGGTGAATACGTTCCCGG
Source organism: Virgibacillus dakarensis (assembly GCF_900155625.1). NCBI lineage: Bacteria > Bacillati > Bacillota > Bacilli > Caryophanales > Bacillaceae > Virgibacillus > Virgibacillus dakarensis. The sequence goes on from NZ_LT732554.1 coordinate 2,531,972, forward strand.
GCCTTGTACACACCGCCCGTCACACCACGAGAGTTGGCAACACCCGAAGTCGGTGAGGTAACCATTTGGAGCCAGCCGCCGAAGGTGGGGCCAATGATTGGGGTGAAGTCGTAACAAGGTAGCCGTATCGGAAGGTGCGGCTGGATCACCTCCTTTCTAAGGATAACTACGGAACGTGAAAGAGTCATCTTTCATAAGCCATACTGGGTTGTTTGGTTCAGTTTTGAGAGAGTGAATGCTCTCAAAGGAACTTCTGTTAAAAGCCGTCACGTCCTGTGACGAACACAGAAGTCACCACATCCTGTGGAACTTGTACCTTGAAAACTAAATAAGAGAAAGACAAACAACGACATCAAACGTAATAGCGTTTTTAGAGCTTAGAAAATAGTTAAGTGAAGAAGGGCGCACGGTGGATGCCTTGGCACTAGGAGCCGAAGAAGGACGGGACTAACACCGATATGCCTCGGGGAGTCGTAAGTAGACTGCGATCCGGGGATTTCCGAATGGGGGAACCCACTGCTCGTAATGG